>NZ_CP084484.1:4192500-7751039 GCF_020405165.1 Pseudomonas sp. PS1(2021) | reverse complement strand
CCTACACCATCGGCTTTTCCATTCAGAAGAAGCTCGGACAAGCGCAACCGCGCGAAGGCAGCGAATGCGCGAACATGCGTGCTCCATCACCGTCCGGAAAGGCACCCCATGAACATCGCGCCACCTAAGGTCTCTGCTCCCTCGCCCACCCTCTCCCGTTGCCAGCCTCGCCCATGCGGCCTGCACCGCCAACCTGGCCCCGTAACCCGCCAGCAGCCTGCCCGCGCCTGGGTGCGCCTGGCCTACCACAGCTATATGGAGAGTACGGCCTCGAACCTCTACCTGCACGATTTCAAGAGCAAGAGCACCCGCCAGCTCAACCAGCCCGGCTGAACATCGGACCCGATGAATGCGCATTCTCCCCGGACGGGCTACCCGACCGGGCCGCCAGAATGGCGCTCGGCACGTTCGCCTGGGCCATCGGCGGTACCCAGGCGCCGAGCAACCTGATCGCGGCCATCGGCGGTCGCAACGAGGATCCGCCTCGACGGCCGCCAGGTCGTGCTCAGCACGAGGGCGACATCCGCCTCGCCACCCTGGTCTTCAATGGCGATGGCAGCGCGCGGCGTGAGCGCCGGAAAGCCGTGACCGGCGACGGCTGAGCACCGAAGAGTCGATGCCGTTCCTCACCCCTCAGGCAAGTACGTGGTCTACGCGACAGGAGCCGGCGACAGCTCTGCGGTGGTGCGCAGGAACCGGAGAACAGGTCAGCGCCCTCGCCACTCGGCCGCGGGGGCCGCGACTATTACCCGGTGGTACGCGACTATACCGCCTTTCCGCGCACCCAGCCGGCCGGCAACGACCAGTTGGCCATGGTCGTACCCAACAGCCCGCCCGGCACCCCCGGCGATCCTGCCGCTCAACCACTGCCAGGGCGACAATTCCGACGCCGCGCCGGTGAACGAGGACTACTCTGATCTTCTCCAGCACTTCGTTCGACCCGACCCACAGCTCGCTCGGTGACACGCCGCGGCGCGGGTCTGGCGTCTCGACCCGGCGCAGATCAACCGCCCGACGGTCGGCAGAAGCTCGGCGCCAGCTAGGCACGCGGCACGCCGCAAAGCCTCGCACAGGCGCAGACCGAGGTCCGCGCCGGTTCCGAACGGACCCGACACAGGCCGGTGAATCGGGCTAACATTGCCCTCTTTTGCACCGTCCAAAGCCCGCTTCCAGGCCCGTATGACCGACCTCTCAGCACGCCACGATGATGCAGCAGTATCAACCAAGCATCAGCACCGACCAATTGATGTTCTATCGCATGGGCGACTTCTACGAGCTGTTCTACGAGGACGCGAAGAAGGCCGCCAAACTGCTCGACATCACCCCGACCGCACGCGGCCAGTCCGGCGGCAAGGCGATCCTGATGGCAGGCATTCCCTTCCATTCCGCGGAGGGCTACCCGCCGCTGGTCAAGCTCGGCGAGTCGGTGGCGATCTGCGAGCAGATCGGCGATCCGGCCACCAGCAAGGGGCCGGTGGAGCGCCAGGTGCGGATCATCACCCCGGTACGGTGAGCGACGAAGCGCTGCTCGACGAACGCCGCGACAACCTGCTGGCGGCGATCCTCGGCGACGAGCGCCTGTTCGGCCTCGCCGTGCTGGACATCACCAGCGGCCGCTTCAGCGTCCAGGAGATAAAGGCTGGGAAACCCTGCTGGCCGAACTGGAGCGCTCAACCCGGCCGAGCTGATTCCCGACGACTGGCGCCAGGGCCTGCTGGAGCAGGCGCCGCGGCGTACGTCGCCGCGCGCCATGGGACTTGATCGCGACTCGGCGCACAAGAGCCTCTGCCAGCAATTCGGCACCCAGGACCTGAAAGGCTTCGGCTGCCAGAACCTGACCTGGCCATCGGCGCCGCCGGCCGCCTGCTCGCCTACGCCAAGGAAACCCAGCGTACCGCCCTGCCGCACCTGCGCAGCCTGCGCCACGACCGCCTGATGACACGGTGATCTCGACGGCGCCAGCCGCCGCAACCTGAGCTGGATATCAACCTCAGCGGTGGCCGCGAGAACACTCTGCAATCGGTGGTCGACCGCTGCCAGACCGCGGCCAGCCGCCTGATGAGCCGCTGGCTGAACCGTCCGCTGCGTGACCGCGCGGTACTGAAGCCCGCCAGGAGTCCATCGCCTGCTCGCTGGAACGCTACCGCTTCGAGAACCTGCAACCGCAGCTCAAGGAAATCGGCGACCTCGAACGCATCCTCGCCCGCATCGGCCTGCGCAACGCCCGCCCTGCGACCTGGCGCGCCGCGCGACGCGCTGGCGGCGCTGCCGGACCCGGAACGCCATGACCGAACTGGAAGCGCCGCACCTGCAGGCGCTGGCCACCACCATCGGCACTCATCCCGAACTCGCCGAACTGCTGGCCAAGGCGATCATCGACAACCCGCCAGCGGTGATCCGCGACGTGGCGTGATCAAGACTGGCTGATGACGCGGAGCTGGACGAGCTGCAGGCGCTGAGCGAAACGCCGGGCAATTCCTGATGGACCTGGAAGCGCGAGAAGGCCCGCACCGCCTGCCCAACCTGAAGGTCGGCTACAACCGCATCCATGGCTACTTCATCGAGCCGCCACGGGTGCAGGCCGAACAGGCGCCGGCCGACTACATCCGCCGGCAGACCCCAAAGGCGCCGAGCGCTTTCATCACGCCGGAACTGAAGGCCTCGACAAAGCGCTGTCGGCCCAGAGCCGCGCCCTGGCCCGCGAGAAGGCGCGCTACGAAGAGCTGTGGAACGCCTGATCGGCCATCTCGCCCGCTCCAGGACAGCGCCTCGGCGCTGGCGGAGCCGGACGCTGGCGAATCTCGCCGAACGCGCGCTGAACCTCGACCTGAATCGCCCGCGGTTCGTCGAACACACCTGCCTGCACATCGAGCAGGGCCGCCATCCGGTGGTCGAGCAGGTGCTGGAGACGCCGTTCGTGGCCAACGACCTGGCGCTGGATGCCGACACCCGGATGCTGGTGATCACCGGTCCGAACATGGGCGGTAATCCACCTACATGCGGCAAACCGCGCTGATCGTGCTGTTTGCGCATATCGGCAGCTTCGTTCCGGCTGCGCCGCGAGCTGTCCCCGGTGGACCGCATCTTCACCCGCATCGGCTCGTCCGACGACTGGCCGGCGGCCGCTCGACCTTCATGGTGGAGATGAGCGAAACCGCCAACATCCTGCACAACGCCACTGGACAAGAGCTGGTGCTGATGGATGAGGTCGGCCGCGGCACCAGCACCTTCGACGGCCTGTCGCTGCCCGGGCAGCGGCCGAGGACCTGGCCTGACTCGCGCCTTCACACCGTTCGCCACCCACTTTTCGAACTGACCGTACTGCCGGAAAGCCAGCCCGCGGTAGCCAACGCACCTGAACGCGACCGAGCACAATGAACGCATCGTGTTCCTGCACCGATGTATTGCCGGACCGGCGAAGAGCTGGCCTCGCGGTGGCCCAGGTTGGCCGGCGTGCCGGCCCTGCAGGTAATCCAGCGCGCCCGCGAACACCTCAAGCGCCTGAAACCACTGCAGGTAGCCCGCCGCACGAGATGCCGAGCCAGCAGAGCGGCAAGCCCGCCTCGCCGATGCAGAGCGACCTGTTCGCCAGCCTGCCACGCACCCGGTGATCGATGAACTGTCGAGGATCAATCCTGACGATATCAGCCCGCGGCAAGCTTCTCGATCTGTTATATGCACGCTGGAAGATGCGGGTCTGACGGACTACCGCACAAGCTGTTAGAATCGCGCGCGCTTTAGCCGCCCGCCTGAGGAGAGAACTAGAAAATGACCTTCGTCGTCACCGACAACTGCATCAAGTGTAAATACACCGACTGCGTGGAAGTCTGCCCGGTAGGACTGCTTCTACGAAGGACCCAACTTCCCGGTCATCCATCCGGACGAGTGCATCGACTGCGCCCCAGTGCGAGCCCGGGAATGTCCGGCCCAGGCGATTTTCTCCGAAGACGAAGTGCCGGAGAACATGCAGGAATTCATCGAGCTGAACAGCGAGCTGGCGGAAGTCTGGCCGAACATCACCGAGAAGAAGCGATGCCCTGCCCGACGCTGAGGAATGGGACGGCGTCGCCGGCAAGCTCCAGCATCTGAGCGCTGATAGCGCCAAGGCCCGCAAACAGCGGGCCTTTCTTTGGCGACGAGTAAAACGGCAGGCAAAAAGGGGGCGGGTATTACCCGCCCACTCTTCAGTCCCTCGTCATCGTCCTGATGAATCGCCTCCCTGGCGACGTCCCTTCCCCGATCCTTCGGGGTTGCGTGTTCCTGTACGCAGGAGTGATATTAGCGATTCCTGTGCTTCCGCAACCTGCCAGAAAACCCAGCGAAGCTTCTTCGGCAGTCATTTTAGAAAAATATATTCCTTTATTTTCAATAAGTTACTTAAATTCACCGAGCGTTTTTGGCAAACCTCCCGGGCATTTATCTACTTAGGCTCACACGCCGTGTAAGTTAATGCTTACAAGAGCAGACACAAAAAACCCGGCGAACGCCGGGTCTTCAGTGGGTCTAAGGTTTTCCGTCACTGGAACAGCGCGTCACTCGACAGGCCGTTCTTCTCCAGGATCTCCCGCAGGCGCTTCAGCGCCTCGACCTGGATCTGACGAACCCGCTCGCGGGTCAGGCCGATTTCCTGGCCGACCTCTTCCAGCGTGCTGCTTTCGTGCCCGCGCAAGCCGAAGCGGCGAATCACCACCTCACGCTGCTTGTCGGTGAGTTCCGTCAGCCACTGGTCGATGCTTTCGCTGAGATCGTCATCCCGCAGCAGCTCGCACGGGTCGGTGGGGCGATCGTCGGTGAGCGTATCCAGCAGGGTCTTGTCCGAGTCCGACCAAGAGAGATGTCTCACCGAAGTCACCCGTTCGTTCAGGCCGAGCATGCGCTTGACCTCGGCGACCGGCTTCTCCAGCAGGTTGGCGATTTCTTCGCGAAGGTTCGTGGTCGAGCTTGGGGTCAGTTCCCGCGCCGCACGCAGGTAGACGTTGAGCTCCTTGACCACATGGATCGGCAAGCGAATGGTCCGGGTCTGGTCTGGCGATGGCCCGCTCGATGGTCTGGCGGATCCACCAGGTGGCGTAGGTCGAGAACCGGAATCCGCGCTCCGGATCGAACTTCTCCACGGCGCGGATCAGGCCTAGGTTGCCTTCCTCGATCAGGTCGAGCAGGGACAGTCCGCGATTGACATAGCGCCGGGCGATCTTCACCACCAACCGCAGGTTGCTCTCGATCATCCGCTTCCGACCAGCGGGATCGCCCTTCTGCGCCAGACGAGCGAAGTGGACTTCCTCTTCGGGCGTCAACAGGGGCGAGAAACCGATTTCGTTGAGATACAGCTGCGTTGCGTCCAACGCGCGCGTGTAGTCGATGTGCTTGTGTTGTTTGGAAGAGAAGGAAGTGGTGGCTTTTGGAGTTGCCTGGGAGAAGGCTGCTCGTCGGCAGACGACTCGTCCAGCATGATGCCGGGCTCCAGGAGGAGCACTTCATCATCGTGGTCAAACTCCGGCCCTTCTTTTTTGAGTGCCATGTCGTTATCCCTTGCATGAGTTCGACTCAAGCCCGGGCGATTCCTTTCCCGCTGGACACGCCCGGACCCGCTCACCTACATGATGTGGGCGGGCGAACTCCCGGTCAGCGACGTGGCAAATATTGCAGTGGATCGACAGGCTTACCCTGGCGGCGAATCTCGAAGTGCAGCTTCACCCGATCGGTTCCTGTGGAGCCCATCTCGGCAATCGATTGCCCTACCTTGACCTGTTGCCCTTCCCGCACCAGCAGCCTGCGGTTGTGACCGTAGGCACTCACGTAGGTCTCGTTGTGTTTGATGATGACCAACTCGCCGTAGCCCCGCAAACCACTACCGGCGTATACAACGGTCCCACCAGACGCAGCCAGGACAGGCTGGCCCAATTGACCGGCTATATCAATCCCTTTATTCAAACTTCCGTTTGAGGCAAAACGGCCGATCAGAGTACCGCTCGCGGGCCATGCTTCACCCCCACCGCAGGCCCCGCGACGACGGGAGTCGCGCCCGCTGCTGGGTGGGGTCGTGGTCGAGGCCGGAGCCGGTGCGGGCTTGGCAGGTACCGACGTACTAACTGCGGGTGGAACCGGGGTAGGCTTGGTCGCCACGGGCGCAGCGACGACCGGCGTGTTTTTCGCGACGGACGGTTGCGTCGATGCCCGCCCACCAAATTGGATAGCTTGACCGACCTGGATGGTATAGGGCGGCGCGATGCCATTGCGCGCGGCCAGGGCTTTCCAGTCCCAGCCGAAGCGGAAGGCAATGGAATACAGGGTGTCGCCGCGGCGCACGATGTACTGCCCGCTGGTGACCGGCGTACGCCGCGCAGCGGCAGGCGCGGAACCGTTGCGATCGACGACCTTGACTCCGCCGGGAGGCGACGACGAACAGGCGGCGAGAAGGGAACAGACAACGGCCCCGAGCAACAGGTGGCAGCCACCGTAGAGCCGAGTCCATTGCCGCAGGGTCGCTGCTAGCCTCAATCCTTCCCCTTATCCATCTTCTTCGCTTTCGTTCAATCGGGCCGGCGACGCCGGCCGCCGGCTCAGGCGATCGGGCCGTTGAGCAGCGGGACGAAACGTACCGAGTCGAGTACCTGGCGGCTGAACCCGTCCTCGGTGCGGACGATCAGCATCAGTTGCTGGACCTCGCCGCCACCGACCGGGATCACCAGGCGCCCCCGGGGCCAAACTGGTCCAGCAACGACTGCGGGACTTCCGTGGCCGCCGCGGTGACGATGATTCCATTGTAGGGAGCCAACGCCGACCAGCCCTCCCAGCCATCGCCCCAACGAAAGACAACATTACGCAGGTTTAGCTCCGCAAGACGCTCCTTGGCCTTGTCCTGCAACGCCTGGATCCGCTCGACGGAGAAGACCCGCTCGACCAGTTGCGCCAGCACCGCGGTCTGGTAGCCGGACCCGGTACGATCTCCATGACCTTGTCCAGCGGGCCGGCCGCCAGCAGCAACTCGGTCATCCGCGCCACCATGAACGGCTGGGAAATGGTCTGGTTGTGGCCGATCGGCAGGGCGGTGTCTTCGTAGGCGCGATGCGAGAGCGCCTCGTCGACGAACAGATGACGCGGCGTGCGGCGGATCACCTCGAGCACGTGGGCGTTGGACAGGCCTTCTTCGTACAGGCGCTGGATCAGGCGCTCTCGGGTACGCTGGGAGGTCATGCCGATACCCCGGCGATGCAGGTCTTCGGACATCACGTCAGTCCTCCCAGCCACTCGTCGAGGCCGCCGAAGGCTTCGTGGAAGGTACGGTCCAGCTGCAACGGAGTGATCGACACGTAGCCTTGCATGACCGCGTGGAAATCCGTCCCCGGCCCGCCATCCTCGGCATCGCCGGCCGCGGCGATCCAGTAGCCTTCCTTGCCGCGCGGATTGACCACCTTCACCGGTGCGGCGGCACGGGCGCGGTGCCCGAGGCGGGTCAGTTGGATACCACGTACGCGATCCAGCGGCAGGTTCGGGATATTGACGTTGAGCACGGTACGCGGCGGCACGGCCAGGCGCTCGTGGGCGGAGACCAGCAGGCGGGCGAAGTGCATGGCAGTGGGCAGGTTGTCCGTCAACCGCGAGACCAGCGAGAAGGCGAAGGCCGGCCCCTTCAGGAAGCGCCCTTCGATGGCCGCCGCCACGGTATTGGAATAGAGGACGTCATCGCCGAGGTTGGCGCCCAGGTTGATACCCGAGACCACCATGTCCGGCAATTCCTCCAGCAAGCCGTTCAGGCCCAGGTGCACGCAGTCGGTCGGCGTGCCGTTGAGGCTGATGAATCCGTTGTCCAGGCGCTGCGGGTGCAGCGGGCGGTCCAGCGTCAGGGAACTGCTGGCGCCGCTCTTGTCCTGGTCGGGGGCGATCACTACGCAATCGGCATGATCCGCCAGCGCGTCGTAAAGCGCGGCGATACCGGGTGCGGTCACCCCGTCGTCGTTGGCAATCAGTATGCGCATGGGTTTTCCGTCTGCCCTGTCGGTACCAGGTCGAGGATTTCACGCACCACTACGGTGGCGAAACAACCGGCCGGCAGGACGAATTCCAGTTGCAGAACATCAGGTTCGGGATAATGCCACGCCAGCCCCTGGATGGGGAGCCGCAGGATGCGCCGTTCGTGCGCCATGCCCGCCTTCGCCAGCCAGCGGCAGAGCGCCGGCTCGCGCCCGGCCAGGGCCAGCTCGCGTTCGAGGACGCCGGCGCCGCTCGGCGGATCGCCCTCGCCCCAGAGCGGTCCGGTGGGGTGCAGGTCGAGGGCGGCCAGACGGGCATCGCGGCATTCTTCCTCGCCAGCGAGGAAAAAGCTGCGGCTGTCGGTGAAGGCCAGCAGGTCACCGACCGCTGCCCGGTTCCAGCTACCCTCCGCGACCCGCTCGGCGAGCAGGCGATTGAACAGGCAGCTGCGCCCGGCGGAAAGGAAGCGCGAACGCAGGTTGCGGTTCGCCGGCAGCAGGTCCTGTTCCGCGCAACTGCGCGCGTCGACCAGGTTGCCGCCGCCGTGGCCGAAGCGTTGCAGGCCGAAATAATTGGGCACGCCGTCCGCGGCGATACGTTCCAAGCGCGCGTCGAGAAGGGCACGCTCCGCCCGCAGCCCGGTCAGACGCAGGGTGAAGCCGTTGGCGGCATGCGCGCCTCGCTGCAACTTGCGCGAATGACGGGTGCAGCGAAGAATCCGCAGGTCCGCGCCCTCGGCTGCGCCCAGGTCGGGATCGGCCTTGCCCGGCAGGTGCAGGCTGAACCATTGCCGGGTCAGGGCCTGGCGGTCCTTCAACCCGGCGTAGCTGACGTTCTTCTGCTGCACGCCGGCGGCGCGGCCGAGGCGACGGGCCGCCTCCTCGGTGTTCAATCCGCGCTTTTCCACCCACAACCAGAGGTGCTCGCCTTCACCGCTGAGGGGAATGTCCAGCACCTCGTCGACCTGGAAGTCCTCGGCCACGGCCTTGAGCACCGCCTCGCCGCAGGCTGCCCCATGGGCGCGCGGCCCGAGCAGGTCGAGTTCGCCGAGAACGCTCATCGGGCCATCAGCAAAGCGACCGCATGTACAGCAATGCCCTCTTCGCGTCCGGTGAAACCTAGCCGCTCGGTAGTGGTGGCCTTGACGTTGACCTGGTCGACCGCGACGCCGAGGTCCTCGGCGATCAACCCGCGCATGGTCTCGATGTGCGGCGCCATCTTCGGCGCCTGGGCGACGATGGTGGCGTCGACGTTGCCGACCTTCCAGCCCTTCTCGGCGACGATGGCGACCACGTGTCGCAGCAGCGCGCGACTGTCGGCGCCCTTGAACCGCGGGTCGGTGTCCGGGAAGTGCTTGCCGATGTCGCCCAGCGCCGCCGCGCCGAGCAGCGCATCGGACAAGGCGTGCAGCAGCACGTCGCCGTCGGAGTGGGCGACCAGCCCATGTTTGTGGGGAATGCGCACACCGCCGAGGGTGATGAAGTCGCCCTCGCCGAAGCGATGCACGTCGTAGCCATGGCCAATTCGCATGAAAAACGCCCTGGTTGGAATCAGGGCGTGATTCTACCCCGGATCGGGACAGGCTTCAGGTATCGCGGATCAACCGTTGAGAACCCCGGCATGATGGCGCAGGTGATCCTCGATGAAACTGGCGATGAAGTAGTAGCTGTGGTCGTAACCTGGTTGCAGACGCAGCTCCAGCGGGTGGCCGGCCTTGTCCGCCGCATTGCGTAGCGCTTCCGGCTTGAGCTGGACGGCGAGGAAGTCGTCGCGCTCGCCCTGGTCGACCAGGATCGGCAAGCGTTCGGACGCACCCTCGAGCAACGCACAGGCATCCCACTCGCGCCAGGCCGCCGGGTCCTCGCCCAGGTAGCGGGAGAACGCCTTCTGGCCCCAGGGACAATCGCTCGGATGGCAGATCGGCGCGAAGGCCGACAGCGACAGGTAGCGCCCCGGGTTGCGCAGCGCGCAAACCAGCGCGCCATGCCCACCCATCGAGTGCCCGCTGATGCCGCGCCGCCGGGACACCGGGAAATGCGCCTCGATCAGCGCCGGCAACTCGTGCACCACGTAGTCGTGCATGCGGTAGTGCGCGGCCCAGGGCTCCTGCGTGGCGTTCAGGTAGAAGCCTGCGCCCAGGCCGAAGTCCCAGGCGCCGTCGGGATCGCCGGGGACACCGCTGCCGCGCGGGCTGGTATCCGGCGCCACCAGTACCAATCCCAGTTCGGCGGCGACCCGCTGGGCGCCGGCCTTCTGCATGAAGTTCTCGTCGGTACAGGTCAGCCCGGACAGCCAGTACAGGGCCGGCAGCGCCGCCTCCGGCTCGGCCTGGGGCGGCAGGTAGATGGCGAAGACCATCTCGCAGTTCAGGGTCCGGGAAAAATGACGGTAACGCTGGTGCCAGCCGCCGAAGGTCTTCTGGCTGCCGATCAGTTCGAGGGAATCCTTCACGTGACCTCCAGGAAACGGTCGTGGCGAGCCGCAGGGCCCGCCGCGACGGCTTGTCAGTAATGAATGACGGTGCGGATGCTCTTGCCTTCGTGCATCAGCTCGAAGGCCTCGTTGATGTCCTCCAGCCCCATGGTGTGGGTGATGAAGGTATCCAGCGGGATCTCGCCCTTCTGCGCCTTCTCGACATAGCTCGGCAGCTCGCTGCGCCCGCGCACCCCGCCGAACGCCGAACCGCGCCAGACGCGGCCGGTGACCAGTTGGAACGGCCGGGTGCTGATTTCCTGGCCGGCGCCGGCGACACCGATGATCACCGACTCGCCCCAGCCCTTGTGGCAGCATTCCAGCGCGGCGCGCATCAACTGCACGTTGCCGACGCACTCGAAGGAGTAGTCGACGCCGCCATCGGTCAGTTCGACGATGACGTCCTGGATCGGCTTGTCGTAGTCCTTCGGATTGATGAAGTCGGTGGCGCCCAGCTCCCTGGCGATGTCGAACTTGCCCGGGTTGATGTCGACCGCGATGATGCGCGCGGCCTTGGCCATCTTCGCCCCGATGATCGCCGCCAGGCCGATACCGCCCAGGCCGAAGATGGCAACGGTAGCGCCCTCTTCCACCTTGGCGGTATTCAGCACGGCGCCGATCCCGGTGGTGACGCCGCAACCAAGCAGGCAGACCTTCTCCAGCGGCGCGTCCTTGGGAATCTTCGCCAGGAGATTTCCGGCAGCACGGTGTATTCGGAGAAGGTCGAGCAGCCCATGTAGTGGAAGACCGGCTCGCCCTTGTAGGAGAAACGGCTGGTGCCGTCGGGCATCAGGCCCTTGCCCTGCGTGGCGCGCACCGCCTGGCAGAGGTTGGTCTTGCCGGACAGGCAGAATTTGCACTTGCCGCACTCGGCGGTGTAGAGCGGATGACATGGTCGCCCACCTGCAGGGAGGTCACGCCCTCGCCCACCGCTTCGACGATGCCGCCACCTTCGTGGCCCAGGATGCACGGGAACACCCCTCGGAATCCTGGCCGGACAGGGTGTACGCATCGGTATGGCAGACGCCGGTGGCGACGATGCGCACCAGTACCTCGCCCTTCTGCGGCGGCGCCACATCCACCTCGACGATTTCCAACGGCTTGTTGGGGGCGAAGGCGACGGCGGCACGGGACTTGATCATCTGGGAACTCCTGAACGATGGAAGCCGGCGGGCCGCTAAGCGACCCACTGAAACGGAAAGTGTAGAAAACCGCGTTTCAAGGAATAATCAGGCAATAATCAAAACATTATTGCCATACAGGGACAATCCAGATGAATCGCTGGGAAGGACTCGACGAATTCGTCGCTGTCGCCGAAACCGGGCAGTTCACCGCGGCAGCCGAACGCATGGGCGTTTCCTCGTCGCACATCAGCCGCCAGGTCGCCCGCCTGGAGGAGCGCCTGCAGACCCGCCTGCTCTACCGCAGCACCCGGCGAGTATCGCTGAGCGAAGCCGGACAGACCTTCCTGCAACATTGCCAGCGCCTGCAGGACGCCCGCGACGAAGCCCTGCGCGCGGTCAGCGACCTCTCCGCGGAGCCCAAGGGCCTGCTGCGCATGACCTGCGCGGTAGCCTACGGCGAACGTTTCATCGTGCCGCTGGTGAATGCCTTCATGGCCGACTATCCGCAACTGCGGGTCGACATCGAGCTGTCCAACCGCCAGTTGGACCTGCTCCACGAGGGCTTCGACCTGGCCATCCGCCTCGGCCGCCTGAGCGATTCGCGATTGGTCGCCACACGGTTGGCACCACGCGTCATGTACCTCTGCGCCACCCCGGAATACCTGCGCCGCCACGGCACTCCGCAGTCGCCGGCGGAACTCGGCCAGTTCAACTGCCTGATCGGCAGCAGCGACCTGTGGAGCTTCCTCGAGGACGGCCGGGAAACCCAGCACCGGGTCCAGGGCAACTGGCGCTGCAACAGCGGCCAGGCGGTGCTCGACGCCGCCCTGCGCGGCTTCGGCCTGTGCCAGCTGCCCGACTACTATGTGATCGAGCATCTGCGCAGCGGCCGCCTGGTCTCCCTGCTGGAAGGCCACCAGCCGCCGAATACCGCGGTATGGGCGCTGTACCCGCAGCAGCGGCACCTGTCGCCGAAAGTCAGGCAACTGGTGGACTATCTCAAGGAAGGCCTGGCGCAATCCCATCCGGGACTCGCCGGGGAGAAAAACCTGCGCTGAAGCAGTAAGGCGATTCACCGCTGCGATAGACTTGGCGGTTTCCCGTTCCACCCGCTATCGATTCAAGGAAGTCGCATGTCTGCCTTCAATGCGTTTCGCCAACGCTACCTGGTGAGGTTCTGGTCGCCGCTGCCGGCGCTGGTCGCCCTCGGCGTCGCCTCCGCCTACTACTTCGCGCTCACCGGCACCTTCTGGGCGGTGACCGGCGAATTCACCCGCTGGGGCGGCCACGTGCTGTCCTGGTTCGGCTACCAGCCACAGGACTGGAGCTACTTCAGGCTGATCGGCCTTCAAGGCACGCCGCTGGACCGGATCGACGGAGTGATGATCATCGGCATGTTCCTCGGCGCCCTGTGCTGCGCCCTCTGGGCCGGCAACGTCAGCCTGCGCTGGCCGACCAGCAAACGTCGCCTGCTGCAGGGTCTGGTCGGCGGTATCGTCGCCGGCTTCGGCGCGCGCGCCTGGCGATGGGCTGCAACCTGGCGGCGTTCTTCACCGGTATCCCGATGTTTTCCCTGCACGCCTGGGCCTTCATGTTCGCCACCGTCGGCGGCGCCTGGATCGGCGTGAAGATCAGCCTGCTGCCGTTCCTGCGCACACCGCTGAAAGTCGGCGCCACGGCCAGCGCCCTGCCCAGCGCCGAAAGCCTGGCCCGACGCGCACGCCTGCAGGCCCGCCTGGGCCTGGCGGTGCTGGCGCTCGCCGCGCTGTTCGCCGCCTGGCGCTTCGAGGTATCGCTGGTGCTGGGCATGGCCTGCCTGTTCGGCCTGCTGTTCGGCGGCCTGATCGAGCGCGCGCAGATCTGCTTCACCAGTGCCGCACGGGACCTCTGGACCACCGGCCGGACCCGCGCCGCCTTCGGCATCCTGCTCGGCATGGCGGCCGCCTGCATCGGTACCTTCGCCGCGATCCGCCTGGGCGTCGCGCCGAAGATCTTCTGGATGGGCCCGAATGCGATCATCGGCGGCATTCTCTTCGGCATCGGCATCGTCCTCGCCGGCGGTTGCGAGACCGGCTGGATGTACCGCTCGATGGAGGGCCAGGTGCACTTCTGGGTGGTCGGCATCGGCAACGTCATCGGCGGAACCCTGGTGGCGATCTTTGGGACCAGTTGGGCACCCGCCTCGCCCTGCCCTATCCCAAGCTCAACCTGCTGGAAAGCTTCGGGCCCGGCAACGGCCTGCTATTGACCTTCGCCGGCCTGGCCCTGTGCCTGCTGCTGGTGCAACTGAACGCCTCCCGATTCACCCGACCGCGGAAACCGAACCATGAGCCAGACCGACAAACCGACCCTGTCGCTTGACCTGCGCGGCGAACATTGCCCGTACAACGCCATCGCCACCCTGGAAACCCTGGCGACCATGCAGCCGGGCGAACGCCTGGAAGTGGTCACCGACTGCTCGCAATCGGTCCACGGGATTCCCGAAGATACCCAGCGCCAGGGCTACAAATGCCTGGCGGTGGAGCAGCATGGCGCGCTGTTCCGCTTCCTCATAGAGGTGCCGCTGGAAAGCTGAACGAGCGAGCCTGCAACGACAAGAAAGCCGACCCTCGGGTCGGCTTTCTTGTGCCAGGGTTCAGTGCGGAAAACCAGCTGCAGGCGCAGCAGGTCTTCCGGGGTGGTGATCTTCAGGTTGTCGGCGCGCCCTTCCACCAGCTTCGGCGCATAGCCGGCCCACTCCATCGCCGAAGCCTCGTCGGTGATCGCCACGCCGGCCACCAACGCATCGGCCAGCGCCCGGTGCAGGGCGCCGAGGCGGAACATCTGCGGCGTATAGGCCAGCCAGACCACCGAGCGGTCGATGGTTTCGCTGACCCGGCCGTCGCGGTCGGAGCGCTTGAGAGTGTCCTCGCCGGCACCGCCAGCAGCCCGCCGACCGGATCTTCGGCGAGTTCTTCGAGCAGGCGGTCGAGGTCGCCGCGGGTCAGGTTCGGCCGCGCGGCGTCATGCACCAGCACCCAGTCGTCGGCCTGTGCCCCCAACTCCAGCAGGCGCAGCAAGCCGTTCAACACCGAGCCGGCGCGCTCGGCGCCCCCGGCGCGCTGCACATGCCGGCTGGCGGCGCAGTCCAGCCCGGGCCAGTAGGGATCGTCCTCGGCCAGGCAGACCACCAGGCCCCTGAGCATCGGGTGTTCGAGGAAACAATCGAGGGTGCGCTCGATCACGGTGCGACCGGCAAGATCGAGATATTGCTTCGGGCGGTCGGCGCGCATGCGCGAACCCACGCCGGCGGCGGGGATCACCGTCCAGAAGGCGGGAAGGTCGGAAGTCGTCATCGGGAGAAGGGTCGTCAGCTCACTTGGCGAGCTGGTAGAGGGTTTCGCCGTCCTTGACCATGCCGAGCTCGTGCCGCGCACGCCCTCGACGGTCTCGGTGCCTTTCTTCAGCTCGGCGACTTCGGCTTCGAGAATCCGGTTGCGCTCCAGCAGGCGCTCGTTCTCGCCATGCTGGTCGGCGATCTGCTTCTGCAGGTCGCGCACCTGCGCCAGGCTGCCATCGCCGACCCACAGGCGATATTGCAGGCCCGCCAGCGCCAGGATCAGCACCACGAACAGCCAGTAGGGGCTACGTAACCTCAAGCCTCGAACTCCTTGAGAAGAAAAGGGGTGGCTCTTGCCACCCCTTCACCGTACCAGACTAGGCTCAGCCGCGGAATTCCGCGCGACCACGGTACGGCGCCTTGGCGCCCAGTTGCTCTTCGATGCGCAGCAACTGGTTGTACTTGGACACGCGGTCGGAGCGGCACAGCGAACCGGTCTTGATCTGACCGGCGGCGGTACCCACGGCCAGGTCGGCGATGGTCGAGTCCTCGGTTTCGCCGGAGCGGTGCGAGATCACCGCGGTATAGCCGGCGGCCTTGGCCATCTGGATGGCCTCCAGGGTCTCGGTGAGCGAACCGATCTGGTTGAACTTGATCAGGATCGAATTGCCGATGCCCTTCTCGATGCCTTCCTTGAGGATCTTGGTGTTGGTCACGAACAGGTCGTCGCCGACCAGTTGGACCTTGGCGCCGATCTTGTCGGTCAGGCCTTTCCAGCCGGCCCAGTCGGACTCGTCCATGCCGTCCTCGATGGAGATGATCGGGTAGCGCTGGGTCAGGCCGGCCAGGTAGTCGGCGAAACCGGCGGCGTCGAATACCTTGCCTTCGCCTTCCAGGTCGTACTTGCCGTCCTTGAAGAACTCGCTGGAGGCGCAGTCCAGGGCCAGGGTCACGTCGTCGCCCAGCTTGTAGCCGGCCTTCTCGACGGCCTCGGCGATGGCGGCCAGGGCGTCTTCGTTGGACGACAGGTTCGGCGCGAAGCCGCCTTCGTCACCGACGGCGGTGTTCAGGCCACGGGCCTTCAGCACGGCCTTGAGGTGATGGAAGATCTCGGCGCCCATGCGCAGCGCCTCGGCGAAGTTCTTCGCGCCGACCGGCTGGACCATGAATTCCTGGATATCGACGTTGTTGTCCGCATGCTCGCCGCCGTTGATGATGTTCATCATCGGCACCGGCATGGAGTACTGGCCGGGAGTGCCGTTGAGGTCGGCGATGTGCGCGTACAGCGGTACGCCCTTGGCCTGTGCGGCGGCCTTGGCGGCAGCCAGGGACACCGCGAGGATCGCGTTGGCGCCCAGCTTGGCCTTGTTCTCGGTGCCGTCCAGCTCGATCATCGCGTGGTCGAGGGCTTTCTGGTCGGCCGCGTCCTTGCCCAGCAGCAGGTCGCGGATCGGGCCGTTGATGTTGGCCACGGCTTTCAGCACGCCCTTGCCCAGGTAACGGCTCTTGTCGCCATCGCGCAGCTCGAGGGCCTCGCGGGAACCGGTGGAAGCACCGGAAGGCGCGCAGGCGCTGCCGACGATGCCGTTGTCCAGGATCACGTCCGCTTCAACGGTAGGGTTGCCGCGGGAGTCCAGGACCTCACGGCCCTTGATGTCGACGATCTTTGCCATTCTTGTTAACACTCCGAAGTGAATGAACGGGGCGGTCTGAGGAGACTAGGCAGTCTCGATTGCAGGAAAGCTCTTGATCAGCTCGTCCAGTTGCTTGAGCTGGGACAGGAAGGCTTCGAGTTTGTTCAGGCGCAGCGCGCACGGACCGTCGCACTTGGCGTGCTCGGGGTCCGGATGGGCCTCGAGGAACAGCCCGGCGAGCTTCTGGCTGAGCCTGGCCTTGGCCAGGTCGGTGACCTGGGCGCGCCGGCCGCCGGCGGAGTCCGCGCGACCGCCAGGCATCTGCAGGGCGTGGGTGACGTCGAAGAATACCGGGTACTCGAACTGCTTCATGATGCCGAAGCCGAGCATGTCGACCACCAGGTTGTTGTAACCGAAGGAGGAGCCGCGCTCGCAGAGGATCAGGCGGTCGTTACCGGCTTCCTCGCACTTGGTCAGGATGTGCTTCATCTCCTGGGGCGCGAGGAACTGGGCCTTCTTGATATTGATCACCGCGTTGGTCCTGGCCATCGCCACCACCAGGTCGGTCTGTCGCGAGAGGAAGGCCGGCAGCTGGATGATGTCGCAGACCTCGGCCACCGGCTGGGCCTGGAACGGCTCGTGGACATCGGTGATGACCGGTACCTTGAAGGTCTTCTTGATCTCTTCGAAGATCTTCATTCCCTCTTCCAGGCCCGGACCACGGAACGAGTGGATCGAGGAACGGTTGGCCTTGTCGAAGCTGGCCTTGAACACATAGGGGATACCGAGTTTCTCGGTAACCCGTACGTATTCTTCGCAGACCTGCATGGCCAGGTCGCGCGACTCCAGCACGTTCATGCCGCCGAACAGCACGAACGGCAGGTCGTTGCCGATCTGGATATCGCCGACGCGAACGATCTTCTGTGCCATGCTCAGGCCTTCCCGGAATATTTCAGCGCGGCGTTGACGAAACCGCTGAACAGCGGGTGGCCATCACGCGGTGTGGAGGTGAATTCCGGGTGGAACTGGCAGGCAACGAACCACGGATGCTCCGGGGCCTCGACCACTTCCACCAGGGCGCCGTCGCCGGAGCGGCCGGAAATCTTCAGGCCGGCCTGTTCCAGTTGCGGCAGCAGGTTGTTGTTCACTTCGTAGCGATGGCGATGGCGCTCGACGATCACGTCCTTGGCATAGCAGTCGTGCACCAAGGTGCCGGTCTGCAGCTGGCACTCCTGGGCGCCCAGGCGCATGGTGCCGCCCAGGTCGGAAGCTTCGGTGCGGATCTCGGTGGCGCCGGTCGCGTCCTGCCATTCGGTGATCAGGCCGACCACCGGATGGCCGCTGGACTTGTCGAACTCGGTGGAGTTGGCGTCGCTCCAGCCGAGCACGTTGCGGGCGTATTCGATGACCGCGACCTGCATGCCCAGGCAGATGCCCAGGTAGGGGATCTTGTTCTCGCGGGCGTACTGCACGGTGCTGATCTTGCCTTCCACGCCGCGCAGGCCGAAGCCGCCCGGGACCAGGATGGCGTCGACGCCTTCCAGCAGGCTGGTGCCCTGCTGCTCGATGTCTTCGGAGTCGATGTAGCGCAGGTTGACCTTGGTGCGGCTCTGGATGCCGGCGTGGGTCATCGCCTCGATCAGCGACTTGTACGCGTCCAGCAGTTCCATGTACTTGCCGACCATGGCGATGGTGACTTCACGCTCGGGGTTGAGCTTGGCATCGACCACCCGGTCCCATTCGGACAGGTCGGCCTGCCCGCACTCCAGGCCGAAGCGCTCGACGACGATGTCGTCCAGGCCCTGGGCATGCAGCACCGACGGGATGCGGTAGATGGTGTCGACGTCTTCCAGGGCGATCACCGCGCGCTCCTCGACGTTGGTGAAGAGCGCGATCTTGCGCCGCGAGGAGACGTCGATCGGGTGGTCGGAACGGCAGACCAGCACGTCCGGTTGCAGGCCGATGGAGCGCAGCTCCTTGACCGAGTGCTGGGTCGGCTTGGTCTTGGTCTCGCCGGCGGTGGCGATGTACGGCACCAGGGTCAGGTGCATCAGCATCGCGCGCTTGGCGCCGATCTCGACGCGCAGTTGGCGGATCGCCTCGAGGAACGGCTGCGACTCGATGTCGCCGACGGTGCCACCGATCTCCACCAGGGCGACGTCGGCATCGCCGGCGCCCTTGATGATGCGCCGCTTGATCTCGTCGGTGATGTGCGGGATCACCTGCACGGTGGCGCCCAGGTAGTCGCCGCGGCGTTCCTTGCGCAACACGTCCATGTAGACGCGGCCGGTGGTGAAGTTGTTGTTCTGGGTCATGGTGGTACGAACGAAGCGCTCGTAATGGCCCAGGTCCAGGTCGGTCTCGGCGCCGTCCTGGGTCACGAAGACCTCACCGTGCTGGAACGGGCTCATGGTGCCCGGGTCCACGTTGATGTAAGGGTCCAGCTTGAGCATCGTGATCTTCAGGCCACGCGCTTCCAAGATCGCAGCCAGAGAAGCCGAAGCGATGCCTTTCCCCAATGAAGAAACAACACCACCCGTGACGAAGATGTAGCGCGTCATGAAAAACCCTAGAAGTCAGCGTTTAGGCGGGATCAACCGCCGGGGATTCGGAGAAGGAGGCCAGCTCCGCCACGGACAAATCCGTGGGCAAAGCAAACTCCTGCTGATTCCGGAGGAATCGGCGGGAGCAGTACAAGACGGGAGCGTAGTCTACTGGAAACGGCTTACTAGCTCAAACCCGGGTCGTTCGTCGGCGGGCTCCAGGACAGTCGCCAGCCCCCTCGCGGGGACTGTCCAGGCCAGGAATGTTGGCCACCGCGAGCAGTTCGTCGGCTCGGAAGAGCAGCGGCAAACGACCGCGCAGGAAGCTCGGTACGCCCGCTTCGTTGAGCAATCGCTTGAGGTCGCGGCGACCGCGCCCGGCCAGGGCCAGCACCTCCCCACCCCGCCGGTAGTCGACGCGCAACGGCCCCGCCGGAACCTCGCCGAGCAACGCCAGCCGACCATTGCCGGGAAGAAGCAATGGATGAGCGGGACGCTCCCAGACGAACGGTCCCGCCGCCGCCCGCCAGTCCGCCGGCAACCACCAGATCCGCCCCGCGCCGCGACGCAGCTCGCCGCTCTCCAGGCGCCAGATCGGGTCGGCATCGTCGCCGGCATCGCGCAACGACTCCCAGCCGGCCCAATGGTCGCTGTCCGGCAACCGCGTCAGCTGTCCCAGCCAGGCCCGCAGCAGGTTGCGCTGGCGCGCAGCGCTGAGGCGGCGCAGAGGCTCCAGGGCGATCCGGGGCAGATCCAGCCAGTCCGGCCAATCCAGTTCCGAGGGTTGGCGGCAGGCCCGGAGGTCGATGGCGGCCAGTTCAGCCAGCAGGTCTTCGGCCTCGCGCAGATGCGCCGCGCAGCGCGCCATGCCGGCGACGGCCTGCGGCCAGTGGGAGGCGAGACGCGGCATGATCTCCCGGCGCAGGTAGTTGCGCGAGAAGCGCGGATCCTGGTTGGAAGGATCCTCCACCCAGTCCAGCCGGTGCGTCTGCGCATAGGCTTCCAGTTCGGCGCGGGAAACCCCGAGCAAGGGTCGGCACAGGCGGCCGCCGCCCAGCGGCCGGCTCGCCGGCATCGCCGCCAGGCCGCGCAGGCCCGCTCCACGCAACAGGCGGAACAGCAAGGTCTCGGCCTGGTCGTCGAGGTGCTGCGCGGTGAGCAGCACCTGTCCCTCGCCCAGGTTCGCCTGGAATGCGCGATAGCGGGCGTCGCGCGCCGCCTGCTCGATGCTGCCGCCAACGGCGACCTGCACCCGCTCGACCCGCAGCGGGATACCCAGCGATCGGCAGACCGCCTGGCAGTGCGCCGGCCAACCGTCCGCCGCAGCCTGCAAGCCATGGTGGACATGCAGCGCCGACAGCGCCGGCAAGGCTTCGCTCCGGGCCAGTTGGGCGAGCAGATGCAGCAACACCGTGGAATCCAGCCCGCCGGAAAACGCCACGCACCAGCCCCCGCTTCGCGCCAGGGCGCCAGGGCCTGTAACAGACGGGATTCGAGCGGCACCGCCGGCATGCTTGCGCTCCTCATGCGACAAGCCCGGCGAATGCCGGGCTTGTCGATCGTACCAGTGCGCCGGATGGCTTACGGCGCGCCGTAGCTCATCAGGCGGTCGTAACGACGCTCCAGCAACTCACCCATTTCCAGGCCCTGGAGCATCTTCAGTTGCGCCAGCAGTTCGCCACGGATCGATTCGGCCATGCTCGCCGGATCGCGATGGGCGCCGCCCAGCGGTTCGTCGATGACCTTGTCGACGATGCCCAGGCCTTTCAGGCGCTCGGCGGTGATGCCCATGGCCTCGGCGGCTTCCGGCGCCTTCTCGGCGGTCTTCCAGAGGATGGAGGCGCAGCCTTCCGGCGAGATCACCGAATAGGTGGAGTATTGCAGCATGTTCAACTGGTCGCAGACACCGATGGCCAGCGCGCCGCCGGAACCGCCCTCGCCGATCACGGTGGCGATGATCGGCGTCTTCAGTCGCGCCATCACCCGCAGGTTCCAGGCGATCGCCTCGCTCTGGCCGCGTTCCTCGGCATCGATGCCCGGGTAGGCGCCGGGCGTGTCGATGAAGGTGAGGATCGGCATCTTGAAGCGTTCGGCCATTTCCATCAGGCGGCAGGCCTTGCGATAGCCTTCCGGACGCGGCATGCCGAAGTTGCGCCGGACCTTCTCACGGACTTCGCGGCCTTTCTGGTGGCCGATGACCATCACCGGGGAACCGTCGAGGCGGGCAACGCCACCGACGATCGCCGGGTCGTCGGCGAAATGCCGGTCGCCGTGCAGTTCCTCGAAATCGCTGAACAGGTAGCCGATGTAGTCGAGGGTATAGGGACGCTTGGGATGGCGCGCGAGCTGGGCGATCTGCCAACTGGACAGATTGCCGAAGATGTTTTCGGTGAGCGCCTTGCTCTTGTCCTGCAGACGCGAGATTTCGTCGCTGATGTTCAGCGCATTGTCGTTGCCCACCAGGCGCAGCTCTTCGATCTTGGCTTGCAGGTCGGCGATCGGCTGTTCGAAATCAAGAAAGTTCGGGTTCATAGGCTTCCGTCGTGCGCAGATTCTAGTGGGCCGTTTCCGTTTGGCGCCCTACCTTACGGGATCGGGCGCCAGGGGTCGAGCCGGGAGCAAGGGCGATCCGCGTTTTCCCGCCGCAGAGCGCGGAACAACGGCGTTATCGCCCATCGCGATTAACGATAATTGAGGAAGACGTTGTCGCGCCCGAACTGGTCACGCAATGCCTGGATCAGATCGTCCGCCGGATCCACCCGCCAGCTCTCGCCGAACTGCAGCAGGGCCTTGGCGTCGGCGCTGGTGTAGTCCAGGGTGATCGGGCAGGAACCGCGATGGCGGTTGAACAGCTCGCCCAGCCAGCGCAGGCGATCGCCCTTCAACAGGTCGGCGTGCAGCTTCATCCGCAGGCTCTCCGCCAGGCCGGTACGCGCCTCCTCCAGGCTCATCACGCGCTTGGCGCGCAGGCGCAGTCCGCCGGAGAAGTCGTCCTGGCTGACCTCGCCCTCGACCACCACCAGCGCGTCGGTCTGCAGCAGCGACTGGGCCGCGGCGAAGGCTTCGGAGAACAGCGAGGCCTCGATCCGTCCGGAGCGGTCGTCTAGGGTGACGAAGCCCATCTTGTCGCCCTTCTTGTTCTTCATCACCCGCAGGTTGACGATCAGCCCGGCCACCGTCTGGGTATCGCGCGCCGGCTTCAGCTCGACGATGCGCTGGCGGGCGAAGCGCCGCACCTCGCCTTCGTACTCGTCGATCGGATGGCCGGTCAGGTACAGGCCGAGGGTGTCCTTCTCGCCCTTCAGGCGTTCCTTGAGGGTCAGCTCCTTGACCTTGCGGTGGTTGGCGTAGACATCCGCCTCCGGCTCGGCGAAGACTCCGCCGAACAGGTCCATGTGCCCGCTGTCGTGGCTGCGCGCGGTCTGCTCGGCGGCCTGGATCGCTTCCTCCATCGCCGCCAGCAGCACGGCGCGGTTGAGGTCGACGGTAGCCTGGTAGGCCTTTAGCTCGTCGTGGTAGTGCGGCCCCAGGCGATCCAGCGCACCGGCGCGGATCAGCGCTTCCAGGGTGCGCTTGTTGATGCGTTTCAGGTCGACGCGGTCGCAGAAGTCGAACAGGGTGTTGAACGGCCCGCCTTCGGCGCGGCATTCGGTGATCGCCTCCACCGGCCCCTCGCCGACGCCCTTGATCGCGCCCAGGCCATAGACGATCCGGCCATCGTCGTCGACGGTGAAGCGGAACTCGGAGTTGTTCACGTCCGGCGCCACGATGCGCAGCTTCATGTGCCGGCATTCTTCGATCAGCGTCACCACCTTGTCGGTGTTCTGCATATCCGCGGTGAGTACCGCGGCCATGAACGGCGCCGGGAAGTGGGTCTTCAGCCAGGCGGTCTGGTAGGAGACCAGGCCGTAGGCTGCCGAGTGCGACTTGTTGAAGCCGTAGCCGGCGAATTTTTCCACCAGGTCGAAGATGTTGCCCGCGAGATCGGCATCGATGCCGTTGTTCTTGCAACCCTCGATGAAACCGCCGCGCTGCTTGGCCATTTCCTCGGGCTTCTTCTTGCCCATCGCCCGGCGCAGCATGTCCGCGCCACCGAGGGTATAGCCGGCCATGACCTGGGCGATCTGCATCACCTGTTCCTGGTACAGGATGATGCCGTAGGTGGGTTTGAGCACCGGCTCCAGGCCGGCGTACTGGTAATCGGGGTGCGGATAGGACAGCTCGGCGCGACCGTGCTTGCGGTTGATGAAGTCGTCCACCATGCCCGACTGCAGAGGACCCGGGCGGAACAGCGCCACCAGTGCGATGAGGTCTTCCAGGCAGTCCGGCTTGAGCTTCTTGATCAGCTCCTTCATGCCGCGCGATTCGAGCTGGAACACCGCAGTGGTCTCGGCCTTCTGCAGCAGCGAATAGGTCGGCTTGTCGTCCAGCGGGATGAAGTCGATGTTCACCGGCTCCAGGCCCTTCTTGGCCTGCTCGCGGTTGATGATCTCCATCGCCCACTTGATGATGGTCAGGGTCCGCAGACCGAGGAAGTCGAACTTCACCAGGCCGGCCGCCTCCACGTCGTCCTTGTCGAACTGGGTCACCAGGCCGCCGCCTTCCTCGTCGCAGGCGATCGGCGAGAAGTCGGTCAGCTTGGTCGGCGCGATCACCACGCCACCGGCGTGCTTGCCGGTACCGCGGGTGATGCCTTCCAGCTTGAGGGCCATCTCCCAGATCTCGGCGGCTTCCTCGTCGCTCTTGAGGAAGTCGCGGAGCATTTCTTCCTGCTCGTAGGCCTTATCCAGGGTCATGCCGACTTCGAACGGGATCATCTTCGACAGCCGGTCGGCGAGACCGTAGGACTTGCCCTGGACCCGAGCCACGTCGCGTACCACCGCCTTCGCCGCCATGGTGCCGAAGGTGATGATCTGGCTCACCGCGTTGCGCCCGTAGGCGTCGGCCACGTAGTCGATCACCCGGTCGCGGCCCTCCATGCAGAAGTCGACGTCGAAGTCGGGCATGGAGATCCGTTCCGGGTTGAGGAAACGTTCGAACAGCAGGTCGTAGGCCAGCGGATCGAGGTCGGTGATCTTCAGCACGTAGGCCACCAGCGAGCCGGCGCCCGAGCCCCGCCCGGGGCCTACCGGCACGCCGTTGTTCTTCGCCCACTTGATGAAGTCCATCACGATGAGGAAGTAACCGGGGAAACCCATCTGGATGATGATATCGAGTTCGAAGTTCAGACGGTCGACATAGACCTGGCGCTTGGCCTCGTAGTCCGGGGTATCCTTCGGCAACAGCACCTCCAGGCGCTCCTCGAGACCTTCGAAGGAGGCGTGCCGCAGGTAGTCGTCGATGCCCATGCCATTGGGCGTGGGGAAGTCCGGCAGGAAGTACTTGCCCAGCTGCACCTCGATGTTGCAGCGCTTGGCGATCTCGACGGTGTTTTCCAACGCTTCCGGCAGGTCGCTGAACAGCTCGGCCATTTCCGCCGGCGACTTCAGGTATTGCTGGTCCGAATAGGTACGCGGCCGCCGCGGATCGTCGAGGGTCCGCCCTCGCCGATGCAGACGCGGGTCTCGTGGGCCTCGAAGTCGTCCTGCTTGATGAAGCGCACGTCGTTGGTCGCCACCAGCGGCGCGTTGCAGCGTGACGCCAGAGCCACCGCCGCGTGGAGGTGCTCCTCGTCGTTGACCCGGCTGGTACGTTGCACTTCGACGTAGAAGCGCTCGGGGAACACCTCCATCCACTCGCGCAACAGCGCCTCGGCCTTGGCCTCCTCGCCGTCGAGCAGCGCGTGGCCGATCTCGCCTTCCTTGGCCGCGGACAGCGCGATCAGGCCTTCCGCCGCCTCCTTGACCCAGTCGCGCTCGATGATGATCTCGCCATTGCGCTGGCCTTCGCTCCAGCCGCGGGAAATCAGCTCGGTGAGGTTGCGATAGCCCTTCGCGTTCATCGCCAGCAGGCTCAGGCGGCTGAGCGGGCCATCTTCCTCGCGGCTGGCGAGCCAGATGTCGGCCCCGCAGATCGGCTTGATGCCGGCGCCCATGGCGGTCTTGTAGAACTTCACCAGCGAGCACATGTTGCTCTGGTCGGTGACCGCCACCGCCGGCATGCCCAGCCCTGCCACTGCCTTGGCCAGGGCTTGACCCGGACCAGGCCGTCGACCAGGGAGAATTCGGTATGCAGACGCAGGTGAACGAAGGATACGGTCATGAAGGCCCCGGAGCAGAAATAACGCAAAAACGACAAGGCCCGGATTGTACCGGGCCCGGTGGCAAAGCTACAGGTTCAAGAGCGGACGATGCGCCTCGGCTGCGCCGAGAAGCCTCGCCCGCCCCGCGCTCAGGCGCGGCGGTCGTCCCAGATGCCCGGTTCGAGCTTCTGCTGGACTTCCGGGAACTGGCTGGCGTCGAAGGTCGGCAGCTTGCCGGCCTTGCGCTGGGCGTTATAGTCCTTGGCCAGCTTGATCGCGAGGTTGACACAGCAGCAGGATGGCGATCAGATTGGTGATCGCCATCAGGCCCATCGACACGTCGGCGAGGTTCCAGACGAACGGCAGCGAAGCCAGCGCGCCGAACATCACCATCGCCAGCACGATCAGGCGGAAGATCAACAGGCCCGCCAGGTGGTTGTGCTCGAGGAATACCAGGCAGTTCTCGGCATAGAAGTAGTTGGCGACGATCGAGGTGAAGGCGAAGAACAGGATGATCACCGCCAGGAAGTAGCGGCCCCAGTCGCCGACCTGGCTGGTCAGAGCATTCTGCACCAGCATGATGCCCTCGCCTTCCTGCGGTCCGGCCAGCAGGATGATGGCGGCGGAAGCGGTGCAGATCAGCAGGGTATCGATGAACACGCCGGCCATCTGCACATAGCCCTGGGACGCCGGGTGCGGCGGATAGGGCGTGGCCGAGGCGGCGGCGTTGGGCGCCGAGCCCATGCCTGCTTCGTTGGAGAACAGGCCGCGCTTGAAGCCGTTGAGGATCGCCGCGCCGATGCCGCCGGCGGCGGCCTCGTGCCAGCCGAAGGCACTCTTCACCACCATCGCGAGGACGCCCGGCAGTTCGCTGAGGTTGAACAGGATGATGCCCACCGCCAGCAGCAGGTAGGCCACCGCCATGAAGGGTACCGCCAGTTCGGAGAAGCGCGCGATGGAGCGCAGGCCGCCGAAGATGATCAACGCGGTGAGGATCACCACGGCGATGCCGCTGATCCAGGTCGGCACGCCGAAGGCGCCCTGCATGGCACCGGTGATGGTATTGGCCTGCACCGAGTTGAAGACGAAACCGAAGGCGATGATCAGGAAGATCGAGAACAGGATGCCCATCCAGCGCGCGCCCAGGCCCTTCTCCATGTAGTAGGCCGGGCCGCCACGGAACTGGCCCTTGTCGTCGCGAATCTTGAACAACTGGGCCAGGGTCGCCTCGACGAAGCCGGTCGCCATCCCCACCAGGGCGATCGCCCACATCCAGAACACTGCGCCGGGACCGCCGAGCGTGATCGCTACCGCCACGCCGGCGACGTTGCCGGTACCGACCCGCGCCGCCAGAGAGGTGCAGAGCGCCTGGAACGAGGAGATTCCCGAGTCGTCCGACTGGCGGCTGCCCTTGAGCACGCTGAAGGTATGACCGAAGTGGCGGAACTGGATCAGCCCCAGGCGCACGGTGAAGTACAGGCCGCAACCGACCAGCAGCCAGATGAGGATCTTGCCCCAGATAAGGCCGTTGAGCAGGTCGACGACCTGAGTGGCGAATTCTTGCATGGATAACTCCCTGTTCCGCTTGTGGCGGATTGTTGTCAGCCGACCTCCCGGGTAGAAGGCCGCGTGTTTCGGACACACACGGAATGACGTGCGAGCCGAAGGAAATTTCGCTGTGAATGGCACTTGGCAGGAAGGGGCAGGACTTTCCGCTATTGACGTCGCTCGCCGCTTGTCACCAGGCGACAGATACGGTCAGTCACGCGACATCCGTTCAATTATTGAACAGAGACGTCCAGCAATTCGCGAACCGGCGCAAACGAGCGTCGATGGATCGGCGTCGGGCCGAGGCGGGAAAGCGCCTCGAGATGGACCGCGGTCGGATATCCCTTGTGCCCGGCCATGCCATAGCCCGGATAGACCCGGTCCAGCTCGACCATTTCCCGGTCGCGACTGACCTTGGCCAGGATCGACGCCGCAGCGATCGCCGGCACCTGGCTGTCGCCCTTGACCACCGGCGCGCAGGGCACCGCCAGTTTCGGACAACGATTGCCGTCGATCAGGGCCAGCCGCGGAGTCACGCTGAGGCCTTCGACCGCGCGCTGCATGGCGAGCATGGTGGCATGCAGAATGTTCAGCCGGTCGATCTCCTCGACCTCGGCGCGGGCGATGCACCAGGCCAGGGCCTTCTCGCGGATCTCTTCGAACAGCGCCTCGCGGCGGGCTTCGCTGAGCTTCTTCGAGTCGTTCAGGCCGAGGATCGGGCGGCTCGGGTCGAGAATCACCGCGGCGGTGACCACCGGGCCGCACAACGGACCGCGACCGACCTCGTCGACGCCCGCGACCAGATCCTCCACCAGATTGAAATCCAGCCCCAGTTGCATCAGCGGCGCTCCACCAGTTGCAGGACGGCTTCCGCCGCCTGTGCCGAGGCATCCTGGCGCAAGGCCCGATGGATGGCATCGAAGAATTCCACCTGCTGCGAGCCGTCGTCCAGCAGCGGCGAGAGGGTTGCGGCTAGCGCTTGCGGGGTGGCGGCGTCCTGGATCAGTTCCGGCACCAACAGGCGTCCGGCCAACAGGTTCGGCAGGGAGATGTAAGGGCTTTTCACCAGGCGCTTGAGAATCCGGTACGTCAGCCCGGCGACCCGATAAGCCACCACCATCGGCCGCTTGTAGAGCAGCGCCTCGAGAGTCGCGGTGCCGGAGGCGATCAGCACCGCATCGCAGGCGGCAAGCGCTTCATGGGACGCACCGTCGAGCAGCGTCAGCGGCAGAGGCTCGCGGCCCTGGAGCATCTGCTCGATCTGTTCGCGCCGTGCAGCGCTGGCGCAGGGCAGCACGAAACGCAAGCCCGGCCGTTCGACGAGCAGACGCTGGGCGGTGTCGAGGAACAAGGCGCCGAGCTTGCCGACCTCGCCGCCGCGACTGCCCGGCATCAGCGCCAGCACCTGTCCGTCCGCCGGCAATCCGAGCCGCGCGCGGCCGCAGCGCGATCCGCCTGCAGGGGAATGGTGTTGGCCAGGGGTGGCCGACGAAACGCACAGGCACCCCATGCTCTTCGTAGAAACGTGCTTCGAAGGGGAACAATGCCAGCATCAGGTCGCAGGCTTCGCGAATCTTCAGCACCCGTTTCTGCCGCCAGGCCCATACCGAAGGGCTGACGTAATGCACGGTGCGCAGGCCAGCCTGGCGCAGCTTGTGTTCGACGCCGAGGGTGAAGTCGGGAGCATCGATGCCGATCATCACATCCGGCCGGGCCTCGATGAGCGTGCGGATCAGGCGCTTGCGCCGTCGCAACAACTCCGGCAGCCTGCCCAGCACTTCGACCAGGCCCATCACCGACAGGCGCTCCATGGGGAAATAGCTGGACAGCCCTTCGGCCTCCATGCGCGGCCCACCGACGCCGATGAACTCGATATCCGGGTGCCGCGCCCGCAGCGCCTGCATCAGTCCGGACCCGAGGATGTCGCCGGAGGCCTCGCCGGCGACCAGGGCTACGCGTAATCCGTCAGCCATGGCTCAGCGGGTGATGCCGCGGGTTGCGCTCTGGATGGAATCACGGAACACCGCGACCTCGGGGAACTGGGCAGCGCTTTCGGCCAGCTCGGCCAGGGCTTCCTCGACGGTATGTCCCTGGCGATAGACCACCTTGTAGGCACGCCGCAGGGCATGGATGGCCTCGCTGCTGAAGCCGCGCCGACGCATGCCTTCGAAGTTCATGCTGCGGGCTTCGGCCGGGTTGCCGAAGACCGTCACGTAGGCCGGGACGTCCTTGCCGATGGCGCTGCCCATGCCGGAAAAGCTGTGCGCGCCGATCCGGCAGTACTGGTGCACCAGGGTGTAGCCGGACAGGATCGCCCAGTCGTCCACGTGGACATGCCCGGCCAGCGCCGTGTTGTTCACCAGGATGCAATGGTTGCCGATCACGCTGTCATGGCCGATGTGCGCATAGGCCATGATCAGGTTGTGGTCGCCAATGGTGGTTTCCGCGCGATCCTGGACGGTTCCGCGATGGATGGTCACGCCTTCGCGGATCACGTTGTGGTCACCGATCACCAGGCGCGTCGGCTCGCCCTTGTATTTCAGGTCGGGAGTATCCTCGCCGACGCTGGAAAACTGGTAGATGCGGTTGTGCTTGCCGATCTTCGTGGGGCCCTTGAGCACCACGTGCGGACCGATCACCGTCCCTTCACCGATCTCCACTTCCGCCCCGACGATGGACCACGGGCCCACCTGGACGTCAGCCGCCAGCCTGGCGCTCGGATCGATGATGGCGCGAGGATCGATCAAACTCATAGTTTGCGTTCCGCACAGATGATTTCAGCCGAGCATACCGGCTTGTCGTCGACGGTAGCGTGGCAGTCGAATTTCCAGATGCTGCGCTTCACGCTGATGAACTTGGCGTGCAGTTGCAGTTGGTCGCCCGGCAGGACCGGCTGGCGGAAGCGCAGCTTGTCCGAACCGACGAAGTAGTAAAGGGTGCCGTCGGCGGGCTTCACGTCGAGCATCTTGAAACCGAGGATACCGGCCGCCTGGGCCATCGCCTCGATGATCAGCACGCCCGGCATGATCGGGTGCTCGGGGAAATGTCCGTTGAAGAACGGCTCATTGATACTGACATTCTTGTAGGCGCGAATGCGCTTGCCCTCGATGTCCAGCTCTACCACCCGATCCACCAGCAGGAAAGGATAGCGATGAGGCAGGTATTCGCGAATCTCGTTGATGTCCATCATGTTAGGGGGAGCCTGTTCAGAAAAGGGTGACGCAAAAAAACGTCAATTACGCATCAGATGAAGCGTCACCGCTTGAGGTCACGGCAGCCAGGCGTTTTTCCAGCTGCTGAAGTCGACGCGCCATGTCGTCCAGTTGACGAATGCGCGCGGCGCTTTTTTTCCATTCGGCCGCCGGTTGCATGGCGGTACCGGAGGAATACGATCCCGGCTCGGTGATCGAGCGGGTCACCATGGTCATGCCGGTCACGAAAACGTTGTCGCAGATCTCGATATGGCCGACCAGGCCAACGCCGCCGGCGAGCATGCAATGCCTGCCGATCTTGGCGCTGCCGGAAATGCCGACGCAAGCGGCCATGGCGGTATGATCGCCGATCTGCACGTTGTGCGCGATCATGATCTGGTTGTCCAGCTTCACACCGTTGCCGATCAGCGTATCGGACAGTGCTCCACGGTCGATGGTGGTGTTCGCGCCGATCTCGACGTCGTCACCGATGGTCACCCCGCCGATCTGGGCGATCTTCTGCCAGACGCCCTTCTCGTTGGCGAAACCGAAACCTTCGCCGCCGATCACCGCGCCCGACTGGATACTCACCCGCGCGCCGATGGTGACGTCGTGGTAGAGCGTGACCCGCGGCGCCAGCCAGCCGCCTTCGCCGATCACGCTACGGGCTCCGATCACGCAGTGCGCGCCGATGCTGACGCCAGCGCCGATGCGGGCGCCACTCTCGATCACCGCATAGGCGCCGACGCTGGCGCTCGGATCGACCTCGGCGTCCGCCGCGACGATGGCGGTAGGATGGATACCGGCGGCCGCCTTCGGTTTGCGATCGAACAGGTGCGACAGGCTGGCATAGGCCAGGTAGGGGTTGGCCACCACCAGCGCGGTACCGGCGAACCCGTCGGCGTCGGCAGCCGTCAGCAGGACGGCGCCGGCACGGCTTTCGGGCAGGTACTTGCGATACTGCGGGTTGGCCAGGAAGCTCAGCTGAGCCGGTCCGGCCTCCTGCAAGGTCGCCAGGCCCTGGATCGGCAGGTCCGCGTCGCCACGGAGTTCCGCGCCGACATGCGCGGCCAGCTGGCCCAGGGTGTAGGACAAGGTACTCATCATCAACGCAGCTGGTTCATCCGCTCGATCACCTGGCGGGTGATGTCGTATTGCGGCTTGACGTCGACCACGGCGCCACGTTCGATGACCATGTCGTAACCACCTTTCTTGATGGTCTCCTCGACGGCCTGGTCCAGCTTCGGCTTGAGTTTCTTCAGCATGTCGCGGTCGGCGGCGGCCTTCGACTCGTTCAATTCCTTGGACTGGAACTGGAAGTCACGGGCCTTCTGCTTGAAGTCCAGCTCGGCCTTCTCGCGGTCGCCCTGGGACATCTTGCTGCCGTTGGAAACCAGCTTGTCCTGCAGCGCCTTGGCGTCGCGCTCGAGGTTCTTCAGCTTGTTCAGCTGGGGGCCGAACTTCTTCTCGGCATCCACGGCGTATTGCTTGGCGGCATCGGACTCGAGCAGCGCCATCTGGTAGTTGAGCACCGCGATCTTCATTTCAGCGAACGCCGAAGGAGCCGCCATGATGGCTGCGGTGATCAGGACGAACTGGGTGAACTTACGCACGATGCACTCCTGCACAAAGCATGGTTTCGTTACTCGGTACTACGTACAAATCAGAAGGTCTGGCCCAGGGAGAACTGGAAGACCTGGGTTTCCGCGTTGTCCGGCTTCTTGATCGGCGTCGCCAGGCTGAAGCTCAGCGGGCCCAGCGCGGTGATCCAGGTCAGGCCGACGCCCACGGAACTGGCGAGGTTGTCGGTCTTGATGCCGTCGCAGTTGGTGGTGGTCTTGGTCGGGCAGTCGGTATCGAAGGTGCTACCCACGTCCCAGAACAGCACGGTACGCAACTGGCGCTGGTCCTGACGAACGGCAGCGGGAACAGCAGCTCGGCGCCGCCGGTGATCAGGATGTTACCACCGAAGGCTTCGGGATCCTGGTCCGGGTCGGTGTAACGGCCCTTGCTGTCAGGCCCTTGGTTCTTCATAGGCGTACCGTCTGGATTACGAGCCACAGAGGGCGTACTGCGCGGGCCCAGCGTGCTGTCCTTGAAGCCCCGCACCGAGTTGAAGCCGCCGGCGTAGTAGTTCTCGTAGAACGGCAGGCGCTCGGTGGATCCGTAGCCGTCGCCATAGCCCAGCTCGGTGTGGAAGCGCATGGTGTAGTTGTCGGTCAGCGGGGCGAAGACCTGGCCACGGTAGTCGATCTTGTAGAACGACAGGTCGCTGCCCGGCAGGGTGGTTTCAGGGGTCAGGCTCTGCGAGTGACCACGGGTGGCCAGTACGCCCTTGTTCAGGGTCGATTCGGACCAGCCGATGGAAGCCTTGAAGTTGGTGAAGTTGTCGCCTTCCTTGTCGAGGAAGTCGTAGATCTCGTCCACGGTGTAGCGGCCGGTGTCGATCTGGTCGCGCTGCACGCTCAGGCCATAGGTCAGGCGCGAGGTCTCGCTGATCGGGTAGCCGATGCTCATGCCGGCGCCCAGGCTGTTCACCGAGTAGCTGGCGACGTCGACGTCGAGTTCGTCGTAGTCGGTCTTCCGGTAGAAGGCATTGTAGCCGAGGCTGACGCCGTCGACGGTCCAGTAGGGGTCGACGAAGCCGAAGTTGTAGCGGGTTTGGTATTCGCTGCGGGTCAGGCCGATGCTGACCTTGTTGCCGGTACCCAGGAAGTTGTTCTGGCTGATCGAGCCGCCGAGGATCAGGCCGGCGCTCTGGGCGAAGCCGACGCTGGCGGTGATCGAGCCGGACGGTTGCTCTTCGACGCTGTAGTTGACGTCGACCTGGTCGTCGGTGCCGGGAACCGCCGGGGTCTCGACGTTGACTTCCTTGAAGTAGCCGAGGCGCTCCAGACGGGCCTTGGACTGGTCGATCAGGTAGGTGGAGGCCCAACCGCCTTCCATCTGGCGCATTTCGCGGCGCAGCACTTCGTCTTCGGTCTTGGTGTTGCCGCGGAAGTTGATGCGGTTGACGTAGGCGCGCTTGCCCGGGTCGACGACGAAGGTCACCGAGACGGTCTTGTCGTCGTCATGGGCTTCCGGCACGCCGTTGACGTTGGCGAAGGTGTAGCCCTCGTTGCCCAGGCGACGGGTGATTAGGTCGGAGGTGGTGGTCATCACCTTGCGCGAGAACACCTGGCCCTTCTGTACCAGCAGCAGGCGCTTCACTTCCTCTTCCGGCACCTTCAGGTCGCCGGTCAGCTTCACGTCGCGGATGGTGTACTTCTCACCCTCGTTGATGTTGACGGTGATGTAGACGTGCTTCTTGTCCGGGGTGATGGATACCTGGGTGGAGGCGATATCCATGTTGATGTAGCCGCGGTCCAGGTAATAGGAGCGCAGGCGCTCGAGGTCGCCGGAGAGCTTTTCGCGGGCGTACTTGTCGTCGTTCTTGAAGAACGACAGCCAGTTGGTGGTCTTCAGTTCGAACAGGTCGGTCAGGTCTTCTTCGGAGAAGACGGTGTTGCCCACCACGTTGATGTGGGAAATCGCGGCGACCGTGCCTTCGTTGATGTTGATCTTCAGCGCGACGCGGTTGCGCGGCTGCGGGATCACTTCCGCGTTGATCTCGGCCGAGTAGCGGCCCTGGGCCACGTACTGGCGTTGCAGCTCGTTGCGCACGCCTTCGAGGGTGGCGCGCTGGAAGATCTCGCCCTCGGCCAGGCCGGACTGTTTCAGGCCCTTGAGCAGGTCTTCCTTGGAGATCGCCTTGTTGCCCTCGATCTCGATGCTGGAGATCGACGGGCGCTCGACTACAGTGACTACCAGCACGTTGCCATCACGGCCGAGCTGGATGTCCTGGAAGAAGCCGGTCTTGAACAGGGAGCGGGTGGCCTGGACCAGGGCCTGGTCGTCGATGGTCTCGCCGACGTTCAGCGGCAGGGCGGCGAACACGCTACCGGCGGACACGCGCTGCAGGCCATTGACCCGGATATCGGAAACAGTGAAGGACTCGGCGTGAACCTCGGCGATCATCAGCGCTGACAGCAGCGCGGGTAGCAGAAAGCGTTTCATGGAGTCCTTTTTTTCCAACTGACAAATAGAGAATCTGCCGCAAAGGGCGGCAGATTCGAATTCAACATGACTACAGACGACTCAGATCGTTGACCAGAGCGAGCAACATCACGCCAACGACCAGACTGATGCCGATCTGCATCCCCCAAGCCTGTACCCGTTCGGATAATGGGCGCCCGCGCACCCACTCAACCAGATAGAACAGCAGATGCCCGCCATCGAGGACAGGGATCGGCAGCAGGTTGAGAACCCCCAAGCTAATGCTCAGATAGGCCAGGAAATTGAGAAAATCCCCCACGCCAGACTGGGCTGAAGCGCCCGCCACTTTAGCAATGGTTATCGGCCCGCTCAAGTTTTTTACCGAGAGCTCGCCGAGCAACATTTTCTTTATGGAGTCGAGCGTTAGCAGGCTCATGGTCCAGGTTCGGGAAAGCGCCTGACCCACCGCCTCCAGCGGTCCGTAGCTCACTTCGCGGAGCATTTCCGCCGGCCATTCGGTACCGGCGACCCCCGCCCCCATGTAGCCGCTCCGGGCCTTGCCCTCGCCGCGCACCGCCAGTTCCAGGGCAACATCCAGCACTTCGCCGTCGCGCAGCACCTTGAGCTGGACGCGCTGCCCGGGACGGGCACGGACGCTGTCCACCACCTGCTGCCAGTCGTCGACGGCGATGCCATCGATGCTCTGCAAGCGGTCGCCGAGCTTCAGCCCGGCGGCCTGCGCCGGCCCCTTGGGGTCGAGTTCGGCCAGCACCGGCGGCAAGGCCGGCCGCCAGGGCCGGATGCCCAGCGAGGCGATGGGATCGGGATTGTCCTCGCCCTTCAGCCAGCCATCCAGACGCACCTGGTGGGTGGAATCGACATTCGAGCCTTTTTCCTGCACCCGCACTTCCAGCGTACCGCTCTCGCCGAGACGGCGAACCAGCTGCAGGTTGACCCCGTTCCAGCCGGTGACGGGCTCGCCATCCACCGCCAGCAGCTCCTGCCCGGCCTCCAGGCCGGCCTGGGCGGCCAGGCTCTCCGGCGCCACGGAACCGATGACCGGGCGTACCTGCTGGCTACCGAGCAGGGCGACGACCCAGAAGAACAGAATCGCCAGTAGGAAATTGGCGATGGGACCAGCCGCGACGATGGCGATCCGCTGACGGACCGTCTTACGATTGAAGGACTGTTCGAGCAGATGGGCCGGTACTTCCGCCTCGCGCTCGTCGAGCATCTTGACGTAGCCGCCCAGCGGAATGGCCGCCACCACGAACTCGGTGCCGTGCCGGTCGTGCCAGCGCACCAGCGGCGTGCCGAAGCCGACGGAGAAGCGCAGGACCTTCACCCCGCAGCGTCGCGCGACCCAGAAGTGGCCGAATTCGTGGAACGTCACCAGCACACCCAGGGCTACCAGGGTGCCGACGATCATGTAAAGCGCACTCATCTCCTACCTCCAGGCCGTCCGAAGACTAGCCGGCGTGCCGGGTCAACCATTGCCCGGCGACCGAACGCGCGCGGCGATCGGCAGCCAGGACCTGATCGAGCGATTCGACTGCGGTCACCGCCTCGCGGTTCAGCACGTCCTCGATGATAACCGCGATGTCGCTGAAGCGGATGTGCCGCTCGAGAAATGCGGCCACGGCCACCTCGTTCGCGGCATTCAGCATGGCCGGGGCGCTGCCGCCGGTTTCCGCGGCCTGGCTCGCCAGGCGCAGGCAGGGGAAGCGCTGCTCGTCGGGGCGCTGGAAATCCAGGCGACCGACGGCGAACATATCCAGCGGCGAAACGCCGGAATCGATTCGCTCCGGCCAGGCCATGGCATAGGAAATCGGCGTGCGCATGTCCGGATTGCCGAGCTGGGCGATCACCGAACCGTCGACGTAGTCCACCATCGAGTGGATCACGCTCTGCGGGTGGATCACCACCTCGACCTGGCTCGGCTGGGCGTCGAACAGCCAGCACGCCTCGATCAGTTCGAGCCCCTTGTTCATCATGCTGGCGGAGTCGACGGAAATCTTACGCCCCATCGACCAGTTCGGGTGCGCACAAGCCTGCTCCGGCGTCACCGAAGCGAGTTGCTCCAGCGGCGTCTCGCGGAACGGGCCGCCGGAGGCGGTCAAGAGGATCCGGCGCACGCCGACCCGCTCCAGGCCATCGGCATAATTGCGCGGCAGCGACTGGAAGATCGCGTTGTGCTCGCTGTCGATCGGCAGGAGCACCGCGCCGCTGCGCTTGACCGCCTGCATGAACAGCGCGCCGGACATCACCAGCGCCTCCTTGTTGGCCAGCAGTACGCGCTTGCCGGCCTCGACGGCCGCCAGGGTCGACGGCAGCCCGGCGGCGCCGACGATGGCCGCCATTACCATGTCCACTTCGGGCGCGCTGGCCACTTCGCACAACGCCTGCTCGCCGAACAGCACCCGGGTGCGGATACCCGCCGCGGCGAGCGAGCCCTGCAAGGCAATCGCCGCGGCCTGCTCCGGCACCACCGCATAGACGGGGCGGTGCCTGAGGCACAGCGCCTCGAGTTCGGCCAGGCGGCTGAAGCCAGTCAGGGCGAAGGCTTCGTAACGATCGGGATGACGCTGGACGACGTCCAGGGTGCTCAGGCCGATCGAGCCGGTCGCGCCGAGCACGCTGATCCGCTGCGGTCGACTCATGGCGCACCCCAGCCGGCGGCCCAGAGCAGGGCCGCGAACACCGGGATGGCTGCCGTCAGGCTGTCGATGCGATCCAGCACGCCACCGTGGCCGGGCAGCAGGTTGCTGCTGTCCTTGATTCCGGACTGGCGCTTGAACATGCTTTCGGTGAGGTCGCCGACGATCGAGACGAACACCACCAGCGCCGCACCGAGCAGGGCCAGGAGCAGCGCGCCGAGGGACCAGCCGCGGTAGAGGCCGACCGCCAGGGTGATCGCCAGGCTGGCCGCCAGGCCGCCGTAAACGCCTTCCCAGCTCTTGCCGGGGCTGACCCGCGGCGCCAGCTTGCGCTTGCCGAAGGCCTTGCCGGAGAAGTAGGCGCCGATATCCGCGCCCCAGACCAGCACCATCACGGCGATGATCAGGCCATTGGCCAGCGGCCACTGCTTGAGCAGGACCAGCCCCTGCCAGGCCGGCAACAGGATCAGCAGGCCCATGCCCAGGCGGCGCCAGCGGCCGCCCCAGTAGCCGACGCTTTCCGGGTAGGTGAGCACCAGCACGGTGGCCAGCGTCCACCAGACCAGCGCCAGCAGCAGCACGGCTCCGGCAAGCTGCGGCAGATGGTAGAGAGCGACCATCAGCACGGCGACCGTCGCCGCGTAGGCAACGCGGCCGAACTGTTGTTCATAGCCGGCCAGGCGCGCCCATTCCCAGGCCCCCAGGCTCACCACCGCGCCGATGAACAGGGCGAAGAACGCCCCTTCGAGAAGGAAAAAACCACCCAGCGCGATGGGCAAAAGCACCAGCGCCGTGATGATCCGTTGTTTCAGCATGACGGACGGGCCTCGGCCTCGACTTGCTCGCTGGTCTTGCCGAAGCGGCGCTGGCGCTTGGAGAAATCCGCCAGGGCAGCCCGCATCGCCGCGTGCTTGAAGTCGGGCCAGAACAGGTCGGAGAAATACAGCTCGGCGTAGGCCAGCTGCCAGAGAAGGAAATTGCTGATGCGATGCTCGCCGCCGGTGCGGATGCACAGGTCGGGCAGCGGCTGGTCGCCGGTCACCAGGCAGCCCTGGAGCAGCTCGGCGGAGATATCGTCCGCCGCCAGGTGCCCGCCCTGGACCTCGCGCGCCAGGCGCTGTGCGGCCTGGACGATGTCCCACTGGCCGCCGTAGTTGGCGGCGACCTGGAGGAGGAAACGGGTATTGCCGGCAGTGGCGGCTTCCGCTTCGCGCATGGCCGCCTGCAACTCCGGATGGAAACGCGTGCGATCGCCGATGATGCGCAGGCGGATGCCGTTCTCGTCGAGCTTGCGCACCTCGCGGCGCAGGGCCACGAGAAACAGCTCCATCAGCGCGCTGACTTCGTCCGCCGGACGCTGCCAGTTCTCGCTGGAGAACGCGAACAGGGTGAGGACCTCGACCCCTGCCTCGGCGCAGACCTCGATCACCGCCCTGACGGCATCGACACCGGCCTTGTGGCCGGCGACGCCGGGCAGAAGACGCTTCTTCGCCCAGCGATTGTTACCGTCCATGATAATGGCCACGTGGCGTGGCACGCACACATCCTTCCGGGTCTTTTCCATGACGTCAGCCCGGCCTCAGACAGCCATGAGGTCCGCTTCTTTGGCTTCCAGTGCCTTCTCGATCTCACCGATGAACTTGTCGGTCAGCTTCTGCACGTCGTCGCCGGCGCGGCGCTCTTCGTCCTCGCTGATTTCCTTTTCCTTCTGCAGGTCCTTCAACTGGGCCAGCGCATCGCGACGGATGTTGCGCACGGAAACCCGCGCCTGCTCGGCCTCGGCACGCGCCTGCTTGGTGTAGCCCTTGCGGGTCTCCTCGGTCAGGGCCGGCATCGGTACGCGGATGGTGGTGCCGGCGGTGGCCGGGTTGAGCCCCAGGTCGGAGGTCATGATGGCCTTCTCGACCGCCTGGATCATGCTCTTGTCGAACACGGCCAGGGCCAGGGTACGGGAGTCTTCCACGGTGACGTTGGCGACCTGGCGCAGCGGCGTATCGGCCCCGTAATAGGAAACCATCACGCTATCCAGGATGCTCGGATGCGCGCGACCGGTACGAATCTTCGCGAAGGCATGGCCCAGCGCTTCCAGGGTCTTGCCCATGCGCTCCTGCGCTTCCTTCTTGATCTCGTTGATCATTCTCAACCCTCCTCGATCAGGGTGCCTTCGGCACCACCAACAACAATATTCAGCAATGCGCCCGGCTTGTTCATGTTGAACACCCGCAGCGGCATGTTCTGGTCACGGCACAGGCAGATGGCGGTCAGGTCCATCACGCCGAGCTTGCGGTCGAGCACTTCATCATAGGTCAGGCGCTCGAACTTCTCGGCATTCGGGTCCTTGAACGGGTCGGCAGTGTACACGCCATCGACCTTGGTAGCCTTAAGGACCACGTCGGCGTCGATCTCGATGGCGCGCAGGCAAGCCGCCGAGTCGGTGGTGAAGAACGGGTTGCCGGTACCGGCGGAGAAGATCACCACCTCGCCACCGCCGAGGTGGCGCATGGCCTTGCGGCGGTCGTAGTGGTCGGTCACACCGACCATGGAGATCGCCGACATCACCAGCGCGGGGATGTTCGAGCGCTCCAGCGCATCGCGCATCGCCAGGCCGTTCATCACGGTGGCCAGCATCCCCATGTGGTCGCCGGTCACCCGGTCCATGCCGGCCGCGGACAGGGCCGCGCCGCGGAACAGGTTGCCGCCGCCGATGACCAGGCCGACCTGCACGCCGATCCCGACCAACTGGCCGATTTCCAGCGCCATGCGGTCCAGCACCTTGGGATCAATGCCGAACTCCTCCGAGCCCATCAGGGCTTCGCCGCTCAACTTTAGAAGAATGCGTTTATAGCGAGGTTGACGAGCGCTCAGTTGCTGAGCCATGACCTTTTCTCCTGCGGCGATAAAAATACGTGACGGCCGGGCCGTCGTGGGCGGAGACGACTTTGCGCCTGCGTTGCGTGCAAGCCCGCCGAGCGGGCCGGCAACGCGGAAGCTGCCCCGAACGCTTCCCCATTTGACGAAGAGGCCGCACGCATCAGCGGGCAGCCTCTTCCGGGGCGACAGTCGAAACCGTCTTTGTTACTGCTTGGTGGCGGCTACTTGAGCGGCAACTTCGGCAGCGAAGTCCACTTCGGCCTTCTCGATGCCTTCACCCACTTCGTAACGAACGAAGGAAACGATTTCGGCACCGGCCTGCTTGGCCAGGTCGCCGACCTTCACTTCCGGGTTCTTCACGAAAGGCTGCTCGACCAGGCTCGCTTCGGCGAGGAACTTGCTGATGCGGCCCTTGACCATGTTCTCGACGATGTTCTCCGGCTTGCCGGCGATCTTGTCGGCGTTCAGCGCCAGGAAGATTTCCTTCTCTTTCGCGATCGCTTCTTCGGAAACTTCCGAAGCGCTCAGGAACTGCGGGTTGCTGGCGGCGACATGCATGGCGATGTCCTTGGCCAGTTCCGGGTTGCCGCCTTTCAGGTTGACCACGACACCGATGCGGTGGCCGTGCAGGTAGGCGCCGACCACGTCGCCCTCGACGCGGGTCAGGCGGCGGATGTTGACGTTCTCGCCGGTCTTGGCGACCAGGGCCAGACGAGCTTCCTCACGTGCTTCGACCAGCGGAGCGGCGTCGGTCAGCTTCTCGTTGAAGGCCTTTTCCAGGCTCTCGGCGACGAAGCCCTTGAAGTCGTCCTGGAGGGCCAGGAAGTCGGTCTGGGAGTTGACTTCGATGATCACGGCGGCCTTGTTGTCGGCAGCGATCTTGACGGCGATCGAGCCTTCGGCGGCAATGTTGCCGGCCTTCTTGGCAGCCTTGATCGCACCGGCAGCGCGCATGTCGTCGATGGCCTTCTCGATGTCGCCGCCAGCGGCGGTCAGCGCCTTCTTGCACTCCATCATGCCCAAGCCGGTACGCTCGCGCAGTTCTTTAACCATGGCTGCAGTAATTTCTGCCATTTCGAAATCCTCTTGAGTGGTAGCTCTCAAAAAACCTTTGTGCCCGGCCTGCCGGACAGAAACTCAAAGGTGGCAAAAAGGGGGCCTAGCCCCCTTCCTGCGCACCGTCGGACGTCTGAACGTCCCGGAATCAGCCTTCGGCGGATTCGGCCGGCGCTTCCTCGACGAACTCGTCGGCGCTGGTGGCAGCGCCCTGCTTGCCGCGGATTACCGCTTCGGCCATCGAGTTCAGGTAGAGTTGCACGGCGCGGATGGCATCATCGTTACCGGGAATTACATAGTCGACGCCTTCCGGGCTGCTGTTGGTATCGACAACGCCGATGACCGGGATGCCCAGCTTGTTGGCTTCGGTGATGGCGATGCGCTCGTGGTCGACGTCGATCACGAACAGAGCGTCCGGCAGGCCGCCCATGTCCTTGATGCCGCCCAGGCTGCGCTCGAGCTTCTCGAGGTCACGGCTGCGCATCAGGGCTTCTTTCTTGGTCAGCTTGTCGAAGGTGCCGTCCTGGGACTGGGTTTCCAGGTCGCGCAGGCGCTTGATCGACTGACGGATGGTCTTGTAGTTGGTGAGCATGCCGCCCAGCCAGCGATGGTCGACGTACGGCATACCGCAACGAGCGGCTTCCTCGCGAACGATCTTGCCGGCGGAACGCTTGGTGCCGACGAACAGGATCTTGTTCTTGCCAGCGGCCAGGCGCTCAACGAAGGTCAGGGCCTCGTTGAACATCGGCAGGGTCTTTTCGAGGTTGATGATATGGATCTTGTTGCGCGCGCCGAAAATGAACTTGCCCATTTTCGGGTTCCAGTAACGGGTCTGGTGGCCGAAGTGCACACCGGCCTTCAGCATATCGCGCATGTTGACTTGGGACATGATAGTTCCTCGATAAGTCGGGTTAGGCCTCCACGCATCCCAATGACCAACCCTTGCGGGCACCCAGGCCATCGTGTCGATGCATGTGTGGGTTTGTGCTCCGGAAAAGGCCGCAGCCTCGGAGCGGGGCGCTTTATACCATAACCGTGGACGCAGTGAAACCCGCCGCGGATGGCCGGGCGGGAGTAGATCGGTCGGCCAGGTCTGCTAGAATCGCGTATTCCTTATTATTCATGCGTGCTTGCACGCCCGAAGAGAATTCGCATGACCGTCACCATCAAGACGCCCGACGATATCGAGAAGATGCGCATCGCCGGCCGCCTGGCCGCCGAAGTGCTGGAAATGATCGGCGAACACATCAAGCCCGGCGTGACCACCGAGGAGCTGGATCGCATCTGCCACGACTATATCGTCAACGAGCAGAAGGCGATTCCCGCCCCGCTGAACTACAAGGGCTTTCCCAAGTCGATCTGCACCTCGATCAACCATGTGGTCTGCCATGGCATCCCCAACGAGAAGCCACTGAAGGAAGGCGACATCCTCAACGTCGACATCACCGTCATCAAGGACGGCTACCACGGCGACACCAGCAAGATGTTCCTGGTCGGCAAGACCCCGGAATGGGCCGACCGCCTCTGCCAGATCACCCAGGAATGCATGTACAAGGGCATTTCCGTGGTGCGTCCGGGCGCGCACCTGGGCGATATCGGCGAAATCATCCAGAAGCACGCGGAAAAGAACGGCTTCTCGGTGGTCCGCGAATACTGCGGCCATGGCATCGGCAAGGTGTTCCACGAGGAGCCGCAGGTCCTCCACTACGGTCGTGCGGGTACCGGCATCGAGCTGAAGGAAGGCATGATCTTCACCATCGAGCCGATGATCAACCAGGGCCGCCCGGAGACCCGCCTGCTCGGCGACGGCTGGACCGCGATCACCAAGGACCGCAAGCTGTCCGCGCAATGGGAGCACACCGTGCTGGTCACCGCCGATGGCTACGAGATCCTCACCCTGCGCAACGACGAAACCTTCCCGCGCACCTCGGCAGCCTGATCCGGCCCGGCTTTTGCTGCCAGCCGTGCGCCTCGACGCCCCGCCCCATTCCGGCGGGGCCGACGCCCCGATTCGGCGCAACGCGCGCACCAATACAGCGCAAAAACGCACCAAGACGGGGCGCTCGCGTATCGAACCCAACCGCTAGCAGATAAAGGAAGGCCGCATGCCGCAGGTGGATCCCGAATTGTTCGATCGCGGGCAGTTCCAGGCGGAACTGGCCTTGAAGTCCAGCCCGATCGCCGCCTTCAAGAAGGCCATCCGGCAATTCCGCGAAGTGCTCGACAACCGCTTCAACAGCGGCCGCGACATCCGCCGCCTGATCGAAGATCGCGCCTGGTGCGTCGACCAGATCCTGCAACAGGCCTGGCAGCGCTTCGACTGGGGAGACGACGCCGACATCGCCCTGGTCGCCGTGGGCGGCTACGGCCGCGGCGAACTCCACCCCTACTCCGACGTCGACCTGCTGATCCTCCTCGACAGCGAGGACCAGGAGAGCTTCCGCGAACCGATCGAAGGCTTCCTCACCCTGCTCTGGGACATCGGCCTGGAAGTCGGCCAGAGCGTGCGCTCGGTGCAGCAGTGCGCGGAGGAAGCACGCGCCGACCTGACGGTGATCACCACCCTCATGGAATGCCGCACCATCTGCGGCCCTGACAGCCTGCGCCAGCGCATGCTGCAGGTTACCGGCAGCGCGCACATGTGGCCGAGCAAGGAGTTCTTCCTGGCCAAACGCCACGAACAGCAGCGCCGCCACGCCAAGTACAACGACACCGAGTACAACCTCGAGCCCAACGTCAAGGGCTCCCCCGGCGGCCTGCGCGACATCCAGACCATCCTCTGGATGGCCCGCCGCCAGTTCGGCAGCCTCAACCTGCACGCCCTGGTGCGCGAAGGCTTCCTGGTGGAAAGCGAGTGCAGCATGCTGGCTTCCAGCCAGGAGTTCCTCTGGCGGGTCCGCTATGCCCTGCACATGCTCGCCGGGCGCGCCGAGGATCGCCTGCTGTTCGATCACCAGCGCAGCATCGCCCGTCTGTTCGGCTACGAAGACAACGACGTCAAACTGGCGGTCGAACGCTTCATGCAGAAGTACTACCGGGTGGTGATGGCGATCTCCGAGCTGAACGACCTGATCATCCAGCACTTCGAGGAAGTCATCCTGCCCTGCGAGCAGCCGGTGCAGATCCAGCCGCTGAACAGTCGCTTCCAGTTGCGCGACGGCTACATCGAGGTGACGCACCCGAACGTCTTCAAGCGCACCCCGTTCGCCCTCCTGGAAATCTTCGTGCTGATGGCCCAGCACCCGGAAATCAAGGGCGTGCGCGCCGACACCATTCGCCTGCTGCGCGACAGCCGACACCTGATCGACGACGAGTTCCGCCACGACATCCGCAACACCAGCCTGTTCATCGAGCTGTTCAAGAGCAGCCAGGGTATCCACCGCAACCTGCGGCGGATGAACCGCTACGGCATCCTCGGCCGCTACCTGCCGGAGTTCGGCCATATCATCGGGCAGATGCAGCACGACCTGTTCCATATCTATACGGTGGACGCCCACACCCTCAACCTGATCAAGCACCTGCGCAAGCTGAATCGGCCGGAGATGGCCGAGAAATATCCGCTGGCGAGCAAGATCATCGATCGTCTGCCCAAGCCGGAACTGATCTACATCGCCGGTCTCTACCACGACATCGCCAAGGGCCGTGGCGGCGACCACTCGGAACTCGGCGCGGTGGACGCCGAGGCCTTCTGCCAGAGCCACCAGTTGCCGCTCTGGGACACCCAACTGGTGTCCTGGCTGGTGCAGAACCACCTGGTGATGTCGACCACCGCGCAACGCAAGGACCTCTCCGACCCGCAGGTGATCTTCGATTTCGCCCAACTGGTCGGCGACCAGACCCACCTCGACTACCTGTACGTGCTCACCGTGGCCGACATCAACGCCACCAACCCGACGCTCTGGAACTCCTGGCGCGCCAGCCTGCTCCGGCAGCTCTACACCGAGACCAAGCGCGCCCTGCGCCGCGGCCTGGAGAACCCGGTGGACCGCGAGGAGCAGATCCGCCAGACGCAGACCGCGGCCCTCGACCAACTGGTACGCAACGGCATCGACCAGGACGATGCCGAGCAGTTATGGAGCCAGCTCGGCGACGACTACTTCCTGCGCCACACCGCCGGCGACGTGGCCTGGCACACCGAGGCGATCCTCCAGCACCCGGACGACGGCACGCCGCTGGTGCTGATCAAGGAAACCACCCAGCGCGAGTTCGAGAGCGGTTCGCAGATCTTCATCTACGCCGCCGACCAGCACGATTTCTTCGCGGTCACCGTGGCCGCCATGGACCAGCTCAACCTGAGCATCCAGGACGCGCGGATCATCACCTCCACCAGCCAGTTCACCCTCGATACCTATATCGTGCTCGACGCCGACGGCGACTCCATCGGCAACAACCCGGAGCGCATCGCCGAGATCCGCGAGGGGCTTATCGACGCATTGAAGAACCCCGACGACTACCCGACCATCATCCAGCGCCGGGTGCCGCGCCAGCTCAAGCACTTCGCCTTCGCCCCGCAGGTGACCATCTCCACCGACGCGCTGCGCCAGGTCTCGGTGCTCGAAGTCATCGCCCCCGACCGCCCCGGCCTGCTGGCGCGGATCGGCGGCATCTTCCTGGATTTCGACCTGTCGGTGCAGAACGCCAAGATCGCCACCCTCGGCGAGCGCGTGGAGGACGTCTTCTACATCACCGATGCGCGCAACCAGCCGCTCGCCGACCCCGACCTGTGCAAACGCCTGCAGGCCGCCCTGGTCGAGCAGCTGTCACAAGACAACGGACGGGACACCCTGCCTACCCGGATAAACTTCTGAGAAGCCTTGCCAACGCCATGAATACCGCACTCGACAACCTGCAACCCTACCCCTTCGAGAAGCTCCGCGCCCTGCTCGGCGGCGCCCGGCCGCCCGCGACGCTGAAGCCGATCGCACTGTCCATCGGCGAGCCCAAGCACCGCTCGCCGAGCTTCGTCGCCGAAACCCTGGCGGAGAACCTGGACCAGCTCGCGGTCTACCCGACCACCCTCGGCCTGCCAGCCCTGCGCGAAGCCATCGCGCGCTGGTGCGAGCGGCGCTTCTCGGTGCCGGCCGGCTGGCTGGATGCGGCGCGCCACGTACTGCCGGTGAACGGTACCCGCGAGGCGCTGTTCGCCTTCACCCAGACCGTGGTCCGCCGCAGCGAGCCCGGCGAGGCGCCCGGCCTGGTGGTCAGCCCGAACCCGTTCTACCAGATCTACGAAGGCGCGGCGCTGCTCGCCGGAGCCGTGCCGCACTACCTGCCCTGCCGCGAGGAAAACGGCTTCAACCCCGATTTCGACGCGGTCGACGAGGCGACCTGGCAGCGCTGCCAGATTCTCTTCCTCTGCTCGCCGGGCAACCCCACCGGGGCCCTGGTACCGCTGGAGACCCTGAAGAAGCTGATCGCCCTGGCCGACCGCTACGACTTCGTGATCGCCGCCGACGAGTGCTACAGCGAACTCTACTTCGACGAAAACGCCCCGCCGCCCGGCCTGCTCAACGCTTGCGCCGAGCTGGGCCGCACGGACTTCAGCCGCTGCGTGGTGTTCCACAGCCTGTCCAAGCGCTCCAACCTGCCCGGCCTGCGCTCGGGCTTCGTCGCCGGCGACGCGGAGATCCTGAAGAAATTCCTCCTCTACCGCACCTACCACGGCTGCGCCATGCCGGTGCAGACCCAGTTGGCGAGCATCGCCGCCTGGAACGACGAGGTCCATGTGCGCGCCAACCGCAGCCTCTACCGCGAGAAATTCGACGCCGTGCTGGCGATCCTCGACGGCGTGCTCGACGTACAGCGCCCGGACGGCAGTTTCTACCTGTGGGCACGTACCCCGGTGGACGACACCGTATTCACCCGCGAACTGTTCGAGCAGCAGCACGTGACGGTGGTGCCGGGTTCCTACCTGTCGCGCGAGGTGGACGGCGAGAACCCCGGCGCCAACCGCGTGCGCATGGCCCTGGTGGCACCACTGGCCGAGTGCGTCGAAGCCGCCGAGCGCATCCGCGACTACCTGCGGGCGCGCTGAAGCCTGCGCGGAGAAACGAAAAGGGATCGCCGCGGCGATCCCTTTTCGTTCACACCCAGCGGGCGAAGCGATTGGTCAGCCAGCTTTCCTGCTGGTCCAGCTCGCGCAGGATATCGCCCAGGGTCTCGTCGTCGATCTCGTTGTTACGCCGCTGCCGGTACAGTTCCAGGCGCTGCGCGCGCAACGCCTTCAGGCGCAAGGCCTTGTCGGCGATCTCCAGGGCTTGGGCCTGGTCGCGGGCCTCATCGGTGGTCGGTGCGGTATCCAGCGACTGGCGGTATTCGGCCATGATCTGCGCACGCGCCTCGGCGACCCGCGAAGTATTCGCCGCATCGTTGCCTTCCACCTGCGGCAATTCCTCGCTCTCCAGGGCCCGGATCGCCGCCTCCGCGGTCTTGCGCCAGGCCTCGCGCCGCTCGCGCTCGTGGGCGCCATTGTTGCTCGCCGGCAGCCCGCGCAGCAGCAGCGGCAGGCCGATGGTCGCGCCGATCAGGGAAATCAGGATCACGCTGGTGGCGATGAAGATGATCAGATCGCGCTGCGGGAAGGCGCTGCCATCCATCAGGCTCATCGGTACCGACAGCACCGCCGCCAGGGTCACCGCACCACGCACGCCGCTCAATGCACTGAGGGCGGAGAGACGGCGCAGGGAGATGCCGCTCAGCCCGGGCGGGCTCTTGCCGCGCCAGCGATCGATGCGCAGCGACAGCTTCCAGTAGCCATAGACCCAGCCGTAGCGGATCAGCATCAGTACGGCGGTGATCGCCGCCACGTAGGCCAGCAGCAGCGAGGAACGCCAGAGCAGGTCGCCGTGGTGGTTGGCCACCGACTTCATGATGTCCGGCAACTGCAGGCCGAGCAGCAGGAACACCACGCCGTTGAAGGCGAACTCCAGCATCGACCAGACGCTGCGGTTGAGCAGGCGCGTGGAAGTCTGCCGCGGCAGCAGGTCGACCCAGCTCTGCATCATGCCGGCCGCCACCGCCGAGAGAATCCCGGAGACGCCCAGGTGTTCCGCCACCATGTAGGAGGCGAACGGCAGCAACAGCATCAGTACCACGTGGGTCGCCGGGTCGTCCCAGCCACGGGAGATCATCCAGGCGCGGATGCGGCCCAGCGACCAGCTGAGGAACACCCCGATGGCCAGGCCGCCGACCGCGACCACGAGGAAGTTGAGGCTGGCGTCCACCAGCGAGAACACGCCGGTCATCGCCGCGGCGATGGCGAACTTGAATGCCACCAGGCCAGAGGCATCGTTCATCAGCGCCTCGCCCTCCAGCAGGTGCATCAGGCGCTTGGGCAGCCGCCCCTGGGTGATCGCCGAGACCGCCAGGGCGTCCGTGGGCGACAGCACGGCGGCGAGGGCGAAGGAAGCCGCCAGGGGAATTTCCGGGATCAGCAGATGGATGAAATAGCCGGCGCCGACCACGGTGAAGAACACCAGGCCGAACGCCATCATCAGGATCGGCCAGCGCATCCGCCAGACTTCCCGCTTGGGAATACGCCAGCCATCGACGAACAGCAGCGGCGGAATGAACAGGAAGAGGAACAGCTCCGGGTCGAGGGCAATGTGCAGCCCGAGGGAGGGCAAGGCCAGCAGGGCCCCGGCGGCGATCTGGATCAATGGTAGCGGCAAGGGCAGCAACTGGGCAGCCAGGCGGGTGGCGCCGACGACCAGCAGCAGGGTCAGAACGGTGTACACGGTTTGCATGAGGGCGGGGATCTCCGGCTTCGTCCCTGGACGATGCGACTGCGCCGATTGCACCATCGCGATCGGTAGGCAGCTATCCGACATTCGCACAATCCGTACGGTCTTTCCTAGCCCCGCCGCTCTACCCCGCGCGTCCGCCCCCTCCGCGGCGACGACCGGGGCGCCCGGCCAAGGTTCCCGCACTAGTACATCCGAGCTATTTCATAGCGGTGCGAGACGCTCCTACACTCCCCTTCAGTCCAGGCCCGCCGTAGCGTCGGCCAGGACGACGCCCCGAAGGAGTACGGGGTGCAGCGCCCACTCAGACAAAGGAATGCCGCCATGACAAGCAAGGGACTTACTTCCGCACTGCTGCTCGCCTCGATGTTCGCCGCCACCTCCGGCTGCCTCCAGCAGAACGCACTGACCCAGGGCTACCGCACCACCCAGCCCGGGCAACCCGGCCAGGCTCAGGTCGCCTCCGCCAACACCCCTTGCACCCCCAGCGCCACCAATGACCTGATCGCTACCGGTCGCAGCCTGCTGGACATCACCACCAACCTGATCAAGACCCGCAACCAGATGAGCGACGGCGGCAGCATCATGCGCGACGTCGACGACGTGCAGAAGGTCGGCAAGGGCCATGCCGTACTGGACAGCGTCGAGAGCATGACCGGCGGTCCGCAGCAGCCCTGCGGCTAAGCGCACCACGACGATTCATCCCGGACAGCGAGCCCCCGCACGCTGTTCTCCCCCTGAGCCTCGCCTACCCGGCGGGGCTTTTTTTGTCCTGCGCCAAACAGCCGCCGCCCCGCATCAAGGAACTCGCCCATCACCCGGCCATGCAGACCAGGCCGCTTCGAGTCCCGTTCGTCACCTGTGCAAGGCGTCTGGAACGCGACTATTGTCCGACGATCGAAGTGATGGCAATGTAGAATTACACCTTTGGATGTAGTCGTTTCGGGTAGGTCGCGAGATGGAACGAGCTTTTTCCCCTACCGCGGAATCGCGGAGCAGCGGCCCATGAGGCGCGCCGAGATGCTGTTGCTGAAGAGCCTGGCTGAGACACTGATGGCCGACCGGGACAACCGCCACGACGACTTGCAGGCGACCATGCGGCTGGCGCACCTGAGTTCGCCGGAGATGATCCTGTACATGGTCAACCGGGTGCTCGAGCTCGAAGAGAGCATCGAGCGGATCGCCGCGGTTCTCCAGAAACTCTCTGCGGACGAGCCGATGCCCCTAGAGGAAACGCCGCCCGAACCAGCCTTCGAACCGGCCCTGCAGTCCCGCGCCACCGAGACCGCGGAAACCTAGCGGCGGGCAGGCCGCTACACCAGCACCTGGCGAGTGCTGGCGATCAGCGCATGCACCTGTCGCTCCACCTGCTCCGCCACCGGCACTTCGGGCCCCCGCCCCTCCGGGCAGGGCAGGTTCGGCGTGGTGCCGAACAGCCGGCAGATCAGCGGACGTTCCTCATAGGCCTCGCAGCCGTTCGGTCCGAGATGGACGCAGTTCCACTCGGCCAGGGCGGCGTCGTGTTCGGCCTCGCTCTTCACCGGCAGGCGGGCCATCTCTTCCGACGAGGCGGTAACCGGCCCGCAGCAATCGTGGCAGCCGGGCTTGCAGGCGAAGCCCGGTATCTGCAGGCGTAATTGGTCTATCTGGCGACCGATGCAACTCATGGGAAATCTCCTCGGCGGGGGAAGGATTGTACAGCGCGGACCGGAGCATTCCGAAAGTACCGGTAAGGATGCTCTCCAGCGAGCCGAATCGACCTGTTCAACCTGCGCTCTCTCCGTTCCCGGCCAGGGAAACAGCCCGGCTCCCTGTCCGCCCGCCCGTCCACGGCTATCTGCCGTCACGCCGCTCCCGAGCGCGGTAGCCCCGAGACCGCACAGGGGCGGAACGACGTGGCATAATCCGGCGATCACCTTTCGGCGACCTATCGGCAGGGCCCGGGAAGACCCGGGCCTCGGGAGAAGCAATGACCTACGTTCTCTACGGCATCAAAGCCTGCGACACCATGAAGAAGGCTCGGACCTGGCTCGACGAGCACAAGGTCGCCTACGACTTCCACGACTACAAGGCCGTCGGCATCGACCGCGAACACCTGCGGCGCTGGTGCGCGGAGCACGGCTGGCAAACCGTCCTCAACCGCGCCGGCACCACCTTCCGCAAGCTCGACGAAGCGCAGAAGGCCGATCTCGACGAAGCCAAGGCGATCGAGCTGATGCTGGCCCAGCCGTCGATGATCAAGCGCCCGGTGCTGGAGCTGGGCGGCAGGACGCTGGTCGGCTTCAAGCCCGACGCCTACGCCGCCGCCCTGGCCTGAGCGGGAGGCCGCATGAGTGTCGCCTGGGCCCTGTTCGTACCCGCCTGCTTCGCCCTCAACCTGGCGCCGGGGCCGAACAACCTGCTGTCGCTGAACAACGCCGCCCGGCACGGTTTCGCCACCGCCTCGCTGGCCGGCGGCGGGCGCCTGCTGGCATTCGCCGGCATGCTCGCCCTGGCCGCCTCCGGGCTGGCGCTGGTGCTGCACACCTCGGCCTGGCTGTTCCTGGCGATCAAGGTGCTCGGCGCTGCCTACCTGTTGTGGCTTGCGGTGCAATTGTGGCGGACCGATGCGCAGCCACTGGCGAACGAAGCCAGCCCGGCGCGTCCCAGCCTCTGGCGCCTGGGGCGCCAGGAGTTCCTGGTGGCGGCGGGCAACCCGAAAGCGATCCTGATCTTCACCGCCTTCCTGCCGCAGTTCGTCGATCCCGGCCAACCGCTGGGCGCCCAGTTCGCCCAGCTCGGAGCGGCATTCCTGCTGCTCGAATGGCTGGCCATCGCTCTTTATTCCTATGCCGGGCTCCACCTCGGCCGGCTGCTCGCCGGCCAGCGGGCCCGGCGTCTGTTCAACCGCGGTTGCGCCGCGCTGCTCGGCAGCGCGGGACTGGGCCTGCTGCTCAGCCGCCGTCCGGCCTGACCGTTCCACTCCGTTTCGAGGAAACCCACATGTCGCAATCCCTGTTCAGCCTGGCCTTCGGCGTCGGCACCCAGAACCGCCAGGAAGCCTGGCTGGAAGTGTTCTACGCGCTGCCGCTGCTCAAGCCTTCGAGCGAAATCGTCGCCGCCGTCGCACCGATCCTTGGCTACGCAGCCGGCAACCAGGCGCTGACCTTCACTTCGCAGCAGGCCTACCAGTTGGCCGACGCCCTGAAGGGTATCGACGCCGCTCAGTCGGCCCTGCTCTCGCGCCTGGCGGAAAGCCAGAAGCCGCTGGTCGCCACCCTGTTGGCGGAAGACGCCGCGCCGTCCTCCACCCCGGAGGCCTACCTCAAGCTGCACCTGCTCTCCCACCGCCTGGTCAAGCCGCACGCTGTGAACCTGAGCGGCATCTTCCCGCTCCTGCCGAACGTGGCCTGGACCAACATCGGCGCGGTGGACCTGGCCGAACTGGCCGAACTGCAACTGGAAGCGCGACTGAAGGGCAAGCTGCTGGAAGTCTTCTCCGTCGACAAGTTCCCGAAGATGACCGACTACGTGGTCCCGGCCGGCGTACGCATCGCCGACACCGCCCGCGTGCGCCTGGGCGCCTACATCGGTGAAGGCACCACGGTGATGCACGAAGGTTTCGTCAACTTCAACGCCGGCACCGAAGGCCCGGGCATGATCGAAGGCCGCGTATCCGCCGGCGTGTTCGTCGGCAAGGGGTCGGACCTGGGCGGCGGCTGCTCGACCATGGGCACCCTTTCCGGTGGCGGCAACATCGTCATCAGCGTCGGCGAAGGCTGCCTGATCGGCGCCAACGCCGGCATCGGCATCCCGCTGGGCGATCGCAACATCGTCGAGGCCGGCCTGTACATCACCGCCGGCACCAAGGTCGCCCTGCTCGACGAGCAGAACGCCCTGGTGAAAGTGGTCAAGGCCCGCGACCTGGCCGGTCAGCCCGACCTGCTGTTCCGCCGCAACTCGCAGAACGGTGCGGTGGAGTGCAAGACCAACAAGACCGCCATCGAGCTGAACGAAGCGCTGCACGCGCACAACTGAGCCCAGCTCGCCTCCCCGCTCGCCCGACGGTGCTCGCCAGCGCCGCCGGGTGCGCTACCCTTTCCCCTGTAACCGTCCTCGCACAGTGTCCGCCATGTCCCTGCCGTCTCCCTGGCGCGCCGACTTTCCGGCCTTTTCCGCCTTCGCCGCGGAAGGCCTGACCTACCTCGACAGCGCCGCCACCGCCCAGAAGCCACAGGCCGTACTCGACGCCCTGAACGGCTACTACCTCGGCGGCGCCGCCAACGTCCACCGCGCCCAACATGTCCCCGGCGAGCGTGCCACCCGGGCCTTCGAGGCCGCGCGCAGCCGCGTCGCCCACTGGCTGCACGCCGGCAACCCGGCCGAGGTACTGTTCACCCGCGGCACCACAGAGGCGATCAACCTGGTGGCCTATGGCCTGGAGCGGCATTTCCGGCCTGGCGACGAACTGCTGGTCAGTGCCCTGGAACACCATGCCAACCTGCTTCCCTGGCAGCAGTTGGCCCTGCGCCGCGGCCTGGTCCTGCGCGTGTTGCCGCTGGACGAGCGCGGGGTGATCGACCTGGAGCAGGCCCGCCATATCATCGGCGAGCGTACCCGCCTGCTGGCGATCAGCCAGTTGTCCAACGTTCTCGGCACCTGGCAACCGGTGGTGGAGTTGATCCAGCTGGCCCGCGAGCGCGGTGCCTGGACCCTGGTCGACGGCGCCCAGGGCAGCGTCCACGGACGCCACGACCTGCCGGGCCTGGGCTGCGACTTCTACGCATTCTCCAGCCACAAGCTCTACGGCCCCGACGGCATCGGCGTGCTCTGGGGTCGCCCACAGGCCCTGGAGCAACTGGCGCACTGGCAGTTCGGCGGCGAGATGGTACGCCACACCGGCTTCCACGAAGCCAGCTTCCATGCCGCTCCGCTCGGCTTCGAGGCGGGCACCCCGGCGGTTTCCGCGGCGATCGGCCTGGGCGCGACCATCGACTGGCTGGCCACCCTGGACGAAGCCGAAGTCGCCGCCCACGAAGGCGCCCTCCACGCCCGCCTGCTCGCCGGCCTGCTGGCGCGCGACGGCGTCAGCCTGCTCGGCGAACCGCAGGCGGCGCTGGCCAGCTTCTGCGTCGACGGCGTGCACGTCGCCGATCTCGCCCACCTGCTCGGCGAACAGGGCATCGCGGTGCGCGCCGGCCACCATTGCGCGATGCCGCTGCTGCAACGCCTCGAGGTACCCGGCGCCCTGCGTGTCTCGCTGGGCTTGTACAACGATGCCGACGACCTGGAGCGCTTCTTCCTGGCCCTCGACCGCTCACTGGAGTTGCTGCGATGAACCCGGTTCTCCCCGAACAGGCCCAGGAGGCACTGGACGCCTTCGGTCACACCGCCAGTTGGGAACAGCGTGCGCGTCTGCTGCTGCAATGGGGCGAGCGCCTGGCGCCGCTCACGGAACACGAACGCCAGGAAGAGCATCGCGTGCACGGTTGCGAAAGCCTGGTCTGGCTGCTCGGCGAGCAGCGCGACGGCCACTGGCGCTTCCGTGCCGGCAGCGACGCGCGCCTGATCCGCGGCCTGCTGGCGGTGCTGCTGGCACGGGTCGACGGCATCGAGACCCGCGAACTGGCGCGCCTGGACCTCAACGACTGGTTCACCTGCCTGGGTCTTTCCCGCCAACTGTCGCCCTCGCGCAGCAACGGCCTGAACGCCGTGCTGCAACGCATGCGCGAACTGGCCGGCCAGACCGCCGGCTGAGCCCGCTCAGCGCGCCAGCAGCTCCGGCAGGTGCCGGGCCAGGGCGCGGTAGCGGTCCTCTTCGATCCGATAGGCCCAGTCAGGATGGGCGGCGACCTCGCCCTCGGCGAAGCCCTCGACGCTCTTCGGCAACAACCAGTATTGCTCGCCCTGGCGCCGAATCTCGCCATCCAGGCGCGCGCCGGAAAACGTCCGCAGGCTGAACGCCAGGAGCAATGGCGCCTGCCTGAATCCCACCTGCGCCAGCGGCGCTACATCGGCGAAACGCAGGTCGGCGAACAGCGTCGCCGCGCCGTTGGCCGCTGCCTCATAGGCCAGCTTGCGCCCTGTGGGCAATTGCCGAACCTGCAGGTTCGGCTGCCCGGCGTCGTCGCGATAGAGATCCAGGCGCTCGCCCTTCGGATAGCGCAGTTGCAGTTCGCGCACCCGGGCGAAGGGCAGCGTGGCGATCCGCCGGTCGAGCCACTCCAGCTCGTTGTTCGGCAACGGCAGGCGCTTGTCGATCAGCCAGGCCTGCGGGTCGCCCAGTCGTCGTACGAAGCTACCGCCATGCTGCGCATCCTTGCCCACCAGCAGCACCAGAGGCTCGCCGGACTGCCAATGCAGGCTCAGGCGTAGCGCCTGCCCCTCGCCACGCTCCGCCAGGCCAAGCAGCGCGTGGTTCTTCGGGTTGGCGCTCTTCGCCTCGACCTTGCGCGCCTCTGCCAGTGCCTCGAGCAGCGCCGACAAGCGTAGCCGGTCGGCCGGATAGTCGGCCTTGGCCGGCAGGACCCACGCGCCCGCACGCCGCTCGACCCGGATATCCGGCGAACCGTCGGCAAACTGCATGTGCAGGCCACTCAGCGTCGCGCTGTCCAGCTCCGGCAGCCAGCGCTCTGCCGCCGGCAAGGCAGGTACCTCGGCTGCGCGCTCGCGCTGCAGCCAGGCGAAGGTTCCGGCCAGCGCCGCCACCAGCGCCAGCAGGACGATCAGTGTATTGCGCCGCATGCGTCAATGCCCTCCCCGGGCCATGCGCCGGCGCCGCCAGAGCCAGCCGAGCAGCACGCCGACCGTGAGCAACGAGGGAACCAGGGCGATATTGACCAGCTTCAGGGTGCGGCCCAGTGCGTCGATATCGGCGTTCAACTGGTACTGCACCTCGCGCAGCTCCTTGCGGATGCGCAGCTTCTCCTGCATGTACTGGCGCACCGTGGCCTGCTGTTCGGGCGTCAGTTCGACGGCCTTCTCCGGGTCGGCACCCTGCTGGAGGGCGGCGAGTTGCTGCTCGGTATCGGCGAGGCGCTGCTTGAGCTGCTCCTCCTTCTGCCGGAAGCTCGTCTCGGCCTCGCGCTGCAGGCGCTCGACCACCACGAACGGCCGGCTGAACCGGCCGCGGGAGCGCACGCTGATCAGCGCGTCGGTGCCCGACAGGTTGTCCAGCGCGTTGACCACCAGCGCGCCGTTGTCGGCCCAGGGCTGCGGCACGCGCTGGCCGAAGAAGTCCTGCACCTGGACCCACATGCGATCGCTGAGCAGGTCGGTATCGGCCACGACGATGACATTGATGTTGCGCGCCTCCTTCAGGCCTTCCCGATGCCCCTCGATGCCCTCCGCGAAGGCACTCTTCGCCGGCCCCTGGATACGGGCGGCGAGAGTATGCCGTCGGCCGCTCGGGCGCAGCTCGCGCATCAGATCGCCGGGGTCGCGCAGCAGGCCGAAGCGCGAGGCGTCGAATGGCATCGCCTGGGTCGAGCTTTGCAGCAAAGGCGTGAAGCTGGTGCTCGCTCCGGGGAGCCTTTCGAGGATACCGGGCGTCGCCAGGGTCAGGCTTTCCAGGCCAGCAGTGGCGATGTCGTCCTGATCCAGCGCCTCGCGCGGCAAGCTGAGCCAGGCCGGATGCCGGGCCGGACGCTGGTCCCGGCCAAGACTGATGGACATCGCATAGGCGCCGTCGCCGAGCACCTTGCCCGGCAGCAGCCGCAGCCCCCAGGCCTCGAACAGCGGCGCGAGGTCGGACGACTTGTCGCCATCCAGCGTAGCGGCGAAATCGCTGCCGCTGTCGGCCTCGCTGAAGGGGTCGACGAACGCCAGCAGCTTGCCCCCGCGCAGGACGAACTGGTCGATGGCGTATAGCGTCTGCTCGGGTAACTGCTTGGGATGCACCAGCAGCAGCACCGAGACCTCCGGCGGGATTTCCGTGGCATCGCTCTTGAGGCTGCGCAGGTCGAATTGCTGGCGGATTTCCTCCATGACCATCCACGGCGAGGTCGGCTGCCGGCTGGCCATGTCGAAGCCGCCATTGAGCGGCAGCGACGACATCAGGCCGACCACCGGCCGCTGCGGCTGGGCCAGGGTCTGCACCAGGCGACTGATGTCGTATTCGAGGAACTCCTCCTGATCGAGCGGGAAGAAGGGTATGACCTGGACTCCGTCCAGGGCGTTGCTGCCGGCCAGGCCGAAGTACAGGTTGTCGCCGCCCTGCTGCAGGGGAATTCCTTGCAGGCCGAACTCGGTGGCCTTGTCCTCGTTCTCGGAGAACGGCTCGGGATCGATCACCTGCAGGCGAATCCTGCCGTTCGCCTCGCGCTCGTAGGCGCGCAGCAGTTCCTCGACGCGCCTGGCGTAGTTGCGCAGCGGCACCAGTTCCCGGGCACCGCTATCCGAATAGAAGAAGTACAGGTTGATCGGCTCGTCGAGGCCGGCCAGGATCCGCTTGGTGCCGGGGCTGATGGTGTAGAGCTTCTGCTCGGTCAGGTCGAGCCGCGCGCCGCTGAACAGCAGGCCGGAGACCATGTTGAAGGCCAGGAACGCCAGCGCGATCAGCAACAGCCCGGCGCCAGAGGACAACACGCGTTTCATCGACTCCCCCTCATTCGGCTTTCTTCAGCTCGACCGCCACCGCCGTGGCGGCCAGCCAGGCGACGATCAGGCTGACGAAATACAGCAGGTCGCGCAGGTCGATGACGCCCTTGCTGACGGCATCGAAGCGGGTCAGCAGGCTCAGCGAGGCCACCGCATCGAGCAACCACTGCGGCGCCCACTGGCTGAACGCATCGAGCACCAGCGGAAAGCCGCTGAGCATGAACAGGAAGCAGGCGGCCACGGCGAGGATGAAAGCGATCACCTGGTTCTTCGCCAGGGCCGACATGCACGAACCGATGGCCAGGTAGCCGCCGGCCAGCAGCCAACTGCCCAGGTAGCCGGCGAGAATCGCACCGTTGTCCGGCTCGCCCAGGTAGTTCACCGTGAGCACCATGGGGAAGGTCAGCAGCAGTGCGATTCCGGCGAACGCCCAGGCGGCCAGGAACTTGCCGGCCACGGCTTCGAAGCGGGTCAGCGGCAGGGTCATCAGCAGCTCGATCGAGCCGGACTTGCGCTCCTCCGCCCACAGGCGCATGGCCAGCGCGGGAACCAGGAACAGGTAGAGCCAGGGATGGAAGGCGAAGAAGGAGGCCAGGTCGGCCTGGTTGCGTTCGTAGAAGTTGCCCAGGTAGAAGGTGAACACGCCCGCCAGGACCAGGAAGATCACGATGAACACATAGGCCAGCGGCGTGGCGAAATAACTCGCCAGCTCGCGCTTGAAGATCACCGGCAGTTGCTTCATGCCTCCGTCCCCCGGGTCAGGTTGCGGAATACCTCGTCGAGCCGGCCGCGCTCCACGTCCAGTTCGCGGATCCGCCAGCCGCGCTCGGCGACCAGCCCGCTGACCTGGGGGAAGATCACCGCGCCCGGCTGCGCCAGGACGGTCAGGCTGCCTTCGGCGGGGTTCTCCTCGATGCCCGCCACGCCCGGCAGCACCGCCAGCGCCACGGCATCCAGGGGCTCGTCGCTGTAGAGCGTCACCGCCTGGTGGTAGCGCGAGCGGCTGGCCAGCTCCAGCGGCGTGCTGTCCGCCAGCAGCCGCCCGCCGCCGATCACCAGGGCGCGGCTGCACAGCGCCGAGACTTCCTCGAGGATATGGGTGGAGATGATCACGATGCGCTCCTGCGCGAGGCCGCGGATCAGTTCGCGGACCTGGTGCTTCTGGTTCGGATCGAGCCCGTCGGTGGGCTCGTCGAGCACCAGCGCCCGCGGTTCGTGGAGGATCGCCTGGGCCAGGCCGACACGCCGGCGGAAGCCCTTGGAGAGGGTTTCGATGGTCTGCCGGCGCACCTCGTCCAGTTCCAGCAGCCCCAGTGCCCGGGCGACCCGCTCGCGCTTGCCGGCACCACGGTAGCCACGGATCTCGGCGATGAAATCGAGGAAGCCCTGCACGGTCATTTCCGCGTAGCAGGGCGAACCTTCCGGGAGGTAGCCGATCAGCCGCTGCGCCTGCAGCGTGCGGTTGCGGATGTCGAAGCCGAAAATGCTCGCGGTGCCGGCGCTGGGCGCCAGGAAGCCGGTGAGCATCTTCATGGTGGTGGACTTGCCGGCGCCGTTCGGACCGAGGAAGCCCAGTACCTCCCCCGTCTCCACCTGGAAGGACAGGTCGTCCACCGCCACCCGCGAGCCGAAGCGTTTGCCGAGGTTTCTTGTTTCGATCATGGTCCCCTACCTGTTCCGGCGGCCGCCGCCATGTCCGGCCAGGGCCGCGAAAAACGCGCAGGGACTATAGCCGAAGCGCCCCGCCGCCTGGCAATACGGGGCATCGGGAGAACCTTGGCAAAACGTGACAGAACCCGAACGCCTGCCGAAGGTTCTACATTCGCAACCTGTTCGCCGCCGTTCGCCGTAGGACGCGTTGCGTTCTTTTGCGGCCCTCCGGGGATTGCGGCAAACTAGCCGCGCCCGTCACGCCGGGTCCCGATCAACTGCCAGTAGACACCGTATGCCCCGCTACCCTTTCCGCCGCTTTGGTTTTGGCGCCCTGCGCCGCCTGCTGTACCTCTGGGTACGCTCGGAAACCATCAACCAATCGGCCTTCACCCTGAAGATCGACCGCAGCAAGCCGGTGCTCTACGTGCTGCAACAGCCTTCGGTCAGCGATCTCGCGGTAGTGGATACCGAATGCCGCAAGGCCGGGCTGCCGCGTCCGGTGATGCCGGTAGCGGTAGGCGACGCCATCGAGCCGGCGGCGTTCTTCTACCTGACGCCCGAACCCGACTGGCTCGGCCGCCAGGATAAGCGCGGCGCCTCGCCGACCCTGGTGCGCATGCTCGCCGCGGTCGGCCAGAACGGTCTCGACGACGCGCAGATCATTCCGGTCAGCGTGTTCTGGGGACAATCGCCGGACAGCGAATCGAGCCCCTGGAAGCTGCTGTTCGCCGACAACTGGGCGGTCACCGGGCGCCTGCGCAAGCTGGCGCGCATCCTGATCCTCGGACGCAAGACCCGTGTGCAGTTCTCCGCGCCGATCCACCTGCGCGAGCTGGTGGAACAGGGCAAGGGCCACGAGCGCACGCTGCGCATGGTCAACCGTATCCTCCGGGTGCACTTCCGCAACCTGAAGACCGCGGTGATCGGTCCCGACCTGTCGCACCGCCGCAACCTGGTCAAGGGCCTGCTGCGCGCGCCGCTGGTACGCCAGGCGATCAGCGAGGAATGCGAGAGCGAACGGATATCCCAGGAGAAGGCCGAAGGCATCGCGCTGCGCTACGCCAATGAAATCGCCTCGGACTTCTCCTATCCGGTGATCCGCTTCCTCGAAGTCATCCTCAGCTGGTTCTGGAACAAGCTGTACGAAGGGGTCAAGGTCAACCACATCGAGCGGGTGCAGGACGTGGCCCAGGGCAACGAGATCGTCTACGTGCCCTGCCACCGCAGCCACATCGACTACCTGCTGCTCTCCTACCTGCTGTTCCGCAACGGCCTGACCCCGCCGCACATCGCCGCCGGGATCAACCTGAACATGCCGGTGATCGGCTCGATCCTGCGCCGCGGCGGGGCCTTCTTCATGCGCCGCAGCTTCAAGGGCAACCAGCTCTACACCGCGGTGTTCAACGAGTACCTGCACACCCTGTTCTCCCGCGGCTTCTCCACCGAGTACTTCGTCGAGGGCGGCCGTTCGCGCACCGGGCGCATGCTCCACCCACGCACCGGCATGCTCGCCATCACCCTGCGCAGCTTCCTCCGTGACTCGCGCCGGCCGATCGTCTTCGTGCCGGTCTACATCGGCTACGAGCGCGTGCTGGAAGGCCGCACCTACCTCGGCGAACTGCGCGGCGCGACCAAGAAGAAGGAGTCGATCTTCGACCTGTTCAAGGTGGTCGGCGCCCTGAAGCAGCGTTTTGGCCAGGTCTGGGTGAACTTCGGCGAGCCGATCCATCTCGACCAGTTCCTCGACCGCCACCAGCCCGACTGGCAGGACCAGGACCTCGGCCCGGAATACCGCCCCGACTGGCTGCCGCAGACCACCAACCTGCTGGCCAAGGACGTCGCCCGCCACCTCAACGACGCGGCGGCGATCAACCCGGTCAACCTGGTCGCCCTGGCGCTGCTCTCCACCAGCCGCCAGGCCCTCGACGAAAGCGCCCTGGCGCGAATCCTCGACCTCTACCTGGCGTTGCTGCGCAAGGTGCCCTACTCGCCCAGCGCGACCCTGCCGGACGGCGACGGCCAGGCCCTGATCGAATACGTGAAGAGCATGAACCTGCTGGCCGAGCAGAAGGACGCGCTGGGCCGCATCCTCTATCTCGACGAACAGAACGCGGTGCTGGCGACCTATTACCGCAACAACGTCCTCCACGTCTTCGCCCTGCCGGCGCTGATCGCCAGCTTCTTCCAGAGCAACTCGCGGATCAGCCGCGAACAGTTGCTGCGCTTCGCCCGCGCGCTCTATCCCTACCTGCAGGCGGAACTGTTCATCCGCTGGAGCCTGGACGAACTCGACGCGGTGATCGACCAGTGGCTGGCGGCCCTGGTGGAGCAGGGCCTGCTGCGCCAGGAGAACGACACCTTCATCCGCCCGGCGCCAAGCTCGCGGCAATACGTGCTGCTGATCCTCCTCGCTCGTTCGGTGACCCAGACCCTGCAGCGCTTCTACATGGCCATCGCCCTGCTGCTCAACGCCGGGCAGAACGCCCTGACCGCCGAGGAACTGGAGAACCTCTGCACCGTGATGGCCCAGCGCCTGTCGATCCTGCATGGCCTGAACGCCCCGGAGTTCTTCGACAAGAGCCTGTTCCGCCACTTCATCCAGACCCTTCTCGACCTGCGTGTGCTGCGCAAGGACGAGGCCGGCAAACTGAGCTACCACGAACTGCTCGGCGAACTGGCCGAAGGCGCCGCCAAGCGCGTGCTGCCGGCGGAGATCCGCCTGTCGATCCGCCAGGTGGCGCTGGAGCGTCCCGCCGAGGAAGCCGCCGCCGAAAGCAACGACGCAGCCGCCAACTGAGACCCGGCGCCCGCCCTGCGAGGGACGGGCGCCGCTCCGCTGAAATATCCTGCGACCTTTCCCTGTTCCGGCCCGGCAACCTATGCTGGTTTCCCGGGTCAGAGGCCCGCTCGTTTTTTGTTCCGTCTGAAAGGAGGCTCCCATGAAAAAACTGCCATTGCTGCTCGCCGCCAGCATCCTCGCCGGCTGCGGTACCCAGCAATCGACTTCGAACGCCAGCTTCGATGGTGAGGTCTTCTACCGCGAGCGTATCGCCCTGCCGCCCTCGGCGCGCCTGAGCGTGAGCCTGGAAGACGTGTCCCTGGCCGACGCCCCTTCGGTGCAGTTGGCCAGCCAGACCCGCGAGATCACCAGCCAGGTGCCGCTGGCGTTCCACCTGGAGTACGACCCGAAGCAGGTCAAGCCGGGCCACAGCTACGCGGTGAGCGCGCGCATCGAGCTGAACGGCCGCTTGCTGTTCATCAACACCACCCGCCACTCGGTGAAACTCGACGGCAGCGACCCGCAGCCCTATCGCGTGCAGGTCGAATCGGCGCGCTGAAGCACACCGCGGCAAGCCGCCGGTGCGAACCGGCGGTTCCCTCCAGTACACTCCACCTCCTATTCGCTACCGGTTGCCGATCCACCTCACGACGAGCGGCCGGATACCCCGTACGTTCCACATCAAGGACGCTGTCATGTTCCGACTCACTGCCCTCTGCGCCGGCCTGCTGCTCTCGGCCAACGCCCTCGCCCTGTCCCTCGCCGACCTGTCGCAGAACGACGCCTCCAGCGGCCTGAAGGACGCCCTGACCCAGGGCGCGCAGATCGCCGTCCGCCAGCTTGGCCAGCCGGGCGGCTTCAACAACAACCCGGACGTGCGCATCGAACTGCCCGGCAAGCTGGGCAAGGCGGCGAAGCTGATGAAGCAGTTCGGCATGGGCGCCCAGGTCGACCAGCTCGAGGCGAGCATGAACCGCGCCGCCGAGGCTGCCGTGCCGCAGGCCCAGGGCCTGCTGGTGGAGGCGGTGAAGAAGATGACCGTGGCCGACGCCAAGGGCATCCTCAAGGGCGGTGACGACGCCGCCACCGAATACCTGGACAAGTCCAGCCGCGAACAGCTGCGCGCGAAGTTCCTGCCGATCGTCAAGCAGGCCACCGACGAGGTCGGCCTGGTCAAGCAGTACAACGCCTTCGCCAGCCAGGCGGCGACCCTTGGGGTGGTCGATGCGAAGAGCGCCAACGTCGAGGGCTATGTCACCGAGCAGGCCCTCGACGGGCTCTTCGAGATGATCGCCAGGCAGGAGAAGAGCATCCGCCAGAACCCGGCGGCTGCCGCCACCGGCCTGGCCAAGAAGGTCTTCGGCGCGGCCAGGTGAGTCGACGGACGGGGCGCGATCGCCCCGTCCCCTTCTCCCGTCAGGCCCGCGCCTCGTCCTTCTTCACGCGGAACCAGGCGGCATAGAGCGCCGGCAGGAACAGCAGGGTGAGCACGGTGGCGACGATCAGCCCGCCCATGATCGCCACCGCCATCGGCCCGAAGAACACGCTGCGCGACAGCGGGATCATCGCCAGCACCGCCGCCAGCGCGGTCAGCACGATGGGCCTGAAACGCCGCACGGTAGCCTCGATGATGGCGTGCCAGCGATCCAGTCCATGGCTGATGTCCTGTTCGATCTGGTCCACCAGGATCACCGAGTTGCGCATGATCATGCCGGCCAGGGCGATGGTCCCGAGCATCGCCACGAAGCCAAACGGCTGGCGGAACAGCAGCAGGAACAGGGTCACGCCGATCAGGCCCAGCGGTGCGGTGAGGAATACCATCGCCATCCGCGAGAAGCTGCGCAACTGCACCATCAGCAGGCTCAACACCACCACGATGAACAGCGGCACGCCGGCGTTCACCGAACTCTGGCCCTTCGCCGCGTCCTCCACCGTGCCGCCCACCTCCAGCAGGTAGCCGTCCGGCAGCTCGGCGCGGATCGGTTCCAGGGTCGGGGCGATCTGCGCGACCAGGGTCGCCGGCAGCGAATCGTCGTAGATATCGGCGCGCACGGTGACCGTCGGCAGGCGGTTGCGGTGCCAGATGATGCCCTCTTCGAAGCCGTATTCGAGCGTAGCGATCTGCGACAGCGCCACGCTCCGGCCATTCTCGGTCGGCACCGCCAGGCTCGGCAGCAACGACAGGTCACGACGCTCCTGCTCGGTGCCGCGCAGGAGGATCTCGATCAGCTCGTTGTCTTCGCGGAAGAAGCTCACGTGCGAGCCGGTCAGCGCGCTCTGCAGGAACTGCGACAGGCTGGCGGTGCTCACCCCCAGGGCACGGGCGCGCTCCTGGTCGATGCTCAGGTACACCACCTTGCTCGGCTCTTCCCAATCCAGGTGCACATTCACCACGTGCGGGTTCTCGCGCATCTTGTCGGCGACCTTGCGCGCCAGTTCGCGAACCTGCGGGATGTCCTCGCCGGAAACCCGGAACTGCACCGGATAGCCCACCGGCGGCCCGTTCTCCAGGCGACTGATGCGGCTGCGCAGGTGCGGGAAGTCCTCGTTCATCCGCTCGATCAGCCACTTGCGCAGCGCCTCGCGGCTCTCCAGGTCCTTGGCCAGCACCACCACCTGGGCGAAGCTGGCCGCCGGCAATTGCTGGTCCAGCGGCAGGTAGAAGCGGGGCGAGCCGGTGCCGACGTAGGCCACGTAGTTGTCGATGCCGTCATGGCCCTGCAGCATTTTTTCCAGGCGCTGGACTTCCTCGCCGGTAGAGCGCAGTGAGGCGCCCTCCGCCAGCTTGATGTCCAGCAGCAGCTCCAGACGCGCCGAGGGCGGGAAGAACTGCTGCGGCACCAGGCGGAACAGCAGCAGCGCGCCGACGAAGGCGGCGAGGGTCAGGACGATCACCGTCTTGCGGTAGCGCACGCACCACTCCACCAGACGCCGGAAGCGCTGGTAGAAGGCCGTAGCATAGGGATCGTAGCCATCGGCGCTGCCGCCGTGCTTCTGCGCGTGCAACCTGGCCAGGTCCGGCAGCAGCTTGGCCCCCAGGTAGGGAACGAAGACCACCGCGGCGAACCAGGAGACCACCAGGGCGATGGTCACCACCTGGAACAGCGAGCGGGTGTATTCGCCGGTGCCGGACTGCGCGGTGGCGATCGGCAGGAAGCCGGCGGCGGTGATCAGGGTGCCGGTGAGCATCGGGAAGGCGGTACTGGTCCAGGCGAAGGCGGCCGCCTTGAGACGGTCGTAGCCCTGCTCCATCTTCACCGCCATCATCTCCACCGCGATGATCGCGTCGTCCACCAGCAATCCCAGCGCCAGCACCAGGGCGCCGAGGGAGATCTTGTGCAGGCCGATGCCGAAGTAATGCATGGCGGCGAAGGTCATCGCCAGCACCAGCGGGATCGACAGCGCCACCACCAGGCCGGTGCGCAGGCCGAGGGAGAAGAAGCTCACCAGCAGGACGATCACCAGCGCCTCGGCCAGCACCCGGATGAACTCGCCGACCCCGGTACGTACCGCCGCCGGCTGGTCGGACACCTTGCGCAGTTCCAGTCCGGCCGGCAGCGACTGCTGCAGGCGGGCGAACTCGGTTTCCAGGGCCTTGCCCAGCACCAGGATGTCGCCGCCCGGCTTCATCGCTACCGCCAGGCCGATGGCGTCCTCGCCCATGAAGCGCATGCGCGGCGCCGGCGGATCGTTGAAGCCGCGGCGAACCTCGGCCACGTCGCCGATGCGGAAGGTGCGGTCGCCGACGCGGATGGGGAAGTCGCGGATCTCCTCCACCGAATCGAAACGCCCGGAAACGCGCAACTGCACGCGGTCGCTGGCGGTCTCGAAGAACCCGGAGGAGGCCACCGCGTTCTGTTCCTCCAGCGCCTTCTGTACCGCCGCCAGGGGCAGGCCGAGGGTGGCCAGCTTGGTGTTGGACAGGTCGATCCAGATCTTCTCGTCCTGCAGGCCGATCAGCTCGACCTTGCCGACGTTCCTGATCCGCTGCAATTGCAGTTGCAGGCGGTCGGCATAGTCCTTCATCACCGCGTAGTCGAAGCCCTTGCCGGTGAGCGCATAGATGTTGCCGTAGGTGGTGCCGAACTCGTCGTTGAAGAACGGGCCCTGGATGCTTTGCGGCAAGGTGGCGCGAATGTCGCTGATCTTCTTGCGGATCTGGTACCAGAGTTCGGGGATCTCGCTGGAATGGATGTCCTCGCGGGCCATGAAGGTCACCTGCGAGACGCCGGGGCGGGAGAAGGACACGATGCGATCGTAGTCGCCGGTTTCCATCAGCTTCTTCTCGATACGCTCGGTGACCTGCCGGGCCACCTCTTCGGCGCTGGCGCCCGGCCAGTTGGTCTGCACCACCATGGCCTTGAAGGTGAACGGCGGGTCTTCGCTCTGCCCCAGCTTGCTGTAGGACAGCGCGCCGACCGCGCCAAGCAGGATCATCAGGTACAGGACGATCTGGCGATTCTGCAACGCCCAGGCGGAAAGGTTGAAGGACATGCGACTACTCCTTGGCCGCCAGTTTCACCGTGCGGTTGGCCCGGTCGATCGGACGCACCTGCTGCCCTTCGCGAAGCACCTGGACCCCGGTGGCCACCACCCAGTCGCCAGCCTTCAGGCCTTCGAGCACCGGCACCCGGTCCTCGGCATAGGGACCGGTGCGCACCGCCTGCCGGCGCAGGGTCGAGCTGCCCGGCTCGACCACCCAGACGAACGCCTGGCCGGCCTCTGCGGTCAGCGCCGACAAGGGAACCGATAACGGCACCGCCTCGGCGGCGGCGACGTAGACCCGCGCGCTCTGGCCCAGTTCGGCCGGAGTCGCGCGGTCGTCGAAGGCCACCCGGGCGGCGAAGGTACGCGATTGCGGATCGGCCGCGGGCGAGAGCTCGCGGATATGCCCGGCGAAGCGTCTGTCGCGTTGCGACCAGAGTTCGACCGACACCGGCTGGCCGATGCGGAAACGTTCGAAGCTGTGTTCCGGCAGGCCGATCAGCACCTCGCGTTCGCCGTCGGCGGCCAGGCTGAAGACCGTCTGTCCGGCCGCCACCACCTGGCCCACCTCGACGCGCCGGCTGGCGATCACGCCATCCTGGGGCGAGCGCAGCACGGCATAGCCGGCCTGGTTGTCGGCGACGTTGAATTCGGCGCGGATCTGCTTCAACCGCGCCTCGCCGGCGCGGTAGCTGTTCTGGATGTTCTCGAACTGGGAATGGCTGACCAGGTTGCGGTCGAGCAAGGTGCGGTAGCGCCGGTACTCGGCGCGCACGGTCTGCAAGTTGGCCTCGGCGGCACTGACCTGGGCCCGCGCCGCCTCCAGTTGCAGGCGCACGTCCTGGGGATCGAGTTCGGCCAGGGGCTGGTCCTTCTTCACCCGCTCGCCGACTTCCACCAGCCGGCGGATGACCTTGCCGCCGATGCGGAAGGCCAGCTCCGGCTCGTGGCGGGCGCGGATCTCGCCGGGAAAGGCCTGGCTCACCTCCCCCGCCGGCTGGGGCTGGACGACGATCGCCGGACGCGCCGCGGCTGGCGGCGGCGTGCCGTTGCCGCAGGCGGCGAGGAACAGGGAGGAAAACAGGGACAGGGCGACGAGCGGGATATGGCGGTACATGTGACACCTTCCGCAAACTGCGTTCGAGTTCTTATACTGGGCGGTATAGTAAAAATACAGAACCCATCAGTCCAGTATTTCAATTGTATAAGCGCATGTCAGAACCCACCTCCTCCGTCGGTCCCGGCCGGCCCAAGGACCCGGCCAAACGGGAAGCCATTCTCGAGGCGGCCAAGCGCCTGTTCCTCTGCAACGGCTACGACGGCAGCAGCATGGAAGCCATCGCCTCGGAAGCCGGCGTTTCCAAGCTCACCGTCTACAGCCACTTCACCGACAAGGAAACCCTGTTCAGCGAAGCGGTGAAGGCCAAGTGCGCCGAGCAGCTTCCCGCCCTGTACTTCCAGCTGGCCGAAGGCGCGCCACTGGAAAAGGTCCTGCTGAATATCGCCCGCGGCTTCCACCGGCTGATCAACAGCCACGAGGCGATCGCCCTGACCCGCCTGATGGCCGCGCAGGCCGGGCAGAACCCCAAGCTTTCCGAGCTGTTCTTCGAGGCCGGGCCGAAGCAGGTGATCGACGAGATGGAACGCCTCCTCGAGCAGGCCCGCCGCAGCGGCAAGCTGGCGTTCCCGGACGCGCGCCACGCCGCCGAACACTTCTTCATGCTGGTCAAGGGCTGCGCCAATTACCGTCTGTTGATCGGCTGCGCCGAACCGCTGGACGAGGCCGAAGGCGAGCGGCACGTGGAAGAAGTGGTGGCGCTGTTCCTGCGCGCCTTCGCCGCGGGCGGCTGAGGCAGCTCAGGCGCGACGGCGGAAACGCACCCGCGCTCGCTGCGGACGCAGGGAAAACCAGCCGCGCGGCGCCAGGTCGCCGTCGTGCATGATGTCCCAGTGCTCGACCCAGTAGGCCAGCGCCGCCGCCAGATCGATCATCGCCATCGCGGTGCCGGGGCAGGCGCGGTCGCCGAGGCCGAAGGGGAAGTAGGCGCCGCGCGGCCAGCGCGCCGGTTCGAGGAAGCGCTCGGGACGGAACTCCAGCGGCGCCTCGAACCAACGGGGATCGCGCTGGGTGATCCAGCTCGAGACCATGGTCACGTCGCCGCGCTTCAGCCGCTGGCCGAACACCTCGATGTCCGCCGTCACCTGCCGCGGCGCCAGGCCGTAGGCCGGCGGGTACAGGCGCAGGCACTCCTGCAGGACCGCCCTGAGCAGCGCGCAATCGCGCAGGTCGGCGACCGAGCGGATCGCCGTCCAATTCACTCGCGCCAGCTCGGCGCGTAGCCGCGCGAGCAACTCGGGACGCTGGGCCAGCAGCAACAGGCTCCAGGTCAGGGTCACGCCGGTGGACTGGTGGGACGCCATGAGCAGGGTGCAGAGTTCATCGCGCAGGTCCGCCAGCGGCCGCGGCGAGCGCTCCGCCACCTCGCCCACCGCCTCGCGCAACTGGCCCAGCGCCCAGCGCTTGCGCGGGCACAGTTTGCTCGGGAACCAGTGGCCCAGCGGCAGGCCGGTGCTCATTTCCAGCAATGCCACCCGCGACAGCAGGCGCACCGCCTTGGCGATCCGATAGGCCGACGGTTGCAGGTCGACGTCGAACAGCGCGTGACCGCTGAGGGTGACGCTGAACGCAGCCATTTCCAGGTCGAAGTCGTATTCGCGCCCCTCCTCCACCCGCTCGCCCCACTCCGCGGCCAGGCGGCGAACCTCGCTGGCCGGCGGCGGCGCCAGGTGCGGCCGTACTTCTTTGCGCCGGGCCTGGGCGGGGGCGCCCTCGCGCATCATGAAGCTGCGCCCGTTCCACTGTTTCAGCATGCACAGCGCCGGCTGCCAGCGTTGCAGGTCATCGCGGCGATCGACCATCAATTCCTGCACCGCCTGCGGATGGAACAGGCACCAGAGGCGCTGCGGGCCCATGCGGGCAACCGCGAGGTCCGGCTGCGCGACGTGCATCTTCTGCAACCAGGCCAGCGGATCGCGCTGCATCTCCAGCCAGTGGCGGACACCGGCACGCCCGTCGTTGGCCCAGGGCAGGTGCGCCAGGCGCCGGCGAATCGGACAATCGATGGTCTGCTGCATGCTCGCCGCCTCCCTGCGGTGTCGACACTCAGCCCTTGCCCAGGGCCTTCTTCGGATAGATGTCGTAGCGGCTGGACTTGCCTTCCAGGCTATAGCCGGGCTTGGGCCCTTCGATGATCGGCGCCTTGCGCGGGCGCTTCACCACCACCCGGTGGCTGGCCAGGGCCAGGGCCGCCTGCAACAGCGCCGGGGCGTCGAGATCGTCGCCCACCAGCGGCCGGAACAGACGCATTTCCTTCTTCACCAATGCGCTCTTGTCGCGATGGGGAAACATCGGGTCGAGGTAGATCACCTGCGGCGCCTCGCCATCCCAGGCGCGCATCAGGTCCGCCGAGTTGCCGCCGAGCAGACGCATCCGCGCGGCGATCGGCGCCACGTCGGGATCGCGCCGGGCGCGCTCCAGGCCATCCTCGAGCAGGGCGGCGATCAGCGGCTGGCGCTCGACCAGGGTAACCTCGCAGCCCAGGCTGGCGAGGACGAACCCATCCCGGCCCAAGCCGGCCGTGGCGTCCAGGACCCGCGGACGGATGCCTGGCTGGACGCCGACCGCCTTGGCGATCATCTGTCCGCTGCCGCCGCCGAACTTGCGCCGGTGGGCGCTGGCGCCCTCGACGAAATCGACCCGCACCGGACCGGGGGAGTCCGCCCCCAGTTGCAAGACCTGCAAGCCCTGCTCGCCGACCTGCACGGCGAACTCCGCCTCGTCGTCCGCCGCCAGCGGCAGGCCGAGCCGCTCCGCCCAGCGCCGCGCAGCCTCGGCGCAACCGGCGGACAGGGCTTGGACATGCAGGCGAGGAGCGGTGGAATCGGTCATGGTCGGGCAATCGTCGGGGAAAGCGCGGATTTTGCCAGAGTTGACCCGCACGCGCTCACCGGCAGACCTTCCATAGGCCCATGTCGAGGTGGAAGTGATCCCGGTGGGCGGCGTTGTAGTCGGGCCCCAGCACCGCATTGAAACTGGCGCAGGCGCCGTCCCGCACGCGGCGCAGGAAGCGCCCGTCGGCGCTCTCGCCGGCCCAGTCCGTGGCCAGGCGGATCCGCCTCCCGTCGACCAGGCGAAAGCCGCTGATGTCCAGGGCATTGGCCGAGGCATGCTGGCTGCGCCGACCGTCCTCGCGGTTGTAGACGTTGCGGCAGGCGAAGCTGCCGACATGCTCGACCCGCGCCAGCGGCTGGCCATAGATGTCCAGGGCTGCCGGTTGCAGCACGTGCCGCTCGAACAACGCATAGCTCACCGCCAGCGGGCAACTGGCGAGAAAGCTGCTGCTCAACTCCAGCGCCGCCCCACGCACGCGCAGGCTGTTGCTCAACGGGCAGGTAGCCGATGGCGGGTCGTCGGCTACCCGCTGGTAGCGCAGTTGCGAGGTGGCCAGGGCGGCGTCGCAGAGGCTCCGGTCGTCGGCCAGCCGCCATAGCTTGTAGCGGGTCAGCAGGTTCGGCGGTTCGCGCACGTCCAGCGGCAGCCAGGGATTCCAGCGCGCCGGCAGATCGAGCCACTGGTAGCGCAGGGCGCCGATGGCCCCCGCCAGCAGCAGTAATGGCAGCAACCAGGCCAGGCGGCGCACGGGTTCAGCGGAACAGGTCGTTGATACGGTCGAAAGGCATCGCCGCACGGGTCGCTTCCAGGTCGCGCCGCGCCAGCGCCTGCGCCGCCTGATGGAAAGCGCCGAAGGCGACCCGGGCAAGATTCGAGCCCAGGCTCACGCGCTTGACGCCGAGGGCTTCCAGCTCGTCCAGCGACAGCTCCAGGCGCGGCGAACCGACCAGCACGTTGATCGGCTTCGGCGCCACCGCTTCGAGCACCGCGACGATCTGTTCGCGGCGGTTCAAACCGGGCGCGTAGAGCACATCGGCGCCGGCATCGGCGTAGGCGCGCAGACGCCGCAGGGTGTCGTCGAGATCCTCGCGACCATGCAGGAAGTTCTCCGCGCGGGCGCAGAGGGTGAACGGAAATGGCAACGCACGGGCCGCCTCGACCGCGGCAGCGACCCGCTCCAGCGCGGCGGAGAACTCATAGATGGGCTGTCCGGCGCGCCCGCTGGCATCCTCGATGGAACCACCGACCAGACCGGCCTCGGCGGCCAGGCGGATGGTCGTGGCGCAGTCTTGCGGAGCATCGCCGTAGCCGTTTTCCAGGTCGGCGGCGACCGGCAGATCGGTGGCGGCGACGATCGCCCGGGCGTTTTCCAGCGCCTCAGTCCGGCTCACCGCGCCTTCCGCGTCGCGCCGGCCCAGGGAGAACGCCAGGCCTGCGCTGGTGGTGGCAAGGGCGTTGAAGCCGAGGCTGGCGAGCATCTTCGCCGAACCGGCATCCCAGGGATTGGGCAGGACCAGCATGCCGGGCCCCTGGTGCAGGTCGCGGAAACGTTCGGCGCGTTGGCGTTGGCTGGTCATGGCGGCGGGCTCCGTGGCGGGGAAAGGACTCCCTAGCCTAGGCGCAGGCCGGCGGAGCGTCGAGCGCCGCGCTCAGAGCAGGCCCAGTTGCTCCACTTCCGGGGCCGGGATCGGCTCGGGTAGCGCCGGCAAGCCTGGCAGGCGCTGGCCCAGCAGCGCATGGAAACGCTGGGCCTGCTGGGCCGCCAGGTGATTGTCGGGGGTATGCAGGAATACGTATGGAGTCAGGCCGGCCTCGATCCAGTCGGCCACCTTGTCGACCCAGGGCAAAAGGAACACCTCGTTGGCCGGCAGGTCGGGACCGCCGATGAAACGCACCTGTGGCGTATCGCTGAAGGCCGCCGGACGGATCGGCAGGCGCGGCTTCTTCGACTGGGCGTGGAGCACCGCCGGATCGTCCGAACGGCAACTGAACAGCGCCCGCGAATCCAGGCAGATGCGCTCCACGCCACGCTCGCGCAGGTGGCGGTTGAGCAGGCGCTCGTCCTCGCCTTTGTCGAAGAACGCCGGGTGGCGTACTTCCACGGCAATCCGTCGCGGACTCAGCTCATCGAGGAAATACAGCAGTTCGCCCAGGCGCTGCGGGGTGAACGCCGCCGACAGTTGCAGCCACAGCGGGCTGACCCTTTCGCCAAGCGGCGCCAGCAGTTCGAGGAAGTCGTCGGCGGCCTCGAGCCGTTCGCGCAGGTCGCCTTCGTGACTGATATCGCGGGGAAACTTGGCGCAGAAGCGGAACCCCGCCGGCATCGTCTCGGCCCAGCGCCGCACGGTTTCCGCCGAAGGCCGGGCATAGAAGGTGGTATTGCCCTCGACCGCGTTGAAGATGCCGCCGTAGTGTCCGAGGTAGTCGGCGGAACGCAATTCGCGCGGATAGAAGCTGCCTCGCCAGGCCGCCTCGTTCCAGGATGGACAACCGAGGAAATAAGGAAGGGAAACCACGGGAGCGCAGGGAACCGCTCAGGCGTAGAGGTCGAGGCCGAGGACATCCTCGGCGCCGGCGTCGATGTTGAGGCTGGCGGTGGAGTTGTAGCTGGCCAGGGCCATCGCCGCATGGCTGCTTACCGGGCGCTGGAACGCCAGCAGGTCGCGGGCGCTCACCGGCAGGCTGTCGCCGCCCGCCGAACTGGCCTGGACCTTGCGCGCCTGCGGCGCCTGCTCGAAGCCCTGGCTGCCGGAAACCGGCGCCGGCTGCTCGCGCCGCGCCTCGACCTCGCGCTGCACGTCGCGATACGGCGTGACCGCGGAGCCCGGTCGGGCGCTGCGCTCCAGCGGCAACGAAGAGGAAGAAAGTCCGTCGATACGCATGATCAAAACCCGGGGAAGTCTCCACACTCTAGCCAGCCCCGAAAGGCTTGGCAATTACCGCTGCGCGGCATTTTCAGGGCGCTTTTTTCGGCGTCGCCACGTTGTCGCGCAGGTACACCGGCAGCGCCTGTTCCGCCTCCACGCCTTCGCCGCGCGCCCAGGCGAAGCCGGCCAGGCTGAGCAAGTCCTCGGCATGCGGCAGCAGGCTCGCGTCCAGCGCGGCCGGGCGCTGCGGCATGCGCTCGACGTAGCCCCAGCCGGTGCCGGCGCCGAACCAGTCCGCGGCAGCGGCGTCCCACGGTACGGCGACCCGCTCGGGCGGCAGTACCGCTTCGCTGCCGGCCAGGCGCATCTCGCCCTGTTGCAACTGGTAGCAACCCCAGTAGACCTCGTCCATCCGCGCGTCGATGGCCGCGGCGACCCGCTCCGCACCCTGCTCGCGGTAGGCCCGCTGGGCCAGGATCGCCAGGTCGGAGACCGCCAGTACCGGGCGCTGCAGGGCGAAGGCCAGGCCCTGGACCACGCCGATGGCGATGCGCACGCCGGTGAAGGCGCCCGGACCGCGCCCGAAGGCGATGGCGTCCACCGCGGACAGGGCGACGCCGGCCTCGTCGAGCAGGTCGCGGACCATCGGCAGCAGGCGCTGGGCGTGCAGGCGCGGGATCACCTCGTAGTGACTGAGCGCCCGCCCCTCGTGGAGCAGGGCGACGGAGCAGGCTTCGGTGGAGGTATCCAGGGCCAACAGAGTGGACATCGACGGTTCCGCGTGGTGAAAAAGACGCCGATTGTACCAGCCTTCGCCGCCCCGGAAACGCCGACGGCCCGCAAGCGGGCCGTCGGTGCTACAGCGCTGCGGATCAGCTCAGGGCCGAAAGCACTTTCGCGGTGATCTGCTCGACCGAGCCGACGCCGGCGATGCTGTGGTATTTCGGGGTGCCTTCGGCGGCCGACAGCTTCTGGTAGAAGTCGACCAGCGGCTTGGTCTGCGAATGATAGACCGACAGGCGGTGACGCACGGTCTCTTCCTTGTCGTCCTCGCGCTGGATCAGCTCTTCGCCGGTAACGTCGTCCTTGCCGGCGACCTTCGGCGGGTTGTGCTCGGTGTGGTACACGCGGCCGGAGGCCGGATGCACGCGACGACCGGCGATACGCGACACGATCTCCTCGTCGTCGACGGCGATCTCGACCACGTGGTCGATGGTCACACCGGCGTCCTTCAGCGCTTCGGCCTGCGGGATGGTCCGCGGGAAGCCGTCGAACAGGAAGCCCTTGGCGCAATCGGCCTCGGTGATGCGTTCCTTGATCAGGGCGATGATGATGTCGTCGGATACCAGGCCGCCGCTGTCCATCACGCTTTTCACCTGCTGGCCGAGCGGGCTGCCGGCCTTGACTGCGGCGCGCAGCATGTCGCCGGTGGAGATCTGCGGAATGCCGAACTTCTCGGTGATGAACCGTGCCTGGGTGCCTTTGCCGGCACCGGGTGCCCCGAGCAGAATCACACGCATCGATATGCTCCTTAGAATTGGTAAGCGAAAGTCTGGATCCGCCTCGTGGGGCCAATCTCGTATTTGCAGGAAACGGCACTGTATGGCGCCGAAAAGGCTGTCCAAGATACACAGCGCCCCCCCACCGCACAAGACACCGAAAGTTGCCCCCCGCCTTCCCTCATCCGGTGTTGCGCAGTCCGGCGGCGACCCCGCGACCGTCACCAGCAGCGCCTGCTCCAGGCCGCCGCAGGCGTCGCCCTGGCAGCGCCGCGAACGGGCCAGAAGCTCAGCCTGGAGCAGGTGCAGCGGGTCTAGATAGCTGTTGCGCACGCTGATCGACTCGCGGGTCTCGCTGGCGTGGGCGAGCAGCAGCGACTGCCCGGTCAGTCCCAGTACCACGCGCACCGCCTGCGACAATAGGTCGCGTAAACGACGCCCCAGCGGACGCAGCTCGAGCGGCACTAGACGTTCGTCGTAGAGCCGCGCGATATCCGCGTCGGCCTTGGCCAGGACCATTTCCAGCATGTCGATGCGGGTGGTGAAGAACGGCCATCGCTCGCGCATCTGCCCGAGCAGCGCGCCCTCGCCACGCTCGATGGCGTTCAGCAAGGCGGTCTCCCAGCCAAGCCATGCCGGCAGCATCAGGCGCGTCTGGGTCCAGGCGAAGATCCAGGGAATCGCCCGCAGGCTCTCCACCCCGCCTTCGCGGCGCTTGGCCGGGCGGCTGCCCAGCGGCAGACGGCCCAGTTCCTGCTCGGGCGTGGCCAGGCGGAAATACTCGACGAACTGCGGATCGTCGCGCACCACCCTGCGGTAGGCCAGCAGCGCGTCCTTCGCCAGGCGGTCCATCTGCGCGCGCCAGGCCGGCTCCGGAGCCGGCGGCGGCATCAGGGTCGCTTCCAGCACTGCGGCGAGGTAGAGATTGAGGTTCTGTTCGGCGATGTCCGGCAGACCGAACTTGAAGCGGATCATCTCGCCCTGTTCGGTGACCCGGAAGCGCCCGGCCACCGAACCCGGCGGCTGCGACAGGATCGCCGCGTGGGCCGGCCCGCCGCCGCGACCGACGGTACCGCCGCGGCCGTGGAAGAGCAGCAACTCGACCTCGTGCTGGCGGCAGATCTCCACCAGTTTCTCCTGCGCCCGGTACTGCGCCCAGGCCGCCGTGAGGGTACCGGCGTCCTTGGCCGAATCGGAGTAGCCGATCATCACTTCCTGCACCCCGGAGAGCCGCGAACGGTAGCCCGGCAGCGTCAGCAGGCGCTCCATGCAGGGGCCGGCGTTGTCCAGGTCGTCGAGGGTCTCGAACAGCGGCACCACGCGCATCGGCCAGTCGACGCCGCTTTCCTTTAGCAGCAGTTGCACCGCCAGCACGTCGGACGGCTGGCCGGCCATCGAGATCACGTAGGACCCCAGCGACGCCGGTGGTGCGGCGGCGATCGCCCGGCAGGTGGCGAGCACCTCGGCGGTATCCGCCGAAGGCTGGTAGTGCGCCGGCAGCAGGGGGCGGCGGCTGTTCAGTTCCTCGAGAAGGAATTCCAGGCGGGTCTTCTCGTCCCACTCGTCGTAGCTGCCCAGCTCCAGGTACTCGGTGATCTCGCTCAGCGCGGCGGCATGGCGGGCCGAGTCCTGGCGCACGTCCAGGCGTACCAGGAACAGGCCGAAGGTGGCGGCGCGGCGCAGGCAGTCGAGCAACGCGCCATCGGCGATCACGCCCATGCCGCAGGCGTGCAGCGACTCGTGGCACAGTTGCAGCGGCTCGACCAGGTCGCGGTTGTGCTCCAGGACGCCCTCCGCGGCCGGCACCTCGCCGGCCAGGGCCTGGTGGGTCCAGTTGCGGGTCACGCGCAGGCGCTCGCGCAATTGCTTGAGCAGGGCGCGATAGGGCTCGGCGCTATCGCCGACCCGCGCCAGCAGCTGCGGCGAGGCCTGCTGCATGGACAGCTCGGCGGCCAGTCGGTCGATATCGCGCAGGTACAGGTCGGCGGCCATCCAGCGCGCCAGCAGCAGGACCTCGCGGGTCACGCTGGCGGTGACGTTGGGATTGCCGTCGCGGTCGCCCCCCATCCAGGACGCGAAGCGCAGCGGCGCGGCGGTCAACGGCAGGCGTTCGCCGGTGCTGCGCAGGAGTACCTCGTCGACGTGCCGAAGGACGTTCGGCAAGGCCTGCCAGAGAGAATGTTCGATCACCGCGAAGCCCCATTTCGCCTCGTCCACCGGGGTCGGCCGGACCTTGCGGATCTCGTCGGTATGCCAGGCCTCGGCCACCAGCCGCTGCAGGCGCTGCTGGATGCGACTGCGCTCCTCCGGCAGCAGGTCGGCATGGTCCTTGGCCGCCAGCTGCGCGGTGATCGCATCGTATTTCTGGATCAGCGTGCGCCGCGCCACCTCGGTGGGATGGGCGGTCAGCACCAGTTCGATCTCCAGCCCGGCGAGCTGGCGAGCCAGTTGCCCGGGGGCATGCCCGGCGTCCTTGAGACGCCCCAGCAGCTCTTCCAGCACCAGGTTCTCGAAGGGTTCCGGCTCGTTCGGCCGGCGCCGGCGGATACGGTGGTATTGCTCGGCGATATTGGCCAGGTTGAGGAACTGGTTGAAGGCCCGCGCCACCGGCAGCAGTTCGTCTTCCTCGAGCCCGTCGAGGGTGGCGGTGAGCTGCTGGGCGCCCTCCGCGGAACCGCGGCGGGCAGCCTTGGCGCCCTTGCGGATCAGCTCGATCTTGTCGAGGAACCGCGGGCCGTACTGCTCGCGGATGGTGTCGCCGAGCAATTCGCCCAGTTGGTGGACGTCCTCGCGCAGGCGCGCATCGATCTCCGGCATGACCTGTCTCCACTGCGGGTGGGAAACCAGCTTGGCTCAGGCGCCCCCGCGCTTACAAGCCCGCAGGGTGCCAGTACGGCGCCGCCGGGCCGGAAGCGAGGCTGCCGGCGCCGATCGGGTCTAGTCTGAAGGAAGTGCCCGCACCGAGGCACGGCCCCACGAGGGCCCCCCAGCACGCCCGCCACGACCGGGCTGAAGAGGTCAGCATGAAGATCCGTGAGCTTGTCCGCCATTGGGAACACACCGCCAAGGGCCGCATGGCCCGCAACCACTACAGCATCCCGCTGGACGTCGAAAGCGCCGCGCGCCTCGCCGCGCTGCACGAGATGTATCCGCGGCGCAGCGTCGAGGAACTACTGGGCGAGCTGGTCGGCGCCGCCCTGGAAGAACTGGAGGCGAGCTTTCCCTACGTGAAGGGGAGTCAGGTGGTGGCCACCGACGAACAGGGCGATCCGCTCTATGAGGATGTCGGCCCTACCCCACGCTTCCTGTCGCTCTCGCGCAAGTACCTGCACGAACTGGTCGCGCAACAGGACACCTCCAGTCACTGAGCGCGGCTTCAGCCATGCCGGCGGTGCACGCCGGGGACGTGCATGTGCCCGGCCTCGGCGCATTCCTCGGCGATTGGCGACAGCGGCGCGGGCTGCTCCAGTTCGCGGAGGATGCCGCAGGCCTGGCTGTTGCCGGCGACCGTACAGCGTGAGCCGAGATCCCGCAGTTGCTCGCGCAATGCCTGGAGTTCGGCGATGCGCACCTCGACGTGATGCAGGTGCTCGTCGATCAACCGGTTGGCGGTGCCGCAATCCGCCTCGGGACGGTCGCGCAACGCCAGCAGGGTACGGATTTCCTCCTGGGTCATGTCCAGCGAGCGGCAGTGACGGATGAACGACAGGCGCTCGACATGCGCCAGGGTGTATTGCCGATAGTTGCCTTCGCTACGCGCGGGCTCGGGCAACAGGCCTTCGCGCTCGTAGTAGCGGATGGTCTCTACCGGGCAACCGGTTCTCTTCGCCAGCTCACCGATCTTCATGCCAACCCTCCTCCAATCGCCGACGCGGCTACCCGAATTGGCAGTACCGCTTGACTCTGTAGTTGCTACAGGGTGTGCAATCGCACCCAACACGTCAAACGGGAATTGTTTCCATGAGCCACGAACACGCCGACACTTGCTGTCACGGTCACGGACATGATCATGGGCACCGCCACGCGCCTCGCCCGGCGGTGGCCGCCATCGGAACCCTGGCCGGCAACGCCGAGTTGCGCTGGAGCGACCTGCGCATCGAAGCGATGGACTGCCCGACCGAGGAGCGCCTGATCCGCGACGCCCTCGGTCGCCAGCCGGCAGTGGAGTCGCTGGAATTCAACCTGATGCAGCGCCTGCTGCGCGTCCAGCATCGCTTCGACAGCGTCGAGCCGCTGCAGAAGCTGATCGCCGGCCTCGGCATGCAAGCGGTGCCGCTGGATGCCGGCGAAAATACCGACGGCCCCTCGCAAGCGCCGGCGAAACCCTGGTGGCCGCTGGCCCTGGCCGGCGCGATGGCGCTGGCCTCGGAGATCGTCGAATGGTTCGGCCTGGCGCCGGACTGGGTGGTCGCCGGCCTCGCCCTGCTGGCCATCCTCGGCGCCGGCCTGCCGACCTACCGCAAGGGCTGGATCGCCCTGAAGAACCGCAACCTGAACATCAACGCCCTGATGAGCATCGCCGTGACCGGCGCCGTGCTCATCGGCCAGTGGCCGGAAGCGGCGATGGTCAGCGTGCTGTTCGCCATCGCCGAGCTGATCGAGGCGAAGTCCCTGGATCGCGCGCGCAACGCCATCCGCGGCCTGCTGCAACTGGCTCCGGAACAGGCCACGGTACTGGTCGGCGGCGAATGGAAGGAGCTGCCGGCCAAGCAAGTGGAACTGGAAGCCACCGTGCGCGTGAAGCCCGGCGAACGCATCGCCCTCGACGGCGAGGTGACCAGCGGCCGCTCCAGCGTCAACCAGGCGCCGATCACCGGCGAAAGCCTGCCGGTGGAGAAGGAGGTCGGCGAGCCGGTGTTCGCCGGCAGCATCAACGGCGAGGGCGCGCTGGAGTACCGCGTCACCCGCCGCGCCGACGACAGCACCCTGGCCCGGATCATCCACGCCGTGGAGGAAGCCCAGGGTTCCCGCGCACCGACCCAGCGTTTCGTCGACAGTTTCGCCCGCGTCTACACCCCGGTGGTATTCCTCATCGCCCTCGCCACCGCGGTGCTGCCGCCGCTGCTATTCGGCGGCGCCTGGCTGGACTGGATCTACCGCGCCCTGGTGCTGCTGGTGATCGCCTGTCCCTGCGCGCTGGTGATCTCCACCCCGGTGACCATCGTCAGCGGCCTTTCCGCCGCGGCGCGCCTGGGCATCCTGATCAAGGGCGGGGTGTTCCTCGAACTCGGGCGCAAGCTGTCCTGGGTCGCCCTCGACAAGACCGGCACCATCACCCATGGCAAACCGCAACAGACCGACTACCTGCCGATCGCGGAGGCTGACGGGACGGATGCGCGCCTGCTCGCCGCCAGCCTGGCCGCGCGTTCCGACCACCCGGTATCGCGCGCCGTGGCCAACGCAGCGGAAGAGGACGGCCTTGCCCTGGGCGTGGTCGAGGACCTCGCTGCCTTGCCGGGACGAGGCGTCAGCGGACGCATCGACGGCGTCCTCTACCACCTCGGCAACCATCGCCTGGTGGAGGAACTGGGCCTCTGCTCGCCGGCCCTGGAAGAGCGCCTGGACGCCCTGGAGCGCCAGGGCAAGACGGTCATCGCGCTGTGCGATCCGCAGCGCGTGCGGGCCCTCTTCGCCGTCGCCGACGGGGTCAAGGACAGCAGCCGCGAGGCGATCCGCGAGCTACACGCGCTGGACGTGAAGACCCTGATGCTCACCGGCGACAACCCGCACACCGCAGCCGCCATCGCTGCCCAGGTAGGCATCGACGCAGCTCGCGGCAACCTCCTGCCGGAGGACAAGCTGCGTGAAGTGGAAGCGCGCCAGGCCGACGGCTCGCGGGTCGGCATGGTCGGCGACGGGATCAACGACGCGCCGGCCCTGGCCCGCGCCGACATCGGCTTCGCCATGGGCGCGGCGGGCACCGACACGGCCATCGAGACCGCCGGCGTCGCGCTGATGGACGACGACCTGCGCAAGTTGCCGCAATTCGTCCGGCTGTCGCGCACCACCCACGCGATCCTGGTCCAGAACATCACCCTGGCCCTGGGCATCAAGGCGGTGTTCCTCGCCCTTACCCTGGCAGGCGAAGGCACCCTGTGGATGGCGGTATTCGCCGACATGGGCGCCAGCCTGCTGGTGGTGTTCAACGGTCTGCGACTGTTGCGCAAGCGTTTCTAAAAGGCCCCACTGGCCTCCTCCAGCCCCACTCAGGTGGGGCTTTTTTCTGCCCGAGTGTTCCGTCCTGGAGCGCTGCGGCAGTTGTGCGTTTCGTGGACTAGAGCCCTGTAGGACGGGCTTTAGTGAGCAGAGGTGGCGTTCTGCGACCACGCCGGAAGCCGACTGTTCAGTCAGAAAATTTCAGATTTTTTTTTGAACCCCTGAACCAGCGGGGGAGTCACTAAAAGTACATGGCCAATCGCCAAGCCCCTGAAACAGAGGCCTGGCAGAGGCTTGCTCAGTGAGCAGGAAGAAAAGACCGGAGGGCCGGAAACGCGCCCACGGTAATGGCCAGAGATGAAAGCCAAGGAATCAGCATCCCTGTCAGAGGAAATTTCCCATGGAGCAAAAAGCGATGAGCAAGCAACACACCGGTTCCCTGCGTGGCCTCAAGCTGGCCCTGCTGGCCGTAGGCAGCAGCCTGGTCCTGGCCGGCTGCGCCGGCAACCCGCCGACCGAGCAGTTCGCCGTGACCGAATCCGCGGTGAATAACGCGGTGAGCGCCGGCGGCCCGGAATATGCCCCGGTCGAGATGAAGTCCGCTCAGGACAAGCTGAGCCAGGCGCGCATCGCCATGAACGACAAGGAATACGACCAGGCCAAGCGCCTGGCGCAGCAGGCCGAGTGGGACGCCCGGGTCGCCGAGCGCAAGACCCAGGCCGCCAAGGCGCAGAAAGCCGTGAAGGATGCCCAGCAGGGCGTCATGGAACTGCGTGAGGAAGGCATGCGCGATACGCAGCACTAAGCCGGATTCCGCCCTTCTTTCGTCGATTCGTGATTAAGGATGACCCCTATGCGTAAGTACATTGCCCTCCCCGCCGTATCCCTGCTGGCCCTGGCGCTGGCCGCCTGCTCCACGCCGCCGAACGCCAACCTGGAACAGGCCCGCAGCAACTTCTCCGCGCTGCAGTCGCAGCCCGACGCGACCAAGGTCGCGGCCCTGGAAACCAAGGACGCCGGCGACTGGCTGGCCAAGGCCGACAAGGCCTACCAGGATGGCGAAGACCAGCGCGACGTGGACCAACTGGCCTACCTGACCAACCAGCGCATCGAACTGGCCAAGCAGACCATCGTCCTGCGCAATGCCGAGGCGCAGTTGCAGAACGCCTCCGCCCAGCGCGCCCAGGCCCGCCTCGACGCGCGCACCGCGCAACTGGACAAGCTGCGTAGCCAACTGAATGCCAAGCAGACCTCGCGCGGCACCATGGTGACCTTCGGCGACGTTCTGTTCGATCTCGACAAGTCCGACCTGAAGCCCGGCGCCATGCGCAACATCCAGCAACTGGCCGAGTTCCTCCAGCAGAACCCGGAGCGCCAGGTGATCGTAGAGGGCTACACCGATAGCACCGGTTCCGCCAACTACAACCAGCGCCTGTCCGAGCGTCGTGCCGACTCGGTGCGCATGGCCCTGCTCAGCCGCGGCATCAGCCCGGAACGCGTAGCCACCCGTGGCTACGGCAAGGAATATCCGGTGGCCAGCAACGGCACCAGCTCCGGCCGTGCCATGAACCGTCGGGTGGAAGTCACCATTTCCAACGACGCCAAGCCGGTCGCGCCACGCTCCTCCGTCAGCGGCTGATAAGCCCTACGGAAGCCCAAAAGCCCCGCCATCCGGCGGGGCTTTTTCATGGGCGGGGCTTGAGCTTTCCAGGTATCAGCGGGCCACAGGCCGCTCGCCGAGCAAGCGCTGGTAGCGCTCGGCCATCGAGCTATCGAAGGCAACCAGGACGATTTCCTCCAGGCTGCTGTGCGCCGGGCGTTGCCGGCAGACCTCTTCGACGGCAATGGCCGCGGCCTGCTCCAAGGGATAGCCGTAGATGCCGCAGCTGATGGCGGGGAACGCGACGCTGGCCGCCCCGGCCTGCTCGGCCAGCGCCAGGCTGCGCCGGTAGCAGCTGGCCAGCAGCTCCGCTTCGCCGTTGTCGCCGCCGCGCCAGACCGGGCCGACGGTGTGGATCACGTGGGCCGCCGGCAGACGGAACCCACGGGTGATCTTCGCCTCGCCGGTCTTGCAACCGTGCAGCAGGCGGCAGGCCGCCACCAGTTCGGCACCGGCGGCGCGGTGGATGGCGCCGTCGACACCGCCCCCACCGAGCAGCGAGGAGTTCGCCGCGTTGACGATGGCATCCACCGCAAGACGGGTGATGTCTCCCTGCCAGACGCGGACCTCGGTCATTTCACTTCCTGCGGGACTTCCTGTCCGGCGCAGCGCACGGCGTGCTTCCTGTTGTCCACCAGCACGCCGGAAAGGCCCTTCTGCTCGGTGTCGAACAGCACCAGGACGCCATCGATGCACTGCGCGACCTGCTTGGCCGGCTCCAGGGACAGCTTCACATCTTCGCCGGGCAGGCTCTTCAGCATGGTGAAGTCGGCCAGCAACAGGGCGTCCTGCGGCTTGGCGAAATGCAGGTAGCCGTAGTACCAGAGCACGCCGACGGTGACGAAGATGGTACCGATGCCGGTCAGGATGCAGGGGAGTACGTTACGGTCGCTCATGGATTGCCTTCGGGTTTCGCGGATTCGCGGTTCGGGATTTCGGCCAGCCGGCGCAGGCCGGTGAAGCCATGGGGATCGTCGAGGAAGCGCAGCATCACTTCCTGCCAGGTCGCTTCGGCGAAGGTCTGCACGTGGCCGCCTCGGGTCAGTTGCAGGACCTTCGGCGGCCGCGCCTGGCGGTACAGGGCGATGCCGTTCTCGAGGGGCACAATGGTATCGTCGATGCTGTGAAAGAACAGCATGGGTGCGCCAGAAAGCCGCGCCACCGAATGGATGGCGCTGTCGTCGTCGGGCACCAGCCAGGACAGCGGCACCTGCAGCGGCCAGGTCAGCCAGGAACCGTCCAGCATGTGCCGGGCGATGCCGCGGTAGCTCGCCGGTACCCCGTCGAACACCAGCGCCTTGAACTGGCCCAGGCGCTGCGGATGCTCGGCCAGGTAGTGGATCGCCAGCGCGCCGCCGAGACTCTGCCCCAGCAGCACGCGCTCGGTGCCCTTCACCTCCGGCGCCTGGTCGAGCCAGGCGAACGCCGCGTCGATGTCGCGGTAGACCTCCGGCAGTCCCGGCTGGCCCTCCGACTGGCCGTAGCCGCGATAGTCGAGCATCAGCACCTGGTAGCCCTCGGCGGGCAGCCACCACGTGCCGCCGAGGTGCCAGGACAGGTTGCCGCCGTTGCCGTGCAGGTAGAGCACAGTGCCTTTCACCGGCACGCCTTTCTTCGCCGGCAGCCACCAGGCGCGCAGGCGCACGCCGTCGGCGGTGGTCAGGGTGACGTCGCGGTACTCCAGCCCGGCGCGCGCCGGAGTGATCTGCACCACCGGCTCGGGATAGAACAGCAGCGAACTGCAGCCACCGAGGAACAGCGCGCCGAGTACCAGCAGCGGGATCAGCAGGCGCTTCATCCGTTGTTGGTCCTTACCTCTTCGCGGGCGCGAAAGGTGGCGTCGTAGATGCGCCCGGCCAGGCGCGAGAACGGCAGGCTCTGCAGCCAGACGGTGCCGCTGCCCTTGAGGGTGGTCAGCAGCAATCCTTCGCCGCCGAACAGCATGCTCTTCAGGCCGCCGGCCAGTTGCACGTCGTAGTCGATACCGTCGGTGAAGGCCACCAGGCAACCGGTGTCGACCCGCAGCGTCTCGCCATTCAACTGGCGGCGGATCAGCGTGCCGCCGGCGTGGACGAAGACCAGGCCATCGCCCTCGAGCTTCTGCAGGATGAAGCCCTCGCCGCCGAAGAAACCGGCGCCCAGGCGCTTGGTGAAGGCGATGCCGACCCGGGTGCCATAGGCTGCGCAGAGGAACGAGTCCTTCTGGCAGAACAGGCGCCCGCCGACATCGTCCAGGTCCACCGCCACCACGCTGCCCGGATAGGGCGCGGCAAAGGCCACGTGCTGCTTGCCCTGGCCTTCGTTGGTGAAGTGGGTCATGAACACCGACTCGCCACCGAGCTTGCGCTTGCCGGCGCTCCACAGCTTGCCCAGCAGGCTGCCGTCGGAGCCGTCGCCCATCCGCGCGGTGAAGCGGATGTCGCCGGTCATGTAGTTCATTGCCCCGGCCTCGGCGATCACGGTTTCCCCGGGGTCGAGTTCGATCTCCACGGTCTGCATGGATTCGCCGAGGATGCGGTAGTCGAGTTCGTGGCTGGCCATCGCCGTTCTCCTTGCTTGCCGGCCGACCGCCCGCGCGCACCGGGAAAGACCGGCACGGCGGGGAACGGTCAGAGGATGTTCGCGTAGTCCGCTTCGATGCGGTCCAGGCTGAGGTGGTTGAGGAAGTTCGAGAAGCACATCCAGGCCGACAGCGCGTTGAGGTCGCGGAACTGCGGCGGCAGGTACTTCGGCGGCGCCACCAGGCCCTCGTCCACCAGTTGGCGCAGGGTGCGCATGTCTTCCAGGGTGGTCTTGCCGCAGAACAGCAGGGGGATCTGTTCGAGCTTGCCCTTGCGCACGGCGAGCTGGATGTAGTTGTAGATGAGGATGAAGCCCTTCAGGTAGGACAGGTCCTTGGTGAACGGCAGGCCATCCGGGGTCGAGCCGCGGAAGACCCGGCTGGCGTTCTGGTAGCTGTCCTCCAGGCTGTAGCCCTGCTCGCGGTAGAAGTGGAACACGTCGAGGAAATCGGCGCCCTCCTCGGCCATGTGGATCGCCCGGGTGCGATTGGTCAGCTTGCGCAGGCGGGTCGGGTAGGAGGCGAAGGCGATCACCTCCATCAGGATCGCCAGGCCTTCCTGGGTCACGGTGGAGGACGGCGGTCCCTTGGCGAGGAAGGTGCAGATCGGCTGGCTCAGGCCGTTCAGGGTGGTGCCGACGTGCACCAGGCCCTCGTGGACCTCCAGCGCGCGCACGTCGCGCTCGTTGAACAGGGCGTCGGCGCGTACCTTGATGTAGTCGGCGCCGGCCGCCGCGTCGGCGACGATGCCGTCGGACTCGAACACGCGGATGGTGCCCTCCTCCTCGCCGAACACGGTGTTCAGCCGCGCCTGGAGGATCGGTACGACCTCCTTGGCGGTCAGGGTCTTGGGTTCGTCCTTGAGATCGCCGCGGTCGGCGATGTTGTTCAGGTAGTCGGAGAGCATCAGGCCGAGGTCGGCCAGGGTCGGATCGCCGGCATGGAAGGCGTCCGAGGCCGAGCCGTAGAGTTCCTGGGAGATCAGCCCGAGGTCCGGGGTGCCGCGCGCCTCGAGCATGCGAATGACCATTCGGTATTCCTTGCACATCCGCCGCATGATCTGCCCGACCGGGTTGAACTGGCCCAACTGGCGGGTGATGTCGCGCTCGATGTTCTGGAATTCCTGCTTCTTGGCGCTGGCGTCGAAGGCCAGCGGGCGGCTGTCGTAGTAGCCGCGGTCGACCTTCGGCGCATGCTTGCCGCGGCCCTTGAGGAAGTCCTGGCGGATCCCGTCGTCCCATTTGATCGCATCCAGCACGCGGATCGGCGTCTGCGCCTCGACGATGCGATCGGACAGGGAGCGGATGATCTTCTGGTAGTCGTTCTGCGCCTTGCGCTGGCTCATCGGCAATCTCATTGGGTGACCCGCTGGAAGCGGGCGGCCTCGACGAACACGTCGGAATTGGCGGGATCGTTCAGGTAGGCGAAGACCTTCGCCAACGGGCTGCGCACCAGCGCGCCCTTGCCCTGATCGCTGTCGACGCTCTCGCCGTCGAGCTGGCCGGTGCCGAGGTCCTCGACGATGCGCTCGACGTCGAGGTTGTAGATCACCAGCTCGTCACCGTCGGTGATCTCGAAGCCGGCGACGATGAAGTTGCCGCCCAGGCTCTTCGGCAGGCCGGCCGACAGGTACCAGCGCTTGCCCTGGTGGGAGACGGTGAAGCCGTAGTCTTCCAGGCTCTCGGTATTGTCCTTGCTGTCCACGTAGCTGAGCGCACGGTAGACATTGCTGCCGGAACGGGTGATCTCCAGGAATTGTTCTTCCTTCCACTCGTTCTCGCGGCTCCAGGTCCCGAGCAGATGGCTCGGCGCCGCCTCGCGCGGCGGTATCGGCTCCTTGAAGGTGACCAGGCAACCGCCCAACAGCAGGAAACTCAGGACCACCAGGCAACGCCAGGCTTTCATCACACGCTCCTTAGGAACCCTCCGCAACCTGCGACCGGCTGGCCGAGGGAAGGTTCGGGTATGAAAAACCCCGCCATGGCGGGGTTGACGCTCAGGTCACAGGCCCATGACCAGATTCAGGTACCGTCTGAGTATGGCGCGCATTTCGTCCACGGCCAGTTGCTCGACCCCGTCCACGAGGCCCTGATATTCCATCTGCAGAATAATCGACGTCAACACCTTGGCGTCCTGCTCGGGCTGCCCGGAACCGAGCACCTGGAAGAAATGCACGGCGCCGAGGGAGAGAATCCGCTGGTGGGCATCGGCCAGTTCGCGCAGGCGCGGGTTGAGCAACGCCTCCTGGCGGAAGGCCTGTTCGGCCAGCAGGTGCTCGCGGCGCTCGGTGAGCTGGACCTGGACATACTGCACGGCCAGCTCGACGATCCGTTCCACCAGCGAGCCACAGGCGCCGGGGTCGTCGGCCAGCACCGCGGCCATCTCCTGGAGGTCGCCCTCCACGCTGCTCCAGAACGCCGACAGCGCCTCTGCGTTGCGCTCGACGAAGAGGGCGAAGGTGTCGGTGATGAGATCGTCGATGTCCTTGAAGTAGTAGGTGGTGGCCGACAACGGCACCTGGGCCTCGGCGGCCACCGCGCGGTGGCGCACGGCCCGTACGCCGTCGCGGACGATCAGGCGCATGGCGGCATCGAGAATCGCCTGGCGCCGCTGCTCGCTGCCCTGGCGGCTGGCCTTGCGGCCCTGGTAACGAACGCTTTCGGCTACCGCGCTGGCGGCCTGCGCGGCGCTGTCTCTGGGAGCTACTCGGGACACGGTGTTTCCTCCGCTCGCGGACGATGGGGCATTGTTCGGACTTTTTCGCGTGGAATCAATCGGCCGCTATCGGGGAAGCTCCGATCCCACCCGCACCTTCCGTGGTCAGCCGGCGGATCGGCGGTTATCGGCCCCTGGCCCGGCGGCCGGGACACCGCGCGGCCATGAAAAAACCGCCCGAAGGCGGCTTTTCCATGGACTGTTGCGGCGCTCAGGCCTGCGGGCGCATGTGCGGGAACAGGATCACGTCGCGGATCGACGGCGAGTTGGTCAGCAGCATCACCAGGCGGTCGATGCCGATGCCTTCGCCGGCGGTCGGCGGCATGCCGTATTCCAGGGCATTGATGAAGTCGGCGTCGTAGTGCATCGCCTCGTCGTCGCCGGCGTCCTTCTCCTTGACCTGCAACATGAAGCGCTCGGCCTGGTCCTCGGCGTCGTTCAGCTCGGAATAGGCATTGGCGATCTCGCGGCCGCCGATGAACAGCTCGAAGCGGTCGGTGACGCTCGGGTCTTCGTCGTTGCGGCGGGCCAGCGGCGAAACCTCGAAGGGGTAGCGGGTGATGAAGTGCGGCTGCTCCAGCTTGTGCTCCACCAGTTCCTCGAAAATCATCACCTGCAGCTTGCCCAGGCCTTCGTGGCCGAGGACCTTGGCGCCGGCCTTCTTGGCGATGGCCCGCGCCTTCTCGACGTCGTTGAGGTCGGCGGCGGTGATCTCCGGGTTGTACTTGAGGATCGAATCGAACACCGACAGGCGCACGAACGGCTCGCCGAAGTGGAAGACCTTGTCGCCGTAGGGCACGTCGGTGGTACCGAGTACCGCCTGGGCCAGTTCGCGGAACAGTTCCTCGGTCAGGTCCATGTTGTCTTCGTAGTCGGCGTAGGCCTGGTAGAACTCGAGCATGGTGAATTCGGGGTTGTGCCGGGTCGAGACGCCTTCGTTACGGAAGTTGCGGTTGATCTCGAAGACCTTCTCGAAACCGCCGACCACCAGGCGCTTGAGGTACAGCTCCGGGGCGATGCGCAGGAACATGGCCATGTCCAGCGCGTTGTGATGGGTCTCGAACGGCTTGGCCGCGGCGCCGCCGGGGATGGTCTGCAGCATCGGGGTCTCCACTTCGAGGAAACCGCGCTCGCTGAGGAAACGGCGGATGTGGGCGATGACCTGGGAACGCACGCGGAAGGTGTGGCGGGTTTCCTCGTTGACCATCAGGTCGACGTAGCGCTGGCGGTAGCGCTGCTCGGTGTCGGTCAGGCCATGGTGCTTGTCCGGCAGCGGACGCAGCGACTTGGTCAGCAGGCGCACGCTGGTCATGTCGACGTACAGGTCGCCCTTGCCCGAGCGGGCCAGCACGCCTTCGGCGCCGATGATGTCGCCCAGGTCCCAGGTCTTGATCTCGGCCAGGGTTTCTTCCGGCAGGGTCTTGCGGTTGACGTAGACCTGCAGGCGCTCGCTGCTGTCCTGGAGGACGATGAAGGAACCGCGGTTGAGCATGATCCGACCGGCCACCTTGACCGGGATCGCTGCGGCTTCCAGCTCTTCCTTGGTCTTGTCGGCGTACTGTTTCTGCAGGTCCGCGAAGTAGGCGTCGCGGCGGAAGTCGTTGGGGAAGGCGATGGCCCGGGCTTCGCGCACGGCGGCAAGTTTTTCCTTGCGCTGGGCGATCAGCTTGTTTTCTTCCTGTTGCAGTTCGTGCTGGTCGAGTTGTTGGTCGCTCATGGTCTTGGTGGTTCCTGGTTAGGCTCTCTTGCCTGTGGAAACGGATTGCGCAACAGGGGCGAAAAGCGTAGCGAACGCCGGCCAGGCAAGGCGGGAAATGGCGAGGACACGGAGTTCACGATCATAAAAAAACGAGCAGTCCGAACCATTTTCCAACGCGGCCTGGCCAGGCGCAGCAGCTTTACAGCCCCTGTTTGAGGCTGGCTTCGAGGTATTCGTCTAGATCGCCGTCGAGCACCTTGTCGCAGTCGCTGCGCTCGATACCGGTACGCAGGTCCTTGATCCGCGACTGGTCGAGCACGTAGGAGCGGATCTGGTGGCCCCAGCCTATGTCGGACTTGGAGTCCTCCAGGGCCTGGGACGCGGCGGTACGCTTCTGCATTTCCAGCTCGTACAACTTGGCCCGCAGCATCTTCATCGCGGTGTCCTTGTTGGCGTGCTGGGAGCGTTCGTTCTGGCACGCCACCACGGTATTGGTCGGCACGTGGGTGATCCGCACCGCCGAATCGGTGGTGTTCACGTGCTGACCGCCCGCGCCGGAGGAGCGGTAGGTATCGATGCGCAGGTCGGCCGGGTTGATCTCGATCTCGATGTTGTCGTCGATTTCCGGCGATACGAACACCGCGGTGAACGAGGTGTGGCGACGGTTGCCGGAGTCGAACGGACTCTTGCGCACCAGGCGGTGCACGCCGATCTCGGTGCGCAGCCAGCCGAAGGCGTACTCGCCCTTGATGTGCACGGTGGCGCCCTTGATGCCGGCGACCTCGCCCTCGGACAGCTCGATGATAGTGGCGTCGAAGCCGTGCTTGTCGGCCCAGCGCAGGTACATGCGCAGCAGCATGTTGGCCCAGTCCTGGGCCTCGGTGCCGCCGGAGCCGGCCTGGATGTCCAGGTAGGCGTTGTTCGGGTCCATCTCGCCGCTGAACATGCGGCGGAACTCCAGCTTCTCGAGGATCTCGCGCAGACGCTCGACTTCGTTGGCAACGTCGTCGACGGCACCCTCGTCGTCTTCCTCGACCGCCATGTCCAGCAGGTCGCGGGAGTCGGCCAGGCCGCTGGTCAGGTCGTCCAGGGTTTCCACCACCTGCGCCAACTGGGCGCGCTCGCGGCCGAGGTTCTGGGCGTATTCGGGGTTGTTCCAGACGTTGGGGTATTCGAGCTCGCGGTTTACTTCGACCAGGCGATCATGCTTCTGATCGTAGTCAAAGATACCCCCGAATGGTCTGGGTGCGCTCGGAGAGGTCCTTGATGCTGTTGAGGATCGGGTTGATTTCCATGGCTGGCGCTCACTCGCGGGAAAACGTCGAAAAGCTGCGAAGTATACTGCACTTGCGCCCCACAGGCAGTACGCCGGCCTCTATTTAATGCCGGCCGGCGACGCATGGCCGCCGCGCGCCGCTCAGCCCGCCGGGGCCGGCGGCACCGGCTGTTCCATCAGGCCGACCTGGTTGCGGCCATTGTTCTTGGCCTGGTAGAGCGCCTGGTCGGCCATCTCGATGAGAACCCGGAAGGTTTGCCCGCCGCCGCCCGGCACCAGGGTGCTGACGCCGATGCTGACGGTCAGGTGCGAGCCCGGGCGTGGCTGGTCGTGGCTGATCTGCAGGCTCTCCACCGTGCGCCGGACCTTCTCCGCCAGCAACCGTGCGCCGCCCGGCGAGGTACCCGGGAGGACCATAGCGAACTCCTCGCCGCCGTACCGAGCCGCCAGGTCCGAGGAGCGACTGCAGCCCTCGCGGATGGCCCCGGCGACCTGGCGCAAGGCCTCGTCGCCGGCGACGTGGCCGAAGGTGTCGTTGTAGCTCTTGAAATAGTCCACGTCGATCATCAGCAGCGACAGTTGCGACTGCTCGCGCAGCGAGCGGCGCCACTCCATCTCCAGGTATTCGTCGAAGTGACGACGGTTGGAGAGCCCGGTCAGGCCGTCGGAGTTCATCAGCCGCTGCAGCACCAGGTTGGTCTCCAGCAACTGCTGCTGGCTCTCGCGCAGCGCCCGATAGGCCTCGTCGCGTTGCTGCAGGGCGATGTACGAACGCGAGTGGTAGCGGATCCGCGCCACCAGCTCGATGGCGTCAGGCAGCTTGACCAGGTAGTCGTTGGCGCCGGCGGCGAACGCCGCGCTCTTCACCGTCGGCTCTTCCTTGGTCGACAGGACGATGATCGGGATGTCGCGGGTCGCCGGGTTGCCGCGGTAGGCAGCGAGCAGCGTGAGGCCGTCGACGCCGGGCATCACCAGGTCCTGGAGGATCACCGTCGGCTTGATCTGGTTGGCCACCGCCACTGCCTGCTGCGGATCGGAACAGAAATGGAAGTCGATGCCCGCCTCGCTCGCCAGTGAGCGACGCACAGCCTCTCCGATCATGGCCTGATCATCGACAAGCAGTACCATGACCGCGCCGTCCAGAGGGGCGCCCAGGTCGGTCTTGCTCTCATGAGGGTTGTGCATGTTTCTCTCCGGGACCGGGGCCCCTCGTATCAAATTGAATGCTGTTCCACGCACCGCCGCGGCGGGCGCCGGCGCCTACCCTGGCGCCTGGCCGGAGTCGAACCCGGCTAATCGAATACCTCCGCCAGGCGCGGGGCGATCTTTTCCAGGGAAAGGATCTGCACCGCTGCATCGATCGCCGCCGCGGCCTTCGGCATCCCGTAGACTGCGCAACTGGCCTGGTCCTGGGCGATGGTGAGGAAACCGCGCTCGCGCATCTGCTTGAGGCCCTGGGCGCCGTCGCGGCCCATGCCGGTCAGCAGCACGCCCACGGCATCGCCACGCCAATAATTCGCCACGCTCTCGAAAAACACGTCGATGGACGGCCGGTAGACGAAAGAACGCGGTTCGGCGGTGTACACCAGCGAACCGTTGCGCAGCAGGCGGATGTGATTGTTGGTCCCCGCCAGCAGGATCTGCCCCGGTATCGGCGGCTCGCCATCGCGCGCCAGGCGCACCGGCAGCTTCGATTCGCTGGCCAGCCATTCGGCCATGCCGGCGGCGAAGACCTCGTCGACATGCTGCACCAGCACCACCGCGGCATTGAAACTGGCCGGCAGTTGCTTGAGCAACACCGCTAGCGACGCCGGACCGCCAGCCGAGGCGCCGATCGCCACCAGACGCTGGCGCGCCCCGCCGGCCTTCGGCGGCACCACCTGGACCTTGCCACGGTTATCGCGCTGGCCGATCAGCCAGCCGACGTTCTGAATCTTGCGCAACAACGGCGCCGCCGCCGTTTGCGGGTTGCCGATGCCCAGCGCCGGCGTGTTCACCGCATCGAGCGCCCCATATCCCATCGCTTCGAAAACCCGGTGCACATTCTGCTCGATATCGACGGTAACAATCACGATCGCGCAAGGACTTTCCGCCATGATCCGACGAGTTGCCTCGACGCCGTCCATCACCGGCATGAGCAGGTCCATCAGCACCACGTCGGGCGTATCGGCGGCGCACTGGGTCACCGCCTCGGCACCGTTGCTGGCGACCCAGACGATCTGGTGCTGCGGCTCGAAGGCCAGCGCGCGGCGCAGCGCCTCGACGGCCAACGGCATGTCATTGACGATTCCGATCCTCAACCCTGTGCTTCTCCGATCAGGACGACGACGGCATCCAGCAAGGCCTCATCGTGGAAACTGGCCTTCGCCAGATAATAGTCGGCGCCGGCGTCGAGACCGCGCCGACGGTCCTCCTCACGATCCTTGTAGGACACCACCATCACCGGCAGCGACTGCAGGCGGCTGTCGCGACGCACCAGGGTGACCAGTTCGATACCGTCCATGCGCGGCATGTCGATATCGGTGATGAGCAGGTCGAAATGCTCCGAGCGCAGGGCGTTCCAGCCGTCCATGCCATCCACCGCCACTGCCACGTCGTAGCCGCGGCCGAGCAGGAGCTTGCGTTCCAGCTCACGCACCGTGAGCGAGTCGTCGACCACCAGGATGCGCTTGCGTTGCGCCCCGCCGGCCTGCCGCCGGCTGCGATCGATGCGCTCCAGGCGGCCGCTGCTGAGCAGCTTGCCGACCGAATGCAGGAGGTCCTCGACGTCCAGGATCAGCACCGGCGAACCGTCGTCCAGCAAGGCGCCGGCGGAAACGTCGCGCACCTTGCCCAGGCGCGGATCGAGAGGCATCACCACCAGGGTACGCTCGCCGACGAAACGCTCCACGGCGACGCCGTAGACCGCATCGCGGTCGCGCACCACCACTACCGGGATGGCCCCTTCGGTGCGGCTGCTCTCGGGCCGCTGCAGCAGTTGCGCAGCCGAAACCAGGCCGACATGGCGACCCTCGTACCAGAAGTGCTGGCGACCTTCGAGCTGGACGATCTCCTCCGCTTCCAGCTCGCACATGCGCTCGATGTGCGCCAGCGGGAAGGCGTAGGCCTCCTCGCCGATCTCCACCACCAGGCTGCGCACCACGGACAGGGTCAGCGGCACCTCGACGTGAAACAGCGCTCCCTGCCCCTGGCGTTGCTCCATGCGCACGCCGCCGCGCAACTGGCGGACCATGTGCTGCACGGCGTCCAGTCCGACGCCGCGACCGGACACCTCGGTGACCTGCTCGCGCATGCTGAAGCCGGGCAGGAAGAGAAACGCCAGGAGTTCCTCCTCGCTCAGTTGCGCCACGGTCTCGGCGGTGGCGAACTGGCGATTGAGCACGGTCTCGCGCAGGCGCTGCAGATCGATGCCGCCGCCGTCGTCGCTCAGTTCCAGGACCAGCATGCCGGCGTGGTGGCGGGCGCGGATGGTGATCCTGCCCTCGGCCGGCTTGCCGGCGGCGAGGCGGGTTTCCGGCGCCTCGATACCGTGATCGACGGCATTGCGTAGCAGGTGGGTGAGCGGCGCTTCGAGTTTTTCCAGGACATCCCGGTCGACCTGGGTGCTTTCGCCCTCGACCAGCAGGCGCACCTGCTTGCCCAGCGAGCGGCCCAGGTCGCGAACCATCCGCGCCTGGCCGCTAAGGACGTCGGCGAATGGCCGCATCCGCGAGGCCAGCGCCGCGTCGTAGAGCACCTGGGCACGCTGGCCGCCCTGCCAGGCGAACTCGTCGAGATCGGCGATGTGCTGCACCAGCATCTGCTGGCATTCGCCAATCAGTTGCCGCGCCTCGCCGAGCATGGCCTGGGCCTGCGGGTCGAGGGCGGTTTCCTGGACCGTCTCGCGTACCACGTCGAGCGCGCGGCTGGCGCTGGACTGCAGGCGACGCAGGCGTTGCAGGGAATCGGCCAGCGGCTTGATGCGCTGGAACTCCACCAGCGACTTGCTGGAGATATCCAGCAGCCGGTCCAGGCGTTCGGCGGTGACCCGCAGGACCCGGCTGCGGCGCTCCTCGGCCTGTTCGCCGCCCGCCTGCCCGGCGGGCTCCTCGTCGTTGTCGTCGCTGGCGGCCGCTGACGCCGCTGGCGGCGCCTCGGGGACCGCTTCCGGCAGACCGGGAGTCGTCGCCGGCAGCTCCGCGCGGGCCAGCGGCAGGCCGCTGCGCACCAGGCCTTCGAGGCGCAGCACCAGGCCGTCGATCTCTTCCCGCCCGGCGCCTTCGGCCCAGCCTGCGTCGCCGGCTGGCGGGGTGCCAATACGCAGCAACAGGTCGCAGCCCTGGAGCAACGCATCGATATGTTCCGATTGCAGGAGCAGGCGTCCGTCCTGCGCCTCCACCAGGCAATCCTCCATGACGTGCGCCACGCGCACGCCGGCGTCCAGCCCGACGATCCGCGCCGCGCCTTTCAGCGAGTGCGCGGCGCGCATGCAGGCTTCCAGTTGGTCGGCCTGGGTCGGGCTGCGCTCCAGCGCCATCAGGCCGGCGTTGAGCACCTGGGTCTGGGCCTCCGCCTCGAGCCGGAACAGCTCGAGCAGCGACGCGTCTCTCATCTGGTCCGGGGTCATGCCAGGCTCCGCGCTACGGCTTGCAGGAGAGGGCCTTCGTCGAGCAGGGTGATGCTCCGCTCGCGCCATTGCAGCACGCCGGCCACGTGCCGGCGCGAGGCCTGGCCGTCGGCGTGGTTGGGCGGCAGTATCCGCGCCAGCGGAATCGCATGGATGCCGTCGACTTCCTCCACCGGCGCCACCACCGGACCGCCGGCGGCGGAAATGATCAGCATGCGCGGAACCACCCGGCGCTCGCTGACCGGCGCGGCGCCGGGTTCGAGATCCAGCAGTTCGCCGAGGGAAAGGCAGGCGACCAGCGCGCCGCGCACGTTGGTCACCCCTTGCAGGGCGCGCGAGCGCTGGTGCGGCAGGGAATGGATAGGATTCATCGGCGCCACTTCCACCAGGCTGCCGGTGGCCAGGCCGAACCACTCTTCGCCCAGGCGGAACACCAGGATCGAACGCGTCTCGCCGAGGTCGCTCTGTTCGCGCTGGCTGTCCATCGTTTCGGCGCTGTCGAGCTGGTCCTGGCGCAGGGCGATGCGGTCCAGCAAGTAGGTCGCCGCGGCAGCGTAAACCTCGCAGTTGCGGCAATGGACATGCTCGGCCAGGCGTTCGCAGGACTTGTCGCCATGCACGCCGATGCGGTTCCAGCAGTCATCCACCTGTTGGGTATCGAGCAAGGTCAGGCTCGCCTCAACCATCTTTGTTCACTCCACGGGCCGCACGTTGCTGCAGGCGCCGGGCGCCGGCATGGTCGCCGCGAGCGGCGAGCAGCGCCGCCAGGTGCGCCAGCGCCTCGGCGTGCTGCGGCTCCAGGTACAGGGCCTTGCGGTAGAAATCCTGGGCTTCCTGCTCCTGCCCGGCGACATCGCTGAGCAGCCCGAGCCAGTAGAAGACCGTGGCCGACGGCCCACGCGCGGCCAGTTGGCGCTCGCAGGCGGCGCGCGCCTCGCGGTGCTGGCCGGCATCCGCCAGGCGGGCGATTTCGTCGAACTCGCCGACGGGACTGGCGAGGGGCTGGCCGCTGGCTGGCGGAACCAGGCTGGACAGCCGCTGGCGCGGTTTCGCCGGTGGCGGCGGCGAAGGCCGAATACTCGCACGCTCCACGGCGGCGGCAACGACCGGGCGCGCTCCGTCGCTCACCGCTTTGGGCCGCGCGCCGCGGGGCGCCTCGCTGGTCCGGCGGAACACGAAAGACAGCGGCACGCCGATCGGCTGCATGCCGTGCTGGCTGAGCAGGCTCGCCTCGGCCGGACCGATGAACATCGCGCCGTCCGACCGCAACAGGCGCTTGAGCACCTCGACCACCTCGCTCTGGGTCGGGCGGTCGAAATAGATCAGCAGGTTGCGACAGAACACGAAATCGTAGGGTGCCTCGCCCGCCAGTAGCCCGGGATCGAGCAAATTGCCGCAGCGGAAGCGCACCTTGCGGCGAACCTGCTCGGCCAACTGGTAGCCCTCGGCAACCTCGCTGAAATGGCGGTCGCGAAACCCCAGTTCGTCGCCGCGAAAGGAATTCCTGCCGTACACCCCGAGGCTGGCGCGCTCGATCACCCGAGCGCTGACGTCGAGGGCGTCGACCTCGAACAGGTACTCGGAGAGCCCGGCATCGAGCAAGGCCATGACGATGGAATACGGCTCCTCGCCGGTGGAACAGGGCAGGCTGAGGATCCTTAGCGCGCGTCCGCCGCCCAGGCTCGGCAGGCGCTCGAAGGCCAGCCTGGCGAGGGTGGTGAACGACTCCGGGTAGCGGAAGAACCAGGTCTCCGGCACCACCACCGCTTCGATCAGCGCCTGCACCTCGCCCGGCGAGCCGTTCAGGCGCATCCAGTATTCGTCCTCGTCGTGCAGCGCGAGGCCGCTCATGCGCTGGCGTACCGCGCGCTCGATCACCGCGCTGCCCACCGAGCTGGCATCCAGGCCGATCCTGCTCTTGAGCAGGCGTTCGAAGCGATCGTTCATGCCGTCCCCTCGCCGCACTCCGGCGGGAACAGCAGGGCGCGCACTTCGTCGGGCAGCAATGCCTCGACCCGCACCCATTGCACCAGTCCCCGTGGTCCTTCATAGACCGGACCGAGATAGCGGGCCCCGCCGTTGTCCAGGCCATAGTCGCGGAACGCCGACGGTTCGCAGCGCAGGGTATCGGTGGCCTGTTCGAGGATCAGTCCGAGCCAGACCGGCTCCCGGTCCTGGCGGGCGCGGTATTCGACCAGCACGATGCGCGTGCTGGTGCGGGCCAGCGCCGCGCGGCCGAAGGCCATTGCGCAGAGGTCGAGCACCGGGACCAGGACGCCGCGATGGGAGAACACCCCGGCGACCCATTCCGGCGCCTCCGGAATGCGCTTCAGGCGCAGCAGCGGCAGCACTTCGACCACTTCGCGGGCATCCAGGGCATAGCGGTCGCCTTCCATACGGAACAGCAGGAACAGCTTGCTGGTGCGTCGATGATCGCCGGTGGAGCGGGACACGGTCACAGCCTCAGACTTTGAAGCGGGATACGCCGTTGCGCAGCCCGTTCGCCACCAGGTTCAGCTCATCGATGGCGAAGCTGGCCTGGCGCAGCGACTCCACGGTCTGCCCGGTGGCCTCGCCCAGTTGCACCAGCGCCTGGTTGATCTGCTCGGCACCGGTAGCCTGGGCCTGCATACCCTCGTTGACCATCTGCACCCGCGGCGCCAGCGCCTGCACCTGCTGGATGATCTGCGACAGTTGCTCGCCGACCTGGCCGACCTCGGCGATACCGCGGCGGACCTCCTCGGAGAACTTGTCCATGCCCATCACCCCGGCCGATACCGCCGACTGGATCTCGCGCACCATCTGCTCGATGTCGTAGGTGGCGACCGCGGTCTGGTCCGCCAGCCGGCGCACCTCGGTGGCCACCACGGCGAACCCGCGGCCGTACTCGCCGGCTTTCTCCGCCTCGATGGCGGCGTTCAGCGAGAGCAGGTTGGTCTGGTCGGCGACCTTGACGATGGTGGTGACCACCTGGTTGATGTTGCCGGCCTTCTCGTTGAGGATCGCCAGCTTGGCGTTGACCAGGTCGGCCGCACCCATCACGTGGTGCATGGTTTCCTCCATGCGCGCCAGGCCCAATTGGCCGGAACCGGCCAGGGTCGACGTCTGCTCGGCGGCGCCGGAGACTTCGCTCATGGTCCGCACCAGGTCGCGCGAGGTGGCGGCGATCTCGCGAGAAGTGGCGCCGATCTCCGTGGTGGTCGCGGCGGTTTCGGTGGCGGTGGCCTGCTGCTGCTTGGAGGTCGCGGCGATCTCGGTGACCGAGGTGGTGACCTGCACCGAAGAACGCTGGGCCTGCGACACCAGGCCCTTGAGCTCTTCGGCCATGCCGTTGAAACCGGTCTCGATGGCGCCGAATTCGTCACGCCGGCCGAGGTTCAGGCGTGCGGTGAGGTCGCCACCGGCCATCAGGTCGAGGCTGCGGACGATCTTCTGGATCGGCTGGGTGATCGCCCGCAACAGCAGGAACCCGCAGATGCCGGCTACCACCACCGCCAGCAGCAGGGTCACCAGCATGCTCAGTTCGGCATCGTCCACCGCGTTTACGATGTTGTCCGAGGCGCGGTCGGCGATGTCCTTGTTCAGCTCGATCATCTCGTTGAGGTACTTGCGGCCCTCGCGCCAGTGCTCGGTCAACGGGCCGGCGACGAGCTTGCCGGCTTCCTCGAAGCGCTTCTCGCGGTAAAGCTCGAGCACCTTGTCGTGCTGCTCCAGGTAGTTCTTGCGCACGGCCTGGAAACCGGCGAGCAACTCGTGGTCGCGGGCCTCGTCCGGGTTCATGGTCTTCTGGTAGGAGGCGATCTGCTGGTCCAGGCGCTCCTCGCTGGCGAGGATACTGTCGGCCTCGGCCTTGCTCAGCTCGTGGTCGTCGGTGATGCCGAACAGTTCCTGGGTCTGCAAGTAGTTGTCGGTCCACGAACTGCGTACCAGGGTGATGAAGTACATCCCCGGCATGGCGTCGTCCTGGACACGGTAGGCGCCCTTTTCCACCGTCAACATCTTCACGTACGCAGTAGCGGCCATCAGCAGCATGATCGCGATGATCACGGCGAAACTTGCCAGGATTCGCTGGCGAACAGTCCAGTTCTTCACATTTTTCCCCAAGACTCGAGTCCGGATTCGTTCCTGCCGCCACAACGGCCCGTCAATCGCGCGGACTGTATAGGCCGTCCCCGGCACCGGCAAGCAGCGCCATAGGGTTTTCCCGCTATTGTAGGCGCTGGAAAGGCGTTTTTTGACGCCAGAAGTGTGGCAGAAAGAGAAAGAAAGAAAACTGGCAAGCCAGACTTTTCTGAGAAGACAGGCTCATCACGGAGGGAATGTGCGCCCCGTCCCCATGCCGGGAACGGGGCGCGATTTCACCGGTGGATGTCGGTATGGCGGGTTTCGCGGAGGAACAGCAAGGCGCAGACCAGGCTACCGCCGGTGATCAGCACCGGATACCAGAGGCCGTAGAAGATGTCGCCGGTGTACACCACCAGGGCGAACGAGACCGTGGGCAGGAAGCCGCCGAACCAGCCGTTGCCGATATGGTACGGCAGGGACAGCGAGGAATAGCGGATGCGGGTCGGGAACAGTTCGACCATCAGCGCCGCCAGCGGACCATAGCAGAGGGTGGAGATCAGTACCAGAGCGAAGATGATGGCGATCACCATCGGCTTGTTCACCTGGCTGCCGTCGGCCTGCTGCGGATAGCCTGCCGTCTTCACCGCGGCCGCCATCGCTTCGGCGTCGAAGCCGGCGATCTCGGTCTCGCCGATCCGCACCCTGACGTCGCTGCCGGCGGGCGCCGCCACCGTCGAGTAGGGCAGGCCGGCCTTGACCAGGAAGGTCTTGACCTTGTCGCAGGGGCTGTCGAAGGTCGCCTTGCCTACCGGGTCGAACTGGAAAGTGCAGGTCGCCGGGTCGGCCACCACGCTGATCGGCGACTGCCGGCTGGCCTGGTCGATGGCCGGGTTGGCGTAGTGGGTCAGGCCCTTGAACAGCGGGAAGTAGAACAGCGTGGCGAGCAACAGTCCGGCCAGCAGCACCGGCTTGCGGCCGATGCGGTCGGACAGCCAGCCGGCGACGATGAAGAACGGCGCGCCAAGCACCAGGGCGACGATCAGCAGACCGTTGGCGGTGCCGCCATCGACCTTGAGCACCTGGGTAAGGAAGAACAGCACGTAGAACTGCGCCGTGTAGAAGGTCACCGCCTGGCCGGCATTGATGCTGAACAGCGCGGTCAGCACCACCTTCAGGTTGCCCCACTGGGTGAAGGACTCGCGCAGCGGCGCCTTGCTGACCTTGCCCTCGGCCTTCATCTTGAGGAACGCCGGCGACTCGCGCATGGACAGGCGGATCCAGGTGGAGATGCCCAGCAGGACGATGGACAGCAGGAATGGCAGGCGCCAGCCCCAAGTCTCGAACTCGTCGCCGGTCAACTGGCGACAGGCCAGGATCACCAGCAGCGAGAGCAACAGGCCGAGGGTCGCGGTGGACTGGATCCAACTGGTGTAGCTACCGCGCTTGTTCGCCGGGGCGTGCTCGGCGACATAGATCGCCGCGCCGCCGTACTCGCCACCCAGGGCCAGGCCCTGGAGCATGCGCAAGGTGACCAGGATGATCGGCGCGGCGACCCCGATCGAGGCATAGGTGGGCAGCAGGCCGACGGCGAAGGTCGACAACCCCATCAACAGGATGGTCACCAGGAAGGTGTACTTGCGCCCGATCATGTCGCCCAGGCGGCCGAACACCAGCGCGCCGAAGGGCCGCACCAGGAAGCCGGCGGCGAAGGCCATCAGGGCGAAGATGAAGGCCGTGGTGTCGTTGACGCCGGCGAAGAACTGCTTGCTGATCACCGCCGCCAGGGCGCCGTAGAGGAAGAAGTCGTACCACTCGAAGACCGTGCCCAGCGAGGAGGCGAAGATCACCTTGCGCTCCTCCTGGGGCGTGGTCGCAGGCACTGTGTAGGAAGGGGTCGTTGCGTACTCGGTCATTGCGGCTCTCCCGCCCCTTGTGGGGGCTCTTATTGTTGTCTGCCATTTCCGTTTTCAGCGTCGACCGCTGCGGCGCCGGGCGCCACGCGATACGGGGTGTAGCGATCCTCAGGCCTCCACCGCCTCCTTGCCGCCGGCCGCCATGGCGCTTTCGACGACCTGCGGCGCGGCCTCGCGGCGGCGCTCGGCGAGAATCATCTGCGCCGCCTTCTCGGCGATCACCAGCACCGGCGAACAGGTGTTGCCGGAGGTCAGGCTGGGCATGATCGAGGCATCGGCGATGCGCAGGCCGGGGATTCCGTGCACCCTCAATTGCGCATCCACCACCGCTTGCGGCCCCTGGCCCATGCGGCAGGTGCCGGCAGGGTGGAAGATGGTGGTGCCGATCTCCGCCGCAGCGCGCTGCAGATCCTCTTCGCTGCGGTATTCCGGGCCGGGCTTGTATTCCTGCGGACGGAAGGCGGCCAGCGCCGGTGCGGCGGCGATGCGGCGGGTCAGGCGTATGGCGTCGGCGGCGACCTTCAGGTCGCGCGGATCGCTCAGGTAGTTGGGCTGGATCGACGGCGCCTCGCCCGGGTCGAGCGAGCGGATGCGCACCGTCCCCCGGCTGTGCGGGCGCAGGTCGCAGACCGACGCGGTGAACGCAGGGAAGGCATGCAGCGGCTCGCCGAAGCGATCCAGCGAGAGCGGCTGGACATGGTATTCGAGGTTGGCCGAGGGCTGCTGCGGATCGGAGCGGGCGAAGGCGCCCAGTTGGCTCGGCGCCATCGACAACGGCCCGCTGCGGCTCGCCAGGTAGCGCAGGCCCATGCCCAGCTTGCCCCATAGGCTGCCGGCGATCTGGTTGAGGGTGGGAACGCCGTCGACCTTGTAGATCATGCGCAGCTGCAGGTGATCCTGGAGATTGCCACCGACCCCGGGCAACTCGTGGACGACCCCGGCGCCGAGCCGCTCCAGCAGGTCCCGCGGGCCGATCCCGGAGCGTTGCAGCAGGCACGGCGAACCGATCGCGCCGGCGCTCAGGACGATCTCGCGGCGCGCCTCGAAGCGCTGCTCGCGGCCCTGCCAACAGACCGACAGGGCCCTGGCGCGGCCGTCCTCGAGGAGCACTCGCTGGACTTCGGCATGGGTCAGAACCGTCAGGTTGGCGCGCTGGGCGATGCCGCGCAGGAAGCCTTTCGAGGCATTCCAGCGCACCCCGCCGCGCTGGTTGACCTGGAAGTAGCCGCAGCCTTCGTTGTCGCCACCGTTGAAATCCTCGACGCTGGCGATGCCGGTCTGCGCCGCCGCCTGCTGGAAGGCATCGAGCAGCTTCCAGGAGAGCCGCTGGCGTTCTACCCGCCATTCGCCGCCGGCGCCGTGCATTTCGCTGGTCCCGGCGAAATGGTCCTCCATCCTGCGGAACAGCGGCAGCAGCTCTCTCCAGCTCCAGCCCGGATTGCCTTCGGCCACCCACTGGTCGTAGTCGCGGGCCTGGCCACGCATGTAGATCATGCCATTGATCGAGGAGCATCCTCCGAGCACCTTGCCGCGCGGGTACTTCAGGGAACGACCGTTGAGCCCGGGGACCTCGTCGGTGTCGAAGCACCAGTCGGTACGCGGGTTGCCGATGCAGTAGAGGTAGCCGACGGGAATGTGGATCCAGGGATAGTTGTCCGGGCCGCCGGCTTCCAGCAGCAGGACACGGTTGGCAGGGTCGGCGGAAAGCCGGTTGGCCAGCAGGCAGCCGGCAGGTCCGGCGCCAACGATGAGGTAGTCGTAGGTATCCAGTACCTCGGGCATGGCGAGCCTCGTCTTGTCATTCTTGTGATGGGCCGTCGGACCTGCGGATGACCGGCAAGTCTCGAACGGCTTGAGGCTAGTCGTTCATTCGCGATAAAAAAACAAACGTTTCGGGGCAGCTATTGTTCGTTTTCTAACAGCCCCCCCCCCCTCGGCCCGGCAGAAGGCGCTCCCCATGTTCGACTGGAATGACCTGCGTTTCTTCCTCGAGTTGCAGCGCAGCGGTCGCCTGCTGACCGCCGCCAAGCGTCTCGGCACCACTCACGCCACGGTGGCCCGGCACATCGAGAACATCGAGCGCGACCTCGGCACCCAACTGTTCGCCCAGCACACCGGCGGCTACCAGTTGACTCCGGCCGGCCAGGCGCTGCTCAAGCACGCCGAGGCGATGGAGAACACCGCGCTGCTCGCCCAGGAAGAAATGAGCCAGAGCATCTCGCCGCTGGGGCAGATCCGCATCGGCGTCACCGAAGGCCTCGGCAGCGTCTTCCTCGCTCCGCGCCTGGCGCAATTGATGCGCCACTACCCGGGCCTGGAGGTCGAGCTGGTCTCGGTGCCGCGCTTCGTCAGCATCACCAACCGCGAAGCGGACATCGCCATCTCCCTCGACCGGCCGAGCGCCGACCTGGTGATCACCCGCCTGCTGACCCGCTATCGCCTGGCGTTGTTCGCCAGCCCCGCCTACCTGGAACAGGCGCCGCCGCTGCGCGACCGCGACGACCTCGGCAGGCACCAGTGGATCGGCTACGTCGACGACCTGCTGTTCAGCCAGGAACTGATGTTCCACCACAGTTTCTGCCGCCACCCGCAGGTCGTGTTCCGCAGCACCAGCGTGGTCGCCCAGCAGCAGGCGGCACAGGCCGGCATCGGCCTGGCGATCCTGCCGCACTTCATGGGTAGCCGCGATCCGTTGCTGGTACCGGTGCTGCCCGAGGAAAGCATCCAGCGCGAGTACTGGATGAGCACCCGGCGGGAACTGCACCGCTCGGTGCGCCTGCGGGTGGTCTGGGACTTCCTGCTGGAGCTGTGCCAGCGCGAGCGAGAGGTTCTGCTCGGCCCTTCGGCAACGCCGCCGCCATGATGGCGGCGGTTATCCGCGGAACGACTCTCCGCCGTCTCAGGCCAGGCGTTGCAGCGCCTGTCTGGCCTGGTTCTCCAGCTCCAGCTTGAACGAGGGTTCCAGGCGCAGCTGCCGCGCCAGCTCCTCGAGGTAGGAGCGCTCCATGAAGCTTTCCTCGTCGACCATCAGCAGGCTGGCCAGGTACATCTCCGCGGCGATCTCCGGGGTGCTCGCGGCACGGGCGATCTCGGCCGGGTCCAGCGGCTTGTTCAGCTCGCGCTCCAGCCAGCCCTGCACCTCGCGGTCGCTGGTCAGCTTGGCCACCTCGCCTTCGATCATCTGCCGTTCGCGCTCGTCGATGTGGCCGTCGGCCTTGGCCGCACCGACGATGGCCTGGAGGATCGCGTGGCTATGCACTTCGGCCTGGGCTTCCGGCAGGCGGTCGACGGTCTGCGGCTGCGCCTGCGGCGCGGCGCCGTTCTGTTGCTGCTGCCAGTTGTTGTAGGCCTTGTAGGCGATCACCCCGAGCGCGGCGAGGCCGCCGTAGGTGATCGCCTTGCCGCCGAACTTGCGCGCCTTCTTGTTTCCCAGCAGCAGGCCGATGGCGCCGGCCGCCAGGGCTCCGCCGCCGGCGCCGGAAAGCAGGCTGCCGAGCTGTCCGCCGCCGCTGGCGCCGGGCTTGCCGCCGGACTTGTTCTGCAACATTTCCTGCCCGGACTTGAGCAATTGGTCGAGCAAACCACGGGTATTCATGAGGAACCTCCAGGACGTTCGGTAACAACCGGATTCGACCGACTCTAGCCCTTCGCGTCCGCGCTGCCCGCCGGGAGTTTGCTTCGAGATATTGCCGGCCTCCCCGGACACCGTGGCAAAGCGCGACACATGTCACATTTCTCCAGATAGAGGCCTAGTGCCAGCAGAAAGCCCTTCGACGCGCCGGCATGGCCCTCTAAACTCCGCGCCCGCCCGCGACTGCGGGTCGGCGTCCGACGCCAGCCGCTCCGCGCGCATTCGCAACAGCAATCTGTGAACATGGCTCCCCCGAGCCACCCACTGCCTCGCAAAGGACTTCCCATGACCATCTCCCGCCGCGACTTCCTGAACGGCGTAGCCCTGACCATCGCCGCAGGCCTGACCCCCGCCGAGGTCCTCCGCGCCGCCCCCGGCGGCCGCTACTATCCGCCCGCGCTCACCGGCCTGCGCGGTAGCCATCCGGGCGCCTTCGAAGTCGCACACCAGATGGGCTGGGAGAAGAAGACCTTCGATGTCGACCACCTGCCGATCGAAGAGGAATACGACCTGGTGGTGGTCGGCGGCGGCATCAGCGGCCTCGCCGCCGCCTGGTTCTATCGCGAACGGCACCCCGCGGCGCGCATCCTCGTCATCGAGAACCACGACGACTTCGGCGGCCATGCCAAGCGCAACGAATTCCAGGCCGGCGGGCGCACCATCCTCGGCTACGGCGGCAGCGAGTCGCTGCAATCGCCGAACGCCCTCTATAGCGAAGACGCCAAACACCTGCTGAAACGCCTGGGCGTCGAGCTCAAGCGCTTCGAGACAGCCTTCGACACCGACTTCTACCCCGGCCTGGGCCTGTCCCGCGCGGTGTTCTTCGACAAGGCCAGCTTCGGCGTGGACAAGCTGGTCAGCGGCGACCCGACGCCGATGGTTGCCGACGAGGTCCCCCGCGATCGTCTCAATGCCCGCTCCTGGCGCGCCTTCATCGGCGACTTCCCGCTGAGCCGCGAAGACCGGGAGGCGCTCATCGCGCTGTACGAGTCACCTCGCGACTATCTTGCCGGCAAGAGCGTGGAAGAGAAGGAAACCTACCTGGCGAAGACCAGCTACCGCGACTACCTGCTCAAGAACGTCGGGCTCTCGGAAACCTCGGTGAAGTACTTCCAGGGCCGCAGCAGCGACTTCTCCGCCCTCGGCGCCGACGCCCTGCCGGCGGCCGACGCATACGCCGCCGGCTTCCCCGGCTTCGACGCCCTCGGCCTGCCGCAACCCAGCGAGGAGGCCCAGGCGGAAATGGACGAGCCGTACATCTACCATTTCCCCGACGGCAACGCCTCGCTGGCTCGGCTCATGGTGCGCGACCTGATCCCCGCGGTGGCGCCGGGCCGAGGCATGGAGGACATCGTCATGGCCCGCTTCGACTACTCGAAGCTGGACCTCGCCGGGCACCCGGTGCGCCTGCGCCTGAACAGCACCGCCGTCAGCGTGCGCAACCGCGCCGGCGGCGTCGATGTCGGCTACAGCCGCGCCGGCCGCCTGCACCGGGTACGCGGCAAGCACTGCGTGATGGCCTGCTACAACATGATGGTGCCGTACCTGCTGCGCGACCTCTCCGAGGAGCAGGCCCACGCGCTGAGCCAGAACGTCAAGTTCCCGCTGGTGTACACCAAGGTATTGCTGCGCAACTGGCAGGCCTGGAAGACCCTCGGCATCCACGAGATCTACGCGCCGACCCTGCCCTACTCGCGGATCAAGCTGGACTTCCCGGTCGACCTCGGCAGCTACCGGCATCCACGCGACCCGCGGCAGCCGATCGGCGTGCACATGGTCTACGTGCCGACCACCCCGAACGCCGGCATGGACGCCCGCACCCAGGCTCGCGTAGGCCGCAGCAAGCTCTACGCGATGAGCTTCGAGCAACTGGAAAAGGACATCCGCGACCAGCTCCAGGCCATGCTCGGCCCGGCGGGCTTCGACCACCGCCGCGACATCACCGGCATCACCGTGAACCGCTGGTCGCACGGCTACTCCTACTTCATGAATACCCTCTACGACGACGAGGCGGAAAGCGAAGCGCTGATGGAACTGGCGCGAAGCAAGGTCGGCAATGTCGCCATCGCCAACTCGGATGCGGCCTGGGATGCCTACGCCCATGCCGCCATCGACCAGGCGGTGCGGGCAGTCCGCGAACTGGGTTGAAGGACGGCGACGGCAGCGGAACCCGCGCTGCCGTCGCGCCCTTCCGATGTCCAGCAAGACTGACAGAAATGTACTGACAGCGATTTCAACCCCTACTCCACGAAAGCCGTTCAAAGACCCTATGTTTCTCGGCCTCCCCTCGAAATAACCTAGGGAAAACACATAGGAAATTTCCTACTAGCATTCAGAAAAGTCCTGATTAAACCGACAGACACCATCGCTAGAATTCGAGCCCGTCCGGAGCTGCCTCCTGGCGGATTATCCGCCTGCCGGCGTTGCCGGTAGCCGCTGCGGAAACCTCCACCTCGATCGGGTTCGATTTCATGAAAACACGCGTCATCCTCGTCGACGACCACGCCCTCACCCTGATCGGCATGCGCTATCTGCTGAGTGCGTACGACGACCTGCGGATCGTCGCCCAGGCCCAGGACGCCGATGGCTTGCTGGCGCAGCTCGAAGCGCACCCCTGCGACCTGCTGATCACCGACCTGATGATGCCCGGCAGCCAGCAGGCCGACGGCTTGCGCCTGGTGCAGAAGGTCCGGCGGCGCTATCCGGACCTGCCGATCATCGTCGTCACCATGCTCGGCAACCCGGCACTCGTTTCATCCCTGCTCAAGCTGGGCATTCACGGCCTGGTGAGCAAACGCGGCATGCTCGACGATCTACCCAAGGCGATCCGCCACGCCGGCCGTCGACCATTCATCTCGCGCTCCATCGCACACCTGCTGGAAGTGGGCGAAGCCGAGCACGGCAAGCCGCTGGCCAGCCTCGAACAACTCACCCCGCGCGAAGTGGAAGTGCTGCGCCTGTACGGCAGCGGCCTGGCGGTCGGGGAAATCGCCATCCGACTGTGCCGCAGCAAGCAGACCATCAGCGCGCAAAAGAGCAGCGCCATGCGCAAGCTTGGCCTGGACAGCAATGCCGGACTCTTTATCTACATCCGGGAAAACGGCCTGGCCTGAGCAGCGCGGCCGCGATATGTCCGCCCCGCCAGCCCGCTTCGCAAGGTCCGCGCAGCCGCTAGAATGTCCCGCAGCGCCGGGCGTCTTCCGTGCCCGCCTCCGCCAAAGGACTCTTTTCACATGGACCGTAACCGCCGCCTCTCCGCCCGACTCTGCCTCCTGCTGCTGGGACTCGCCAGCCAGGCCGAAGCCCGCGAACCGCAGCCCTGCGCGTCGCGACTGCTTGACGCCGTAGCCAGGCAGGTCGGCCACGATGGCTGGATAGCCCCTTCGTACGAATCTTCCGGTCCGTTCCTCGCCGTGGCCTGCAAGCCCTGGCCGGACGACCCCGCGCAGACGGTGATCGCCATGGCCTACCTGGATCCGGGCGACACCGCCGTGGAAGGCGAACGCCACCCGCATCTGCTATTGGCCAAGGCCGACAGCCGCAGCGGCAGGCTGCTCGAACGCTACGACAGCGACTTCGAAGAAGACGCCTCCGTCGCCGTCGGCAGCGACAGCCTCTGGCTGGACACCGCGCGCTATCGCCTGAGCCCGACGGTGCGCGCCTTCGGCGTGGTATTCCATAGCGTGGCGCGTGGCGCCAGTTGTCCGGAAGCCGGCTTCGACAACCTGCTGACCCTGGTGGTGCCGGCCGGCGAAGGCAAGCTGCGGCCGGTGCTCAATACCTACCTGGACCAGTGGAGGACGCTGAAAGGCTCGGTCTGCTCCGCCGAGCCCGGGTTCGAACAGGAAGTCTCGCACCTGACCCTGGAACTCGGCCGCGGACGCTCCAACGGCTTTGCCGACCTGGTCATCACCTCGCGGGTCAGCGACGGCGAAACGGAGAACGGCAAACCCTTGCGCACGCTGCGCTATGACGGCGAGCGCTACCCGTTCGAGGAGTATTCGGACTTCTGGCACCGCCAGTGAGGGGAGACCGTGGCCAGCAGCCACGGCGAAACAGCGGAACCGCGCGCCCGCCGCAAGGGACGGACGCGCTCGGGGAACTCAGCTCTCGCTGGTTTCCTCGCTCTCTTCGACGGGCGCCGGCTCCTGCTCCGGCTCGCCTTCGTCGTCCTGCTCGTCGTCCGACTGGCAATACGGGGTCGGGTCCTGCGGCCAGATCGCCTTGCCATTGCCGTCGAGCAACTGTTCGGCGCCGCAATCGGTGGTGGCCACGGTGAAGCGCGGCTTGCCGTTCAGGTCGTACAGTGCGCGCAAGGTTTCCGTCGCCTCGTCGCCAGTGCCGCTGACTTCGTAGCCCAGGATGTAACCCTGCTGCGGATTCACCTCCAGCTTCTGCCAGAGCGCCGGAACCAGCGTGCGTCCCTGGCGATCGAGCAACACGGTGTGGGCAGCGTTGTCCATACCGTCGAGACCTTCCAGGAAACGACCGTCATACGCAGACTGGATGCTGATCAGTTCGCCCGGCTCCAGCAGCATCTTGCCGCTGCGGTCCATCAGGCCCACCACCGGCACCTGGCTTTCCGAACCCATGAAGCTGACGGTCTTCTGCGGTCCGCCCTTCTTCGCCACGACGAACAGGTCGTTGCCCAGCGCGCCGATCTGCGCATAACCCGGCTTCACCCACTCGCTGCCTTCGTCGAGGTTGAAGATGCCGAAGTCGGCGCTGAACAGGCCGGTGCTCACGCCGACGGCAGCCAGGCCGGGCACGTCGACGGTGTAGCCAAGCGCGGTGAGGCCGGCGCTGTCGGCCGAATCGTACTGCGGCTGCACCTTCCAGGCGCCGCTGCGATCGATCAGGCCGTACTTGCCCGACGAGCCATCTTCCATGCGCTGCTGGGCCAGCCCGCCCTGCTTGCCGAAGGCGCCGCAACCGGCGAACTGGGCGGCGATCGCCACCTTGCCCTGGTAGTCGAGGTAGCCACAGGGGCTGTCGTACTTCTCGCGGAACGCCACCAGGCCGTTGGCCGGGGTGCCCAGGTAATCGTAGCTCTTGCCGTCACCGACCACGTCGCCCTTGGCATCCACCAGTTGGGAGCCCTTGCCGATGACGCTGGCGCTCATCACGCCGTCGTGGAGGTCGCCCAGGCTCTCGTAGGCCACGGCCTTCTGTTCGCCGGTAGCGAGGTTGATGATCCACTTCTCCTCGCCACGCTCGGCGCTGATCAAGCCGCCGTGTTCGGCGACGCTGCCGTTGACCAGGGTGGTGTCGTAGAGCGCCTCGGTGAGCTGCTTGCCCTTGGCATCGAGGATGCCGCGCTTGCCATCGATCTCGTAGATGATGAATTCATTGGCACTGTTGGGGTAGATGTCGTCGAAACGCGGCGCCTGGACTTCCTTGCCCTGGCCGTCGACCACGCCGTACTTGCCATCGCGGACGAAGCCATAGAGGTTGGGGGTGAGCAGCGACAGGGCTTCGCCGATATCGTCGCGCAACACCTTGCCGTCCTTCGCCTGGATCAGGTTCCAGCGCTCCTCGCGCGCCGCCATCAGGGTGCCCTGGTAGGCGCTGGCGACGATATTGTCGTAGTCGTTGTCGAACGGCACGAGCAGCTTGGCGTCCTGGTCGATCACCGCGCACTGGCCGTTGAGGCATAGCGGGATGCTCAGTGCAGCCATGCTCGGTGCGGCCGGTTGCGGCGCGACCGCCGCAGGCTTCGGCGCATCGTCGCCCTGGTTGCAGGCGCTGAGGAGCAAGGTGGAAACGGAGACGGCGAGGGTGTTGCGGCCGATACGCGACAGTCTTTGCATGCGGATATGTTCTCGTATGATCCCTGAGATATGTGTCCAGCCGCGATGCGCGCGACATCGCGGAACGCGGTAGCCTTCCCGACGGAAAGGCGCGGGCATGATGCCCGTGCCGCGGACCGCCTGGCAATGCCCTGATCCGTCGGCTCGGCGACAGGCGGCGCGCTTGCTGGCAGAATCGCGGCTTTCCGCAAACCGCGCAGGTACCGCCCCATGAACGACCGACTGCAGATCGAAGACCTCCTCCTGGGCGACGGCAAGGAGGTAGTGAAGGGTGCGCTGATCACCACCCAGTACAAGGGCACCCTGGAAGACGGCACGCTGTTCGACTCCTCCTACGAGCGCGGCCGGCCATTCCAGTGCGTGATCGGCACCGGACGAGTGATCAAGGGTTGGGACCAGGGCCTGATGGGCATGAAGGTCGGTGGCAAGCGACGGCTGTTCGTCCCTTCCCACCTGGCCTACGGCGAACGGCAGGTCGGCGCGCACATCAAGCCCCACTCCAACCTGCTGTTCGAGATCGAACTGCTGGAAGTGCTCACCCGCGACGACTGAGCCGAGGGACGGCGGCGGCCTCTGGCCGCCCGTGCCGAACCAATGCGCAGGACGAATAGTCGCTCGGCTACCCGCCCTGCACGAAGCCGGTTTCTCTTCTAATCCGCGGGGCGAGCCGCGGAACCCGTGGCAATGGCGCGAGGCAGGCCGTCCAGCGCACGCAGCAGGCAGAACCCCAGGACGGCCCCCGCCGCGCCCGCGACCAGCATCAGGCCGATCGCGCCCGACCAGTCGAAACGGCTGACGATCAGGCCGATCAGCAAGGGGCCGATCACCTGCCCCAGGTAGTTGCCCTGCATTACCCAGCCGATGGCCAGTGGCGTCAGCGAAGGCGCGGGCGAGGCCAGCGGCGCGGTCGCCAGCACGGTGGTGGGGAGCATGCCGGCGACCGCCGAGAAGACGAACCCCAGCGCAATCGCCAGGAGTCCCGGCGTCGCGGCATGGAAGAACGCCGCACCGGTGAGTCCCATCAGGATCGCGGTGCTCGCCAGCAAGGCGCCGGGACGTATGCCGCGGGAAAGGATGAAGCCCGCCGCGACATTGCCCAGGGCGTTCGCCGCGACGATGGCCGCGCCGATGAGTCCCGCAGTCTCCAGGGCGACGCCCAGGCGCTGCATGAGGAACACGGGGAGGAACGTCATCAGGGCGAAGAACTGCAGGTTGTAGGTGGTGAAGCCGAGCGCCAGCAGGGTGATCGCCGGAACCTTGAGCAACGTGCCAAGACCGGCCGGCCTCACGCCTGCCGCCCTGCACCCATCGTCGGCAGGGACGCTGAGCGGCAGCAGCAGCGCCGCGACCAGTACCAGCAGTGCGCTCAGTTGCCAGTCGGCACGCCAGTCCGCGAGCAGCGGCCCGAACAGCATCGAGAGGGCGATTCCGCCTGCCATGAAGGTGCTCCACAGACCGAACACCACGCTGCGCCGCGTCTCGCTGGTGATCCTGTGCAACACGGCGGGCGCCGCCACTACCACGATGAGGAAACCGAGCCCCTCGACGAAGCGAGTGGCAAGCAACCAGGCGAAGTCCTGCATCGACGCACCGAGCAGGCTCGCCCCGCCGAGAATCGCCAGCCCAACGGTCAGCAGCCGGCGATCTCCCCAACAACGCACCAGGAGGCCGGCGGCGATGCCGCCGAATACGCCGACGAACGGAAAGGCGGACATGATCCAGCTCAGCGCGGCGAGGTCGCCGCCGAAGCTCCGTTGCAGCGACGGCAGGGCGATGGTCGCCTTGCCGACATGCAGGGCAGCGGCGATGCCGGCGAAGATCACATTGGCAACTGCCAGCCATCGCGGGCTGGCCTGGGGGTGCGGACGAGCGAGAGTGGACGGGCTATCCATCGTTGCCTCCGGGCATGGAGTGGCGCCCGGCAAGATCGCCAGACGCTCTGCGCGGATTCTGATAGCTCAAGTTAACTTGAGGTAAAGAGCCCAGGAATCAAACGATGTGTTCCATCGCCCGCACCAATGGCAATCCGGCACGCCCGCTCAGTAGAAGTGCTCGCCGTAGAGGTCCCAGGCATTGCGCCGGGCTGCCCGGCGCAGCTGCTCGGTGTAATCCCGCCGGCCGACGGCGGATCGTCCCGAGCTGGCAGCGACAGCTTCGGTCTCGGTGCGGGACGGTTTGTTGCGCGGAGTGTTCAGGGACATGGCGGCGTCACCAGTTCATCCCCGTCGCCGGCCCGCTCAGCAGTGCCTTCGCCATGCCGCGGGCGGACGCCAGGTCCGGCGCCACGCTCACCGGCGGGCCGTAGACAGCCTGCAGCACCGGCGCCAGTTGCTGCAGGTCGGCGAGGTTGTCCGGCTGGCCGTTGGCACTGAGCAGGATGCCCCGGCAATGCTCGACGAAGCGCTGGCGATTTTCCTTGAGCCACAACACCAGGCGCTTGCGCGCCTGCTGGTCGCCTTCAGCTTCTTCCTGCGGGAGCGGCGGATAGACCAGGGCGAAATCGCGCTCGACGGCCAGCAGCGCTTCGACCTCCTCCAACCAGCGCTCGACATCGGCCAGCTCGCGGGGCATCTCGCGGACCTGGACCAGGGGAAAGGCATCGATATCCAACAGGCTCTTAGCGGGGGCATTCATGGGGGGACTCCTGCGGGGAGGCAAGGCGGAGGAATGAGCGGAAGTGCTTGCCAAAACAGTACTGTACGATACAGTTCTTAAATGACCAGCGTCAACCCTAACGAGAAACGCTCTCAGCAAACCGCCTGGAGGCTTGAACGGACCGTCCCGACGGCCCACCATGCGCACCTTCCGACCGCCACCCCGCGAGGCCCGATACCGCTCATGAACGATGCTTCTCCCCGTCTGACCGAACGCGGCAGGCAACGCCGCCGCGCCATGCTCGACGCCGCTACCCAGGCCTTTCTCGAACACGGTTTCGAAGGCACCACCCTGGACATGGTGATAGAACGGGCCGGTGGTTCACGGGGGACCCTGTACAGCTCCTTCGGCGGCAAGGAGGGCCTGTTCGCCGCGGTGATCGCCCACATGATCGAGGAAATCTTCGACGACAGCGCCGATCAGCCGCGCCCCGCCGCCACACTGAGCGCCACCCTCGAGCATTTCGGCCGGCGCTTTCTCACCAGCCTGCTCGATCCCCGCTGCCAGAGCCTCTATCGCCTGGTGGTGGCGGAATCCCCGCGGTTTCCGGCGATCGGCAAGTCCTTCTACGAGCAGGGGCCGCAGCAGAGCTATCTGCTGCTCAGCGAGCGACTGGCCGCGGTCGCTCCTCACATGGACGAGGAAACGCTCTACGCGGTGGCCTGCCAGTTTCTCGAGATGCTCAAGGCCGACCTGTTCCTCAAGGCCCTCAGCGTGGCCGACTTCCAGCCGACCATGGCGCTGCTGGAAACCCGCCTCAAGCTGTCGGTGGACATCATCGCCTGCTACCTGGAACACCTGTCGCAGCGCCCCGCGCAGGGCTGAGCGACGCGCCGATCAGGCGGAGGGCGGCAGCGCCTGGCCCGGCAGTTCGGTGAGGTGGATCTCGGTGACCAGGGGTTCCTGGCGCGGCAGGGTACGTTCGAGCAGGGGTGAGAAACGCGCCAGCGCGCCGATCAGGTCCCACTGGGTCTCCAGGGCGGCCCCCAGCTCCGAGAGTTCGTTCAGGACCCGATGACCGACCCGTTGCAGGCGTGGCTCTTCGCTCTGGCTGAGCTCCACCGAAAGGTGCGCCAGCATGGTGGTCATGTTGTTCATGTTGCGTGTCGCCAGGACCAGGATATTGGCCAGCAGGGCGACATCGCTGTCAGGCAGGGAGGCGTGGGGAGAACCGGCGTTGGCGTGCATGCGAGCATCCTTTCTCGAAGTGCGGTCCGGAGCGAACGTCGCGGGAGAATAACATCATATTGCCATTACGCAATATCTCCCACGAAACGCTCAGGTTGATTTCCTGATGCCAGGCAGACCGCCAAGGTCGGCAAAGGTTTCCATCAGGTGGGCCGCCAGCGCCTCGCCGCGCCGACGGCCCCGACGGCTCACTGCATTTCCAGGGATTTGCGCGGCGGCGTGCTGCGATGAGCGGCTCGCAGGTACTGCGGCGGCCAGGGCATCTGCTCGTTGCGCAGTTCGTCGGCGGCGTGCAACGGCCAGTACGGATCGCGCAGCAGTTCACGGGCAAGCAGGATCAGGTCGGCCTGACCGGTGCGCAGGATATGCTCGGCCTGCACCGGCTCGGTGATCATGCCCACCGTGCCGCTGGCGATGCCGGCCTCCTTCTTCACCCGTTCGGCGAACTCGGTCTGGTAGCCCGGTCCTACCGGGATTTCCGCATTCGCCGCGGTACCGCCGGAAGACACGTCGATCAGGTCCACGCCCAGGTCCTTCAGGCGCCGGGCCAGTTCCACGGTCTCGTCGGGGTTCCAGCCATCCTCCACCCAGTCGGTGGCGGACAGCCGCACGAATAGCGGCAACTCTTGCGGCCAGGCCTTGCGCACCGCGGCGGTGACCTGCAGAAGCAGGCGGATGCGGTTCTCGAAGCAGCCGCCGTACTGGTCGCGACGCTGGTTCGACAGCGGCGAGAGGAACTGATGCAACAGGTAGCCGTGGGCCGCATGCACCTCCGCGACCTTGAAGCCGGCAGCCAGGGAGCGCTCGGCGGCGCGTACGAAGGCCTGCACCAGCGCCTCGATCTGCGCCTCGCTCAGGGCCTCGGGGGTCGTGTGCTGGGGATCGAACGGGATCGCCGACGGCGCCACCGGTATCCAGCCGCCGTCGCCGATCGGCACGCTGCCGTGCTTGCCCAGCCACGGCCGCCAGGTACTCGCCTTGCGCCCGGCGTGGGCCAGCTGGACCCCGGCGACCGCGCCCTGGGACTCGATGAAACGGGTGATGCGATGCAACGGCTCGACATGCGCGTCGCTCCAGATGCCGAGGTCGTCAGCGGTGATGCGCCCCTCGGGCAACACCGCGGTGGCTTCGACTATCACCAGGCCGGCGCCGCCCACCGCGCGGCTGCCCAGGTGCACGAGATGCCAGTCGTTGGCCAGGCCCTCCTGCGCCGAGTACTGGCACATGGGCGATACGGCGATGCGGTTGGGCAAGGTGATTTGACGCAGGCTAAGAGGCTCGAACAGCAGACTCATGGCAGGACTCCCGGTCGGTCTTGGAATAAAGCTCACACCTGAACTTTAGACCGGGTTCGCGGAGGCCAACGGCCCAAGCGACATAAAGCAGCCGCCCTCCTGGCGGAAGACGGCTTGAGCGACCCCGACCGGCATTCCTTCCTGGAGTGCCAGCCGGGACCACCGAGCTTACAACGCGCTCGGGCAGGTCACGCCGACGGTGCTGAACGCCCGGGTGACGTCAGCCGCCGAGTAGTTGCGGTTCTGCGCCGAGCGAATCACCCCGCAGGCGCCGCTGTTGTAGTTGCTGGTGGCGGTCCAGTAGTAGCGGTTGGCGTCGACGAACACCTCGAAGGCCTTGCGGGTATCCCAGCCCGGCGAATTGGCCAACAGGTAGAACGCACGGTTGTACACGCCGCTGGAGTGGTGCACGTCGATGCCGTTGTAGTACTGCGACGCGTTGTCGATGGATCGCCCGTCGCGGCTGGGCTGGTCCATGTAGCGCAGCGCACCGCTGCCCTTCTTGATGTCGTAGCCGATCAGGAAGTCGTTCTTGCCGCGCATATAGAACTCGGCAGCCTCGCCGGCCATGTCGGAGAAAGCTTCGTTCATTCCGCCTGATTGCCCGCGGTAGATCAGCCCGGAGTTCTGCTCGGTGAAGCCGTGGCTGACCTCGTGGGCCGCCACGTCCAGCGACACCAGCGGATAGAACATGGTGGCGCCGTCGCCGAAGAGCATCGCCGTGCCGTCCCAGTAGGCGTTCTCCACGCTGCGCCCGTAGTGCACCTTCATGTACAGCTTGTGGGTCAGCGGGCTGGTGCCGAACCAGTCCCGGTACAGTTTGAACACCACGCCGCCGAAGAAATGCGCGTCGTTCAGCGGCGAATAGGCGCCGTTGACCTGCTTGTAGGTGTTGGTCGGGCAGGCGAAGCGGAACGGCGTGGTCTTGCTGTCGTCGGTGCTGCCGTTCATGTCGACGGTGATGACGTTGCCGTCGTCCATCTCGCAGCGGTCGTTGACGATCAGCGGACCGTAGTCGCTACCGTAGGTGTACTTGCCGATCTTCTGGTTGCCGCCGGGGCCGCCCGCCTCGGCGTGGGCCAGGCCTTCCCACTGATCGAGCACTTCGCCGGTCTTGGCGTCGATGACGAAATGCGGCCGCGACAGTCCCTCGCCGGGAATCAGGTAGGAGACGTTGTAGACCAGTTGGGCGATGTTGTTCTCGCCCAGGCGGATCACCAGTTCCACTTTGTCATTCTCGGTCTTGCGGCCCTGGGCCTTCAGGCTCTTGGCCTGGGCCAGCACCTGCTCGGCGGATACCGCCGCGGTGGTGCTGCCCGGCAGGTCGGCAGCGATGTTGGCGACGAAATGGCCGCTGCGCTGCGCCGCCACGCTCTTGCCGGGACCCTTGACTTCGGTGATGGCTTCGCCGACCACCCGTACGCCGTTGTGGAATTGCTCGTAGCGGGTGACCTGCTTGCCGTTGGGCAGGGTCGTGCTGCGGATCGCTTTCAGTTCGTCGGCACCGCCAGCGCCGACCGCGGCTTGCAAGGTGACCGGGCCGGGCGCGCCCTGGGCAGCCTTGCTGGGGAGTTTGGACACGTCGATCAGGTCGGCGGCAAAAGCGGCCGGCGAAACACCCATGATCGCAACGAACAACAGGTCAAGCGTAGAAACCTTCTTCATCTTGTTCAGTTCTCCTGGTTTTTTCAGGCCGAAGTACTCGGCCGACGCTTACCGCCGCCTTGTGGGCTGATCGGAACAGCCGTATCAGTCCTTCGGGTAGAAGGAACTGCACTCCCCTGGCTCGGTCCCGTTTTCGACGGTGCTTTCGTGTACCAAAAAGAACCCGCGGCCAAACCTGCCAGAACTGGCAGGTAGCCTTGATTTCGCCGGAAATCTGTATGTTTTCGCTGGAATAGCTAGCAGAAAAGCAGGTGGCAGCTAGGTTGCCCCCAGCTCCGGGACGCGCTCAGCGAGGGGCCATGTGGACGATCATCAGTTGCACGCTTTCCTGGCCGCGGAATTCGTTGACGTCGAGCTTGTAGGCCAGCTCGGCCCAGCGCACGGTAGGGTTGGGCCACTGCTCGCGGTCGATGTTGAAGGCAATGCCATCCAGTTGCAGCGAGCCGCATTCGCTTTTCAGCACCAGCTTCAGGTGACGCTCGCCGACGATCCGCTGCTGCACCAGCTGGAACACCCCGTGGAACATCGGCTCGGGAAAGTGCTGGCCCCAGGGACCGGCCTGGCGCAACGCGCGCGCCAGCTCCAGGTGGAACTCCTGGATGCTCAACTGGCCATCGGAGAGCAGGCGCCCGGCCAGGTCCTCCTCGGCCAGTTGGCGGCGTACTTCGGCATCGAAGGCGGCGGAGAAAGCGCCGAAGTTTTCCTGCGGCAACGATAGTCCGGCAGCCATCGCGTGGCCGCCGAACTTGCTGATCAGCCCGGGATGACGGGCGGCTACCGCGTCCAGCGCGTCGCGGATGTGGAAGCCGGGAATCGACCGTGCCGAGCCTTTCAGGCTGCCGTCGCCGGCATCGGCGAAGGCGATGGTCGGCCGGTGGTAGCGCTCCTTCAGGCGCGAGGCGAGGATTCCGATCACGCCCTGGTGCCAGTCGGCGTCGAACAGGCACAAGCCGAACGGCAGTTGCTCCAGGCTCAGCTCCTTGAGCTGCGCCAGCGCCTCGCGCTGCATACCCTGCTCGATGGCCTTGCGGTCCTGGTTCAACTGGTCGAGCTGCACCGCCATGTCGCGGGCCAGCGCTTCGTCGTCGCAGAGCAGGCATTCGATGCCGAGGGACATGTCGTCGAGCCGACCCGCCGCGTTCAGGCGCGGACCGAGGATGAAACCCAGGTCGGTGGAGGTGATCCGTACCGGAGGCCGCCCGGCCACCTCCAGCAGCGCGCGCAAGCCCGGCCGGGCGCGGCCGGCGCGGATGCGCGCGAGGCCCTGGTGGACCAGGATGCGGTTGTTGGCATCGAGCGGCACCACATCGGCGACGCTGCCCAGCGCCACCAGGTCGAGCAGCTCGGCGAGGTTCGGTTCCTTCAGCCCGCGCCGGGCGAACCAGTCCAGCTCGCGCAGGCGCGCCCGCAACGCCAGCATCACATAGAAGATCACCCCGACCCCGGCCATGGCCTTGCTGGGGAATTCGCAGCCCGGCTGGTTGGGGTTGATGATCGCATCCGCCGCCGGCAGTTCCGGGCCAGGCAGGTGGTGGTCGGTGACCAGCACCTTGAGCCCCGCGGCTTTCGCCGCCTGGACGCCGTCCACGCTGGAGATGCCGTTGTCCACCGTCACCAGCAGGTCGGGACGCTTCTCCAGGGCCACGCCGACGATCTCCGGGGTCAGGCCGTAGCCGTACTCGAAGCGGTTCGGCACCAGGTAATCGACCCAGGCCGCGCCGAGCATGCGCAGGGCCAGCACGCCGACGCTGCTGGCGGTGGCGCCGTCGGCGTCGAAGTCGCCGACGATGAGAATCCGCTGGCCGCCCTCCAGGGCGTCCACCAGCAGCGCCACGCCCTCTTCGATGCCTTTCAGCCGCTGGTAGGGAATCAGCCGCGCCAGGCCCTTGTCCAGCTCCTCGGCGCAACGCACGCCACGAGCCGCGTACAGGCGCGCCAGCAATGGCGGAAGGTCGCCGAGATCGGGCAGGGTTTCGGGCAGGGGGCGGGGTTCGATACGCATCAGGTCACTCGTTCGGCTCGACGGAAGGAAACGGCGGCGGCGATCAACGCTCGCCCTGCAGCCACTCCAGCTGCAACTCGTGCTGGCCGTTCTCGTCGGTGACGAACAGGGTGCCCTCGCTGATCATCACGGTCCAGTTGATCGAACGCGGCAGGTCGCGGGACAGGCTCTCCAGGGGTTCCTGGGGCACTGCCGCGACGTTGATGTTCTTCAGGCTGCGCACACTGTCCAGCACCTTGGTCTGCCAGACCCGCAGGTTGCCATAGGCGAGCAGGCTGAAGCGCTCGCAGCGACGCGAGCACCAGGTGATGCGCTCGGCGTCCGGCTGGCCGACTTCGATCCAGTGCAGGACCCGGCCGTCCAGGCTCTTTTCCCAGAGCGCCGGTTCGTCCACGTCCGACAGGCCACGCCCGAAGGCGATCTGCTCGCCGTACCACAGCACGTAGGCCAGCAAGCGCACGGCCAGGCGCTCCTCGGTCTCGGAGGGGTGCCGGGCCACGGTCAGGCGCAACGTCTCGTAGACCCCGCGGTCCAGGTCGGTGAGGGAAATATCGGCTTTATAGGGCGTGGATTGCAGGGCCATGGGAATACCGGCGTGGGAAGCGAAAGGGCGCAAGTCTAACCTGAAACCCGCCCGCGTGCGGTCCGCCGGCCGACCGCCTGCCCTGCCTTTCTCGCGTCGCTGCCGCTCAGCGCGGGGCGTAGCGGCCCCAGAGTTCCTCGAACTCGCGCCGATAGGCGCCGATCAGCACGGCGTCGTCGGTTACCAGCAGGTTCTCTTCGTTGTTGACGCTGGCGCTGCGGGTCCAGTTGAAACTGCCGTTGAGCAGCCAGGCGCCATCCACCAGGGCGAACTTGTGGTGCATGTGGAAGGGACTGTCGTCGATTCGCAGCGGTACGCCGGCCTCGCGCAGCGCATGGATGTCGCTGCCTTCGTCGAACTGCTTGTCATCGTCGCTGATGATCCGCACCGGAACGCCGCGCCGATGGCAGGCCAGGATTTCCGCACTGAGCTGGTCGTCGGAGATGGTGAACACGCAGATGTCCAGGCTCTGCCTGGCCTGCCGGCACAGTTCGCGGATCTTCCGCCGACACTCCTCGCCGGGACTGAAATAGGCGCTGGCGCGGCTGCGCGGCGGCGCCGCGGTAACCTCCAGGGTGCGCACCACCTGCTCCAGCCACTTCAGGGCGGCTATCCGTTCGCCCTGCTCCTCCAGGAGGACCAGCTCACGCACCAGGTCGAAGGCACGGTTGCGCAGGAAACGCACCTGGTCGGGTGCCAGCTCGCTGCCCAGTTGGCGCAGTTCGTCCCGCTCCTCGTTGCTCAGCTTCAGATCGGCCAGGCTGTCGCGCAGCTGGCGGTCCAATCCGTCGAAGTCCATTTCCCGCTCCTCGTGTCCTCAGGGTTGATCGTTCTCCAGCGGCCTCTGCTCGCCGCCCAGCAACCGGCCCAGTTCGTCGAGGCGGCTGGATATCTCGTTGATGCGGTTGTGCGTGCGCAGGTCGACGTCGATCTTGCGGTCCATCACCTTGATCAGCGGCAGGAAACTGTCCTGCAGGCAGGCGGCAAGGCTCTCCAGCACCTGCTGCACGCCCGGCTGCGCAGGCGCCGTCACCTCGACGTTCAGCGCCGGCGCGCCCTGGCCGAGCTGGCGCAATCCAGCCAGCAACTCGTCCCAGGGCGCCGGTTGTACCGGCTGGGGTTCGCGAGCCAGGCCACGGACGCTTTCCACAAGGTCGTTGAGCTGCGCAACCAGCCGTCCGCCGACGTCGGCGTCGCTGCCGCCCATGGACTTGTTGCGCAGGAAGTCACGCTTGATCTGCGCCCAGCGCTCGGCCTGCTCGGGGCTCTGGTTGCCGCGCAGTTCGGCGAGCTTCAGCAGGTTCTCCTCGGCTCCGGTGGTCAGCAGTTGCGACTCGCCCTGGTAGTGGTCGGCGATCAGTTGCAGCAGCTCGGCATCGTTCATCACCGCGGAGATCTTCTCCGCCATCTTGTTCATGTTGCGGTAGCTGCCCTGCAGCTTGAACGGCGGCTCGCTGCGGTACTGGTCGGCCTGGGCGGCGCTGGCGATGTACTGCTGGTTGACCTTGAGCACCACGTCGCGCACCTGCATGAGGCGTTGCAGGGTGCTGCTGATCTCGTTGATCTCGGCACCGCTGTAGCCGTGGACCAGCTCGTTGCTGGAGAACGGCTTGCCCTCGGCCTTGGCGACGAAGCGATAGACGTCGGCCATGTCGCGGGTGGCCAGCGGCGCGAGAACCGGGTTGGAGGTCAGGGCGTTCTCGATGTAGCTGAGGGAGAACGCCTCCTGCATGCCGCTGAGGGTGTCGCCGAGGTTGTAGATGTCGGCGCGGTTGGCGAGCATGTCGGGAATGCGGAAGACCTCGCCGGACTCGGTGTAGGGGTTGCCCGCCATCACCACGCAGAACTTCCGCCCACGCATGTCGTAGGTCTTGGTCCGGCCCTTCCACACCCCTTCCACCCGGCGCGTGCCGTCGCAGAGGGAGATGAACTTCTGCAGGAACTCCGGATGGGTGTGCTGGATGTCGTCGACATAGAGCATCACGTTGTTGCCCATCTCCAGCGCCAGGTTGAGCTTCTCCAGTTCCTGCCGCGAAGTCGCGTCCGGCGCCTGCCCGGGGTCGAGCGAGCGCACCTCGTGGCCGAGGGCAGGACCGTTGATCTTCATGAAGATCAGCCCCAGGCGATGCGCCACGTACTCCATCAGGGTGGTCTTGCCGTAGCCTGGCGGGGAGATCAGCATCAGCAGGCCCATCAGGTCGGTGCGCTTGTTCTCGCCCACCGTCCCCATCTGCTTGGCCAGGTTGTCGCCGATGACACCCAGGTAGACGTCATTGATCAGCTTGTTGCGAACGAACGAGGACAGCGGTCGCGGCTTGAACTCGGCCAGGCGCAATGTCTCGCGCTCGCGTTCGACGATCTCCTGGCGCAGCGCCTGGTAGCGCCGCAGCCCCGGCAGGAACTGCTGGCGATGGCGACGCAGGCGGCCGAAGAAGTCGTCCACCGCCAGCGCCAGGCCGCGTTCGACGATGCGCGGATGCTCGCCCATCAGGCCGTCGACCTGGAAGCGCAGGTCGACCTCGGTGATCCGTCGTGGCATCTCCTCGTCCAGCAACGAGAGCGCCACCGCCTCGTCCAGGTAGGCCGCCAGCGGCTGGAACTCGGCGTCGCCACATAGTCCGCGCAGCCAGTTGCCGGCCAGTTCCCACTGGGCGGCGGGCCGCTCGCCGAGACGCTCCAGGGTCTGCCGGTAGTCGTCCCATAGACGCGCGCCTTGCAGGCGCAGCTTGAGTCCTTCCTGCAATTGCCGGGCATATTTGCTGAAGGTGAATTCGGGACGCTCGGCGGACAATTCCCAGACCAGGTACTCGGCCGCCTCGTCGATATGCTGCGGGTCCAGCGCGATGGGCTGTTCGGCGAGCAGCGCACGCATCGCCGCGGCCACTTCGCCGCGAAGGGCGAGCAGGCCGTCGTCACGACCGAACATCTGCTGGATGCTGCGGCTGCTGCGTGCCCGCTCGGGCCAGCCGGCGACTTCCCGCTCCTCGCGCCGGCGGCTCCAGAACAGGCTGGCGAAGGCCCGCGCCGAGGGTACGTAGCGTAGCAGTCCGGCGCTCTCGCGCAACGGCAGCAGGCGAACCAGGATCGCCGCCGCATCGTGGTCGTGAATGCCTTTCTCGTAGCCCTCCTTGTAGCGCGGTGCGGCGAAATCGCGGATCGCCCGCGCCAACTCGTCCGGCTGCGCCAGCAGCGCCTGCAAGCGCTCCAGGCTGAAGCCATCGCGGCCCGCGTCGGCGGCGGCGAGCACTTCGCCGGCGAGATATTCGGCGCGGTACAGCGTCTCCGATTCGGATTCCAGGTTCACCTGCCAGAACTCGCGCAACTCATCGAGCCGCGGGTCCTGCAGCGGTTCGAGGAAATCGGTGCCGGTCAGGTGCAGGTACAGCGCGTCGCCGCGCGGCATCAGGGTCAGGTCGAGTTCCTGGGTGTTGACGCTGAAGCGGTGGCGCGGGCCCAGGCGGATGACGTCGCCGCCCTCCTCGAACAGCTCGCTCTTGTCGCGCAATGCGCGGACCGCCTGGTCGCGCGCGGCCTTCAGGCGCGCCTCGACGTCGTCGGCCTTGACGCTGTCCTTCAATTCGCGAAGACGTTCGGCCAGTTCGCGCAACTTGAGGATCAGCGGGTCGGCGGCGAAGAACGCGTTCAGTTCCTCCGCCTGGGTGAAGCGCGCGGTGCGTCGTTGCAGGCTGTCGAGGATTCGCCGGGCGGCGTCTAGCAGTCCCTGGGCCTTGCGCTGGCGCTCGTCGAGCAGGGTCTGCTTGTGCGCTTCGAAGGTTTCCAGCAGCTCCTCGCGCTTGGCCAGGATATCGCCGAGGAACTGCTCATGGTCGCCGAACTGGCTTTCCAGTTCCTCCAGTTGCACCAGCAGGCGCGACAGTTGCTCGTCGCAGCGCTCGGGGTCCTGGGCCTGGGCCAGGGCGTTGGTGATGCCCTGGCCGAACAGTTTGAACTGGGCGCCGAACTGGGCCACGGTCTCGCTCGAACCGAGTCCCTTGCGCCGCTGCTCGGCGCGCGCCTTGGCCTGGTTCAGGCGGGCGTAGATCTCCGAGATCGACTCGATGATGCGGGTCCGCTGGGTCGCGTCGTCGATGCGCAGCGAAGCCATCAGCGAGGACAGCATGTCGAGGTCGCCGGCCATCGCCTCCAGGGCCGCCAGCGGCTCGCCGAGCTGGGCCACGGTCTCGGCTTTCTGCGCCTCGCCATCGAGGCTCTGCAGGCGCTCCAGCAAGGGCTGCAGGGCCTGTTCGCTGGCGAGGAAGGTCGCGGTGGCGGCGGCCACCCGCTCGTGGGCCGCGAGCAGTTCGGCCTCCATGGCGTCGAGTCGCGCCACGTCGATGTAGCGGTACTCGCGGATGGTCAGCAGCAACCCACGCTGGGCGGTGATGCCGTTGAGCCCGTCGACGAACTGCTGCACCCGGTCCCAGCCGTCGGGCAGCAAGCCGGAGAGGAGCGCCTTGTGCCGCTCCTCCGCGTCGACCATCGCCTGGGCCGACTGGCGGCGGATACTTTCGACCTTCTCGTACTCGTCGAGCACCAGCTCGGCGGTCGCCGCCACTTCGCGCAACAGCGGCGCCAAGCCGTCCAGTTGGTCGCTGCCGAGCCAGTGGTAGACGTCGAACAGGCGCTGGGTGTTCTGGCACAGCAGCGAGTAGCGCTGGATCGAAACCGCCGGGGTCTCGATCTCCCGGCACAAGTCGTAGAGGTCGGAGACGCCGCGCACCAGCTCGGCATTGCCGATCCGCCCGAGAAAACCGCTACGCGCCGGTTGGCGGGCCGCGTACTCCTCGGTGCAGAACGGCGTCTGCCAGACCTGCATCGGATGGATGCGGGTCGGTTCCTCGCCTTCGGCGGCGAAGATCACCATGCGCCCGTCCTCCAGGCGCGCGTAGCCGTGGCCGAACAGCGGATTCTGCAACTGGCGGTTGATCAGGTTGTAGGTGAGCAGCACGTTCCGCCCCTGCTCGGGATGGTAGAAAACGTACTGCACGTCCTCGCCGTTGGGCGAGCGTACCGAGCGCTTGAAGCGCATGCCTTCCATGGATTGCTCGAAGGTGCGGTACTCGCCGTTCTGCAGGTAGTAGCCGCCGGGGAAGATGATCCCGTGGTCCTCCGGCAACTGGATGCAGGCCAGGCCGATGGCGTCGATGCGCTCGACCTTGCCGGTCAGGCTGTTGAACACCAGGTAGCGCCACTGCTCCTCGCGATAGGGCAGGACCTTGAGCAGCAGCAGGCTGCCGAGGCGGGCGAACTCAACCTGCGCGTCGTCCAGCGACTGGGTCTTGTCCATCACCTCTTCGCGATAGATGCCCAGGCCGACCTCGGTGTTGTTCTCGACCTTGATGGTCAGGTCGCCGCCAATGGTCTCGACGAACAGGGTGTCGAGGATGTTCAGGTGCGGGAAGCGGCCCTCCACCACCATCTCGCGGGTAGCCCGCTGCCATTCGAAGTCGAACGGTGCCGGCAAGGCGATGTCGCGCTCGCCGCGGTTGTCGATGTAGCGGACCTCGCTGCCGTCGCTGGAGATCGACCAGCGGAACACGCGGATGTCGGTGATCCGCTCGCCGATCTGGAAGCTGGCCAGCAGCTTGCCGTCGCGGATCGCCAGTTGCAGCAGGCGGGTGTTCTTGTAGTAGGTGTAAAGCTCGTTGAAGTCGTTGACGAAGCCCGGCGCGGCGAGAAAGCTGTCCCCCAGTGGCACAGGCTCCGCCTCGTAGCCTTCGCTACCCCCCACCAGGCGGTAGAGGGAGAACACGTCGGCCACGCCGGTTTCCTTGCGCAGGCCGATGAACACGTTGTAGCCGAACAGCAGGCAATCGCCGACCTGGACGATATCGCGGGCGATGCAGTTGTTCTCGGTACGGATGCGGACCCGGCCGATCACATCCATCTGGCTGTCGCCGAACTCCTCCAGGCGACTGGCGTTGAGCCTTTCGGCGGTCTGCCGCAGGCGCTGGCCCTGCTCCAGCAGGCGCTTGTGCAGCACCTCGTAGGCGCCGCCCTCGGCAACGGCCTTGTCCAATACGTCCTGCGCGGGAGTTGCGGCTTGAGTGTCCGACATCCTGGTCTTCCTGGGTCTACGGCGGTCATCGATGGAAACCGGCCCGAGCGGCCTGCCCCGGGCGCAGCCAACAGGCCACGCCAGGGGCTGCGCCGCTCAGGGCGCGGGCGGAACGCCTCCGCAGTTGGCGGAGGAGGCTGCGGGTCGACTCAGACTTCCGCCGCCGGCTCGTTCTCGTGGCCGCTCTTGCGTTCCGGCATCACCGCAGCGGCTGCGCCACGGCCGTTGAGCAGGCGGGCGAGGACGTCCTGCACCACCGGGCTCTTGCCGACCACACCTTCGATGGCCTTGCCCACCGACAGCGACTTGGCGAAGGAGTTGAAGAAGTCGCCCTCGCCGCCGACGATCTCGATGTTCGCCTTGCCCAGCGCGGTGGCGAGCACCTCGGCCTGGTCCTTGGCGATGTCCTTGTTCGCGGCGATGGCCGCCATGGCCTCCTCGAAGCTCTTCTCCAGCTGCATGCGGAACTCTTCGTGCTGGCGAGCGCTGTCGCTGAGGGCATCCAGGGCGCCGAACTTCTTGCCAAGCCCCTCGGCCTCGGCATTCAGGCGCTGCAGCAGTACTTCCGCTTCCGCGCTGCCCTGGTCCTTGGTGGCCTTGGCCTTGGCCGCGCCGAGCTGCTCCTCGCCGCGCGCCTGGGCGCCGAGCTTCTCGGCCAGCACCTTGGCTTCGGCCAGGCCGTCCTTCTCCTTGGCCGCGGCCTGCGCCTCGAGCACCCGGGCGTCGGCCAGGCCGCGCTCTTCGTCGCCCCTGGCTTCGGCGATCAGTTGTTCGGCACGTACCCGCGCCGCTGCCAAGCCATCCTTTTCCTTCGCCGCGGCGGTGACTTCCAGCACCCGCGCATCGGCCAGGCCCGGCGCTGCGCGCTCGGCCTCGATGCCCTCGGCCAGACGCTTCTTCGCCTCGGCCTGCTTCGACGCCGCCTCCAGCTCGGCCTGCGCCATGGTGTTGATTTCCACCGCCTTGTGCTTGGAGCGGGCCTCGTCGGCTTCCGCCTGCTTGACCTGGCGTACCAGCTCCTGCTCGGCTTCCGCCTGGGCCTGCAGCAGTATCACCTGCTTGACCCGCTCGGCCTCGGAAACCTCGCGCACCTCCTTGATCCGCTCCTCCTCCTGGGCCACGGTCTTTTCCACCGCGACGCGCTCGCGAATCACATTGGCGATGTTCTTGCGCTGCTCTTCCAGCGCCTTTTCCTTCTCGATCTTCTGCAGCTCCACCTCACGCTCGCGGGCGACGATCTCCAGGTCCTTGGCGCGGGTGACCTTCTCCACCTCGATGACCACCGCGCGCTGGCGGTTCTGCTGCGCCACCTCGACCTCGCGCTGGTGGTTCTCGGTGCGCACGTCGATTTCCTGCTGCGCCTGGATCCGCGCCTGCTCGGCCTTCAGCCGCTCCTCTTCCTTGACCCGCGCGGTTTCCGCTTCCTCGCGGGCACGGATGGTCTCGATCTCGCGCTTCTGCCGGGCCTCGGCGTCAGCCTGCTGGCGCTCCAGGGCCAGGGCCGCCTCGCGGGTCTCGACGTTCTTCTTCTTGATCGCCAGCTCTTCGTTGCGCTCCAGTTCGTTGGTGATGACGTTCTGGGTGGCGGTCAGCTCGGTGATCTTGCGGATGCCCTCGGCATCGAGGATGTTGCTCGGGTCCAGCGAGTTCTTCGCGGTCTGCTCCAGGTAGTCGATGGCGACGTCTTCCAGGACGTAGCCGTTCAGGTCGTTGCCGATCACCTCGATGATGCGGTCACGGAAGTCCTGGCGATTCTCGAACAGCTGGACGAAGTCGAACTGCTTGCCGACGGTCTTCAGCGCCTCGGAGAACTTGGCATTGAACAGCTCGTTCACCGCCGAACGGTCGGAAGCACGGTCGACGCCGATGGCCTTGGCCACCTTGAGCACGTCGTCCTGGGTCTCGTTGACCCGCAGGTAGAAGGCAACGGTGATGTCCGCGCGCATGTTGTCGCGGCAGATCAGGCCGTCCTTGCCGCGCCGGTCGACCTCCAGGGTGATCAGCGAGATGCGCATGAACTCCTTCAGGTGGATCACCGGATAGACCAGCGCACCGGTGAAATGCACCTTGGGCGTCGACGACATGTCGTTGACGATCAGCGCGGTGCCTTGCGGGACCTTGATGTAGAAGGCCTTGAACAGGGCCAGCAGGCCCACGACCAGCAGAACGACCAGGCCCACTCCCAGCAGGAGGGGCATCAGCGACGTCATATCCATAGCAGCAGTTCTCCTTGATTCTCACCGAGCCCGGGTCAGATACCGCGGAACTCTTCCTCGGTAACGACCCGATAGGCGTGCTCCGCCTCCAGGTACTCCAGCAGCACGACGCGATCGCCGCGCTTGAAGCCTTTGTTTTCTTCCGCACGAACTTTCAGGATCAGCCCGGCGCCGCCGTCTTCCAGCAACGCCTCGCCATGTTGCAGGGTGACCCGCCCGCTGCGCACCACCGCGACCTGGCCCAGCACCGACTTGCTGCTGGTGCTTTCCAGCTTGCGGAACAGCGGCCGCAACGGCCGGCACAGCGTGGCCGCCAGCGGCGCCGCCAGGAACAGCGCGCCCACCGCCACCACGGCGCCCAACGGGTAGCGCAGCCAGCCGAGCGGCAATGCGCTGAGCAGCCACAGCTGGACGAAGTAGCAGAGGAACCAGGCGAAGAAGGACAGCAGGGTCAGCACCAGGGTGACCGGTACGCCGTTGAGTTTCAGCTTCGCCAGCAGCGCGGCGAGGCCTTCGGCCTGGCCGGCGCCATCGACGACCGACTCGGCGTCGAGATCGAGCACATCGATCTCGACCATGCCCAGGGCGACGATGCCCCAGTAGATGATCGCTAGGATCAGAAGAAAGCTGAACAGCACGGTCGGGAACGACAGCGCCGTCTGCAGGAAACCTTCCATTGTCGCTCTATCCCTGAAAAACGGGCCCGGACGCCTTCGCCGGGCCGCGGGCCTATCAGGCCTTGCCCTTTTCCTTCAGGCGCGCCAGCACGCCATCCACGCTGTTGCCCGAGGCCTTGATCCCAGCCGCGCGCAGCTTGGCGTCCAGCGCATCGTCCGGCGCCGCCGCGCTGGCCAGTTCAGCCGCGGCATCCATGGTCGCCGCGCGTTCGGCCTGGCGCTGCTTGATCCGCTCCAGGGAGTCCACCGCGGTCTGCAGCTTGCTCTTCGAGTTGCCGTAGCGCTGGGCAACGGCCATCTGCGCCTTCTGCACGCTCTCGGTGGCCTTGACCGTATCCACCTGTTGCTTGAGCTGGCGGATGTTGCCCTCGGCCTGGCTCACCGACTTGCGCAACTGGGCTACGCTGGCGGCGAATTCCGCGACCTGGGCACGCTCGCCCTCGAGCTGGTTCTCCAGGGTCGCGATCTTCTCCGCGACCTCCCGGGCCAGCTCCTCGTTGCCGGCCTCCAGTGCCTTGATCGCGTATTGCTCGTACTCGGCGACCTGGGCCGCGCCCTTCTCGACGCGCTCCTGGGCCAGGCGGTGGCGGGCCATGATCGAGGCCAGCGCTTCCCGCGACTTGCGCAGTTCGACGTCGGCGTCGCGGATCTCCTGGTCGAGGATGCGCAGCGCCTGGCTGTCGACGATCGCCTCGCCAACCTCGTTGGCTCCGCCGCGCAGGGCGCTCAGCAGCTTGCTCCATACCGTCATGATGGTGTCCTCCCTCAGGCCCGGGCTTTCAGGTAGCCGGCGTAGACTTCCGTGGCGCGGATCACGTTGCCGGCCAGGGTTTCGATTTCGTGCAGCACGCTGGCCAGCGACGAAGTCGTGCTCAACGCGCCGAACATGCTGTAGCAGCGCTCCTCGCCCGGCAGGTTGAGCAGGCCGATGCTCGACAGCGGGAACAGTTGCCGGCTGAGCAGGACCTCTTCGTTGAAGGCGGTCGCGTCGGTAACGTCGCTTTCCGGCCAGAGCAGCGCCTCGACGATGATCTGCTCGCCCTGGGGCGCGACGAACACCGGCAGGTCGCCGTATTCGCGCATGATCACATAGAGACTCGCTTCCGCCCCCTCGATCAGCTCGATCTGGGCCTCGCCGCTGCTGAACAGCTCGGTGCCGCTCAGGGCCTCGGCCAGCGAGCGAGCGTTCCATACCCGGGCTTCCGTCATGTCTTCCTCCTTCTCCAAATGAGCCGCTCCGGCAGCCGGGCGACGCAGCATCCGCTCGATGCCGGCGAGCGCCGCGGCGTTCTCCGGCAAGATCCAGACTTCCTTCTTCACCAGGCCCTGCTCGCGCAGGCGCTGGCGAAAGACACGCTGATAATGGGCTGATGATTTCCGTTGCATGGACTCACACTACGAGATCACATGTAAGATTTCAACAGATCACATGTAATAAAAACCAACGCACGCGCATATCTACGCCGGGCCGGCCGGAGCATGGAAAAGAAACACGGGGAGGAAAGAGAGAAAGAAATGGCACGAGGGGCCTCCCTGGCTCGGTGTCTGGCGCGCTACATCCTGTATCGACTCCCGCATTAAACCCTCTATGCAAAAGGAATTGAAGGACCGCCGGGCATATCGGGAAAAAACGGGAAACGTCTCACCCTACCGCGGCACCCGCCCGCACCGCCGGCAAATGCTCTAGGCTATGCGCACACTGCAGCCTGACGGACACCGCATGGAACATTCGCCCAAACCGCTGGCCGGCCTGAAGGTGGTCGAGCTCGGCACCCTGATCGCCGGCCCTTTCGCCTCGCGGATCTGCGCCGAGTTCGGCGCCGAAGTGATCAAGATCGAGTCGCCCGACGGCGGCGATCCACTGCGCAAGTGGCGCAAGCTCTACGAAGGCACCTCGCTGTGGTGGTTCGTTCAGGCACGCAACAAGAAATCCCTGACCCTCAATCTCAAGCACGCCGAAGGCCAGGCGATCCTGAAACGCCTGCTCGGCGATGCCGACATCCTGATCGAGAACTTCCGCCCCGGCGTACTGGAAAAGCTCGGCCTGGGCTGGGATGTCCTCCACGCGCTGAACCCGCGCCTGGTGATGGTGCGCCTGTCGGGCTTCGGCCAGACCGGCCCCTACAAGGACCAGCCGGGCTTCGGCGCGGTCGGCGAGTCGATGGGCGGACTGCGCTACATTACCGGCTTCGAGGACCGCCCGCCGGTTCGCACCGGGATTTCCATCGGCGACTCGATCGCCGCCCTGTGGGGCGTGATCGGCGCGCTGATGGCGCTGCGACACCGCGAGGTCAACGGCGGCGAGGGACAGATGGTCGACGTCGCCCTCTACGAGGCGATCTTCGCCATGATGGAAAGCATGGTTCCGGAATTCGACGTGTTCGGTTTCATCCGCGAGCGCACCGGCAACATCATGCCGGGCATCACCCCCTCCTCCATCCACACCAGCGCCGATGGCCGCCACGTACAGATCGGCGCCAACGGCGACGCGATCTTCCGCCGCTTCATGCAGGCCATCGGCCGCGACGACCTGGCCAGCGACCCGCGACTGGCCAGCAACGACGGGCGCGATGCGCGCCGCGACGAACTCTATGGGGTTATCGACCGCTGGGTCGCCTCGCAGCCCCTGGAGGAAGTGCTGGCGGTGCTGGCGCGAGCCGAAGTCCCGGCCAGCCGCATCTACTCCGCCGAAGACATGTTCCGCGATCCGCAATTCCTTGCCCGCGAGATGTTCCTCTCGGCACGCTTGCCGGACGGCAAGCCATTCCGCATGCCTGGCATCGTACCCAAGCTGTCCGCCACGCCAGGCTCGGCGGATTGGGTAGGCCCGGAACTGGGCGAGCATACCGATGCCCTGCTCGCCGAGCTGGGCTACGACAGCGAGGGCATCGCCGCCCTGCGCCGGGAAGGCGCCATCTGAACGGTACGCGGAGCCCTTCATCGGTGCTCCGCGGATAGTGCAGCCCCCTCTCCCCTATCCAGTCAGGGAGAGGGGGTTATCCGCACGCTTCCACGAGCATGGCGCCATCCGGCAAGAGCCGCTGCACCGGCGCGCGCCTTCGGCCTGACCGCCCGATGCGCAACGCGCCCTCGAACGAGACGGTGCTAGCGCGACGAATACAGCAGCACGTGATCCCGCTCGCGGAAGGTCGCCAGCACGTCTTCCTCCATCCGCCCGACCAGCACCTGCAATTCCCGGCGAATGGTCTGCACGGCATCCTCGAGATAGCTTTCGTCGTTCAACTGCACCTTGGCGATGACCCGCTGCAACAGGGCTTCCCCCTGCGGATCGACCAGCGTGACCACCCGTCCGCCATCGGGCCGGGGCTGGCTGAGGGTGAAGGGATGGGGAGCGAAGGCATCGGCCAGTCGTTGCTTCAGGCTGTCCAAATCAGGTCTCCTGTTTCGACGAATAAGACTCGTCAAAGACCGAAAAAACGCGAATAGGGTTCGTCGATGCAAGCATTTACCGGACTAACGGCAGCATCTGGCGAAAGGCCACGTGCCGGCGCAAATAGCCATTCGAGCCGAACCAGACCAACGCAACGATCAGCCCGCTATAAGGGAAGCACCGGGAAAAACTCCAACCATCCCACCCTCGCGCAACGCCTTCACCTGCTTGAAATTGCAGTATCCGGCGCGTCCGTCAGGCAGTAACAACGAGACTTTCCCCTGCGCACCGAACAGCGAGGATCTCATGACTGCCTTCGCATCCCCCCGCGGCGCCTGGCGCGCCTTCATCCTCGCGCTGGCATTCGCCGCCGGCACGGCACAGGGCTCGCTGCTGTTCGGCGCCGTCGGCCTGGCCAACGACCAGTACGCGCGTCCGGTCGCCGACACCGAGATCGCCAGCACCGCCGTGCTCGCCGATTGTCGTGGCTTCGTCGGGACCATCGCCAGGATCGTCCTGCTGGACGGCTCGATCCGCTGCAACGAGGCTTTCCCCTATGGCTTCGCCAGCCCGATCAGTACCAGCGTCTACTATCCGGCGGACATCGCCGCGTCCGACGCCAAGCTTCCGGTCATCACTTTCGTCGGCGGCATACTTTCCAACGCCGGCAACTATCACGAACTGATGAAACTGTGGGCCAGCCACGGCTTCATCGTGGTGATCTCCTCCGACTTCATCAATTCCTTCCCGCTGATGCACGCCCTCGGCATCCTTGAGGTCGCGAAACTGGACAGGGACCCGGCCTCGGCCCTGCATGACCGGGCCGACTTTTCCCGGACGCTGGTCGCCGGGCACTCCGCCGGCGGCCAGGCCACACTGCAGAGCGCCAGTCTCTCTGCACAAGCCCTGAAACTCATCGAGCCACGGTTGAAGCTGGTCGGCGCCCTGCCGATCGAGCCAGGCCCCCTGGCCATCGGTTCCACGGTAAAGACCCCGACCCTGCTGCTGACCGGACTGGCCGATGTGGTCGTGCCGCCGCTCAGTTGGCCGATCCTCTGGCAGGGCCCGTTGATCCGCGACGTGCCCGCCTGGGGCGCCACGGCCACCACGGCGACCCACTTCAGCCCGCTGCGACAGATCGAGTACAACGAGTTCGCCGGCATCAGCGTCGCCTGGGTGCTGTACCAGGGAAAGAACGATGCCCAGGCCCGCGACTATTTCGTCGGGCGCTACTACAAGCTGGCCAGCGACATCCAGTTCAACGATCCACTGAGGCTGCTCCGCCCCTCGCGCAACAAACTCGCCGCTGCCCTTTGAGAAGACATGAAAAAGCCCGCCATCAAGGCGGGCTTCTTCCTTTCACGACAGGCTCAGAGCGGCTTGCCGCGATTGCCGTGCTGGCTGACGAAGGCCTGTACCTTGGCCAGCTCGTTCGGCAATACGGTGCAGCGCTCCTCGCGCTCGAACAGGTCGGCGAGGTGCGCAGGCAGCGCCGGCGCCTGGCCGATGCCGGCCTTCTCCACCGCTTCGGGGAACTTGACCGGATGCGCAGTGCCCAGGGTCACCATCGGCACGCTCAGGCTGCGCCGGCATTCGCGGGCGGCACGCACGCCAATGGCGGTGTGCGGGTCGAGCAACTCGCCACAGGAGCGGTATACCTCGGCGATGGTCTCGCAGGTCTGCTCGTCGCTGACCGCCAGGGAGTCGAACAGCTTGCGCGCCTCGGTCCAGCGCTGGTCTTCCACCGACAGCTTGCCGCTGGCCTTGAAGGCATCCAGCAGTTCGGCGACGGCCTTGCCGTTGCGGCCGTGCAAGTCGAACAGCAGGCGTTCGAAGTTGGACGAGACCATGATATCCATCGACGGCGACAGCGAGGGATGCAGGGTGTCCTTGTCGTAGCGATTACCGCTCATGAAGCGGTGCAGGATGTCGTTGCGGTTGGTCGCGACGATCAGCTGGCTGACCGGCAGGCCCATGTTGCGCGCCAGGTAGCCGGCGAAGATGTCGCCGAAGTTGCCGGTCGGCACCGAGAACGCCACCGAGCGATGCGGCGCGCCGAGCTGCAGCGCGGCATGGAAGTAGTAGACGATCTGGGCCATGATCCGCGCCCAGTTGATCGAGTTCACCGCTACCAGGCGGGTACCCTTGAGGAAGCCCTGGTCGGCGAAGCTGGCCTTGACCATCTCCTGGCAGTCGTCGAAGTTGCCTTCGATGGCGATGTTGTGGATGTTGTCGCCGAGGATGGTGGTCATCTGCCGGCGCTGCACCTCGGACACGCGGTTGTGCGGGTGCATGATGAAGATGTCGACGTTGTCGCAACGGCGGCAGCCTTCGATGGCCGCGGAGCCGGTATCGCCGGAGGTGGCCCCCATGATCACCACGCGCTCGCCGCGCTTGGCCAGCACATGGTCGAGCAGGCGGCCGAGCAGTTGCAGGGCGAAGTCCTTGAAGGCCAGGGTCGGGCCGTGGAACAGCTCCAGCACCCATTCGTTGCCGTTCAACTGGCGCAGCGGCGCCACTGCGTCATGGGCGAAGACGCCATAGGTTTCCTCGAGGATCTTCTTGAAGTCGGCATCGGCGATGCTGCCGGCGACGAACGGGCGCATCACCCGGAAGGCCAGCTCGTGGTAGGGCAGGCCGACCCAGGAGGCGATCTCCTCGAGGGTGAAGCGTGGCAGGTTTTCCGGGACGTAGAGGCCGCCGTCGCTGGCCAGGCCGGCGAGGAGGACATCTTCGAAGTTCAGGGCGGGCGCTTGGCCGCGGGTGCTGATGTAACGCATGTTCAAAACCTTCGCTGTTGACGCGGGCCCGCGAGCGGCGCCCGGCGTTCGATCAATTCAGTTGTTCGACACGGATACGGACCACCGGCCCGGACACGCCTTCCAGCGCTTCCAGGGCGGCGATGGCATCGTTGATGCGTTGTTCGATGACCCGGTGGGTAACCAGGATCATCGGCACCAGGCCGTCCTGTTCCTCGGCCTCCTTCTGCATGATCGATTCGATGTTGATGCCGCGCTCGGACAGGATGGTGGCCACCTGGGCCAGTACGCCCGGGTGGTCCTTGGCCTGGATGCGCAGATAGTAGGCGCTTTCGCAGGCTTCGATCGGCAGGATCGGGTGGTCGGACAGCGCGTCCGGCTGGAACGCCAGGTGCGGTACGCGGTTCTCCGGATCGGAGGTCATGGCGCGGACCACGTCGACGAGGTCGGCCACCACCGAGGAAGCGGTCGGTTCCATGCCGGCACCGGCGCCGTAGTAGAGGGTCGAGCCGACGGCGTCGCCGTTGACCATCACCGCGTTCATCACGCCGTTGACGTTGGCGATCAGGCGATCCGAGGGAATCAGGGTCGGGTGCACGCGCAGCTCGAAGCCGCTCTCGGTGCGACGCGCCACGCCCAGGTGCTTGATGCGATAGCCGAGGGCGTCGGCGTAGTTGACGTCGGCGCTGGTCAGCTTCGAGATGCCTTCGGTGTAGGCCTTGTCGAACTGCAGCGGAATGCCGAAGGCGATCGAGGCGAGGATGGTCAGCTTGTGGGCGGCGTCGATGCCTTCCACGTCGAAGGTCGGGTCGGCCTCGGCATAGCCCAGGGCCTGGGCCTCGGCGAGCACGTCGGGGAAGGTACGGCCCTTCTCGCGCATTTCGCTGAGGATGAAGTTGCCGGTACCGTTGATGATCCCGGCCAGCCAGTTGATGCGGTTGGCCGACAGCCCCTCGCGGATCGCCTTGATCACCGGGATGCCGCCGGCGACAGCGGCCTCGAAGGCGACGATCACGCCCTTCTCGCGGGCCTTGGCGAAGATCTCGTTGCCGTGCACGGCGATCAGCGCCTTGTTCGCGGTGACCACGTGCTTGCCGTTCTCGATGGCCTTGAGCACCAGCTCGTGGGCCAGGGTGTAGCCGCCGATCAACTCGACGACCACGTCGATCTCGGGATTGCACGCTACGTCGAAGATATCGGCGGTGATGGGGGTCGCACCGGTATCGCACTTCGGGTTCGGCCGGCGGGCGGCGATCTGCGCAACCTCGATACCGCGCCCGGCACGGCGGGCAATCTCCTCGGCGTTGCGTTCGAGTACATTGAAGGTACCGCCACCGACGGTCCCCAACCCACAGATGCCTACTTTGACCGGTTTCACGCTGGAACTCCCCATCTCACCTACGACGGCCGGACGCGCCGGCCTGCTATGGTTCCCCGATCGAATCGAGGTTGACGCGACCACTGTACGGGCCACGACACATCCTGGCGATGGATTCCGCCAGCGGGCGACGGAAATCGCCAATGATGAAAACAAAAGAGCCGCACATTACGAAGCGGCTCTTTATTAGTCAATTGTTCGGCAGACCCGGCGCTATTTGGCCTCCAGCGCCAGCTTGGCCAACTGCTTGGCCGGCTGGTAGCCGGGGAGCAACTGGCCGTTGGCGAGGACGATCGCCGGCGTTCCCTGCACCCCGACCATCTGGCCCATCTGGAACTGCTTGTCGACCGGGTTCTTGCACTCGGAAGACTTGATCTCCTTGCCGTTCATCATGGCGTCCATCGCCTTGGTCGGCTCCTTCGCACACCAGACCGCCTGCAGTTGCTTGTCGCCCGCCGACTGCGGCCCCTGGCGCGGGAACGCCATGTAGCGCACCTCGATCCCCTGCTCGGTCAGGTCCGGCACCTCGGCATGCAGCTTCTGGCAGTACGGGCAGGTGGTATCGGTGAACACCGTGATGTGCGCCTTGGCCTGGCCCTTGGCCGGATACACCACCATCTCGCTGGCGGGCACGCCGTTGATCGCCTTGGCGATCGCCTGGCTCTCGGCCTTCTCGGTCAGGTTGACCGGCTTGCCGTCCTTCACCTGGTAGAGGTAGCCCTGCATGACGAACTGGCCGTCGGCGCTGGCGTAGAGCACCCGGCCGCCCTTCAGCTGCACCTGGTAGAGCCCCTGCAGCGGGCTGCTGGCGATGGAGTCGATGGGCAGGTCCGGTTGCAGGGCCTGCAGGGTCTTGCGGATGTTCTGATCGGCATTGTCTGCCAGGGCCAGGGTACTCATCAGGCCGAGGGCGGCAGCAGCCAGAAAACGGGTCACGCGCATGTGTCACTCCTGTCGTGCGGTCGGCGAAGCCTACCATAGACCACTATCCCGACGGGCCCGACGCTTGTCGCAGAACGCTACGAAAGCGCCTCTTTTCGGGTAGGTACGGATTTTTCGGACAAAGCGTCAGCCTCGCGGGTGGTGGCGTGCGTGCAGATCCTGGAGGCGGGCCCGGGCGATATGGGTATAGATCTGGGTGGTCGACAGGTCGCTGTGGCCGAGCAGCATCTGCACCACCCGCAGGTCGGCGCCATGGTTGAGCAGGTGGGTGGCGAAGGCGTGGCGCAGGGTGTGCGGCGAAATCGACGTGCCGATCGCCGCCACCTGCGCGTGATGCTTGATGCGATGCCAGAAGGTCTGGCGGGTCATCTGTTCGCCGCGCAGGCTGGGGAACAGCACGTCGCTGGGCCGCCCGCCGAGCAGGTCGCCGCGGGCCTCGCGCAGGTAGCGTTCGAGCCAGCCGATGGCTTCCTCGCCGAGCGGCACCAGGCGCTCCTTGCTGCCCTTGCCGAATACCTTGACCACGCCCTGGCGCAGGTTGACCTGCTCCAGGGTCAGGCCGACCAGTTCGCTGACCCGCAGGCCGCAGGCATACAGCACTTCGAGCATGGTGCGATCGCGCAGGCCCAGCGGGTCGTCGACTTCCGGCGCCGCCAGCAATGCCTCGACGTCCGCTTCGGAGAGGGATTTCGGCAACGGCTTGCCCAGTTGCGGCAGGTCCACCTGCAAGGTGGGATCCTCGGCGATCAGGCCGTCGCGCAGGCAATAGCGATAGAAGCCACGCAGGCCGGAGAGGAAGCGCGCGGTCGAGCGGGCCTTGTAGCCCTGTTCCAGGCGCCAGGCCAGGTGATCGAGGATGGCGTCGCGGCCGATGCCCTCCAGGCGCAGCCCGCGGCCATCGAGCCAGGCGTTGAACTGCTGGAGGTCGTTGCGATAAGCCTCGCGGGTGTTGTCGGCAAGGCCTTTTTCCAGCCACAGGGCATCGAGGAAACGGTCGATCAGGGGATGTTCGAGGGTACTCATGGATGAAGGCTGCGAACCAAATGAAAGCGCGGCTAGTCTTTCATAGCCTGGGCGCTATCGCGAGCGTTGGCCGTCATCGCCACGTAATGGTTAGTCAGGCCGGTCGACAGGAGGTCGGCCGGCTTCCCGTGCCCGCGGGAAAAAGCGGAGCCATGTGGCTCGATGGTTCGCCCCGGCTCAGGACGAGCGGAGCGACGCTGACAAGGAATCCTCGATGGACCAGAACGCTATCCTGCTCGCCCTCGGCGGCATCGGTGCCGCCGCCCTGCTCAGTCAATGGCTGGCCTGGCGCCTGCGCCTGCCAGCCATTCTTTTCCTGCTGCTGTCCGGGATCGTCGCCGGCCCGCTACTCGGCTGGCTCGATCCGGACGAGATGTTCGGCCCCCTGCTGTTCCCACTGGTATCCCTGGCAGTGGCGCTGATCCTCTTCGAGGGCAGCCTGACCCTGCATTTCAGCGAATGGAAGGAAATCGGCACCGTGGTGCACCGAATGGTGACCATCGGCGCGCTCTCGACCTGGGGCGTGATCGCCCTGGCCGCCCACTACCTGCTCGACTTCGGCTGGGAAATGGCCCTGCTGTTCGGCACCCTGACCCTGGTCACCGGGCCCACGGTGACCGTCCCGATGCTGCGGGTGGTCCGGCCCAAGGCCGCGGTGGCGAACATCCTGCGCTGGGAAGGTATCGTCATCGATCCCATCGGCGCCCTGCTGGCGGTAGTGGTGTACAGCTTCATCATCTCCAGCGGCGAAGGCGATGGCTGGCTACACAGCCTGCAGACCTTCGGTGGAGTGATCCTCTGCGGCAGCCTGTTCGGCATCCTCGGCGGCTGGGCGCTGGGCATCGTCCTGCGCCGCCACTGGCTGCCGGACTACCTGCACAACCTGGCGACGCTGGCCGCGGTGCTGGGCGTATTCATCGCCTCGAACCGGGTGATGCACGAATCCGGGCTGCTCGCCGTCACCCTGATGGGCATGGGCCTGGCCAACATGAAGGGCGTCGACGTACGGCAGATCCTGCACTTCAAGGAAAACCTCAGCGTCCTGCTGATTTCCGGCCTGTTCATCCTCCTGGCCGCGCGCCTGGACATCAATGCCCTGCTCGGCCTGGGCCCGGCGGCGCTGCTGGTGCTGCTGCTGATCCAGTTCGTCGCCCGGCCGCTGAACGTGGCGCTGTCGACCTGGGGTTCGCCGCTGAGCTGGCGCGAGCGCGCCCTGCTCAGCTGGATCGCCCCGCGCGGGATCGTCGCCGCGGCGGTCTCGGCGATCTTCGCCATCCGCCTGAGCGCCGAAGGCCATGCCCAGGCGGCGCTGCTGGTGCCGCTGACCTTTCTGGTGATCATCGGCACGGTGGTCCTGCAAAGCGCCACCGCCCGCCCCCTGGCGCGCCTGCTGAAGGTCGCCGAGCCCTCGCCCAGCGGCTACCTGATCGTCGGCGCCAATCCGGTCGGGCGCGCCATCGGCAAGGCCCTGAAGAGCCTCGGCAGCCGCGTGCTGCTGACTGATTCGAGCTGGGAAAACATCCGCGCCGCCCGCATGGACAACCTGCCCACCTATTTCGGCAATCCCACCTCGCAGCACGCCGAAGCCCACCTCGACCTGGTCGGCATCGGGCATTTGCTGGGGGTTTCTCCAGCCGGCGAGCTGAATACCCTGGCGGCCATGCGCTTCCGCCACGAGTTCGGCCATCGCCAGCTGTTCGGCCTGCCGACCAGCCAGGAAGCCAAGCGTACCGACAAGCACCGCTCCAGCGACGAACACCGTGGCCGCCCACTTGGCCAGCGACCGCTGACCTACGCGCAGTTCGCCAGCCTGCTGTCGCGCGGCGCCGAAATCCGCACCACCCTGCTCACCGACACCTTCGGCTGGAACGACTACCAGGCGCTGCACGGCGAGTCCGCGATCCTGCTGTTCGCCCGCGATCCGAACGGCAGGATGCACGTCGCCACGCCACAGTCCACGCTGGCGCCGGGCACCGGCTGGACGCTGCTGTCGCTGATCGACGCGGAACCGTCAGTCAGCAAGTCGCAGGCTACGGAAATCGCCGACTAGACTTCAACGAACCGACGAAAGACCGTCGTCACCCTATCCAAGGTTGGGTGACAAACGAAGCCCACGAAGAGGATGATTGCATCTAGCCATCATCCTCTTTTTTCATCAGGCCATGACCATGTCCAATCAACAACATTCCCGCCTGGGCCAGATCCTGATCAACAAGGGGCTGATTAGCGCCGCCCAACTGGACGCCGCGATCCAGGCGCAGTTGAGCAACCACAAGCGCCTGGGCGAAACCCTGATCGAGCAGGGCCTGCTGAGCGAACGGCAACTGAAGAAGGCGCTGAAGAAGCAGACCAACCTGCGCCTGGCCGCGACCCTGGTCGCCGCCCTGCTCAGTCCGTTCCAGATGGCCAGCGCCGACATCCAGCGTATGCAGCCGCCAGCGGCCATGAGCCGCCAGGAATTGCCGAAGAACCTGCGTCCGCTGACCGACGTCGAGATGAGCAACGTCAACGCCCAGGGCCTCAACGAAAGCCTCGAGGGCCTGTTCCTGAAGGCCGAGGGCGGCGACGGACTGGCCGCGGTGAAGCAACTGGCGAAGCTGGTGATGCCGATGCTCGACAGCCTGGAGGCGGAAACCTCGATGAGCGACGTTCGCTACGAAACCGGCAAGACGCAAAGCACGCTCAACCCCGACGGCTCGGTCAACCTGCGCCTGCCGAGCAGTATCGGCGAGGTGCGCTTCGACAATATCCGCATTGCCGGCGCGCCGCGCGAGCAGACGTTCGGCAGCGTCAGCCTGCAACAGATCGACCTGTCCCAAGCCTCCCTGAAGATCAGCCTGCGGCCCTGATCCCAACCCAGGGCCGGATCGTCCGGGGATATGGAAAAGGCACCCGTGGGTGCCTTCTTTCTGCCTGTATCAAGCCGCCTGGCTGGCCGGGAACCCCGGCAGGACCGGAACCGGCCGCTTTTCGTCGTCGATGGCAACGAAGCTGAACAGGCCGTGTATGGCCTTCTCGCGACCGTCGGCGTACATGCTTTCCAGGTACACCTCGACCTCCACCTTGAGGCTGGTGTTGCCGACCTTGACCACCCGTCCGACCAGTTCGACGATCGAGCCCGCCGGGATCGGGTGGTTGAAGTCGATGCGATCGGTGGAAACGGTCACCAGCGGCAGGCGGCAGAAACGGGTCGCGGTGATGAACGAGACCTCGTCCATCCAGGCCAGCGCAGTCCCGCCGAACAGGGTGTTGTGGTGATTGGTGGTGGGCGGGAATACCGCCTTGGTCACACGGGTTTCGGAAAGCTCGGTGCGACGCAGGATTTCTTGCTCTCTGGGGGTCATGCCACGAATACCGGATGGAGTGGCTGCCTGGGTGCCGCGGATGTTGTACTGGTTATGCGCTGCCGTGGGCAGTAGGAAGCGCCGCCGGAAAGGCGAACGCCAGACATGAAAAAAGCAGCCCTCGGGCTGCTTTTCTCGGAGAAGAACCGGATTAGACCAGTTTTTCCTTGATGCGCGCGGCCTTGCCGGACAGGGCGCGGAGGTAGTACAGCTTGGCCTTGCGCACGTCGCCGCGACGCTTGACGCTCAGGCTGTCGACGATCGGGCTGTAGGTCTGGAAGGTACGTTCCACGCCCACGCCGTTGGAGATCTTGCGCACGGTGAAGGCGCTGTTCAGGCCACGGTTGCGCTTGGCGATAACGACGCCTTCGAAGGCCTGCAGACGCTGACGGTCGCCTTCCTTCACCTTGACCTGGACGATCACGGTATCGCCGGGGGCGAACGCCGGGATCTCTTTGTTCATCTGTTCAGCTTCGATCTGCTGAATGATCTTGTTGGTCATGCTGTGCTCCTAAGACCGGCAATCGGCCAGCCATCGATACGTTAACTATCGTCCCGCTGACGGATATATTCCGCCAGCAGCTTCTGCTCTTCTCCAGAAAGCGAGCGGCTATCCAGAAGATCGGCGCGTCGTTCCCAGGTCCGCCCAAGGGCCTGCTGCAAACGCCAACGCCGGATGTGTTCATGGTTGCCACTGAGCAACACTTCAGGAACACGTTTGTCCGCGTACACCTCGGGTCGGGTGTAGTGCGGGCAGTCGAGCAGGCCATCCGTGAAGGAGTCCTCCTCGGCGGAATCTGCATGACCCAATGCACCGGGCAGCAACCGCGTCACTGCATCGACCAGCACCATGGCCGGCAACTCACCGCCGGACAGGACATAATCGCCGATCGACCATTCTTCATCGACGTGCTCTTCGATGAAGCGCTCGTCGATGCCTTCGTAGCGCCCGGCGATGAGGATCAACGCTTCCTCTTCGGCCAGTTCGCGTACGCCCGCCTGCGTCAGCTGGCGGCCTTGCGGCGAAAGGTAGATCACCTTCGCCTTCCTGCCCCCGGCGGCTTGCCTGGCATCCGCCAGCGCGCCCTCCAGAGGCTTGATCTTCATCACCATGCCAGGGCCACCGCCGAAGGGCCGGTCGTCCACCGTCTGGTGGCGGTCCTCGGTGTAGTCCCGTGGATTCCAGCAGGTCAGCGTGAGCAACCCCTGCTTTACCGCACGGCTGGTGATGCCATAGTCACTGATCGCGCGGAACATCTCCGGAAAGATGCTGACGACGCCCACCCACAAACGCTTGTCCATGGATGATCAGAAGTCCGCGTCCCAGTCCACCCGCATCTCGCCAGCGGCCAGGTCGATCGACAGCACGCACTGCCCGGTGTAGGGCAACAGGCGCTCGCGGTCGTCCAGGCTGCCCGCGCAGGGCTTGACCACCATGACATCGTTGGCACCGGTTTCCAGCAGATGGTCGATCACGCCGAGCAACTGCCCGCCCTGGTCGATCACCTTCAGGCCTTCCAGCTGGTGCCAGTAGTACTCACCTTCCTCGAGAGAGGGCAACTCGCTACGCGGGATGCAGATCTCGTAACCGGTGAAGGTGCGGGCCTCTTCGCGATCGTCGAGCCCCTTGAGCTTGGCGGCCAGGACCTTGCCATGCAGGCGCCCCCTGACCAGCTCGGCCTGCCGAATCTCGCCGTCGCGCCGGAGCGTCCAGCGGCGATAGTCCAGCAGGTTGTCCAACGGGTCGGTAAAGGAATACACCTTCACCTCACCGCGGATGCCGTACACCGAAACGATCTTGCCGATCACGACCAGGTCGTCGGCGGGTGTCGGCATTTCACTCATGACGGCTTAGGCGTTTGCCTTGGCAGCGTCCTTGAGCAGCTGAGCAACGCGCTCAGACGGCTGTGCACCCTGGCCGAGCCAGTAGGTAGCACGCTCCTGGTCGACGGACAGACGCACTTCGCCACCAGTCGCAACCGGGTTGAAGAAACCGATGCGCTCGACGAAGCGACCATCGCGCGCATTGCGGCTGTTGGTCACGGTCAGGTGGTAGAAGGGGCGCTTTTTGGAGCCGCCACGAGCAAGACGGATGGTTACCATGTGAACTTCGTTCCTGTAGTCGGTGCTTGCAAAATGAATGCACGCTGGGCCCACGGCCCGAAAGGCCGCATATTCTAAGGATTATCGGGGAATTTGCAAATCTCTTTTTCGGCCACCCATCGGCCGGCGCGGAGAGCGCGGGAAGCACACGGTCCGCCCGCCGGCCGACGGAGCGAAACCGCCGGCGTGGCCAGCGGCCGCGCGTCCGATCAAAGCTTGGGCATGCCCCCCGGGAACATACTGCCCATGCCTCGCATCATCTTGGCCATGCCGCCCTTGGCGGTGACCTTCTTCATCATCTTCTGCATCTGCTTGTGCTGCTTGATCAGCCGGCCGACGTCCTGCACCTGGGTACCGGAGCCAAGGGCGATGCGGCGCTTGCGCGAGCCGCTGATCATTTCCGGATCGCGCCGTTCGCCGGGCGTCATCGAGTTGATGATCGCCTCCATCTGCTTGAACTGTTTCTCCGCAGCACCCTGGGCATTGCCCATCTGCGCCAGGTTGACCCCGCCGAGCATCGGCAGCTTGTCCATGAGCCCGCCGAGGCCGCCCATGTTCTTCATCTGTTGCAACTGGTCGCGGAAGTCTTCCAGGTCGAAGCCCTTGCCCTTCTTGATCTTCTTCGCCAGCTTCTCGGCCTTGTCGCGGTCGAGGTTCTGCTCGGCCTGTTCGATCAGGCTGAGCACGTCGCCCATGCCGAGGATGCGCGAGGCCACGCGGTCGGGATGGAACGGATCGAGCGCTTCGCTCTTTTCGCCCATGCCGAGGAACTTGATCGGCTTGCCGGTGATCGCCCGCACCGAGAGCGCGGCACCACCACGCGCGTCGCCGTCGACCTTGGTCAGGACCACGCCGGTCAGCGGCAAGGCGTCATTGAAGGCCTTGGCGGTGTTGGCGGCGTCCTGGCCGGTCATGGCATCGACCACGAACAGGGTTTCCGCCGGCTTGATCGCCGCGTGCACCTGCTTGATCTCGTCCATCATGTCGGCATCGATGTGCAGGCGGCCTGCGGTATCGACGATCACCACGTCGATGAACTTCAGTCTCGCCTCGCGGATCGCCGCCTCGGCGATGGCCACCGGCTTCTGGCTGACGTCGGAAGGGAAGAAGGTTACGCCAACCTCGCCCGCCAGGGTTTCCAGCTGCTTGATCGCGGCGGGTCGGTAGACGTCGGCGGAAACCACCATCACCGACTTCTTCTTGCGTTCCTTAAGGAAGCGCGCCAGCTTGCCCGCGGTGGTGGTCTTGCCCGCGCCCTGCAGGCCGGCCATCAGGATCACCGCCGGCGGCGCGACGCTCAGCGCCAGGTCCTCGTTGGCCGCCCCCATCAGCTCCTCGAGCTCGGCGCGGACGATCTTCACGAACGCCTGTCCCGGGGTCAGGCTCTTCGAGACCTCGGTACCGACGGCGCGCTCCTTGACCTTGTTGACGAAGTCCTTGACCACCGGCAGGGCCACGTCGGCCTCGAGCAGGGCCATGCGCACTTCGCGCAGAGTGTCCTTGATGTTGTCCTCGGTCAGCTTGGCCTTGCCGGTGACATGGCGAAGCGTCTGCGAGAGGCGGTCTGTAAGGTTTTCGAACATGCGCGATCCTTCCACGGGGGTTGCGGCAAGCGGCGGATTATAACCAAGAGCGCGTCGCGGGACACGCGATGAAAGACGGAGTGTGTGTCCGGCGACGACCGGAGGCCAGCCTCAAGTCCTTGATTTGCCGATGCGTTCCGTCTTTGCCGAAGCGACCGCCGGACCATGAGGTCGCGGCGCCCGCGGCAGGCGGTCCGCCAACCCGGCCACAGGTACGAGAGAACTGTTCGCAACGGCTTTCTCGCGACGCTCGATCTATGCCAAACTCCCATCCTTTCGGGCCCGCGATTACAAGGACTTATGCATCCCCTGCTGCCCAGCCTCATCGCTGCTGTTCTCTATCTCGGCACCGCCGCCTACCAGGGTGCCTGTGTGTCCAAGCGCACCGCGCCGGGCAAACCCCTGCTGCTCCTGTTCGGACTCCTGGCACTGGTCGCCCACGCCTTCAGCCTCTACCAGCAATTGCTGACCCCGGCCGGCCTGGTGCTGGACTTCTTCAACGCCGCCAGCCTGATCGCCGCCGCGGTAATTCTCCTGACCCTGCTGGCGACCTTGCGGATACCGGTGGAGAACCTGCTCCTCCTTCTATTCCCGCTGGGTGCCCTCACCACCCTGCTGGCGGTACTCATCCCCCACGGCACCGTCGAGCCGATCAACGAACAGCCAGGCATTCTGGCCCACATCCTGCTCTCGATCCTGGCCTACGGCCTGCTCACCATCGCGGTGTTCCAGGCGCTCTTGCTGCTGCTCCAGGACTACCGCCTCAAGCACAAGCATCCGTCCGGGCTGATCCGCAACTTCCCGCCCCTGCAAACCATGGAAAGCCTGCTGTTCGGCTTCCTCTGGGGCGGCTGGTCGCTGCTTTCGCTGTCGCTGCTGTCCGGATGGCTGTTCGTCGACAACCTGTTCGCCCAGCACCTGGCGCACAAGACCATCCTGTCCTGCTTCGCCTGGGTGGTCTTCGCCGTGCTCCTCTGGGGTCGCCACCAGCTCGGCTGGCGGGGCCACAAGGCGATCCGCTGGACCCTGGCCGGTTTCTGCCTGTTGATGTTGGCGTACTTCGGCAGCAAGCTGGTGCGGGAATTCATCCTGCACATCTGATGGGCCTCCTTCATGGATGAGCTGCACCCCGGGTACCTGGTCGGCCTGCTGGTTCTCCTGGTCGCCTGCTCGGCGTTCTTCTCCTGCGTCGAGACCGCCCTGCTCAACCTCGACCGTTACCGCCTGCGCCTGCAGGCCAAGCAAGGCCTGCGCGGGGCCCGGCGCAGCAGTTGGCTGCTGCTGCACGACGACCGCCTGCGCGGCACCCTGTTGTTCGGCCGCACCCTGGTCAACGTCAGCGCCGCCGCCCTGGCCAGTTGGGCCGCGCTGCGCCACTGGGGCGTCATCGGCCTGGCCGTCGCCATCCCCGGCATGACCCTGCTCCTGCTGCTGTTCGGCGCCCTGCTGCCGCGCCGCTACGGCGCCCTTCGCTCGGAACGCGTCGCCCTGCCGCTCAGCCTGCCGCTCCTGATCCTGCAGCGCCTGTGCTGGCCCCTGCTGTGGCTGCTGACCCTGCTGAGCAACGCGCTGCTGCGCCTGCTCGGCGTCGCCGCGGCGGAACAGGACGACAGCGGACGCAGCCGCGACGAAGAGGCCCTGCATCCGGCCGACAATCCCCAGGCCAGCGAGGTCAACCGGCATGACATGCTGCTCGGCCTGCTGGACCTGGAGAAGGTCACGGTCAACGACCTGATGATCCCGCGAAACGAAATCGAAGGCATCGACCTCGACGACGAACTCGAGGTCATCGTCGAGCAGTTGCGCACCACCAGCCACACCCGCCTGCCGGTCTACCGCGACGACGTCAACCAGATCGAAGGGGTCGTGCACATGCGCCAGATCGCGCGCCTGCTGACCCAGGGCCGCCTGACCAAGGAGAATCTCCGCCAGGCCTGCATGGAGCCGTATTTCGTGCCGGAAAGCACGCCGCTGTCGACCCAGTTGGTGAACTTCCAGAAGGAGAAGCGCCGTATCGGCGTGGTGGTCGACGAATATGGCGAGGTGATCGGCATCGTCACGCTGGAGGACATCCTCGAAGAGATCGTCGGCGACTTCAACGACCTCGACAGCCTCGACAACCCGGATATCCAGGCCCAGGAGGACGGCAGCTTCGTCATCGACGGCAGCGCCAACCTGCGCGAGCTGAACAAGTCGCTTGGCTGGCAATTGCCCTGCGACGGCCCGAAGACCCTCAACGGCCTGGTCACCGAAGCCCTGGAGCAGATCCCCGATTGCGCGGTGTGCCTGCGCATCGGCCCCTACTGCCTGGAAATCCAGCAGTCGGCGGAAAACCGTGTGAAAAGCGTGCGCGCCTGGCATCCCCGCGCGCTGACCCCGCTGGTCGAAAGCGACGCCAGCGTCTGATCCGGGATTGCCGAACCGGCCCCGCGGCGCTCTATAATCGACCCCAGCTTATCCAGCCCTGCCGCCGGTTCCGCCGCTACCCGCAGCCCGAGCCCCGGCCAGTCACCCGCCAGTCCCGCCTGCCCGCCCGGCCCCGATGCCGACGGTACCAGCCGGCGCACGGCGCGCAGCCCCATCCTCCCTGCGCGACCGATCTCGTCCGCCCCACCCGGGCGCCGCGCCGCCGCATCGGCGCACTGGCCATAACCATCCGGCCGCACGGAAGCACTCCGTCGTGCCCCGACTGCCAGGGACCTTCCCACCATGACCGCCGCCACCCTCGCCGCCGACGCCGCTCCGGAACCGGCCAACTCGACCACCCGGGTCGCAGTCGCCAGCTTCATCGGCACCGCCATCGAGTTCTACGATTTCTACGTCTATGCCACTGCCGCCGCCCTGGTGATCGGTCCGGTATTCTTCCCGCAGACATCCGGCACCGCGCAGATGCTCAGCGCCTTCCTCACCTTCGGCATCGCCTTCCTCGCCCGTCCGCTGGGCTCGGCGCTGTTCGGCCACTTCGGCGACCGCATCGGGCGCAAGTCGACCCTGGTCGCCTCGCTGCTGCTGATGGGGGTGTCCACCACCCTGATCGGCGTCCTCCCCGGCTACGACAGCATCGGCTACTGGGCGCCGTTGCTGCTCTGCGTGCTGCGCTTCGTCCAGGGCCTCGGCCTCGGCGGCGAGTGGGGCGGCGCCGCGCTGCTGGCCACGGAGAACGCGCCGGCCGGCAAGCGCGCCTGGTTCGGCATGTTTCCCCAGCTCGGCCCGTCGATCGGCTTCCTCGCCGCCAACGGCCTGTTCCTGGCCCTGGCGATGCTGCTCAGCGAGGAGCAGTTCCGTGACTGGGGCTGGCGGATCCCGTTCCTGCTCAGCGCGGCGCTGGTTGTGGTCGGCCTCTACGTACGCCTGAAGCTGGCGGAAACCCCGGTGTTCGCCAAGGCCATGGCCAAGCACGAGAGGGTCCGCCTGCCGATCGCCGAGCTGTTCGCCCAGCACTGGCGGCCGACCCTGCTCGGCGCCCTGGCGATGGTGGTGTGTTATGCGCTGTTCTATATCTCCACGGTGTTCTCGCTGAGCTACGGGGTGGCCAGCCTCGGCTTCAGCCGCGAGGAGTTCCTTGGTCTGCTGTGCCTCGCGGTGCTCTTCATGGCCGCCGCCACGCCGCTGTCGGCCTGGCTCAGCGACCGCTTCGGACGCAAGCCGGTACTGCTGCTCGGCAGCCTGGCGGCGATCGCCTCCGGCTTCGCCATGGAGCCGCTGCTCAGCCAGGGCTCGACGTTCAGCGTCGCCCTGTTCCTCTGCATCGAGCTGTTCCTGATGGGGGTCACCTTCGCCCCGATGGGCGCGCTGCTGCCGGAAATATTCCCCACCCACGTGCGCTACACCGGCGCGTCGGCGGCCTACAACCTGGGCGGCATTCTCGGCGCCTCGGTGGCGCCCTATATCGCCCAGAAGCTGGTCGGCATCGGCGGCCTGGGCTGGGTCGGCGGCTACGTCTCCGCAGCGGCGCTGCTCAGCCTGCTGGCGGTGCTGTGCCTGAAGGAAACCCGCGACAACGACCTCGGCGCAGTGTCCTGAGTCTCGCTCAGACTACCGCGACGCCGCCCTTCTCCCTCGCCGCCAACCAGTCGGCGAGGGCCCCGGCCCAGACCTGGTAGCCCAGCTGCGACGGATGAAAGCCGTCGATGGCCAGGTAGCCCGGAAGCAGGTCCAGCGAGATCGGGCAGTAGCCGGCGCCGGTCGCGCCAGCGAGATCGCACAGCGCCTCGTCGAGCAGCCGCCCGCGCCACCCCAGCAGGGCCCGCAGCAACCCGGGCAAGGCGGAAAAATGCTGCAGCGGCGGCACCGCGGTGCAGGTCACCTGCGCGCCGGCCGCCTGGAAGCCGTCGATCAGGGCCGCGCAGTCGGCGCGCCAGCGTTCGAGGGAGCGCAGGCTGGTGGTGTCATTGACGCCGAAGACCAGGATCACCTGGTCGAAGAAACGTCCCGCCACCTGCGGTAGCAAGCGTTCGCGCGCCTCGCCGCTGGTGATACCGTTCTCGCCCAGCGCCTGCCAGGCCACCGGGCGCCGCAGACGCTCGCCCAGCGCCGCGGCCAGGCGGCCGGCCAGGGCGTAGTCCAGGCAACTGGCGCCGACCCCGGCCACTGTCGACTCACCGAACAACAGCAAGCGCAGCGGCTCTTCGGCACCGGACCCACCGACCAGCCCTTCGCGAGGTCCCGCCGCGGGCGCCAGGCGCAAGGCTCGGCGGCGGGTGCGGATAGCCAGCGGCACCGCCAGCGGCAGCAACGGCAGAGCCGCCGCCCACCAGGCCAGCGTTGCCAGCCGGCGCATCTCAGAGTTCGACGCGAACCGCCTGGGCGGCCCGGGTCGCCTTGGCGCGGGCGGCGTCGATCGACTCGTCGCGCGCCAGGGCCACGCCCATTCGCCGCTGGCCATCCACTTCCGGCTTGCCGAACAGGCGTAGCGCCGTATCCGCCTCGCTCAGCGCGGCGCCGAGGTTGGCGAAAGCGACCTGCCGGGACTTGCCTTCCACCAGGATCACCGCCGAGGCCGACGGGCCGAGCTGGCGGATCACCGGGATCGGCAGGCCGAGGATCGCCCGCGCGTGCAGCGCGAACTCGGAAAGATCCTGGGAAATCAGGGTCACCAGGCCGGTATCGTGCGGACGCGGCGACACCTCGCTGAACCACACCTGGTCGCCCTTGACGAACAGTTCGACGCCGAACAGCCCGCGTCCGCCGAGGGCCTCGGTCACTGCCCGGGCGACCCGCTCGGACTCGGCCAGAGCCTGCGCGCTCATCGCCTGCGGCTGCCAGGACTCGTGGTAGTCGCCCTTGACCTGGCGGTGACCGATCGGCGCGCAGAAAGTGGTGCCATCGACGTGGCGCACGGTGAGCAGGGTGATTTCGTAGTCGAAATCGATGAAGCCCTCGACGATCACCCGGCCCTTGCCGGCGCGCCCGCCTTCCTGGGCATAGTCCCAGGCCGCCTGCAGGTCGTCGGGGCCTTTCAGGACGCTCTGGCCCTTGCCCGACGAACTCATGATCGGCTTCACCACGCAGGGGTAGCCGACGCGCTCGACGCCACGGCGGTAGTCCTCGAAGGTATCGGCGAAGTGATAGGGCGAGGTCGGCAAGCCGAGCTCCTCGGCAGCCAGCCGGCGGATACCCTCGCGGTTCATGGTCAGTTGCGCGGCGCGGGCGGTGGGCACCACGGTGTAGCCTTCGGCCTCCAGCTCGACCAGGGTCGCGGTGGCGATGGCCTCGATCTCCGGCACGATGTAGTGCGGCTTCTCCTGCTCGATCACCGCGCGCAGGGCGGCGCCGTCGAGCATGCTGATCACGTGGCTGCGATGTGCCACCTGCATGGCCGGCGCGTTGCCATAGCGATCGACGGCGATCACTTCGCAACCCAGGCGTTGCAGCTCGATGGCGACTTCCTTGCCCAGCTCGCCGGAGCCACAGAGAAGGACGCGGGTCGCGCTCGGCGACAGGGGGGTACCGATACGGGTCATGGAAGAACCTCGGAAATGAAAGAAAACGGAATCCGCTTCAGGCGGAACCGCTGACCAGCCCTTGCGCCTTGGCGCGCTCGAAACAGCGACCGAGCACCTCGCGGCGCTCGTCGTTGCTCATCAGGCCCCAGCGGGTGATCTCGGCCGCCGTGCGCTGGCAGCCGATACAGATGTCCTGCTCGTCCAGCGCGCAGACATGCACGCAGGGCGAAGCCACCGGTCGCTCGTTCACGCCGGGTCCTCGACGAGGTCGCGGGCGTAACGGCGGGCATTGTGCACATAGTGGGCGGCGCTGGCCTCGAGCATCTTCTTCTGCGGCTCGCTCAGCTCGCGCACTACCTTGCCCGGCGAGCCCATCACCAGCGAGCCGTCGGGAATCTCCTTGCCCTCGGGAATCAGCGCGTTGGCGCCGATGATGCAGTACTTGCCGATCTTCGCCCCATTGAGGATCACCGCGTTGATCCCCACCAGGCTGTAGTCGCCCACGCTGCAACCATGCAGCATGGCGTTGTGGCCGACGGTGACGCCCTTGCCGAGGGTCAGCGGATAGCCCATGTCGGTGTGCATCACCGAGCCGTCCTGGACGTTGCTGTGCTCGCCGATATGGATCAGCTCGTTGTCGCCGCGCAGCACCGCGCCAAACCAGACGCTGGCGCCGGCATCCAGGCGAACCTTGCCGATCACCGCTGCGCTGGGCGCGATCCAGCTGTCGGGATGGGTTTCGACGCGGGCATCGCCCAGGCGGTATTTCATCGCGATCTCCTCATGGCCGGGGTCTGCGCCCCGTCGGTCAACTCAGTTTGATGAACGAAGCCGGCGGCGTGTGCAGGTCGATGGGGTCGTCGTACAGCAGGTTGACCAGCTCCACCACCATGATGGCCGTCAGGCCCCAGATCTTGAACTCGCCGAAGCGATAGCTGGGCACGTACCAGCTGCGGCCGAAGTAGTCGATACGGTGGGTGACCTCGCGCGGGTCGTCGCGAAAGAAACTCAGCGGCACGTTGAACACCGCGGCGATCTCACCGTCGTTGGGCTGGTACTCGACGAAGTCGGGAATGAAGGCGACATAGGGAGTGACCTCGATGCCATGCCGCGAGACCAGGGTGCTCAGCGGCCCGACCACTTCCACCAGGCCCGGCGGCAAGGCGATCTCCTCCTCCGCCTCGCGCAGGGCGGTGCGCACCAGGTCGGCGTCTTCCGGGTCGCGCCGCCCGCCGGGGAAGGCGACCTCGCCGCCATGGGTGGACAAACCGGCGGCGCGCAGGGTCAGCACCAGCTCCGGATCGTCACTGCGGGTGATGGGCACCAGCACGGCCGCTTGGGGGAAGCGCTGGTCGGTATCCAGTTGGCGGGGGCGGTGCGCCTCGATGCGTTGGCGCAGCTCGTCGAGCGTGCAGTTCATACTGCCGGGGTTTCCGAGGTCTTGTCGTTTCCCCGAGATCATGGCACGAAAGCCCCGGCCAGCCCACCCCTCCCGCACGGGGCCTTGTCGCCTCCCGGCCAGCCGAGCAAGATAGGCCTTTCCCCGAAGAAGAACCTGGCATGAAATTCTGCAGCCTGTGCGGCGCCACGGTGGTCCAGCGCATCCCGGACGGCGACAACCGCCTGCGCTACGTCTGCGACGCCTGCCACACCGTGCACTACCAGAACCCGCGTATCGTCGCCGGCAGCCTGCCGGTGTGGGACGGCCAGGTCCTGCTCTGCCGTCGCGCCATTGCGCCGCGCCTGGGCTACTGGACGCTGCCGGCCGGCTTCATGGAGAACGGCGAGACCCTCGCCCAGGCGGCGGCCCGCGAGACAGAGGAAGAAGCCAACGCGCGGATCGGCGACCTGCAGCTCTATACCCTTTTCGACCTGCCGCACATCAGCCAGGTCTACCTGTTCTTCCGCGCCGAGCTGCTCGACCTGGATTTCTCCGCCGGCGATGAAAGCCTGGAGGTGCGGCTTTTCGACGAAGCGGAGATTCCCTGGTCGGAGCTGGCTTTTCCGACCATCGGCCGTACCTTAGAATGCTACTTCAGCGACCGCCGCGAAGGCTGCTTCCCGGTGCGCAACGAAGCCATTGCACCTATGCTGGCTTCCTATAAGAAAGACTGAACGCCAAACACTCGAACACCGCCGCCGTTGCGGCTCAAGGGAACATCGGGGATTTCACTTCCATGCGCTGGTTGCTTGCTTTGCTGTGCTTGACCTTCGCCAGTCTGACCCAGGCCAATGCCGCGCCGAGCCTGGAAGGCAAGGTGGACAAGGTCCTGGTGCTCAAGTCCGAGCGAAAACTGCTGCTCCTCAACAAAGGCAACGTCCTGAAAAGCTACCGTGTCTCGCTGGGCAAGCGCCCGACCGGCCCGAAGCTGGCCGAAGGCGACAACCGCACCCCGGAAGGCTTCTACTGGATCGACTGGCGCAAGACCAGCAACAACTACAACCTCTCCATGCACATTTCCTACCCCAACGCCCGCGACGTGGCCAAGGCCCGGGAAAAGGGCCTGCCGGCCGGTGGCATGATCATGATCCACGGCACCCCGCTGGATGACGAATACCCGGAGTGGTACTTCTCCACCCTGGACTGGACCAATGGCTGTATCGCCATGAACAACACCGACATGCGCGAAGTCTGGAGCGTGGTGAAAGACGGCACGCTGATCGAGATCCGCCCCTGACAGAACCAGGCTGATACCACTCGTCAGCCGTCAGCCACGCCAGGAACGCCGCCGCGAGATTTTCCGGCGGCGTTTTCTTTTATCCGTCAAACCCTTGCATCCCTTACTCAGGCCGAGTCAATCGACGGGACGGCTGGCTGACGCGTGCGCGACGCACAACTGGCATTGACGTGGTATTCAAGTGGTATTAGTTTTCCCAGCATTACCGGGCGACAACAACACAATCCGCATCGGAACCTCTCATGAAGACAGCCCACGACCTGCTCCTGGCCCTGCGTCCCGACGAGGCGCAACCCACCCCCCTCTATCTGCAGCTGGCGCGCAATCTCGAGAGCGCGATCCATGCCGGCCAGTGGAAAGCGGAGGAAGCGCTGCCCTCCGAACGCAACCTCAGCGAAACCCTGAACATTTCCCGCGTCACCGCGCGCAAGGCCCTCGAAGTACTCTTCGAGCAGGGCCTGATCCGCCGCAACCAGGGCTCCGGCACCTTCATTACGCCGCGTCTCGAACAACCGTTGTCGCGTCTCTCCAGCTTCAGCGAGATGCTCCGCCTGAAAGGCTTCACCCCCGGCTCCACCTGGCTGGAGCGCGGCATCGCCCTGCCCACCCACGACGAACTGATCCGCCTCGGCCTCTCGCCGACCGAGAAGGTCACGCGCATGAAGCGCCTGCGCAAGGCCGACGGCACAGTGATGGCGATCGAGAACAGCACCCTGCCGGCGCGCCTGCTGCCGGACCCGACAGCGGTCGGCGATTCCCTCTACGAATACCTGGACGGCATCGGTCGCCCAGTGGTCCGCGCCCTCCAGCACGTGCGCGCGATCAACGCGTCCGCGTCCGATGCCGCGCTGGTCGGCATCGCGCCGGGCACCGCGATGCTGCTGATGACCCGGATCGGCTACCTCGAGGACAACACCCCGATCGAGCTGACCGACACCTACTGCCGCAACGACTACTACGACTTCGTCGCCGAACTGCGACGCTGACCGACACGGAGCCGCCATGCTCGAAGGCAACATTCTCACCCCGCAAGGCTGGGTCCTCGGCCGCCTACACATCCAGGACGGGCGTATCCAGCGGATCGAAGGCGAGCCCTGCGACCCGGCCGGCAACGCCGATCCGTACCTGCTGCCAGGCTTCATCGACCTGCATGTGCACGGCGGCGGCGGCCGCGACATCATGGAAGGCGGCGACGCCTTCGCCACCATCGCCCGCACCCACCGGCGCTTCGGCACGACCTCGCTGCTGGCCACCACCATGACCGCACCGCGCGAGGAGATCGCCGACATCCTCAGCCAGCTCGGCGCTTACTGCCGCCGCTCGCTGGAGGGCGGTTCACGGATACTCGGCGTGCACCTGGAAGGCCCCTACATCAACTCCGGCAAGCTCGGCGCGCAGCCCAACTTCGCCCATGCCGCGGTGCTCGAGGAAGTCGAGGACTACCTGCGCCGCGCGCCGATCCGGGTGATCACCATCGCCCCCGAGATCGCCGGACACCGGCCGCTGATCCGCGCCCTCGCCGAGCGCGGCGTACGCCTGCAGATCGGCCATACCCTGGGCAGCTACGAGGACGGCGTGGCCGCACTGGAAGCCGGCGCCAGCAGCTTCACCCACCTCTACAACGCGATGACCGGCCTGCACCACCGCGAACCGGGTATCGTCGGCGCGGCCCTGGCCCACGCACGCTACGCCGAGCTGATCCCCGACCTGCTGCATGTCCATCCCGGCGCCATCAGGGTGGCCCTGCGTTCGATCCCGTGCCTGTACTGCGTGACCGACTCCACCGCCGCCGCCGGCATGCCCGACGGCCAGTACAAGCTCGGCAGCCACACGGTGACCAAGTGCCTGGGCGGCGTGCGCCTGCCCGACGGCACCCTGGCCGGCAGCACCCTGACCATGGACCAGGCGCTGCGCAACCTGGTGAAGATCGGCCTGCCCCTGGCCGAAGCCTCGCAACGCCTTTCGCAATTCCCCGCCGATTACCTCGGCCTCGCCGAGCGCGGCCGCCTGGCGCCCGCAGCCTGGGCCGATGTGGTGCGCCTGGATCGCTCCCTGGAACTCGACGCCGTGATGGTGGAAGGAGAACTCGAATGACTTCGCTGATGCTCGAGGAAGCGCTCTCCGCCGCCGCGGTGGCGAGCCGTCAACTGGCCGTGCTCGACGCTTGCCTGCCGGCGCTTGGCCAGCGCCTGCGGGAGGTCGATCCGAACCTGGCACTGACCGTCGCGCGCGGCAGCTCCGACCATGCCGCCAGCTACTTCGCCTACCTGGCCATGCAGCACGCCGGCTTGCCGGTGGCCTCGCTGCCCATGTCGGTAGTGACCCTGAACCGCTCGCCGCTGCGTGTCGCCGGGCAGGCCGTCTTCGCTTTCTCGCAGTCAGGACAGAGCCCCGATCTCGTGGACAGCCTGCGCATCCTGCGCGAACGCGGCGCCCTGGGCATCGCCCTGGTGAATGCCGAAGATTCGCCGCTGGAAGCCGCCAGCGAATTCGTCGTGCCGCTCTGCGCCGGCACCGAGCGCAGCGTCGCAGCGACCAAGAGCTTCATCGCCACGCTCAGCGCCAGCGCCCGCCTGCTCGCCCACTGGCAGCGCGACAATGCCCTGCTGGCCGCCGGCCAGGGCCTGGCGGCCGGGCTGGAGCAGGCCGCCAGGCTCGACTGGTCGCCGGCCATCGAGGCCCTGCGCGACTGCCAGCGGCTGATGGTGATCGGTCGCGGCGCCGGCTACGCCATCGCCCAGGAGGCCGCGCTGAAATTCAAGGAAACCTCGGCGATCCAGGCCGAGGCCTTCAGCAGCGCCGAGGTCCGCCATGGACCGATGGCGCTGGTCGAGGAGCGCTATCCGCTGCTGGTATTCGCTCCCCGCGGCCCGGAGCAGGAAGGCCTGCTGGCGCTCGCCGAGGATATGCGCCAGCGCGGTGCGCAGGTATTGCTCGCCGCCCCGGACGACATCGCCGAACGCGACCTGCCGCTGCAGCGCGCCGCGCATCCGGCGCTCGATCCGATCCTGGCGATCCAGAGTTTCTACGTCATGGCCGCCGGCCTGGCCGAAGCCCGCGGCATGGACCCGGACCAGCCACGGCACCTGAGCAAAGTCACCCGAACCCACTGAGCCTGAGCGCGCGCCCATGAACAACAAGAATCTCGCCCTCAAAGCGCCCCTGAGCGGCCCCGTGATGCCGCTCAACCGAGTACCCGACCCGGTGTTTTCCAGCGGCACCCTGGGCGAAGGCATCGCCATCGACCCACTCAACGACTGCCTGCACGCGCCCTGCGCCGGGCTGGTCAGCCACCTGGCGCGAACCCGCCACGCGCTCAGCCTGCGCGCCGACAACGGTGCCGAGCTGCTGCTGCACGTCGGCCTCGATACCGTACAGCTGCAAGGCGAAGGCTTCGAGGCGCTGGTCGAGGAAGGTACGCGGGTGATCGAGGGCCAGCCGCTGCTGCGCTTCGACCTGGACCGCGTCGCCCGCGGCAGCCGCAGTCTGATCACGGTGATGATCCTGACCAACGGCGACGGCTTCCAGGTACGCCCGCTGACCACCAACCCGGTGGAGGTCGGCGCGCCGCTCCTGCAACTGAGTCCAGAGAAGGCCGAGCAACGTCCGGCCAATCCCGCGCCTGGCGAAGGCTCCGCGCAGCGCCAGGTTCGCGGGCGGGCGCGGGTCGCCCATCATGGCGGTCTGCACGCACGCCCGGCAGCGCTGCTACGCAAGACCGCGCAGGGCTTTTCCAGCCAGGCCGAACTGCACTTCGCCGGGCAGGTGGCCAGCGTCGACAGCCTGGTCGGCATCATGGGCCTGGGGGTCGCCGAACAGGACGAGGTAGAGGTGATCTGTCGCGGCGAAGACAGCGAGGCGGCCCTCGGCGCCCTGCTCGCGGCCCTCGCCAGCGCCACCGCGGGGGCTCCGAAGGAGGCTCCGCGCGCCATCGCCCCGGGCGAGGCGGCGCGACCTGCGGCTGTCGCCGGTACCCTGGCCGGCGTCTGCGCTTCGCCCGGCCTGGCCAGCGGTCCCCTGGCGCGGCTCGGCGCCATCAGCCTGCCGGCGGATGACGGCCGGCATCGTCCCGAGGAACAGCACCTCGCCCTGGACCAGGCCCTGCAACGGGTGCGCGACGACGTACAGGGGAGCCTGCAGCAGGCCAGGCTCGGCGGCGACGAGAACGAAGCGGCGATCTTTTCCGCGCATCTCGCGCTGCTGGAAGACCCGGGTCTGCTGGACGCCGCCGACATGCTGATCGACCAGGGCGTCGGCGCCGCCCACGCCTGGCACCGGGCGATCCAGGCCCAGTGCGAGATTCTCCAGGCGCTGGGCAACCTGCTGCTGGCCGAGCGCGCCAACGACCTGCGCGACCTGGAAAAACGCGTGCTGCGGGTACTGCTCGGCGACACCGCGCCATTGCGGGTGCCTGCTGGCGCCATCGTCGCCGCCCGGGAGATCACCCCCTCCGACCTCGCGCCGCTGGTGGATGCCGGCGCGGCTGGCCTGTGCATGGCCGAAGGCGGCGCCACCTCCCACGTGGCCATCCTCGCCCGCAGCAAGGGCCTGCCGTGCCTGGTGGCGCTCGGCGCCGGGCTGCTGGAGCTGGAGGAAGGCCGGCAGGTGGTGCTGGACGCCGGCCAGGGCCGGCTGGAACTCAGCCCCGACGCTCGACGCCTGGAGCAGGTCGCCTTGCAAGTGGCGCAGCGCGAGGAACAACGCCGCCGCCAGCAGGCCGATGCGCAGCGCGAGGCGCTCACCCGCGACGGCCGGCGCATCGAGATCGGCGCCAACGTCGCCTCGCCGCGCGAGGCCGCCGAAGCCTTCGCCAACGGCGCCGACGGGGTCGGCCTGCTACGCACCGAGTTTCTCTTCCTCGAGCGCCGCGCCGCGCCCGACGAAGAGGAGCAGCGCAACGCCTACCAGGAGGTCCTGGACGCCATGGGCCAGCGCAAGGTGATCATCCGCACCATCGATGTCGGCGGCGACAAGCACCTCGACTACCTGCCGCTGCCGGTGGAAGAAAACCCAGCACTGGGCCTGCGCGGCATCCGCCTCGGCCAGGCGCGCCCGGAGCTGCTCGACCAGCAGTTGCGCGCGCTGCTGAGGGTCGAACCACTGGAACGCTGCCGGATACTGCTGCCGATGGTCAGCGAGGTCGACGAACTGCGCGCCATCCGTGGCCGCCTCGGCGAGCTGGCCACGCAGTTGGGGATCGAGCGCCTGCCCGAACTCGGGGTGATGATCGAAGTGCCCTCCGCCGCCCTGCTCGCCGATCAACTGGCCGAACACGCCGACTTCCTCTCCATCGGCACCAACGACCTGTCGCAGTACGCCCTGGCCATGGACCGTTGCCACGCCGGCCTGGCCGACCGCATCGACGCCCTGCACCCGGCGCTGCTGCGGCTGATCGCCCAGACCTGCGCCGGAGCAGCCCGCCACGGCCGCTGGGTCGGCGTCTGCGGTGCGCTGGCCTCGGACCCGCTGGCGACACCGGTACTGGTCGGCCTCGGGGTCGAGGAATTGTCCGTCGGGCCGAACCTGGTCGGCGAGATCAAGACCCGGGTGCGCCAGCTCGACGCCGCTGAATGCCGCCGCCACGCCCAGGCGCTACTGGACCTAGGCAGCGCCCGGGCGGTGCGCGACGCCTGCCTGCAACACTGGCCGCTGGCCTGACAAGAACAATCGGAGACCACCGCCATGCCCCCGTTCCTGATCGAAAGCCTGCAACGCCTGGGCCGCGCCCTGATGCTGCCGATCGCGATCCTGCCGATCGCCGGCCTGCTGCTGCGCCTGGGCGACGTCGACCTGCTCGACATTCCGCTGGTCCACGACGCCGGCAAGGCGATCTTCGCCAACCTGGCGCTGATCTTCGCCATCGGCATCGCCGTCGGTTTCGCTCGCGACAACAATGGCACCGCCGGCCTCGCCGGCGCCATCGGCTACCTGGTGATGATCTCGGTGCTCAAGGTGATCGATCCGGGCATCGACATGGGCGTGCTCTCCGGCATCATCAGCGGCCTGGTGGCTGGCGCCCTGTATAACCGCTTCAAGGACGTGAAGCTGCCGGAATACCTGGCGTTCTTCGGCGGCCGCCGCTTCGTGCCGATCGCCACCGGGATCAGCGCGGTCTGCCTGGGCCTGCTGTTCGGGGTGATCTGGCCACCGCTGCAACAGGGCATCAACGGCCTCGGCCAACTCATGCTGGAAAGCGGCAGCTTCGGCGCCTTCGCCTTCGGCGTGCTGAACCGCCTGCTGATCGTCACCGGGTTGCACCACATCCTCAACAACCTGGTGTGGTTCGTCTTCGGTAGCTTCACCGACCCGGAAACCGGGCGCGTCGTCACCGGCGACCTGGCGCGCTATTTCGCCGGCGACCCGAAGGGCGGCCAGTTCATGGCCGGGATGTTCCCGGTGATGATGTTCGGCCTGCCCGCCGCCTGCCTGGCGATGTACCGCAACGCCCGTCCGGAGCGGCGCAAGCTGATCGGCGGGCTGCTCCTGTCGATGGCCTTGACCGCCTTCCTCACCGGCGTCACCGAGCCGGTGGAGTTCGCCTTCATGTTCCTCGCGCCGCTGCTCTACCTGCTGCATGCGCTGCTCACCGGCCTGTCCATGGCCCTCACCGACCTGCTCGACATCCGCCTCGGCTTCACCTTCTCCGGTGGCGCCATCGACCTCGCCCTGGGCTGGGGCCGTTCCACCCACGGCTGGATGCTCTGGCCGCTGGGCCTGCTCTATGCCGGCATCTATTACCTGGTGTTCGACTTCTGCATCCGCCGCTTCAACCTGAAGACCCCGGGCCGCGAAGACGACGCGAGTAGCGAATCGGGCGACAACGCCGAAGCCGAGCGCGCCCCGGCATTCATCCGCGCCCTGGGTGGCGCAACCAACCTCGAAGTGGTGGACGCCTGCACCACGCGCCTGCGTCTGCGCCTGGTCGACCGCGACAAGGCCTCGGACGCCCAACTCAAGGCCCTCGGTGCGATGGCCGTGGTACGTCCGGGCAAGGCCGGCAGCCTGCAGGTGGTGGTCGGCCCACAGGCCGACAGCATCGCCGACGAGATCCGCCGCGCCCTGCCCTTCGATACGCAACCGGGCGAAGCCGTACCGCCGCTGGGCAGTCCGCACACAGCCGAAGAGGTGGTGGCGATGCAGGCCACCGTCGACGCCGCCGAAGCCCAGGCCTGGCTCGGCGCCCTCGGCGGCGCCGGCAACCTGCGCGAGGTACGGGACGTCGCACTGACCCGCCTGCGGGTCAGCGTGGCGGACGAACGCAAGCTGGCCACCGAGCAACTGCGTCGTCTCGGCGGACAGGGCGTCAGTTCCCTCGCCGGCGGCATCTGCCATATCCTGGTGGGCCCCCGCGCCGCGGCCCTGAGCCAGGCCCTGCAACCGCTGCTGCGGCGCTGACGGCAGGAGGGCTGGACCTCGGCCAATCGGCGGATAACCGCCAAGCGGTTATCCGCCCTACGCCACAGCTCCCACGCTCGGGTTCGATAATCGCGAGACGGTTGTTCGCGCCACGCCACAGCCCCGGGTCGGGCTCTCCCCGTGAAGCGGATAACGAAAAGGGCGGCCACTGGCCGCCCTTCTTGCTTGTCCGAGGAAAACTCAGAAGACCATGTCGGTCAGGCGCCAGACCTCGTAGGCCGGGGTCTCATAGGGATGCGCCGCCTTCAGCGCCTTGACGCTGGCGTGGATGAGCTCGTCGGCCACCACCAGCTCCACTTTCCACTCCGCCACGTGCTCGACCTGGCCGACCTGGCCCAGGTAGGGTTGGCTACCGTCCAGGGGCCGGAACTGGCCCTGGCCAAGGGACTGCCAGCAGCAACTGTCGTACGCCCCGATGCGCCCGCCACCCGCGGCAAACACCGCTTGCTTGACGACATCCAGATGGCTCTCAGGCACATAGAAACACAGCTTGTACATCGTTTTCTCCGCACGAATCGAATGCTGCACGAGGCGGTCGGTGGTTGTGCGACTGCCGACGCCAAATAATGGCACTTTGCCTTGACATGATGAATATTTGACGCTGTCTTTACGACAGATAAGCGCAACATTTGTTCGCCCGTCACAACACCTTCGTGCGGGCGTTCACAGATTTACGTTCAGCCGCGGAAACGCCGCCACCTGGCCTTCAGCCCGGAGGCGGAAGGCGCATGGCTACCGTCGCAATACGGCAGGTCGGCAGAGCGCCCGCAGCGGCACAACAGCAACAGGCGCTCGCGGGTCGCGTGGAGCGTCAGGCCGTTGCGGCAGTCGGCGGGACAATCGGGAAGCGAAGCCGAAGCCCCGCAGGTACAGAGCCGCAAGGTGTCGCCGGGAGAGACCCGGCGAACCTCGGGAAGAAGGTCGGGCGACGAGTTGGAGTCCGCATCGCCCGCCATGCCGGATCAGTCCACCCAGACCCGGGCGTTGCGGAACATGCGCAGCCAGCCGCCGTCTTCCTGCCAGTCGTCCGGACGCCAGGAATTCTGCACGGCGCGGAACACCCGCTCGGGGTGCGGCATCATGATGGTGACCCGGCCGTCGCGGCTGCTCAGCCCGGTGATGCCGCGCGGCGACCCGTTGGGGTTGGCCGGGTAGGCTTCGGTGACCTTGCCGTGGTTGTCGACGAAACGCAGCGACACGCAGCCGGAAAGGTCGGCCTCGAGCAACGCTTCCTCCGACTCGAACTCCGCATGGCCTTCGCCATGGGCGATGGCGATCGGCAGGCGCGAACCGGCCATGCCCTGCAGGAAGATCGACGACGACTCCTGCACCTGGACCATCGCCACCCGCGCCTCGAACTGCTCGGAACGGTTGCGCACGAAGTGCGGCCAGAACTCGGTGCCGGGAATCAGCTCGTGCAGGTTGGACATCATCTGGCAGCCGTTGCAGACGCCGAGGGCGAAGCTGTCCTTGCGCGCGAAGAAGGCCTGGAAGCCGTCGCGGGCGCGGGCGTTGAAGAGGATCGACTTGGCCCAGCCCTCGCCGGCGCCGAGCACGTCGCCGTAGGAGAAGCCACCGCAGGCCACCAGGCCCTTGAAGGCGTCCAGGTCGACCCGCCCGGCGAGGATGTCGCTCATGTGCACGTCGATCGCGGCGAAGCCGGCGCGGTCGAACGCCGCGGCCATCTCCACCTGGCCGTTGACGCCCTGCTCGCGGAGGATCGCCACTTTCGGCCGCACGCCCTTCTTGATGTAGGGCGCGGCGATGTCGTCGTTGACGTCGTAGCTGAGCTTGATCGACAGCCCGGGGTTGTCTTCGTCCAGCAGCGCGTCGAACTCCTGCTCGGCGCAGTCGGCGTTGTCGCGCAGACGCTGGATCTGGTAGCTGGTCTCGCTCCAGATGCGTTGCAGGATGCGGCGCTGGGCGCTGTAGACGGTCTCGCCGTTGTAGTTCAGGTTGATCTCGTAGCCGTTGACCGGCTGGCCGATCACCGCCACGCAGTCGTCGAGACCGGCGGCGCTGAACTGCGCGAGGACTTCCGGAGTGGCGCCCTCGCGAACCTGGATCACCGCGCCCAGTTCCTCGCTGAACAACACGGCCGCCAGCTCTTCGCGGCTATCGGCCAGGGCATCGAGGTTCAGCTCGACGCCGCAGTGACCGGCGAAGGCCATCTCCAGCACGCTGGTGATCAGGCCGCCGTCGGAACGGTCGTGGTAGGCGAGGATATGGCCGTCGGCATTGAGTCCCTGGATCACCGCGAAGAAGGCTTTCAGGTCCTCGGCGTCGTCGACGTCCGGCACGGCGCGGCCGAGCTTGCCGTGGACCTGGGCCAGGATCGAGCCGCCGAGACGGTTCTTGCCGCGGCCGAGATCGATCAGGATCAGGTCGGTCTCGCCCTTGTCCAGGCGCAGTTGCGGGGTCAGGCTCTGGCGCACGTCGGCGACCGGGGCGAAGCCGGTGACGATCAGCGAGACCGGAGAAGTGACGCTCTTGTCCTCGCCATTGTCCTGCCAGCGGGTCTTCATGGACATCGAGTCCTTGCCCACCGGGATGGTGATGCCCAGTTCCGGGCACAGTTCCATGCCCACGGCCTTGACCGTGTCATACAGGCGCGCGTCCTCGCCGGGGTGGCCGGCGGCGGCCATCCAGTTGGCGGAAAGCTTGATGTCGGACAGCTTGCCGATACGCGCGGCAGCCAGGTTGGTGACCGTCTCGCCGATGGCCATGCGTCCGGAAGCCGGGGCGTCCAGCAGCGCCAGCGGGGTACGTTCGCCCATCGCCATGGCCTCGCCGGTGTAGACGTCGAAGCTGGTGGCGGTGACGGCGCAGTCGGCCACCGGCACCTGCCAGGGCCCGACCATCTGGTCGCGGGCCACCAGCCCGGTGATGGTGCGGTCGCCGATGGTGATCAGGAAGCTCTTGCTGGCCACGGCGGGATGGCGCAGGACGCGCTCGACGCTTTCCTGCAGCTCCAGCCCGGCGGCGTCGAAATCGTCGCCCAGCTCGGCCTCGCGGGTAACCGCGCGGTGCATGCGCGGCGCCTTGCCGAGCAGGACTTCCAGCGGCATGTCCACCGGCTTGTTGTCGAAATGGCTGTCGGCGACGGTCAGCTGGCGCTGCTCGATGGCCTCGCCGACCACCGCGAACGGGCAGCGCTCGCGCTCGCAGATGGCCTTGAAGGTCTCGAAGTCGGCGGCGTCCACCGACAGCACGTAGCGCTCCTGCGACTCGTTGCACCAGATTTCCAGCGGGCTCATGCCCGGCTCGTCGTTGGGCACCGCGCGCAGCTCGAAGCGACCGCCGCGGCCGCCGTCGTTGATCAGTTCCGGCAGGGCGTTGGACAGGCCGCCGGCACCGACGTCATGGATGAAGCTGATCGGGTTGCGCTCGCCGAGCTGCCAGCAGCGGTCGATCACTTCCTGGCAACGTCGCTCCATTTCCGGGTTGTCGCGCTGCACCGAGGCGAAGTCGAGGTCGGCGGAGCTGGCGCCGGTGGCCATCGAAGAGGCGGCGCCGCCGCCCAGGCCGATCAGCATGGCCGGGCCGCCAAGGACGATGAGCTTGGCGCCGACGCTGATCTCGCCCTTCTGCACGTGTTCGTCGCGAATGTTGCCCATGCCGCCGGCGAGCATGATCGGCTTGTGGTAGCCGCGCACTTCCTCGCCGTGAGGGGTAGCGATCTTCTGCTCGAAGGTACGGAAGTAGCCGGTCAGCGCCGGACGGCCGAACTCGTTGTTGAACGCGGCGCCGCCCAGCGGGCCCTCGATCATGATGTCCAGCGCGGTGACGATGCGCTCGGGCTTGCCGTAGGGCACTTCCCAGGGCTGTTCGAAACCGGGGATCTGCAGGTTGGACACGGTGAAGCCGGCCAGGCCGGCCTTCGGCTTGGCGCCGCGGCCGGTGGCGCCCTCGTCGCGGATCTCGCCGCCGGAACCGGTGGAGGCACCGGGGAACGGCGCGATGGCGGTCGGGTGGTTGTGGGTCTCCACCTTCATCAGGATCTGCACCGGCTCGCGGCTGGCGGCGTATTCGCGGGTCTGCGGATCGGGGAAGAAACGCCCGGCGACATGGCCGACGATGACCGCGGCGTTGTCCTTGTATGCGGACAGCACGCCTTCGCGGTTCATCTCGTAGGTGTTCTTGATCATGCCGAACAGGCTCTTGTCCTGGGCCTGCCCGTCGATGTCCCAACTGGCATTGAAGATCTTGTGCCGGCAATGCTCGGAGTTGGCCTGGGCGAACATCATCAGCTCGACGTCGTGCGGGTTGCGCCCCAGTTCGCCGAAGCTCTTCAGCAGGTAGTCGATCTCGTCCTCGGCCAGGGCCAGGCCCAACTCGACGTTGGCCTTCTCCAGCGCGGCGCGACCGCCGCCAAGCACGTCGACGGCGGTGAGCGGGCGGGGCTGCGCATGGCTGAACAGCTCGGCGGCGCCTTCCAGGCGGTCCAGCACCAGTTGGGTCATGCGGTCATGCAGGCGGGCGGCGACCTGTTGGGCATCGCTCTCGGACAGTTCGCCCTGCACATAGTAGGCAATGCCGCGCTCCAGCCGGTCGATCTTCGCCAGGCCGCAGTTGCGGGCGATGTCGGAGGCCTTGCTCGACCACGGCGAGATGGTGCCGAAGCGCGGCACCACCAGGAACAGCCGTCCGCTGGGCTCCTGCACCGGCACGCTCGGGCCGTATTTCAGCAGCCGCGCCAGCACCTGCTCCTCGTCGGCGGTGAGCGCGCCGGTGACGTCGGCGAAATGCGCGAACTCAGCGTACAGCCCGGTAACGGCAGGTACGTGCTGGGTCAGTTGCTCGAGCAGTTTGCCGTGGCGGAAAGCGGAAAGGGCGGGAGCGCCGCGCAGGATCAGCATTGTCGGAACAGCCTCTGGAGACGGGAAGGTGTGGGGGCCGGCCGGGCCGGCCCGCAGAGGCCGTGCATTCTACCGTAAAGCACCGTCCGGCGGCACCCGCGCCGATGGCTATCGCATAGCCCTCCATCGGATCCGCGGCGGCCCGCTTCGAAGCACTTCGAGAACGGCGCCGCAGCGCTCTGCGACGGGGCAAGCGAAACGGCGGACGAACGGTATCCCGGCGATAGCAGAGAAGGTCCCGGCTGTCGAGATATGGCGCCGTCTCGCCTTTGCGTATACTGCGCCGATGTTTGCCCTGACCGCGTACCGCTTACGTTGCGCCGCCTGGCTGTTGGCGACCGGCATCTTTCTGCTGCTTGCGGGCTGTAGCGAGGCGAAAGCCCCTACCGCCCTGGAGCGCGTGCAGAAGGAGGGCGTACTGCGCGTGATCACCCGCAACAGCCCGGCCACCTACTTCCAGGACCGCAACGGCGAAACCGGCTTCGAATACGAACTGGCCAAGCGCTTCGCCGAGCGCCTCGGCGTCGAGCTGAAGATCGAGACCGCCGACAACCTCGACGACCTCTATGCCCAGCTTTCCCGCGAGGGCGGCCCGGCGCTCGCCGCGGCCGGCCTGACCCCGGGACGCGAAGACGACGCCAGCGTGCGCTACTCGCACACCTACCTCGACGTAACCCCGCAGATCATCTACCGCAACGGCCAGCAGCGCCCGACCCGCCCGGAAGACCTGGTCGGCAAGCGCATCATGGTGCTCAAGGGCAGCAGCCACGCGGAGCAGCTCGCCGAGCTGAAGAAGCAGTATCCCGAACTGAAGTACGAAGAATCCGATGCTGTCGAAGTGGTCGACCTGTTGCGCATGGTCGACGTCGGCGACATCGACCTGACCCTGGTCGACTCCAACGAACTGGCGATGAACCAGGTGTACTTCCCCAACGTCCGCGTCGCCTTCGACTTCGGCGAAGCCCGCGGGCTGGCCTGGGCCTTGCCGGGGGGCGACGACGACAGCCTGATGAACGAGGTCAACGCGTTCCTCGACCAGGCCAAGAAGGAAGGCCTGCTGCAACGCCTGAAGGACCGTTACTACGGGCATGTCGACGTACTCGGCTACGTCGGCGCCTACACCTTCGCCCAGCACCTGCAGCAACGCCTGCCGCGCTACGAAAGCCACTTCAAGCAGAGCGGCAAGCAGCTGGATACCGACTGGCGCCTGCTCGCCGCCATCGGCTACCAGGAATCGCTGTGGCAGCCCGGCGCCACCTCCAAGACCGGCGTGCGCGGCCTGATGATGCTGACCAACCGGACCGCCCAGGCGATGGGCGTGTCCAACCGGCTCGACCCGAAGCAGAGCATCCAGGGCGGCAGCAAGTATTTCGTGCAGATCCGCAGCGAACTGCCCGAGAGCATCAAGGAACCGGACCGCAGCTGGTTCGCCCTGGCCGCCTACAACATCGGCGGCGCGCACCTGGAAGACGCGCGCAAGATGGCCGAGAAGGAAGGCCTCAACCCGAACAAGTGGCTGGACGTGAAGAAGATGCTGCCGCGCCTGGCGCAGAAGCAGTGGTACGCCAAGACCCGCTACGGCTATGCGCGCGGCGGCGAGACCGTGCACTTCGTACAGAACGTGCGGCGCTACTACGACATCCTCACCTGGGTGACCCAGCCGCAGATGGAAGGCAGCCAGATCGCCGAGAGCGGGTTGCACCTGCCCGGCGTGAACAAGACGCGCCCGGAAGAAGACAGCGGCGACGAGAAACTCTAGCCGCCCCCTCCCCTCAGGATTCTCCGTCGCTTGCCAGCCAGGCGGCGTGCTCGCGCACATCGGTCGGCCAGCCGGCGATCCGCTCGGCGAAGCCCTCGCGATCCCCGGCGAACAGCGCACGCGTCGCCTCCTCGAAGCCCGGCAGGTCGCCGGCCATCGCATTCATGAAATGGTAGGCGCGCTCCTGCGCCTGCCGCGCACGCCCGGACTGGCTGCGGCGCGCCTCCTCGACCAGCTTGCGCAGCGCCACCGAGGCGCCCCCGGGCTGCGCGGCGAGCCATTCCCAGTGGCGCGGCAACAAGGTCACCTCGCGCGCCACCACGCCCAGCTTCGGCCGCCCGCGCCCGCGCGGCGCGGCCTCCTCCGCCGGTTGCCGCTCGCCTGCGACGACCAGGCGCGCCAGCTGGTCCTCGCTGGAACCACGGATATCGAGATCGACGGAGCGCCCAGTGGCATTGTCGAATACCAGCAGCGGTCCGGCTGCACCGCCGGCGACCGCTTGCTTCAAGGCCAGCGCGACCTCCGGCAGCGCCGCCGTCAGCAGCCGACGCGTGCCGTCGAAGCAGGTGAAGGATTGGATGTATGGATCATTGGCCATGACAGGCTCCCATGGATGGAACGCCCGAATAATACCCGGATATAAATAGAGCGACAATATTATCCGGATAAAATAAATCCCATGAAAAAGGCCGCCCTATGGCGGCCTCTTCCGGCAGCGATGACCTACCAGCCGGCCGGCAGCAGGTTCATGGCGCTACAAATGGCGTAGGCGGCGCTGGCCAGGTAGATCGTCACGATCACCGCCTGGATCGCCGGATGGGCGATCCAGCCGCATTTCCAGGCCGGCTCGAAGTCGCCGTTCCTGCGCGCCGAGCGCAGCATCAGGATCGGCATGATCGAGAGAATCACCCCGCTGAAGGCCCCGGCGAAGTACAACGCGTTGACGAAGCCGACCAGCCCGCTGTAGGCCAGGACGAACGGCGGCAGCGCGACGATCGCCAGCACCAGCAGGCGGGTCTTCGGCCGGTTCTCCGGACCGAGCTTGTGGAACTTGTCGAAGATGTTGGTCAGGAAGCTACCGCCCAGGCCCCAGTAGGACGTCAGCATGGCGCACAGGGCGAAGGTGTTGGCGGTGAAGAAGGCCCATTCGCCGAGCGCCTTGCCCCAGGCCAGGGTGGCGACTTCGGACTGGTTCTCCAGGCCGGTCAGGGCGATCACCGAGAGCGGCACGATGCTGAGCAGGACGAAGGTGGTCAGCATCCCGGTGATCACCGCCTTCGGCAGGCGCTCCGGGGCGTGGCTGAAACCACGGGCCATCTCCGGGACGATGTACTGGGCGGAGAAGCAGAACACCGCGATGTTGAATACCGGGACCATGTAGATCCAGTCGCCTTCGAGCAGGCGAGCGAACTCGGTATTGTCGTTGAGCAGGGTGGCCGCCACCAGGATCAGGATCATGCTGACCATGCCGATGCTGATGAACTTCTCGCCCTTGCCGATGGCGCTCAGTCCCAGGTACAGCACGCCGGCGGCCGGAATGAAGAACAGCACGCTGCCCAGGGCCGGGCTGATGCCGAAGAAGGCGCTGAGGATCTTGCCGCTGCCGCTCATGTAGGCGATCAGCGCGCCGATGCTGTTGACCGCCACGGACAGGAAGATCGCCCAGGCGCCGAAGGAGCCGACATAGCGCTGGGCAAGGCCGCTCAACTGGTTGTGGGTGCGCGTGCGCAGGGCGGTTTCCGAGACGTAGAGCATGGAAATGGTGGTGAACAGGCCGGCCACCGCCAGCCAGAGCAGCAATGGCATGAAGCCGGCCTTGCGGCTGGCGTAGGCCATGGACAGCACGCCTGCGCCGATGTTGGTTCCGACGATCATCGCCACCGCCTCGAGGAACGTCAGGCGCTTGACCTCCAGTCCCGAGGAATCGACGGCTTCCGCCCCGGCGTGATCCTGATACTGCTGGACCCGGGTATCACTCATGACAACAACTCCCTGCATTTCGAATTGGCATTGTGCGGGAGGCGGCCAGGACCGCCGTACCGATGGCCTTCTTCGAGGACAATGCAGGGCCGGGAATCGCGGACGCCTCCGGACCGGCCGCGCTTTTCGGCTGCGCGGTCCGGCGGGGGTATCCGCAGGCGGGCTCGCTCTCACCTGAAGCCATTGCCTGCGGGCCGCTTGCTCAAGCGGCCGTGCAAAATATCACACAATTCGACGAAGGAAGCGCGCGGCGACTACGACTTTACGCCTATGCCGATCGTCCGAAATATCCGGATAAATAATTGATGCAGATGGCTTTTGAAGGAGAGGAAGGGGCAAGGACGTGCTTTAACGTTTCAGCCGGAGCGTTCGAAAAGAGAAACATCCGTCAGTCTTCGCGAGGCTTCTTCGCCGCTTCGCGCCGCGCGCGGAAGAACGCCGAGAGCACCTGGCTGCATTCTTCCGCCAGCACGCCACCCTCGACCATGACCCTATGGTTGAGATGCTCCTGCTCGAAGAATCGCCCACGGCTTTCCACTGCGCCCGACTTGGGCTCGACCGTGCCGTACACCAGGCGCTGGATGCGTGCGTGCACCAGCAGTCCGGAACACATGCTGCAGGGTTCCAGGGTCACATACAGGGTGCTGCCTGGCAGCCGGTAGTTGCCCGCCTCCGCCGCTGCCATGCGGATCGCCAGCATTTCGGCGTGGGCACTGGGATCGTGGCTACTGATCGGCCGGTTGAAGCCCCGCCCGATGATCTCGCCCTCGCGCACCAGGACCGCGCCCACCGGCACTTCGCCGAGGGCCGCGGCCTTTTCCGCCTCTGCCAGGGCCTCGCGCATGAAATGCGGGTCCCGGCTGCGATCGATGATCGGACGCACGCCTTTTACCGTCGGGTAGCCCTTGCCGTTGCTGATCAGCTTAGTCACCCGCACCAGGCCTCGCCGACCGCGATGGTCCCCATCAGGCCGGTCTCCATATGGTCGATGACGTGGCAGTGGAACATCCACAGGCCCGGATTGTCCGCCACCAGCGCGACGCGGGCAGTCTCGTTCTTGCCCAGCAGGTAGGTGTCGGTGAAGTACGGGATGATGTCCCGGCGATCCGAATCCAGCACCTTGAAGGCCATCCCATGCAGGTGGATCGGGTGCTGGTACTGCGCCATGTTGCGCAGCTCGAAGATGTAGCTCTGGCCTTCCTTGAGCTTGGCCAGCGGCGGCGCGTTGTGCTTGTGCTCCTCGCCGCCCTCCCAGGCCTTGCCGTTGATCTGCCAGAACGACGGATAGGGATTCTTGCCGCTGGTATCGGACATCGCCCCGACCCACTCGAAACGGAAACCGATCTTCTCGGCATTGGCCAGGTCCGGTTCGCTCACCGGATTCGCCGGCAACGGCTTCGGCCAGTCGCCGGCAGGTGCCTCGGCGCTGGCCACGCTGCGGATCGTCGCCAGGCGTACCGGCCCGTCGCGCAGGGACAGCTCGGTGCCCGCTTCCGGCACCTTCAGCGCCAGCTCCAGGCGCATCCCGGGACCGATCCAGTACTGCCCCTCGAAGCCGCGTGGTTCCACCGGATGGCCATCGATGGCATAGATCCTCGCCTCGCCGTTGGGCAGGTTGAGACGGTAGGTGACGGTGTTGTCGACGTTCAGCAGGCGCACCCGGACGATCTGCCCGGCCGGCAGGTCGATGGTCGGCACATGCTTGCCGTTGATCGTCGAATAGCGCCCGCGGGTGCCTTCTCGCGCGGCCTGGCGCGGCACGCTGAAGGGGGTGAAGGCGCCCTGCTCGTCCACGTGCCAGGTCTTCAGGCAGAGAACCTTCTCGTGGCGGAACCCGGTGGGTTCGCGCTCCTCGATGATCAGCGGGCCGACCAGTCCGCGGCCGAGCTGCTCGCTGCTCATCAGGTGCGGGTGGTACCAGTAGCTGCCGGCGTCCTGGGTCTTGAACTGGTAGATGAAGCTCTCGCCCGGCTGCACCGGCGGCTGGGAAATGTACGGCACGCCGTCCATCTCGATCGGCAGGCGGATGCCGTGCCAGTGGATGGTGGTCGGTTCGTCCAGCCTGTTGGTGAAGCGCACCCGCAGCCACTCGCCCTGCTTCGCCCGCAACTCCACGCCGGGGCACTGGCCGCCATAGGCCAGCGCCGGACTGCTGAAGCCCGGGACGATCTCCAGGTCCAGCGGCGCGGCGATCAGTTCGTAGTCGTACTCCTGCGCCACCTGCGGACGCGCCAGCCAGAAGCGCGCGCCGCCGGCGCCGAGGCCGACCACCGCCAGCCCGGCGAGGCCGCCGAGCACTTGTCTACGGGTAAATGTCATGGAGCCTTCACCTTCGCGGTACTGCGGCTGGGAAATGATAGATTTTCTCATTTCCACGCCCACAAGGCGAGTTCTCGCTCGGAACAAATACACTCCCGCTGACCTGCAGCAAGCAAAAGAGCTCCCCAGCGCCAGCGGCGGATCGCTGGTCGCGGACTGCGCTCAGGCTACCTTCACGATGCGCTTGCCGAAGTTCTCGCCATTCAACAGGCCGACCAGAGCCGCCGGCAGGCTTTCCAGTCCGTAGAGCACATCCTCGTATACCTTGATCTGCCCGGAGTCGACCCATGCCTTGAGATCGGAGAGCGCCCGCTCTCTGCTCTCGAGAAAGTCGCCAAGAAGGAATCCGCGCAACGTCAGGCGCTTGATGATGAGCAGCCCGGGGATCCCGGCAGGACCGGCGGCGGGTCGGTCCAGGTTGTATTGCGAAATCGCGCCGCAACAGGCGACCCGTCCATGCTCCGCCATGTTCGGCAGACAGGCATCGAGGATTGCACCGCCGGTGTTGTCGAAATACGCGTCGATCCCGTCCGAACAGGTCCGCCGCAAGTCATCGGCCAGCGTCCCCGTCTTGTAGTCGAGTGCCGCGTCGAAACCCAGTTCACGAACCAGCCAGGCGCATTTGCTGGCGCCTCCCGCAATGCCGACAGTACGGCAGCCCCTGATCCTGGCGATCTGCCCAACGATAGAGCCGACGGCACCGGCGGCGGCTGACACCGCCAGCGTTTCGCCCTGCATCGGCCTCACGCATTCGAGAAGGCCGAAATAGGCCGTCAGGCCTGCTACGCCGTAGACGCTGAGCAGGTGCGTGAGGGGCTCGAGGCGCGGCAGCCTGATGAGCCCGGCCGCCGGCACGACCGCGAAAGTCTGCCAGCCGGTCTCGGCACAGACCAGGTCGCCGGGCTGGAACGACGCCGAGCACGATTCCACCACCTCGGCCAGCCCCAACCCCGCCATCACCTCCCCGGCCACGAGGCCGGGGCGATAGGTCGCGCCTTGCATCCAGGCCCGGCTGGCGGCGTCCAGCGATATGTACAGGACACGAAGCAACAGCTCACCGTCGGCCGGAACCGGACAACGCACCTCCCGCCCCTGAAAATGCCGGACAGCGAGCGCAGTCCGGGGAAGCTCGCTCAGAACGATCTGACGGTTGATCATCGCTTCTCTCCCGCCGCGAGAGCGACACTGTCGCTGGCCTCACCGCCGAAAGCGGGAGGCATGTGAAACTGTCTGTCGTGCATGCTGTTCTCCGAGTCGATGGCAACCTGATGCAATCTCATTGTGAGAAAACATCTCCGGACTTAGAATGCAAAAAACTCCTATCTTCTATCGCGATCGTCCAGCATCAATGGATCCTCTCTCCGAAGTCCTTTCCCTGGTCAACAGCCAGGACTCCTCCTTCGGCGCCCTGAAGACCGGCGGCGATTGGGCACTCCGCTTTCCGGCACCGGAAGGTGTGAAGTTCAACGTGGTAGTCCGTGGCGCTTGCCTGCTGGCCACCGACGGCATGGAAGAGCCGATCCGACTGGAAGCGGGCGACTGCTTTCTGGTGTCCTGCCGCAGTCCGCTGCTGGTCGGCAGCGATCTATCCCTTCCCGCCGCCGACGCCACGCTGCTCTACCGAGATGCCCCTGACGGCGTCGCGCACTATGGGGAAAGCGAGGATTGTTTCCTGATCGGCGGTCGCTTCGCCTTTGGCGAAGAAGCCAACCTGCTGTTCGACGGGCTGCCTCCGGTGACCGTCGTGAAAAGCGATTCGGACCAGGCATCCGTACTGAGCTGGGCGCTGCACCGACTGGCCCATGAGTTTTCCTGCCCGTCACCCGGTAGCGCGCTGATCGCTCACCACCTGGGCCACATCATGCTGGCGCAGGTGCTGCGCCTCTATCTCGCCGGCAAGGGCAGCGACACGCCCAGTTGGCTGCTGGCGTTGTCCGATCCGCGCATAGGCGCGGCGATCCGGGCGATCCACGCCGAGCCGGCCAAAGTCTGGACGGTCGAGCGCCTGGCCGACGTAGCGGGTACCTCGCGCTCCACGCTGGCCCTGCGTTTCAAGCAAACCGCGGGACTGGCGCCGCTGGAATATGTATCGCACTGGCGTATGCAATTGGCGGCTCGCGCCCTGCGCGACAGCAAAGCGACGATTTCCTCGATCGCGCAAACCCTGGGCTACGGCTCGGACAGCGCCTTCAGCAACGCCTTCAAACGCATCATGAAATGCTCGCCCAGAGACTATCGCAGCCGGCAGGCCAGCAGGGTATAGCGCTCGGCGAACCGCCCATGCGGCAGGTTCCCCGAGCGGTCGAGCGCATGGTCAAACGACCGACGGAGCTTGCCACGGTATCTTTCCCGCCCGAAGGATGATCCCGATGGCCAGGACCACGCACGCGCCGAAGGCATAACGCAGGCCGAACGCTTCGGAGAGAAAGCCGATCAGCGGCGGGCCGATCAACGTGCCCAGGAATCCGATCGTCAGAACGGCTGCGATAGCCGAACTCGGCGCCATGCTCGAGGAGCGGGCGGCGGCCCCCGCCACCAGCGGAATGACGGTACAGATGCCGAGACCGACAAGGCAGAAGCCAATGATCGACGCCAGCAGGCTCGGATAGGCGATCGTCGTGACCATGCCGATCAAGGCGAGCCCCCCGCTCCACTGCAAGGTGCTGCGCGTACCGAAACGGTCGGCGACTCGGTTCAGCAGAAGCCGGCCGACAGTCATGGCGCCCATGAACACCATGAAGCCGACTCCGACCAGTTGCCGCTCGGCCGAGACCACGTCCTGGAAATAGACGACGCTCCAGTCATACATGATGCCTTCGCAGGCCATCGAGAAAAAAACGATCAGCCCGTAGTTGAAAAGCCTCCTGTCCGGCATCGTGAAGGCCCGCCCGACCCGCTCCGCGCCAGGCTGGTCGTGGAGAAAGCGCCAGCAGGCCAGGGCGGCCAGGAAGGCGATCACCGATATCACGCCGAAATGCGTGGACAAGGCAAAGTCCTGCCCGATCATCAACGCCCCGAACCCGGCGCCGACGAATCCCGCCAACCCCCATATACCGTGGAAAAACGGTAACTCGGTCTTTCCGATGAGCGCCTCCGACAGGCTTGCCTGGGTATTCGCTATAGGAGAACCCCGATACGAACAACAGAGCAGCAAGCTGGTAGACGCTAGAAGCCAAGGGAACCAACAACAGCAGAACGGCGTTCGCGAGAATCGCCGTTACTCCAACGTTTCTGCTGCCGAGCTTCGCGATCATCCAGCCGGATACCGGCAACGAGAGCACCACCCCGGCCGACATGGCGAAAAGCGCACTGCCGAACACCCCGTCGGAAAGCTGGAGTCCGTCTTTTATCGTGGCCATCCGGGAGCTGAGGCTCCCCAAAACACAATCCGAGCATGAAGAACATGCCGGAGATGGCAATACCTTTCCCTACGCTGCTGGAGGTCATTCGATCGATCCCGGTGCTTGTTTGATGGACAGAAAGCGCGGTATCCGCGACGTCTTCCGTGTGCTCGACTAGGACGCGAATGCGTCGATCCCGGTGAGCGTCGCCGAAAGCCTCCAGAGGCGGCGGGCCTGCTCCGGATCGATCGCATGCTCGCGTACGCCGGCCAGGGTGCGCGAGTCGTCCGGCGCGATGCCTGCGATGTCGCAATCCTCGCAGTAGAGCCCGCCCATCCCCGCCAGCAGCGGAGAGGTCGCAGCCCACAGCTGGGTGGCAGCCCCCTGCTGCGGGGTCTTGAGCGTGTCGGGGCTGGCCGGATTGCCGGCTTCGTCCATCCAGCCCAGGGCGATCATCTCCGCCCGTGGAACATGGCGTTGCAACGGTGTGGCGATGCTGCCCGGATGCAATGCGAAGGCATGCACACCCCTCTCGCGACCCAGCGCATCCAACTGGATGGCGAACAGGGCGTTGGCAGTCTTCGACTGCGCATAAGCCAGCCACTTGTCGTAGCCCCGTTCGAACTGCACGTCGTCCCAGCGGATCGCCGAGTAGTGGTGCCCGGCGGAGGACACGGCGACCACTCGCGCGTCATCCGCGAGCGACGGCCACAAGAGGTTCACCAGGGCGTAGTGGCCAAGGTGATTGGTCGCGAACTGCGCTTCCCAGCCCGGGCCTACGCGGGTCTCGGGACAGGCCATCACACCGGCGTTGTTGATGACGATATCGGCACGACGGCGCGAGGCGGAGAAGGCCTCGGCGAACCGACGCACGCTGGCCAACTCGGCCAGGTCGAGCGCCTGCACCTCGACTTCGTCGAGCCCGAGCAGCGCCTCCCTTGCCACATCCGGTCTGCGCGCCGTAACAATGACCCGCGCGCCCGCGTCGGCCAGCGCCTTCGTGGTTTCCAGGCCAAGACCGGAGTAGCCGCCGGTCACGATGGCGGTCTTTCCGGAGAGGTCTCGCCCCGCCATCACCTCGCTGGCCTGCGTTTTCGCTCCGAATCCCGAATTGATGGGGGTTTGCCTGATAGCCATGAGAACTCTCCTCGCATGCGGAAGCGGCCAGGCGGATAGCGCTGGCTCTTGGGACGAGGGTCATTATCGAAGTGGAAAACTGGATTCCGAATGCAGCGGAATCCAGTTTCCTATCGAGATCGTCCGATCCCGTAAGCAGCTGTTTCATCACCGCTGCAAGAAAAGCACGGGACGGCGCAGAATTTGCTGTACGTTGGCGAACTCGCCAACAGCAGCTGAAGCAGGAAAAATTGATATCAACCCCAGGGCCTACTAACTAGGCAGCTGTACTAAAACTGGGGGCAGGTCACTCCACCGAACACTTCCGGGAAGGCATGGAACACAATGACGGAAAGCACCGCCACTGCGCGCAAGCCATCAATATCAGAGCGATACTTTGGTGGATAACCGTTCGACATGAGCCTGACTTGTACTTGCTTGTTGAAGCCGCTCCCTCGCTTGCTCGGGAATAGGTAAAACCACAGAAGCTTCCGCCGCCGAGCGAAGAAAATCGATGGCTAACATCACAAATTCGCCGGCCTGCCAAGACGCATACATAGAAGACGGCGACCTGTCGGCCACCCTGCCCCATGTGCGTCTCTACGACCAGTAGTCGCTCCGCCCAGTTCGTGGGTAACTTGCTGGCGACGCGGAAATGGCTCAGCCCTTGCTGAGCAGCCTGGCCACCAAACGGCGATACCCCGCCAGAAGCGAAAATCTGTCCTGGTAGAAATCGAGGATCATGGTTTGCCCATGAATGTCGATGGTATGCGGACCGCGTGCGTCCTGGAACGCCAGGTTTGCTACACGCTTCTCCGAATAATGCTCTGGATCGAGCACCTCGATTTCGTTTACGGCCAGACTGCTTCCATAACCATAGGAGTTGTTCTGACCGAACCGGTAAAGCTTTCCTCCCTCCTTGAAGATACGCCCGCCCATTCGTGCGGAGCCGGGATTCATCACCACAGGGTTACAGGGATGGGAAGTGTAGGGTCCTTCCAGGCTCTCGCCGACATAAAGATAAAGGTTGTCCGAACCTGATACCGCCTGGCCGCAGAACAGGTAGTACCTGCCCCCGTGTTCGAAAAGCGTGCCATCCAGAATCCGCTCACCCTCCATTCCCTGGAATAGCTTCTTGCTCTCCAGAGCGAAAGGAGGAGGCAGAAGACAGGGAGCGGAATGAGAGGCGACTTCCGGTATCAGATATTCGACACCAGACGCCTCGAACGAATAGGGATAGGAAAAATGATTCCCCTTCAAGATCACACGTGAAAAGTCAAGACTCTGGGCCTTCAATTCAATGATTTCACCCAGACCGTTGCTAGCATTCAAGGCTTCGAGACGTATCAGCTTACCGTCCGCACTAAAGAAAGGATCGGCGTAGAAAGTATACCCCTTCTCCACCTTCGGAATCTTTCCTGCTGAGACGGACAATTCTTGCAACGAAGGAATATCGTTGTAAGGAAGCGCAACGACATTCCATTTTTTTTCGAAAAACGCCCCGTACGATAGCCGGGCAAGCCCCCGGAAGATAGTCTTGCAGAAAAACTTGAAGACGGTGAAATTGCTGGGCAGACGGTAGTTTTTGCCCAGCTTTTCTAATACCACCTGCTCTCCCCGAGAGTAATTGACAAGCGCCTTGCGAAGCAGCACGACCGAATTCAGATAAAAGTTTCTTGAGGTTTTCTTGTAGGAGTGGTGATGAACCTTGGAGTACCCGCGCACCAAGACCTCGCCGGCGTCCAGTTTGTTGGAGAGCTTCTGGACTATGATCCCGACGCTGTCTGCATTTTCATAGATCTCATAAAAGCCCGCGGGCCGCCCCCTGTAGTACTCTGGATCGCCATGGTGGTAGGAAAGAATGTCCAGCCTCTGCAATCCTCCATCGATGCGGAGCAGAGACATGCCAAACTTGATGACCAGCTTTATTCCCTTATCCAGAATTCGGGCGCAGACATCTTCCGGGATGCGCTGCCAGGCCCCTTCGTAATCAGAATCGAAATGAATGACTTCTGAGCCACGAGAGTCTAACTGCACTCGACGAGTCATATCATTCTTCAGGGAAAGAATATTGAGAAAATAATACCCGCAATGCTTGATGACACTTTTCTTGGTCGCGCTATTACGACAACTGAGAACCAATTGAATATCAAGATACTCAGAAGAGTCTTCAATCGCCCGCTTTTGCCACTCACTCAATGAAAGATCATCAACAATCAACGCGGCCTTTATTTTCATCCCGAAACTCGCCTCTGAAACAATGAAACCCCAAAAATGCTGCGAAATTTCGACAGCCCCGAGAAACCGACACTTTTCACTGAAAAGCTGCCATGACAATTAGCAAAGCATCATTAAAGCGAAGCAGTATATCTCATGATCGACGGGCCGATTCAACCGTAAAACGGCCGTTAAACAGTTGCCGGACCACCAGCCAACGCTATACAGACATCATTTGGCGGAGCCACAAGGCTTTCGGCGGAGCCATAAAAGACAACGGCCTTACGGCCGTTGTCTTTCGGATGAATCACCAGGGAAGAAGTGGCTTCACTCCCACTCGATAGTCGCCGGTGGCTTGCTCGACACGTCGTAGGTGACCCGGGAGATACCGGCGATCTCGTTGATGATGCGGTTCGAGACCTTCTCCAGCAGTTCGTAGGGCAGGTGCGCCCAGCGCGCGGTCATGAAGTCGATGGTCTCCACCGCGCGCAGGGCGACGACCCAGGCGTAGCGACGGCCGTCGCCGACCACGCCGACCGATTTCACTGGCTGGAACACCACGAACGCCTGGCTGGTCTTGTGGTACCAGTCGAAGGCGCGCAGTTCCTCGATGAAGATGTGGTCGGCCTGGCGCAGCAGGTCGGCGTACTCCTTCTTCACCTCGCCGAGGATGCGCACGCCCAGGCCCGGGCCGGGGAACGGGTGGCGGTAGACCATGTCGTAGGGCAGGCCCAGCTCCAGGCCGATCTTGCGCACTTCGTCCTTGAACAGTTCGCGCAGCGGCTCGACCAGTTCGAACTGCATGTCCTCCGGCAGGCCGCCGACGTTGTGGTGCGACTTGATCACGTGGGCCTTGCCGGTCTTGGCGCCGGCCGACTCGATCACGTCGGGGTAGATGGTGCCCTGGGCGAGGAACTTCACGTCCTGCAGCTTGGTGGCTTCTTCGTCGAAAACTTCGATGAAGGTGCGGCCGATGATCTTGCGCTTCTCTTCCGGGTCGGCGACGCCGGCCAGGCGGCCGAGGAACTTGTCCTCGGCGTTGGCGCGGATCACCTTCACGCCCATGTTCTCGGCGAACATGGCCATCACCTGGTCGCCTTCGTGCAGGCGCAGCAGGCCGTTGTCGACGAACACGCAGGTCAGTTGGTCGCCGATGGCCTTGTGCAGCAGCGCGGCGACCACCGAGGAGTCCACGCCGCCGGAGAGGCCGAGCAGGACCTTGGAGGAACCGACCTGGGCGCGCACGGTGGCGATGGCGTCGTCGACGATGTTCGAGGGGGTCCACAGCGCGGCGCAACCGCAGATGTCGAGGACGAAGCGCGAGAGAATGCGCAGGCCCTGCTTGGTGTGGGTGACTTCCGGGTGGAATTGCACGCCGTAGTAGGCGCGGGCATCGTCGGCCATGGCGGCGATCGGGCAGCTCGGGGTGCTGGCCAGGATGTGGAAGCCGGCCGGCATCTCGGTGACCTTGTCGCCGTGGCTCATCCACACGTCGAGGCCGAGCACGCCGTCGTCGTCCACGTGGTCCTCGATGCCGTCCAGCAGGCGCGCCTTGCCGACCACGTCGACGCGGGCGTAGCCGAACTCGCGCAGGTCGGAGCCCTGCACCTTGCCGCCCATCTGCTCGGCCATGGTCTGCATGCCGTAGCAGATGCCGAACAGCGGCACCTTCAGGTCGAACACCGCCTGCGGCGCGCGCGGGCTGTCGGCTTCGTGTACCGACTCGGGGCCACCGGCGAGGATGATGCCGCGCGGCGCGAAGGCGATGATCGCCTCGTTGCTCATGTCGAAGGGATGGATTTCGCAATACACGCCGATCTCGCGCACGCGGCGAGCGATCAGTTGGGTGTACTGGGAGCCGAAATCGAGGATCAGGATACGGTGGGCGTGAATGTCTTGGGACATGGCCATCTCTCGCTACGGAATTCGAAAACGACACGGGGCTGAATCGAACAGCCCCGTGCAGCACTCATTTCAATCAGCCTCAACCAACCCGGTAGTTGGGGGCTTCCTTGGTGATCTGGACGTCGTGGACATGGGACTCGGCCATGCCCGCGCCGGTGATCCGGACGAACTGCGGCTGCGTGCGCATCTGCTGGATGTCGGCGCTGCCGGTGTAGCCCATGGCGGCGCGCAGGCCGCCCATCAGCTGGTGGACGATGGCGGACAGGGCACCCTTGTACGGCACGCGACCCTCGATGCCTTCCGGCACCAGCTTCTCGGCGCCGGCGGAGGCGTCCTGGAAGTAGCGGTCGGACGAGCCCTGGGAGCCGGACATGGCGCCCAGCGAACCCATGCCGCGGTAGGACTTGTAGGAACGGCCCTGGAACAGCTCGATCTCGCCCGGCGCTTCCTCGGTACCGGCGAACATCGAGCCCATCATCACACAGTAGGCGCCGGCGACCATGGCCTTGGCCAGGTCGCCGGAGAAGCGGATGCCGCCGTCGGCGATCAGCGGTACGCCGGTGCCTTCGAGGGCGGCGGCAACGTTGGCGATGGCGGAGATCTGCGGCACGCCGACACCGGCGACGATGCGGGTGGTGCAGATCGAGCCCGGGCCGATGCCGACCTTGACCGCGTCGGCGCCAGCCTCGGCGAGGGCCTTGGCGGCCTCGGCGGTGGCGATGTTGCCGCCGATCACCTGGACGTCCGGGAAGGTCTGCTTGACCCAGCGCACACGCTCGATCACGCCCTTGGAGTGGCCGTGGGCGGTGTCCACCACCACCACGTCGACCCCGGCGGCGACCAGCGCGGCAACGCGCTCGCCGGTATCGGCGCCGGTGCCGACGGCGGCGCCGACGCGCAGGCGGCCCTGCTCGTCCTTGGACGCCAGCGGGTAGGTCTTGGCCTTCTCGATGTCACGGAAGGTCACCAGGCCACGCAGGTAGAAGTTCTCGTCGACCACCAGCATCTTCTCGATGCGGTTCTCGTAGAGCTTGGCCTTCATCTCTTCCAGCGGGGTGCCTTCGCGGGCGGTGACCAGCTTGTCCTTCGGGGTCATGATCGCGGCGACGGTATCGCCGGCGTTCGGCTTCACCCGCAGGTCGCGACCGGTGACGATACCGACCAGCTCGCCCTGCTCCACCACCGGGAAACCGGAGAAGCCGTACTCGCGGGCCATCTGCAGCAGTTCGATGATCTTGGTCGAGGGGGTCACGGTGACCGGGTCGCGGACGATGGCCGTTTCGTGCTTCTTGACCTTGCGGACTTCCGCGGCCTGCTGCTCGATGCCCATGTTCTTGTGGATGATGCCGATGCCGCCTTCCTGGGCCATGGCGATGGCCAGGCGGGCTTCGGTCACGGTATCCATCGCGGCGGATACCAGCGGAATGTTCAGTTCGATGCCGCGGGTCAGGCGAGTTTTCAAACTCACGTCCTTGGGCAGGACTTCGGAATAACCGGGGATCAGAAGGACGTCGTCGAAAGTCAGGGCTTCTTGACTGATTCGCAGCATGGCGGGCGCTCCCAGACGGGAAAAATGGAAGCGCGACATTATACCCAGCCACGCGCTTCCGCTCAACGCAGTTGATCGCCGAAAACGGCGAATGGGCAAATATCTTGCAAGGCGCCCGCCAGGCCCCGTTCCGCCTGTCCTATCCCGCATTTGCAGGATGGCAGCGCGGCGGCGGATGGCCGGATACTGCGTACGTCACCCAGCGACCGCCCAGGCGGCGGGACGCCGATTCCAAGAACTATAAAAGTGGGACGGGGGAGAGAATGAAAGGGAGCACTGACCCGCATTCGTCATCCGCAGCCTTGCTCGCGGCGTTCGGCGCCGCCGTGCTGGATATCAACCGGCTGGCGCGCGACAAGACCCTGGAGCGTTTCCATCGCACCGCGCTGGAACGTCTGCAGCAACTGGTGCCGTTCCAGCGTGCCTGGTGGGGCCGCGCGGCGCTGATCGACGGCGTGCCGGTGGAGCACAGCGCACACCTGTTCAACCTCGAAGAGCACTATGTCGAGGACTGGAAATCGATCAGCCACGACGACATCACCGTCGGCCTGGTACACGCCCGCCCGGGCACCGCCGTGGCCGTCGACATGCAGGCCACCGCCGGGCTGCGCTGGCTTGGCGCGCGTCACGACATCGGTGAGCTGCTCTGCGTGATCCACGTCGATCCGATCACCCGCCTCAGCGACCATGTCGCCCTCTATCGCACGCCTGGCGGCCCGCCCTTCGCGGACCAGGAGAAGCTGCTCCTGGGGCAACTCTCGGCGCACCTGGCCGCGGCCGTCTCGGCCAACCAGATCCGTACCCTGGTGGCCCTGCGCGAATCCCTCGAACGCCAGGCTCTGGCCATGGCGGTATGCGATCGCTACGGCGTGCTGCATTGCGCCGAACGCGGCTTCGTCGACCTGCTGCTCGGCGCCTGGCCGGGCTGGACCGGCCCGCAGCTGCCGGAGGAAACCAGCCCGCAGGGCTATCGCGATACGCGCCTGGTGATCGACTCGCGGCAGGTCGGCGACCTCTACCTGCTCACCGCGCGGCAACCGAGCGCGATCGAACAGTTGAGCAATCGCGAAGGCGACGTCGCCCTGCTGTTCAGCGAAGGCAAGACCTACAAGCAGATCGCCCGCGACCTCGGCCTGGCGCCGAACACCGTGCGCCATCACATACGCACCATCTATTCCAAGCTCGGCGTCAACGACAAGGCGAGCATCGCCCACCTGCTGCACCAGTTCCCGCCTGGCTGACAGCCCTCCACCCCTGCCATCACCGCTTCGACCGCCCCGCCAAGGGCGGCATGGGCGCCCTTTCGCCTGCGAAAAGGCGCAACCACCACCGGCGCGACGAACGCCGGGCACACAACGACCGGGGAGACCGACACATGACCCACCGCACCGCCTCGATGGCCGCACCGACCGCCAGCGCCCTCGCGCTGCTCGGCATCCAGCTCCTGCTGGGCGCCGAAGCCGGCGCCGCCGACCTCAACGCCCGCGACTTCTTCGGCGCCCCAGCAGGCACCACGCTCGGCGTGCTCTACCTGCCGGCGACCCGCGCCCATGAGTTCCACGGACCGGCCGATCGCAACGGCAAGGCCGAACTGAAGACCAACGCGATGGCCTACCGCCAGGTGTTCTTCAGCGACATCTGCGGCACTCTCTGCACGCCGCAGTTCATCATTCCCTTCGTCGACATCGATGCGCGCCTGCCCGGCAGCGCCGGGCATACCGGCGAGACCGGTTTCGGCGATCCCCAGGTCGGCGGCACCCTGTTCTTCATCAACGACCCGGAACGGCGCCGCTACAGCGGCCTGCTGACCCTGATCACCCTGCCGCTGGGCGAGTACCACGCGAAGAACCCCGATGTCTCGCCCGGCGCCAACCGCTGGGGCGCCACCTTCGTCTACAACTACACCCAGGGCATCGGCCGCGACTGGGTGCTGGAAGCCAACCTGGAAGCGCAGTTCTACGCGAAGAACGACGACTACTTCGGCAGCGACCTGGAACAGAAACCGCTCTATCGCCTGCAAGCCTTCGCCTCCTACGACTTCAGCCAGAGCACCTACGGCGCCCTCAAGCTGGTGCACGCCGATGGCGGCGAACTGAAGCTGCAGGGCCATACCCTCGACGACACCCACCAGCGCTACACCCAACTCGGCTTCGAGCTAGGCCACTGGCTGGACCGGCGCAACAGCCTGATGTTCGGTCTCTCGCGCAACGTCGCCACCGACAATGCTTTCCATGGCAGCCAGGCCCTGTTGCGCCTGGTCCATGTGTTCTGAGGAGGCGCAGCCATGAGCGCTTCCGACAAGACTCTCGCCAGCGCCTCTCCGGCGTCCGGCAACCTCGCGCTGCTCGCGGCCATCGTGGTGTTCGCCGCGATCACCCCGACCATCCTGATGACCGCCCCCGCCGTCGCCGCGCAACTGGCGACCCAGTGGCAACTGAGCCCGGCGCGGGTCGGCGACCTGTTTTCGGTGGAGCTGGGCGCCATGAGCCTGGCGACGCTGCCGGCCTTCCATTGGCTGAAACGTGTCGATTGGCGCCACGCGGCGCTGCTCGCCGGCCTGCTGTTCATCGCCGCCAACCTGGCCTCGGCACTGGCCGGCAGCTACCCGCTGCTGCTCGCCCTGCGTTTCTGCAGCGCCCTCGCCGGCGGCTCGCTGATGATCCTCTGCCTGTCCAGCGCCGCCAGCACCGCCACCCCGAGCCGGGTCTACGGGCTCTGGGTGATGGGCCAACTGGTGGTCGGCGCCGTCGGCCTGGCACTGCTGCCGGCGCTGTTCGAACGCTTCGGCCTGGCCGCCTGCTACCTGTTGCTGGCCGGCCTGATGGGCCTCGCCCTGCCGTTGTCGCGGGCCTTCCCCAGTGGCAGCCCGCCAGCGGAAGCCCGCGCCAGTACCGGCGCGGTTCACTCGCGACTGCGGGTCGGGCTGGGTATCCTCGCCGTGCTCACCTTCTATATCAGCCTCAGCGGCGTCTGGACCTTCATCGGCGCCATCGCCGAAGGCGCGGGGATCGGTGCCGGCGCCAGCGGCGAGGTACTCGCCGTCGCCACCCTGATGGGCATCGCCGGGGCGGCCTGCGCCTCCTTCATCGGCAACCGCCTGCCGCGCGACCTGATGCTGCTCGGCGGCTACCTGGCGATGGCCGCGGCGATCCTCCTGCTGATCGGCCAGCCACCGCTGGCGCGCTTCGCCCTGGCCGCGCTGCTGTTCAAGTTCACCTGGACCTTCGCCCTGCCGTTCATCCTCGCCTGCCTCGCCGACCTGGACCGCTCCGGCCGCCTGATGAATGCCTCCAACCTGGTCATCGGCGGCGGGCTGGCCATCGGCCCGGCGCTGGCAGGACGACTCATCGAAGGCAGCGGCGGTTTCCTCCCGCTGCTGCCGATCGCCGCCGGCCTAGCCGCCCTCTCGCTGCTGCTGGCCCTGGCCTGCCGGCCACGCTGAAACCCTTTCCCGAACCACGGATACCCGCCATGACCCGACGTACCGCTTTCTTCTTCGACGAACTCTGCCTCTGGCACGCCGCCGGCCCGCACGCGCTGACCCTGCCGGTCGGCGGCTGGGTGCAACCGCCTGCCGCCGCCGGACACGCCGAATCACCGGAAACCAAGCGCCGGCTGAAAAGCCTGCTCGACGTGTCCGGCCTGACCGCCCGCCTGCAACTGCGCAGCGCACCGCCGGCGAGCGACGAGGACCTGCTGCGCGTGCATCCGGCGCACTATCTGGAACGCTTCAAGGCGTTGAGCGACGCCGGCGGCGGCAGCCTCGGCCAGGACGCGCCGATCGGCCCGGGCAGCTACGAGATCGCCCGGCTCTCCGCCGGCCTGGCCATCGCCGCGCTGGACGCGGTGCTCGCCGGCGAGGCGGACAACGCCTACTCGCTGTCGCGGCCGCCAGGTCATCACTGCCTGCCGGACCAGGCAATGGGCTTCTGTTTCTTCGCCAACATCGCCGTGGCCATCGAGGCGGCCAAGGCGCGCCACGGCGTCGAGCGGGTCGCGGTGCTGGACTGGGACGTCCACCACGGCAATGGCACCCAGGCGATCTACTACCGGCGCGACGACGTGTTGAGCATTTCCCTGCACCAGGACGGCTGCTTCCCGCCTGGCTACAGCGGCGCCGAAGACATCGGCGAGGATCGCGGTCGTGGCTTCAACCTCAACGTGCCGCTGCTTCCCGGCGGCGGTCACGACGCCTACATGCAGGCCATGCAACGCATCGTGTTGCCGGCGCTGGAGCGCTTCCGCCCGCAATTGATCGTGGTCGCCAGTGGCTTCGACGCCAACGCGGTGGACCCGCTGGCACGCATGCAACTGCACAGCGACAGCTTCCGGGCGATGACCGCGATGGTCCGCGACGCGGCCGAGCGGCATGCCGGCGGACGCCTGGTGGTGGTCCACGAAGGCGGCTACTCGGAAGCCTACGTGCCGTTCTGCGGCTTGGCTGTGATCGAAGAACTCAGCGGCGTGCGCAGCGCGGTGCGCGACCCGCTGCGCGACTTCATCGAGTTGCAGCAGCCCAACGCGGCGTTCCGCGACTTCCAGCGCCAGCGCCTCAAAGAGCTGGCCGCACAGTTCGGCCTGTGCCCGGCGCAGCCGCTTCAAGCGGCCAGGTAGCGCCCGACCAGCGCCAGGCCGCTGCACAGCACCAGCCAGGTGACCAGGCGGACGAAGGCTTCACGCGACAGACGCAGGGTCACCCGACGGCCGATCCACAGGCCCAGCGCCATGCCCGGCAGCAGGCAGGCGGCGAGCAGCCAGGGCTCGCGCGCGGCATACAGCCCGGCGAGCAGGAACAGCCCCAGGCGGACGAAGGTGCTACAACCGATCAGCGCGCTCTGGGTGGCGCGCATCTGCTCCTTGCTCGCCAGGCGTCCGTTCAGGTACAGCGAATAAAGGAAGCCGCCGCTGCCGAACAACGCGCCGAACAGCCCGCCGAAGACACCGAAGGGCAACGCCCAGGTCGCCCGCCAGCGCGGCTGGCCGCGTGGCTGGAGGAACAGGGCGTAGAGCGCATAGAGACTGACGAACACGCCGAGGGCCAGCATCAGCAGCTCCGCGCGTAGCGCCAGAAGTCCGTACGCCCCCAGCGCACAGCCCAGCAACATGCAGGGCAGCAGACGCTTGAGCTCAGTGACGGCGATCTGCCGCCGCGCCGGCAGCCAGTTGCCGAACGACGCGCTGAAATCCAGCAGGACCAGCAGCGGAATGATCTGCGACAGCGGCAGCACCCCGGCCAGCAACGGGCCGGCGACCAGCGCGGTGCCGAAGCCGGCGATGCCGAACACCACATAGGCGAGGACGATGGCCAGTTCGACCAGCAGCCATTGCCATAGGCTGAACGGCAGGGCGGCGAACAGGACTGACGGATCGAGCGAGGACATGGCGACTCCCGGAACGACGACCTGCGCACTCTAGCGAGCGCAACGGCGCGCCAGCCAATACAATCCGAGCCCTGTAGCCATCTCGAAAAGGCATGGGTAATCTTCCGATGATCTCTTTGCGGCAACTCCATTACTTCGTCGAAATCGTCGAGTCCGGCGGCTTCAGCCGTGCCGCCGAACGCCTGTTCGTCGCCCAGTCGGCGCTCAGCCGGCAGGTGCGCGAACTGGAGGACAGCATCGGCACCCCACTGCTCCGCCGCGGTCCGCGCCAGGTCGAGCTGACGCCGGCCGGTCGCGCCTTCCTGCCACGCGCGCAGCGCCTGCTCGGCGACCTGGAGGCCGCCCGGCGCCTGGCTCGCGAGGTCGGCGAAGGCGGCCATGGCCTGCTGCGCCTGGGGCACTCCAGCTCGGTGCCGCTGGTGGATGGCCTGCAAGCGGCGCTGCGCGGCTACCTCGCGGCGCAGAGCGGCGTCCGCCTGGAACTGACCCAGCAATCCTCCGAGCAGCAACTCGCCGATCTCGCCGAAGGACGCCTGGACCTTGGCCTGCTGCGCCTGCCGGTGCTGCGCCAGCATCCCCGGCTGCACCTGCGCGCCCTGTACCGCGAGCCGTTGCTCCTGGCTCTCGCCGCCGACCATCCGCTGGCCCGCCGTGAAGCCCCCGTGGCCCTGGCCGCCCTGGCCGGAGAAACCTTCGTCTCCATTCCCCACCTGCAACGCGGCGGCCTCAGCTATCGCGCCGCCGAACTCTGCCTCGGCGCCGGTTTCTACCCACGCCCGGCGCGCGCGCTGTCACGCAAGACCAGCCAGTTGCAACTGATCGAGGCCGGCTTCGGCGTCGCCCTGGTGCCCGCCTCGATGCGCGCCATCGCACCGCCCGCCGTGCGCTTCATGTCTCTGGCCGAGGCCGAGGCATACAGCGAGGTGGCGCTGGCCTGGCGACGCGACGATAGCCCCCTGGTGGAAGGCTTCGTCGAATATTTCCTGGAGAATCTGCCGAACGAAGCCAAGGATTGATCGCACATCCCGGTGCGCCGCCTTATCATGCCGCCCATGCGTAACGATCCCTTCCAACGGCTCGGCCTCGATCGCGAGGTGCTGACCGTCAGCCAACTGAACCAGCGCGCCCGCCTGCTGCTGGAAGACGTGTTCCCGCAGGTCTGGGTCGAGGGCGAGCTGTCCAACCTCGCCCGGCCGGCCTCCGGCCATGTCTACTTCACCCTCAAGGACAGCAACGCGCAGATCCGCTGCGCGCTGTTCCGGCAGAACGCCCTGCGCGTACGCCAGGCCTTGCGCGACGGGCTGGCGGTAAAGGTGCGCGGGAAGATCTCGCTGTTCGAGGGACGCGGCGACTACCAGTTGATCGCCGATACCGTCGAGCCGGCCGGCGACGGCGCCCTGCGCCTGGCCTTCGAGGCATTGAAGGAAAAACTCGCCGGCGAAGGCCTGTTCGCCAGCGAACGCAAGCGTCCGCTGCCCGCCCATCCGCGCCGCATCGGTATCGTCAGTTCGCCCAGCGGGGCGGTGATCCGCGACATCATCAGCGTGTTTCGCCGCCGCGCACCGCAGGTCGAGCTGACCCTGGTGCCCACCGCAGTCCAGGGCCGCGAGGCCGTCGCACAGATCGTCCGCGCGCTGCAACTGGCCGACCGGCAGGGCTTCGACGCGCTGATCCTGGCCCGTGGCGGCGGTTCCCTGGAAGACCTCTGGTGCTTCAACGAAGAAGCGGTGGCGCGCGCCGTGGCGGCCTGCGCCACGCCGATCGTCAGCGCGGTCGGCCACGAGACCGACGTATCGATCAGCGACTTCGTCGCCGACGTGCGCGCGCCGACGCCTTCGGCCGCCGCCGAACTGCTGGCGCCCAACGCCGGCGACCTGCAGCAGCGTCTCGACGGCCTGCGCCGGCGCCTGGTGCTGCGCATGCGCGACCAGTTGCTGCGCGAACGCCTGCGCCTGGAAGGCGTCGCCCGCCGCCTGCGCCATCCCGGCGAACGCCTGCGCCAGCAGGCACAGCGCCTGGACGACCTGGACATGCGCCTGCGCCGTGCCTTCGAGCGCCAGCTGGCGGTCCGCCACGAACGCCTGGTCCGCCTGGAGACGAGTCTCGCCGCACAGCATCCGGGCCGCACCCTGGCGCTGCTCCGGCAGAAGCTCGACAGCCTCGCCGCGCGCCTGCCGCGCGCCGCCCGTGAGGTACTGAAGGATCGTCGTCAGCGCCTCGAAGGACTGGCGCAGACGCTCAACGTGGTCAGCCCGCTGGCGACCCTGGGCCGCGGCTACAGCATCCTCCTCGACGAGCGTGGCCGGGCGATCCGCGATGCCGGCCAGACCCTGCCGGGACAGCGCCTGAAGGCGCGCCTCGCGGAAGGCGAACTGGAGGTGCGGGTCGAGGACAACCACCGGACGCCGGTGACCCTGTCGCTGCTGGACTGAGCCGCGATGATCCGCCTCAGCCAACGGGCCCTGGCCTACCTCAACGAGGTGATCCACCACGGTTCTCTTCGCCGCGCCGCCCAGCACCTGAACATCGACCCCTCGGCCATCAGCCGGCAGCTCGCCAGCCTGGAGGAACATCTCGGCGTGCGCCTCCTGCAACGCACCCCGCAGGGCGTGGCGCCTACCGAGGCCGGCGAGCTGCTGGTGGCGCACTACCGCCAGCAACGGGCCAACGAAGAGGGCGTGCTGTCGCGTCTGTCGGCCCTGCAGGGGCTGCGCCAGGGCAAGGTGCGCCTGGCGGTCGGCGAGGGCTTCATCGCCGACCTGATCTCCCAGCCATTGCAGAGCTTCATCCTGCGCTACCCCGGCATCGAGCTGGAGGTCCGCATGGCCGGGGCCAACGAAGGCGTGGCGCTGGTCAAGGAAGACGCCGTCGACCTGGCCCTGGTCTACGCCCCGGTCGAGGACGGCGAACTGGACGTGCACGTCGACACCCGCCAGCCCCTCGACCTGATCATCCCCGCCAACCATGCCCTCGCCGGACACCGCGGTGTGGTGCCGATGCGCGCGCTGCGCAACGAGTCGCTGGCGTTGATCCACAACAGCACCGGCATGGGCCAACTGGCGGTGATCGCCGCCCAACTGGAGCGCATCGAGCTAAGGCCGAAGCTGCGCACCAACTCGGTGGCGGTGCTGACCAATTTCGTCAAGTCCGGCATCGGCGTGGCCTTCATGCCGGAGTTGACGGTCAGCCACGAGATCGAGGCCGGGCATATCCGTTGCCTGCCGCTGGCCCACCCGGCGCTGCGCGACGCCCGCGCGCGGATCGTCAGCCACAAGGGCCGCGAGCTGACCGTGGCGGCGATCGCCTGCCTGGAACACCTGCGCCGCGGCATGCGCTTCTTCAGTGGCGACGCGCCCGGGCTCTCGCAGCGCTGAGGCGTTGTCTTTTTCGCATCACGTCCGGACTTGAATAGTCAACGAGACAACGGCTAGCGTTGCTTCGCTTTCGTGCGAGCACCCGGCCCCGCGCCCCGACAAGAAGTGCCGCCGATCCCCCGACCGTTCGGACTGCCATAAGGAAAACAACATGCACACGAATCCGCGCCACGGCCTCGCCCGCCGCTTCGCCGCCGGACTGCTGGCCGCCGCCCTGGGCCTGGGCGGCAGCCTCGCCCAGGCCGCCACCACCCTCAACCTGAGCTATAACGGCGCCGCCGACAGCGAGAAGAACCTGGTGCACCTGTTCGCCAGCAACCTCAAGCGCCTGGCCGAGGAAAAGAGCGGCGGCGAACTGCAGTTCAAGCTCTACCCCAACAGCATGCTCGGCGAAGAGGAGCAGCGCATGGAACAGGTGATGACCGGCCCCGGCCTGAACATCGCCTCCTTCGCCGGGATCGCCCCGCTGTTCCCGGAGATCTACGTCAGCGCCACGCCCTTCATGTTCAAGGATGCCGCCGCGGCCCACGCCTTCTTCGACAGCGGCAGCTACTGGCAGGCCGCCCGCGAGGCCTTCCGCGAGCGCACCGGCACCGAGCTGCTGGCGGTGGTCGAGGAAGGCGGCTTCCTCAACTTCACCAACGGCAAGAAGCCGATCCACGGCCCGGCGGACTTCCAGGGCCTGCGCTTCCGCGCCATGGATCCCAGCCAGGTGGCGCTCTACGAAGCCTTCGGCGCCTCCGGCACGCCGATCCCCTGGACCGAGTTGTACATGGGCCTGCGCACCGGCGTCGCCGACGGCCAGATGAACCCGACCTCCTACATCATCCTCGGCAGCCTCTACCAGGTGCAGAAGTACCTGACCCTGGCCAACATCCAGTACTCCGACCAGTTCCTGGTGGCCAACGGCGATCTGCTCGCCAGCCTCCCGGCAAAGGAGCGCCAGGCCCTGCTCGACGCCGCCGCCGAAGCCACCCGGCTGAACCGCGAGGCGGTCGCTGCCCAGCAGGAGCGCGACCTGGCGTTCCTCAAGGAAAAGGGCATGCAGATCATCCAGCCGTCCGCCGATGACCTCGCCGCCTTCCGCGAGAAAGGCCAGCCGTCCTACCTGGCCTGGCTGAAGACCCAGGACATCGAGCCGCGCTGGACCGAGATGGCCTTCCGCGACGCCGGTCTCGCCACCGCCCCCTGACCTTCACGCGTTGCCCCCCCGACGGCCGCTGCCGTCGGCCGGGCGCGCCTGTCCGACTTTCCGGAGTACCTCCCATGCCGTCATTGCTCAAGGGCATGCGCGCCGCGTTGCTGAACCTCGCCACGCTGCTGTTGCTGCTCGACCTGGTCCTGCTCATCTACGGCGTGTTCGCCCGCTACCTGCTCGGCAGCTCGCCGATCTGGATGGACGAACTGGCCCGCTACCTCATCATCGGCGCAGTAATGCTGGCGCTCGGCGCGGTATGGATGGAAGGCGGGCACATGCGCGTCAACCTGCTGGAACAACGCCTGCCGCCGCGCCTGGCGCAGGCCCTCAGGCTCTACCAGTGGCTGCTGGCGCTGGCCTTCTTCGCCTTCGCCGCCTGGGTCAGCACCCGCTACGCGCTGAACGCCGGGCGCTTCCGCAGCCTCGGCCTGGGCGTCAGCCGCACCTGGCCGTTGCTCAGCCTGCCGCTCGGCTTCGGCCTGCTGACCCTCATGCTGTTGCTCCAGGGGCCCTGGCCGCGGCAGCCGGCCAGCACCACCGTCGAGGGAGGGTCGCAGGCATGATGGCCATCGCCATGATCGCAGCCTTCGTGGTCAACCTCCTGCTCGGCCTGCCGCTGTTCCTCTGCCTGCTGCTCACCGCGCTGGTGGGGTTCCTCTTCGTCGACCCGGCGCTGTTCGCCAACACCCTGCCGCAGCGCTTCTTCGGCGGCATGGACATCTTCTCGCTGATGGCGATCCCGCTGTTCGTGCTGGCCGGCAACCTGATGAACCATTCCGGCATGACCCCGCGCCTGATGCGCCTGGCCAACGCCCTGGTCGGCCACTTCCGCGGCGGCCTCGGCCACGTCAACGTGGTCGCCGGGGTGTTCTTCGCCGGGGTCAACGGGTCCGCCGCGGCCGACGCTTCGGCACTCAGCACCCTGCTGGTGCCGGCCATGGAAAAGGAAGGCTACTCGCGGCGCTTCGCCGCCGGGCTGACCGCGGGCAGCTCGCTGATCGGTCCGATCATCCCGCCGAGCATCTTCATGATCCTCTATTCCTCGCTGACCAACACCTCGGTGGGCGAGCTGTTCCTCGCCGGGGTGATTCCCGGCCTGCTGCTGGCCGCCGCCTTCATGCTGCTGAACGCGGTGTACGCCTACCGCAACGGGCTGCAGGCGCGCCATGCGGCGCCGGCCTGGGGCGAGATCCTGGCGGCGCTGTCCGGCGCCCTGACCGCGCTGATCGCGCCGGTGATCATCGTCGCCGGAATCGTCCTGGGACTGGTCACGCCCACCGAGTCGGGCGCCCTGATCGCTCTCTACGTGGCGCTGGTCGGTCTGCTCCAGCGCCAACTGAGCCTGGTCGGGCTGTGGAACTCGCTGCGCGAGACGGTACGCCTGACCGCCAGCATCTACGTGATCATCGCCGCCGCTTCGGTGGTCAACTGGTTGCTCAACTACGCCCAGGTCGCCAGCGAGTTCGCCCAGTTGCTGGAGCCGTTCGGCCACTCGCCGACCCTGATGCTGTTCATCATCAGCGCAGTGATCTTCGTCTGCGGCATGCTCATGGAAGAAGTCTCGGTACTGATGCTGCTGACGCCGATAGTCGCTCCGGTGGCGCTGGCCGCCGGCGTGGATCCGGTGCACCTGGGGCTGATCTTCACCCTGAACATCACCATCGCCCTGATCACCCCGCCAATGGGCGCCTGCCTGTTCATCGTGGCGACCATCAGCCGCCTCGATATCCTGGAAATGTTCAAGGGTATCTGGCCGTTCATCCTCGTGGCCCTGGGGGTGCTGTCGCTGCTGATCCTGTTCCCGTCCCTGACCCTGTGGCTGCCACGCCTGCTCAATTGACACCATGACCGACTTCACCCAAGCCATCCCCGTTCTCCCGGAGCCCGACTGGCACGCCGTGGCCGGCATCCCCATCGTCGATGCCGGCACGCCGCTGGAGGCGCTCGGGCTGAGCCGCGAGTTCAGCGTCTGGCCGGCCTACCACAAGCTCGGCATTCCTCACGCGATCCCGGAGTGCCACGCTCGCGGCGAGGTCTTCGAGCGTCTCCTGCGGGTCGCCGCCGCCCTCCCCGGCGGCGTGCGCCTGGTGGTGCTGGACGCCTGGCGGCCGTTCGCCGTGCAGCAGTATCTCTACGACAGCCTGTCCAGCGCCCTGGCCGCGCACTACCCACGGGCCGGCGAGGCCGAGCTGGAACGGCTCACCCGCCAGTTCGTCTCGCCGCCGAGCAGCAGCCGCGAGGCGCCCAGCCCGCATCTCACCGGCGGCGCGGTGGACGTCACCCTGTGCGACGCCCAGGGCCGCTGGCTGGACATGGGCAGCGCCTTCGACGAAGCCGTGCCGGCCTCCTACACCGCCTACTTCGAACGCCTGGCGGAGCCCGACACGCGCCAGCGACGCGTCCGCGATCACCGTCGCCTGCTCTATCACGCGATGCTCGACGCCGGTTTCAGCAACCTGCCCAGCGAATGGTGGCACTACGATTTCGGCGACCAGCTCTGGGCCTGGCACACCGGCGCGACGCAGGCGCTGTTCGGCCCGGTGCAGTTGCAGGCGATGGACGCGCTCTGGCGCCAGCAGTTGCAGAAGCGCCCTCCGGCGGACTAGGAGGCGAAGGCGCGCCGGTAGCCCAGCGGCGGCAGGCCGAACGCGGCGGAGAACTGCTGGCGCAACGACACCGCCGAACCGAAGCCGGCCAGCCCGGCGATCGCCTGCACCGAATGCTCGGTGGTTTCCAGCAGGCGCTGGGCCAGGGCCAGGCGTTCGGCCTGCAGCCACTGGCTGACGGTGGTGCCGGTGAGCTGGCGGAAATGCCGGGTGAAGGTCCGCCGGCTCATCAGCACCCGCTGTGCCAGGCTGTCCAGGCTGTGCGCCTGGTCGAGGTTCTGCCGCAGCCACACCAGCAGCTCGCCGAGACGGCCGTCCTGGGCACTGTCCGGCAGCGGCTGCTCGATGAACTGGGCCTGGCCGCCCTGTCGATGCGGCGCCACCACCAGGCGCCGGGCCAGGTGATTGGTAGTCTGCGCACCGAGCCGCTGGCGGACCAGGTGCAGACAGCAGTCGATGCCGGCGACGGTGCCTGCCGAGGTCAGCAGGCCGTCGTCCTCGATGTACAGCACGTCGGGCTCCACCCGCACCGCAGGGAAGCGCCCGGCGAAATCCTCCGCCCACATCCAGTGGGTGGTGGCGCGGCGACCGTCGAGCAACCCGGCCTCGGCCAGCACGAAGGCCCCCAGGCACAAGCCCACCAGTTGCGCTCCGCGTGCACGGGCCGCGATCAACGCATCCAGCAGCGCTTGTGGCGGACGCTCGTGTGGATCGCGCCAGCTCGGCACGATCACGGTCTGCGCCTCGGCCAGCGCTTCCAGCCCGGCCTCGGCCTCGATGGTGAACCCCACCGTGGTTCGCAGCCGGCCCGGCTCGGCGGCGCAGACACGCAGGTCGAAGGCCTGCGCGCAGGGGTCGTAGCACTCCTGGCCGAACACCAGGCAGGGCACCGACAGGTGGAACGGACTGATGCGGTCGAAGGCCACCACGGCCACGGACTGGCGGGACATGCGCACCTCGGTGGGTATGAGCGGGTTGGCCCGATTCTAGCGAAAGTTGTCTCTCAGGCCACTCACTCGCTACGCCGCGCCGGGACCAGAATCTGCCTCACCCACTCAGGAGGAAACGCCATGTCCGCACGTCAACCCAAACGCGCCTTGCTGGTCATCGACGTACAGAACGAATACGTCAGCGGCAACCTGCGTATCGAATTTCCCGCCATCCAATCGTCGCTGGAACGCATCGGCGCCGCCATGGATGCCGCCCACGCGGCGGGCATCCCGATCGTCGTGGTGCAGCACCTGGCACCGGCGGACTCGCCGTTGTTCGCGCGCGGCAGCCGGCAGGCCGAGCTGCACGAGGTGGTCGCCTCGCGGCCCTACCAGCACAAGGTGGAAAAGCAACTGGCCAGTTCCTTCGTCGGCACCGGGCTGGCCGACTGGCTGCGCGAGCGCGACATCGACACCCTCGCCGTGGTCGGCTACATGACCCAGCACTGCGACGACTCGACCATCCGCCAGGCGATCCACGAAGGCTGGCAGGTGGAATACCTGCACGACGCCAGCGGCTCGGTGCCCTACCGCAACCGCGCCGGCCAGGCCAGCGCGGAAGAGATCCACCGGATCTTCGGCATCGTCCTGCAGTCCTCCTTCGCCGCCGTGCTCAGCACCGAGGAGTGGCTGGAAAGCCTCGCCGGCCGGCACGTTCCGGAACGCGACAACATCTACGACTCCAACCAGCGAGCCCTGGCCAACCGCTGAAACGGCGCCGCCCCCCCACGCGGGGCGGCGAGCGCTCAGCCGACCAGCGAGCCGCGCGCCGGCAACGGCTTCCAGCCCGGGAACTCGCGCAGCCGCGGGTCGGGCACCGCGCAATAGGCGAATGTCCAGTTCGGCGCCGGCAGGTCCAGGCGCTCCAGCGGCACACGCGTGCCGGCGCCGGCCTGCGGCGCCTTCCAGTCCTGGGTGATGTGCACACCGCCCTGGCTGGCCAGGAGGATGCCGCGGTTGGCGCTGGTGTCGTCCACCGTCCAGCGCGCGGCGGAGGCGTCCATCAGCACCTCCAGATGCTCGTCGGTCACCTTGGCGCCGAACGGCGACTGCAACAGCCAGCAGTACAGGCGCAGGTGCATCGCCCAGTTCCAGGCGGCCTTCTGCTCGGCCGCCCATTGCAGGAAACCACGGAGGATGGTCAGGCCATCCGGCGGATCGATCTTCAGCAGTTCCGGGCAAAGGTCGTAGAGATGGTGCCAGGCGCTGCTCAGGCGCTTGTTGAGCTGGTCCGGACGCAGGGTGGAGTTCTTCGGCGGCAGGCCGGGAGCCACCACCAGGCCGGTCTGCGCCGGCAAGGGATATCTGTTGCTGTTCATGCTCTGAACCTCGCACGCAAAGGCGGGGCGCCGGGCGCCCCTGCTCGACACGGCGCTCAGTGGCCGTGCTGCTCGTGCCCGCCCTGTTCGGCCGGCGCCTTGGACTCGACGACGATTTCCACCGGCACGTCGCCGGCCTTGCGGAAATGCAGCGTCAGCGGGAAGCGCTCGCCGGCCACCAGTGGCTGCTTCAGGCCCATCAGCATCAGGTGGTAGCCGCCGGGAGCGAAGCGCAGGTCCTTGCCTGGTGCGACGTCGACGCTGTCGACTTTCTGCATGCTCATCATGCCGTTCTTGTGCACATGCTCGTGCACCTCGGCGGAAGCCGCGCGCGGCGTGTCGGCGCCAAGCAGGGTGTCGTTTTCCTTGCCGTGGTTCTGCACCACGAAGTAGGCCGCGCCGTTCGGCGAGGTCGGCGGCAGGGCCAGCGCCCAGGGATGCTCGATGTGCAGCTGGCCGGCGTTGTACTCGTGGGCCTGGGCGAAAGCGGAAACGGCCAGCAGGGCCGCGGCAGCAAAGAAGGATGTGCGCATGGTGACTCTCCAGTAGCGTATGACCGGTCTTTTTCCGTCGGACCGGCGATTCCAGGGGGGAAGCTAGGGTATTGCGCCGCGACCTGCCCCGACCCGAAGGTCCAGGTTGTCGAAGGCGCGGGGGAGGAGTCAGGCGACAGGAGAAGCGCGCGGATTGGCGAGGCGCCAATAGCGCAGGGGAGGCAGGTCGGTGGCGGAGAAGGCGTTACGGGCCGGGCTGGCCAGCGGCGCCAGCGGCAATGCCGGCCAGGAGGCGACCAGTCCGGGCGTGCCGGCGGCGCCGGCGCAGCAGCAGAGGTGCGGGGCCAGGCTCTCGTGGTCGTCGGGAAGATCGATGTCCTTGAGCGCGGCACCCAGCTTCAGGCGCAGCAGCGAATCGGACGAGGTGCTGCAGAAGCCGCCGAGCAGCAACGAGGCGCGCTCCTGCGTCGTCAGCGCCTGCGAAAGCGGCACCACGAACAGGTTCATCAGCACGGCCAGGCTGGCCAGCCAGGCCACGGGGCGCCGTGACAGGGGCATCGTCGGTTCTCCGGAGAATGGGCCCTTTATGCCTGAGCGCGGGGCAAAAGTAAAAACGCCGGGCGCGACAGAGTGCCGCAGGTGAAAACGTTTGCAACCCTTGCGGGCTTTCCCCCGCCGCGCTCTTCCGCCAGCATAGACGGCTTTGACGCCCGACGAGTCGAGAAGCCGATGCCCCGCACCCTAGCCTTCGTTTCCACGCTGTTGCTCGCCGCTTTCTGCGCCCTGCCCACCCAGGCCGACAGCTTCATCATGCGCCTGCTGAACAAGCCGGTGCCCGGCGGGGTGGCGGTGGTCGACCTCGGCGAGGAAGGCCCGCCGCCGCGGGCCTTCTACCAGGGCAAGCCGGTGCTGGTGGTGCGCGAGGAAGGCCGCCGCTGGATCGCCGTGGTCGGCATCCCGCTGAGCACCAAGCCCGGCCCGCAGAAGCTGGAAGTGCGAGCGGCGACCGGCAACCACGAGGAACGCTTCAGCGTCGGCAGCAAGCACTACCGCGAGCAGCGCATCACCCTGAAGAACAAGCGCCAGGTCAATCCGCTGCCGGAAGACCTCAAGCGCATCGAACGCGAACTCGCCGAGCAGACCGCCGCCTACCGCCGCTTCAGTCCCGGCCTGCCCAGCAACCTGATGCTCGACAAGCCGGTCGACGGTCCGCTCTCCAGCCCCTTCGGCCTGCGCCGCTTCTTCAACGGCGAAGAGCGCAACCCGCATTCCGGTCTAGACTTCGCGGTACCGGCCGGTACGCCGATCAAGGCGCCGGCGGCCGGCAAGGTGATCCTCATCGGCGACTACTTCTTCAATGGCAAGACGGTGTTCGTCGACCATGGCCAGGGCTTCATCAGCATGTTCTGCCACCTGTCGAAGATCGACGTGAAGCTCGGCCAGCAGGTGCCGCGCGGCGGCGTACTCGGCAAGGTCGGCGCCACCGGCAGGGCCACCGGACCGCACATGCACTGGAACGTCAGCCTGAACGACGCGCGAGTCGACCCGGCGATCTTCATCGGTGCCTTCCAGCCCTGAGAAGTGAGCAACGCGGCGCCGGCTGAGGTCAGAAGGAACAGGGGGCGCGTCGATGCGCCCCTTTCATGACCAAGGGAGACACCGCATGACTCACCCGCTTCGCCTGCTCTGGCTGTGCTCGGCACTGTTCGTGGTCCTCGGCCTGGGCTTCGTCTTCTTCCCCGGCCCGCTCGCCTCCCTGCTCACCAGCGGCGAACCGCTCACCCCCGCCGCCCTCACCGACCTGCGCGCCAGCTACGGCGGCACCAGCTTCGGCATCGGCCTGCTGCTCGGCTATGCCGCCCTGCGCCCCCGCTACCTGGTGCTCGGCCTGCTCGCCGCCCTGGCGGTGATCGCCAGCGGCGGCGCGGCGCGTCTCTACGGTGTGCTGATCGACGCCTCGCCGGCGCTAACCACCTTCCTCTGGCTCGGCGCCGAGGCGCTGCTCTGCGTGCTGTTGCTGGCGGCACTCTGGAAGACCCGCCAGCTCGACCTCGACTGAGCGCCGGGCAGCAGGTCTCAAGCCAGGACCCGGCGAACCGCCGGCAGCCGCGACAGCACCAGCCAGTCCAGCGCCCAGACCAGCAGGAGCGAGGCCCCCACCAACGGGAAGGCCACGCTCAGCGCCAGCATGATGGCGATGCCGGTCTTCCAGCGCGGCAGCTCGTGGCGCAGCGGCGGCACGCCAAGGCGTCCGGCCGGCTTGCGCTTCCACCAGATCCACAGGCCGCTCGCCGAGCTGAGCAGGATCGCCAGGCAGACCGCGAGCATCAGCAACTGATTGCCCAGGCCGAAGAGCTTGCCTTCGTGCAGCACGACGCCCATCTGCACGCTCCTCGCCACCGCGTTGTAGTCCTGCCAACGCACGTCGGCGAGAACCTTGCCGCTGTACTGGTCGATGTGCAGGGTGGCGTCGTGGCGCGGATCGTCGGGGAACACGGAAATCGTGTAGACCCCCTCCATCCCGCTCGGCAGGGCGATCCCGTAGCCCGCCGCCACGCCGCGCTCGCGGGCGATATCCACCACCCTTTGCAGAGGGATGCCCGCCGGCATCGGCATGTCCATCGGCATCGCGTGCCCGGCCTGGGCGGAATGCCCGCGATGCTCGGCATGGGCGTCGGCCGCCGGCGGCTGCGAGCGCGGCAGCGGAGTGTTCTCCAGCGGCCAGGGCACCTGCTGGCGCGACGCGCTGTTGAGGCTACCGGCCTGCATGTCGGAGGTCGGCACATCGTTCCACATCGCCGCCGGGAAACGGTTCCAGACATCGGCGAACTGCTTGCCCCAGTAGCCGGTCCAGGTCATCCCGCTGAGCAGCATGAACAGCAACAGCAGGCTGCCCCAGAACCCGGCGACCACATGTAAATCGCGCCACAGCGGTCGTCCGCGCAGGTGCAGGCGCGGCCAGAACAGCGCGCTCGCCGCCCGCCCGCGCGGCCACCACAGATAGAGACCGGAGACCACCAGGACGATGCCCCAGCCGGCGGCCAGCTCGATCAGCCGGTCGCCGACGGTCCCGACCATCAGCTCGCCATGCAGTGCCCGGGCCACCGCCTGGAGATTCAGCTGCGCATCCTGGCGGCCGAGTTCGCGCCCGCTGTAGGGATCGACGAAGAGGTTCCATTGCCTGCCCTCTTCGCCAATCACGAATTGCGCGCTGCGCCCCGCCTCGCTCGGCGGCAGGTACTGGCTGACGGCGGCCTGCGGGTGCGCCTGGCGCACCCCGACGAGCAACTGGTCGGCGCTGCGCATCTGCGCACCGGCCTCGACCCGCAGCAGTTGCGGATAGAGCAGCGCATCCAGTTGCGGCTTGAACAGGTAGACGATTCCGGTCAGCGCCAGCAGGATCATGAAGGGCGCGACGAACAGGCCAGCGTAGAAATGCCAGCGCCAGGCCAGCGCGTAGAAGTCACGGCCGTTCTTTTCGTTCGATTGCATGGATCACCTCATCGGAGCGCACACAGGCAAGGCGGGCCCCGCTGGACGGGGCCTCGTTGAAGGTTCAGAAGCTGAAGTCGACCTTGGTCCAGAAGGTCCGGCCCGGCTCTGGAACCGTTTCGTTGGCGGAGAAACCGAAGCCGGCGTCGCCGGCCTTGTTCAGGTGCTCGGTGTAATCCTTGTCGAACAGTTTGAACATATGTTCCGCACCGAGATACGCGGGACTACGCCAGCCCTCGCCGCAGCGAGTTTTCCTAGGGATGAAGCGGATTCACCATATCCCGGTGCCTTCTGCAACCCGACCTGATTCCCCGTCGCCAGGCTCCTACTTGGCCCCTGGAATCGGTCATCCCGAGGACTTCTCATGGCCAAGATCAAGCTCACCAAATCCGTGGTCGATTCGGCGGAACCCGAAGCCCACGACGTTGAACTGCGCGACACCCTCGTGCCCGGCTTTCTCTGCAAGGTCACGCCGGCCGGGCGCAAGGTGTTCATGCTCCAGTACCGCACCAATGCCGGCGATCGCCGCAAGCCCTCGCTCGGCCTGTTCGGCGAATTGACCGTCGAGCAGGCCCGCAGCAAGGCGCAGAACTGGCTGGCGGAAGTCCGCCAGGGCCGCGACCCTAGCGCGGCCAAGACCGAGGCGCGCAAGGTGCCGACCATGAAGGAGCTATGCACGCGCTTCATGGAAGACCACTCGAAGCGGCACAACAAGAAGTCTTCGCAGAAGACCTATCAGACCTATATCGACAACCACATCATCCCGAAGCTCGGCAAGCTCAAAGTCTCCGAGGTCAAGCGCGCCGACATTGCCGCGATGATGAAGAAGATGGAACACATCCCGACCTGCGGCAATCGCACCTACTCGCTGCTGCGGGTGATGTTCAACCTGTCCGAAGTGTGGGGCTACCGGCCCGAAGGCTCGAACCCGTGCCGCCACATCAAGGGACTTCCCGAGCGGGGCCATTCCCGGCTCATCACCGACGAGGAAATGGTCAAGCTGTTCGCCTACCTCGATCAAGCGGAGATCCAGCGCACCATCCGCCCCGAAACCATGTTGGCGATCCGTCTGCAATTCGAGTTCGCGGCGCGCATGTCGGAAATCCTGTACCTGCAATGGGACTGGATCGACTTCGAGAACCGCCGCGTCAACTGGCCCGACAGCAAGACCGGCCCCATGTCCAAGCCCATGAGCGAGGAAGCGCACCGGTTGCTGTCCAATGCCACGCGCTACGAGGATTCGCCCTATGTCATCACCGCCGCACGCAATCACAAGCGGCCCATGTCCAAGGGCGTTTACTACCATGCGTGGTGCGTCATCGCCCAGCGCGCCGGTCTGGAGCACGTCGGCACCCACGGCATCCGCCACCGCTCGGCCACCGACATTGCCAATTCCGGCATCCCGATCAAGGTGGGCATGGCGCTGACCGCGCAGAAAACCGTGGCGACGTTCATGAACTACGTCCACACCGAGGACAAGGCCGAGCGCGAGGCCAGCGACGTGGTGGCGAAGCTGCGCAAGTTGATCGCCAGCGGCCAGCAGGCCGCGCCCACGAAGGCCGAGGAAGCGACGGAACTGCCGCAGGCGCTGGCCGAACTGTTCAAGTTGCTCAAGCGTTCGCCCGAACTGCTGGAAAAGCTGGAAGCCGCGTGATGCCGGCCCAGGCCATACCGGGAAATGTCGTGACGGCGACACGACATTTCCCGTCCTCGCCCGGCCCCGAATTGTCGTATCACCGATACGACAATTCGCGCAGCCGAGAACGAGCGGATGCTACGCCGGAACACGCTCCAGCGAGTTTCCGGCCGCGCTTGCCTGCGGCATCCTTCCTTCATTTGCGGATGGACGCCCGCGCCGCTTGAACTGACCGGCTTCGTTCCACTGGGCATGCCTGGGCGGGCCGTACCTGCCACGGCAAACGAGCCTGCCTAGCGATCTGGCAGCATCCATCCCTTCATGGACAAGTCATGCCACTGAGTGGTATAGTGAGGACAGAGATGCACATCTTCAAAACCCGTCACTTCCAGCGGTGGATGCGCAAGACGGCATTGGGCGATTCTGATCTGCGCAAGGCTGTCCTTGAAATGGACGCCGGGCTGATCGACGCTGATCTCGGCGGTGGCGTGGTGAAGAAACGTATCGGATTGGCCGGGCGCGGCAAGCGCGGCGGAGTGAGAACGCTCGTCGCCACCAACAAGGGCAACCGCTGGTTCTTCGTCTTCGGGTTTGAGAAGAACGAGCGGGACAACATCAGCGACGCCGAACTGCAAGCCTTGCAGGACTACGCCGCCGATTTGTTGGAGCGCACGGCCGCACAACTGGATGCCGCCGCTGCCGACGGCACTTTGCTGGAGATCACCGATGACTGAAAAAGCCCAACCCAAGAGCCGCATTCTGGAAGCGGTGCATGAAGGCGCCCGCGACCTGCACCGCTTGGGGTTCATCGACAAGCGCAAGATGCAGAAGTACGACCTGCTGTGCCTGGAGCCGGTGCAGGACTACGATGCCGCCAGGATCAAGGCGCTGCGCGAGCGCCTGCAACTGAGCCAGGCCGTGCTGGCCTCGGTGCTCAACACCAGCGCGTCCACCGTCCGCAAGTGGGAAGTGGGCGACAAACGCCCCAGCGGCCCGTCGCAAAAGCTGCTGGACATCATCGAGCGCAAGGGCCTGGAAGCCGTGCTCTGAACGGCCGCAGGTACATTGCATTCGCCCCTTCTCCAGAGAGGTGGTTCCTCATGACCAAGACCCGCGCACAACGCAAGCCGACCGCAGCGCCTGACAAAGCGGCTTCTGCTGGTCGCGTCTTCAAGTTCTCGCTCAAGGGCATCCCGGCCGTGGATGCGGCGATGGAAGCCCGCCTGGAAGCCGCAGCGCGGATTCCGCGCAAGGATCGGCATTGCCCGGTCATGGTCGAAGCGCCGGACGCCTGAGCCAGCGCCGATCAGACGAACAAAACCCGCCAGCGATGGCGGGTTCTGCATTTCAGGGGTCGGCGCAGCGGCCCATCGGCACTTACACCGACGCGCAGAACCGCGAAACCGCATCAGCGACCACCTGCGGCGCTTCCCGCTGCGGGAAGTGCCCGACGCCATCGAGCACCTGCCGCTCGTAGCGGCCCGTGAAGAACGCTTCCCGTCCCTTGGAACTGTCGGGGTGGTTGCAGGTATCGACCCCGCCGTGCAGCACCAGGGTCGGCACGGCCAGGACGGGCGCGGGGTTCAGGTGCGCCTCGTCCTCCGCGTAGGCCGGGTCGCCCTCGGCGAAGCCCCAGCGGTGGCGGTAAGAGTGCAACACGATCTCGGCCCAGTCCTCGCCCTGGAACGCCCGCGCTGCCTCGTCGAAGTCGGCCGGGTCATACCAGCCGGTCGGCGCCCAGGTGTCCCACATCTGCCGGGCGAACGCCTCGCGTTCTTCCCGTACCACGCGCTCGCCGCGCGGCGTGGCCATGTACCAGTGATACCAGTAGTTGCGCGCCTGCGCCAAGGACAGCGGCTGGTTCGGGTCGTTGGTGCCGTATCCGACCGACAACATCACCAGGTGCGAGGCCGCACCTTCGCGCAGGCCGCAGGCATTGGCGGCGGCCCGCGCGCCCCAGTCATGGCCGATCAGTGCCGGGCGCTCCAGCCCCAGCACGTCGATGAAGCCCAGCAGATCGCGCCCCAGCGCGGACAACTGGCCGCTGCGTGGCGTGGCGGCATCGCGGAACCGGATCGGCGCGAAACCGCGCAACGCCGGCGCCAGCACGCGGTAGCCGGCTTCGGCCAGCACGGGTGCCACGGCCTTCCAACACTCAGGGCTGTCCGGCCAGCCGTGCAGCAGTATGGCGGTTCGGTCGCCCTGCGGATTCCATTCGAGATAGGCAATGTCCAGGCGGTCGGTTAAGGCATGCTGGTAGGCGTTCATGGTGTCGTCCCTTGTCATGGTGGATGACCCAGCGTAGCTGGACGACACTGTTCGATTAGCGAATAATCATCGTCTATTAATGACTTTTTGCATTTAATGATCGAATGGACACTGCTTCGCCCGCCGCCGATGGCACACCGCTGGACACCGTGCTGCTGCGCACGTTCCTTGAAATCGTGGACAGCGGCAGCTTCGCCGCGGCCGCCGAGCGCCTAGCGCTGACGCCCTCGGCCGTCAGTGGGCACATGCGGCGGCTGGAGCAGATTGCCGGCGCCAGCCTGCTGGCGCGCACCACGCGCCGCCTGGAGCTGACCCAGGCAGGCGACACCCTGTACGCCTACGGCCGCAACATCCTCGATCTGGAGCGCGAGGCCCGCGCCAAGCTGCGGGGTACACCGCTACGCGGAAAACTGCGCATCGGTGCATCGGAAGACTTTGCCGGCGCCTGGCTGCCCCAGGTGCTGCACCGCTTTCGCCAGTGGCACCCCGACGCAACGGTCGAACTGAAGGTCGGCATCACCGCCGACCTGCTGCGCCAGCAGGAGCGCGGCCGCCTGGATCTTGTCTTCGGCAAGCAATGCAGCCGCGTCGAGGGCAGCGGCACGTTGTTGTGGGAAGAACCGCTGGTCTGGGCCTATGCGGCGGATCAGTCCTTGCCGGCGGGCCAGCCGCTGCCGCTGGCGGTCTTCCCCGAGCCGTGCGTCTATCGTGAGTCCGCCGTCACGGCACTGGGCAAAACAGATCAGGCTTGGCGCATTGTCTTCGAAAGCAGCAGCATGGCCGGTTGCCTGTCGGCGGCGCGGTCGGGCTTTGCCATTACCGTCATCGCCGACAGCCAGCGCAGCGACGCTTTGCGCGTGCTGGGCAGCGAAGACGGTCTGCCCGAACTGCCGGCGGCGCGCTTCTACGCCTTCGCCCGCGAGGACAGCGCCGCCAGTGCGGCGCTGGTCGAGGCGGCCCGCCGCGCAGGCCAAGGCCGTTTCATGGGGCACGGCCTTCGGGACTGACAATGGCCGAGCCGGTCTTCGCGGGGCGCTGCTGCGTTGCCGCCCCACGGCGGAACCCTCTATCGCCGGCCATGAAGGCTTCCAGCATGTGCGGGATCAGCGTCGCCGCATCGACCGCTTCGCCATAGGTCTGCGCGTGCAGCGCGGCGTAGCGGTCGAGGTCGGCTTTCAGTCCGGCTGGGCAGGCAAAGGTCAGCTTCGTGGATTCCATCTTTGGCAGCGGCCCCAGCCGCAGCTTTTTGGTGGTGCTCATCGTGAAGTCCCCCGGTTAAAGAACAGCGGCTGGTACGGCCGCAGCACCAGATCGCGGTTGACGATGATGCGTACCGGCAAGCCGGGGCGCTGGGTCAAGGTGGGCTGGATGTTGAGGTTGCGCCGGGTCATCTCCTGGCCGACCTGATTGATGCTGTCCTGCGCGCTGTCGCGCCCGGCGATGATGACGCGATCACCGTCCTGCCGGTTCTCCGGCGCGGCCAACTCGGCACCAATGCCCAACAGCGTCGTCAGCGCCGCGCCGGCAAAGATGCGATCCCAATGCCAGTCCACATCGTCTTCCAGGCCGGCATAGCCGGCCGGGTCGGTGCCGGCCAGGTTGTCGAGCGTCAGCGATGACGTGTCGGGCAGGATGACCCGGTTCCACACCACCTGCACGCGGCTCTGCCCGTAGCTGACCTGGCTGTTGTAGCGCCCGAGGATGCGCGCGCCCTGCGGGATCAGCAGGAACTTGCCGGTGGCCGTGTCATAGACCGGCTCCGTCACCGTGGCGATCACGTCGCCCGGCAAGTCCGACTTGATGCCCGTCACCAAGGCGCCTGCGATCACCGTTCCGGCCATGACCTGATAAGGCGAAGCCGGCAGGGTCAGATTGCCGGAATTACGGGTTTCCGTGGAACCGCCTTTCAAGAACGCCTCTTTCTGGTCTTGCCGGTTCTGTACGGCGGTCGGGTCGGCAGGCTGGGCCGCCGTCGAGGCCGGGCCAGCCGCCAGTGGGTCGAACGCCGCATTGGCGGCGAAGCCCGGCGCGGCGGCCACCTGCGTCTGCGCCACCGGCGCGGCCTGCTGCGAACCCGAGCGGAAGAACACCGACGATGCTGCGGCCGCTTCGGCTTCCTTGCGCAGCGCGTCGTTGGGATCATGGCCAGGGGCCGCGTAGGCGGCCGTCACCGGCTGCTGCGACTTCACGATGGCCGGGCCAAGATCGCCCGGTAGCGGCGGCCCCAGCTCGGGAACGGCGGGCGGCAGCTTCGAGTAGTCCGTCGGCAGCGCATCCAGTCCTTCCGACTTCGACACGCGATCCACGTTGTAAAGCTCGGTCTGCTCGCTGGTTCCGCGCCGCTGCGGTTGCAGCGACCACATCAGCGCGCCAAGCACGGCGACCGACAGGGTGCCTGCGAGGATGGCCAGCGTGCGCCGGTTCAGCCGCGTGACCGGGTGCGGTTGGGCGCGCAGCGCCACCGCCTCGGGCGCGACCTTGCCCGTCGCCTGCGACGCAGTGAGGTCGGGAGTGTCGTCCTGGCTCATGGTCAGTTCCTCCCACTCCTTGATACGACGCCATCGGTGCGCTCGATGCGTACCACGTCGCCACCATCGCCGCCCAGGCGCAGTTCAGCCGCGCCGAACAGCCGATCCACGATGTAGTACGGCGGGCGGAAGCGGTAGTTCACCAATTGCCCGTCACCTTCCGGCCCGATCACGAACAGCGGCGGCAGCTCGCCCTGGGCGATGCCCGGCGGGAACTGGATATAGACCTTCTCGCCGTCATCGAAGGCGCGCAGCGGCTTCCACGGCGGATTGCTGCCGCTGACCGCGTAGCGGAAGCGGATCTTCTCCAGCGACAAGCCAGTATCGACTGGCGCGGCGGCGCTGGCCGCCTGCGACTGGCGCTGCAAGGCCAGCATCCGGTCTTTCGGATAGTCCCAGGACACCGAGGCCATCCACGCCTTTTCCGTCGAGGTCAGCTCCAGCAGATAGGTGCGACGGCTGGTGGTGATGACCAGATTGGTTTTCAGGCCCGATCGGATGGGCTTGACCAGCACATTGACGCGCAGCGCGTCGCCGCTGCCGCTGGACGTGTCGCCCACGATCCAGCGCACGGTATCGCCTGCGGCGACCGTCACCAGTTCCTCGCCCGGCTGGAGCGAAACCACGGTCACGCGCCCCGGCGCGGCATAGACCTGATAGAGCGCGCCATCGGTGAAGGGCCACACCTGAATCGCATTGACGTAGCCCTCGCGCGTGGGCGCGATGCGCGCCTCGGCATTGGCGCGCGAAACGCGCACCTTCTCATCGGCCGGCTCCGGCGCGGCCGGGGCCGCATCAGCCTCCGGCAGCGGCTTCAACTGCGCAGGCAGCGCCAGCGGCTCGGGGACGGCGACGACTTCCACCGGCACGGGCGGTTCGGGCAGCGGCTGGGCCTGAACCGGCTCATCGAGTGAGATGGCCGGCGGCGGCTTGCCTTGCGTGGCGCAGCCTGACAGGGCTGCAAGCGTCAGCACGAAAGCGTAAAAGCGGAAAGGCAGGTTCATGGCTTGGCTCCTTCGGAAGAATCCAGTTCGCGGCTCCACGCCAGGCCATTGACGTAGATGCCCAAGGGGTTGCGGCGCAGGCGTTCTTCGGTGCGTGGGGTTTGCAGCACGATGGACACCACGGCCGTCCACCGCTCCAGGCCGGCGGCTGCGCCGTTGACGTAGCGGCGTTCCGTCCAGCGCACGTTGAACGACGTGTCGCTGGCGCGAACCACGCTGGTGATCTGCACCGTCACCGACTCCTTGCCGATGCGCGCGAATGGGTCATTGGTGCGGGCGTAGTCGTTGAGCACGGCCGCGCCCTTGTCGGTGGTGTAGTCGTAGGCATCCAGCCAGTTCTGCCGCACAACGATGGGATCGACAGACAGCGAGCGCACCAAGCCGACGAAGCGCGCCAGGTGGTGCGCGATCTGCGCATCGGCGGGCCGGTACGGCGTGGCGGCTTCGCCCACGGCGCGTACCTGTCCGGCCTGATCGACCTCGATGACGTAAGGCGTCACGATGGACTGCGCGGAACGCCACACCAGACCGCCGGCCATCAGCAGCGCAAGCACCAGGCAGCCGAAGGCCATCAGCCGCCAGTTCTTCGCCTGCACGCGGGCCGAGCCGATGCGGTCGTCCCACACCTGGGCGGCGGATTGATATGGGGTGGCAGGCTGCGGCGTATCGGCGTAGCGCACCTGCGGGCGTTTGAATCGCATGGGTGTTCTCCTTGGTGGTCAGGTATCGGAATCGCGCAGGCTCGGGCCTTGCCCCGGGCCGCCGCCGTCGCCACCGCGCAGCGTGTGGGCGGCGGTGGTCGCGGCATGGGTGATCTGCTGGCGGCGGTGCATCCGCTTGGCCCAGGCGGGTTGCTCTTGCTTGGGCGCGCTGGCGGTGCCGTCCGCGCCTTCGCCTGCGGCGGCCTGGCCGGAACCGGCAGCGCCGGCGCTGGCATCGGTGCCGTTCCAGCCAGCCCGGAAGGAATCGGCCACCTTCTGCCCGGCGGCGGAAGCGCCGGACGCGGCGCGGCGCCCTGCGGCCTGCGCGCCGGTCTTGGCGACATTCCCAAGGCCAGCCGCCGCGCCCTTGGCCCCGCCGCCCGCAGCGGCGGAACCGGCCTGGAATGCCGATCGGGCACTACCAGCCGCCGACGTGGCGGCGCGTGCACCTACGCCGGCCAGCTTGGCGGCAGCCGGGGCCATGCGTGCCCCGGCCATGACGGCACCGCCCACGCCAGTCGCGGCGGCGCCAACGGCAACGCCAGTACCGACAGCACCAACCGCCGCGCCGGCCATCGCGCCCGCGCCGAGTTGCGGCGCACCGGACACGAGGCCCGTGGCGATGCCGGGGCCGAAGATGCCGAGCGCCAGCAAGGCGAGCGAGGCCAGCATCACGACCAGCGCGTGGTCGATGGAAGGCTCGTCAGGGTGAACCTGGAACTCTGCGAACAGGCCCGAGCCGATGCCGACGATGACCGCCAGCACCAAGACCTTGATGCCTGACGACACCACGTTGCCAAGCACCTTTTCCGCAAGAAAGCTCGTCTTGTTCCAGAGTGCGAATGGGATCAGGACGAAGCCGGCGAGCGTCGTCAGCTTGAACTCGATCAGCGTGATGAAAAGCTGCACCGCCAGCACGAAGAAGCACAGGATCACCACCAGCCAAGCGAGGAACAGCACCACGATGGGGTCGAGGTTCACGAACACTTCGGGAAAGCCAGCCATGTCGCCGATCTGCTCCAAGATCGGCGCGCCTGCGTCGATGCCGGTCTTCGCCAGCCGGCCCGGTTTCAGGAAGTTATCCATGCTCAACGTCGAGCCGGTGGCCGTCAGGCCCAGGCCGGCAAACGACCGGAAGACGATGCCGGCCAGCCAGTTGAAGTTGTTGATGATGTAGGCGAAGGCACCCACGTAAAGCACCTTGCGCAGGAGCTTGGCGATCACGTCCTCGCCTTGGCCAGTCGCATGGCTCATGGCCCAATACAGGCCCGCGATGGTCATGTCGATGACGATCAGCGTGGCGGTCAGGAACGCCACTTCGCCATGCAGCAACCCGAAGCCCGAGTCGATGTAGCGCGAGAAGGTATCGAGAAAACGGTCAATGATGGTCACGTCGTTCATGGCGTGTCCTCCGTAGCCGCGAGCGGCGCATCGCCTTCTGGCGCGTCGTCAGTGGGTGTGTCGAAGCTCGGCGGGATCGGTGGCAGTTCGGCCAGCGTCCGGTATTCGTCCGGCCCGGTCTGGCCGGCGAAGAAGCGCCGCCGGAAGGCTTCGGCGGCGGCGCGGCAGGCGTCTTCGCCTGCGGCTTGCCGGTCGGTTGCGCATTGGGCGCGCAGCGCCTTGAGTCGCACGGGATCGGCGGCCAAGGTGGCGGCCAGGTCTTCGGCCCTTTGTTGGTCGGACGACTGGCCGCAAGCGGTCAGCAGCACGGCCAGCAGCGAAACCGACAGAACGGGAACGCATCGCATGGCCGCCTCCCGTCAGTTGTTGTAGAAGTTGACGGACTGCGGCGTGTACGGCGTGCCGGTGCCCAGGAAGCGCCGCCGCACTTCGCGGGCGCGCTCGGTGGCCGCCGCCTGCCGCGCCAGTTCCAGCGAGGCCGCCCGGTCTTGCGTGATCTGGAGCTGCTGCGCCTGGATGGACTGCTTGGCCTGCAAGGCGAGAAGCTGGTTCGTCGCCTGCATCGCTTGCAGCGCGCCGGTGGCGGACTGGCTCTGGCTGACCAGATCGGCCAGCGCGCTTTCGTCTTGCGCCAGGTTCTGCGACACCTGGGCTTGCATCCGCATCGCGGTGTGCAGGCCGTTGAGCGTGTTTTTCCAACGCTCCTGCGCATCGCGGAACATCTGATCGCCACTGACGGTTGCGGCGTATTGCTCGGGGTACAGACGTGCGAACTCCCGATCCATGTTCGTCACGTCGTAGGCCAGCCCCTGCGCTTCGGCGATCAGGCGCTCGGTGGTGGCGAGCGTCGAGCGCAGCCGGTTGACGATGTTGAAGTCCAGATTCGCCAGGTTGCGCGCCTGGTTCATCAGCATCTGGGCTTCGTTCTGGAGCTGATTGATCTGGTTGTTGATCTGCTCCAGCGTGCGGATGGCGGTCAGCGTGTTCTGCACCAAGTTGACGGGATCAACGAAGGTGAGTGCCGCCGCCGGCTGGGCGAGCATCAGCGAGCCGGCCAGCGCGGCGGCCAGCGTTACGGAAAGCACACGGGTCTTCATGGCAGGTTCTCCTGTCGTGGTTGGGAAAGGAAAGAAGCCGCTGCCGGCGAGGACGGCAGCAGGTCGGCGGCCCAATCAAGGCCGCGATGGCGCAGCCACGCGCCGGCGAAGCCGGGGGCGCCGGCCTGCGTCAGTACGCGGTCGATGTCGCGTTGGTCTTGTGGTGTGGATGCCCCGGCAAAGGCGAGCGCGGCCGGCCCCAGGTCGAGGTCGAACAGGCGATTGCCAAGGCGAGATTGGTAGTAGTAGTCGCGCTTGGGCTGCGCAGTGGCGATGATTTCGATCTGCCGGCTGTTGAGGCCGAAGCCCTCGTAGATCGTGCGAATCTGCGGCTCGGTGGCCTGCGGGTTAGGTAAGAAAATCCTGCTCGCGCAGCTTTCGATGACCGCCGGTGCGATGGATGACTCTTTGACGTCGGCGAGCGACTGCGTATCGAAGACGACGGAAACCTGCTTTTTCCGCAAGGTCTTGAGCCACTGCCGAAGCCGGGCCGCGAATATGGGATCGTCCAGAAAGACCCACGCCTCCCCAAGAAAAAGCATCGTTGGCGAGCCATCGAATCGTTCTTCCAGGCAGGCAAAGAGGTAGTTCAGAACGGCCAGCACGGCGGCCTTGCTGTGCATGAGTTCTTCCATCTCGAAGCACTGCACATCCGCGCTACCCAGCCGGTCGTGGTCTGCATCCAGCAACTTGCCGTGCGCGCCACCGAGGACATAGGGCGCGAGCGCCTGGCGCAGCACGTTCGATTGCAGCAGGACGGACAGGCCGGTCAGCGTGCGCTGCTCCACGGGCGCACCGGCCAGGCTGCCGAGCGCCGACCAGATGGCAGCCTTCTCGTCGGGGCCGACGGTCACGCCTTCGTGCAGCAAGCGCCCTTCGATCCATTCGGCGGCCCAGGTGCGGTAGCCCTCGCGGTCGATGCGGGCCAGCGGCTGAAAGGCAATCTCGCCATCCGCACTGAGGTCGTAGTGCTCGCCACCCAGGCCCAAGGTAGCGGCGCGTATGGATCGCCCTACGTCAAAGACAAAGACACGCGAGCCGCGATAGCGGCGGAACTGCATGGCCATCATGGCGACCAAGACCGACTTGCCCATGCCGGTCGGGCCGACGATCATCGTGTGCCCCACGTCGCCGATGTGCGCCACCAGCCGGAACGGCGTCGCGCCATCGGTGCGCGTGACGATCAGCGGCGGGCCATCCAGATGCTTGTTGCGCTCGGGGCCGGCCCACACGGCAGACACCGGCATCATGTGCGCCAGGTTCAGCGTCGAGACGATGGGCTGGCGCACGTTGGCATAGGCGTTGCCAGGGATGGACGACAGCCACGCATCCACGGCATTGAGCGTTTCGGGGATGGTGACGAAGCCGCGGCCCTGAATCACACGTTCCACCATGCGCAGCTTTTCGTCGGCCACGGCGGGGTCGGCATCGAGCACCGTCACCGTGGCGGTGATGTAGCCGAAGGCGACTTGATCGCTGCCAAGCTCCTGCAAGGCTGCGTCCGCGTCGGCCGCCTTGTTGCTGGCATCCGTGTCCACCAAGGGCGATTCCTGCTGGAAGATGGTTTCGCGCAGCAGCGCGATGACGTTCTTGCGCTTGGCAAACCATTGGCGGCGCAGGCGGCCCAGCTCCTTTTCCGCCTCGGCTTTGTCGAGGCAGAGGAACCGGGTTGACCAGCGATAGGCAAAGCCCAGGCGGTTGAGGTCGTCCAGCAGGCCCGGCCAGGTCGAGGTCGGAAAGCCCCGCACCGACACCACGCGCAGATGCTGGTCGCCCAGCATCGGCGCGAGGCCGCCGACCAAGGCGGAATCGGCCAGTAGCGCGTCGAGGTGAAACGGCACTTCGGGCACGCCGACGCGGTAGCGCCGCGTGGACACCGTGGCGTGCAGGTAGGTCAGCGTCTGGCTGTCGTCCAGCCATGCGATCTCCGGCATCACGCCATCGAGCAGGTCAAAGACCCGATCGGTTTCCGCCACGAAGGCATCGAGTCGGCCTCGCCAGTCCACGCCGTCGCCGGGTGCGTGCTCGTAGAGCAGCTTGGCGGCGCGGGCGCGGGATTCCTCCGGCGGCAGGTACACCAGCGTCAGGTGATAGCCGCTCTCGAAGTGGTTGCCCGATTCCTCGAAGGCGGCGCGGCGTTCCTCGTCCACCAGCCACGACAGCGGTTCGGGGAAGTCCGAATGCGGGTAGTCCGCTGCCGGCCGGCGCTCGGCTTCGATGAACAGCGCCCAGCCCGAACCCAGGCGGCGCAGCGCATTGTTGAGCCGCGCCGACGTGGCGATCAGCTCGCCTTGTGTAGCGCTGTCCAGATCCGGCCCGCGAAAGCGCACCGTGCGCTGAAACGAACCATCCTTGTTCAGCACCACGCCCGGCGCGATCAGCCCGGCCCAGGGCAGCCAGTCGGCCAGCAGCGCGGGCCGCTGACGGTATTCGGCAAGGTTCAGCATGGCATCCCCCTCACACGTCCAGCAGCGGCTTGTGCTTGATGTGTCGGGCGAAGACCTGCATGAACTGCGGATCGACACGCGCGCCCCACACGGCCAGCGAGTGGCCAACGATCCAGAGCACCACGCCAGGAATCCAGAGTTGCAGGCCCAGCCCGACGGCGGCGGCCAGCGTGCCGTTCGCAATGGCGACCGTTCGTGGCGCACCGCCCATGAGGATCGGTTCGGTCAGCGAGCGATGCAGTGGCACCTCGAAGCCCGGAAGATCGTTGGCCGTGCTCATACGACGGCCCCGCCGGAGAAGCTGAAGAACGACAGGAAGAACGAGGACGCGGCAAACGCGATGCTCAACCCGAACACGATCTGGATCAGCTTGCGAAAGCCCCCCGACGTGTCACCGAAAGCGAGCGCCAGGCCCGTGGCGATGATGATGATGACGGCGACGATGCGGGCCACCGGCCCCTGGATCGACTCCAGAATGGATTGCAGCGGGCCTTCCCACGGCATCGAGGAACCGGATGCCTTCGCCGTGCCCGCCGTCATCAACATGACGGCGGCCAGCAGCAGGCCGTGATGCGCGGGGCCGGCCAGTCGCCGCAGGCGCGCAAGGATTGAGGCCGGATTTACGGAAGTACGGAAAGCGTGAGCGTGCATCTGCGTCATGGCAGTTCTCCAGGTTGGTCAAGGGACGGGGAGGCGCAGCGGCATTGGCTGCAAGAGGAACCGGCGGCAGCTCGGGAAACGGCGTTTCCAGCGCGTCCGCCAGGCGATAGCCCACGCCGTCGAAGCCGACGACACGGGCGATGCTTCCGACGCGGCGCTTGCGGCCACGTCCGGCGATGTGGATGACGACATTGACCGCCTCGGCGATCAGCGCACGCGGCGGATTCACCGCGACTTCGAGAATCAACTGTTCGAGGCGCAGCAGTGCGCCCAGCGCGGAACCGGCGTGGATCGTTGCGATACCGCCGGGATGGCCGGTGCCCCACACTTTGATGAGGTCGAGGGCTTCGCCGCCGCGCACCTCGCCGACGATCACGCGGTCGGGCCGCAGGCGCATCGTGGCGCGCACCAGCTCGGTCATCGACACGACGCCAGCGCGGGTGCGCAGCGGCACATGGTCGCGGGCGGCGCATTGCAGCTCGATGGTGTCTTCGAGCACCAGCACGCGGTCACCGGAGGCGGCAATCTCAGCCAGCAAGGCATTGGCGAGCGTGGTTTTGCCGCTGCTGGTCGCGCCTGCGATCAGGATGTTCTGGCGCTCGCGCACGGCGCGGCGAAGAAAGTCCGCTTGGCTTGCGGTCAGGATGCCGTCGCTGACGTAGAGATCCAGGCCGATGATGCTCACGGCCCGCTTGCGCAGCGCGAAGGCCGGGCCGGGTGCGGCCGGCGGCAGAATGCCCTCGAACCGTTCGCCGGTTTCGGGCAACTCGGCGGTCAGCAGCGGCTGGCCGCGATGCACTTCCGCACCGACATGCGCGGCCACCAGCCGGATGATGCGTTCGCCATCGGCCTCGGGCAGCTCCGCGCCCAGCGGCGCGCGGCCCGACGAAAGCCGATCCACCCACAGGGTGCGGTCGGGGTTGAGCATGATCTCCACCACGTCCGGGTCTTCCAGCGCGGAGGCGATCAGCGGCCCCATTGCCGTGCGCAGCATCTGGATACGACGATCCAGCGAGGTTGCGGCGGACGAATGGGGTTCGGGCTGGGTCTTCGGGACGGCGCTCATGAGGCACGCTCCGCAGCGCGTTCATGGCCTTCGGCCTGCGCCGCCGCGTCATCCATCCGCATCGGGTCGGGGTGCAGTTCTTCCACCACGTCGCGCACCAGGCTCCGACCGCGCAGCAAGTGGCGGCCGAGCTGTTCGACGAACTGCTCAAAGCGCGCTTTGCCCTGTGCGCGGGCCGCATCTTGATGCGCTTCGGGAACCGGCGTGCTGACGGTCAGGAAGTAGCGGATGAACAACGCCAGTGTTTCGATCTGGATGTTCTGGTCGCGCTCCAGGCGCTCGGCCTGCCGTGACAGGCGATCCAGCCGCTTAGCGATGGCGGCCTCGCGCTGATCGTCAGCGTCGGGCGATAGCCAGGACGCCAGCGCGGCGGCAACGATGCTGGACTTCGAGACGCCTTTCTTGGCGGCCAGTTCGTCGAGGCGTTTGACGTGTTCGTGCTGGATGAACAGATTGAGGCGGTATTGGCTCATAAGTCGATTCCGTCGTTGGGGTTCAGCGATGCCAGCCGGGCTGTGCGCTGCATCGCGGGGTCGAGCTGGCCGGGAAGCGGCAGCGGTAGGTCGTCGTCATCGAGCAGCGCCAGGTCGGTCGCGTGCGCGTCCGGCAGGGGGTCGTAGGCGACGGTTTCGGAGAGTTCGGGCTGGCGGCGCGGGCCGCCGTCATCGGCACCGCCAAGGTCATCGGTGGATGACATGGCCGGAGTGGCGGGTACGGCGGGAATCGCCAGGTCGCTCCAATCGTCAGGGCGGGCCGGCGGCACATCGGCATAGCGTCCGGCCGCGAGCGCAGGCGGCGGCAGTACGCGCCGGGTGAAGTTCTCGTCCTCGTAGTAGCGCAGCTTCCGCGCCTTGATCGGCGGATGGCCGGAGATCATTACCACCGCCTCGTCGGGTGGAAGCTGCATGACTTCGCCCGGCGTCAACAGCGGTCGAGCCATCTCTTGACGCGACACCATGAGATGCCCGAGCCAGGGGGCCAATCTGTGCCCGGCATAGTTGCGCTGCGCGCGCAGCTCGGTGGCAGTGCCGAGCATTTCGGAAATGCGCTTGGCCGTGCGCTCGTCATTGGTGGCATACGCCACCCGCACATGGCAGTTTTCCAAAATGGAATTGTTCGGGCCGTAAGCCTTTTCGATCTGGTTGAGCGATTGCGCGATGAGGAAGCTGCGGATGCCGTAGCCAGCCATAAAGGCGAGCGCCGTCTCAAAGAAATCCAGCCGGCCGAGTGCAGGGAACTCATCGAGCATCAGCAGCAATTCGCGCTTGCGCTCGATGCCATCGGAACCATCAAGGGACTCGGTGAGCCGGCGGCCGATCTGGTTGAGGATCAGGCGCACGAGTGGCTTGGTGCGGCTTATGTCCGAAGGCGGCACCACCAGGTACAACGACACTGGCCGTTCAGCGGAAATCAGATCAGCGATGCGCCAGTCGCAGCGCGACGTGACTGCGGCTACCGTGGGGTCGCGGTAGAGGCCCAAGAACGACATGGCGGTGGACAGCACACCCGACCGCTCGTTGTCCGACTTGTTCAGCACTTCCCGCGCGGCGGATGCGACAACCGGGTGCGGTGTATCGCCTAAGTGCTTCGTCGTCATCATCCGGTGCAACGTCAGCTCGAAGGGACAAGCCGGGTCGGACAGGAAGTTGGCGACGCCGCGCAGCGTCTTGTCTTCGCCTGCATAGAGCACATGCAGGATCGCGCCGACCAGCAGTGCATGGCTGGTCTTCTCCCAATGGTTGCGTTTCTCCAACGCGCCTTCGGGATCGACCAAGATATCCGCAATGTTTTGCACGTCGCGGACTTCATGCACACCGCGTCGCACTTCCAGCAGTGGGTTGTAGGCGGCGGATGCCGGGTCAGTGGGGTTGAACAGCAGGCAATGCGAGAACAGCGAGCGCCAGCCGGCGGTCAGCTTCCAGTTCTCGCCCTTGATGTCGTGAATGACTACCGACGAAAGCCAGGAAAGCAGCGTCGGGATCACCATGCTGACCCCCTTGCCGGTGCGCGTGGGAGCAAACGCGATGATGTGTTCGGGGCCGAGGTGCCGCAGGTAGTAGCGGAGCCTGCCCAGCATCCGGCCCAGGAAGACGCCTGCGGCCTGTGTCAAACCGGCGTGCTTGATTTCCTCGTCAGTCGCCCAGCGCGCCGAACCGTAGGTCGTGACCATGCGCGATTGCCGCGAGCGCCACACCGACATGGCGATGGCGACGACCACGGCCAGCAGGCCGCTGCCGCCTGCGATGGCCCCGCCTATGTCGAAGACATGCGGCGCATAGGCATCGAAGAAGAACCACCACTCGAACAGCCGCCAGGGGTGATAGACCGGCGTGCCGAAGAAATCGAACCACGGCGAGCCAAGGCGTACTTGATAGCCCAGGGCGGCGGCTGTCCATTGCGTTGCACTCCATACGCCGGCGATCACGATGCCGAAGACGGCGGCGATCTGCCCAAACAGCACGCCCTGAGCTTGCATTGACTGGCCTCCGATGTTCCTGCGCTTTTCCTCGTTCCGAAGCGGCACAAGGACGTGCCGCATAGCGCGAGGATCAGTGCCGGGTCAGTGCCGGTCAAAGACTGTTATCGGAAGCAAGATGATGAAAAAAGCAACGATTCGTGAATCGTCGTACCTGAGTAAATCGCCGCGAGTAAGGGCGCCTTGTGACGCGACGGGAACATTGGCGGCGAAATTTCCATCCGATCAGCCCGATGGGGATTGCTGGAAACCAAGCAACGTCCACGCGAGGTTGAAATCCCGCAAGCCGGATAGTTGCCTTATGCTGACGGCAAAGTGGTTGCAATTAGGTATTGCGGTGCCGTGTGGAGCGCAATTTCGTACAAAGAACAATGAAGGCGGATACGGCCATGACAGACAAGGCCAAGACACGGGAGCGCACCCGATACCAGCGCCTCGACATGCTCGGCGGGCTGGACATGCTGGAAGCGCGCTACCACCAGCAGCGGTTCTCCCGGCACGTCCACGAGACGTTCTGCATCGGCGTCATCGAGGAAGGTGCCCAACGCTTCTATCGCTCCGGCGCGGAGCACGTGGCACCGAAGGGCGACATCATCCTGGTCAATGCCGACGACGTGCATACCGGCAGTTCGGAAATGGAAGGTGGCTGGGCCTATCGGGCGATCTATCCCCATCCCGACCTGTTCTTTGCGATCTCCAGGGACATGCAGAGCGCGGCGGGGACAATCCCCTGGTTTCCTGATGCGGTGCTGCACGACCCCGGCCTGGCGCAGCAACTGCGCATGACGTTCGACCTGCTTGCCCGTCCGGGGGACACGCTGCTCAAGGAAACGCTACTGCTGTCGTCGCTGACCTGGCTGCGGCTGCGCCACGGCAAGACGCGCCGCCCGCCACGAGCCTTGCCCTGCGCGACGACGCAGATCGCCAATGTCAGGCAGCGGATGGATAGCAGCCCTGAACATGACTTTTCCCTGATCGAACTGGCGGACATGGCCGGTCTTAGCCCGTGGCACTTCTTGCGGCAGTTCAAGGCGGTGGCCGGGATTCCGCCGCATGTCTATCTCGTCCAGGCGCGACTGCGCAAGGCCAAGGACATGCTGCTGCACGGCAGTCCCATCGCGGCGGTTTCGATGGCCTGCGGCTTCACTGACCAAAGCCATTTCAGCCGCCATTTCAAGAAGTCGCTGGGCGTGACACCCGGCGAGTTCGTGCGCGGGATTTCACGCCAGTAGGCTCGGCCTCGATACGGCAAGATCGTTCAAGACGCCATCGCCGCGTGCCACTAAAGTCCCCGGTCAGTTTGTTTCAGACCTGACCAGGCAGACGATGGACGATTCGGCCGCACCGCATACACCGCCCCTGCGCGCATCGCAGCGAAGGCAACAATTTTTCCAAGGCGTCGTGGAGATGCTGCCGCTTTGCCTGGCCGTGGTGCCGTGGGGCCTGTTGGCCGGCTCGATGGCCATCCAGTCCGGCCTGAGCGTGTGGCAGAGCGTCGGCATGTCCGCCATCGTCTTCGCCGGCGCCGCGCAACTGGTCACGCTGGGTTTGCTGGTGTCGGGCGCCAATGTCCTGACGATCGTGATCTCGGTGTTCCTGATTACGTCCCAGCACTTCATCTATGCCCTGTCGTTGCGCGGCTTCGTCTCCCGCCTGCAAGCGCGTTACCGGCTTCCGATCGGCTTCCTGCTGACCGATGAACTGTTCGCCCTGAGCAGCACGAAAGACAGCACGCGCGAGCTATCCGTCAGCTACCTGCTGGGCGCGGGCCTAGCCTTCTACCTCGGCTGGGTGGCGTTCAGCGTCGCGGGCATCGTCATGGCGTCGTCCATTCCCGACCTGGATCGTTACCACCTCGATTTCTCCATCATCGCCACCTTCGCCACCATCGTCGTGCCGATGGTCAAGGACAAGAGCACATTGTCGGGCGTCGCCGTGTCGCTGCTGCTGTCCATGCTGCTTGTCTACGGCCATGTCGAGGGCGGCATCGTGATCGCGGGACTGTGTGGCATGGCGTTCTCCGTCGCGGTGGCCCGGATGACGCAGGTGCGGCCATGAGCTGGACGCTGCTGCTGGCGCTTGCCGCCATCGTGTTCGCCAATCGCTACGTGTTCCTTGAACCGCGGCTGCCCGTGCGGATTCCGAAACTGCTGCATGACGCCCTGAAATACTCGGCCCCGTGCCTGCTGACGGCCATCTGCGGCCCCATCATCCTGATGGACAACGGCGCGCTCCGCTCGTTTCCCGACAACCCCTACCTGTGGGGCAGCCTGTGCGCGGTCGTCATCGCCTTCTTCGTCAGGCAAATGGTCGTTGCGGTTCTAGCGAGCTTGCTGGTGTTCTACGTGCTTGTCTTCGTGCTCGGTTGAACCGCGTCCTGGGCGCGTGAGAGACGCAGCAAGCCAAGCTAAGAGTTCTCGCAGCGCCGAAACTTCAGAACTTCGGTGGCGTCTCCGATGGCGTGTAGGGTGTCTTGCCATCGCCATAGAACCGCTTGCGCGTGGCCTCGGCCACCCGGTTGCAGAGCACGTCTCCCAGCGTCGCACGGTCGGTCTTGCATTGCTGGCGCAGTTCCTTCAACCGCGCTGGATCGGCGGCCAGCTCGTCCACGGTCGGCACGTTGGCCGGCTTGGGCGTCTCGGATTGGCCGCAGGCCGTGAGCGCGGTGATCAATAGCAGTGGTGCAATGCGTTTCATGGCGGGGTGTACTCCTGCGGATCAGGTTCAGGTGGCGGCGCGGGCCTCGCGCCTTCAGGCAGGTCGATGGCCGGCACCCGTTCGATGAAGCGGGCGAGCGTTTCCGAAGGCTCGCCTTCCGGGCGCAGCAGGTAGGTCGTCAGCAGGGGCGAGCGTCCAGCCAGGGGCCGGGCCACCACACCAGATTCCTGGCTTGCCGCGATATGTGGCGCACCGGCCAGGCCCAGGGCGAAGCCGGCTGATACGACCACCATCATCAGCTCGAACGAGGCGACGCGCTCGGCGATCAGGGGTTCCCGGTCGGCATGGCGCAGCAACCGATCGACCTGGCGCGCATGCCCCTCGCACGCCTGCGGATCGCATAGCACCAGCGGAAACTGCAGCACTTCATCCAGCGGAATCCGCTTGTGCTTGAGCAGATGATGGCGCGCCGGGACGGCCACCATCAGCGGATCGTTCCAGACTGCTTCGGCGGTGATGCCTTCACCGACCTCATCCGACTGTGCAAAGCCCACGTCGTACAGGTCGTCTTGCAGTCCTTTGATCTGCTGCGCCAGCGGTACTTGGAACAGCCGAATATCGACCTCGGGCTCCTCCTGTCTGCACATCGCCAACAAGGCCGGCAACCGTGACGGCGTGATGCCATCGGACAGTGCAATGCGCAACTGTCCGTGGAAACCATTGGCCGCCGCCTTCACGCTGTCGCGTGCCTGCTGCAAGGCCGAGAACACGCGCGGCACATGCTCCAGAAACAGCTTGCCCGCTCGCGTCAGGCGCGTGCTGCGGCTGGTGCGGACGAACAACTGTTCGCCCAGGTCTTCTTCCAGTTCCTTGATGGTGCGCGATAGGGGCGACTGCTCCATGTGTAGCTTTTCCGCCGCGCGTGCGAAGTGGAGTTCTTCGGCAACAGCCAGGAAGCAACGAAGATGCCGGAGTTCCATCGCGCACCTTCCCCTGTCAGCCTGCCGACCGCTGTGTTCTTGCCAGCATCAGCAACAGGATGCAGACCAGCAGAGCGGCACCGAGGTTGTAGAGCATTCCGACGACGAAGGCGGAAGCGTATTGGCCTGCTTGCGCCACCGCGTCATCGCCTGCGGCCAGCGCCGCACCGAACAGGATGCCGACCACGGCCACGCCTAGCGCGGCGCCGACCTGCTGCACGGTCGAGATCACGCCCGAAGCCATGCCAGCCTGCGCTTCATCGACAAAGCCCAGCACCAGGTTCAGCAGCGGCGTCATGATGAAGCCTTGGCCGGCACCGACCACGACCAGAACGGGGATCAGCCGCATGGGCACCAGTTCCGCGCCCGCGGCTTGCACCTGGGCGATCAGCAGGCCGATCGAAGCGGCATAGACCAGCGCCCCGCTGACGATGGCGGCGGTTCCCCAGCGGGCAACCAGCCGAGGCGCTGCCAGCGATGCCGCGACGAAGCCCACACTGCACGGTGCGAAGATGCTGCCCGCCACGAAGGGATCGAGGCCCAGCCCCGTCTGCACCAGCAGCGCGAAACACAAGAAGAAGGAACTGGACGTGGAATAGACCAGCAGCACCAGCACCGCGCCCAGCGCGAAACGGCGCTGCGCCAGCAGGCGCATGTCCACCAGCGGCAAGCCACCGGCAATCCGCCGCTGCTCCTGCTGCCGGTAGAACAGCATGAGCAGCGCCGTCGCCACGCCCAGCGACCCCAGGCTCCATGCCGGCCAGTCTTGGCCCGGCCCCTCGATCAGCGGCACTAGCAGCAACGCCAGCCCGGCGCTGACCAGTGCCACGCCCGTCCAGTCCAGCGCCGGGCGCTGCGGCGCGCGCGACTCGGGAACGCACCGTGCGGCGGCGATGGCGAACAGGCCAATCGGTACGTTGATGAGGAAGATGCTGCGCCAGCCCAGCCCAAACAGGTCGGCATGCACCAGCCAGCCGCCCAGCACCTGCCCGGCGATAGCGGCCAGGCCCAGCGTCATGCCCAGTAGGCCGAAGGCACGGCGGCTGTCGTCGCCGTCGAAGTTGACCCGGATGGACGCATAGACCTGCGGGAACAGCAAGGCGGCCGCCAGCCCCTGCAACACCCGCGCGCCGATCAGGAAACCGGCGCTGGGCGCCAGTCCGCACAAGGCCGAGGCGAAGGTGAAGCCCGCCATGCCGACGATGAACAGCCGGCGACGCCCGAACAAGTCGCCCAGCCGGCCGCCGGTAATCAGCAGCACACCGAAGGCCAGCTCATAGCCGGCCACGATGAAACCGATCTGCGCGAAGCTCGCGCCCAGCCCGGCCTGCATGCTGGGGATGGCCACGTTGACCACGAACAGGTCGAAGATCGTGACGAAACCGGCGAGCAACAGCACGGACAAACCGAGCCACGGCGGGCCACTGACGGCGCGCTCGGGCGGCCTCGCAAAGCAGGGATTTGAGTTCATCTTGCGTATCCAGGGTAAAGACGCGATCATTCTCAAATCCTTTTTAAACAATTACAATCTAACTGTTTATGCTATTACTAAAAACAATGAGGTAGCGATGCGAACCCTGGAACGAACGCGCTCCGATCTGGCGGCTTTCCTGCGCGCGCACCGCGAACGCCTGTCGCCGGCCGACGTAGGGTTGCCCAGCGGTGGCCGCCGCCGCACGCCAGGACTGCGGCGCGAGGAAGTCGCCGCGCTCGCTGGTGTCGGCTTGACCTGGTACACATGGCTGGAACAGGGGCGCGATATTGGTGTTTCGGCCACCTTTCTGGACAACCTGGCGCGAGTGCTGAAACTGGATGCCGCCGAGCGGCGACACCTGTTCCTGCTGGCGCACGAGAGGCCACCGGCCGAGCCGGGCAAAACATGGTGCGTGCTGCCGCCGCTGGTGCGGCGCTTGATGCACGACCTGCCGCACCCGGCCTTCGTGCTCAACCTGCGCTGGGACGTACTGGGCTTCAATGCGCCTGCCGATCAGATTTTCGGCTTCGGCGCGCACGCGCCCGAGCGGCGCAATCTGCTCTGGCTGCTGTTCACCGATCCCGCCCTGCACGAGCGCGTGGACGCCTGGGAAGAACAAGCTCCGCTGATGCTGTCCAGCTTCCGACGCGACTTTGCCCGCGCCACGCAGGAAGCGGACATTCACGAACTGGTGGACGAACTGGAACGGGTTTCGCCCGAGTTCAAGACATGGTGGCGGCAGCACGACGTTCATGCGGCCTGCAATGGCGTTCGCAAGCTGCTGATCGACGGCAAGCCCGAGCCGTTCGAGCACACCTCGCTGACCGTCGATGAAGACCGGCACCTGCGGCTGGTGGTGTATGCGCGCCAGGAGACTGCCGCGCATAGCCCGTAGTCGGAACCGTGACGACTGCTCGATGTGCAACGCTTCGGGGACGCGGGCGAAGTGCGGTTCTTCAACCACGACCAGAAAAGAGCGTAGATGCCGAAGCGCCATGCTGCACCTACCCTTGAAGCCCTGCGCCGACGAAAGCCGGACGCCGCATCTGCCACAACATCCAGACGATCCCCAACCCCACGGCAACGGCACCGACCCATGCCGTGCTGGTCAGCCCCATCGCCTCCAGGCTCGCCCCGCCCAGCAGCGAACCCAGCGCGATGCCGCCATTGAAGCCGGCGATGTTCAGGCCAGCGGCCACCGCCGGCGCTTGCGGCGCGTGGATGTGCGACAACCCGATCCCCCGCGCCTGCAAGGCCGGCACCGCCGCATAGGTCAGCGCACCCAGCAGGCCCGTCAGCAACACCATCAATGGCAACGACGGCGCCGATGCCCAGATCGCCAACAGCACCATGGCCAGGCCGGCCAGTACGGTCATCACGGCCGCATCTGCGCCCCTGCGGTCGGTCAGCCGCCCGCCCCAGATGTTGCCGATGGCTGCCATCACACCGTAGCCCAGCATCAACAGGCTGCTAGTACTTTCGCTGACGTTCGTCACTTGCAGCAGAATGGGCGAAATGTAGGTGTAGAGCGCGAACGACCCGGCATAGGCCAGCACTGTGATGCCGGCCCCGGCCAGCAGGCGCGGATTGAACATGGCTTGCAGGCCATCCATCGCGTTGGCCTGCGCCGAGGCATCGTCCCGATCCGTGGGCATCAGGGCCAGCAGGCCCAGGAAGCCAATCGCGCCGCTGGCGGCGACGGCCATGAAGATGACCTGCCAGCTCAACACGCTGCCCAGGTAGGTGCCGAGCGGCACGCCCAGCGCCAGGGCCAGCGTCAAGCCGCCGAACACCACCGCCACCGCCGCACCGGCCCGATGCCGCCCCGCCAGTTGCGTGGCGACGCTGGAGGCCACGGCCAGAAACACGCCATGCCCAAGCCCCGAGGCGAAGCGGGCAATCAGCATGGGCGTCAGCGCATCGGACAGGCTGACCACCGCGTTGCCCAGCGTGAACAACCCCATCGCCACCAGCAGCAGGCGCTTGCGCGGCCAGCGCGTGGCCAGCGCCGTCAGACCCGGCGCACCGATCACTGCTCCTAGCGCGTAGGCCGTGACTGCCGTACCGACCTGGCTGACGCTGGCATGCAGGTCAGCGGAAATGGTGGACACCAGGCCAATGGTGACGAACTCGGTGAAGCCCAGGGCGAACGCGCAGAGCGCGAACACGTAGATGACGAAAGGCATGCGCTGGTTCATGGTTCAGGCCCGTCCTGCCGATGCCAGCAGCGGCAACATCGCTTCGCCCACGCCCTTGGCCGAAGCAGGGTTCTGGCCCGTTACCAGCCGTTCGCTCACGACCACCTGCGCCTGGAAGTTCGGCGCAGGCACATGCCGGGCGCCGCGCGCCTGCAAGGCATCGGCCAGCAGGAACGGCACTGTGCCGTACAGGCCAACTGCGCGTTCCTCGTCATTGGTGAAAGCCGATACGTTCTTGCCCGCGACCAGATAGCGGCCATCTGACAGCTTGACGTTCACCAGCCCGGCCGGGCCGTGGCACACCGCCGCGACCACGCCGCCGCGCTCGTAGATGCGTGCGGCAATCGCGGCCAGCTCGGTGCTGTCGGGGAAGTCCCACATCGTCGCGTGGCCGCCGGCATAGAAGACTGCGGCATAGGCGTCGGCATCGACCTGGGACGGTGCCAGTGTGGTGTCGGTGGCGCCACGCAGCGTTGCATCGTTCCAGAACGCGGCATTGACCGGATCGTCCAGATCAAGGCCGTCAACATGCGTCTTGCCGCCCTTGGGGCTGACGAAATCCACGGCGTAGCCGGCATCCGCGAGTACCCGGTGTGGATGCGTGACCTCGGAGAGATAGAAGCCGCTGGGCGCCGCGTCGGCGGCGTCAACCGGCCCCTTACGGTCGTGGCTGGTGAGGACGAAAAGAATGCGCTGGCTCATCGAGAACTCCTGTCGGGCTGCGCTGCGGGGCGCACCTCCAAAGGGAGCATGGCGACGGCAGCATGGGGGACAAAGAGTGTCAGTCTCGCGGATTCGGTATATCCTTTAAATGACCAAAATAGACAAACACTTTCCACGAAATGACCTAAATGGCTCTGCGCAACCTCGATGACCTGGCGGTGTTCGTGCACGTGGTGGAGCGCCAGAGCTTTTCCGCCGCCGCACGCGACCTGCACCTCGCGCCCAAGACGGTCAGCAAGCAGATCGCCCGGCTGGAACAGGCGCTGGGCACCACGCTGTTCGAGCGCAACACCCGCAACCTGCGCATCACCGGCGAAGGCCGCGCCATCGCCGAGCGCGCACGGGTCGCGCTCGGCGTGCTGGAAGAAGTGCAGGAACTGGCGAGCGGCGCCAGCCAGGAGCTGAGCGGCACCATTCGCCTGACCGCGCCCACGCCGTTCGGCCGCAAGTTCGTGGCACCGGCGATCCACGACTTCTGCCGCCTGCATCCCAGGGTCGGCTTCGACCTGCGCCTGTCCGATCAGGTGCAGGATCTGTATAGCGGCGACCTGGACATGGCGATCCGCATGGGCGAGCTGGCCGATTCGCGCTTGGTGGCGCGGCGCGTGGCCGACAACCGGCGCATCCTGGCGGCATCTCCCGCCTACCTGAAAGCGCATGGACAACCCGCGCAGCCGGAAGAACTGGAGCGGCACAACTGCCTGGTGTTCGCCTACCCGGGCCTGCTGCAAAACACCTGGCCGCTGCGCAAGGGCCGCCGGGAGAAGCCTGTCGCGGTCAGCGGTACGCTGTGCAGCGACAACGGCGACGTGCTGCATGCCTGGTGCCTGGCCGGACTGGGCATCTCGCTGCGCGAGACCTGGGACATTCACGAGGAACTGCGCGACGGGCAGCTGGTACGTGTGTTGCCGGACTGGGAAGCCACGCCCTCGAAGATCAGCATCGTGCGGGCACGGCGCGAACCGGTGCCGCGCCGGCTGACGGCGTTCAGCGATTTCCTGCTGGAACGCTGGCAGAACGCGCCGTGGGATCGCTGACTCGGCATACTGCCGATAGAGTTGCGCCCACGGTTCACGGTCGCTTTGTGCGACGCCCCTGAAGGTGACGGCGTCCGCGCTTTGATGCGTGGTGTTCGCGTTCATGCGGTGTCCGTCCATCTGGCCGCCAACAACCGCCTGGGTTGTCGTGCCAAGGGAATGTTCCTGCCGCTCGTCCATGATGAGCATCTCCCGTTCAGCGCTGACGGGCGATCGTCGCCGTGCGTTGCAAAGTCATCGCCCAGAACAGCAACGCCAGCAGGCTGACCGCCGCGCCCAGCGCACAGACGCCCTGCCAACCGGCATGCGCATAGGTCACGGTGGTGCCGATCGCACCCTGCCCACTGCCGACCGCATAGAACAGCATGTAGAGGCCGACCAGCCGGCTGTGCGCCTCGGGCCGGGTGCGGAAGATCAGGCTCTGATTGGTGACATGCAGCGCCTGGCAGCCCAGATCGAGCAGCACGATGCCGATCACCAGCGCCCACAGCGACCATTCCATCAGCGACAGCGGCCACCACGCCAGCAGCAGCACCGCAAGCGCCGCCGCGCTGGTGCGTTGGGCATGTCCCCGATCGGCCCATTGCCCGGCACGCGCAGCGGCCAAAGCGCCCACCACGCCGACCAGGCCAAACGCACCGATGACAGTGTGCGAAAAGTCGTAGGGCGGCGCGCTCAACGGCAGCACCAGCGCGCTCCAGAAGATGTTGAACGCCGCGAACAGCAGCAGCGCCAGCATGCCGCGCACCTGCAACACCTTTTCTTCCCGCAGCAGTGTCAGCATCGAGGCGATCAGGCGGAGGTAAGGCATCGGATTCGGTGCCGGAGGCAAGGCAGGCAGTCGCCGCCACAGCGGTAGCGCGATCACCAGCATCAGCACGGCGGCGCAGAAGTACACGCCGCGCCAGCCCGCCAGATCGCTGACACCGCCAGCGAACACTCGCGCGAGCAGCAGGCCGATGAACACGCCGCTCTGTGCCGCTCCCACAACGCGGCCTTGTTCACGGGGAGCAGCGGCGCTGGCCGCGTAGGCGATCAGCCCCTGTGTCATCGCCGTTCCCAGCAGGCCCACGGCAAGCATGCCTGCCAGCAGGATTGGCGCAGACGGCGCCATGCCGACCATCACCAGTGCCGCCACCAGCGCCAGTAGTTGCACCGCCATCAGGCGGCGGCGCTCAACGCGATCGCCCAGCGGCACCAGCAACAACAAGGCCACGGCGCATCCGACCTGCGTGGCTGTCACCACGCCACCCACGGCTGCATGGCTGATACCGAAATCGCGGGCCAGCGCATCGAGCAGGGGCTGCGCGTAGTACACGTTCGCCACGCTCAGGCCACTGGCAGCGGCAAACAGCAGTACCAGGCCGCGTGGCATATCGGCAGTTCGGGTTGGCATCGTCTCCAGAGGGGCCGGCACCATCGAAACGTGGGATGACTTCATGATCCATCGCCCATTCAATCTAGTTTCAAAATAAAACTGTTTGAATGTTAGATCAAGTGGTTTTAAAATGCAACCATTAGCCTTATCCCTGTCAGCCAGCCAGGAGATTTCATGCCAACCCGCAAACCTATGAACGACGCACCTTGTCCTGTTGCGCGCTCCGTCGATCTGATAGGGGATCGCTGGTCGTTGCTCATCGTGCGCGATGCCTTCGACGGCATGCGCCGCTTCGGCGACTTCCAGCGCAGCCTGGGCGTCGCTCGCAACATCCTCTCCGACCGCCTGCGCAAGCTGGTCGATGCCGGCGTCCTTGAAACGCAGGCGGCCTCGGATGGCACCGCCTACCAGGAGTACGTGCTGACAGCCAAAGGGGAAAACCTGTTCCCCATCGTGGTGGCGTTGCGGCAATGGGGCGAACAACATCTGTTCGAGCGTGGCGAGCGGCATTCGGTGCTGATCGACACGCGCACCGGCAAGCCGATTCCGCGCATGGCACCCACGGCGAGGGATGGCTCCGTGCTGGAACCGGCCACGACCGAAGTACGGAAGGTCACATAGGGCAATCGGTTGTTGTCCGTTCTTCATTGCCCCTTCAATCCTTCACCATCCTGCGCGACAAGGCCGATTCCCGCCTGCGCAGGAAGTCCCGCAGCAGCGCCGGGTAGTCTGGATGCGCGGCCTCGCGCACCGACGCGCGGCCGGCCAGCGCAGCACGCCAGGCCGTGGTCTTGGGCAAGCCGTCGAAGAAGCGGAAATCCCCCAGGCCATCGAACACGTCGAAGTAGCGAAACACCGGCCCGAACACCGCATCCACCAGACTGAACGCTTCCCCCGCGAACCAGGCGCCGTTGCCGGTGCGAATGGCCAGCGCAGCCTCGACCTGCGCCAGCCGCGCACGGAGCTGATCGGCTTGCGCGTCCAGCGCTGCATCGTCCTTGGCGTTGTAGAACGCGGCGATGGTGTTGAGCAGCGATGAACCGAACTCCATCCAGGCGCGATGGCGGGCACGGCTCAGCGCATCCTCGGGATGCAGGCGCGGCATCAGAGTGTCATCCAGGTACTCGCAGATCACGGCCGACTCGAAGATCGGCGCATCACCGACCAGCAGCACCGGCGTCTTGCCCAGCGGCGAGCAGGCCAGGAACCAGTCTGGCTTGTGTGCCAGATCGACATCGCGGCGCTCGAAGGGCACGCCCTTTTCCTTGAGCACGATCACCGCGCGCTGCACATACGGGCACAGCACATGGCTGACCAGGGTGAGTGGGTGGCTCATCGCGCGATCTCCCGCTCAAGCTGCCGGCACGAAGCGATGGCTGCGCCGCAGCGCAGGTGCGCCGTCGCCCAGCAACCACAGCGCCACCGAGGCCGCGACCAGGAACACCGGGTACTCCCAGCCGCCGCCGGCATTGGTATGCGCCCAGCCATTGGGCACATGCACCCAGGCCGCCACGGCCATGACCGGCACCAGTGCCAGCGCGATCTGGCGCGCATAGAAGCCCAGCAACAACGCGATGCCGCCCAGCAGCTCCACGGCGAACACCGGATAGGCCAGCCAGCCTGGAATGCCGACGCTGCCGAAATACTGCGCCGTACCCGGCAGGGTGAAGACGAACCATTTGAGCAACGCGTGCGCCACCCACATGACGCCCAGGCTGATGCGCAGCAAGGCAATGCCATAGGCCGAAGAAGATGGCGTGATTGCCATGAAACCTCCAATTTACGAATGAATGGTCTCAATCGTATGATTGCGGTGACGCAATAAAAATAGGCAGGCAGGAAAGAAGTGATTGCAAAAACGCAATACAAACTGGGCGCAGGCGACCTGGAAATCGTCCTGGCCCTGGTGCGTGCCGGCAACCTGGCCGGTGCGGGCGAACGGCTGGGCGTCGATGCCTCGACCGTCTTCCGCTCGATCCGTCGCATCGAGCGTGGCTTGGGGCAAAGGCTGTTCGAGCGGTCACGCGCGGGCTACTTGCCGTCGGAGCAGGCGCAGGTGCTGGCCGAACATGCCGAGCAGGTGGAGTCGCGGCTGGAACAGGCGCGCTCCGCCGTGCAGCTCACGCCCGAGCAAGTGTCGGGCACGGTGCGCATCACCACCACCGACACCATCCTGCACGGGCTGATCGCGCCAGCGCTGCGCACACTCGCTACCCGCCATCCCTTGCTGGACTATGAGCTACATACCGGCAATGAGTTGACCAGCCTGACGCGGCGCGAGGCTGACATTGCGGTGCGCGCCACCAAGAAACCGCCGCAGCACCTGGTCGGCAAGCACATCGGCCCGATCCGGGTGGCGCTGTACGCCAGCAAGGGCAGCGGCATCCGGCGCTACCAGGATGTTGAAGCCGGCAAGGCCGCCTGGATCGCGCCCGACGATGCGCTGCCGGAACACCCCTCGGTGCTCTGGCGCAAGCGCCATCATCCCAAGGCAGTGCCGCGCTACCGCGTCAACAGCATCCTGACGGTGATGGAACTGGTGGCCGCCGGTATGGGTGTCGGCGTGCTGCCGGTATTCCTGGCGCAGCCGCGCAAGGACTTGATCGCGCTGACCGACATCCTCGACGAATGCCAGACTGAACTGTGGCTGCTTACGCACCCCGAGTCTCGGCATCTGCGGCGGGTGTCTACGGTGTTCCGGCATCTGGGGGAGCACTTGAACCTTTGACTGCCAGGGTGCTTGCCAGCGGGTCGATTTCATCTGCACGGCTAAAGCGATCAAAACCGCCCGGAAAGCAGATACCCCGCATCAGGTACATGCGCCGCCAAACCCAGGGTTTTGAGTATCTGATACCGGAAACAGTGGAAGACCTGCAGCATCACGAATGCCTATCGTTCAGCCCGACAGCCTTGTCCTATTGGCTTGGCACTGGTGAGGACGTGCGTCGTCGATCAGTGTCGGGAAGATTGCAGATAAACAACGGCCAGGCACTCCGCATTGCTGCACTCAATGGCATGGGCATCGTCTTGCAATCCACCCTTCTGTTGGAAGAGGACATTCAAGCTGGCCGTTTGATTCAATTGTTTCCCGAGCAAGGTCTGCCGAGCCGACCGATGAGCGTTGTTTACCTTCCTGACCGCTACCATTCGACCAAGCTACGTAGTTTTGTGGCGTTTCTCATGGAGCACTTCCCGCCAATGGCCCGCGTGTAGTGCCTGCACCTAACAACTCAGCTTATTGAGAGATTGCGCTGCCGCCCGATTTCCCATGACACTCCACCGCCGCGCACCGTCGCTGCAAGCTGCTGCCCCAGCCGCTGTTCAATCACCGGACGCCACGGCACAAGCGAGAAGCCCATGCCGTCGTCCAGCATCGCGTACCGCCCGCTGGCGAGCATGACCGAGCGCCGGTAGATGCCGGCTACGCGCTGTCCGTCCGCCACTGGGCGATGTGACAGTCCGGTTTCGGCGGCAATGTCCTTTCCAACTTGCGCCAGCTCCCGGTTGCGCAGCGTCGCCAGCAGGTTGCGGGCGAGGATCACGCGCTGGCCGCGCCGCTGGGCCAAGCCCTGTTCTTCAAGGAAATCGGCGCGCTGCTGCATCGCCTGCTTGGTCTCGCTGCCAAAGCCCAGGTCGCCCAGCCCCTTGCCGCCGCCGATCAACTGCTGATCCAGCCAGGTCGCGCCGATCACCCGCGCCTGTCGCTCGATCGGCAGGTGCGATTTCAGCTCCACGGCCACGCCACCGAGGCGCTGCGCGTCGTACTGGCGGACACGCTCGGCCAGGTCGTCCGGCACCTTCCATAAGCCATCGGCCACGCGCTCCACGATGCCGGCCCGGCGCAGGGCTTCCAGCCGGCGGACGTGGGCCGCTACGACCTCCTGCGGGTCGCGGCCGGGCGTGGCTCGGCCCTGCTCGATCGCCAGGTGATGATCGGTGCGGTACAGACCATCGCTCGCCAGCGCCGCAATGTTTCTGTCGGCCGCCCGCACCCCGGCGGAACCGCGCACCTCCACCACCGCTCCGGTGGGATAGTTCGCCAGTTCGTCGCGGGCGTTCAAGGCAACGTAGTGAGCCTTGCCGTCAATGCCGTCGATGACCAGATAGCCGCGGTCGTGCAGCTCGTCGGCCAGCCCCTTGGCAGCGACGTGGCCGATAACGGTGCGGCCGTCGTCTCCCGGCTCGAACACCGCCAACTCGCGCGGCTGGCCGCTCATGGCCCGCTGCATGGTGCGGATGATGTCGCCACGCTCGCCCAGGGCGCGCAAGGTCTTCTCCGCGTCCGCATGGACGGCCCAGGTGCCGGGCTGCATCTCGTCGGCCAGGCCCAGGCGCTGCAAGCGTTGCAGGCGGCCGATCAGCAGCAGGCGCTGGCGTTGCAGCCGGGGTTCGTTGAAGCGTTCGATCTGCACCCGGCCATCCTCGCCGGCCTCGCGCTGCAACGTGCGGTCGAGGCTCGTCCACCGCTCTTGCTCCACTTCGCGCTGCAAGGTTTGCTGGATCTCCAGTTCGGTGCGCGGCCCCAGCCATTCCGTCGCCAGCTCGGCGGCGCGATGCCGGAAGCCGTGGGCGATGTAGTCGCCCGCGATGATGAGGTCTTTGCCGGTGTCGTCGCGTCCGCGCACGATCAGGTGCGTGTGCGGGTTGTCGGTGTTCCAGTGATCGACCGCGACCCAATCGAGCCGGGTTCCCAGGTCGGCTTCCATGCGGTTCACCAGATGCCGGGTATAGGTGCGCAAGTCGTCCAGTTCCGCGCCGTCTTCGGGCGAGACGATGAAGCGGAAATGGTGCCGGTCGTCGGCGCAGCGTTCCTTGAAAGCGTCCAGGTCGGCTTCGTCCGTCTGCGCCCCATAGGCCCGCCCCGGTTCGCCATCCCGGCCCGCGCCGTCGCGCTCGATGTAGCGCAGATGCTTGGCGAGCGATTGCGGGCTGGCATTGCGCTGATTGACCAGCAGGGTCTTGATGGTCACGCGCCGCGACATGGGCGTCAGCTTCACCCCGGCGAAACGCGCCGCCGTATGGCCGCGCCCCAGGCGCGAGCCGGGCCGCTGGCCGGTGCCGGCCGCCCCAGGACTGCGCACCGCTGACTTGCCGCTGCTGGCTTTGCCGGCCTGCTTGAGCACCCTGGAAACGAAGCTCTGCCCCTGGCCCTTGCCCCGGTTCTTCGGGGCGCTGGGGCGCACCCGGAAATCGTCGTCGCGGCGGTCGGTCATGGCTGCGCTCCTTGCAAGCTCTGGCGTGTCCTGTCGTGCGAAGCACGCGGACATGCCTGCATTGGCGCGACCCTCGCGCCGAAAGCGGCACGGCGGCGAAGCCGCTCCGTGCCGCTTTCCCCCCATGTGCAGACTGGCTTTGCGGTCGGCAAGGTGCCGAACCCTTTTGTCTTGCCTTCCGCCTTCGCTCCTCGCTCTCGCTCCGGGCGTCGGCGGCCCGGCGGCGCTGTGCTGCTTGCAGCCAGCGCGCCGGTGAACCCGCCAATGGCCGCAGGCCGGGCGCATTCGAGGCAAGACGCCTGCACGTGGGGCGGCTGCGCCGGAGGCAGTGCGAAGTGCGGTGCGAATGCACCCGCACTGCACGCACGGCGACATGGCGACGGCCAGCAGAACGACACGCTCGATGACACCACGAGATGCACGGCAACGTGCAGCGAATTGGCGGCCATCATGGGCGTGCCTTCAGCCAGACCGGATGCGCGACGCCGATCACGGCGGATGCGCTGACCGGGCCGAAATACCGGCTGTCGAAAGACGCCGGATTGGTCACGCTCAACAGGAATAGCTCGCCCGGTTCGAGGCGCCGGCAAAGCTGCAAGGATGGCAGCGGCCGGCCCAGCCGGTCGGCAGGCAGCACGGCGGCCGAAGGCACGCCGTCGATGCGTACCTGACCGGCGACGATGCAAACGTGTTGCGGTGCGACTGCGCCCACACGTTTGAGCAGCGGAATGCGCGTCGGCAGGTAGCCGCGCTGCGCAGCCAGTGCGGCGGCCTCGGCCGGCAGCGGCACCAGCACGATGCTGTCCACGGACAACGGACGTGACAGCGAGGCGGTGCGCGGGTCGAACGGCTCGATGCGATACCAGCCGACCGCCACGCTGTCGGATGGGTTGTACGTCAGGCGAGGCAGCGGCGACACGAGAGCCGCCCAGGCCAGCGCAGCGAGGCCGCAGGCGGTCAGGCCCGCCAGCACGATGCGAGCGCGCAGGCGCGAGCGAGGACGTGGCGCGGGGCCGGTCGTAGAAATGCTGGTCATGGGAATGTCCTTCCGGCCAGCCAAGCGGCGTGCCGTTCGATGCTGTATTCGGGCAGCGGCAGGCGCGCCGCTAGCCGGTTGCTCAGCGTGCGCCAGTACGCAGGCGAGACGGCAGACGGGGCGATGCCCAGCGCCTCGATGGCGTCGATGCGTTCCAGCACGGCGCGCACGCTGGCGTCACCCTCGGCGTGCAGCAGCAGGCGCGCACCGGGCCGCACGCCGGGGATGCGCTGCAAGGCATCCAGCGGCGTGGCGGCTTGCATCACCATCAACTGCCAGCGGATCGTGCCGTAGTCATTGGCCTGCCAGCGGATGCGGCAGAACATCGCGCCTGGCAGGAACTCCGCACAGCGCCGCCAGCGGTCGAGCCGAAGCGTGCGCGCCGGTTCGCCGAAGCGCAGGTAGAGCTTGAATCGCGGTTCGATGTAGGCCAGCGATACGCGCGTCAGCGGCACGTTGCCGGCCTGGCCGGCGAGTACCGCGAGCGACGGCGCAGCCGCAGGCGATGCGGCAGCCGTGGCCGTGTTCGCGGCGGGTGCAGCGGATGCGTTCATAGCGTGTTCTCCGTGCGGTTCTCGGGAAATTCCCGCTCTAGCAAAGCGCGCAGCAGTTCGGCCACCGTCACGCCCCGCGTGAAGGCCGACACCTTGATGCGCGCCCGCATGGCGGGCGTCACGTCGAGCGTCAGGCGGGCTGTGTAGAGGTCGCCCTTGTTGAGCGCATCGGCGTCGCCCTGGCGAATCCATGCCTCGGCATGCGGATTCGCGGGCGGACGTGCGCCGATACCGACGCGCTTGGCCGTGCGTTTGCTGTTATGTGGTGGTGGCTTCGCTGTCATGTCGGCCACCGCAACAGTTCATCGACCAGCGCCGTGATTTCGCGCGCGGCAGCGCTGTCCGGTGCCGTCTCGCGGGCCAGCCGGCCAGCGGCCACGCTGTCGGCGAAGACGATGCGCTGGCGAACCTCGGCGCGTAGCGCCGGCAGCGGCTGCTCGGCCAGCGATTGCCGCGCCTCCCTGCCAATGATCGTCGTGCTGATGCGCCGGTTGATGACGAAGGCTGCGCGCAGCGCAGGCCGGAACACCTGCGCCTCGCGGATCAGCGCCACCATCTCGGCGCTGGCCCACACGTCATAGGGGCTGGGCTGCACCGGGATCAGAACACGCTCGGCCGCCAGGAGCGCAGAGCGCGCCAAGGCGGCAATCCTGGGTGGCCCATCAATGACGACGTGATCGGCCCGCCTGGCAAGTTCTGGCGCTTCCTGATGCAGCGTTTCGCGGGCCAGGCCCACGGTGCTGAACAGCCGTGGCAAGCCTTGCTGGCTTCTGCGCTGCGTCCAATCCAGTGATGAGCCCTGCGGATCGGCATCGAACAGGACAACATGCTGGCCGCGCAGCGCCAATTCGCCCGCGATGTGGGTGGCGAGCGTGGTCTTACCGACACCGCCTTTCTGGTTGAGCAGAGCGAGAATCATGGTGCGGCCCTCCGTGTTGGAAAGCCGGTCTTTCGCTTCTGCATTTCGTGCCGTTTGGTGGTTGTCCACCGAAACGGCGCTTCTCTACTAAAAGTTAGAGAATTTAAGTTAGGAATGTTAGAGGGCGGCAAAACCCAATGGTGGCAAGGGTTTGCGGCCGATTTTGTTGCCTGATAGCACGAGGATTTGTTGCCTGATAGCACGAGCCTCCTGTTGCCTGATAGCACGAGTGAATTAACAGGTTTTCCCGCAGTTATCCCCGTGCCGTGGGCGGCACGGGCCGGAAGGTCAGCAGCTCGGTTTTCTCGCCGGGCATCCGCTCGATGCCCAGGACGTAGCCGGGCAACGATTGCCGCGCCACCAGGGCGCGCAGGTCGGCGGCGAAGTCGTAGAAACGCGCCACGCTGCCCGACTTGCGGTACAGATGCTGGAAATCGAATTGCCAGCCGTGCTCCTGCCGGCCGCCATGCTTGCGCACCAGGCGGTACAGCCAGCGTTCGATGCCGCCCGTGAGCCGGAAGTACGTCGGGTCGATGGTCAGCACCAGGGCCGCGTCCACCACGCCCGCGTAGAACCAGTCCGGCAGGATCAGCTCGATGCCCAGCGGCGTGCCGCTGGCATCGGCCAATTCCTTCCACTCGTTGATCCACGAAAAACGGTGCAGCCGCCTTCCCGTGGTTTCGCGGATGGACGTGGCCACTGTGGTCGATTGCAGCCGGTCGAGGGCGGCTTTCAGGCGCTGGTAGTCGCGCAAGCTTGTGCCACGCCCGATGAAGCGCAGGATTTCGTAGGGGCGCACCTGCATCAGCCGCGAGGTCGGGATGCCCGCATCGCGGGCTTCCACGATCTGGCTGGCGGCCCAGATCAGGATGTCGGCATCCCAGATCGTCGCGATGCCGTGTTCCTGCGTCCCTTCCACGCGGATGGTGATGCCGCCCGCCCGGAAGTCGATCGGCGCGGTGCGCCGCGACTTGGCGAGCGAGAAGAACGGAAAGGCCATCAAGTCCTGGCTGTCGCGCGGCGCCATGTCGCCCGGCAGCGCGCGGAACAGGTCGAGCTGTTCGCGCTGCTGCGCTGGTCGCTGCCGCAGGGGCAGCGATGGGCTGGACATGGCGATGGCCACCGGCGAGCCAGAGATCAGCGGCCGTCACGATAGTCGCCCGCATGCCGCTCGGCGTATTCCGGGTCGGAAGTCGCCGCGTAGCTGCGCGCATCGGCCCAGGCGTCGAGGTCGCTCACGGCATACATGACGCGGCGGCCGAACTTGCGGAACTTCGGCCCGCCACCGATCACGCGCTGTTTCTCCAGCGTGCGCGGCGACAGGCGCAGGTAGTCGGCGGCTTCGTCGTTGGTGAGATAGCGTTGGGGCTGCGCGGGCGCAGCGGCGGCAGGCCGCAAGGGAGCAGGTCGCATGGGAAGTACCTCCATCAAGCCCGGCCACACCACGCGGCCGGATAGAGGCACTTTCAAGAAAGCGAGGCTTCTTGCTAAGGGACGAATTGCAGGGACTGCAAAACGTCCCCCCTTACTGCGATACAACTGGCGGGAGCTGCGCCAGGCTGCGATAGCCGCCGCGCATCAGCGCCTCGCCACGGCGCACCAGCCTCCGCACGCGGGCACGCAAAGCACTGTCTTTGTGCCAGTCGGCCGCGACGACATCTGCGCCGAACAACCCTTCGGCCACTTCGCGCAAGGATGCACCTGCCAGGGTCGCGTCGAGGGCCTGCAAGGTATGCAGTTCCAGCACCGCGGCCGGCATGGGTCGGGAACGAGCCGCTGCCGCCGGTGCAGCAACCGTGGCGGCGGCCAAGGCATCCAGTTCGGCCGCCAGCGTGCGATAGCGCGCGCAGGGCGTGGCGCAGGCGCGGGTGGCGTAGAGGTAGGCCATGCCATCCTCCAGGCCCGGCCCGAGGGCGAGCCGCAGGCAGCAGCCGGGCCAGTGCGACACCAGCACCAGGCGCTTGCCGTCGTGGATCAGTTGCTTGCGGCCAGGCACGCGCCAGAACTCGAAGGCGTAGGCATCGGGCGGCGGATCTGCATCGGGGTAGAGCTGCACCACGGCATCGTGATCGGGGAACCAGGCCGGATGCGCGTCACGCGCATCCAGGGTGGGATCTTCCAGCAGGCGCAGGCCCCACGCCTGCGCCGCGTCCGGCCGGCGGCGACGGCGCAGCCAGTCGCGGCGGTAGTCGGGATTCCTTCGCAGGTACTCCCAGGCCAGCGCGGGGCCGTCCAGGTGCAGGATGTAGAGATAAGCCGCTGTCGGATACCAGTGTTCGGCGCTTCGATCAGTCATGGCGAGACCTCCCTGTGCTTGGGGTGCGTCGCCACGGATTCCGTCGTGCGGGAGCTATCGAAACGCCATCAGGTCGTCATCAAAAAAGATTAAGCTGTAACTGTCGGTGTCAAGACCGTTTGGCTCCGGCGTGTTGCGGAAATCGTCTGAATGCGACGGCTACGCAACCCGGAAATGGTGCGCGGCATCGGATACCGTGCCGCAGGCCGCGCCAAAGATCATGACTGTTTGCATCAGGCTGGCACCGCTTCGGTGCATCAATGCCGATTGAGACCGTACAGGTCTTGGGTAAGACCGAAATAGTCACAATGCGCCCCGGCTGGCCGGGCTGCGCTGGCCTTCATCAGTCCGTGATCGCGCCGTTTTCCTGCGCCAGCCGGACGTACTCCGACAGCGGGCGTAGCGCCTGGAAATACCGATCCCGCCGCACCGGCAGCTTGCGCGGGCCGACGATGCCGGCCAGGTCGGAGAGCTTGACCGTGCCCAGCGAGGGCATCCCGATACCGAGGTCGATCAGCCCGTAGGCCGTGTCGCCGTCCACCGGGTCGAGCGACACCAGCAGCCAGGTCACATGCGCATCGGGGGTAAACAGCCGCACCACGGGCAGCGGGTCGAGGTGCTGGCCAGCGGCGAGCGCCGCGCCGTGGGCGAGCAGCCGGGCGCGTTCGTCAGCGGTGACAAGTGGCAGGGTCATGGCCGGAACCTCCACGAAACCGAGGATGCACGGATGCGCTTCTGCGTCGAAGCACGGAACCGCCGAACCGTCTCCGTGCTTTCGTGCGCAAGCACGGATGCGCAAGCCATCGCATCCTGAGAAGAACGCAAGCGCAAAAGCGGAATTGTAGAAAGCCGGAAAGACACGGATGCGATTCCCCGGTTCTGCTGGAATCCGTAGATACGGATTTCCGTAAAGGCACGGAACAGCGTTTTTTCGTCAATGAGTTAAAGATAACGTGGTTTTAATTGTCCTTCGATTCGACGCTTCTGTCTATGCAGAAGCGATCCGTTCAGCCAGGCCGACCGGCCGGCGTTACCACCTTCGATGCCGATCTGGCGCAAGCCTTCGGCGCGGCGGTGCGCGCGCTACGGATGGAGCGAGGGATTGCGCAAGAATCGCTGGCGCACCTGGCCGGCATCGAGCGTTCGCACATGGGCAAGGTCGAGCGTGGCGAACACATGCCCACGCTGGCGGCCATCTTCAAGATCGCCCGCGCACTCGATTGCAGTACGGCGGTGCTGATGGCCGAGACGGAAAGCCAGATCGCGGCGTCCGAGACATAGCCGCAAGCGGAGCGCGCAGCGCCATCAGGCGCGAAGGCGTGAGGGATTGAAGCCGCATGGCCGTGACGGCTTGCCGGTACGGGGCGCAGCCCGAAAGCCCGGCGGCGCTTCCAGCGCCGACACGCCATCTTGCGCTTGCTGCCACGGGCTTGGGGGTTGGGGAGCAATGGAACTGAAAACCAACGTAAGCCGAATTAGAGTTCGTTTTACTCGTCAGCGACTGCGAATTAACGAACTTTGATTCGTGAGAAAGGTTTATTGCACTGATTTTCGGGTGTTGGTGACCTTTCCTCGCGATAGCGGAAACGGTTTCATAAAACGGTCGTTTTTCGAAACTATCCAGACGTTGCAAGGGTTTGCGGGGCAGCGACTGAGCTTAAGTGCACTTTCTGTTCCGTTGCTCCCCCAACCCCATCATCATTGCCGCCGCCGATGGCGAGCATTACGAAGTGGTGGCCGGTGGCCGTCGCCTCGCCGCGTTGAAGCTGCTGGCGAAGAAGCACCGCATCAGCAAGGAATGGGAAGTGCCTTGCCTGCTGGTGGCCGATGGCACCGCCCGCACGGCCAGCCTCACCGAGAACGTGCAGCGCGAAGCCATGCACCCCGCCGACCAGTTTGAGGCATTCGCCGCGCTGGTGGCCGATGGCCGCAGCATCGAGGACATTGCAGCGGATTTCAGCGTCACGCCGCTGGTGGTGCAACGCCGCCTGAAACTCGCCAACGTGTCGCCGCGCCTGCTGGCCGACTACCGCGCCGATGCCGTCGCGCTCGACCAGCTGATGGCCCTTGCCATCACCGACGACCACGCCGCGCAGGAAAGCGCCTTCTACGATGCGCCAACGTGGCAGCGCCAGCCGTCCGCGCTGCGCGACCGTCTGACCGAACGCGAAATCGACGCCTACCGGCATCCGCTGGTGCGCTTCGTCGGGCTGGACACCTACGACGCCGCAGGCGGCGGCATCCGCCGCGACCTGTTCGCCGAAGGCGATGCGGGCGTGTATCTGACCGATGCCGCGCTGCTGGAACGGCTGGCGCAAGACAAGCTGGCAGGCATCGCCGCAGAGGTGAAGGCCGAGGGATGGGCATGGGTGGATGCCACGCCCGGCACGACCCATGCCGACCTGCACGCCTTCCAACGCGCCCCGAGGGAACGCCGCGAACCGAACAAGCGCGAAGCCGCACGCATCGAGAAGCTGCAAGCCAAGCTGCACGAACTGGCCGAGGCCGTGGATGCCGCGCTGGACGCCGACGACGAGGAAAAGGCCGATGCCTTGCAGGAGGAAGGCGAACGCCTGGGCGAGCAGTTGCAGGCGCTGGAAGATGGCTTGCAGGACTACGGCGCGAACGTGAAGGCGGCAGCCGGTGCCATCGTCACCATCGACCGCAGCGGCGAAGCCGTGGTGCATCGCGGCCTGATGCGCGAAGCCGAAGCCAAGGCGCTGCGCACGCTGGAACGGCTGCGGCAGGGTTTCGGCGGCACAGAAGCCGAGAACGACGACGAAGGCGAGGACGGAGACAGCGAAGGGCAGCCCAAGACCGCCGCCATGTCTGACAAGCTGGCGCAGCGGTTGAGCGCCCACCGCACCACCGCGCTGCAAATCGAAGTCGCCCGGCATCCGCAAGTGGCGCTGGCCGCGCTGGTGCATGGCATGGTGCAGACCGTCTTGCAGGAAAGCCACTACGGGCACGACCTGCCGCTGGGCGTGAGCCTGAAAGTGCAAGACCGGCTGGAAAGCCTTGCCCCGGACGTGTCGGAATCGCCTGCCGCCGTGGCGCTGCGCACCTTGCAGGAAGTCGCGGGCGAAGCCTTGCCGGAGGACAGCGCCGAACTATTCGCCGCGCTGGTGGCGAAGTCGCAGGATGAACTGGTGCGGCTGCTGGCCGTGTGCGTGGCTTCCACGGTGGACGTGGTGACGCCCCGCGCTACGACGCAGCAACCGGGCGCGGAACTGGCGCAGGCTGTCGGCTTGGACATGGCCGCATGGTGGAAGCCCACCGCTGACGGCTATTTCCAGCATGTGCCGAAGGCCGCAATTCTGGAAGCCGTGGAGCAGTACGCCCCGGTGCACGTCACCCGGCTGGCGAAGTTGAAGAAAGGCGACATTGCCAGCGAAGCCGAGCGGCTGGCCGATGGCACCGGCTGGATGCCCGCCATCTTCCGTGCCGAAGCCCCGCAGCAGGACGCGCAGGACGTGACGGCGGACGAGGAAGCCGAACCGCCGGAGGAAGTCGCCGCCGTGGCGGATGAGCAGCCGCAGGCCGAGGCACTGGCCGCGTGACCTTGCACCACAGATAGCGCCCCGGTTCCGGCCGGGGCGCTTCATGCCGAGGATTCCCCCATGAGCCACGACACCACGAACCGCCCCCGCATGGCCGCGACCTACGCCCCCGGCACGGTACGCGCCCGCCGCTGGCATGGCGCTGGCGACGTGCGCGGCTACCGCCCGCCTCGCGGCTGGACAGCCCGCGCCGCCCTGACCGACCTGCACCCCATTACGGGCCGCGCCTTGCCGCGTGCCGTGTGGTGGATCATCGAAACCAAAGAATAGGGAGCAGCCCGCGCCCAAGCCGTTCCGTCTTGGGCGCGGGGAATGCCAAAATCCGGGCGCGGTCGTGGCCGCGCCCGGTGTTCAAGGCCCAAAGCCAGAGCGCCCCTGCGCCGCCTTCGGGCAGGCGACGCAGGGGCGGCGCACAAGTAGCCTTGTGCGCGAGAAACCCTCGAAGCCCATCAGTGCGTCGGCGCACAGCACCGACGACATTCCGAATGCGCCCCGCCACAATGATCGGGGCTTGTGGGCCTACGCCCCGGCTTGCTGCCACAGGTTGCATGAAAGCGTGCCGTCCTCGACGCTGGCGGTTCGTCGCTTGTACGTCACGAAGGACGGTTCACCGACACGCCGCCCGGCCTTGCAATGGAGCTTCCACGCCACGCCTCAGGCAAGAAGCCACCTGCTACGTCAGGGACGCTTTCACCTTGTCGCTGGGCGTTGTCCTTGCCCGTGTCAGGGCGCAAGCCGATGAAGCCGTCACGCGGGGAGCCGAGTCGGCCATGTTTCCTTTCGGAGCGGGTCGGCCCAAGGCGTCCTTTCTGTTTGTGAATCCTGGCGGTGGCCGGGCTTCTATGGCTGCAACCTTCCAGCGAAAACAATTTCCCCTGCGCTGCGCGCATTCCTCGCGGGACAAATTCTTTTCGCTTCCAGGCGCTCCACTGCGTTGCGCCCGCAAGCGGTGCAGCCAGCCCGTCCCCCGCCGGTCGGATCACAACAGGACGCGATGGGCGCGAACCCTGTTCAACCGAAAGGAAATTCATCATGGCAAACATCGGCACCTTCACCGCAGAGAAAGACGGCTTCACCGGCACGCTTCGCACCCTGACCCTCAACGTCAAGGTCAAGCTGGTTCCCAACGACAAGGGCGACAACGAGAACGCTCCCGACTACCGCCTGCAAGCGGCTGGCCACGACATCGGCGCTGCGTGGAGGAAGACCAGCGAGGCCGGGCGCCCCTACGTGTCCGTGACCCTGGACGATCCTTCGTTCCCGGCGACCGTCTATGCCCGCCTGATCGAAGGTGAGAACGGCACGCACGACCTGATCTGGTCGCGCAACAAGCCCAAGGCGGCCTGACGGCCGCCCACCGCGCCCCGCCCATTGCGGCGGGGCGCGATGCTGCTGATCGCAGCGCCGCACGCACATGGTTTCGGCGGTTGTCTCCTGCCCCGCATGTCCAGCGACGGCATCGCATCGGTGATGGTCGAATGGCTCGAAGCCGGGGTTTGGGGAGCAATGGAACCAAAAACCAACGTAAGCTCTGAATCCCACCGTAAAGGGGCTTTCCGATCTCCAGCTCACCCGCCAGGCATTACTCTCTGATCAGTGCCTCGATGATCGGGCAGATCGTTCCGCCGTCTCCCGCATCACATTGCTGCACCAGTTCGCCTAACAGTTGCTGCATGACGACCAAGTCGGCCATCTTCTGCTCGATCAACGCGAGCTTGCGTGCAGCCCGTGCTCGCGTTTCGGCACAGGCGCACGACTCATCCAGCGTCAGCAGTCCACCGACTTCCGAGAGCGTGAAACCCAGCGCCTGAGCCCGCTTGATGAAACGCAGTCGCTTCACCATGTCCACCGGATAGCGCCGATGGCCACCCAAGGGTTTGGCTGGTTCATCCAGCAGCCCGCGTCGCTGGTAGTAGCGGATCGTCTCGACGTTCACCCCGGCGGCGTCTGCCAGCTTGCCAATGGTCAGCTCTGTGGCCATCACTTTCTCCTTGATTCCGTACTTTGGTACGGAGTTTAGAAATAGCACCTAGGCAATCAGGCTCAGGAGATGGGAATGGGGATGCAACTCACCGGGAAAGGCTCGCTGGTCGCGAGTTCGCTGACCGCCATCGGTGCGTCGGTGTGCTGTGTCGGGCCACTGGTGCTGTTGGCACTCGGTGTCGGCGGTACGTGGGTGGGCGCTCTGACCATGATGGAGCCACTACGCCCCCTCTTCATCGGGTTGACTCTACTGTTCCTGGGATTGGCATTCCGCAAGCTCTACCTGGTGCCACAGGTTTGTACGCCAGGTACACCCTGCGCCGATCCGCGCACGCTCGTGCGACAGCGACTCGTGTTCTGGATCGTCAGCGTGCTGCTGCTCGGCCTATTGGCCGTGCCGTGGCTCGCCCCGCTGTTCTACTGAAGGAGATTAACCATGCGCAAACTGCTGATCGCCGTGCTTTTCGCCTTGCCCTTCGTGGCGCTGGCGGCTCCCCCGAAAACCGTCACGCTCGACGTGCAGAACATGACGTGCGGACTCTGTCCGATCACGGTCAAGAAGTCGCTGGAGAAGGTGTCCGGCGTGAGTGACGTCCAGGTCAATTTCGACCAGAAGACGGCGACCGTCACCTACGATCCCGATAAGGCCCAGCCCGAGGCACTGACTGAGGCGACCGCGAACGCGGGATACCCCTCCACAGTGCAGAAGTGAGGTCACGATGAGCGCCATTGTCCTTGAGTCCGTGCTGACTTGCCCGCGCTGCGGCTTCGCCAAGCCGGAAACCATGCCCACGGACGCCTGCCAGTTCTATTACGAGTGCAGCAACTGCAAGGCGCTGCTGCGCCCCAACCCAGGGGATTGCTGCGTTTTCTGTTCGTTCGGCTCGGTGAAGTGCCCGCCGATCCAGCAGCAGCTTGGGTGTTGCTCATAGCGTTTAGGGGATCACAGGTCGTCGTCTGGATTACGCAGTGGCCGCAGCTCGCCGCGCGCAACTTCTTCCGGTACCGCAAAGGAATACCGCCCGAGCATGTTGATGTGCTCGTAGATCAGCGGCGATAGCCGGGCCAAATCCTCTTCCAGCACTGGATAGCCGTGCTGCTTGAGCCGTTCCACGGCCGCCGTCATGTAGAGGGTGTTCCACAGCACGATGATGTTCACCACCAGGCCCAGAGCACCGAGCTGGTCTTCCTGGCCTTCGCGGTAGCGCTGGCGGAGCTCGCCGCGTTTGCCGTGGAACACGGCGCGGGCCAGGCTGTGCCGGCCTTCGCCTCGGTTCAACTGGGTCAGGGTGGCGCGGCGCTTGGACTCGTCGTCGATATAGGTCAACGTGTGCAGAGTCTTTTCGATCCGCCCGAATTCGGCCAGCGCCTGGGCCAGCCGGGTGGGTCTATCTCCCGTTTGCAGCGTGCGCATGATGCCAGTCGCCGGCACCCGGCCGAGTTTGAGCGAGCCGGCCAGGCGCAGCAGGTCGTCCCAGTGCTCGGCGATCAGGTCGAGTTTGACCGACTGGCGGGCCAGCCCGTTGAGCTTGCCGTAGTCCGCGTCCGGGCGCGTGCGCCAGAAGCGGGTACCGCCGACATCGGCCAGCCGCGGACTGAAGTGGTAGCCAAGTAGGCGGAAGAGCCCGAACACCACATCGCTGTAGGCCCCGGTGTCGGTCATGATTTGCGTCGGCTGCAACTCGGTCTGCTGTTCCAGCACGACCGCCAGCAACACCAGGCTGTCGCGCAGCGTGCCGGGCACGGTGATGGCGTTGAGGCCGGAGAATTGGTCGGAAATCAGGTTGTACCAGGTGACACCCCGGCCGGTGCCGAAATACTTCGGATTGGGGCCGGCATGCACGGTGCGCACCGGTACGACGAAGCGCATGCCATCGGCGGAGGCGACCTCGCCGCCACCCCAGACTTGGGCCAGTTCCAGTTGGCTTTGCGCTCCGACCAGGATGGCGTTAGCCGCTGACAGGGTGTCGTCGCGGATATAATTCTGGCTGACCCAGGACAGCCGGTCACGGCGCAGCGCCGGGTTGTCGGTGCGGATCAAGGGCTCCAGGCCGGTGTTGCAGGCCCCGCCCAACAGCACCGCGCAGAGGCTGGTGACCAGGTTGTCGGCGCGTGCATTGCGTTCGGAGACATGGGTGAAGGCCTCGGAAAAGCCAGTGCGGGCGGCGATTTCCAAGAGGATTTCCGGCAGATCGACACGCGGCATCAGGTCAGACACGGCCGCCCGCAGTTGCAGCAACGAGCAGGGCTCGTCCAGCTTGTCCAGCGCCCCGAGCGACAGTTCGGTCTTGCCCTCGGTGTTCTCGCTCAGTTGAATCGCCGGGTTGTCGGGCAGGCGCGCGGCTACTGCCAGCCAGGTTGCATCCAGCTCGACGGACAAGGCGTCCAGGGTGGTTTTGGCGTCGATGGTCAGGCCCAGTGACCGGCAGATGATCGGTCGCGCCGCCAGCCATTCGGCACCGTCGAGCAGGCCAAGGCGCGGGTCGGCATAGCGCCAACTGGGCGAGACGAAGACATCGCGGCGGCGCAGGGCCGTGCGCAGCGCATCGAGCGTGCAGAACACATAGGCACCCATGTCGAGGAGCCATCTTCGCGGGTGATGTGCTTCTGCCAAGCCTTGGCCACGATCTCCTGCGGCGCGTCATCCTCTGGCTTCCGGCGCGGCAGGTTCAGTTGCAGCCACTCCAGACTAGCCGCCACGCCCTTGCCGGCCGGGCTGAAGCCGAAGCGGATGTGCTTGAGCAGGTCGGGCAGGAAGCGGCGCACGCTGCGGTAGCGCGCTTCAATGCAAGAAAATAGACGTCATCTACCGGGCGGATCAGCGCGTTGACCTCTTCCAGGGCCTTTTCCAGGGTGGTCCTCGGCAGGTCGTTGAACAGCCGGGCGCGCACGTTGTCATCGCTGATCGAGCTGTCCAGCACGACCTTGCACGCGGCGGCGAGCGTCGCGGCCGACCGATCCAGGTCTTTCAGGCTGCGCATGCGGGCTTTCTTGTCGGCCTTCTCCGCGTTGCTGAACAGGTCGCGCAGCAAGGCCTCCAGGACTTCCAGTGCGTCGTCGTGCGCAGTCGCCTCCAGGCAGAGTGCGAAGGCCACCAGTGTCGCCATCCGCCGCGACGCCGGCAGCCGATTAATCGCGGTGACCTTGGCCGTGTTGGCGAAGCGGGCCAGGGCGGCGATACGGCTGGGAGGGATGTGCGCCGCCGCCGGCAAGGTGATGCCGATGCCGCGCACGTCATCGAGCCGGCGCAGTGCCCGAATCAACGCGGGGCCACTGACCATGACCGGGCCGGAGCGCAATTGATCCAGCCGGGAGCTGCGGTTGCCTTCGGCCACCGTCAGCAAGTCTTGCAGTTGCAATCGCTGTTCCTCAGTCACGCTGCGGCCCAGCGTAAACCAGAGGCGTTCTTCGACCCGACTGCGCAACTGGGCGATAAAGCGCTCTAGTTGAGACACACCAGGCAGGAGGACTTTCTGTGTGAACAGCCACGAGGTGGCTCGCTCAAACAGCACTCCCGGCCGGTCGGTGCCCGTCCAGCAGAGGGCATACAGCCAGCGGCTCAAGCGAAAGCCGATGCCCGGATCGGTGAAATGACGATAGCCAAAGCGGTTCTGAATATCGGTGGCATGTATCCAGCGGCGATGATCGCTATAGCGCTGGAGGCAGTCGGGGTCTGGAATCGCCAGTTGTCGGCAAAGCACCTGCAGGACTTCCACCGGCACGGCGGCGGGCTTGTCCGGCAGAACGCCAACGAAGCGGACGGTGGTCAGCAGAACGGCATAACCCAGACGGTTATGGTTACCCCGCAGCACCTGGATGGCTTCACGGTCTTCATCGCTCAGGTGGAAGTAACGTTCCAGCTCTTCACGGCTGGGCGAATCAACATAGCGGCCAAAACCGTCGCGTTGCTCTTGAGTCAGAAAACCGACCGGCATTGATCACAGCACCTCGACGCAGAACACGGCGGGCGTGACGATCCGCGTGCGTTCGATGTGCCCGCGTTGCAGCAGGCCGGCGCGGCGATCACCGGTTACCAGGTAGTCCGCATCGCCCGCCAAGGCCATGGCCAGCAAAAACGAGTCATCCGGATCATCGGCTTCGACCTCGATGGTCAGGCGCTCCAGTACCACAGCCCGTTGCAGGTTATTGATCATGGCGCCCACCTTGGCGGGCTGTAGGATGGCCTGAAGCTTGGGATAGCGGCTGGCTCGACGAATTTCATCGAGTTGCATCCGCGAGGTCACCACCTCGAAACGCGCCGCCCGCCAGGCACGGTAGATCGCATCGGGCGCGCCATGTGGCGAGATCAGGGCGCTGAACAGGATGTTGGTATCCAACACGACCCGCATCAGCGCTTACGTGCCCAGTCGAGCGCTTCGTCAACCGCGTTGGTCAATTCTGCCTCACTCAGATGGGCGTTAGCGGCCTTGGCCTGCTCAGCGCTCAGCTCCAGGATGTGTGCCCGTACCGCTTCTTCGATGAAGCGCGACAGGTCGCCCTTACGGCCGCCGCCCTGGCTGGCCAGAAACATCCGAAGCGACTGGTCGGTGTCGGCCGAGACGGCGACATTCCAGCGAATGGTATTCATAGCGTTCTCCGCTAATAGGTGTTTGTGTGTTTATACGCCAATCACAAAGGGCGATGCAATGGTTCGACAAAACGAACAGATACCTGAGCGTTGACGACGTAAAGGTGGAAACCGCTATCAAAACCAGAGCTAGATACAAACGCTCTATAGCCTAAGGAATTCATGATTGTCCGCTGAAATGACCACATCACCTCAGCCGTCAGCGACCTCAGTCCTACGATCCAAGTCTCGCTGATCATTAAGAGCCACGGCGTCCGCACGCATTCGAGCAGGCACTGTATCTCTCACCTTTGAAAAGTCAGCATCGCTTGCAGGCTTAACCTTAACCGCTTCTGCACGTCCAAATCTTTTATCGCCATAGCGGCTAATCGAATCGGTAGCCTGGTGCCCCATGACGTATGCCATTTCTATTGCGGACATGCCTGAGGCTTTCAGATTTGAGCCGAACTGGTGACGAAGTGTGTACATACTCGGCACCTTCCTCCTACCGAATAGCTCAGTAGCGACTTGGTGAAGCGCAACGCGTATTGAATCCATACTGCGCGGCTGACATTTAAAAGCAGCGAGAGCGTTTCTCAAGATATTGCAGACGTCTCCATCAGCCTCAAGCGTTCGGCTAGCGCCGCGTAAACCGTTGTGGCTAAGCTTTGCACCGGATATATGGATGCGCCGGCCATCGATAGAAATTCCGTTAAGCTCGCATGGTCGCGCTCCGGTAAGAGATATCACCATTAAAGCTCCCGCTTCGACAGGCATATCTCGTTCAGCCAGACACCGTAGCCACGCTTCGAAATCAGCGGTAGAAAGCTTCTGCGGACGTCGCTGCTTTTTCTTTCGCGGCAGATTTAACACAGTGACCGGATTGAGCGTACGATTGATTTCTTGGGCAGCCCAGAAATTTCCTCGATGCTTTTGATCAAACGCCAAAGCGTTACGTAGGCGCCGATAATAATCCGGGCGGTAATCAGGGGCCGCCCGTAGTAAAGCACCAATAATATTGAGCTCATCAAGCTCAACGCCCTGCATCCGAGTCGCATAAAAATTACTGGCCAAACTAATATAGGCGCTTTGAGTCTCTGCATTCATATTATTCTTCTAATTATTATTTGCGTGACACATGCCACACAATCAATTATTGCAAATACGAAAACAAAAAAACAACAACCAGAGCATTATTTTTTATATAACCCCAAAAGCCAAACATTGCAAAGGTGCAAAAATTCTATCCTTTCTATATCGCATTCCGGACTTTGGTTCGTTGGCCAAGGACGCACCATGTTAACCGGATCCCACAAGACGACCGGCCGGGAGCAGCACATAGGCCGACTGGATAGCGCTGGGTATGAGCAGGTGCTCCCATTCTTACAGCCGATTCACATTTTAAAATGCCAGAAGCAAGTGGAGTGATTTTAAATTGTGCTCACAGTTTGGGTCGGCGACGGACTGGGGCAATCGCCTACCGAGACACCACTGCCCACGGCATACTGCTTGTGCCAATTTTAAATTATGGGTTTGGGTCGGACACGCTACTAGATAGCCAGCCGAACGGCCTCCGGGGCGTTAACCGTGAGAGCTGTATAAAAATACAGTATAGCCTATTGCCTTTTTAAAGCGGAGCAACTTAGAATTATGAACAGAACAACAACCTGAGGAAAAAACATGTCTGTCCTAATTCTTAACTGCGAGCGCGACGAAGTCGGCGGTCAATACCTAGTAGCAAGCATTCACGGTGTGGAACACTACGTATCACTTGATGATGACTATCCGGAGCAAATCCCAGATTCAGATGATATAGTCCACCGCATTAATGCAGATGACTTCAATGAGCTTTCAGAGCAGGTACGCTCCTACGTGCGCAAGCACAGCATCGCCCCCATTCATTCACTCGATGATGTTAAGCTGCTTGCAATGCGGCTCGGCGATATGAAAGCAAAGACCTACGAAATCGACGAAGAAGGTCTTGGCCTCACGCTCCGTGACTGTAACGTAGATAAAGGTGTACGCATCCTAGCTCGTAAATTTCAGAGTACATATCAGGCACATCGCTGGCTGACCGAGCAACTGGATATTTTAGGTTTCAATGCGTCACGGTAAGCGTGCAAGCGCTAATGTCCCGCCATTGCATTCCTAATCAAAAGCCGCATGCAACCGCAGGCGCGCTATAGATAAAGACGTTTAACCGACTAAATTGACTTCATCCGACTCGGTTAGACGTTGGCTTTATTGTAGTCCACCTGATTAACTTGAAGGCTGCTCACTTCAAATCTTTTCTGTCTCGCGGTAGCCTTTCGTTTAGCAATGCTCGGCAACCGACGCACGCTTTATAGATTGAACCAACAAAGGCGCATGGATCATGGTTCATCTACAGCAGAAGTACCGTCATCCAGTATTTCCGCCTCGAGGCGCCCCATATAACCATTAAGCAATACTATAGCCAGCAGACAACATAGCGGAGCAAGTGCTTGCTCCGCAGAGAGTTGCGAAGACCGTCGTCAATTCGTACACCACCGTATTTCCCTGAAACAACCGTTAGTGGTCTATTTCTCAGGACAGGCAAAGGAACGCAGACAGCCGCCTAGTTCGCCTATTACCGTTGGCTACAGGCCGATGGTTTCGATTAATGATACCTACTTCGACTCAGACGAGCTTTTCCAACTCCGGCAGGATCTCGAACAGATCCCCGACCAGGCCGTAGTCGGCGACCTGGAAGATCGGCGCTTCCTCGTCCTTGTTGATCGCGACGATCACCTTGGAGTCCTTCATGCCCGCCAGGTGCTGGATCGCACCGGAGATGCCGACGGCGATGTACAGCTGCGGCGCGACGATCTTGCCGGTCTGGCCGACCTGCATGTCGTTCGGCACGAAGCCGGCGTCGACCGCGGCTCGCGAGGCACCGACTGCGGCGCCGAGCTTGTCGGCCAGCGAGTACAGGTGCTTGAAGTTGTCGCCGTTCTGCATGCCGCGGCCGCCGGAAACGACGATCTTGGCCGCGGTCAGCTCCGGACGGTCGGATTTGGCCAGCTCTTCGCCAACGAAGGCGGACTTGCCGGCGTCACCGCTGCCGGAGACCTGCTCGACGGCCGCTGAGCCGCCCTCGGCGTTCACCGCGCCGAAGCCGGTGGCACGCACGGTGATGACCTTGATCGGGGCGCTGGACTGCACGGTGGCGATGGCGTTGCCGGCGTAGATCGGGCGCTTGAAGGTGTCGGCGCTTTCGACGGCGATGATCTCGGAGATCTGGTCGACATCCAGCAGCGCCGCCACGCGCGGCAGGAAGTTCTTGCCATTGGTGGTGGCCGGAGCCAGCACGTGGCTGTAATTTTTCGCCCCACTTTCCCCTACAAGCTGCGCGATCAGCGGCGCGACGTTTTCCGGCAGCTGATTGGCGTAGGCCGCGTCGTCGGCGACCAGCACCTTGGACACGCCCTCGATCTTGGCCGCCGCTTCACCGATGGCGCCGCAGCCGCTGCCGGCGACCAGCACGTGGATGTCGCCGCCGATCTTGGTGGCCGCCGCCACGGTGTTCAGGGTTGCAGCCGCCAGGACCGCGTTGTTGTGTTCAGCGATAACCAGGATAGCCATCAAATCACCTTCGCCTCGTTCTTCAGTTTCTCGACCAGTTCAGCCACGAACTTGACCTTGATACCGGCGCTGCGGGCAGCCGGCGCTTCGACCTTGAGGGTCTTCACGGTCGAGGTGGTGGTCACGCCCAGCGCCTCGGGCGTCAGGGTTTCCAGCGGCTTCTTCTTGGCCTTCATGATGTTCGGCAGCGACGCGTAGCGCGGCTCGTTCAGGCGCAGGTCGGTGGTGACGATCGCCGGCAGGTTCAGCGCGACGGTCTGCAGGCCGCCGTCGATCTCGCGGGTGACGTTGACCTTGTCGCCAGCGACTTCCACCTTGGAGGCGAAGGTGCCCTGGGCGTAGCCGGTCAGCGCGCCGAGCATCTGCCCGGTCTGGTTGTTGTCGCTGTCGATCGCCTGCTTGCCGAGGATGATCAGTTGCGGCTGCTCCTTGTCGACCACGGCCTTGAGCAGCTTGGCGATCGCCAGGGAATTGAGTTCATCAGCGGACTCGACCAGCACGGCGCGGTCGGCGCCCAGCGCCAGGGCGGTACGCAGCTGCTCCTGGGCAGCGCTCGGGCCGACGGAGACGACCACGATTTCGCTGGCCACGCCTTTCTCTTTCAGGCGCACGGCTTCTTCCACGGCGATTTCGCAGAAGGGGTTCATCGACATCTTGACGTTGGCCAGGTCAACGCCGGAGTTGTCCGCCTTGACGCGGACCTTGACGTTGTAATCGACCACTCGTTTGACGGCGATCAGTACTTTCATGTGGAAAACCTCTCGATCTCACGGGAGCGGATGCCCGCCGCCCAGCCGGCGGGTAAGGCGAGCACCTGCCGGGTCGGTTCAGAAAAGCTCTTCGACGAGCGCCATGGTGCTGTGGCTACCGGCGAGCACGCTGGCAAGCAGGGCGCCGGTGCGAGGCAGCAGGTGGTCGGTGTAGAAGCCCGCGGTGACCAGCTTGGCCTCGAGAAAGGCGGGATCGCCGCGCCCTGCGGCCAGCGCGGCGGACGCGGCCAGCGCCGAGCGCGCCATGGCCCAGCCCCCGCACAGGTAACCCAACAGCATCATCAGGTTGAAGGCGACGCTGCCGGGCAGCGCGGGATCGCTTGCAGCACCTTCCAGCAGGTACTGGCGCGCTCGCCGTGCAGCTGCCAGCGCCTCGGCCAGCGGCGCCGCCAGCCTGCTGCAGCGCGCATCCTGGCGCAGGTGGCCGAGGGTCGTGTCGATGTCATCGAGCAGCTCGGCCAGCAACGCTCCTTCGTTGGCGAGGGTCTTGCGCCCTACCAGGTCCATCGCCTGGATGCCGTTGGTGCCCTCGTAGATCGGCAGGATGCGCGCATCACGGAAATGCCGCGCAACACCGGTCTCCTCGACATAGCCCATGCCGCCATGAACCTGCACGGCCAGCGAGGTCACCTCCTGCGCCAGCTCGGTCAGCCATCCCTTGATGATCGGCGTGTAGAGATCCACGCGGCCCTGGCGGGCACGGTGGCTGGCCGGGTCGGGCGCATGGCGGGCGCGGTCCAGTTCGGACGCCGCGAGCAGCGCCAGGGCGCGCATGGCCTCGGTCGAGGCCTTCATCTGCATCAGCATGCGGCGCACATCGGGGAAGCGGATGATCGGGTAGCGGCTGCCGTCGCGCTGGGTGCCCTGCAAGCGCTCGCGGGCATAGCTGCGGGCCTCCTGCCAGGCGCGTTCGGAAATCGCCAGGCCCTGCAGCCCCACGGCCTGACGCGCGTGGTTCATCATCGTGAACATGCAGGCCAGCCCGGCGTGCGGCTCGCCGACCAGGTAGCCGATCGCCCCGCCCTGCTCGCCAAAGCTCATGGTGCAGGTCGGGCTGCCGTGGATCCCGAGCTTGTGCTCCAGCGACACGCAGCGCACATCGTTCGGCTCGGCGGCTTCGCCTGCGGCGTTCGGCAGGAACTTGGGCACCAGAAACAGCGAGATACCCTTTACGCCAGCAGGCGCATCCGGCAGGCGAGCAAGCACCAGATGAATCACGTTGGATGTCATCTGGTGGTCGCCCCAGCTGATGAAGATCTTCTGCCCGGTGATGCGGTAGTGCTCGCCTTCGGGAACCGCGCGCGCCTTGACAGCCGCCAGATCGGAGCCGGCATCCGGCTCGGTGAGATTCATCGTGCCGGTCCACTCGCCGCTGACCAGCCTGGGCAGATAGCGTGCCTGCAACGGTGCCGACGCATGATGCGCCAGTGCCTCGATGGCGCCCTGGGTCAGCAGCGGGCAAAGCGCGAACGCCATGTTCGCCGCGTGCCAGACCTCACTGACCGCGGTCCCCAGCACACTCGGTAGCGCCTGCCCGCCAAACGCCTCGGGCGCGGTAAGCGAACACCAGCCCCCTTCGCTGAACAACCGATAGGCGTCGGCGAAACCGGGCGCCTCCTTGACGCCGTGCTCGGTCAGCCGGACGCCTTCCCGGTCGCCGATCGCGTTCAGCGGCGCCAGCACTTCGGCGCCCAGTTTTCCCGCCTCGGCCAGCACTGCCGCCGCCAGCTCGCTGTTGATATCGCCCAGGCCAAGCTCGGCGCATAGGCGCTCGAAGCCCAGTACTTCATTGAGCACGAACTCGGTGTCGCGGTACGGATGGACGTAATCGGCCATGTGCGTTTCTCTCGGTGCGTTAGTGGTAGCGCTGGCCGCTGTGCAGCCGCGCGCGGAACTCGTCGGTGAGTTGGTACAGCCCGCCGTGGTGTGCATGGCGCCTGGCGCGGGCGGCGAACTCGGCGAGCCCCTGGTTCTGGATGTAGCGCAGCGCGCCACCGCGAAAGCGCGGGAAGCCGAGGCCGAGCACCAGGCCCATATCCGCTTCGGCGGCACTGGCGACGATGCCGTCTTCGAGGCAGCGCACGGTTTCCAGGCACAGCGGGATCATCAGCCGGTCGACGATGTCCTGGTCGCTCACCTCGGCGCCCGGCGTACCCAGCAGCGCCCGCGCCTCGGCCGACGGCTCGCGCTGGCGCCGGCCCTGCTCATCGGTGCCGTAGAGGTAGAAACCGCGGCCGTTCTTCTGGCCCAGGCAGCCGGCCGCGAGCAACTGCTCCATCACCGGCTCGCCGTCATGCCCCATGCGCCCGGGGTAGCCCTCCTGCAGCACCCGGTCGGCATGCACCATGGTGTCCAGGCCGATCACGTCGGCGAGATAGGCCGGGCCCATGGGCCAGCCGAAGGCTTCCATGACCCGGTCGATACGCTCAAAATCGACACCGTCCTGCAGCAGCCGGTTGAAGCCGTTGAAGTAGGGAAACAGCACCCGATTGACCAGAAAGCCCGGGCAGTCGCCGACCACGATGGGCGTCTTGCCCAGCGCCAGGGCGAAGGCCACGGTGCGCGACAGCGTCGCGTCGTCGGTGTGGCGACCGCGGATGACCTCCACCAGCGGCATCATCGGTACCGGGTTGAAGAAGTGCATGCCGCAGAAGCGCTCGGGGTGGCGCAGCCCTTCGGCCAGCCGGTCGATGGAAATGGTCGAGGTGTTGGAGGCCAGCACCGCGGCGTCGGCCACCAGCCCCTCGGCTTCGCCGAGCACCGCGGCCTTGACGTCGGCCCGCTCGACCACCGCTTCAACCAGCAGATCGACCTCGGCGAAGCCCTGCCAGTCCAGCGTCGGGGTGATCCGCTCGAGGATCGCCGCCTTCTGTGCCTCGCTCAGCTTGCCCTTGGCGACCTGCCGGTCGAGCTGGGCGGTGGCGGTGCGCATGCCCAGCTCCAGCGCCTCGGCACGGATGTCCTTCATCAGGATCGGCGTGCCGCTGGCCGCCGCCTGGTAGGCAATGCCGCCGCCCATGATGCCAGCGCCGAGCACTGCGGCGCGGCGCACCGGCGCGGCACCTTCGGCATGCCGACGGGCCTGCTTGCGCACCGCCTGATCGGCGAGGAACAGCCCGACCAGCGAGGCCGCCTCGGGTCCACGCGCCAGGGCCACGAACGTCTCGCGCTCGACTCGCAGCGCCTCGGCGAACTGCAGCCCGGCGTGGGTCTGCACCGCGGCGAGAATCGCCTGCGGCGCCGGGTAGCGCGGGTCGAGCGTATCGCCACGGGCGGCGATGCCGTCCGGCACAGCCACCGGCCGACGCTTGCGTGCGCGCCGGGCCTGCCAGTCGCCGCCCTCGGCAACCTCACCGAGCAGCGCCAGCGCCTCTTGGCACAAGGCTTCCGGGGCCACCACACGGTCGGCGACACCGGCCGTCAATGCAGCCCCGGCCTTTCGCGGCTTGCCCTCGAGCAGCCAGTCCAGCGCATCGGCCACACCGACAAGGCGCGACAGCCGCACCGTGCCGCCGAAGCCGGGGCAAATGCCCAGGGTGACTTCCGGCAGGCCGACTCGCGCATCCTCGGCCAGCACCCGGTAGTCGGTGGCCAGCGCCAGCTCCAGGCCGCCACCAAGGGCGAATCCGTTGATCGCGGCAACGCTTGGGTAGGGCAGCGACTCCAGGCGCCCGAGGCTGTCCAGCGCCTGCTCGAGCCAGGCATGCAGCGCGCCCTCCCCGGCCTCGAACAGCGCGGGGAATTCGCTGACGTCCGCACCGACCACGAACGCCGGCTTGGCGCTGCGCACCAGCAGCCCGCGCAGCGCGGTGTGCTCGAGCACCTCCAGCGCCGCGCGCAGATCCGCCAGGGTGGCGCGGTCCAGTTTGTTGACCGACGAGCCGTCGAGATCCAGCACCAGCTCGGCGAAGCCGTCGCCAAGCAATTCCAGGCGCAGCGCCTGCCCTTGGTAAAGAGTCATCAGAGGCGCTCCAGCAATGCGGCGATGCCCTGGCCGCCGCCGATGCACAGGCTGACCACGGCGAAGCGGCCGCCGCTGCGTTGCAGCTCGTGCACGGCCTTGACCATCAGGATCGCCCCGGTGGCGCCGATGGGGTGACCGAGGGAGATGCCGCTGCCGTTGGGGTTGACCTTTTCCAGCGGCAGGTCGAGCTGCTGCACCACCGCCAGCGCCTGTGCCGCGAACGCCTCGTTGAGCTCGAAGAAATCGATATCGCCGATCTCCAGCCCGTTGCGCGCCAGCAGCTCGCGCACCGCCGGCACCGGGCCGATGCCCATGATCTCGGGTGCCACGCCGGACACCTGGTAGTCCACCAGCCGCGCCATGGCCTGGTGGCCGTTGGCCTCGGCGTACTCGCGGTCCATCAGCAACAGCGCCGCGGCGGCGTCGTTCAGGCCAGACGCGTTGCCCGCGGTAACGGTGCCGCCCTCGCGCTTGAACGCCGGGCGCAGGGCTGCCAGCTCTTCCGGCGTGCAGTCGTGGCGCACGTGCTCATCGGTGTCGAACGACCGCGTGCCTTTGCGGGTTTTCAGCTCCACGGGGACGATTTGCCCGGCGAAGCGCCCCTCGGCGATGGCGCGAGCCGCCCGGCGGTGGCTTTCCAGGGCGAGAGCGTCCTGCTGCGCACGGCTGATGCCGTAGCGCTCGGCGACGTTTTCCGCCGTGATTCCCATGTGATAACGGTTGATCGGACAGGTCAGCGCGCCAACCATCAGGTCGAGTGTCTGGCCGTCCCCCATCCGCTGGCCAAAGCGGGCCGCGGGCAGCAGGTAGGGCGCGCGGCTCATGGACTCGGCCCCGCCCGCGATCGCCGCCTGGCAAAGGCCGAGTTGAAGCAGCTGCGCCGCACTGATGACCGCTTGCAGGCCGCTGCCACAGAGCCGGTTCACCGACATGGCGACGCAGCGCTCGGTCAGGCCCCCTTCCAGCGCCGCCACCCGCGAGAGATACAGATCGCTCGACTCGGTCGGCAGTACGTTACCGAACACGCAGTGCCCTACGCTCGCCGGGTCCACGCCGTAGCGCTTGACCGATTCGGCAACCAGTTGGGTTGCCAGCTCACTCGGCCTGGCGTCTTTGAGGCTGCCGCCGAAATCCCCGATCGCCGTGCGCAAAGCGCCGGTGATCACCACCTCTCGTAGTTGCATGGAAGGCTCCCTGCTCAGGTAGAGTTGCCGGATAGCGCGCAGCAAGCCCTCGAGCCGGCCATTGCACCAGCCGAGCACGTCGCCGCTCGCTCGTTCGTAAAGCGCTGCTAGCTTCGCCGCTCACGCAGGCGCCAGCCATAACCAAAGCTGACTAATACTTGACATAAACGGACAATCCGAGAGCCTCACATGTCTTACGAGGGCTACAGCATTTCGGTCCACTTCGCCTGCAGCGCCATCGAGGCGGCGCAGCGCAGTGGGCTCGACGAACAGGCGTTGCTGCAGGAAGCCGGCATCGGCCAGCGCCTGCTCGACAACGCGCAGATGCGCATGACCTCACTGCAGTTCAGCCGGCTGATGCTGGCGCTATGGCGCGTTGGCGACGACGAATTCATGGGCCTTGCGCCCTCCCGTAGCCGCCACGGTGTGTTCGCCCTGATGGCCCGCCAGGTCATCGGCTGTCGTCGCCTGGCCTCGGTCTATTACCGAATGGCGCGCTTTTACAATCTGGTCAACGATTCGCTGCGTCTGGAGCTGACCGCCGACGGCGGGCAAACGGCTTTCGTGATGCGCCTGGCCGATCCGGAGCGTGATTCGGAGCATCTCTTGCGGGAAGTGTTCATGCTGCTCTGGCATCGTTTCGCCAGCTGGCTGGTGGGCCAGCGCATCGGATTGCGGGAGGTGCACTTCGACTACCCGCAACCGGCCAACCATGCCGAGTACAGGCTGATGTTTCCCTGCCCGGCACGCTTCTCGATGCCCGATTGCCGCCTGGTGCTCGACCCTCAATGCCTGGACATGCCGGTGGTCCAGACGCCCGCCACGCTGCGTGAACACCTGCGGCGGGCGCCGCTGGAATGGTTCACGCGCCCGTCCTACCAGGCCGCCTTCACGCGCAGCGTCAGTGACCTGTTCCAAAACGATGGCGCGTTCAGGGATCTCGGTATCGAAGCCGCTGCAGAGGCGCTGCATATCACCGAGCGCACGCTGCGGCGGCGTCTTGCTCTCGAAGGTGTCCGATTCCAGGCGCTCAAGGATGGCCTGCGCCGCGACCTGGCCATCCACTACCTCAGCCAGGCAGGGCTGCCGATCAGTGAAATCGCCCAGCGTCTCGGCTTCTCCGAGCCTTCGGGTTTCACCCGTGCCTTTCGCCAATGGACCGGCGACAGCCCACGCGCCTATCGGGAAGCGGCGCGGGCCTGAACGCCTAGCCGCGCAAGCGCAGCGGATCCACCAGGCGTGCCGCTACGGCCATGCCGACCAGATCGGCCAGGCGCTCGGCCTGCATGCGCTTCATCACCCGGGACCGATAGAGGTCGACGGTCTTGATGCTGATGTCGAGCTGGCGAGCGATTTCCTTGGTGGTGTAGCCCTGCACCAGCGGCAGCAGTACATCGCGCTCTCGCGGGGTCAGGCTGTCCAGGCGGGCCTGCAGGCTGACGTGCTCGCCGGTGCCGCCGGCACGTTCCTGTCGACTGAGCGCCTGCTGCACGCTATCGAGCAGCAACTGCTCGTTGTAGGGCTTCTCGATGAAATCCACCGCGCCGGCCTTGAAGGCGCGAACCACGATAGGCACATCGGCATGGCCACTGACGAAGATCACAGGCAACTGCAGCCCGCGCGCGCGCATGGCCTGCTGAACCTGCAGACCGCCCATACCCGGCATCCTGACGTCCAACAGCACGCAGGCGTTATCCGCGCCATTGCAGGCTTCGAGAAACTCCCGCCCGCCGATGAACGGCCTGGCAGACAACCCCACCGACTCCAATAGCCAGACCGTCGAGTCGAGCATGCCCTGGTCGTCGTCGACGATATACACCACCTGCTCGTGAGCATCGCTCATCAGCGTTCCTCTGTTGTTATTGTCTTGATCGGCAGGCGACAGCGCATGCACAGTCCTCCGCTCTCGCCCGGCTGGCCCTGCAACGCGCCGCCAAACCCCTCGATGATGCTGCGGCTCATCGGCAACCCGAGCCCGAGACCGTCCGGCTTGCGGGTGAAGAACGGCGTAAAGGCCTGCTCGAGTTCCTGTTCATCCAACCCACGGCCCTGGTCCGCAACGGCCAGGACCACCTCATCGGCCTGTCGCTCGGCGCGCAATACGATACGCGACGGCTGCCCCGGGTGGGCTTCGCGGTTCGCTTCTATCGCATTGCGCAAGAGGTTGATCAAGACCTGCTCGAGCAGCACGCGGTCGGCATAGACCCGTGGCAGGTCGGCGGCCAGCGCCTGCTCGACGGTCACCTGGGCGGCAGCGGTCTCCCACGCGCAGAGGCGCACCGCGTCGCGCGCGACCTCGGCGACATCGAGCGGCTGCATGCGCCGCTGCCCCTTGCGCAGGAACGCCCGCAAGCGCTTGATCACCTCCGAGGCATGGTTGGCGTGCTCGGTAATCCGCTCCAGGCCCTGGGCCACCCGCTCGGCTGCTTGCGGATTCTGCCCCAGGCTCTGCAGGTAGCGCTGGCTGGCACTGGCGTAGTTGACCACCGCCGCGAGCGGCTGGTTGATCTCATGCGCGATGCCGGATGCCAGCTCGCCGAGGGTGATCAGGCGCCCCGTATGCGCCAACTCGTCCTGGTGGCGCCGCTGCTGCGCCTCACGCAGCTCACGCTCGCTCATGTCGCGGGCCACCAGCGAGTAATAACGCTCGCCGCCGGTCGTCCGATGCGCCAGCAGCACGAGGGAAATCGGCACCGAGGCACCGCCGTCCTGGGCGAGCAGACGCGAATCGCAGCTCCAGACGCCCTCGCGCTCGGCGGTCGTGCGGCCGGTTCCGTGCAGCAGCGCCAGTACCTCGGTATCGAACAGCGCATCGAGCGCCGGCATCTGCCCATCCTGCAGGCGCAGCGTTCGCCTTGCCGCCGGATTGAGATAGGTCACCCGCCCCTCGGCATCGATGAACAACACCAGGTCAGTGTTTACTTCCACCACCTCGGCCAGACGCCGGCGGTTCTCTTCGGCCTGCACCCGCGCGGTGATGTCGCGCGACACGCTGACCACCTCGACCACCGCGCCGGTATAGGTCTCGCGGATGGCATGGCTGGCGGTCTCGAACCACAGGTAGTGACCGTCTCGATGGCGCACCCGGTAGGTCATGGTGTGATAGCCGTCCACCTCCAGCGCGTCGCGGCTGCGCGCCGGCAACTGGGCTCGGTCTTCGGGGTGGAACAGGGTTTCCACGAGTTGGCCACGCAATTGCTCCGGCCAATAGCCGAGCAGCCGCCAGGCCGCTGGCGAGGCGTCGAGAAAGCGCCCATCGGGCGCGTGCCGGGAGATCAGGTCGGTGGTGTTTTCGGTGATCAGCCGATACAGGCGCCGGGCGCGTGCCGCATCCCGCTCGGCCAGGACCTGTGCGGTCGCCTCTCGACAGCGCGCGAGCACCCGGTTCTGCGCGGGATCGGGAACAAAGGTCCAGATCAGGATGCGCTGATCGTATTCGGCCTCCACCCCTTCGATAGCCCGTTGTTGCGCCAGACAAGCGCCGACCAGCGCGGTGTGATTGACGGGCAGAAAGCGCAGCAGCTCATCCAGAGGGCGATCGGCCAGGAGCGCCAGCAGGGCAGCGTTCAGCTCGACGGGATGCGCGTGCTCGTCCAGCAGCAGGCTCGGTTGCGGATCCAGGCCGAGCAATGGCGATTGACGCGCCAGGCCGCTCGCGCATGCGAGCAGGCTGAGCAACAGCTCGCGTACCCAGCTCAGCGAGCAGGGACCGACATCGCCATCGGTGGCAAGCAACAACAATCCGGGTACCGCTTCATCCAGATCCAGCGCCAGCACGGCGCCCTGAACGATGCCTGCCCGGCGCAGGCGGCCGGCAAGCCAGCAGTCCAGCCCACGGACAACGGCGAGGTCGAGCAGGCCCTCGCGGCCGAGCCGCTCATGCAGCAGGCGATCACTGGCCTGCAGCGGATCACCCAGCCCGGGAGGCAGCTGTGCGCCGCTGCCCTCATGGGTGTAGATGCCGGCGCCGGCCTGCCAGGTCATGTAGTACGCCTGGCGTACCCCGGCGCAGCCGCGCAGTACCCGGCACAGGGCATCGGCGCGCGCGTCGAGCGCTACCTGTTCACGCTGCAGACGCAGCCAGGTGTGAAGGCGAACGGGAGTTGTGCTCATAAGCAATCCGTCTGAAAGGTTGGCCGGGAGAAAACCCCTGGCCCGCACGGAAATAGATATAGGAGTATTACCATATTCTTCCAGCAATACTTCCATATGCCTTCCGACTGATCTATAAGATTTGCAAGCCGCCCGGGCGAAGCTCCCAGGCGATGCAGAACAAGAGCTAATAATCAGCCAAGTGGTGTCTTGCATGACCATCTATGAACAGGGCCTTGCGCCCGCCGCAGTCAACCATGTTGCCCTCAGCCCGCTCAGCTTCATCGAGCGCACCGCCAGCGTTTATCCCGATTACCCCGCCGTGATCCACGGTTCGATCCGTCGCACCTGGGCCGAAACCTACATGCGCTGCCGACGCCTGGCCTCTGCGTTGGCCGGGCGTGGTATCGGCAAGGGCGATACCGTCGCGGTGATGCTGCCCAATATCCCCTCGATGCTCGAGGCCCATTTTGCCGTGCCCATGATCGGCGCGGTGCTCAATACGCTCAATGTACGCCTGGATGCCGAAGCCATTGCCTTCATGCTGCAGCATGGCGAGGCCCGGGTATTGATCGCCGACCGCGAGTTCGCCTCGGTCGTGAGCGCGGCCGTCGGGATGCTCGATCACCCGCCGCTCGTGATCGATGTGGACGACCCGGAGTACGGCGAAGGCGAGCCGGTTTCCAGCCTCGACTACGAGGCGCTGCTCGCCGAAGGCGACCCGGCGTTCGCCTGGCAGTGGCCGGAAGACGAGTGGCAGGCGATCAGCCTCAACTACACCTCCGGCACCACCGGCAACCCCAAGGGCGTGGTCTATCACCACCGCGGCGCCTATCTGAACGCGCTGGGCAACCAGATGACCTGGGCGATGGGCAACCATCCGGTGTATCTCTGGACGCTGCCGATGTTCCACTGCAACGGCTGGTGCTACCCATGGACGATTACCGCGCTGGCCGGCGTCCATGTGTTCCTGCGCCGCGTCGACCCGCAGAAGATTCTCGGGCTGATTCGCGAGCATCAGGTCACTCACCTGTGCGGCGCGCCGATCGTGCTCAATGCGCTGGTCAACATGCCCGCTTCGGCCAAAGCCGCCATCGACCACCCCGTACACGCCATGGTCGCCGGCGCCGCGCCGCCGGCCAAGGTGATCGGCGCAGTCGAGGAAATGGGCATCAAGGTGACGCATGTCTACGGCCTGACCGAAGTCTATGGGCCGGTCACCATCTGCGCCTGGCATGCCGAATGGGACGAACGCCCTCTGGAGGAGCGTGCGGAAATCAAGGCACGCCAGGGCGTGCGCTACCCGACCCTGGAAGGGCTGATGGTGGCCGATCCCAAAACCCTGGAGCCGACCCCGCGCGACGGCCAGACCATCGGCGAGATCTTCATGCGCGGCAACACGGTGATGAAGGGTTACCTGAAGAACCCCAGTGCAACGGCCGAAGCATTCGAAGGTGGCTGGTTCCATACCGGCGACCTGGCCGTCTGCCACCCGGACGGCTACGTGGAGATCAAGGATCGGCTCAAGGACATCATCATTTCCGGCGGGGAGAATATTTCCACCATCGAACTCGAAGGTGTGCTGTACCGCCATCCTGCCGTGCTGGAAGCTGCCGTGGTGGCTCGACCGGATGAGAAATGGGGCGAAACCCCCTGCGCCTTCATCAACCTCAAGGCCGATCACCAGGTCGTCGACGAAGACGCCATCATCAGTTTCTGCCGCGAGCACCTGGCCTCGTTCAAGGTGCCACGCACCGTCATATTCGGGGCGCTGCCCAAGACCTCGACCGGCAAGATCCAGAAGTACGTCCTGCGCGAACGGGCACGCGACCTGTCGCCACCCCAGGCTGCACCTCTGCGCAATCTGGCCTGACCCCTCTTTATTCTGCCTGGTACTGCCATCCCGTTGCAGGGATGGCGGCTGCCGGCGGCATCCGTTCACAACAACAAGAAGGCGCCACGCGGCGTCAACGGAGGCTCCATGCAACTGTACAAACGTAACGACGGCGATGAACAACCCTGCTGGAAGGCCGGACCGTTCAAGCTTCGCCTGCCCTTCGTGCACTACCGCTGGGAAACCGCGGAGATGCTCCAGGCGCTGATCATGTTCGTGGTCAGCCTGGGCATGATCCCGCTGTTGGAGAAATACCTCGGCCTGCCCTACGAGGTGGCGCTGGCCTACGTGGTGGTGTGCGGCATCGGCTTCATGCTGCCGGCGTTGCTCGGCGTGCCGCTGGTGCCGGGCTGGATCACCCCCGGCATCCCGGTGGTGCTGCTGTTTCTCGGCAACTTCGAGCCGGGGCCGGAGGCGATCCGCGCGCTGTTCGCGCTGCAGATCCTGGTCTGCGTCATCTTCTTCCTGCTCGGGGTCACGCGCCTGGGCAGCGTGATGGTGCGCATCGTGCCCAACTCGATGAAGGGCGGGATCATCATCGGCGCCGGCATCGCCGCGCTGATCGGCGAGATCGAGACCGGCGGGCGCCTGGCCAACACGCCGATCTCGTTGGTGCTGGGCAGCCTGATCTGCCTGTACCTGATGTTCTCGGTGTCGTTCCGCGGGCTTACCGAGCGGGTGCCGCTGGCGCGCAAGATCGTCAACTACGGCATGGTCCCGGGGATGATCGTGGCCATCGTCGCCGGCATCGCGGTGGGCGAGTACAGGATGCCGGACGTGCGCTTCGGCATCACCGCGCCGGCTTTCGACCAGCTCTGGCAGTACCTGCCCTTCACCGCCGGCTTCCCCGACGCCCAGGTGTTCATGCTGGCGGTGCCCACCGCGGTGATCGCCTACATCATCGCCTTCGGCGACATCATCGTCGGCCAGTCGCTGATGCAGCGCGCCGACGAGCTGCGCACCGACGAGAAGATCGAGATCAACGTCGACCGCATCCACCTGGTGTGCGCCATCCGCAACGCCCTGCATGCCTTCTTCGCGCCCTACCCGGGCCTGGCCGGCCCGCTGTGGACGGCCGTGGCGGCGACCATGGCCGAGCGCTACAAGTACGGCCGCAAGGCGATGGAGTCGATCTACAGCGGCGCCGGCACCTTCTGGATCACCGGCTTTCTCGCGCTGTTCGTCCTGCCGCTGGTGAGTTTCTTCCAGCCGGTGCTGCCGATCGCCCTGTCGCTGACGCTGATCCTCACCGGCTACATCTGCCTGATGGTCGGCTTCGAGCAGCTCAACAACAACGCCGAACGCGGTATCGCCGGCACCATGGGTGTGGTGCTGGCGGTGTACGGCGCGGGCTGGGGCCTGGCCGCTGGCGCCGTGCTGTACCTGCTGATCGAGCGCACCCACCTGCTGCGCTTCGCCTCCCCCGGGGTGCGCGCCCAGCGCCCCAGCGAAGCCGACTGACCGCCGCCCGCCCCCAAACCTCCCCGCATTGGTCCGCGTGGCCAGTGCGGGCGACTAGAAAAGCCAGTCCTGATGAACAACTACAGCAGGCCATTGCAACAACCTTCCGCGGCGCCCGGCTCAACAGCCGCGAGAAGGAAGGGCTAACCGTCGACTCTGGAAGGCTGGCTGGAGGTGATGAATCAACGCAGCTCCTCGTTCCACGATGATATGCGCGCCCCCAAGGACGTCGCGCAACATCGTGTTCAGCCAAGACGCCAGCGATGATTCCTGTTGGTCCTGTTGGTCCTGTTGAAATAGGGGCAGTTGCTGGGAGAACAGCAACGCCTGTTCTAGTCGCTCAATCCCGAAATCACGTCCGCCTAGCACTTCACGCGCAGCGTCGAGGAGTGCCTGAATGTCAACAATCTGAGCAGCTACCTCGTGAATCTCTATAGACCCGCCGGGCCTTCCTCGATTGATCCAAGAGTTGATGGCGCGAGTTCTCGTCGGTACCCCCATAGCAGCCTCTATAACGTAAGCACCCGGTACTAGGGAGCTCGTCCAGACCGAATGGCCATGCAAGAAAACGAGAAACAACGGTGTGGTCCATTAGCCTTGCAGCGGCCGCCTCGGTCCTTAAGCTTCCGAAACTGGCGCCGCTCGGGCGCATACGCGCTCCTTCATCTTGCCGAGCACCTGCAGGCAAATGTCGCTGTGCGGCATGATCCGGCAGGCTAGCACTATGTCCTGCGCCTGTTCCTCGGCGCTGACGTGGGCCTGGCTCATCACCTTCGCCTCGTAGCTGCCCTGGGTGATCTGCACCTTGCACACACCGCAGCCGCCGCCACGGCACAGCGCCAGCCTTCTGTATTTCGCGGCCTCAGCCATTCACCAAGCTGATCTTGTACCTCCGCGAAACGCTTTGCAGTATCGACGTCAGATTGAGATATGCCGGTCAGCCCCGTGCAAAACTCAGTTAGCGTGGGGCGAAGTAGCGGCCAGACAAACTGTCCGAAATGATCGACAATCCTGTACTCCAACTGAACATCCAACAGCCCGATGCCAATTTCGATCGTCTCCATCTCGTCGCGCTGGACCTCCAATACGTGAGCGTTCCGGGCCGCCTCGTTTAGGTCGGCAGGGTAGTCATCGCAAGTCGCTTCCAGATCCACGCAAAGTAACCAGCGACTTTCGCCAAGTTGTTGACGAAGCGCATCAAGTTGTCCCCAACGCTTTACCTGCATGACACCCGCCCTTCTTTTCCTCAGAGGATATAAACCTACGAGCATCAGCACGGACCGTGGGCTCCGTTTTATAGTAGTGACACGAGAAACGGATCACTGAATCGTTACCGGGGTTGCGTGTAAGCCTTTTGCCCTCTGTGCCAACAGCCAATCCAGTGACAGACGCCCGCCGTCTTCTTTGAAAGTCACAATAACGTACAAGCTGCCCGTGGCGGTAAACAGCGCCCAAAACCCGCCTTGCTCATGAGCTTTCAGTACATCGGAGGTCCGAACCCGGTGACCGTCCTGAAACCTTCCATACACATCCGCCCGCACGTGACGATGAACCACGCCGATACAACAGCCTGCGATTAAATAAGCGTCCGTGAGATACGCCGTAACTTCCCTACCAAAAGACATATCCATTGCTCGCGACAACGCGCCAGATACATCACGTGCTTGGTTGATACTTCGTTTAGTTGAACCCATCACGTCAGCACCCAAATTCGGATCAAAACTCGTTGCCTCCCCCCCACTAACGGCTAGCTGTCCAACCAATAATCGTCTCGAGCAATACGCCCAAACTTGTAGTCTTCATGCTGCGGGGCGTCGCCAAACAAATGATGTATGCGTCGCTCCTGTCGCAAATACGCCAAGGTCATGAAGAAGCAGGTTTCACACATCCGTACGCGATAACGCTCACCGTCATGTCGCGCGCCGTATCCCCAGTGCGCTTGCAGCACACCGAACTGTTCGCCGTACCCAGGCACTCGCATGGAGGTACCACAGACGTCGCAAGGCACATCGGGGTGTCGGTTGTCTGGTACGTCCATGCCCGCCAATATCTGTCTACGCATCAAAAAATCTTCAACACAGTAGTGAGCTCGGCGCTTTTGCGAGCCCCTGGGCCAGCAAGCACATATCGCGTATTGCGCGTTCTGAAAATGCACCCATCGGCAAACTCAATCAGTTGTGTTGTACGCACCCAGTCACCCTCTTGGAAACGGTTGGCACTGTCGTACAACACGCGGCCGGCATACACCATCGCGGGCTGTTGCCCGGACGCCTGTAACGTTTCTCGTATCGCGTCAGGCACGATGAGATCGATCCAGATCCAGTCACGCACAACACAGAAAGGCACCTCGTCATGCAACGCAGCCGCTGAACCACGCGCGCACGCTTCTGCTAACGACATCTCGATACCAGGCATTACCTCACCCGGGGCGTATAACAAATGAGATATTTTCTTTAAATCGTCCATACCGTCTCTCTATCTGAACCATAGATGTCTAGAGGCAGAATCTGGGCAAAACTTCCCTACCTTGACAAAATTACCAAGTATGAAAAGCTTGCTTCCCAATGAGCGTCAGTTCTGACTTTTGATATATGGCCTGAGTCTAAAAGGCGAACAGCGCAACCCCATCAACCTCCATTATTAAACTAAGTACTTTATTCATCAATGCAAGCCTATGGCGTCGCCCCACTACGCTCAGTATTGGACAAAAAACAGCAACCTGAAACCAATGCAATAAAATAATCCAGCTCCAACGACCGCCCGTCAAGCACTTTTAGAAAAGAAAAAGCCAACCACTGACCGTCGGTATTTGTAATACGTATATATTGACAAGGATTGCCAGAACTCATGCACCAGAAGAGCAAGAAGATAATCCTTATCGGACTTACCCTGGGCGCGGTCAATGACTATTTGAGATCAAGACATATCTCCACGGACGATGCGAAGCTGATCCAACCGGCTCGGAGTCTTCTTTTCGAATTTTGAAATTTCGCACCGTTGGTAATCACCACAAGCGAGGCGCGTCGGTGACGCGGAAGGGTACCGCGACTCCTCGCGACTGCTTAAATTGCAAACGAAAGCGGATGATCTGAGTAATTTGTAGCGAGGGGCAGGTTCGAGAAAGTCTGCGTACGCTGAGATCTGCTCACTAACACCTAGCTACCCATCTAGTGCACGCACGAAGCGCGCCACGCGTCGAGCTGTACGGCGAGGCCACAAAATGATGAAAATTATGGCTCAGCAATAATTATGGCTGAGCCATAATTTCATATAACCGCAGCGTCACGGAAAAACCGCAATTATTTACAGCCTGCAATTGACCATGACAGCTGCCCCTCCAACGAGGGGATAGACTAAGTAGGTTAGCTAACTCGGGGCTGTGGAGATGATCGAGGATCGCGCCAATGAGCTGTTCATCAGCGCCGCTAGCAGCTGGAAAATCGGCCAAAAACGCGATGAGCAAAGCCAGCTTTCAGTTCGATTCAGGAGTACTAAGAAGGTCTCTTCTGGACGGCGACTACAAGGAGCTGTCCATGACCAGCCGACACGCCATTAAGGCTGCGGCCTCGCCTCTCCTTCACAGCGCCCATTTGATCGGATGCTCATTGGACAAGCAGCTTCGGAAGGCTTCATCCTAGTAACCAATAATCATGCTATAGCGAAGTATTCGGGGCCAATCAAGCACGTCGGTTGAATGCGCCAGCCTTCGATACCCTGTCGTGACGGGATGTCTAATGACCATACAAGCCGTCATTTTTGATGCTTTCGGGACACTGATAAAGATTCAAGATGGGTCGCATCCGTACCGACAGTTGATGAAGATCGGAAAGGCGCATGGGCGGCGCCCCCGCCCGGACGACGCGTCTTTCCTGATGAAATCTGCGATAACGTTGACGCAAGCCGCAGCGCATTTGGGGAGTAAGCGTTCATTCCAAGACATCCTGCCATCCCGCTGACTTCCGCCCTAGAGTGACCTCGCATTCAACAACGCGAGGTTATTTCCATGAGAAAACACCGCACCGCAGAACAGTGGCAAGTCCTAATCGGTCAGCAGCGTGACAGCGGCCTGTCGGCCACGCAGTTCTGCAAGGAGCACAAACTCGGTTATGCCAGCTTCTGTAGTTGGCGCAAGCGCCTGTTGAGTCAGCCGGTCGGTGAGGCTGCGGATTCTGGTTATGCCAGCTTCCTGGATCTGTCATCGCTGATGGATGACTCGGCCTCTCCCGGAAGCGGCTGGAATATCGTGCTGAGCCTGGGTAATGGTGTTGAGCTAAGGCTGAGCCAGATCAGATGATCGGTCTGGATAGCCAGGCCCGGATCTGGCTGTGCACCGAGCCCACGGATATGCGTAAATCCTTCCGGGGCTGAGCGCTCTGGTCCGCAATCAACTCAAGCAAGATCCGCTCAGCGGGCAGTATTTTGTCTTCGTTAACCGTCGCAAGACCCAAATGAAGATGTTGTATTTCACGCCCACGGGCTACTGCCTGTGGGCCAAGCGACTGGAGCAGGGGCAGTTCCGGGTACGGCCGTCTTCTTCGGGACAGCGCCCCTTAAACCTGACTGATCTCCAGTTGCTGATTGACGGTATCGAGGTGCAAAAGTACCGTCAGTTCAAGCGTTTTCGGGGCACGTAGCGGGTTGTGTTCCGGTATAATATCGGCCATGAATTCAATGGCTTCCGCGTCCTATTCCAACGCCCCTTCCTACTCGGTACTGGCCGAGGAGAATGCCCTGTTGCGTGAGCAGCTACAGGTCATGCAGCGGCAGTTGGACTGGTTCAAGAAGCAGCTGTTCGGCCCCAAGTCCGAGAAGCAGGTGTATGACCTCCCGGAGCAGGGCGGCCTGTTCCAATCGAATGATGCGGCTAGCCCGGAGAAGCCTCTCGATGCGGAGAAACGCCCGGTTCGGGCTTATCAGCGAGGCACCGGAAAGAAACAGCGGGACGACGACTGCCTGAACGATACGGGTCTGCGTTTTACAGCGGACGTGCCAGTGGAAGTTGTTGAACACCTGCCGCCGGAGCTAAGCGGCCCCGACGCCGACCAGTACGACATCCTTGGCACCAAAACGACCTATCGGCTGGCCCAGCGGACGTCCAGTTACGTGGTGTTGCAAGTGGAACGCCCCGTATTTCGGCGCAAGGGCAGCGACAAGCCCGTGACCACGCCGGCCCCGTCCAACGTACTGGACAACAGCCTGGCCGACGTCAGCTTGTTGGCGGGTCTGATGGTCGACAAGTTCCAGTTTCACCTACCGCTGTATCGCCAACACCAACGCATCCAGCAAGCGGGTATTACCCTCAGCCGCAGCACCCTCACCAATCTGATCAAGCGATCTATTGATCTGCTGCGGCCGATCGTGGATGCCCAGACCGACAATGTTCTGCGCAGCCGGGTGTTGGCGATGGATGAGACGCCGATTAAAGCTGGCCACCAGGGTCGGGCAGGCCCACAAAAAGGCAAGATGAAATCCGGCTGGTTCTGGCCGTTATACGGCGATGCCGATGAAGTGGTGTTCACTTACTCGAACAGTCGAGGCCGAGCCCATATCGAGCAGGTACTGAACGAACAGTTCAGCGGAACTCTGATCAGTGACGGCTATGCTGCTTATGCCCGCTATGCCGCCGCACAGCAGAACATCATCCACGCGCAGTGCTGGGTGCACAGTCGTCGTTACTTCATTGAGGCGCAGAAGGACCACCCGATAACTGCCACCGAAGCCCTTCAGCAGATTGCCAAGCTATACACCAACGAAGAAGAGATCCGCGTCCAGCAACTGACCGGCGAAAAGAAACGCCAGTACCGGCTGCTCCACTCAAAGCCGGTGGTCAGCGACTTCTTCCAATGGTGCCGGGATCAACTGGCACAGGGCGGTCTGCTGCCCAGTGATTTATTGACCAAAGCACTGAACTACGTGCTCAGCCGTGAAGCCAGCCTGACCGTCTTCCTGGAAGACCCAGACGTCCAGCCAGACACCAACCACCTGGAACGGGCCCTGCGCCCCATTCCCATGGGACGCAAGAACTGGCTGTTCTGCTGGACTGAACTCGGCGCGGAACACGTGGGCATCATCCAGAGCCTGATCACTACGTGCAAACTGCACGACATCAACCCGTACACCTATCTGGTGGACGTGCTGCAGCGCATCAGTCAGCACCCGGCCAGCAAGGTCGCTGACCTGACGCCTCGGCTCTGGAAGACCCGGTTCGCCGATAATCCGTTACGCTCGCTGATCGATCCGCGCCATTCTGATCGACAGACCGCACAGCCAAAGGGCACCCTCCATGCGCATTGAAGACATGAGCATCGATCAGCTATTGGAGCTGAACCGAATGATCTGCCGGCGCATTGATGAACTGCAAGATCAAGAAAACCTGCAGGCGCTGAGTCGGCTGCACGTGGGGCTGAAGGTGACCTTCGAAAGCCGAACTGGCTTGACTATGGGGATCGTCACCAAGATCAACCGCAAGAGCGTGATCGTCCTGGCCGAGAACGGCACGAAACAGTACAAGGTCTCACCGGAATTGCTAAGGCCCCTTCGGGACGTAAAGTAAGTCCAGTACGTCGTGGAATGAACGCTTACTTTGGGGATCACTGCAAGCCCTGAACAATTGAGCACTCTGGAAACTGTCCTGGCAGAAGAGATCGCAGCCGTTGAGGCATATCCTGACGGGCTCGAAGCGGTGAAACTGCTCCAAGAGCAAGGCATTCGAATCGGTGTTTGCTCGAATTTGGCTTTCCCGTACCGGCAAGCCGTCCTGCGTTGCTACCCCATGCTAGACGCATATGCATTTAGCTGTGATTTAGGCGTAATGAAGCCCGAACCCACCATCTACAGTTGGATTTGCGATCAGCTTGGGGCGTCCCCGACCGCATCGTGGATGATCGGTGACTCCCAACGTTGCGACCGAGATGGGCCAACGGCAGTAGGCATCCGAGGCTTTTTTGTTGACCGAAACAGCACCAACGGTGACTGCCCTGAATTGGTTACGTTCGCTCGTAAGGTATTGGCAACCGCGCCTTGAGCGAGCGATGTCAGCCCCATCCATTTTCGCACTTCGCGATTGAAACCTGGAATCACACCAAGCAATCCTGCTCCATGAACCTCGAACCGCAGTCAAGATAAGACCGTAAATTGAGTTGAGGTGATTATGATCGGGGGCCAACGGGAACACCTTAGAAACCCAAGACGCCTCCCTAGATCATTGGTAACTTCAAACTCAGGAGCGTTTGGCTTCAACGCAGCCTAAACCCAACCGACTGCGGGCAGCTCTACTCGCCAACGCACGCAAAGCCACTCTCACAGATAGGTGAATGCGATGCTTGACAAGGCTCGAAAGGTTCATATACTCGCGCTCACTGTGAGCAATCCAACAAATCAAGGTTTCCTGCATAATGCGCTGAAGCCTTGATTTGGCCGGGATATTGAAGTTTGGGATTCAAATCCCCCGACAGAACCTCGACCTCGCGAAAGCTAAAGCACTCGTGGGTCACGCTGATAAAAGTACAACTGGCGGCTATGGCGACTGCTATCCGGCAGGCGTCCTCAAGGACGAGCTCGACAAAATCGATTTCGGCATTGGCTTGGATCATATCCATTACCGGCACTATCAGAAGCTACAAAAAGCACAAGGTGACTTCAAAGTTGGGCGGCCGGTTGGCACGCCATTCCCGAACGTGCGAGCTCCTAAGCGCCACTGGAAATCGTACGCATAAGGCCTAGCCAAACAGAGGCGGGAGCCTTGCTCCCGCCCTTTTTACACATCCCTTAATTATTGACAAAGTGTCAATAAAAGCTATCGAAGCTAAGTTTCCAATAGATTACCTTGACTGTTCATTTATACAGTAATAATCTGAAGCCTCACCCACTGTGAGGTATATATGAATGTAACGTCCCCTGTCTCCATTCCTTTTTATAAGGGCCTGAGTCTGATCGTAGAGCCTGGCCATGAAGAGCACTTGCGAATCGCCTTGGCGAACATCTCCGCGGTGACGGACGCGATAAACCGCTTCCACTCTTCACCGTTACTTACCGAGTTCATGGACACTACGCTGTCCCGCTTCCTGCGAGAAAACACTTACGCAGGAAAGTCCGAGCATATGCTGCGGGCTCGAATGGAAAAGCTGAAGGTCGTCCTGACCCGAGATAACCCTACACGCCGAGTCGCTGAGCTTGATCGAGCTGATGTGCAGCGTCTAAAGGATCAGTTGCCATTGTTACTGAAGCAGAACTCGGCTTCGGGAAGTAAAGGCGCAAACCTGATGACCTATTACCAGCTGTTCAATCGCATGCTGGATGAAGCACTTGAGAGCAAGCTGATTACCGATGCAGTCAAGGTGGCGACTTGCAGTACAAAACAGGCCGAAGTCACCAAGCCATTTCTAGATAGCAACCTGATTCAGATGCTCGCCGGCTGGCCTTACCAAAAGTACCTCGCGGGCACACTGCCCACGGTCTATCAGGACGCCAAGCCGTATCGGTTCTGGTTGCTTCCTCTCGGGCTCTACACCGGCGCGCGGCTTAATGAACTCTGCCAGCTTCGCGTGCATGATGTTATCCAGGATGTCCACGGCGTAGACCTCATCGACATTAACGATAATGGCTACAACAAGTCGCTGAAAACAGGGACATCGGCACGGCAGCTTCCGATCTGCACTAAGCTCGTGGAAATGGGCTTTCTAAATTTCGTAGAGGAACGGCGTCAGGCCGATGGCAACGATGCATTGCTTTTCTGCGAGCTGAGCTTTGATCCGAAGCACCTATACTCCCGAGATCCGAGTCGCTTTTTCTGTGGGCCATGTACGGGAACGGGATACATCGGTCAGCACTGTCCGCCGGCGGTTGATGGCGGGCTGAATTTTAAAAGCTTCCGTCGCTCATTCGCCGTGAGGCTGGAGCGGTCGGGCATATCTCCTTCCACGATCGCTCACCTGCTGGGCCATGAGGGCGGTACTCCTGAGGTTACAGCAGATCACTACTTGGAAAAGCCACTGAGTTTGAGATTGCTGGAGCAGATGGAACGCGGCCTGACTTACAACATCCGGACCGACGAGATTCGCTGGGAGCATTTTAAAAAGCTGCTCAATAGCCAGTTGGGACGTGAAAAGCGCGGGAGGAAAAGTAAGCTGCAGCTTCACTAACGCATAGAGCGGGAACGATCATCGCTTGGAGATGGTTATGAGACAGGATGAATGAAAGGCCGCAGCTAATCTGCGGCCTTTTTCGTTCTGAACACAACAGGAAAGAAACCGTATATTCACACGACTGCGGGTAACACTTGCGGCGACCGTTGGAACACCCAATCGCTGAGCACGCTCCTCCACCGAAAAATTTGGATCGGCTGCGACGCGAATTTCGTAACAGTCGGCGGTTACTGCCACACAAATCGCACTTGAAGCATGGGCGCTTTGGGATCAGACCGAACGCTGCATCATTGCTCCGTGACAAACACCCGGCACGGTCACCCGGCGCATCGACGCGCACTAGGTGCCGCAAGCCCTAAGAGTGACACGGCGAGAGTGCAGCACTCGAGTCATGCGGCATGGTGGTCGTGATAGAACAAGTGTGCAGCGGCAATCGGGCCGAGTTTGTTAGGCCGGATACGGGGGCGCGCTCGCGGAGGCGCAGCTCACGTCTTCTGCTAAATCGCTGCGGATTTCGGTGAACGTGACCGAGCGTTTCGCTAATACGTGACCGGTGCTTCCGCCCCGGTTGCGCGGGTTGTGGATTGTAATCGCATCGGTCACGATGCGGTTTGCTCCTCAGCTTTTTTCCGGCGCAGTGACTCGCCCTTCAACGTCAGTCGGTAAGCGCTGTGCACCAGGCGGTCAAGGATGGCGTCGGCCAGGGTCGGGTCGTTGATCCAGCCATGCCAGTGTTCGATTGGTAACTGGCTGGCCAGGATGGTGGAGCGGTTGCCGGCACGGTCGTCGATCACTTCCAGCAGGTCGTGCCGGGCACCTTCTTCCAGCGGGGCCAGCGCCCAATCGTCCAGCACCAAGACATCGACCTTGGCCAGCTGTTGCAGGGTACGGCCGAAGCTGCCGTCGCCATGAGCGATGCGCAGTTGCTCCAACAGGCGCGGGGTGCGCAGGTACAGAGTGCTGTAGCCCTGGCGGCAGGCCTGGTTGCCCAGGGCGCAGGCCAGCCAGGTCTTGCCGGCGCCGGTCGCGCCGGTCAGCAGCAGGTTGTGCTGCTGGCGGATCCAGTCGCCGCCTGCCAGGCTGGCGATCAGGCGCTCATCCAGGCCGCGGCCAGGGCGGCGGTCGAGGTCTTCCAGGCAGGCGTTGGCATATTTGAGCTTGGCCTTCTTGCGCAGCCGTACCAGGCGCTGGTTGTCACGCCAGGCCAGTTCGCGGTCGAGCAGCAGGCCGAGGCGCTCATCGAAGCTCAGGCTGTGGCTGGCCGGCAGCGTCCATTGCTCTTCCAGGGCGCGGGCCATGCCGTCCAGGCGTAGCTGGTGCAGTTGATTCAGGGTGTGTTGCAGCATCATCGAACAGCTCCTGTTGCGGGGGGTGGTAGTAGTCGGCGCCACGGACGTTCTCGTGGTCGCTGGGTAAGCTCGTTTCGGCGGTGCGCGTGGGCAGCGGCTGCTGATCCAGGCCTTGCTGGAGCAGGTTGCGCACGCTGCGCCCGGTGAAGGCGCGCAGCTGGACGGCCCGTTCGGCGGCGGCTTCCAAGCGTGCATTGCCGTAGCGACGAGCCAGCGAGAGCAGGCCGAGACAGGCGCGGTAGCCCATCTCCGGATGCGGCTTGTGGGTCAGCTGGTGATCGATCAGTTGGCGCGTGTAGGGGCCGATCCGCGCGCCCCAGTCGAGCAGGCGTTGCGGCGTCCATTCGCGATGGGCCTGGTGTGCGGCGGGCATGTGTTCGCGCTGGGTGCTGTAGGCGCCGCGACGGCCCAGCAGCACATGGCTGGCCACGCGCCGGTTGCCATGCAGCACTTCCAGGGTGTGCGCTGTCAGCCGCACCTCGACGCTCTGCCGGGCCAGGGCGGAGGGCACGCTGTAGAAGCTGCCATTGACCTCGATGTGGTAGTCGATGTTGACCTTGCAGCGCTTGAAGCTGGCGACCTCGTAGGGATGTACCGGCAGCGCTCGCAAGGCCGGGCGATCCAGGCGCTCGAACCAGTCGCGCCGGCAGCCATCGAGGCGCTTGAACGGGCGTCGATTCAGCTCCTCCAGCAGCTCGGCGATGGCCTGGTTAAGCGCATGCAGGCTGAAGAACTGCCGGTGGCGCAGTCGCGCCATGATCCAGCGCTCGACCACCTGCACCGCCACCTCGGCCTTGGCCTTGTCCTGGGGTTTGCGTGGCCGGGCCGGCAGGATCACCGTCTGGTAATGCCGCGCACACTCCAGCGTTGCCCGGTTCAGACCCGGCTCGTAGCGATCTGGCTGGGCGACCAGGGCGCGCGGATTGTCCGGCACAACCATCTCCGGCACACCGCCAAAGTAGGTCAGTGCCTGGCCCAGCGAAGTCAGCCAGTCCACCTGGGTTTCGCCCGGCGTCGCGCAGGCATAGGTGTAATTCGAGGCGCCCAGGGCGGCGACGAAGATATGCGCCCGGCGGACTTCGCCGGTGGCCGGGTCGACCACCGGCAGCGTCGGCCCTGCATAGTCGATGAACAGCTTCTCGCCCGCGCGGTGCACCTGGCGCATCGAACGTTTGAGCGTCTGGGCGTAGCGCCGGTAGTGCTCGACGAACTGGGTGTAGCGGTAGGTCGGCTGGCCCGCATGCGCGGCGAGATATTCCTCCCACAGCAGCTGCAAGGTCACGCCCTTGCGCCGCAGCTCGCGGTGGATGCTCAGCACGTCGGGTGGCACCCGCTCACCGCGCGGCTTGTTTGTCGGCGCCGACGCAAACAAGGCGGCCGCCAGTGCGGCCTCGTCCATGGCCGCCAGCGCCGGCCAGTCCAGTCCGGCCACGCGCGCCGCCGTGACGTATTTGCTGACCACGCCTTTGGACAACTGCAAGGCGCGGGCGATCTTCTCGTGGGACAAACCGGCCTCGAACTTGAGGCGCAGACATTCTTTGATGTTTCGCATGGCTACTCGCGGCGCCGCCATCTTCCCCTCCCGAAATCGGGCGAGGGTGACGGCGCATCAGGTCATGCGCAACGAGAGGGAAGGCTTTCGCTAAGCCGTGACCGGCGATTTCGGTAAGCCGTGACCGCCGGTTTCGGAACGGGCGGAAAATCGGTCACGTTGCTACCGAAATGAGCGGTCACGCGTTAGCGAAATGACCGGTCACGATCTACCGAAACGGCCGGTCACGATGCTCCGAAATCCGCAAAATCGCCATTTCGGCCAGGCAACGCCCGGCGATTTTCAAGGTAGTTGTCGCGTGAGCGTGTCACGCTGCCTTTGATGTTTGCTGCAGTACCGCTTCCCGCTCCGGGTTCAGGCACACGATTGGTGCCAGCACCCAGTTCCTGATGTTGCCGCTCCAGCGCTCCGGGTGCCGTGCACGCGCCGCCTCGTACAGCTCGATACGCTTGCGCAGCAACTCTTCCGCCTGGCCAGTATGTCGCTGCGCCGGGGTCACGAACTTCAGGGCGCTGTGGCGATGTTCATGGTTGTACCAGGCCACGAAGCTGTTCACCCAGTTCCTGGCCTGCTCCAGCGTGTCGAAGGGCCGCTCCGGCCACAGCGGGCAGTACTTCGCCGTGCGGAACAAGGCCTCGGCATAGGCGTTGTCATTGCTCACCCGCGGGCGGCTGAACGAGGGCATCACACCCAGGTTCTGCATGGCCGCCAGCATGGTCGAGCCCTTCATCGCGCTGCCGTTGTCCGAGTGCAGTACCAGCGGCTGGCCTGCCCGCTGTTCACGTAGGCAGGCCTGGCGTAGCAGCTGGGCGGCCTGCTCGGCGCTTTCACTTTCATGCACCTCGTTGGCCACCAGCTTCCGGCTGTAGACGTCCTTGATCATGTACCAGTAGAAGTAACGGCCCTTGACCGTGGTCGGCAGCCAGGTGATGTCCCAGCACCACAGCTGGTTCGGGCCGTCGGCCACATGGGTCGTCAGCGCTCGTTTCACCGGTGGGCGGCTACGACCGCGTGGATGCTGCTGTTCGGCGTCCTTCAGCAACCGGTAAAAGGTCGACTCCGAGGCCAGCCAGGTGCCCTGATCGGCCAGCCGCGCCACGATCTGCTGCGGCGGCAGGCTGGCAAACTCGGGCTGGTTGGCGACCTCCAGCACGCGGCGGCGCTCTTGCGGGGTCAGCTTGTTGGCCGGCTCAGCTCGCTGTGCCGAAGGACGCCGATCCTCCGGGCAGTGCTGCCAGCGCTGCAGGCTGCGCAGCGACAGGCCCAGTTCGGCGCAGGCCTGCGCCCGCCGCGCTCCCGCCGCCACGGCGTCCTCGATCAACTGCAGCGTTTCACGGCGATCCGGGGCGCTGATCATTCGTCCTCGTCCTTCCCCCAGAGCGCCTCGGCTTTTTTTCGCAACACCAGCAGAGCCGCGGTTTCTGCCAGCGCCGCATCCTTGCGCCGCAGTTCACGCTCCAGCTGCTTGATGCGCTTCTTCGCGGCCTTTTCCTCTTCGCGTTCGCGCCGGGTCTTGATCGGCTGAGCCAGGCTGTTGGCCTGCTCGCAGGCTTCGCGCCAGGCGTTGATCTGCTCGACATACAGGCCTTTGCGCCGGCAGTACTCCGCCAGCTCAGCCGCATTGAGGCTGGCGCTTTCCAGCACCACCCGAAACTTGTCCTGGCTCGACCACTGGTCGGCCTGCTGTCCATCTCCCGGCACCACTGCTCCCGCTGCTCTGGCCTGTTTGCGCCAAGCATACAGGGTGGCATCAGTAATGCCTGTCGCTTCCACCAGCTCCGGCACCGTCCGGTTCAAGGCGGCATCATCTGCCGCACCACCCACTCCCGATGCTCTATCGAATAACGCGCCACACGGCTCTCACTTCCGCCCACCGACCAAGACTCATCGAATCAACTCACACGACAACTATCCTGACGCGGCGGGCCTGCGAACTGGCTGTCCGGCACGATGCGAGTAGCGCCGTTTTCGGCGGTGTAGTCGGTCATGGCCCACAAGGTGTTGCACTGAACTTCGTAATCATCCGGAAACTGGAAGAAGTCCCATGCCAGCTGATCCTGGTGCAGCACTTGAGCAGGAGAGCCAGGGTGAACAGTGATCACCTGAGTCAAGTGCAATTGGAAGGTAGACGCTTTGCTCAAGTGATTTGCGGCCACGCCTACAACGAGCGGGTTCATGATGAGATCACGAGACGTCTCAGAACGAAGAATCATCGCGCCAGTGCGCTGAATTGAGAATCCTACGAACTTGTCTTCGCCGAATGGCGTGGTCTCGATGTAAGGGCCCATCTCAGCGGCAACCTTGTCCATGACTTCGGCGCTTACCAGTTCATCGATTACCACATAGCCATGCTCTTTCAACGAAGCACTGACTTCTTCAATGGTGGCCGTATTTGGGAGGCGATTGATAACCATTTTGAGTTTCCTGTTTTGCGTGGAACAAAGGGAGATGACTTACGCCAACTGGCGAAGAGCCTCGTAACGAACGGGATGACGGGTACGGAAGCACTCGGCGATACAGAAACCGAAGGCAAAAGTGACTAGGAGGAAAGAGACCACGAGGATCGAAACTGTTTGGGCATTGTGCCCACCGATCAGGTCAGGCAGGTTCGATACAGCGACCCAGAGGCAACTGAGGATGCCCAGCAGGCCGGCAACAGGAGCGACAAGGGTTTTCCACAATTGGCCGATCGACTTCTCGCGCCGAAAGAAAACCACCACTGCAGCACAAGTCAGCGAAAGGATGGTCATATAGCCCAATGTGCCGGCCATAGCACCCCAAGCGTAGATCTGGCTGGCCGGGTCAGCTCCAATGGCGATAAGCAGTGCAAAGGCCACGACGCTGAAGAGTGATAGAACGACTGAGGAAACGTGAGGCGAACCGTGTTCAGGATGGACACTGGAAAAGCGGTTATTCAACACACCAAACCGACCGAGGGTGTATTTGTACCGCACCACGATGTTGTGCAACGAGAGGGCGCAGGCGAACAAGCTGGTGATGAGCAGCACATGCATCACGTCCATGAAGATCACCCCGAAGTAGTGCTCGGTGACAGCCAGATACATATCTGCACCATGCGCTTCGGAGAACGTAGCGATGTTTTCCTTTCCTATTGCGCTGACAGCACACCACATGGAGATCACGTAGAAAACACCGACCAGTAACACCGCTATGTAGGTAGCACGCGGAATAGTGCGATCCGGGTCCTTCGCTTCTTCGCGGTAGATGACAGTGGATTCAAAGCCGATAAAGCTAAAGATGGCGAACAGAATCCCAAGCCCAGGGGAGCCGGACACAATGTTTTCGAGGTGGAAGGTAGCACCCTCCAAGCCAGTTGGGCCTTTTTCCATGATCACGGCGATATCGACCAAGATGACCACGGCGATCTCTAGGATCAGGGCGATGCCCAAAAACTTGGAGCTGAGCTCGATGTCTCGATAACCCAGATATGCAATGATCCCGACTGCTATGAGGGAGTAAACCCACCAAGGTACTGCGAGGCCCAGGAAGCCGTTCACCGCAGAGGCCGTCGTGTAGCCGATATAGCCTTGTAGCGCGACGAGAATCAGGGCATAGGACACCACCGCAAGCGTCGCAGAACCCAAGCCGATGGAGCGACCAAGCCCTTTTTGAATGAAGGCGTAGAACGCACCCGCATTGGTGATGTACTTGGACATGGCTACAAAGCCTACCGTGAAAAGGAACATGATCACGGTTGCGATGAATGCGTCGACCGGGGCGGCTATGCCATTACCCATAGACACCATAAGCGGCGTATTGGCGACCATTACGGTGAGCGGGGCAGCAGTTGCCACTACCATCATCACTATTGGAGTCACACCAAGCGACCCCTTCAATTTTTGTTTTTCAACCTCTCCCATGGGAGCCTCCTCAATCATCAGCTATCAGGTCATGAGTGCATGGACAGAGGCTGATTGCCTGCCACGACGCTGATGCCAGTATCAAGAAACGGCCGGTGACAAAACTTGTTTTGAGATGACAACTCCTTGTCATCAACTCACACGCCGGCGAACCGATTTGGCGCACTCAGCACGAGATTGGTGCGCTTAGTTCTGGCCAGGTGTGGCTATTCCCCACGAACCCGGGGGAACCCCAAGGCGGTACAGAGGTTGCATTCCTGGCTTGTCTGACTGAATAAAAATGGAGGTCGGAAATGCACCGATTTACTCTCGCCCGAGATACCAAGCAGCCCACGACAGTGATGGGGGCAGTCATATCCGGTTTCGCCTCTTTCTTGCGCCTCCAGGGCGCAGAAGTGGAAGAGATTTTCGAACGCTCGGCGATCAACCCAGATGTATTAGGTGATCCGAACCAGCCGATATCCCTGCCGGCGTTTCTGAAGGCAATCGATACCGCAGCATTGCTGACGGATAGCGATAACTTTGGCCTTTGGTTGGGTAATCAGTACCGCCCCGAGTACTTGGGCTTATGGGGCTATATCGGCCTCTCGTCCGCCACACTTGGCGAAGCGCTATTGAACATGAGTCGGTACTTCCCCGAATTCCAGAGCCGCAGCTCGCTCAAGGTCAGCCATCACCAGGGCAAAGTGCGCGTTGAGTACGGGTTGCTTGATGGCAGCATTGTCAGCCGGCGACATGATGCAGAAATGACGTTGGGCAACGTGTTCAATATGATGCGCAGGGCTTTAGGCGAGTGCTGGGCTCCGCTAGGGATGGTCTGAAGTAGCCACGTATTTCTGGCCGACTACAGACCTCGCTGTTTTTTGAAGCGATCCATCGATCAAAAAGCGCTCAGATCGTCGTCTTATGTAGGGTTTTTAGCCGCTACGCGTACCCCGTAGCGGCTATTCGCCGTGTTACAGGCGCACCTCTCCTGTGTTCGCGAGTAAATGCCGCCGCGCCATCCACAGATTCGACAGCGCAAACAGCGTAATCAGTTGTGCGGTGTTCTTGGCCAGGCCACGGAAGCGCACCTTGGTGTAACCAAACTGGCGCTTGATCACCCGGAATGGATGTTCGACCTTGGCACGTACCTGCGCCTTGGCCTTCTCGATTTTGCGCTTGGCCTTGTACAGCGGGCTGCGCTTGCTCAGTTGCTGGTAAGTGCTGCGCCGCGCCGCAATCTGCCAGATGACCGAGCGGCCTGCATGCTCGGCACGCTTCTCGACGCCGGTATAGCCGGCATCGCCGCTGACCAGGTTCTCTTCGCCGTGCAGCAGCTTGTCCACCTGGGTGACATCGGCCACGTTGGCCGCCGTGCCCACCACGCTGTGTACCAGGCCGGATTCGCTGTCGGCGCCGATGTGCGCCTTCATGCCGAAGTAGTACTGGTTGCCCTTCTTGGTCTGGTGCATCTCGGGATCGCGCTTGCCGTCCTTGTTCTTGGTCGAGCTCGGCGCATGGATCAGCGTGGCGTCGACGATGGTGCCCTGGCGCAGCGACAGGCCACGGTCGCCCAGGTAGCCATTGATCACCGCCAGAATCCCGGCCGCCAGCTCGTGGCGCTCCAGCAGGCGACGGAAGTTGAGGATGGTGGTTTCGTCGGGGATACGCTCCAGGCTCAGCCCGGCGAACTGGCGCAGGATGGTCGTCTCGTACAGCGCTTCCTCCATCGCCGGGTCGCTGTAGCCGAACCAGTTCTGCAACAGATGCACGCGCAGCATCGCCATCAGCGGATAGGCGGGACGACCGCCTTCACCCTTCGGGTAGTGCGGCTCGATCAGGGCGATCAGGCCCTGCCACGGCACCACCTGTTCCATTTCGATCAGGAACAGTTCCTTGCGGGTCTGCTTGCGCTTGCCGGCGTACTCGGCGTCGGCGAAGGTCATCTGCTTCATCGGAAAGCTCTGCGGGTGAAGTCGGCGGATTTTGCCAAATCAGGAAGTCTTTTTCAGAGTTTCCCTAGAGGTGCACTTCAGCCATGGCCGACCGGAGTGCTGGCACGATCATCAGAAAGCGTTTCGTACCGAAGTTCGATTCGAACAGGGCTCCAACGCGCTGATTTTGAATGCTTCGGATCTATCCCGAGCCATGCCTGGCTCGGATCCCCAGCTTCTTCTCATCGCCAAGCAAAGCTTCAGCGTGTTGCGTCTCTCCAGTTCGGTGCGCTTCACCGTGGCCGAACGCGTGCGGTCCGAAATCGTAGAGTCCATCCATGCTGGGGTGCCACGTATCGAGCAGGTGGCGGACCGCTTAGGGCTCCCGGTTTGGACATTGACCCGCCAACTCAAAGACGAGGGGCATACCTTCTCCAGCCTGTTCGATTCAGTGCGCAAAGAGCTAGCTTGTTACTACCTCGAAAAAACCCCAATGAGCATCTCCAGACTCGCCGAACTTCTTGGGTATACAGAGACCTCTAGCTTTACCCACGCTTTCAATCGTTGGGCTGGGGTTTCTCCCAAACGCTGGAGGGAGCGGGCACGCGGCTCGGAAGGAATCGAAGAGCAGTTGTAGTGGTCAACTAATCCCGAATACTACGTCTGGCTTTTCTCGGGCGAACGCAGCCTTACATAGCCGTTAGAGCGATGTCGCTAGGGCACTCTGCAAATAAGCAGCACTGGATACTCACAGGAGAGGCAACACATGGACGAGAAGGCTGGCGTTATCGCGGATATTCTTCTGTACGTAATCACGGATCGTGCCACCTCACCTAGGCGTTCGTACCGTTTTTCATTGGCGTGCGCCAGGTAAAGTGCAGCACGAGTGTCGTGAACAAGAAGAACGGAAGGCCGACACCGAATGAAATTTTTTCTGTCATCAATAGACCGGCTCCTCCACCTACCAGCGCTGCAAGTATCAGAAACAAAATATCGCTTTTCCGCTTGGCTGGACGCACAAAGTATCTGAGCAAAGTCTGCATATTTACTCCAGTTTTCTAGTCTTAGAAGAACTCTCGAATAACCAACATCACGGCCAGACCGATCATAATCACGCCGGAAATTCTTCCTACGAGCCGTGCAACATTTGGACGGGTTCGCAATGCCTTGTTCGCCCCGAAGCCCACCATTGAATAGACCACCGAGCAGCTCGCCGTATAAACCAAGCCGAGAGCCAGGATTTGAGCGGGGATGCTCCAGCTAGCTGTTTCAGACGTCCACGGCGGCAAGAAGGCGAGGAAGAAGATGAACGCCTTGGGATTTAAGCCACTGACAAGCGCCCCCTGTCGGAACCAAGTCATCCAGTTGCCCCCATTTTCGGCTCCGCTATCAGCATGCGGGATAGGCGGATTGCGCAGCATCCCATAGCCCAGCCATGCCAAGTACATGGCGCCAGCTACGGTGAGGATAGCCATGAGAACCGGGTTACCGGCGATCAGTACGCCCACTCCCGCAGCAATCAAAATGGTCAGTACCACATACCCGGCCAGCAGCCCCAGAACGGAAGCGCCAACGCCTCGGTTGCGGATTCCAGCCGAGATCGCATATGCCCAGTCAGCGCCGGGCGTGAAGACAAAGAGAAGTGAAAAGGCCCAGAAAGCCACCAGTGTTGATTCGCTCATGCTGGCTCCAGGGGACTGAAGATAATCTGTGATGTATGCATGTTGAACTCGGAGTAAAAATCACCGCCCGTACCTATCCCGGAAACCAAGTCTGAGGTGGGTACGGTGCGTGGTAGATAAGCGTCAGAGATTTACTTGTGCAGCGAGAGACCCTTGATGGCCTTGTCGACTGCTTTTTTGGAGCCGCGAATGGCAATGCCGACGAAATCCATGTTGGCCGGATCCTCCTCTAGGAAGACCTTTCGATTCGCCTCGTCATGACCGGTAGAGAACATGGCGAACACATACGGCAGCATGGTCAGCTCACGCTCCAGGCCTACACGGTGGGCCTTCTGAATTTCCTCAAGATTGGCCTCGAAGATCAGCATTGGCTGGCCTGACATGTTTCCGTAGCAATGGCCGTTGGCATCCACGTAGGGCTGACCCATGACCTCAGGCGCTGCTGATGGGATGCCGCTTGCAAGAAAGGCGACGACGTTCATCCGCTGCCACATGGCAAGGTCATTGCGGACGATGATCGCTACTTTAGTGTCGAACATTTCGTACTCCTTCAAAACTGAACAGTGATGATGGAGTCGAGAGCTGGTTTCAGTCTGTTAGATTTGTGCACAGCCGCTGATAGGCTGCTGGTGTAAGGCGGTAAGCGCGGCGGAACCATACGCCCATATGGCTTTGATCGGAAAAGCCTACTTCGGCGGCCACTTCTGCTGCGGGCTTGCCAGCGGCCAGCAACGCTCGAGCAGCTCGCAGTCTGAGCCTAATCAAATAGGCGTGCGGCGTCTGGCCATAGGTACGCTTGAACTGCCGGGTGAGCCTGAAACGGTCAATGCCAGTGTAATTGGCAAGCTCATCGAGGCTGACGTCCGTGGCCATCAGAACATGCAGGAAATCTCTGGCCCTTTCTATCACGGGCGCCGACTCGGCCTTGTCTGATTGCTGCGTAGGTCGCAGGTGCTTGGAAAGTACCTCCATGAGGAGGTCCAGGCTCTCATCTCTAGCAAGACGGCCGTCGTTCTGATGAATAGCCAAGAAGGCGCGCTGTATCGCATCCCTGAGGGTGACATCGTCGGTCAAGGTGTTGCGAAAGGCGGCACCGAGAGAGGATGCATCTCCCACTCCGAGGCGGTCTGTCATGCTCGATACCCACCTCTGTGGGAGATAGAGCATGCCGTAGGTGAAGCCCTCAGGTTCGGGGGCGAAGCCATCATGCAGAGCGCCTGGCTCGATCAACATCGACCTGCCCGGTGTGCTGGTATACGTTGAGCGATTGCAGCTGAAGCGCTGCATGCCTTGGTGCGTCACTCCCACCAACATCTCATCATGATCGTGGGGATCGTAGGCGTGGCCTTGGAAGTGCGCATGCACGCTTTCGATCCCAGTATCCTGATCGCGGCGAATGTTGATCCAATCACTTCCGATTTGGCCATCGGACGGAAGAGTCATTTGAACACCTATGCTCTGGTCGTCGATGCTGAGCTAGCACTTTAGACGACTATTCTACTCCTTCGAGATTGAGCTGGTTACTCGGCGTACTGAGCGATGCCATTGCCGAACGACCAGTTCTCCTTCTTGACCTCCACCAGACTGATGAAAACGTCTTCCAGGCGCACGACTGCCTGCTCGTTGAGGCCCTTTGCGATGGTTTTGTAGAGCAGCTTTTTCTGCTCAGTCGTGCGACCTTCATTGAGTGTGATCTGGATGAAAACCTGCCCATCCGAACGCTTGATACCCAGATACTCGGGATCGTTCACCAGCCGATTGTTCTCATGTTCGGTCAGCACCTGGAAGTTGTCATGATCAGGAACGCTGATCGCTTCCCTCATGGCTTGGTACACGATCTGGCCCACCTTCTGAATGTGCTGAGGGTCGGAGTTTTTCTTGGTGTCGATACGAACCAAAGGCATGGCTGTCTCTCCTGGTAGGGGCGGCTTGGCGAAGCGCTGTCAGACCAAGGTCATCGGTACTGAAGCGGAATGTATGGGTTGCGCAAAATAAGATAATAACCATAATCTAATTTAGCAAGCGAACGGGCCCTAAGACACGGGGCCAAATTTCAACGTGTGGAGTCGAGCAATGGCAGAGCCCATCTATCTGGAAGACCTGGCGGTGGGAGATGTTTTCCTCAGCGACCATTACACGCTGGATGCCGAGCAAATCATTCGGTTTGCGACGGAGTTCGATCCGCAACCCTTTCACCTTGACCACCACGCTGCTCGTGACACATTTTTCCAGGGACTTGCCGCGAGTGGTTGGCAGACGGCCAGCATCACAATGCGCTTGTTGGTAGCAAGCCTGCCGCTGGCACGTGGCATCATTGGCGCCGGTGCAGAGATGGCCTGGCCTCAAGCGACACGCCCCGGTGACGTGCTGCGCGTCACCAGTAAAATCATCAGCATCACGCCGTCTCTATCCAAGCCAGACCGGGGAATCGTGGTGGTTGAATGCATCACGTCTAATCAGAAGGATGAGGTCTTGCAGCGGATGGTGACCACGATCTTGTGCTTCAAAAAATCTGGATGACACCATGGGACGCTCATCGCAGTCCAAAGCCAAAGAGAACCGTGCTCAGATAGTTCAGACGGCATCACGTATGTTTCGTGAGGCGGGTGTCGAGGGTGTGTCCGTAGCTCAGATAATGGCCGCCAATGGCATGACAGTTGGTGGTTTCTATAAGCACTTTGAGTCGAAGGACGCCCTGATTGCCGAGGCATTCTCCATCGCGTTTGAGCACTCTCTTGAGGCCTGGGATGAAGTTTTCATCCGAGCGGATCAAGCTGCTGAAGACAGAGCCTCTTCGTTGGTTCGTCAGTACCTCCGCAATAGCTCGGCGAAGAATCGCTGCCCCCTGTTGGCATTTGCCCCCGACGTAGCGACTGGAGGGGTGGATCAAACAGGCGCGTTAGCTTACGAAGCGGGCGCGAAAAGTCTGCTCGATAAATTCATGGAAGAGAGAGTGGATGAAGTGGGCGATCTGGCTCAGCCCACTGAAGCTGAAAACGAGGCATTGGTGATTTTCGCTGCCATGGTTGGGACGCGACTGTTGGCTCAATCGGTCGGCCAGAGCCTTTGGGTTCGAGCGATGGAGGCCGCTGTTAACAAGGCTGCCCGTAAGCAAAAAGCATGCAGATAACTTTCCGCCGATGAATCAGATGACGCGGTTGAGCGATGGTTGTATCTCGCAGTTGCGAGGATGATTGGATCGGTCGCAAGCATCTCCTTAACTAGCTTTTGCCGACAACCGCGAACGGCGGCTTTGGGCTGTTCTCTGCCGGTCATGTCCACGAATCGTGCTGGTCAAATCCGATGTAAATGACTGGTCAGGTCGAATGCAAATGGGTGGGCAAGTCTGTGCAATTACCCACCCCAGAATACATTCGCATGGAGATAGAAGGCCGCGCACGTCTTGCAGACTACTTCTCCCATGACATTCTGAATGAGGCGCAGGATAGTTATGGTGCGGCGGCGCATCTGAGGAAGGTACTCTTCCCACCATGTAGCTGAAGCCTCTCGCTTCGACAAGCTCACAAAGAGCTTCGCAACACTGTAACTGCTCACCATCGAGAACAATTAAATGGAAAGAATCACCTGGTTTGCCGCAGACAACCCCGAGAAGAAACGCATTCCGGAATGGCGCCGCTCATGCGGCTTCAGCGACAAAGGAACTGTTTTCGTGCCCGCCGCCATGGCAGGAGACGAGACAGAATTCAATGTGATGCTATGCGCTCAGGGTGACCGACAACATGTTGCGATACACCTCGATCATTACTTCGTCCCCAGCACCTGGCTCAAGCAGGAATTTCCCAAGCACCTCGAACTGATCGAGATCATCGAGAACCGTGTCCATCTGGCTATTGCGGAAATGTCCCAACAGCAAGCGACATCTGAAACGCTCTAAATTTGCGCGCCGCAAGCATGACCCCGAGCTTCAGCAGATTGCTTGAAAGCGCGGAGAATCCTCGGGACGCAGGCCATCGCCACCCAGATCAAACCGCCAATACCCAACGTCATGCCAGGCATTGAGCTTGAACCCGACCTGGGGAAACGTCCCGATGTGCTGGAAACCGAGTCGCTCATGCAGCCCAACACTGCCTTCGTTCGGCAAGGAAATTTCGGCATACGCAGAGCGATAGCGCCATGCTCTCCTCGAGGAAAGACCACCTCCTGCCAAAGTCTTCACATCACAGCAGCACCCAAAGCAATTGTGAACAGTCAGGGAATAGCGCTTTGGCGTACCTATCGCGCTCTGACCGCTAGGCGCTGAGATCATCCATCATCAGTCGTAGCGGCGCGGCTTTTGCGCCAAGGTGAACAAGTCGGGAGAGGTTATCCGGTTTGAAAAATGTCCGCTGTCAAGTCTTTCATGCAGACATGCAGCGGGACAAAAGGTCTTATGGGGTAATAGGTTAGGCTAGATTCCAGCCGTTGTGTGCTCTTGCTGCTTTTCGAGCTAGGTGCCGCATAGGCGCTTCGCGGTGGTAAACGCAAGGGCACCGCAGCAGGCAAGGTCGGGTCAGTCATCATAGTCCTGCCCTCCCAAAAGGCTCCGCAAAAGCGAAAGCGCAGCCAGTAGGCTGCGCTTTCTTGGTGAGCGGATGGCGGATGCGTCCGCATCGTCAACCTGACTTCGGGAGTGCAGCCTTGCTCCCGCCTCCCTTCCTGAATCCCCGGTCGCCGGCCATGAACGCCTCCAACATATGCGGGATCAGCGTCGTAGCATCGACCGCCTCGCCATACGCCTGCGCGTGCAGCGCGGCGTAGCGGTCGAGGTCAGCCTTGAGGCTGGCCGGACACGAGAACGTGAGCTTCGTGCTTTCGGTCTTGGGCAGTGGCCCCAGCCGCAGTTTCTTGGCCGTGCTCATTGCATGGCCCCCCTTTGGAAGAACATCGGCTGGTACGGCCGCAACACCAGATCGCGGTTGACGATGATCCGCACAGGCAAGCCCGGCCGCTCGGTCAGCGTCGGCTGGATATTCATGTTGCGCCGGGTCATCTCCTGGCCGACCTGGTTGATGCTGTCCTGCGCGCTGTCGCGCCCGGCAATCACGATGCGGTTGCCATCCTGCCGGTTTTCCGGCGCGGCCAGCTCGGCACCGACGCCAAGCAGGGTCGTCAGCGCCGCACCCGCGAAGACGCGATCCCAATGCCAATCGACCCCATCCTCCAGGCCGGCATAGCCAGCAGGATCGGTGCCCGCAAGGTTGTCGAGCTTCAGCGATGACGTGTCCGGCAGGATGACGCGGTTCCACACCACCTGCACGCGGCTCTGTCCATAGCTAACCTGGCTGTTGTATTTGCCGAGGATGCGCGATCCCTGCGGGATCAGCAGGAACTTGCCTGTGGCCGTGTCATAGATCGGCTCCGTCACCGTGGCGATCACGTCGCCCGGCAAATCCGACTTGATACCCGTCACCAATGCTCCGGCGATCACCGTTCCGGCCATGACCTGATACGGCGAGGATGGCATTTGCAGATTGCCGGAATTACGGGTTTCTGTAGAGCCTCCTTTCAGGAACGCCTTTTTCTGGTCTTGCCGGTTCTGCACGGTGGTCGGGTCGGATGGCTGGGCCGCCGTCGAGGCCGGCCCGGCGGCCAGCGGGTCGAAGCCGGCCAAGGCACTGCCAGGCGCAGCCGCAGCGGCTTGCGCCGTGACCGGCGCGGTGGCCTTGCCCTGGCTGCCCGAGCGGAAGAACACCGTCGAAGCCGCCGCGGCATCGGCCTCTTTGCGCCTCGCATCCTCCGGGTCGTGGCCCGGTGGCGCATATGTCTGCGTCACCGGCTGCTGCGACTTCACAATGGCCGGGCCGAGATCACCCGGCAGCGGTGGCCCCAGCTCCGGCACCTTGGCCGGCAGCTTGGAATAGTCCGAAGGCAGGCCGTCCAGCCCTTCGGACTTCGAGACGCGATCCACGTTGTACAAATCGGTCTGCTCGGCAGGACTGCGCCGATGCGGCTGCAACGACCAGATCGTGGCGCCGAGCACGGCGACCGATAGGCCGCCGACAAGGATGGCCAGCGTGCGCCGATTCAGGCGCGTGACCGGGCGCGGCTGGGCGCGCAGCGCCACCGCTTCGGGCGCTACCTTGCCCGCCTGTGGCGCGGCAAGGTCGGGGGTATCGTCCTGGCTCATGGTCACTTCCTCCGCGTTCCACCGGAAACGCCATCTGTGCGTTCGATCCGCACCACGTCGCCCTTGTCCCCTCCCAGGCGCAGCTCGGCCGCACCGAACAGGCGATCCACGATGTAGTACGGCGCGCGGAAGCGGTAGTTCACCAGTTGCCCGTCGCCTTGCGCGCCGATCACGAACAGCGGCGGCAGCTCGCCCTGAGCAATGCCCGGCGGAAACTGGATGTAGACCTTTTCGCCATCGTCGAAGGCGCGCAGCGGCTTCCACGGCGGATTGCTGCCGCTGACCGCGTAGCGGAATCGGATCTTCTCCAACGACAGGCCCGCATCGACCGGCGCGGCGGCGCTGGCCGCCTGCGCCTGGCGCTGCAAGGCCAGCATCTTGTCCTTCGGGTACTCCCAGGACACCGACGCCATCCACGTCTTCTCGGTCGAAGTCAGTTCCAGCAGGTACGTCCTGCGGCTGGTGGTGATGACGAGGTTGGTCTTGAGCCCCGAGCGGATGGGCTTGACCATCACATTGACACGCAGCGCATCGCCGCTACCGCTCGATGTGTCCCCGACGATCCAGCGCACCGTATCGCCCGCGGCCACCGTCATCAGCTCCTCGCCCGGCTGGAGCGCGATCACGGTCACGCGGCCCACGGCTGCATAGACCTGGTACAGCGCGCCATCGGTGAAAGGCCACACCTGAATCGCGTTGACGTAGCCTTCGCGTGTGGGCGCGATGCGCGCCTCGGCGTTGGCGCGGGACACGCGCACGGTTTCATCAGCGGGTTCCGGCGTGGGCTTGGCATCCGGCACAGGTTTCATCTGTGCCGGCATCGGCAGTACCTGCGGCACGGCCACCACCTCCACAGGCGCAGGCGGCTCCGGCAGCGGCTGGGCCTGCACCGGTTCATCGAGCGAGATGGACGGCGGCGGCTTGCCCTGCGTGGCGCAGCCAGAGAACAGCACGGTCGAAGCCAGAAGCATCACCGGCAAGGCGGATTTACGGAAAAGATCATTCATGGTTTTGCTCCTTCGTTTCCTTCCAGTTCGCGGCTCCACGACAGGCCGTTGACGTAGATGCCCAAGGGGTTCTTGCGCAGGCGCTGCTCGGTACGCGGGGTTTGCAGCACCGTGGAAACCACCGCGTTCCAGCGTTCGGTGCGATCCAGCGCGCCGTTCACAAAGCGCGTCTCCGTCCAGCGCACGTTGAACGACGTGTCGCTGGCGCGGGTCACACTGGACACCTGCACCGTCACTGACTCCTTGCCGATGCGCGCGAACGGGTCATTCGTGCGGGCGTACTCGTTGAGCACGACCGCGCCTTTGTCGGTCGTGTAGTCGTAGGCATCGAGCCAGTTCTGCCGCACCACGATGGGGTCGATGGACAGCGAGCGCACCAAGCCGATGAAGCGGCCCAGGTGGTAGGCGATCTGCGCATCGCTGGGCTTGTAGGGCGTGGCGGCTTCGCCGACGGCGCGCACCTGGCCCGCGTTGTCCACCTCGATGACGTAGGGCGTGACGATGGACTGCGCCGAGCGCCAGACCAGCCCGCCCGCCATCAGCGCGGCCAAGGTGAGGCAGCCAAAGGCCATGAAGCGCCAGTTCTTCGCCTGCACGCGGGCCGAGCCGATGCGCTCGTCCCAGACCTGGGCGGCGGATTGGTACGGGGTAGCAGGCTGCGGCGTATCGGCGTAGCGCACCTGCGGTCGTTTGAATCGCATGGGAGTTCTCCTTATGAATCGGAATCGCGCAAGGTCGGGCCTTGGCTGGAGCTGCCACCGTCGCCACCGCGCAGCGTGTGGGCGGCGGTCGTCGCGGCATGGGTGAGCTGCTGCCTGCGATGCAGGCGCTTGGCCCAGGCAGGCTGCGCAGTGGATGGGGTTGGCTCGTTTGCCGCCTGCGCGGCCCCGGCCCCCGACGCCGATCCGGTGTCGTCGGGCCGGAAGGCAGCGGCGACACGCTCTTTCATCGAGCGTGCGCCCTCGGCCACCTTCTGCCCGACCGCCTGCGCGCCAGTCTTGGCGACATTGCCCACGCCAGCGGCAGCGCCCTTGGGGCCGCCGCCGGCGGATGCAGAACCTGCCTGAAACGCTGACCGGGCGCTGCTGGCGGCTCCGGTGGCGGCCCGCGCTCCGCTGCCCGCCAGCTTGGCTGCGGCGGGCGCCATACGCGCCCCGGCAGCTACCGCACTACCGACGCCCGTGGCCGCAGCGCCCACGGCGACAGCAGCACCGGCCGCGCCCAGCGCGGCACCGGCCATCGCACCCGCGCCGAGCTGCGGCCCGCCGGACACCAGCCCGGTCGCAATGCCCGGCCCGAAGATGCCCAAGGCCAACAGCGTCAGCGAGGCCAGCATCACGACCACGGAGTGGTCGATGGATGGCTCGGCCGGCTGTACTTGAAACTCGGCGAACAGCCCGGAGCCGATGCCCACGATGACCGCGAGCACCAGCACCTTGATGCCCGACGACACCACGTTGCCCAGTACCTTCTCGGCGAGGAACGCGGTCTTGTTCCAGAGTGCGAACGGCACGAGCACGAAGCCCGCGAGCGTGGTCAGCTTGAACTCGATGAGCGTGATGAAAAGCTGGATCGCGAGCACGAAGAAGCACAGCAGGACGATCAGCCACGCGAGGAACATCACGACGATGGGCGTGATGTTCACGAACACCTCGGGAAAGCCCGCCATATCGCCGATCTGCTTCAGGATCGGCGCCCCGGCGTCGATGCCGACCTTCGCCAGCCGGCCCGGTTGCAGGAAGTTCTCCATGCTCAGGGTCGAGCCGCTGGCCGTCAGGCCCAGGCCAGCGAAGGAGCGGAACACGATGCCGGCCAGCCAGTTGAAGTTGCCGATGATGTAGGCGAAGGCGCCGACGTACAGCACCTTGCGGATCAGCTTGGCGATCACGTCCTCACCCTGGCCGGTGGCGTGGCTCATCGCCCAGAACAGCCCGGCGAGCGTCATGTCGATGGCGATCAGCGTGGCGGTCAGAAACGCCACTTCGCCGTGCAACAGGCCAAAGCCCGAGTCGATGTAGCGCGAGAAGGTGTCGAGGAAGCGGTCGATGATCGTTACGTCGTTCATGGCGAGTCCTCCTGCCCAGGCGTATCGGCATCGGCGGGTTCATCGAAGCTGGGCGGAATCGGCGGCAGGTCGGCGAGCGTTTGGTACTCGCCCGGCTCGGCCTGGCCGGAAAGAAAGCGCCGCAGGTCGGCCTGGGCCACCTGCGCGCAAAACGCGCCGTCGTGCGCGCCCGTGCTGCACTGCGCGCGCAGCGCGTGCAGCCGGGCCGGGTCGGCGGCGAGCGCATTCACCTGCACCTGCTGCGGCCGGTCACAGCCGGCCAGCACAAGCGCATGAACGGCGAAAGCGAACACGACGGGCGTGCGTTGCATGGCGGCCTCCATCAGCGGTTGTAGAAATTGACGGGCTGCGGCGTGTACGGCGTGCCAGTGCCCAGGAAGCGGCGCGTCACCTCGCGCCCGCGCTCCGTGGCCGCCGCCTGCCGCGCCAGTTCCAGCGAGGCCGCGCGGTCTTGCGTGATCTGGAGCCGCTGCGTCTGGATCGACTGCTTGGCCTGCAAGGCCAGCAACTGGTTCATGGCCTGCATCGCTTGCAGCGCGCCCTCGGCCGACTGGCTCTTGCCCACGAGGTCGGCCAGCACGCTTTCGTCGTCGCTCAGGTTCTGCGATGCCTGGGCCTGCATCTGCATGGTGGTCTGCAGGCCGTTGAGCGTGTTCTTCCAACGCTCCTGTGCATCGAGGTACATCTGATTGCCGCTCACCGTGGCGGCGTACTTCTCGGGGTACAGACGCGCGAACTCGCGGTCGATGCTTGTCACGTCGTAGGCCAAGCCCTTGGCCTGCGCGATCAGTCGCTGGGTGGTCGCCAGGTTCGCGCGCAACTGGCCGACCACGCTGGACGGCAGGCTGGCCAGATTGCGCGCCTGGTTGATGAGCATTTGCGCTTCGTTCTGGAGCTGGCGGATCTGGTTGTTGATCTGCTCCAGTGTGCGAACCGCCGTGAGCGTGTTCTGCACCAGATTGGTCGGGTCGAGCACGATGTCGCCGACGCCGAACAGCGCGTGCGCAGGCTGTGCGATGCCGAAGGCGAGCACGCAGGCGGCGGTCAGCGCGGCGAGTTTCGAGGCATGGGTTTTCATAGCAGGTTCTCCTGGGGGTGGTCAGCGGTACGGAGGGAACCCGGCGCGAGGCCGGGGAACGAGGGCAGCAGGTCAGCCGCCCAATCGAGGCCGCGATGGCGCAGCCAGGCGCCCGCGAAGCCGGGCACACCGGCATCCAGCAGCACACGGTCTATGTCGCGCTGGTCTTGCGGCGTGGAAGCGCCCGCGAAGGCCAGCGTCGCCGGCCCCAGGTCGAGGTCGAACACGCGGTTGCCGAGGCGGGATTGGTAGTAGTAGTCGCGCTTGGGCTGCGCGGTGGCGACGATCTCGATCTGCCGGCTGTTGAGGCCGAAGCCCTCGTAGATCGTGCGAATCTGCGGTTCGGTCGCTTGCGGGTTCGGCAAGAAAATCCGACTCGCGCAGCTTTCGATGATTGCAGGTGCGATGGCCGAGTCCTTCACGTCCGCGAGCGACTGCGTGGCGAAGATGACGCTGACGTTCTTCTTGCGCAGCGTCTTGAGCCACTGGCGGATGCGCGCCGCGAATACCGGGTCATCGAGGAACAGCCACGCTTCATCAAGGATCAGCAAGGTGGGCGCACCATCCAGCCGCTCCTCGAAGCGCGCGAACAGATAGCGCAGCACCGCGAGCACAGCGGCCTTGCTGTGCATCAGCTCCTCCATCTCGAACGCCTGCACGTCGGCCGTGCCAAGGCGGTCGTGGTCGGCATCCAGCAGCCTGCCGTGCGCGCCGCCCAGGACGTAGGGCGCGAGTGCCTGGCGCAAGGTGTTCGATTGCAGCAAGGCCGTCAGGCCCGTGAGCGTGCGCTGTTCCACCGGCGCGCTGGCCAGGCTCCCCAGCGCAGACCAGATGGCCGCCTTCTCGTCCGGGCCGACGGCCGCACCTTCGTGCAGCAGGCGGCCTTCCACCCATTCGCTGGCCCAGGTGCGGTAGCCCTCGCGGTCGATGCGCGCCAGCGGCTGGAAGGCGATCTCGTCATCCGCGCCCAGGTCGTAGTGTTCGCCGCCCATGCCCAGGATGGCCGCGCGGATCGAGCGCCCCATGTCGAAGGCGAAGATGCGCGAGCCGCAATAGCGGCGGAACTGCATCGCCATCGTCGCCAGCAGCACCGACTTGCCCATGCCGATGGGGCCAACCACCAACGTGTTGCCCACGTCGCCGATGTGCGTCACCAGCCGGAACGGCGTGGCGCCGTCTGTGCGCGTGACGATCAGCGGCGGCCCATCGAGATGCGCATTGCGTTCCTGGCCGGCCCAAACCGCCGACACCGGCATCAGGTGCGCCAGGTTCAGCGTCGAGACGATGGGCTGACGGACATTGGCGTATGCGTTGCCCGGAATGGACGAAAGCCACGCATCCACGGCGTTGAGCGTTTCGGGGATGGTGACGAAGCCCCGGCCCTGGATGACGCGCTCCACCATGCGCAGCTTCTCGTCAGCTACGGCGGCGTCCGCGTCCATGACGGTGACGGTCGCTGTCAGGTAGCCGAAGGCGACTTGATCGCTGCCCAGCTCCTGCAAGGCAACGTCGGCATCTGCGGCCTTGTTGTTGGCGTCGGTATCGACCAGCGGGCTTTCCTGCTGGAAGATCGTCTCGCGCAGCAGCGCGATGACGTTCTTCCTTTTCGCAAACCACTGGCGGCGCAGGCGGGCGAGTTCTTTTTCCGCCTCGGCTTTGTCCAGGCACAGAAAGCGCGTACTCCAACGATACGCAAAGCCGAGGCGGTTGAGGTCGTCCAGAATCCCCGGCCAGGTCGAGGTCGGGAAGCCCCGCACCGACACCACGCGCAGGTGCTGGTCGCCCAGCATCGGCGCCAGGCCGCCGACCAGCGCGGAGTCGGTCAGTAGCGCGTCGATGTGGAACGGCACTTCGGGAACGCCGACGCGGTAGCGTCGCGTCGAGACGGTCGCGTGCAGATAGGTCAACGTCTGGCTGTCATCGAGCCAGGCGATTTCCGGCATCACGCCATCGAGCAGGTCGAAGATGCGATCCGTTTCAGCGACGAAGGCGTGCAGCCGTTCGCGCCAATCCACGCCTTCGGTCGGCCAGTTTTCATACAGCAGGCCCGCGGCGCGGGCGCGGGATTCCTCGGACGGCAGGTAGGCCAGCGTCAGGTGATAGCCGCTCTCGAAGTGGTTGCCCGAATCCTCGAAGGCGGCGCGGCGTTCTTCATCGACCAGCCAGGACAGCGGTTCGGGGAAATCGGAGTGCGGGTAGTCGGCGGCAGACCGGCGCTCGGCTTCGATGAACAGCGCCCAGCCCGAACCCAGGCGGCGCAGCGCGTTGTTCAAGCGCGCCGATGTGGCGATCAGCTCGCCTTGCGTCGCACTGTCGAGGTCGGGGCCACGAAAGCGCGCCGTGCGCTGGAAACTGCCGTCCTTGTTCAAGACGACGCCCGGCGCGACCAGCCCGGCCCAAGGCAGCCAGTCGGCAAGCAGTGCGGGCCGCTGGCGGTATTCGGCAAGGTTCAGCATGGCGGCGTCCCCTCACACGTCCAGCAGCGGGCGGTGCTTGATGTGCCGCGCGAACACGGCCATGAACTGCGGATCGACGCGCGCGCCCCACATCGCCAGCGAATGGCCGACGATCCAAAGCACGACACCGGGAATCCACAGTTGCAGGCCCAGCCCGACGGCGGCGGCCAAGGTGCCGTTGGCGATCGCCACGGTGCGCGGGGCACCGCCCAGCAAGATCGGCTCGGTGAGCGAGCGATGCAGCGGCACCTCGAACCCGGCCGCGAAGGCGTCCGGGGCACTCATACGACGGCCCCGCCCGAGAAGCTGAAGAACGACAGGAAGAAGCTCGAAGCCGCGAAGGCGATGGACAGACCGAAGACGATCTGGATCAGCTTGCGAAAGCCGCCCGACGTGTCGCCGAAAGCGAGCGCGAGGCCCGTGGCGATGATGATGATGACCGCGACGATACGCGCCACCGGCCCCTGGATGGATTCCAAGATGGATTGCAGCGGGCCTTCCCAGGGCATCGAGGAGCCGGCGGCTTGCGCAGTGCCCGCAAGCAGCAGCATGAAGGCAGCGAGCATCAAGCCTTGCATGGCCGGGCGAGCCAGACCATCCAACCGTGCGGGGCTGGAACGACGGGGAAGCGGATTTACAGAAATACGGAAAGCATCAACGTGCGTCATGGCAGTTCTCCAGAAAGGTCGAGGGATGGGGAAGTCGCCGCAGCGGATGCGGCATCGGGAAGTGGCGGCAGCTCGGGAAACGGTGTTTCCATCGCATCCGCCAGTCGGTAGCCCACGCCATCGAAGCCGATGACGCGGGCGATGCTCTCGATACGGCGCTTGCGTCCGCGCCCGGCGATGTGGATGACCACGTTGACCGCTTCCGCGATCAGCGCACGGGGCGGGTTCACCGCCACTTCGAGAATCAGTTGCTCCAGGCGCAGCAACGCGCCCAGCGCGGAGCCGGCGTGGATCGTGGCGATGCCGCCCGGATGGCCGGTGCCCCACACCTTGATGAGATCCAGCGCCTCGGCGCCGCGCACCTCGCCGACGACCACGCGATCCGGGCGCAGGCGCATGGACGAGCGCACCAGCTCGGTCATGGACACCACGCCCGCCCGCGTGCGCAGCGGAACGTGGTCGCGGGCCACGCATTGCAGTTCCACCGTGTCTTCGAGCACCAGCACGCGGTCGCCCGTCGCGGCGATTTCCGCGAGCAAGGCGTTGGCGAGCGTGGTCTTGCCGCTGCTGGTGGCACCGGCGATCAGGACGTTCTGCCGCTCGCGCACCGCGCGCACCAGAAAGCCAGCCTGGGAGACCGTCATCATCCCGTCCACAACATACCGCTCCAGCGGAATCACGCCGATGGCGCGCTTGCGCAGCGCGAAGGCCGGCCCCGGCGCGGCCGGCGGCAAGATGCCCTCGAAGCGTTCGCCCGTTTCGGGCAGCTCGGCGGACAGCAGCGGCTGGCCGCGGTGGACTTCCGCGCCGACGTGGGCTGCGACCAGCCGGATGATTCGCTCGCCGTCCGCCTCGGACAGCTCCACGTCCATCGGCGCGCGCCCCGAGGACAGGCGATCCACCCATAGCGTCCGGTCGGGGTTGAGCATCACCTCCACCACGTCCGGGTCTTCGAGCGCGGCGGCGATCAGCGGCCCCATCGCCGTTCGCAGCATCTGGATGCGGCGGTCGAGTGAGGTGGCGTATGACGAGGGAACGGCGCTCATGAGGCACGCTCCTGCGCTTCGGCAACTGCCGCCGCGTCATCCATCCGCATCGGGTCGGGGTGCAGTTCCTCCACCACATCGCGCACCAGGCTGCGCCCGCGCAGCAAATGGCGACCGAGCTGCTCGACGAACTGCTCGAAGCGGGCCTTGCCCTGGGCGCGAGCGGCATCCTGATGGGCCTCGGGCACGGGTGTGCTCACCGTGAGGAAATAGCGGATGAACAGCGCCAATGTTTCGATGGCAATGTTCTGGTCGCGCTCCAGGCGCTCGGCGTGGCGCGACAGGCGGTCCAGCCGCTTGGCAATTGCCGCCTCGCGCTGGTCGGCCGCATCGGGCGACAGCCAGGAGGCCAGGGCCGCCGCGACGATGCTGGACTTGGACACGCCCTTCTTGGCGGCCAGTTCATCGAGCCGCTTGCTGTGCTCCGGCTGGATGAACACATTGAGGCGGTGTTGGGTCATAGGTCGATTCCGTCGTCAGGGTCGAGGGAAGCCAGCCGGGCCGTGCGCTGCAGGGCCGGATCGAGCTGGCGAGGAAGGGGATGCGGCATGTCGTCGTCATCGAGCAGCCCGAGGTCGGCTGCGGGCGCAACCAGGTCGGGGTCGTAGGTGACGGCTTCGGAAAGTTCGGGCTGGCGGCGTGGGCCGCTGTCGTCGGCCGAACCCAGGTTCTCCAGCCCATCGGCGGCGTCGGCCGTCGGTGCGACCGGCATGGCGGGAATCGCCAGCCCGCTCCAGTCGTCGGCGCGTTCCGGTGGCACATCGGCATAGCGCCCCTGCATGGACAGGGTTGCAAGCACCGGCGGCGGAAGCACGCGCCGCTTGAAATTGCTGTCCGCGTAGTAGCGCAGCTTCTTGGCCTTGATGGGCGCCACGCTGGACACCATCACCACGGCCTCGTCGGGCGGAAGCTGCATTACCTCGCCCGGCGTGAGCAGCGGGCGCGCGGTTTCCTGCCGCGACACCATCAGGTGGCCCAGCCACGGCGCGAGCCGATGGCCGGCGTAATTGCGTTGGGATTTCAGCTCGGTGGCGGTGCCCAGCGTCTCGGAGATGCGCTTGGCGGTGCGCTCGTCGTTGGTGGCGAACGTCACGCGCACATGGCAGTTGTCGAGGATCGAATGGTTCTGCCCATACGCCTTGTCGATCTGGTTGAGCGACTGCGCGATGAGAAAGCTGCGGATGCCGTAGCCGGCCATGAAAGCCAGGGCCGTCTCGAAGAAGTCCAGGCGGCCTAGCGCCGGGAACTCGTCGAGCATCAGCAACAGCTTGTGGCGGCGCTCGATGCCGTCGGAGCCGTCGAGCGACTCGGTGAGGCGCCGCCCGATCTGGTTGAGGATCAGGCGGATCAGCGGCTTAGTCCGCGAAATGTCCGAAGGCGGCACTACCAGATACAGCGATATGGGGTGCTCGGCGGAAATGAGATCGGCGATGCGCCAGTCGCAGCGCGAGGTGACTTCGGCCACCGTGGGATCTCGATACAAGCCGAGGAAGCTCATGGCCGTGGACAGCACGCCGGAGCGTTCGTTGTCGCTCTTGTTGAGGACTTCGCGTGCAGCGGATGCCACCACGGGATGCGGGCCATCGCCCAGGTGCGACGTGGTCATCATCCGGTGCAAGGTCAGCTCGAACGGGCTGGCCGGGTCGGAGAGGAAGTTGGCGACACCGCGCAGCGTCTTGTCCTCGCCCGCATAGAGCACATGCAGGATGGCGCCGACCAGCAGCGCGTGCGAAGTCTTCTCCCAGTGGTTGCGCTTTTCCAGCGCTCCTTCTGGGTCAACCAAGATGTCTGCAATGTTCTGCACATCGCGCACCTCATGCGCGCCGCGCCGCACTTCCAGCAGTGGGTTGTAGGCCGACGACTTCGCATCGGTCGGGTTGAACAGCAGGCAATGCGAGAAGCGCGAGCGCCAGCCGGCGGTGATGCTCCAGTTCTCGCCCTTGATGTCGTGAATGACGGCCGATGCAGGCCAGCTCAACAAGGTGGGAACCACCAGGCCCACGCCTTTGCCCGAGCGGGTGGGCGCGAATGTCAGGACGTGTTCCGGGCCTTCATGGCGCAGGTACTGCTGGCGATGCAGGCCGAGGAACACGCCCGCAGGCTGGTCAAGGCCCGCCTTGTGGATGTCCTCCGCATTGGCCCAGCGGGCCGAGCCGTAGGTCGTGACCAGCTTGGACTGGCGCGAGCGCCAGATCGACATGCCGATGGCAACTACCATCGCGATCAGGCCGCTGCCTGCGGCAATGGCACCGCCCGCGTCGAAGATATGCGGCGCGTAGGCGTCGAAGAAGAACCACCACTCGAACAGGCCCCAGGGGTGGTAGACCGGCGTACCGAAGAAGTCGAACCACGGCGAGCCCAGGCGTAGCTGGTAGCCCAGGGCCGCTGCTGTCCATTGCGTGGCGCTCCATACGCCAGCGATCACGATGCCGAAGACGACGGCAATCTGACCGAACAGCACGTTCGTTCCTTGCATTGGTCAACCTCCCACTACGGCACAGGAACGTGCCGTAGTGCCGAGGATCAAGGCGAGCGTGCAGGCCGGTCAAAGACCGTTATGGCGGGGATTCAGGCCAAAAGAGCCAGACTTCTTGCGGTGGCGAAGACAATAAAAATGCCGCATGCGCGAGCGCGCTGCGGCGTGATGAGGTAACTGCGAGAACTTTGTCGCGGCGCCGCGACGGAAGGTTACCTTATTGGGACTTCTGCTCCGGCCGGTCACCAAAGAAGCGGCGATTCGCGGCCTCGGCGGCACGTCGGCAGAGTTCTTCGCCGGCCTTCGCGCGCTCTTCCTTGCACAGGCGCTGGACTTCCTTGAGACGCTCAGGATGGGCCACGAGGAAGTCCACGGTTTCCGTCGGTTGGGATGGCCCACAGGAGGCTGTCAGTGCAGCGGCCATCAGCAGCGACAGGAATCGGGGCATGGCTTGGGTCCTTTCAGCAGGTGGATCAGGAGTCCTCGGCGGCGCTGGAGCCATCCGCCGAATCAATGGAGTCCACTCGTGCGATGAACCGAGCCAGCATTTCGGAGGGCTCCACGTCACGGTGCAGCAGATACGTGGCCAGCATCTGCGACTTGCCCGCCAAGCGCCGGGCCACAACACCTGGCCCACGGCCGGATGCAATGTGCGCGGCGCCCGCCAAACCAAGTGCCAATCCGGCGGAGACTAAGGTCATCATCACCTCATAGGACGCCACGCGCTGGGCGATCAGTGGCTGTTGCTCGTAGCGCTGCAAAACGCGATCAACTTGGCGTGCATGGCCTTCGCATATCGCCGGATCGCATAGCGCCAGCGGATAGCGCAGCACTTCTTCCAACGGAACGTGCTTGTGGGCCAGCACAGGATGGCGAGCTGGGACCGCCACCATCAGCTCGTCTTCCCACGCAGGCCTGACCACAATGCCGTCGCCCACCTCTTCGGCCATCGAAAAGCCGACGTCATACAGGTCATCGTGCAGACCCTTGATCTGTTGGTCCAACGGCATCTCAAATAACCGAATGTCAATCTCTGGATCTTCCTCTCGGCACCGTGCCAGCAGCGTCGGCATTCGCGAGGGCGTGATGCCATCGGACAAAGCGATGCGCAACTGTCCCTGAAACCCACTGGCGGCGGACTTGACGCCGTCACACGCCTGTTTCAGAGCTTCGAAGATTCGCGGCACCCGCTCCAGGAATGCCATTCCGGCAAAGGTCAGGCGGGTGCTTCGCGTGGTTCGCGTGAACAGTTGCGCCCCGAGCTCTTCCTCTATCTCCTTGATGGTGCGCGACAAAGGGGACTGATCGATGTGCAGCTTTTCCGCTGCGCGGCCAAAGTGAAGTTCTTCGGCCACCGCTATAAAGCAACGCAAATGCCGAAGCTCCATGGTGTATCTCATCCAAGTTAAAAGGCCTTGACGAGTTCCGGCACAGCCGCGAACAGGTCCGCCTCCAGCCCGTAGTCGGCCACGCTGAAGATCGGCGCCTCCGGGTCCTTGTTGATCGCCACGATCACCTTGGAGTCCTTCATGCCCGCCAGGTGCTGGATCGCCCCCGAGATGCCCGCCGCCACGTACAGCTGCGGCGCCACGATCTTGCCGGTCTGGCCCACCTGCAGGTCATTGGGCGCGTAGCCCGCATCCACCGCCGCGCGGCTCGCGCCGATGGCCGCGCCCAGCTTGTCGGCCAGCGGGGTGATGACTTCGTCGAATTTTTCCTTGCTGCCCAGCGCACGGCCGCCGGAGACGATGATCTTGGCCGCCGTCAGTTCGGGCCGGTCGCTCTTGGCGATTTCGCTGCCCACGTAGCTGCTCTTGCCGGTGTCTGCCGCTGCGGTTGCCGTTTCCACTGCTGCGTTGCCTCCGGTCGCCGCTGTGGCGTCGAAGCCGGTGGTGCGCACGGTGATGACTTTGGTGGCGTCGCTGCTTTGCACGGTGGCGATGGCATTGCCGGCGTAGATGGGGCGTTCGAAGGTGTCGGCGCTCACCACCTTGGTGATGTCGCTGATCTGGGCGACGTCGAGCTTGGCGGCCACGCGGGGGGCCACGTTCTTGCCGCCGGCCGTGGCCGGGAACAGGATGTGGCTATAGTTGCCGGCGATGGCCAGCACCTGGGCGGCCACGTTCTCGGCCAGGCCGTGGGCCAAGCCTGCGGCGTCGGCGTGGATGACCTTGGCGACACCGGCGATCTGGGCGGCGGCTTGTGCGGCAGCACCGGCATTGTGGCCGGCCACCAGCACGTGCACGTCGCCACCGCAAGCGGCTGCAGCCGTCACGGTGTTCAGGGTTGCGCCCTTGATGGATGCGTTGTCGTGTTCAGCAATAACGAGTACCGACATTTAGATCACCTTCGCTTCGTTCTTGAGTTTTTCGACCAGGGCGGCCACGTCAGCCACCTTCACGCCGGCGCCGCGCTTGGCGGGTTCGGTCACCTTCAGGGTCTTCAGGCGCGGGGCGACTTGAACGCCGAGGTCTTCGGGCTTGATGGTGTCCAGCGGCTTTTTCTTGGCCTTCATGATGTTGGGCAAGGTGACGTAGCGCGGTTCGTTCAGACGCAGGTCGGCGGTGATGACCGCGGGCAGCGTGAGGCTAAGGGTTTCCAGGCCGCCGTCCACTTCGCGGGTCACGGCTGCCTTGTCGCTGGCGAGCTCGACCTTGGAGGCGAAGGTGGCTTGCGGCAGACCGGCCAGCGCCGCCAGCATCTGGCCGGTCTGGTTGCAGTCGTCGTCGATGGCCTGCTTGCCCAGGATCACGAGGCCGGGCTGTTCCTTGTCGATCAGGGCCTTAAGCAGCTTAGCCACGGCCAGCGGCTGCAGTTCTTCATTGGTCTCGACTAGGATGCCGCGGTCGGCACCGATGGCCATGGCGGTGCGCAGCGTCTCCTGGCATTGAGACACGCCGCACGAGACGGCGACGATCTCCGTTGCCGCGCCTTTCTCCCTGAGCCGCACAGCCTCTTCGACGGCAATCTCGTCGAAGGGGTTCATGCTCATCTTGACATTGGCGATGTCCACGCCGCTGCCATCGCTCTTGACGCGGACCTTGACGTTGTAGTCAACCACCCGCTTGACGGGAACCAGGATTTTCATGGGAGGGTTTCCTTTCAGGATCATTCAGAGTTGATCGTCCGCCAGGGCCAGCGTGCTGGCGGCGCCGCCCGTGACGATGTCGCGCAGCATCGGCGCCTGCACCAGGACATGCGCCGCGTAATGGCTGGCTGTGGCGCGCTTGGTACCGAGAAAGCCCGCATCGCCCGCGCCCGCCGCGAGTTGCGCGGTAGCGGCTTCGGCCATGCGCGCCGACAGCCAGCCGCCGATCACGGTGCCCGCCAGCCGCAGGAAGGGCACGGCGCCCGCCGCGCACTGCGCGGGTTGACCGTCGTGGGCCAGCAGCCAGTCGACCGCTTCGTCCAGCGCCTGGGCAGCGGCTGCCAACGCGCGGCCGATCTGCGCCAGCACTGCATCGGGCGATTCGACCAACCGGCGCGCATCGCCGTCGATGCGGCCCAGCAGCGCCTTCAGCGTGCGCCCGCCCTCGCGTGCCAGCTTGCGGCCGATCAGGTCGTTGGCCTGGATGCCCGTGGTGCCTTCGTAGATGGTCGTGATGCGCGCGTCGCGCATGTGCTGGGAGGCGCCGGTTTCCTCGACGTAGCCCATGCCGCCATGCACCTGCACGCCGTCGGACGTGATGCCCTGCGCGCTGTCGGTACACCAGCCTTTGACCACCGGTATCAGCAGGCCGACCAGGGCCTGCGCCTGCGCGCGCTCCTGCGCATCGGCGTGGCCCGCGGCGCGGTCCATCTGACCGGCGCAGAAGTAGGCCAGCGCGCGCATGGCCTCGGTGCGGGCCTTCATGTCCATCAGCATGCGCCGCACGTCCGGGTGGCCTGCGATGGCGGTGCTGCCGCTGATCAGCGGCTTGCCCTGCACCCGCTCCAGCGCATAGGCGCGTGCGCGCTGGTAGGCGCGCTCGGAAATGCCCACGCCTTCCAGGCCAACGTTCAGCCGCGCGTGGTTCATCATGGTGAACATGCAGGCCAGCCCCTGGTGCGGCTCGCCGACCAGGTAGCCGATAGCGCCGCCGCTGTCGCCAAAACTCATCGACGCCGTGGGGCTGCCGTGGATGCCCATCTTGTGCTCAATCGACGTGCAGGCCAAGTCGTTGCGTTCGCCCAGGGTGCCATCGTCGTTGACCAGGTACTTCGGGCACAGGAACAGCGAGATGCCTTTCACCCCCGGTGGCGCATCGGGTAGGCGCGCCAGCACCAGGTGCACGATGTTCTCGGCCATGTCGTGCTCGCCCCAGGTGATGAAGATCTTGTTGCCGCTGACGTGGTAGTGGTCGCCCTCGTGTACGGCACGGCTGCGCAGCGCGGCCAGGTCAGAGCCGGCCTGGGGCTCGGTGAGGTTCATGGTGCCCGTCCAGCGGCCCTCGACCATGGGTGCCAGGAAGCGGCGCTGGAGTGCGTCGCTGCCATGGTGCGCAATGGCCTCCACCGCGCCCAGCGTGAGCATCTGGCACAGGCTGAACGCGAGGTTGGACGACTTCCACATCTCCAGCACGGCGGTGGAGACCAGCGTGGGCAGGCCCTGGCCGCCCCATTCGGTGGCAGCGGGCATGCCGTTCCAGCCGTTCTCGCAGAAGCTGGCCCAGGCTTCGCGAAAGCCGTCGGCGGGCGTGACCCGACCATCGTGCCAGCGCGCGCCCTGCACGTCGCCGGGGCGGTTGAGCGGATCCAGCACGCCAGCGGCGTAATTAGCCGCCTCCTGCAGGATGGCCTCGACCAGGTCGGGCGTGGTTTCTTCATGGTCGGGCTGGGCGCAGATCGCGTCCAGGCCGCCGACCTCTTTCATGGCGAACAGCATTTCGCGCAGGGGGGCTATGTAGACAGACACAGCGAATTTCCTTGATGGCTACGATCAGGCGTTTTGCGGCGTCTGTTGCGACGGGCGCAACTCGCGTGCAGCCTCTTGCGGGCCCACCGACGCCGGGCCGCCATGCCTGATGAACGCCAGGGCGATCGAGCCGATGATTCCGAAAGCCCCGATCACCAGGAAGTTCTGCTCCAGCGGCAGCTCAAGCGCAACGATCTGGCCGATTAGCAGCGGCGCCGCGATCGCGCCCAGGCGCCCCACGCCGGAGGCCATGCCGATGCCGGTCGAGCGGATGGACATCGGGTAAAACTGCCCGCAGTAGGCATAGGCCACCAATTGCGCGCCGGTGGTGCAGGCGCCGACCGCGCCGATGATCAGATAACGCAGCTCGGTCGAGGTCTGGAACGTCATCAGGTACAGCAGCACGCCGCCCAGCGCATACATCCCCACCAGCACCCACTTGATGTTGAACTTGTCGGCGAGCCACCCGCCTCCCACGGCACCGATGATGGCGCCAACGTTCAGCGCGATCACGAAGCTGAGGGCAGACCCCAGGCTGTAGCCAGCCATAGCCATCAGCTTGGTCAGCCAGCTGCTGAGCGCATAGACCATGAACAGGCCCGAGAAGAAGGCGATCCAGAACAGCACCGTGCTCGGGCCTCGCCCGTCCTGGAACAGCCGGGAGACCGGCGCACCCGCCACGCGGTCGGCGGTGGGCACGACGAACTGGGCGTCCGCCGGGTGCTTGACTCCCGGCTGGAGATTACGGGCCACTTCGGCCAGTTCGCCGTTGCGGCTGCGCGAGATCAGGTAGGTCATTGATTCCGGCACCAGCTTCAAGATGAACGGAATCAGCAGGGCCGGCACACCCGCTGCGATGAAAACGACCTGCCAGCCGTACTCGCCGATCAGCTGCTTGCCGAGCACCGCGGCCAGGATGCCGCCCAGTGCGTAGCCCGAAGTCATCAGCGCCGTCATCAGGCTGCGGATCTTCTTGGGCGAGTACTCGACCATCTGTGCCACGATGACCGGCAGCACACCGCCAATCCCCAGGCCCGCGATGAAGCGCACCACGCTGAAGCTGATGGGATCCTTGGTGAATCCGGCGGCCGCGGTGAACACGCTGAACAGCATAACGCCAATGGAGAGGGCCCAGCGCCGACCAATCCGGTCGGACAGCGTGCCCAGAACCATGGCGCCGAACATCATGCCGAACAGGGCCGAACTGGCCATGAAACCGGCAGTCGATGCGTTTACGCCCATCTGCTGCATGATGGACGGCAGGGCGATGCCCATCACGGCGATGTCATAGCCGTCGATGATGAGAATCAACAGGCACCACAGAAGCACCTTGGCATGAAAGCGGTTGAAGCGAGCGTCGTCGGCGAGCTTCGGCATGTCGATTTAGCACACGTGTTTGTCTCCTTTGAGTTAGGTTCTGGATCGCGGGGCGGCGGTCATCGCCGCTCCGCTACATGTCGTCCAGCGCACACAAGGAATCGTAGGTGCCGGTGCTGCGAGCCGCGATGACGAAGCGCCCCAATCGAATGACAAACGGCCCCTTTCTGAGAGCGCTGTTCAAGTGCGCCAAGAGGTCAAGCGTCAAGCTGAATATGGTCGCCGCGTGCGGCTGATGTTCCAGCACGAAGGGCGCTTCTGCCTGCTGGGAACACCCCGGCAGTGTTGGGCGCCCAGGGGCTCACGCCCCATCGTCGGCGCACGCCTGCAACGCCAGGACCTGTTCGCCTTCGCCGCCGTCAGCACGCACGATGGCGTGATGGACTCTCTGGTGCTGCCCTGGGCCAACGCTGAGACGATGCCGGTGTTTCTGGCCGAGATGGCGCGACGCCATGCCGTCGAGTTCATCATGATGGTCATGGATCAGACGGGTTGGCACATCGCGGGTCACTTGGATGTGCCACAGAATATGCGCCTAGAATTTCCGCCACCCTACAGCCTTGAGCTGAACCCGGTCGAGCATCTGTCGAAGGTGCCGTGCCAGGACTGGTTTGCGAACACGGTGTTCAAAGAACTGGAGGCCGTACACGACGCGCTGGCGCAAGGACTCATTGCTCTCGAAACACATCAGCAAAGAACCCAGTCAATGACAGGCTTGATTGGGTTACTTCTATATCCTTGAGGGCAATTTAGTGCATCAGGCGAGCCGATAGCGCATTACACCGTCTTCGTCTTCTGCAGACACGATTTCCCCACGCTGGTCGAGATAGTTCAGGTGGGCGAGCGTCTCTCCGGTCGCGAGGTTGAGGTGCATTTGCTCCGCAACAATGGACGAGCGGTACAGGGCGCGAACCAGGTCGATGACCCTCAGAGGCTGCGCAAGTTGTTGCCTGACGCGGTCGGTGCCTCTGACGGTGCTCGCACGCAGTTGCTCCAACCGTAGGTGCAGGCCATGGAAAGGTTCGTTGTGGGCAGGCAGAATCAGGGCGCTCCCAGGTACGCGTTGCATCAACCGGTCGATGGAATCGAGCCAACCCTGCAGAGGATTCGCATGCGGCTCGGTGGCGTACACGGAGGTATTGGAACTGATCCTGGGAAGAACCTGATCCCCCGATATCAGCAAATCCAGTTCGCGCGAGTAGAAGCACGCGTGCTCGGGGGAATGTCCTGTGCCGACGATGACTTCCCATTCCTGGTCCCCGATCCGCAACATCTGGCCATCCGTGAGCCGCACAAAGCTGTCAGGCAATGGATGGATCATTTTACCGAAGTCACCGAACCGGGTGCGGTACTCATCCACCTCGGTGTCGCTCCATCCGGCCCTCCGATAGAAGCGAACGCCATCGACTGGCGCTTCCCGCCCCGTATCGGCAAGCATCACCCGACAGCTCAAATACTCGTCTCGTGTCATCCAAAGCGCGCATTCGAAGCGACGTGTCAACCATCCCGCCATGCCCACATGATCCGGGTGCATGTGCGTCGCTATCACACGGGAGATGGGACGGCCGGCTAGCGGCCCCTGCGGAGCGAGCAAGGCGAGCCACGCGTTCCTGACGTCCACGCTGCGAATGCCCGTGTCCACGACCGCCCAACCAGGACCGTCGCTCAATGCCCAGAGGTTGATGTGATCCAGGGAAAACGGCAGCGGCATGCGCAGCCACAGCACACCTGGCTTGATTTCCGTGGCTTGGCCAGGGAGTGGGAGGTCCGAGAACGGATACGAAAGTGCCGAGGCTGCGTTGGTCATGATGCTTGATTTACATTCTGGCAGTGCCGCTCCAAATGGCGCACAGCCATCACTCCTATCCAGTGCGAGTTCAGTTTTAGCTTAGGAAGCTTAGAAGTCAGCCTCGACGGGTGGCAATGACGAATGACCTCGATAGGCTGACGGAAAGCGTCTGCTTCCTGCCGCAGCCTGTCGCTGCGATGCCGTCGGTGCAACTGCCAGGGCTGCAAACAGTCTCTTGAGCGCACGAGAGCCTCGCTCGATGTGGGCCAAGGCCCGGCAGCTATGAAGGCGCCGATCTTCTCAGTGGTCGGCTACAGCCTCGTGGCCGTGCCGGAATTGGTCGAATGCCTCTATGTAGGGTGCTGCCCGCTGCGCGAGCGGGCGCGGTAGGCTCCCGGCGCGCTGCCGGTCCAGACCTTGAAGGCGCGCTGGAAGGCGGTGCTGTCGGTGAAGCCCAGGTCGGCGGCGATGGCGATGAGCGAGGCTTCGCTGCTGGTCAGGCGCACGATCGCCATGTCGCGCCGCAGTTGGTCCTTCAGTGCCTGGAAGGAAGTGCCCTCGGTGGCCAGGTGCCGCTGCAACGCGCTCACCGACATGTGCAGGCGCTGCGCGGTGACGGCCAGGTCGGGCCATTCGGGGCTGGCCCGCTGCAGCACCATGCGGACCCGCGCGCTGGCGCTGCGCTCGTTCAGGTGCGGCCCCACCACGTTGCCCGGCGTGGCGCGCAGGAAGGACTGCAGCGCGTCCCGATCGCGCCGCACCGGCTGTTTGAAGGCGTCGGCGTCGAACCAGGCGGCCGTGCGCGGCTGCCCGAAGCACAGCGTACCGGAAAAGATGCGCCCGTAGCTCATCGCATGGAGCGGCTGCGCAAAACTGAAGTCGAATCGCTGCGGCACCAGCCGGCCGCCGTGCAGCCACAGCAGCAAGCGCCAGAACACGCGCAGCAGATGTGCGTGAAGGAATTCGGCATGTGCGCCCGCGCCGCCGCGCATCTCCAGCGCGAAGCCCCCCAGCGCGCCCTCGGTCACGGGCACCAGCGCCACGTCGTCCTGCAGCAGGGCGAAGGATTCGCTCAGGCGACGCAGGGCGTATGACAACGAATGGGCAGTGAACGCGCTGCGCACCATTAGCGCGAAGCTGCCCGGGCGCATGGGCCGCCCATGCAGGTAGCCCAGGCACTCGTCGTTCAGGCTGTCCTTGACGGCGATAAACAGCGCGTTGAACTGCTCCACGGTTACGCGCGAATCCTCCAGATCCAGTAGCGATTCGCTGATGCCTGCGCGCCCCAGCACGCCCTCCAGCCATTCTTGCGTGGCCAGCCCCTTGCCGCGCGCGCCGTCCAGCAGGCCATGCACGGCAAAGATAGGAGCGGTGAAGACGGGTTGCAGCATGGCGTGTTATCGAAGGGGTCAACGCCGGTCGCACGGGCCGAACGAAGTTATTTGTCAGTTGATTGAGGCAATCCGCCATCGCCCTTGCAGGGGCCAATTATTACGATTGTCGCATCCCCCAAAGCACTTCGGCAGTGGCGCTGTGCGGAACGCCCGGCGCGGGGTCATAAGCCAACATAATACAAGGAGACACGCTCATGCTGCCACAGCTGTATCGCCACGCCTGGATGGACGGCGAGATCGACGCCTTTCGCGAGCAGGTGCGCCGCTACGTTGCCGCCGAATTTACTCCCCAGCTCGACGAATGGCGCCGCCAGGGCTACATCCCGCGCGAGGTCTGGCGTCCGTTCGGCGAGATGAGCTTTCTGCTGCCCGAGATGCCCGAGACCTATGGTGGTGCCGGCGCCAGCCTCGCCTACCAGCTGGTGGTGCAGGACGAACTGGCCAAGGCCGAGATGCCGGTCAATATCGCGGTGCACACCATCGCTTCGCATTACATCCTGGACTTCGGCACCGAAGCGCAAAAGCAGCGCTGGCTGCCCAAGGTGACGAACGGCGAGATGCTGGCCGCAATCGCGATGACCGAGCCGGGCTGCGGCTCGGATCTGAAGGCCATCTCCACGCGGGCCCGGCGCGACGGCGACCACTACGTGATCGACGGCGCCAAGACCTTCATCACCAACGGCTTCACCGGAAACCTGCTGATCGTCGCGGCGCGCACCAGTGGCGCGGGTAGCAAAGGGGTGTCGCTGTTCGTATTGGAGACCGAGAACCTGCCAGGCTTTCGTGTGGGCCGCCTGCTTGAAAAGATCGGCATGCAGGCCTCGGACACGGCGGAGCTTTTCTTCGACAGCGTGCGCGTTCCAGCCGACCAACTGCTGGGGGGCGTTGAAGGCCAAGGCTTTGGGCAACTAATGGGCGCGTTGCCCTACGAACGCATGGTCATTGCAGTGCCGGCGGCGGCCGTCATCGACCGGGCGTTGGAGCTCACCATCGAATACACGAAGCAGCGCAAGATATTCGGCGCGCCTCTGTTCGACATGCAGACAACGCGCCAAAAGCTGGCCGAGATGGCGACCATCGCGCATGTGGTGCGCAGCTTCGTCAACGACTGTACCCAGCGACTGCTGGACGGCACACTCGACAACGAGGCCGCCTACATGGCCAAGTGGTGGTGCACCGAACAGCAGTGCCGCGTGGTGGACGAGTGTCTCCAATTGTTCGGCGGCTACGGCTACATGGCCGAGTACCCGATCGCGCGGATGTATGCCGCTTCGCGAGTGCAGAAGATCTACGGCGGTGCCAACGAGGTCCTGAAAGACCTGGTTTCGAGGAAGCTGTGAACATGCCGCACACGTCGCACACGCTGCAGTTGCCGCTGCACGGCGTCCGTGTGGTGGAGTTTGAGGGCATCGGTCCAGGCCCTCTGGCCGCCAGGATGCTGGTCGACATGGGCGCCGAGGTGATCGCGCTGGCACGGGCCGAGCAGGCTGCTGGGGCGCAGCGGCTGGGCGGGACGGTGGAGAACCCGCTGCACCGCGGTAAGAAGGTGGAGGTCATCGACCTGAAGTCGCCCGGTGGCAAGGCGCGCGCACTGGAGCTGATTGCCCAGGCCGACGCCCTAATCGAAGGCTTTCGCCCCGGTGTGATGGAACGACTGGGCTTCGGCCCCGCCGCATGCGCGGCGCGCAACCCCCGCCTGGTTTACGGCCGGATGACGGGCTGGGGCCAGGACGGCCCGCTCGCCCAGACCGCGGGCCACGACCTGAACTACGTCGCCCTGACGGGCCTGCTGTCGCTGTCGGCGCACAGGGGGCAGGCGCCCATCGTGCCGCCCTCGGTACTCGGGGACGGTGCCGGGGCGCTGGGCATGGCTTTTGGCATCGCCTGCGCGCTGGTCGATGCACGGGCCACCGGCCGTGGCCGGGTTGTGGACGCAGCCATCGTCGACATCGTGGCCATGCTAGGCACGCTGGTGCACTGGATTCGCGCCAACGGGCAGATCGACGGCGCACAGCCGAGCCCGTTCCACGATTCGCCGTTCTATGACGTGTACGTCTGCGCCGACGGCGGCTTCATCAGCCTCGGCGCGATCGAGCCGCCGTTCTACGCATTGCTGCTGTCCAAGTTGGGCCTGGCGGACGTGAACCCTGCAGACCAGTACGACACGGCGGCGTGGCCAGCGCTGAAGGAGCGCATCGCGGCCCTCATCCGCACCCAGCCCCAGGCGCACTGGTGCGCGCTGCTTGAAGGCAGCGACGCCTGCTTTGCGCCCGTGCTCAGTCTGGCCGAGGCGGTGCGGCATCCGCACAACGCTGCAAGGGGCATCTACCAATTGAGCCCCTCGGGCGCTATCGACGCAGGCCCGGCCCCGCGGTTCCAAGCACTCGATGCAACCACCTAGGAGACAAGCAATTGACCAGCACCGTCCAGTCCACAAAGCCCATTCGCGGCTGCCCGTCCACCACGGGCAACGAGCGCCAGCTCAACACCACCACGCTCATCCGGCACGCTGCGCGCACCCACGGGGACCAGGAGATCGTCTACCGCACACCCGATGGCGGCTGGGATCGCTACACCTATGCCGATTGCTACGCGCGCGTCTGCCGAAGCGCCAATGCGCTGCGCGCGCTCGGCGTTGCACCGGGCGATCGGGTCGGTATCCTGGATTGGAACAGTCGGCGCCACTTCGAGTTGTACTGGTCCATCCCCGGCCTGGGCGCGGTCATGCTGCAGATGAACTTGCGCCTGGGCGCCGAGGATCTGGGCTACGTGGTCGACCACAGCGAGGTGTCCTACGTTTGCGTGGACGAAACATTACTGCCCATTGCCGAATCCGTCGCGGCGAATTCGCCCCAGATCAAGGGCTGGATCGTCATGACTGACAAGCCACTGGACCAGATCAAGACCACGCTGAAACCGCTGCTGCACTACGAAGACCTGCTGGCCGCCGCCGACACGAAGATCGACTGGCCCGAAATCGACGAAACGTCGGCCTACAGCGCCTGCTACACCACCGGCACCACGGGCAAGCCCAAGGGTGTGTACTACTCGCACCGCGGCATCTACCTGCACTCCACGGCCATGGCCACCAATCTGGGAATGACGCTGAACGACTGCGTCATGCTCATCACGCCCATGTTCCACGGGCAATGCTGGGGCCTGCCGCAGGCCGCCACGCTGCTCGCCGACAAGATCGTGCTGCCGGGCCGCTACGTTGCCGAAGACACGAAGCCGCTGGTCGATGCCATGATCGCCGAGGACGTGACGGTCACCAACGGCGCACCGGCCATCTTCCAGCCCATGCTGCATTACATCGAGACGCTGCCGGTCAAGCCGGACTTCAGTCGCATGCGCATGCTGTCCGGCGCCTCCGAGCCGCCGCTGTCGATGATGATCGGTTTCTACGACCTCACGGGTGCCGAGGTGGTGCATGCCTACGGCGCCACAGAAGCCACAACGCTGGTGACGATGAACCGCCTCAAGTCCACGCTCAAGAAGCGCCTGACCAAGGACGAGCGGTGGAACCTCAAGCGCAAGCAAGGCCTGGTTCTGACCGGGGTGGACATCCGCATCCTCGATGCCGACGACAAGGACTTGCCACACGACGGACAGTCGGCAGGCGAGATCTGTCTGCGCGGCCCCTGGATAACGGTCAGCTACCACGACATGCCCGATTCCGGAGACCGCTTCCTTGAGGGCGGATGGTGGCGCTCGGGCGATGTTGGCACGGTGGACGAGAACGGCTACCTCAAAGTCACCGACCGCATCAAGGACGTGATCAAGAGCGGTGGCGAATGGATTTCTTCCATCGACATGGAAAACCTGCTCATGAGCCACCCGGCCGTACGCGACGCCGCGGTGGTCGGCATTCCCCATGCGAAGTGGCAGGAACGGCCGCTGGCCCTGGTGGTGCTGAGGCCGGGCCAGCAGGCGACCCAGGAGCAATTGCAGGAACACCTAACCAGCGCCTTCGCCAAGTGGCAGTTGCCAGACCAGATTCTGTTTGTCGAAGCCATCCCCAAGACCAGCGTTGGCAAGCTCGACAAGAAGCGCATCCGCATCGAGCATGCGGGCCGCTACGCTGAGTGAGCCAACCTTTTTGCACCAGGAGAAGAACATGAATAACCATGAACCCGTCATAGTCGGTGCGTTGCGTACACCCGTGGGCAAGCGCGGGGGGCGCCTGCAGAAATGGCACCCCGTCGATCTGTTGGGCGAGACGCTGCGCCAGTTGGTCGAGCGCTCCGGCATCAACCCCGCCGATCTGGACGATGTGATCGTCGGCTGCGTGCTGCAATGGGAGCAACAGCACGGTAACCTGGGTCGTCATGCCGTATTGGCGGCGGGGCTGCCCGAATCCGTCCCGGCGGTGACGGTTGACCGGCAATGCGGCTCCGGCCAGCAGGCGGTGAGCTTTGCCGTGCATGGCATCCAGGCGGGCGCTTACCAACTGGTCATTGGTGCCGGGGTTGAGTCGATGTCGCAGGCCCCAATGCCGCCGTCGTTCAAGCCCGGCGCGCCGCTGGGCTCGCAATACAGCCCGCGTGAGCTGGCGCGCTACCAGGACAACCCGCTGATACCGCAAGGCACTTCGTCGGAGTTGATGAACAAGCGCTTCGGCCTCACGCGCGAGGCCCTGGACGCGTTCGCCGTGCGCAGCCATCAGCGCGCCACCGAGGCGACGCAGGCCGGCCGCATCAAAGATCAGCTGGTGCAGCTGACCGAGGATCCGGCCGACCCGAACAGCCCGATCGTCGCTGCCGACGAAGGCGTGCGCGCCAACCCCGACCCCGAGAAGATGGCCACGCTCAAGCCGGTGTTTGCCGCCAACGGCACCACCACCGCCGGCAACTCGTCGCAGGTCAGCGATGGTGCCGCCGCGCTGCTGATTGCCAGCCGCGCTTATGCCAAGCAGCACGGCCTGAAGCCGCGTGCGCGCTTCGTCAGCACCGCCGTGGCCGCCGCCGATCCGGTGATCCAGTTCACCGCCGTGCTCGATTCCACCCGCAAGGCACTGAAGGAAGCGGGCCTGAGCATCAACGACATCGATCTGTTCGAGGTCAACGAGGCCTTCGGCGGCGTGCCGCTCATGTTCCAGCAGGAATTCGGCGTCCCGGACGACCGCCTCAACGTCAACGGCGGCTCGATAGCCATCGGCCATCCGCTGGGCTCCACCGGCGCGCGGATGCTCACCGACCTGCTGTACGAGCTGGAGCGCCGGGGTGGTCGCTATGGCCTGCAGACCATTTGCGAGGCCTCGGGCACGGCCAACACCACCATCATCGAGCGGCTGGCATGAGCGGGGCCAACATGAGCGAATCCAGCGAAGTGCTCGTCAGCCGCGAAGGCGCCATCGTCACCTTGACCATCAACCGCCCCCGTGCAAAGAACAGCTTGAACCGCGCGGTATTCGATGGCCTGCGCGCGCAGCTTGCGCAACTGCGCGACGACGATGCCGTGCGAGCCGTCATCATCACCGGCGCCGAGGGCGTGTTTTGCGCCGGAGCTGACATCACGGCGTTCGAGGTGCTGCGCGCCGCGCCGCTGCTGGGCGATCGCGCAGCGACGGGCTGGGACTTCTTTTCGGAACTGGGGAGCTTCCCCAAGCCCGTCATTGCGGCGGTGGAAAAGGTCGCGCTGGGCGGCGGCATGGAACTGGCGCTGGCCTGCGACATCGTGATCGCCGGCGAGTCAGCCAAGTTTGGCGTGCCGGAAGTCAAGCTGGGCGCCATTCCCGGTGCCGGCGGCACCCAGCGCCTGATCCATGCCATCGGCAAGTCCAAGGCGATGGCTCTGCTGCTGACCGGTGATTTCATCGACGCCCGCAAGGCCTGCGACGTCGGCATCGTCGCCGAAGTGACGGCTGACGGCCAGGCCCTGCCGACGGCGTTGGCGATGGCCAGCCGGATTGCGGCCAATTCGCCGCTGGCCGTGGCGCTCGCGAAAGATGCGGCCTTGGCCAGCTTTGAAACTCCGCTCGCGCAGGGCCTGGAGCATGAGAAGCGCAATTTCTTCGTCGTTTTGCGTTCGGCCGACAACCTGGAAGGGCAAGCGGCATTCCTGGACAAGCGTGCCCCCAACTTCACTGGCCAATAACGCCTGTCTGTCATCTATCAAGGAAAAACCATGAAACTGAATTCCGACATTTCTGCCGTCATCACCGGGGGGGCTTCCGGTCTGGGAGCTGCCACGGCCCGGCTCTTGGCCAGCCACGGCGTCAAAGTCGCCATCTTCGACATGAATGAAGCCGTCGGCCAGGCGTTGGCAAGCGAGCTTGGCGGCGTTTACTGCAATGTGGACGTGACGTCCGAGGAGCAGGTGGACGCAGCCTTCGCCAAGGCCCGCGCCGCGATCGGGCAGGAGCGCGTTCTGGTCAACTGCGCCGGCACGGCCGACGCCGTCAAGACTGTCAGCCGCGACAAGAAAACCGGCGAAATCCGCCCATGCGCGGCAGATCGTTTCAATCGCATCATTCAGATCAACCTGGTGGGCAGCTTCCGCTGCATCGCCAAGTCAGCTGCGGGCATGTTGACGCTCGCGCCGCTGGCCGATGGCGACCGCGGCGCCATCGTCAACACCGCTTCGGCCGCCGCGCAGGACGGCCAGGTCGGCCAGGCCAGCTATGCGGCCAGCAAGGCAGCCATCGTGGGCATGACCCTGCCAATCGCGCGCGACATGATGGACGAAGGGATCCGGATCAACACCATCATGCCGGGGATCTTCGGTACACCGTTGCTGCTGGGCCTGCCGGACAACGTCAAACAGGCGCTGGCGGCCAGCGTGCCCTTTCCCAAGCGTTTAGGCGACCCCGATGAATTCGCGCAGGCCGTCGAGTTTCTCGTTACTTGCGGCTACATGAATGCCGAGTCCATTCGTGTGGATGGTGCCATTCGCATGGCGCCGCGCTGACGCTGAAATTTTGATCAATCAGGGAACGTCAGCATGCCTGGAAATCCGGTAATTCTCGAAAAGAATGGTGCCGTCGCGACCATAACACTCAACTCGCCAAAAAAAATGAATGCGTTGAGCACGTCGGTCGTAAACGTGCTCGCTGGTGTCATTGCAGATGTCGAACGCGATGGCTCGATTCGAGCTTTGCTGCTGCGCGGCGAGGGCCGGATGTTCAGTTGCGGAGGCGACATCGAAGAAATGGTGGCCGCAGGCGATGCGTTGTCTACCTTGGTCGATGACGAACTGAGAGTGGCCGAAAGCATGATTCCTCAATTCGCCAGCCTGCCGTTCCCGGTAGTCTGCGCCGTACAAGGCGCGGTAGCCGGAGGCCGGAGGCGGTCTCGGGCTTGCCTTGGCCTCTGACTACCTGATTGCCGCAAGTGGGACGAAGTTTGTGGCGGCCCATACCGGCCTCGGATACGCGGGGGATTTCGGCATCAGCTGGCTACTTCCACGCGCAGTGGGTGGACGACGCGCACGAGACATGATCTTGACCAATCGCGTAGTCAGTTCGGACGAGGCCTTGGCCTGGGGATTGGTCGAGAAAGTGGTTCCTGGCGAGAGCCTGCTGGGCGAAGCGCGGCGTATGGCGGTGCAATTTTCGGTCGGACCAACGCAAGGTTATGCGGGCGCCAAGCGCCTGCAACTCGCTGCCTTCGAGAGTGATCTGGCGACCTCATTGAGGCTGGAGGCGGCCGAAATGAATCGAGCCTCGAAAACCACAGATTCGCTGGAAGCGGTTCACGCGTTCGTCGCAAAGCGAGTCCCGCAGTTTGCCGGACGCTGAACGGCTGTAGACGCATCCGGTCGGTAGGTGCTCAATCGCTGCTGGCGTCAGGTAACGGATAAACCCTGCTGCCGTCGGATTTGCCAGGATAGGGTGCCACCATGTACCTGCCCAGAAATCAGCATGCCGAGTCGTTGTTCGATGACCGGCGTCCATGGCACCAAGCTGAACCCCATACCATCATCGAGCATGGCAAAGCGGCCACTGGCGAGCATGAGGCTGCGCCGGTAGATGCCGGTCACGCGCTGGCCATCGGCCGCCAGACGGTGTTCCAGCCCGGTTTCGGTGGCAATATCCTTGGCAGCCCGAATCACATCCCGATCGCGTAGTGTCGCCAATAGATTGCGCGCGAGGATTACGCGCTGCCCGCGCCGCTCTGCCAGCCCCTGTTCGGCCAGGAATTCGGCGCGCTGCTGCATCGCCTGGTTGACCTCGCTGCCAAAGCCCAGGTTGCCCAGGCCCGAGCCGCCGCCGATCAACTGCTGGTCGAGCCAGGTGGCTCCGATCACGCGGGCCTGCCGCTCGATGGGCAGGTGCGATTTCAGCTCCACCGCCACGCCGCCCAGGCGCTGCGCATCGTAGCGACGGCCCTGCTCGGGCAAGTCGTCCGGCACCTTCCATAGCCCCTCGGCCACCCGTTCCACGATACCGGCACGGCGCAAGGCTTCCAGCCGGCGGACGTGGGACGCGACCACTTCCTGCGGATCGCGGCCGGGCACGGCCTGACCCTGCGCGATGGCAAGGTGGTGGTCGGTGCGGTACAGGCCATCGCTCGCCAACGCGGCGATGTTCTTGTCGGCCGCGCGCACGTCAGCCGATCTCCTTGCCTCCACCACGGCGCCGGTCGGATAGTTCGCCAGCTCGTCGCGGGCGTTGAGCGCAACGTAGTGGGCCTTGCCGTCCACGCCGTCGATGACCAGATAGCCCCGGTCGTGCAGTTCGTCGGCCAGCCCCTTCGCGGCCACGCGGCCGAGGATGGTTCGGCCATCGTCCCCAGGCTCGAACACCGCCAGTTCGCGTGGCTCGCCGCGCATGGCCCGCTGCATGGTGCGGATGATGTCGCCGCGCTCGCCCAGGGCGCGCAGGGTCTTTTCCGCATCGTTGTGGACGGTCCACGTGCCGGGCTGGGCCTCGTCGGCCAGGCCCAGGCGCTGCAAACGCTGCAACCTGCCGATCAGCAGCAGACGCTGGCGTTGCAGTCGGGGTTCGTTGAGCCGTTCGACATGCACCATGCCATCGTCGCCGGCCTCGCGCTTCAAGGTGCGATCCAGGCTCGTCCACCGCTCCTGATCCACCTCGCGCCGCAAGGTCTGCTGGATCTCCAGCTCGGTGCGCGGCCCCAGCCATTCGGTCGCCAGTTCGGCGGCGCGATGGCGGAACCCATCGGCGATGTAGTCGCCCGCGATGATGAGGTCTTTGCCGGTGTCGTCGCGCCCGCGCACGACGATGTGCGTGTGCGGGTTGTCGGTGTTCCAGTGATTGACGGCCACCCAATCGAGGCCCGTGCCAAGGTCGGCCTCCATGCGACCCATGAGGTGCCGGGTATAGGTGCGCAGGTCTTCCAGCTCCGCGCCATCTTGGGGGTTGGGGAGCAATGGAACTGAAAACCAACGTAAGCCGAATTAGAGTTCGTTTTACTCGTCAGCGACTGCCCGCCGCGTCAGGATAGTTGTCGTGTGAGTTGATTCGATGAGTCTTGGTCGGTGGGCGGAAGTGAGAGCCGTGTGGCGCGTTATTCGATAGAGCATCGGGAGTGGGTGGTGCGGCAGATGATGCCGCCCTTGAACCGGACGGTGCCGGAGCTGGTGGAAGCGACAGGCATTACTGATGCCACCCTGTATGCTTGGCGCAAACAGGCCAGAGCAGCGGGAGCAGTGGTGCCGGGAGATGGACAGCAGGCCGACCAGTGGTCGAGCCAGGACAAGTTTCGGGTGGTGCTGGAAAGCGCCAGCCTCAATGCGGCTGAGCTGGCGGAGTACTGCCGGCGCAAAGGCCTGTATGTCGAGCAGATCAACGCCTGGCGCGAAGCCTGCGAGCAGGCCAACAGCCTGGCTCAGCCGATCAAGACCCGGCGCGAACGCGAAGAGGAAAAGGCCGCGAAGAAGCGCATCAAGCAGCTGGAGCGTGAACTGCGGCGCAAGGATGCGGCGCTGGCAGAAACCGCGGCTCTGCTGGTGTTGCGAAAAAGCCGAGGCGCTCTGGGGAAGGACGAGGACGAATGATCAGCGCCCCGGATCGCCGTGAAACGCTGCAGTTGATCGAGGACGCCGTGGCGGCGGGAGCGCGGCGGGCGCAGGCCTGCGCCGAACTGGGCCTGTCGCTGCGCAGCCTGCAGCGCTGGCAGCACTGCCCGGAGGATCGGCGTCCTTCGGCACAGCGAGCTGAGCCGGCCAACAAGCTGACCCCGCAAGAGCGCCGCCGCGTGCTGGAGGTCGCCAACCAGCCCGAGTTTGCCAGCCTGCCGCCGCAGCAGATCGTGGCGCGGCTGGCCGATCAGGGCACCTGGCTGGCCTCGGAGTCGACCTTTACCGGTTGCTGAAGGACGCCGAACAGCAGCATCCACGCGGTCGTAGCCGCCCACCGGTGAAACGAGCGCTGACGACCCATGTGGCCGACGGCCCGAACCAGCTGTGGTGCTGGGACATCACCTGGCTGCCGACCACGGTCAAGGGCCGTTACTTCTACTGGTACATGATCAAGGACGTCTACAGCCGGAAGCTGGTGGCCAACGAGGTGCATGAAAGTGAAAGCGCCGAGCAGGCCGCCCAGCTGCTACGCCAGGCCTGCCTACGTGAACAGCGGGCAGGCCAGCCGCTGGTACTGCACTCGGACAACGGCAGCGCGATGAAGGGCTCGACCATGCTGGCGGCCATGCAGAACCTGGGTGTGATGCCCTCGTTCAGCCGCCCGCGGGTGAGCAATGACAACGCCTATGCCGAGGCCTTGTTCCGCACGGCGAAGTACTGCCCGCTGTGGCCGGAGCGGCCCTTCGACACGCTGGAGCAGGCCAGGAACTGGGTGAACAGCTTCGTGGCCTGGTACAACCATGAACATCGCCACAGCGCCCTGAAGTTCGTGACCCCGGCGCAGCGACATACTGGCCAGGCGGAAGAGTTGCTGCGCAAGCGTATCGAGCTGTACGAGGCGGCGCGTGCACGGCACCCGGAGCGCTGGAGCGGCAACATCAGGAACTGGGTGCTGGCACCAATCGTGTGCCTGAACCCGGAGCGGGAAGCGGTACTGCAGCAAACATCAAAGGCAGCGTGACACGCTCACGCGACAACTACCTTGAAAATCGCCGACTGCGAATTAACGAACTTTGATTCGTGAGAAAGGTTTATTGCACTGATTTTCGGGTGTTGGTGACCTTTCCTCGCGATAGCGGAAACGGTTTCATAAAACGGTCGTTTTTCGAAACTATCCAGACGTTGCAAGGGTTTGCGGGGCAGCGACTGAGCTTAAGTGCACTTTCTGTTCCGTTGCTCCCCCAACCCCGGATACAAATCTGGGGAGAATTTCGCTGGGCAGAAATGCTGCAAGTGCAAGCACGATCTGTTGCCCGACACAGGGAGTCACCGGCAGGCCCGCAGACTGGCGTTTTTCTTTACGAACGGCCAGGTACCGCGCCAGTATGGGTTGCTGTCTGGTACGAGCTGCTGGACGATGGTTCACGCCGCAAGCGCAGCAAAGGTTTCAGCTTCGGCACACCCAGAGCAAAATTCTCAACATCAGAACAGGCAGAGGCAGCGGCAATTGAGCGCCGAAATCTTGAGGAAGCACGTTGGTATAGTACGGTCGGTGTTCGTGAGCAGCGCCGTGTCAGTACGCTCTGACTTACAGCCATCGCCTAGCCAACTGTCAATGAATCCTTGACAGTTGGCCTTCATGGCCCGTCCGCAGCAGTTGGGTTCCCTCCAGTGTGAGGCATAGTTGTTCTCATATCTGGAGGTGATCCAATGTCTTTCGCTTATACGCACGAACAACTGCCAGCAATCAACTCGCTGGCCCGCCTGGTCAAACTTGTGGCTTTCGCCGGTACCGGTAAGACCACAACGCTAGTTGGCTACGCTCAGGCGCGACCGAATAAGCGCATCCTGTACCTGTGCTACAACAAGAGCGTCGAAATCGTCGCCAGGGAAAAGTTCCCTCTTCATGTGACGTGTAAGACCTCCCACGCGATGGCCTTTGGGCCGGTGGGTTCCAAGTACCAACACAAGCTCACAGGCAACCTGCGGCTGACCGATATCGCCCGTGCCATATCCAGCCAGAGCTGGGATTTCGTCCGCGCCGTTCAGGACACCCTGAATGCATTCCTCGCCAGTGCCGATGACTGCATTTCCATGGACCATGTGCCTTCGAGCCGGCTCAAGAACGAGCGCATGAAACGCGCGGCGGAAAAGATCGTCTCAAGTGCTGAGCATGTGTGGGGCCGGATGCTCGATGTGCGGGACGAATCGGTGCAGATGACCCAGGACGGTTACTTGAAGGCTTACGCGCTCTCCAGGCCCGATCTCTCAAGCCGCTTCGATATTGTTATGTGTGACGAGGCTCAAGACGTAAATCCACTGCTGGCCGGCTTTCTCGCTGACCAGGCGCGCTACGGAATGGGCGTGGTTGTATGCGGCGACGGCCACCAGATGCTCTACCGATTCCGGGGCGCGGTTGATGCGCTTGACGCAAACTGGCTCGACCAGGCGGAAACCCACTACCTCACACAAAGCTTCCGCTTCGGTCCTGCCGTGGCAAAGGTGGCGAACATGATTCTGCATTTCAAGGGGGAGTCGCGCCCGCTGGTAGGCCTTGGTGAGCCTACCCGCGTGACCAAGACTCTGCCTGTGGATCTGGAGCACCGCGCTGTGCTCTGCAGGACAGTCATCGGCGTGATCGAGACAGCCCTGATCGCACAGGCCAAAGGAGACAAAATCTTCTGGGCAGGCGGCATCGACAGCTACCACCTGCAAGACATTGAGGATCTGCATTCGCTTTCCAAGGGTCGAAGGGAGCTGATCAAGAACAAGCGGTTGCTGCAGGAATATCCTGATTACGACCTCTACGACGAGGTGGCGAACGAGAGCCAGGATAGCGAAATGCTTCGCACCATTCGGGTTGTGACGCAGTACAAGCACAACCTCCCCGAGTTGTTCGACAAGCTTCGCCGCACGGCGGTAAAGGACGAGCTAGAAGCCAGCTTGACCGTCAGCACCGCTCACCGGGCCAAGGGGCTTGAATGGGACGCTGTAGCCCTGAGTGACGACTTCAGCTTCGAGCCGTTCCACCCGGAGAACACCCGCGAGAAGTTCGAGGACGAAATGAACCTGCTGTATGTCGCCTGCACACGAGCGATGAAGGTGCTGGCGATCAATGGCCCGGTGCTTGAAATCATGGGGGAATTTGTTGGGCGGCGAGACGGAACGCGCCCAGCCGGTGGTCGCGCACGCCCCGGCGCCCTTGCCCAGAGCGAACGGGGACTCGCCGCGGCGCTCGGCCTAGCTGCGTCACAAGCCGCGCGCGATGACCATCCGCTGCACGTCGCTGGTGCCTTCGTAGATCTGGCACACGCGCACGTCGCGGTAGATGCGCTCGACCGGGAAGTCCTTGAGGTAGCCGTAACCGCCCAGGGTCTGGATCGCCGCGGAGCACACCCGCTCGGCCATCTCCGAGGCGAACAGCTTGGCCATCGAGGCCTCGCTCAGGCATGGCAGGCCGGCTTCGCGCAGGCAGGCGGCGTGGTGCACCATCTGCCGCGCCACGGCGATCTGGGTGGCCATGTCGGCCAGGCGGAACGCCACCGCCTGGTGCTCGATGATCGGCTTGCCGAAGGTGACCCGCTCATGGGCGTAGTCGCGCGCCGCCTCGAACGCGGCGCGGGCCATGCCCACCGCTTGCGCGGCGATGCCGATGCGCCCACCTTCCAGGTTGGCCAGTGCGATGCGGTAGCCCTCGCCCTCCTCGCCCAGGCGCAGCTCGGCCGGGATGCGCACCTCGTCGAGCTGGATCTGGCAGGTGTCCGAGGCATGCTGGCCGAGCTTGTCCTCCACCCGCACCACGGAGAAACCCGGCGTGTCGGTGGGTACGATAAAGGCGCTGATGCCCTTCTTGCCGGCCCCCGGGTCGGTGACGGCGAAGACGATGACCATGCCGGCATGACTGCCGGAGGTGATGAACTGCTTGGCGCCGCTCAGCACGTAGTGCCCGCCGTCGCGCCGGGCGCGGGTGCGCAGGTCGCTGGCGTCGGAGCCGGCCTGCGGCTCGGTCAGGGCGAAGGCGCCGAGCATGCTGCCTTCGGCCAGCGGGCGGAGAAAGCGCTGTTTCTGCGCCTCGCTGCCGTATTTCAGGATCGGCATGCAGCCCACCGAGTTGTGCACGCTCATGATGGTGGAGCAGGCGCCATCACCCGCCGCCACCTCTTCCAGGGCCATGGCGTAGGCCAGGTGGCCGGTCTCGGCGCCGCCCCACTGCTCCGGCACCAGCATGCCCATGAAACCCAGCTGGCCCATCTCGGCGATGGCCTCGGCGGGGAAGCGATGCTCACGATCCCAGTCGGCGGCGAAGGGTTTGAGCCGTTCCTGGGCGAACTGGCGTGCCATGTCGCGGATCAGTAGTTGTTCTTCGTTGGGCAGCATGGCTGGCTCCGATAATGCGGGTTAATCAATGACACGAACCATGGTGCGCACGGCCTAGGTGGCCCCGTGACACCCTACAGCCATCAATACAGCTCGATGGCTACCGCCGTGGCCTCACCGCCGCCGATGCACACCGCGGCCACGCCGCGCTTGTAGCCGCGCTGCTGCAGCGCCGCGAGCAGGGTCACCAGAATGCGCGCGCCGGACGCGCCGATCGGGTGGCCGAGGGCGCAAGCGCCGCCGTGCACGTTGAGCCTGGCGTGGGGGATGTCCAGATCGCGCATGGCGACCATGGGCACCACGGCAAAGGCCTCGTTGATCTCGAACAGGTCCACCTCGTCCAGGCTCCAGCCGCTGCGCGCCAGCACACGCTGGATCGCGGTGACCGGCGCGCTGGTGAACAGGTTCGGCGCCTGGGCGTGGCCGGCATGGGCGACGATGCGCGCCAGCGGGCTCAGGCCGCGCCGCTCAGCCTCGGACTGGCGCATCAGCAGCAGGGCCGCGGCGCCGTCGGAGATCGAGCTGGAGTTGGCCGCGGTCACCGTGCCGCCGTCGCGGAACGCCGGCTTGAGCGTGGGGATTTTCTCCGGCCTGGCCTTGGGCGGCTGCTCGTCGGCGGCGATCAGGCGCCGCTCGCGCCCGGCCGGAGCCTCGACCGCGACGATCTCGTCGGCAAAATGGCCGGCCTCCATCGCCTGCTGCGCCCGGCGCAGCGACTCCAAGGCGTAGGCGTCCTGCTCCTGGCGGGTGAAACCGTAGCTCTGCGCGCAGTCCTCGGCGAAGGTACCCATCAGCCGGCCGCGCTCGTAGGCGTCTTCCAGGCCGTCGAGGAACATATGGTCGAGCACCTGGCCGTGGCCCATGCGATAGCCAGCGCGGGCGCGCGGTAGCAGGTAAGGCGCGTTGGACATGCTCTCCATGCCGCCGGCCACCAACACCTCGGCGCTGCCGGCCAGCAGCTGGTCGTGGCCGAGCATCAGCGCCTGCATGCCCGAGCCGCACATCTTGTTTAACGTGGTGCACTGCGCCGCCTGGCTCAGGCCCGCGCCGAGCGCTGCCTGGCGCGCCGGGGCCTGCCCCTGGCCGGCCTGCAGCACGCAGCCCATCAGCACGGTATCCACCGCCTCGGCCGCGAGGCCGGCGCGCTCCAGGGTGGCGCGAATGGCGGCGGCGCCCAGTTCGGCGGCGGACAGGCCGGCCAGGTCACCGAGAAAACCGCCCATGGGGGTACGGGCGGCGCTGACGATCACGACCGGATCGGTTGCAGACATGGTTGTCTCCTGAAAGTCGTTGGGGTGCCATGGGTTGCGGTCAAGCCGCAATCCGGGTCATGTGTCGGTTACTTCGCCGCCATACGCAGCGCGCCATCGAGGCGGATCACCTCGCCGTTGAGCATGGGGTTCTCGACGATGTGGCGCACCAGCGCGGCGTATTCCTCGGGGCGGCCCAGGCGCGGCGGGAACGGCACGCCGGCGGCCAGCGAGTCGCGCACCTCCTGCGGCATGCCGGCCATCATCGGCGTCTCGAAGATGCCCGGGGCGATGCACATCACGCGGATGCCCGAGCGCGCCAGCTCGCGCGCCGCCGGCAGGGTCATGGCGGCCACCCCGCCCTTGGAGGCGGCATAGGCGGCCTGACCGATCTGCCCGTCGAAGGCCGCCACCGAAGCGGTATTGACGATCACCCCGCGCTCGCCCTCGGCATTCGGCGGGTTCTGCGCCATGGCCTCGGCGGCCAGGCGTAGCAGGTTGAAACTGCCGATCAGGTTGACCTCGACGGTGCGGCGGAAGCTGTCCAGGCCATGCACGCCACTGCGCCCCAGTATCTTCTCGGCCGGTGCGATACCGGCGCAGTTGACCAGCCCGTGCACGGCGCCAAAGGCCTCCAGTGCCTGCGCCACGGCCACACGGCCATCCTCCTCGCGGGTGATGTCGGCCTGCACGAAGCGGGCGCCCTCGCCCAGCTCTGCGGCAGCGCGCTGCCCCGCTTCGGCATTGATATCCAGCAGCAGCACCTTGCCGCCCTGGCCCAGCAGCTGACGGGCAGCGGCCAGGCCCAGGCCAGAGCCGCCACCGGTGATCATAAATACGGAATCTTCGATACGCATAGCACGCTCCAGCAACGAGTCAGAACCATGCTCGCGCCGAGCGCCGCCGTCGACAATGGCGAAAGTCGTCTATCGATCTGAGCGCTTTGGACAATCGGGCGTCGGGTGCATCAACGCGCGGTACTGCCCCGGCGTAGAGCCGGTCCACTTCTTGAACGCCTTGTAGAAGGCGCTGATATCGGCGAAACCGAGCACGCCGGCCAGCTCGACGAAATCGCCCTCGCCGGCATCCAGGCGGGTGATAGCCAGTTCGCGCCGCACCTGATCCTTGAGCCCCTGGTACGACTGGCCCTCCTGGGCCAACTTGCGGCGCAGGGTCGAGGGCGCCATGTAGAAGTGGCTGCTGAGCGCCTCGAAGTCGGGCCAGCGTGCGGCGCTCAGCGAGCGCAGATAGGCACGAATACGCGCCCCCAGGCTTTGCGGGTCGCGGTAGCGCACCAGGATATTGGCTGGTGCGCCGGCCAGAAAGCGCTTCAGTTCGCGCTCGCTGCGGCGCACCGGCTGCGCCAAGCAGTCGGCGTTGAACAGCAGGCGGCTGGAGGGGCGCTCGAAGCGCAGGTTGTCGCAGAACATCACCCGGTAGTCTTCGAGATAGCCCGGCGCGGGACAGCGCAGGTCGATGCCGAGGATCGGCAGGCGCCGGCCGGCCAGCCAGCACAGCAGGCCATGCACCATCAGCCACAGGGTGAAGTAGGCGAAGGCCCGACTGTGCTGACCGTCCGGCTCGTCCAGGGCGATTTCGGCCAGGCTGCCCTGCTGCACCAGGCGCGGGCTGAGGCCGTCGAAGACCAGGCCGCAGAAGGCCAGCACCCGTTCCAGCGCCGCGCCCAGGGTGGGCTCGCGCAGGGCGATGGCAGCCATGAAGGAGAAGCTGCCGGCCTTCATGCGCCGGGCGTTCATGCCGAAGAACTCGTCGTCCATGCTCGCCGCCAGAGCGCGCCAGAGCTGGCCGTAGAGCGCCGAAGGCACACGCCCGTAGGGGCGCTCCAGCGCCTGTGCAGGCAGGCCGACGCGCTCCAGCAGCGCCGCCACGTCGAGCCCGCGGCGGCGCGCCTCGAGCAACGCCTCGCCGACCAGTTGTACCGAGATGGTGCCCTTCTCCACTGCCATGCCGCCCCGCGTCAGCCCCGTCCTGCAACGCGGCCCAGTTTGCCTGCGCCGCCGACGCGAGGCCAGCCGCTCAGCGGCCGACCAGGCGCAGCGGCGGTGCCAGCTCAGCCTGCATCAGTTCGCGCATGCGAAACTTCTGCACCTTGCCGGTTACTGTCATGGGGAACTCCTCGACGAAGCGGAAGTGGCGCGGCACCTTGAAGTGCGCGATGCGCCCCTTGCAGTACTCGGCGAGCGCCTCGGCGGTGAGTGCCTGATCCGGGTGCAGCTTGACCCAGGCGGCCACCTCCTCACCGTACTTGCTGTCGGGAATGCCGATCACCTGCACGTCGGCCACCGCCGGGTGGGTGAAGAGGAACTCCTCGATCTCGCGCGGATAGATGTTCTCGCCGCCGCGGATGATCATGTCCTTGCTGCGCCCGACAATCTTCAGATAGCCCGCCTCGTCCATCACCGCCAGATCACCGCTGTGCATCCACTTGGCCTCGTCGATGCTCTCCTGGGTCGCCTCCTGGTTGTTCCAGTAGCCGAGCATCACGCTGTAGCCGCGGGTGCAGAGTTCACCGATCTGCCCGCGCGGCACCACGTTGCCCTGTTCGTCGACCAGCTTGGTCTCCAGGTGCGGTTGGGTGCGCCCGACGCTGGCCACGCGCAGCTCCAGCGGATCGTCGGCGGCGCTCTGGGTCGACACCGGGCTGGTCTCGGTCATGCCATAGGCGATCTGCACCTCGGCCATATGCATCTGCTCGATCACCCGCTTCATCACCTCGATCGGGCAGGTGGCACCGGCCATGATTCCTGTGCGTAGGCTGGACAGATCGAATTCGGCGCGGCGCGGATGATCCAGCTCGGCGATAAACATGGTCGGCACGCCATAAAGCACCGTGGCGCGTTCCTCGGCCACCGCCTGCAGGGTGCTCAGCGGGTCGAAGGCATCGCCCGGATAGATCATGGTGCTGCCGTGGGTCAGGCAGCCGAGGTTGCCCATGACCATGCCGAAGCAGTGGTACAGCGGCACCGGGATCACCATGCGGTCGTGCTCGCTCAGGCCCAGGCTCTCGCCGACCATGTAGCCGTTGTTGAGGATGTTGTAGTGGCTCAGCGTCGCACCCTTGGGAAAGCCGGTAGTGCCCGAGGTGTACTGGATGTTGATCGGGTCGTCGAACTGCAACTGGGCCTGACGACGACGCAGCACGTCGCGCGAGATCTGCCCGGCCAGGCCAAGCAGCTTGGCCCAGCCGAGCATCCCGGCGGTCGGCGTGCGCCCCAGGCTGATCACTCCGCGCAGGTCGGCAAGCCGCGTGGCATGCAGCCCACCGGGCGGGCTATCGGCCAACTCCGGGATCAGCTCGGCGAGCATGGCGTGGTAGTCGGAACTCTTGAACTGCTCGGCACAAATCAGCCAGCGGCAGCCGGACTGCTTCAGTACGTACTCCAGCTCGCTAAGACGGTAGGCCGGATTGATGTTGACCAGGATCGCGCCGACCTTCGCCATGGCGAACTGAGCGATGCACCACTCGGCGCAGTTCGGTGCCCAGATGCCGACCCGATCGCCCGGCAGCAGGCCGAGGGCGAGCAGGCCGCGGGCGCAGCCCTCGACTACCTCGGCTAGTTCGCCCCAGCTGTAACGAAGACTCTGATGGCGCACTACTAGCGCCTCTCTGCGTGCGTGCAGGCGCACCGTAGCGTCGAAGGCTTCGCCTATGGTCATGGCCAGCAGGGGGTTGTCCTGCGGGCCGCGGGTGTAGCTGAGCTGAGTCATGTCGGTACCCATTTGTTGTGCTTGTTATGGGGAATCCGCGAGCGCGGAGATCGCCGGCACTCCCAACAGGAAGCATGCCAAGGAGACGCAAGCCGTCTGTTCCCAGCGCCTGCTACCGCTGCGCGGTTTCAATCGGAGCGGTGCAGCTGTCTCGTTTTGCGACAGCTGTATGTCTTCGATACAGCCTGGCCAGCCCCGCGACCGCCAGCGGAAGCCCGCAGACGCAATCTGGCACGGCCTTGCCGGCACTGGCACAGGCGTTGCTTAAGCCCCGACACAAAACCACAACAAGAGGCTTCGTCCATGGAAACCCTACCGCTACACCGCAAAACCCTCGATTTCCTTGCCCGACCGCAACGCATGCTGATCGGCGCCCAGTGGCTGGATGCCGCCAACGGCAATAGCCTGCAGGTGCGCAACCCGGCCACCGGCGAGCCGCTGGCCAGCGTACCCTCGGCCAGCGCCGTGGACGTGGATCAGGCCGTGCAGGCTGCCCGCCGCGCCTTCTACGACTCCGCCTGGAGCCGCACCCGCCCGCGCGAGCGGCAGAACCTGCTGTGGCGCCTGGCCGAACTGATCGAGCGCGACGCCGACGTGCTGGCCGAGCTGGAATGCCTGAACAACGGCAAGAGCGCCCAGGTGGCCCGCGCCATGGACGTACAGCTGTGCATCGACTCTCTGCGCTACATGGCCGGCTGGGCCACCAAGATCGAGGGCAGCACGGTGGAGCCGTCCCTGCCCCTGATGCCGAACGAGGATTTCCACGCCTATATCCGCCGCGAGGCGGTGGGGGTGGTAGGCGCCATCGTGGCCTGGAACTTTCCGCTGCTGCTGGCCTGCTGGAAGCTCGGTCCGGCACTGGCGAGCGGTTGCACCCTGGTGCTCAAACCGGCCGACGAAACCCCGCTGAGCGCACTGAAGCTCGCCGAACTGGTTCAGGAAGCCGGCTACCCGGCCGGGGTGTTCAACGTGGTCACCGGCACCGGCCTGAACGCCGGCGCGGCGCTGTCCAGCCACCCCGGAGTGGACAAGCTGACCTTCACCGGCTCCACCGAGGTGGGCAAGCAGATCGGCAAGGCGGCCATGGACAACATGACCCGCGTGACCCTGGAACTGGGCGGCAAATCGCCGACCATCGTGCTGGCTGATGCCGACCTGCAGCAGGCCGCCGCCGGCGCCGCCAGCGCCATCTTCTTCAACCAGGGCCAGGTGTGCTGCGCCGGCTCGCGCCTGTACGTGCAGCGCAAGCACTTCGACAACGTGGTGGCCGACATCGCCGCCATCGCCAACGGCATGAAGCTGGGCAACGGCCTCGACCCCAGCGTGCAGATGGGCCCGCTGATCTCCGCCAAGCAGCAGGATCGGGTCACCGGCTACATCAACCTGGGCCGCGAACTGGGCGCCACCGTTGCCTGCGGCGGCGAAGGCTTCGGCCCCGGCTACTTCGTTCAGCCGACGGTGCTGGTGGACGTCGACCAGCGCCACCGCCTGGTCCAGGAGGAAATCTTCGGCCCGGTGCTGGTGGCCATGCCCTTCGACGATATCGACGAGGTGGTGCGCCTGGCCAACGACAACCCCTATGGCCTGGGCGCCAGCATCTGGTCCAACGACCTCGGCGCGGTGCACCGGATGATTCCGCGCATCCGCTCCGGCTCTGTGTGGGTCAACTGCCACAGCGCCCTCGACCCGGCCCTGCCGTTCGGCGGCCACAAGCTCTCCGGCATCGGCCGCGAGATGGGCGCCGCCGCCATCGAGCACTACACCGAACTGAAAACGGTGATGATCAAGCTGTGAGTTTTACGGGTGGGGGGCTGTCCCGAGCGGCCCTCTGCCCTTTTTTTATTCCGGGCGCGCCGGTGGCGCGCCATACACCACGCAGGCAAGCGGCCTGCTACCCCTGTTCCATCCCCTTGAGCTTGCGATACAGCGTCGCGCGGGCGATACCCAGGCTGCGCGCGGCGGCCGAAAGGTTGCCGCCGGCGGCCTCCACCGCGGCGCGAATGGCCCGCGCCTCGGCAAGCTGCAGCGTACTCCCCGCCTCCAGCGTCAGCCCTTCCCCCGCCACCGTCGCGGCCTGTTCGCCGCGGCCTGCGCGCACCTCGTCCGGCAGGTGCTGCACACCGATCTCGCCGTCATCCTCGGCCAGCGCCGCAGCCAGGCGCAGGCACTGGTAGAGCTGGCGGATATTGCCCGGCCAGTGATAGTCCAGCAGCGCCTGCAGCGCCGGCGGGCTCAGCTGGAGAGGCTGCTGTGCGGTGGCCTCGGCGCGCAGCAGGTGCTGGATCAGCGCCGCCAGGTCGCGTCGCTCGCGCAGTGCCGGCAGGCTCACGCGCAGGCCGTTGATGCGGTAGTAGAGATCCTCGCGAAAGCCCTGCTCGGCGCTGAGCTGCTGCAGGTCGCGGTGGGTGGCGCAGATCAGCGCGCAGTCCACCTTGATCAGCTGGTTGCTGCCCAGGCGGCTCAGGCTGCGCTCCTGCAGCACGCGCAAGAGACGGCCCTGCAGCTCCAGCGGCATGTCGCCGATCTCGTCGAGAAACAGCGTGCCCTTGTGCGCCTGCTCGATCTTGCCGATGGCGCCGCCCTTGCGGCTGCCGGTGAAGGCGCCTTCGACATGGCCGAACAGCTCCGACTCGATCAGGCTGGCCGGAATCGACGAGCAGTTGATGGCCACGAAGGCTTCGCCGGCCCGCGCACTGCTCTCGTGCAGCAAGCGGGCGAAGACCTCCTTGCCGGTGCCCGTCTCGCCATTGATCAGCACCGGGATGTCGCGGGCGAAGGCCTTGCGCGCCCGCGCCAGGGCATCCTGCAGCGCCGGGTCCTGCAGGCAGGCACCACTGTGCGGCGTCGGCAGCGGCTCGGCGCTGCGCCGCGGGCGCGGCGCCTCGGCCAGCATCGGCGCCGTTCGCTGAGGCGGGCCCTGAGTGATGCAGGCGTGCAGCTCGCCGCCGTGGTGGCTGCGCAGGCGCAGCGGCGCACTGAGGTCATGGCGGCGAAAACAGGCGGCGTGGGCGAAGGGCATGTCGAACAGCTCGGCGAAGTCCAGGCCCGCGCGCACCTCGCCCATACGCAGCAACTGGCCGGCGATGCGGTTGGCGCAACGCAGCTTGCCCGCCGGGTCAAAGGCCAGCAGCCCCTCCAGCGGCGTGCCGAGTATGTCCAGGCGATAGTGCAGGTGTACCAGCAGCACGTCTCCGAGCTGGGCGAACAGGCGGTTCTCAATGGCACGGGCGGCGAACACCAGCGACTCCAGAGTATAGACCGAGGATGCACCCTGCCGGCTGCTGGCGTCCAGCACCCCGACTATGCCGCCGTCCAGGCCGAAGATCGGCGTAGCCAGGCAGGAGAACTGACGGGCCTCCTCCAAATAGTGCTCCTCGCCGACGAAGAACACCGAATCGCCCTCAGCCAGCGCGCAGCCCGGCGCGGTGGTGCCGATGTTCTGTTCGGACAGCTGCGCGCCGACACGGAAAACCTGTTTCAGCTCGCGGCTGGCGCTACCGCGCCCGCTCAGGCTGCTAAGCACCACACCTTCGAGGTCGATGCAAGCCAGCATCCAATCCTGGGGGGCCAGCGCCGCGTGCAGCTGCTGCATCTCGGGCATGGCGCATTCCAGCAGCAGGCGGTCGCGCTCGGCGATCTGCTTGCCAGTGGCCACCAGCGGCGCCTCGAACAGCAGTTTGTCGCGCGGGCACAGGCCGTAATTCTGCGAACGCTGCCAGGAACGGGCGATTACCTGGGAATCGACCAAATGCTTAGCCGAGGTGGGCGTCGCGGCGGGGTCGCTCGATCTGTGCATGTCATATGTCTCACGCCAGGTGTCTCGAACTGCGCCAGCCCGGCCCGAGCCACTGTCTCAGATCGAGACAGCGATACAACGAGACGGCGCCCGCACTCTGTTCGACGACTCTTGTTGTTATATAAGCCATTGATTCAATTAGTCCAATTTGCGAAATAGAAAACTGGCACAGACTCTGCTCAATGACTTCACAGCGTCCGGGAAAAACCGGTACGACTACGATCTTAAACAAAAACAATAAAGGTGATGTCATGAAAATGAGCATAGATGCGGCTCGGCCCAAACCGGCCCGGCAGTGGCTGCATGCTTCGCTGTTCGGCCTGCTGAGCAGCTTTTGCGCCGGTGCCTCGGCGCTCGACGTAGACGCCGGCGATTACACCGCAATGCCTGCCGGCACCAACGTGGGCTTGCTCTACTACCAGCACGCCGAACGCAACCGCCTCTACGCCAACGGCGACAAGCTGCCGCTGGACGCCGGCCTGGATTCGGATATCGGCATCCTGCGCGGCGTGCACTTCATGGAGCTGGGCGGCTACATCGTCGACCCGCAGTTCCTCCTGCCCTTCGGCAACATGCGCGCCAAGGACGACCTGTCGGCCCTGGGCAGCGACAGTGGCACCGGCGACCTGATGCTGGCCGCCACCGTATGGCTGGTGAACCAGCCGGAGCAACGCCGCTACTTCGGCATCAGCCCCCACCTCTGGCTGCCCACCGGCAGCTACGACAACGACCGCGCCATCAACCTCGGCGAGAACCGCTGGATAGGGTGCACTGCAGGCCGGCTACATCGAGGGCCTGGGCGACAAGTTCAGCCTCGACCTGGTGGGCGACGTGACCTTCTTCGGCAAGAACGACGACTTCGGCCCCGCCAGCCAGACTCTCAAGCAGAAGCCGCTGTTCCAGGCCCAGGCGTTCCTGCGCTACCACGTCAACGAACGCTTCGACCTGCGCGCCGGCGTCTCGCGCCTGTGGGGCGGCGAGACAGAAGTGGACGGCCTGGACATGAACGACAAGCCGAACACCAGCAAGTTCAGCGTCGGGGCCAGCTGGTTCGTCACCCCGAGCGACCAGCTGATGGTCAACTTCGGCCGCGACATCTCGGTGGACAACGGCTTCAAGGAGCAGGGACGGGTCAACCTGCGCCTGCTACACGTTTTCTAAGCACCGCCGCTTGCCTTCCCATTCCAACAACAACAGGAGTTTCGCGTGATGCCTAACCTCACCCAATCACGCCGTTTCGTCTGCCTGCTCACCGCGCTGCTGGTCGCCACAGGCGCCCAGGCCGCCAAGGTCGACGAGGCCGCCATCCGTGCCAGCGAGCAAGACGGCAGCGAATGGCTCAGCCATGGCCGCACCTACGCCGAGCAGCGCTTCAGCCCGCTCAAGCAGATCGACGCCGGCAACGTCGGCAAGCTGGGCCTGGCCTGGTACCTGGATCTGGAAAACAACCGTGGCCTGGAGGCCACCCCGCTGGTGTCCGACGGCGTGCTCTACGCCTCGCTGTCCTGGAGCCGGGTGATGGCCGTGGACCTGCGCAGCGGCAAGCGCCTGTGGCAATTCGATCCCCAGGTGGATCGCGGCCGCTCCCGCTACGCCTGCTGCGACGCGGGCAACCGCGGCGTCGCCCTATGGAACGGCAAGGTCTACGTCGGCGCCCTGGACGGTCGCCTGATCGCCCTTGACGCCAAGACCGGCCGCGAGGTCTGGAGCGAGCAGACCACCGACCCGGCCAAGCCCTACAGCATCACCGGCGCCCCGCGCGTCGTGAAGGGCAAGGTGATCATCGGCAACGGCGGCGCCGAGTACGGCGTGCGCGGCTTCTTCTCCGCCTACGATGCCGAGACCGGCAAGATGGCCTGGCGCTTCTACACGGTGCCGGGCGACCCGGCCCAGCCCTACGAGCACCCCGAACTGGCCGCAGCGGCCAAGACCTGGAAGGGCGACCAGTACTGGAAACTCGGCGGCGGCGGCACTGTGTGGGACAGCATGGCCTACGACCCGGAGCTGGACCTGCTGTACATCGGCACCGGTAACGGCTCGCCGTGGAACCGCGAGATCCGCAGCCCGGGCGGCGGCGACAACCTGTACCTGTCGTCGATCCTCGCTCTGCGCCCGGACAGCGGCAAGCTGCTCTGGCATTACCAGACCACGCCGGGCGAAGCCTGGGACTTCACCGCCACCCAGCAGATCACCCTGGCTACCCTGGAGCTGGACGGCAAGCCGCGCAAAGTGCTGATGCAGGCGCCGAAGAACGGCTTCTTCTATGTGCTCGATCGCGCCACCGGCGAACTGCTCTCGGCGGAAAAGTTCGGCAAGGTGACCTGGGCCGAGAAGGTAGACCTGGCCACCGGCCGTCCGGTAGAGGTACCCGGTGCGCGCTACGAGAAGGAGCAGGTGGTGATGTGGCCGAGCCCGTTCGGCGCGCACAACTGGCACTCCATGTCGTTCAACCCGCAGACCGGGCTGATGTATATCCCCTACCAGGAGATCCCCGGGGTCTACCGTAACGAGGGGGCCGCGTTCAAGAAGATCGACGGTTTCAACACCGGCACCGGCTTCAGTGACACCCACGAGATTCCCCGCGAGGCGGTGAGCGGCGCCTTGCTGGCCTGGGACCCGGTTCGCCAGCGCGAGGCCTGGAGCGTGCCCCACAGTTTCTACTGGAATGGCGGCACCTTGAGCACCGCTGGCAACCTGGTATTCCAGGGCACGGCCGATGGTCAGCTGCACGCCTATTCGGCGGACAAGGGACAACGCCTGTGGAGTTTCGCCGCGCAGACCGGGATAGTCGCCGCCCCCATCAGCTTCAGCCTGGACGACGAACAATATGTGGCGGTCATGGCCGGCTGGGGCGGCGTGGCCCCGCTGCTCGGCGGCGACGCGGCACTGGCCCCCGGGGTGCGCAACCTCAGCCGCCTGCTGGTGTTTAAGCTCGGCGGCCAGGCCGGCCTGCCGCCGCTGCCACAGGCGACAACGGTCGCCGTGCAGCGCACGCCGCAACCGGTCGAGGCGAGCGCCGCGGATGTGGACGCCGGTAAGCTGTTGTACGGCAACTACTGCTCGATGTGTCACGGCGTCGGCGCGGTCAGCGGCGGCCTGATCCCCGACCTGCGCCATACGGATCAATGGCGTCGCGACAACTTCCAGCAGATCGTCCGGGACGGCATCCTCCGCCCGCTGGGCATGCCATCCTTCAAGAACTCGCTGAGCGCGTCCGAGGTGGAACAGATCAAGGCCTATGTGATGAGCCGCGAATACGACGACTACCTCAAGGCGCAGCAAGCCGCCAAACCCTGACCCCCACGGGCGGGTTCGGCCCGCCCGTGAATACCACCCCAACCACCGGAGGAACAACAACATGTGGACTAAACCTAGCTACACCGACCTGCGCATCGGCTTCGAAGTGACCCTGTACTTCGCCAACCGTTGAGCCAGCTGCGGCGTGCCCGGCGCGCCGCGTTTCCCGCCCCGGCCTGCCGGGGCCTGATTTTTTTTGCCGCGCGAGGCCCAGATGCATATCCAGATTCTCGGTTCCGCCGCCGGCGGCGGTTTCCCCCAGTGGAACTGCAACTGCCGCAACTGCCGCGGCGTGCGCGCCGGTACCCTGCGCGCGCAGCCGCGTACCCAGTCGTCCATCGCCATCTCCGACGATGGCGGCGAGTGGATCCTGTGCAACGCCTCGCCGGACATTCGCGCGCAGATCGAAGCCTTCCCGGCGCTGCAGCCTGCGCGCCAGCTGCGCGACACGGCGATCGCCGGCATCGTCCTGCTCGACAGCCAGATCGATCACTGCACCGGCCTGCTGACCCTGCGCGAAGGCTGCCCGCACCAGGTCTGGTGTACCGAGATGGTCCATCAGGACCTGACCAGCGGCTTTCCGCTGTTCAACATGCTCAGCCACTGGAACGGCGGCCTGCAGCACCAGCTGATCGAGCTGGATGCCAAGCCGTTCACCATCCCCGCCTGTCCTGGGCTGCGCCTCACCGCCATCGCCCTGCGCAGCAGCGCGCCGCCGTATTCGCCGCACCGCGGCAATCCGCATCCGGGCGACAACATCGGCCTGTTTATCGAGGACCTGCGCACGGGGGGAACCTTGTTCTACGCCCCCGGCCTGGGTCAGGTGGACGAGCCGCTGCTGGGCTGGATGCGCCGCGCCGATTGCCTGCTGGTGGACGGCACGCTGTGGCGCGACGACGAGATGCGCCGGTGCGAGGTGGGCGACAAGCTCGGCAGCGAGATGGGCCATCTGCCGCAGAGCGGCCCAGGCGGCATGCTCGAGGTGCTCGATGGCCTGCCGGCGGCGCGCAAGATCCTGATCCATATCAACAACACCAACCCGATTCTCGACCTGGACTCGCCCGAGCGTGCCGAACTGGACGCCCGCGGCATCGAGGTCGCGTTCGATGGCATGAGCATCCACCTGTAACGGGCCAACAACAAAAATCTGGAGCGTCGATGAGCCAAGCTGCCCTGAGCCCTGCCAAATTCGAGCAGGCGCTGCGCGCCAAGGGCGCGCTGTACCACATTCATCACCCGTTCCATCGCGCCATGTATGAAGGCCGCGCCAACCGCGAGCAGATCCAGGGCTGGGTGGCCAATCGTTTCTACTATCAGGTCAATATCCCGCTGAAGGATGCAGCGATTCTCGCCAACTGCCCAGATCGCGAGACCCGTCGCGAGTGGATGCAGCGCATCCTCGATCACGATGGTGCGCCCGGCGAGGACGGCGGTATCGAGGCCTGGCTGCGCCTGGCCGAGTCCGTCGGCCTCGACCGCCAGCAGATGCTGTCGCAGGAGCTGGTGCTGCCCGGAGTGCGCTTCGCCGTCGATGCCTACGTCAACTTCGCCCGCAGAGCTAGCTGGCAGGAGGCAGCCAGCAGTTCGCTGACCGAGCTATTCGCCCCGCAGATCCATCAGTCGCGCCTGGATGCCTGGCCGCAGCACTACCCGTGGATCGACGCCAGCGGCTACGATTATTTCCGCAAGCGCCTGAAGGAGGCGCGCCGCGATGTCGAGCACGGTCTGCGCATCACCCTCGAACACTACCGCACCTTTGATGCCCAGCAGCGCATGCTGCAGATCCTGCAGTTCAAGTTGGACGTACTGTGGAGCATGCTCGACGCCCTGAGCATGGCCTACGAACTGCAGCGCCCGCCATACCACACGGTGACCGCCGAACGCGTCTGGCATCGGGGGATCGCCCTGTGAGCGGCTTCGACCGTCGCCTGGTCCCGCGCCTGCGCCCCGGCTACCGCCTGCAATGGGAACCGGCGCAGCAGGCCCATGTACTGCTCTACCCGGAGGGCATGGTCAAGCTCAACGACAGCGCCGGCGCCATCGCCAGCCTGATCGACGGTCGACGCAGCGTTGCCGCCATCGTCGCCGAACTGAAGGCGCGCTATCCCGAGGTCGCGGAGTTGGGCGACGACGTTGAACAGTTTATGGAGGTGGCCCGTGACAAGTTCTGGCTGCAACTCGCCTGACACCCCGCTCGGCCCGCCGCTCTGGCTGCTGGCCGAGCTGACCTATCGCTGCCCGCTGCAGTGCCCGTACTGCTCCAACCCGCTGGATTTCGCCCAGCAGGGCACCGAGCTGTCGACCACCGAGTGGATCGAGGTGTTTCGCCAGGCCCGTGAGCTGGGCGCGGTGCAACTGGGTTTTTCCGGCGGTGAGCCGCTAGTGCGTCAGGATCTGGCCGAGCTGATCGCGGCGGCACGTGGCCTGGGCTACTACACCAACCTGATAACCTCCGGCATCGGCCTGACCGAGGCTCGCATCGCCGAGTTCGCCGCGGCGGGCTTGGATCATATCCAGATCAGTTTCCAGGCCGCCGACGAGGAGGTGAACAACCTCTTGGCCGGCTCGCAGAAGGCCTTCGCCCAGAAGCTGGCGATGGCCCGTGCGGTCAAGGCCCACGGCTATCCGATGGTGCTCAACTTCGTCACCCACCGGCACAATATCGACAATATCGAGCGCATCATCAGGCTGTGCCTTGAGCTGGAGGCAGACTTCGTCGAGCTCGCCACCTGTCAGTTCTATGGCTGGGCGGAGCTCAACCGCGCTGGGCTGCTGCCGACCCGTGCGCAGCTGGAACGCGCCGAACGCATTACCAATCAATGGCGTGACAGGCTCGCGGTCGAGAACCACCCGTGCAAGCTGATCTTCGTCACCCCGGATTATTACGAGGAGCGCCCCAAGGCCTGCATGAACGGCTGGGGCAGCCTGTTCCTCGACATCACCCCGGACGGCACCGCGCTGCCGTGCCACAGCGCGCGGCAGCTACCGATCGAGTTCCCCAACGTGCGGCAGATGCCGCTGCGACAGATCTGGCACGACTCGCCGGGCTTCAACCATTTCCGCGGCGACGCCTGGATGCCCGAGCCCTGCCGCAGCTGCGACGAGAAGCACAAGGACTTCGGCGGCTGTCGCTGCCAGGCCTTCCTGCTCACCGGCGACGCCAGCAACGCCGACCCGGTGTGCAGCAAGTCGGCCCATCACGGCGTGATCCTCACCGCCCGCGATGAGGCCGAGCAGGCCGAGCAAGCCATCGCCGAGCTGACCTTTCGCAACGCCGCCACCTCACGATTGATCGCCCGGGTTCGCTGAATGCCCAGCCCAAACGTGCAGCACCTGCGCCTGAGCAATGGCCTGCACGTGACCCTGCTGCACGCGCCTTGGCTGAACCGCTGCGGCGCCGCCCTGCGCATCGACGCCGGCAGCCACGACGAGCCTCCGGAGTACCCGGGACTGGCGCATTTCCTCGAACACCTGGTGTTTCTTGGCAGCCGCCACTTCACTGCGCAGGACAGCCTGCTGCCCCTGACGATGGAGCACGGCGGCCAAGCCAACGCCAGCACCCGCGAACGCCACACCGACTACTTCTTCGAGCTACCGACGACCGCTGTCGATGCCGGCCTGGAGCGGTTGTGCGACATGCTCGCCGCGCCGGCCCTGGACCTGCGCCAGCAGCACGCCGAGCGCGAGGTGCTGCACGCCGAATACTTGGCCTGGTCGCGCGACGACCTGAGCGCCGCCAGCAGGGCCCTGGCCGAGGCCGTGCCGGCGCAGCACCCGCTGGCACGCTGCCACGCCGGCGAGCGCGCCAGCCTGGCGCTGCAGCAAGAGGGGTTTCAGCAGGCCCTGCGCCGCTTCCACCGGGATTTCTACCACGCCGGCCAGGCCCGCCTGGTGCTGCTCGGCCCGCAGCCGCCGGAGCAATTGCGCGAGCTCGCCGAACGCGAGGGCAATCGCCTGCGTGCCGCTACGCCCACGCCGCGCCCGCCGCCGCCGGCCCTGCTGCCGCCGCGCCACAGCCGCGTGGCGATGGCGCGCCCCGGTCTGTGCCTGCTGTTTACCCTGCAGCAACTGCCGGACGGCGCCGCGCCGGCGCTGCAGTGGCTCTGCCAGCAACTGCAGCACGACGCCCCCGGCGGCTGGGCCGCCAGCCTGGCCGAACGCGGCCTGGGCGGTCCGGTACAGGCGAGCCTGGCCTACCACCACCAGGATCAGGCACTGCTGCAACTCGACCTGGGCAGCATCGCCGCGGACGGCGAAACCGCGGTGCTCGAGCTGCTGTTCGACTGGCTGGCGTTCTTCGCCCGCCAGGACTGGGGCGCGCTGAGTACCGAACATCGGCGCTGGCTGGCGCGCCAGGCCTGTGCGGTGGAACCGCTGGGCCTGCTGCGCCACTGGCTGCAGGCCGGCGAGACGCCATCACTGGATGAGGCCGTGCTGCGCGAGATCCTGCCCCAGCTGCATCCCGGCAACCTGCTGCGTCTGGTTGGCCGGTGCGGTGCGCTGGCGCCGTCCGCGTCCGCCCCGCCGCACTGGCAGCTGCCGCCGGCCAATCCCTGGCTGCAGCAGCGCGGCCCGAACCGCGCGACGGCCTCGCCCGAGGCCGCCGGCCTGCGCCGCGAGCACCTGCCCGGCGGCCATGGCCATGGCGCGCTGTTGCTCCGCTGGCAGGCAGCGCCGGGCTGCTCGCCGCCCGGCGGCCTGCTGCAGGGCGCCGTGCAAGCGCTCGCCACGACGACCCGGCGCGCCGGCTTGGAGCTGGGTCTGAGTTCCGGCGGCGAGCTGTGTGAGTTGCGCCTGAGCGGACCCGCGCCGCTGCTGCCGGACCTGCTGCGCGCCAGCCTGGACGCCCTGGACAATGCCCCGCTTCCCCAGCCGGCGCCGACGCCCTCGCCATCCGCGGCGATGTTCCTGCGCCGCCTGTGGCAACGCCTGGAAAGCGAGCTGACGCGCCAGCTGCATCCGCCTGGCGACCCGGTGAGGTTGAGCGATTGCCGCCGCGACGGCCTGGCCCTGGGCCTGGACGACGCGCAGTGGCACGCGGTCTGTGCGCTGTGGAACGCGGCGCCGGGGCAAGCCGGGCGCTGGCCGTCGCAGCGCCCGCGACTGGAGCAGCGGCTGTGGCTGGAGGTCGAGCCGATGGCCGGCGAACAGGCGCTGCTGCTGTTCGTTCCGAGCGGCCAGGGTAGTGCCGCCGAACAGGCGGCCGCGCGCCTGCTCGGCCAGTGGCTGCAGGCGCCCTTCCATCACCACTGGCGTCAGCGACTGGGGCTGGGCTACGGCGTGTTCGCCGGTCATCGGCGCCTGGCCGGGCTGGATGGCCTGTTGTTCGCCGTGCAATCGCCATACGCCGACGCCCACACGCTGCTCGGTCATGTGCAGGCCTTTATCGACGCCCAGCGCGTACCACTGGCAGGTCTCGACCTGGCGCGCCAGCGCGAACTGCTGCTGGCCCGTCTCGCCCCCGCAAAACTAGCCCCGGGCGAGGCCGCGACCCTGCTCTGGCAACTTGGGGACGACGCTGGACAACTGCAGCGGCTGCGCGAGGCGGTGGCCGCGCTCGATTCGGAGGCCCTGGATCGGGCCCTGCTGGCGCTGGGCTCGCCCGCCGCCGGCTGCTTCTGCCTGGCCACCGGCGCGCCTGCCGATTCGCGCTGGCGCCCGTCGGCCTAGAGACTCGGCAGGTAGACCATCTGCGTCGACTCGCCCAGCAGCAGGTCGCGATTGAGTTCGGCGCAGGCACGCAGGTACTCGGCCACCAGGGTGACTCGCTTGAGCTTGCGCAGATCCTCGCTGTAGTACATCCAGAACTGCCGCATCACCTCGACTTCGTCCGGCAGTACCGCCTGCAGGCGCGGATCGGGGCCGGCGAGAAAACACGGCAGTATCGCCAGCGCGCGGCCCTCCAGGGCCGCGTGGTACTGAGCGACCACGCTGGTGCTGCGCAGGCGGCTGTGCGCACCGGGCAGCAGGTCGTTGAGGTACAGCAGCTTGAAGCTGAACGCCAGATCCTCGACGTAGGTGACGAAGGCATGCCCGGCCAGGTCGTCGCGGCTGCGGATCGGCGCGTGGTTGGCCAGGTAGCCGGGCGTGGCGTACAGGCGCAGGCGGTAGTCGCACAGCCGCGAGCAGACATAGGGGCCGCGTTCCGGGCGTTCCAGGGTGATGGCGATGTCCGCCTCGCGCCGCGACAGGCTGATGAAGTGCGGCACCGGCAGGATGTCCACCGAGATGTTCGGGTAGTGGTCGAGAAAATGGCTCATCTGCGCCGTGACGAAGCAGGAGCCGAAGGCCTCGGTGCAACCGATGCGCAGATGCCCGGCGAGCCCGCCGGTGCTGCCGGAGACCTGTTCGCAGGCGACCTGCAGCGTGCCCTCCAGACTCTCCACGTGCCCCAGCAGGCGCTGCCCCTCGCTGGTCAGGACGAAGCCGGCGCTGCGTGACTTCTCGAACAGCAGCGCGCCCAGGCTCTGTTCCAGGCCGCGGATGCGCCGCGACACCGTGGTGTAGTCCACTCCCAGCCGACGCGAAGCCGCGCTGGCGGTGCGACTGCGCGCCACCTCGAGGAAAAAGCGCAGGTCGTCCCAGTTGATTCGCTCCATAGCTGTGCTTTTTTGCATATGAGTCAGGCTTATTTGTCAATTCATAGAGTAAATACGCCTACATATACTCCCTGTCACAACGCCTGACCAGATCGGGCCGGCCCCTCCAACAACAATTCAGGGCTTAGCGCATGAACGCATGGTCCATCACCGGCGTGTGCGGCGGCTGCGGATCGCTCCGCGGCAGCGCCGTCGACGACGACCCGCCTCCCCCCACCCGCCCGGGCACTGCTCTCCCACGTACCCAGCGTCCGCGTCCCACACGCGACGACATCTGCAGCGATCCGACAACAACAACCACGGAGCACCAGCATGAGCAGCCACGCCAACCATGCCCTGACCTGCGCACTGATCCGCAGCAATCCCAAGTTCCAGCGCCTCGCCCGCCGCCGCGCGCGCCTCGCCTGGGCCCTGAGCGCCCTGGTGCTGGCCCTCTACTACAGCTTCATCATGCTGGTGGCCTTCGCTCCCGGTTGGCTGCACCTGCCGCTGTACGCCGGCAGCCACCTGAGCCTGGGCCTGCCGCTGGGAGCTGCGCTGATCCTGCTGTGCTGGCTGCTCACCGCCTGGTACGTGCGCAGCGCCAACCTGCATTTCGACGCCATCAGCGCGCAGATCCTCGAGGAGTCCCAGGTATGAAACGTCCAGCCCTTCTGCTCGCGCTCTGTGCACCACTGGCCGAGGCCGCCCCCCTGACGGCCGAGCAACAGCCGCTCAACCTGCACGCCATCGGCATGTTCTTCGTCTTCGTCCTCGCCACCCTGGCGATCACCTGGTGGGCGGCGCGGCGCACCCGTTCGGCCGCCGATTTCTACAGCGCCGGCGGCGGTATCAGCGGCTTCCAGAACGGTCTGGCGATCGCCGGCGACTACATGTCGGCGGCCACCCTGCTGGGCCTGTCCAGCCTGGTCTTCGCCCGGGGCTACGACGGCTTCGTCTACATCATCGGCTTCTTCGTTGGCTGGCCCATCGTCACCTTCCTCATGGCCGAGCGCCTGCGCAACCTGGGTCGCTACACCTTCGCCGACATCGTCTCCTACCGGCTGGACCAGACCCGCGTGCGCAGCTTCGCCGCGCTCGGCTCGCTGACCGTGGTGTGCTGCTACCTGGTGGTGCAGATGGTCGGCGCCGGCCAATTGATCAAACTGCTGTTCGGCCTCGACTACAGCACCGCGGTAGTGGTGGTCGGCGCGCTGATGCTGGTCTACGTGATTTTCGGCGGCATGCTCGCCACCACCTGGGTGCAGATCACCAAGGCGGTACTGCTGCTTGGCGGCGGCACTACCCTGGCAGTGCTGGCACTGGCGCGTTTCGACTTCAGTTTCGAGACGCTGGCCGAGCAGGCCGTGGCCCTGCATGCCAGCGGCGCGCAGATCATGGGCCCCGGCTCCCTGCTGGCCGACCCGATCAATGCGGTGTCGCTGTCGCTCGGCCTGGTCTTCGGCATCGCCGGCCTGCCGCACATCCTGATGCGTTTCTTCACCGTGCCCAACGCCCGCGAGGCGCGGCGCTCGGTGCTGTTCGCCACGCTGTTCATCGGCTTCTTCTTCCTCGTGGTCTGCGCCCTGGGCTACAGCGCCATCGTCATAGTCGGCGGCGACCCGCAGTACTTCGTCGACGGCAAGCTCGGTGGCGCCCTGATCGGCGGCGGCAACATGGTGGCCATGCATCTGGCCAAGGCAGTGGGCGGCGACCTGTTCCTCGGTTTCCTCTCCGCCGTGGCCTTCGCCACCATTCTCGCGGTGGTCGCCGGCCTGGCCCTGGCCGGCGCCTCGGCCATCTCCCATGACCTCTACGCCTCGGTGCTGAAGAAAGGCCGCGCCAACGAGAAGGACGAGATGCGCGTCTCGCGCATCGCCACGGTGGCCATCGGTATGGTCGCCATCGGCCTGGGCATTCTCTTCGAGCAGATGAACATCGCCTTCCTGGTCGGCCTGACCTTCGGCGTGGCCGCCTCGGCCAACTTCCCGGTGCTGATCATGGCCATGTACTGGGACGGCCTGACCACCCGTGGTGCGGTCTATGGCGGCCTGGCCGGCCTGATCAGCGCCCTGGCCCTGGTGATCGGCTCGCCCTCGGTGTGGGTCGGCGTGCTGGGCCATGCCGAGGCGCTGTTCCCCTACGACCAGCCCGCGCTGTTCTCCATGCCGCTGGCCTTCGTCACCATAGTGCTGGTCTCCAAGCTGGACCGCAGCAAGCGCGCCCAGGCCGAGCGCGCCGCCTACGCCGACCAGTTCGTGCGGGCCCAGACCGGCTTCGGCGCAGCCGCCGCCAGCAGTCACTGACGCGACCCACGTGGCGCCAACCCCTGGCGCCTCCCTGGGGCGTAAGGCCCCAAGCGCGACCAAGTTCCTTGCGTCGCGCTTTTTTATGCCTGCGTATCAGGTCCTTCCCTTCACCCCCACCGCCGGGCCGGACCGTCGAGAAGCCATGGGGGACATCGCTGCGGGACATGCAACATTTTTGCATATCGCACCTGAATCCATACGTGTTCTTATCCTAACAATGCCTACCTATACTGGACTCACCAGCCTGGTGATAAAACCGGGCCAGTCCCAACAAAAATAAACAAGGGCACTCGCCATGAAACCATCCTCCGCTGCCACCCTCCTCCCGCCATCGACCGCCCGCATGTGCCTCGTCCATGCCGGCCACCGCGCCGCCTGACCGCCCGTACCGCGCCGATCGCAGGAGAACCGCCATGAACCGCAACAGCCAACCCTTCGTCGCCGCACGCGACTTCCTCCTGGCCCACCGCACCGACTACGCCGCCGCGGTGCGCGACTTCCGCTGGCCGCAGTTGCACCAGTTCAACTGGGCACTGGACTACTTCGACGCCATGGCCGAGGGCAACCAGGCGCCGGCGCTGTGGATAGTCGAGGAAGACGGCAGCGAGCAGCGCTACAGCTTCGCCGAACTGGCCGAGCGCTCCAACCGCGTGGCCAACCACCTGCGCGCCCTCGGCGTGCGCCGTGGCGAACGCATGCTGCTGATGCTGGGCAACCACATCGCCCTGTGGGAAACCATGCTCGCCGCCTTCAAGCTCGGTGCCGTGGTGATCCCGGCCACCGCCCTGCTCACCGCCGAGGACCTGCGCGACCGTATCGATCGCGGCCAGGTGCGCCACCTGGTGGTGGGCAGCGAGCACACCGGCAAGTTCGCCGACCTGGCCGCAGGCTGCACGCGCATCTGCGTCGGTGCACCGGTGGCGGGCTGGACGCCGCATCAGACCTACGCGGAGCACGCCAGCGCGTTCACTGCCGAGGGCACCACCCTGGCCACCGACCCCATGCTGCTGTACTTCACCTCCGGCACCACCAGCAAACCGAAGATGGTCCTGCACAGCCACCAGAGCTACCCGGTCGGCCACCTCTCGACCATGTACTGGATCGGCCTGCAGCCGGGCGACCTGCACCTGAACATCTCCTCGCCGGGCTGGGCCAAGCACGCCTGGAGCTGTTTCTTCGCGCCGTGGAACGCCGGCGCCTGCATTTTCATTCACAACGTCGCCCGCTTCAGCGCTCCGGCCCTGCTCGGCGTGCTGGAAAAATACGGCGTCACCAGCCTGTGCGCGCCGCCCACGGTATGGCGCATGCTGATCCAGGAAGACCTGGCCAGCCTGAAAGGCCGCCTGCGCCTGCGCGAACTGGTGGGCGCCGGCGAGCCGCTCAACCCGGAGATCATCGAGCAGATCCAGCATGCCTGGGGCCTGTGGTTGCGCGACGGTTTCGGCCAGTCGGAAACCACCGCCCTGGTCGGCAACACCCCCGGCCAGCCGCTCAAACCCGGGTCCATGGGCCGTCCGCTGCCCGGCTACCGGGTGTGCATGCTCGACCCCGACGGCCAGCCGGCCAGCGACGGCGAGGTGGCCCTGCCGCTGGAGCCCCATCCGCTGGGCCTGATGCTGTGCTACGAGGACAGCCCGGAGAAGACTGCCGAGGTGATGCGCGGCGGCTACTACCGCACCGGCGACACCGCGTCGGTCGACGCCGACGGCTACGTCACCTTCGTTGGCCGCGCCGACGACGTGTTCAAGGCCTCCGACTACCGCATCAGCCCCTTCGAGCTGGAGAGCGCACTGATCGAGCACCCGGCGGTGATGGAGGTGGCGGTCGTGCCGAGCCCGGATCCGGTACGCCTGGCCGTGCCCAAGGCCTTCCTCATCCTCGCCCACGACGAACCCGGCAGCGCCGCGCTGGCGGAAAACATCCTGGCCTTCGCCCGCGAGCACCTGGCGCCCTACAAGCGGGTGCGGCGCATCGAGTTCGTCACCGAGCTGCCCAAGACCATCTCCGGGAAGATCCGCCGGGTCGAACTGCGGCAGATGGAAGTGCAGCGCCGCCAGGGCGAACGCGGCGCGCAGGAATACTTCGAAGAAGACTTCCCGCAGCTCAAGGGCTGAAACCGGGCCGGCGCGCCGGCCCTCCGCAAATCACCCCGACCGCTCGGCCGCACCGGCCGAGGGGACCCACTCGACCTCAAGAAAGCAGGCAGGACCGAAAATGACCTCTTCCAGCGTTCCCAGCGTCAAGCTGCTCATCAACGGCGAATTCGTCGAATCCAAGACCACCCAGTGGCGCGACGTGGTCAACCCGGCCACCCAGCAGGTGCTGGCCCGCGTGCCCTTCGCCACCGCCGCCGAAATGGACGCCGCCGTGGCCGCCGCCAAGGAAGCCTTCAAAACCTGGCGCAAGACCCCGATCGGCGCCCGCGCGCGGATCTTCCTCAAATACCAGCAACTGATCCGCGACAACATCAAGGAGCTGGCCGCCCTGCTCACCGCCGAACAGGGCAAGACCCTGCCCGATGCCGAAGGCGACGTGTTCCGCGGCCTGGAAGTGGTCGAGCATGCCGCCAGCATCGGCACCCTGCAGATGGGCGAGCTGGCCAACAACGTCGCCGGCGGCGTCGACACCTACACCCTGCTGCAACCCCTGGGCGTATGCGCCGGCATCACCCCGTTCAACTTCCCGGCGATGATCCCGCTGTGGATGTTCCCCATGGCCATCGCCTGCGGCAACACCTTCGTGCTCAAGCCGTCCGAGCAGGACCCGCTGGTGACCATGCGCCTGGTCGAACTGGCCCTGGAGGCCGGCGTGCCCAAGGGCGTGCTCAACGTCATCCATGGCGGGGTCGATGCGGTGAACCTGCTGTGCGACCACCCGGACATCAAGGCGGTGTCCTTCGTCGGTTCGACCCAGGTCGGCACCCACGTCTACAACCGCGCCAGCCAGAACGGCAAGCGCGCCCAGTGCATGATGGGAGCGAAGAACCACGCCATCGTGCTGCCCGACGCCAACAAGCAGCAGACCCTCAACAACCTGCTCGGCGCCTCCTTCGGCGCCGCCGGCCAGCGCTGCATGGCCCTGCCGGTGGTGATCCTGGTCGGCGAGGCGCAGGCCTGGCTGCCGGAGCTGATCGAACGCACCAAGACCCTCAAGGTGAACGCCGGCACCGAGCCGGGCACCGATATCGGCCCGGTGATCTCCTGCGCCGCCCTGGAGCGCATCACCGGCCTGATCGTCAAGGGCGTCGAGGAAGGCGCCAAGCTGGAACTGGACGGTCGCAACCCGCACGTGCCGGGCTATCAGGACGGCAACTTCGTCGGCCCGACCATCTTCTCCGGGGTTACCGCGCAGATGACCGTGTACCGCGAGGAAATCTTCGGCCCGGTGCTGTGCGTGATGCAGGCCGCCAGCCTGCAGGAGGCGATCGACATCATCAACGCCAACCCGAACGGCAACGGCACCGCCCTGTTCACCCGCTCCGGCGCCGCCGCGCGGCACTTCCAGGAAGAGATCGACGTCGGCCAGGTGGGCATCAACGTGCCGATTCCGGTGCCGGTGCCGCTGTTCTCCTTCTCCGGCTCGCGCGCCTCCAAGCTCGGCGACCTGGGCCCCTACGGCAAGCAGGTGGTGACCTTCTACACCCAGACCAAGACCGTCACCCAGCGCTGGTTCGACGAGGATGCCGACGGCGGTGCGGTGAACACCACCATCACCCTGAAATGACCACCCGGGCCGGCGCCCGCGCGCCGGCCCCGCCAGGAACACGCCGATGAACTACGAAACCCTGCTGGTCGAGGTGCGCGAGCGCGTCGGCCTGATCACCCTCAACCGGCCGCAGGCCCTCAACGCGCTGAACAGCCAGCTGATCGCAGAACTGAACCAGGCCCTCGACCGCCTGGAGGCCGACCCGGAGGTCGGCTGCCTGGTCATCACCGGCTCGGCCAAGGCCTTCGCCGCCGGCGCCGACATCAAGGAAATGGCCGACAAGGGCTTCCCGCAGATCTACCTCGACGACTTCTTCGCCGCCGCCGACCGCATCGCCGCGCGGCGCAAGCCGATCATCGCCGCGGTGGCCGGCTACGCCCTGGGCGGCGGCTGCGAACTGGCGCTGATGTGCGACTTCATCTACGCCGCCGACAACGCCCGCTTCGGCCTGCCGGAGCTGAGCCTGGGGGTGATCCCCGGCATCGGCGGCACCCAGCGCCTGACCCGCGCGCTGGGCAAGGCCAAGGCCATGGAGCTGTGCCTGACCGGCCGCCAGCTGCATGCCGAAGAAGCCGAGCGTGCCGGCCTGGTGGCCCGCGTGCTGCCGGCCGCCGAGCTGCTGGAACGCACCCTGGAAGCGGCCCGCGGCATCGCCGGCAAATCGCTGCCGGCGGCGATGATGATCAAGGAATGCGTCAACCGCGCCGAGGAGATCGGCCTGGCCGAAGGCGTGCGTTTCGAGCGCCGCCTGTTCCACTCGCTGTTCGCCAGTCACGACCAGAAGGAAGGCATGCAGGCCTTCGTCGCCAAGCGTGCGCCGAACTTCCGCCATCACTGAATCGCTGCCGCCACCCTCATCTACGGAGTATCCACCATGCATATCGGATTTCTCGGCCTCGGCAACATGGGCGCCCCCATGGCCCGCAACCTGCTCAAGGCCGGCCACAGCCTGACCGTCTTCGACCCCTTCACCCAGGCGGTCGCCGCGCTGGTGGAGGCCGGCGCCAGCGCCGCCGCCTCGCCCACCGCGGTGGCCAAGGCCGGGGTCGAGGCGATCGTCACCATGCTGCCGACCGCCGCCCACGTGAAACAGGTCTACCTGGGCAAGGACGGCCTGCTGGCCCATGTCGGCCAGGGCGTGTTGCTGATCGACAGCTCCACCATCGACCCGCTGAGCGCCCGCGAGGTGGCGACCCTGGCCATCGCCCAGGGCAATCCCATGCTCGATGCACCGGTCTCCGGCGGCACCGGCGGCGCCGCGGCCGGTACCCTGACCTTCATGGTCGGCGGCTCGGTCAGCGTGTTCGACCAGGCCCTGCCGATTCTCTCGGCCATGGGCAAGAACGTGGTGCACTGCGGCAGCGCCGGCAACGGCCAGGTGGCCAAGATCGCCAACAACATGCTGCTGGGCATCTCCATGGTCGGCGTCGCCGAAGCCATGGCACTGGGCGTGGCCCTGGGCATGGACGCCAAGGTGCTGGCCGGCATCATCAACACCTCCAGCGGTCGTTGCTGGAGCTCGGAGCTGTACAACCCCTTCCCCGGCGTGCTGGACAACGTGCCCGCCGCACGCGGCTACAGCGGTGGCTTCGGTAGCGACCTGATGCTCAAGGACCTCGGCCTGGCCACCGATGCCGCACGCCACGCGCGCCAGCCGGTGCCGCTTGGCGCCACCGCCCAGCAGCTGTACCAGACCTTCAGCCTGCAGGGCCATGGCGGCCTGGACTTCTCCGCGATCATCAACCTGTTCCGTCGGGAAGCCTGAACATGAGCCAGGAGCAAGCGGTACTGGCCGAGGTGCGCAACGGCATCGGCCATCTGACGCTGAACCGCCCCGAGGGCCTCAACGCCCTCGACCTGCCCATGGTGCGCCTGCTCTGCCGCCACCTCTGGGCCTGGGAGCAGGACCCGGCGATAGTCGCCGTGGTCCTGCGTGCCGCCGGCGGCAAGGCCTTCTGCGCCGGCGGCGACATCCGCATGCTGTACGAGAGCCAGCGTGCCGGCGACAACCAGAACGTGCTGTTCCTCGAAGAGGAATACGCCCTCGACGAATACCTGCACGGCTACGCCAAGCCGGTACTGGCGCTGATGGACGGTTACGTGCTGGGCGGCGGCATGGGCCTGGCCCAGGCCGCTTCGCTGCGAGTGATCACCGAGCGCACGCGGATGGGCATGCCCGAGGTCGGCATCGGTTTCTTCCCCGATGTCGGCGGCAGCTACTTCCTGCCACGCCTGCCGGGCGAACTGGGCCTGTACCTGGGTGTCACCGGCGTGCAGGTGCGCGCCGCCGACGCGCTCTACGCCGACCTGGCCGACTACTGCCTGGCCAGCGAACGGCTCGCCGAGCTGGACGCCCGTCTCGACCAGCTGCAGTGGAGCGACTCGCCCCACGAGGACCTGCGCGCGCTGCTCACCGAGCTGGCCACCGTGCGCATCCCCGGTTCCGAGCTGAAGGCCTTGCGCCCGGCGATCGACCAGCATTTCGCCCTGCCCGACCTGCTGGCGATTCGCGACGCGCTGCGCCGCGAGAGCCGCCCGGAGCTGCGCGACTGGGCCGAGGAGACCCTGCGCGTACTCGACAGCCGCTCGCCGCTGGCCATGGCGGTGACCCTGGAGCTGCTGCGCCGCGGCCGCTACCTGAGCCTGGCCGACTGCTTCGCCCTGGAGCTGCACCTGGATTACCAGTGGTTCGCCAAGGGCGACCTGATGGAAGGCGTGCGCGCCCTGATCATCGACAAGGACAAGCAGCCGCGCTGGAACCCGCCCACCCTGGATGAGCTGGCGCCGGCGCGGGTGCAGGCCTTCTTCAACGGCTTCCGCCCGGCCTCCGGCAAGCCCCTTCGCACCGCCTGAGCGCAGGAGAACATGATGAACGATCTGCAACTGACCGAAGAACAACGCATGATCCGCGACATGGCGCGCGACTTCGCCCGCAGCGAGGTGGCGCCGCACGCCCAGGCCTGGGAGCAGGCCGGCTGGATCGACGACGCCGTGGTGGCGCAGATGGGCGAACTGGGTCTGCTCGGCATGGTGGTGCCGGATGCCTGGGGCGGCAGTTACACCGACTATGTGGCCTATGCCCTGGCCGTGGAGGAAATCTCCGCCGGCGACGGCGCCCTCGGCGCGCTGATGAGCATCCACAACTCGGTGGGCTGTGGGCCGCTGCTCAAGTACGGCAGCGCGGCCCAGCAGGACGCCTGGCTGCCGGCGCTGGCCAGCGGCCAGGCCATCGGCTGCTTCTGCCTGACCGAACCGCAGGCCGGCTCCGAGGCCAACAACCTGCGCACCCAGGCGCTGCTGCAGGACGGTCACTGGGTGCTCAACGGCGCCAAGCAGTTCGTCAGCAACGGCAAGCGTGCGCAGCTGGCAATCGTCTTCGCGGTCACCGATCCTGCGCTGGGCAAGAAGGGCCTGTCGGCCTTTCTGGTGCCGACCGACACTCCCGGCTTCGTGGTCGAGCGCAGCGAGCACAAGATGGGCATCAAGGCCTCGGACACCTGCGCGGTGACCCTGCAGGACTGCCGCATTCCGCAAGACAACCTGCTCGGCGAGCGCGGCAAGGGCCTGGCCATCGCCCTGGCCAACCTCGAGGGCGGGCGTATCGGCATTGCCGCCCAGGCCCTGGGGATCGCCCGCGCGGCCTTCGAGGCGGCGCTGGGCTACTCGCGCGAGCGCGTGCAGTTCGGCAAGCCGATCGCCGAGCACCAGAGCGTGGCCAACCTGCTGGCCGACATGCACACCCGGCTCAACGCCGCGCGCCTGCTGATCCTGCATGCCGCGCAGCTGAAGAGCGCCGGCCTGAGCTGCCTGTCGGAGGCCTCGCAGGCCAAGCTGTTCGCCTCGGAAATGGCCGAATGGGTGTGTTCCAAGGCCATCCAGATCCACGGCGGCTACGGCTACCTGGAGGACTTCCCGGTGGAGAAGTACTACCGCGACGCGCGCATCACCCAGATCTACGAGGGGTCCAGCGAGATCCAGCGCCTGCTGATCGCCCGCGAGCTGGCGCACTACCCGCTCTGACGCAACGGCGGGCGCCACGCACCCGCCCTTCTGCCGAACCTGCCGCGGAGTTGTCCGGGCTCGACCTGCAAGCGGCGAGGCGCTGCGCAATCTCGGCGACCTCACCACATCCATCGCCAGCACTACCCTGGAGCAAGTCCACGTGAGCGAAGATATCAACCAGAACGTCACCCAGGCCGAGGACAGCGCCCCGGAGCAGTTCCGTGTCTAGCCCGGTGGCACGCCCGGCGCCGCGCAGCAAGGCCGGAATACGCTATCAGGATGCCCAGCGTGCGGCGCTGGAGCTGTTCGCCGAGCGTGGTTTCAGTCGCGTCGGCATGCGTGACCTGGCCGCCCATATGGGTATCGCCGCCGGCTCGCTGTACAACCATATCGAGAGCAAGGAAGCGCTGCTGTTCGAGTTCATCGAGGAGTTCTACAGCGCCCTGACGCTGGGCGCCGAACAACTGCTCAAGAGCCAGCCCGACGCCAGGAGTCGGCTGCGCGCGCTGCTCGAACGCCACTTGCAGTTGCACCAGAGCATGCCCTTGCACTTTCGTCTGGCCGAATACGAGCTGTGCTGCCTGCCACCCGAGCCGCTGGAGCAGATCCTCGAGCTGCGCGAGCGCTACGAACAGCACTGGCTGCAGGCCGTGGCGCCGCTGTGCGGCCAGGCGCCAGACGCTGTCCGTCGCGGCGCGGTACGGGCCATCGTCTCGCTGCTCAACCAGCTGCCGGCCTGGACCCAGGCTGCCTGCGACGAGCCCGCCAGCCGCCTGCGCCTGCAGCAGGAGATGGTCCTGGGCGCGCTGGCTGGCGCGCTCGGCATGGCCGTTCACACCTTCTGACGGCATCGTCCGTACTTGACAGGGGTGCTTTTCCAGCTTTACGTTAACGTAAAGGTAAACGAGAGCACCCCGATGCCCACCACCTACTCCATCTCCGACCTGGCCCGCGAACTGGACGTGACGCCGCGCGCCATCCGCTTCTACGAGGAGCAAGGCATGCTCGCCCCCGAGCGCCGCGGCCAGGAGCGCATCTTCAGCCCCCGCGATCTGGTCACCCTGAAACTGATCCTGCGCGGCAAGCGCATCGGTTTTTCCCTGGCCGAGTGCAAGGAGCTGATCGACCTCTATGACCCCAGCAGCGGCAACCGCAAGCAGCTGGAAACCTTCATGGAAAAGATCGCCGCACGCCGCGCCCAGCTCGAGCAGCAGCTGCTGGACATCCGGCAGATGCAGCTGGAGCTCGATACCGCCGAGGAGCGCTGCCTGGCAGCCCTGGCCGAAACCGACATGTAGGGTGCGTCGCGCCCCCCCAACCGACCCGGTGCGCACGGCGCACCCCAAAACAACAAAAGGTGTCCCATGAGCTACCCCACCCTCAACTTCGGCCTCGGCGAAACCATCGATATGCTGCGCGACGCGGTGTATCAGTTCTCTCAAGCCGAGCTGGCCCCGCGCGCGGCGCAGATCGACCGTGACAACGAGTTCCCCGCGGACATGTGGCGCAAGTTCGGCGACATGGGCCTGCTGGGCATGACCGTGGAAGAGGAATACGGCGGCACCAACATGGGTTACCTGGCCCACGTGGTGGCCATGGAAGAGATCAGCCGCGCCTCGGCCTCGGTCGGCCTGTCCTACGGCGCGCATTCGAACCTGTGCGTCAACCAGATCCGCAAGAACGGCAGCCACGAGCAGAAGCTCAAGTACCTGCCCAAGCTGTGCTCCGGCGAGCACGTCGGCGCCCTGGCCATGAGCGAGCCCAACGCCGGCTCCGACGTGGTGTCGATGAAGCTGCGCGCGGAAAAACGCGGCGACCGCTACCTGCTCAACGGCAACAAGATGTGGATCACCAACGGCCCGGACGCCAACACCTACGTGATCTACGCCAAGACCGACATCAACGCCGGCTCGCGCGGCATGACCGCCTTTATCGTCGAGCGCGACTTCAAGGGCTTCTCCCGCCACCAGAAGCTGGACAAGCTGGGCATGCGCGGCTCCAACACCTGCGAGCTGGTGTTCGAAGACTGCGAGGTGCCGGAAGAAAACATCTTGGGTAGCGAAGGCGGCGGTGTGCGCGTGCTGATGAGCGGCCTGGACTACGAGCGCACCGTGCTCTCCGGCGGCCCCACCGGGATCATGAGCGCCTGCATGGACGTGGTGCTGCCCTACGTGCACGAGCGCCAGCAGTTCAAGCAGTCCATCGGCGAATTCCAGCTGGTGCAGGGCAAGCTGGCCGACATGTACGCCGGCATGAACGCCTCCAAGTCCTACCTGTACAACGTCGCCAAGGCCTGCGACCGCGGCGAGGAATCGCGCAAGGACGCCGCGGCGGTGATCCTCTACACCGCCGAAATGGCCACCAAGATGGCCCTGGACACCATCCAGCTGCTCGGCGGCAACGGCTACACCAACGAGTACCCGGCCGGCCGCCTGTTGCGCGACGCCAAGCTCTACGAGATCGGCGCCGGCACCAGCGAGATCCGCCGCATGCTGATCGGCCGCGAGCTGTTCAACGAAACCAAGTAATCCGTAGGGTGCGCCATGCGCACCAAAACAACGGCAGGGTGCACACGACGCACCCTACAGGAAGCGACCATGGCCATCCTGCATACCCAGATCAATACCCGCTCCCCGGAGTTCGCCGCCAACAGCGCGGCCATGCTCGAGCAGGTCGCCGACCTGCGCGCCCTGCTCGCCCGCCTGCACGAAGGCGGCGGCGAGAAGGCCCAGGCGCGCCACACCGCGCGTGGCAAGCTGCTGCCGCGCGAACGCATCAACCGCCTGCTCGACCCCGGCTCGCCCTTCCTGGAGATCGGCCAGCTCGCCGCCCACGAGGTCTACGGCGAAGAGGTACCCGCCGCCGGGGTGATCGCCGGCATCGGCCGGGTCGAAGGCGTCGAGTGCATGATCGTGGCCAACGACGCCACGGTAAAAGGCGGCAGCTACTACCCGCTGACCGTGAAAAAGCACCTGCGCGCCCAGGCCATCGCCCGCGAGAACCGCCTGCCGTGCATCTACCTGGTGGACTCCGGCGGCGCCAACCTGCCGCGCCAGGACGAGGTGTTCCCCGACCGCGAGCATTTCGGGCGGATCTTCTTCAACCAGGCCAATATGAGCGCAATGGGGATTCCCCAGATCGCCGTGGTGATGGGCTCCTGCACCGCCGGCGGCGCCTACGTGCCGGCGATGAGCGACGAGACCATTATGGTGCGCCAGCAAGCGACGATCTTTCTGGCCGGCCCGCCTCTGGTCAAGGCCGCCACCGGTGAAGTGGTGAGTGCCGAGGAGCTGGGCGGCGCCGATGTGCACTGCAAGACCAGCGGCGTGGCCGACCACTATGCCGACGACGACGAACATGCCCTGGCCCTGGCCCGGCGCAGCATCGCCAATCTCAACTGGCGCAAGCTCGGCCAGCTCGACGCCCGCGCGCCCATCGCCCCGCGCTACCCGGCCGAGGAGTTGTACGGGGTGATTCCGAGTGATGCCAAGCAGCCGTTCGACGTGCGCGAGGTGATCGCCCGTATCGTCGACGACTCGCAGTTCGATGAATTCAAGGCGCTGTTCGGTACCACCCTGGTGTGCGGCTTCGCCCGCATCGACGGCTACCCGGTGGCGATCCTGGCGAATAACGGCATCCTCTTCGCCGAGTCGGCGCAGAAAGGCGCGCACTTCGTCGAACTGGCCTGCCAGCGCGGCATTCCGCTGCTGTTCCTGCAGAACATCACCGGCTTTATGGTCGGGAAAAAATATGAAGAGGGCGGTATCGCCAAACACGGCGCCAAGCTGGTCACCGCCGTGGCCTGCGCCCAGGTGCCGAAGTTCACCGTGATCATCGGCGGTAGCTTCGGCGCCGGCAACTACGGCATGTGCGGCCGCGCCTACGACCCGCGTTTTCTATGGATGTGGCCCAACGCCAAGATCGGCGTGATGGGCGCGCAACAGGCCGCGGGCGTGCTGGTGCAGGTCAAGCGCGAGCAGGCCGAGCGCGCCGGTCAGCACTATTCGGACGAGGACGAGCAGCGCCTCAAGCAGCCCATAGTCGAGCAGTACGAGAAGCAGGCGCACGCATACTACTCCAGCGCCCGACTGTGGGACGACGGCGTGATCGACCCGGCGCAGACCCGCGAAGTGCTGGCCCTGGCCCTGTCGGCCAGCCTCAATGCACCGATCGAGCCGACCCGTTTCGGTGTGTTCCGCATGTAATCCGTGGGAGGGGCTTCAGCCGCGACAACCGCGCTACAGGTCGCGGCTAAAGCCCCTCCCACACCGAATCCAATGTATCGGTGCGCACGGCGCACCCTACGGAATGACCATGACCGACTTCACCACCATCGAGCTTGCAAAAGACCCGCGCGGTTTTGCCACCCTGTGGCTCAACCGCCCGGAGAAGAACAACGCCTTCAACGCCGCGATGATCCGCGAGTTGATCCTCGCCCTCGACGCCGTTGGCGAGGACAAGAGCCTGCGCTTTTTGCTGCTGCGCGGCCGCGGCAAGCACTTTTCTGCCGGCGCCGACCTGGCCTGGATGCAGCAGGCCGCCGAGCTCGACTACAACGCCAACCTCAATGACGCCCGCGAGCTGGCCGAGCTGATGTACAACCTGGCCGCCCTGAAGATCCCCACCCTGGCCGTGGTGCAGGGCGCGGCCTTCGGCGGTGCGGTGGGCCTGGTCAGTTGCTGCGACATGGCCATCGGCGCCGAGGACAGCCTGTTCTCCCTGTCCGAAGTGCGTATCGGCCTGGCCCCGGCGGTGATCAGTCCCTTCGTGGTCCAAGCACTGGGCGAACGCGCGGCCAAGCGCTACGCACTGACCGCCGAGCGCTTCGACGGCCACCGCGCCCGCGAGCTCGGGCTGCTCGCCGAGACCTGCCCGGCCGCCGAACTCGATACCCAGGCCGAGGCCTGGATCGCCAACCTGCTGCTCAATAGCCCGCAGGCCATGCGCGCCAGCAAGGACCTGCTGCGCGAAGTCGGCAGCGGCGAACTGACGCCGGCCCTGCGCCGCTATACCGAGAACGCCATCGCCCGTCTGCGCGTCAGCGCCGAAGGCCAGGAAGGCCTGCGCGCCTTCCTCGACAAACGCACGCCCGCCTGGCAGGAGCAACAAGCATGAACCTCAAGCCTATCGACACCCTGCTGGTGGCCAACCGCGGCGAGATCGCCTGCCGCGTGATGCGCACGGCCAAGGCCATGGGCATCCGTACCGTGGCGGTGCACAGCGCCATCGACGCCACGGCGCGGCATGTGCGCGAGGCCGACCTGGCGGTGAATCTGGGCGGCGCCAAGCCGGCGGAAAGCTACCTGCTGATCGACAAGCTGATCGACGCGGCCAGGGCCAGCGGCGCCCAGGCCATCCACCCCGGCTACGGCTTTCTCTCGGAAAACGCCGGTTTCGCCCGCGCCATCGAAGAAGCCGGGCTGATCTTCCTCGGCCCGCCCGCCTCGGCCATAGACGCCATGGGCAGCAAGTCCGCGGCCAAGGCGCTGATGGAGGCCGCCGGCGTGCCGCTGGTGCCCGGCTATCACGGCGAAGCGCAGGATATCGACACCTTCCGCCAGGCCGCCGAGCGCATCGGCTACCCGGTGCTGCTCAAGGCCGCTGCCGGCGGTGGCGGCAAGGGCATGAAGGTGGTCGAGCGCGAAAGCGAGCTGGCCGAGGCCCTGGCCAGCGCCCAGCGCGAGGCGCAGTCGTCGTTCGGCGACTCGCGCATGCTGGTGGAAAAATACGTACTCAAACCGCGCCACGTGGAAATTCAGGTATTCGCCGACCAGCACGGCCACTGCCTGTACCTGAACGAGCGCGACTGCTCGATCCAGCGCCGCCACCAGAAGGTGGTGGAAGAAGCCCCCGCCCCCGGCCTGTCACCCGAACTGCGCCGCGCCATGGGCGAGGCGGCGGTCAAGGCCGCCCAGGCCATCGGCTACGTCGGCGCCGGCACCGTGGAATTTTTGCTGGACGAGCGCGGCGACTTCTTCTTTATGGAGATGAACACCCGCCTGCAGGTGGAACACCCGGTCACCGAGCTGATCACCGGCCTCGACCTGGTGGCCTGGCAGATTCGCGTCGCCCGCGGCGAGGCGCTGCCGATCACGCAGGAACAAGTGCCGCTTAACGGCCACGCCATCGAGGTGCGCCTGTACGCGGAAGATCCGGACCACGACTTCCTCCCGGCCACCGGCACCCTGGCGCTGTACCGCGAAGCCGCCGCCGGCCCCGGCCGACGTACCGACAGCGGCGTGGCCCAGGGCGATGTGGTCTCGCCCTTCTACGATCCCATGCTCGGCAAGGTCATCGCCTGGGGCGAGAACCGCGAGGAAGCGCGCCTGCGCCTGCTGGCCATGCTCGACGAAACCCTGGTCGGCGGGGTCAAGACCAACCTGGCCTTCCTGCGTCGCGTGCTGGCCCATCCGGCCTTCGCCGCCGCCGAGCTGGACACCGGCTTTATCCCGCGCCACGAGGCGCAGCTGCTGCCACCGCCCAGCGAGCTGCCGGAGGCCTTCTGGCAACTGGCGGCCGATGCCTTTATCCAGAGCGAAGCCGCACACCGTCGCGCCGACGACGCCCATTCGCCCTGGGCCGCGCGCAGCGGCTGGCGCAGCGGCGGCCCGGCGGAGATCGAACTGCACCTGAGCTGCCAGGGCAGCAGCCGCAAGGTGCGCGCCAGCGGCCAGGCGCATCTGCAGGGCGACAGCCTGCTGGTGCCCGGCGCGGCGCAGCAGCGCCTGCCCGCGATCCGCCAGGGCGACACCCTGTACCTGCAATGGCAGGGAGAACTGCACGCGGTCAGCCGCTTCGACCCGATCGCCGCCGCCGAGGCCAGCCATCATCAGCACGGCGGCCTGACCGCGCCGATGAACGGCAGCATCGTCCGCGTACTGGTCGAGCCGGGCCAGGCCGTGGAGGCCGGCACCGCCCTGGTGGTGCTGGAAGCGATGAAGATGGAACACAGCATCCGCGCGCCCGAGGCCGGCACGGTCAAGGCCATCTACTGCCGCGAAGGCGAGCTGGTCGGCGACGGCGCGGTGCTGGTGGAATTGTCGTAGGGTGTCGCGGGGCCGCCTAGGCTTTGCGCACCAACGGCTGCGTTGGTGGATGTAAAAAGCGACATCCACCCTACGCTGTCGTGCGTCATGCGCAGCAAGCGCCCTAAGATAGCCAAACCCCATGGTGCGCACGGCGCACCCTACGCCACCGCGCACGCGCGATGACAACGGATACATACGAGGAACCCCGATGAGCCTGCCCAAATCCGTACGCCTGGTCGAAGTCGGCCCGCGCGACGGCCTGCAGAACGAGAAACAGCCGATCAGCGTGGCCGACAAGGTGCGCCTGGTGGACGACCTGAGCGCCGCCGGCCTCGGTTATGTCGAGGTTGGTAGCTTCGTCTCGCCCAAATGGGTGCCGCAGATGGCCGGCTCCGCCGACGTCTTCGCCGCCATCCAGCGCCAGCCGGGCGTCACCTACGCCGCGCTGACGCCGAACCTGAAAGGCTTCGAGGCCGCCCTGCAGGCCGAGGTCGAAGAGGTGGCGGTATTCGCCGCCGCCAGCGAGGCCTTTTCGCAGAAGAACATCAACTGCTCCATCGCCGAGAGTCTGGAGCGCTTCGTGCCGCTGATGGAGGCGGCCAAGGCCGCCAAGGTGCGCGTGCGCGGCTATGTGTCCTGCGTGCTCGGCTGCCCCTACGACGGCGAGATCGACCCGGCGCAGGTCGCCAGCGTCGCCCGCGAGCTGTACGCCATGGGCTGCTACGAGGTATCGCTCGGCGACACCATCGGCACCGGCACGCCGGGCAAGACCCGCCACCTGATCAACGTGGTCGGCCGCGACATCCCCCGCCACCTGCTGGCCGGACATTTCCACGACACCTACGGCCAGGCCCTGGCCAATATCTACGCCAGCCTGCTCGAAGGCATCCAGGTGTTCGACAGTTCGGTCGCCGGCCTCGGCGGCTGTCCCTACGCCAAGGGCGCCACCGGCAATGTCGCCACCGAGGACGTGCTCTACATGCTGCAGGGTCTGGGCATCGACACCGGCATCGACATGGACAAGCTGATCGCCGCCGGCCAGCGCATCTGCGAGGTGCTGGGCAAGGCCAACGGTTCGCGGGTGGCGCGCGCACGCCTGAGCCGATAAGCCCGTAGGGTGGATGACGCTTTGTTCATCCACCAATCCTCACCACGGTGTCACGCCATGGTGGATCGGTGAAGCGTGATCCACCCTACGCTCCGAGCCACCTTGCGTTTCGCGCCAGTTGCCGTGGTGGCGTCACTGCGGCAGAAGGTCGGTCGCGTGGCGATAAGCGTCGCTGCGCGTCAAGGCAACCCCGTCCGCTTGCGCTAGGGTAGAAAGTACCGACAAGCAACGACGAGGACCGGCCATGCAGCAGCCTCTCTGGACGCCCTCCGCCGAACGTATCGCCGCTACCCGCCTGGATGCCTTCCGCCGCCTGATCAACCGGCGCCACGGCCTCGAACTGGCTGACTACCCGGCCCTGCACGCCTGGAGCATCGAACAGCGCGAGGCCTTCTGGCAGGCCATCGTCGATTTCTTCGAGATTCGCTTCAGCGCGCCCGCCGAGCGGGTGCTGCGCGAGGGCCCGGCCATGCCCGACGCCGATTGGTTCCCCGGCGCCCGGCTGAATTTCGCCGAACACCTGCTGCGCCGCCGCGACCCGCATCCGGCGCTGGTGGCCGTGGGCGAAGACGGCAGCCGCGAGCAGCTCAGCTACCTGGAGCTGGCCGGGCATGTCGCTGGCCTGCAGCGCAGCCTGCGCGCGGCTGGCGTGGGCGTCGGCGACCGGGTCGCGGCCTTTATGCCCAACACCTGGCAGACGGTGGTGGGCATGCTCGCCGCCACCAGCCTCGGCGCCACCTGGTCGTCCTGTTCGCCGGACTTCGGCACCCAGGGGGTGATCGACCGCTTCGGCCAGATCGAGCCCAAGGTGCTGATCGCCGCTGCCGGCTACCGCTACGCCGGCAAGAATCTGGACCTGGCCGCCAAGCTGGGTGAAATCCTCGAACGCCTGCCGAGCCTGGAGCAACTCGTCGTCGTGCCCTACTCCCGGCCCGAGGCGAAGCCCGCCGACTTCAGCACCCAGGCCCGAGTGTCGCTGTGGCAGGACTTCTACCGCCCCGGCGGCGAACCCGAATTCACCGCCGTGCCCTTCGACCAGCCGCTATACATCCTCTACTCCAGCGGCACCACCGGCGTGCCCAAGTGCATCGTCCACGGCGTGGGCGGCACCCTGCTGCAGCACGTCAAGGAACTCGGCCTGCACACCGACCTGACGGCCAACGATTGCCTGTTCTACTACACCACCTGCGGCTGGATGATGTGGAACTGGCTGGTCTCCGGCCTGGCCCTGGGCGCCACCCTGGTGCTGTTCGACGGCTCGCCCTTCCATCCGGGGCCCGAACGCCTGATCGAGCTGATCGATGCCGAGGGCATCAGCATCTTCGGCACCAGTGCCAAGTACCTCGCCGCGCTGGAGAAGGCCGGCGCCAAGCCACGCGAAACGCACAAATTGCAACGCCTCAAGGCGCTTCTCTCCACCGGCTCGCCGCTGGCCCACGAGAGCTTGGGGTTGGGGGAGCAACGGAACAGAAAGTGCACTTAAGCTCAGTCGCTGCCCCGCAAACCCTTGCAACGTCTGGATAGTTTCGAAAAACGACCGTTTTATGAAACCGTTTCCGCTATCGCGAGGAAAGGTCACCAACACCCGAAAATCAGTGCAATAAACCTTTCTCACGAATCAAAGTTCGTTAATTCGCAGTCGCTGACGAGTAAAACGAACTCTAATTCGGCTTACGTTGGTTTTCAGTTCCATTGCTCCCCAACCCCCATGATGAGGTTTTGCAGCAGGCCGACACGCTGGATGCTGGCGGCGAGTTCGGGAATGGACATGCGCGGGGTCTTGCGCACGTTGCGGCCAGTCGGCCGCGACACCAGCCGCGACAGAGGGACAAGAATCAGGTTCTTGGTCGGGTCGGCGGTTTCCAGCGGGATAGCGGCGGCGGTGTTGAGGGCGCGGGCTTCGGTTTGGGTAATGGCGTTCATGGTGATAACTCCTAACGGTTCAGGGATGCAGCAACGAGGGATGCGGCAAGGGCTGCTGCCTGCCCCTGCCGCGTGGGGAATCAGGCTTTCAATTGGCGCATGCCATCGGCCAGCAGCCAGAGGGCGCGATTCAGTCGGATGTTTTGGTCGATGCCCTGCACCGGGCGGGTTTGCTGCCGGCGTCCGTTGGCGCTGCGCCCGCGCAGGCCGCCTTGGGTCAGGTTCTCTTGCGTGCGGTTGAACACGCTCCACAAGTCCGGGCGGCGGTCATCAAAGCGGCGCGGCATCAGGATTTGCGATTCGGTGATGGGTGCGGGCTTTTTATCGGTGGGGTCGTACTTGAGTGCCAGCGCGGAACGGGCGAACACTTCGGCCTCGCCTTCGTCCAGCGTGATGGCGCGCATGGCATCGCGGGAATCCTTCACCCGGTCGAAGCCGCGCAAGACTTCGTAAGCGCCTTCGATGACATGCCCGGAAACATCGCCCTTGTGCGGCACGCGCACATCGGCCACGGTGTCGCCGCAGACAAGGCCATTGCTGCACACGAACCGGAACATGCCGGCCAGCATCTGATAGCTGCTCGTCCCGTCATGCGAGTTCAGCAACACAATTTCATTGGCCTCCGCGCCGTTGATCTGGCTGGCGTGGCGCAGGCGCAGCATGTGTTTGGTGTGCTCGCGCTTACCTTGGTCGCGCACGCGGGTCTGCGTCACCATGAAGGGCTGGAACCCTTCTTTGCGAAGCTCGGCCAGCACGGCGGCGGTGGGGATATAGGCGTAACGCTGCGAACGGCTTTCATGCGGCGCGTCCGCGAAGATGGACGGCGCTACGCGGTGAATCTGGTCATCGGTCAGCGGGTAGTCGCTGCGCAGCGAGGGGGAACGGGAAGCGAATCGGGATGCGAGTTGCATGGTCTTTCTCCTGACGAAAAGGGTTTGCTGTTCACACCGCACACCGGATTCCTAGATTCGGAGCCCAGCCTTTCGGCTGTTCGGTGCGGTCGGCACGAGGAACCCGGTTGGCCCTGTTGCCACCGTCTTTCCTGAGTTCATCGCCCGCGGCCAAAGGAGCGCGCGGACGGGGGCCGTCAAGGAAACAAGCGCGGGGTTGGTGCGGCCCGCAGGCGCAGCCGAGGACACGGCCCTGCGCGCCTTGACGGCACACGGAAGCGGGCTACGGTCGCGGACAAGGTGATGAAGTCAGGGGAGACGGCTGGACATGGCAACGGCCGCCCTTGTGTGACGAACCGCACGGCAAGCGAAGCGCGCAGGCCCGGATCTGGAAGCCGGGCCGGAGGCGTCAGCCGAGCGGAGCGAGGGAACGATGGAAGCCCGTCAGGGGCGAAACCCCGCAGGGGGTTCGATGCGCAGCACGACAGCGCGACCGGCCATGTTTTCTGGCCGGGGACGCCCATCCCGCCTTTGCCTTGGCGCTGCTGGAGCTGATGCCGAAATCGGTGCGTTTTTGAGCGAATTTCGACTGGAGACAAAGAAGGTGCCTGCCTATCGTGAAGGCTTCCCAACTTCGGAGAGTTCCCGTGACACAACAACCTTGCACCGAGGCTTCAACGACCAGCGCATCACCGTCAGGCATCTTTCTGCCCTCGATGGTCTGGACGACCGACCGCGAGACAGTCGCAGCGGAGAAAAAGCGGCTGCTGGCCCTGCATCAGCAGCTCAATGCCGTGGTGAACAACGCGCACCATGCCGACGAATGCGCCACCTGGCACATGATGGCCGAGGCGTCGCTGTTCCAGTTGGATCAAGACATTGACGCGCTGTTCGACTGGCTGGAAGCCAATGAGCGCGGACAACGGCGAGAGCGCCCGGACAGGATGTACGACTGACGCCATACAGTGCCGATCCGGCGCCAGCCGGTTCGGCGGCATCGAGGGGCGCGAAGGCATTAAGCCGCGTCGTCAGGGCGCAGGCTGGATTCCGCGACTGGCATCCAGGGCGAGGTCGAATTGATGAAGTAGCGTCGGCCGAGCGCGTACAGCCCGCAAGGCCCGGCAGGCTGATAGAACCCGGTGACGCGGCGATGGAACTGTGCGCCGAAGTCGTTGGTGTAGATCACCGCGTCGCCGATCTTGAAGCGCAGCGGCTGGCCGTTCTCCGGCGCGAACGGCTTGTGCGCGTCGTGCTGTGCCGAAACTTCGATGACCCAATCGTGATGGCTGCTCATGACATGAACTCCTGAAAGGTTGCCGGGCGGAATTGCCCGCCCCTTTCGGGGCACGGCGCAGCGCAAGCAGTCAGGGGTCGCAGACGGCCGCCAGGACGCAAGCGCGCACAAGCGCGCGCCGCCCTTGACGGCGAGAACGCCGTGGCACGATGAAGGGAACAGCAAGACCGCCCACACCCTCCATGCGCCTCGGCGCGGCAGATTCGCCAGACACCATCTGGCTTTTTCGAGGTGGCATTGCGCGAAAGCGCGAAGGACGCGGATACAGCAAAAAAAATGGCGCGTCGTCCCGAAGGACAACGCGCCGGATGGTGGCTGTGCGATCAATGCGCGGTCATCGCCTGCAACTGCTCGATCACGCCGGGTTCAACGAACACGCAGGGCTGCTTGTCCTCGATAGGCACGTTGAACACATCGGCGAATACCTCGCGTTTCAGGTGCGCCAGGCGGCCCGTGCGGTACGCCTGTTCGGGCTTCATGCGGCCGCTGGCCTGTGAGCCGCTGCGCTGCGGGTCGCATTCGACCAAGGCGACAAAGCCATCGTCGGACAGCTTCTGATGTTCCGGGCACAAGCCCCAGCCTGTCGCCGTGTGGCGCTCCATGCTCGCGCGCAGGCGCTTGTCCAGCAGGATCGCGCCGGTGTCGAAGCGAGCGCCGCAGACCAGGCAAACGTGTTGTTCGAGGGAAACGTGCGATTTGTCGTTCATGACGATCTCCGGTTGCACGGGCGGAATTGCCCGGAACCGTCGCCAGCACGACGCAGCGCAGCCGTCAGGGGTCAAGGACGGCCACGGGCCGCAAGCGTGCTCGCACGCGCAGCCCTTGACGGAGAGAACGACGTGATACGGTGAAGGGGACAGCAAGACCGCCCCACGTCATGCACAAACCTTGGCATGCTGAATTTCCGAAACACTGTCTCGGATTTCCGTGGCGGTCAGCGTGAGCCGCGCGCCACCGCCAGCAGAACGCCGAAGCCGACCAGCAGCCCGCCGAAAGCACGGTCGATCCAATGGCGCACCGCCAGCAGCCGGTCGCGCACGGCCCCGGCCGAGAAGCACAAGGCGACCAAGGCGAACCAGGCCATGTGCGCCACGGAGATGAAAGCGCCATAGCCGATCTGCACCGCCAGCGGGGTGTCCGGCCGCACCACCTGCATGAACAGGCTGACGATGAACACCGTGGTCTTGGGATTCAGCGCATTGGTCAGGAAGCCGGTGCGCAGCGCCGCCGCATCCGACAGCGGCGCCACGGTGCTGTCAGCCAGCGCGCCGGCAGGCTTGGCCCGCAGCATCTTCACACCGAGATAGACCAGATACGCGGCACCGACCAGCTTGATGGCATTGAACAGCCACAACGACTGCTGGATCAGCAGGCCCACGCCGACCAGCGTATAGGTGACATGCACCAGCACGCCCAGGCCGATGCCCAGGGCCGTCAGCACACCGGCGCGACGCGACAGCATCAGGCTGTTGCGCGTGACCATCGCAAAGTCCGGCCCAGGGCTGATGACAGCCAGCAAGGTGATTGTGATGACAGCTATCAGTTCTGGCATGGCGTATCCTGTCGAATAACAACGAATTGTCGAGATACTACCGACGAAAATCCCCAGTGAATAACGATGCTTTCTGACAAGAATGGTGAGCTGGAATCACCATTGACCGACACGCGCCTGCCTTCGCTGCTGGCCTTGCGCTGCTTCGAGGCAGCGGCCCGGCTGGAGAATTTCAGCCGGGCCGCCGACGAACTGCACCTGACCCACGGCGCGGTCAGCCGGGCCGTGGGTCTGCTCGAAGACGAGCTGGGCGTGGCCCTGTTCGAGCGCCGCAGCCGGCGCGTGTTCCTGACCGATGACGGGCGCACACTGGCGCGCGCCGTGGGCAATGGCCTGGATCTGATGCGGCAGGCCGTCGGCGAGCTGCGTGCCAGCGCCCGCCAGGGGCGGCGCTGGGTGCTGTCGTGCGAGCCGACCTTGCTGATGCGCTGGCTGATCCTGCGCTGGCCGGACTTCCAGGCCCGGCATCCGGGGATCGACGTGCATCTGGTGGCCGGCGGCGGGTCGTTCTCCTTCGCCAGCGGCATCGACCTGGCCATCCGTCGCGACGACTTCCCCTGGCCCGAGGGCTACCACGCCGAACCCTTGTTCGCGGAAAAGGTCGGCCCGGTCTGCCGCCCCGACAAGGTGGCGACCTGGTTCTCCACGAAGAAGGCCGGCGCCGTGCTCAAGGCCGGCGCACCGCGCCTGCACACGCGCACGCGGCCGGGCGCATGGTCGGAATGGGCGACGGCCGCAGGCCAGCCCGTGTCGGACGCGCCGGGGCAGACCTTCGAGCACTTCTATTTCAGCTTGCAGGCGGCCGTGGCCGGCCTCGGCGTCGCCATCGGCCCCTGGCACCTGGTGCGCGACGATCTGGACAGCGGCGTGCTGGCCGCGCCGCTCGGCTTCATCGAAGACGGCTCGCGTTACTGCCTGCTATCGCCCCAGCCCCTGCCGCCCGATGGGCCGCAGGCCGACTTGCTGGCATGGTTGCGGGCAATGGCCTGAGCGAGCTGCGGACGCAGCAAAAAGGGGCCGAAGCCCCTTCGGTCAGAGCAGGCCGTGTTCGGCAAATGAAGTGGTCTTGCTGCCCGCCACGATGATGTGATCCAGCGTGCGGACATCCACCAGCGCCAGCACCTCCTTGAGCTGCTTGGTCAGCACCTTGTCTGCGGCGCTCGGCTCCGGGTTCCCGCTCGGGTGGTTGTGCGAAATGACGACTGCCGCCGCGTTGTGACGCAGGGCCGTCTTGACCACTTCGCGCGGATGCACCTCGGCCGAGTCGATCGTGCCGCGGAACATCTCGGCATACTCGATCAGGCGATGCTGTGTATCGAGGAACAGCACCGCGAACACCTCATGCTCGAAGCCGGCCAGCTTGGCGCGCAGGTACTCCTTGACGGCCGCCGGCGACGTGAATGAATCCCCGCGCTGCATCTTGTGCTCGATGGCCTGGCGCGCAGCTTCCAGAATCTGGTCGGCCGTCGCCGGCCCAGAGTGTGTAAAAACATCCCGGTAAACCCTTGCTATGATTTCCGAGAATCTCATCGCAAGGGACGCCCATGAAACGGTTTATCCAGGGTGAACATCGAGGTCAAAGCACCTTACTTCCCGAAAGCCTCGACGACTACGTCAGCGATACCAATCCGGTTCGGGTGGTTGACGTTTTCGTCGATGAACTCGATTTGGCCAATCTAGGTTTTGATGGCGTCATTCCAGCCGAAACCGGCAGACCTGCCTACCACCCGGCGATCCTGCTGAAGATCTACATCTACGGTTACCTAAACCGAATTCAATCGAGCCGACGTCTGGAGCGAGAAGCCCAGCGCAACGTCGAACTCATGTGGCTAACCGGGCGTTTGATGCCCGATTTCAAGACCATCGCCAACTTCCGAAAAGACAACAGCAAGGCCATTCGCGGCGTCTGCCGCCAGTTCGTTTTGCTCTGCCAGCAGTTGGGGTTGTTTGACGAAAACCTGGTTGCCATCGACGGCAGCAAATTCAAGGCAGTGAACAACCGTGACCGCAATTTCACCAGCGCCAAACTGAAGCGGCGCATGGAAGAAATCGAGGCGAGCATCGGCCGTTATTTGGCTGCGCTCGATGCGGCTGATCGACAGATTCCTAGCGCCTCCGCGCCAGACATTGCCAGCCTGGAAGATAAAATCGCCAAGCTCAAATCGCAGATGAAAGAGCTTCAAGGGATCGAAACTCAGCTCAACGATTCCCCTGACAAACAGGTTTCGCTGACCGACCCGGATGCCCGTTCGATGATGACGCGCGGCAGCGGTATCGTCGGCTACAACGTGCAGACGGCGGTCGATACGCAGCACCATTTGATTGTTGCTCATGAGGTCACCAACAGAGGTTCTGACCGCGACCAACTCAGCTCGATGGCCAAGCAAGCTAGGGAAGCCATTGGCGCAGAAACATTGTCGGTAGTCGCCGACCGAGGCTACTTCAAGGGTGAAGAAATCCTCGCCTGTCACGATGCAAACATCACCGCTTATGTGCCAAAGCCGATGACTTCAAGCGCCAAGGCTGATGGCCGGTTCAACAAAGATGCCTTCGTTTATGACGCGACGAAAAACGAATATACATGCCCGGCTGGAGAGGCACTGATTTGGCGATTCTCCAGCGTTGAGAAAGGCATGAATATGCACTGTTACTGGAGTTCAAAGTGCCAGAGTTGCGCGCTGAAAACCCAGTGCACGCCAAGCACAAATCGTCGAGTAAGGCGCTGGGAACATGAAAGCGGTGCTGGAGGAAATGCAACGCCGGCTGAACCAAGCACCGGAGATGATGCGGGTTCGAAAACGGACTGTTGAGCATCCCTTCGGGACGCTCAAACAATGGATGGGAGCAACGCACTTCCTGACTCGAAAACTGAATGGGGTGAGCGCAGAAATGAGCTTGAATGTGCTCGCCTACAACTTGAAGCGGGTGATGAAAATCATCGGCACCGAAGGCTTGTTGAAGGCGATGGCGGCGTAAAAGCCCAGCTTTTACTGCCCCAAGAGGTGCCAAAGCGCTTCATACGCGCTCTGAAGCGTTACCGGCGCTGATCGTGGTAAATAATCGGGAAATCGCCACGCCCAGGAGCAATGGGCTGAAGCACGCAAGATAAGAAAGTGTTTTTACACACTCTGGGCCGATAGCGGCCGCGACCATCGCGCACCATGAGCGGAGAATCGACGGAAGGAAGAAGGGTCAGTTGCGACATGATCGTGCTCCGGTTGCTCGGGCGGAATTGCCCGGAACCGTGGCGAGCACGGCGCAGCGCAAGCAGTCAGGGATCGAAGACGGCCATCAGGCCGCAAGCGTGCGAGCACGCGCAGTCATTGACGGCGAGAACGCCGTGATACGGTGAAGGGAACAGCAAGACCGCCCACACCCCGCCCACTGCACAAAGTCGGCTTTTGGGGCAAGCGGAGCGCGCAGGCCTGTGGGGCCAAAAGCGTCAGGGAAGATTTCCCAGACACTGCCTGGGAAATTTCCATAGCGACGACCGAGGGCCGAAGGCGTCAGGGGAAAAAGCCGGATGGCCGCGATTCGGCACGAAGCGCGGGGCGCAGCCCGCGCACCCGACGGCGGAACGCCGGGACGCCCAACATGGGCATCGAAGGAACAGAGGAATTGGGGGAACTGCTGCGCTGGAACACGCCATGCTTGTCCGGTGGCGTTCTTTCCCTTGGCTCTTATCCGGCTCCTAGACCAGGCAGGCAGGGCATCTTGGGCAGCGAGGAACGGGCGCTAAACCCGCATGGGGACTGGCTTTCCGGCGATCAGGCCGCTTGAAAATTCTGCTTGACAAAACTATCGAACAGGTTATCGACACCGGCGCTCAGCTTGACGTTGCGAGTCACCCGGTAGGCGCCGTTGAGCGAGAAGACGCCGAAGCCGGCGCTCTTGTCGAAGTCCTTGCCGACCACGTTGCCCTGGTCCCTGGCGATGCGATTCTGCGGCGCGACCACCCGCCACAGGCTGCCGGCACTCCAGTCGCCTTCCTCGTAGGTCAGGCCGAAGCGCGCTTCCAGCGGCGGGATCTGCGGCAGCGCGCGGTCGTCCGAGCTGTTCTTGCCCCAGGCATAGGCCAGGCTGGCGTCGGTCTTCCAGTTGCCGGTGAGCTGGTAGGAAGCGCCCAGCTCGCCGCCCATGATCCGCGCGTCGACGTTGGTCGCCTGGGTCGAGGAACCCATCATGCCCTCGCGATAGCTGAACAGGATGAAGTCCTGGACCACCCCGACGTAGCCGGAGGCCCAGGCCTGCAGCTTGTCGCCGTTGTACTGGAGGCCGAAGTCGAGCTGGGTGGTCTTTTCCGGCTTGATCTTGTCGAAGGCGTTGACCGACCCGTTCGGCCCGCGCTTGGGCGAGAACAGCTCCCAGTAGTCGGGGAAGCGCTCGGCATGGCCGAGGCCGGCGTAGAGGGTGGTCGGCGAGTCGGCGAGGTCGTGCTCGTAGCGCACGAAGCCGCTGGGCAGGGTATCGGCGCGGGTGTCGTTGGCCGTCGGGTTGGCCATGGCGTGGCCCATGTGCCCGGACTTCAGGGTCTGCCGGTAGTCCTTGACCGAGGCGCGGTCCAGGCGCAACCCGCCGATCAGCCGGTCGCGCTCGGCGGCGAACCAGGTCAGTTCGCCGAAGGCCCCGTAGTTGTGGAACACCGCGTCCTTGCTCCAGGGGAACTGGTCGGCGTCGGTGTAGTAGTCGGTCATCATGTCGTACTTGGAGCCGCGCGCGCGGTGCTCGTTGCGCATGGCGTCGACCCCGGTGACCAGCTTGAAGTCGTCCCAGCGCCAGGTGGCCGCCAGGCGACCGCCGAGGGTGCGTCGGTCCACCTGGGACGCCATCGGCATGGGCATCATGCTGGATGGGTCGGGAGTGCGCAGGCGGAAGTTGTCCATGATGTGGTCGGCGTAGTTGTAGTAGACCTGTGCCTCGACCTTCTCCAGCACATCGCTGACGTTCGATTTGACGAAGCGCAGGCCCAGGCTCTCGCGCTTGAACTGCGAGCCGTCCATGCCGCGCCCGGCGTAGCGTGCCTCGCCGTCGCCCTTGCCGGCGGTGAGTTCGATCAGGGTGTCCTCGTCGGGGGTCCAGCCGACCGCGACGTCGCCGTTCCACTTCTTCCAGCGCGACGGCACGGTATTCCCGGCGCCGTCCTCGTAATCGTCGGACTGCGCGTGGTTGCCGGTGAAGCGCAGGTAGCCGAGCCGGTTGCCGGCGGCGGCGTCCAGCACCTTGTCGAAGCGGCCATTGGAGCCGGCCAGCAGGCTGGCGTTGACCCGCGAGCCGAGTTCGCCGAAGCGCTCCGGCTCACGCTCGAAGAGGATCGTCCCGGCCGACGCGCCCGGCCCCCAGAGCACCGTCTGCGGGCCCTTGATCACGGTGAGCTTGTCGTAGGTTTCCGGCGAGATGTAGGAGGTCGGCGCGTCCATCCGGTTCGGACAGGCACCGAGCATCATGCCGCCGTTGGTGAGGATGTTCAGGCGCGAACCGAACATCCCGCGCAGCACCGGGTCGCCGTTGCTGCCGCCGTTGCGGATCACCGCGAAGCCGGGAATGGTCTTCAGGTAGTCGGCCCCATCGCTGGCCGGCACCGGTTGGCGCGGCTCCTTGGGATTGGTGACGATGGTCAGCGGCGAACTCTGGGCGACTCCGGTGACCACGCTCGGCGCCAGCTCCACGGCGTGATCCTGGTGCTGGGAGTGCTCCTCGGCCAGGAGCGCCGACGGAGACAGGGCCAGGCCGCACAGTGCGGCGAAGGCTCCCGCCCAGCGGCGGCGTTGTGCGAGACGGGCAGGGTCGAAGCTGAAAGCGGCGGTCGGGCAGGCGTTGCCGGCCGCTCGTTGTTGAGTAGACATACGTTTTTCCATGATCTATGTGACTTCCGCCCCGCCCCCACGGCGAGCAGGCACCCGGCCAGGCTCGCGTCACCGGCGCGGCGAAGACGCGCCGGTGCCCCCAGGAAGCGGCGGCTATCGGATTGAAAGAGGTCAGGCGATCAGGAACGGCGGCGCACGGGTACGGGCGCCGGGAAACACCGGCGAGGCGACGAACGCCTCGTTCAGGAAAGCGACGGCGGGCGCCGTCGCGAAGGGAACGGAGAACAGCGCCAGGCAGGCGTCTTCGGTGAGCGGCGGGCTGTGGAACAACAGGCTGCAATAACCACACTTCTCCCAGAGCACGTCGCTGGCCAGGCGATTGCCTTCCTCGCCGCCCATCCCCGGCATGCCGGCATGGACGACGGAGCGCTGGGCATCGGAACAGCCGGCATGGGCCATGTCGCCATGGTCCATGTTCTCGTGGGACATGCCTTCGTGGCCCATCCCCACGCCCATCGGCATCGGGTGGTCCATCGGCATCGACTGGGAGATTAACGGCCCGACGAAGATCATCAGCATGGCGAACAGAGCCAGCCATGCACCGATGCCTTGTCGTTTCAGAGTGGTCGCCACCTGCGACTCCCGCCGTCTTGAATGAAGACCACCGCGTAGCGGGCCGGATGGCCGCTCGCGCCGGGTCATGCCGAAAAGAAGAATGCGCCTGTCGTTATACGACCCAGGCACGGGGAACGAAATGATCGCACAAGGGCGGCTGGCTCTTCTGCGGCATGGGGCCGCAGAATTTTCCATTGCGGAGAGCGTGCCGGCGGCGCAATCGAGGACAAGCTTTCACCGCCGGGAAAGAATAAAAACCCACAAAAGCCGCACAAATGGGAGATTCTACTAATTTTCCTTTAATGCTTGCCATTCAAATGCAGTCTCACTAGTGTGGTACGCATGAAAACACCACACACCCTCATCCTGCTCCGCCAACACGCCTGCCTGTGCCTGGTCAGCCCGCGACTGCGTGGCTGAGCGACGCTTCTCTTCATCTCGTCACTGCGTTCGCCTGGCCCCGCCGGCCCAGGAACCGACTCCAAAGGATTAGCCCCATGAGCATGTTGAAAGACCCTTCGCAGAAATACCGCCCATTCCCGGCCATCAATCTGCCCGACCGCACCTGGCCGTCGAAGACCATCACCGAGGTGCCGATCTGGTGCAGTTCCGACCTGCGCGACGGCAACCAGTCGCTGATCGAACCGATGGACGCGGCGAAGAAGATGCGATTCTTCAAGACCCTGGTGCAGGTCGGCCTGAAGCAGATCGAAGTGGCCTTCCCGTCGGCTTCCGATACCGACTTCAACTTCGTCCGCGAGTTGATCGAAGGCAACCACATCCCGGACGACGTCACCATCCAGGTGCTGACCCAGGCCCGCGAAGACCTGATCACCCGCACCTTCGAATCCCTGCGCGGGGCGAAGAAGGCCATCGTCCACGTCTACAACGCCACCGCCCCGTCGTTCCGCCGCATCGTCTTCAACCAGGACAAGCAGGGCGTCGTGGACATCGCCACCAACGCCGCGAAACTGATCAAGAAGCTGGCCGCCGAGCAACCGGATACCCAGTGGTCGTTCCAGTACTCGCCGGAAATCTTCAGCTCTACCGAGCTGGAGTTCTCGGTGGAGGTCTGCAACGCGGTGATCGACGTCTGGCAACCGACCCCGGACAACAAGATCATCCTCAACCTGCCGGCCACCGTGGAGTGCGCCACGCCGAACGTCTACGCCGACCAGATCGAATGGTTCGGCCGCCACGTCGACAAGCGTGACAGCGTGATCATCAGCCTGCACACCCACAACGACCGTGGCACCGGCGTGGCCGCCACCGAGCTGGGCCTGATGGCCGGCGCCGACCGCGTCGAAGGTTGCCTGTTCGGCAACGGCGAGCGCACCGGCAACGTCGACCTGGTGACCCTGGCCTTGAACATGTACACCCAGGGCCTGCATCCGCAACTGGACTTCTCCGACATCGACGCGGTGCGCAAGGTGGTCGAAGAGTGCAACCAGTTGCCGGTCCACCCGCGCCATCCATATGTCGGCGACCTGGTCCATACCGCTTTCTCCGGCTCGCACCAGGATGCCATTCGCAAGGGCTTCGCCCAGCAGAAGGAAGACGCGATCTGGGAAGTGCCGTACCTGCCGATCGATCCGGCCGACATCGGCCGCGACTACGAAGCGGTGATCCGGGTCAACAGCCAGTCCGGCAAGGGCGGCATCACCTTCCTGCTCGAACAGGAGTACGGCATCAGCCTGCCGCGGCGCATGCAGATCGAGTTCAGCCAGGTAGTGCAAGGCGAGACCGACCGTCTCGGCCTGGAAATGACCGCACAACAGATCTACTCGCTGCTGGAAAACGAATACCTCAAGGCGACCTCGCCCTACGTCCTCGCCAGCCATCGCCTGCAGGAAGAGAACGGCACCAGCGCCGTCGACCTGGAAGTCTCCTTCGACGGCGAGAAGCAGCACTGGCGCGGGATCGGCAAGGGACCGCTGGAAGCCTTGGTGGCCGCCCTGCCGGTCAAGGCGGAAATCATGGACTACCATGAGCACGCCATCGGCGCCGGCGCCAATGCCAAGGCCGCGGCCTATATCGAGATCCGCCTGGAGGGCCAGCGCCCGCTGCACGGCATCGGCATCGACGAGAACATTACCACCGCCAGCTTCCGCGCCCTGTTCAGCGCGCTGAACCGCGCGGTGACCCAGGCCGAGGCCAAGGCGGCCTGACCGGCACGGAAGGGAAAAAGGGAGCCAGGCGGCTCCCTTTTTTCATGGGATCTTTCAGCTGAGTCGCTTCACTCATCCTCGCCGCTGGCGCTGACCGCTCCCAGGCAACGGAGCTGGTACGCCCCCTCCCCTGTGGTCAGGCGCCAGGACTCGCCATCGGCCTGGGGCTCGGCTTCCATCACCGCGTTGTAGGAAAAACGCCACTCGCGACGGGTGCGTCCATCCAGGCTTTCCACCGCCAGCACCCAGTCTTCGCTGGCGAACGGCTGGTCGGCTTCCGCCGCCAGGTCCGCCTGGTCCAGCAGGTTCTCGTTGAGTTCGAAGCGCCAGGCGTGCAGACCGTCGATCTCGAGCATGTCGGCGGTTTCCAGTTCATCGAGCAGGTAGCGTTGTGTAGTCATGGCCAGTCATCGCGGATAAAGAACTCATGATAAGGCAAAGCGCGGGCTGCCCCTCACACCATCAGCATCACCACCGGGATCGCTACCGACAGGACCACCAACATGAACAGCAGGCCGATCCCCGCCGCCCGCCAGTTGGAAATGAACGCTCCGCCCGCTGCCTTGTGGCTGTCCAGGGCCGGACCGAAGGCTGATTTGGCGTAGTAGACCATGCCGAATATCTGCGCCACCGTGAAGCCGATCGAGGGGATGTTCTCCGGCAGTATCGCGCCCAGAACTGGCAGCAGGACAAACAGGCAGAGGCCGACCAGCCAGGTTTTCCCGACTTCCTGCGCCCGTCCCAGGCGACGGAGATTCACCGCCGCGAGGAAGGCACCGGCCAGGGGCGTGCCAATGAAGGTACCCAGACCGATCGCGGAAAGCCTGTACAGCGGCTCGCCATGGGTGGCGTCAGGCTCGTCCAGGCGGGCCTCCGGTGGGCGGAACGGATTCTCGGTGTCGCTGTTCATGCGTGTGCTCCCTGCGGATATTTACTGAAGCTTTACCAGGGCCGGCATTGGAAAATCCCGGCAACCGGCAGAGTCTATAGGACGCTGCGCGCCGGCTGAACATTCCGCACCCGCCGGGAGTCACAGCAAGACGTGCGAACGAAAGCGCCCACACAGGACCGCACTCAGGAGGGATGACGCATGACCACACGCAAACTCGGCAACTCCGGCCTGGAGATACCGGCACTGGTATTCGGCGGCAACGTCTTCGGCTGGACTGCCGACGAAAGCACCTCCTTCAGGCTGCTGGACGCCCTGCTCGACGCCGGCCTGAACTGCATCGACACCGCCGACGTATATTCGCGCTGGGTTCCCGGGCACCAGGGCGGCGAGTCGGAAACCCTCATCGGCAAGTGGCTGAAACGCACCGGCAAACGCGACCGCATGGTGATCGCCAGCAAGGTCGGGATGGACATGGGCAATGGCCACAAAGGCCTATCCGCCGCCTATATCGAGCAGGCCCTGGAGCGCTCGCTACGACGCCTGCAGACCGACTACCTGGACCTCTACCAGTCGCACACCGACGATCCCCACACCGACCTGGAGGAAACCCTTTCCACCTATGGCGAACTGATCAAGAAAGGCAAGGTACGGGTCATCGGCGCCTCCAACTACGACGCCCGGCGCCTCCTCGAAGCACGCCAGGTCAGCGCCCGGCTTAACCTGCCGAGCTACCAGAGCCTGCAACCCGAATACAACCTGTACGATCGCGCCGACTACGAGACCAACCTGGAGCCGACGGTGGAAGAACTCGGTATCGGGGTGATCAGCTACTACTCGCTGGCCAGCGGCTTCCTCAGCGGCAAGTACCGCAACCAGGCCGACACCGCCGGGCGAGCCCGGGGAGAGAAGGTGAAGGGTTATCTCAACGAGCGCGGCGTGGCCATCCTCGCGGCGCTCGACGAAGTGGCCGAGCAGTACAACGCCAACCCGACCCAGGTCGCCCTGGCCTGGCTCATCGCTCGTCCGACGGTGACCGCGCCGATCGCCAGCGCCACCAGCCTGGAACAGCTCGACGACCTGATCGCCGCCACCCACCTGAAGCTCGACGAACAGGCGATCCACCGCCTGGACAGCGCCAGCGCCTATTGACCGACCTGCCGTCGAGGGCGGCCTCGCCCCGTTGAGTGGAGCGGATAACCGTATCGCGGCTATCCGCTCCGCATCGACGGGAAAGCCTTAGCTGAAGCGCGCCAGCAGCGAACCGATGTCCAGGTCGCCCTGCGGCGCCTGGCCGTCCGGCGTCAGCTTGTTGACCAATTCCGGCAGCAGGCTGCTCAGGTGTTCGGCCGCCTCGCCCTGGCTGACTCCGGCGGAGTCCGCCAGTTGCTGCAATTGACCGTCGCCGAAGACCCGGGAAATGTCTGCCGCCGACACCGACTGGTTCGGCCCACCGCCGATCCAGGAATTCAGGGCATCGCCCAGGCCTGCGTTCTGGAGCATCTGGAACAACCCGCCGAGTCCGCCCAGTGAGCCGGCCTCCACGCCCGGCGCCGCCTGCCCGGCACCGCCCGCGGCGCCACCGAGCAGATCGCCGAGGACGCCACCCAGCCCGCCGCTCGCGGCCCCGCCGCCGGCACCACCAAGGATGCTGCCCAGCGAACCGAGCAGACCACCGCCATCGCCACCGCCCTGTGCCGCACCGCCCTGGCGCGACATCAGCATGGTCACCAGCCCGATCAACAGGGCCACTTTCGGATCGCGAGCACCTCCCTGTCCTTCAGAGCCACCCAGCGCCGAACCGAGAATCGAATCGAGCAGTCCCATTGGTCTTCCTCCTGATCTGATGCCCACGGCGCGGCGCCGCGGGATACGGGTAACTCCATTCCCGGCACTGCGCCATCATGCGCAGCGCCGGGTCATGGCCTCGGACATCGACCGGAAGCGGACGTTCCGGCACTCAAGGATGGATTTCGAAGCGATCCGCGTCCATGTAGGCCGGGAAACGCTGGCGATAGGCCGCCAGTGCCGCCGCGTCCAGCCGGACGCGGAACACGCCGTCGGCGTCCGCCGCGTTGAACAGGCTGTCGCCCTGGAAGTCCAGGACCTGGCTATCCCCAGCGTAGCGCAAGGCGTTGCCGTCTTCGCCGATACGGTTCACCGCCACCACGTAGCAAAGGTTCTCGATCGCCCGCGCCGGCAGCAGGCGGTTCCAGTGCTGTCGACGAGGCGCGGGCCAGTTGGCGGTGTAGAGCAACAGGTCGGTGTCGTGCGGGTCGCGGCTCCACACCGGGAAACGCAGGTCGTAGCAGATCAGCGGGCGCACCCGCCAGCCCTTGAGTTCGAACAGTTCCTGGCGTTCGCCGGGACTGTAGTGCTCGTGTTCGCCGGCCATGCGGAACAGATGGCGCTTGTCGTAGTGCAGCATCTCGCCGTCCGGACGCGCCCAGAGCAGGCGGTTGCGATGGCTGCCGTCGGCGAGCTGGACGATCAGGCTGCCGGTGACCACCGCGCCAAGGCGCCGGGCCTGCTCCAGCAGCCAGGCATGGGTCGGCCCCAGTTCGGGCTCGGCCTGCTCGGCCGAAGCCATGCTGAAACCCGTGGTGAACATCTCCGGGAGGACCACCAGGTCGGCACCGGCGGCGCTCTCCAGCAGGGCGGCGAAATGCTCGCGGTTGGCCTGGGCGTCGTGCCAGACCAGGGAGGATTGGACCAGGGCGATGTCCAGGTCCGGCAGAACCGTCAGATCGCGCATAGCTTTTCCGCTGCCTGACGCAGCGTCTCCTCGCGTTTGGCGTAACAGAACCGGACCAGCCGCATGGCGTCCGGAGCCTTTTCATAAAACACCGAAACCGGGATCGCCGCCACTCCGTGTTCGCGGGTCAGCCACTCGGCCATGGCCACGTCGTCCAGGTCCGGACGGATGGCCGAATAGTCCACGCACTGGAAGTAGGTGCCCGGCGCACGGGTAAAACGGAAGCGAGAGTCCAGCAGCAGGTCGCAGAACAGGTCGCGCTTGGCCTGGTAGAAGCCGGGCAATTGCCGCAAGTGCTCCGGATGGCCGGCCATGTAGTCCGCCAATGCCCATTGCAGCGGCGTGACGCCACAGAAGTTGACGTACTGGTGAACCTTGCGCAGCTCCGCGCTGAGCGCCGGCGGCGCGACCACGTAGCCGGTCTTCCAGCCGGTGACGTGGTAGGTCTTGCCGAACGAACTGACCACGAAGGAACGCGGATACAACTCGTCGTGGGACAGCACGCTGGTATGGGCGACACCGTCGAACACCAGGTGCTCGTAGACCTCGTCGCTGATCAGATAGATATCCCGGTCGCGGATCAGCGCGGCCAGGCGGTCCAGTTCCTCGCGGCTGATCAGCGCGCCGCTGGGGTTGTGCGGGGTATTGATGATGACCAGCCGGGTACGCGGCCCGATGGCCTCGGCCATGCGCTGCCAGTCGATGGAGAAGTCCGGCAGCGCCAGCGGCACGTGCACGCAACGCCCGCCGGCGAGTTGCACGGAGGGTTCGTAGCTGTCGTAGGACGGGTCGAGCACCACCACTTCGTCGCCCGGATGGACCAGCGCCTGGATCGCGCTGAAGATCGCCTCGGTCGCCCCCGGCGTGATGGTCACCTCGCTGTCGGCGCTCACCCGGCGTCCATAGAACTGCTCGATCTTCTTCGCCACCTGCTCGCGCAGGGCCGGCAAGCCGGTCATCGGCGCGTACTGGTTGTGCCCGGCGGCGATATGCCTACCTACCGCCTCGCGCAACTCCGGCGGGCCGTCGAAATCGGGAAAGCCCTGGGAGAGGTTGATCGCGCCACACTCGGCGGCCAGTTGCGACATGCGGGTGAAGATGGTGGTGCCGACATTCGGCAGCTTGCTCTGAATCATCGGGACTTCCTGCAGAGACTCGCCGGACGACAGCCCGGCCAGACGGGTGGCAGGGCAGGATAGCCGATCCAGGAGCGACGCTGCAGGGGCACGCCTTAGAAAAAACCGTGACCGCTTCAGGTCAGAGGGGAATATGCGCCAGGCGATGGCGCAGGACGAATAACCACCTCGCGATCATTCGTCGCCACGACAGGGAATCGGCGGTCAACGCCGGCGGCCTGGTTCGTCCCGCGGGCTACAGCCGCGGCCAATGAAAAAGGCCCGACAGGGATCCCTGCCGGGCCTTTCGACGAAGGAAACGCCACCCTCAGCGGCGCTTGTCCTTCTTCTTCTTCTCGGCTTTCTTGTGGTGCGACATCAGCCGGCGCTTCTTGTTGACCTGGCGCGCGGTGAGCGAGTTCTTCTTGCCCTCGTAGGGGTTCTCGCCGCCCTTGTACTCGATGCGGATCGGCGTACCGACCAGCTTCAATACCCGCCGGTAGGTCTTCTCCAGGTAGCGGGTATAGGCCTTCGGCACCGCGTCCACCTGGTTGCCGTGGATCACGATCAGCGGCGGATTGGCGCCGCCCAGGTGGGCGTAGCGCAGCTTGATCCGGCGACCGTTGACCATCGGCGGCTGGTGCACCTGCACGGCGTCCTCGAGGATGCTGGTCAGGCGGCTGGTCGGCCAGCGGGTCACCGCCGAACGGAAGGACTCCTGGACCGACTTGTAGAGATGGCCGACGCCGGTGCCATGCAGGGCCGAAATGAAATGGATGTCGGCGAAGTCGACGAACAGCAGGCGCCGCTCCAGTTCGGTCTTCACGTAGTCACGCTCGGCCGCCTCCATGCCATCCCACTTGTTCAGGGCGATGACCAGGGCACGGCCGGTCTCGAGGACGAAGCCGAGCAGGTTGAGGTCGTGCTCGACCACCCCTTCGCGGGCGTCCATGACGAAGATCACCACGTTGGCGTCCTGGATCGCCTGGAGGGTCTTCACCACCGAGAACTTTTCCACCGCCTCGAAGATCTTGCCGCGACGCCGCACGCCAGCGGTGTCGATCAGGGTGTACTTCTCCTCGTTGCGCTCGAACGGGATGTAGATGCTGTCGCGGGTGGTGCCGGCCTGGTCGTAGACGATCACCCGCTCTTCGCCGAGCATGCGGTTGACCAGGGTCGACTTGCCCACGTTGGGCCGGCCGATGATGGCAATCTTGATCCCGTCCTTCTCGCTGGGACCGGGAATCCGGGTCGGTTCCTCGCCTTCGGCGACCTCTTCGCTGGCCGGCTCGCCCTCGCCCTCTTCCTCCGCGTTGTCCTTGGGGAAGATCCCCAGGGCTTCCTGCAGCATATGGTTGATGCCGCGACCGTGGGCGGCGGCGATCGGCAGCGCATCGCCCAGGCCCAGCGGGCTGAACTCGGCGCGAGCGAGATCGGGATCGATGGTGTCGACCTTGTTGGCGATCAGGAAGCTGCGCTTGTTCCGCTTGCGCAGGTGCTCGGCGATCATCTGGTCGGCGGCGGTCATGCCGGCGCGCGAATCGACCAGGAACAGGACGGCATCCGCCTCCTCGATGGCCTGCAACGATTGCTCGGCCATTTTCGCATCAATGCCTTCCTCATCGCCGGAGATGCCTCCGGTATCGATGACGATATAGGTGCGGCCCTGCCAGCGCGCCTCGCCGTACTGGCGATCGCGAGTCAGGCCTGCGTACTCCGCCACGATGGCGTCGCGCGACTTGGTCAGGCGGTTGAACAGAGTGGACTTGCCGACGTTCGGGCGACCCACCAGGGCAATAACGGGAACCATGCGGCTCTCCACGAGAATTCAGAAAACACAAAGGCCGCTGACGTCGGACGGCAGCGGCCGGACACTTGAAACCCAGTCTAGCGGATGGTGTAGGCGACGAGCTTGCCACCGTTGCCGAACACGTACATCCAGCTCCCGACCACCAGCGGACGAACCCGCACGCCATCGCTGTCGACCCGCTCGCGACCGACGAAGCGACCGTCCACCTGGCTCAGCAGATGCACGTAGCCTTCCAGGTCGCCGACCACCACGTTGCTGGAGAACACCGCCGGAGCCGACAGTTGGCGACGCGCCAGGGCGTCGTTGTTCCACAGCGAAGAGGCACCGCGCGAGTCCAGGCCTTCCACCGAACCGCTGGCCTGGCTGACGTAGATATTGCCGAAGCCTTCGGCGACGCCGACGTAGCTCGACGCTTCGCGCTGCCAGAGCAGGCGGCCGCTGTTCACGTCCAGCGCCGCGGCACGGCCCTGGTAGCTGACCACGTAGAGGGTGTCGCCGGACAGCAGGAGGCCGCCGTCGATGTCCACCACGCGATCCAGTTCGGAACGCCCCTGGGGAATCGCTACCCGCTGCTCCCAGATCGGCAGGCCGCGCTGTACGTCGACCGCCACCACCTTGCCGCTGGCCAGGCCGGCGAGGGCCATGTTGCCGGCGATCAGCGGCGCGCCGGTGCCGCGCAGGGTCAGCACCGGCACGGTGCTTTCGTAGATCCAGCGCTGGTCGCCGCTGGCCGCATCGAGGCCGATCAGCTTGTCGTCCTGGGTCTGCACCACCACCACGTCGCCATTGGTGGCCGGCGCCGACAGCACTTCGCTGTTGACTCGCTTGGTCCACTTCTTCTTGCCGGTGGCTTCGTCGAGGGCGATCACGTCACCGCGCAGGGTACCCACCAGCACCAGGCCGTAGCCAACGCCGACACCGCCGGAAACCGGACGTTCCAGGTCCTTCTTCCAGAGCACGTCGCCGGTCTCGCGCTGGATCGCCATCACCCGCCCTTCGGCGGACGCGGCGTAGATGGTGGAACCATCGACGGCCGGTTCGAGCAGGTTGTACAGGTCGCCCTGACCATCACCGACCGAGCGGCTCCACTGCTTGCTCAACACGACTTCCTCTTTGAAGTCGGTCAGTTCGGCGGGCGGGAGTTCCTTCTTGCTGTTGCTGCTGCAACCCACGACCGCCAGGGCCAGGGCGAGCAGCGCCGCGTGTTTCCATTGCACCATCTCAGGCCTCTCCCTTGGACAGGTCGTCGAGCTTGATCTGCAGGGCATCGCCGGCACCGTCTTCGGGCAGCGACTGCTTGGCTTTCTCGTAGGCCGCGCGCGCCTCGTCGGTGCGCTTGAGCTGCACCAGCAGGTCGCCCCTGAGCTCCTCGCGGGTCGAGACGTAGGCCTTGTCGGCATCTCCATCGAGCAGCTTCAGGCCTTCCTCGACCTTGCCCTGGGCCGCCAGGACCCGGGCCAGGCGCTGCCGCGCCAGTTCGCCGAGGGTGGCGTCGGCCGGCTTGTCCATGACCGCCTTCAGCTCGGCAACGGCGTCATCCAGCTTGCCGCTGTCGACCGCGACCTTGGCCACGAACAGGCTGCCGTACTGGGCATAATGGGTGCCGCCGAACTCGCTCTTCAGCTTGCCGGCCAGCTCCGCCACCTTCGCCGGATCCGGCTGGCCGGTCGGATTCAGCGCGGTTTCGATCAGTTGCTGGTAGACGATCGAGGCGCCCTGCGCCTGGTTGGTCTGGTACTTCTGCCAGGCCTGCCAGCCGAATACCACTGCCAGCGCGAGGATGCCGCCGGTGACCAGGGGCTTGCCGTTGCGCTGCCACCAGTCCTTGATCTGCGCCAGGTCTTCGTCTTCGGTACGCGATGTCACCCCAATCACTCCTATTCTTTATGTTCTCAAGCCTGTGCCAGACAGGCTGCCAGGTGCTCGGGCAGAGCATCCCAGGCAATGCTTTGTTGCTCGCCCTCGTCACGCAGGGGCTTGAAACCTACCACGCGATTGGCCACCTCGTCCTCCCCGAGGATCAGGGCAAAGCGCGCGCCGCTCTTGTCGGCCTTCTTGAACTGACTCTTGAAGCTGCCGGCGCCGGCGTTGACCAGCAGGCGTATGCCGGGAATGGCGCTGCGCAACTGTTCGGCCAGGGTCAGGGCGGCCAGCTCGGCCGGTTCGCCGAAGGCGCAGACGTAGAGGTCGGCCGGACGGTTCAGTTCGGCGGGGATCACCCCCAAGGTTTCCAGCAGCAGCACCAGGCGTTCCACGCCCATGGCGAAACCGACGCCCGGAGTCGGCTTGCCGCCGAACTGGCTGACCAGCCCGTCGTAGCGGCCACCGCCGCAAACGGTGCCCTGGGCGCCAAGCTTGTCGGTGACCCACTCGAAAGCCGTGCGGCAGTAATAGTCCAGGCCGCGCACCAGCTTCTGGTTGATTTCGTAGCGCAGTCCGACAGCATCCAGGCGGGCCTTGAGACCCTCGAAGTGGGCGATCGATTCTTCGTCGAGATAGTCGTGCAGGGTCGGCGCGCCGACCAGCAATGCCTGGGTGCTCTCCACCTTGCTGTCGAGGATTCGCAGCGGATTGGTGGTCATGCGCCGCTGGCTGTCTTCGTCGAGTTGCTCGAAGCGCTCCTGCAGATAGGCCACCAGGGCCTCGCGATAGCGTGCGCGGGCCTCGCTGGAACCGAGGGTGTTGAGCTGCAGGGTCACCGCGTCGGCCATGCCGAGCTTCTGCCACAGGCGCCAGGTGAGGATGATCAACTCGGCGTCGATGTCCGGACCGGGCAGGTTGAAGACTTCCACGCCGATCTGGTGGAACTGCCGGTAGCGACCTTTCTGCGGTTTCTCGTAACGGAACATCGGCCCGGTGTACCAGAGCTTCTGCACTTGACCACCGCCGCTCAGGCCGTGCTCCAGCACGGCGCGCACGCAACCGGCGGTACCTTCCGGACGCATGGTCAGGGATTCGCCGTTGCGGTCGAGGAAGGTGTACATCTCCTTGTCGACCACGTCGGTGCCTTCGCCGATGCCGCGGGCGAAGAGTTCGGTGAACTCGAGGATGGGCAGGCGGATCTCGCTGTAGCCGTAGCCGTCCAGCAGGCCGGCGAAGGTGCGTTCCAGATAGCGCCAGGCCGGAGTCTGCTCCGGCAGGATGTCGTTCATGCCACGAATGGCTTGCAGGGACTTGCTCACGTAGGGTCCTTAAACGGGTCAGCCGCGGGCGATCAGGCTCGCATCGGCTTCGGCCTTCTCGGCCGCCTTCTGGCGGATCAGCCGTTCCAGCTCGTCCACCAGGTTGTCGTTGGTCAGTTTCTGCGACGGCTTGCCGTCGATATACACCAGGTTCGGAGTGCCGCCGGTGAGGCCGACATGGGCCTCCTTGGCTTCGCCCGGACCGTTGACGACGCAACCGATCACGGCCACGTCCATCGGTACCAGCAGGTCCTCCAGGCGCCCTTCCAGCTCGTTCATGGTCTTCACCACGTCGAAGTTCTGCCGCGAACAGCTCGGGCAGGCGATGAAGTTGATGCCACGGGAGCGCAGGTGCAGGGACTTGAGGATGTCGAAACCGACCTTGATCTCCTCGACCGGATCGGCAGCCAGGGAAATCCGGATGGTGTCGCCGATTCCCTCGGCCAGGAGCATGCCCAGCCCCACCGCCGACTTCACCGTGCCGGAGCGCAGGCCGCCGGCCTCGGTGATGCCCAGGTGCAGGGGCTGCTCGATCTGCCTGGCCAGCAGGCGATAGGCGGCGACGGCCATGAAGACGTCGGAGGCCTTGACGCTGACCTTGAAGTTCTGGAAGTCCAGCTTGTCGAGATGATCGACGTGGCGCATGGCCGATTCGAGCAGGGCTTCCGGGGTCGGTTCGCCGTATTTCTTCTGCAGGTCCTTTTCCAGCGAACCGGCATTGACGCCGATACGGATCGGGATGTTGCGCTCGCGCGCGGCATCGACCACGGCCTTGACCCGGTCCTCGCGACCGATGTTGCCCGGATTGATGCGCAGGCAGTCCACTCCCAGCTCGGCGACGCGCAGGGCGATGCGATAGTCGAAGTGGATGTCGGCGACCAGCGGCACGTTGACCTGCTGCTTGATCTTGCCGAACGCCTCGGCGGCGTCCATGTCGGGGACGGAAACCCGCACGATGTCCGCACCGGCATCTTCCAGGCGGCGGATCTGCGCGACGGTGGCAGCGACGTCGCAGGTCTCGGTGTTGGTCATGCTCTGCACGGCGATCGGCGCATCGCCGCCCACCGGGACGTTGCCGACCCAGATTTTCCGAGACTTGCGGCGAATGATCGGAGAAGCGCTATGAATGCTCATTGTCCTACCTTCAGACGGGCCGTTTCGCCGCGGACGAAGGGGGTCACGTCCACCGGCTGGCCGTTGTAGCTGACCTGGGCGCCGCGAGCGAAACCGAGGCGCAGCTCCAGCGGGGCCTTGCCGGCCAGTTCCAGGCTGTCGCCCTTGCGCTTCAGCGCGCTGACCAGGACCTTGCCGTTGGCGTCGGTGACCTGGGTCCAGCAATCGGCGACGAACTGTACCTTGACCACCCCCTGGCCCTCGCCGGCCACCACGGGCGCGGCGGCAGGTTCGCTCGGCGCTGGCGGGGCGGCCGGACTGGCCGTCGCCGGAACGGCTGGAGCATTACCGGGAGCAGGAGCCGTGCCGGCAGGCGCGGCGGTAACAGGCTGCTGGGGTGCGGCGGGGGTGCCCTGGGCCGGAGCGGCGGGAACCTGCGCGCCCTCGCTCGCCACCGGCGGCGAACCCTCGGCCTGGGCGGCGACTTCCGGAGAAACCTCGGCGGGCGCTTGCTCGCCTTCCTTCTGCGCTTCGATCACCGCCTGGTCTTCAGGCTCGTCCAGGGTATGGATCTCGGTGGTGCCGTCGGCGCTTTCCACTTCGACATGCTCGAGGCTCAGACCGGCGGTTTCCGGCGTGCGCGCGGAATGCTCCTGCCACCAGAAGTAGCCGAAGCCGATCAGCAGGGCGAGCAGTAACAGACTGACGATACGCAGCACGTTGCGCGACAGGCGCACCGGCTCGGCGACCCGTCCCAGGCTCTGTACGGTGCTGCCGCTGGCATTGGTGCCGGTGAAATGGTCGAAGCTGTTGACCAGCTCGGCCTGGTCGAGGCCCATGAGCTTGGCGTAGGCGCGGATGTAGCCGCGCGAGAAGGTGTGCCCCGGCAGCTTGTCGAACGCGCCGTTTTCCAGCTGACGCAGCGAATTCTCGGTCAGGTTCAGTTGCCCGGCCACCTGCGACAACGACAAGCCCTTCTGCTCGCGCGCCTGGCGCAGGGTTTCCCCGGGGTTCTGACGGGAAGCGGTGGCTACGACTTCGGGCTGCGGCGCTTTCATCATTTTTCCGCCTGGAATTCCTGATATTCGGGAGAGCCTGGGTACAGGCGTTTCAACTGCAGGCCATAGCTGGCGGCCGTGTCGCGGTCCTCGAAGACCTTCGCGAGACGAATGCCCAGCAACAGGCTGCGGGCGTTCTGCCCGCCGCCCTGGGCAAAGAGATCATAGTACTGGCGAGCCGGCACGTACTCGCGCTCCTTGTAGAGCAGGTCGGCCATCTCCAGCGCGACGCTGGGCTGGTTACGGTTCAGACGCAGGGATTTCTCGAAGTACTCCTTGGCCTGGGCCGGTTTCTTCATTTGCAGCGAAACCAGGCCGAGGTTCTCGAAGACCCGCGAGCGCTCGGGATAGAGGGTGTCCTGGCTGGCCTCCAGGAGACGCTGGTAGGCCTCCTCGTAGCGCTTCTGCTCGTAGAGGAAACCGCCGTAGTTGTTCAGTACCCGGGCATTGCGGCTATCGCTGGCGAGCGCCTTGCGGTACTCCTCGTCGGCCAGCTTGGGCTCCATCTCGGTCTGGAACACCACCGCCAGCGCGGCATGCGCGTCGGCGCTGGAAGGGTCGATCTCGAGGGCCTTGCGCAGCGGCACCTTGGCCTGCTCGGTATTCCCCCGCTGGAGATAGCCGAGGCCGAGCTGGATATAGGCATCGCGCGCCTCGTCACGGCCCTTGTCGGTTTTCAGGGGATTCTGATCTCCGCTCGTCACGCAGCCTGTCAGCCCAACAGCCAACAGGAACACCAGCGCGGCGCGTACAGTCATCGGAACCCTCCTCTCACTCAATTTCGATTCGCCGCCGACTCGGACTCGGCCAGTTGGCGCACGGCAATATAACGTTCGCTCCGGCGGGTACGATCCATGACCTGGCCGACCAGTTGGCCACAGGCCGCGTCGATGTCGTCGCCGCGGGTGGTACGCACGGTCACGTTGAAGCCGCCCTTGTGCAACATGTCCTGGAAACGCCGGATGGCATTGTTGCTCGGGCGCTCGTAGCCGGAGTGCGGGAATGGATTAAACGGAATCAGGTTGATCTTGCAAGGCGTGTCTTTCAGCAATGCGATCATCTGCTCAGCATGCTCGGGCTGATCGTTGACATCCTTGAGCAGGGTGTACTCGACGGTCAGCACGCGCTTCTCGCCGAGCCGGGAAATATACCGGCGGCAGGCATCCAGCAGCATGCCCAGCGGATACTTCTTGTTGATCGGCACCAGCTTGTTGCGCAACTCGTCGTTCGGTGCGTGCAGCGACAGGGCCAGGGACACGTCGATCACCTCGCCGAGCTTGTCGATCATCGGCACCACGCCGGAGGTGGACAGGGTCACCTTGCGCTTGGAAATACCGTAGCCGAGGTCGTCCATCATGATGTTCATGGCGGCGACCACGTTGTCGAAGTTCAGCAGCGGCTCGCCCATGCCCATCATCACGACATTGGTGATGGCGCGGTCGATCTTGGCCGGAACGGTACCGAACGACTTGTTGGCGATCCACACCTGGCCGATCACCTCGGCGGCGGTGAGGTCGCTGTTGAAACCCTGCTTGCCGGTGGAGCAGAAACTGCAATCCAGGGCGCAGCCCGCCTGGGAGGACACGCACAGGGTGCCGCGTCCGCCCTGGGGGATGTACACGGTCTCGACGCAACTGCCGGACGCCACCCGGACCACCCACTTGCGGGTGCCGTCGGCGGAGATGTCCTGGCTGACGATCTCGGGACCGCGTATCTCGGCTGAGGCCTTGAGCTTTTCGCGCAAGGCCTTGCCGACGTTGGTCATGGCGTCGAAATCGTCGACGCCAAAGTGGTGAATCCACTTCATGACCTGGCCGGCCCGGAAACGCTTCTCGCCGATGGACTCGAAGAACTGTTCCAGCTGCGGCTGGGTCAGGCCCAGCAGGTTCACCTTGCCGGCGGTGGTCGTTGTCATGGCTTCACCCTCACCCACGCTCGATCAGCGAATGCGCTCGCAGACTTCGGTAGCCGCGAAGAAGTAGGCGATCTCGCGAGCGGCGGAAGCTTCGGAATCGGAACCGTGGACGGCGTTCTCGTCGATGGAGACGGCGAAGTCGGCGCGGATGGTACCGGCGTCGGCTTTCTTCGGATCGGTGGCGCCCATCAGCTCGCGGTTCTTGGCGATGGCGTCCTCGCCTTCCAGGACCTGGACTACAACCGGACCGGAAGTCATGAAGGAAACCAGGTCCTTGAAGAACGGACGCTCTTTGTGCTCGGCATAGAAGCCGCCGGCTTCACGCTCGGACAGCTGAACCATTTTAGCGGCGACGACGCGCAGGCCGGCTTTCTCGAAGCGGGTCAGGATTTCGCCGATCACGTTCTTGGAAACGGCGTCCGGCTTGATGATGGACAGGGTGCGTTGCAGTGCCATTGGTAAAACTCCGAAACAAGGTTGTCTAGCATGGGCGGCCCCGCCAGCGGGGCGGGACGCCGTGATTCGTTCAGGACGCTGACGAAAACGGCCCGAAAGGGCCGGAATCAGCGTGGCTGCGCCTGGCATCGGGCCCGGCGCGCCTAGCCTGGAATGCGCCCGCGGGCGATTTCAGGCCTTACCTAAAATAAAACCCGCGAATTATACGCGGGTTCCCGGCAAATGCGTAGGGCGGGCCTATGGCTAGTCCCGTTCCTCGATCCAGGCGGCCTGGATGGCCTCCAGGACTTTCTCCCCGCTACGCTGAGGATCGTCGGAGAACTCTGGAAGTTCCACCACCCAGCGCCGCAGATCGACGAAGTTGACGTATCGCGGATCGACCTCCGGCTTGCTTTCGTCGAGCTGGATGGCGATTTCCAGCACATCGGTCCATTTCAGGCTCATTGCACGCTCCTCTCTACCGCCGGGCTCAGTGGCCTTCCGACACCTGGTTGATGGTGTACTTGGGAATCTCGACCACCAGGTCTTCGTCGGCCACCACTGCCTGGCAGGATAGCCGCGAATCGGGCTCCAGACCCCAGGCCTTGTCCAGCATGTCGTCTTCGAGTTCGTCGGACGGCTCCATGGAATCGAGGCCTTCGCGGACGATTACGTGGCAGGTCGTGCAGGCGCAGGATTTCTCACAGGCATGCTCGATCTCGATGCCATTGCGCAACGCGGCATCCAGGATGGTTTCGCCGGGCTTCGCCTCGAATACCGCCCCCTCGGGGCAGTGGTCGGCATGGGGCAGAATCACGATCTGCGGCATCTTCGCTTATTCCTCGATTTCGTTGAGCCGGCGGCCGGAGAGCGCGGCCTTGACGGTCGCGTCCATCCGCCGTGCGGCGAAAGCGTCGGTCACCTGGGACAGGCGCTTGATCTGGTTCTCGATGGCCGCGGTGTCGCTACCACCGGCCAGTTCACGCAAGGTGTCCATCTGCGCCGTGATGGCCAGGCGCTCCTCTTCGTCCAGGAGCCGCTCGCCGTCGACGTCCAGCGCCGACTGCACGGCCTCCAGCAGCCGCTGCGCCTCGACCTGCTGTTCGCGCAGGGCGCGGGCAGCCTTGTCGTCGCCGGCGTAGTCGAAGGAGTCCTTGAGCATCCGCGCGATCTCGCCGTCGGTCAGCCCATAGGACGGCTTGACCTGGATGCTGGCCTCGACGCCGGAACTCAGTTCGCGTGCGGACACGCCGAGCAAGCCGTCGGCGTCGACCTGGAAGGTCACCCGGATTTTCGCCGCGCCCGCCACCATCGGCGGAATGCCGCGCAGCTCGAAGCGCGCCAGCGAACGACAATCCTTCACCAGCTCGCGCTCGCCCTGCAGCACGTGGATCATCATGGCCGTCTGGCCGTCCTTGTAGGTGGTGAACTCCTGGGCGCGCGCCACCGGGATGGTGGTATTGCGCGGAATCACCTTCTCCATCAGCCCGCCCATGGTTTCCAGGCCGAGCGACAGCGGAATGACGTCCAGCAGCAGCAATTCCTCGCCGCGCTTGTTGCCGGCCAGGGCATCGGCCTGGATGGCCGCGCCGATGGCGACCACCTGGTCCGGATCGATATCGGTCAGCGGCTCGCAGCCGAACAACTCGCCAACCGCCGTGCGCACACGGGGCACGCGGGTCGAGCCACCGACCATCACCACCGAGCGGATTTCTTCCAGATCGACACCGGAGTCGCGCACCGCTCGGCGGCAGGACTTCAGGCTGCGAGCGACGAACGGCTCGATCAACTCGTCGAGCGTCGCCCGGCTCAGCTCGCCGCTCCAGTCGCCGTAGGCGACCCGGACCGACGCCTCGTCGGTAAGACGCTCCTTGGCCGCACAGGCGATTTGCAGCAACTGCCGCTGGCTGCCCGGGTCCAGATCGGCAGAAAGGCCAGCCTGCTCGATCACCCAGCCAGCGATGGCATGGTCGAAGTCGTCGCCGCCCAGGGCCGTATCGCCGCCGGTGGCCAGGACTTCGAAGACACCGCGGGTCAGGCGCAGGATGGAAATGTCGAAGGTTCCGCCACCCAGGTCGTAGATGGCCACCAGGCCTTCCGCGCCCTTGTCCAGGCCGTAGGCCACGGCGGCGGCGGTCGGCTCGTTGAGCAGGCGCAGGACGTTCAGTCCGGCCAGGCGCGCGGCATCCTTGGTAGCCTGGCGCTGGGCGTCGTCGAAATAGGCCGGCACAGTGATCACCGCACCCACCAGCTCGCCACCGAGGGTGGTTTCGGCGCGCTGGCGCAGCTCACGCAGGATGTCCGCCGAGACTTCCACAGGACTCTTCAACCCCTGTACGGTCTCGATGAAGGGCATGTGCGACTCGCCCTGGCGGAAGCGGTAGGGCAATTGCTCGCCCAGTTGCTTGACGTCCTCCAGGCCGCGCCCCATCAGGCGCTTGACCGAAATGACGGTATTGAAGGGATCCTCCGCGGCGGCCGCGCGGGCGCTCTCGCCCACTTCCGCCCGCTCGGCGTGATAACGCACCGCGGAAGGCAGGATCAGGCGTCCCTGCGCATCCGGCAAGGGCTCGGCGACGCCGCTACGCACCGCGGCGACCAGCGAATTGGTGGTACCCAGGTCGATCCCAACCGCCAGGCGACGCTCATGGGGCTTGGGACTCTGACCGGGCTCGGCGATCTGCAGTAGGGCCATGCTCTGTCTTAACTATGGGGTGCGGCCCGGGGGCCGCAGGGATTAATCGTCGAGTCGCTCTTCCAGCTGGCGCACTTCCTGCGCGAGCTTGTCGAGGAACTGCATGCGACGGACCAGGCGCTCGGCCTCTTCGCGGCGCTGCGCATCGTCCCAGCACGCGGCGAACTCACGCTCCAGCTCGGCCTGGGCGGCCTTGAGCCGACGCTTGAAAGTCGCCACGCCGGCCAGGTCGGCGCTGTCCTGCAACTCCTCCAGCTCCTCGCGCAGCTGCATCTGCTGCAGGAGAAACTCCGGATCCTGCACCGTAGCCTCCAAGGGCAACTCGTGACCACTCAGGGTCAACAGGTACAGGGCCCGGCGCGGAGCGCTCTTCAGGGTCTGGTAGGCCTCGTTCAGTTGCGCCGCGCGTTCCAGGGCGAGACGCTGCTCGCGCTCGGGAGCGTCGGCGAAACGGTCGGGATGGACGCTGCGCACCAACTCGCGATAGCGCTGGCCGAGCTCGTCGAGATCGACCAGGAAAGCCGGTTGCAGGTCGAACTGGGCGAAATGACAGGGTTTACCCACGCCGGCCTCAGACGTTGAAGCTTTCGCCGCAGCCGCATTCGCCACGAACGTTGGGATTGTTGAACTTGAAGCCTTCGTTGAGCCCTTCGCGAGTGAAGTCCAGCTCGGTGCCATCGAGATAGACCAGGCTTTTCGGGTCGATGATGACCTTCACGCCATGGCTCTCGAAGACCAGGTCCTCGGCCGCCAGTTCATCGACGAATTCGAGGACATAGGCAAGCCCGGAACAGCCAGTGGTGCGCACGCCAAGACGGATACCCTCGCCCTTGCCGCGCCCCTCGAGGGAGCGCTGCACGTGTTTGGCGGCGGCTTCGGTCATGCTGATGGCCATTGCAACTCCTTACTCGTCACGAGCGGCTTAGAGCAAACCCTTCTTCTGCTTGTAGTCGCGAACGGCGGCCTTGATGGCGTCTTCGGCGAGAACGGAGCAGTGGATCTTCACCGGCGGCAGGGCCAGCTCTTCGGCGATGGTGGTGTTCTTGATGGTTTCCGCCTCGTCCAGGGTCTTGCCCTTCATCCACTCGGTGGCGAGGGAGCTGGAGGCGATCGCGGAACCGCAACCGTAGGTCTTGAACTTGGCGTCTTCGATCACGCCCTGCTCGTTGACCTTGATCTGCAGGCGCATCACGTCGCCGCAGGCCGGCGCGCCGACCATGCCGGTGCCGACGTTGGGATCGGCAGCGTCGAGCTTGCCGACGTTGCGCGGGTTTTCGTAGTGGTCGATGACCTTTTCGCTATATGCCATGGCTAATCCTCACGTTTTTCCGGGGCACGAGGCGCTCAGTGCGCCTGCCATTCGACCTGGGACAGGTCGACGCCCTCTTTGTACATATCCCACAGCGGCGACAGTTCGCGCAGCTTGGAAACGGCCTCGACCACCTTCTTCGCGGCATAGTCGATCTCTTCCTCGGTGGTGAAGCGACCGAAGGTGAAGCGGATGGAGCTATGCGCCAGTTCGTCGTTGCGGCCCAGGGCGCGCAATACGTAGGACGGTTCCAGGGACGCCGAGGTACAGGCCGAACCGGAGGAGACCGCGAGGTCCTTGAGCGCCATGATCAGCGACTCGCCCTCGACGTAGTTGAAGCTGACGTTGAGGTTGTGCGGGACGCGGGAGGTCATGCTGCCGTTGATGTAGAGCTCTTCCAGGCCATCGATCTGCGCGAAGAAGCGGTCGCGGAGCGCCAGCACGCGGGCGTTCTCCTGGGCCATTTCTTCCTTGGCGATGCGGAACGCCTCGCCCATGCCGACGATCTGGTGGGTGGCCAGGGTGCCGGAGCGCATGCCGCGCTCATGGCCGCCGCCGTGCATCTGGCCCTCGATGCGAACGCGCGGCTTGCGCCGGACATAGAGCGCGCCAATGCCTTTCGGGCCGTAGGTCTTGTGCGCGGAGAAGGACATCAGGTCGACCTTGAGCTTGTCCAGGTCGATCTCGACCTTGCCGGTCGACTGTGCGGCGTCGACGTGGAACAGCACGCCGCGGGAGCGGGTCAGCTCGCCGATGGCGGCGATGTCGTTGACGGTGCCGATCTCGTTGTTCACGTGCATGACCGAGACCAGGATGGTGTCGTCACGCAGCGCCGCCTCGACCAGAGCCGGAGTGATCAGGCCATCTTCGCCCGGCTCCAGGTAGGTCACTTCGAAACCTTCGCGCTCCAGCTGGCGACAGGTGTCGAGGACCGCCTTGTGCTCGATCTTCGAGGTGATGATGTGCTTGCCCTTGCCCGAGTAGAAGTGCGCGACGCCCTTGATCGCCAGGTTGTCGGACTCGGTGGCGCCGGAGGTCCAGACGATCTCGCGGGGATCGGCGTTGACCAGTTCGGCCACCTGGCGACGGGCGTTCTCCACGGCTTCTTCGGCTTTCCAGCCGAACACGTGGGAACGCGAAGCCGGGTTGCCGAAGTTGCCGTCCATCAGCAGGCATTCGCTCATTTTCTGGGCGACGCGGGGATCGACGGGAGTGGTCGCGGAGTAATCGAGGTAGATCGGCAATTTCATCAGGTAACTCCTACAGGCTGGCGCCCTGCTCAGTCGATGGCGGACGCTTCAATCTTGTCGAGACGAGGCGTCTTGCCTGAGCAACGGCGTTCGTCCTGGCGCAGCGCGACCTCCTGGACCTCCTGGCGGCTGACCAGATCGGCCAGGCTGATGCCGCTGAGGAACTCATGGATCTGCAAACTGAGGTCGCACCACAGGTGGTGGGTCAGACAGGTATCGCCGGAGTGGCAATCGCCCTGCCCCTGGCAGCGGGTCGCGTCGACGGATTCGTTGACCGCGTCGATCACCTGCGCCACATGGATGCCCGACATATGGCGGGACAGCTGGTAGCCGCCGCCCGGGCCGCGCACGCTGGTCACCAGGTTGCCACGGCGCAACTTGGCGAACAGCTGTTCGAGATAGGACAGGGAAATGCCTTGGCGTTCGGAGATATCGGCCAGCGAGACCGGACCTTGCTGAGCATGCAGCGCCAGGTCGAGCATGGCGGTTACGGCGTAGCGGCCTTTGGTGGTCAGACGCATGGGCTTTTCCCATCGGGATCATTCGGGGTTGACGCGGATTATGCTCTTATCCGAGTAATTAGGTCAACTATAAGACCGATCAAATTACTCAGGATTAGGCAAATTCAGGGCGCTACATGCTAGCAGAAAGCCGCCGGCCGCGCATTACGCGGCCGGATTGCCGTCCTCATCCTTGACTCCGGCGAAATCTTCCTCGCGCAATACCGGCAGGTCCTTCGCGCAGTAGTCGCTACCCAGGGCAGTGAGCGCCTGGCACATGCCCTCGAGCCGGCCGTCGACGGCCTGCAGGTGATCGAGCAACTGACCAATGGCACGCGCCACCGGGTCCGGCATGTCCTGGCTGACCCCATAGGCATCGAAGCCGAGCTTCTCCGCCATCGCCTGGCGCTTGGCCTGCTGCTCGGAGTCCTCGCGCATGATGATCCGCCCGGGAATGCCGACCACGGTGGCACCCGGCGGGACTTCCTTGGTCACCACGGCGTTGGAGCCGACCTTGGCGCCCTCGCCGACGGTGAACGGGCCGAGCACCTTGGCACCGGCACCGACCACTACGTTGTTGCCGAGGGTGGGGTGGCGCTTGCCCTTGTTCCAGGTGGTGCCGCCCAGGGTAACACCCTGATAGAGGGTGACGTCGTCGCCGATCTCGGCGGTTTCGCCGATGACGATGCCCATGCCGTGGTCGATGAAGAAGCGCCGGCCGATCCTGGCCCCCGGGTGGATCTCGATGCCGGTCATCCAGCGGCCGAAATTGGACACCAGGCGCGCCAGCCACTTCCAGCCGGACGTCCACAAGCCGTGGGCCAGCCGATGCAGCCAGACGGCGTGCAGGCCCGGATAACAGGTGAGGACCTCGAGTGCGTTGCGAGCCGCCGGATCACGGTGGAATACGCTTTGGATATCTTCACGCACACGTTCGAACATCAGTCGTCACTCCGCTTGTAGGACAGGCCTCGGGCCACCTTCTGGGTTTCGGTCAGGATCCCGCGCAGGATATTCATTTCCAGCTTGCTGATCGCGCTGCGCCCATACAGGCGCCGCAACCGCGACATCAGGTGGCGCGGCTTCTCCGGATCGAGGAAGCCGATATCGATCAGCGTCCTCTCCAGATGCGCGTAATAGAGTTCCAGCTCGTCGGCCGTCACCAGCTCGGTGTTGAGCATCGAGGTGGACTCGAACTTTTCCATCTTGGTCGGCTTGCCCTGGGCCGCCAGCCACGCCATGCGCACCTCGTAGGTGAGCACCTGGACCGCGGCCGCCAGGTTCAGCGAGCCGAACTCGGGATCGGAGGGGATATGCACATGGAACTGGCAGCGCTGCAATTCTTCGTTGGTCAAACCCGCATATTCGCGCCCGAATACCAGGGCCACCTCGCCATTCGCCTCCAGGTGCTCCAGGCAGGTCGTCGCGCACTCGCGCGGATCCAGCAGCGGCCAGGGAATCCGCCGGTCGCGGGCGCTGGTGCCGAGCACCACGCTGCAGCCGCTCAGGGCCTCTTCCAGGGTGTCCACCACCCTTGCGGCGTCGAGGATGTCGGTGGCGCCGGAAGCCCGCGCCACCGCGTCGCCGTGGGGAAAGCTTTCCGGCTGCACCAGCACCAGTTGCGACAGGCCCATGTTCTTCATGGCACGGGCCGCCCCGCCGATGTTGCCGGGATGACTGGTGTTGACCAACACCACACGAATACGGTCGAGCAACGCCGATGCTCTCCAACGCCAAGTTACTGAAGGGTGTGAAATCCTACAGCAGAGGTCAGCTTTATACCATGCGGCCGACAGGTCGCCCTTCAAACGCCATCGGTTTCTGCTAGAATGGCCGGCTTTCTTTAACGACCCAGGTGACCTCTCCATGCAGCCTATGCTGAATATCGCCCTGCGCGCCGCTCGCAGCGCCGGTGAACTGATTTTCCGCTCCATCGAACGCCTGGATGTCATCTCGGTCAACGAGAAGGATGCCAAGGACTACGTCACCGAAGTCGATCGCGCCGCCGAGCAGACCATCGTCGCCGCGCTGCGCAAGGCCTATCCGACTCACGCGATCATGGGCGAGGAAGGCGGCTTCATCGAAGGCAGCGGCGAGGGCGCCGATTACCTCTGGGTGATCGATCCGCTGGACGGCACCACCAACTTCATCCATGGCGTACCGCACTTCGCCGTGAGCATCGCCTGCAAGTACAAGGGCCGCCTGGAGCACGCCGTGGTCCTCGACCCGGTACGCCAGGAAGAATTCACCGCCAGCCGCGGTCGCGGCGCCGCCCTCAACGGTCGCCGCCTGCGCGTCAGCGGCCGCAAGAGCCTGGAAGGCGCCCTGCTCGGCACCGGGTTCCCGTTCCGCGACAACCAGATCGACAATCTCGACAACTACCTGAACATGTTCCGCAGCCTGGTCGGCCAGACCGCCGGCATCCGCCGCGCCGGCGCCGCCAGTCTGGACCTGGCCTACGTCGCCGCCGGACGCTACGACGCCTTCTGGGAATTCGGCCTGTCCGAATGGGACATGGCGGCAGGCGCCCTGCTGGTACAGGAAGCCGGCGGCCTGGTGAGCGACTTCACCGGCAGCCACGAATTCCTCGAGAAGGGTCACATCGTCGCCGGCAACACCAAATGCTTCAAGGCACTGCTGACCACCATCCAGCCGCACCTGCCGCCGTCGCTGAAGCGCTGATCCGCCGCTGACGAAGAACCCGGCCTGGCGCCGGGTTTTTCATCTCCATGAAAATGCACAAGGGCGCCCGCGGGCGCCCTTGTGCATCATTGCGACAGTCAGGCTCAGCGCAGCGTTTCGCCCTGGCTGAGGATCAGCCGGCCATTCTTGTCGACCGGGATCTGGCTGCCCGGATCGCGCTCCATGCGGATCTGCCCGGCCTTGCCGTCGAGCATGTACTTCACGTCATAGCCGACGACCTTCTCGCTGCTGTCGTGCACGGTGCTGCAGCGGGTTTCGGTGGTGGTGTAGGTGTCACGCTCCTGCATGCCTTCCTGCACCTTGTTGCCGGCGTAGCCGCCGCCGACGGCGCCGGCCACGGTGGCGATCTTCTTGCCGGTACCGCCGCCGATCTGGTTGCCCAGCAAGCCGCCGACCACCGCACCGATGGCGGTACCGGCGATCTGGTGCTGGTCCTTGACCGGACGCTGGCGGGTCACGGCCACGTCCTTGCAGACCTGGCGCGGCGTCTTGATGGTTTCCTTGACCGGCTGGACAGCGACGACCTCGGCGTAGTCGGGACCGCGATCCACCAGGCTATAGGTGGCTACCGCGCCACCTGCGGTCACGCCTACGGCACCCAGAACGGCCCCGACGAGCATCGACTTGTTCACATGTACCTCCTGGCTTTCATCCAATGCGGGCTATGTTCGCCCTTTGCCTTGCCTAGGACTGGGCAAAAACCACCAAGTTCCAGGCTCCCGACAAACGTTTCGTTGGCGCAGATACGAAAACTCCCGCCAAAAGCGGGAGTCCTCGAGTGACCGGCAGGCGCCGGAGTGCCGAACCAGAGCGCCTCAGGGGCGATCGTCGACGGTGTCCTTGGCCTGCGGCGGGATCAGGTCCTCGCTGGTCAGGTTCAGCCAGATCAATACCACGTTGGCGATGTAGATCGACGAGTAGGTACCCGCCATTACACCGACGAACAGGGCGATGGAGAAACCGAACAGGTTGTCGCCGCCGAAGAACAGCAGCGCGGCGATAGCCAGCAGCGTGGAAACCGAGGTGGCGATGGTACGCAACAGGGTCTGGCTGGTGGAGATGTTCAGGTTCTCGACCAGATCGGCCTTGCGCAGCACGCGGAAGTTCTCGCGCACCCGGTCGAAGATCACGATGGTGTCGTTCAGCGAGTAACCGACCACCGCCAGCACAGCGGCGAGGACGGTCAGGTCGAAGGTCACCTGGAAGAACGACAGCACGCCCATCACGATGATCGCATCGTGCACCAGCGAGAGGATCGCACCGAGGGCGAACTTCCACTGGAAGCGGAAGCCGACGTACAGCAGGATGCCGCCCAGCGCCAGGAGCATGCCGAGGCCGCCCTGGTCGCGCAGTTCTTCACCCACCTGCGGGCCGACGTACTCGACCCGCTTCAGGTTCGCCGGGTTGCCGGCATCGGCCTGCTGCAAGGCGGTAGCGACCTTCTTGCCCAGTTCCGGGTCCTCGCTGGGCATCCGCACCAGCACGTCGCGGGCGTCGCCGAAGCTCTGCACCACGGCGTCCTCGTAGCCGGCGCCGACCAGTTGACCACGCACCTTGCCGAGATCGGCCGGTTGTTCGTAGGTCAGCTCGATCAGCGTACCGCCGGTGAAGTCGAGGCCGAAGTTGATGCCCTTGGTGAACCAGCTGCCCAGGGCGATGACGGTCAGGATCAGGGTGACGGCAAACGCGACGTTGCGGATGCCCATGAAGTTGATGGTACCGATCTTGATATTCATCTCAGTCCCCTTAGATCCACAGCTTCTTGAAGTCACGCCCGCCGAAGATCAGGTTGACCATTGCGCGGGTGACCATGATGGCCGTGAACATCGAGGTGATGATGCCGAGCGACATGGTCACGGCAAATCCTTTCACCGGGCCGGTGCCCATGGCGTAGAGGATGCCGCCGACCAGCAGCGAGGTCAGGTTGGCGTCGAGGATCGCGGTGAAGGCACGGTTGAAGCCTTCGTGGATCGCCCTCTGGACCGACATGCCATTGGCCAGTTCCTCGCGTATCCGCGAGAAGATCAGCACGTTGGCGTCCACCGCCATGCCCATGGTCAGCACGATACCGGCGATGCCCGGCAGGGTCAGGGTCGCGCCGAGGATCGACATCAGCGCCACCAGCATGACCATGTTGAAAGCCAGCGCAACGGTGGCGATCACGCCGAAGAAACGGTAGATGACGATGATGAACAGCGATACGAAGAGCATGCCCCAGAGCGACGCATCGATACCCTTGGCGATGTTGTCCGCCCCCAGGCTCGGGCCGATGGTGCGTTCTTCGGCGAAGTACATCGGCGCAGCCAGGCCGCCGGCACGCAGCAGCAGGGCCAGCTCGGAGGACTCGCCCGGGCCATCGAGGCCGGTGATACGGAACTGGTTGCCCAGCGGCGACTGGATGGTCGCCAGGCTGATGATCTGCTTCTCTTCCTTGAACGCCGGAACCGCGACCTCCTTCTCGACGCCATCGACCATCTGCTTGGTGTAGCGGGTCACCGGCTTCTGCTCGATGAACACCACCGCCATGCTGCGGCCGACGTTGTTGCGGGTGGCGCGGTTCATCAGCTCGCCGCCATGGCCATCCAGGCGGATGTTCACCTGCGGGCGGCCGTTCTCGTCGAAACTGGCGCTGGCGTCGGTGACCTGGTCGCCGGTGATGATCACCCCGCGCTCCAGCGGCACCGGCGGCCGGCGCGGCTCGCGGAACTCGAAGGTCTCGGTGGCGGACTTCAGGGCGTCCGGCTCGGCGGCCAGGCGGAATTCTAGGTTGGCGGTCTTGCCGAGGATCCGCTTGGCTTCCGCGGTGTCCTGCACGCCCGGCAGCTCGACCACGATGCGATTGGCGCCCTGGCGCTGCACCAGCGGCTCGGATACGCCCAGCTCGTTGACCCGGTTGCGGACGGTGGTGAGGTTCTGCTTGATGGAGTATTCGCGGATTTCCGCCAGTTTGGCCTGGGTCAGGGCGACGCGCAGGACCTGCAGGCCGTTGCGCTCTTCGGGCACGACCTCGAAATCGCGGAAGTCCTTGGCGATCAGGCTGCGCGCCTTGTCCAGGGATTCGCTGTCGGTGAAACCGAGCTGGATCGCGCGATCCTGGATCGGCAGGCTGCGGTAGCGCACGCGCTCCTTGCGCAGCAGGCTCTTCACTTCGCTTTCATAGACCTTCAGGCGGGCATCGACCGCCTTGTCCATGTCCACTTCCAGCAGGAAGTGCACACCGCCGGACAGATCCAGGCCGAGCTTCATCGGGCTGCCGCCCAGCTTGCGCAGCCACTCGGGAGTGGTCTGGGCCAGGTTCAGCGCCACCACGTAGTCGTCGCCCAGGGTCCGGCGCACCACTTCCTTGGCGGGAAGCTGGTCGTCCTGCTTGACCAGGCGGATCAGGCCGCCCTTCTTCGACAGGCTGTCGGCCTTCACCGCGATACCGGCGTCGGTCAGCGCCTTGGCAGCGCGGTCGACATCGGCCTGGGTGACCTGCAGCGCCGTGCTGGCGCCGCTGATCTGCACCGCCGGGTCGTCCGGGTAGAGGTTGGGTGCGGAATAGATGAACCCGACGGCGAGGACCGCCAGGATCAGCAGATATTTCCACAGAGGATACTTGTTGAGCATGACACCGCCCGTTATGACGCGGGGCGCCTTGCGCGCCCCGTCATGTGTTTAGGTGAAAATCAGATCGCTTTCAGGGTGCCTTTCGGCAGGGTCGCGGCAATCGCGGCCTTCTGGAACTTCAGCTCGACGTTGTCGGAAACCTCGACCACGACGAAATCGTCGGCGACCTTGGTCACCTTGCCGGCGATACCGCCGGAAGTGACGACTTCGTCACCTTTTTGCAGGTTGCCCAGCAGGTTCTTGTGTTCCTTGGCGCGCTTGGCCTGGGGACGCCAGATCATCAGGTAGAAGATGACCAGGAAACCAACCAGGAAGACCCACTCGAAACCGGTGCCGGCCGGGCCAGCGGCTGCCGGAGCGGCTGCGTCGGCGTAGGCAGCGGGAATTAGAAAGCTCATGTAGCACTCCTGTCACAAAGCAATAGAGTTGGATAAAGGAAAGTCAGGCATCCAGCGGCGGCGTGGGAAGGCCGCGCTTGGCATAGAAGGCATCGACAAAGGCGGCCAATGTACCCTGTTGGATTGCCTCGCGCAAACCAGCCATAACCCGCTGATAATGCCGCAAGTTGTGGATGGTATTGAGCATGCTACCGAGCATTTCCCCGCACTTGTCCAAGTGGTGCAGATAGGCGCGGGAAAAATGTTTGCAGGTGTAACAGTCGCAGGTCGGGTCGAGCGTGGAGTCGTCGTGCTTGTGTACCGAGTTGCGGATCTTGATCACCCCGCTGTCGACGAACAGGTGGCCGTTGCGCGCATTGCGCGTCGGCATCACACAGTCGAACATGTCCACGCCGCGGCGCACGCCTTCCACCAGGTCTTCCGGCTTGCCCACGCCCATCAGGTAGCGCGGCTTGTCGGCCGGCATCTGCGGCGGCAGGAAATCGAGCACGCGAATCATCTCTTCCTTCGGCTCGCCCACCGACAAACCACCGATGGCCAGGCCGTCGAAGCCGATCTCCTGCAAGCCATCCAGCGAGCGCAGGCGCAGGTCCTCGTGCATACCGCCCTGGACGATGCCGAACAGCGCCGACGGGCTATCGCCATGGGCGATCTTCGAGCGCTTGGCCCAGCGCAGCGACAGCTCCATGGAGCGCTTGGCGACGTCATGGTCGGCCGGGTACGGCGTGCATTCGTCGAAGATCATCACGATGTCCGAGCCCAGGGCGCGTTGCACCGCCATGGACTCCTCCGGCCCCATGAAGACCTTGGCGCCGTCCACCGGCGAGGCGAAGGTCACGCCCTCCTCCTTGATCTTGCGCATGGCTCCCAGGCTGAACACCTGGAAACCGCCGGAATCGGTGAGGATCGGGCCTTTCCACTGCATGAAGTCGTGCAGGTCGCCGTGGCGCTGGATCACCTCGGTGCCCGGGCGCAACCAGAGATGGAAGGTGTTGCCGAGGATGATCTGCGCGCCGATGTCCTCGATGTCGCGCGGCAACATGCCCTTCACCGTGCCGTAGGTGCCCACCGGCATGAAGGCCGGGGTCTCGACCACGCCGCGGGGGAAGGTCAGGCGGCCGCGACGGGCCTTGCCGTCGGTCGCCAGCAGCTCGAAGTTCATGAAGCTCATGGATCAGTCCTCGGGTCCGCGGGGCGCGGGATTGCGGGTGATGAACATGGCATCACCGTAACTGAAGAAGCGATAGCCCTGCGCCACCGCCGCGGCGTAGGCGGCCATGGTCTCCGGGTAGCCGGCGAAGGCCGAGACCAGCATCAGCAGGGTGGATTCGGGCAGGTGGAAGTTGGTGACCAGGGCATCGACCACATGGAACGGCCGGCCCGGGAAGATGAAGATGTCGGTGTCGCCGCTGAACGGCTTCAGCTCACCGTCGCGTGCCGCGCTTTCCAGCGAGCGCACGCTGGTGGTGCCGACGGCGACTACCCGGCCGCCGCGGGCCCGGCAGGCGGAAACCGCGTCCACCACGTCCTGGCCGACCTCCAGCCATTCGCGGTGCATCACATGGTCCTCGATACGCTCGACACGCACCGGCTGGAAGGTACCGGCGCCGACATGCAGGGTAACGAAGGCGGTATCCACCCCCTTCGCGCGGATCGCCTCGAGCAGCGCCTCATCGAAGTGCAGGCCGGCGGTCGGGGCCGCCACCGCACCGGCGCGCTGGGCGTAGACGGTCTGGTAGCGCTCGCGGTCGGCCGCATCGTCCGGTCGGTCGATATAGGGAGGCAACGGCATGTGCCCGACCCGCTCCAGCAAAGGCAGCACAGGCTCGGCGAAAGCGAGTTCGAACAGGGCATCGTGGCGTTGCAGCATCTCCGCGCTGCCACCACCTTCGACGAGGATCCGCGTGCCGGGCTTGGGCGCCTTGCTGGCGCGTATGTGGGCAAGCACCCGGTGCTGGTCGAGCACGCGCTCGACCAGGACTTCCAGCTTGCCGCCGGATTCCTTCTGGCCGAACAGGCGCGCCGGGATCACCCGGGTATTGTTGAACACCATCAGGTCGCCCGGACGCAGGTAGTCCAGGAGATCGGCGAATTGTCTGTGGGCGAGGGTTCCCGTCGGGCCATCCAGCGCCAACAGGCGGCTTGCGCGGCGTTCAGGCAGGGGATGACGGGCGATCAGGGCCTCGGGCAAGTCGAAATGAAAATCGGCGACACGCATGGGGAGACTCTCGAAAGGCCGCGTAGCTTACCGGAAATGTGTTTTCCCCGCCACGAACCCGATTGACCAACGGTAGGCGCCTCCCTATACTGCGCCGCCATTGCCTCGGTGGCGGAATCGGTAGACGCGGCGGATTCAAAATCCGTTTCTGGCGACAGAGTGAGAGTTCGAGTCTCTCCCGAGGCACCAAAAAAGCCCGCAAATATTTGATTTTTCGGGCTTTTTCGTTTCTGGCGGCGTAAACATGGCGTAACCAGAAAAAGAGCCGTCCGACACACAGGTTAAATCCCGTCGAACAATCCGCCGAGGGCGTCAAGCTCCCACTTCATGATTACCAGTTCGCCAGTGACCTCGGCCGCTGCTGGCCGCTAGTCGGTGTTGCTGTAGCGGATATCCAAGCGTTTCATATGGAAGGGATCAAGGCAGTGCGCCTGTGGGCCAAAGATCTGCCTGTGAAGTGAGGCGCTCGCAAGAGGGGGCCTCGATGGGAATGAAGCATCGACGTCATGCCGATATCCATTGTCCATAACACGAGAAACGGCAGGGTCACACTGTCCGAACGGTGATTTCGGAGCGTCGCACGCCATCGCTGCTCTTCGTACGCATGGCGTGAAGCGCTTCGCACCCAGGTATCCGGACATTGCCCCAAAGACTGGTCCGTTACTCTTTCCCTGAATGGGGTGGGGCATCTTTACCACCGCAAACCGCCTGGTCGGAACAGACGCGAATGGAAAACGCCTGATCACCGCCAGGGCCGGAGCACGCGGGGCCCCCTGTTGTGTAGATCCTTACGGGATTCCTCATTTCAATCGCGTTCTGAATGGTGGAAAGTAGTCGAGCCTGCGCTTGCCAAGCCTCGGGCCAGTTTCCCGGATACGTAGCGATCGTTATTACTTTTCCTGCATCGGTGCCATCTATCCAAGAGTCGAAGGAGTTCCCTGTGGGCTGGTCGAACCCCTCAGTATCCAGCTTAATTTTCGTGGTTATGGTATTCGAGGCGTAAGGTTCGTCAACCGCGTAATCGGTTATGTAACCCGCACCGCACAGCCAGAACTGAGTACTGTCCTTGGCGGATTTTTTATTCTCTGTCAATGGCAACGCCAGTGCTTGGGAGACAATTACACTAAGTAGCAGGCTGATGCTCAAGGTGCTGAGAGTCTTTTTATGTTTCTTGACGAGAGCCACCTGCTTGAGTGAATAATTTACCTGCAACTTGTGAAAGCTTTCCATAATCTGACTCCTCATCTTCAAATGGCTTGAACGCTTGGAATGCAGCGATTACTCTATATGTTGGGCAGGAGGTTGAAAGTAATTTATCGCTAGCTGCTAGATGATTTAAAGGATCTCTATGTTGCGGACTAGATAATCATGAACGTCGGAGTGTAATCCCATCTAGCCGCATCCGAAATTTTTCCATTTTGTGGTTCTATAATCTTCAACTCTCCAGAGTAGTTGACGAAAAAGTTGACTGCATGACCATCCCCTCCCGTCTTGGATGCACCGAAAAGTATGCCGACTGCATAGGCGCGCTGGAGTTTCAAGGCCTGACTGTCTTTGTATGCCTGCAATGATGCATAGGCTTTGAAGGCAAAGCTAAAGTCATCACACTCAAAAACATCATTTTTATACGAAACAGATGTCGATGAGCGGAAATTTTTATATATTGAATTTATTTTATTCTCATCCACGAGCTCGCATTCATAATTCGCTAGCTGCACGTTCACCTGCGAAAAGCTTATGTCTGGCCAGGTAGCCTGGCCTAGTGCAAAGATGGCAGGGTTGGCAAGGAAGAAAGTATGGATCGTGAATCTTATAGGTGTGTAACTTGTTTTACTCCCTATATAGACGTCTCCATCGTCTTCGCACAGAGCCATTGTTCCGTCGCTCGTTGTAAGAGAATTATCGCTCGCTAGATAGAACCTGAGGTCTGGGGTTGAGGAGTTCGTGTATTTTTCACCGCCCCAGAATGCCCACTGCCAACTGGCGGGCAAGGTACCATTTGAATGAAGCCAGACATGATTGTATGGCCAGCCTAGTAAAATTGTCGACGGGCTTTCTTGGGTCGGAGGAGAACTGAAAGTAACGCCGAATATCCAGTTTCCATGTTCCTCCTTATCCACCATCTGCGCCCAATTCCAATCACTGGACTCTGTCTTTCCATTTTTGGCAGCGAGAATACGCCCCTGAGAATCAGCGAGTAGATATGCTCTGTTGGCATCCAACTGCTCGAGGGTCAACGGTTCGCTGAGAATTAGAGGTATGCCGAGGGACTGGAAGATGCTTGGCTCTTCCTTGGTTTCATGCTTCTCTTGAAGAGTTTCGCATGGAGCTCGCTCTGCCTGACCTGGCTCTGGCTTTTGCATATATGCCTCTTTTTGTATGGGTGTCATTTTTCTTTTTGGCCGTCGAGAATTTTTATACCTTTCCTTGATTTTCGCTTTTTTCAAGGACTGGGGAAGCCGTTAATTTTCACAGGGATATTTTCATTTTAATATATCGAATCGACTATTAATAGCATTTCGTTTGCTAGAGCAAGGGAGGTTCTCTTTGCGCCTTTGACTTGAACTCGCTATATAAGCTTTTTTGCTTTCTGAGTTTTAGTGACTCTATCCGAGCGGCACTTACTTAACCATCCTTGAACTCCCCTTTTTTGGCTTCCGTACTCTTTGCTTAGCGCACTGGGATTAGTAGTGGATAGGGTTTTAGCCTTCGTTTGAGGGCTCTCTGAATCGCCCCGGGTTTCGTAGACACCTCTTTGCCTTAAACTGAGGCCAATTAGGAGGTGCCATGAGCAACCCGCGTTACCCCGAAGAATTCAAAATCTAAGCAGTCAATCAAGTGACCAAAAAGAAGCTGCCTGTCGCTGATGTAGCGGCCCGTCTCGGCGTGTCGACGCATAGCCTCTATGCCTGGATAAAGCGCTACAGCAAACCTCAAGAAGAACGGCAGCAGGACGATGATCAGCACGCTGAACTGCGTCGTCTGCGAGCCGAACTAAAGCGCGTCACTGAAGAGCGAGATATCTTAAAAAAGGCCGCCGCGTACTTTGCCAAGGAGTGCGGTTGAGGTACGCCTTTATCAAGCAGCGAGCCGGCAACTATTCCATTCGACGGCTTTGCCTGACGCTGAAGGTCCATCCCAGCGGTTATTACGCCTGGTTGTCTGAGCCGCAATCGGCACGCGCTAAAGACGATCAGCGACTGCTGGGTTTGATCAAGCATTCTTGGCTGGAGAGCGGCACCGTTTATGGCTATCGCAAAATCCATGACGATCTGCGCGAGGTCGGTGAAGTTTGCGGGCGCCATCGTGTGGCAAGGCTGATGCGTCTTGAAGGACTGCGCTCTCAGACAGGTTATCGACGCCGCCCTGGAAAGTACGGCGGTAAGCCAGCGGTCGCCTCGCCCAATTTGCTGAAGCGCCAATTCGATGTAGTGGAACCCAACAAGGTTTGGGTAACCGACATCACCTACATTCGTACGTATGAAGGCTGGTTGTATTTGGCGGTGGTGTTGGATCTTTTTTCTCGTCAGGTCGTTGGCTGGTCAATGAAGGCGCAGATGACCAGTGATTTGGCTATTAATGCGTTGTTGATGGCGGTTTGGAGGCGTAAACCGAAGCAAGAGGTGATGGTTTATTCCGACCAGCGCAGCCAGTACAGCAGCTCCGATTGGCGCAGCTTTTTGAAGGCAAACAATTTGGTTGCCAGCATGAGTCGTCGAGGCAACTGTCATGACAACGCCGTGGCCGAGAGCTTTTTCCAGCTTCTGAAACGAGAACGGATCAAGCGGAAAATTTACACCACGCGGGAAGATGCTCGTAGCGATGTGTTCGATTACATCGAAATGTTCTACAACTCAAAACGCCGACATGGTTTCAACAATCAGCTGTCACCGCTAGAGTTTGAAAAGCGTCATGCAATGAACTTGCAATGTGTCTAGAGAATCCGGGGCGATTCAGCCAACTGCGCACTGCCGAGCGTAGCTCGCATTCCTGACCGGCATCTGACCCAACGAAGACTCTAGATCAAACACATGGTTTCTGTAAGTATGCAGGCGCGGTTCAATCTGTAGGAGTCGTAACCACTCCAGCAAAGTCAGCCTGGCTATCGAGCAACTTTCGACATGGGGGGTATTGCAAAATAAAAAATAGATTTACATCTAATTTAAGTCCCTCCCGAGCACCATCCTAACTTCCCAAGCGTTTCCAGGGGGAGCCCAGGACAGCAGAGAAACCGGCCTTCGCGCCGGTTTTTTGTTGTCTGCGATCTGATCCGGCCTGCAAATAAAAAAAGGCAGCGCTGGAGTCGAGACGCTGCCTTTACCCGAACTGCTGTCTTCCCAGCTCGGCGAAAAAAATCTACCACAGCCGAAGCAAAAAAATAGCCCCGCGGATGCGAGGCATTTTGTCGTTCCAGAGGCGATGCAGGGCTTGCACCTGCTCGACCTGCGGGCCTTTTGTCCCATCCGTAACGAAGAAGCTGAGTGGCTGCCCCTCGCCGATGGACTTGTAGCCGCTAGCCTCGATCTGCCGGAAGTGCGACGACGGAAGCGTCCTGCCCCTCCTGCACAGTCAGGCTGGAAAGCAAACTCTCCAGCGGCATCGGCCGGCCGATCAGGTAGCCCTGCAGGTAATCCACCCCGCGGGCGGCCAGGTAGTCACGCTGCTCGGGAGTCTCCACGCCTTCGGCGACGATATCCAGGTCGAGCTTGGCGGACAGCTCGACGATGCTGTCGAGAATATGCCCGGAAAGAGTATCGATGCCGATGCGGGCGACGAAGCTCTGGTCGATCTTCAGGCAGTCCACCTGGAACTTGCGCAGGTAGGCCAGGCTGGAATGTCCGGTGCCGAAATCGTCGATGGCGATCTTCACTCCCAGGGCATGCAATTCGTCGAACAGGCGGTCGGTGACTTCGCTCGACTCGATCAGCTCGCGCTCGGTCAGTTCCAGGACCAGGGTGATGTGCCCGGGCGGAAACGCCGCCAACAGCTCGCGACAGTCGTCCACCAAGGCCAGATCGTGGCAATGGGTGGCGCTGATGTTGAAACCGATGTGGAAGCCCGGCTCCAGCTTCCCGGCATGCCCGCCGAGGTCTTCCGCGACCTGGCGCATCAGCGCGCGCGTCATCGGTACGATCAGTCCCGAGCGCTCGGCGAAAGGTATGAACAGGTCGGGCCGGATCAGTCCCTCGCGCGGATGACGCCAGCGCATGAGCACCTCGACGCCTATCCAGCGTCCACCCTGGCCGGGACTCAGCGGCTGGTAGTAGGGAATGAACTCGTTGGCCTCCAGGGCCCGGCGCAGTTCGCTGCTGGGCGAGGCGACCCGCCTGGATAGCCAGTAGCACAGAGTGCCGGCCAGCAGTCCGAAGAACAGTAGCAGGCCGAACATCGCCGGGTTCTGCGAGCGGATCGATCGCCATTCCTCGCCCTCGGGGAAGCCCGACAGCACCCGCAACGGATAACGCTGCGAAGCGAGCGATACGGCGGCGACCTCATAGGTGGGCGGCGCGTCGCGGTGAGTGCGGCCCTCGGCATCCAGCCAATTGGGACCGACCACCAGCACCTGGCGGCTGCGTCGGTCAACGAGGTCCAGTACGTAGCTCAAGTAGCGCCCGTCGATCGCCGCCAATACCCCGCGCTTGCCGTCGAAGTCCCGCAGGACCAGCAGCGCGGCGTCCGGCGTGACCTGGTTGCCGGGCATCAGCAGGAGGCGTCCGTCGACATAGTTCTCGATCCGCACCGGCTCGTCGAAGCCGCCGAACAACGACGTGCAATAGATCGTATTGTCGCGCGTCAAATTGACCGAGCGCACGAACGGCATGATCGCCACTTGCTCGCGCAGCGCCAGCTCGGCCTCGGGACAAGGACGCCCCGCCACCGGCATGACCTTGCGCGCCGCCAACGCAGCGTTGTCGAGCATCCGTTCGAACTGCCGCACCGCATTCCCGGCTGCCTGCTCGGACGTCTCCTGGAGGCTTCGCTCGGCCTGCCAGTAGAGGATGAGCAGCCCCAGGACGATCGGCATCACCCCGACCAGCACGGACAACGACAGCCGGAGCGCCTTTCTCCTAGCTCGCTTCACCGGAATCGGCATAGAAAAGACTCGTAATGATTGGGGTCTGCGCAAAGACTAGAACAGCCGGGGAAAAGCGTTGCCCGGGTGGGCGGCGCAAGCTGCGGATGGACGTATAATCCCCGGCTTTGCCCCGCACGGAACACGCCGATGCCGAAACACATGCTTTCTCCCCAGGGCGACTATGCCCCTGCCGGTCTGATCCGCCGCCTGGCGGCGATGTTCTATGACTTCCTGCTCTGCGTGGCGCTGATGATGGTGGTCACCCTGGTCTACCAGCAAGGCATCCTTCGACTGATCTACGGCAGCGACCATCTGCGCGAACTGGCCGACCGCGGCGCGCTGATCGGCGACCCGCTGCTCTCGACCTTGCTGGTGTTCGCCCTGTTCGGCTTCTTCGCCAAATTCTGGACCCACAACGGCCAGACCCTGGGCATGCAGGTCTGGGGACTGCGCGTGCAGAACCGCGACGGCAGCGCCATCAGCCTGCTCCAGGCGCTGCTGCGCTTCATGATCGCCATCGCCTCCTGGCTGTGCCTCGGCCTCGGCTTCCTCTGGATGCTCTGGGACAAGGACAAGCGTACGTGGCACGACCGCTATTCGGAGAGCCAGGTGGTCAGGCTGCCGAAGAACACTCACAAGAAGTGAGCGAAACAGGTCCGCAGAACGCGCTGTTTTGGCCTTTGTCGCGCCGGCGGCCAGGCTCCAGCCCGACGCGACAAGGAAGCACAAAGGCCACCCGTGGGTGGCCTTTTTTCATACCCGGCCGCCGGGCCTGTCAGCCCGCCCGGCGTAGCAGCCAGACACCCGCCAGTGCGCAGATCGAGGCGGGGATCACCACCGCCAGCAGCGGCGGGAAGTCGAACACCAGGCTGGAGGGTCCGAGCAGGTCCTGGGCGATGCGGAAGACGAAGCCCACCAGCACGCCGGTGAAGATCCGCTGGCCCAGGGTCACCGAGCGCAACGGACCGAAGATGAAGGAAATCGCCATCAGCACCAGCGCGGCGGTCACCAGCGGTTGCAGGACCTTGGTCCAGAACGCCAGCCAGTAGCGGTTGTTGTTCAGGCCCTGGTCGGCGAGATAGTGGATGTACTGCCAGAGACCGCTGATAGACAGCGCCTCGGGCTCCATCACCACAGTGTTCAGCAGTTGCGGGCTGAGCTGGGCATCCCAGCGTTCGGTCGGTAGCTTGACCACCTCGGAACGCTTTTCCCTCGGATGCAGCAAGGTGGTGGTGACCTCTTCCAGTTGCCAGTGATCGGTCTCGAAGCGCGCGCGCTTGGCGAAACTGGCCGATTCCAGGCCACGCTGCTCGTCGAAGCGGTAGCGGGTCACGCCGTACAGCACGCCATTGGGCTGCACCGCGTTGATGTGGATGTACTCGCGCCCCTGGCGATGCCACAGACCGCGCTTGGAGCTTTGCGAATCGCCGCCGCCCTGGGCCAGGGCGCGGCCGCTCTGGGCGATGTTCTCGGTCCAGGGCGCGACGTACTCGCCAACCAGGATGCCGGCCAGCATCAGCACCAGCATCGGTTTCATCACCGCCCAGACGATCCGCGACAGGGATACCCCGGCCGCGCGCATGATGGTCAGTTCGCTGTTGCTGGCCAGGGTGCCGAGGCCGACCAGGCAGCCGATCAGCGCCGCCATCGGCAGCATGTCGTAGGCGCGCCGTGGCGCGGTGAGGAAGATGAAGCGCAGGGCGTCGCCGATGCCGTAGCTGGCGCTGATGTCGTTGAGTTCGTCGATGAAGGCGAACAGCAGCGCCAGGCCAAGGATCACCCCGAGCACCGCGAGGATCGCGACGAAGACGGTGACACCGATGTAACGATCGAGCTTAACCATGCGCCACCTCGCGACCGGCACGGGAGGACGCCAGCTTCAGGCGCAAGGGTTCCCAATAGAACAGAAGAAGACCGATCGCCAGGAATAGTCCGTGGACCCACCACAGGCCGATGGCCATGGGGATCTTGCCTTTGTCCAGTTGGCCACGGACAGCGATCAGCAGGGCCAGGTAGCCCATATAAAGGAGGATCGCCGGCAGCAGCTTGAGGAAGCGCCCCTGGCGTGGGTTGACCCGCGACAGCGGCACCGCCAGCAGGGTCACCACGAACACCAGCAGCGGTGTCGACAGGCGCCACTGCAATTCGGCCTGGTAGCGTGGGTTGTCGCTGCCGAACAGGTCGGCGGTGGGCACCGCGTCACGCTCGCTCACCTCGCTGCTGGCCTCGGGCTTGGGCAGCATCACGCCATAGGTGTCGTACTGGATCGCCCGGTAGTTGGCCTGCCCGGGATTGCCGTCGTAGCGGTAGCCGTTGTGCAGGATCAGGTAACGGCTGCCATCCGCCTGGATGTTCTGGGTGCCCTTCTCCGCCACCAGGATGGAGATGCCGCGTTCCTGGTTGCTGCTGTTGAGGTCCTTCTGCGAAATGAAGATGCCGGCCAGTTCGCCGCGATCCTTCGACAGTTCCTCGGTATAGGTCACCCGGGTACCGTCGCGCATTGCCTGGAAACGGCCCGGGACCAGGGTGTCGAACTCGGTCAGGGTATCCTGCTTGTTCAACAGCAGGGCGAACTGGTTGATGCCCTGGGGCGCCAGGAACAGGCTCAGCCAGGCCACCAGGATCGCCACCAGCAGCGCCGGGGCCATGGTATAGCCGAGCAGGCGCTTCTGACTCATGCCGGTCGCCGAGAGCACGGTCATCTCGCTTTCCAGATAGAGTCGCCCGTAGGCCAGCAGGATGCCGAGGAACAGGCCAAGCGGCAGGATCAGCTGCAGGAAGCCGGGAATCCGGAACGCCATGATCAGGAACAGCGAACCGGGGTCGAGCAACCCCTGCGCCGCTTGCGCCAGGTACTTGATGAAACGGCCACTCATGATGATCACCAGCAGCACGGCGCTGACGGCGCTCATGGTGACCAGCACTTCACGGGACAAATAACGGAAAACGATCAATCCGGACACTCCTGGGTTGCCAGGCTCTGACGGGGCCCGTCGGCCCCGTCATCACGCGTTTCCGGCCATGGCGGCATGGCGCGGAGAAAATAGCCGGCATTATCCTGCGATTCGGCGGGCCTGTCACTGCGCAGGCCGAACCAAGAGCCCGATAGACCGTCGAGGCGAACGCTCGTTCAGCGCTTGCCGATTTATTCGACGACTGTCGCTGGCTGCTCGCCGCCCTCTCCGAGATGACGGACGAACCAGTCTGCCGCAGCCTGGCTGGTGGCGTCGAAATGCTCGATGTACGGCGTGAAATGGCCGCCGGCGAGCATCAGCAGCCGCTTGGGCGGCAACGCCCGCTGGTAGGCCTCCAGGCAAAGGTCAGTGGGCGTGAGCAGGTCCCGGTCGGCGACGATCATCAGCAGCGGCGTGGGGCTGATCCGCGCCATGTGAATGCCTGGCTCGTTCTCCCGCGCCAGCTCGGCGCTACGCAGAGTCACCCGGTTGCGCCAGCTCGGCGCCAGCGCCGCGCTGTCGGTGAAGAACCGGTGGGCGTCCGCGCCGGCCATCGCGCAAGGCTCGTCGGGGCCCGCGGCGACCGCCGGCAACAGCGCCGGCGGCAAGCCCTCGAAGCGCCGCTGGCGGTCCGCGTCGAAGCTTGCCAGCAATGCCGGCAACTGCTCGGCGCGGGTCCGGCGCAACGCCGAGGCATGGCCGCTGACGGTCGGCACCTGCGCCACCACGCATTTCACCCGCCGATCCAGTGCGGCCACTTCCAGCACATGTCCGCCGCTGTAGCTGGTTCCCCAGATGCCGATGCGGCTGGCGTCGACCCGGGTCTGGGCGCCCAACCAGGTGATCGCGTCGCGATAGCCGCGACGCTGCATCACCGGATCGATTTCCTGGCGCGGCTCGCCGTCGCTGTCGCCGAAGTTCGGATGATCGTAGAGGAGCACGACGAAGCCGGCGGCGGCGAATACCTCGGCGTAACGGTCCAGGTACTGCTCCTTCACCCCGGAAAAACCGTGCGTCATGACGATCGCCGGCCGCTCGGCACGCGCCTCCGGCAAATACAGCCAGCCGCGCAGGGCGACACCCTCGGAGCGGAATTCCACGTTCAGTCGTTGCATGCTTGCCTCCCGGGGCAGTCGTCTGGAAACGGGCCCAGCATAGGAATCCTGCCGCGTCGGCGCCGTCCGCCAACGGACGAAGGCTACGCCGAATCGGACAAGGCGAAGTAGCGGCTCGGCGTGCTCCCGGTCAGGCGTCGGAACATGGCACTGAATGCGCTGGGCGTCTGGTAGCCGAGATCCACGGCGATCCGCGCCACCGCTTCGCCAGCCGCCAGGCGTGGCAGGGCGGCGGCCAGGCGCACCTGGTGGCGCCAATGGACGAATGTCACTCCCAGTTGGGAGAGAAACAGCCGTGCCAGGGTCCGCGAGGACGCCCCCACGTAGCGCGCCCACTCCTCCAGCCCGCGAGGGTCGGCCGGGTTCTCCAGCAGCGCCTGGCAGACTCTTCCCAGGCGTCGGTCCGCGGGGTCGGGCAAGGCCAGGGGCTGTTCCCGCGACCACTCCAGTTCGTCCAGCAGCACCGCCATCAACCGCCCCTCCCGGCCGCGCTCGTCGTACAACAACGGCAGGCCGGCGGCGCGCACGATCAACTCGCGCAACAATGGGCTGACCATCACTCCGCGCGGCACCCGGGGGAATTCCGGCGGGCAGGACTGCGGCCGGGCATAGACGGTGTGCAAGCGGACCTCGCCGCGCGCCAGCATCGCGTGCGCCATCCCCGCCGGCATCCATACCGCGCGCTGCGGCGGGACCAGCCATAGCGTGCGACCGACATGCAGTTCGATCACGCCCGACAGGGCATGGATCAACTGCGCCCGCTCGTGCCGGTGCTCGGCGACCACGAACCCCGCCGGGAAGGTCTTGGCCATGACCCCGAGCGGCCGGCCGACTCGCTGGTAATCGCGCGGATCGGTACTCCGGGCGGGATCCGCGACTGGTTTGCTGGCGGGCACGGTGCGACTCCTGCGGAACGAAACGTTCATTATAGGGACGCGGCATGGCCGCGGGTTCCCATGCGTACACAGTCGTGCCAGACACGCCGCAGTTGTGCGACCATGTGCGGCAACGGCCGGGAGGCACCGCCAACCCGGCTCCGGCGCTGTAGAACCTCGGTTGCCATCCTCGGCATGGAACGACCCCCGCCGCAACGACTAAGCTGTCGCTGCCTGCGTCACCGCCCCGGCGGCGACCGTCAGTCCTTGGGACGAATCGTGCTCGGAACAATCGCTTACCGCTAACGGATGCCGCCCCTTGCGCCATCCCGACTGTCTGTATTGGGGACCTCTTCCATGGAATTCCTTGTTAAAAGCGTACGCCCGGAAACCCTGAAAACCGCCACCCTGGTGCTCGCCGTAGGCGAAGGCCGCAAGCTCGGCGCCAGCGCCAAGGCGGTCGACGACGCCACCGGCGGCGCCATCAGCGCAGTGCTCAAGCGTGGCGACCTGGCCGGCAAGGTCGGCCAGACCCTGCTCCTGCAGAGCCTGCCCAATCTCAAGGCCGAGCGCGTGCTGCTGGTCGGCGCCGGCAAGGAGCGCGAACTGGGCGACCGCCAGTACCGCAAGCTGGCCTCCGCCGTGCTGTCGACCCTCAAGGGCCTGGCCGGCGCCGATGCCGCGCTGGCCCTCGGCGATCTCGCGGTGAAAGGCCGCGATGCCCACGCGAAGGCGCGTCTGCTGGTGGAAACCCTGGCCGATGGCCTGTACGTGTTCGATCGCTACAAGAGCCAGAAAGCCGAGCCGCTGAAACTGAAGAAGCTGACCCTGCTCGCCGACAAGGCCGACAGCGCCGCCGTCGAGCAAGGCAGCAAGGAAGCTCAGGCCATCGCCAATGGCATGGCCCTGACCCGCGATCTCGGCAACCTTCCGCCGAACGTCTGCCATCCGACGTTCCTCGGCGAGCAGGCCAAGGGCCTGGCCAAGGAGTTCAAGGGCCTGAAGGTCGAGGTCCTCGACGAGAAGAAACTGCGCGAGCTGGGCATGGGCTCGTTCCTCGCCGTCGCCCAGGGCAGCGACCAGCCGCCGCGGCTGATCGTCCTGCAATACAACGGCGCGAAGAAGGACCAGGCCCCGCACGTGCTGGTCGGCAAGGGCATCACCTTCGACACCGGCGGCATCAGCCTCAAGCCGGGCCTGGGCATGGACGAGATGAAGTTCGACATGTGCGGCGCCGCCAGCGTCTTCGGCACCTTCCGCGCGGTGCTCGAACTGCAGTTGCCGATCAACCTGGTCGGCCTGCTGGCCTGCGCCGAGAACATGCCCAGCGGCGGAGCCACCCGTCCGGGCGACATCGTCACCACCATGAGCGGGCAGACCGTCGAGATCCTCAACACCGACGCCGAAGGGCGCCTGGTGCTGTGCGATGCACTGACCTACGCCGAGCGCTTCAAGCCTCAGTCGGTGATCGACATCGCCACCCTCACCGGCGCCTGCATCGTCGCCCTGGGCAGCAACACCTCGGGCCTTATGGGCAACAACGAAGCGCTGGTCAGGCAACTGCTCAAGGCCGGCGAGTTCGCCGACGACCGCGCCTGGCAATTGCCGCTGTTCGACGAATACCAGGAACAGCTGGACAGCCCGTTCGCCGACATCGCCAACATCGGCGGGCCGAAGGCCGGCACCATCACCGCCGGCTGCTTCCTCTCGCGCTTCGCCAAGAAATACCACTGGGCGCACCTGGACATCGCCGGCACCGCCTGGATCAGCGGCGGCAAGGACAAAGGCGCCACCGGCCGCCCGGTTCCGTTGTTGACCCAGTACCTGCTGGAACGGGCCAAGTGACCCGGGTCGATTTCTACGTGATCCCCAGCGCCGATCCGTCGGCGCGCCTGCAGGTCGCCTGCCGCCTGGCCGAGAAGGCCTGGCGGCAGGGCATGCAGGTCTACCTGCATTGCGCCGACGAGGCGCAGCGCAGCGAGTTGGACGGCCGCCTGTGGAGCTTCCGCGGCGAGGCCTTCATTCCTCACAGCCTGGCCGAGGAAGACGCCGAGGCGCCCGTCGCCCTGGGCCTGGGCGAGCTCCCGGGGAACCATCGCGACCTGCTGATCAACCTGACCCTCGAGGCCCCCGGCTTCGTCCCGAACTTTTCGCGGGTGGCCGAACTGGTGGTCGAGGAGCCGGCGATCCGCCAGGCGGCACGGGATAAATTCCGCTTCTACCGGGAGCAGGGCTATCCTCTACAGGACCATCGCCTGCCGCGTATCTGAAGTGCACGACCATGGACAGCCACAAACCGACACAACCCCCGGAGCAGTTGCTCGATGACCTGGAGTCGATCCACGACCTGCTCTACGAACGGAACGAGCCGCCCTTGCTGACCGAATCCTTCGAGCCGGACAACATTCCCCTGCTCTCCGACGTCGTCTCCCCCGGTACCGCCCCGCGCGCGCCAGAGCCGCAGACCGCGGCACCCACCACGGCAGGGCTGGCGCCCGCCGAACAGGAGCGCCTGGACGACGAGTTGCGAGCGTCCGCCGAACTGATCCTGCAGGAAGTCATCGACGACTTCGCCCCGCAGATCGAAGCCGAACTGCGCCGCCGCCTGCAAGCCCGCCTGGGTCGCCTGCTCGGCCAACGCAACGGCTGATCCGGACGCGGCGGGCGCCCGCCGCGGCCCGCGGCCTTACCCCCGGGCCGCCATCCCCGCTATACTCCCGGACTTTCTTCGCATTTTCCCCAGCCATATTCAGCTTTGGTCCCTTTCGCATGGACAAGACTTACCAGCCGCACGCCATCGAGACTTCCTGGTACGAGACCTGGGAGTCCAACGACTACTTCGCTCCGAGCGGCGAAGGCCAGCCCTACACCATCATGATCCCGCCGCCGAACGTGACCGGCAGCCTGCACATGGGCCATGGCTTCAACAACGCGATCATGGACGCGCTGATCCGCTACCGCCGCATGCAGGGCCGCAACACCCTGTGGCAGCCGGGCACCGATCACGCCGGCATCGCCACCCAGATGGTGGTCGAGCGCCAGCTCGGCGCCCAGGGCGTGAGCCGCCACGACCTCGGCCGGGAGAAGTTCCTGGAGAAAGTCTGGGAATGGAAGGAACAGTCCGGCGGCAACATCACCCGGCAGATTCGTCGCCTGGGCTCCTCGGTGGACTGGTCGCGCGAGCGCTTCACCATGGACGACGGCCTCTCCGAAGCGGTCAAGGAAGCCTTCGTGCGCCTGCATGAAGACGGCCTGATCTACCGCGGCAAACGCCTGGTGAACTGGGACACCAAGCTGCACACCGCGATTTCCGACCTGGAAGTGGAAAACCACGACGAGAAGGGCCACCTCTGGCACCTGCGCTACCCGCTGGTGAACGGCGCGGAGACCAGCGAAGGCCTGGATTACCTGGTGGTCGCCACCACCCGTCCGGAAACCCTGCTGGGCGACGCCGCGGTCGCGGTGCACCCGGAAGACGAGCGCTACGCCAAGCTGATCGGCCAGTTCGCCGAACTGCCGATCGTCGGCCGGCACATCCCGATCATCGCCGACGAGTACGTCGACCGCGAATTCGGCACCGGCTGCGTGAAGATCACCCCGGCCCACGACTTCAACGACTACGAAGTGGGCAAGCGCCACGACCTGCCGCTGATCAACATCTTCGACAAGAACGCCGCGGTGCTGGCCCAGGCCCAGGTGTTCCACCTCGACGGCAGCGTCAACCCGAACCTCGACCCCAGCCTGCCGCAGAGCTACGCCGGCATGGACCGCTTCGCCGCGCGCAAGGCCATCGTCGCCGAGTTCGAGGCCATGGGCCTGCTCGAGAAGGTCGACGACCACGCGCTGAAAGTACCGAAGGGCGACCGCTCCGGCACCGTCATCGAGCCCTGGCTGACCGACCAGTGGTACGTCAGCACCAAGCCGCTGGCCGAAGACGCCATCGCCGCCGTGGAAGACGGCCGTATCCAGTTCGTGCCCAAGCAGTACGAGAACATGTACTTCTCCTGGATGCGCGACATCCAGGACTGGTGCATCAGCCGCCAGCTCTGGTGGGGCCACCGCATCCCGGCCTGGTACGACGAGGCCGGCAACGTCTACGTCGGCCGCGACGAGGTCGAGGTGCGCACCAAGCACAAGCTCGGCAACGAGGTCGAGTTGCGCCAGGACGAAGACGTTCTCGACACCTGGTTCAGCTCCGGCCTGTGGACCTTCTCCACCCTCGGCTGGCCGCAGCAGACCGAGTTCCTCAAGACCTTCCACCCCACCGACGTACTGGTCACCGGCTTCGACATCATCTTCTTCTGGGTCGCGCGGATGATCATGCTCACCATGCACCTGGTGAAGAACCCCGACGGCACCCCGCAGATCCCGTTCAAGACCGTCTATGTCCACGGCCTGGTGCGCGACGGCCAGGGCCAGAAGATGTCCAAGTCCAAGGGCAACGTGCTCGACCCGCTGGACATCGTCGACGGCATCGACCTCGATACCCTGCTGCAAAAGCGCACCAGCGGCATGATGCAGCCGAAGCTGGCGGAGAAGATCGCCAAGCAGACCCGCGCCGAATTCCCCGAAGGCATCGCCAGCTACGGCACCGACGCCCTGCGCTTCACCTTCTGCTCGCTGGCCTCCACCGGCCGCGACATCAAGTTCGACATGGGCCGCGTCGAAGGCTTCCGCAACTTCTGCAACAAGATCTGGAACGCCGCCAACTTCGTCATCGAGAACACCGATGGCCAGGACACCGGGGTCAACGGCGAGCCGGTCGAGCTGTCCTCGGTCGACCGCTGGATCATCTCCCAGTTGCAGCGCACCGAGCAGGAAGTCACCCGCCAGCTCGACGCCTTCCGCTTCGACCTGGCCGCCCAGGCCCTCTATGAGTTCATCTGGGACGAGTACTGCGCCTGGTACCTGGAGCTGGTCAAGCCGGTGCTGTGGGACGAGAACGCCCCTATCGAGCGCCAGCGCGGCACTCGTCGCACCCTGATCCGCGTGCTGGAGACGGCCCTGCGCCTGGCGCACCCGTTCATGCCGTTCATCACCGAGGAAATCTGGCAGCGCATCAAGGGCCAGGCCGGCAAGGAAGGCCCGACCCTGATGCTGCAACCCTGGCCGGTGGCCGACGAAGGCAGGATCGACGCCGCCGCCGAAGGCGACATCGAGTGGGTCAAGGCGCTGATGCTCGGCGTACGGCAGATCCGCGGCGAGATGAACATCTCCATGGCCAAGCGCATCGACATCATCCTCAGGAACGCCTCGCCCAGCGACCACCGCCGCCTGGCCGACAACGAGCCGCTGCTGATGAAACTGGCCAAGCTGGAAAGCATCCGCGTGCTGGAAGCCGGCGAGGAAGCGCCGATGTCCGCCACCGCCCTGGTCGGCGACATGGAAGTATTGGTGCCGATGGCCGGCCTGATCGACAAGAGCGCCGAACTGGGGCGCCTGGACAAGGAGATCCAGCGCCTGGAAGGCGAGGTCAAGCGCGTCGGCGGCAAGCTGTCCAACGAAGGCTTCGTCGCCAAGGCCCCGGCCGACGTGATCGACAAGGAACGCGCCAAGCTCGCCGAGGCCGAACAGGCCCTGGCCAAGCTGGCCGAGCAACGGCAGAAGATCGCCGCGCTCTAACTCCAGCGCCCGCCTCCCAGAGGCGGGCGTTTTGCTTTCACTCGCTTAGAGGCATCGGTACTTCGCTGCGGAAACCGCAGACCTCGCACACCAACCGACGCCGGATCGGCCACAGCGGTACGTTGAGCAGCAGGATCCCAAGGAAGGCCAGGCGGCGGCCGGCCACCTTCCAGGCCACCTGGTCGCTGCCACAACGCAAGCACTGGAACTCGCTGCTGCCCTGCTCGGCCCGCAGCGCCTCGCTTTCATCGGTGGCCAGCAGCGCCACCGCGTCTTCGCGACAGACCATGGGCACTTGCAGGCGCACGCCGCCCAGTGCGTTGGAGTACAGCCACTGCATGTTGATGGTGTGCTCGTCGGCGACGAACGCCGGAATTCCAGCGGCCTCCAGGCGGGCGCGAGCGATCTGCGCCTCCAGGGGATGGGAAAAACGGCCGATGGTCGTGAGCATGTCGCCTCCTTTCGGTCACGGTCCGACGCCGACACCTTACCCGGATCCCCCCCAGCGGTAATCCCACCGCAAGAAAAAACATCAAACCTGCTGACGACTTGCGCGAAAAATGCGATGTTTCGGCCACGCTGTACCCGCACCGCCCAATCAGAACAATTCGCTACAGCGCGCCAATACAATCAGGAGATCGCCGCATGATGCAGGCCTATAAGAATAAATGGTTGCCCCTCAGTGCCCTGGCCCTTGGCATGGCCCTGTCCTTCGGCGCCAACGCCGAAGAGCAGAAGTCGGTGGCCGTGACCGCCATCGTCGAGCACCCGGCGCTGGACGCCGCTCGCGACGGGGTCAAGGAGGCCCTCCAGGAGGCCGGCTACGAAGACGGCAAGAACCTCAAGTGGCAGTACCAGAGCGCCCAGGGCAACACCGGCACCGCCGCGCAGATCGCCCGCAAGTTCATCGGCGACAAGCCCGACGTGATCGTCGGCATCGCCACTCCGTCGGCCCAGGCGCTGGTGGCCGCGACCAAGAGCATCCCGATCGTCTTCAGCACCGTCACCGACCCGGTCGGCGCGCACCTGACGCCGAGCTGGGAAGCCTCCGGCACCAACGTCACCGGGGTTTCCGACATGCTCGCGCTGGACAAGCAGATCGAGCTGATCAAGAAAGTGGTGCCGGGCGCCAAGCGCATCGGCATGGTCTACAACCCGGGCGAAGCCAACTCCGTGGTGGTGGTCAAGGAGCTGAAGGAACTGCTCCCGAAGATGGGCCTGAGCCTGGTCGAAGCCTCGGCACCGCGTTCGGTGGACGTCAGCTCGGCGGCGCGCAGCCTGGTCGGCAAGGTCGACGCGATCTACACCAACACCGACAACAACGTGGTGTCCGCCTACGAGGCGCTGGTCAAGGTCGGCAACGACGCGAAGATCCCGCTGATCGCCTCCGACACCGACAGCGTCAAGCGCGGCGCCATCGCCGCCCTCGGCATCAACTACAAGGAGATGGGCAAGCAGACCGGCCGCATGGTGGTGCGCATCCTCAAGGGCGAGAAGCCGGGCGAGATCAAGCCGGAGACCAGCGACAACCTGCAGCTGTTCGTCAATCCCGGGGCCGCGCAGAAGCAAGGCGTGACCCTGTCCGACGAACTGCTCAAGTCGGCCGCGGAAGTCATCAAGTAAAAAAAGCGGCCGCCGGCCGCGGGCGTTCCGCCCGTGGCCGGACGGCACGATAATCCTGCCTTCACGCACTCGGTTACGAAGTCATGTCTCTGTTTTCCCTGTTCGGTGCCCTGGAGATCGGCCTGATCTTCAGCCTCGTGGCACTCGGCGTGTTCATCTCCTTCCGCCTGCTGCGCTTCCCCGACCTCACGGTGGACGGCAGCTTCCCGCTCGGCGGCGCGGTCTGCGCGACCCTCATCGCCCTTGGCTGGGACCCGTACAGCGCGACCCTGGCGGCCACCGCCGCCGGTGCACTGGCCGGGCTGGCCACCGGCCTGCTCAACGTCAAGCTGAAGATCATGGACCTGCTCGCCAGCATCCTGATGATGATCGCGCTCTACTCGATCAACCTGCGCATCATGGGCAAGCCCAACGTACCGCTGATCGCCGAGCCGACATTGTTCACCCTGCTGCAGCCGGAATGGCTCAGCGACTACGTGTTCCGGCCGCTGCTGCTGGTGTTCATCGTGATCGCCGCGAAGCTGCTGCTGGACTGGTTCTTCACCACCCAGAAAGGCCTGGCGATCCGCGCCACCGGCTCCAACCCGCGGATGGCCCGTGCCCAGGGGGTCAACACCGGCGGCATGATCCTGCTCGGCATGGCCATCTCCAACGCGCTGGTGGCGTTGGCCGGCGCGCTGTTCGCGCAGACCCAGGGCGGCGCCGATATCTCCATGGGTATCGGCACCATCGTCATCGGCCTGGCGGCGGTGATCGTCGGCGAGAGCATCCTGCCCTCGCGCCGGCTGATCCTGGCGACCCTCGCGGTGATCCTCGGTGCCATCGTCTACCGCTTCTTCATCGCCCTGGCGCTGAACAGCGATTTCATCGGCTTGCAGGCCCAGGACCTGAACCTGGTCACCGCGGTGCTGGTCACCGTCGCCCTGGTGATTCCGATGATGAAGAAACGCCTGCTCGGCAAGAAGGGAGCCTGACCATGCTCAGCGCGAAGAACCTGAAGATCACCTTCAACCCCGGCACCCCCATCGAGACCCGCGCCCTGCGCGGCCTGTCGCTGGACATCCCGGCCGGCCAGTTCGTCACCGTGATCGGCTCCAACGGCGCCGGCAAGTCGACCTTCCTCAACGCAGTCTCCGGCGACCTGCCGATCGACAGCGGGCAGATCCTGATCGACGACGAAGACGTCACCCGCAAGCCGGCCTGGGCCCGCGCCAACCGCGTCGCGCGGGTGTTCCAGGACCCCATGGCGGGTACCTGCGAGGACCTCACCATCGAGGAGAACATGGCCCTGGCGCAGCGTCGCGGGACCGGTCGCGGCCTCGGCAGGGCGGTGCAGGCATCGATGCGCGACGGTTTCCGGGAAAGCCTGGCGACCCTCGGCCTCGGCCTGGAGAACCGCCTCGGCGACCGCATCGGCCTGCTCTCCGGCGGCCAGCGCCAGGCCGTCAGCCTGCTGATGGCGGCGCTGCAGCCGTCGCGTATCCTGTTGCTCGACGAACACACCGCGGCGCTCGACCCGCGCACCGCCGACTTCGTCCTGCATCTCACCGCACGGATCGTCGCCGAGAAGAAACTCACCACCATGATGGTCACCCACAGCATGCGCCAGGCGCTGGACGTGGGCGAGCGCACGGTGATGCTGCACCAGGGCCAGGTGGTGCTGGACGTCTCCGGCGAGCAACGCAAGGGCCTCGACGTACCGGACCTGCTGGCGATGTTCGAGAAGGTGCGCGGCGAGAAGCTCGCCGACGACGCCCTCCTCCTCGGCTGACAGGGCCGCTGCGCCTCTCCGCGGCGAAGCGGGGAGGCGCCGTCGACCTGCAGCAGATCAAGGCGCGATCCGCGTCCGTCTGCCACACTCGCAGGCATCCTCCCGCTCAGATGCCCGCATGAACCTCGAACTGCTCTGGGTGGTCGGCCTGCTCGCCACCACCGTCGCCCTCTTCATCCACAACCGCCTGCGCCTGGACGTGATCGCCCTGCTGGTGATCATGGCCTTCAGCGTCAGCGGAACCCTTACCCTCAACGAAGCCCTGGCCGGCTTCAGCGATCCCAGCGTGATACTGATCGCCGCGCTGTTCGTGATCGGCGAAGGCCTGGTGCGTACCGGGGTGGCCTACCAGGTCGGCGACTGGCTGATCGCCCGCGCCGGCAGCAGCGAAGCGCGCCTGCTGGTACTGCTGATGCTGGCGGTGGCCGGGTTGGGCTCAGTGATGAGTTCCACCGGGGTGGTGGCGATCTTCATCCCGGTGGTCCTGAGCATCGCCGCCAAGCTGAAGATCCCTCCGGGCCGGCTGATGATGCCGCTGGCCTTCGCCGGACTGATCAGCGGCATGATGACCCTGGTCGCCACGCCACCGAACATGGTGGTCAACAGCGAGCTGGCGCGCGAGGGTCATGCCGGCTTCGGCTTCTTCGCCTTCACCCCGATAGGCCTCATGGTGCTCGCCATCGGCGTGGCCTACATGCTGCTCACGCGCAACTGGCTGAACGCCGCCAGCCCGGCGGAAGTCGGCGCGCCGAAGGCACGGCGGACCCTGCGCGACCTGATCCGCGACTATCGCCTGGCCGGCCGCGAACGGCGCCTGCAGGTCCAGCTCGGCTCGCCGTTGATCGGCAGCACCCTGGAAGAACTGCAACTGCGCACCCGCCTGGGCGCCAACGTGGTCGGCCTGGAGCGGGTACGCAAGTTCCACAGCGAGGTGGTCAAGGTCGGCGGCAGCACCGAGCTGAAGGCGGGCGACGTGTTGCTGCTGGACGTCTTCGCCCCTCCGGAGGACATGGACCGGCGCTGCGCCGAGCTGAACCTGGTGCGCCTGCCGTTCCGCGCCAGCTACTTCATCGACCAGTCGCGGGAGGTCGGCATGGCCGAGGTGACTCTGCCGCCGGACTCCACCCTGCTCGGCAAGAGCGTCCTGGAACTGGGCTTCCGTTCGCAGTACGGGCTCAACGTGGTCGGCCTGCGTCGCGACCACGAAGCGCTCACCGACGGCATGCTGGAAGAGAAGCTGCGCCTGGGCGATACCCTGCTGGTGATCGGCGCCTGGAAGGCGATCCGCCAGTTGCAGGGACGCAACCGCGATTTCCTGGTGCTCAGCCTGCCGGCGGAGATCGACGAGGTGGCGCCGGCCCTGAGCAAGGCGCCGCACGCCCTGCTCAGCCTGGCCGTGATGGTGGCGCTGATGGTCAGCGGGGTGGTGCCCAACGTGGTCGCGGCACTGGTCGGCTGCCTGTTGATGGGCCTGTTCCGTTGCATCGACATGGACGGCGCCTACCGCGCCATCCATTGGCAAAGCCTGGTCCTGATCGTCGGCATGCTGCCCTTCGCCCTGGCCCTGCAGAAGACCGGCGGTATCGACCTGGTGGTCTCGCTGCTGGTCGACGCCCTCGGCGACGCCGGCCCGCGCGTGCTGCTGGCCAGCCTGTTCCTGCTCACCGCGGCCATCGGCCTGTTCATCTCCAACACCGCTACCGCGGTGCTGATGGCGCCGATCGCCATCGCCACCGCCAAGCAGATCGGCGCCTCGCCCTACCCCTTCGCCATGGTGGTGGCGGTGGCGGCCTCGGCAGCCTTCATGACGCCGATTTCCTCGCCGGTGAACACCCTGGTGCTGGGCCCTGGCCAATACCGCTTCGGAGACTTCGTCCGGATCGGCGTGCCATTTACCCTGCTGGTGATGTTCGTCTGCGTGCTGGTGATTCCGTGGCTGTTTCCATTGTGACCGGGCCAGGAGCGCGCCGCTCGGCAGAAACACTGGCCAGCCTCCGGCGGATGTGAATAATGCCCGCCTCGCCGTCACGGAAACCGAGAACATGCCCCGCCCGACCAGCCCGCATCCCGACGCCGAGCGCAAGAGCGCCAGCCCGCTGCACCCGCGCAATCGCCACCTGGGACGCTACGACTTTCCGCGCCTGATCGCCGGCAGCCCGGAACTGGAGCGCTTCGTCATCCTCAATCCGTACGGCAGGCAGAGCATCGACTTCGCCGATCCGGCGGCGGTGAAAGCCTTCAACCGCGCGCTGCTGCAACAGTTCTACGACGTACGCGAGTGGGATATACCCGATGGTTACCTGTGCCCGCCCATTCCCGGTCGCGCCGACTACCTGCACTACCTGGCCGACCTGCTCGGCGCCAGCCACGATGGCCTGATTCCACGCGGTCCCGGCCTGCGTGCGCTGGACGTCGGAACCGGAGCCAACTGCATCTACCCGCTGCTCGGCCACCACGAATACGGCTGGCGCTTCGTCGGCGCCGACATCGACCCGCAATCGCTGGCCTCGGCCGCTGCGATCCTCGCCGCCAACCCACGCTTCGCGGCTGCCATCGAGTTGCGCCGGCAGCCTGATCGCAGGCAGATATTCCAAGGCCTGATCGGCGTCGATGAGCGCTTCGACATGACCCTCTGCAACCCGCCCTTCCACGCCTCGCTGGACGAAGCCACGCGCGGCAGCCGGCGCAAGTGGAAGAACCTCGGCAAGCTCGACCCGACCCGTACCCTGCCGCTACTGAACTTTGGCGGCCAGGGCGCCGAGCTGTACTGCGAGGGCGGCGAAGCGGCCTTCCTGGCCGGCATGGCCGAGGAAAGCCGGGCGTTCGCCACGCAGGTGTTCTGGTTCACCACCCTGGTATCCAAGGCGAGCAACCTGCCGAACCTCCAGGAGCGCCTGAAGACGTTGGGCGCCAGCGATATCCGCGTGGTGGACATGGCCCAGGGACAGAAGCAGAGCCGCTTCGTCGCCTGGACCTACCTCGACAAGAAGCAGCGCCGGGCCTGGCGCAAGGAGCGTTGGACAGCAGCCCTCCTGGAACCACTGGGCGAATAGCCAGCACGCCTCTCCACCCGGATCCGCTGCCGAGCCAAGAATCGGACACCCCAAGGTGTCCGTTCGTGACGTCCTTCTTTTACGACCGGTCAGGCCAGATCAAGGCCGCGCATCCTCAGGCGTACATCCTGTTCCTGGACCTCGCCTGAACGTTCCGGTTTGCTTGCCAGGTCGAGAGCATCGAGCAGTCCCTGGCTATGGCCACTCTGCTCCCCCAGGGCCGCCTCTTCGAGGACCCGGCGGGTCACTCCCTGCTCATCGCTGGCGCTCAGCAGCACGCGCATGTCGGTCTCTTTGTTATAGAGAATCTCTTTTTCATTCTTGTAGTTCGATATCCCGCTGACATCGATTCCGGACCTGCCGAACACGGTGGATATCGTGCCCTGCCCGAAGCTCCTCGCGACACCGGGGTTCAGGGAGGTGGAGAGATAGCCGTCGTCGTGGCCAACCTTGCCCTCTTCCACGGCGTTGAAGGCATCCCCGCCACGGGTGCCACGGAAAGTCTTCACTACCTGTTCAGCCTGTCCGCTCTTCTCGAAGGCCGCGGACATACCTTGGTCGATCAGCTTTTGTCCCGCATCCAGCTCCTGCCCCTGACGCAGAGCGCGATTCAGGTCCGCGTAGTGAATGCCGGTGTAGAGACCAAGCGCCATCACTTCGGCGTCACTGTGGATGCCACCAGGCTGTCTGCCCAGGTACTTTTCCGCATCCGCCCCGAACCGCTTCACCAGGCCATCCGCCAGCGCCTTGTCGGCCGATACTCTGCTGACCTCGCTCTCTACCGCTTGGCGCAACAGTGCGACCTCGCTCATTACCTGATGCAACTGGTCGGTGATTTCGCGCCGCAGTTCCGGGCTTGCGTCGAGCACCAGTTGACTCGCGGCACCGCCGGTGGTGCCCCACTGCTGCAGCGCGATCCCGCCGATGCTCCGTTCGAGCAGGCGGCCAGCCTGGATACAGGACTCCTCGACCTGGCTGCCGGCACGAATGCCGGCCAAGGCGGTGCTCAGCGAACGCAGCGCCCCATCTCCGCTGGCCAGGCGGGAGTGCTCCCGGGCCAGTCCTTCCGGTGTCAGGGTCGCCAGCTCGCTCGCCTTGTCGAGTCCCTTCAAGGTCATGGGCAATGCCTGCTGCAGCACCATCTGCTTGAACACGACGGCCGAGGACATGACCGCAGGCTGCGCGTCCTGACTGGGCTGCGGGCCGGTGCGGGCGTGGGAGCCCAACAGCTTGCCCAGCCAGTCCATGATCGCCACGAAGGGACGCACGAGCGCCGCGCCCAGGCGAGCGAGCAGCCCCTCACCCTTCGGCGCGTCCTGGCGCTGGGCCAACTGCTGCGCTTCACTGGGGGTGGCGACCTGGCGGGCCTCAATCTGTCCCAAACGCCCACTGGCGGCCTGGTGCAATTCGACGGCGAAAGACGGACTCTGCTGAAGCGATTGAATATGCATGATGGTTGCCTTCTCCTGATGTTTCTCCGCCAGTCTAGGAACGGGAAACCCCATCGCCTATCAGGATTGGCCGCCGTTTTTTCACTGGAATCGGCAGCGGCAAAACCTAAAAAAAGAGAACCACGATTAACAGTCTCTCCGGGCTGGCACTGCTCTAATGGCTGCCTCCAGTGACTCGGAACACGCCATGAATCCACTCTACCGCGCCGCCATCCACCAGCTTTTTCTCGCTCTCGATCTCCCGACGCCCAACGACGAGGAGAGCGTACTCAGCCTGCAGGTGGGCCCGCATCTCTGCCATCTGGCAGAACATCCGACCGATCACCTGTTGATGTTCACCCGCCTGGAAGGACAAGGAGACGCTACGGCCAGCGAGCAGAACCTGTTCAGCCAGGACCCTTGCAAGCCGATCCTGGGCCGCGACCCCGAAAGCGGCGAACGGCTGCTCTGGAACCGCCAGCCCTTGCAGTTGCTGGACAGGGCCCAGATCCACCATCAACTCGAACAACTGGTCGCCGCCGCCGAAGAGCTGCGCTAAGCCCAGTCGGGCGAAAGGAGCCGATGCCGCAGGTTCTGCTTTCCTCGAAGAACCCCGGGGCTGAACTCCAGTGACCATGCCGAGCCAGCCGGAGCACCTGCCCTCGAGGCAGCCGGCTGCCACTGCCCGGGGGCAGTTCCAGCTGCGTCAGCCCATGCAGCGCGTGCGAACAGAGGGGAGCCGAGGGACCGGGTGGCAGGAGCGAGATGCGACTTCGCGCTATCGACGGGCGTCCGGCTCGCTCCACCGTCGCCGTCCTCGCACCCTGCTCCCTCGTACCGGCAGTCCCCGTCAGCTCCAGCGGACGTTGAGCACGAAGAAGTTCGCCAGCACCCAGACCACCAGCAGCAGGTGGGTCAGTTGCAATCCCTCCTGGCGGATCCAGTAGCCGAACCAGAGCCCGCCCAGCAGCATGCCGAAGAGGAAGCCGAGGGCCGCGCTCAGGGCCAGGTTGAGCCAGGGCCGGGCCGTCTCCAGGCCGGCGCCGAACAGCAGTTCGTAACAGCCGGTCCAGGCCGTGACGACGGCAGCGACCTGCAGCGCGACGATGATCGACAAGGCCAGGCGGTGCATGAGCGGCGAGCGCACCGCCCGCGCCAGCAAGGGCATGTCGATCGCGGGCGGCTGGGCCAGGGGAGCCATCGACATGGTCACGCCGATCGCCCCCACCGAGCTGGCGAAGGCCTGCAGGTTGTTGATCAGGGCGAGGCTCAGCCACAGGGCGAAGCCGAGGCAGCAGGTGAGCTGGAAGATCATCAATGAAGTCTGGGTGTCCATTCCGGGTCCTTTGCAGAGTACGGGCGGTCGTCGCTCGACGCCCTTCCGGCGCCAACGAGCGCAGGGCCTGCGCTGATCGGGAGGAACGGCGGGAACGCCGGATGGCACTCTAGGACCTGAACCTAACTTGAGGTCAACAGCGACGGCAGGTCTCCGTCGTCCCGGATTGACAAATCGGAAATTCCCGATATCCTCGCCGCCATGGACCTGCTCGAAACATTCAAAGCCCTGTCGAACCGGACACGCCTGGAAATCCTGAAAGGCCTGAAGGACCCGGCGAAGAACTTTCCTCCGCAGGACGAGGGCGACGTCGACACCGTGGGCGTCTGCGTCAGCAGTATCCAGGAGGGCGTCGGCCTGTCGCAGTCGACCGTGTCCGATTACCTAGCGATCCTGCAACGGGCGGGCCTGGTCGAAGTCAGGCGGATCGGCCAATGGACCTACTACAAGCGCAACGAAGCGAATATCCGTGCCCTCGTCGAGCTGATCGGCGCGGAACTGTAGTTCTTTCTACGCCACAATATATCGAAAATTCCCGATATCCCTTTTTACCGAAACGAGGATATGCAATGAAAGCGTTGATACTCAAGGCGTTTGGCGGTCCGGAATCCTTCGAGCTGCGCGAGGTGCCCAAACCGGTGCCGCAGGCGGGACAGGTATTGGTGCGGGTCCATGCGACCTCGATCAATCCGCTGGACTACCAGGTCCGTCGCGGCGACTACCCCGACCTGGTAGCGCTTCCGGCCATCACCGGGCATGACGTGTCCGGCGTCGTCGAAGCGGTAGGGCCGGGAGTGACCGCCGTCGCACCGGGAGACGAGGTCTGGTACACCCCGCAGATCTTCGAAGGCCAGGGCAGCTATGCCGAGTACCACCTGGCAGCGGAAGGCATCATCGGCAGGAAGCCCGCCGCGCTGAGCCACCTGGAGGCGGCGAGCCTCAGCCTGGTCGGCGGCACGGCCTGGGAAGCGCTGGTCGCACGCGCGGCGCTGAGGGTCGGCGAAAGCATCCTGGTGCACGGCGGCGCCGGCGGCGTCGGGCATGTCGCGATCCAGTTGGCGAAGGCCATGGGAGCCCGGGTCTTCACCACAGTGCGCGAGGTCAACTTCGAGTTCGCCCGCCAGATGGGCGCCGATGTGCTCATCGACTACCAGAAGCAGGACTACGTCGAGGCCATCCTGCGGGAAACCGGAGGCCGCGGCGTCGACGTGGTGTTCGACAGCATCGGCGGCGACACCCTGTCGCGCTGCCCCGAGGTGCTCGCGCAGCTCGGCCGCGTGGTCAGCATCGTCGACCTCGCCCAGCCGCAGAACCTCCTCCAGGCCTGGGGCAGGAACGCGAGCTATCACTTCGTCTTCACCCGGCAGAACCGCGGCAAGCTCGACGAGTTGAGCGCCCTGGTCGAGCGCGGCCGGTTGCGCCCGCATGTCGGCGCCGTCTATTCGCTTGCCGACATCCCCCTCGCCCACGCCCGCCTGGAGAGTCGCGACAATGGCATCCGGGGAAAAATCGCGATCGCGGTCGAGCCGTTGGTCGATCCCGCACAGGCGTTCGCCCGCTGACGCCACGGCGCGGAACGGGCCCCGATCGCGGCCCGCCCCGGCATGTGCCCGGTACCGACCCGCAGCACCCAGGTCGGGGCGGCCAGCCGACGAACCGAGGCCGGGCGCAGGCGGAATCGAGCCGTTCGAGGGGCGCCAGCCTGGCGCCTCGCGGGCTCAGACCGGCGGCGTCTCGAGGAACACCGGCAACCCCTCCGCATAATCCGAATAGCTTGCCAGTTCCGGGTATTCGCTGGCGGCGACCCGCTCCGCGACCACCAGTTGGCTGAAGCGCCAGGCCACCGCGACGGTCACCCCGACCAGCTCGATGCCACCGTCGCGTGCCAGCGGCTCCTGGCGCAGCGCTGCCTCCAGCCAGTCGTAGGCCGCCAGCAACTGCCCCTCCACCCGCTCCAGCCAGGGGCCGTGGCGGCGTTCCTCGGGACGCAGGTTCAGTTCGTAGTAGATCTGCACGGATTTCTCGCAGGCCACCAGCGCCGCGCCGATCAGACTCAACGCCCGTGCACGGGCCTGCGGCCGTTGCGGCAGCAGACTGCGTTCGCGGCCGGCCAGGCACTCCAGGTAATCGAGGATCAGGCTGGAGTCCATCAGCACGGTGCCATCGTCCAGCACCAGCGTGGGCGCCTTGACCATCGGGTTGAACAGGCTGAACGCCTGGAAATTGCGGAACACCGACAGCGGGCGGTGCTCGTAGGGCAGGTCCAGCAGGCGCAGGGCGATGGCGACCCGGCGCACAAAAGGCGAATCCAGCATACCGATCAGTTGCATCGCGGCATCCTTTGTCGATGATTAAGCGCCGCTAAGAGGGCGACGCCTGGGAAAATCACTCTAGTCGTTGCACAACGCGAAAAATATCGAGATAAATTCAGCGAATCCTTTAGAAAAACTTACATGAGCGACCTCCCTCCCCTCACCGCCCTGCGCAGCTTCGAAGCGGTCGCCCGGCTCGGCAGCATCAGCCAGGCCGCCAGCGAGCTGCACGTCACCCACTCAGCGATCAGCCAGCAGATCAAGCTGCTGGAAAACCTCCTCGGCCTGGCCCTGTTCGTCCGCGAGGGGCGCGGCCTGCGCCTGAGCGAGAACGGCCGGTTCTACGCCCTGCAGGTACGCGCCTCTCTGGGCGAGATCGCCGACGCCACGCGGGTGGTGCGGGCGCGTCCACGGGAGGGTGAGCTGGTGGTCACGGTGATGCCGTCCTTCGGCCTGAACTGGCTGCTGCCGCGCCTGCCGCGCTTTCGCGAGCGCCATCCGCACTGTCGCGTGCGGCTGGTGGCCAGTCTTGACGTGCAGAACCTGCGCCAGGGCCTGGCCGACCTCGGCGTACGCATCGGCAAGGGCGACTGGGAAGGGGTCGGTCGGGAACGCCTGTTCGACGACGAGTTGCTGATGGTCGCCGCGCCCGACTTCAACGGCGGCCGCCTGCCGCGCACGCCGAGCGAGATCGTCGCCTGCCCTACACTGCGCTCCACCGAATCCTGGGCGCTCTGGTGCCAGCGCGCCGGCGTGGCGGAACCGCAGCACGGACTGCTGATCAATGACTCGAACCTGCTGCTGGAAGCCGTGCGCCTGGGCCAGGGCATCGCCCTGGAGCGTCGCAGCCTGGTCGCCGGCGCCCTCGCCGAGGGCCGCCTGGTGCAACTGGGCGACATCCGCGTGCCCTACCCCTATCCCTACTGGCTGGTCTGGCCGCAGCGCGAGCCGCCGAGCGACCGCCACCAGGCCTTCGCCGACTGGCTGCGCGAGGAGGCCCGGCGCTACCAGGCCGAGCAACCGCCGCTCAGCGAATGAAGTTGCGGCTGATCTCGCGGAAGCGGTCGCTGCCGGCGCGTTCCATCCATTCGAAGGCGACCATCTCCCGCGACACGATCATCGCCCCGGCCTGGCGCATCCGCTCCACGGCCAGCGCCTTGTCGCTCGGCCGCCGCGAGCCGATCGCCTCCTCCACGACGAACACTTCGCGACCACGGCCAAGCAGGTCGAGCACGGTCTGCAGCACGCAGACGTGCGCCTCGCTGCCGCAAACCACGAACTGCCGGCGGTCGCCGCCGGGCGCGCGCAGCAGGGCGCCGTCGGCGGCGGCCGAGAAGTCCAGCTTCTCGAGGATCTGCGTGGGCTCCAGCTCATCGCGCAGGGCCGCCACCGTCGGCCCCAGGCCCTTGCTGTACTGCTCGCTGGCCAGCACCGGCACGTCCAGTGCGCGGGCCACGCGCAACAACCACTGGCTGTACTCGACCAGCGCCGGACCGTCGTCGATGGCCGGCAGCAGGCGTTCCTGGATATCGACCACCAGCAGGGTCGAGGTTGCGGCGCGGATCAGCATGGCGTCCTCCTTCGGTTCGACGTCTCGGTTCGTCTGGCTTAGGCTTGCACGGCACGGGCGCCATGGACAGCGCGTCCTCCCACAACCCTAGCAGGAGCCTGCGATGAATATCAGCCTGCATTTCGAATCGCGCCTGCAGGCCAGCCCCGAACAGCTCTGGCGGTGGATCACCTCGGTGGACGGGATACTCCGCGAGATACGCCCGTTGCTGAGCATGAGCGTACCGCCCGGTATCCGCAGCCTCGAAGACCTGGAGGTAGTGCCCCGGCGCCCGCTGTTCCGCAGCCACATGCGCCTGTTCGGCTTGCTGCCGCTGGGCACTTCGCAACTGACCCTGCTGGAGCTGACGCCCGGCCACGGCTTCATCGAACAGTCGCCGATGACCGGCATGCGCCTCTGGCGCCACGAGCGACGCATCCTGCCGACACCGGGCGAGGCCGGGGAATGCCTGCTGGTCGACCAGTTGACCGTGCGCCCGCTATTCGCCGCCGGACTGGTACGCTGGTTCCTCACCCGCATCTTCCGGCATCGCCACCGGGTGCTCTGCCGGCAGTTCCGCACGGACCGCCGGTGACCCTCGGCTACGCTGAGGAGTGCGCCCGCCCGCATCCGTCATACCCTTCTGGAGAGCAGCACAAGGACCGCTCATGAATCGCATCAAGCACCTGCTCAAGGACCTCGCCATCCTGATCCGCGCCAACCTCTGGCTGATCCCGGTGATCGCCGCCCTGGTCGCCGCGGTGTTCTATTTCGTCGCCCCGCCGCCGCCGATGAGCGCGACCATGGCCACCGGCGCCGAGGGCGGCGGCTACGCCGTGTTCGCCGGCAAGCTCCGGGAAAAGCTCAAGGAGCAGGGCTTCGAACTGAAGCTGGTGCCCAGCGCCGGCTCGCGCGACAACCTGGAGCGCCTGCTCGGCACCGGCGAGGTCGACATCGCCCTGGTCCAGAGCGGCCAGGAGCGCCAGCTCGAAGCCGGGCAGGCGCGCCAGTTGCAGACCCTCGGCGCGGTCTACCAGGAGCCGCTCTGGCTGTTCCACCGCAGCAACGTGCACATCGACCAGCTCAGCGACCTGCTGCACCTGCGCCTGGCCATCGGCAGCGACGGCAGCGGCACCCACGCCGCCACCGAGGCGATCCTGCAGGCCAACGACATCGCCCCGGGACACTATCCGATCACCTGGGAAGCCCGCGGCGGCAACGCGGTGGTCGACGACCTGCTGGCCGGCAAGCTGGACGCGGCGTTCATCGTCGGCCCGGCGGAGAACCCGGCGATCCAGAAATTGGCCGACAACGACCAGCTTCGCCTGGTCAACTTCCGCCGCAGCGCCGCCTACGAGGCGCGCATGCCGTTCCTCAAGCGGGTCGAGGTCGGCGAAGGCCTGCTCAACCTGCCGCGCAACGTGCCGGAACGAAACATCAGCACCCTGTCGCCGGTGGCCACCCTGGTGATCAACGAGCGCTTCCACCCGGCGCTGATCCCGCTGGTACTGGAAGCCGCGCGCGAGGTGATGAAGGACGGCAGCCTGCTCGACAAGCCCGGCGCCTTCCCCAGCGCCGAGCCGCGCACCCTGCGCCTGCACGAGGACGCCGAGCGCTACTACAAGAGCGGCCTGCCGCTGCTGCAGCGCTACCTGCCGTTCCGCATCGCCTCCCTGGCGGACCGCTACATCATCCTGCTGATCCCGTTCATCGCCATCCTCATCCCGCTGATGAAGTCCATCGGCCCGCTGTATCGCTGGCGCATCCGCGCGCGCATCTACCGCTGGTACCGCTACATCCGCGACATCGACCGCAAGCTCGACAGCGGTACCGACGCCGAGCAACTGAGAAGCGAGATCGAGCGGCTGGAGAAACTGGAGAGCGAGCTGAACACCGTGGAGGTGCCGCTCTCCTACTACCACGAGCTGTACGAGCTGCACCTGCACCTGAACTTCGTGATCAAGCGCCTGCACGGTCTGCAGGAACGCCAGGCGACGCAGGCAGAAGCCGGCAACCTCGGGTAAACTGGCCGATCCGCGGGCGCGCCAGCGGCGTGTCCCGCAGCGTCGCGGAAACCTGCGCGGCGCCGCCGATTACCTGAAAGGTCGAACCTGACATGCCGATCCATCACGCCATCGTCCACCTGATCGAGAAGAAGCCCGACGGCACCCCGGCCGTGCTCCACGCGCGCGACGCCGAGTTGGGCGACTCCCAGGCCATCGAGAACCTGCTGGCCGACCTCAACGAAAGCTACAACGCCAAGAACAAGGCCTGGGGCTTCTTCCAGGGCGAGTCCGGGGCCTACCCGTTCAGCGGCTGGCTCGGTGAGTACTTGGAGGGCGATCGCGACTTCGTCGGCTTCAGCCGCGAAGCGGTCGAACACCTGCAGAAGCTGATGGAGGAGTCCAATCTCTCCACCGGCGGCCACATCCTGTTCGCCCACTACCAGCAAGGCATGACCGACTACCTGGCGATCGCCCTGCTGCACCACAGCGAAGGCGTGGCGGTGAACGAGTCGCTGGAGGTCACCCCGTCGCGCCACCTGGACCTCGGCCAGTTGCACCTGGCCGCGCGGATCAATATCTCCGAATGGCGCAACAACAAGCAGTCGAAGCAGTACATCTCGTTCATCAAGGGCAAGGGCGGGAAGAAGGTCTCCGACTATTTCCGCGACTTCATCGGCTGCCAGGAAGGGGTGGATTCGCCGAGCGAGACGCGCACCCTGCTGAAAGCCTTCAGCGATTTCGTGGAAAGCGAGGACATGGCCGAGGAACAGGCCCGCGAGAAGACCGAGACGCTGGTCGACTACGCCACCTCCCAGGCGCGCATCGGCGAGCCGATGACCCTCGACGCGCTTTCGGAACTGATGGACGACCAGCAACCGCGGGCGTTCTACGACTACATCCGTAACAAGGACTACGGCCTGTCGCCGGAAATCCCGGCGGACAAGCGCACCCTCAACCAGTTCCGCCGCTTCACCGGCCGCGCCGAAGGCCTGTCGATCAGCTTCGAGGCGCACCTGCTGGGCTCCAAGGTGGAATACGACGAAGAGCGCGACATGCTGATCATCCGTCAGTTGCCGACCCAGTTGAAGGACCAGCTCAAGCGGCGCAAGGACTGACCCGAGCCGCCCCGGAGCGCCGCCGGCGCTCCCTTTCCCTCCTCAGCCGCAGGCCCAGTCGAAGCGCATGTCGCGGAAATCGAGCTGGGCGTTGCCGCCGCCGAAGTTGTAGCCGCCCAGGTATTCCTCGAACTCTACGTAGAAGGGACTCATCTCCGGTACGCCCTGCACCGGACGCATGGTGCCGCCGATATGGTTCGGCAGGTGCCCTTCCACCCAGGGATGCTCGCGGTAGTTGTCGCGCTCGATCTTGCCGTCCAGCCAGTAGTGCGGCAGCTGGTAGCCGCCGTCGCCGTATTCGCTGGGCACCACCCCGGCGTTGGGGTCTTGCGCCCGCGCCGTCCAGCGCAGGGGGTAGCGCTGCTGGTGGCCGGCCGCCGGGCGGCCACCGAGGGCGCGCAGCAGGTAGTAGTCGTCCTCCGCCCAGTCCGGCACGAAGCTGGCCGCCGAACCAGCCTCCAGCCACTGCGGCGGCTCGGTCTGCGCCAACAGCGGGTTGCCCGCCGGCAGCGCCGGCGGCTGGCAGGGCGCGCCGCTGAATTCAGCGGCGTCGAGCAGGATCAACGCATAGGCGCCGCCGAGGATGTCCTCCATCCGATGCAGACGCGGATGGCTATTGCGCCCGGCCTCCCAGAACGGCCGCAGTTCCGCTTCGGCCGGCGGTTGCGCGGGCGGATCGATGAGCATCTCGCGAATGCCGTCGACGCTGGTCGGTCCACCGTCGTTCTGGTCCGGGGCGAGGGAGAAGAAGCTCAGCGCGACGATCTCCGGGCCATGCACCCGGTAGTCCTCCGGCAGCAGCAGGGTGAAGCCGTGCATCAGCGGATAGCCGGTGTCCGGATCCAGCGGCCACTGCTCCGGACGGATGCCCGGCGGCAGGCCGAAGCACCAGCCGTGGTTGGCTTCGCCGGCGTGCGCGGCGTCGTTGACGATTTCGATGTCGTAGGCGTTCATGGCCACTCCCTGGTCGGTTTTTCCTGTTCCCGGCCACGCCGGCCGGGTGTCGCAGTGTAAAACGGAGTCCCCCGCAGGCGAAGGACTTTCAGCCCAGGCCCACGCCGAGCGCGGTGCCCAACCCATAGGTGAAGGCCGCGGCAAGGGTACCGACCAGCACCTGGCGCAACGCCGAGAACGCCAGCGGCCGCCCGGTGAAACGGGCGGTGACCGCGCCGCTGAACAGCAGCGCAAGCAGGCTGAACAGCAGGCTTGCGACCAGCGCCGCGGCACCGTCGAGGAACAGGAACGGCGCCACCGGCACCAGGGCGCCAAGGGAAAACAGCAGGAACGACGTGCCCGCCGCGTTCCACGGGTTGCCGCCCAACTCCGTCGGATCGATGCCGAGGGCCTCGCGGGACAAGGTGTCCAGCGCGCCACGACCGTCGTTCATCAGTTGCAGGGCCACGCGCCGGGCGGACACCTCGCTCAGCCCCTTGGCAGTGAAGATATCGATCAGTTCCTGGGTCTCGGTGTTCGGGCAGAGCCTGAGCAGGCGTTCTTCCTCGGCGATGCGCTTGCTCGCCATCTCGCGGGCGTTGGTCACCGACAGCCACTCGCCGAGGGCCATCGAACAGGCCCCGGACACCAGTCCGGCCATCCCGGTGAGGACGATGGACGAATGCGCCATGCTCGCACCCGCCACGCCCATCACCAGGCACAGGTTCGACACCAGGCCATCGTTGGCACCGAGCACCGCGGCGCGCAGCTTGGTGCCGGCGTCGCGGTCCGGCCTCGCCTCGGGCAACGCGCACTGCGGCGGATCGGCGTCCGGCCGCAGCGGCGGGGTCTCCGCCGGCATGCCTCAACGCGCCTCGATGCGAAAGCCCAGGCGCGGGAAATGCACATGCACGGTACCCGCCCGCGGGTCTTCGCGGCGCAGGATGAGTTCCTCGCTGCCGGCGAAGAGCAGTTCGCCCTGTACCGCGTCGACACCGTAGTCGGTGGCGGCGATGGCGACCGCCTGGCCGGGCAGGAAACCGTTGGGGTCGCTGAAGGATTCGTCCGGCAATGCCGCGGGCTGGCTGCCGCGAGCCACCTCCAGGGCTTCCTCCGCACTCATCTCGGCTGGCGCGCCATGGCCGAAGCCGAGCACCCGGCCCAACCAGGCCTGCACCTGCGGGTAGTCGTCGACCAGCGGCGCGGTGACCGGCGTGCCCTTGAGGAACCACAGGCAGTGCGCCACGGCAAAGTCGGCGACGGACGCTTCGCCGAACAGGAAATCGCCGTCCTCGCGCGACAACTGGCGCTCCAGTCGCGCCATGAATGCCGGCCACTGGTGGCGCGCCTGTTCCAGCGGCAGGCGGCCGGCGCTGCCACCGCTGAACAGCTGGCTGCGATCGGCCATGAAGGCCTTGAGGAATTCCGGCGGCAGCTTGCCGAAGCGCACGGCGATGGACTCCGGGGCGAACGCCAGGCTTACCGCGTGCTGGAACAGCACCGCGTCGGCCCACTGGGCGAAGCTCGCGGCGACCATCTCCTGGCCTTCGGGGAACAGCGCCGGGACCGCCTTTTCCTGCTCCAGGCGACGGGCGATCAACGCGGTATCGCAATACACATCGGCGCCGACCTGCAACACCGGGGTCTTCCGATAGCCGCCGGTCAGCGCCACCAGGTCCGGCTTGGGCATCACCGGCGGAATCATCACCGAGCGCCAGGACAGTTGCTTGAAACCGAGCAGCAGGCGCGCCTTCTCGGCGAAGGGCGAAGTGGGATAGTGATGCAGGATCAGCTCTGACATGGGCGCCTCCGGGCGGATGTGAGGCACCAGCTTAGCGCGGCTGGGAAAACACGCCTATGACAATCCGGGACATGAAGGGCACCCCATCGCCTGGCCCGATGGGCCTGGCGATGGGCGCGCTCAATCCAGCCGGCACCCCTGGCGGGTGATGGTCATCCGCCGGTACGCCGCACGCGGCGCCTCGCGCGCCTCCAGGGCGGCGAGGAACTCCCGGGGTCGGTCCAGCGGCAGGCCGGTGAGGAAGGCGCTATCCAGCTCCCACCAGCGTGAGGCGAGCAGGCCCTCGATGATCTCCGGCGGATGCCGGTAGCGGATCACCTGCGCCGGAGTCCCGGCGACGATGGCATAGGGCGGCACGTCGCGAGTGACCACGGCGCGCGTGGCGATGATCGCCCCAGTCCCGACCTTGACACCTTCCATCACCATCGCGCTGTGCCCGATCCAGACGTCGTGGCCGATTTCCGCGTAGCTCAGCGCCGGCTCGTAGCGCAGCGCGGTGCCGGTGTGCTGGAAGGGGTGGCTGCTCACCCAGTCGCTGGGATGGGTGTGTTTTTCCTGGCCGATGAAGCAGTCCGAGCCGATCGAGCAGAAACGCCCGATGGACGCCACCAGGGACAGGTCGGTGCCGCTGCGCACATAGCTGTAGGCGCCGATCTCCAGCCTCGGCGGGACGATGCGCAGGTGGCCGAGTTCGACCCGCTCCTCGAGCACCAGCGTGGTGCGCTTGCCGACACTGGCCGGGCCGCCGGCCAGCTTGCAGCCGCGGCGGCGGATCCAGCGTTTCCACCAATGATTCTTCAGATAGCCCACGAATACCCCATGACCGCAGATGAACGTCCTAGATTGCCGGCTCGCCGACCTCGCGCAACACCGGTACGCCGACCAACAGGCGCTCCTTGGCGCGCTTGCTCAGGGCCTTGATCGCCCGCTCGCGGCGCAGGGCGTCGCCCTTGCTGGCGCAGGCCTCGACGTAGACCAGCGCGCGGGCGGGGCTGGAATGGAAGAACCGCGCGCCCTTGCCGCTGCAATGAGTGTCGAAGCGGCGCAGCGGATCGTCGCTGATGCCGCAGTACAACGCGCCGTTTTCCGCCCTCACCAGGTAGACCGACCAACACTTCCCGATCGCCGCCGTGGCGGCCGTCGCCTCACTCACTCCAGACCCGCTCCCGCATCCGCTCGCAATACGCCACCAGGCGCGGATAGCCTCGCGCCACATGGCTGAGTGGGGTATCCAGGGTCGCCTCGATGAGGTTGGCGAGGATACCGTAAGCGGCGGCATCGGCGCTGCACGGATGTTCGCCGCCGTAGTACGGGACCTGGCCAAGCAGGCCGTCGAGGGCATCGAGGTCGTCGCGGGCGAAGGCCAGCAGTTCGTCCCTGCCGTGGACCCCGAGTCCCTGCGCCCTGAGGGTAGCGCGGACCTTGCGGCGCATGGCCCAGGCCACCGCGTCGCGCACGCCGAATGGCAGCGAGCCGAAGAACACCGGCTTGAGCACGCGCCAGCTGTCCTCGTCGAACCAGCGGAAATACAGCATCAGGTAGTACAGGTGTTCGTCGCACAGGCGCGTGATCGCCCGTGCCCAGCCCTTGCCCCGGGCATCCAGGCCGGCGTCGAGAGTGACCCCGTAGCGCTCACCGAGGGTACGGATGACGATCTCGCTGTCACCGATCGCCTCGCCCTCGATACGCACGTAGGGCAGCTTGCCCTTGGGCGCCTTGCGCGGGTCGCTGACGACCTTCACCTGATACTCCAGGCCGGCCAGGCGCAACCAGGTTTCCAGTTTCAGGCAGTAGGGACTGGCATTGGGTACGTTGAATGCGGCGGGAAACTGGAAGAGCGTGATCATCGCGGCGTCCTGCGGGTTGTCCGCGGCGAGCTTAGGAGATTATCCGCGCTTCGGCCACCGACAGCCTCAGCCGGCCGCCGGATGGGCAGCCTGGTAGGCGGCCAGGCCCTTGCGCGCCTGCCCGCGGATCGCCCGCTGCACCGGCGGCGCCCAGCCCAGCAGCAGGCCCTTGGCGCCAAGCGCCTGGCGGCTCCAGCGCCACAGGTCGAACTGGTCGCGGTGCTCGACGATCAAACCGTCGGCGAAGCGGAAACGGGCCTCGATGCGATTCTCCACCCTGCGCCCGGTCTGGGTGAACAGGTAGTGGGCCACCCATTGCGCACGCCCCTCGTTCTCGTCGGCGCGGACGTTCGCGTAGTCCAGGCGGAAGTCCCGCGCCCGGCTGGTCAGCAGGCGCCACATGTCGCCCACCTCGCGCCCGCGCAGTTCGCCGAAGGCCGGGTCGTGGAAGGTCGCCTGGGGAGCGTAGCAGGCCGCCATGGCCTCGCCGTCGAGGCGCTGGAAGGCCTGGTAGAAGCGCTCGATCAGTTCGGCGTTGGGGTGGGCCATGCGGGGTTCCTTGCGATGATAGGGACTTGCCAGGCGTCCCCAGGCGGGAACGCCGTCGTGCCGGGTCGTTTCAGCCGAACCACTCGCGGGCGCTGCGCCAGAGGCAGATACCGACGAAATAGGCCGAGGCGGCGAACCACAGGCCGAGCAGGATCGGCAGGTCGGCCGGCTGCTGAACGATCAGCAGACCGCTGCTGATCAGCCAGACGAAAGTCACGGCGATGTTCAGCGGCATGAACTGGCGCACGCGGAACGGGTGGAGGAACTTCATCCGGGTCAGGGTCAGGGCAGCCAGCACCAGCACCGTGGCGAGGTTGACCCAGGGGTGCAGGTCGAGCACGTAGAAGTACACCGCCACCACGTTCCAGGCGGCCGGGAAGCCGACGAAGTAGTTATCGGTGCTCTTCATGTTGACGTTGCAGAAGCAGAACAGCGATGAAACCAGGATCACGCCCACCGCCAGCAGCTCGAAATGCTCCGGCAGGGGGATGTAGCGGTAGATGAAGATGGCCGGGATGAACACGTAGGTCAGGTAGTCGATCACCAGGTCGAGCACCGAGCCGTCGAAATGCGGCAGCATTTCCTTGACTTCGTACTTGCGCGCCAGGGTGCCGTCGAGGCCGTCCACCAGCAGGGCCAGGCCGAGCCAGAGCAGGCAGGCCTGGGGTTTGTTGTCGACCAGCGCGAGCAGGGCCAGCAAGGCCAGGATCACGCCGCTGGCGGTGACGGCGTGGACGCCCCAGGCCTTGGCTTTGTTGATGGGAGTCATCGATAGGTTCACGGGCATTTCTCTTGTTCGGTGTTCGGCATGACGCGTCGCTCTATAGTGCACCGGCACCGGTGCGTCTGTCTGTTATCGGATTGTCGGTGCTGGCGAGAGTTCAGCCAGCCCCGCCGGTCAGCGAATCGGCGGCGCATAGTGCAGGCCGCCGAGATTCCATTGCGCGTTGAGGCCGCGCGGCATCTTCAGCGGGCTGCCGTCGCCGACGTTGCGGGCGAAGATCTCGCCATAGTTGCCGACCTGGCGCACCATCTGCACCACCCAGTCGCGCGGCAGTTGCAAGTCCTTGCCAGCGTCGCCCTCGCTGCCGAGCAGGCGGGCGACGTCCGGGTTGCGGCTGTCCCTGGCCTGGCGCTCGACGTTGCTCGAGGTGACCCCCAGCTCTTCCGCGTTGAGCAGGCCGTACAGGGTCCAGCGAACGATGTTGAACCAGGCTTCGTCGCCCTGCCGCACGGCCGGGCCGAGCGGCTCCTTGGAGATCACTTCCGGCAGTACCACGTACTGCTCCGGCTTGGCCAGCTTCAGGCGCTGGGCGTAGAGCTGCGACTGGTCGGAGCTGAGCACGTCGCACTGCCCCGCCTCCAGGGCACGGGCGCTCTTCTCGTAGCTGTCGTCGAGCACCGCCTTGTAACGGATGCCGTGGGCCCGGAAGTAGTCCGCCACGTTCAGCTCGTTGGTGGTGCCGGACTGGATGCACACCGTCGCGTCCTTCAGTTCGCGGGCGCTGGACACGCCGAGCTTGCGATTGACCAGGAAGCCCTGGCCGTCGAAATAGGTGACGCCGGTGAAGTGGATGCCCAGCGCGGTATCCCGCGAGCTGGTCCATGAGGTGTTGCGCGACAGCAGGTCGACCGTGCCGGACTGCAACGCCGAAAACCGCTCGGTGGCGGACAGCGGGGTGAAGCGCACCTTCTCGGCATCGCCGAACAGCGCGGCGGCCAGCGCCCGGCAGATGTCGACGTCGAGCCCCTTGAAACGGCCCTTGGCGTCGGCGTAGGAGAACCCCGGCAGGCCGTCGCTGACGCCGCACTGCACGTAGCCCTTGCGCTTCACCGCATCCAGCGTCGCACCGGCCTCGGCCGTGGCGCTGGCGCCGAGGCAGACGGCGGCCAGCAGCAGCCAGGTACCTTTCATTATTGTCATCTGTTCGCCACTCCCTTCGCCGCCCCTGGGTGAACCGCCGGCCCCGCGCCGGTCGCTTCCCGGGCCGGTCGCCGCACTGTAACCGCAAGCGCTGCGGCACCGGCAGAGGCAGCCGGCGGCGCGACGGCGGCGGGCGACGAACGGCGTACCCGGCGCACTTCCCTTAGCAAAGCGCATCCGCGGGAAATTGGCGAATGCATGATCTGCGACAATCTGGCCGACTTGCGAGCGGGAAAGCGCCTGTTGTCGAATGGTCCTCCCATTCCGAACGCATATGCCCCCTGCCTGGAGCCGTCATGAGCGAACCCCTGATCCTCGATGCCCCGAATGCCGACGCCTGTATCATCTGGCTGCACGGCCTGGGCGCCGACCGTACCGACTTCAAACCGGTGGCCGAAGCCCTGCAGATGGTCCTGCCGAGCACCCGCTTCATCCTCCCCCAAGCGCCGAGCCAGGCGGTGACGGTCAATGGCGGCTGGGTCATGCCGAGCTGGTACGACATCCTTGCCTTCAGTCCAGCGCGGGCCATCGACGAAGACCAGTTGAACGCCTCCGCCGACCAGGTCATCGCTCTCATCGATGAACAGCGCGCCAAGGGCATCGCCGCCGAGCGAATCATCCTCGCCGGTTTCTCGCAGGGCGGCGCGGTGGTCCTGCATACCGCCTTCCGCCGCTACGCCCAGCCGCTCGGCGGGGTGCTGGCGCTATCCACCTACGCGCCGACCTTCGACGACCTGGCGCTGGACGAGCGCCACAAGCGGATTCCGGTCCTGCACCTGCACGGCAGCCAGGACGACGTGGTCGACCCGGCGCTTGGCCGCGCGGCCCATGACGCCTTGCAGGCGCAGGGCGTGGAGGTGGGCTGGCACGACTACCCGATGGGCCACGAGGTGTCCCTGGAGGAAATCCACGACATCGGCGCCTGGCTGCGCAAGCGCCTCTGACGCCCGGAGCTTCTCTCAGACGGCGTGCAGCCGGTAGTTCAGCGCGTAGCCGCCGAGCAGCTCTTCCAGCGCCGCCTGGCGTCTTTCGTCAAGCGCGGGAACGTGCAGGTGGGCGAGCTGGCCGTGGCGCTCGTCGGCGACCACCTCCACGCGGATATCCTCGGCGATCCTCCGGCTTTCCTCCTCCAGCACCCGGCGGATCGCGTCCAGGCGCAGCGCCGGCTTGAAGGTCTTGCCCACCGCGGTGACCGGCATGCTCTCGATCAGCCAGATATCCTTGGGCACCGCCGCGCGCTCCGGTACGTGGCGGCTGGCGTGCTCCAGCAGCTCTTCCTCGCTGGCGCTGGCGCCGGGCTTGAGCTGGATATACGCCACCGGCAGCTCGCCGGCCTTGGCGTCCGGCTTGCCCACCGCCGCCGCCAGGGCCACGGCCGGATGCCGGTGCAGCGCTTCTTCGATCATCTGTGGGTCGATGTTGTGGCCACCGCGAATGATCAGGTCCTTGCTGCGCCCGGTGAGCCAGATGTAGCCGTCCTCGTCGATACGACCGAGGTCGCCGGTATTGAACCAGCCATCGCCGACCCAGATATCGCGGTTCCGGTCCTGTTGCAGGTAGCCCTTGAACACCGTCGGGCCCTTCAGGCAGAGGTTGCCCACCTCGTTCGGCGCGGCATCGCGCAGGTAATTGCCCTCGCCGTCGAGCACCACGACCTTCACCTGGCAGTACGGTAGGCGCAGGCCGATCGAACCCGGCCGGCGCTCGCCGCCACGCGGGTTGCAACTGGTGCCGCAGGTACCTTCGGTGAGGCCGTAGCCTTCGATCACCTTGAGCCCGGTACGCGCCTCGAACTGGCGGATCAGCTCCACCGGCATCGGCGCCGCGCCGCACAGGGCGAAACGCAGGCTGGACAGGTCGCGGCCATCGCTGGGGACCTGCAGCAACGCCGCGTAGATGGTCGGCACGCCACTGAAGCTGGTGACCCGGTAGCGCTCCACCAGCTTCCAGAAGTTCTGGATCAGGGTCGGATTGCGGTAGCCCTGGGGCCCGGCCAGGAGCACCTGGGCGCCGCGATGGAAGGGCGCCAGGCCGGTAACCATCACGCCGTTGACGTGGAACAGCGGCAGGCCGCAGAGCAGCACGTCGTCCACCCCGTAGTCGGCGTTCAGGCCCATGATCTCGGCCATCGCCACCTCGTTGAAGTGGCTGTGCGGCGCCAGCTTCGGCGTGCCGGTGGTGCCGCCGGTATGGAAATAGGAAGCGACGTCGTCCGGATGGATCGCCCGTCCGCTCTCCAGGCGGTCTGCCGGGCAGTCGGCGATCAGCGTATCGAAGTCCAGCACGCCCTCCGGCAGCGGCCCGCGCTGGGCCTTGAGCGCCTCGCGCTGCGGCGCCGGCAACAGGTTGGCCGGATCGACCACGACGATCGCGTACAGCTCCGGCAGCTGCGCGCGCAGGCCGGCGACCTTCTGCCACAGGTCGGTGCCGGGGAACGGCGCCAGGGTCACCAGCACCCGGGTGTTGGAGGCGCGGATCAGCTCGGCGATGTGCTCCGGCTCCAGCAGCGGGTTGATCGCATTGACGATCCCGGCAGCCTCGCCGCCCCAGATCACGTAGTGGGTCTGCGGCAGGTTGGGCAGCAGGAAGGACACCGCCTGGTGGCTTTCCAGGCCCAGCCGGTGCAAGGCGTTGGCGGTCTGGGTGACGCGGGCGAACAGCTCGGCATAGCTGATCCGCAACGGTTCTTCGGCGGCGCTGCCATGCAGCAGGCAGCTCAGGGCGATACGCTGGCCGTGGCGCTGGGCCGAGCGTTGCAACAGTTCGTAGGTGCTGGACGGCAGGTCGCGCTGTTCCAGCGGCACGCGCTCCAGGGCTTCGATATCGCTCAGCCCGACGATCGATGGGGACGGATTCATGGTTTTCTTGTTCTTCCGTTGGTGAGTGGGCGGACACTCGCCGGATCGCTCCGGCACCGTCCCGAAGATGCCACCCCCGTCGTCGCCCTACCGTTGTCTTTTTGTAGCGCGCCACCGGTCGCGCGCACGAGTCCTCCCGAAGGCTGCCCCGGGAGCTTCGCGCAGCCCCCTCCAGGCCCCGTCCGGCCAGGGCTGGAGGGCGCCGGCCAAGCATGGATTTCTCCCCGCTGGCAACATGCTTTACACTGGCGCCCGTTCATTCCTTAACCACTACGAGATGGCCGTGCTCAAAGCACTCAAGAAAATCTTCGGCAAGGCCGACGGAACCCAGCCGCAGAGCGGTTCCTCCCCGGTCCCGCAAGGCCCTGCCGGCGCTACCGTGAAAGGTACCGCCCCCACCGGCGAAAAGCCGACCGAGAAACGCCCACGCAAACCGCGCCCCCCGCGCGCCGACAACGAGTCCGGCGCCCCGCGCGCCGCTGAAAAGGCCGAGAAAGGCGAAAAGCCCGCCAAACCCGCCGGCAAAGAAGGCCGGGACGCCAAGCCGCGCAGCGACAAGCCGCGCCGCGAACGCAAGCCGAAGCCGGTGGACAACTGGAAGTTGGAAGACTTCGTGGTCGAACCGCAGGAAGGCAAGACCCGCTTCCACGACTTCAACCTCGCCCCGAGCCTGATGCACGCCATCCATGACCTCGGCTTCCCCTACTGCACCCCGATCCAGGCGCAGGTACTGGGCTTCACCCTGCGCGGCCAGGACGCCATCGGCCGCGCCCAGACCGGCACCGGCAAGACCGCCGCGTTCCTCATCTCGATCATCACCCAATTGCTGCAGACCCCGCCGCCGAAAGAGCGCTACATGGGCGAGCCGCGCGCGCTGATCATCGCCCCGACCCGCGAACTGGTGGTACAGATCGCCAAGGACGCCGCGGCGCTGACCAAGTACACCGGGCTGAACGTGATGACCTTCGTCGGCGGCATGGACTTCGACAAGCAACTCAAGCAGCTGGAAGCGCGCTTCTGCGACATCCTGGTAGCCACCCCAGGCCGTCTGCTGGACTTCAACCAGCGCGGCGAGGTGCACCTGGACATGGTCGAGGTGATGGTCCTCGACGAAGCCGACCGCATGCTCGACATGGGCTTCATCCCGCAGGTCCGGCAGATCATCCGGCAGACCCCGCACAAGGGCGAACGCCAGACCCTGCTGTTCTCGGCGACCTTCACCGACGACGTGATGAACCTCGCCAAGCAGTGGACCGTCGATCCGGCGATCGTCGAGATCGAGCCGGAGAACGTCGCCAGCGATACCGTCGAGCAGCATGTCTACGCCGTGGCCGGCAGCGACAAGTACAAGCTGCTGTACAACCTGGTGGCGCAGAACAACTGGGAACGGGTGATGGTCTTCGCCAACCGCAAGGACGAAGTCCGCCGCATCGAGGAACGCCTGACCAAGGACGGCATCAGCGCCGCCCAGATGTCCGGCGACGTGCCGCAGCACAAGCGCATCCGCACCCTGGAAGGCTTCCGCGAAGGCAAGATCCGCGTCCTGGTGGCAACCGACGTGGCCGGCCGCGGCATCCACATCGACGGCATCAGCCATGTGATCAACTTCACCCTGCCGGAAGACCCGGACGACTACGTGCACCGTATCGGTCGTACCGGCCGCGCCGGCGCCTCGGGCACCTCGATCAGCTTCGCCGGCGAGGACGATGCCTTCGCCCTGCCGCCGATCGAAGAACTGCTGGGCCGCAAGATCACCTGCGAGATGCCGCCGGCCGAACTGCTCAAGCCGGTACCGCGCAAGCACTGAACGCAGGCGTGGAGAAAAAAGGCGAAGCCATCCGGCTTCGCCTTTTTCGTTTCTGCGACACGCAGGTGCCGCCGTCGGTCATCGAGGCGGGTCGGCGCTTGCCCGGCAATACCTTAAAGTCCAGAATGGACAAATTGTTTACATCCATTCCGGAGATCGCATGAGCGCCGCCACTCCCCTGATCGTCCAGCAGGCCGAAGCCGAGCAACTGCTCGCCCGTATCGACGTCCTCCAGGCCATGCGCCAGCTGTTCCTCGACCTGGCCGCCGGCCAGGCGCTCCAGCCGGCCCAGCAACTGGTGGAGTTCCCCGCCGGTCGCGGCGACTTCATCAACTACCTCGGCGTGCTCGCCCAGGAACAGGTCTACGGAGTCAAGACTTCACCCTACATCGTTCGCGAACAGGGCCCGTTGGTCACCGCCTGGACCCTGCTGATGTCGATGCAGACCGGCCAGCCCTTGCTGCTCTGCGATGCCGCCCGGCTGACCACCGCGCGCACCGCCGCCACCACCGCCGTGGCGGTGGATGCCCTGGCTCCGGCCGAAGCCGGCCGCCTGGCGCTGATCGGCAGCGGACCGGTAGCCCATGCCCACCTGCAATACGTGAAGGGCCTGCGTGACTGGCAGGGCGTGCGAGTCCATTCGCCGTGCCTGGACGAGCGCCGCCTGCAAAGCCTGCGCGCCATCGACCCGCGCGCCGAAGCCGCCGGCAGCCTGGAGGAAGCGCTGGACGAAGCCGATGTGATCCTGCTCTGCACCTCCTCGGCCCGAGCAGTGATCGACCCGCGCCAACTCAAGCGCCCGGCGCTGGTCACCTCGATCAGCACCAACGCGCCCCGCGCCCATGAGGTACCGGCGGAAAGCCTGGCGGCCATGGACGTCTATTGCGACTACCGGCACACCACCCCAGGCTCCGCCGGCGAGATGCTGATCGCCGCCGAACAGCATGGCTGGAGCCCCGAGGCGATCCGCGGCGACCTCGCCGAACTGCTCAGCGGCCAGGCGCCACGTCCGGAATACCGGCGCCCGGCGTTCTTCCGCTCGATCGGCCTGGGCCTGGAAGACGTAGCCCTGGCCAACGCCCTCTACCGCCTGCGCCAGGCAGGCTGATCGCGTGATGCAGGAGAGCAGCATGATCGAAGCGGATTACCTCGTCATCGGTGCCGGCATCGCCGGCGCATCCACCGGCTACTGGCTGTCGGCCCACGGCCGGGTCGTGGTGCTGGAGCGCGAGGCGCAGCCCGGCTACCACTCCACCGGCCGCTCCGCCGCGCAATACACGGTGGCCTACGGCACACCCCAGGTGCGCGCGCTCACCGCCGCCAGCCGGGCCTTCTTCGACAACCCGCCGGCCGGCTTCTGCGAGCATCCGCTGCTCAGCCCGCGTCCGGAAATGGTGGTCGACTTCAGCGACGATCCGGAAGAACTCCGCCGTCAATACGAAAGCGGCAAGGCGCTGGTGCCGCAGATGCGCCTGCTGGACGCGGAACAGGCCTGCTCGATCGTGCCGGTGCTGCGTCGCGACAAGGTCTTCGGCGCCACCTACGACCCCACCGGCGCCGACATCGATACCGACGCCCTGCACCAGGGCTACCTGCGCGGCATCCGCCGCAACCAGGGGCAGGTCCTGTGCAACCACGAAGCGCTGGAGATCCGCCGGGTCGACGGCGCCTGGGAAGTCCGCTGCGACGCCGGCAGCTACCGCGCGGCGGTGCTGGTCAACGCCGCAGGCGCCTGGTGCGACGCCATCGCCGGGCTGGCCGGCGTCCGCCCGCTGGGCCTGCAGCCCAAGCGCCGCTCAGCCTTCATCTTCGCCCCGCCGCCGGGCATCGACTGCCACGACTGGCCGATGCTGGTCAGCCTCGACGAATCCTTCTACCTGAAGCCGGACGCCGGCATGCTGCTCGGCTCGCCGGCCAACGCCGATCCGGTCGAGGCCCACGACGTGCAGCCCGAGCAACTGGACATCGCCACCGGCATGTACCTGATCGAAGAAGCCACCACCCTCACCATTCGCCGCCCGGAACACACCTGGGCAGGGCTGCGCTCGTTCGTCGCCGACGGCGACCTGGTGGCCGGCTACGCCGCCGATGCGGAAGGCTTCTTCTGGGTCGCCGCCCAGGGCGGCTACGGTATCCAGACCTCGGCGGCGATGGGCGAGGCCAGCGCCGCGCTGATCCGCCACCAGCCGCTGCCGGCGCACCTGCGCGAGCACGGCCTGGACGAGGCGATACTGTCGCCGCGCCGCCTGTCCCCCTGATGACCCGGCGGCGGGTTTGCGGCACACTCGCCTCGCCCGCCGTCCCACGAGAGTTCCTGCGCATGAGCCCGAGCCAAGACCCCAGCCTGGAGAACTACCGGGCGATCGCCGACGGCATCGCCACCCTGTTCTTCCCCCACGCCGAAGTGGTCCTGCACGACCTGCGCAGCCAGCGGGTCGACTACATCGCCAACAACCTGTCCAAGCGCGAGGTCGGCGACGACTCGGCGCTGGAAGACATGCTCGAAGGCGATAGCGACGAGCGCAACATCGGTCCCTACGAGAAGCTCAACTGGGACGGGCAGAAGATCCGCTCGGTCAGCACCGTGCTGCGCGACTCCGCCGGCCAGCCGCTGGCGGTGCTGTGCATCAACCTGAACATCAGCCTGTTCGAGAGCGCCAAGGCGGCACTCGACCTGTTCCTCTCGCCGAGCAAGCTGATCCCGCAACCGGACGCGCTGTTCCGCGACGACTGGCAGGAGCGCATCAACACCTTCCTGCACGGCTGGCTGCGGCAGCGCCAGCTCGGCTTGAACCTGCTGACCCGCGAGCACAAGCGCGAACTGGTCCTGGCCCTGCACGCCGAGGGCGCGTTCAAGGGCAAGAGCGCCGCCAACTATGTGGCCAACGTGCTGAACATGGGCCGGGCGACGGTCTACAAGCACCTCAAGGAGCTGAAGGAAGGCGGCGACTGACGGCAGCCGCCGCCGGCGAGCGGTCAGTCGCCGTAGATGTCGCTCTTGAAGTACTTGCCCTCGATGCGCTTGTAGGTCCCGTCGGCACGAATCGCGTCGATCGCCGCGTTGAGCTTGCCGACCAGCTCGGCGTCCCCCTTGCGCACCGCGATCCCGGCGCCCTCGCCGAAGTATTTCGGGTCCTTGAACTCCGGCCCGACGAAGGCGTAGCCCTTGCCGCGCGGGGTATCGAGGAAGCCGGTCTGCAACGGGATGGAGTCGGCGAAGGTGGCGTCGAGGCGGCCGGCCACCAGGTCCAGGTAGATCTCGTCCTGGCTGGTGTAGCGCACCACTTCGGCACCGGCCTTGGCCAGCACCGCACTGGCGAAGCGGTCGGCGGTAGCGCCGCGCTGCACGCCGATGCGCTTGCCGGCCAACTGGCTGAAGCTGTCGTCGAGCTGGGCGCCTTCCTTCATCACCAGGCGGCCCGGCGTGAAGTAGTACTTGTGGGTGAAGTCCACCGAGCGCCGGCGTTCCTCGGTGATGGTGATGGAGGACAGCGCGGCGTCTATCTTGCGAACTTTCAGCGAGGGAATCAGGCCATCGTACTCCTGCTCGATCCACTGGCACTTCACCTGCATCTGCGCGCACAGCGCGTTGCCGATGTCGTAGTCGAAGCCGGCCAGTTCGCCTTCGGCGGTCTTGAAGGAAAACGGCGGGTAGGCGGCCTCGATGCCGATCCGCAGGTTGCCATCGGCGGCGACGGCGGATCCGCTGGCGAGCACGCCGAGCAGCAGGCCTCCCAGCAGGTTCTTGGTGTTCAGCGACTTGATCATGGACGACTCCAGGGGTGACGAAGGTGCGCCCGCGGCCCGGGCAGGAAACAGACGGTGATCCGCCTTTATACTTTTCGTCCAATCTGGACCAAAAAGTATACATCGTCAATCGCCGTCCCTCCTCCGCTACCCCTCCTTACCTCCTTCGAGGAATAGGCCCGCCGGCCCGCGGGACTTAGTCTTGAGCCATACACAGCCACCCCGCGAGGTGTTCCGCTACGCAGACATCACCCCTTGCTCCATTTCAGCTATCACGGTTAAGGCTCTATTTACGCCTGGATCCCCGCGTCACGCTCATGCCGCGGGGATTTTTTCGTTTCGTCAACGCCCTTGAAAGGCTTCGCTACCCGTCGCAAGCCGCGCTCCGCCAGCTAGCGCGTCCAGGTCGGCGCCGAGCGCGAGTACCGAAGGGTGCCTGAGCGACGTACGGGACTAGGCCGGGCTGGACATGCCCGGCCACCCGGACGCGCGGCGCAGCTAGGTGATCGCACGCAGTTCCTGCGACGGTTATGCCGTGATGTTTTCCGGGGGCGAGCTGTACAGCAGCGAGACCGGCGACGAGACCCTGCTGGCCTACCAGAAGAGCGGCCTCGCCCTGGCCGCTGGCGAAGGCCCGCTGGAGGCGCCCCGAGTCGCCTCAGCCGCCGCTCATGTTCATGAAGCGCAGCACCTGCACCTCGCCGGCGGCGCTGAATTCATGGCGCGCCGGCTTGCGCTGGAGCGCCTCGCCGATCGCTTCCAGCAACGGTCCGTCGTGCAGTGGGTGGCGGCGCAGCAGCGCGCGCAGGTCGAGCGAATGCTCGTGGCCGAGGCACAGCAGCAGGCGGCCCTCGACGGTCAGGCGCAGGCGGTTGCAGGTGGCGCAGAAGTTGTGCGAGTGCGGCGAGATGAAGCCGATACGTGTCTGCGGATGCTCGACCAGGCGCACGTAGCGCGCCGGCCCGCCGCTCTGCTCGGCGCTGTCGAGCAAGGCGTGGCGCTGGGCGATCAGCGCGCGTACTTCGTCGCTGGAGCAGAAGCTCTCGCCACGTTCGCGGCCGACCTGGCCAAGCGGCATCTCCTCGATGAAGCTGATATCCAGGCCGCGGGCGATGGCGAAGTCCACCAGCGCCGGCACCTCATCGGCGTTGCGCCCCTTCATCACCACCGCGTTCAGCTTGATCCGGCGGAAACCGGCGGCCTGGGCGGCGTCGATGCCGGCCAGCACCTTGTCCAGCTCGCCGTTGCGGGTGATCGCCCGGAAGCGCAGCGGATCGAGGGTATCGAGGCTGATGTTGAGACGCGACAGGCCGGCGTCGTACAACGGCCGGGCGTAGCGCACCAGTTGCGAGCCGTTGCTGGTCATGCACAGTTCGCGCAACCCCGGCAGTGCCGCCAGGCGCTCGCACAGGCCGACGATGCCGGGCCGCACCAGCGGCTCGCCGCCGGTCAGGCGCAGCTTGCGCACACCGCCGGCGACGAACAGCCGGGCGACCCGCTCGATCTCCTCCAGGGTCAGCACCTGCTGGCGCGGCAGGAAGCGCATGTCCTCGGCCATGCAGTAGACACAGCGGAAGTCGCAACGGTCGGTGACCGACAGGCGCAGGTAGTCGATCTGTCGGCCTTGGCCATCGATCCAGTCGGTCATGTCCTGGGTACTCCGATTGATGTGCGGGAGGGAGAGGGAAACATCGGCACCGAAGGCTATTGCACCAGCGCCCCATCCGCGTCCTCGAAGGCGAAGCCCTCGATACAGGCGTCTCCCGCCAGCACGCCGATGTACTGCCCCACGGCCCGCTGCAACACCTGCGCTTGCAGGTGCGCGGCGATCTGTGCGCGGGCCGCGTCGAAGTCGAGCGGCTCGCCGCCTTCGCGCGCCAGCAGTTCCACCACATGCAGGCCATAGCGGCTTTCCAGCGGATGCTCGAGCAGCCCGGGCGCGCGGCGCAGCAGGCGCTTCTCGAATTCGGGGACGGTCTGCCCCGGCTCGATCCAGCCAAGGTCGCCACCCGACTCCTTCGACGGGCAGGCGGAAAAACGCCGGGCCAGGTCGACGAAGCGCTCGGGATGCCCGCGCAACTCGTCGAGCAGCTCCGCGGCCTGCTTGCGCGCCGTCTCGCGGCCCTCCAGGTCGTCCGGCGCGCAGGCCAGCAGCACATGGCGCAATTGCAGGCGCCAGGGGCCGAGCAGGCGTCCCGGATTGGCCGCGTACCAGGTCCGGCAGGCGTCTTCGTCGGCTTCCGGGACCTGCACCTCTTCCTCCAGCAATTGGCGGATGCGCGCTTCCTCCGGCGTCTCGCCGTCTTCGCAGCGGGCCTCGATGCCCAGCGCGTCGGCCCGTTGCAGGAGCAACTGGCGGACGATCAGCGCACGGCAAGCGGCCTCCAGCGCCAGCGCGTAGCTGTCCGCCGGGTGGTATTGCAGCTCGCGGGCCAGCAGGTCTTCGCCGATGGCCACGCCGTTGACCTTCAGTTGCGGCAGTTCGACCTTCTCGACGCGTTCTTCGTAGTGGGAGCAACTCATGATCGATCACCTCGGTTCGGCGGGCCGGCGCCGGATGCGCCGGCCGCCCAGGGTTCAGGCAGGACGTTTCTGACGCACGATCTGGTAGCGCCGGCCCAGGTACCACACCGGCGCGCTGACGATGTGAACCAGGCGGGTGAAGGGGAACAGCACGAACAGGGTAAGGCCCAGGCCGACGTGCAGCTTGTAGACCAGGCCCACCGGCGCGATGGCCTCGGCCGCCGCCAGCGGACGCAGGGTGACGATGGCCTGGGCCCAGTCGGCGAGCATCACCATCACCGAGCCATCCATGTGATGGGTCGAGGCGACGATGGTGGAGAGGCCGAGGATCAGCTGGGCGTAGAGCACCAGCAGGATCATCAGGTCGGAGGCGTTGCCGGTGGCGCGCACCCGCGCGTCGGTCAGGCGGCGCAGGATCAGTCCGCTCAGGCCGATGAAGCAGAGCACGCCGAAGAAGCCGCCGGAGACCATCGCCAGCAGTTGCTTGTTCTCGGTGCTGATCAGGTGGTGGTAGACCGAGGCCGGGGTCAGCAGGCCGACGAAGTGGCCGGCGAGGATGAACAGCACGCCGACGTGGAACAGGTTGCTGTATACCCGCATGCCCTTCTTGCTGAGCATCTGGCTGGAACCGGCCTTCCAGGTGTACTGCGAGAGGTCGAAGCGCGCCCAGCTGCCGACCAGGCAGATCAGCAGCGCGACATAGGGATAGATCCCGAAGAACAGAAGATTGGTCGACATGCTCAGACTCCTTCGCGGGCCGCGCGGTACTGCATCTGCGGTACCGGCTGGGCGACCCATTGCAATGGTTGTTCGGTGGACGCCGTCGGACGGCGGCCGCTGCTCGACGGGCAACCGCCGGCAGGGTCGGTGAAGCTCACCGGGGTTTCCTCCCAGGCCCGGTCGATGGCCTCCAGGCTGTCGTCGCGCTGTTCCTGGGCCTGGTCGCGACGCAACGCGCCGAGGTCCGGGCGCTCGCCGCCGAGTTCCAGCAACGCCTCGAAAATCGCCGCGTAGGCGCTGCCACGTTCCTCCAGGCGCAGCGCCAGCAGGCCGAGGATGTGCGCCACTTCGGCGAGCCCTTCGCTGGCCGCCGCGAACGGCAGCAGCGACAGGTATTCGAGGTACAGCGGCAGGTAGTCCGGCAGCTCCGGTACGTCGATTTGCAGGCCGGCCCCGGTATAGCGGTCGAGCAGGTCGACCATCGCCTGGCCACGGTCGCGGCTCTCGCCGTGGACGTGCTCGAAGAGCAGCAGCGAGACCGAGCGGCCGCGCTCGAAGAGACCGTCGTAGCGCGCCTGGACGTCCAGCAGGTCGCCCTGGCAGAGCTCGTTGAGCAGCGCCGCGAGGCCGTCGCGCAGCGCTTCCGGCAGTTCGCAGGTGCGGATCAGCGCATGCAGGCCGAGGCTCTCCTCGCGCAGCTCGGCGCGTGGATAGTCGAGTAGCAGGGCGAGCAGGCGGAACAGTTGGCTGTGATCGTTCATGGCGCTCACTCCTGGATCTGCACGACCTGGATCACGTCGCGGCGGTTGGTCGGCTTGCCGCCGAACAGGTTGACGGCGGAGTTGCTGCCGCCGGAACAGCCGTTGCCGAAGCTGAAGCCGCAGCCGGAACGCTCGGCGAAGGCATCGGAAAGCGCTTCCTCGCGGTGCGCGCTGGGGATCACGAAGCGATCCTCGTAGTTGGCGATGGCCAGGTAGCGGTACATCTCCTCCACCTGCTCCACGCTCAACCCGACCTTGGCCAGCACCTCCAGGTCCTGGCGGCCTTCGACGTGCTCGGCGCGCTTGTAGGCGCGCATCGCCAGCAGGCGCTTGAGCGCCAGCAGCACCGGCGCGGTGTCGCCGGCGGTGAGCAGGTTGGCCAGGTACTGCACGGGGATGCGCAGCGACTCGACGTCCGGGATCACCCCGTCGCTGCCGATGTGCCCCTCGGCGGCGGCGTTCTGGATCGGCGACAGCGGCGGCACGTACCAGACCATCGGCAGCGTGCGGTATTCCGGGTGCAGCGGCAGGGCCAGCTTCCAGTCCATCGCCAGCTTGTACACCGGCGACTTCTGCGCCGCCTCGATGACGCTGTCGGCCACCCCGTCCTTGCGCGCCTGGGCGATCACCGCCGGGTCGAACGGATCGAGGAAGATCTCCAGTTGCTTCTCGTACAGCTCGCGCTCGTTCTCGCAACTGGCCACTTCGTGGATGCGGTCGGCGTCGTAGAGCAGCACGCCGAGGTAGCGGATGCGCCCGACGCAGGTCTCCGAGCAGACGGTGGGCTGGCCGGCCTCGATGCGCGGGTAGCAGAAGATGCACTTCTCGGACTTGCCGCTCTTCCAGTTGAAGTAGATCTTCTTGTACGGGCAGCCGGAGATGCACATCCGCCAGCCGCGGCACTTGTCCTGGTCGATCAGGACGATGCCGTCCTCCTCGCGCTTGTAGATCGCCCCGCTCGGGCAGGACGCCACGCACGCCGGGTTCAGGCAGTGCTCGCAGAGGCGCGGCAGGTACATCATGAAGGTGTTCTCGTACTCACCGTAGATGTCCGCCTGGACCTGGTCGAAGTTCTTGTCCTTGCGCCGCTTGGCGAACTCGGTGCCGAGGATCTCCTCCCAGTTCGGGCCCCACTCGATCTTCTCCATGCGCTGCCCGGAGACCAGCGAGCGCGGGCGCGCCACCGGCTGGTGCTCGGCCTTGGGCGCGGTATGCAGGTGCTGGTAGTCGAAGTCGAACGGTTCGTAGTAGTCGTCGATCTCGGGCAGGTCCGGGTTGGCGAAGATGTTCGCCAGCACGCGGAACTTGCCGCCGATGCGCGGGCGGATCGAACCGTCTGCCGCGCGCACCCAGCCGCCCTTCCACTTCTCCTGGTTTTCCCATTCCTTCGGGTAGCCGATCCCGGGCTTGGTCTCGACGTTGTTGAACCAGGCGTACTCCATGCCTTCGCGGCTGGTCCAGACGTTCTTGCAGGTGATCGAGCAGGTGTGGCAACCGATGCATTTGTCGAGGTTCAGCACCATGCCGACTTGCGAACGAATTTTCATGGCGTCTCTCCTCAAATGTCCTGGGGCAGCGGTTGCGGCAGGGCGTCGCCGCCGAGTCCGCCGTGGCGGGGTTCGTCCAGCCAGTCGACCTTGCTCATCTTGCGCACCACGACGAACTCGTCGCGGTTGCAGCCGACCGTGCCGTAGTAGTTGAAGCCCCAGGCCTGCTGGGCGTAGCCGCCGATCATGTGGGTCGGCTTGAGCACCACGCGGGTCACCGAGTTGTGGTGGCCGCCACGGGTGCCGGTGGTCTCGCTGCCGGGTACGTTCACGATGCGTTCCTGGGCGTGGTACATCATCACCATGCCGTCCTTGACCCGCTGGCTGACCACCGCGCGGCAGGTCGCCGCGCCGTTGGCGTTGAACACCTCGACCCAGTCGTTATCGACGATCCCGGCCTTGGCCGCGTCGTGCTCGCTGAGCCAGATGATCGGACCGCCGCGCGACAGGGTGAGCATCAGCAGGTTGTCGCTGTAGGTGGAGTGGATGCCCCATTTCTGGTGCGGGGTGATCCAGTTCAGGGTGATCTCCGGGTTGCCGTTGGGCTTCCTGTTCAACAGTTTCTCGGTGGTCCGGGTGTTGACCGGCGGCCGGTAGCTGACGAAGCCTTCGCCGAACGCCTGCATCCACGGGTGATCCTGGTAGAACTGCTGGCGACCGGTGATGGTGCGCCACGGGATCAGCTCGTGGACGTTGGTGTAGCCGGCGTTGTAGCTGACGTGCTCGTCCTCGAGGCCGGACCAGGTCGGGCTGGAGATGATCTTGCGCGGCTGCACCTGGATGTCGCGGAAGCGGATCTTCTCGTCTTCCTTGGGCAGCGCCAGGTGGGCGTGCTCGCGGCCGGTGATCTTCGACAGCGCTTCCCAGGCCTTGACCGCGACCTGGCCGTTGGTTTCCGGAGCCAGGGCGAGGACCACCTCGGCGGCGTCGATGGCGCTGTCGATACGCGGCCGGCCCTGGCTGACGCCGCTCTCGACCACGCGATGGTTGAGGTCGCCGACCAGCTTCACTTCCTTCTCGGTGTTCCAGCCGATGCCCTTGCCGCCGTTGCCCAGCTTGTCCAGCAGCGGACCGAGCGAGGTGAACTTGCGGTAGACGTTCGGGTAGTCGCGCTCGACCAGGTGCAGCGTCGGCAGGTTGCGTCCCGGCATCGGCTCGCACTCGCCCTTCTTCCAGTCATGGCCGTCGCCGCCGAACGGCTGCGCCAGCTCGGTGGGGGTGTCGTGCAGCAGCGGCACCGTGACCAGGTCCTGCTCCACGCCGAGGTGGCCTTCGGCGACGGCGGAGAACTTCTTGGCGATGGCCTTGTAGATCTCCCAGTCGCTCTTGGCTTCCCAGGCCGGATCGGTGGCCGCCGACAGCGGATGGATGAAGGGGTGCATGTCGGAGGTGTTGAGGTCGTCCTTCTCGTACCAGGTAGCGGTCGGCAGGACGATGTCCGAGTACATGCAGGTGGAGGACATGCGGAAGTCCAGGGTGGTGACCAGGTCGAGCTTGCCCTCGGCACCGTCGTCGACCCAGTCGACCTCGGTGGGACGCGGACCGCCGGCCTTGCCGAGGTCATCGTTCATCACCCCGTTCTTCGCCCCGAGCAGGTACTTGAGCATGTACTCGTGGCCCTTGCCGGAGGAGCCCAGCAGGTTGGAGCGCCAGATGAACATGTTGCGCGGGAAGTTCTGCGGATCGTCCGGCGATTCGCTGGCGAAGCGCAGGCCGCCGCTCTTCAGTTCGCGCACCACGTAGTCGGCGACCGGCAGGCCGGCGGCCTCGGCCTCGGCGGCGATGCGCAGCGGGTTGCGGTTCAGTTGCGGCGCCGACGGCAGCCAGCCGAGGCGTTCGGCCTGGATGTTGTAGTCCAGGGCGTGTTCGGCGAAGCGGCTGGCGTCGGCCAGCGGCGACAGCACCTCGTGCATCGACAGCTTCTCGTGGCGCCATTGCGAGCTGTGCAGGTAGAAGAAGCTGGTGCCGTTCATCTGCCGCGGCGGCCGGCTCCAGTCCAGGCCGAAGGCCAGCGGCGCCCAGCCGGTCTGCGGGCGCAGCTTCTCCTGGCCGACATAGTGCGCCCAGCCGCCGCCGCTTTGGCCGATGCAGCCGCACATCATCAGCATGTTGATGACCGCGCGGTAGTTCATGTCCATGTGGTACCAGTGGTTCATCGCCGCGCCGATGATCACCATCGCCTTGCCGCGGGTCTTGTCGGCGCTGTCGGCGAACTCGCGGGCGACCTGCGTCGCGCGCGCCGCCGGAACGCCGGTGATGCGCTCCTGCCAGGCCGGGGTATAGGGCGTGTCGGCGTCCTCGTAGGAGGTCGCCACGTTGTCGCCGCCCAGGCCGCGGTCGATGCTATAGTTGGCCATCTGCAGGTCATAGACGGTGGCCACCCGCAGGCGCTTGCCGTCCGCCGCGACGATCTCGCGGAACGGCACCCGGCGCAGCAGTACCTCGTCGTTGGCGACGCCCTTGAAGTGCGGGTGCTCCTGCCCGGCGAAATACGGGAAGGCCACCTCGCAGGCATGTTCCGGGCCATCGAGCAGCGACAGTTGCAGGCGCGTCTGGTCACCGCTCCTGCCGTCCAGCTCGGCGATGTTCCACTTGCCTGACTCGCCCCAGCGGTAGCCGATGGCGCCGGTGGGCGAGACCAGCCCGCCGCTGCGCTCGTCGTAGGCGATGGTCTTCCACTCGGGGTTGTTGTCCTGGCCGAGGTTGTCCGCCAGGTCGGCGGCGCGCAGGTAGCGGGTCGGCTTGAACGCGCCGCCGGCGTGTTCTTCCAGCAACACCAGCATCGGCATGTCGGTGTACTGGCGGCAGTAGTCGACGAAGTAGGCGCTCGGCCGGTCGAGGTGGAACTCCTTCAGGATCACGTGACCGAAGGCCATGCCCAGCGCGGCGTCGGTGCCCTGCTTGGGGTTGAGCCAGAGGTCGGTGAGCTTGGCCACCTCGGAATAGTCCGGGGTGATGGAGACGGTCTTGGTGCCCTTGTAGCGCACCTCGGTGAAGAAGTGCGCGTCCGGGGTCCGCGTCTGCGGCACGTTGGAGCCCCAGGCGATGATGTAGCTGGAGTTGTACCAGTCGGCCGACTCCGGCACGTCGGTCTGCTCGCCCCAGATCTGCGGGCTGGCCGGCGGCAGGTCGCAGTACCAGTCGTAGAAGCTCAGGCAGACCCCGCCGATCAGCGACAGGTAGCGGGCGCCGGCGGCGTAGCTGACCATCGACATGGCCGGGATCGGCGAGAAGCCGATCACCCGGTCCGGACCGTAGGTCTTGGCGGTGTAGACGTTGGCCGCGGCGATGATCTCGGTGACCTCGTCCCAGCTGGAACGGACGAAGCCGCCCAGGCCGCGCTGGCTCTTGTAGCTCTTCGCCTTGGCGGCGTCCTCGACGATGCTGGCCCAGGCGTTCACCGGGTCGCCGTGCTGCGCCCGCGCCTCGCGCCAGAGCTTGAGCAACGGCTTGCGCACCTTCGGGTACTTCAGGCGGTTGGCGCTGTAGATGTACCAGGAATAGCTGGCCCCGCGCGGGCAGCCGCGCGGCTCGTGGTTGGGCAGGTCCGGACGGGTGCGCGGGTAGTCGGTCTGCTGGGTTTCCCAGGTGATCAGGCCGTTCTTCACGTAGATCTTCCAGGAGCAGGAGCCGGTGCAGTTCACCCCGTGGGTGGAGCGCACGATCTTGTCGTGCTGCCAGCGCTGCCGGTAGGCACCTTCCCAGGCGCGGCTCTCGTTGCTGGTCTCGCCGTGGCCATCGGCGAATTCGCCCTGCTTCTTCTTGAAGAACTGCAGGCGGTCGAGCAGGTGACTCATCTTGATCTCCTCACCCGGTCTGTGCCGGGCGTTACAACGCTAATCAGGGGTTGCCGCGGGCTGCTGCCGACGGACTCAACAGGGACTCTCCGCACCCTTGCGCGCGTACCACCACCAGGTGGCGACGATGCAGCTCAGGTAGTAGGCGATGAACACGTAGAGGGCGCCCTCGGCGCTGCCGGTCATGTGCAGCGAGGTGCCGAACGCCTTCGGGATGAAGAACCCGCCGAAGGCGCCGATGGCGGCGGAGAAGCCGATCACCGCGGCCGACTCCATGCTCGCGTTGCGCGCCGCGCCGGCTTCGTCGGCCCGGCCGTCGCGCACCCGCCGGGCCCACTCGTTGCGGAAGATCACCGGGATCATGCGGAAGGTTGAGCCGTTGCCGATGCCGGCGAAGAAGAACAGCAGGATGAAGGCGCCAAGGAAGCCGAAGAAGTTGCCCTGGCCGCCGTCGCCCGGCAGGAAGGCGATCACCGCGAACACCCCGCCGATCATCAGCGCGTAGTTCCACAGGGTGATCCGCGCGCCGCCGAACTTGTCCGCCAGCCAGCCGCCCAGGGGCCGGCTGAGGGCGCCCACCAGCGGACCGAGGAAGGCGTATTGCAGCGGGTTGACGTCGGGGAACTGGGTCTTGCTGAGCATCGCGAAGCCGGCCGAGAAGCCGATGAACGAGCCGAAGGTGGCCACGTACAGCCAGCACATCAGCCAGTTGTGCTTGCGCTTGAAGATCACCGCCTGGTCGCGGAACGAGGCCTTGGCGTCGGCGATGTCGTTCATCCCGAACCAGGCCGCGACCGATACCACGGCGATGAACGGCACCCAGATCCAGCCGGCGTTCTGCAGCCACAGGCGACCGCCGTCGCCGAGCTGCTGCGGCTCGCCGCCGAAGGCGCCGAACAGGCCGCCGGCCACCGCCAGCGGCACGGCGAACTGCATCACCGAGACGCCGAGGTTGCCGAGCCCGGCATTCAGGCCGAGGGCGGTGCCCTGCTGGCTCTTCGGATAGAAGAAGCTGATATTGGACATGCTCGAGGCGAAGTTGCCGCCGCCGAAGCCGCAGAGCAGCGCGATCAGGGCGAACACCCAGTACGGGGTGCTCGGGTCCTGCACGGCGAAGCCCAGCCAGATGCACGGGATCAGCATCGAGGCGGTGCTCAGGGCGGTCCAGCGACGACCGCCGAAGATCGGCACCATGAACGAATAGAACACCCGCAGGGTGGCGCCGGAGATCGACGGCAGCGCCGCGAGCAGGAACAGCTGGTCGTTGCTGAAGGCGAAGCCGGCGCTGTTCAGGCGCACAGTCACCGTGCTCCAGATCATCCACACGGCGAAGGCGAGCAGCAGCGCGGGGATCGAGATCCACAGGTTGCGGCTGGCGATGCGCTTGCCGTTGCGCGCCCAGAACTCGGGGTCCTCGGGGCGCCAGTCGAGCAGCAGCGGTCCCCGTGCGGCTTTCAGTTGGGTATTGGCGATCATGCCCATGACGGCATTCCTCAGGAGTGGGTGGGAAGGGTGGGAGGAAGGTCGACGTCGGCCGAGGCGGCCTGGCCGTCGATGCGGCGTTGCTGCTTGATCGCGTAGTGCATCCAGACCATGCAGACCACGGTCAGGCCGAACAGCAACATGAAGCAGGAGGAGCGCACGCCGATGTGGTCGGCGGCGTAGCCGAACAGGATCGGCAGGCAGAAGCCGCCGAGGCCGCCGATCACCCCGACCATGCCGCCGACGGTGCCCATGTTGCTCGGGTAGTAGTCGTGGATGATCCGGTACACGCTGGCCTTGCCGAAGCCCTGGGCAATGCCGACGACGAACACCAGGAAGGTGAACAGCCAGACGTTCAGGCCGATGCCCAGGCTGAGGTCGCCCTGGATGCCGTGGATGGTCATGGTGGTCTGCGGGTAGGAGAGGAAGAACAGGCACACCAGGCAGACCCAGAACACGCCCCAGTTCACCGAGCGCGCGCCGTAGTGGTCGCTGAACCAGCCACCGAGGGCGCGGATCAGGCCGGACGGCAGGGTGAACAGCATGGTGATGAAGGACGCGGTCTTCAGGTCCAGGCCGTATTCGGCGATGTAGTACTTCGGCAGCCACAGGGCCAGGGCGACGAAGCCGCCGAAGACGAAGAAGTAGTACAGGCCGAAGCGCCAGACGCGCAGCTCGGCGAGCGGCGCCAGTTGCTTGGCCAGGGTCGGCCGCTGGCTGGCCTCGGCGGCACCCTTGAGGTGCGCCGGATCGGTCCAGGTGAACAGCCAGAACAGCACGGCGGTGACCAGCATGGCTACCGAGTAGACCTGCGGCACCATGCGCCAGCCAAAGGCGACCACGATCACCGGCGCCACCAGGTTGGTGATCGCCGCGCCGGCATTGCCAGCACCGAAGATGCCCATCGCGGTGCCCTGGCGCTCCTTCTCGAACCAGGCCGAGGTGTAGGCGATGCCGACCGCGAAGGAGCCGCCGGCCAGGCCGACGAACAGGCCGAGCACCAGGTAGTGCCAGTACTGGCTGGCGAAGGCCAGGCCGTAGATCGGGATGGCCACCAGCAGCATGTGGATGAAGAACACGATGCGGCCGCCGAAGCGGTCGGTGATCAGGCCCAGCGGCAGGCGCACCAGGGAGCCGGTGAGGATCGGCAGGGCGACCATCAGGCCGAACTGGGATTCGCTCAGGCCGAGCTCGTCCTTGATGCGGATGCCGATGATCGAAAACATCGTCCACACGGCGAAATTCACCGCGAAGGACAAGGTACTCATGCCGAGGACGGAGTACTGTTTCTGACGTAGGGAAGCCATGGCTAAACTCTCTGCACGGACAGCGTTCAGCGAGAGCCTAGGGAAGGTGTTCCTATGCAAATTTGATAGGAATCAATGAAATACCGGCCGTTCCGTGCCTAGATGCGCGCCCCTACCTCGAAAGAGGTACGGCTGAAATTATTGCGCAACTCACTGTTTTAAAAGGCTTTTCTCATGAACAAGGCGACCGCGCCGGACGCTGACCAGCGGGACAGATTCTTTGGAGGTAGTGACAGGGCCGGAAAGCCGATCCTGCGCCGCTCCCTGGTAGTCCGCTTCGGCTGCTACCTCACCCTGCTGGTATCGCTGGCGCTGATCGGGATGTTCAGCGCCCTGCTCTTCGCCGACTACACGCACCAGGACGCCGCGGTGATCAACCACGCCGGCTCGTTGCGCATGCTCACCTACCGGGTCGCCCTGGAGCCCAGCCTGGAAGGCCGCCAGGCGCTGCTCGGGACCCTCGGCGAACGCCTCGACAGCGGCGACATCCGCCGCCTGCTGCAACGCCAGGACGCCGACGACCCGATCCGCCAGTTGCACCAGGAGCTGCGCGAGGGCCTCGCGCGCCTGGACCCGCGCGCGCTGCCCGGACGCGCCGTGCTGGACGCCTACGTCGGCGACATCGACCGTTTCGTCGGCATCCTCCAGGCCAAGGCCGAGCGCCGCTCGCAACTGCTCAGCACGGTGCAGGGCCTGTGCCTGTTCCTCAGCCTGCTGGTGGTGTTCGTCACCCTCTACGACCTCAGCTATCACGTCATCGGCCCGCTGCGCGAACTCACCAGCACCGCCCGCCGCCTGGGCCGCGGCGAGCTGGACGCGCGGGTCACCTACAGCGGCGAGGACGAACTGGCGCAACTGGGCGAGCGCTTCAACCAGATGGCCGGCGAGCTGAAGAGCATCTACGGCGACCTGGAAGAGCGCGTGGAGGACAAGACCCGCGCCCTCTCGCAGAGCCACCAGCGCCTCGAACTGCTCTACGCCAGCGCCCGCCGGCTGGGCGAGAACCCCTACGACAGCCGCACCCTGCAACCGCTGCTGAACCAGTTGGAGAAAGTGCTCGACGCCGGCCGCGTGACCCTCTGCCTGAACAAGGACGGGGTCGAGCGCGCCTACAGTTCGCTGACCACCACCGAGCGCCCGGCGGACTTCTGCCTGCAGGGCGACTGCGGTAGCTGCCGCGAGCAGGCCAGCGCCTGCGACCAACCCTCGTCCCTGGCCCAGCCATTGCTGATGCAGCCCCTGTCCATCGCCGGCCACCGTTTCGGCGAACTGTTCATCGAAAGCCGCAGCGGCCGCCTGGAGAACTGGCAGCAGCAACTGATCGAGACCTTCTGCGACAACATCGCCCGCACCTTCGCCCTGTCCCTGCAACAGGAACAGGAAAGCCGCCTGGCCCTGTTCGCCGAGCGCGGCACCATCGCCCGCGAACTGCACGACTCGCTGGCACAGTCGCTGTCCTACCTGAAGATCCAGGTCAGCCGCCTGGGCACCCTGCTCAAGCGCGAGGCGCCGGCGGAGAAAATCGAGGACACCCTCGACGAACTGCGCGAAGGCCTCAACGGCGCCTACCGGCAACTGCGCGAACTGCTCACCACCTTCCGCCTCAGCCTCGACGAGCCGAGCCTGGAAGCCGCGCTGGGGAACGCCGTGGCCGAGTTCGGCGAGCGCGGCGAGGTGACGATTGAACTGGACAACCGCCTGCAACACGTGCCGCTGAGCCCCAACGAGGAAATCCACGTCCTGCAGATCGTCCGCGAGGCGCTCTCCAACGTGGTTCGCCATTCGCAGGCGCAACGGGCCTGGGTGCGCCTGAGCAGCCAGGCCGACGGCCAGGTGAGCATCGCCGTCGAGGACGATGGCGTCGGCTTTGATCCGCAGCAGAACCGCAGCGGCCACTATGGGCTTACCATCATGCAGGAGCGCGGCCAGACCCTCGGCAGCCAGTTGCGCTTCGAAGCGCGCGCGCCCCACGGCACGCGAGTGCTCTTCAGCTTCGTGCCGACCGCCCTGCAACCCTCCGCCGCCAAGGAGCCGACCCCATGACGGACATGCCAGCCACCGCCGACGAACCGGTTCGCCTGCTGCTGGTGGACGACCATCCGATGATGCGCAAGGGCGTCGCCCAGTTGCTCGAACTGGAAGACGACCTCAGCGTGGTCGGCGAGGCCGGCAGCGGCGAGGAAGCCCTGCGCCTGGCCGCCGAGCTGGACCCGGACATGATCCTGCTGGACCTGAACATGAAGGGCATGAACGGCCTGGACACCCTGCGCGCGTTGCGCGAGGCCGGAGTCGACGCGCGCATCGTGGTGTTCACCGTGTCCGACGACAAGGGCGACGTGGTCAACGTCCTGCGCGCCGGCGCCGACGGCTACCTGCTCAAGGACATGGAGCCGGAGCGCCTGCTCGAGCACATCCGCCAGGCCGCCACCGGACAGATGACCCTCAGCCCGCAGTTGACCCAGATCCTCGCCCAGGCCCTGCGGGGCGACGACCGCTCGAAGAGCCTCGACGAGCTGACCGAGCGCGAACGGCAGATCCTCCGCCAGATCGCCCACGGCTACAGCAACAAGATGATCGCGCGAAAGCTGGACATCACCGAAGGCACGGTGAAGGTCCATGTCAAGCGGGTGCTGCACAAGCTCGGCATGCGTTCGCGGGTCGAGGCCGCGGTGTGGGCGGTGGAGAACGACCTGGTGTGAGCCGCGCGCGGGCTTGATTCCGGTCAAGAAATCCACCGCGGCGCTGCGTCGATACTGGCGGCTTCCTTCCACGAGGCGCCCGTCATGATGTTCGAACGCAGCCCCGACGATCCCCTTCCCCTGGTCTACGCCTGCTCCGGCTGCTCCAACGTGGCGCAACTGGCCAACGATCTCGCGCTGCGCCTGGATCGCGCCCGGCTGGCGGAGATGTCCTGCATCGCCGGAGTCGGCGGCGACGTCCCGCTGCTGGTCCGCCGGGCCCGCTCCGGGCGACCGATCCTGGCCCTCGACGGTTGCCCGCTGCATTGCGTGAAAGGCTGCCTGGCGCGCCACGAGGTAGTCCCGACCCTGCACCTGACCCTCAGCGAACACGGCCTGAAGAAGCGCTACGGCGAGGACTGCGAGGCGCAGGACGCCGAGCGCCTGTTCGTCGAACTGGAGCGTCTGCTGACGCCGGGCGGCAAGCGCCGCTGCGAATGACGGCGAGGCCGGGGGCGGCGGCTATCCCCAGCCTGCCGAAACCCGCATCCCCGCCTTTCGGCCTCCCTCGCGCATATCGCGGCGCCTCCGCCGCGTAAGCGTGCCCGTACCGCCTGCGATACGCAGCAGTGCGCTAGGATGTCCCCTCGGCTTCGAAGAAAGGACATTTCAATGCTGATCGGTGCGCTGCTGGTTCTCACCTGGGTCATCCTCCTCGTCCGATACCCGGCCAAGGCCCTGCCGGTCTCCCTGGCGGCTCTCGCCGGGCTGGGCCTGGTGGCGGCCTGGGTGATCTGGCAGGACAACGACGAAAGCCGCCACCTGCAACGCCAGGAACTGCGCCTGAGCTATGCGCCGGAACGCTGTCCGGTGGACCGGCCGCTGGCGGTCGAACTGAAGAACGGCAGCGACCGTCCGTTGCTGGAGCTACGCTGGAGGATCGCCGCCTACCGCCCCGGCGACAGCGTCAACCTGGCCGACACCAGCTTCGACAGCCCGCGCTACCGGGCGCCGAACGCCCTGCTCGGCGGCGACAGCTGGCACGATTGCCTGCCGCTGCCGCCGCTGCGTCCGGGCTATCGCGCCAGCACCCTGGAATTCCGCGCCGAACGCCTGGACGGGCGTTTCGGCAACTGACCGAGGGAGGACCCGATGGAAACCCGCCGTCTGTTCGACCAGGGCTCCGCTGCCTACGCCAGCGCCCGCCCGCGTTATCCCGATGCGCTCTACCGCCATCTCGCCGGGCTCTGCGGCCAGCGCCGGCGCGCCTGGGACTGCGCCACCGGTACCGGCCAGGCCGCGCTCGGCCTGGCGCAGTACTTCGGCGAAGTCCTCGCCAGCGACACCAGCGCGCAGCAGATCGAACACGCCGTTGTCCATACGGGTATCCGCTACAGCGTGCAGGACGCCGAAGCCACCGACTATCCCGACGCCGCCTTCGACCTGGTCTGCGTAGCCCAGGCCTGGCACTGGTTCGACCATTCGCGCTTCAACCGCGAGCTGCTGCGCGTGCTGCGTCCCGGCGGCGTGTTCGCCGCCTGGGGCTACGGCTGGTTCAGCATCGACGCGCAGATCGATGCCGCCATCGACGAGGAATACCTGCGCCCGATCGGCCCGTACTGGGCGCAACAGAACCGCCTGCTGTGGAACGCCTACCGGGATGTCGAGCTGCCGCTGGGCGAACTCCCCGCGCCGGCCTTCGTCATCGAGCAACAATGGAGCCTGGCCCGGTTGTTCGACTACATGGCCACCTGGTCGGCCAGCCGCCTGTGCCGCGAGGCGCAGGGCAACGCTTTCGTGCGCCAGGCCCTGCAACGGGTCGCCGCGCTCTGGGGCGAGCCGACCTCGACACGCAGGGTTCGCATGCCGCTGGCGCTGCGGATCGCGCGCAAGGACGCCTGACCGAGCCTTCGAGCGGTTTTCCGCGGCCGGCGAATCCAGTACGGTAGGCCGCCCTCCTTCCAACTCCCAGCCAAGGAACGCTGCCCATGAGCCAACCCGTCGCCTTCGTCACCGGCTGCTCCAGCGGCATCGGCCGCGCCCTCGCCGACGCCTTCCAGCGCGCCGGCTACCGGGTCTGGGCCAGCGCGCGCAAGGAGGACGACGTGCGTGCCCTGGCCGAGGCCGGCTTCCAGGCGGTGCAACTGGACGTCAACGACGCCGCCGCGCTGGCCCGTCTGGCCGAGGAACTGGAAGTCGAAGCCGCCGGCCTCGACGTGCTGGTCAACAACGCCGGCTACGGCGCCATGGGTCCGCTGCTGGACGGCGGCGTCGAAGCCATGCGCCGGCAGTTCGAGACCAACGTGTTCGCCGTGGTCGGCGTGACCCGCGCGCTGTTCCCGCTACTGAGGCGCAAGTCCGGCCTGGTGGTGAACGTCGGCAGCGTCTCCGGCGTGCTGGTCACGCCCTTCGCCGGCGCCTACTGCGCCTCCAAGGCCGCGGTGCATGCGCTGAGCGATGCCCTGCGCCTGGAGCTGGCACCGTTCGGCGTCGAGGTGCTGGAAGTGCAGCCGGGCGCCATCGCCTCGAACTTCGGCGCCAGCGCCAGCCGCGAGCTGGACAGCGTGGTCGACGAACGCTCGCCCTGGTGGCCGTTGCGCCGGCAGATCCAGGCGCGCGCCGCGGCATCCCAGGACAATCCCACGTCCGCCGAAGACTTCGCCCGCCAGTTGCTAGCCGCCGTGCAGCGCCGTCCGCGCCCGCCGCTGGTGCGCATCGGCAATGGCAGCCGGGCCCTGCCGGCGCTGGCCCGCTGGCTACCGCGCGGCCTGCTGGAGCGGCTGCTGAAGAAGCGCTTCGGTCTCGACACGCGCCTCTGAAACCGCCAGGAGATACCGCCATGGGCGACCGCCTTGCCGTACCCATCCGCTACTACGCCCTGGCCGGGATCGCCGCGGCGATCCTGCTCAACGTGCTGCTGCGCGGGGTGGTCCGCTTCGGCGGCCTGCCGGCCAGCCTGCTGATCGCCGCGCTGGTCGCCGGCGGCCTGGCCTGGTGGTTCGCCCGTGCGCAGCGGCGCTGGCCGACCTGGGGCGAGCGCTTGCGCCTGGTCGCCCTGTATGGCGGAGTGCTCGGGGTCCTTTACCTGCTGCTGGTCGGCCTCGCCTCGCTGAAAGGCGATCCCAGCCCGGCGGCACTGCTCATCGTGGTGCTGCACTACCTGTGCTATCCGGCGCTGTTGCTGGTGTTCTTCTCCGGCAGGGTCTATGGATTCTTCCTGCGCTGACAGGTGAGGCTGCCTCAACGAATTCTTCACATTCTCTTCAGCTCGGCTTGACCCGCCCTCGCCTAGTGTTGGCCACCCACCGCACGAGGCCGACATGCACCGTTCACCGCTCGCCTGGCTCCGCCTGCTCCTCGCCGCCGTGCTCGGCGCCTTCCTGCTCGGCGGCCCGCTGCATGCCGCCGAGACTGCCGCCACGCGTTCGCCAGCCTGGGCGCAAGCGGTCGACCCGTCGATCAACCTCTACCGCATGAGCCCCACCCTCTATCGCAGCGCGCTGCCCAACGCACAGAGCGTCGCGCTGCTGCAACGCCTGCAGGTGAAGACGGTGGTCAGCTTCATCAAGGACGACGACCGCGCCTGGCTGGGCCAGGCTCCGGTGCGGGTGCTCAGCCTGCCGACCCACGCCGACCGGGTCGACGACGCCGAGGTGCTCAGCGTCCTCCGCCAGTTGCAGGCCGCCGAGCGCGAAGGCCCGGTACTGATGCACTGCAAGCACGGCAACAACCGCACCGGACTGTTCGCCGCCATGTACCGCATCGTCGTGCAGGGCTGGGACAAGCAGGCCGCGCTGGAGGAAATGCAGCACGGCGGTTTCGGCGACGAGGACGACATGCGCGACGCCAGCGCCTATGTGCGCGGCGCCGACGTCGACGGCCTGCGCCTGGCGATGGCCAACGGCGAATGCAGCCCGTCGCGCTTCGCCGTCTGCCATGTGCGCGAGTGGATGGCCCAGGCGCTCGACCGGCCGTAAACACGCGCAGGGCCGAAAGGCTTGGTCCCGTCACGCAAGTTTGGCACCCTTGGGACTCGCCGCCGCACGCGGCGGCCCACTTCGACAGCCGCGACGAGACTCCCATGAGCGATGCCCCGACCTCCCCGCGCTTCAGCGCCGCCACCAGCACCCGCCTGCTCGACCATGCGCAACTGGAGGCGCTCTGCGCCGACTATGACGGCTTCCTTCTCGATCTCTGGGGCGTAGTGATGGACGGCGCCGAGGCGTTCCCCGGCGCCCTTGCCTGGCTCGCCCGGCGGCACGCCGAAGGCCGCCCGGTCTGGTTCCTCAGCAACTCGTCCAGCAGCGTGGCGGAAATGAGCGCCGGGCTCGAGCGCCTGGGCATCCGGCGCGACTGGTTCGCCGGCATCACCACGTCCGGCCAGTTGACCATCGACGCCCTGCTGCAAACCGCCGAATACCGGCGTGGCGGTATCTACCTGGCCGGCGTCGGCCTGGCCCAGCAGAGCTGGCCGGCGGAAATCCGCGAGCGCTTCGTCGAGGACATCGCCCAGGCGGCGCTGATCGTCGGCGTCGGCAGCTTTCCCCAGGATGAACTGGAACAGCGCTTCGCGCCCCTGCGCGGCGCCACCGACCTACCGTTCCTCTGCGCCAACCCGGACCGCGTGGTGGTTTCCGGCGGCCGCACGGTATACGGCGCGGGCATGCTCGCCGAGCTGTTCAGCGAGGAAGGCGGCCAGGTCAGCTGGTACGGCAAGCCCGACCCGGCGGCCTTCCGCATCGCCCAGCGGCAACTGGAAGCGCGCGGCGCGCGGCACATCCTGTTCGTCGGCGACTCGCTGGTGACCGACGTCCCCGGCGCCCTCGCCGCGCGCATCGATACGCTCTGGCTGGGCGCCACCGGCATCCACCGCGAAGCCCTGGGCGCCGAGTTCAACGGAGCACTCGACGAGGAGCGGGTCAGGTCGCTGCTGCACGGCTATCCGATCCGACCGCACTTTGCCGCGCCAGGGCTGGTCTGACCCTCAAAGGTCGGAAAAAGGATGCACGCATGCACTGGCTGGACTACCTGCAATGGCCCGCCATGCTGGTCACGGTGGTGGCCGCCTGGCTGGTGGCGTCGGCGCATCGGCGAAGACGCAAGGTCGGCTTCTGGGTGTTCCTCGCCAGCAACCTGCTGTGGATCGCCTGGGGCCTGTACGCCCAGGCCTATGCGCTGATCCTGCTGCAGGTCTGCCTGGCGGCGATGAACCTGCGCGGCACCCATCGCAACGAAGCGCCACAGGACAGCGCCTGATGGCCGCCAACGAAAACGCCCGCCATGACGGCGGGCGCTCGCTTTGCGAAGGCTGCGCTCAGTGCGCCCCCTCGCTTTTCTCCAGCGGCTGGCCGGCGTAGATACGACGCACCAGCGGGCCGATGGAAAGCCCCTGGAGCAGGATCGATACCAGCACCACGATGTAGGTCAGGCTGAGGATCAGGTCGCGCTCCGGCCCCAACGGCAGGGACAGCGCCAGCGCCACCGAGACGCCGCCGCGCAGCCCACCCCAGACCAGGATGCGGATGGTGCCCGCCGGTACCTGCCGGTTGGCGCCACGGAAACGGCGCAGGACCAGGATCGCCGGGCCCACCGTGAGCAGGCGCGAGACCAGCACCGCGCCGCCTAGGGCGAAGGCCGCCGCCACGTGCAGCCAGGAGAACGGCAACAGCAGCAGCTCCAGGCCGATCAGGGCGAACAGCAGGGCGTTGAGGATCTCGTCGATCAGTTCCCAGAACTTGTCCACGTAGCGCCGGGTCTCGTCCGACATCGCGTAGTGGCGTCCGTGGTTGCCGATGATCAGCCCGGCCACCACCATCGCGATCGGCGCCGATACGTGCAGGCGCGCGGCCAGCGCGGCACCGCCGATGACCAGGGCGAGGGTCAGCATGACCTCCACCTGGTACTGGTCGATGCCGCGCATCATCACGAACACGCCGTAGCCGAGCACCGCACCGAAGACCACGCCGCCGATGGCTTCCTGGACGAAGAGGATCGCCGTGGCGCTGACCGTGGGCGCCTCGCCGAGCTGGAGGATGCCGAGGATGATGGCGAACACCACCACCGCGGTGCCGTCGTTGAACAACGACTCGCCGACGATGGTGGTCGCCAGCGGTTTCGGCGCGCCGGCGGACTTGAGGATGCCGAGCACGGCAATGGGGTCGGTCGGCGAGATCAGCGCGCCGAACAGCAGGCAGTAGATGAAATCCACCTGCCAGCCGAACAGCGGGAAGGTGTAGTAGGCCAGGCCACCGATGACGAAGGTGGCGATCAGCACCCCGGCGGTGGCCAGCAGGCCGATCGGCCACTTGTAGCTGCGCAGGTCGGAGAGGTCGACGTGCAGTGCGCCGGCGAACAGCAGCGCGGGCAGGAACCAGGTCATCAGCACTTCGGAGAAGTCGATGCGGCGGATGATTTCCTGCATCTCCACCTCGAGGATCGGATAGCCCAGTTCCGACAGCCCCTGGACGATCAGCGAGAACACCAGCGCCGTGGCCATCACGCCGATGGTCGGCGGCAGGCGGATGAAGCGGTAGTTCACGTAGGTGAGCAAGGTGGTCAAGGCAATGAATGCCGCGACGAGATCGAGCATGACGCGGGGTACTCCCTTAGCAGAAGGTAAAACACCTACCCCAAAAGGCCGATCCGTGAACCGTGGGGTGCGAATGTCTGGAAAAGCCCGAGAAAATTTCGGAACCCGCATCATAACCGCAGAAAAGCCCTGGACGTCCAGCGCACCGATACGGTGCATGGCGCGCCGCCGACGCGGCAGCGCCATTATCGACCGCTTCCCCGGGGAAAATTTCTTCGTTCGCCCCCAGCCCAGGCGAGACGGCGGCTGCGGCCGCTTGCCCAGGCCCGGTCATGGCACAAGCATGGCCGTTTCGTTGAACCTCCGCGAACGACGAACGGTCAACCCTTTCGGGGTCGGGAATTCGGTGCCCATCCGAAGCCTTTGATTTCCGGCCTGTTTCCGCGCTTCGACGAAGCGCCCGACAGCGTAGCCAACGCTCATTCCGAAGGGAGTCCCGACCATGGTGAAAACCTGTGGCAAGGCCCTGCTCGGCCTCTGCGCCGCAGCCGCCGTACTGGCCTTGCTGATCCACTGGATCACCCCCGCGACCATCCTCCACTACCGCGAGGACCTGCTGTTCTACTTGCAGGCCCACCTGGTGCTGGTCTTCAGTTCGATGGCGGCCGCCCTGCTGGTCGGCGTGCCGGCCGGCATCCTGCTCAGCCGTCCCGGCATGCAGGCCCAGGCCGAACGCCTGATGCAGGTGTTCAACGTCGGCAACACCATCCCGCCGCTGGCGGTGCTGGCCATCGCCCTGGCGATCATCGGCATCGGCAACGGCCCGGCAATCCTCGCCCTGTTCCTCGCCTCGCTGCTGCCGATCGTGCGCAACACCTACGAGGGCCTGCGCAATGTCTCGCCGGCGCTGAAGGAAGCCGCCACCGGCATCGGCATGACGCCCAACCAGGTGCTGCTGAGGGTGGAACTGCCGAACGCGGTGCCGATCATCGTCGGCGGCGTGCGCGTGGCCCTGGCGCTGAACGTCGGCTCCGCGCCGCTGGCGTTCCTGATCGGCGCCAACAGCCTGGGCAGCCTGATCTTCCCCGGCATCTACCTGAACAACCACCAGCAACTGCTGCTCGGCGCCGCCTGCACGGCGCTCCTCGCCCTGCTGCTGGACGCCCTGGTGGTGCTGTTCAGCCGCATGTTCCTGGAACGCGGCCTGACCGCCAAGGAGGCCTGATGAACCGACTGATCCGCTCACTCTGCCTGGCCTGCGCCGGCCTGTTCGCCGCCGGCCTGGCGCAGGCGGAAACCCTGCGCATCGGCGGCAAGACCTTCACCGAGCAGCGCATCCTCACCGCCATCACCGCGCAGTTCCTGCAGAAGCGCGGCTACGACGTGACGGTCACCACCGGCCTGGGCAGCACCCTGGCCCGCGCCGCCCAGGAAAGCGGCCAACTGGATATCGTCTGGGAGTACACCGGCTCGTCGCTGATCGTCTACAACCACATCGACGAGAAGCTCGACGCCGCGGCTTCCTACCGCCGGGTCAAGCAACTCGACGAAGCCCAGGGCCTGGTCTGGCTGAAGCCGACCCGCTTCAACAACACCTATGCCCTGGCCATGCCCGAGGAACAGGCCGAGCGCCTGGGCATCCAGAGCGTCAGCGATCTCGCGCGGGTGCTCGCCGAACAGCAGGAGGCCGAGCCCGGGAGCACCCACCTGTTCGCCATGGACCCGGAGTTCGCCGGCCGCCCCGACGGCCTCGGCCCCATGAGCGAGCTGTACGGCCTGCACTTCACCCGCAACGACATCCGCCAGATGGACGCCGGGCTGGTCTACACCGCGCTGAAGAACCGCCAGGTGTTCCTCGGCCTCGTCTACACCACCGACGGCCGCCTGAAGGATTTCAAGCTGCGCGTGCTGAAGGACGACAAGCAGTACTTCCCCTTCTACAACGCCGCCCCGGTGGTGCGTAAGGAGGTCATGCAGCGCCATCCGGAGTTCGCCACGCTGTTCGATCCGATCATCGAGCGGCTCGACGACGCCACCATGCAGGCGCTCAACGCGCGGGTCGATATCGAGCAGCAGACGCCACAGAAGGTCGCCGCCGACTTCCTCCGCGAACACCACCTGCTCGACGACGGCCAGGCCGGCCAGGGAGGTAGCCAGTAATGGACTTTTTCAGCGTGCTTTCCCATCTCGACTGGTCCCAGGTCGGCCAGCTCACCCTCCAGCACCTGCTGCTGGTACTGGTCGCCGTAGGCCTGGCGATCCTCGTCGGCGTGCCGCTGGGCGTGCTGATGACCCGCTTCACGTGGCTGGCCGGCCCGCTGCAGGGCGCCGCCACGGTGATGCTGACCATCCCCTCGATCGCCCTGTTCGGCCTGCTGATGCCGGTCTACTCGGTATTCGGCCAGGGCCTCGGGCCGCTGCCGGCGATCACCGCGGTGTTCCTCTATTCGCTGCTGCCGATCCTGCGCAACACCTACCTCGCCCTGACCGGCGTCGAAGCGGGCATCCGCGAGGCCGGCAAGGGCATCGGCATGACCTTCTGGCAACGCCTGCGGATGGTCGACATTCCCCTCGCGGTGCCGGTGATCCTCGCCGGCGTACGCACCGCCGTGGTGATGAACATCGGCGTGATGACCATCGCCGCGGTGATCGGCGCCGGCGGCCTGGGCGTGCTGATCCTCACTTCCATCAGCCAGAGCAACATGCCGATGCTGGTGGTCGGCGCGGTACTGGTCAGCCTCCTGGCCATCGTCGCCGACCTGCTGCTGCAATGGCTGCAACGCATCCTCACCCCCAAGGGACTGCGCGCCAGCGCGCACTGACAGGAGCCGAACATGATCGAACTGGACAAGCTCAGCAAGACCTTCACCCAGAAGAACGGCAAGGAGTTCCGCGCCGTCGATTCCGTCAGCCTGACCGTGGAGAAAGGCGAGATCTGCGTCTTCCTCGGCCCCTCCGGCTGCGGCAAGACCACCACCCTGAAGATGATCAACCGGATCATCCCGCCGACCTCCGGCCGCGTGCTGATCGACGGCCAGGACACCGCGGACCTCGACGAAGTCACCCTGCGCCGCCACATCGGCTACGTGATCCAGCAGATCGGCCTGTTCCCGAACATGACCATCGAGGAAAACATCATGGTCGTGCCGCGCCTGCTCGGCTGGGACAAGGCGCGCTGCAAGGAGAAGGCCCGCGAGCTGATGAGCATGGTCAAGCTGGAGCCCAAGCAGTACCTGCAACGCTACCCGCGCGAACTCTCCGGCGGCCAGCAGCAGCGCGTCGGGGTGATCCGCGCGCTGGCGGCGGACGCGCCGCTGCTGCTGATGGACGAGCCGTTCGGCGCGGTCGACCCGATCAACCGCGAGTCGATCCAGAACGAGTTCTTCGAGATGCAGCGCAAGCTCGGCATGACCGTGATCATGGTCAGCCACGACATCGACGAAGCCATCAAGCTGGGTGACAAGGTGGCGGTGTTCAAGAGCGGCCGGCTGCTCCAGTACGACCACCCGGACACCCTGCTGGCGCACCCGGCGGACGAGTTCGTCAGCGCCTTCACCGGCCAGGACAGCACGCTCAAGCGCCTGCTCCTGGTGCGCGCCGAAGACGCCGCCGACAGCAGCCTGGTCACCGCCCGGCCGCAGACCCCGGTGGCCGAGGCGCTGGAACTGATGGACGAGAACGACCGGCGCTACCTGATCGTGGTGGATGACCAGGGCAAGGGCCTGGGCTACGTGCGACGCAAGGACCTGCGCCGCCAGGAGGGCACCTGCGCGCCGTTCGTCACCCCGTTCCGGGTCACCGCCAGCCACGACGAGCACCTGCGCATCCTGTTGTCGCGGATGTACGAGTTCAACAGCTCCTGGCTGCCGGTGCTCGACCCCGACCAGCAGTTCCTCGGCGAGGTCACCCAGGAATCCATCGCCGACTACCTCAGCTCCGGCCGCTCGCGCGGCGGCAAGGGCCTGATCGTGTCGCCGGCCGAACAGGTCGGGGCCTAGGCCGCCGGGTGGATATTCACCGCCGGCAGCCGCCAACCGCAGCGTATTCCTGGCGAGTGGCGCCCTCTTCCGCCCCGCCGAAACGAAAAAGCCCGGCATCCGCCGGGCTTCTCCCTGCCCCTTCCACTCAACCGGCCCGCCCCGGCGCCTGCGCCGCCGAGGCCTGGTCGTCGCGCCCTTGCGGCTTGACGATCACCGTGCAGGTGATCCCCGCCGAGAGCAGCACGCCGTCCGGCACTTCGTCGATGTGTACCCGCACCGGCACGCGCTGGGCCAGGCGCACCCAGTTGAAAGTGGGGTTGACGTCGGCGGTCAGCTCGCGGCTTTCCGGGTTGTCGCGGTCGTAGATGCCGCGGGCGATGCTTTCCACGTGGCCCTTGAGGTGTTCGCCGCTCATCAGCTGCATGTCCACCGGGTCGCCTTCGCGGATGTACGGCAGCTTGGTTTCCTCGAAGTAGCCGTAGACCCAGTAGGAGTTCTTGTCGATCACCGCCATCTTCGCCTCGCCGACCCGCGCGTAGTCGCCACGGTGCACGTTGAGGTTGGTGACGTAGCCGTCGACCTGCGCCACCACCCGGGTGCGCTCCAGGTTCAGGCGCGCGGCGTCGAGCTGGGCCTTGGCCTGCTCGTAGTCGGCCATCGCCGCGGCGGCGGTGTTGTGGGCGTCGTCGCGGCTTTCGCGGGAGACCACCATCTCATCCATTTCCGCGCGCCGCCGGGCGTTCAACTGGCGCATCTCCAGGGTCGCCTTGCGCGAGGCAACCAGCGACTCGGCCTGCTTCACCGCAATACGGTAGTGGTCGGGGTCGATCTGCATCAGCAGGTCGCCTTTCTTCACCAACTGGTTGTCGCGCACCGGGACGTCGACGACGATCCCGGAAACGTCGGCGGCGACATTGATCACGTCGGCGCGCACGCGACCGTCACGGGTCCAGGGGGTGTCCATGTAGTTGACCCACAGGGTCCGCCCGATGAATACGGCGACCAGCAGGATCAGCAGGGTCGCCAGCAGGCTGATTACGGATTTCAAGGTCATGGTCGGCTCACGATAACGAAGAGGTGCGCTACCGCCTCAGCGGTAGATGGTCAGGGACAGGCCGCCGTACAGGCAGGCGAACAGGCTGACCCGGAACAGCGCCGGGTGCCAGGTGAAGCGATACAGGCCAACCGAGGCGAAGATCCGGTCGAGCCCCCAGGTGAGCGCCGCGGCGATCACGAACAACAGCGTCAGGGTCGGCATGTAGACCCCATGGATGGCGATTTCACGAGGCATGGACGGTACCTTGGCCGCTCGTCCGGCCGGCCAGTTCGGTCAGTGGCGAGGTCGGCGCGAGCAGGGAAGAACGGATGAAGTGCAGGTAGCTGCGCACCCGCCGTAGCGGCGAGCTGTCGAAGTGCGGCGCGCAGGGTTCGTCGGTGTGCCTGGCCGCGTGGATGGCCTGGTCGACAGCCGCCAGGGCGCGCTCCAGGTTCTCCGCACCGGGGCGCACGAACAGCCGGATCAGGGCCCGCCCCATGGCGCGGATCGCCTGGCGCCAGGGCATGGCCTCGGCGTAGCAGGGTTCGTCCGGCAGGCGTTCCTGCTCGCGACGCAGCTCGATGATCGCGTGGCCGACCTCGAGCACCAGGAACATCCAGCGCAGCAGCCCGCGCTGCACGTCCGGGCGCCCGGCGGCGACGCCATAGGCCTGGTTCAGCAGGTCGCGGGTACCGCTTTCGAAGGCCGAGCCAAGCCCCCTGCTCCTGCCGCTGATGGCGAACACCACGCGCATCCGCAGGTCGCGCTCGAGGCGCTTCCACAGCCAGGCGCTGTTGGGCGGCAGAATGACCGCGGCGGCCGCGGCCGAGAGCAGCATCGAGAGGATCAGGGCGATGTACTCGTTGATCACGTGGGCCGGGTCGTAGACGGTCAGGTTCGCCGGCACCGAACCGAAGCAGAAGAACACCAGCAGGCCGAGACCGTAGCCGGCCCACTGCGGCCGCGAGGAGATGAACGCGCCGAGGGCGAACACCGGCGCCAGTACCAGGCATAGCAGCGGGAAACCGTCGATATGCGGGTAGACGAAGAACATCTCGCTGAAGCCGAGCAGCGCCGCCGCCATGGTGCCGATGGCCATCTGCATGGCGACCTTCTTCGGGTTCGGCGCCGCCGAGGCCAGCGCCGAGACCGCCACCGCGTTGAGGGCGAAGGTGCCGCCGCTGGGCCAGGTGCTGTAGATCCAGAAACAGCCGAACAGCAGGATCATCAACCCGGTGCGCATCCCCGCCACTGCCGCCGCCACCGCGTTGGCCTTGGCGGTGAAGGCGTCCTTCCACTGCTCGCGCTCGTGGCGGTGGGCGGCCAGCGAGGCATGGGTCAGGGCGTAGTCGTGCATCTCCTCGGCGAAACGGTAGAGCAGCTCGGCGGCGGTATTGAAGTCCAGCCGCGCCTCTTCGCCCGGCTCCCGCGCCAGCAGTTCTCCGCGCGCCTGGCGGATGCGCGCCATCAGGCGTTCGCGGCAGTCGGCGAGGCGCTGGGCGAAGCGCTCGGCGTCATGGTCGGTGACGGCGCGGCCACGGATCTCCTCGAGCAGCCCGGTGATTTCCTCCAGGCACGGTTCGAACGCTTCCAGCACCTGGGTGGAGCCCTGCGCGCGCAGGCGTTCGAGCAGTTGGTGGAGGGCGTGGAAACGGGTATTCATGGCCATGAACTCGCTGCTCAGGCGAATCAGCCGGCCATTGCGCAGGCGCATGTGCGGATCCTCGAAGGCGCTCGCCGCGCGCATCGTCTCCAGGCCCACCGCCTGGGCGGCGAAGGCCACGTTGCTGCTTTCGAAGCGCTCGCGCCCGCCGACCCCGCGCAGGCTGTCGAGGACGAACGCGGCGAACAGGCCGAAGCGCACGTACAGCGCATTGCGCATCGCCGCGCTGGTGGTCTGCGGCATGATCACCGCGCTGACCACCCCCGAGCAGAGGATCGCCAGGCTGATTTCCAGGACCCGCCAGATCGCCTGCATGAAGGCGCCTTCCGGATGGCTGGTGGCGGGAATGCCGATCAGCGTCGCGGTGTAGCCGGCGAGCACGCAGGCGTAGGAGCGGAAGTCACGGTAGCGGGCGGCCCCGGCGGTGCAGAGGCCGATCCAGATCGCCGAGCTGAGCAGGAACAGCACTCGCTCCTGGGCGAACAGGGCGATCAGGGTGACCATCACGCTGAGGCCGACCAGGGTGCCGAGGATGCGGTAGAAGCTCTTGGCGAACACCTGGCCGCTCTGCGGCTGCATGACGATGAACACGGTGATGGTCGCCGTGCTCGGCTGCGGCAATTCCAGACGCATCGCCAGCCAGAGGGTCAGGAAGGCCGCGCAGAGCACCTTGAACACGTAGATCCAGGTCGCCCCGTCGCTGCGCGCCCACTCGGCCAGCGCGCGCCGCCACTCGTCGCGGCTGGGCAGGGCGAAACCAGCGGAGCGGCCACTCATCGCGAAGACACCGCTCTGACCGGGACGTTCTCCGGCGCCAGCTTCCGCTGCGCCGGCGTATCGGCGCCGGCCCCGACGCCGCCGCCGAGGGCGGTGAGCAGGCTGGCGTGGGCGGCCAGCCGGGCGGCCTGCACCTGCTCCTGGACCAGTTGCTGCTGGAACAGCCGGGTCTGCGCGTTGAGCACGTTGAGGTAATCGGTGAGGCCGCGCTGGTAGGCCAGGGTGGCGATATCGTAGGTCTTCTGCGCGGAAGCCACCGATTGCGCGGCGAAGTCCTTCTGGATGTCCACCGAATGCAGGCGGATCAACTGGTCGGAAATGTTCTTCAGCGCATCCACCAGGGTCTGGTTGTATTGCTCCACCGCCGCGTCGTAGCCGGCCGCCGCCTCGCCCAACTGCGAACGCAGGCGGCCGCCGTCGAAGATCGGCAGGGTCACCGCCGGGCCGGCGCTGTAGGTGTACTTGGCGCTGCGGAAAAACTCCAGCATGCCGCCGCCGACGGCACTGAAGCCGACCGAGGCCATCAGGTCGACGTTGGGGTAGAAGTCGGCGCGCGCCACGTCCACGCCCTTGGCCAGGGCGGCGACCTGCCAGCGGCGGGCGACCACATCCGGGCGGCGACCGAGCAGTTCGGCCGGCAAGGCGCTGGGCAGGCTCGGCTGCGCCGCCAGGTTCAGGCTTGGCCGGCGGATCGTGCGGCCCTCGCCCGGGCCCTTGCCGGCCAGGGCGGCGAGCAGGTTGCGGGTGAGCTGGATTTCTTCGTCGATCACCTCGATGCGGCGCTCGGTCTCGGGCAGCGGCACTTCCGCCTGGCTGACCTCGAAATGCGTGCCGATGCCGCCGCGCAGGCGACGCTGGGCCAGGGCGAGGATGTCGCGCTGCTGTTGCAGCATGGCCTTGGCGATGTCCATCTCGGCGTACTGCAACGAGAGCTGGACGTAGGCGCGGACGATGTTGCCCTCCAGCTCGAGCTGCGCCTGGCGCGCCTCGGCGGCGGCCATGTGGGCCAGGTCGACGGCGCGCTCGCTGTCGCTGCGGTCGCGCCCCCAGAGATCGAGCTTGTAGTTCAGGCCGATCTCGGTGGAGTTGTTCCAGGAAGTGGTCCGCGCCAGGTCGCCGGGGCCGTAGAAATAGTCGTCCGGCCAGCGGTGGCGGACCAGCGAGCCCTTGCCCTCGATCTGCGGCGACTCGATGGACTCCACCAGCCCGGCCATGGACTTCGCCTGGCGTACCCGCGCATGGGCTACCGCCAGGCCTGGATTGCCGTCCAGCGCCTTCTCGATCCAGGCGTCCAGCTGCGGATCGGCATACACCTTCCACCACTGCGCCTGCGGCCAGCCGGCCTCGCGGGCGGCAGCCTGGATCGCATGGTCGGTGGCCAGGGCGTTGGCGTCGAGCGTGGCGGCCTCGGGGGCGATATCGCCTGTACTGACACAACCGGATATTGCGGAGAAAACGACGAGAAAACCGACGAAGGAGCCGACCAAGGTCAGTTCCTTCCTGAGAGCACGCGGCACGTTGTCTGATCCTGGAGGGGCGAAGCACGGAATTTGAACGGTACGGGCGCCGTTCAACCCGCTCGAGCGTTCGTGCGCTCGGGGGCCGATGAATTTTAAGAGGCTGGCGGCTGCTGATAAGCTGGCTCAAGTGCGATTGTTTATTGCGTAATGTGAAATAATCCGCCCTCGCAACAATCTGACACACTTCTGCGCGTGCCTAGGAGGCCCCGTCGATGGACACCCTGCAAAACATGCGAGCCTTCGTCTGCGTGGCGGAAACCGGAAGCTTCACCGCGGCGTCCCAGCAGCTCAACACCACCACCGCCTATGTTTCGCGGGCGGTGGCCAACCTCGAGACGCACCTGCGCACCCGCCTGCTCAACCGTACCACTCGTCGCATCGCCCTCACCGAGGCCGGCCAGCGCTACCTGCTGCGCTGCGAGCAGATCCTCGCCTACGTCGAGGAAGCCGAGGCCGAAGCCAGCGATGCCCATGCCCGTCCCGCCGGCAAGCTGAAGCTGCATTCGATGACCGGCATCGGCCAGCACTACGTGATCCGTGCCATCGCCGGCTACCGCCAGCAGTACCGCGACGTGACCTTCGATCTGACCATGGCCAACCGCGTGCCGGACCTGCTCGACGAGGGCTTCGACGTGGCCATCGTGGTGGCCTCCGAGCTGCCCGATTCCGGCTTCATTTCCCAGCGCATCGGCGAGACCTACAGCATTCTTTGCGCCTCGCCGGAGTACCTGCGCCTGAACGGCACGCCGAGCGAGCCTTCGGAGCTGGCCAGCCACGACTGCCTGCGCCTGGTCAGCCCGGTGGTGCCGCTGGATCGCTGGCTGTTCGACGGTCCCAACGGCCAGGAAATGGTCTCCATCGGCGCCTCGCCGTTCCAGGTCAATGTCGGCGACGCCATGACCGAGGCAATCCGCTCCGGGCTGGGCATCGGTATCCTGCCGGTGTATTCGGCCATCGAGGACCTGGGCAAGGGCACCCTGGTGCGGGTCCTGCCGCAACACCGCCTGCAACAGCTCAACGTCTATGCGCTGTACCCTTCGCGGCAGTATCTCGACGCGAAGATCAAGACCTGGGTGGAATACCTCAAGGAAAGCCTGCCCGGCCTGCTCCAGCGCGACGAAGCGGCGCTGGTGGAGCTGGGCCTGGAACTCGGAAGACCCTCCTGAGCCGATAATCGCCCGCCCAGTGGCGGGCCCCTGCCCGCCGCTTCGATGGCGGTGGTATGGTCGGCGCTTTCGCTCCCGCTTGCAGAGTCCCGTCATGAAAAAGAACGTCTTCGTCTTCAGTCGCCTCGCCCCCGAGCATCTCGAACGCCTGCAATGCCAGTTCAACGTCCGCGTGCTCGAACCGAAACAGGGCGACATCGACGCCCAGTACGCCGCCGCCCTGCCCGATACCCACGGCATGATCGGCGTCGGCCGGCCGCTCGGCGCCAGGCAACTGGAACAGGCGAAGCAGCTGGAAGTCATCTCCAGCGTCTCGGTCGGCTACGACAACTATGACCTGGACTACCTGAACCGCCGCGGCATCGCTCTCACCAACACGCCCGACGTCCTCACCGAGACCACCGCCGACCTCGGCTTCGCCCTGCTGATCAGCTCCGCGCGACGGGTCGCCGAGCTGGACGCCTGGGTCAAGGCCGGGAACTGGAAGCGCACCGTCGACGCCCCGCAGTTCGGCACCGACGTGCATGGCAAGAAACTCGGCATCCTCGGCCTCGGCCGGATCGGCGCGGCCATCGCCCGGCGCGGCCGTTTCGGCTTCGGCATGCAGGTGCTCTACCACGGCAACAACCGCAAGCCGGAACTGGAACAGGAACTCGGCGCGCGCTTCCTCGGCTTCGACGAACTGCTCGGCGAGGCCGACTTCGTCTGCGTGGTGGTGCCGCTGGGAGCGCAGACCCGGCAGTTGATCGGCGCGCGCGAACTGGGCCTGATGAAACCCTCGGCGATCCTGGTCAACGTCGCCCGCGGCCAAGTGGTCGACGAGGCCGCGCTGGTCGCCGCCCTGCGGGAGAAACGCATCCTCGGCGCCGGCCTGGATGTCTACGAGAAGGAACCGCTGGCCGAATCGCCGCTGTTCGCCCTGGACAACGTGGTGACCCTGCCGCACATCGGCTCGGCCACCCACGAGACCCGCCGGGCCATGGCCGAGCGGGCGCTGCAGAACTTCGAGGCGGCCTTGCGCGGCGAGCGACCGCTGGACCTGGTCAATCCGCAGGTGTGGCGACGCGGCTGAGCGCGCCTCCCTCTCCGCTAGGTCGAGCGCGCCGGCCCGGCCAGCGCCGGCGCCTTCGGCTTGCGGAACACCAAGACGTTGCCGAGCATCACCAGGACCAGCCCGGCCAGCGCCGGTGCGGTCCAGCGGTAGCCCTCGGCGAAGGCCGAGATGTTCAGCGCCACCACCGGGAACAGCACGGTGCAGTAGGCGGCGCGATCCGGACCCATGCGCCCGACCAGGGTCAGGTAGGCGGTGAAGCCGATCACCGAGCCGGGGATCGCCAGGTACAGCAGCGAGCCGACGTAGCGCGCGCTCCAGTCGAAATTCAGCGGCACGCCCTGGAACAGGCACAGCGCCAGGAGGATCAGGGTGCCGTAGAGCATGCTCCAGGCATTGCCGGTGAGCGGGCGGATGCCGGCCTTCTGTTGCAGGCTGGAAAGCATGTTGCCGGTGGAGAAGCACAGCGTGCCGAGCAGGGCCAGGCCGAGGCCGTAGAAGGTTTCCGGGGTGGCCTGGTGACCCACCAATTCCGGCCAGAACAGCAGCCCCAGGCCGAGCAGGCCGAGACCGCCACCGGCCATCACGTTCGACGCGATGCGCTGGCCGAACCACAGGCGGGCGTTCAGCGCATTCCACAGGGTGGCGGTGGAGAACACCACGGCCACCAGGCCGCTGGGAATCCACTGGCTGGCGGTATAGAAGCAGATGAAATTCAGGCAGAACAGGCATACGCCCTGGGCCATGCACAGGCGTTGGCCCCGTGCGTCGAGCCTTTGCAGGCGGCGGCCGAGCAGCAGCACGGCGAACAGCACCAGCGCCGCCAGGGCGAAGCGGTAGGCGATCGACAGGGTGATCGCCACCGGGCCCATCTGCAGCTTGATGGCGATCCAGGTGGTGCCCCAGATGAGCACGGTGAGCAGGTACAGCGAAAGATTCATGGCGACTCCGCAACGACAGGATGCCGTCAGTCTGCGGGCGAGGCCGGGCGCGACCATTGTCCATTCTTGCGCTTTTCATCCGCCGCCTCTCGCGGCAGCGTCCGGGCGCGGGTAGCATGGCCGGCATGCACCAACCCAGTGATTTCCAGGTATTCCGCACCCTCGACCGGACCTCCAATGCGCGCCTGCTGCGCAGCAGCACGCTCAGCGACGGCCTGGCGCTCGCCCATTGGTACCGCGACGAAGCGGAGATCCTCGGCTACAGCGACCCCGGCCATCACACCCTGTCGCTCTACCTGCAGGGCGGCTGGCAGACCTTCCGCCGCGATCGTCCCGGGCTCTATGGCGGCCCCGACCGCTTCTGCGTGATGCCGGCCGAACACCACTCCGACTGGGCGGTGACACGCGGCCTGGGCTTCATGCACCTGTACATCAGCCCGGAACGCCTGGCCGGCGCGGCGGTACGCACCCTCGATTGCGAACCGCGCAGCCTGCAACTGGAGGAGCGCACCTACATCCAGGACGAGCCGCTGGCCGCCCTGTGCCGGACCCTGGAACGACAGGACTGGAACGAACCCGGCGAGCGCCTGCTATGCACCAGCCTCGCCCACCAGGCGGTGGACCACCTGCTGCTCACCGGGTGCGGCAGGCGTACCGACGTACGCTGGCAGGGCGGGCTGGCCGCGCACGTGCGGCGGCGCCTGGCCGACTACATCGAAAGCCACCTGGAGCAGCCGCTGGAACTGGGGTCGCTGGCGGAGCTGGCGGCGCTCTCCGAGTACCACTTCGCGCGCATGTTCCGCGTCTCCTTCGGCCTGCCGCCGCACCGCTACGTGCTGGAACGACGCCTGGCGCGGGCCCGCGACCTGCTGGCGTACTCCGCGCAGTCGCTCCAGGAGGTCTCGCTGGCCTGCGGCTTCGCCAGTCCGAGCCATTTCAACCGGCGCTTCCGCGAAGCCCATGGCGCCACCCCGGGGCAGTACCGCGCCGCCCTGAAAGCCTCCTGAAAGCCAGGCGCCGACAGCCTGCGGTTGTAGGCAGGCATTCCCGCAGCATAAAATGATAACTATTATCATTCGTTAATCCTTCTGCTCCGGGAATGTCCAGGTGTCGAGCGCCGACCTCGCCCACGCGGCCGCGTTGCATACCCTCTACAGCGACCACCACCACTGGCTCACGGGCTGGCTGCGGCGCCGCCTCGGCTGCCCGCAGAACGCCGCCGACCTGGCCCAGGACACCTTCGTCAAGGTCCTGGTTTCGCGCCAGGCCGCGCGCATCGACGAACCACGCGCCTTCCTCACCACCATCGCCCGCCGCGTGCTGTGCAACCACTACCGCCGCCAGGACGTCGAGCGCGCCTACCTGGAAGCCCTGGCCAGCCTGCCCGAGCGGGAAGTCCCCAGCGAAGAGACCCGCGCCATCGTCCTGGAGACCCTGGTCGAGCTGGACCGTCTGCTCGACGGTCTGCCGCCGCTGGCCAAGGAGACCTTCCTGCTGGCCCAACTCGACGGCCTGGGCTACGCCGAGATCGCCACGCAGCTGGGCATCTCCCTGAGCAGCGTCAAGCGCTACATGCTCAAGGCTGCGCAACGCTGCTACTTCGCCGAGCTGCCATGAGCCTGCCCGCCGCACCCAAGGTGCCGCCGCAGGTGGCTGAACAGGCCGTGCGCTGGCTGGTCGAGCTGCAGGGCGACGCCGACGACGAACGCCTGCGCCAGGCCTGGCAGCGCTGGCGCCAGGCGGCCCCGGAACACGAGCAGGCCTGGCGCCACATCGAGGCGGTCAACCAGCGCCTGGCCGGGATAGGCACGCCACTGGCCCTGGCCGCCATCAACGCACCGCATTCGCCGCAACGCCGGCGCGCGCTGAAGACCCTGCTGCTGGTCCTGGCCGCCGGCGGCAGCGCCTGGGGCCTGCGCGAGAGCGGCAGCCTGCAGCGCTGGAGCGCCGACTATGCCACCGGCGTCGGCGAACGCCGGCGCCTGGCCCTGGCCGACGGCAGTCGCCTCGAGCTGAACAGCGACACGGCGGTGGATGTCCGCTTCGATGCCGGCGAACGGCGCCTGCTCCTGCTGCGCGGGGAAATCCAGCTCAGCACCGGCCACGACCCGCGCCCGCTGCACGTGTACAGCGCGGAAGGCCGGCTGCGACCGGTGGGCACCCGGTTCGACGTGCGCCAGTTCGCCGGACGCACCCGCGTCGCCGTCCACGAAGGCGCGGTACAGGTGGAGAACCACGCCGGCCAAGGCCTGCTGCTGCCCAGCGGCCGGCAGCTGGACTTCGACCGCGAGCGACTCGGCGTTCCGCAGCCGTTGCCGGTCGGCAGCGGCGCCTGGACCGACGGCATGCTGGTGGCCGCCGGCATGCGCCTGGACGAATTCCTCGCCGAAGTCGCGCGCTACCGCCCCGGCCGGCTGGGCTGCGCCCCGCGCATCGGCGGCCTGCGGATTTCCGGCAGCTATCCGCTGGACGATAGCGAGCGGATCCTCGCCACCCTGCCGGCGGTGCTGCCTGTGGAGGTACGGCGCGTCACCCGCTACTGGGTCGGCGTGCACCCGCGCGAATGAGCGGAAAGATATTTCCGCGTACCTGAGCCTTTTTCCCCACCTCGCGTGACAGAGGAGGAAAGCCAACCTCGAAAGATCCACTGGAGTGTCCCTCATGTCCCCGTCACGCGCCCTGTCGCCGCTCAGCCGCGCCCTGCTCCTCGCCTGCCTCGGCGGTCCCGTCCTGGTTTCCGCCGGCAGTGCCTGCGCCGCCGAGATCCGCACCGATGCCCGCCAGTACTACCGCCTGCCTGCCGAGCCGCTGGAGCAGGCGCTGAACCACCTAGGCCGCCAGGCCGGCGTGCTGATCGCCTTCAGCCCGGAACAGACCGCCGCGCGACGCAGCCAGGCGCTGGACGGCGAGTACACCCTGGAGGAAGCCCTGGCCGCCCTGCTCGCCGGCTCCGGCCTGGAGGCGCGCGCCCGCGGCGACGGCGCCTATACCCTGGAGGCGCTGCCGGTGGAAGACCCGGCCAACCTGCAGGCGCTCACCGTGGTCGGCGACTGGCTGGCCGACGCCAGCGCCGCCGACGTCTTCGAGCATCCCGGTGCGCGCGACGTGGTCCGCCGCGAGCAGTTCCAGGCCCAAGGCGCGGCCAGCACCCGCGAAGTGCTGGAGCGCATTCCCGGGGTCAGCGCGCCGCTCAACAACGGCACCGGCAGCCACGACCTGGCATTGAACTTCGGCATTCGCGGCCTCAACCCGCGCCTGGCGTCGCGCTCGACGGTGCTGATGGACGGCATCCCGGTGCCCTTCGCCCCCTACGGCCAGCCACAGTTGTCGCTGGCGCCGGTGTCCATCGGCAACATGGACGCGGTGGACGTGGTCCGCGGCGGCGGCGCGGTGCGCTACGGGCCGCAGAACGTCGGCGGCATCGTCAACTTCGTGACCCGGGCGATCCCCGAGGACTTCGCCACCAAGCTCGACGTGCACAGCGAACTCAGCCCCAGCTCCAGCCAGGACGGCCTGAAGACCACCCACAACGTGCTGATCGGCGGCACCGGCGCCAACGGCCTCGGCGGCGCCCTGCTCTACTCCGGCACCCGCGGCGGCGATTGGCGCGAGCACAGCGATACGCGGATCGACGACCTGTTCCTCAAGGGCCGCTTCCAGCCCAGCGACGAACACACGTTTTCGGCGATGACCCAGTACTACGACGGCGAGGCCGACATGCCCGGCGGCCTCGGCACCGCGGCCTACCGCGACGACCCGTACCAGTCGACCCGTCCCTACGACAAGTTCTGGGGCCGCCGTACCCTGGCCAGCGCCAGCTACGAATACACCCCCAACGCCAGCCAGAAGCTCAACGTCACCGGCTTCTTCACCAAGACCCTGCGCAGCGGCTACCTCGACCAGGGCCGCAACCTCACCCTGTCGCCGCGCGAATACTGGGTGCGAGGCCTGGAAACCCGCTTCAGCCAGGGCTTCGAGCTGGGCGAAAGTCGCCACGAAGTGGGCATCGGCCACCGCTACGTCAACGAAGCCAGCCACGAGCTGCGCTACTGGACCCGCGCCGACAGCGGCCAGCTACCCAGCACCGGCAGCCGCAACGACCGCGACACCCGCGGCAGCACCGAAGCCAACGCGTTCTACATCGACGATCGCATCGACATCGGCAACTGGACCATCACCCCTGGCATCCGCTACGAGAAGATCGACTCCGAACAGAAGAACCTGCTGAAGAACAGCAAGGACAGCGGCCGCTACAACGCCTCGCTGCCGGCGCTCAACGTGACCTACCACCTCACGCCGAGCTGGAACCTCTACGCCAACACCGAGGGCTCGTTCGGCACCGTGCAGTACAGCCAGATGGGCAAGGCGGTGCGCAGCGGCGACATCGAGCCGGAGAAGGCCCGCACCTGGGAACTCGGCAGCCGCTACGACGACGGCATCCTGCGCGCCGAACTGGGCGCCTTCCTGATCAACTTCGACAACCAGTACGAGAGCAACCAGCAGACCGACAGCGTGACCGCCCGCGGCAAGACCCGGCACAAGGGCATCGAGGCGGCGATCGCCTACGACCTGGCCGATCTCGACCCGCTGCTCTCCGGCTTCGACGTCTATGCCAGCTACGCCTACGTCGACGCGAGCATTCGCGAGGACGGGCCGAACAAGGGCAACCAGGTGCCGTTCTCCTCGAAGCACAAGGGCACCCTTGGCGCCAACTATCGCACCGGCGCCTGGAGCTACAACCTCGACGGCAGCTTCCAGACCAGCCAGTACGCCGACAACGCCAACACCGAGAGCGAAAGCGCCGACGGCAGCACCGGGCGGATCGCCGGCTGGATGGTCTGGAGCGCGCGCGGCACCTACGACTTCGGCCCGCAACTGAACGACCTCAAGCTCGGCCTGGGGGTGAAGAACCTGTTCGATCGCCGCTACTACACCCGCTCGTTCGACGACAACAACAAGGGCCTCTACGTCGGCCAGCCGCGCACCCTGTACGTACAGGCCTCGGTCGGTTTCTGAATGAAGACCGCGGGAGCGCATGGCGCAACGGCGGACGATCGCCAGCGATCATCCGCCCTCCCCGCCGCCGGGCCTGGTTACCCTCAGGCCCGGCGTCACTTCCAGTTCGGATCGCTCTCCAACTGTTTCATCAGCAGCTCGCGGACCTGCCTGGAGGGTTCGCCGTACCAGCGATAGGTGGCGTACTTGCTCGGCGTCTGCATGACTTCGGCGGGCTCGTCCGGCAGGCTCACCTGCAGCCCGTAGGCGGCACTCTTGTCGCCGCGGAACGCCACCAGCAGGCGGTTGTTGCCGCAATCGTGGGGTTTGCAACTGTTGGCCAGGACGTAGGGCTGGCCCTCCAGGCTCAGGCTGGTGGACGGGGAACTCGGGCCGCTGGCGTCGGAAACCCATTTCGGCACGTCGCTCTCGCCCTTGAACATGGCATGCCAGGTGGCCTTGTAGCCGGGCTGGCCGAGCAGTTCGAACAGCCGCGGCTGCTCCTCGGCCTGCGCCGGCGCCCAGTGCAGCGCCGCGCCCAGCAACGCCAGGGAGAGCAGTCTGGATACTCCGTTCATGGTGATTTCCTTCGATCGGGTGAAATGAAAGCAGTCTATCCGGCGGTGGCCGCCGCTGGCTGCTTGGAACGGCACGACTGCGACAAGTTCGCTGTCCACCGGCAATTCCATCGATCGCCGGATGACAGGCATCCCGACGCGCCGCGTTTTACCGCTATAATCCCGCGTTTTTCCGGGCCGTCCCGCGCCCACGCCAACGGATTCCAGCAGGCACGCATCCATGACCACTCAGGCCGCCGAAGTCGCGAAGCGCCGTACCTTCGCGATCATTTCCCACCCCGACGCCGGTAAGACCACCATCACCGAGAAGCTCCTGCTGATGGGCAAGGCGATCGCCGTCGCCGGTACCGTGAAGTCGCGCAAGTCCGACCGCCACGCCACGTCCGACTGGATGGAGATGGAAAAGCAGCGCGGCATCTCCATCACCACCTCGGTGATGCAGTTCCCCTACCGCGAGCACATGATCAACCTGCTCGACACCCCCGGCCACGAAGACTTCTCCGAAGACACCTACCGCACCCTGACCGCGGTGGACTCGGCGCTGATGGTGCTCGACGGCGGCAAGGGCGTCGAACCGCGGACCATCGCCCTGATGGAAGTCTGCCGGCTGCGCGACACGCCCATCGTCAGCTTCATCAACAAGCTCGACCGCGACATCCGCGACCCCATCGAGCTGCTCGACGAGATCGAGGCGGTGCTGAAGATCAAGGCCGCGCCGATCACCTGGCCGATCGGCTGCTACAAGGACTTCAAGGGCGTCTACCACCTGGCCGACGACAGGATCATCGTCTACGTCCCGGGCCACGGCCACGAGCGCATCGAGACCAAGGTCATCGAAAAGCTCGACTCCGACGAAGCCCGCGCCCACCTCGGCGATCTCTACGACAATTTCGTCGAGGAGCTGGAGCTAGTGCAGGGCGCCTGCCACGAATTCGACAAGGACGCCTTCCTCAAGGGCGAGATGACCCCGGTGTTCTTCGGCACCGCGCTGGGCAACTTCGGCGTCGACCAGGTCCTCGACTGCATCGTCGACTGGGCGCCGCAGCCGCTGTCGCGCGCCACCCACGAACGCAGCGTGGAGCCGACCGAGGAGAAGTTCTCCGGCTTCGTGTTCAAGATCCAGGCGAACATGGATCCCAAGCACCGCGACCGCATCGCCTTCATGCGCATCTGCTCGGGCAAGTACGAGAAAGGCATGAAGATGCGCCACGTGCGCCTGGGCAAGGACGTGAAGATCGCCGACGCGCTGACCTTCTTCTCCTCCGAGCGCGAGCAACTGGAAGAGGCCTATGCCGGCGACATCATCGGCCTGCACAACCACGGCACCATCCAGATCGGCGACACCTTCAGCGAAGGCGAGAACTTCGGTTTCACCGGCATCCCGCACTTCGCCCCGGAACTGTTCCGCCGCGTGCGCCTGAAAGACCCGCTGAAGTCCAAGCAGTTGCGCCAGGGCCTGCAGGAACTGGCCGAGGAAGGTGCGACCCAGGTGTTCTTCCCCGAGCGCAACAACGACATCATCCTCGGTGCGGTGGGCGTGCTGCAGTTCGACGTGGTCGCCAGCCGCCTGAAGGAGGAATACAAGGTCGAGTGCGCCTACGAGGCGATCAACGTCTGGTCGGCACGCTGGATCGAGTGCGATGACGAGAAGAAGCTCAAGGAGTTCAAGGACAAGGCCTTCGAGAACCTCTCCGTGGACGGCGGCGGGCACCTCACCTACCTGGCGCCGACCCGCGTCAACCTCAGCCTGATGGAAGAACGCTGGCCGGACATCCGCTTCCGCGCGACGCGCGAGCATCACTGATCGCACGGGAGGAGCCAGGAACAGCCTACCTGTCTCCTCCCCCGGCGGTCTCGGCGCAGGGCGGATAACCCTATCGCGGCTATCCGTCGCTCCAGCGCGATATCGGCGGACAGTCCCTGCGCAGGCAAAGCGAACGCGACGCTGCGCGAAACGCCTCCTTCCCTCCTCCCAGGCTCCCCTCCCCATCGCGCCATCGCTCCGTACGCCTGCGCCTTTCGCAGGCGGGTGACGAGACTTCCAGGTAGGAAATCCCTTCAAGCGCAACCAGGCAAGGACGCGGTTGCCCAAGCCGTTTCCGAAGGTGCCTCCTGAGCAGTTCAGATAGGTTGTCCGCCCCCGAGTGGCACGGCAGAGTGCCAGGGTTTATCTCATAGGGACTTGAGCATGAGCGGCAAACCCGCTGCGCGCCTGGGCGATCCGACCGCGTGTCCGCTGCCGGGCCACGGCAGCAACCCGATCGTCGGCGGCTCGCCCGACGTCTTCTTCGACCATCTGTCCGCTGCCCGCCAGGGTGACGCCACCGCCTGCGGCGCCACCCTCAGCGCCAACGTCATCGCCAACGTACTGATCAACGGCAAGCCCGCCACCGTGGTAGGTAGCGTCGGCACCCACGGCAACCTGGTGGTCGGCGGGGCGGGCACGGTGCTGATCGGCAACAGCGGCGGCGGCGCACCCGCTCTCGCCCTCGCCCCACCGAAGCTGTGCCTGCAATGCCTGCTGCTGGCGGCACGCCGCAACCAGGCCCTGGTGCCCCTGGAAAGCCTCGGCGGCGCACCGTGAGCCGGCTCCAGCCGGCGCTCGCGGCGCCTACGCCGGACAGCCGCCTGTTCGCCCTGGCGGACGGCGCCCGCTACCTGACCCTGGACACCCGCCTGGAAAAGGCCGCGGGGGAAATCCGCTCGCGCTGGCTGCTGGCCGGGAGCGAGCTGGACGAAATCGCCCATGCCGGGCCGGTCCTGATCGAATTCATGGACAGCGCCTCGCTTTCGTCATCGGGCGAATTCCTCGGCTGGCTGCGCGACTGGGACCGCCGCTCGCCCATGACCTCCTGGCTGTGGAGCCGGGCGTCCTTCGAAAACCTCGCGAAACACTTCGCCGGGCTGCTCTTCACCCGCATGCCCGACGGCCGCCGGGCGCTGTTGCGCTACTACAGCCCGGAAGTGCGCCGGGCGCTGGAGCAGGTCATGACCGCGCGGCAATGGACGCAAGTGATGGCGCCGCTGGAGCGTTGGCAGGTCTGGCAGCCCCTGCAGGGCGGCTATCTCGTCTATGACCGGGAAACGGAGCGGACCGCCGATGCTTGAACTGGATGCCGGCCAACTGGATCGCCTGCAACGGGTCCGCGACGACGAAGTCATCGAGCGGGTCCTGCTGGAGGTACGCCGGGAGGCTCCCGCCTGGCTCGAACGACGCGGCCTGCTGCCCGCCATCCGGCAACTCGGCGAGCTGCGCGCGACGGCGCTGGAACTGGGTATCGAAGAGCCCGGGACGATCGAACGCTTTCTCCTGCACGGCCTGGCCTTCCCCGGCTTCCAGGACACGCCGGCGTTTCTCGCGCACATGCGCCGGCCGCTGGCTGACAGCCCGGAACAACGCTTCCAGGACTACGAACGGATCGTCGAGTTTCGCCTGGCCAGCCAGAAATGGCGCGCGTACGAAACCTCGGGGAGACCGGCATGAGCGGCATAGGCGCGCTTTTCCGACCGCTGCCCCGCATGGGTCCGCGGCTGCCCTTCGAACTACCCGCGCCGCCCCGGCCGCACTTGCCGATGCCGGCGCCGCGCCCGCTGCCGCGACCGGCCCCCGGCGCGCTGCCCAGGCCGGTACCGCGTCCGATGCCGGTGCCGCAGACCCTGCCCAGGACCGAGACCGGCACGCTGAGCCGCGACCGGACCCGGGAAGCCGAGCGCGATTGCAGCAAGAGCCAGGGCCGCGACAAGGACTGCGTGGAGTGCCCGCCGTCCCGGGGCGAAATGGCCATCGCCAATAACGGCAAGGGCCACAGCATGTCGGACCTGTCCGCGCGCTACCAGCAGTGGGTGACCAATTTCCCGTTTCCCCACGAATGGTTCTGGAGCGGCACCTGGTGGGACGGCTTCGACGAGCCGCGCTGCACCCTGCTGGAGGCGAAGGCCAACTACGCCTTCCTGTTCGTCCCGCTGCTCGGCGTGCCCAGGCCCTGGGCGCGGGCCAAGGTGAAGTCGGACCTGCTGCAGAAGGCCGAGGTCCACAGCGACAAGGCCCGACCGACCCCGCCGGTGTTCGTCGAATGGCACTTCCTGCAGCGGATCGTCTACGAGTACTGCGCCGCGGAGTACCTGCGCATGGGACTGGCCAACCTGAAGGCATTCTGGAATCCGATGCCGGGAACGGACGAGCACGACGACTACCAGGAAACCCGCGCGAAGGAACAGGAAGAGATGAAAAGGTTTTGCGAAGAGAACCCGGGGTATTGCGCATGACGGACGCCAAGGCTTTCAGGCGCTACATATTCGAGCTGTACTTCGATCCGGCACGGCTCCTCGAACTGGACGACGACCAGCACCTGCAACGGATAGAGCGCTTCCTCGATGCCCTCGCGCCCCTCCATCCGGTGCTGGAGAACTGGTACCTGTGCGGCGACTCCCTGCGCGACGCCCTCAGCCACAACGTCACCGAGCACCGCCAGGATCTCGCCAAGGCCCTGTCGCGTGACCGGCGCACCCGGGCGGTGGAACTGGTGCTATGGAACGGCGAGGAGGATCCGCTCAAGGGCGGGTTGTCGCTGGACTACGAGGCCAGCGGCAGGGCCGTCTCGACCAGGCTCCAGTTGGAAGATGCCGGCAGCCTGCTGCAGGTGTTCGACGCACCGGCTTCCTCCTTCGTCGCGATCTTCCTCGCGGCGCTGGAAATCTGGCCCGAAACGACCTGGGGCATGCTCGCTCCGCATACGTATTTCGTACACCAGCGGACCTTCCCGGACCGCCGCAGCATCGGCTGGATCGGCTTCTGCCCGCATCCGCTAAGGGCCACGGACTTCCCGGCGGCTACGGAGCTGGTCGACATTCCCGGCCGTGGCACCCTGCTGCTGAACGGCCGCGAACCGATGGACGAAACCCGTCGCGAACATTTCGAGCGCGTCGGCGAAGCGGACATCAAGCTGATGGAACTGGGCTACCTGCCGCCGCTGCGCGGCTGACGACGTACGAACCTGGTGGGGCCTCCGTTCCGTGGGGCGAATACGCCACCGGCGTTATCCGCCGGTATCCCGCCGCAACGGCGGATAACCGCAGGCGGTTATTCGCCCTACCAGGCCCACGTGCCATGCAGCAAGGCCACCCTGGAGTGACCTCCGTTCCGTAGGGCGAATAACGCCACCGGCGTTATCCGCCGGCATCCCGCCGCAACGGCGGATAACCGCAAGCGGTTATTCGCCCTACCAGGTCCACGTGCCACGCAGAAGGCCACCCTGGAGGGGGCTCCGTTCCGTAGGGCGAATAACGCCACCGGCGTTATCCGCCGATATCCCGCCGCAACGGCGGATAGCCGCAAGCGGTTATTCGCCCCACCAGGCCCACGTGCCACACTGGAAGGCCACCCTGGAGGGGGCTCCGTTCCGTAGGGCGAATAACGCCACCGGCGTTATCCGCCGGCATCCCGCCGCAACGGCGGATAACCGCAAGCGGTTATTCGCCCTACCAGGCCCACGTGCCATGCAGAAGGCCACCCTGGAGGGGGCTCCGTTCCGTGGGGCGAATAACGCCACCGGCGTTATCCGCCGAGATCCCGCCACGACGGCGGATAACCGCAAGCGGTTATTCGCCCTAGGCCCACGTGCCACACTGGAAGGCCACCCTGGAGGGGGCTCCGTTCCGTGGGGCGAATACGCCACCGGCGTTATCCGCCGAGATCCCGCCACAACGGCGGATAACCGCAAGCGGTTATTCGCCCTACAGGCCCACGTGCCATGCAGAAAGGCCACCCGAGGGTGGCCTTTCTGCATGGCGACCAACGCCACGGGCGCTATCCGCTGCCTACCTGCGGTGCTTCTTCATCGCCACCCGGCGCAGGTCGATACCGATCACCACCGGGTCGTGGTCGGAGGCCCGGTACGGCTCGGCGTTGTACAGGCTGTCCTGCTGCCGAGGGGTCTTGAACTCGACGTTGTAGTCCAGCACCCGGGGCTCGTCGGCGTTGATGTGCCACTCCACCGCGCCGCGTACCTGGCGCGCCAGGCTGGCGTTGGCGAGGGCGTGGTCAAGGTAGCCGGACTGCCCGGAGAACACGTAGGAATAGCCCTTTCCTGCGCCCGCCTGACGCGCCACCAGGTCGGTGTAGCCGGCGCTGCGGATGACGTTCACCGGGTCTTCCTTGGCATAGGAATTGAGGTCGCCGATGATCAGGCGGTCAGGCTCCTTGGCGCCCGTCGGATCGCCCGCCAGCCAGTCCACCAGGGCCTGGGCGGCGCGCGCCCGGGTCAGGTTGCAGTTGCCCTGGCCGTCGCCGGTGTCCGGGTCGCCGTCGCAGGCCGAGCCCTTCGACTTCAGGTGGTTCACCGCGATGGTCAGGCGTTCGCCGCCATTGATCTCCTGGAAGGTCTGGGCCAGGGTCGGACGGTTGCGGGTATCGTCGAACTCCGGGTTCACCGAACTGTCGAGCACCGCCGCGGATCGATAGGTGCGGACCTTGTCGCCGCGATAGATCAGCCCCACGGCAATCTCGTCGCTGCCCAGCTTCGCCCGGTTCGGGTTGACGAAGGCATAGCGCTGGCCCTGGGGCAGGCTGGCGTTGAGGCCGTTGACCAGGTCGGCGATGGCGCTGAACTCGCCGTAGCCGTCGTTCTCGATCTCCATCAGGCCGACGATGTCCGCCTTCGAGGCGAGGATCGCCGCGACGATCTTCGCTTTCTGCCGTTGGAACTCCTCGGCCGTGTTGGCTCCGCGCGAGGTGGGGAAACCGCCGCCCTTGCCATCGCCGTTGAAGTAGTTGAGCACGTTGAAGCTGGCCACCCGCAGGCGCCCTTCCACCGCCGGCTGGGCCGGACGCGGATTGGCCGCCTCGAAGGTCGGCGTCTGCAACGGCTGGATACGGTAGCTGCCGGCCGAGTAGTCGAGCACGCCGTCGATGGCGCTGGTACGGTCGCCGACGCGCAGGCTGTTGTAGGCGCTCAGTTCCGGTGCCGGGTAGCGGATCGGGTCGGGGTTCTGCCCGCTGCGGCCGTCGTCGAGGAGAATCCGGTCGAGGTCGTTGCGCGCCTGCATGGCCTTGGCCTGTTCGCCGGGAGCCACCACGTTGGTCGGAGTCATCTGGCGGCCGCCGGAGGACAGCAGGACCTCGCCGTAGCGGCCGAGGTTGTAGACCTCGTTGACGGTCAGCGTCTGGCGGAGCTGCACGCGCATGCCTTCGTAGCGCTCCAGCGCATCGGCGCTGGCCAGCGGCAGGCTGATGCCGGCCGGCGTCGGCAAGGCCACGCCGCTCGCCAGGACGCTGACCTGCAGCGGCCCGACCAGTTCGGTGAGGCCGTTGAACTCGCGGACCTGGCCGGTCACCCGGACGCGGTCGCCGAGCTTGACGTCGCTGCCGTTGCCGCCGTCGTAGACGAAGATGCCTTCGGAGGTCGCCGGGTCGCCGTCCACCGTGGCATCTTCCTGCTGCACGTAGAAGCCCTTCAGCTCGCTGGCGTTCTGGAAGTCGCCGACCACCACGCCCTCGATGGCGACCCGCTGGTTCACCAGCGGACTTTCGGCTCCGGCGCCCTGCACCTCGTGGATCGGTCGCAGGCCGGCCTCCTCGCCGCCGCCGGGCTCGCCAGCGCCATGCTGGCCGAGGTTGGCGAAGGTGTCGCGCGGGTAGCCCAGCCATTGCGCCGCCGGGTCGAAGGCGTCGCTGGGATCGCTGTCGCCGTCGCGGATGTCGGCCTTGCGCACCAGGCTCCGGTCGAGGGTCTGCACATCGCCGCTGCCCCAGGTCGTGCCGGGGTTGAAGCCGACCTGGCCGAGGCTGTCGAGGATCTCGCCGCTGCGCCGGCGCAGCAGCACCGCATCGTTGCCATTGAACCAGCTGCCTTCCACCCGCTGGCTGGCCAGCGCCAGCAACGCCGGGTCGGCCACGCCGTTGGCGAGGACGAAGGTCTTGCCCGGCGCCAGGCTGCCGCTCAGGTCGATGCTGCGGCCCGCCGCGCTGGCGCCGTTGAAATAGAACTCGACGCGGTAGGCGGAGAGGTCGAGGACCTGGCTGCCGCTGTTGTAGAACTCCAGCGCCTTGTTGTTGCCGCTGCCTTCGACATACTCGGAGATGATCAGCTCGGCGGCGTTGGCCACCGGCAGGCCCAGCAGGGCCAGGCCGCCCAGCAGGGCGGCGTTACGCAAGGGGTGCATCGGGATACTCCTTTATCGGAATGGGGTCGCCGCGGCTCAGGCGCCGTCGGGCTGCAGTTCCTGGGAAAACACCGGCTCGCCGTCGAGGTCGCGCAGGGTGACGGTGAGCGCGCGGCTTTGCGCATCGATCTCCACCTCGCCGAAGAACTGGTAGCCGGCGAAGGGGGAACTGTTCTGGACCAGCGGGGCCTTCTGGAACATCACCTGCGGGCCGAACGTGCCATCCAGCGCGTTGGGTCCGAAACTACCGGCATTGAGAGGCCCGGCGACGAACTCCCAGAACGGCGCGAAGTCCTTGAACGCGGCGCGCTCCGGGCTGTAGTGGTGGGCTGCGCAGTAATGCACGTCGGCGGTCAGCCAGACGGTGTTGCGCACCCCGGCGCGCTGGACGAAGCGCAGCAGATCGGCGATCTCCAGCTCGCGGCCGAGGGCGGCGCCGTCATTGCCGTTGGCGATGGCCTCCCAGCGGTCGCGGCCCTGGGCGTCCTTGCCATCGGGCACGCAGAGGCCGATCGGCATGTCGGCGGCGATCACCTTCCACTGCGCACGCGAACCGCGCAACTCGCGCTTGAGCCATTGCAACTGCTCACGGCCGAGGAAATCGGTGGCGGCGCTGCGCCGCGCCTGCAGGTTGGCGCTGTTGCCGCCGCGGTAGCTGCGCATGTCGAGGACGAACACGTCGAGCAAAGGGCCGTAGGCGACCTTGCGGTAGATCCGCCCGTCGCGCCCCTGGCGCTGGAAGCGCAGCGGCGCGTATTCGAGGAACGCCTGGCGTGCACGGGCCGCCAGCACGTCGATGTCCTTCACCTGGTAGCGCTCGTCGAGCTGCTTGCTGGAGGACCAGTTGTTGGTGGTCTCGTGGTCGTCCCATTGCCAGATCTGCGGCACCTCGGCGTTGAAGCGGCGCAGGTTGTCGTCGAGCAGGTTGTAGCGGTAGTTGCCGCGGAACTCGTCGAGGGTCTCGGCGACCTTGCTCTTGGCCTCGGTCACCCGGTTGCGCCAGATGCGCCCGCTCTCGGTCTCGATGCGTTCGGGGATCGGCCCATCGGCATAGATGGTGTCGCCGCTGTGCAGGAAGAAATCCGGCTGGCGCCGGCGCATGGCTTCGTAGATACGCATGCCGCCGATATCCGGATTGATCCCGAAACCTTGCCCGCAGGTGTCGCCGCTCCAGACGAAACGGATATTGCGCGCCTCGCTCGGCGCACTGCGCAGGTGGCCGAACCAGGGCTTGCTCAGGCTGCCGTCGCGGGCATCCTCGAAGCGCACCCGGTAGAAGATCGACTGGTCGGCCGGCAGGCCACGCAGGTCGATGCGCGCGGTGTAGTCGAGGCGCTCGTCGGTGACCGGCGAGACCAGCCGACGCGGCTCGCTGAAGACGCTACGGGTGTCCCATTCGACGATCATCCGCGCCGGGCGGTCGGTGCGGCTCCAGACCAGCGCGCGGTCGCCCTGCACGTCGCCGGATTGCACGCCATCGGTCAGCTTCGGCCGCGCCCTGGGCGAGGCGATCACCGCCGGCGCGCCCAGCGCCGGCAACAGCAGTCCAGCGCCCAGGCCTTGCACGACGCGGCGGCGCTTGAGGTCCATCCCACTCATACCGGAGTTCTCCGCAGGCTTCACGAAGGTCCGGTTTACCGGGGCAAGTTGACAGGGGCGTTACGGGGACAGACAGGCTATCCGTTTGGTCAGGGGAAACGCCCATTCGCTCCGCGCCGCCCATGCGGCAACGAACCGGGCGTTGCCTCGCTGAAAAGAGCTTCAGTGAGTTTCAGGCTTCAGGGAATACACCCAATCGGAGGGGCGCGCCCAGCGACATTGGCGTCGCTATACGCCCCTTTCCACCGACCTCAGCCGCCCCGCGCGCCCTGGACCGGCCCCTGGGGCGCCTCGCCGCGCTCCTCCTGCACTGCCCGTCCGGCCCGTTCCACGGCGTTCCACAACCAGGGCGGCAGGTGCTCCGGGTCGAGGCTGTCGAGGAGGTTCTTGACCGCCAGGCCCAGCTCGGTGTCGCCCTCGATCACCAGGCGGCGGCGGAAGAACAGGGTATCCGGGTCCTCATGCCGGCTGGCCAGCAGCAGGAAGTCGCGCCAGTCGCCACGGATGGTCACGCTGGCCCGTGGCCGTTCGACCAGGCGCAGGCCGCCGGGCACCCGGGTGACGCACCAGCCGACGCCGAGGTCCCTGACTTCCAGGCGCAGCCAGCGACCTTCCAGCAGGTCGAAGGCGCCCTCCTCCAGCGGCTGGGCGAACAGCCGGTTGGCGACCCGTTGCAGGACCAGGTGCTGGAGCCCGCGCGGAACCTTCGCCGCCAGCGGCAACAGGCGTCCGGCGACGCCGAGGAGCAGGCGTTGGCGGTTCAGCATAGCCCTGCCTCCTCTGCCCGCAGCATCCCCGGCCGGCCGTGCCAGTAGCCGTTGCAGCCTTCCACAGCGAGCGGCGGAGCGGCACCCTTGCGTACCCGGTCGAAGGCCGCGATCACCTCGGCCATGCCCTGCGCCCGAGGACTCAGGCGTAGCAGGTCAGCGCCGCTATGTTCCAGCGAGCGGTAGTCGGCCAGCAGGTTGCTGACCTTGCCGGACATGGTCTGGATGCCGTTGAGGGTGAACAGCGCCTCGCCCTCCTGGCTGAGCAGCGGGATACCTTCGGGATACTGCTGGCAGCAGAACTGGCAGTCGTCCTTGGGCCGGTTCTCCGCCCGCGCGGTGAAGCAGCGCGCCGAGTAGGCCAGCGGCAGGTGACCGTAGGCGAAGACCTCGGTCTGCAATTGCTCCAGGCCCAGCTGCGCAGCCTGGTCGAGCACCCCGCGCAGCAGCTTGCCGGAGACTTCCACCGGCGGAATCCAGCGGCGCATGCCCCAGGAATACAGTTCGGCCAGGGCATGACCGTTGTAGAGGTTCAGCGCCGGACCGCCGACAAAGGGCACGCCGCGCTGGCTGAGGTAATAAACGGCGGCCATGTCGTTGGCCTCGACCCGGAGTTCGCCGTTCTCGCATAGCCGGCGCAGGCTGGACAGCTCCGAAGCGGCCTCGATCAGCGCCAGCCCGGAGAGCACCAGCTCGGCACGGGTCGCCTGCGCCAGCTCGCGGGCCAGCGCCTGCCAGTCATTCAGGGACAGCGCCCGGCGCTTGGCGCAGACGGTCTCGCCGAGGTAGATGACGTCGAGCGGCTGGCTGGCCATCTCGGCGTAGAAATCGAATATCTGCCGCTTGTCCCAGTAGAACAGCAGCGGTCCCAGGCTCAGTTTCATCGCGGCGGTCCTCACTGCCAGGAACGGTGATAGGCGCCCAGGGTGGTCTGGTGCCCTTCGGAAAGTCCGGCCAGCGCGCGCTGCCATTGCGGCTGCACGCTATAGGCGCCCGGCGCGCTGGCGTAGCTGTCCAGCGCCTGGCGCCAGACCCGGGTGACCTGCTCGACGTAGGCCGGGCTGCGCTGGCGGCCTTCGATCTTCACCGCCGCCACGCCGATTTCCGCCAGTTGCGGGACCAGGTCCAGGGTGTTCAGGCTGGTCGGTTCCTCCAGCGCATGGAAGCGCTGGCCATTGACCAAGAAACGGCCCTTGCAGAGGGTCGGGTAGCCGGCCGCCTCGCCGGCGGCGTAGCGGTCGATGAGCACTTCGTTGAGGCGCGAGGTCAACCCCTCCGGTTCCTCGCTCCAGCGCACCGCCCTGGCCGGCGAACAGACGCCGCAGAGGTTCGGCGACTCGCCGGTGACGTAGGAGGACAGGTGGCAGCGGCCCTCGGCCATGATGCACAGGCTGCCGAAGGCGAACACCTCCACCGGCACCGGGCTACCGGCCGCCACCTGGCGTACCTGCGCCAGCGATAGCACGCGGGGCAGGACCGCGCGACGGATGCCGTAGCGTTCGTGATAGAGGGCCAGGGCCGCGGCATTGGTTGCCGAGCCCTGCACCGACAGATGCAGGTTGAGCCGCGGATGACGCTTCGCGGCATAGCCGAGCACCGCCACGTCGGCGGCGATCAACGCATCGACGCCGAGGTCGGCGGCCTGGTCCACCGCGCGCTGCCAGCGCTCCCAGCCCTGCGCGCTGGAATAGGTGTTGACCGCTACGTAGAGCTGCCGCCCGGCCTCGTGGACTCGCCGCAGGCCTTCCTGCAACTGGCGTTCGTCAAGGTTGAGGCCGGCGAAATGGCGGGCGTTGGTGTCGTCGCGGAAACCGACGTAGATGGCATCGGCGCCCTGTCGCAGGGCCGACTTCAAGGCGGGCAGGCTGCCCGCCGGACAGACCAGTTGCATGGGGTTGCTCCTCTGGCGAAAAACGCGCTCCGCGGCAGTGGGCAACCCCGGGGCACAGGCGCCACACTCTAGAAAGACGCTCCCGGTCGGCGCTTGACCGGGATCAAGAAGGCCTCAGGCCATCAGTGCGGAGAACGGCAGAAAGTCGATCGCATCACCCACGCCCAGGGTGGCGCCGCGCTCGATCACCGCCAGCCCGTCCGCCCAACTGGCGGCAAGCAGCATCGCCGAGCCCTGCTGGGGGTGGATTTCCACCCGCCCCCGCTCATCGAGCCGCGCCCGCAGGTACTGGCGACGCGCCCGCGGTTGCGGCCAGTCGAAGGCCGCCGGCAACGCCAGCGGCCGCGGCACTACGTCGAACAGTCCCTGCTGGCGAAGCAGGAACGGACGCGCCACCAGTAATGCGGTGACCAGCGCCGCCGCAGGGTTGCCGGGCAGCCCCAGCCAGGGCTTGCCGGCCACGGAGCCGAAGGCGAACGGCTTGCCCGGCTGGATCGCCAGGCGCCACAGGTTGACCTCGCCAAGCTCGGCGATGGCGCGCTTGAGGTGGTCTTCCTCGCCTACCGAGACACCGCCGCTGGTGACCAGCGCGTCCCATTCGGAGGCCGCCAGGCTGAGCGCATCGCGGCTGGCCACCAGTTCGTCGGCGAGCACTTCCTCGTCGTGCACCTCGAAGCCGAGGCCGCGCAGCAAGGCGCCGATGCAGTAACGGTTGGCGTTGTAGATCTGCCCGGCCAACAGTGTCTGGCCGGGCTCGCGCAATTCGTCGCCGCTGCTCAGCAGGCCGATGCGCAAGCGCCGACGCACCGAGACCGTGGCGACGCCGAGACTCGCCAGCAGGCCGAGCTCCTGCGGGCGCAAGCGCTGTCCGGCACGCAGCACCGGCGCGCCGCGACGCAACTCCTCGCCGCGCCGGCGCACATGCTGGCCGGCGCTCACCGGCGGCAACTGCACGCGCTCGCCGTCGACCACGCAGAGTTCCTGCGGCACCACGCAGTCGGCGCCGGTCGGCAGCGGCGCGCCGGTGAAGATCCGCGCCGCCTGGCCCAGCGGCAGGCTCATGCCGCGGGTGTCGCCGGCGGCGATCCGCGCGCCGACCGTCAGGCTGCCGCCGCTGCGCGGCAGGTCGGCGGAGCACAAGGCGTAGCCGTCCATCGCACTGTTGTCCCAATGCGGCAGGTCCATCGGCGCCAGCAGGTCCTCGCCGAGCACTCGTCCCAGCGCCCGCTCCAGGGCCAGGCTCTCGCAGGCTGGCGGGCGCGGCGCGCGCGCCAGCAGTTCGGCCAGCGCCTCGTCGAGCGGGCGCAGTTGGCCGCCATCGCAGGCGCAAGCGCTCACGAGCGGCACCCGCAGCCGGCCACCGGCGCCACGGCTGGCGGGGTCTTCAGGTGCGGGACGAAATTGCACGGGCGGGTGCGGCTGTCCAGTTGCGCCAGGAGAATCTCGTTCCAGGCGGTGCGACAGGCGCCCGGCGAGCCGGGCAGGCAGCACACCAGGGTACCGTTGCTGAGCCCGGCCAGCGCCCGCGACTGGATGGTGGAAGTGCCGATCTCGCGCTGCGAGACCTGGCGGAACAGTTCGCCGAAGCCCTCGACATCGCGCTCGAACAGCGGCCCGACCGCCTGCGGGGTGTTGTCCCGCGCGGTGAAGCCGGTGCCGCCGGTGATCAGGCCGACCTGTACCTCGGGGTCGGCGATCCAGGCCGAGACCACCGCGCGGATCTGGTAGATGTCATCGGTCTTCAGGCTCCGCTGGTGCAGGCGATGACCGGCGGCCAGCAGCGCGTCGGCGAGGGTCTGGCCGGAAGTATCGGTTTCCAGGGTACGGGTGTCGCTGACGGTGAGGATGGCGATGTTCAGCGGCTGGAAGGTGGAGGTGGCCAGGTGGCTCATGGAAGGGGGTCCTAGGAACGGGCGATGCCTCAGCCTGAACCGCGGGCCCCCGGCTGGCTATTCCTCCGAAGAGGTAAGCCGGCGGCGCGAGGAGGTAGACGTCACTCCTCCCAGCGCTGCGCGGCGGCCTGGTCGCTGCAGCGGCCTTCGACCCAGCGCGGGCCTTCGGCGGTGTCTTCCTTCTTCCAGAACGGCGCGCGGGTCTTCAGGTAGTCCATGACGAAGTTGCAGGCGTCGAACGCCGCCTGCCGGTGGGCGCTGGCGCAACCGACGAAGACGATCGGCTCGCCCGGCTCCAGGCGGCCGATGCGGTGGAGGATCTCCAGGCGCAGCAGCGGCCAGCGCTGCCCGGCCTCGGCGGCGATCTTGCCGAGGGCCTTCTCGGTCATGCCCGGATAATGTTCGAGGAACATCCCGCCGACCTCGCGACCGTCGTTGAAGTCGCGCACGTAGCCGACGAAGCCGACCACCGCGCCGATGCCGACGTTCTGCGCATGCAGGGCGTTAAGCTCCTGCCCCGGATCGAAAGCGGCCTGCTGGACGCGGATGGCCATGGGTTCAACCTCCGGTGACGGTGGGGAAGAAGGCGACTTCGTCGCCGTCCTGCAACGGCTCGTCGAGGCCGCACAGTTCCTGATTGCGCGCACACATCAGGTTCTGCTCGCCGAGGGTACGCTCCCAGGCCCCGCCGCGCTCCACCAGGAGCTGGCGCAAGGCGCCGAGGGTCGCCAGCCCGGCGTCCCAGTTCAACTGCTCGCCGTCGATGCCGAGGGCTTCGCGGTAACGGGCGAAATACTGCACGCGGATCATGCTTGCCCTTCCTCCTCTTTGCGGTAGTGGCCGCTCTTGCCGCCGAGCTTCTCCAGCAACTGGACCTGCTCGATGACCATCCCGCGGTCCACCGCCTTGCACATGTCGTAGATGGTCAGGGCCGCGACGCTGGCGGCGGTGAGCGCCTCCATCTCCACGCCGGTCTGCCCGGCCAGCCGGCAACGCGCGCGGATGCGCACGGCGTCCGGCGCCTCGGCCTGCAGTTCGAGCTTGACGCTGGTGAGCAACAACGGATGGCACAGCGGGATCAGTTCGTGGGTGCGCTTGGCCGCCTGGATGCCGGCGATCCGCGCCACGGCGAAGACGTCGCCCTTGGGATGGCCGCCGTCCTGGATCAGTTGCAGGGTTTCCGGGCGCATGCGCACCACGGCCTCGGCCGTGGCTTCACGGGAGGTCACGGCCTTTTCCGTGACGTCGACCATGTTGGCGCGGCCCTGGGAATCGAGATGGGTCAGCACGTGGGTGCTCCTGGAAGAGGATACTGGCCAGTCATTGTAAGCCCTGGAGGGCATGACGCGATGCCTGGGGGAGGTTCGGAAGGGGGATGATTGTATACATAAAGAGGTAGGGCAGGCCGGCGCAAGGCGCCTCATCCCGATCGGGTAACGATGCGGGCCCGGTCCCCGGACCGGGCCTGGCAGGATGTATATCCCGCCCGGCTTTTTCAACCGGGCGGGATATCGGCCGGCGATTGCCGCCGGCTACTTCACATGTGCGCCTCGGCGTACTCCGCCAGCACCGAGCGCGGCACCCCTTGCAGGGTCACGTGCACGCCGTGGGGGAAGTCCTTGAAGCGTTCGGTGAGGTAGGTCAGGCCGGAGCTGGTGGCGGACAGGTAGGGCGTGTCGATCTGCGCCAGGTTGCCCAGGCAGATCACCTTCGAACCGCTGCCGGCGCGGGTGATGATGGTCTTCATCTGGTGCGGCGTGAGGTTCTGGCATTCGTCGATGAGGATCAGGCTCTGCTGGAAGCTGCGCCCGCGGATGTAGTTCAGCGACTTGAACTGCAACGGCACCTTGCTGAGGATGTAGTCGACGCTGCCATGGGTGCATTCGTCGTCCATGTGCAGCGCTTCGAGGTTGTCGGTGATGGCGCCGAGCCAGGGCTCCATCTTTTCCGCCTCGGTGCCGGGCAGGAAGCCGATGTCCTCGTCCAGGCCCTGCACGCTGCGGGTGGCGATGATGCGCCGGTAGCGCTTGCTGACCATGGTCTGCTCGATGGCCGCGGCGAGCGCCAGGATGGTCTTGCCGGAACCGGCGGCACCGGACAGGTTGACCAGGTGGATGTCCGGGTCGAGCAGCGCGTACAGCGCCAGCGACTGGTACACGTCGCGTGGCCGCAGGCCCCAGGCTTCCTGGTGCAGGAGCGGCTCCTGGTGCAGGTCGAGGATGGTCAGCTCGTCCTGCTGGATGCCCTTGATCCAGCCGACGAAGCCCTGTTCGTCGACGATGAACTCGTTGATGTGCACCGCCGGCAGGTTGTCGGTGAGCTGCACACGATGCCAGGTACGGCCGTGGTCCTGGCGGGTCTCGACCTTGCTCACGCGGTCCCAGAAAGAGCCGGCGAGGGAATGGTAGCCGCGCGACAGCAGGGCCACGTCGTCGATCAACTGGTCGGTGTGGTAGTCCTCCGCGTCCACCCCGCAGGCGCGCGCCTTCAGGCGCATGTTGATGTCCTTGGTCACCAGCACCACGCGCACGCCGCTGTGGCGGCTCTTCAGCTCGACCAACTGGTTGATGATCTTGTTGTCGTTGAGGTGCTCCGGCAGCCAGGTGATGGGCTCGGCACGCTTGCTCATGAGGATCGACAGGCTGCCGCTGGGGCCGTTCTTGCCACGCTGGATCGGTACCCCTCCCTCTACCTGCTCGGGCGTGGCCTCGCCGAGTACCTGGTCGATCAGGCGGATGGCCTGGCGGCACTCGGCGGCGATGGTGTGCTTTCCGGTCTTCAGCTTGTCCAGCTCTTCGAGCACCGTCATCGGGATCGCGACGCGGTGTTCCTGGAAGTTCAACAGGGCATTCGGATCGTGGATCAGGACATTGGTATCGAGGACGTACAGGGTGGGCTGGGTGGGGCGGGAACGTCCGTGGTCATCCATACGCGATCACCTTCTGCTAAGGGCCTGGCGACGGAATGCCGGGTCGGCGCTCCGCCGGGGGGCGAGCCGCCTTCTCTCTTCCGGTGGGGAGAGCCTGACAGCAGAGGTGAGGGCCGGGGCCGCCACCTGTGCTGCAGGGTTCGGCGGTCTACGGTTCCACAAATACCGCAAAAAATATGACGGTAAAAAGTACTTTTCGTCATCAGCAGGTTTTTTCCGCAAGCGACGAAATACCTTGGCGCAGCCCTTCGCGAGGTCTAGTGTTATCGGTCCCACCCCTGTGAAAACCCTCCGCTTTTCCGTGCCGCAACGGTTTTCCAGCGCCATTCCCCCTGCCCCAGCCCCTGCCCCTGCGACATAAAGCCGCCACTGCGCCCTGCGCCGCCTTCCTGTATGAATCCGGGGCTTGACCTTGACACGATGTCAAGGCTGAACCTGGCGACAGATCTCACCGGCGCCTCCCAGGGCGCCTGCGGTGCCACTTCTGTCCACTCCAAGGAGGACTCATGAACAGCGCCACGCTAACCGAGCTCGATCTGCCGGTCAGCGGCATGACTTGCGCGTCCTGCGCCGGCCGTGTCGAACGAGCCCTGAAGAAAGTGCCCGGGGTCGCGGCCGCCTCGGTCAACCTGGCCAGCGAGCAGGCCCGCGTACAGGCCCCGGCGGACAGCCTGCCGGCCCTGGTGGCGGCGGTCGAGCAGGCCGGCTACCAGGTTCCGGCGCGCAGCCTGGAACTGTCCATCGAGGGCATGACCTGCGCCAGTTGCGTCGGCCGGGTCGAGCGGGCGCTGAAGAAGGTGCCCGGCGTACGCGAGGTCAGCGTCAACCTGGCCAGCGAGCGCGCCCACCTCGACCTGCTCGGCGCCGTGGACAGCCAGGCCTTGCTGCAGGCGGTGGAACAGGCCGGCTACAAGGCCCGCCTGCTCGACGCGGGGCAACCACGCCAGGACGATGCCGAGCGCCGCCTGCGCCGCGAACGCTGGTGGGTGATCGCCGCGCTGTTGCTGGCGTTGCCGCTGGTGCTGCCGATGCTGGTGGAATGGGCCGGCCTGCACTGGATGCTGCCGCCGTGGGCGCAGTTCCTCCTGGCGACCCCGGTGCAGTTCGTCATCGGCGCGCGCTTCTATGTCTCCGCCTGGCGCGCGGTGAAAGCCGGCGCCGGCAACATGGACCTGCTGGTCGCCCTCGGCACCAGCGCCGGCTACGGCCTCAGCGTCTACCTCTGGCTGACCGCCCCGCCCGGCCACATGCCGCACCTCTACTTCGAAGCCTCGACCGTGGTGATCGCCCTGATCCTCCTCGGCAAGTACCTGGAAAGCCGCGCCAAGCGCCAGACCGCCAGCGCCATCCGCGCCCTCGAGGCGTTGCGCCCGGAGCGCGCGGTGCGCCTGCGCGACGGTCGCGAGGAAGAGGTAGCGATCGCCGAGTTGCGCCTCGGCGACGAGGTGGTGGTGCGTCCCGGCGAACGCTTCCCGGTGGACGGCGAGGTGCTCGACGGCAGCAGCCACGCCGACGAGGCGCTGATCACCGGCGAGAGCCTGCCGGTGCCCAAGGCTCCCGGCGACAAGGTCACCGGCGGCGCGATCAACGGCGAAGGCCGCCTGCTCCTGCGCACCACCGCGCTCGGCGGGGAAACGGTGCTGGCGAAGATCATCCGCCTGGTGGAAGACGCCCAGGCCGCCAAGGCGCCGATCCAGAAGCTGGTGGACAAGGTCAGCCAGGTCTTCGTCCCGGTGGTGATCCTCATCGCACTGGTCACCCTCGGCGCCTGGCTGGTCGCCGGGGTCGGCCTGGAGCAGGCCCTGGTGAACGCCGTGGCGGTGCTGGTGATCGCCTGCCCCTGCGCCCTCGGCCTGGCCACCCCGACCGCGATCATGGCCGGCACCGGCGTGGCCGCACGCCACGGCATCCTGATCAAGGACGCCGAGTCCCTGGAAGTCGCCCATGCGGTCACCAGCGTGGCCTTCGACAAGACCGGCACCCTGACCTCCGGGCGACCGCAGATCATCCACCTCGGCGGCGACGATCAGGAGCAACTGCTCAGGCTCGCCGGCGCCCTGCAACGCGGCAGCGAGCACCCGCTGGCCAAGGCCGTGCTCGAGCGCTGCGCCGAGCGCGACCTGGAGGTTCCGCCGGTGAACGCCAGCCAGGCCCTCAGCGGTCGCGGCATCCAGGGCGAGGTCGAGGGTCGCCGGCTGGCCCTGGGCAACCGCCGCCTGCTCGACGAGCAGGAACTCAAGCCCGGCGCGCTGGCGAGTGCCGCCGCGGACTGGGAGGCCGAGGGCCGCACCCTGTCCTGGCTGCTGGAACTGGCTCCGGAGAAACGCGTGCTCGGCCTGTTCGCCTTCGGCGACAGCCTCAAGGACGGCGCCGCCGAAGCGGTGGAGGCCCTGCGCGAACGGGATATCCACAGCCACCTGATCACCGGCGACAACCGCGGCAGCGCGGCGGTGGTGGCCAAGGCCCTGGGCATCGACGACGTACACGCGGAAGTGCTGCCGGCGGACAAGGCCGCCACGGTCGCCGAGCTGAAAGGCCGGGGCCGGGTGGTGGCGATGGTCGGCGACGGCATCAACGACGCCCCGGCGCTGGCCGCCGCAGACGTCGGCATCGCCATGGGTGGCGGCACCGACGTGGCCATGCACGCCGCCGGCATCACCCTGATGCGCGGCGACCCGCGCCTGGTGCCGGCGGCGCTGGACATCTCGCGGCGGACCTACGCGAAGATCCGCCAGAACCTGTTCTGGGCCTTCATCTACAACGTGATCGGCATCCCGCTGGCGGCCTTCGGCCTGCTCAACCCGATGGTGGCGGGCGCGGCGATGGCCTTCTCCAGCGTCAGCGTGGTCGGCAACGCCCTGCTCCTGCGACGCTGGAAGCCCTGAGCCAGCACGCCAGGCACATGGGGTGGCGCGCCTAGCGCAACAACCCCATGTGCTTGGCCCGCGCCACCGCCTGGGTGCGGCGCTCGACGCCGAGCTTGTCGTTGATATGGCGGGCGTGGCTCTTCACCGTATGCAGCGAGATGAACAGCCGCTCGCTGATCTCCTGGTTGGACAACCCCTGGGCGATCAGCTCCAGCACCGCCAGTTCGCGCCCGCTGAGCACCTCGCCCGCACTGCCCGCGGGCTCGGCGGGCGGCTCCGGCAACAGCGCGCGCATGCGCTGGGCGCCGGGACAGGCAGGGAAGCGCTGCAACTGTTCGCGCAACCATTCCGGCTGCTGCACGAGCAATTCGTGGAGCGGCAGCAAGGCTCCGCCGACTGCGCCCTCCATGGCCTGTTGCAGGGTCGCCAGCGCCTCGCGCTCGCGGCCCTGCTCCAGGTGCAGCGCAGCCAGTTGGCCGAGGGCCAGGCGAGCCGGCAGCAACGCGCCGTTCTCCCGCGTCGAGCGGGCCAGCCGGTCCAGGCGCCGGGCGGCTTCCTCCGGGCGTCCTTCGCGGCGCTCCAGGCCGGCCTGGAGCAACTCCACATGCAGCGGCAGCAGCGGACTGCATTCCGGCGGCGTGGCCGCCTGCCCGCCGTAGGTGCCGCCCAGGCGCTGTAGCCAGACGCCGGCCAGTTCGGTCTGGCCCTGGGCCAGCCAGAGTTCGCACTTGATCAGGGTGATCGCCGCCAGGTAGTAGATCGGCGGGATATCCCAGGCATGCATCAACCGCTCGACGTCGCCAAGCCGGGCGAACGCCGCCGCGTAGTTGCCCAGGCGCCCTTCCAGGCTGGCCAGGACGCAATAGCCGATCACCAGGCTGACATCCCGGCAGCTGCGGGTTTCCTCGATTCCCTGCTTGATCCACTTGCGCGCTTCGTCCGGCTGCAGCGCCAGGCTGCGCAGGTAGCCGCGGTACAGCAGGAGCCGCCCGCGCACCGCGTAGCGGCGTTGCGCCGGCAGGTGCTGGAGGCGTTCCAGGCCCTGGCGCACCTCCTCCTCGGCGCGCGCCACCTCGCCGCGCGCCTGGAGGACGCGGGCGCGGTCGTAATGGACCAGTGCCTCGAACAGCGGGTTGCCGTAGCGCTGGGCGAACTCCAGGGCGTCGCGGTTGTAGTTGCGCGCCTGCCAGAAGTCGCCACGGGTCACCGCCAGGTTGCTCAGCGTCGACAGGCATTGCAGGCGGGTGCCATAGCGCTCCCCGGCGAGGTCCTGCAAGGCCTCGCGGCAGTGCGCCTCGGCCTTGTCGATATCGCCGCGGCCGCGCGCGATCACCCCGCTCAGGGCCTGCCACTGGGCCAGCAGGTCGCGCTGCGCGGACTCGTCCGGCGCCGGCAGGAAACGCGCCAGTTGGCCGGCCAGTTCTTCCGCGGCATCCAACTGGCAGGCCAGCGCCAGCGCCCAGCCGTACAGCAGGATCAGGCGCGGCGTGCTCGCCAGGAGGCTGTCCGGCAGGTCCATCTTCCAGCGCAGCAGGGTGGCGATGTTCTGCTCCGCCAGCAGTTGCTCTTCCGACAGGTTCTGCACCAGGCTCGCCGCCACGTCCGGCTGGCCGGCGCGCAGCGCCTGCTCCACCGCCTGGTCGAGCAGGCCATGGCGGCTGAACCAGCCGCAGGCGCGCAGGTGCAGGGAGCCGGCGGACGGACCGAAGTCGGGCAAGGGACGCGCCAGCAGCAGGTCGGAGAACAGGTGGTGGTAGCGGAACCACTGGCCGTTTTCGTCCAGCGGCACGAGGAAGACCTGGTGCTGCTGCAGGTGGTCGAGGATCGCCGCGCTGTCGCCGGCCTCGCGCACGGTATCGCAGAGTTCGGCGCAGAAGCGCTCGAAGCGCGCGGTCTGGGCGAGGAACGCCTGGACCTCGGGCGGCTGCCGCTCGATCACCTCCTCCAGCAGGTAGTCGCGGATCAGCTCGTCGGCGCCGTGTACCCCGGGACTGACCTGCTCCTCTGGATCGCCGCGCGCCAGCAGCCAGAGGCGCAGCCCGGCGACCCAGCCTTCGCTGCGCTCGAGCAGCGCGTCCAGCGCGTCCTCGTCGAGTTCGAGGCCGCTGGCGGCCATCAGCGCCCCGCTCTCCTCGGCGGTCAGGCGCAGGTCCTGTTCGCTGAGTTCGAGCAATTGCCGCGACAGGCGCAGGCGCGCCAGGTGCCAGTCCGGCCGCTGCCGGCTGGTGACCAGCAGCACCAGGCCTTCGGGCAGGTGGTTGAGGAGGAATTGCAGGCAGCGGTCGAGCACCGCGCCCTGGGCCAGGTGGTAGTCGTCCAGCACCAGCAGCAGGGGACGCTGCGGGTCCAGGCAGGGGCCGAGTTCGTCGAGCAGGTCGTCGAGCCAGGTCTCGAAGGCGAACGGCTGGTGGCGCTGGCGCATCTTCAGCAGGCCAAGGGCCTCTTCGCCCAGGGTCGGGTGGTACTGTCGCAAGCCATCGAGCAGGCGTTCGAGGAAACGTCCGGGATCGCTCTCGCGGCTGCTCAGTCCCAGCCAGAGGCTCTGCCAGCGCGGGTCGAGGCTTTCGCAGAACTCGATGGCCAGGGAACTCTTGCCGAATCCGGCGGGCGCGGCGATCAGCAGCAGGCGACCGTCCAGTCCGTCGCGTAGTCGACGGCAAAGACGCGGGCGCGCCACATGGGCCGACGGCAGCGGGGGGCGGAAAAAGCGGTTGGCCGTCGGCAGGACGGCGGATGGAGTGCCCGAGAAGGTACGCGAGAAGTCAGTCATCACCCGGTTTCTTGGTTTATGTATGGGGCGTGAACGCTCCGGAGACTAACCACAAGTGATGGCTATTTGAAGCACTATCCATCGGCTCGGACGAAATAGCGCACCGGCGCTTCAGCTCGATAACCAAGGAAAGACCGGTTTCCCGGCGCGGTCCAGGCGCAGCAAACGTTTCCCGGCCACACAGGTGCCCGCCGGGAGGATGGCGACGACGGAATCCGCGGGCGAGGCGGGAAAACACTTTGTAATGAATTGACGGCCGGAGCGACACGCCGCCCGCGAAAACGAAGAAACCGGCACAAGGCCGGTTTCTTCGTGGCTAGGAACGCCGTTTCTCAGCGTACCCCTTCCTGACGCAGCGCCGCCGGGGTGTAGTCGCTTTCCGAAGCGCTGTAGTTGAAGTCGTAGGCCTGTTTCTCCTCGTTCTTCATGCCCAGCGCCAGGTAGCGGCCGGAGAGCAGGTCGTAGAGGGTTTCCACCGCGTACCAGGGCACCTGCTTGTCGTAGTACTGCTCGGCATGCGCCTCGGCCACGCGCCACAGGGTGCCGCGACCGTCGTAATGGTCGATCTCGGCGGCCTGCCAGGTGTCCTCGTCGATGTAGAAGTCACGCTTGGCGTAGATGTGCCGCTCGCCCGGCTTCAGGGTCGCGACCACATGCCAGACGCGGTGCAGCTCGTAGCGGGTCAGGTCCTGGTTGATGTGGCCGGCCTTGACGATTTCGCTGTACTTGATCTTCGGATCGTCGAGCTTGTAGCTGTTGTAGGGAATGTAGATTTCCTTCTTGCCTTCCAGCTTCCAGTCGTAGCGGTCCGGCGCACCGTTGTACATGTCGAAGTTGTCCGAGGTGCGCAGGCCGTCGGCGGCGGTGCCGGGACCGTCGTAGGACACCTGCGGAGCCCGCCGCACGCGGCGCTGGCCGGCGTTGTAGAGCCACGCCAGGCGCGGCTCCTTGACCTGGTTGAGGGTCTCGTGGACCAGCAGCACGTTACCGGCCAGGCGCGAGGGCGCGGTGACCCGCTGCTTGAAGTAGAACAGCACGTTGCTCGGCTTGTTCGGGTTGTAGTCCTTCAGGTTGGTACGGAAGGTGAAGGCATCCTGGAAGTAGACCAGCTGGTAGGAGCCGTTGACCTGCGGAGTGGCCTGGGTCACCAGGCGCCGGACGCTGCCGCCGCGATAGCGGGTGATGTGGTTCCAGATCACCTCCAGGCCGTTCTGCGGGATCGGGAACGGGTTGGCGGTATCGAAGTTCTCCAGGCCGTTGCCGCCTTCCACCAGCTTGGTGGTGGTGGCGTTGCGCTTGGCCGCCTCCTGCACCGCCGCCGGGACGGTGGCGCTGCGGTGGGTCTTGTATACCGGGATCTTGTAGGTATCCGGGTAGCGCTTGAACATGGCCAGTTGGCCGGGAGTCAGCTTGTCCTTGTACTGGTCGACGTTCTGCGCGGTGATGGTGAACAGCGGTTGCTCGCTGGCATAGGGGTTGGCGAGGAAGCCACGGCTGTCGACGCTGCCGGCGTTGGTCGCCAGGCCGCCGTCCCAGGCGGGGATGCTGCCGTCGGCGTTGCCGGCCTTCTCCGCCCCCAACGGAGTCAGGCTGGTGCCGAGCTTGGCCGCCTCGTCGGCGGATACCGCCGCCATCACCTGGGTGGCCAGCAGGCTCAGGGCCAGTACACCGGTATGCAGAAGAATCTTCGTTGTTTTCATTCGCTCGTCGTCCTCGTTAAGTCCTGCTCGCCGGCCCGGTTCGCACCGGGCCGGCGTACATCAGAAGTTCATGCCGAAGCTGAGCGCGACGAAGTCGCGATCGTCCACGGTGGTGTACTTGCCGTCGAAGAAGTTGGTGTAGGAGAGGCTCGCGGTGTAGGTGTTCTGGTACTCCGCGTCCACCCCCAGGCTGACCGCCTTGCGGCCTTCCTCGAAGTTGGCGCCGGGGCCGGGCGAATAGCCATCGACGTCGTGCGACCAGGCCACGCTGGGCTTGAGGTTCACGCCCATGAACACGTCGTTGTAGTCCCAGATCGCACGGGCGCGATAACCCCAGGCGTCCGAGGTGGTATAGCCATCGTTCTCGCAGTAGCGGCTGACGTTGTTCGCTTCGGCGGTGCCCAGCGTGCTGACGTTCAGCGCCTGGCAGCTGGCCAGGCCGGAGATGGTCCCCGGCAGCGGCCCCGGTCCGAAGACCGGGTCACGCCCGTAGCGTGCCTTGGAGGTGCTTTCCAGGCCGCCGACGTGGGTCCAGCCGATCTCGCCCACCAGGGTCAGGCGCTCGGCTCCCATCACCTGGTCGAAGAAGTGCGTCAGGGTGGTCTGCAGTTGGGTGATCTCCTTGCGCCGATAGCCGTGCAGGTCCTGCCCGGCCTGGCCGTTCAGCACCGAGGCGTTGTCGTAGGGGCGGTTGCCGCCGATGCTCACCGGGTCGAGGCCGGCGAAGAGGATGTCGGTGGTGTTCAACTGCACCGGCGCGTTGGGCCGGTAGCTGACTTCGCCGCTCCACGCGGTGCCGTTGGGCAACGTGGTGGAGAAGCTCAGGCCGAACATGCGGATATCTTCCGGGTACTCGATGAAGTAGCTGGAGTTGCCGGCGGTGGCCGCCGCCGCGGCCTGGGCGGCCAGTGCCGGGTTGATCGCGGCGAGGCGGGTGGCGAGGTCGTTGATCGCCGCCATGGTGCTGGCCGAGGCGCCCTGGCCGCTGAAGATCGGCAGGCGGCTGTGGTAGTTCATGTAGTAGGCGCCGAACTCGGTGTTCAGTTCGTCGGCGAAGTAGCGCAGGGCGAAGCCGTACTGGCCGCTGTCGCGAGCGTCGCGGTCCGGCCCGCGGCGGACCAGGATGCCCTCGTCCCAGGGCGACGGGGTAACGCTCAGGCCAGCCCCGGCGAGCACGTTGTTGAGCAGGTTGATGGACGCCTTGTTGTTGGTCAGCACCGCCAGGTTCTGGTCGCAGCCATCGGCCACCACGTCCGGCTGGGAGAAGAAGGTGCCACAGTTGTCGACCACCGTCTGGTCCCACTCGATCTGGTAGAAGCCTTCGGCGGACAGGTTGTCGGTGAGGTTCTGCGACAGGTAGAACATGTTCACCGGGATCAGGCCTTCCTTGATCTCCGAGCCGGGCCGGCGGAAGGCGGTGACGTCGATCGGGTTGATGGCGCTGATGCCGTTCTGGATGAAGGTGCTCTCGCCCCAGTTCACCACCTGCTTGCCCAGGCGCACGCTGCCCGGCAGGTCGCCGATGGCATAGTTGTGGTAGATGAAGGCGTCGAGCAGTTCGGCGCCGGAGGACTTGGCCAGGGTCTTGCGGCCGCTGTCGTCGATGTCCTTGAACTCGCGGTGCTCGTCCTTCAGTTCGAAGTCGTACCAGTACTTGCCGCGCAGGAACACACCGGTATCGCCGTACTTCAGTTCGAGGTCATGGATGCCCTTGAAGACCTTCGAGAACGTTTCCCCACGCTTGAAGTTCAAGTGGCTGTCGTCGGAGGTCTGGGAAAGTCCCTTGCCGCCGTTGTTCACACCGATCAGGTTCTTGTTCGGCTTGGCGGTCGACCAACTGGCCCCGACCGACAACGCCGAATCGAAGGAACCTTCGATTTCCCCGATGTTGAAGGTCACCCCAAAGGCCGGAGCCGCCAGCGAGGAAGCCAGGCTGACGGCCAACGGCAACCGGGCCCGACGCGAGAACGGATTACGGGTTGTCATCGACGCTACTCCATGTGTGTTTTTTGTTATGAGTGCGTGGACTATAGCTAGCGCTGCCTGCCGCTTGATCCCTCGAAAGTGTGATTTGCGCGGCGCAACCACTCTGGCTCGCGCCTTTGCGGCGGATGGAGAATGACCGGGCGGTCGCGAAAACGCGGAGACCAAGCGTTTGCTTGGCCTCCGGGCGTTTCAGCGGTGTAGGAAAGCCCCGTCAGACGGTCGACAGGAAGGCGCTGCCGGCTTCCTGCCACTGGGCGATCTCGATACGGATGCGCTTCTTGTCCAGCTTGCCGACGCTGGTCTTGGGAATATCGGTAACAACCGCGATCTGCGAGGGGATCGCCCACTTGTTGATGTTGCCCTGCTCGACGAAAGGCTTGAGGTGCTCCTTCAGGCCACGGGCGTCCAGTTGCTGGCCCTCGCGCACCACCAGCAGGGCGAACGGGCGCTCGCCCCATTGCGGATCGGGCACCCCGACCACCGCCACTTCGCGTACCGCCGGATGGCGGCTGATCAGGTCTTCCAGCTCCAGGGAGGACAGCCACTCGCCGCCGGTCTTGATCACGTCCTTGATGCGGTCGCGGATCTCGATGAAGCCCATGCCGTCCAGGGTCGCCACGTCGCCGGTGTGCATCCAGCCGCCGCGCCACAACTCCTCGCCGCGCTCGGGTTCGCGGAAATACCCCTGGGTCAGCCATGGCGAGCGCAACACCAGCTCGCCCTGGGATTCGCCGTCGGCCGGGAGGAAGCGGCCCTGTTCGTCCATGATCGCCGCATCCACCAGCGGCACCGGCACGCCGGCCTTGATCCGGTAGGTGGTGCGCTCGTCCTCGCTTCCGGCCAGCAGTTCGTCGTTGAGGTAGGCGCAGGAAATCAGCGGACAGGTCTCCGACATGCCGTAGGCGGCGGTCAGTTGGATGCCGCGCGCCTTGGCCGCCTCGTAGAGCGAGCGGTTCAGCGCGCTCCCGCCGATGATCACCTTCCAGCCCTTGAAGTCCACGCCCTGGGCAGCCCTGGCGTTCATCACCATCTGCAGGATGGTCGGCACGCAGTGGGAGAAGGTGACCTTCTCGCGCTTCCACAGTTCGACCAGCAGTTCCGGATCGTAACGCCCGGGATAGACCTGCTTGACCCCGAGCATGGTCGCCACGTACGGAGTGCCCCAGGCGTGGACATGGAACATCGGGGTGATCGGCATGTACACGTCGCTGGTACCGAGCAGGCGGATGCTGTCCAGGCTGCCGATGGTCGAAGCCATCGCCAGGGTGTGCAGGACCAGTTGCCGGTGGCTGAAATACACACCTTTCGGATTGCCGGTGGTGCCGGTGGTGTAGAAGGTGGTGGCGATGGAGTTCTCGTCGAAATCGGGGAAGTCGTAGCGCGGGCTGGCCGCGGCCAGCAGCGACTCGTATTCGCCGACCAGGCCGGGCAGTTCGGCGCTCTTCTCCGCGCCGTCGGTGAGCAGGATGGTCCGCTCCACCGTGGCCAGCTGCCCCGCCACCGCCTGGTAGAGCGGGACGAACTCGCTGTTCACCAGCACGAAGCGATCCTCGGCGTGGTTCATGGTGTAGAGGATCTGTTCCGGGGAGAGGCGGATATTGATGGTATGCAGCACCGCCCCGATCATCGGGATGGCGAACATGCATTCCAGGTAGCGATGGCTGTCCCAGTCCATCACCGCCACCGTGTCGCCGGCCTTCACCCCGGCCTCGCTGAGTACGTTGGCCAGGCGCGCGACGCGCTCGTTGAAGGTGGCGTAGCTGTAGCGCACCTGGTCGCGGTAGACGATTTCATGACTCTTTTCGTAACGACGGCCGGAAAGCATCAGGCTCTTGATCAGCAACGGATACTGATAAGCGCCGGCGGCGGCCGGGATGAGACGGGTCTTCAGCATGGGGCGTACACCTGGGAGCGGGTTCGTTGTCAGGATGAGGCCGACTCTAGAGCCGTCGGCGGGCTTTGTTCATCAGTCAAAAGAGTGATTTGCCCCGTGACCTTTCGGAGCCTCCCGGTCACAAGATAGAATCCGCCCACTGAATCGTTCAGACCCTATCCAGAACAAGAGGTAACGTTCCATGTCCGATATCGTCATCGTCGCCGGCGCCCGTACTCCCATGGGCGGCTTCCAGGGCAGCCTGGCCGGCGTTTCCGCGGTCGACCTGGGTGCCGTCGTGATCCGCGAAGCGGTGCAGCGCGCCGGCATCGCCGCCGAGGACGTACAGGAAGTGATCATGGGTTGCGTCCTGCCCGCCGGCCTGAAGCAGGGCCCGGCCCGCCAGGCCGCGCTGGCGGCCGGCCTGCCCGCCGCCACCGGCTGCACCACCATCAACAAGCTGTGCGGCTCGGGGATGAAGGCGGTGATGCTGGCCCACGACCTGCTCAAGGCTGGCACCAACCAGGTGATGGTCGCCGGTGGCATGGAAAGCATGTCCAACGCGCCCTATGTCCTGGAGAAAGCCCGCAGCGGCCTGCGCATGGGCCACGGCGAGATCAAGGACCACATGTTCCTCGACGGCCTGGAGGACGCCCGTACCGGCCGTTTGATGGGTTCGTTCGCCCAGGAGACCGCCGACAAGTACGGCGTGACCCGCGAGGAGATGGACGCCTATGCCATCGAATCGCTCAAGCGCGCCCAGGCCGCCATCGCCGATGGCTCGCTGGCGGCGGAAATCGTCCCGGTCACCGTCACCAGCCGCAAGGGCGAGAGCGTGGTGAAGGACGACGAGCAACCGCTGACCGCCAACCTGGAGAAGATCCCGAGCCTCAGGCCGGCGTTCCGCAAGGACGGTACCATCACCGCCGCCAATGCCAGCTCGATCTCCGACGGCGCCTCCGCGCTGGTCCTGATGACCGCCGAGGAAGCCCAGCGCCGTGGCCTGAAGCCGCTGGCGCGAATCGTCGGCCATGCCACCCAGAGCCAGGACCCGAGCGAGTTCACCCTGGCGCCGATCGGCGCGATGACCAACCTGTTCGCCAGGACCGGCTGGAACAAGGACGACGTCGACCTGTTCGAGATCAACGAAGCCTTCGCCATGGTCACCATGCTCGCCATGCGCGAACACGGCCTCGATCATGCCAAGGTCAATGTCTATGGCGGCGCCTGCGCCCAGGGCCATCCGGTCGGCTCCACCGGCTCGCGGATCATCCTCACCCTGATCAACGCCCTGCGCCAGAAAGGCGGCAAGCGCGGCGTCGCCTCGCTGTGCATCGGCGGCGGCGAAGCCACCGCCGTGGCGCTCGAACTGCTCTGATACGGCGTTGAGCCATCGGCGCCCGGCCGGCTCGCACTGTCCGGGCGCCCTCTTCCTCAGGTGCCCACCGCGGCGCTGCGCGCCGGACGCGGAAACACCAGCGCCGCGGCGAAGGTCAGCGCGGCGAAGCCCGCCAGTACCAGGTACAACCCCAGCAGCCCCTGCCGTGGCTCCAGGTAGGCGATCATCGGGATCGCCGCCGCGCTGGCGCCGAACGACAGGAAATAGCGCAGGGCGAAGACCCGCGCCTGCCACTGCGGCGCGACGAAGTGGGCGACCATCGCATCGTTCACCGTCACCTGGCCGAACACCGCGAACATGAACAGCGCGCCGAACAGTACCACCGCGCTGCCGTGGCCGCAGGCCAGGGCCAGCAGCAGCGGCACCTGGCAGAAGGTGAGGAAGACGAACGGCAACTTCAGGTTCAGGCGATCGATCAGGCGGCCCATGATCAGTTGCGCCACCGCGCCGAAGGCATAGGCCAGGCTGACCACCACGCCAAGGGTCTGCGGCGACGCCAGCAAGTCGCTCAGGCGCTCCTGGAACAGCTTCGGGTAGGTCACGGTGCTGGCGTTGAACACCACCCCGCCGGTGGCGGTGACCAGCGCCAGCACGCCGAACACCCGGCGCATCGACAGACCCTCGCTGTCCACGCCACGCGCCGCGGCCTTGGCCGACAGGTGCGGCGATGGCTCCTCGCGCACGCAGAAGAAAAAGCCGATGCCGAGCAGGATGGCCACCCCGCCGGGCAGGATGAACGCCGCGCGCCAGCCGAAGTGCGCGGTGAGAAAGCCGGTAAGCAGCGCGGCGAAGGCGACCCCGAGGTTACCCCACATGCCGTTGATGCCGATCTCGCGGCCGCGGTTCTCCGCGTGTGCCACCAGCATCGCGGTGCCGACCGGGTGGTAGATCGCGGCGAACACCCCGATCAGGGTCAGCCCGGTCACCAGCATCGGTACGCTGCCGGCCAGCCCGGTGAGCAGCGCGGCGGCGCCGATGCCGAAGAAGAACAGCAGCATCATCCGCCGCCGGCTCCAGGTATCGCCCAGCCAGCCGGCCGGCAGCGAACAGGCGCCGAAGGCGATGAAACCGCCCAGCGACAGGCCGATCAGACCGGCGTAGTCGAGGTCGAAGCTGCCGGCCATGCCGAGCACGGCGGCGGGGAAGATCAGCATGAACATGTGGTCGATGACATGCGCGGCGTTGATGAAGCGGATAACGGTTCGAGGTCGGTTCATGGCGTGCGGTCTGAATGGTCGGTGAGGAATGGGCGTCATGACCCGGGCATGATAGGTTGACCGAAAAGCGCAGACAGGACAGCGAGGTCATCGAAACGGACATGCTGATCGAGCACCGCCCGGACGGCCTGCTGGCGGCCATCTCCCTCGACTTCCCCGACGGCCATCACCTGGGGCGGCATTTCCACCCGCAGGCGCAGTTCCTCTACGCCGCTCGCGGCCTGATGCGCCTGGCCACCCACCACGGCGCCTGGGTGATCCCGCCGACCCGCGCGGTATGGATTCCGCCCCGGGTGGAGCACGAGATATTCATGTCCGGCGAGGTGCACATGCGCACCCTGTTCATCGAGCAACCCGAAACGCCGACACCGCTAAGCGACTGTTGCGTACTGGCGGTGACGCCGCTGCTGCGGGAAATGATCCTGCGCGCCATCCACCTCGAGAGCCAGCCGCGCCTGGACGACTTCCGTCAGCGCCTGCAAGGGCTGATCCTCAGCGAGATCGCCAACCTCGAACGGATGCCGCTGTACCTGCCGATGCCCCGCGACCGCCGCTTGCAGGCGATCTGCCAGGCATTGCTGAAACAGCCGGAACTGGGGCTGACCCTCGATGACTGGGGCCTGCGGGTCGGCGCCAGCTCGCGCACCCTGGCGCGGCTGTTCGCCCAGGAACTGCAGATGAGCTTCCATGAGTGGCGCCAGCAACTGCGCCTGACCGAAGCCCTGCCGCGCCTGCTGGCCGGCGACAGCGTGCAGGTGGTCGCCCGCGACCTCGGCTACGGCAGTACGCGGGCCTTCAGCAGCATGTTCCGCCGCCTGCTCGGCGAAACCCCGCGCGACTACCTGGGGCGACTGGAGCAACTGGCACGGGTCAGGGGCCGCGAGGACTGATGCCCCACGGCGCAACGCCAAGCAATGGCGAATCGGCGGATAACGCCTGCGGCGTTATTCGCCCTACCAAGGCTTCAGTAGGGCGCATCCGCCGCTCCCGTAGGGCGGATAACCGCAGCGCGGTTATCCGCCGAACCGGCCTGGATGGTGCAAGGCGGGAACGCGAGGATTGACGCCCTACGGCGCAACACCGAGCACTGGCGGATCGGCGGACAAAAAGAAGCCCTCCAGCGGAGGGCTCTCGGAAAAGGGCGCCGGAGCGCCCGGATGGGATCGTCGATCAGTGCGGAACGCCCAGCCCCGCCGCGCTCATGAACAGGCGCATCAGCCAGGCGGCGACGCCCAGGGCCAGCACGCTGGCGGTCCAGATACCCGCCAGCCAGGCCAGGCGTCGCCAGAGCGGTGGCTTGGCCGCGCTATCTCGTTCGGGATGACTCGGCGTACGGACCATATGCGGCGCCTCCTCAGTGATAGCCATCGCCGTGCTTCACCTTGCCGCGGAACACGTAGTAGCTCCAGGCGGTGTAGCCGAGGATGAAGGGAATGATGAACAGCGCGCCGACCAGCATGAAGCCCTGGCTCTGCGGCGGCGCCGAGGCCTCCCAGATGCTCACCGCCGGCGGGATGATGTTCGGCCACAGGCTGATCCCCAGGCCGCTGTAGCCGAGGAAGATCAACACCAGGGTGAGCACGAACGGCTTCACGTGGTCGTTGTTGGCCACCGAGCGCAGCAGCGCATAGAAGGTCACCAGGACCAGGATCGGCACCGGCAGGAACCAGAACAGGTTCGGCAGGCTGAACCAGCGTGCGGCGATCTCGGCATGGGCCAGCGGCGTCCACAGGCTGACCACCCCGATGATCGCCAGCAGCACCAGCGCCAGCGGGCGCGCCAGGTCGTGCATGCGCTCCTGCAGGCGGCCTTCGGTCTTCATGATCAGCCAGGTGCAGCCGAGCAGGGTGTAGGCGACGATCAGGGCCAGGCCGCAGAACAGCGGGAACGGCGCGATCCAGTCCAGCGAACCGCCGGCGAAGCTGCGGTTCTCCACCGGGATGCCTTCGATGAAGGCGCCCAGCGCCACGCCCTGGAAGAAGGTCGCCACCAGCGAACCGCCGATGAACGCCTTGTCCCAGATGTGCTGCTTGGCCGGCTTGGCCTTGAAGCGGAACTCGAAGGCGACGCCGCGGAAGATCAGCCCGACGAGCATGAAGATCAACGGCAGGTAGAGCGCCGACAGGACCACCGCGTAGGCCAGCGGGAAGGCCCCGAACAGCGCCGCGCCGCCCAGCACCAGCCAGGTCTCGTTGCCGTCCCAGACTGGCGCCACGGTGTTCATCATCACATCGCGGTCGCCGCTGTCCTTGAAGAACGGATAGAGCATGCCGATGCCCAGGTCGAAGCCGTCCATCACCACGTACATCATGATGCCGAAGATGATGATGACCGCCCAGATGAGGGGAAGATCGATACCCATGTCTCAGTTCCTCTTGTCCTGGTCGCGGTCGGCCGCTTGCGCGTGGCCGTCGTGCTCTTCGTCGAAACCTTCGCCGGCGGCCGACAACGGCCGCGCCGGCGTGCGCTTCTGCCCGGCGCCTCCCGGGTTGGTCTCGCGTCCCTCATGGGTGACCGGGCCCTTGCGCACCAGGCGCATCATGTAGCCGATGCCGACGCCGAACAGCGAGAAGTACACCACCACGAAGGTCAGCAGGGTCAGGCTCATCTGCGTCACGCTCTGTGCCGAGGAGGCGTCGGCGGTGCGCATCAGCCCGTAGACCACCCAGGGCTGGCGGCCCATCTCGGTGGTGAACCAGCCGGCGAGGATCGCGATCAGGCCGGACGGTCCCATCAGCAGGGTCAGGCGCAGGAAGGCCTTCGAGTTGAACAGCTTGTCCTGGCCGCGCCAGCGCAGCCACAGGCTCCAGACGCCGACCAGGATCATCAGCATGCCGAGGCCGGCCATGATCCGGAACGACCAGAACACCACGGTGGAGTTCGGCCGGTCTTCCGGCGGGAAGTCCTTCAGCGCCGGGATCGGCTCGGTCAGGCTGTGCTTGAGGATCAGGCTGCCGAGCACCGGGATCTCCACCTTGAAGCGGGTTTCCTCGCGCTGCATGTCCGGCCAGCCGAACAGGATCAGCGGGGTCGGCTCGCCGCTGCTGTTGTCCCAGTGGCCTTCCATCGCGGCGATCTTCGCCGGCTGGTGCTCCAGGGTGTTGAGGCCATGGGCGTCGCCGATCAGCGCCTGTACCGGGGCGACGATCAGCGCCATCCACATGGCCATCGAGAGCATCTTGCGGATCGCCGGGTTGTCGCGCCCGCGCAGCAGGTGCCAGGCGGCCGAGGCGCCGACGAAGAAGGCGGTGGCGAGGAACGCGGCGACCGACATGTGCAGCAGGCGGTAGGGGAACGACGGGTTGAAGATCACCGCCACCCAGTCCACCGGGATCACCCGGCCGTCGACGATCTCGAAGCCCTGCGGGGTCTGCATCCAGCTGTTGGAAGCGAGGATCCAGAACGTCGAGATCAGCGTGCCGATCGCCACCATCACCGTGGCGAAGAAATGCAGGCCCGGTCCCACGCGGTTCCAGCCGAACAGCATGACCCCGAGGAAACCGGCCTCGAGGAAGAACGCGGTGAGCACCTCGTAGGTCAGCAGCGGACCGGTGATGGACCCGGCGAAGTCGGAGAAATGGCTCCAGTTGGTGCCGAACTGGTACGCCATGACCAGCCCGGACACCACGCCCATGCCGAAGTTGACCGCGAAAATCTTCGACCAGAAATGATAGAGGTCGCGGTAGACCTCTTCGTTCGTTTTCAGCCAGAGGCCTTCCAGTACGGCCAGGTAGCTGGCCAACCCGATGGTGATCGCCGGGAAGATGATGTGGAAGGACACGGTGAACGCGAACTGGATGCGGGCAAGGTCGATAGCCTCCAATCCGAACATGGCAACTCCTCTTCAGGTTCTCGGCCCTTCCGGCTTACGTGCGGATTCGGCCGTGCTTCCTCACGCGCAACGCTACGCAAGGTTTTGGAACACATCCTTCAGCTATCGTTCTTGTCATTGGAAAGCGACCGCAGCCCTGGATGGCAGGAATGCGGGAAGGGTCGCAAGCAGATTCCCGGACCGCCCGCCTTGATGCAGAGCAATTCGGTACGAAAATCTTACCCGTTAGCCTAGACCGTCCTGCTGTGGTCGGTTGTCGCGAGACAAATTGCCTCAGCTCTCTCATATTCATTAATAGAATATAAAAATAAACAAATAATATTTTTATGGAATAAAAAGAGTCGCTACTCTCCCCTTCAAGCCGCCCCTCGCGTGTTGGCGCCCCTCCTTCACCGCCCTGAACGCAGCGGCGGACATCGCCCTACAAGGATCGAAGAATGAAAAAACTGCTCCTGCTGACTGCCCTGGCCTCCGTCATCAGCGTTTCCGCCAACGCAGCGGAAAAGCTCCTCGTCGCCGCCACGCCGATCCCCCACGCGGAAATCCTCGAGCTGATCAAGCCGACCCTGGCGAAGGAAGGCGTCGACCTGCAGATCAAGGTGTTCACCGACTACGTGCAGCCCAACGTGCAGGTCGCCGAGAAGCGCCTGGACGCCAACTACTTCCAGACCCTGCCGTACCTGGAGAACTTCAACAAAGGCAAGGGCACCAACCTGGTCACCGTGGTCGGCGTACACGTCGAGCCCTTCGGTGGTTATTCGAGGAAATACAAGTCGCTGGCCGAGCTGCCCGACGGCGCCACCGTCGCCATCCCCAACGAAGGCAGCAACAGCGGGCGCGCCCTGCTGCTGTTGCAGAAGGCCGGCCTGCTCAAGTTGAAGGATCCGAACAACGCCCTGGCCACGCCCAAGGACATCGCCGAGAACCCGAAGAACCTGAAATTCAAGGAACTCGAATCGGCCCTGTTGCCGCGCGTGCTGGACCAGGTCGACCTGGACCTGATCAACACCAACTACGCGCTGGAGGCCAAGCTCAACCCGGCCAAGGACGCGCTGGTCCTGGAAGACCGCGACTCGCCCTATGTGAACTACCTGGTGGCGCGTCCGGACAACAAGGACAGCGACGCCCTGAAGAAGCTTTCCGCCGCGCTGACCAGCCCGGAAGTGAAAGCCTTCATCGAGAAGAAATATGCCGGCGCGGTGGTCCCGGCCTTCTGACCCCAGCCCGTCCCGACTCCCACGCTGGGCGCCGTTGCAGCGCCCCTTGTTCACGCCGGTGTCGCATGGCTTGCACCGGCGTTTCTTTTTCCGCAACGGCCCCCGCCCGCAGCCGTTCCGGCCGTCGTCACGGCGCAGGCGCTGGAGGCGCCCCGTGCCGCCAAGGAGTTACCCATGAGCGAGAAACCACGCCCCGCGCCGCTGACCTTCCCCGACGCCGACCGCAGTCCGCTGAGCATCCGCGCCAAGGCCCTGGTGTTCTTCGACCCACGCTCGCACCGGGTCCGCGAAGAACTCGAGCGCCTCGCGCCACAGGGCCAGCCGGTGCTGATCGAAGGCGAGACCGGCACCGGCAAGGAGCTGCTCGCCAGGCAGATCCACCGCCACAGCGAACGCGCCGGTCTGTTCGTCGCGGTCAGTTGCAGCGCCCTCAGTCGCAACCATGCCGAAGCCGAGCTGTTCGGCTACGCTCCCGGCGCCCATAACGGCCCGGTCGGCAGCCGCGCCGGCTGGTTCGGTTCGGCCAATGGCGGCACCCTGTACCTGGACGAGATCGCCGACCTGCCGCTGACGCTGCAGGCCAGGCTGCTACAGACGCTGGAGGAACGCGAGGTGCTGCGGGTCGGCGCGCAGCAGCCGATTCCCCATGACGTGCGCCTGGTCACCGCCACCAGCGTCGACCTGGACCAGGCGGTGCGCGCCGGCAAGTTCCTGGCCGGCCTGCAACAATACCTGCACGACGGCCGCCTGAGCCTGCCGCCATTGCGCGAACGTCAGGGAGACATCCTGCCGCTGGCGGAATACTTCATCGGCGTCTATGCCCAGCGCCTGGACCTGCCGGTGCCGACCATCGGCGTGGAAACCCAGCGGGTCCTCGAGAGCTATCCCTGGCCAGGCAACATCCGCGAGCTGGAAAACGTCGTCCACTTCGCCCTGCTGGTCAGCGACAAGGAAGAAATCCTGCCGCAGCATCTGAATTTTGGCGGGGCAACGCCAGACCCATCGCTGGCCGGTCTGCGGCGCCTGCTCGGCCAAGCCGGAGCGCCGTCGCTGGAGCAGGTACAGGCCCTGCTCCTGCAACTGGCCACCGAGCAGGCAGGCGGCGACGAGGAGGTGGGAAGGCGGCGCCTGGGACTGGCGGCGAACTGAAGGAATCCTTCGGCGAACGTGCGGGAAAAGCGCGGCGCCGAAGGCTTCCATACGTCCGAAGGATTGGCTCCCGGGCCCTTGATCGTGTTTATATTGAACGCTTGATCAAATTAAGGACGAGGAGACCAGCCTGTTTTGACTGACGCACAATCGCCCTCCGCCACCCCCTCCACCCCCACGCCCATCCGCATGAATCCCCCGGTGTTCTACGGTGCGGCGATCCTGATCCTGCTGTTCGCCGCAGTGGTCATCGGCTTCCCCAGCGCGCCGGCGAATGGCTGCTGGCCGCGCAGACCTGGGCCTCGCAGACCGTCGGCTGGTACTACCTGCTGGCGATGACGCTGTACCTGATCTTCGTGGTGGTCACCGCGCTTTCCGGCTACGGCAAGATCAAGCTCGGTGCCGACCACGACGAGCCGGAATTCAGCTACCTGTCCTGGGCCGGCATGCTGTTCGCCGCCGGCATCAGCATCACCCTGTTCTTCTTCTGCGTATCCGAACCGCTGACCCACTTCCTCCAGCCGCCGCAAGGCGAGGCCGGTACCCAGGAAGCCGCGCGGCAGGCCATGGAACTGCTGTTCCTGCACTGGGGCCTGCACGGCTGGGGCGTATTCGCCCTGGTGGCGATGGCCCTGGCCTACTTCGCCTACCGCCACAACCTGCCGCTGGCCCTGCGCTCGGCGCTCTACCCGTTGATCGGCAAGCGCATCAACGGGCCGATCGGCTACACGGTGGACTGTTTCGGCATCATCGCCACGGTGTTCGGCCTCGGCGCCGACATGGGCTTCGGCGTGCTCCAGCTCAATTCCGGGCTGGACTACCTGTACGCCATCCCGCATACCCATGCGGTGCAGATGGTGCTCATCGTGCTGATGATGGGCGCGGCGATCTCGGTGGCGGTCTCCGGGGTCGACAAGGGCATCCGCATCCTCTCCGACATCAACATGCTGCTGGCCTGCAGCCTGCTGCTGTTCGTGCTGTTCGCCGGTCCGACCCAGCACCTGCTCAACACCCTGGTGCAGAACGTCGGCGACTACCTCGGCCACCTGCCGGGCAAGAGCTTCGACCTCTACGCCTACGGTGGTCCCAGCGACTGGCTGGGCTCGTGGACGGTGTTCTACTGGGCCTGGTGGATCGCCTGGGCGCCCTTCGTCGGCCTGTTCATCGCGCGCATCTCGCGCGGCCGGACGATCCGCGAATTCGTCTTCGGCGTGCTGTTCATCCCGCTCGGCTTCACCCTGGCGTGGATGTCGATCTTCGGCAACAGCGCCCTGGAGCAGGCCCTCGGCGGCGCCAGCGAACTCGGCCGGGTGGCCATCGAGCAGCCGTCGATGGCCCTCTACCAGATGCTCCAGAACTACCCCTGGAGCCGCGCGGTGATCACCGTCACGGTGCTGGTCAGCTTCGTCTTCTTCGTCACCTCGGCGGACTCCGGCACCGTGGTCCTCTCCACCCTCTCCGCCCACGGCGGCAGCGCCGACGACGACGGACCGAAGTGGCTGCGGCTGTTCTGGGGCTCGGTCACCGCGCTGGTCACCGGAGGGCTGCTGTTCGCCGGCAGCATCGACGCGCTGAAGTCGGCGGTGGTGCTGACCTCCCTGCCCTTCTCGCTGATCCTGCTATTGATGATGTGGGGCCTGCACAAGGCCTTCTACATGGAGTCGCAGCGCCAGCGGGCGCGGAGCCACTCCCTGGCGCCGCTGATGAGCGGCAACGGCAAGCGCTCCGGCGGCTGGAAGCGACGCCTGTCGCAGGCCGTGCACTTCCCCTCGCGGGACGAGGTGTACCGCTTCATGAACGACGTGGTGCGCCCGGCGATCAGCGAGGTTTCCGAGGTGTTCCGCGAGAAGGGCCTGGCGGTGGACGCCCAGCTCGACCCGGGCAACGCCTCGCTGAGCCTGGAGATCGGTCATGGCGAGCAGCATCGGTTCCTCTACCAGGTGCTGATGCGCGGCTACTTCACGCCGTCCTTCGCGCGTGCCGGCATGGGCGGCCTGCACCTGAAGAATCGCCGCTACTTCCGTGCCGAGGTGCATCTCGCCGAAGGTAGCCAGGACTACGATCTGATGGGCTACACCAAGGAGCAGATCATCAACGACATGCTCGACCAGTACGAGCGGCACCTGCAGTTCCTGCACCTGGTGCGTTGAGCGCAGGAAAAGGGGGCGCGCAGGGCGCCCCTTCCCTCATCCTCCGTCCCTGACCGCGGGGAATGACGCTAGCGGCAACATCCCATCCCCGTGCAGCTGCGAATCCCTCAGCGCGCCAGCACTCGCCGGTAGAACAGCACGCAGATCGCGACGAATACCACCAGTCCCAGCCACTGGGCGATGCCCGCGAAGCCGGCGCCGGCCAGCGCCAGCGGCGCGTCCTCGCCGGTGGCGCCGATCACCCCGGCGAGCAGGATGCCCATCAGGCTCTCGCCGACGATCAGCCCCGAAGCCAGCAGCACGCCGCGTCGCTTCGGCTCTTCGGCATAAGCCTCTTCGTCGACCCCGGCCGCCGCCGCACGCTTCTTCAGGGCATTTTCCAGCAGCCAGGAAATCAGCGCACCGACCACCAGGGTCATGCCGATGGTCGGCGGCAGGTAGATCCCCAGGCCCACCGCCAGCACCGGCAGGCAGGCCTTGCCGGTACGGCGCAGGAGCAGGTCGACGAGGATCAGGGCGATGCCCAGGGCGACGCCGATGAGGATCATGTTCCAGTTCAGCGCGTCGTGGAAAATCCCGCTGGCGATCGCCGTCATCAGGGTCGCCTGCGGCGCGGCCAGGGCCTGGCCGGGGTCCATTCCCTCGCGCGGCAGGGCCCCGGTGAAGCCGTAGGCGCTGTAGAGCAGTTCCAGCACCGGGGGGATCACCAGCGCGCCGACGATGCAGCCGACGATCAGCGCGACCTGCTGGCGCCAGGGCGTGGCGCCGACCAGGTAGCCGGTCTTGAGGTCCTGCAGGTTGTCGTTGGAGATCGCCGCGATGGCCAGCACCACCGAGGTGGTAAACAGCGCCAGGGCGATCGCCAGCTTGCCGTTCTGGCGGTCCAGCAGGCCGCCCTCGATGCTGCCGAAGCCGAGTATCAGCAACGACACCAGGATGACCGCGATGATTCCGATCCCCGAGATCGGACTGCTCGACGAACCGACCAGGCCGGCCATGTAGCCGCAGGCGGCGGCGATCAGGAAGCCGAAGAAGAAGGCGAACACCACGCATACCGCCACCAGACTCCAGAACTGCGGGCTGGCCATGTCCGGCGCGGCGGCACCGAGGAAGTGGCTGAAGACCACGAACAGCGAGACCAGCAGTATCCCGGCGATCAGCAGGATCCACTTGGCCGGCATGTCCAGCTCGGTGCGCAGGCTGTTCGCCTGGCTATTGCCGCGCACTGCCCCGAGGGAGGCCCAGACGCCCCGCACCATCGGCTTGAACAGGGTCGCCAGGGTCCACAGCGCGGCCACGCCGATGGTGCCGGCGCCGAGGAAGCGCACCTGCGAACTCCACAGTTGGGTGGCCAGGTCCGACAGGCTCTGGCCGTCGGCCGGCACGCTGTTGACGGTCAGCAGCGGCACCGCGACGCCCCAGGAGATCAGCACGCCGATGAGGATCGCGATGCCGGCGGTGATGCCCATCAGGTAGCCGGCACCGACCAGCGCCAGGGAAAAACCGGTGGAAAGGCGGAACGCCGCCTGCCCGGCACTGAGCCAGACGCTGAAGCCTTCGGCGAGAACCTTGAAGCCGCTGCTCCAGAGGCTGAACAGCGCCGCCACCAGGCCGCCGCCGAGGATGTCGTAGAGCCCCGGCGCGTTACCGGCGGCACGCGGCGCGCGGGCGTCTTCCTCGTCCTCGGCGCCGTCGCTGCCGACCCGGAGGATTTCCGCCGCCGCCACCCCTTCCGGATACGGCAGTTCGCTTTGCACCACCATCACCCGGCGCAGCGGAATGGTATAGAGCACCCCGAGAATGCCGCCGATGGAGCAGATCGCCGCGGTCTGCCAGAACGGGAAGCCACTCCAGTAGCCGATCATCAGCAGGCCGGGAAGGATGAAGATGATCGAGGACAGAGTGCCGGCCGCCGAGGCCTGGGTCTGCACCATGTTGTTCTCGAGGATGTTGGCGCCGGAGAAGTAGCGCAGGACGGCCATCGAGATCACCGCCGCCGGGATCGACGAGGCGAAGGTCAGGCCGACCTTCAGACCAAGGTAGACGTTGGAGGCGGTGAAGACCACGGTGATCAGCGCACCGAGGATCAGGCCACGCAGGGTGAGCTCTGGCAGGGTCAGCTCATCCGGGATGCGTTCTTGCATGGATGAAAACTCTCGAAACAATTGGACCCGCCAAGCTTAGGCGAGAGCGGCACGCCGGGACACGACAGCGAATGTCGCAGAGGCGACCTTTTCGAGAGCAAAAGCTGGCGGAACGGACAGTTGCCGGCGCGGGCCGCCGGAGGAAGCCCGCGCGCGGCGTCGTCAGAAGGGCTTGTCGCCGAGGATGGTGGCGCGATGCATGACCCGCCGCTGTGGCCGGTAATCGTCCACCGCGTAGTGCTGCGTCACGCGGTTGTCCCAGAACGCCACGTCGTTTTCCTGCCAGCGCCAGCGCACGGTGAATTCAGGTCGCGTGGCATGGGCGAAGAGGAACTTCAGCAGCGCATCGCTCTCGGCCGGCTCCAGTTCGTTGATGCGGGTGGTAAAGCCATCGCTGACGAACAGGCCCTTGCGCCCGGTGACCGGATGGGTGCGCACCACCGGATGCGAGCGCGGCGGATTCTTCAGGCGGGCCTCCTCCAGGCGCGCCAGGTCGGCCTCGGTGACGCCGAAGCGCTCGCGGGGGAAGGACTTGCCGATGTCGTGGGTCGCCGTGAGACCGTCCAGCAGACGCCGCAGCGGCGCCGACAGCGCCTCGTAGGCCGCCGTGCTGCTCGCCCAGAGGGTGTCGCCGCCGTACGGCGGCAATTGCTTGGCGGCGAGCACCGCCCCCAGCGCCGGGGTCTCGAGGAAGGTCACGTCGGTGTGCCAGATGGCATTGTCGCGCACGTCGGTGACCGCGGTGTCGAGGACGATGACCTCCGGCTGCTCCGGCACGCTGGGGTAGATCGGATGGATGTGCAGGTCGCCGAAGCGGGCGGCGAAGCGCGCCTGGCTCCTGGGTTCCAGCGACTGGTCGCGGAAGAACAGCACCTGGTGTTCGAGCAGGGCCTGCTCGATGGCCCGCTGGCCGGCGTCGTCCAGCGGCGCGCCGAGGTCGATGCCGGAAACGATGGCGCCCAGGGCCGGGCTGATGGGTTGGATGGTCAGGCTCATGTCGTGCTACTCGTCGGGCAGGTTGCGGGCGCGCCCTGCGCGCCCTCGCTCCGGCCTTCGCCGCGTGGGTGAAGGTCGGTTCGGAAATGACTCGGGACTCTCGCGCTCAACCCCAGGCGGCGAAGCGCCGCTGGACCCAGCGCAGCCCCAGTTCGAAGGCCAGGGCGATGGCGGCGATCAGCAGGATGCCGACCACCACCACGTCGGTGGCGAGGAATTGCGCGGCGGACTGGACCATGAAGCCGAGGCCGCGGTTGGCCGCGATCAGCTCGGCGGCGACCAGGGTCGACCAGCCGACGCCGAGGGCGATGCGCAGGCCGGTGAGGACCTCCGGCAAGGCGCTCGGCAGGATCACGTAGCGCACCACCTGCCAGCGGCTGGCCCCCAGGCAGCGCACCGCCTGCACCCGCGATCGGTCGACGCGACGCACGCCGGCGGCGGTAGCGATCAGCAGCGGCGCGAACAGCGCCAGGTAGATCAGCAGCACCTTGCTCAGCTCGCCGATGCCGAACCAGATGACGATCAACGGCAGGTAGGCCAACGGCGGGATCGGCCGGTAGAACTCCACCAGCGGATCGAGGGCCGCTCCGGCCAAGGGGTTGAGGCCCATCAGCACGCCCAGCGGGATCGCCGTCAGCACCGCCGCGCCGAGCGCCAGGAGCACCCGCAGCAGACTGGTGCCGACGTGTTGCAGCAGGCTGGCATCGAGGTAGCCCTCCTGCCATAGCCGTTGCAGGGCTTCGAAGAGCTGTTCGGGCGCCGGCAGGAACAGCACGTCGACCCAGCCGAAACGGGTCGCCGCCCACCACAGCAGGGCCAGGGCCAGCACGCTGGCACCGGCGGCCCAGCGCCGACGGTCGCCGGGCAGGCGCCGCTTGCGCGGGACAGGCTTGGCGGCGGCGAGTCCGAGGGTATCAGTGGGCATGTTCGGCCTCCGCGACATCGAGGAATTCGTCCAGCAACGCCTGGCGCAAACGGCCGAACTCGGGATCGGCCTTGATCGAGCGCACCGTTTCGCCGGCGGCGTAGCGCCGCGCGAAGTCCACCGGCAGGCGCTTGACGATGCGCGCCGGCGGGCCGTCCATCACCACCAGGTCGGTAGCCAGGAACAGGGCCTCGTCGACGCTGTGGGTGATCAGGAAGAGGCCCTTGCCGGTCTGCTTCCACAGGTCCAGCAGGAGCACCTGCATGCGTTCGCGGGTCAGCGCGTCGAGCGCGCCGAACGGCTCGTCGAGCAGCAGGAAGTCCGGCTCGACCGCCAGCGCGCGTGCCAGCCCGAGGCGTTGCCGCTGGCCGCCGGAGAGCTGGGCGACGGACTGCTCGGCGTACTCCTGGAGGCCCACCAGTTGCAGGACCTGGCGCGCCCGCGCGGTGCGCTCGGCCTTGCCCAGGCCACGGATGCGCAGGCCCAGGGCGACGTTGTCGAGGGCGTTGAGCCAGGGCATCAGGGCGTCGTCCTGGAATACCACGCCGCGCTCGCCGCCAGGCCCTTCGAGTGTCCGGCCGTCGATCTGCACGCGTCCCTGGTCCGGCTTCTGGAAACCGGCAAGGATGTTCAGCAGTGTCGACTTGCCGCAGCCCGAAGGACCCAGCACCACCAGCGACTCGCCCTTGGCCAGGCCCAGACTGAGATCGCGGAGGATGGCGCGGCGCTGGCCGCGCTGTTCGAATGAGAGGCTGATCGCCTCGGCCGTCAGACGGCTCATGTGTTCTGCCCTCCGTAGGGTAAGAAAGCCTCCGCTCCGACAGGCCGGAGCGGAGGCGCGGAATTCAGCGCTGGCCGACCTGGACCTGCTCCGCCTGGCGCACGAAGTCGGCGCTGACGTAGGGCGAGTAGTCGCCGAGGACGGCCGGCACGCGCTTCTGTTCCTTGAGGAATTCGGCAGTGCCGGCGATAGCCTTGGCGGTGCCGCCGCCGAGCAGGTCGGCGGACAGTTGCGCCTGGCTTTCCGGGAAGGTCGAGCCGGCCAGCAGTTCGGGGACGTCCCTGGGATCGGCGCCGGTCAGCCGGGCGATCTTCTTCACCGGCTCGGAGTCGGCGGTCCATTCGGCCTTGTGCGCGTTGTAGTCGGCGAAGGAATCGAGGCTGACGCGGGCGAAGCGGGCGACGATTTCAGGATGCTTCTCGGCGAAGTCCTTGCGCGCCACCCACACCTCGAATGTCGGCGCACCCCACTGGCCGACTTCGGCGGCGTCGGTGAGGACCTTGCCGCTTTTCTTGATCTCGCCCAGCGCCGGCGACCAGACGAAGGCCCCGTCGATGTCGCCGCGACGCCAGGCGGCAGCGATCTCGGCCGGGTTGAGGTTGACGATCTTCACCTTGGACGGATCGATCTGCCAGTGCTTGAGGGCGCCGAGCAGGCTGTAGTGGGAGGTTGAAACGAACGGGGTAGCGATGGTCTTGCCGGCCAGGTCCTCGGGTTTCCCGATCCCGCTTCCATTGCGCACCACCAGCGCCTCGGCGGCGTTGATCTGCGCGGAAACGATGAAGGCGACGATCGGCAGCTTCCGCGAGGTCGCCGCTGCCAACGGGCTGGACCCGATGTTGCCGAGTTGCAGGTCTCCGGAGGCGAGCGCGGCGATCACTTCCGGACCGCTGTTGAAGCGGCGCCAGTCGATCTTCTCGCCGATGGCTTTCTCGTACAGGCCATCGGCCTGGGGCACCTTGGTCGGGTCGATGCCGGTCTGGTAGCCGACCGTGATGTCGGCGGCCTGGGCGGCGACGGAAAGGCTGGCAAAGGCCAGGGCTGCCACCAGGCGGTGCAGGGAATTCGGGCGTTTCATCGGGCGAACCTCGGAGGCAACGGTGCCGCGCTCCGGAGGAGAACGGACCAGGGACGGGCAATGGGTGGCGACAGCGAGTCCGGTGGTCCGGTGCGATGCAGATTACAGATATAAAAAACTCGATATAAATAATATTTTGGAATTATTTTATGAGCGCGAATGCGCCCCCGGATGCCCTTCCGCCCTTGCTCCATGCCCCCTCCCTACAGGGCCGCGCCCAGCAGACGGGCTTCCAGGGCCTGTCGGCGCAGGCAGACGAGCAGCCCGGCGCGGGCCACCGCCTCCGCCTCGCTCGCCAGCAGCGACGCCGCCGCGCTTTCGCGGAATGTCAGCGCGCCGCCGCGGGCGAATGCCGCCTGGAAGGACTCCGCCGCCAGTTCGACAAGACGCAGCGCGAGGGCGAGGAGACGCGGCGCCTCTCCCTGCCCCGCCACGTCGCCCGGCACCCGCGCAGCCTGGCCCAGGTCGAGGTTGGCCTGGGCCAATCGGGTCAAGCCTTCGCGCAGTTGCCCGCACGGGGTCGGCGGCAGGCCGGGCGGCACCAGGATGTCCTCGGGATGCAGCCGCAGCCGCTGGTAATGCAGCCGCTGCCCGGCGGGCAAGAACAGCCCCGAGCCATCGGCGAGGCCGGAGATGTCGATGCCTGCCCGCCCCGTTTCGGCGACAGCGATCAGGTGAGCGCGGGAGGGCGCGTGCCAGGCTGAGATCAGCAAGCGATCCACGTCTTCCACGGCGAAGCAATCGCTACCCCGTCCACCCACCAGGAAACCGCCCCGCCAGTGCTCCTGCGCTTCGGGCTGGGCGCGCCGCAGATCGACCGCCTCGCTCCACAGCCAGCGGCGCTCGACGCTGGCCGGCAACAGGCGGCGCTGCTGTTCAGGACTACCCAGCAGGCGAATGGAAGCGATCTGCAGATGATGCAGGGCCAGGCGCCGTGCCAGCTCGAGTTCCTGCTCGGCCAGGTGGCGGACGCCAGCGAAGATTTCCCCCCAGTCCCGCTCCATGCCGGCGAACACGCGCGGCACTGCCAGCGCCAGCAGTCCACTGTCGCGCAGGCTTGCCGCCCAACCGGCCATGGGTCGCGGTGTCCTGGGGTCGGGCGAGTGGAGCCGGGCTTCGCTCATGCGGCACCTCGAACGGGGAGCGAGGGCCAGGCGTTGGCGCGAGGTAAGCAGGCTCCGGTGATGGAAAGGGACGGGATGTCCTGCTTATAACCCTAATGGATGAAACCCTAACCTATAAATAACCAATAATCCTTAACTAAGAACCGGAGGCATGCGCCCCTGGCAGAACCATGAGGATGCGTCGGGCAGCCGACGCCGGCATCATTCCGGACAGCCGCGAAAACCTCTGTAACGGCTCTGTCATGCGCGTCGTGCGAGGAAACAAATAAGCGGAGAAAAGGGAACCTTATTCGCGCCAAGCTGTTTAAAATCACGCCCGTTTCTGTGCGAGGCCCCTCGCGCAGTCTTTTACCAAGGAGCTACACCACCATGGCACTGACCAAAGACCAACTGATCCAGGACATCGCCGAAGCCATCGACGCGCAGAAGACCACCGTTCGCAGCGCGCTCGACCAGCTCGCCGAGATCGTCAAGGACGCCCTGGAGAACGATGGCGAAATCACCCTGCCGGGTATCGGCAAGCTGAAGGTCTCCGAGCGTCCCGCGCGCACCGGCCGCAACCCGCAGACCGGCAAGGCGATCGAGATCGCTGCCAAGCGTGTAGCCAAGTTCGTTCCGGCCAAGGCACTGACCGACGCGATCAACGGCTGATAACGGCCGCCGCATCCCGCACGGATGCGCAGGAAAAAAGCGCAGGAGCCTGGCTTCCTGCGCTTTTTTCGTTTTCGGGGAGCCGCTGGCGCTGCCGCCCTCGAGGTTTTCCGCCGGATATTCCTACGGCGTTTGCAGTTGCTCGAGCAACGCATGGCAATCGGCAGCGTGCCAGTCGGCCAGCTCCGGCCAGGGGTTTTCCGGCAGGTTGACCAGCACCGTGCGACTACCCGCGGCGCGTCCGCAGTCGAGGTCGAAACGGTAGTCGCCGACCATCACCAGCTCCGCCGGCGTCACGTTCCAGCGTCGGGCGATGCGCAGCAAGCCATCAGGGTCCGGCTTGGGCCGCGCCTCGCCGCGCCCGAGGATGTGCTCGGTGGGGAAGCAGCCGCCCAGGCCGATCGCTTCGAGGGTGATCAGCGCCAACTGGTGGTCGTTGCGGGTCAGGATGCCCAGGCGCACGCCGCGCCGCTGCAACTCGCGCACCAGTTCCAGTGCGCCCGGCGCCGGCCGCGCGGCCTCGGCCAGGGCGCGCTCGTGTTCGAGCAGCCAGGCGTGCTTGGCCGCCGCCTCGGCCTCGGGCAGGGCGGCGAGGTGCAGCAGGATGTCGTCCTGCTCGGGGATGTCCAGCGCTCGGCGGATCGCCGGGAAGTCGTGCACGGCCCGGGTCAGGGTGCCGTCCATGTCGAACACCCAGTGGCGGATGTCGGCCAGCCTCACGCCCAGTCCTCACGCTTGCGGATCAGGCCTTCCTGGCTCGACGAGGCGACCAGCTGGCCGCTCTGGTTGAAGATGCTGCCGCGCACGAAACCGCGTGCGTTGCCGGCCCAGGGGCTGTCGATGGCGTAGAGCAGCCACTCGTCCGCGCGCAGGTCGCGGTGGAACCACAGGGCGTGGTCGAGGCTGGCGACCTGCATGGTCTTCTGCCACACCGAAACGGCATGGGGCTGCATCGAGGTGGTAAGGAAACCGAAGTCCGAGGCGTAGGCCAGCAGGTACTTGTGCAGCGCCGGGACGTCCGGCAGCTTGCCGTCGGCACGGAACCAGAGGTACTTCACCGGTTCGTCGGGCTGCGGGTCGTAGGGGTCGTGCTGGGTGACCGGACGAATCTCGATGGGCTTCGGATACAGCAGCTTGTCGCGGATGCGCTCGGGAATCCGCTCGGCGCGCTGGCGGGTCAGCTCCAGTTCCGAAGGCAGATTATCCGGGCCAACCACCTCGGGCATCTCGATCTGGTGGTGGAAACCTTCCTCGTCGTACTGGAAGGAGCTGCTCAGGGTGAAGATCGGCTGGCCTTTCTGGATCGCGGTGACCCGGCGGGTGCTGAAGCTGCCGCCGTCGCGCACCCGGTCCACCTGGTACACCACCGGCATGCTGGCGTCGCCGGGACGCAGGAAGTAGCCGTGCATGGAGTGTACGTGGCGATCGTCCTCCACCGTCTGGCTGGCCGCCGACAGCGCCTGCCCCAGGACCTGGCCGCCATAGAGCTGGCGGAAGCCGAGATCCTGGCTCATGCCCCGGAACAGGTTCTCCTCGATGGGTTCCAGGCTCAGCAAAGCCACCAGGTTGTCCAGTATCTGGGTCATGGGGTGTTTCCTCGAATTCGGGCTGTCGACGGGCTAGTCGCGGCGCATGGCCGGGTACGCGGGCATGTTGCAAAGACGAGTGTCCCACACCGCGCGGCCGAGGGTGAAATGGTAGAGACTGGCCATGGACTCATCCGTTAGTCCAAGCAGCTCATGCACCAGGGGGTCGTAGTAGCAGCCGATACCCGTCCCAGACAGCCCGGCGGCCTCCGCCTCGAGGTAGAGCAACTGGCCGACCTGCCCGCATTCCCAGTACAGCCGCGGATAGCACCAGGGACCTTCTTCGAGCGCCGCGCCGAGATGGGCGAGCATGGCGAGCGCGACGCAGCCGTCGCCGGCGATGTCCTGCTGGCAGGAGAGATACGCCGACAGCGCGCGTGCATCGCCTTCCTGCAACAGGTACAGCGGCAACTCCGGATCGACGTGCTGCCAGAGGAAGTCCTCGCGCATCGGCGGCCGCCGCAGGCCGCTGCGGTCCAGCCAGTACAACCCCGGCACCAGGCCCCGGACGCGATGGACGAACAGCAGCAGATCGACCCGCGCGGCCTCGCCGGTGACCGCGAAAGGCACCGGCGAGCGCTCCGGCAGCAGCCTGCGCAGCCAGGCCCGCAGCAGCCCGACATCGATGCCGGCGCGCCCGTCCATGCGCTGCGCGCTACGCCGCCGATGCAGCAGCGGTCGCAGCGGCAGGCCGGGGTTGTCGTTGCCGGGCTCGCCCGGTGCGACCCTCCACGGGCGTGCCGGCAGGCGCGGCGCCCGACATAGCCCATGTATCCGCTGCAACTCCGGCCAGTCCCGGTACTCCCGCGACAGCCGGTTCGGCGCGCCGGCCAACGGCAGGGCCGCCAGTCCTTCGCACAGGCGCGGCGAAAGGGAAGGCTCCTGCGTGAGCGCCGGCCCGATCCAGAACAGTGCGTCGACGCTCTCGCACTCGGCGAAGCCGTCCCGGTCAAGGCCGAACAGGCCGTCCAGTGCGCTTTCGGCGACGCCGCGCAGCAGGCGCATCTCCCAGCCCTGGATCGCCGCGGCGATCGAGAGGCAGGCCAGCGCGTGGCCGAGGTCATGCTGGCAGTAGCGATAGGCTCGCTCACCGTATTTCCAGGCCTCGCGCCAGTGCACGCTGGTCAATGCCAGGAGGCAGCCGCCGGGCGGCAAGCAGTCATCCAGCAGCGAAGCCAGCGTTGCCGGCAGTTCGCCGCGCACCTCCAGGGCATGCTTGTCGGGACGGTAATGGGCGAGCAGCGGCGCCGGCTCCAGGGTACCGCCGGGAAGCAGCAGGTAGGCTTCGGTGGGATGCAGGTTGCCGCTCGACGGATTGACCCGCAGCGCCCAGCGAGTGCCGCCGGCCTCCTTCCAGGCCGACAGCGCCAATCCGTCGTAGAGCATCTGCGAGAGGCTGCGGCGATCGAGCCGAGAGGGCGCGGCCGCCGGCCCGGAAAACACCCCGTCGTAGGGTGGCGACTCCTCCAGCGGCCGATGCAGCAGTTCGATTTGCCGGCAGCCCCGGTACTGGCGGAACGGCGCCGGCTGGGTCGCCCAGTCCAGTCCGCCGGGACCGGGTGCGTAGCGCTCCGGGCGATGCATGCTGAGGCGATGGTAGGAGAGCACCTCGCCGCCGCCGTCGCCCATGTTCACCGCTCCGCCCAGCGGGCCGCGTCGACGCGATAGAGGATATGCCGGCGCATCGGGTGATCCGCTGCCAGGAGTGGGTGGTCGAAATCCTCGGCCGGATCGCGACGCATGCCCAGGCGCTCCATCAATCCCCAGGAGCGGCGGTTGGGCGGCGTGGTGAAGGCCACCACCTCGGGCAGGCGCAGCCGCTCGAAGGCGAAGTCCAAGGCGGTTTCCGCCGCTTCGCGGGCGAGTCCACGCCCCCAGTAGGCGGGCGCCAGGCGCCAGCCGATCTCCACGGTCGGGGCGAAGTGCACGTCCATGGTCACGTCGAACAGGCCGGTGAATCCGATGAACGCCGCCTCGCCCGGTAGCTCCAGGGCCCAGGGCCCGTAGCCACGCTCGGCAAAATGCGCCTGGACGCGATCGACCAAGGCGTCGCTCTGCGCGCGGTCGAGCACACTGGGGAAGAATTCCATTACCTGCGGGTCGGCGCACATCTCGGCGAACGCCTCGCGGTCGCTGTCGCGCCAGGCGCGCAGCAGCAGGCGCGGGCCATGCAGTTCGGAAATGGCGGAAGGGGGAAGGTTCGCGTTCATGGGAGGCCTTTTCGGAAACGGCCGACTCATCTGCGAAGCCAGTCCTCGCGCGTCAACCGGTACAGCACATGATGCCGCAAGCGGTGGCCGGGAGGCAGGTCGGGATGCTCGAAGTCGTCGGTGGGATCGCGATGCATCCCCAGGCGCTCCATCAGCCCCAGGGAGTTCTCGTTGGCCGGTACGGTGAAAGCCACCACCTGGTCCAGGCCAAGGGTATCGAAGGCGTAGCTCAGCGCCGCCTCGGCCGCCTCGTGGGCGAAGCCCTCCGCCCAATGCTCGGCGGCGAGACGCCAGCCGATGGCCACCGCGGGTACGAAGGGCGCATCGAAGTCCACGACCTCCAGCCCCACGTAGCCGATGAAAGGATCGCCGCCCTTGACCTGCAGCGCCCACCAGCCAAAACCGTGCTCGGCGAAGTGCGCGTCGATGCGGCGCAGCAACGCGTCGCTCTGGGCACGATCCAGGCAGGACGGAAAGAACTCCATCACCAGTGGATCGGCATTCAGCTCGGCGAACCTGGCCCGGTCCTGCACCAGCCAGGGCCGCAGGATCAGACGGTGGGTATACAGCCGTGGCGAGCGAAGATGCTCGATGCTCAGGCTGGTCAGGTCGGCCATCGCTTGGTTCCTTTCGTTCAACGCACTCCAGAAGGACTATCTGACCGCAGGAATCGGCTGGGGTGCCCGCGAGGGCGGTATTCCGATCTTTGGTCAGGCTCCGCGGAAAAGGCTTCCCAACCGGAGTGTAGTCTTTTCCGCGCCTGGACATGCCCGATCCTCGGGCAAAGCGATGACGATTGGTTTACCGCCCGGGCAACGGGCGCGGGCCACGTCAATCCGTGCACTCTTCCACCAGGCTTTCGTCCAGGGCGAGGATCGCCAGTTTCACCCCAACGGCGCACTCTTCCACCCAGGCGAACGAGGCGTTCGGGCTGAGGCAGGCATCCTCGAGGCGCCGGCAGCTTTCCACCAGTTGCTCGCCACGCACCACCCTCGCCGCGCCCTTGATCCGATGCGCCAGCTCGGCCAGTTCGCCGGTCTCCTGGCGTTGCACCAGTCCCTCGAGGGTCTCCAGGTCCTTGCGGTTGCTGGTCAGCAGTTCGTCGAGCAGCCGCCTGAGCATCGTCGGCTCGCCGCCGGTCAGCGCATGCAGGGAATCCAGGTCGTAGAGACGGGGGGCCGTCGGTATGGCGACGGGTTCGGCATCGATGGTGACGGGCAGCTCGTCGGCGGCGAAGCCCAGGGCCAGCAGGCGCTCCTCGAGGACATCGAGGCCGATGGGCTTGATCAGGCACTCGTTCATTCCAGCCTGGATGCAGCGCTCGATCTCCTCCGGCTGGGCGTCCGCGGTGAGGCCGATGATGACCACCGGCTCCTCGCCATTCTCGCGCTCCTCCTGGCGGATCGAGCGGGCAAGGTCGGAGCCGCTCATCAGCGGCATGTGGCAGTCGGTGATGACCATGTCGAACGGTTGCCCATGCCACAGGTTGAGAGCGCTCAGGCCGTTCTCCGCTTCCTCCACGTCATGACCGAGGAAGCTCAGCTGTTGATGGAGGATCTGCCGGTTGACCGCATGATCGTCCACCACCAGCACCTGCAACCGCCGCGCCTGGCGACTGCCGAGCGGGATCGCCCGCACGTTCTCGACGATCGGTTCCAGCACCTGCAGGCGCAGCTCGACGTCGATCCGCGTACCCTGCCCCAGCTCGCTGCTCATCACCAGGCGCCCTCCCATCATTTCGCACAGCGAGCGCGAGATCACCAGGCCGAGCCCGGTGCCCTCGGTGTTCTGCAGGTTGCGGTTGACCTGGGCGAAAGGCCGGAACAACTGCTGCTGGTCGCCCAGGGAAATACCGATGCCGGTGTCTTCCACACAGAGATTGACCTGCAACAGCGACGGCTCCACCTGGCGGCCATCGATGCGGATGCGGATCGAGCCCTCGTCGGTGAACTTGATCGCGTTGCTGACCAGGTTGGAGAGGATCTGCTTGAAGCGCATGGCATCCAGCAGTACGTCGCCGTTGATGCTCGAATCGATCTCCAGCACCAGGCTCAGGCGCTTTTGCCGGGCCAGGCCTTCGAATACCCGTGCCACCGATTCCACCAGCTCGCGCAGGTTGGCCCGTTTCGGCGACAGGCTGAGGCGACCTGACTCGATGCGGGCGATGTCGAGAATATCGCCGATCAGCTCCAGCAGGCTCTTCGCCGAGGCATAGGCGATCTCGATGCTGGAACGGTCCACCCGACCGGTCTCGGCACGCTTGAGCGCCAGTTCGAGGATACCGATCACCGCGTTCATCGGTGTGCGGATCTCGTGGCTCATGGTCGCCAGGAAGGTGGTCTTGGCCCGGCTCGCTTCGTCGGCCAGATTCTTTGCCTCTTCCAGCTCATCGATCAACTGGCGGTGCTCGGTGATGTCCAGCCAGCCACAGATGACACCGCGGATGGTCCCGCTGGAATCGCGGAACGGCTGGATCCAGTGGTCGATCCAGCGCTCCCGACCGCCCAGCGCCACCGGGTAGACCGCCTCGATGGTCCTGCCCTCGCGCATGGCCATCAGGTAGCTGCGATGGAACTCCGGAGCGGTCTCGAAGTTTTCCATGGGCAGTTCGAGCACGGTGCGGTTCATCACCTCCTCGGAACTCAGGCCGACGCTCTGCAGGTAGCTGCGGTTGCAGGACAGCATCCGTCCGTTGACATCGCGCACATACAGCGGCGGAGGCATGCAGTCGGTCAGGGCCTCGACGAACCGCAACTGGTCGCTGAGCGCCTGTTCGACCCGCGCGCGCGCCCTGATCTGCCGGCGCTGATAAGTGACCCAGCCCAGGCAGAACAGCAGCAAGGCCGCTGCGATCGCCAGGATCTCGGTGATCACCAGGATGTAGTCGACCCAGGTCTGGCCGCTCATTCCCGGCGGCGAGCGCCAGCGATTGACGATATCGCTCAGGTCGTCCGGCGAGATGCTCAGCAAGGCCTTGTCGAGAATCGACTGGAGTTCGGCGTCGCCTCGGCGAACGGCGAAGTGGGCGGTGGCCGCGCCGATGGGAACCAGGTCGGCGATCGCCAGCCTCTCGCGGAACAACCGGACGATGTAGTAGCGAGCGGTGACCAGCGGCACCACCGCCGCGTCGGCCCGTCCTTCGTAGACCAGGTTCATGGCATCCAGCGCGACGCCGACCTCCACCATCGAGGCCTGCGGATAGCGCTCGCGCACCTGTTGCATGCCCACATGGCCGGCGGGAATCGCTATGCGCTTGCCGTCGAGGCTTCCGGGGCTCTCCGCGCGTCCCTTGTCGTCCGCCCGGGTGACGAGGACGTACGAGGTGGACAGGAACGAGCGGGTGAAACGCAGCATTTCCTCGCGCTTGCTGCTGCGGCTCATGATCGCCAGGTCCGCCTCCTTCCTGGCCAATACGCCGATCTGCTCGGGGAAGCCGCCACTGCGAGGCGTGACCTGGAAATGCAGGCCGGTGCGGCGGGAAATCATGTCCAGCAGGTCGGAGGCGATGCCCGAGAAGGTCTCGTCGGAATTGAAGAAGGCCAGCGGCGCCAGGTCGTCGTTGATGACCAACCGCACCACCGGGTGGCGAGCGATCCAGCGACTCTCCTGCGGCGTCAGCGCGATACGCTGGCCCGTTGGCAGGGAACCGCTGCCGACCCAGCGCCTGGCGATGCTTTCGAGACGGTCCTGGTTGATCGCGCCGATGGCCGAGTTGACGACGCGCAACAGGTTCGTGTCGCCGCGACGAAGGAGGAAGCCGTAGCCCCCTTCCAGGCGGGCATCGGCAAACCGCTCGAACCTCACGTAGCCGTAATAGGACCGATTGATCCGGTGGTAGGCGCTGAGCACATCGTCGAGATACAGGTCGGTATGTCCGAAAGCCACCGCGGCAACGGCCTCGTCATGGCTGCCGAAGACCACGAAACGCGCCCGCGGGAAACGCTGGCGCAATTCCCCGACATGCTCCCGGGCCACCGCCACGCTGAGTCCGGCGAGATCCTCCGGCGAGTTGCGCTTTTCCCCCATCCGCTTGAACACCGCCAATCGATCACGGGCATAGGGTTGGCTGAGCACCAGGGAGGAATCACCCGCCGAGCTGTAATGGCTGCCAAGCAGGTCGATCTTTCCGGCAGCGAGCGCCGCCACGGCATCCGCATGGGTATCGAAGCTCACGACCTTGATGCGCATGCCGAGCAACTGCCCGACCAGCGTGGCGACGTCCGCCGTTATGCCTTCGTAGTTCTCGTCGTCGAGCCGGACGTTGAAGGGCGAGGTCTCGTCCAGCGCCGCGCCGAGCCTCAGGTGACCCTTGTGGCGCAGCCAGGCCCAGTCGTCCTCGGCGATCGCCATGTCCTCGTGCTCGATGCGCAACTGGCTGAACAGCGTCAGGGACGGATGCGCTTCGACGGCGAACAGGCGTCCGCCCGACAGCAGCAGGCAGAAGAACAGCAGGAATAGTTTTGATCGCATGAAAGGTCTGTGCGGCAGGGCCGGCAGTTGTATGGAAAGGAAACGCGTCCGGCGCGAGGCCCGGCGTTCGGCTAGAGGCAGCCGAGGCCAGGGCGGCGGCGTCAGGATCCGGAGCAATAGTCGAGAAAGTGCTGTTCCGGCATCGGCCGGGCGAACAGGTAGCCCTGGGCTATGGAGCAACCGAGTTCGATCAGGCGTACCCGTTGTTCGTCGCTCTCCACCCCTTCCACCACCAGGGAAATTCCCAGCGCCTGCGCCAACGCCACGACACTGCTGATGACGGCGCAACTCCTGGGCTGGGTCTTCATCTTCTGGACGAAGGTTCTGTCCAGCTTGATCTGGCTGAAGGGAAACTCGCAGAGCCGGTCGAGGGAGGAATAACCGGCGCCGAAATCGTCCATCGCCAGGCCGCAGCCCATGATCCGCAGACGCACGAGGTTCTCCAGGCTGCTGGCAGGAGCGCTGATCAACCCGGTCTCGGTGATCTCGAACATCACCGAACTGGGCGGCAGGTGGAACTCGGTCAGCAACGCCGAGATGTTCTCGGCCAGGGCACGCGAACCCAGTTGCGAAGGATGGACGTTGAACGCCAGGTTGATCGGCTGCCCCAACTGCGCCAGCTTCCTGCGCGTCGCCAGCCCCTGGCTGAACAGTTGCCAGAACAGCTTGTCGACCAGGTTGTAGGTTTCCATCACATAGAGGAAATGCGACGGCGGCAATACGCCGAGATGCGGGTGGTTCCAGCGTGCCAGGACCTCGGCGCCGATCAGGCCGCCGCCATCCAGGGCCACCTTGGGCTGGTAGTAGGCTTCGAACTCGCCGTTGTCGAGGCCGCGCACCACGTCCGCCACGGAGGGCAGCTCGGCGACTTCGATCTGTCGCGGCAGGTCCTGGCGACGAGCGTTGTAGCGGGTCAACAGGGCGGTGATCCGCTCCAGGCTGAATGGCTTGCCGAGGTCGCCGAGAAAATTGAGGCCCAGGCACTCGATCATCGAAATGGTGGCCTGGCGCAGGATGGGATCCACCTCGCTGCTGAGGATCACCGAATGGACCTTGCCGCTCAGGCTTGCGTGGCGAAGGAACGCCAGGCCGTCCATGCCGCTCATCTGCAGGTCGCAGATAGCGATGTCGACGTGTCCGCAGGACTCCAGGATCGCCACCGCCTCCTTGCCGTCCGCCGCCTCGAGGATCGATCCGGGCACCACTTTCTTCAGGGCTGTGACGGCTACCAGGCGCTGAAAAGGCTCATCCTCCAACACCAGAACATTCAAATCATTCATCACGGTCCACACAGGGTTTCCAGGAAATACCGGCGATATACTGCTGTGTTTCCCTTACTAGACCTATGGGACAAGTCCCCATGTTTTGTGGGAATTTTCCTACTGATTTGGAGGTTCGGTTGGATTAGCATGGTTCCACATGAAAAACCGAGTCGCCCCGCCTTAACAGGCTATTCTGGACGGCGATCTCGGCCTAGCGCCCAACATGGATGACCACCGGCGGCAGCGCCCGGGAAATCGAATCCCGACCCTGTCCCGGTCCCTCAAGGTAAATCGAATTTATGCATACCGTCCTGATCGTCGACGACCACCCCGTCATCCGTCTCGCCGTGCGCGTCCTGCTGGAAAAGCATGGTCTGCAGGTGGTCGCCGAGACGGACAATGGCGTGGATGCCATCCAGTTGGTCCGGGAGCACGAACCGGACGTGGTGATTCTCGACATCGGCATTCCCAAACTCGATGGCCTGACCGTGATCTCGCGGATCAAGTCCCTGGGACTGCGCAGCCAGGTGCTGGTACTCACTTCGCAATCCGCAGAGGCGTTCTGCAAGCGCTGCATCCAGGTCGGTGCCCGTGGGTTCGTCAACAAGGAAGAAGACCTGAACAACCTGATCAACGCCCTGAACGCGGTGACCGCTGGCTACACGTTCTTTCCTTCGCTCACGTTCGATACCCTCGGCACCCCGCCGGAACGCATTTCCGAAAGCGAGCTTATCGGCCTGCTCTCCGACCGCGAGATGATCGTCCTCCAGCACCTCGCCATGGGCTATTCGAACAAGGCCATCGGCGAGAAGCTGTTCCTCAGCAACAAGACCGTCAGCACCTACAAGACCCGCCTGCTGCAGAAGCTCGGCCTGGGTTCGCTGGTCGACCTCGCAGAGTTCGCCAAGCGCAATTCGCTGATCCACTGACCTGGCGCTTGGCTGTCGAAGCCAAGGCCTAGCGCACCTTCGGGCAAGCGCGACCGGAAGCCGTTCCTGCCACGCGACGAGCGTCGGCGGATTTCCACAAAGCATGTGGAACCGCCTGTGGATAAGGTGCGAAAAACGCTTCGCGCAGCGCATCGTGCCTGGCCTTGCGACGGTTGATCAGTTCCTGACCAGGCGCACGGCGAGCGGACCAGGTGGCATCGACAAGGCTCGGAGGCGGTCTTCGCCTCGGTTACACTGCACGCCGGTTTCCCCAGGTCTCGCTCGTCGTCCACATGCCCAGTCAAGCATCCTCCCCTTCCCCCCAGGTCGCCATCGTCGGCGGCGGTCCCGCAGGCCTGATGGCCGCGGAGGTCCTGAGCCAGGCGGGCGTACGCACGGAAGTGTTCGACGCCATGCCCTCGGTCGGCCGGAAATTCCTCCTCGCGGGCGTCGGCGGCATGAACATCACCCATGCCGAGGCCAGGGAACAATTCCTCGGCCGCTATGGCAGGCGCCAGAAGGAAATCGCCGCACTGCTCGGCGAATTCGACGCGGATGCGTTGCGCGCCTGGATCCACGGCCTGGGTATCGACACCTTCGTCGGCAGTTCCGGCCGGGTGTTCCCCTCCGACATGAAGGCCGCGCCGTTGCTCCGTGCCTGGCTCAAGCGCCTGCGCGAGCAAGGCGTGCTCATCCACACCCGCTGCCGTTGGCTGGGCTGGAACGCGGACGGTACGCTGGACATCCAGAGCGACGCCGAGCGCCTGTCGATACGCGCCGACGCCGTGATCCTGGCGCTCGGTGGCGGCAGTTGGCAGCGCCTGGGCTCCGACGGCGCCTGGGTGCCCCTGCTGCGCGCCCGTGGCATCGAGGTCGAGCCCCTGCGGCCAAGCAATTGCGGTTTCGAGATCGACGGCTGGAGCGAGCTGTTTCGCGACAAGTTCTCCGGCGCTCCGGTCAAACCGGTGGCCATGGGACTGGCGGGCGAAACGCCGCGCCAGGGCGAATTCGTCGTGACCCGCGACGGTATCGAGGGCAGCCTGGTCTATGCCCTCTCCGCCGCCATCCGCGAACGGATCGAGGCACGGGGCTCGGCCGAAGTATGGCTGGACCTGTTGCCGAACAGGCGTCGCGAGCAGATCGAGGCAGCCCTGGCTCGCCCGCGCGGTTCCAGGTCGATGGCCAATCACCTGCGCAGCCAGTTGGGCATCGATGGGGTTCGGGCCGGCCTCCTGCGTGAACTCACCCCCGCCGCCACCTATACCGAGCCGGCCCGCCTGGCGGCGGCGATCAAGCGCCTGCCGCTGACGCTGCTGCGCCCGCGTCCGCTGGACGAAGCGATCAGCAGCGCCGGCGGCGTACGCTTCGAGGCGCTCGACCACAACCTGATGCTCGATGGCCTGCCCGGCGTGTTCTGCGCTGGGGAAATGCTCGACTGGGAGGCGCCCACCGGCGGCTACCTGTTGACCGCCTGCTTCGCCAGCGGGCGCGTGGCCGGACTCGGCGCGCTGGCCTGGTTGCGCGGCAGGCGCTAGAGACCGGTACGCCAGCGCCTCGCTATTTGCCGGACGGCCGCTTCTTCGGCTTGCCCGCCGCACCCGCGCCGAAGCCCGGTGCCTTGCGCACCGCCTTGACCGTCGGCGCGCTGCTGTCGAACCAACTGCCCAAGTGGATCTTGCCGGGCTTGCCGACGCTCTCCGCGGCCTTGGGTTTCTTCGGCTTCTTCGGTTTCTTCAGCACCACGCCGCCCGGCGCGGTCTGCGGCACCCGGTGCTCCGGCTCGAAGTCGGGCTCCTCGCGGCGTTGCAGGGTCTGCCCGATCAGTGTTTCGATCGCCGCCAGCAGCTCCACTTCGTCGGCGCAGACCAGCGACACCGCCTGGCCGGAGGCACCGGCACGGCCGGTACGGCCGATGCGATGCACGTAGTCCTCGGCGACGATCGGCAGGTCGAAGTTGACCACCAGCGGCATTTCCTCGATATCCAGGCCACGCGCGGCCACGTCGGTGGCTACCAGCAGGTCTACCTCGCCGGCCTTGAACCGCTGCAAGGCGCGCAGCCGCGCCGGCTGCGGCTTGTCGCCATGGATCGAGTCGGCGGCGATACCCTGCCGCTGCAACAGTCCGACCAGTTCCTCGACGCTCTTGCGGGTCTTGGCGAAGACCAGCGCCTGGCGCCAGCGATTGGCCTGCAACAGGTGGCAGAACAGCTCGGCCTTGCGCTTCTTGTCCACCGGCACCAGCCATTGCCTGATGCTCTTCGCCGCGGTATTGCGCGGACTGACCTCGATGGACAGCGGGTCGCGCAGCAGTTCACGGGCCAGCGTGCGGATGGCGTCGGAGAAGGTCGCGGAAAACAGCAGGGTCTGGCGCTTGCGCGGCAGCGCGGCGAACAGTTCGTCCAGCTCGCGGGCGAAACCGAGGTCGAGCATGCGATCGGCTTCGTCCAGCACCAACGCCTGGAGCTGGGCGAACTTCACCGCGTTCTGCCGATACAGGTCGAGCAGCCGCCCGGGAGTGGCGACGAGGATATCCACTCCCTTGCGCAGCTTCATCATCTGCGGGTTGATGCTAACCCCACCGTAGGCCACCGCGGTACGCAGCGGCAGGTGCTGGCCGTAGTCGCGGACGCTGCCGTGGACCTGCTCGGCCAGTTCGCGGGTCGGAACCAGGACCAGTGCACGCACCGAGTTCGCAGCGACCTGCGGCCCCTCCAGGGTCAGCCGCTGCAGCAACGGCAGGGCGAAACCGGCGGTCTTGCCGGTGCCGGTCTGTGCTGCGGCGAGCAGGTCGCGGCCCTTGAGCGCCGGGGGTATGGCTTGGGCCTGGATCGGCGTAGGCGTGCCGTGGCCGAGCCCTTCGAGGGCCTTGAGCAGGGGGTCGAGCAGACCGAGGGAAGCGAACGTCATGAGCGACTCGGAAAAAAGGAAACGGACGGCATTCTAGCGGATTCGCCGTCTCCCATCGTCCTCTGGAGCGCGGCCGGTCAGCCCTTGAGCAGCAGTCCGCCCTCGATCGGCACGTAGCGCGACGCCGCTCGGATCAGCGCGTTGGCGGTCAGGCCAGGCACCCCGTAGGCCGTAGCCACGACGCCGTGGGCGCGGATGACCTTCTCCAGCAGCAGATCGAAGTCGCCGTCACCGGACAGCAGCACCACTTCGTCCACCCGTGGCGCGGCATCCAGTACGTCGATGGTGATGCCGACATCCCAGTCACCCTTGGCCGAGCCGTCGGCACGCTGGATGTAGGGCTTCAGCTTCACCGTGAAACCGAGGTTGCGCAGAATCTGCTGAAACTGCTGCTGACGCGGGTCGCCGCGGTCGATGGCGTAGGCATAGGCCTCGACGATGCTCCCGCCGCGAGCGATGTCTGCCCACAGGGCGGCGTAGTTGAGATGGCAGCCGTAGGCCTGGCGCACGGTGTAGTAGAGGTTCTGCACATCGGCGAAGACAGCGATCTTCTTCGCCGCGGGCGACTCGGGACGACTCAAGGGGAACTCCGGAACGACGGCAGTGGGCCACCATTATCGCAGCCCACGGCCCGCAACCCTAACGGTCAGGTGAACAAATCGTCGTCGCCGAGGAAGCTGGAGTCGTCGTTGAAGTCGCTGTCGCTGAAATCGCCATCGGCGAAACCGCCGTCGGCGGGATAGTCGCTATCGGCGAAGCGCTCGGGCGCCGGCTCGGGATCGGCAAACTGGCTGGCGTCGAGGTTATCCACCGGGACGTCCTGGATCACCTCGACGATTTCCTGCGGCTGGCTGTGGCGGAACATGCCGGTGAGCAGGTCGGCCACCAGCATCCCGCCAGCGACCCCAGCGGCCGTCTGCAGCGCACCGCCGAGAAAGCCGCTGGCCCGCGAAGGCGCGGCCGCCGCGGCGGGCGCCATACCCGGACGCATGTCGCCGGCCGCCGCCGCCGGATTGGAGAAACGCGTCTCGCCCCAGCCCGCCGGGCGCCCCGATTGGCTCGGCGCCGGCTCGTCGCGCGCGCCGCCGCCGAACAGGCCGGAGAGGAAGCCGCCGCTGCTCGGACGGCTCTGCTGCAACTGGGCGACCTGCGCCTCGAGCTCCTTCACCCGTTGGTCGAGGCGCTTCAGCGCGGCTTCCTGGATCAGCACCACCTGCGCCATGTAGTACGGCGCCGCCGGCTGCCGCACCAGGTGCTGGTTGATCTGCGCCTCGGCCTCGGCGTCACGCGGAGCGGACTGCCCCTCGGCCTCGCGCAGGCGGCTGAACAGGCCGTCGATCAGGGTTTTCTCATCGGATTTCATCGCACGCCTCGACTGCATTTCGAGAAGGAAGGATGGATTGCACCAAAGGGAAATATTGGAGCACCCTGCACGATCTCAAGTTCCTCCGGTGAATTCCCGATGAATGACGATGCCCAGCGCTCCGCACGGTCCCAGGTCGCCCTGCTGATCGTCGACCTGCAACGCGGCATGCAGCGCCACGACCTGCCGCCGCGCAACAATCCCGGCGCCGAGGCGCGCATCGTCGAACTGCTTGCCGCCTGGCGCGCCGCCGGCTGGCCGGTGGTGCACGTCCGGCACGTATCCCGGCAGCCCGGCTCGCCCTTCGCGCCCGGCCAGCCTGGCGTGGAGTTCCAGCCAGCGCTGGCGCCGCGCGACGACGAGGCGGTGTTCGAGAAGAACGTTCCCGACGCCTTCATCAACAGCGGCCTGCAACGCTGGCTCCATGTCCGCGACATCCGCCAGGTGGCGCTCGTCGGGGTAGCCACGGAGAACTCGGTGGAAGCCAGCGCACGCAGCGCCGGCAACCTCGGCTTCCAGACCTGGGTAGTGGCCGACGCCTGCTTCACCTTCGCCAAGCCCGATTTCCACGGCACCCCGCGCAGCGCCGACGAGGTGCATGCGATGGCGTTGGCCAACCTGCACGGCGAGTACGCCGTGGTACTGCGCGCCGCCGAACTGTTGCAGCGCTTGCCGGCCTGACTGTCTGCCGGGCAACAGCGGGACAACAGGGCTGTCCGGCAGAAGACAGGCCGGTTCCGCCATATCCCCCATAAGCCATTGATTCGAAAACATGAATCCGGGATGGCACGGTTCCTTCATAGACACCGGACCACGCCCCTACCCGGAGATACCCCCGATGAGCCAAGAGCAACAGCCGATCCGCTTCGCCTACTGGGTCCCCAACGTCAGCGGCGGCCTGGTGGTGAGCAAGATCGAGCAACGCACCAGCTGGGACATCGACTACAACCGCAAGCTGGCCCAGTTGGCGGAACGCAACGGCTTCGACTACGCCCTCTCGCAGATCCGCTTCACCGCCGGCTACGGCGCCGAGTACCAGCACGAGTCGGTGGCCATCAGCCACGCCCTGCTGGCGGCCACCGAGAAGCTCAAGGTGATCGCGGCGATCCTGCCTGGCCCCTGGCATCCGGCGGTGGTGGCCAAGCAACTGGCGACGATCGACCAACTGACCAATGGCCGGGTCGCGGTGAACATCGTCAGCGGCTGGTTCAAGGGAGAGTTCACCGGCATCGGCGAACCCTGGCTGGAGCACGACGAACGCTATCGGCGCTCCGAGGAGTTCATCCGCGTGCTGAAAGGCATCTGGACCGAGGAAAACTTCACCTTCAAGGGCGATTTCTATCGTTTCCACGACTACACCCTGAAACCCAAGCCGATCCAGCAGCCGCACCCGGAAATCTTCCAGGGCGGCAGCTCGCGGGCGGCGCGGGACATGGCCTCGCGCGTGTCCGACTGGTACTTCACCAACGGCAACAGCATCGACGGCATCCGCGCCCAGGTCGAGGACATCCGCGCCAAGGCGGCGGCCAACGGCCATTCGGTCAAGGTCGGAGTGAACGCCTTCATCATTGCCCGCGACACCGAGGAGGAAGCGCGGGCGGTGCTCGACGAGATCATCGCCAAGGCCGACTACGAGGCGGTGAACGCCTTCGGCGACGCGGTGAAACAGGCCGGCAAGGCCTCGCCGGAGGGCGATGGCAACTGGGCCAAATCCACCTTCGAAGACCTGGTGCAATACAACGACGGCTTCAAGACCAACCTGATCGGCACGCCACGGCAGATCGCCGAGCGCATCGTCGCGCTGAAGGCGGCCGGGGTCGACCTGGTGCTGTCGGCCTTCCTGCACTTCCACGAAGAAGTGGAGTATTTCGGCAAGCACGTGTTGCCGCTGGTCCGCGAACTGGAGCAGGCCCAGGCTCGCGAAGCGGCCTGAACGGCAACGGCGGCCGCCAGGCGTTGGCCTCGGCGGCCGGCTGGGTTAGAGTCGCGGGCTCGTATCCGATCTGCCGACCCGCGATGAATCCTCTGCTGCCGCTGCGTGACGCCTGGTTCTTCTTCACCCGCCACCTGACCACCCTGGTGCCGCTCTGCCTGCCCTGGATATTCCTCGAAAGCCTGCTCCAGCAGCAGATCGACGAAGCCGTCGGCCCCCAGCAGATGGGCGCCTGGAGCCTGGTCGCCGGACTGCTCTTCTACCCGCTCTACACCGCAGCCCTGATCCTGTTCATGGACGCGCGCGGGCGCGACGAGCGGCCTCGCGTCGGCCAGCTGTGGAGCGCCGCGCTGCGCCTGTGGCCAGCCTTCGCGCTACTCGCGGCGCTGACTTCGCTGCTGATCGTGCTCGGCCTGTCGCTGCTGATCCTGCCGGGCATCTTCGTCATGGTGAAGCTGTCCTTCGCCGAATTCTGCTTGGTGCTGCGCGGCCGTAGTCCGCTGCAGGCGCTGCGGGAAAGCTTCGAGTTCACCCGTGGGCGATTCTTCCTGATCCTCGCCTGTTCGCTGGTGATCCTGCTGCCGGTCTGGAGCCTGGAAGCCTGGCTCGCCGATTCGGCCGGCGACGCCGTCGTGCTGCGGGTCGCCCTGCATACGCTCAGCGGGTTCTTCCAGCTGCTGTTGACCATCGTCGCCTTCCGCATCTACAGCCTCGGTCCGGCGCCACGCAACGGGATGTGAACGGCGCCGCGCGCCGATTCGCCGCGCTGGCCTATGCTTGACGAGCCCTGCCTCGAGGAACGGACCATGAGCGACGAATCGGCCAACCCCAGCTGCATTTCCCACCTGTCCATCGGCACCAACGACTTTCCCCGTGCCCGAGCCTTCTACGACGCGGTGATGGCCGCCCTCGGCTGCAAGGTGATCCTCGAATACCCCGGCGCCGTGGCCTACGGCAAGCTCTATCCGGAGTTCTGGGTGCAGGCGCCGATCGACGGCCGTCCCGCCAGCGTCGGCAACGGCAGCCACGTCGGCTTCTTCGCCGACAGCAAGGCCCAGGTCGACGCCTTCCACGCCGCGGCCCTGGCCGCCGGCGCACGCGACGAGGGCGCGCCGGGCCCGCGTCCGCTGTACGGCGAGCCCTACTACGGGTGTTTCATCCGCGACCTCGACGGGCACAAGGTCGAGGCCTCCTACTGGGACATGAGCCAGGGCTTCGACGTCCACGACCACGCCCACTGAGCGCCGTCAGGGTTGCGGCTTGAGTCCCGACAGGCGCGGCACCAGCAGCTTTTCGAAGAGACGCGGAAAGAAGCGCGCCAGCAGCCGCGCCCGCCAGTTGACGTTGGACAGCACCAGCAGGCGCCGGCGCCGCGCGGCGCCCTGGAAGATCGCCTCGGCGACCTCCACCGGCGATGCCACCTGGCTGCCCAGCACTTGCACCGGCTGGCGAGTCACCGAGCCATCGCCGACCAGCGCGTTCTTGCGCAGGTCGGTGGCGGTGAATCCCGGGCAGGCCAGGGTCACGCTGACGCCGGTGCCTTCCAGCTCCATCCGCAGGGTATCGAACAGACCGTGCAAGGCATGCTTGCTGGCGTTGTAGGCGCTGCGGTAGAGCAACGGGGCGAAGCCGGTCAGCGAACTGAGCACGACGATCTGCCCGCGCCGTTCGAGCAGGCTCGGCAGCGCCGCGCGGGTGCAATGCACGGCGCCGAAGAAGTTCACCGCCATGACCTTGCGGAAAACCCCCAGGCCGGTTTCGGCGAAGGTACCGCGGTGGGTGATGCCGGCGTTGTTGACCAGCACGTCGATGCCGCCGAAGCGCTCCACCGCCAGCGCCACGGCACGCTCCACCGCATCGGCGTCGGCGACGTCGCAGCGCAGGCCGAGCGCCTCGCCGCCGAGATGGTCGCGCAGGTGCTGGACCAGGCTGTCCAGCGCCGCCTGGTCGAGGTCGAGGATCGCCAGTCGCGCACCGGCCCGGGCGAAACGCAGTGCCAGCGCGCGACCGATGCCGGAACAGCCGCCGCTGACCAGCACCACCTTGTGGCGGTAGGCCTGGCTGCTGAATACCTTGCGCGGCATGCGGTACCCTCCCGCTCGAAAAAACGCGAACCCTTGCGTCAATTCGACCTGCAAGGATGAAATGCGCGGCGGCAAGCTCTATGCTCTGGTCCTTTCCAGCATAGTCTCGATTGCGATGTCACTGCCCCGTCTACGCAACCTGCTGTTCGTCGGCCTGCTCCTGCTGGTCGGCGGTGCCCTGCTCGCCAGCTACCTGCTGAGCTGGCAACCCGCCGATCGCGAAGCCGCGCCCCTGCATTGCCAGGGCGCCGCGCCGGCGCTGAAGCCGGGGCAGGCCCTGAAGGTGATGACCTGGAACATCCAGTACCTGGCCGGCAAGCGCTACGTCTTCTGGGACGACCTGCCGGATGCCACCGGCCCGGACCAGCGCCCCACCGCCGAAGACCTGGCGTTCACCCTCGACGAGGTGGTCCGGGTGATCCGCGACGAGCAGCCGGACCTGATCCTGCTCCAGGAGATCGACGACGGCTCCAGCGCCACCGACGATCAGGACCAACTGGCGCTGATCCAGGAGCGCATCAACGATCTCTACCATTGCAGCGCCCAGGCCTACGAGTGGAAGTCGGCCTTCGTGCCGACGCCGCACATCTTCGGCAGCGTCGGCCGCAAGCAGGCCACCCTGAGCCGCTATCGCATCGATAGCGCCGAGCGGCGCCAGTTGCCGCCACGCGATGGCGGGCTGTTCGACCGCCTGTTCGGGCCGCGCCCGGCGATCCTGGTCAGCCACCTGCCGATCGACGGCGGCGGCGAGCTGGCCGTGCTCAACGCCCGCTTCGACCGCCCGCAGGCGAACGACGACACCCTCGAGCGCCAGGTCGAGACCACCCGTACGCTGCTCGACGAACTGCAGGCCAGGCGCACGCCCTGGCTGCTCGGCGGCGACCTCAACCTGCTGCCGCCCGGCCAGTATCCCTACCTGCTGGCGCCGCTGCGCGCGCCCTACCGGGAAGACAGCGAACTGGCCGTCCTGAGCGGGCGCTTCCCGATGGTGCCGTCGCTGGAAGAGGCCAGTGGCGTCGACCAGGTTCGCTGGTACACGCACTTCCCCAACGACCCTCGGGTCCAGGGGCCGGATCGGACCCTCGACTACCTGTTCCACAGCCCCTCGCTGACCCGTCTCGATGCCCGGGTCCGGCGCAGCGATACGCTGCAGATCTCCAACCACCTGCCGCTCGCCGCGCGCTTCCTGCTGCCCCATTGACCGGGCGCGCGCCGGGCTGGACAAGCGGCCCGGCGCGCCGCATGCTTCGCCCCCATTCATAACAACAAAAAACGGCAAGGCCGCACACCATGCCCCTACGCACCACAACGCCCCTGCTCGCGCTGCTGGCGTTCGCCCTGCTGGCCGCCCCGCAGCTCCATGCGCAGGACGCAAGGCCGTCGTTGAACGTCGGCTACTACGAATTCCCCCTACATCTATACCGCCCGGGATGGCCACGCCGCCGGTTCCGGCGCCCGCCTGGTCCGCCTGCTGCTGGAGCGGGCCGGCTATCGTCCGGCGTTCCGCGCCCTGCCCAGCGCGCGCCTGTACCTGGGGCTGCAGGATGGCAGCGTGGCGCTGTGGGCCGGCGCGGCCAAGCCGGAGCTGGCCGCCGACACCCTCCAGGCGCGGCGCGTGCTCGGCCACGTCAGCCTGAACCTGTACTACCCGGCGCACCAGCCGGCACCGCGGGTTCCCCAGGACCTGGCCGGACGCCGGCTGATCCTGATCAGCGGCTACAGCTACTGGAAACCGGTCACCGACTTCATCCAGGACCCCAACCTGCACCTGCGCCTGTACCGCACCGGCACCCACCACGCCGCCTTGCGCATGCTCGAACTCGGGCGCGGCGACTACCTGCTCGACTACCAGGCGCCGGTGGAAGCGGCCAGCCGCCAGGCGTTGGCAAGCCAGGAACTGTACCGCCTGCCGCTGCGGATGATCGTCTCGCGCCACATTCCCGGCGCCGAAGCGCTGCGCGACCGCCTGGACCAGGCCTACGACCAGTTGCGGAGCGACGGCGCCGACCTGTCCCTGCTGTGAACCGACCCCGGAGGAGGAGCCCGATGCATACCGCCATCCCCTGCTGCACGATCAACGGCGAACAGCCCGCCCTGCGCGGACAGGTCTGCCAGTCGCTGCTGATCCAGGAATGGTGGTGGGAAGGCCGTCCAGCCGATCCGGTGAACGTGGTCTACCTGCAGTTCGAGCAACGCTGGTATCGCCTCTACTTCGAGGGCGAGACGGTGTTCTGGCGCAGCGGCGAAGCGCCGCGGCCCTGCGAGAACGACGAAGGCCCGGGCGAGTACCGCCTGCACGACCTCGGCCGGCAGCGCGGCCTGGTCGGTGTGCGCCTGCTGGCCCTGGAGTTCGTCCTCAACGGCCCGACCCTGGACAGCCACTTCGACTTCGCCGACGGCCAGCGCCTGAGTTTCCGGCACTTCCTCGACGACGACCTGACCCGGGTGCTCTGAGCGCCGTCGACTACTTACGTGGCTTGGCCCGGGCAGTGGCCTCGGCCACCAGCGGGTCGTCCGGCCAATAATGCTTCGGATAGCGTCCCTTCAGGTCCTTCTTGACTTCCGCATAGGTGCTGCGCCAGAAGTTCGCCAGGTCCTGGGTCACCTGCACCGGGCGATGCGCGGGTGACAGCAGGTGCAGCTTCACTGCCAGGCGGCCTTGGGCGATGCGCGGAGTGTCGCCGAGGCCGAACAGTTCCTGCAGGCGCACCGCGAGGATCGGCGGGGTTTCGCTGTAGTCCAGGCGGATGCGCGAGCCGGAGGGGACTTCCAGGGTTTTCGGCGCCCACTCGTCGAGACGCTGCGGTAATGGCCAGGGCAACAGCCCGGCGAGGATCGAAGCCAGGTCGAGGTTGGCGAAGTGAGCCAGGCGGGTGACCTTGCCGAGATAGGCCGGCAACCATTCCTCCAACCGTTCCAGCAACGCGGCGTCGCTGACGTCCGGCCACTCGCTCTCGCCCTTGTCTTCCAGGTCCAGCCGGCGCAGCAAGCCGATGCGCGCCTGCCACTGGCGCAGTTCCGGGGTCCAGGGCAACAACTCCAGGCCCTTGCGCCGGACCAGGCCGAGCAGCGCCTGGCTGCGCGCCGCTTCGTCGAGGCCGGGTAGCGCCTCGCTGGACAGCACCAGTTCGCCGACCCGGCGCTGGCGCTCGGCGCGCAGCACGCCTTCGCGCTCGTCCCACTGCAGCTCGTCGCGCTGGCTGACCTGCTCCGCCAGGACCGTATCGAACAACCTCGGATCGAGTTCGGCGGCCAGGTAGATCCGCTCTTCGCGCTGGCCCTGGCGGCTGCCCAGATCGGCGATCACCAGCCAGGGCTGTTTCATCAGGCTGTCCGGTTCGCCGAACTGCGCAGCGCGTCCATTGGCCAGCCGGTAGTCGCCGCCACCGGCGCGGCGCTGGCGAGCGATGCGGTCGGGATAGGCGAAGGCCAGCAGGCAACCCAGCCAACGCGGATGACCGGGATCGACGACCGCCTCGCTGGCGGCGCCGCGCAGGTAACCGCGGAACTGCCGGGCCAGTTGCCGGGCGCGCTGTACCGCGCCGCGCGAGGCGCCAGTGCGGGCCTCGCCGGCGAGCAGGGCGAGACGGCTGTGCAGGTCGGCGCCGCCGCCACGCTGTATGTCACGTTCGCCGAGCAGCGCCGCTACGTCGCAAGCCAGTTCGCCAAGGCCGAGGGCCTGGCCGCGCAGCAGCAGGTGGGCAATGCGCGGATGGGTCGGCAATTCGGCCATCGCCTGGCCATGGGCACTCAACGCGCCGCTGGCGTACAGCGCCCCCAGCCGCCCGAGCAGCTCGCGGGCCTGGGCGTAGGCCGCCGCGGGCGGCGCGTCGAGCCAGGCCAGCTCCTCCGGCGCCACGCCCCAGCGCGCCAGTTGCAGGGCCAGCCCGGCCAGATCGGCCTGGAGGATTTCCGCCGTGCCGTAGGCAGGCAACTGCTCATGCTGGCTCTCCGACCACAAGCGGTAGCATACGCCCGGCTCCAGGCGCCCTGCGCGGCCGGCACGCTGGGTAGCGGAGGCGCGGGAGATGCGCTGGGTCTCCAGGCGGGTCATGCCGCTACCCGGATCGAAGCGCGGCACCCGCGCCAGGCCGGCGTCGATCACCACCCGTACGCCGTCGATGGTCAGGCTGGTCTCGGCGATGTTGGTCGCCAGCACCACCTTGCGCGTGCCCCGCGACGCCGGCTCGATGGCGGCGCGCTGGGCGGCGAGGTCGAGCTCGCCATGCAGCGGGCAGAGCAGCACCTCGGGGCGACCGCCAAGGGCCTCGCGCAAGCCTTCGTGAACGCGGCGGATCTCGGCCTGGCCGGGAAGAAAGACCAGCACGCTGCCGCTTTCCTCCGCCAGCGCCTGGAGCACCGCCTGCTGCACCCGCGGCTCGATGAACTCGCCGGGTTGCGCCGCCCGTCCCCAGCGGATATCCACCGGGAACATGCGGCCCTCGCTGCGCACCACCGGCGCTTCGCCGAGCAGCGCCGCAAGACGCTCGCCCTCCAGGGTCGCCGACATCACCAGCACTTTCAGCGGCGGCTCGTCGCGCAACAGTTCGCGGCCATTGAGAGTCAGCGCCAGGGCCAGGTCGGCATCCAGGCTGCGCTCGTGGAATTCGTCGAAGATCACCAGGCCGACACCGTCCAGCGCCGGGTCGTCTTGCAGGCGACGGGCAAGGATACCCTCGGTGACCACTTCGATGCGGGTCTTCGGGCCGACCCTGCTCTCCAGGCGGATCCGGTAGCCGACGGTCTCGCCGACCTTTTCGCCCAGCTCGGCGGCCAGCCGCTCGGCCGCGGCCCGCGCCGCCAGGCGTCGCGGTTCAAGCATGAGGATGCGTTGGCCGGCGAGCCAGGGCTCGTCGAGCAGGGCCAGCGGCACCCGGGTGGTCTTGCCGGCACCCGGCGGGGCTTCCAGGACGGCCTGGTGTTGTGCGCCAAGGGCCTGGCGCAGGGCGGGAACAACGGCGTCGATGGGTAGGGAAATCATGCTGGCTCCGGACTGACCGACGAAGTATACCGGCGAACCGGCAGGCGCTTTCGACGGTCTTATCGTCATCGTCGCGGCAGAAGATTGCCGAACGCTGGTCGATTGCTATAGTTCGCCGTCATGTTCACCCGGAGGTCATAAATGCGCCTTGCCACCCGCGTTTCCTGTGCCGTTCTCAGTGCAGCCCTGCTGAGCCAGTTGTCGGCCTGCGGTACGCTGTTCTACCCCGAGCGACGCGGCCAGATCGACGGTCGCATCGATCCGGCCATCGTCGCCTTCGACGCCATCGGCCTGCTGTTCTATATCATCCCCGGCCTGATCGCCTTCGGCGTCGACTTCGCCACCGGCGCCATCTACCTGCCCGACGCCAAGTACTCGGTCGCCCCGGAAGTGCTCAAGGATGCCGTCGGCGCGGACGGCAAGGTCGACAACCGCAAGCTCAAGGCCATCCTCGAACGCGAGATCGGCCGTGAACTGCCGCTCGACGACCCGCGCCTGATCCGCCACAGCGGCAGCGTCGAGCAACTGGCGGCCTATGGCCTGAAGCCGGCCGCCTGATCCGCCCTCCGAGCGCGACCGTGCGTCAGTGCCCGGTCGCCGCCCGGTTGGTTTACAGTGGCGCCGTCCCTCCTGACAGAAGCGCCCCATGAGTCCCGATTCCCCCCACGCCCGCCTGCTGCGCCTGGCCACCCTGGCCTCGCTCGGTGTCGCCGTCACCCTGGTCATCGGCAAGGCCATTGCCTGGTGGCTGAGCGGTTCGGTGAGCCTGCTCGCCGGCCTCACCGACTCCCTGCTGGACAGTGCCGCCTCGCTGCTCAACCTGCTGGCGGTGCACTATTCGCTACGCCCGGCCGACGACGACCACCGCTACGGCCACGGCAAGGCCGAGGCCCTGGCCGGCCTGGCCCAGGCGATGTTCATCGGTGCCAGCGCGGTGCTGGTGGCTATCCAGGCGGTCGAGCAATTGCGCGACCCGCAGCCCCTCGGCGCGGCCACCTGGGGCATCGCGGTGATGCTGCTGTCGCTGCTGCTCACGGCCCTTCTCCTAGCCTTCCAGACCCACGTCATCCGCCGCACCGGTTCCACCGCGATACGCGCCGACTCGCTGCACTACCGCTCGGACCTGCTGCTCAACGCCAGCATCCTCGTGGCACTGCTCCTGGCCCGCTACGGCTGGCCACAGAGCGACGGCCTGTTCGGCCTGGGCATCGCCCTGTACATCCTCTGGAGCGCCCTGCAGATCGCTCGCGAGTCGGTGTCGATCCTGATGGACCGGGAACTGCCTACCGACATCAGCGAGCGCATGCGCGAACTCGCCTGCAGCGTGCCGGGAGTGCTCGGCGCGCACGACGTGCGCACGCGGATCTCCGGCAACCACTGGTTCGTCCAGTTGCACCTCGAGCTGCCCGGCGAGCTGAGCCTGTCGGTGGCCCACGCCCTGACCGACCGCGCAGTGCTGGCGATCAAGCGCGAATACCCGAAGGCCGAGGTGCTGATCCATGCCGACCCGCAGGAAGTGGTCGGCAAGGAAACCGTCAGTTGACGCTGTAGCCGCGCCCGCTCAGGCAGGCGGCCATGGCCCGGCGGTAGCCGTTGGCGGCCTCGGCGGCCGGCGCGTAGGTCGCCCCCGCCGGGTCGAAGCCGCTCTCGCCCACCGCCCAGCGGTGGCACTCGTAGCGGTCGCGGCCCTGCTGGTCGGGCCCCTGGCCGCGCGCGGGGTAGGCCACCACGTCGTAGCTGGCGGCCGGCCCGCTGACCGGATAAACGGGTCCCGCTGCCCGCGGCGGCGGGCTGACCACTTCGTACTCGCGGGTGTCGGCATGCCACAGGTAGTAAGTGCCGGCGGCAAGGAAGTACAGCACGCTGCCCAGCCAGACCTGCTCCGCATAGGGCGGCAGGCTGCGGACGCGCACCCCGCGGGGCGGCACGACCAGCACATAGCGCGGGCCGTCGGGTCGGTACCAGTAGCCGTCGTCGAAGAAATACTCGCCGCCGCGATAGGGCACCCGCAGGTGTCCGCGCGGCAAGGCCTCCACCACCCGGCCCGGACGCCAGTCGGGATGCGGTCCCCAACTGCCGCCATGCGCTTCGCCGCGGCCAGGTCCCGGTTGTCCGTGGGCAACACCGCGCTCGCCGCCGGCTCCACCGCGTCCCCCTCGGCCGTCGTCGGCCTGCGCCTGGACGCACAGGCTCAGCGAGAGAGCGCCCACCCCGAGCATTCGCCACCATCCACCGTTCATCGTCTGCCTCGCCCCGGGCCTGGTCGCCCGGCCACGTTCGAATGATCCCGGGAACGACTTTCCGCCGTTTTCCGCCAAGGGTGGGTAAACGCCGGGTAAAGAATGGGTAAAAGCGCGGCACGGGCCGGATCGCGGGCAAAGAAAAAGGGAGGCCCGTCGACCTCCCTTCTGGGGTAACTGTCCTGGCTCGGCGCTGTTGGCGACGGCTCACCTCACTCCACCTTCTGGGCGGTGTGCAACCCGGAGGCCGGCGCAACCCTGTAGGGTCGGCGGCCACGGCTGGCCTGATTGGGCGAGCCGTGATGGACGAGATGTCCGGGCCGTGAATCTGGGTAAAAGAATACGTCGCCAGGCGCGACCAATGATTGCTAATATTGCTCACCAGAACCTTGATTGCGCAATAAATCACTCAAATTCACCTTGCCGATGGCAATCAACCTGAAAGAAATCCTCGCCATGAACAAACTCGACCGCTACGACCTGCGTATCCTCGAAGAACTCCAGCGCGACGCACGCATCTCCAACCAGGAACTGGCAGAACGGATAGGCCTGTCGCCATCGCCCTGTTCGCGACGGGTCAAGCAGCTCGAGGACGACGGCTACATCGTCCGCCAGGTAGCCTTGCTGGACCGCAAGAAGCTCGGCCTGAGCCTCACCGCCTTCGTCCTCATAGGCATGGACCGACACACCCCGGAACGCTTCGAACATTTTCAGGAAGTCATCGGCAAATGCCCGGAAGTGCTGGAGTGCAGCCTGGTCACCGGGATGGACGCGGACTACCAGTTGAAGATCGTGGTGCCGGACATGGACCATTACCAGAAACTCCTGCTGGGTACCCTGACGCGCATCGAGGGGGTCTCCAGCGTGCGCTCCAGCTTCGTCCTCAACCAGGTGCTGGCGAGTACCGAACTGCCGCTGGAGCACCTGCGCGATTGATCGTAGCGAGACCTGGGACATGACACGGAACAGGCGGCATGCCGTATAATCGGCAGCCTGTTTCAGTTGTCATGCCCGCGTGGCCCCCGCATATAAAGAGCAGCCTGCTCGTAGAACGATAAACGCCTTGCCCGCCCCCCATGGCACGCTCCGTCCGACCGCGAGCCGGACTTCGTTTGCTTGAAAATCCGGAGGTTGCCAATGGATCCCGAACTGTTCGAAGAGTGGATGATGACCGGTCTGGTGACCGTGCTTATCCTGTTCATGGCTTTCATCGTGTGGGACCTGGCGAAGAAGTCGAAAGCCGGCAAGTTCGGAACCCTGATCCTGTTCTTCGCCCTCGGCCTGGGCGTACTGGGCTTCATCATCAAGGGCCTGGTCATCGGCAGCCTCGAAGGCGCGGGCATGTAACCCCGGCGCCACGCGCGTCATCCAACCACTCGTAATCATCCGCCGGCCCCGGCCAACGGGGCCGGCTCGCCTTGCCATTGCCTAGAACAAGGGAGTCGCCATGAACGCCGCCGACCGCGTCATGCAGAGTTATGGACGCTGCTGTGCCAGCACCGGATTCTTCGATGATTTCTACCGGCATTTCCTTGCCAGTTCCCCGCAGATTCGCGCCAAGTTCGCCACCACCGACATGACTGCGCAGAAACACCTGCTGCGTGCCGGGATCATGAACCTGGTGATGTACGCCCGCGGCATGTCCGACAGCAAGCTGCGCGCCCTCGGCGCCAGCCATTCGCGCGCCGCGCTGGATATCCGCCCGGAACTCTACGACCTGTGGCTGGACGCCCTGCTGATGGCGGTCGCCGAGCACGACCGCGACTGCGACGCCGAGACCCGCGACGCCTGGCGCGACGTGATGGGTCGTGGCATCGCCGTGATCAAGTCGTACTACTGATCGTTCCGCGCCCGCTGGACGACGCCCCTCTCGTCAGTCCAGCCGCGCCGGCACTTCCCGCCATTCCCCGAGGCCCAGGCCATCCAGGCTCCAGGGGCCGATCCGCACCCGCACCAGCCGCAGCGTCGGCAAGCCCACCGCCGCCGTCATCCGCCGCACCTGGCGATTGCGCCCCTCGCGGATCACCAGTTCCAGCCAGTGGGTCGGCACCGACTTGCGAAAACGCACCGGCGGCACCCGCTCCCACAACGTCGGCTCATCCAGCAGACGCGCCTCGGCGGGCAGCGTCGGGCCGTCGTTGAGCGTCACGCCCTCGCGCAGGCGCCGCAATTGCTCCTCGTCCGGCGTACCTTCGACCTGCACCCAGTAGGTCTTCGGCAGCTTGTGCCGGGGGTCGGCGATGCGCGCCTGCAGGCGACCGTCGTTGGTCAGCAGCAACAGGCCCTCGCTGTCGCGGTCCAGGCGCCCGGCCGGATACACGCCCGGCACCGGGATGAAGTCCTTGAGGGTCGAACGCCCTTGCTCGTCGTTGAACTGGGTCAGTACGTCGAACGGCTTGTTGAACAGCAGCAGCTTCGGCTCGCTCGGCGGCGCCTTGGCCACCCGGCGTGGCGCAGGGCGGACGGGATGACGCGGGGAAGGACGCGGGGGACGGGACATGACTGGAAACGAGTTGGCTTGATCGGGGTACCGGGCGGCATGCTAGGTTGTCCGAGAGCCTGACCGCAAGAGCATCCCCTCATGCCCTCCCTGCGTCCCACCTGGCTGATCAGCCTGCTGACCCTGGCCGGCTGCGCTGGCAGCGCCTATCAGGGTCCGCCTTCGGACCATTTCGACGGCGAACGTTTCCGCAATATCCAGCCGACCGCGCACAAGAGCCTGCGCGACCTGCTCAAGTGGCAGTGGAACCGCCCGCCGCAACGCCCGTGGGTCGCCCTGCCGCCGACGGCAACGCCGCCAAGGGTGAACGAGCGCGCCCGCGGCGAAGAACTGCGGGTCACCTACATCAACCACGCCACCCTGCTGATCCAGCACCGCGGCCTGAACATCCTCACCGACCCGGTCTGGTCGCAACGGGTCAGCCCGCTCGCCTTCATCGGCCCGAAGCGCCACCATCCGCCCGGGTTGACGCTCGACCAGTTGCCACCGATCGACCTGGTGCTTGTGAGCCACAACCACTACGACCACCTCGACCTGGAAACCCTGCGCCAGCTCCACCGGCGCTGGCCGACGGCCAAGGTGGTCAGCGGCCTGGGCAACGCCGGGCTGATCCGCCAGACAGGTTTCGCCGACGTCGTGGAGATCGACTGGTGGCAGGCCGTGCCGCTGGGCGCTGGCCTGACGCTGCATGGCGTACCGGTGCAGCACTGGTCGTCGCGCACCCGCAGCGACACCAACCGCACGCTCTGGCTCGGCTTCGTCATCGACTCGCCGGACGGCCCGCTGCTGTTTCCCGGCGATACCGGGCTCGGCCCGGAGTTCGGGCTGATCCACCAGCGCTTCGGGGCGATGCGTTTCGCCGCCCTGCCGATCGGCGCCTACGAGCCGCGCTGGTTCATGCGCGACCACCACATGAATCCCGACGACGCGGTGCAGGCCCATCGCACGCTGCAGGCGCAGACCAGCATGGCCATCCACTTCGGTACCTTCAATCTCACCGACGAACAGCAGGACGACCCGCCCAAGGCGCTCCAGGCGGCGCTGCGCAGCCAAGGCGTGGACCCGGCGACCTTCGGCACGCCGAAACCCGGCGAGCAGTGGCGCGTCGCACCGCGCAACGTCGCTCAGGAGGCCGGGGCCACCAGGCGGGAGCAGCAGTTGCGGTAGCGCTTGCCGCTGCCGCACGGACAAGCCTGGTCGCCACGGCCGCCCAGGGCCAGCCAGCTTTCCAGGCGCGCGGCCATCCCGGCCAGGCGCTCGCGGGCCTCGTCGTCCAGGCCGGCGCGGGCCAGTTGGCGCCGCAGGCCGAGGTAGTCTTCCAGCAGGACATCGCGGCTGAGCGCCTGGTACTGGTCGGCCAGCGGCACGCCTTCGTAGCGCCGCTGCGGGTCGGCCAGGAAAGCGATGGCGCCCGCCTGCGGCAGGACATTCCACAGGTTGCCGCGCGGATCGCGCCAGCAAGCGCTGAAACGCGCGCGCAGGGCCAAGCCACGCCATTCTTCCAGGATCCAGCCATCGACCCGCTCGCCGCCGAGGGCCTCGACCGCCCGCCCGACCGAGAACCACGGTTCGCCGGCCAGGCTTTCCGGCATCGGCAACGGCGCTGCCACTTCCGGCGCGGCATCGGGCACCAGGCGGCGGGCGAAGCGACGGAGCGGGTTGCTGAGATGAGTGGGGGCGCTGAACGGCATGGGGCTCACATCGATGGCAGGCGTGGTCGTTCCGACCGGCAGAAGGCGCCGCGGTTCCACGCAGGGCGAAGGGCCATCATTGTAGGGCCTCGGCGCCGCGAGGCGTAGAAGCGCGCCGAGGTTTCCGCACGGAAACCGCGGCGCGTCCGATCAACGGAACGGCGGCTCGTCGAAACTTCGCAGCTTGCGCGAGTGCAGCGAGTTGAGCTGGCTGCGCAACAGGTCGAGGGCGGCGATGCCGATCCGCAGGTGCTGGTTCACCGCGCGCTCGTAGAAGGCGTTGGCCGAGCCGGGCAGCTTGATCTCGCTGTGCAGCGGCTTGTCCGAGACGCACAGCAACGTGCCGTAGGGCACCCGCAGGCGGTAGCCCTGGGCGGCGATGGTGCCGCTCTCCATGTCCACCGCGATGGCCCGCGCCAGGTTGATCAGTGGCCGCTCCTGGGCCCAGCGCAGCTCCCAGTTGCGGTCGTCGTAGGTGAGCACGGTGCCGGTGCGCAAGCGTCGCTTGAGCGACTCGCCGCGCTCGCCGGTGACTTCGGCGGCGGCTTCCTGCAAGGCGACCTGGACTTCGGCCAGCGCCGGGATCGGGATGTGCGGCGGCAGCGCGCGGTCGAGGATGCCGTCGCGGCGCATGTAGGCGTGCGCCAGTACGTAGTCGCCGATGGTCTGCGACTGCCGCAGGCCGCCGCAGTGGCCGATCATCAGCCAGCAATGCGGACGCAACACCGCCAGGTGGTCAGTGATGTTCTTCGCGTTGGACGGGCCGACCCCGATGTTGACCAGGGTGATGCCGTCGCCATCGGCGGCGATCAGGTGGTAGGCCGGCATCTGGTAGCGGTGCCAGACCACCCCGGCGACGATGGCGTTGGCCTCGCCTTCGTCCATCCCGCGTTCGATGATCACGTTGCCCGGCAGGACCATGCGCACGAAGCGCGGGTCCTCGCGCAGGCGGGTCAGGCCGAGGCGGATGAACTGGTCGACGTAGCGGTGGTAGTTGGTCAGCAGGATCCACGGCTGCACGTGGCGCCAGTCGCTGCCGGTGTAGTGCACCAGGCGGCGCAGGGAGAAGTCCACCCGCGCGGCGTCGAACAGCGCCAGCGGCAACTGGTCGGCGCGTTCCCATTCGTAGAGGCCGTCGGCGATGTCGTCGGAAGCGGCGGACAGGTCGGTGCTGGGGAACACCCGCGCCAGCTCGGCGGCGGTCACCCCGGAGCCGGCCAGCTCGTCGCCCTGCTCGACCACGTAGGGATAGGGGATGTCCTGTTGGCTCGGGCCGACCTGCACCTGCACGGTGAAATCGTCCATCAGCGGACGCAACTGTTCCAGCAGGTACTTGCGGAAGGCGTCGGGGTGGGTGACGGTGACGCTGTATTCGCCCGGCACCTGGACCTTGGCGTAGGCGCGGGTGGTGGACGGCACCTCGCCCTGGCAGCGGTAGCCGATGCGCAGTTGCGGGTAGTGGAAGTTCTGCCGCTCGGCCTCGCTTGGCTCGATGCGCTCCTTGATGTAGCGCTTGAGCGCCTGGCTCAGCGCCGCGGTGGCCTGGCGGTGCAGCTCGGCAAGACGGTCGACGGCCTCCTCGGCCGTGCGGGCGACGACGAACCCGTCGTCGGAATCGATACTCATGGTGGGCTTCCTGTCGGTTCGCATGGAAAACATCTTGCCTGTACCGACAGGAAAACACAGCGCTTTTCTCCCGTTACCTCATTCGGCCAGCGCCACCACCGCCATGGTCACGGTGGCCTTGCTGAACAGGTGCCGCCGACCGTCCCGCTCGGCGAACACCTCGGCCTCGACCACCGTCACCTGGCGCCCGGCCTTGAGCACCTCGGCGCGACACAACAGGCGCTGGCAAAGCGCCGGGCGCAACAGGTTGAGCTTGAACTCCAGGGTCAGCACCGTCTGCCCCTCCTCCACCAGGGTCGCGGCGGCGGCCCCGGCGGCATGGTCGGCCAGGGTCGCCTGGACCCCGGCATGGATGAAGCCGTTCTGCTGGGCGTGGCGGGGCAGGATGTCCAGCCCCGCTTCGACCCAACCCGGCCCGCAGTCCAGCGGACGGATGCCGAGGTCGCCGACGAAACTGGCCGCGGCGAAGCCCTGCTCGACCAGCTCCCGGTAGCGCGGATGCGCCTGCATCGCGACGCGCCTCAGGCCAGGTGCGGGGTGGCGCGAGCCAACAGCGCCTCGACCTCGACGCCGCGCGGCAGGGTGCCGTAGACCCGCCCGCCGTCCCCCAGGCGACTGCCGATGAAGGCGTCGGACACCGCGGAGTTGCCGGCTTCCAGCAACAGCTTGGCCTGCAGGGCGATCGCCACGTCCTCGGTGAGCTGGCGGGCGCGGTACTGGATGTCGGCGGTGTCGGCGAAGGCCGCCTTGAGGTTGCCGATGTGCGCGGCGAGACGGGCGTCGCCATGGCCGTCGCCCAGTTCGGCGAACAACGCGTCGAGCACCCCCGGCTCCTTCGACAGGGCACGCAGCACGTCCAGGCACTGCACGTTGCCGGAACCTTCCCAGATCGAGTTCACCGGGGCCTCGCGGTACAGCCGCGGCAGGATGGTTTCCTCGACGTAGCCGGCACCGCCCATGCATTCGGAGGCTTCGTTGATCATCGCCGGGGCACGCTTGCAGATCCAGTACTTGCCCACCGCGGTGACCAGGCGGGCGAACTTCTCCTCCTGCTCGTCGTGGCCACGGTCCAGGGCATGCCCCATGCGCAGGGTCAGGGCCAGCGCCGCCTCGCTTTCCAGGGCCAGGTCGGCGAGCACGTTCTGCATCAGCGGTTGCTCGGCCAGCACCCGCCCGCCGACCTTGCGGTAGGCACAGTGGTGGGCGGCCTGGGTCAACGCCTGACGCATCAGTGCGCTGGAGCCGATCATGCAGTCGAAGCGGGTCATGGCGACCATCTCGATGATGGTCGGCACGCCACGGCCCTCTTCGCCGACCATCCAGGCCAGGGCGCCGCGATACTCGATTTCGCTGGAGGCGTTCGACCAGTTGCCCAGCTTGTCCTTCAGGCGCTGGATGTAGAACTGGTTGCGGCTGCCGTCCGGCCGGTGGCGCGGCAGCAGAAAGCAGGTCAGGCCCTTGTCGGTGTAGGCCAGGGTGAGGAAGGCGTCGCACATCGGCGCCGAGCAGAACCACTTGTGCCCGACCAGTTCGTAGGCCTGCCCCGGCCCGGGAATCCCCACCGGGTAGGCCCGCGTGGTATTGGCCCGGACGTCGGTGCCGCCCTGCTTCTCGGTCATCGCCATGCCGATGGTGACGCCCGCCTTCTGCTCCATCGGCACGTTGCGCGGGTCGTACTCGCGGGAGAGGATCTTCGGCAGCCATTTCTCGGCCAGGTCCGCCTGCAGGCGAATCGCTGGCACGCTGGCGTAGGTCATGGTCAACGGGCAACCGGTGCCGGCCTCCGCCTGGCTGTGCAGGTAGGACAGCCCGGCCCGCGCCACCTGGGCGCCGGGGCGCGGGTCGGTCCAGGGCAGCGAGGGCAGTTCGTGTTCGATGGCGGCGCGCATCAGCTCGTGGTAGGCGGGGTGGAACTCCACCAGGTCGACGCGGTTGCCGTAGCGGTCGTGGCTATGGAACTCCGGCTTGTGCTGGTTGGCCAGGAAGCCGGCCGCCATCAGCGGGCCGCCGGCCAGCTCGCCGTAGCGCTGCAGGCGCTCCTCGGCCCAGCCGCCCTGGTAGCGACGCACCCACTCCTGGAGAGGCAGGTCGAGGCGGTAGAGGTTGGCACCATCCAGCGACGGTACCTGGTTGGTCACTTCGTGGGTTTCGGCGTACTGGTGCAGGTTCATGAGGGTTCCTCGCAGACAGGCGCGCCCACCGCGCGCAGGCAGAAGTTCACCAGAGCCGTACTCACCGGCTCCAGACTCGGTTCCGACTGGCCGCTGTCGCGAGCGGCGCGCGCCGGGGGAGACAAGGGGCCGACCAGCGCCTCGGCGATGGCCCCGACCAGGCAGGCCGCGGCAAGCGGCACCAGGGAAAGCTGGAATGCGCCACTGCGCCGGCCCTCCTCGAGCAGTTCGACGAACAGTGCGGCGTAGGCCTCGCGATAGCGCAGGCGCTGCTCGTCGACTTCAGGATCCACCGGCTCGGCGATCAGGGCGAAGGCCAGCCGCTGGCTGCTCCAGGCGCGCGCGGCAAAGCGCCGCAAGCCCTCGGCCAGGCGCCAGGCGGGCGCGCCGGGACCGCGCAGGACCACGGCCAGGGCATCGACCTCACGCTGGCTGGCGCGGCGGAAGATTTCCGCCGCCAGCTCGCCCTTGCCCCGGAAGTGGCGGTACAGGCTGCCGGTGGCGATCCCCGCGTCGTCGGCCAGGGCCTGCATGGTCAGCGCGGCGAAACCGCCCTCCGCGACACGCCGCAGGCCTAGCTGGAGGATACGCTCGCGCAGCGCGGAATCGCGTTGCAGGCGGCGTTCGGTGACACGATAGACCATGACTGAATCCGGATTCACTTTTTCCCAGTGAATCACGCTTCAGGCTTTGCCTAAAGAGACATACAGGTCGCGCAGGCCGGCATTTCAGCCAGCCGCGGAAAGGCTTCAGGCGGACTTGGTGACGATCGGCTGGCACAGCAGCCAATCGTGCAGCAGGGTCTGCAACTCTTCGAACTTGACCGGCTTGGCCATGTAGTCGCTCATGCCCGCCGCCAGGCAGCGCTCGCGATCGCCGCTGTGGCTGTGGGCGGTCAACGCCAGCACCGGCAGTTCCGCGCAGCCGGGCAGCGCGCGGATCGCCCGACAGGTGGCGAAGCCGTCCATCACCGGCATCTGGCAGTCGAGCAGTACGCCGTCCGGCCGCTCGCACGCCAGCAACTCCAGGGCCTCGCTGCCGTTGTCGGCGGTGCGCACCCGGTAGCCGAGCTTGAGCAGCATGCCGCGAGTCACCAACTGGTTGATGGCGTTGTCCTCCACCACCAGCACCGTGCACTCCTCGGGACGCCGCACCGCCTGCCCGCCGGCGCGCCGCGGCGGCGGCGCCAGGCCCTGGGCCGGCTGGGTCAGTTGCAGGCGCAGGAGGAAGCGGCTGCCCTGCCCCGGCCGGGACTCGTGGGTCAGCTCGCCGCCAAGCAGTTCCACCAGCTTGCGGCACAGCGCCAGGCCGATGCCGAGGCCTCCGTAGCCACGGGTCAACGAGCTGTCGGCCTGGACGAAACGCTGGTAGAGGTCGCTGCCGGCGGCCATGTCGAAACCGATGCCGGTGTCGATCACTTCCACCCGCAGCGCCACCCCGTCATGGGTACGCCCGGCGGCGACGCGCAGGGTCACGCTGCCCCTGGCGGTGAACTTGATCGCGTTGTCGACCAGGTAGCCCAGCGCCTGGGCCAGCTTGCCGGCATCACCTTCGAGGGTGTCCGGCAGGCTGTCGTCCAGTTGCAGGGCGAAGCGCAGGCCCTTCTCCTCGGCGCGCGGCGCGTACTGCGCGCGCAGGCTGTCGAACAGGCCGCGCAGGCTGAACGGCTCGCGGCGCGGGTAGAGCTTGCCGGCCTGCAGTTCGATGAGGGCGAGGATGTCGTTGACCATCCGCATCATGTCCCGCGCCGAACCGGCGGCGGTGCGCTGGTACTCGGCGAGTTCGACGTCCATCGGCACCGTCTGCATCAGCTCCAGCGAACCGATCACCCCGCTCATCGGGGTGCGCAGTTCGTGGGTGACGGTGGCGAGGAACTCGTCCTTCAGGCGGTTGCTGTTGGCCAGTTCCTGGTTCAGCGCTTCCAGCTTGCGGCTGGACTCCTGGAGGATTCGCGCGCGCTCCTCCTTCATTGCGTTGATCCGGTCGGCCAGTGCCAGCGACAGCAAGCCCACCTCCAGCGCCGAACCGATCTGGCTGGCATACATGGTGAGGAACATGTTCGGCAGGTAGCCGAGGACCATCAGGGTGTTGACGATGCCGCCGAGAAGGAAGGCGGTCCAGGCGATGATGAAATAGCGCGCCACGCGCATGCCGCGCAGCCAGGCGAGGATGCCGGCGGCGAAGATCAGGCCGGTGAAGGCCAGCGCCAGGTAGGTGGCCAGGCGCAGGGCCACGGCGTAGCTCATGGTCAGCGCCATCAGCATGACCAGCGCGCCGACCGCCATCAGCGCCAGCAGGCCGCGGTCGACCCACACGCTGTGGTCGCGGGTATGCAGGAAGCTGCGCGCGAACTGGCAGCCGAACAGCGCCGCCGAACCGATCAGGAATGGCGTGGCGGCGTTCGCCCACCAGGGGCTGTCGGGCCAGAAGTACTCGATGCCGGCGCCGTTCACCGAGACCTGGTAGAGCCCGAACGAAGCGATATAGAGGATGTAGTAGAGATAGCTGGTATCGCGGACGCTGAGGAAGATGAACAGGTTGTAGATCAGCATCACCAGCAGCACGCCATAGATGATGCCGAGCACATAGATGCGTTCGGGCTGCTCCTCCAGGTAGGCCTTGGGCGACCACAGGGTCAGCGGCGCCTGGATCGACCCCTGGCTTTCCAGCCGCAGGTAGACACGCTGCGGCTTGTTCGGCTCGAGGCCGAGTTCGAACAGGTAGTTGTTCTGCCGGATCGGCCGACTGGCGAACGGCAATGTGTCGCCGGTGCGCTGGGCGAGGCGGTAGCCGCCCTGGCCATCGGGCAGGTAGAGGTCGAGCTTGTCCAGCGGCGGATAGGCCAGCTCCAGCAGCCAGGTGCGCGGATCACTGGAGGCGACCGGCCGGTAGTCCAGGTCCAGGCGCAACCAGAACACCGAGCGCGAATAGCCGGCATTGAGCACGTCCTTGTCATGGCGGCGGAAGCTGCTGTCGATGGCCCGCGAGGTGATGTCGTTGATATCGGCGCTACCGCGCACGTCCTCGAACACGTCGATGGACTGCCCCAGCGGCAGGCGCTCGACCTGCTCGTTGAAGCTCACCGCACCCGCCAGGCACGGCAACGCAATAAGAAAGAGAATCAGCCAGTGCCGCATGATGCCCCGCAGTGCTCCTCGAACGGACCGGGAGCCCCACCTCCCTCGTCATGGTCCGCCCTTGGCGAGCGTTGTATGAATATTCGCCGAACTTTAGCACACGCCACGCCACGTCAGGCCCGGGACGTGTCACGCAGGGCCCGGGCGCGGCGCCCGAAAGGTCGTCCGCGCAGCCGCCACGAAGCGCTTTTAGTGGTAAGCTCACGCGCCATGAAAACACCGACTTCCCGCCCCGTAGTGCTCTGCCTGTCCGGTCACGACCCCAGTGGTGGCGCCGGACTGCAAGCCGACATCGAAGCCCTGCTCGCCCAGGGCTGCCACGCCGCCCCGGCGGTCACCGCGCTGACCGTGCAGGACACCGTCAACGTCAGCGACTTCCGCGTCCTCGACCGCGAGTGGGTGCTGGCCCAGGCCAACGCCGTACTCGCCGACCTGCCCGTCGCGGCGGTCAAGCTGGGTATGCTCGGTTCGCTGGAGATGGTCGACACGGTGGCCGAGATCCTCGCCGCCCACCCGCACTTGCCGGTGGTCTGCGATCCGGTGCTGCGCGCCGGCGGCGGCGGTGCGTTGGGCAAGGGCGACGTCGGCTTCGCCATGCGCGAGCGGCTGCTGCCGCGCGCCACCATCGCCACGCCGAACCTGCCGGAAGCGCGCCTGCTCGCCGACCTGCCCGAGGGCAGCGCCGACCAGTGCGCCGAGCGCCTGCTGGAACACTGCGAGCACCTGTTGATCACCGGCGGACACGGCGACGAAAGCGAAGTGCACAATCGCCTGTACAGCCGCGACGGCAGCCGCCGCACCTTCACCTGCCAGCGCCTGCCCGGCAGCTACCATGGCTCCGGCTGCACCCTGGCCAGCGCCCTGGCCGGTCGCATCGCCCTCGGCGAAGCGCTGCACGGCGCCGTGCAGAGCGCCCTCGACTACACCTGGCGGACCCTGCGCGACGCCGAGAGTCCGGGCCACGGCCAATACGTGCCGCGCCGCCTGCCCACCGACTTCTGTCACTGAGAGCCAGCCGATGAAACTGCGCGGCCTGTACGCCATCACCGATAGCCAGCTACTGGACGACGGCCGCCTGCTGCCCTACGTCGAAGCCGCGCTCCGCGGCGGCGCGCGCCTGCTGCAATACCGCGACAAATCCAGCGACCAGGCGCGGCGCCTGCGCGAGGCGGAAAGCCTGCGCGAACTCTGCGAACGCCACGGCGCGCAGTTGATCGTCAACGACGACGCCGAACTCGCCGCGCGCCTGGGCGTCGGCCTGCACCTCGGCCAGACCGACGGTTCGCTGTCGGCGGCGCGCGCCCTGCTCGGCCGCCAGGCGGTCATCGGCGCCACCTGCCACGCCCAACTGGAACTGGCCGAGCAGGCGGTGGCCGAGGGCGCCAGCTACGTCGCCTTCGGCCGCTTCTTCAATTCCAGCACCAAACCCGGCGCCCCCGCCGCCAGCGTCGAACTGCTCGACCAGGCCCGGCCGCGCCTGCACCTGCCGATCACCGCCATCGGCGGCATCAGCCTCGACACCGCGCCCGGCCTGATCGCCCGCGGCGTCGATCTGGTCGCCGTGATCCATGCGCTGTTCGCCGCCGCGTCCGCCGCCGAGGTGGAACGCCGCGCCCGCGCCTTCAGCGCCCTGTTCGAACCTGCCTGACGCCTCCGCGCCTCGCCCGAGAGATAGAGAGCTAGCCATGTCCCGTTCCGAAACGCTGTTCAACAACGCCCAGAAACACATTCCCGGCGGGGTCAACTCCCCGGTGCGCGCCTTCAAGAGCGTCGGCGGCACCCCGCTGTTCTTCAAGCACGCCGAAGGCGCCTATGTACTGGACGAGGACGACAAGCGCTACGTGGACTATGTCGGCTCCTGGGGCCCGATGATCCTCGGCCACAGCCATCCGGACGTGCTCGACGCGGTGCGCCGGCAACTCGACCACGGCCTGTCCTATGGCGCGCCGACCGCGCTGGAAGTGGAAATGGCCGACCTGGTCTGCTCCATGGTGCCGTCGATGGAGATGGTGCGCATGGTCAGCTCCGGCACCGAGGCGACCATGAGCGCCATCCGTCTGGCCCGCGGCTACACCGGGCGCGACAGCATCATCAAGTTCGAAGGCTGCTACCACGGTCACTCCGACAGCCTGCTGGTGAAGGCCGGCTCCGGCGCCCTGACCTTCGGCGTGCCGAACTCCCCGGGCGTTCCGGCGGCCTTCGCCAAGCACACCCTGACCCTGCCGTTCAACGACATCGAGGCGGTGCGCAAGACCCTGGGCGAAGTCGGCAAGGAGGTCGCCTGCATCATCGTCGAGCCGGTTGCCGGCAACATGAACTGTGTGCCGCCGGCGCCGGGCTTCCTCGAAGGCCTGCGCGAAGCCTGCGACGAACACGGCGTGGTGCTGATCTTCGACGAAGTGATGACCGGCTTCCGTGTCGCCCTCGGCGGCGCCCAGGCCTACTACGGGGTCACCCCGGACCTGTCGACCTTCGGCAAGATCATCGGCGGCGGCATGCCGGTGGGCGCCTTCGGCGGCAAGCGCGAGATCATGCAGCAGATTTCCCCGCTGGGCCCGGTCTACCAGGCCGGCACGCTCTCGGGCAACCCGCTGGCGATGGCCGCTGGGCTGACCACCCTGCGCCTGATCAGCCGCCCCGGTTTCCACGACGAACTGACCGCCTACACCACGCGCATGCTCGACGGCCTGCAACAGCGCGCGGATGCCGCCGGCATCCCCTTCGTCACCACCCAGGCGGGCGGCATGTTCGGCCTGTACTTCAGCGGCGCCGACGCCATCGTCACCTTCGAGGACGTGATGGCCAGCGACGTCGAACGCTTCAAGCGCTTCTTCCACCTGATGCTCGACGGTGGCGTGTACCTTGCGCCTAGCGCCTTCGAGGCCGGCTTCACCTCCATCGCCCATGGCGACAAGGAGCTGGAAATCACGCTGAACGCCGCCGAAAAAGCCTTCGCCGCGCTGAAATGATCCTCTTCGCGGCGCCCTTCCCGGGCGCCGCCCTCCTCCCCGCCGGAAGCCCTTCTTAGCCGAAATGCATAAACGCGCCGACAAAGTTCCCGAAAAGACAGTAAAGACTTTGTAAGGAGGCGTCGGCTTATTTCATAATGTGAGGGTCAGCGCATTTCGTTGGCCGGGCAGCCCTTGCCCGCCCCGATCCAGGAGGTGTCTTCCCCTCATGTTCCGTACCGGCCGCACCCTCGCCCTGGGTTGCCTGTTGATCCTCCAGCCGCTGCTCGCGCAGGCGGGAGGCAACTCGTTGCTGATTCCAGCGACCGGCCGCTGCGCGCTGAACACCGTTCCCGAAGAATTGCAGCAGGCGCTCGCCGCCTGCCAGCAGGTCGCCAATGGCGGCGACGCCGAGGCGCAATACGAACTGGGCGAATTCTTCTACGACGGCGAGCGCATCCCGCGCGACCTCCAGGCCGCCCTCAACTGGTTCGAGAAAGCCTCGCTACAGGGCCATGCCCAGGCCCAGTACCACCTCGGCACCATGTTCTTCCGTGGCGAAGGGGTTCCGGCGAACAACGTACAGGCCTACATCGTGCTGAAGATGGCAGCGGTGAACGGCGCCGAGGACGCCCTGGACAGCGCCGACCTGGTAGCCGAGCAGATGAACCGCGACGAACTGGACATCGCCACCCGGGTGCTGGGGCAGATCTTCCGCAACTACCTGATCGAACTGCAGACTGCCGGCGGCGTCACGCCCTTCGCGCCGCTGCCCTGACGTCCCTTTCGCGAATCAGTCGCTCTTGCCGGGCATCGGCATGGGGAACGGCATGACGTTGCCTGCGCCCTTGGCCTCGCTGATCTTCGGCGTACCCAGGCGCTCGACCTCGTCGATGCGGACGATCGCGTGCATCGGCACGAAGCTGCGCAGAACGCCTTCGAACTGCGCCTTGAGCTTCTCCTCGCTGGGGTCCACCACCACCTGGGTGCGCTCGCCGAAGACGAACTCCTCGATTTCCAGGAAGCCCCACAGATCGCTCTGGTAGATCTGCTTGGCATACATCTCGAAGACCTGGCCCTGGTTGAGGAAAATCACCTTGTAGATGGGGTTTTCGCGCTTGTTCATGGCGGGGAAAGCAATGCCGGAAAATGAAGGGCGCGAATCATAGCACAGCCTTTCGGCCAGCAACGCTAGGAACCGGGGGCCCCGCCCTCTATAATGCGCGGTCCTTTTCGAACTGTCCGACGAAGCGCATGGCCAAGAAGCTTTTCATCGAAACCCACGGCTGCCAGATGAACGAGTACGACTCGTCGCGAATGGCGGACCTGCTCGGTGAACACCAAGCCCTCGAGGTGACCGAAAACGCCGCCGAGGCCGACGTCATCCTGCTCAATACCTGCTCGATCCGCGAGAAGGCCCAGGAAAAGGTGTTTTCCAAGCTCGGCATGTGGCGCGAGCTGAAGCAGCAGAATCCCGACCTGGTGATCGGCGTCGGCGGCTGCGTGGCCAGCCAGGAAGGCGCCGCGATCCGTGAGCGCGCGCCCTATGTCGACGTGGTCTTCGGCCCGCAGACCCTGCACCGCCTGCCGGAAATGATCGACGCCGCGCGCAGCACGCGCAAGCCGCAGGTCGACGTGTCCTTCCCGGAAATCGAGAAATTCGACCGCCTGCCGGAACCGCGGGTCGATGGCCCCACCGCCTTCGTCTCGGTGATGGAAGGCTGCAGCAAGTACTGCAGCTTCTGCGTGGTGCCCTACACCCGCGGCGAGGAAGTCAGCCGACCATTCGACGACGTGATCGCCGAAGTGATCCACCTGGCCGAGAACGGCGTCCGCGAAGTCACCCTGCTGGGACAGAACGTCAACGGCTTCCGCGGCCTGACCCACGATGGCCGCCTGGCCGACTTCGCCGAACTGCTGCGGGTGGTCGCCGCCGTCGACGGTATCGAGCGCATCCGCTATACCACCTCGCACCCGCTGGAATTCTCCGACGCGCTGATCCAGGCCCACGCCGAGGTGCCGGAGCTGGTGAAATTCATCCACCTGCCGGTGCAGTCGGGCTCCGACCGCGTGCTGGCGGCGATGAAGCGCAACCATACCGTGCTGGAATACAAGTCGCGTATCCGCAAGCTGAAGGCCGCGGTACCGGACATCTGCATCAGCTCCGACTTCATCGTCGGTTTCCCCGGCGAAACCGAGAAGGACTTCGAGCAGACCATGAAGCTGGTGGAGGACGTCGGCTTCGACTTCTCCTTCTCCTTCATCTACAGCGCGCGGCCCGGCACGCCCGCCGCCGACCTCGCCGACGACCTGCCGGAAGAAGTGAAGAAACAGCGCCTGCAGATCCTCCAGAGCCGCATCCACCAGCAAGGCTACGAGATCAGCCGGCGCATGGTCGGCAGCACCCAGCGGATCCTGGTCACCGACTTCTCGAAGAAGGACCCAGGCATGCTCCAGGGGCGCACCGAGAACAACCGGATCGTCAACTTCCGCTGCGACAATCCACGCCTGATCGGCCAGTTCGCCCAGGTGCACATCGACGACGCGCTGCCGCACTCGCTGCGCGGCACCCTGATCGACAGCACCCTGCATTGAGGCCGACGACCGTACGGCGGGCTCGCTGAACCTTCCCGCCGCCACGGTGCACCAACGTTTCAGCGGGAACCGGGAAAGCGCCGCCGCGATACGGCAACTTTGCGCGACGATATCCAGCGGTTATTCTCTTCCCTATCAATCAGCCACTGGCGAGTACGACAGAACACCTTGAACGCCCCCCAGGAACTTCATCGCTTTATCCTCGAGCCGTTCGACGCCCGCAGCTTCGCGACACTTTGCGGGCAGTTCGACGAGCATCTCCACCAGATCGAGAAACGCCTCGACATCGAGATCCGCAACCGCGGCAACCAGTTCGAACTGGCCGGCGAACCGCGCCGGACCAAGGTTGCCGAACGCCTGCTGCAGCGTCTCTACCGCGAGGCGCAGAACGGCACCGATCTCACCCCCGACACCGTGCACCTGTACCTGCAGGAGTCCGGCCTGGAAGACCTCGAGGAATTGCAGAGCGCGCCGCAGGTCACCCTGAAGTCGCGCAAGGCGCACATCCGCCCGCGCGGCGCCAACCAGCAGCGCTACGTCAAGGCGATCCTCGACCACGACATCAACTTCGGCATCGGCCCGGCCGGCACCGGCAAGACCTATCTCGCCGTGGCCTGCGCCGTCGACGCCCTGGAGCGCGAGCAGATCCGCCGCATCCTGCTGGTGCGCCCGGCGGTCGAGGCCGGCGAGAAGCTCGGTTTCCTTCCCGGCGACCTGTCGCAGAAGATCGACCCCTACCTGCGCCCGCTCTACGACGCGCTCTACGAGATGCTCGGCTTCGAACACGTGGCCAAGCTGATCGAGCGCAACGTCATCGAGGTCGCGCCGCTGGCCTACATGCGCGGGCGCACGCTGAACAACAGCTTCATCATCCTCGACGAGAGCCAGAACACCACAGTCGAGCAGATGAAGATGTTCCTCACCCGGATCGGCTTCGGCTCCACCGCGGTGATCACCGGCGACGTCACCCAGGTCGACCTGCCCCGCGGCACCCGCTCCGGCCTCAAGCACGTGATCGAGGTCCTGCAGGACGTCCCCGGCATCAGCTTCACCCACTTCAAGCCCAAGGATGTGGTCCGCCACCCGCTGGTGCAGCGTATCGTCGAAGCCTACGAGCGTCACGAGAGCCGCCAGCAAAGCCAGGTGCGGCCGGTCGAGGGAACGGGCAAGGGCGGTCACGATGCCGCTTGAGCTCGACCTGCAGGTCGCCAGCGCCGCCCCGGACCTGCCCTCCGAAGCGCAGTTCCGCGCCTGGTGCGAACTGGCCCTGCGCCAGCGTCCGGAGTCGGAGCTGACCATCCGCCTGGTGGACGAGGCCGAAGGCCTGGAACTGAACAGCACCTACCGGCACAAGGACTACGCGACCAACGTGCTGTCCTTCCCCGCCGATGTCCCGGACGAGCTTCTCGATATCCCGCTGCTCGGCGACCTGGTGATCTGCGCCCCGGTGGTCGCCCGCGAAGCCCTGGAACAGCGCAAGCCGTTGCAGGCCCACTGGGCCCACCTGGTGATCCACGGCTGCCTGCACCTGCTCGGCTACGACCACATCGACGACGCCGAAGCGGAAGAAATGGAAACACTGGAACGTGAATTGCTGGCGGAACTGGGTCATCCCGATCCGTACGCCTGCGACGACGAAGAGCCACCGAGCAAGGAAAAATGAGCGAAGACCGATCGAGCAACGGGCACAAGTCCTGGCTGGACAAGATCACCCAGGCTTTTGCCCACGAGCCGAGAAACCGCCAGGAGCTCCTCGAGCTGCTGCGCGATGCCCACGACAACAAGCTGCTGGACAGCGAGGCGCTGTCCATCGTCGAGGGGGCGATCCAGGTCGCCGACCTGCAGGTGCGCGACATCATGGTGCCGCGCTCGCAGATGATGAGCATCCGCTCGACCCAGACGCCGAAGGAATTCCTTCCGGCCATCATCGAAGCCGCCCACTCGCGCTACCCGGTGGTCGGCGAAAGCCTCGACGACGTCATGGGCGTACTGCTGGCCAAGGACCTCCTGCCACTGATCCTGCACAACGACGAGCGTCCCTTCGACATCAAGGAACTGCTGCGTCCGGCTACCTTCGTCCCCGAATCCAAGCGCCTCAACGTGCTGCTCCGCGAATTCCGCGCCAACCGCAACCACATGGCCATCGTCATCGACGAATACGGCGGCGTGGCCGGCCTGGTGACCATCGAGGACGTGCTGGAACAGATCGTCGGTGATATCGAGGACGAGCACGACGTCGAGGAGGACAGCTACATCAAGCCGCTGCCCAGCGGCGATTTCATCGTCAAGGCGCTGACCCCCGTGGACGCCTTCAACGACTTCTTCGGCTCGGAATTCTCTGACGAGGAATTCGATACCGTGGGCGGCCTGGTGATGAGCGCCTTCGGTCACCTGCCCAAGCGCAACGAAGTGGTCGAGCTGGGCGAGTTCCGTTTCCGCGTACTCAACGCCGACAGCCGCCGCGTCCATCTGCTGCGCCTGTCTCCCCTGCAGAACTGAGCGCGCCCCCTCCGCCGCGGCGGAGGGGGCATCTTCCCGCGCCGTCCTTCTGGCGTCTCGCCAGCCCCTCCTTTACTCTTGCGCCTTGCGCCAGACTCCCCTGTCGCCGCGGACGTTGCCGTCCGGCAGTCGAAGGCGGCCCCGGTCTGCGCAGTCGGACATTGAACAGGCTCTAAGGACATTCGATGCGTTGGATTTCTCGTCCCGGCTGGCCCGGACACCTGCTGGCACTCGCCGCAGGCGCGCTCACACCCCTGGCCCTGGCGCCCTTCGACTACTGGCCGCTGGCGATCCTCTCGATCGCCCTGCTCTATCTCGGCTTGCGCGGCCTTCCCGGCAAGTCCGCCCTGTGGCGCGGCTGGTGGTACGGTTTCGGCGCGTTCGGCGCCGGCACCAGCTGGATCTACGTCAGTATCCATGACTACGGCGCCGCCTCGGTGCCGCTGGCAAGCCTCCTCATGCTCGGCTTCACCGCCGGCGTCGCCTTCTTCTTCGCCCTGCCGGCCTGGCTGTGGGCGCGCTGCCTGCGCCGCGACAACGCGCCGCTGGGCGACGCCCTGGCGTTCGCCGCCCTGTGGCTGGCACTGGAGCTGTTCCGCAGTTGGTTCCTTACCGGTTTCCCCTGGCTCTACGCCGGCTATAGCCAGTTGCAGGGACCGCTGGCCGGGCTGGTACCGGTGGGCGGCGTATGGCTGTCCTCCTTCGTCATCGCCCTCAGCGCGGCCCTGCTGGTGAACCTGCCGCGCCTCTTCCCGCACGGTGCCAGCCTGCTTCTGGGGCTGGTCCTGCTGCTCGGCCCGTGGGCGGCCGGCCTCTATCTCAAGGGCCACGCCTGGACCCATTCGGCCGGCGAACCGCTGAGGGTAGTGGCGATCCAGGGCAACATCGCCCAGGAGCTGAAATGGGACCCGAATCAGGTCCGCGCGCAACTCGACCTCTACCGCGACCTGAGCCTGCCGCAGCAGGACGTCGACCTGATCGTCTGGCCGGAAACCGCGGTGCCGATTCTCCAGGACATGGCCAGCGGCTACCTCGGCGCCATGGGCCAGGTCGCCGACGAGAAGAACGCCGCGCTGATCACCGGGGTCCCGGTGCGTGAACGTCTCGCCGACGGCAAGAGTCGCTACTTCAACGGCATCACCGTGGTCGGCGAAGGCGCGGGCACCTACCTCAAGCAGAAGCTGGTGCCGTTCGGCGAGTACGTGCCGCTGCAGGACCTGCTGCGCGGCCTGATCGCCTTCTTCGACCTGCCGATGTCCGACTTCGCTCGCGGTCCGGCCGACCAGCCGCTGCTCAAGGCCAAGGGCTACCAGATCGCCCCGTACATCTGCTACGAAGTGGTCTACCCGGAGTTCGCCGCCGCGCTCGCGGCGCAGAGCCAGGTGTTGCTGACAGTGAGCAACGACACCTGGTTCGGCACTTCCATAGGCCCTTTGCAGCACCTGCAGATGGCACAGATGCGCGCCCTGGAAAGCGGTCGCTGGATGATCCGCGCGACCAACAACGGCGTCACCGGCCTGATCGATCCCTATGGCCGGATCGTCCGGCAGATCCCGCAGTTCCAGCAGGGCATCCTGCGCGGCGAGGTGATTCCCATGCAGGGCCTGACGCCCTATCTGCAATACCGCGTCTGGCCGCTGGCCGGGTTGGCCGGCGTGCTGCTGCTATGGGCTCTGCTCGGCCGCCAGTTGCGTCCGCAGGAGCGACGCCTGTTCGGCTGAAACCAGCCCCTCCTGGAAAGACCGGCGCCCCTGCGGCGCCGGTTGCGTCTCAGCGGTAGAACAGGCGATAGCCGACCAGGCCGATCGCCTCGTTCAGCAGCATGCCGCTCTGCCAGAAGGCCTGCGCTTCCGGCAGCCAGCCGCCGAAGGGCCGCAGGTTGGCCCCGCCGAGGAAGCCGACCGGCGCCGGGATCACCTCGAACCCCTGGCGCTCGAAGCTCCAGCGTGCCCGCTGCATGTGCCAGGCCTGGGTCACCAGCACCACCCGGCGCACGCCGGCCTCGCGCAACTGCGGGGCGCTCAGGGTGGCGTTTTCCCAGGTGGTACGGCTGAGACCTTCCTGCCAGCGCGTCGGCACGCCGAAGTCCTGCAACAGGGCATTGGCCATCAGCGCCGCCTCGCTGGGCGGGCGTCCGTAATGCAACCCGCCGCTGATCAGTACCGGCAGCGCCGAGGTCTTGGCCAGCCGCGCGGCATAGCGCAGCCGCTCGGCCGCCAGCAGGCTCGGCGCATCGTCGCCCCAGGCTGGGTCGTTGGTCTGCCGGCCGGCACCGAGGATGACGATGGCGTCGGCGCGCTGCGCCAGGCCCGGCAGATCCTCCGCCAGCAGGGCCGGTTCGCTTTCGAGCCAGCGCCCCATCCACTCCACGCTGAGCGGCATGCTCATCAGCCACAGACCGAAGAACCCGCAGACACCGCACAGCCGCGCCAGCCTCGGTCGGCTGGTGCGCCACCAGAAAGCGAAAAACAGCAGCAGCAACAGGCCGCCCGGCGGCAGCAGAAGTTGCTTGAAGAAATAACGGATCGGCATCGCCCCCTCCCTGTCGGAAGAGGCAATCTAAAGGATTGCGCGACGCCTGGCGAAACTTCCCGGAAAGAGACCCTAGCGGCCGTTGCCCGAACGGAACAGTTGCGAGCCGCAATGGCCGCACGGCAACACGCCATGCCCCTTGCTCCACTGCACCGGCGCACCGCAGAGCGCACAGAGCAGTTGCCGCTGTTTCAACGAGACGTGGCGACGGGGCGCCGGCGGTTGCGGCCGGGGCGGCCGGGGTGTCCTGCCGGTCTGGCGCTCGAGCAGCGCCAGCTCCTCGGCGGCCGCATGCCAGCCGCGCAACCAGTGCAGGTCCTGGTCGAGATAGGCGCGTATCAGCCCCATCTCCGCTTCGCTCAAACCACGCAACTCAAGCTCCGTGGGATGCTCGTCACGCAGGCGCTCGGCCGTATCCGCTTCATCCAGAGCCAGGGCGAGACGCTGCAGCAGCCTCTCGTACAGCCCACCTCCCGTCACACTCGCGCGTTGCAGCTCAGCCATCGAACACCTCTGAAGGTACCACTGGGCAGCCAGCCATCGACGGCCCATAGGGCAAGCTTAGCGTTCCCGTTCGGCTGAACCGCCCCCGGCGACAAACGGCGCGGGCTATCGACAGGAGTGGGGGTCATGTATGCTACGAGGCTTTCGAACAGTCACGTCTAAGTAGCGCCATGCACGAGCAATATCAGCCACTCGAGATCGAAACCCAGGCCCAGAACTACTGGAAAGAACACCAGTCCTTCCTCGTCAGGGAGCTACCCGACAAGGAGAAGTTCTACTGCCTGTCGATGTTCCCGTATCCGAGCGGCAAGCTGCACATGGGCCACGTGCGCAACTACACCATCGGCGACGTGATCAGCCGCTACCACCGCATGCAGGGCCGCAACGTGCTGCAGCCGATGGGCTGGGACGCGTTCGGCATGCCGGCGGAAAACGCCGCGATGAAGAACAACGTCGCCCCGGCGGCCTGGACCTACGACAACATCGCCTACATGAAGTCGCAGTTGGACAGCCTCGGCCTGGCGATCGACTGGAGCCGCGAGGTCACCACCTGCAAGCCGGACTACTACCGCTGGGAGCAGTGGCTGTTCACCCGCCTGTTCGAAAAAGGGGTGATCTACCGCAAGAACGGCACGGTCAATTGGGATCCGGTCGACCAGACCGTACTCGCCAACGAGCAGGTGATCGACGGGCGCGGCTGGCGCTCCGGCGCGCTGATCGAGAAGCGCGAGATCCCGATGTACTACTTCAAGATCACCGCCTACGCCGAGGAACTGCTGGAGAGCCTCGACAACCTGCCCGGCTGGCCGGAGCAGGTGAAGACCATGCAGCGCAACTGGATCGGCAAGTCGCGCGGGATGGAGATCGGCTTCCCCTACGACCAGGCCTCCATCGGCCACGCCGGCCAACTGAAGGTGTTCACCACCCGTCCGGACACCCTGATGGGCGCCACCTACGTCGCCGTCGCCGCCGAACACCCGCTGGCCACCCAGGCAGCGCAGAACGACCCGCAGTTGCAGGCGTTCATCGACGAATGCAAGCGCGGCGGCGTCGCCGAGGCCGACATCGCCACCCAGGAGAAGAAAGGCATGGCCACTTCCCTGTTCGTCGAACACCCGCTGACCGGCGACAAGCTGCCGGTATGGGTCGCCAACTACGTGCTGATGAACTACGGCGAAGGCGCGGTGATGGCGGTGCCCGGCCATGACGAGCGCGACTTCGAGTTCGCCAACAAGTACGGCCTGCCGATCCGCCAGGTGATCGCCAAGGTCGAGGGCGACAACGACTTCGAGTCCAGCGTCTGGAAGGAGTGGTACGGCGCCAAGGACGAGTCCGTGCTCACCGTCAACTCCGGCAAGTACGACAACCTCGGCTACCAGGCCGCCTTCGACGCCATCGGCGCCGACCTCGAGGCCAAGGGCCTGGGCCAGGCGCGCACCCAGTTCCGCCTGCGCGACTGGGGCATCAGCCGCCAGCGCTACTGGGGCTGCCCGATCCCGATCATCCACTGCGAGGCTTGCGGCGACGTCCCGGTGCCGGCCGACCAGTTGCCGGTGGTGCTGCCGGAAGACGTGGTACCGGACGGCTCCGGTTCGCCGCTGGCGAAGATGCCGGAATTCTACGAATGCAACTGCCCGAAATGCGGCCAGCCGGCCAAGCGCGAAACCGACACCATGGACACCTTCGTCGAGTCGTCCTGGTATTTCGCCCGCTACGCCTGCCCGCAGTTCGAAGGCGGCATGCTGGACAGGAAGGCGGCCGACTACTGGCTGCCGGTCGACCAGTACATCGGCGGCATCGAGCACGCCATCCTGCACCTGCTCTATGCGCGCTTCTTCCACAAGCTGATGCGCGACGAAGGCCTGGTCGGCAGCGACGAACCGTTCAAGAACCTGCTGACCCAGGGCATGGTGGTCGCCGATACCTACTACCGGACCACCGCCAACGGCGGCAAGGACTGGTTCAACCCGGCCGACGTCGAGGTCGAGCGTGACGCCAAGGCCAAGGTCGTCGGCGCGCGGCTGAAGAGCGACGGCCAGCCGGTCGAGATCGGCGGCACCGAGAAGATGTCGAAGTCGAAGAACAACGGCGTCGACCCGCAATCGATGATCGACCAGTACGGTGCCGATACCTGCCGCCTGTTCATGATGTTCGCCTCGCCGCCGGACATGAGCCTGGAGTGGTCGGACGCCGGCGTCGAGGGCGCCAACCGCTTCCTCCGCCGCGTCTGGCGCCTGGCTCACGCCCACGTCAGCGCCGGCCTCCCCGGCGCGCTGGACGTCGCCGCCCTGAGCGACGCGCAGAAGCAGGTCCGCCGCGCCATCCACCTGGCGATCAGGCAGGCCAGCCAGGATGTCGGCCAGCACCACAAGTTCAACACCGCCATCGCCGCGGTGATGACCCTGATGAACGTGCTGGAGAAGGCGCCTAACCAGGACGCCCAGGACCGCGCCCTGATCCAGGAAGGCCTGGAAACCGTGGTCCTGCTGCTGGCGCCCATCACTCCGCACATCTGCCACGTGCTCTGGGGCCAGCTCGGCCATGCCGAAGCGGTGATCGATGCGCGCTGGCCGAGCGTCGACGAGAGCGCACTGGTGCAGGACACCCTGCAACTGGTGGTGCAGGTCAACGGCAAGCTGCGCGGACACATCGACGTGGCCGCCAGCGCCAGCCGCGAGGATGTCGAGGCCGCCGCGCGCGCCAACGAGAACGTGCTGCGTTTCACCGAAGGCCTGAGCATCCGCAAGGTCATCGTGGTACCGGGCAAACTGGTCAACATCGTCGCCAACTGATACGCGATTCCATTGGACGCCCCCGGCCATCCGGGGGCGCTGATCAACAGGAGTGAGGGAAGCTTGATGAAACGTATCCTGACCAGCGCCGCGCTGATCGGTATGACCACCCTGCTGGCCGCCTGCGGCTTCCAACTGCGCGGCCTGGGCGATGCGCAATTCGCGCTCAAGGAAATCGACGTGTCCGCGCGCAACGCCTACGGCCCGACCGTGCGCGAACTGAAGGAAACCCTGGAAAACAGCGGCGTGAAGGTCACCAGCAACGCGCCCTACCACCTGGTGCTGGTCCGCGAGGACAACCAGCAGCGCACCGTCAGCTACACCGGTTCCGCGCGCGGCGCGGAGTTCGAGCTGACCAACACGATCAACTACGAGATCGTCGGCGCCAACGACCTGGTCCTGATGAGCAACCAGGTACAGGTGCAGAAGGTCTACGTGCACGACGAAAACAACCTGATCGGTTCCGACCAGGAAGCCGCGCAGCTGCGCAGCGAGATGCGGCGCGACCTGATCCAGCAGTTGTCCATGCGCCTCCAGGCGCTGACCCCGGCGCAACTCGACGAAGCCCAGCGCCAGGCAGAAGCCAAGGCCAAGGCGGAAGCCGAAGCCCTGCGCGCCGCCGACGAGGCGGAGCGCCAGCGCCGCGCCGCCGAGCCGCAGCAGTCGCCGATCGAGTTCCCCACCCCGTGATGCCCCGGGGCCGGTTTCGCCGGCCCCGTCTTCTCCTATGAAGCTGACTCCCGCGCAACTCGCCAAGCACCTCCAGGGCCCCCTGGCGCCCGTCTATGTCGTCAGCGGCGATGAACCGCTGCTCTGCCAGGAAGCCTGCGATGCCATTCGCCAGGCCTGCCGCGAGCGCGACTTCGGCGAGCGCCAGGTATTCAATGCCGAAGCCAACTTCGATTGGGGCTTGCTGCTGGAGGCCGGCGCCAGCCTGTCGCTGTTCGCCGAGAAGCGCCTGATCGAACTGCGCCTGCCCTCCGGCAAGCCCGGCGACAAAGGCGCGGCGATTCTCCAGGAATACCTGCAACGGCCGCCGGAAGACACCGTGCTCCTGCTCAGTCTGCCCAAGCTCGATGGCAGCACGCAGAAGACCAAGTGGGCCAAGGCCCTGATCGATGGCAACGCCGCGCAGTTCATCCAGGTCTGGCCGGTCGACGTCCACCAGTTGCCGCAGTGGATTCGCCAGCGCCTGTCCCAGGCCGGCCTGTCCGCCAGCCCCGAAGCCCTGGAGCTGATCGCCGCGCGCGTGGAAGGCAACCTGCTCGCCGCCGCCCAGGAAATCGAAAAGCTCAAGCTGCTCGCCGAGGGCAACCAGATCGACGCCGCCACCGTACAGGCCGCGGTCGCCGACAGCGCACGCTTCGATGTCTTCGGCCTGATCGACGCTGCCCTTGGCGGTGAAGCGGCCCACGCCCTGCGCATCCTGGAAGGACTGCGCGGCGAAGGCATCGAGCCGCCGGTGATCCTCTGGGGCCTGGCCCGCGAGATCCGCCTGCTGGCTGGCCTGTCCCAGCAATACGGCCAGGGCATCCCGCTGGAGAAAGCCTTCGCCCAGGCGCGTCCGCCGGTCTGGGACAAGCGCCGTCCGCTGCTGACCCGTGCCCTGCAACGCCACTCCAGCAGCCGCTGGAACCAGATGCTGAGGGATGCCCAGTTGATCGACGCGCAGATCAAGGGACAGGCACCCGGCAGCCCCTGGAGCGGTCTCTCGCTTCTCGCCCTGAGCCTCGCCGGCCAGCGCCTCGGCCTGCCGGCAGCCTGAAGGCGCAACCGGCACTGGACAATCCGCGGCGACAGGCAGATGATGCGCGCGCTGGCGAGCGCCAGCCCGATCACCTTCGAGGACCTATGCCATGGCAAAGAAAAGCAAGCGGCCGAACAAGGCCAAATCCCTGGTCGCCCAGCCACTGTTCCGCAGCCGCCAGGAACAGGCGAAGAAAGGCAAAGGCAGCTACCGCCGCGAAGCCTCCCGTAACTGGGAGGCTTCTTTCGTTATGGCGGCCTGAAACAGCCGCTGGTCCATCCTCCCGCAACGCCCTCCTCACCCACGCGCCCCGCCTACCCCGCCCGAAGCCCGTCGACAAGACCAACCCCACCGCCAGCCTGCCGCCCATGGGCACACTATCGTCGGCGCGCAAGCCCTGGCCCCATCGGGTTGGGCGAAAAGCCAATGGTTCCTCCATCATGATCCGCGGCCTCGACATCCCGCGCGGCCGACTGGCAACCCTCTGGCCATTACAGCGCACGAACCAGGCTCGGGCGTTCGATGCCGACGCCGAAGCGGGTAGCCATGTCGCGCAGAACGAAGGCCAGGAAGAAGAAGTCGAAGGCCTCGAGCATGCCGCGCGCCCCGTCGCCGATCCCGACTCGGGTGCGCCGCGAGGCTTCGACAGGCGGCGGAGCGATACGGACGAAACCATTGGCCGCCCGACAGTGACCGAACATATGGCGAACGATATCCACCGCGCCGATGGAACCACATTGACGAACCCGGGGCCCCGCCGGCGCGTCCAACGACGGCAGACGCGTCCTGGCCGGCGTGCTAAGGTGGCCCGTCCCGAGGACCCTGCTGAGGAGAGCAATGCGTAACCCCGAACGATCCGCCCTGCTGAAGGTGAGCGGGCTGCTGGGCAGCACCGTCGTCGCCATGGGGCTTGGCCTCTCCAGCGCGTGCGCGCAGAAGAATCCGACAGTCGAATACAACCAGCCTGCCGCTCCCCAGCAGACCAAGGCGCCCTTCTCCGGCGCCGGCCCGGCCGCCTCGGTGCCCGCTGGCGCGCCGAACGAGGCCCAGCCTGGGCAAAGCTTCGAACAGTGGCGCGACGCCTTCCGTCAACAGGCGCTGGCCGGTGGAATCGATGCGCAGACCTTCGATCGCGCCTTCGCCGGCGTCCAGCCCGATCCCGCCGTGGTCGAAGCAGACCGCAGCCAGCCGGAATTCACCCGACCGGTATGGAAGTACCTGGAAGGCGCCCTCGATCCGCTGCGCGTTCGCCAGGGCCAGGCGCGCCTGGCGCAGCATGCGCGCATCCTCGGCGAAGTCGACGCGCGCTATGCGGTGGATGCGGATGCGGTGGTGGCGATCTGGGGCATGGAGAGCAACTACGGTTCGCACATGGGCAACAAGAACGTGATCCGCTCCCTGGCGACCCTCGCCTATGAAGGACGCCGCCCGGAATTCGCCCACGCCCAGTTGCTCGCCGCCCTGAAGATTCTCCAGCACGGCGACGTTCCGGCCTCCTTCATGATCGGCTCCTGGGCCGGCGCCATGGGCCAGACCCAGTTCATCCCGACCACCTACAACCAGTATGCCGTGGACTTCGACGGCGACGGCAAGCGTGACATCTGGGGCTCGCCCGGCGACGCCCTGGCCTCCACCGCCAACTACCTGAAAGCCTCCGGCTGGATCGCCGGACAACCCTGGGGTTTCGAAGTCCGCCTGCCGGCAGGCTTCGACTATTCCCTGGCGGAACTCACCATCCGCAAGCCCCTGGGCGAATGGCAAGGGATGGGCGTACAAGGCGTCAACGGCGGCCCCCTGCCCTCCGGACTCTCCGGCGAACAGGCCTCGCTGCTGCTGCCGGCCGGGCACCGCGGCCCGGCCTTCCTGGTGCTGCACAACTTCCGCGCCATCCTCAAGTACAACAACTCCAGCGCCTACGCCCTGGCCGTCGGCCTGCTCGCCGACAGCTTCAAGGGCGGCGGCCGGATAGTCGGCGCCTGGCCGCTGGAGGATGTTCCGCTGAGCCGCTCGCAGCGCATCGAGCTGCAACGGCAACTGGCCGCCCGCGGACACGATCCGGGCGCGGTGGATGGCATCATCGGCGCCAATACGCGCAAGGCGATCCGCGCCTGCCAGCAGGAGTTCGGCTGGCCGGCGGACGGCTATCCGACCCCGGCGCTGCTCGACCGCCTGCGGACGCCATAGGGCCACCGGCGGAGCTTACGACCCTACGTCCGCCGCGACCGCTCGCGGCACACCGGTTCGTAGGGCGGATAACGCCATGGGCGTTATCCGCCGCTGCGGTGTCCAGGACCTAGTCATCCGCGCAGAACCGCAGGATAGCGTCCGCCACCTGGGCGGCCGCCTCGCGCTGCGGAAAATGGCCGACGCTCTCCAGCACCAGCCGCTGGTAGCGCCCGCTGAAGTAGTGCTCGCGTCCGCGGGAGCCGTCGGGGTGGGTGCAGGCATCCGCGCCGCCGTGCAGCACCAGGGTCGGCAGCGCCAGGCGCGGTGCCGGGAGCAAGCGCTGTTCCGCCGCCCCGTAGCGCGGCTCCCCGCGACGAAGCCCCAGCGATGCCGGTAATAGTGCAGCACCACGGCCACCCAGTCCGGCCCGGAGAAGGCCTGGGCGGCCTCCTGGAAATCGCGCTCGGCATACCATCCCGGCGGCGACCAGGTGTCCCACATCTGCCGGGCGAACGCCTCGCCCTCCTCGCGCAGCGCGCGCTCTCCGCGTGGCGTAGCCATGAACCACTGGTACCAGAAGCTACGGGCCTGCGGCAGGGAAAGAACTTGCTGCGGATCGTTGCTGGCGTACCCCACCGAGAGCATCACCAGGTGCGAGGCGCCGCCCTCGCGCAGTCCGCAGGCACTAGCCACCGCGCGAGCCCCCCAGTCATGGCCGACCAGCAGGGGACGTTGCAATGCCAGGCTGTCGATGAATGCCAGCAGATCGCAAGCCAGAGCCGCCAGTTGCCCGCTGCGCGGAGTAGACGCATCGCGGAAGCGGGTCGGGGCGAATCCCCGGAGGGCTGGTGCCAGCACCCGATAGCCGGCGTCCGCCAGGGACTCCGCCAGGTCTTTCCAGGTATGCGGGCTGTCCGGCCAACCGTGCAACAAGACGGCGCTGCGCGCCCCCTGCGGATTCCACTCCAGGTAGGCGATATCCAGGACATCGGCGGAAACGAAGGCATAGCGGCTCATCGGACCTCTCCAAGAGAAAGAAGGGACATCCTAGGACGCTTGCCAAGGGTGATTCATGAATAGTTAGCGTCTACTATTCATGAAACGAGATGAATGGAAGACCTCATGGAGCTTGCCGTCCCCACCTCCCAATCCCTGGATATCGTGTTGTTGCGTACCTTTCTCGAAGTGGTCGACAGCGGCGGTTTCGCCCTCGCCGCGGACAATCTCGCGCTCACCCCCTCCGCAGTCAGCGGGCATATCAAGCGCCTGGAACAGACAGCCGGCGTCAGCCTGCTCAGCCGCACCACTCGCCGCCTGGAGCTGACCCAGGCGGGCGAGACGCTCTACGCCTATGCCCGCAACATCGTCGAGCTGGAGCGCGAGGCCCGCGCCAGGCTGCACGGCACGCCGATCCGCGACCGCCTGCGCATCGGCGCTTCGGAGGACTTCGCCAGCGCCTGGCTGCCACGCGTCCTGCAACGCTTTCGCCGCTGGCACCCCGAAGCATCCATCGAACTCAAGGTCGGTATCACCACCGACCTGCTCCGCCAGCAGGCCCAGGGGCGCACCGACGTGGTGTTCGGCAAGCAGTGCCGGCGGGTAGGAGACGACGGCGAACTGCTCTGGGAGGAACCGCTGGTCTGGGCCGCGGCGACCGCGATCGAGCTGCCCGCGGGCGAACCGCTGCCGCTGGCGCTGTTCCCCGAACCCTGCGTCTACCGCGAAGCGGCGATTACAGCCCTCGGCGCCGCTGCGCGTCCCTGGCGCCTGGTGTTCGAGAGCGCCAGCATGGCCGGCTGCCTGTCCGCCGCGCTGGCCGGTTTCGCCGTGACGGTGGTGGCGCGCAGCCAGATGCGCGAGGGGCTACGCGAACTGGGCCCGGAACAGGGTTTTCCGACGCTGCCGGAGGCGCGTTTCTACGCCTTCTCGCGCCAACCCAGCCTGGCGGCCGATGCACTGATCGAGGCGGTGCGGCAGCTCGGCCAGCGCAGTCGCTTCGTTACCGCACAGGGATGAGAGCAAACGGTACTCACCTACGCGCCGGCGGATAACCGCAAGCGGTTGTTCGTCCTACGTCCGAAGAGGCTTCGTGGCTGCCCAATGAAAAACGCCGCGTCCCTGTGCAGGGACGCGGCGTCGGAAGGCATTGGCGCGGCGTAGATCAGCCGATCTTGTTGCCGTGCGCCTGCTGGTCGGCATGGTAGGACGAACGCACCAGCGGGCCGGACGCGACGTTCTTGAAGCCCATCTTCTCGCCTTCCTCGGCGAACCAGGCGAAGGTGTCCGGATGCACGAAGCGCTGCACCGGCAGGTGGTTGCGCGACGGCTGCAGGTACTGGCCGAGGGTCAGCATGTCGATGTCGTGCTCGCGCATCCGCTGCATGACCTCGATGACCTCGTCGTCGGTCTCGCCCAGGCCGAGCATCAGCCCGGACTTGGTCGGTACGTGCGGAACCATCTGCTTGAACTTCTGCAGCAGGTCCAGCGACCACTCGAAGTCCGAGCCCGGCCGCGAGGAGCGGTACAGGCGCGGTACCGTCTCCAGGTTATGGTTGAACACGTCCGGCGGCTCGTTGGCGGTGATCTCCAGGGCGATGTCCATGCGACCGCGATAGTCGGGCACCAGGGTTTCCAGCTGGATCCCCGGCGACAGCTTGCGGATCTCGCGCAGGCAGTCGGCGAAGTGCTGGGCGCCGCCGTCGCGCAGGTCGTCGCGGTCCACCGAGGTGATCACCACGTACTTCAGCCGCAGGTCGGCGATGGCGATGGCCAGGTTGGTCGGCTCGTCGACGTCCAGCGGCTTCGGCCGGCCATGACCGACGTCGCAGAACGGGCAGCGTCGGGTGCAGATATCGCCCATGATCATGAAGGTCGCGGTGCCGCCGGAGAAGCACTCGCCCAGGTTCGGGCAGGACGCCTCTTCGCAGACGCTGTGCAGCTTGTGCTTGCGCAGCAGTTGCTTGATGCGGTCGACCTCGGGGGAAACCGGGATGCGCACGCGGATCCAGTCGGGTTTCTTCGGCAGTTCCTCGGTGGGAATGATCTTCACCGGAATCCGCGCGACCTTTTCCGCGCCGCGCAGCTTCACGCCGACTTCCACCTTGCCCGGCTTGGCTTCTCCGGACTTCTCCACAACAGTGCTCATGTCAGTTCGATCCCGCCCGTAAGGGTCTTCTGTTCAGCGTAGCCAAGGCGTGAGACGAGCTCAGCGCGCAATCGGGTACACACCTCGGCAAAATCCACCGGCCCAACCAGGTCGCGCAGTTGGGTCATGGGCATCCCGGCGTAGCCGCAGGGATTGATTCGTTGGAACGGTCGCAGGTCCATGTCCAGGTTCAGCGCCAGGCCATGGAAGGAACAGCCGTTGCGGATGCGCAGGCCGAGGGAGGCGATCTTCGCCCCGTCGACGTAGACACCCGGCGCGTCCGGCTTGGCCACGGCCTGCACGTCATAGGACGCCAGCAGGCCGATCAGGCTCTGCTCGATCCGGCTGACCAGCTCGCGCACGCCCAGTCCCAGGCGGCGGACATCGAGCAGCAGGTAGGTGACCAACTGGCCGGGGCCGTGGTAGGTCACCTGGCCGCCGCGATCTACCTGGATCACCGGGATGTCGCCGGGGAACAGCACATGCTCCGCCTTGCCGGCCTGCCCCTGGGTGAAGACCGCAGGGTGCTGCAACAGCCAGGCTTCGTCCATTACCGATTTGTCGCGTTCGGCAACGAAGCGCTGCATGGCATGCCAGGTCGGTTCGTAGGGAACCTCGCCGAGCTCACGGAAGCCCAGCTCGAGTCCCATCAGAGCACCATGTGCACGCGTCCGGTCGCGCGCAGGTCGTTATGGATGGCTTGCAGTTGGTCGACATCGGTGGCGGTGATCAGCACCTGCACCGAGAGGAATCGCCCCTTGCTGCTGTCACGGACCACCAGGGTCTCGACGTCGAGATCCGGCGCGTGGCGCTGGATGATTTCCACGACCAGGTCGGAGAAACCTTCGCCGGCGTCGCCGATCACCTTGATCGGATAACGCTCGCAGGGGAATTCGATTTTCGGGGGTTGAACGTCAGGGGTATCGGTCATGGCGGCGGCGGACCCGTGGTCCGCGGGGACGGGCGCCCGCTGGCCTCGTGAGCGGGCGGGCGCCGGTCGGTCAGTTGAACAAACCGTAGAAGAACAGGCGGATGCTATCCCACAGGCGGCGGAAGAAACCACCCTCCTCGACGGCGTTGAGGGCGACCAGGTCGGCGCTGCGGATGACCTTGTCGTCCAGCTTCACTTCCACCTTGCCGATCACCTGGCCCTGCTGGATCGGCGCCATCAGTTGCGGCTCCAGGACCATGCTGGCCTGCAGCTTCTGCATCTGGCCGCGCGGCAGGGTCATGGTCAGGTCTTCGGCGAGGCCGGCTTTCACTTCATGCTCGGAACCCTTCCAGACCAGGCCCTTGGTCAGCTCGGTGCCCTTCTTGTAGAAGTTGCGGCTTTCGAAGAAGCGGAAGCCATAGGTCAGCAGCTTCTGGGTCTCGGCGGCGCGGGCCTGCTCGCTGTTGGTGCCGAACACCACGGCGATCATGCGCTGGCCGTCGCGTACCGCGGAAGCCACCAGGCAGTAGCCGGCTTCGTCGGTGTGGCCGGTCTTCAGGCCGTCGACGGTCTTGTCGCGCCACAGCAGCAGGTTGCGGTTCGGCTGCTTGATGTTGTTCCAGAGGAATTCCTTCTGCGCGTAGATCGCGTAGTGGCTCGGCTCGCCGTAGATGATCGCGCGGGCCAGCACCGCCATGTCGCGGGCGGAGGAATAGTGGTCCGGGTTGGGCAGGCCGGTGGCGTCCATGAAGTGGGAGTTGGTCAGGCCCAGCTTCTGCGCGGTGGTGTTCATCATGTCGGCGAAGGCGTCTTCGCTGCCGGCGATATGCTCGGCCAGGGCGACGCTGGCGTCGTTGCCGGACTGGATGATGATGCCATGCAGCAGGTCGCTCACCGAGACCTGGCTGCCGACCTTGATGAACATCCGCGAACCGCCGGTGCGCCAGGCATGTTCGCTGACGGTGACCAGGTCGTTCTCGCCGATGCGGCCGGCCTCGATCTCCTTGGTGGCGATGTAGGCGGTCATCAGTTTGGTCAGGCTGGCCGGCGGCAGGCGCTGGTCGCCGTTGTTCTCGACCAGAACCTGGCCGCTCTCGCCGTCCATCAGGACGTACGACTTGGCGGCCAGTTGCGGCGGCGCCGGAACCATGGATTCAGCAGCCCAGCCAGCCGTAGGGGCGATGAACAGGACAAGCAGTGACAAGCGTTTCGCGATAGTGGTGATGTTCATCCGTCTCTCTGGTTCTACCAATGGTCAAACAATCCCTTGCGGGAATTCCCTGCGTGAGTAGGCGCTCAGTCGGGGCGTACCAGCGTCGGCTGGCCAAGGTTGGCCACGCGGATGCTGTCCTGGGTGCGGCTAACCTCGTCCGCCGAACCGATCGGTCCCAGCCGCACCCGGTGCAGAATCTGCTGGTTGCGCACGACCGAGCTGATAAACACCGGCGCAGCCGTCACGCCGCTCAGCTTGGCCTTCAGCAGCTCCGCCGCATCCGGGTTGGCGAAGGCGCCCACCTGGAGATACAGGCCATCGGCTGGTAATGAAGCGTTTTTTTTTGAGTCGATCTGCACCGGCAGCACGGCGGCCGCGTGCTGCGCCGGCGGCGGAGTGTAGGTCTCGATCGGCTGGGCCATCGCCACCGCCTGCGTCTGCGCCGCGGCGGGAGCGGCCTGGGCCACCGCCTGCTTGGGCTGCGCCAGGACCATCGGTGCCGGCCGGCCGCGCTGGGCCCACCACTGCACCGGGTCGATGCCTTCGACCTTGACCCGCGCGGTGCCGGTCTCGGCATAACCGAGCTTCTTCGCCGCGGCGAAGGACAGGTCGATGACCCGGTCGGAATAGAACGGGCCGCGGTCGTTGACGCGGACGATCACGCTCTTGCCGTTGTCCAGGTTGGTCACCCGCACATAGCTCGGCAACGGCAGGGTCTTGTGCGCGGCGGTCATGCCGTAGAGGTCGTAGGTCTCGCCGTTGGCGGTGGCCTGGCCGTGGAACTTGGTGCCGTACCAGGACGCGGTGCCGACCATCCGGTAGGCCCGCGCATCGTTCATCGGGTAGTAGGTCTTGCCCAGCACGGTGTAGGGGTTGGCCTTCACCGAACCGTTGTGCGGCATCGGTACCGCATCGGGGATCCGCGACACGTCGACGTCCCACCAGGGGGCGCCGTCGCGATGCGGACGGGAATAGTCGCCCGGCCCGGAAATGCCCGCCTGCCTGGCCGGCTGCTGGGGCGCCTTGCTGGAGCAACTGCTCAACAGCACGGCCGCCAGCCCGAGGCCGCAGACGGCGGGCAGGATCAGGGAGGAGCGGACACGCTTGCTCAATGGGCACCTCGCGCGCGGGCAATCTCGCCCGCCAGCTGATAAACCGCCATGGCATACATGGCGCTGCGATTATAGCGGGTGATCACGTAGAAGTTCGGCAAACCGACCCAATACTCGATGCCCTTGTCGCCGACGAAACGCATCGCCGTGACCTTCTGGTCGTCGCGCAGCGCATCGTGGGTGCGCCAGCCGCGGGCACGCAGCTCGCCCAGGCTCATGGTCGGGTCGACGCCCCTGGTCACCGCGCTCTCGGCGCTCTCGTCGTTGATCTCGGCCACCGAGACCACCGGCTCGCCGGTGACCCAGCCGTGCTGCTTGAAGTAGCTGGCGACGCTACCGATGGCGTCGGTCGGGTCGCTCCAGATATTGATGTGGCCATCGCCGTCGAAGTCCACCGCGTAGGCGCGGAAGCTGCTCGGCATGAATTGTGGCAGGCCCATGGCGCCGGCGTAGGAGCCGGTCAGGCTGAGCGGGTCGACCTGCTGTTCGCGGGCGAGCAGGAGGAACTCGCGCAACTCCTTGCGGAAGAAGTCGGCCCGCGGCGGGTAGTCGAAGCCGAGGGTGGACAGCGCGTCCATCACCCGGTAGCTGCCGGTGTTGCGGCCGAAGAAGGTTTCCACGCCGATGATCGAGACGATGATCTCGGCCGGCACGCCGTATTCCTTCTCCGCCCGCGCCAGGTCTTCGGCATGCTTGTTCCAGAAGTCGACGCCACGACTGATGCGCGCGTCGCTGATGAAGATCGGCCGGTATTCCTTCCACTGCTTGACCCGCTCGGCCGGGCGCGAGATCGCATCGAGGATCGACTGCTTGCGGTTCACGTCGCGGAACAGCCCCATCAGCTGCTCTCCGGCGAAGCCGTAGTCGCGGGTCATTTCGCTGACGAACTCGGCCACTTGCGGCGAGCCGTCGTAGTCCCCCGCCTGGGCCGCCCCGGACAGGCCAATGACGCCGGCTACGCCGACCCATTGGACGCCCCTGGCCGCCCATGTACGCAGTACTTGCATTGCGTTCTTCACTCTTGGTCTCAAACCTGGGCGATCCACTTCCGATGGGTATGGATCGACATCAGAACCCCGAACCCTGACAACAGGGTAACCAGCGAAGTTCCGCCATAACTAATGAAAGGCAGCGGTACCCCCACCACCGGCAACAACCCGCTCACCATACCGATATTCACGAAGACATAAACGAAAAACGTCATGGTGATGCCACCGGCCAGCAGTTTGCCGTAGAGCGTCTGCGCCTGGGCGGTGATCACCAGGCCACGACTGATCAGCAGCAGGTAGAGCACCAGCAGCAGGCAGACGCCGACCAGGCCGAACTCCTCGCCGAGGACCGCAATGATAAAGTCGGTGTGGCTTTCCGGCAAAAAATCCAGGTGCGACTGGGTGCCCAGCAGCCAGCCCTTGCCGAATACCCCGCCGGAACCGATGGCCGCCTTAGACTGGATGATGTTCCAGCCGGTGCCCAGCGGGTCGCTTTCCGGGTCGAGGAAGGTCAGCACCCGCTGTTTCTGGTAGTCGTGCATGATGAAGAACCACATCGCCACGGCGATCGGCACCGCCGCCGACACCGCGCCGACGATCCAGCGCCAGCGCAGGCCGCCGACGAACAGCACGAAGCCGCCGGAAGCGAGGATCAGCATGGCGGTGCCGAGGTCGGGTTGTTTCAGGATCAGCACGAACGGGGTGATGATGATCGCCAGGCTGATCACCATGTGCTTGAGCCCCGGCGGCAGGTTGCGCTTGGACAGGTACCAGGCCACCGTCATCGGCATCAGCAGCTTCATGAACTCCGAGGGCTGGAAGCGGATCACCCCGGGGATGTTGATCCAGCGCGTCGCCCCCTTGGCGTCGTGGCCGATCACGTCGACCACCACCAGCAGCGCGACCCCCACCAGGTAGCCCAGCGGCACCCAGCGGGCCATGAAGCGCGGCTCGATCTGGGCGATCACCACCATCATGCCCAGTCCCAGGCCGAACGAGGTGGCCTGCTTCATCAGCATGTCCCAGCTCTTGCCGCTCGCCGAATAGAGGACGAACAGGCCGGTGGCGCCGAGGATCAGCAACAGCAGCAGGAGAATCCCGTCGATGTGCAGGCGCTGCAGCAGGCTGGCGCGCCGGCGCATCACGTCTTCGTTGGACAGGGTGCGGTCGAAGTTACTGTTCAAGGGCGGGCGCCTCCGGCTCGGCTGCCGTGGGTTCGGGCTTGGCCACCGCCGCCGCGAGCGGCGCGACGGGTTCCGCGTATTCGGCCTTGAGCTTGCCGTGCTCGTCGAGCAGCCAGGCGTCCATCACCTGCTTGACCACCGGGGCGGCGACGCCGGAGCCGGACTCGCCGTTCTCCACCATCACCGCCACCGCGATCTGCGGGTTGTTGGCCGGCGCGAAGCCGACGAACAGGGCGTGGTCGCGGTGCCGCTCGAGCAGCTTGGAGCGGTCGTAGCGCTCGTTCTGCTTGATCGCCACCACCTGGGCGGTACCGCTCTTGCCGGCGATCAGGTAGGCCGAGGTGGCGCCGACCTTGCGCGCCGTGCCGCGGGCGCCATGCACCACCTGCTGCATGCCGTAGTCGACGCGGTCCCAGTTGGCCGGGTCGCGCAGCACGATGTCGGGCATCGGGTCGGGGTCGACCGGCGGCTGGCCGTCGATGGTCTTGGCCAGGTGCGGGCGGATCCAGTGGCCCTTGTTGGCCAGCAGCGCGGTCATCTGCGCCAGTTGGATCGGCGTCGCCTGCATGTAGCCCTGGCCGATGCCGAGGATCAGGGTCTCGCCCGGGTACCAGACCTGGCGGCGGGTCTTGCGCTTCCATTCGCGCGAGGGCATCAGCCCGTCGGCTTCGCCGAACATGTCCAGGGCGACTTTCTGGCCGAAACCGAAGCGACTCATGAAGGCGTGCAGGCGGTCGATCCCCAGCTTGTGCGCGAGGTCGTAGAAATAGGTGTCGTTGGACCGGTAGATCGCCGACTCCAGGCTCACCCAGCCATCGCCGTAGCGGTTCCAGTTACGGTACTTGTGGTCGTAGTTGGGCAACTGGTAGTAGCCGGGGTCGAAGACCCGCGAGGTCGGCGTGACCACCCCGGCGTCGAGGCCGGCCAGCGCCACCGCCGGCTTCACCGTCGAGCCCGGCGGATAGAGCCCGCGCAGGACGCGGTTGTACAGCGGCCGGTCGATGGAGTCACGCAGCTCGGCATAGGCCTTGAAGCTGATGCCGGTGACGAACAGGTTAGGGTCGTAGCTCGGCTGGCTGACCATCGCCAGCACGTCGCCGGTGGACGGCTGGATCGCCACGATGGCGCCCCGCCGCCCGGCCAGGGCGTTCTCGGCGGCCTCCTGCAGGCGGCTGTCGATGCTCAGGACGATGTCCTTGCCGGGAATCGGGTCGGTGCGCTTGAGCACCCGCAGCACCCGCCCGCGGGCGTTGGTCTCGACTTCCTCGTAGCCAACCGTGCCGTGCAACTCGCTCTCGTAGAAGCGCTCGATGCCGGTCTTGCCGATATGGTGGGTGCCGCTGTAGTTGATCGGGTCGAGGTTCTTCAGTTCCTGCTCGTTGATCCGCCCGACGTACCCGACCGAATGGGCAAAGTGCTCCTTCAGCGGGTAGTGGCGGACGAACTGGGTCGCCACGTCGACGCCCGGCAGGCGGAACTGGTTCACCGCGATGCGGGCGATCTGTTCCTCGTTGAGTTCGAACATGATGGGAACCGGCTCGAACGGACGCCGCCCCTGCTTCATGCGCTTCTCGAAGATGGCCCGGTCGTCCTCGGTCAGGCCGAGGATCTCCACCAGCGTGTCGAGGGTCTTCTGCAGGTCCTCGGTGCGTTCGCGGGTGATGGTCAGGCTGAAGCTCGGCCGGTTGTCGGCGATGATCACGCCGTTGCGGTCGAAGATGATCCCGCGGGTCGGCGGGATCGGCTGCACATGGACCCGGTTGTTCTCCGACAGCGTCGAATGGTACTCGTACTGGGTCACCTGCAGGTGGTACATGCGCGCCACCAGCACCAGGGTCAGCAAGACCACCGCCACCGCCCCGACGATGACGCGCCGACGCACCAGGCGGGCGTCTTTCTCGTGGTCTTTCAGGTGGATCGGCTGCGGCATCGGGACTGGGGACTATTTGTGGTAGGGGTGCCCGGACAATACGGTCCAGGCCCGGTAGATCTGCTCGCCGACCAGGATCCGCACCAACGGGTGCGGCAGCGTCAACGGCGACAGCGACCAGCGCTGCTCGCTGCGCGCGCAGACCTCCGGCGCCAGCCCTTCCGGGCCGCCGACCATGAGATTCACGGTGCGTGCGTCGAGACGCCAGCGATCCAGTTCGCGAGCCAGTTGCTCGGTGCTCCAGGGCCGACCTTCGACCTCCAGGGTCACCACCCGTTCCCCCGGCTGCACGCGCGCCAGCATGGCCTCGCCTTCCTGACGGATCAGGCGCGCCACGTCGGCGTTCTTGCCGCGGGTGTTGAGCGGGATCTCCACCAGTTCGAGGGACAGCTCGGCCGGCAGGCGCTTGACGTACTCCTGCCAACCTTCCTCGACCCAGCGAGGCATGCGCGAGCCAACCGCGATCAGGCGCAACCGCATGCCGGCGTCACTCTTCCGGCTGGTGCTGGGCGCGGCTCTGCTCGGCGCCCTGCCACAGGCGCTCCAGGTCGTAGAACTGGCGGGTCGCCGGGAGCATCACGTGGACCACCACGTCGCCCAGGTCGAGCAGCGCCCATTCGCCGGACTCCAGGCCTTCGCTGCCCAGGGGCTTGACGCCGTTTTCTTTGGCCTTGGTCAGGACGTTGTCGGCCAGCGACTTGACCTGGCGGCTGGAACTGCCGCAGGCGATCACCATGTAGTCGGTGACGCTGGTCTTGTCCCGCACATCGAGGGTCACGATGTCCTGGGCCTTGAGGTCTTCCAGGGCATCGATGGCCACTTGGACGAGTTGTTCGGTTTGCATTGAGTCGGTCTCTGTTTCTTTATCAGTGTGGCGCACGATACAGGTGGTGCGCCTCGATGTAGTTCAATACCGCGTCCGGCACCAGGAAACGCACGGAGCGCCCGGCACCCAGCAGCGCGCGGATCTGGGTGGCGGACACCGCCAGCGGCGTCTGCCAGACGAAGGTGATCTGTCCGCCCGGCCCTTTCAGGGCCTGCGGGTCGGCCACGCTCCGCGCCGCCAGCAGGTCGCGCAGCGACTCCGGCGGCTCGCTGTCGGCATCCGGACGCTGCAACACGACGATGTGGCAGTGATCCAGCAACGCCTCCCAGCGGTGCCACGTCGGCAAGCCGCAGAAGGCATCCCAGCCGATCAGCATGAACAACTGGTCGTCGGCCGCCAGCTCCGCCCGCACCGACTCCAGGGTGTCGATGGTGTAGGACGGCTTGTCGCGCTGCAGTTCGCGGGGATCGACCGTCAATCGCTCGACTCCCGCCACCGCCCGCTCGACCATCGCCAACCGCTGCGCGGCCGACACCTGCGGGGTTTCCCGGTGCGGCGGCCGCGCATTGGGCAGCAGGCGCAGTTCGTCGAGGGCGAACTGCTCGGCCATTTCCACGGCGCTGCGCATATGTCCGATATGCACGGGGTCGAAAGTGCCGCCGAACAGGCCGATACGTTTGCCCATCAGGTGCGCACGTGACCGTCGCCGAAGACGACGTACTTCTCGCTGGTCAGGCCTTCCAGGCCGACCGGGCCGCGGGCGTGCAGCTTGTCGGTGGAAATCCCGATCTCGGCGCCGAGGCCGTACTCGAAGCCGTCGGCGAAGCGGGTCGAGGCGTTGACCATCACCGAAGCGGAATCCACTTCGGCGAGGAAACGCCGCGCATCGCTGAAGTTCTCGGTAATGATCGCGTCGGTGTGCTGCGAGCCGTAGGTGTTGATGTGCTCGATCGCCGCGTCCAGCCCGTCGACGATGCGGATCGACAGGATCGGCGCGTTGTACTCGGTACGCCAGTCCTCCTCGGTAGCCTCCAGCACGTCTGCGCCGAGCAGCGCACGGGTCGCGGCGTCGCCGCGCAGTTCCACGCCCTTCTCGCGGTAGATCGTGGCCAGGGGCGGCAGCGCCCGCTCGGCGATACCGGCATGCACCAGCAGCGTCTCCATGGTGTTGCACGGCGCGTAGCGCTGGGTCTTGGCGTTGTCGGCGACGCGAATCGCCTTGTCCAGGTCGGCGGCGACATCGATGTAGACGTGGCAGATGCCGTCCAGGTGCTTGATCACCGGCACCTTGGCCTCGCGGCTGATGCGCTCGATCAGGCCCTTGCCGCCGCGCGGGACAATCACGTCGACGTATTCGGGCATGCTGATCAGCGCGCCGACCGCGGCGCGGTCGGTGGTTTCCACCACCTGCACGGCGGCGGCCGGCAGGCCGGCCTCGGCCAGGCCCTGCTGGATGCAGCGGGCGATCGCCTGGTTGGAGTGGATCGCCTCGGAGCCGCCGCGCAGGATGGTCGCGTTGCCGGACTTCAGGCACAGGCTGGCGGCGTCGATGGTCACGTTCGGCCGCGACTCGTAGATGATCCCGACCACGCCCAGCGGCACGCGCATCTTGCCGATCTGGATGCCCGAGGGCACGTAGCGCATGTCGCGGATCTCGCCGATCGGGTCGGGCAGCGTGGCGACCTGGCGCAGGCCCTCGATCATGTCGTCGATGCGCGCCGGGGTCAGCGCCAGGCGGTCCAGCATCGCCGGCTCCAGGCCATTGGCGCGGCCGGCGGCGAGGTCCTGCTCGTTGGCGTGGGACAACTCCGCGCGGGCGGCGTCCAGCGCATCGGCCGCGGCCAGCAGGGCGCGGTTCTTCTGCGCGGTGGCGGCGCGCGCGAGCAACCGCGAGGCGGCGCGGGCATCGCGGCCCAGGCGGCTCATATAGTCGAGGACGGACTCGGTCATGGTCTCGGCATCTGGCGTCAGGGAAATGCGCGATTATAGCGAGCCAGCCCCGGCGCGCCCAGCCGCAACAGCCGGTCGGTAGACAGTGCGTTCCGCGGCCCCCGGCGGTAACGCGGCGGCCCCGCTGCGCCTGGGCCTGTGCGCGAGACGGTGACACCCGGGCGCAGGCGCCGGCCGAAGGATAGGTAAACAAAATTGCTACCTCTGTTTACCTTCGAAGCGAGCCTGGCCACTGCCACCCACCGGCACCCGCTCGGCAGAACAACAATAACGACGCACACACCGCGGGGCCTCGCCATGCGCTACCGTACCGACTACAGCGCGCAGTCGCTAAGCAGCGAACCGGATATCCTCTTCCTAGACGGCTGGCAACTGCGCTACCAGGCCTTCGCCGCCCGCGCCGACGACCCGCGCCCGCCGGTGCTCCTGCTGGGCGGCGCCTTCCAGAGCTTCCGCTCGTTCACCGGCGAGGTCAGCGAACTGCTCGCCGAGCACCCGGTGATCCTGCTCGACCTGCCGAGCCAGGGCGGCAACCTGCAACTGGCGGCGGAACTGAGCCTGGAAGACCTCGCCGACCTGATCGCGGCCTTCGCCGAACAGCTCGGCCTGCCGCCGTTGATGCCCATCGGCCTGTCCTACGGCTCGGCCCTGGCCGCGCTGTTCGCCGCCCGCCATCCGCGCCGCTGCGCGCGCCTGCTACTGGCCGGCATCACCGCATTCGGCCGCCCCGGTGCGCGGCTGCTGCTGGAAGAAGCCCTGGCCCGGCTCGACGAGGGCGACCAGAGTGCCTTCGCCCACGGCGTACTGACCGGCCTGATCAACCCGCTACAGCTGGAACGTACCGGCGTCTCCCCGGTATTTCGCAAGGCCATGCTGCGCCAGTTGCAACGCCTGACCGCGGCGGAGATCGAACGCTACCGGCAGAATAGCCGGCGCCTGCTGGCCTTCGGCGGCTTCGAGCGGCACCCGACCTGCCCGACCCTGGTGCTCGCCGGCGAGTACGACCATTTCACCCAGCCCTGGGAACATGCGGTGTTCGCCCATGCCTGCGGGAACGCCGAGTTCGCCCTGATCCACGACGCCGACCATCTTGCCCAGTTCGAACGACGCGAGGCCTGCGCCCGGCTCTACGGCCCGTTCCTGCGCGGCGAGGCACTGCCGGAGCGCGCCGAGGGCAGCACGCGGATCCCGCGCACGCGCCTGCTCGGCCTGGAGCGACGCTTCGAGGTCCGCCATCGGCCAGCCCAGGGGCACGCTCGGCTGGAACATCCGCAGCTCGGCGTCTATGCGGCGGAACTGGTGGAACTCGGCTATTTCGGCGGGCGGCTGCACGCCGAGCTGCCCGAATCCCGCCCGCAACGCGGCTGGCGGTTGTGCTGCGACGGCCTGGCGGACTTGGACATCCTGCCCCTGCGCTCGACCGCCGGCGGCTTCGCCTTCATCTTCCCGCACTCCGATCCGGCGGCCAGCGCCGGACTGGCCGACCTCCTCGCCGCCTGGGAGCGAGCGGAGGTCGCCTGAGAGGCGGCTATGCCGTGCGGCTTTCGATCACCCGCACCAGGCTCGGCAGGCGTCCCTGCGGCAAGCCCAGGGCGGCGCCTTCGCGCTGCGGGTCGAGCACCAGGGTGGAGGCGAAGCCGCAGCGGGCGAAGGCCGCCTCGATTTCCGCGGCATTGCGGTAATGCAACGGATAGCTTCCCCGCGTCAGCCGCCCGATGATCCCCACTCCCCAGCGGATCTGCCGGTAGCGCGGGTGCTCGCGGAGATCGGGATAGAGGTCGGTCAGGTAGGTGCCCTGGGGGAAGCGTTTAAGTTCGGTCGCCAGGCGACTCCAGAAGGCCTCGATCACCGGGCGCTGGAAATAGTTCACCAACCCCTCGGTGATCACCACCAGCGGGCGCTCGCGATCGAGCCCGGCGAACAGCGCGGCAAGGCTGCGCTCGCCGTCCTCGGCGAGGATATCCACAGCCGCCACCGCGTGCTCCGGGCCCAGCCAACCCTGCTCGCGGAGCAACGCCGCTTTGCGCGCGGCCATCGGCGGCAGGTCGGCCTCCAGGTAGCGCAACTGTGGATAGCGTTGCCGGAAGCGTCGCCCACGCGGCGAGAGCCCGCAGGCCATTTCCACCACCTGGACCACTCCCTCGCGTTCGACGGCCTGGGTCAGGCGCGCGTCGATCATGAGGTGTCTTTGTAACAGGAAATCCTCGATGTTCAGTCCGAAACCGAGCTGCGCGCCCCAGTTGATCGGCGCGACGAAGCCGTGTACCCAGCGGCCGAAGACGGTGGCGAAGGCCGGTTCGGCGAGTCGATGGCGGAACCAGACGTACCCGGTGTAATGGGCGCTGGGCGTGATGTGGGCACTGTCGACACGCTCTCGTTCAACCATGATTCAGGCTCTTGTTGTTATCATTCGCCAGCCTATGACTGCCATGGTCCCAGCGACAATCCCATGTCCCGCGATCCCATCCTTAGTTTGCCCTGGCCCGACGCCCGGCCACTCCCCGACACCTTCTTCGACCGCGATGCGTTGCTGGTCGCCCGCGAGCTGCTGGGCAAGGTGATCCGCCATCGCCAGGGCAATCTCTGGCTGGCGGCGCGAATCATCGAGACCGAGGCCTACTACCTGGAGGAGAAAGGCAGCCATGCCTCGCTCGGCTACACCGAGAAGCGCAAGGCACTGTTCCTCGACGGCGGGCACATCTATATGTATTACGCGCGCGGCGGCGACTCGCTGAACTTCAGCACCGGCGGGCCGGGCAATGCGGTGCTGATCAAGTCCGGCCATCCCTGGCTGGATCGCATCAGCGACCACACGGCGCTGGAGCGGATGCAGAGCCTGAACCCGGACAGCCAGGGCCGGCCCCGCGAGATCGGCCGCCTGTGCGCCGGCCAGACCCTGCTGTGCAAGGCCATGGGGCTGAAGGTGCCGGAGTGGGACGCACAGCGCTTCGACCCGCAGCGACTGTTCGTCGACGATGTCGGCGAGCGCCCCAGCCAGGTGATCCAGGCCGCTCGGCTGGGCATTCCGAAGGGGCGCGACGAACACCTGCCGTACCGTTTCGTCGATGCCACCTTCGCCGCCTTCTGCACCCGCAACCCACTGCGCCGCGGCCAGGTCGCCGGGCGCGACTATCATCTACTCGGACATCAGGACCCGCACCTGCAATGAGTCTCGACAGCTTCAACGCCTGGATGGCCGCCAACCCCGAGTGGCTGGGGCTGGCCATCTTCCTCATCGCCTTCCTCGAATGCGCGGCCATCGTCGGTATCGTCCTCCCCGGCGTGGTGCTGCTGTTCGGCGTCGCGGTGATCGCCGGCAGCGGCGCCCTCGGCCTCGGCGAAACCCTGCTGCTGGCCTACGCCGGCGGGGTGCTGGGCGACCTCAGCTCGTACTGGATCGGCCGCCGCTTCCACCAGAACATCCGCCGCCTGCCCGGCCTGCGCAGCCATCCGCAGTGGATCACCGCCGCCGAGGTGTACTTCGAACGCTACGGTATCGCCAGCCTGCTGGTCGGCCGCTTCATCGGCGCCCTGCGACCGATGCTGCCGATGGTCGCCGGCATGCTCGACATGCCGTTCGGCCGTTTTCTCGGCGTTTCGCTGATCGCCGCCGCCGGCTGGGCGGTCGCCTACCTGTTGCCCGGCTGGGCCACCGGCGCAGCCCTGCGCCTGCCGTTGCCGGAAGGCTTCTGGAGCGAAGCCGGGATCGTCGCGGCCTGCCTGGCGGTGCTGGTCGGCGTGGTAGTCCAGGCCAGCCTGCGGCGCAAACGCTGGGCAACCGCTGTGGCGGCCGCGCTGAGCCTGGTCCTGCTGCTGGCGATGACCGTCGCCTGGCCGTACCTCCAGGACCTCGACCAGGGCCTGATGACGCTGGTCCAGGAGCATCGCAACGCCGACCTGAACCCGGTGATGGTGGTGGTCACCCGGCTCGGCGATTTCCGCACCCAGTTCATCGCCGGCGCGCTGCTCGGCGGTATCCTCCTGCTGACCCGGCAATGGCGTCCGGCCATCTTCGCCATCGGCACCCTGGTGGGTACCGCCCTGGCCAACCAGACCCTGAAGACCCTGTTCGCCCGCGCCCGCCCGGAAGTGCTGGCCGAACCGCTGAGCAGCTTCAGCTTCCCCAGCGGACACAGCTCGGCGTCCTTCGCCTTCTTCCTCACCCTGGGAGTCCTCGCCAGCCGCCAGCAACCGCCGCGCTGGCGCCTGACCTGGGTACTGCTGGCGGTGATCCCGTCGCTGAGCATCGCCCTGTCGCGGGTCTACCTTGGCGTGCACTGGCCGTCGGACATCGTCGCCGGCGCCCTGCTCGCCACTACGGTCTGCGCCGCCAGCCTGTGGCTGAGCCAGCGCCGCGAGTCGCTGCCGGCGCTGCCGCAACGGGTCTGGTGGCTGCTGTTGCCGGTCTGCGTGGCGACCCTGGCGATCGCCGCCGGCTGGGCCCTGCCGGAAGCCATTGCGCGCTACCGGCCGCTGTGAGGGTTGGCGCTCAGTCGATACCCAACTCGCCCTGCAGGTGCTCCAGCAGCACCTGGATCCGCGCCAGTTGCATCTGCGCGTCGGGCAGGGCGAGCAGTTCGAGCTTGCGTTCGGTATCGAACGGCAGCAGGTAGGCCAACTGGTTGGCCAGGTCCTGCTGGCCGCCGGGCTCGCCGCCCATCTCCAGCGCGGCCACCATCGGATGCTCGGCCAGCACGCTGAGCAACGCGGCGAGATCGTTGTGTTCGTAGGTCAGGGGTTGCTCCGGCAGGTCTTCGAACCACTCGATCTCGCCAACGCTGAGCTGGTCGGCCTGGACCTCCACCGACAGCACCTGGAAACGCCGACCGCCCTCCACGCGGATGCCCAGCAGGCCGTTCGGGCGCTGCTGCCAGTCGCGGACCGAGGCCTCGCAGCCGACCATCGCCAGGCGGCTCGGCGCTTCGCCGACCTCCCGCCCTTCGCCGATGGTCACCACGCCGAAACCGGTGCCCTGCTTCATGCAGCGGCTGATCATGTCCAGGTAGCGCGCCTCGAAGATCTGCAGGTCCAGGCGGCAACCGGGGAACAGCACGGCGTTGAGGGGAAACAACGGCAACTTCATCGCGACTCCTCGGGCATCGTCAGGCAACCAGCGCTACCGCCAACGGTAGCAGCACTGCGGTGGCAACGCCCATCAGGCTCATCGCCAGGGCGGCGAAGGCACCACACTCCTCGCCTTCCTGCAAGGCCCGCGAAGTGCCCACCGCGTGGGCCGTCATGCCCAGCGCCATGCCCTGCGCGGCGGGGTGCCGGACGCCGATGGCGCGCAGCAGCTCCGGCCCGAGGATCGCCCCGAGCACCCCGGTGATCAGTACGAACACGGCGGCCAGCGCCGCCACGCCGCCGATCTGGCTGGCCACCAGCATGGCGATCGGCGAGGTCACCGACTTCGGCGCCATGCTCATCAGCATCCGCGGCTCGGCACCGAACAGCCAGCCGAATGCGATGCCCAGCACCGTCGCCAACGTACCGGCGACCACCAGGGTCAGCAGGGTCGGCCAGAACAATTGGCGGATACGCCGCAGGTTGAGGAACAGCGGCACCGCCAGGGCCACCGTGGCGGGGCCGAGGAGAATGGTCAGGACCTTGGCGCTGGCACTGTATTCGTCGTAGTCGATGCCGCAAAGCAGCAGCACGCCGATCACCACCAGCATCGATACCAGCACCGGCTGCAGGAACACCCAGCGGGTCCGTTCATAGGCGGCCAGGGCCAACTGGTAGGCGCCCAGGGTCACGCCGACGCCGAACAGCGGATGGTGGATCACCGCCTCGAGGGCGGCCTGCCAGGCCATCAGGACTCCTCCCGGCGACGTTGCTGGCGATCGATGAGCTTCTGCATCATCCAGCCGGCGAACAGGAACGACAGCACCAGCGACAGTACCAGCGCGCCGACGATGGCCCAGAAGTCGGCGGCGATCTCCCGCGCATAGGCCATCACCCCGACCGCCGCCGGCACCAGCAGCAGCGGCAGGTAGCGCAGCAACGAGCCGGCCGCCTCGTTGACCGGCTTGCCGACCTCGCCACGCGCCAGGAAATAACCGAACAGCAGCACCAGGCCGATGATCGGACCGGGCAGCATGGGCAACAACAGAACGTTCAGACCTGTGCCGAGCAACTGGAACAGCACCAGCCAGGTCAGACCACGAAGCAACATGGGCACCTCCAGCAAGGGCCGACCATTATGCCCAGCCCGCCGGGACATTGGCACGCTCCTCGCCTATCCATCAGTCGCAGTCGCGGCACCGCATGACGCGATATTCGCCAGGCCGATGGTTTCTTGACCCGGTCGCCAACGCGTGCTGATCTTCCTGCACCATGAGAACAACAGCCATCCTCCCGGAGGACTTATGCCATTCGTACCCGTAGCAGCGCTCAAGGACTATGTCGGCAAGGATCTCGGCCATTCCGAATGGCTCACCATCGACCAGGAGCGGGTCGACCAGTTCGCCGAATGCACCGGCGACCACCAGTTCATCCACGTCGATCCGGAGAAGGCGGCGAAGACGCCCTTCGGCGGCACCATCGCCCACGGTTTCCTGTCCCTGTCGCTGATCCCGAAGCTGATGGAAGGCCTGCTGGTGCTTCCCGAAGGACTGAAGATGGCGGTCAACTACGGCCTCGATACGGTGCGCTTCATCCAGCCGGTGCGGGTCGGCTCGCGGGTCCGCCTGGGCCTGACCCTACTCGACGTCAACGAGAAGAATCCCGGCCAGTGGCTGATCAAGGCGCGCGCCACCCTGGAGATCGAAGGCCAGGAGAAACCCGCCTACATCGCCGAGACCCTCAGCCTCTGCTTCGTCTGAGCCCGCCCCAGCGAGCGCTGCCGTTCGCTTGACGGCCAGGCGCCTTCGCGCCCCTCTCCCCCTTCCAAAAGCCCCCGCTCGCGGGGGCGCTCTGGGCCGGCAGGGAAATACCCTACTGCCAGGCAACGATTTTTCCGCCACACTGTCTCCCCTCCACCCTCGGACCGAACCACTCATCGGGAACGCCGCATGCTTCGCCCCGCCAGGTCTCTCTCGCTCTGCTCCGCCCTGGTCATCCTGCTCGCCGCCTGTGGCGAGGGCGAACCGCTGCTCCCGGCCGATGCGCGCCTGCCGGACGGCGCGCGCTATCGCGGCGAGCTGGTGGACGGGCGCCTGGAAGGCCAGGGCCGGCTGGACTACGACAACGGCGCCTGGTACGCCGGCCGCTTCGAGCATGGCCTGCTGCACGGCCATGGCACCTGGCAGGGCGCCGACGGCAGCCGCTACAGCGGTGGCTTCGCGGCCGGCCTGTTCGACGGTCAGGGACGCCTGGCGATGGCCGATGGCAGCGTCTACCAGGGCGGTTTCCGCCAGGGCCTGTTCGATGGCGAAGGCAGCCTGGAACAACAGGGCACTCGCTACCGCGGCGGTTTCCGCAAGGGCCTGTACAGCGGCCAGGGCACGCTGGACGGCAGCGATGGCAGCCGCTACCAGGGCAGCTTCCGCCAGGGCCGCCTGGAAGGCGAAGGCAGCTTCAGCGACAGCCAGGGCAACCAGTACGCCGGTACCTTCCGCGACGGGCAACTGAACGGCAAGGGGCGCTGGAGCGGGCCCGATGGCGACCGCTACGTCGGCCAGTTCAAGGACAACCAGTTCCATGGCCAGGGGCGCTACGAAAGCGCCAGCGGCGATGTCTGGATCGGCCGCTTCAGCGAAGGCGCGCTGAACGGCCCCGGCGAGCTTCTCGGCGCCGACGGCAGCCGCTACCGCGGCGGTTTCCAGTTCTGGCGCTTCCATGGCCAGGGCCTGCTCGAACAACTGGACGGCACCCGCTACGAAGGCGGCTTCGCCGCCGGCGCCTATGCCGGCCAAGGCACCCTGGACCGCGCCGACGGCAGCCGTGAGCAGGGACTCTGGGCCGACGGCAAGCGCATCCGCGACGCCGCCGGCAAGGCCCTGCCCGACACTCTGGAAATCGGCCTGTTGGCCCAGGGTCGCCTGCTCGACGAAGAACTGCGCAAGATCCCGGCCTCGACGCCGGCCAGCGAACTCTATGCCCTGAGCCTGGGCGGCGATGGCCGCCAGGGCGTGTTCCTGCGCGAGGCCGATTACGCCGGCGACCTGCTCGGCCAGCGTTTCGCCGCTCGTGGCGTGATTCGCCTGGTCAACCACCGCGACCACTTCGGCGACCGCCCGCTGGCTAGCCGGGAAAGCCTGTCCCGCGCCGTGCGCACCCTGGCCGAACGCAGCGGGCCGGAAGACCTGGTCTTCATCTACCTGACCAGCCACGGCTCCAGCGACCACCAGTTGGCCCTGGACATGCCCGGCCTGAACCTCGGCGACCTGCCGGCCGCGGAACTGGCCGAACTGCTCGCGCCGCTGCGCCAGCGCGACAAGGTGCTGGTGGTATCGGCCTGCTACAGCGGGGGCTTCATCCCGCCGCTGAAAGACGAACGTACCCTGATCCTGACCGCCGCGCGTGCCGACCGGGTCTCGTTCGGCTGTTCCGACGACGCCGACTTCACCTATTTCGGCCGCGCCTTGCTGGCCAATGCGCTGAACCGCACCGACGATCTGTCCAAAGCGTTCGAACTGGCGAAAGAGGAAGTGCGTCAAAGGGAGAAGGAGGAAGGTTTCGAAGCTTCGGAACCGCAAGCCTGGTTACCGGAACGCGTGCTCGCGCACTGGCGGACGCTGCGGGGGCAGCAAGCCGAGCGCGCGCTCGCGTCCCGGGAAGGAAAAACCGGCGAGGGCGCGGCGGGCAAATAGATACGCCGCGCACTACGCTCATTGGTGTGGAAGGGGAGAAACACACATGCACTCGACGCCCAAGCGCGTTCTGCTCGCCGGCGCGACCGGTCTTACCGGCGAGCACCTGTTGGATCGGATATTGAGCGAGCCGACCCTGGCCAAGGTCATCGCCCCTGCCCGCAAGGCGCTGGCCGAGCATCCGCGGCTGGACAACCCGGTCGGCCCGCTGGCCGAGCTGCTGCCGCAACTCGACGGCAGCATCGATACCGCCTTCTGCTGCCTCGGCACCACGATCAAGGAAGCCGGCTCGGAGGAGGCCTTCCGCGCGGTCGATTTCGACCTGCCGCTGGCGGTGGGCAAGCGCGCGCTGGAGATGGGCGCCCGGCATTACCTGGTGGTCAGCGCCCTGGGCGCCGACGCCAAGTCGTCGATCTTCTACAACCGGGTCAAGGGCGAACTGGAGCAGGCCCTGCAGGAACAGGGCTGGCCACAACTGACCATCGCCCGGCCATCGCTGCTGTTCGGCCCGCGCGAGGAATTCCGCCTGGCCGAGATCCTCGCTGCGCCGATCGCCCGCATCCTTCCCGGCAAGTACCACGGCATCGAGGCCTGCGACCTGGCCCGCGCGCTCTGGCGCCTGGCGCTGGAGGAAGGCAAGGGCGTGCGCTTCGTCGAGTCCGACGAACTGCGCAAGCTGGGGAAATGAGCCTGGGGCGGGTCCCGCCCTACATGCCGCCGCTGACGCCGAGGTTGAGGCCGATGGCGGTGGCCAGCGAGAACGGCAGCAACAGGGTGTCCAGCAGCGCGCTGCCCGGCAGGTCGAGCCCCGGATGGGCCGGCGCCTCCGCGCCGAAGCGTTCCATGGGGCAGCAGCCGCCGTGCAGGCTGTACCAATCCAGCCGGGTGCCGGCGTAGACCACCGGCGCCCCTGGCTTGGCCGCATCCAGGGTGCGCACGGTGGCGCAACCGCCCAACTGCACCGCCAGGACCAGCAGCAGCACCCTACTCGTCGCTGACAAGGTGCTGTTCCCCCCAGCGCGGCAGCATGTCCTGGGGAATCCCCAGGGTGTTGAGGATTCGCGCGACGACGAAGTCCACCAGGTCCTCCACCGATTGCGGCTGGTGGTAGAAGCCCGGCGCCGCCGGCAGGATCACCGCGCCGAGGTTGGACAGCTTGAGCATGTTTTCCAGGTGGATACTGGAGAACGGCGCCTCGCGCGGCACCAGCACCAGCGGCCGGCGCTCCTTCAGGGCGACATCGGCGGCGCGCTCGATGAGGTTGTTGCAGGCCCCCGTGGCGACCGCCGACAGGGTGCCGGTGGAACAAGGGCAGATCACCATGGCATTGGGCGCGCTGGAGCCGGAGGCCGGCGGCGCCATCCAGTCGTTCTGGCCGAACACGCGGATCTGTCCGGCGGCGGCACCGCAATATTCGGTGAGGAAGGCCTGCATCGCCTGCGGCTTGGCCGGCAAGGCCACGTCGGTCTCGGTGGCCATCACCAGTTGCGCGGCCTTGGAGATCAGGAAGTGCACCTCGCGCTCTTCCTGCACCAGGCAATCGAGCAAGCGCAGGCCGTACTGGGCGCCGGAGGCGCCGGTCATCGCCAGGGTAATGCGTTCCGGACCGCTCATCGCGCCCCTCACTCGGCCAGCGCCGCGGCCAGCTTGCCGTGCAAGCCGCCGAAGCCGCCGTTGCTCATGATCACCACTTGCGCGCCGGGCCTGGCCTGCTGGCGCACCTGCTCGATGATCGCCTCCAGGGTATCGCAGACCTGCGACGGTATCGCGCATTGCGCGGCGGTGGCGGCCAGGTCCCAGCCCAGGTTCGGCGGCGCGTACCAGAGCACCTGGTCGGCCTGGCGCACGCTGTCCGGCAGGCCGTCGCGATGAGCGCCGAGCTTCATCGAGTTGGAACGCGGCTCGACGATGGCGATCACCTGGGTATCGGCGCCAACCTGCTTGCGCAGGCCGTCGAGGGTGGTGGCGATGGCGGTCGGATGGTGGGCGAAGTCGTCGTAGAGGGTCACGCCCCGGACCTCCGCGACCTTCTCCATGCGCCGCTTGACGTTGCGGAACTCGCTGAGTGCCGCCGCGCCCTGGCTGGGCACCACGCCGACATGGCGCGCCGCCGCCAGGCTGGCGAGGGCGTTGGCGACGTTGTGCAGGCCGGTCAGCGGCCAGTCCACCTCGCCCTGGACGATGCCGTCGAACAGCACCTCGAAGCGCGAGCCGTCCTCGGCGAGCAGGCGCGCCTGCCACTGGCCGCCTTCGCCGGTGGTCTGCACCGGGGTCCAGCAGCCCATCCCGAGTACGCGCTCCAGGGCTTTCTCGGCGCTCGGGCGAATGATCAGGCCCTCGCCCGGCACGGTGCGCACCAGATGGTGGAACTGCCGCTCGATGGCCGCGAGGTCGGGGAAGATATCCGCGTGGTCGAATTCCAGGTTGTTCAGGATCGCCGTGCGCGGGCGGTAATGGACGAACTTCGAGCGCTTGTCGAAGAAGGCGCTGTCGTACTCGTCGGCCTCGACCACGAAGAACGGCGTACCGCCCAGGCGCGCCGAAACCCCGAAGTTCTGCGGCACCCCGCCGATCAGGAAGCCCGGGCTCATACCGGCGTGCTCCAGGACCCAGGCGAGCATGCTGGTGGTGGTGGTCTTGCCGTGGGTACCGGCCACCGCCAGCACCCAGCGTCCTTGCAGCACGTGGTCGGCCAGCCACTGCGGGCCGGAAACGTAGGGCAGGCCCTTGTTCAGGACATGCTCCACCGCCGGATTGCCGCGCGACAGGGCGTTGCCGATCACTACCAGGTCCGGCGCCGGCTCCAGGTGGGCCGGATCGTAGCCCTGCATCAACTCGATGCCCTGGGCTTGCAGCTGGGTGCTCATGGGGGGGTAGACGTTGGCGTCGGAACCGGTCACCCGGTGGCCCAGTTCCTTGGCCAGCACGGCCAGCGAGCCCATGAAGGTCCCGCAGATGCCGAGTACGTGGATGTGCATGCAGACTCCTGCAGATCAAGCCGTCGAAGGCGCTGTGAATGGGCGGCAGATTAGCACAGCGGAGGCGCCGGCCGCCCGGCGTCGCGGCATCAGACGACGCGGCGTCGGCGGGGTTCCCACCGGCCTCGCGGCGGCCCGCCTGGAGCCGTCCCGCCCGTCAGGCCTGGCCGCGCACCAGGCCGTGCCGGCGCAGCTTGCGATACAGGGTGTTGCGGCTGATCCCCAGTTGCTCGGCCACCCGGCTCACGTGCCAGCGCTGGCCGTCCAGCGCCGCCAGCAACGCGGCTCGCTCGGCGTCGTCCAGGCTGTTGCCCGCGGCCGGGGCGGGCGCCGCTGCGGCGGGCGGCAGCGCCGCCAGGGCCTGGCGGATATCCGCGGGCAGGTCGCGCAGGCCGACCCGGCCGTCCTCGCAGAGTGCCACCAGGGTCCGCAGCACCGTGCGCATCTGCCGGACGTTGCCCGGCCAGCGGTAGGCCAGCAGGCCCTGGCGAACCTCGCCGTCGAGCTGGATGCGCTGGCCCCTGGCTTCCTCGGCCAGCAGGTAGTCCAGCAACTCCTCGCGGTCGCTGCGCTCGCGCAGCGGCGGCAGGCTCACGACCATGCCATTGAGGCGGTAGTAGAGATCCTCGCGGAAGCGTCCATCGGCGACCAGCCCGGCCAGGTCGCGGTGGGTAGCGCTGATCAGGCGCACGTCGACATCCTCCGGCTCGCCGCCCAGCGGTACTACCCGGCGCTCTTCCAGCACCCGCAGCAGGCGGGTCTGCAAGGCCAGCGGCATGTCGCCGATCTCGTCGAGGAACAGGGTGCCGCCGTCGGCCTGCTGCAACTTGCCGCGCATGCCCTCCTTGCGCGCGCCGGTGAAGCTGCCGCCGCGATAACCGAACAGTTCGCTCTCGATCAGGGTTTCCGGGATCGCCGCGCAGTTCAGCGCGACGAACGCCTGTTCCGCGCGCGGGCCGGCCAGGTGCACGGCCTTGGCGAAGGCCTCCTTGCCGGAACCGGTCTCGCCGTTGAGCAGCAGCGGCACGTCGCGCGCGTAGACCTTCAGCGCCCGGCGGAAATCGGCGGCCAGCTCGGCGTCGCCCAGGCACAGGCCGGGCGCGGCAGGCGCCGGCTTCGCTGCCGTGGGCACCGCCAGGGCCTGGGGTATCGCCCGCGGCGCGCCGCGCAGCATGGCGTACAGGGTCCGTCCCTCGCGGGTGCGCAGCGGCCAGCTGGCGCTGGGTTGCGGCGAGGCGCGACCGAGCAGGTCGTCGAGACGGCAATCGAAGAAGGTCTCCACCGGCTGGCCGAGCAGGCGCTGGCGCGGACAACCGAGCAGGTTCAGCGCGCTCTGGTTCACCGCGCGGATCCGCCCGTCTTCCTCGAAGGCCAGCAGCCCTTCGCTGAACAGGCCGACATAGTCGCCCTGGACATGGAAGCGCAGTAGCCAGGAGCCCTCGAAGCGACGGAGGAAATAGCAGCCCTCGATGATCTTCGCCGACAGGTTGACCAGCGCCATGGTGTGGAACTGGCTCTGCCGCGAGACTTCCTGGCGCGCCGAAGACACGTCGAGCACCGCCATCAGCTCGCCCTGCGGATCGAACACCGGGCTCGCCGAGCAGGTCAGGCCGGTGTGGCGGCTACGGAAGTGCTCTTCCTGCTGGATGGTCAGGGCCTGCCGCTCGACCACGCAGGTGCCGATGCCGTTGGTGCCTTCGCAGGGCTCGCTCCAGTCGGCGCCGAGCCAGAGGCCGGCGTGTTCGAAGGTCTGGCGCTGGGCGTCGGCGTTGACGCAATTGAGGATCACCCCGCGGGCATCGGTGAGCAGTACCGCGTGGTCGTTGCCGGAAAGCTGCTGGTAGAGGCTGTGCATCTCGCCATCGGCGATCTCCAGCACCTGTTGCAGGCGCTCGCGGCGTTCGAGCATGCGCGCGTGCTCCAGCACCATCGGCGCCATCGGCTGGCCGGGATCGAGATGGTGCTGTTCCAGGCAGCGCAGCCAGGAGCGGGCGATGGACGGATCGGTCGCAGGGCCGCCCGGCGGGATCTTGCCCTGGGCGACGGTCAGCACTTGCCGCGCGTGGCGGCTCATGGAACTGGCAGGCATTGTTATGGTTCTCCGCGAGGGACGGGCCGTCTCTTGCCTGGGCGCGGTGGATCGGTCCGCGACTCTCCGGACGGCTATCGGTGCAGCATCCAACAGGCCGGGGCGCAATGCAACGACGGACTGACCGATGAGTCATGCGCTGCGCCGAAAACGGTACAGAGTGTCACTCACGAGCGTCCCGCCCGCGTGACAGGGAGCGTTCGCAAGCTCCCCTGCGAAACCTCCAGGACGCTCTACTCCGGGCCTTTCGCCACTCTGGCCCGGCCCTTGCTCCAGGCTTACGACAAGCGCGACAGCGCGTCCTCCCCTAATAAGCACAAGAGCCAGGAGATACCATCATGCGTTACGCCCATCCCGGTAGCGAAGGCGCCATCGTTTCCTTCAAGGCCCGCTACGGCAACTACATCGGCGGCGAGTTCGTGCCTCCGGTCAAGGGCCAGTACTTCACCAACACCTCGCCGGTGAACGGCCAGCCGATCGCCGAGTTCCCCCGTTCCACCGCCGAGGACATCGACAAGGCCCTCGACGCCGCCCACGCCGCCGCCGACGCCTGGGGCCGCACCTCGGTGCAGGAGCGCTCGAACATCCTGCTGAAGATCGCCGACCGCATCGAGCAGAACCTGGAACTGCTCGCCGTCACCGAGACCTGGGACAACGGCAAGGCCGTGCGCGAGACCCTCAACGCCGACATCCCCCTGGCCGCCGACCACTTCCGCTACTTCGCCGGCTGCATCCGCGCCCAGGAAGGCTCCGCTGCCGAGATCAACGACAGCACCGTGGCCTACCACATCCACGAGCCCTTGGGCGTGGTCGGGCAGATCATCCCGTGGAACTTCCCGCTGCTGATGGCCGCCTGGAAGCTGGCCCCGGCGCTGGCCGCCGGCAACTGCGTGGTGCTCAAGCCGGCCGAGCAGACCCCGCTGGGCATCTGCGTGCTGCTGGAACTCATCGGCGACCTGCTGCCGCCGGGCGTGCTCAACGTCGTCCAGGGCTTCGGCAGGGAGGCCGGCGAGGCCCTGGCCACCAGCAAGCGCATCGCCAAGATCGCCTTCACCGGTTCCACCCCGGTCGGCTCGCACATCCTCAAGTGCGCGGCGGAGAACATCATTCCCTCCACCGTCGAGCTGGGCGGCAAGAGCCCGAACATCTATTTCGAAGACATCATGCAGGCCGAGCCGGCGTTCATCGAGAAGGCCGCCGAGGGCCTGGTGCTGGCCTTCTTCAACCAGGGCGAGGTGTGCACCTGCCCGTCCCGCGCGCTGGTCCAGGAGTCGATCTACCCGGCGTTCATGGAAGAGGTGCTGAAAAAGGTCAGGGCGATCAAGCGCGGCGACCCGCTGGACACCGAGACCATGGTCGGCGCCCAGGCTTCCCAGCAGCAGTACGAGAAGATCCTCTCCTACCTCGACATCGCCCAGCAGGAAGGCGCCGAGCTGCTCGCCGGCGGCAGCGTCGAGAAGCTCGAAGGCAACCTGGCCAGCGGCTACTACATCCAGCCGACCCTGCTCAAGGGGCACAACGGCATGCGCGTGTTCCAGGAGGAAATCTTCGGCCCGGTGGTCGGCGTCACCACCTTCAAGGACGAAGCCGAGGCCCTGGCCATCGCCAACGACACCGAGTACGGCCTCGGCGCCGGCCTCTGGACCCGCGACATCAACCGCGCCTACCGCATGGGCCGCGGGATCAAGGCCGGTCGCGTGTGGACCAACTGCTACCACCTGTACCCGGCCCACGCCGCGTTCGGCGGCTACAAGAAGTCCGGCGTCGGTCGCGAGACGCACAAGATGATGCTCGACCACTACCAGCAGACCAAGAACCTGCTGGTGAGCTACGACATCAACCCGCTGGGCTTCTTCTAGTAGGACCCCGGACCGGCCGCGACCGCTCTTTCCCGGAGCGGTCGCGCCGGCTCGTGAAACACGCCGCCGAGGCTGACGGCGGCGCCCCTTCCACCTCCTCGCCAGGCCGATTGCAGAGCGGCTGGCATAGCTATTGCCTGCGTTCACCACGTACAGCACACCACCGGGAAAACCGGGGTCGATAACAACAAGATTGAGGTGAAAAACCCATGTCCCTCGAACAAACCGGCCATGCGCCCGCAACTTCCGGGGTCGACTTCGAAAGCGTCGACGCCGACTACTTCCAACACCGTCAACTGAAGAAAGGCGCCGCCGGCTGGGTCCTGCTGGTCGGGCTCGGCGTCGCCTACGTGATCTCCGGCGACTACGCCGGCTGGAACTTCGGCCTGGCCCAGGGCGGCTGGGGCGGGATGTTCCTCGCCACCCTGCTGATGGCCACCATGTACCTGTGCATGTGCTTCTCGCTCGCCGAGCTGTCTTCGATGATCCCTACCGCCGGCGGCGGCTACGGCTTCGCCCGCAGCGCCTTCGGGCCCTGGGGCGGCTTCCTCACCGGCACCGCGATCCTCATCGAATACGCTATCGCCCCGGCGGCCATCGCCTGCTTCATCGGCGCCTACTGCGAGTCGCTGTTCGGCGTCGGCGGCTGGCTGATCTACCTGGTGTTCTACGTCGTATTCATCGGCATCCACATCCTCGGCGCCGGCGAGGCGCTGAAGCTGATGTTCGTCATCACCGCGGTGGCGGCCATCGCCCTCGGCGTGTTCATTGTCGCAATGGTTCCGCACTTCGACTCGGCCAACCTGTTCAACATCCCGCAGACCGCGGCGACCGGCGCCAGCAGCTTCCTGCCGTTCGGCTATGTCGGGGTCTGGGCGGCGATCCCCTACGCGATCTGGTTCTTCCTCGCCGTCGAAGGCGTGCCGCTGGCCGCCGAGGAAACCAAGAACCCCAAGCGCGACCTGCCGCGCGGACTGATCGGCGCCATGTTGGTGCTTCTCGCCTTCGCCGCACTGATTCTGGTCGTCGGTCCCGGGGCCGCCGGAGCCAAGGAGCTGATGGGTTCGGGCAATCCCCTGGTGGAAGCGCTGGAGTCGGCCTACAAGGGTTCGACCTGGATGAGCCAGTTCGTCAACCTGGTCGGCCTGGCCGGGCTGATCGCCAGCTTCTTCTCGATCATCTATGCCTACTCGCGACAGATCTTCGCCCTCTCCCGCGCCGGCTACCTGCCGCGCAGCCTCTCGCTGACCAACCGCAAGAAGGCGCCGGTACTGGCCCTGGTGGTGCCGGGGGTGATCGGCTTCGGCCTGTCGCTGACCGGCCAGGGTGACCTGCTGATCCTGGTCGCGGTGTTCGGCGCGACCATCTCCTACGTGCTGATGATGGCCGCGCACATCACCCTGCGCATCCGCCGCCCGGACATGCAGCGCCCCTACCGCACCCCTGGCGGCATCCTCACCTCCGGCGTAGCCCTGGCGCTGGCCTGCGTCGCGGTGGTCGCCGGCTTCCTGGTCGACCCGCGGGTCGTGGTCGGCGCGGTGGCGATCTACGCTGTACTGATCGGCTACTTCGCCCTGTACAGTCGGCATCACCTGGTGTCCGGCACCCCGGAAGAAGAGTTCGCCGCGATCCAGGCGGCGGAACAGGACCTGCGCTGAGAGCGACAACGACAAAGCCCGGCCCGCCGCATGGCGAGGCCGGGCACTGGAGACACACATGGCACGTTTCACCCATAGCGTCGGCGGCGAAACCTACCGCTTCGACAGCCTCAAGGACGTGATGGCCAAGGCCAGCCCCGCGCGCTCCGGCGATTTCCTCGCCGGCGTCGCGGCGAGCAACGACGGCGAGCGGGTCGCCGCGCAGATGGCCCTGGCCGACATCCCGCTCAAACACTTCCTCGACGAGGCGCTGATTCCCTACGAGGACGACGAGGTCACCCGCCTGATCATCGACACCCACCAGCGCGACGCCTTCGCCCCGGTGTCCCATCTCACCGTCGGCGGCTTCCGCGACTGGCTGCTCGGCGACGCCGCCGACGAGGCCAGCCTGCGCGCCCTGGCTCCGGGCCTGACGCCGGAAATGGCAGCGGCGGTATCGAAGATCATGCGTGTCCAGGACCTGGTCCTGGTGGCGCAGAAGATCCGCGTGGTCACCCGCTTCCGCAACACCCTCGGCCTTCGCGGCCGGCTCTCCACCCGCCTGCAACCGAACCACCCGACCGACGACCCGGCCGGAATCGCCGCGAGCATCCTCGACGGCCTGCTGTTCGGCAATGGCGACGCGATGCTCGGGATCAATCCTGCCACCGACAGCATGGCCTCGATCTGCGCCCTGCTGGAGATGCTCGACGCGATCATCCAGCGCTACGAGATTCCCACCCAGGCCTGCGTGCTGACCCACGTCACCAGCTCCATCGAGGCGATCAACCGCGGCGTGCCGCTGGACCTGGTGTTCCAGTCGATCGCCGGCACCGAGGCGGCCAATGCCAGCTTCGGCATCAGCCTGAAGATCCTCTAGGAAGGCTACGAGGCTGGGCTCAGCCAGAAGCGCGGCACCCTAGGCAACAACCTGATGTACTTCGAGACCGGCCAGGGCAGCGCGCTCTCGGCCAACGCCCACCACGGCGTCGACCAGCAGACCTGCGAGACCCGCGCCTATGCGGTGGCTCGTCACTTCAAGCCGTTCCTGGTGAACACCGTGGTCGGCTTCATCGGTCCCGAGTACCTGTACAACGGCAAGCAGATCATCCGCGCCGGCCTGGAAGACCACTTCTGCGGCAAGCTGCTCGGCGTGCCGATGGGTTGCGACATCTGCTACACCAACCATGCCGAGGCCGACCAGGACGACATGGACATGCTCCTGACCCTGCTGGGCGTCGCCGGGATCAACTTCATCATGGGCATTCCCGGCTCCGACGACGTGATGCTCAACTACCAGACCACCTCCTTCCACGACGCCCTCTATGCGCGCCAGACGCTGGGCCTGAAGCCGGCGCCGGAATTCGAGGACTGGTTGCAGCGGATGGGAATCTTCACCCAGGCCGACGGGCGCATCCGCTTCGGTGACGAGTTACCGCCGGCGTTCCGCCAGGCCCTGGCGCAACTGGCCTGAGGAGATGCCGATGAACGACAAGCACCTGCCCGACGCCAGCGCCGAGAACCCCTGGCTGCCGCTGCGCCAGCTGACCCCCGCGCGGATCGCCCTGGGCCGCACCGGCACCAGCCTGCCGACCCGCCCGCAACTGGACTTCCAGTACGCCCACGCCCAGGCGCGCGACGCCGTGCACCTGCCCTTCGACCATGCGGCCATCAGCGACGGCCTGCGCCAGCGCGGCCGCGACAGCCTGCTGCTGCACAGCGCCGCCGCCGACCGCCACGTCTACCTGCAACGCCCGGACCTCGGCCGGCGCCTCGACGAGGCCTCGGTGCAACGCCTGCGCGAACACGCCGCCGGCTACGACGGGCAGATCGACCTGGCCATCGTGGTCGCCGACGGCCTCTCCGCGCTGGCCGTGCAGCGTCACACCCTGCCCTTCCTCGAACGCCTGGAGGAACAGGCGCTGGCCGAAGGCTGGTCGCTGTCGCCGGTGGTCCTGGTGGAACAGGGACGGGTGGCGGTGGCCGACGAGATCGGTGAATTGCTGCGGGCGAAGATGAGCGTGATCCTGATCGGCGAGCGTCCCGGCCTCAGCTCGCCGGACAGCCTCGGCCTGTACTTCACCTGGGCCCCGCGGGTCGGCCTCACCGACGCCTATCGCAACTGCATCTCCAACGTCCGCCTGGAAGGCCTCAGCTACGGCATGGCCGCGCACCGCCTGCTCTACCTGATGCGCGAGGCCTGCCGGCGGCAGCTTTCCGGGGTCAACCTGAAGGACGAGGCGGAGGTCCAGGCGCTGGACGGCGAGGCTCCGCGCACCGGCAACTTCCTCCTGGCGAGGGACTGAGCCTCCCGGCCGAAGGATGGGCCGGCGCGCGTCGCCCCTCCTTCGGCCGATTCAAACGTTCGCTTGGATTGCGCTTTCCAGGGAGATTGGGCAGCATCGAAGCGTTGCTGGCATGCAGCCTGCATCGTCCCGGCAGCCCCTTCCCGCAATGCGAGGCCCGTCATGCGAATCGTGCAAGCCACCCTCGAACACCTCGACCTGCTGGCGCCGCTGTTCGTCAAGTACCGCGAATTCTACGGCATGCTCTCCTACCCCGAGTCCTCGCGGAAATTCCTCGAGAAACGCCTGCGCCGCAAGGAATCGGTGATCTACCTGGCGCTGGCCGACGAAGAAGACCGCCTGCTCGGTTTCTGCCAGCTCTATCCGAGCTTCTCCTCGCTGTCGCTCAAGCGCGTCTGGATCCTCAACGACATCTACGTCGCCGAGGAGGCACGCCGGCAACTGGTCGCCGACCACCTGCTGCAACACGCCAAGCAGATGGCCCGGGAAACCCATGCGGTGCGCATGCGTGTCTCCACCAGCGTCGACAACGAGGTAGCGCAGAAAGTCTACGAGTCGATCGGCTTCCGCGAAGACCAGGAGTTCAAGAACTACACCCTGCCGATCAGCGACGAACTAAGCTGAAGACAAAGGCACGGCACTTCCCAACCGATCGCTCAGAGCAGAGGCATCCATGGGTTCGCGCACCTGGCACTGGCCCGGCGTCCTGCTCGGCCTGCTCCTCGCCACGGCCGGCGCGCAGGCCGACACCCTGCGCGTGGCGACCCTCGACTGGGCGCCCTACGTCGGCCCCGACCTGCCGGGCAAGGGCCTCGCCAGCCGCATCCTCGACGAAGCCCTGGCCCTCGACGGGCACCGCGCCGAACTGGTGTTCCTGCCCTGGCAACGTGCCCTGAAGGAAGCCGCCGAGGGGCGCTTCGACGCTCTCATGCCGGCCTACCTGTCGCCCGAGCGGCGCGAACTGTTCCACGCCACCATCCCCCTGCTCGACTCGCAACTGGGCTTCTTCCGCCAGCGCGAGCGCCTGCTGCCGGTCAATCCCGCGCATCTGGAAAGCCTGCGTCCGTACCGCATCGGCGTGGTCCGCGGCTACGTCAACCGGGAGGATTTCGACGCCGACCGCAGCCTGACCAAGGACGCGGTGACCAACGACTGGCAGAACCTCGAGAAGCTCCTGCGCGGGCGTATCGACCTGGCCGTGGTCGATCGCTACACCGGCTACCACCTGCTGGCGCGCAACGTGCCGGCGCTGAAGGATCGCCTGGTGTTCATCGAACCGCCGCTGGAGGTCAAGCCGCTCTATGTACTGGTGCCGAAAAGACACGCCCGCGGCGCCGCCCTTGCCGCCAGCCTCGACCGCAACCTGCGCCTGATGCGTCGCAGCGGCCGGCTGGAACAACTGATCGCCGAAGCACACCTCGAACGCAGCGGGCAGACCCGCACGCTGGCCGTCGATCCGTTAACCGGCCAGGCCGACCAGCAGCGCAGCCCCGGCCAGGAGCAGGACCAGGGCCAGCACGCCCCGTTGCAACCGGCGTGGCGCGAAGACCCGCTGGGGATGCGCTAGCGGCTTCTGCAAGGCCAGCCAGAATTCCGACAACGCTTCGAAGCGCCCCTCCGGACGCGGCGCCAGGGCCCGCGCCAATACCCCATCCCAGCCGACCGGCAGGTCCGCCTGACGCTCGCCCAGGGGCTCGTAGCGGCATCCGCCGTCGCTCTCCGGGCAGGCGATCGACGGCCAGCGACCACAGAGCAGCCAATAGAACAGCGCCGCCAGGGCGAACTGGTCGGCCCGGCCATCGAGCGCCTCGCCGCGACGCAACTCCGGCGCCAGCGGCACGCTGTCCGCAGGCAGCGCCTGGCGCGCCACCCCCGGCAGGATCGCCGCCGCCTCGGGGAGGAACAGCAGGCGCCCGCCCTCGTCCAGCAGGATCTGCCGCGGCGCCAGCCACAAGCCCTGTACGCCGCGCCGCTGCAAGGCGCGAACCGCATCGATAAGTTGCTCCAGGAGGACCAGCGCGCATTGCGGTTCCAGCGGCAGGTGCGCTGGCGCCCAATCCAGCAGGCTGCGCATCGGCCAGCGCGGCGGAGCGAACAACTGGAAGGCATGACGACGCAACCGGGGCGACGACAATACTCGCGGCAGGCTCTCCGCACGGCAGCGCCGCAATGCCCATTCGCGCTGCCAGAACGCTTCGTCGGCATCGACCGCCGCGAGCAGCAGCAACGCCTCGCGTCCTTGCTCGTCGCAGGCGCGGAATAGCCGCCCGGGCGGGCCGAACGCGCAAGCTGCCTGCAAGGTCCAGCCATCCACGCAGTCGCCGGGGCACGCCGCGCCCAGCGCTGGCCAGCCGGTATGCCGTGGCGCCGCCGGGGCGCGCTCGAGCGCCCCCGGCAAGACCAGCGCCACCGCCCCCGGCGCATGCAGCAACGGCTGCAGCACGCCCTCCAGGCGCCCCGTGGCCAGCCCCGCACAACGCTCTCCGAGGGCGCGCAGGTCGGCCACTTCGAGCAGCGGCTGGGGCGCCAGCAACAAGGGCTCGCCGGCCACCTGGGCCAGGTTGTGCTGGACCAGCGCCAGCTCCGCGCTGCTACCCAGCGGCTGGCCGCTCCCTCCCAGGCGCTGCGGGCTGCCCTGGCGATAACGCAGCAGGCCGACGGCGCCGCACTGGAGAAAGTGCACGCCTCCGGCATGGACCAGCAGCAACCCCGCCGCCAGCTCGAGCACGCCCGGCTCGCCTTCGCGGCGCCGGCGATAGAGCTGCATGTTCAGCGAAGCCAGGACCTGCCGCGCCGCCTGCGCTTCCGGCCAACCCTCGGGGGTACAGGCGTAGTCGGCGAACAGGGCGTCGAGATGGCCTTCGATGGCCTGCACCACGTTGGCGCAACCGCGTCCCCAGAGCAGCGCCAGGAGAAACGCCGGAGCCCGTCCGGGGCGAGGCGCGAGCCATTCGGCGCGAACCCGCGCGGCCTGCCCCGGGAGGTCGCGCCCGGCGCCCAGGGCGAGACTGAGCGGTGGCTGGGCAAAAGGCTGGAGTGTCATCGCACGCCCTTCCCTGCTAGAAATTTCTCCTGTTCTTGCAGACTTTATGCCGACCAATTTCGGAAAAATTACCGAAACATCCTGCAATCAGTGGTTTTGCCGGGATCGCGACAAACAGCCCCCCACCCATCCGGACGCCCCCTATAATGGCGGCCCTCTGCCGCTCAACGCGTTGTCTCCGCAGGTTGCTCAATGGACTTCAACCCAATCGATCTGATTCTCCACCTGGATACCTACCTGGCCATGCTGGTCAGCAACTATGGCGTCTGGATCTACGCCATCCTGTTCCTGGTGATCTTCTGTGAAACCGGCCTGGTGGTGACTCCGTTCCTCCCCGGCGACTCGCTGCTGTTCATCGCCGGCGCCATCTGCGCCACCGGCGGCATGGACCCATGGCTGCTCGGCGGGCTGCTGATGGTCGCGGCGATCACCGGCGACAGCACCAACTACGTGATCGGCCGGACCCTCGGCAAGCGGCTGTTCAGCAACCCCGACTCGAAGGTATTCCGCCGCGACTACCTCGACCGCACCCATGAGTTCTACGAACGCCACGGCGGCAAGACCGTGACCCTGGCGCGTTTCCTGCCCATCGTGCGGACCTTCGCGCCCTTCGTCGCCGGCATGGCGAAGATGCACTACCCGCGCTTCGTCATGTTCAGCGTGGTGGGCACCGTGGCCTGGGTCGGCGGCCTGGTGACCCTGGGCTACTTCTTCGGCAACGTGCCGTTCATCAAGAAGAACCTGTCGCTGCTGGTGATCGGCATCATCCTGCTGTCGCTGCTGCCGATGATCCTCGGCTTCATTCGCCATCGCCTGCAGGCGAGCGCCGCCAAACAGGCCAAGGCCCAGAGCGACTGAGCATGTGGTCGTTCCGCGCCTGGCGGCGCCGGCGCCTGCTGGCACGCCACCCGGTGGCCGAAGAGCTCTGGCAGCGGGTACGCCGGCACCTGCCGATCCTCGACGGCCTGGACGCCGACGAGGACCGCCGCCTGCGCGAGCGGGCCGTGCTGTTTCTCGCCGACAAGCACCTGACCGCACTCGCCGGCGTCGATCTCGACGACTTCGGCCGCCTGCTGCTGGCGGCGCAGGCGCAACTGCCGCTGTTGCACCTGCCGGAGCTGAACTGGTACCAGGGCTTCCACGAACTGGTGCTGTATCCCGACGATTTCGTCAGCCCGCAGAAACACCGCGACGCCAGCGGCGTAGTCCATGAGTTCGACGACGAACGCAGCGGCGAGACGTCCCTGCAAGGGCCGGTGGTCCTGGCCTGGCCCGGCGTCGTCGGCGGGGGTGGCTGGGATGCCTACAACCTGGTGATCCACGAACTGGCGCACAAGCTGGACATGCTCAACGGCGACGCCAACGGCCTGCCGCCGCTGCACGCCGGCATGCGCATCGGCGACTGGGCGAGCGCCATGCAGGCCGCCTACGACGAGATGAACGCCCTGCTCGACCGCGACCCCGACGCGCAGACCGCCATCGACCCCTATGCGGCGGAAGATCCGGCGGAGTTCTTCGCCGTTACCAGCGAGTATTTCTTCACCGCCCCGGATCTCCTCCACGAGGCCTATCCGGCGGTATACCGGCAGCTCCAGTTGTTCTACCGCCAGGACCCGCTGCAACGCCTGCGCCGCCTGCAGGCCGAGCATCCGGACTACCGCGAGGCGGCGGGCGACACGACTAACGGCTGAATGCCGGTACATGGCATCGACAACCGAATATGCCTATAATCGCGGCCTCTTTTTTGGCCAGAAACCTCTGGAGTCACCCATGAGCTACAGCAAGATCCCGGCCGGCAAGGACCTGCCGAACGACATCTACGTCGCTATCGAGATTCCGGCCAACCATGCGCCGATCAAGTACGAGATCGACAAGGACACCGACTGCCTGTTCGTCGACCGTTTCATGGCCACCCCGATGTTCTACCCGGCCAACTACGGCTTCATCCCGAACACTCTGGCCGACGACGGCGACCCGCTGGACGTGCTGGTGGTGACCCCCTATCCGGTCGCTCCCGGTTCGGTGATCCGCGCGCGCCCGGTTGGCGTCCTGCACATGACCGACGAGGCAGGCGGCGACGCCAAGCTGATCGCCGTGCCGCACGACAAGCTGAGCGTCCTGTACAAGGACGTGAAGGAATACACCGACCTGCCGGCCCTGCTGCTGGAACAGATCAAGCACTTCTTCGAGAACTACAAGGATCTCGAGAAAGGCAAGTGGGTCAAGGTCGAAGGCTGGGGCAACGCCGACGCCGCCCGCGCCGAGATCACCAAGGCCGTGGCCGCGTTCCAGAAGTAAGCGCGCCTCGCCGAAAAGAAGCCCCGCAGCCGCGGGGCTTTTTCATTCTCCCTCGCCGACCGCCAAGGTCGGTCTCGCCACCCCGCTCCGCTCAGTCGACCGTCGCCACGCTCTCCAACCGATATCCGTAGCCGTAGATGGTCAGCAACTGCCAACCGCGCTCGGCGGTCAGGCCAAGCTTGTTGCGCAGGCGATAGATGTGGGTATCCAGCGGCCGCGAGGACAACACTTCCTCGTGGGGCCAGAAGCGCTCGTAGAGATATTCCCGCGACAACGGCCGTCCCAGGTTGGCGAACAGGCAGCGGGCCAGGCGGTATTCGCGTTCGGTCAGGCTGATCGGCGCGCCGGCCCGGGTCACGGTCAGCTCGGCATCGTCGAAACTGAGGTCGTTGAAAGTCTGCACCTCATGCTGCGCGGGACGCGTTCCCCCGTGGCGACGCAGCACGGCGGCTACCCGCGCCTTCAGTTCGTTGGGCCGGAACGGCTTGCTGACATAGTCGTCGGCGCCGCTGTTCAACGCCTGCACGATGTCCTGTTCGGCGTCACGGCTGGTCAGCATGATCGCCGGCGGCGGCGCATCCAGATGCTCGCGGCTCCAGCGCAGCAATTGCAGGCCGCTGAGGTCCGGCAACTGCCAGTCGAGGATCAGCAGGTCGAAGGTTTCCCGCTTGAGCTGCTTGAGCAGGTCCTCGCCACGGGCGAAACGGTGCACCGTCCAGGCCTGTTCGCCCTGCGCGGGTATCTGCTGCAAGGTCTGCTCGACCCGGTCCAGTTCGGCCGACTCGTCGTCCAGTATCGCGACACGCATAAAAGCTGGTCCTGTTCAATCGGGCTAACGCCCCTTTTTCGCTCCAGGAACGGCGAATTACGTACAAATCTGAAGAATTGTGACGAATCTCTCTGGTCGCGACCAGCCCTTGATAGCCTGATTCCAAATAGCCATTAAGCGGGACGAAGAGCCCGCGAGCCAGCGCCAGCCTGACCTATCAAGGAGTCGTAGCCATGGGTTTCCGGCCAGTTAGCCAACGTTTGCGTGACATCAACCTGCAGGCCCTCGGCAAGTTTTCCTGCCTTGCCCTGGTCCTCGGCCTGGAATCGGTAAGCCATCCGGCCGGCCCGGTCCAGGCCCCGTCGTTCAGCCAGGGCACCGCCAGCCCGTCCTTCGCTACTCCGCTCGGCCTCGACGGCCCGGCCCGCGCCAGGGCCGAGATGTGGAACGTCGGCCTGTCCGGCGCCGTCAGCGTGCGTGACGAGTTGCGCTGGGTGTTTTGAACGCGACGAATCTGAAATAGCGCGGAAGAATCTGAAGAAATATGGCAAATCTCACAGCAGACAAATCGCGCTTGGTAGATTTCCAACCGCTGAGTAGGCCAAGGAGCAAATGGATTGCTCCGACACAGGGATGTGTAAACCCGCTCCGGCGGGCCGTGGAACGAGACCACTCGAACCACAGTCAGGGGTCGGTAACGGACGATCGCCCCAGGCAACCGAGCCAATCCCCCCAGGGCTGGCTTCGACACACGGATGTGTCATCTCCCCTTCCTTGTTCGAATCATCCCCTCCCGCTATCCGGACGCCTCGATCCGCGTCCCATCCTGGATCTGAAAAGGACCTCATCATGAAGCAATACGGAGCAGAGTTCTTCGGCACCTTCTGGCTGGTATTGGGCGGCTGCGGCAGCGCAGTACTCGCTGCCGGCGTACCGGAACTGGGAATCGGCTACCTCGGCGTGGCCCTGGCGTTCGGCCTCAGCGTGCTGACCATGGCCTATGCCATCGGTCCGATCTCCGGCGCCCACCTGAACCCCGCGGTATCGGTAGGCCTGTGGGTCGGCGGGCGCTTCCCGGCCAGCCAACTGCTGCCCTATGTCGTCGCCCAGGTCCTCGGTGGCCTCGCCGCCGGCGGCGTGCTGTACCTGATCGCCAGCGGCAAGGCCGGCTTCGACCTGGCCGCCGGCTTCGCCTCCAACGGCTACGGCGAACACTCGCCGGGCGGCTACTCGTTGCAAGCCGCGCTGGTCAGCGAAGTGGTACTTACCGGCATGTTCCTGCTGATCATCCTCGGCGCCACCTCCAAGCGCGCGCCGCAGGGCTTCGCGCCGATCGCCATCGGCCTGACCCTGACCCTGATCCACCTGATCAGCATCCCGGTCACCAACACCTCGGTGAACCCGGCGCGCAGCACCGCGGTCGCCCTGTACGTCGGCGACTGGGCGGTTTCCCAGCTGTGGCTGTTCTGGGTCGCGCCGATTCTCGGTGCGGTACTCGGCGCCCTGGCCTATCGCCTGATCGGCGACAAGAACGACTGAACCGAAGCGCCTGGCCCAACCGCCAGGCGCTGCGGCCGAGGAAACGACAAGGGAGCCTGCGGGCTCCCGATGTCGTTGCAAGGATTGCGAAACCGGCGCCCGATCAGGCAGATTGCAGCCTGACCGGACCGCCAGCGATACCTGACCCGCCGCCCAGTGAAGCCTATGACAGCCCTCGCCCTTACTTCCCGATCCCTCTTTCCGGCTTGCGCCGCCCTGGCGCTGGGCGGACTGTTGACGCTGCTCGCCGGCTCCGTCGCGGCCGCGCCGGCCAAGACGAAACGGCCGCCGTTCATCGAGCAGGGCGAAACGTGCCTGCCCCAGCCGCTCCCCGCCAGCGTGCTCTATCTCGCCGGCGACGCCTGGAAGCTCGACGCCAAGGGCAACCAGACGCCCCTGGAAGAAGGCATGGACATCGACGAACTGGAAGGCGTCAAGACCTCTCCGACCGCCTTCGTCAGCCTGCTGCTCGGCGACGGCAGCCGCATCGTCCTGCCCTCCAGTTCGGAAGTCACCCTGCACCTCGACGAGGACACCGGCATTCCGCAGATCGCCCTGCGCGCGGGGCAGGTCGAGTCCTATGTCCTGAAGAGAAAGAGCGATCACGACCGCTTCCAGGTGCTGACCCCGGTCGGCGTACTGGGCGTGCGCGGTACCCACTTCCGCGCCCGCACCGAAGACGGCCAGGCGCTGACCGAAGTGCTCGACGGGCGCGTCGCGGTGAACCGCGAGCTGACCAGCGACGACCTGCCGCTCAACGGCAGGCGCCCGGCCCGCAAGGCGGCGCAGGCCGAGCCGGACGAGGACGTGCTGGTCGACGCCCGCCGCGGCCTGAAGGTCAAGCCGCAGGGCAAGCTGACGCCGGTGGACCTGCTACCCGCCCCGCAATTGCGCGGCCAGGGCGGCGAGCACGGCGAGTCGCCGGTTTGGAAGCTCTATCTTGCCCCGCTGCACGGCGCCAAGCGCTACCGTGCCCAGGTAGCCAGCGATCCGGACTTCCTGCGCATCCAGCAGGAACGTTTCTCGAGCACCCCGGAAGTCAGTTTCAGCGGACTCAAGGCGGCCTTCTACCACGTCCGCCTCTCGGCCTTCGACAACGACGGACTGGAGGGCGAGACCAGCGTATACGACATTCTCTACTACCCGCGAGGCGGCAGTGCCCGATAGGGCGCCGGGGCCTCGCCGATGAAGGCGCTCGACCGCCAGGACGAGCCCAGCCAGGCGCAGCGGCTGTTCCGCGGCCTGGTGCGCGAATGGCTGCTGGTCAGCCTGCTGCTCCTTCCGCTCACCGCCCTGCTTTCGCTGAGCAGCGGCCTGCCGCTGAACAACCTGCTCTACGACCGCCTGCGCAACCTCGCCCCGCTGGCCGTCGATCCGCGCATCCTCGTCGTCGCCATCGACGACCGTAGCCTGGAAAGCCTCGGTCGCTGGCCCTGGCCGCGCAGCGTCCACGCCGAGCTGCTGGATCGCCTGGCCGCCGCCGGCGCACGCAGCGTACTGCTCGACGTGATCTTCAGCGAACCCTCCTCCAATCCGGACAGCGACCGCCAGTTGGCAAGATCGCTGTGCCGGGCCGGCAACGTCCTCCTGCCACTGCTGCGCGAAAGCGTGCCGCGCTACGGCGAACCGCCACGGGAGATACCGCCGACCGCGCCGCTGGCCGGCTGCGCCGCCGGCATCGGGCATATCAACGTCGAAGCGGACAGCGACGGCACGGTGCGCAGCGTCTACCTGCGCGAAGGACCGCTCGGCCAGCCGCGCCCGCTGCTCGCCTGGCAAGCATTCGCCGATGCCGGCGCCATGCCCATGCCCGGCCTCGACGACATGCGCAACCTGCCCGGCTGGCAGCGTGACCACGCCATCCGCATTCCCTTCATCGGTGCCGACGCGGGCTTCCCCAGCGTGCCCTACGTCAGCGTGTTGCGCGGCGAGGTGCCAGACAGCCTGCTGCGCGACCGCCTGGTCCTGGTCGGCGCCACCGCGCCGGGCCTCGGCGACCGCTATGTCACCCCGCTGTCGGCCAGCCTCGGCACCACGCCGGGGGTGGAGATCCAGGCCAACATTCTCAACGGCCTGTTGCAGCAGCGCACCGCCGTCGACCTGCAACCCTGGCTCGCCGCCCTGCTCTCCGCCGCCAGCGTAGCGCTGCTGCTCGGCCTGATGCTGTTCCGCTCGCGCCACGCCTTGCTCCTCACCCTGGCCTGCGCGGCCCTGGCCCTGGGTCTTTCCTGGGCGCTGCTGCTCAACGGCTGGTGGTGGTCGCCGCTGGCCAGCCTGGTCGGCCTGCTGCTGGCCTACCTGATCTGGAGCTGGCGCCGGCTGAACGCGGTGCTCGCCTACTTCGGCTGGGAACTGGCGCGTCTCGACCGCGAGCCCAAGGTGCTGCCCGAGCGGGCCAGCCCCCCGCGCGCCGGCAACGATCCATTGCAGAACCGCATCGCCGCCCTGGAGCAGGCGGTCAGCCGCACCCGCGACAGCCGGCGGTTCATGGCCGACGGCCTGGAAGGCCTGCCGGTGGCGACCCTGATCTGCGACCCGCAGGGGCAGATCCTGCTGGCCAACCGCAAGGCACGCGACCTGTTCGGCGGCGAGCTGCGCGGCGCCGAACTGCGCCAGCGCCTGGCCGGACTCGGCCATCCGAGCCTCGCCGGTGGCGCCCGCCCAACGCTGGAAACCCTGGAAGCCATCGAGTTCCGCGACCACCGGGAACGCGACCTGCGCCTCGACCTGGCGCGCCTGCTGCCGGTCGAAAGCGAAACCGCCATCGGCTGGCTGGTGAGCCTGATCGACCTGAGCGCCGAACGCGATGCCGAGCGCCAGCGCGCCACCCTCCTGCGCTTCCTCTCCCATGACCTGCGCGCGCCGCACTCGGCGATCCTCGCCCTGCTCGACGTCCGCCCCGCCGAGGACGAAGCCGGCCAGCAGGTCTACCGACAGATAGAGCAGCAGGTCCGTCGCGCCCTGGGCCTGACCGACGCCTTCGTGCAACTGGCCAAGGCCGAGTCCGACGCCTACCGCTTCGAAGCGTGCATGTTCACCATGTTGGCGATGGACGCCGCCGACCAGCTCTGGCCCCTCGCGCAACAGAAAGACATCGACCTGCGGCGCGACTGGGACGACGAGCAGGAACCGATGGTCTGGGCCGACCCCGGCCTGCTCACGCGCGCGCTGTTCAACCTGCTGGAGAATGCGGTCAAGTACAGCCCGGCGGGGACCGTCGTCAGCCTGAGCATCCGCCTCGAAGGCGACTGGCTGAGCTGCCGGATCGTCGATCAGGGCAAAGGTATCGCGGCCGCCGAACTACCGCGCCTGTTCAGCCAGTACCAGCGCTTCGCTTCCGCCGAGGGCAGCGCCGGCCTGGGCCTGGGGCTGGCCATGGTCAAGACGGTGATCGACCGGCACGGCGGCAGGATCGGTTGCCAGAGCCAGGTTGGCCAGGGCACCACTTTCGAGATTCGCCTTCCGCTGCTGAAAGGCGAGGAATAACCGCTACTGGCGGAAGTCGGGTCTTCCTCCAACTTGCATTGGTCTCGAAGTTCGGAAGATCCAGGCGGCCGGGCTATTCCGCTTCCCGTCTGTCGAAACGGCAACTGCCTTCCCTCGTGAAACTCCGCAGGGGGAATCGACTCGTCCCCAACATAGGCACCAGCGAGCGCGACATGGCCGCGTTCCCACAGCGGAACCAAGGCGCTGCGCCAGCTACAGGGCTGCCCTGGAAGTCTCAATAACTTCCATCTTTTAACGATAGTTCGTAGGAAGTTTCCCAACAATATAAGTAACTAATCTCAAAAAGAGCCCACTGGAAAAACCAGCCAATAACTCCCGGTAATCTACCGCGCTCATGCGATCCCCTACGCATAACAGCAAACGGCTCAACTTCCAGTGAAACCATGATCGACATAGACAGACTGAGCAAACGCTTTTCCGGCCGGACGGTGGTAAACGACTTGAGCTTCCGCATCGACCGGGGAGAGATCGTCGGTCTCCTCGGCCCAAACGGAGCGGGCAAGTCGACCACCCTGAAGATGCTTTCCGGCTTCCTCGCGCCGAGCGCCGGCAGCATACGCATCTTCGGCTTCGACATGCAGGACAAGGCGCGCCAGGCGCAGAAGCTGATCGGCTACCTGCCGGAGAACGCTCCCAGCTACGGAGAAATGACGGTCGAGGGCTTTCTCGCCTTCGTCGCGTCCATCCGCGACTACAGCGGACGGGAAAAACGTCGGCGCATCGACAGCGCCATGGACTGCATGGAGCTGCGGGATGAGCGCAGGAGCATCATCGAAACCCTGTCCAAGGGCTTCAAGCGTCGCGTCGCGCTGGCCCAGGCGATCCTCCACGATCCCGAGCTGCTCCTGCTCGACGAGCCCACCGACGGCCTCGACCCGAACCAGAAGCACCAGGTCCGGCAACTGGTGAAGAACCTCTCGGAAAGCAAGATCGTGGTGATTTCCACGCACATCCTCGAGGAAGTCTCGTTCATGTGCAGCCGCGCCCTGGTGATCAACGGCGGCCGCTTGCTGGCCGACAACACCCCGGGCGAACTCAGGACCCGCAGCCGCTACCACCATGCCGTCAGCCTCAGCATCGAAGCACCGGTAGACCCGCTGGCCATCGCCATGCTCCCCGGCGTCGCCGGTATAGAAGGATGCCCCGACCGGGCCGGCACCCTGACCATCCTGGCCCGCCCCGGCGCGCAGATCCTTCCCGCGCTCAACCGCCTGATCCACGGCAGCGGCTGGCGGGTATCCGGGGTGCGTACCGAACACGGCCAACTGGAAGAAGTGTTCCGCCAACTGACCCGAGAAACCCCCGCATGACCGCCATCGGCACCATTTTTAGACGCGAGCTGGGCAGCTATTTCGCCACGCCGCTCGCCTATGTGTTCACCCTGATCTTCCTCGTCCTCTCTGGCGTGGCCACCTTCTACCTGGGCGACTTCTTCGAGCGCGGCCAGGCCGACCTGGCGCCGTTCTTTTCCAGCCTGCCCTGGCTCTACCTCCTGCTGATCCCCGCGCTGGCCATGCGCCTGTGGGCCGAGGAGCGCAAGTCCGGCTCCATCGAGATGCTGATGACCCTGCCCGTCTCCCGCGCCACCCTGGTCACCGGCAAGTTCCTGGCGGCCTGGTTCTGCGCCGGGCTGGCGTTGCTGCTGACCTTCCCGATGCCGCTGACGGTGAACTACCTCGGCTCGCCCGACAACGGCGCGATCATCGCCGGCTACCTGGCCGGCTGGCTGCTGTCCGGCGGCTACCTGGCCATCGGATCCTGCATGTCGGCGCTGGCGAAGAACCAGATCATCGCCTTTGCCCTGACCGTTCTCGTCTGCCTGCTGTTCGTCGGCGCCGGCACTCCCCACGTACAACAGGCGCTCTCCGGCTGGCTTCCGCAATGGCTGCTGGACGGCATTGCCTCGCTGAGCGTGCTGGTCCGTTTCGAGGCGCTCGGCCGGGGCGTGCTCGACGTCCGCGACCTGGCCTACTTCTGCAGCCTGATCGTCGCCTGGCTGGTCGCCACCACCATCGTCATCGACCTGAAAAAGGCAGCGTAGGAAACATCCATGAAACGAACCCTGTACTCGGGCGTCGGCCTGCTGCTGGTCGGCCTGCTGTTCCTCGCTTTCAACCTGCTGTCCAGCCTGCTGCTGCGCGACCAGCAGTTCGACCTCACCCAGCAGAAGCTCTACACCTTCAGCGCCGGCACCCAGGAAGTCCTCGACAGTCTCGACGAACCGCTCAACCTCTACCTGTTCTTTTCGAAAAGCCGCGCCAGTGACCTGCCCGCCCTGCGCAACTACGCCCGCCGCGTCGAGGAAGTGCTGGACCTCTATGCACGGCGGAGCCATGGCAATGTCCGATTGTTCGTGATCGATCCCCTGCCATTCTCCGACGACGAGGACCGTGCCGCGCGCTTCGGCCTGCAGGCGCCGCCCATCGGCCCGAATGGCGAAGCCATCTACTTTGGCCTGGCGGCCACCAACCCGACCGACGGCCTCCAGGTGATCCCGTTCTTCTCGCCGGAAGAAGAGCCGCTTCTGGAATACGATCTCAGCCGCCTGGTCCAGGCACTCGCACAGCGGGAACGCACGGTAGTCGGCCTGATGAGCTCGCTGCCGATGGCCGGGCAGGCGCCCACCGACGGGCAGCCGGGCAGCAGGCCCTGGGCGGTGATGGACAAGCTCTACCAACAGTTCGACATCCGCACCCTGGGGCTCGCTTCGACGGAAATCCCCGCCGAAGTCTCGGTGTTGATGCTGGTGCACCCCAGGCAATTGTCCGAACAGACCCAATACGCCATCGACCAGTTCGTCCTGCGCGGCGGCAAGCTGCTGGCCTTCGTCGACCCTCTGAGTCTCGCCGATGCAGACGGCGGGAAAAGCTCCGACCTGGCCCCGTTGCTGCGTTCCTGGGGCGTCCAGTTGCGGCCGGATACCCTGCTGGCGGATGCCTCGTTCGCCATGATCAAGCCCAACGCCGAACGTCGCCCGGAGCGCAATCCGACCTGGCTGCACCTCCCCGGCGACACGTTCCCCCACGACAACGTGCTGACCACCGGCCTGGAAAGCCTCAACCTCGCCAGCGTCGGCCTGCTCGAACCTCTCGGCGGAGCCTCGACGCGCTTCATTCCGTTGCTGCACAGCTCGGCGCACAGCATGCCGCTGTCGCTGGAGCGCTTCCGCCAATCCTCGACGGAGCAGCTCAACGCCACCCTGGTCCCGACCGGAGAACACTACGTGCTGGCCGCCAAGGTCGAGGGGCCGGCGACGAGTGCCTTCCCCGCGGACCGCGGGAAGCAAGGCGAAGGCCTGAGCGACAGCGCGAACATCCATGTGCTGTTGGTCGCCGATACGGACCTGCTGAGCAATCCGCTCTGGCTCCAGGAACAGCCCGGCCACAACGAGCCGCAGGTATGGGCGGACAACGACCTGTTCGTCGGCAATGCCCTCGACTATCTCTCCGGTTCGGACGCGCTGATCGACCTACGCTCGCGAGGCCATACGAAGCGCCCGTTCACCCGCGTGGAAGCGCTCCGACGCGAAGCCGGGATGCGCGCCCAGGAACAGCTCAACGCGCTGCAGCAGAGCCTCAACGACACCGACAAGAACCTGCGCACCTTGCAGCAATCGATGGACGCCGGCGACCAGGAGGTGACTCCGGAAATGGAAGCGACGCTGCGCCGCTTCATCGATGACAAATTGCGCATCCGCCAGCAACTGCGTCAATTGCAGTTCCAGCTGAATGCCGATGTCGAGCGCCTGGCGGAACAGGTGAAACTGGCCAATACGGTCCTGCTGCCGGCGCTCCTCACCCTGCTCCTCCTGCTGCATTGGAGCTGGCGCAGCATGCGCCGGAGGAGGGGCTGACATGCGCCTGGGTAGCATAGCGGGACTCGCTCTCGCCCTGGCGCTGTTCGCCGGAACCTTGGGCTGGCTCCACGAACGGCAGCAACCGCCCGCGCAACCGCCTGCGAGCCGCGCCTGGCTGCCAGGGCTGAAACCGCACCAGGTGACCGCGCTGTGCATCGCCACCCCCGGCCAACCGACGATCCGCGCCAGGCGCGATGGCAAGGACTGGACGCTCGCCAGCAAGGACGGCTATCCCGCCTCGGGGGAAACCATCCGGCAGCTGTTGCGCAGCCTGGCCGACGCGCGCCTGCTGGAGGAAAAGAGCGCCTCGCCGGAAAACCGCGAACGCATGGGACTCTCCGACCAGGGCAAGGGCCAGGCCAGCCGGATCACCCTGGAGCGCGGCGACGCGCCGCCGCTGGTCCTATTGCTGGGCAAGCGCACCTCGCAGGGCGGGCAGTTGGTCAGGCAGGCCGACGATGAGGGGGCCTGGCTGATCGACCGAACGGTCGGCCTGCCGGTCAACGACCTGGCCCTGCTCGACCCTCGGTTGACCGACCTGCCATTCGAACAGTTGCGCGAGCTGACCCTGTCCTATGGCAACGGTGTACGGCTGAACATTTCCCGAGCCAGCGAAAAGGACGATGGCATCCGCCTGCGACAGTTCCCATCCAGGCCACAGTTGATGGGCGAGGCGGAAGCCGAGCAGGCCGCACGCCTGTTCGCTGCGCTCAGGCTGCTGGAGGTCGCGCCGGCCAAGGCCTCGCGGCAAAAACCGCTGCTGACCTTCACGCTCAAGAGTTTCGCCGGCGGCACGCTGCAGGGCCAGCTTCTGGAACTGGAGCGCCAGTACTGGTTGCAACTGACCGACAGCAAGGGCTTCGCCGACGGGCAGGTCTCAGCCATCAAGGGTTGGCGCTACCGCGTGGAGGGTCTGAGTCCGGATACCGCTCCCGCGCCCCAGCTACCCAAGGCGTCGCCGGTGAAGAAAAGCAAGCCGGCCAAGCCCTCGTCGCCCAAGTGCTGAGCGCTCTCGCCAGGCGCCGCTCGCAGCCGGCGAAATAGAGCCCCGCGGGATGCTGGGCAGGACCGGCCGAGTTTGCTAGAGTAGCGCCTCCTTCACGAGCCCTCGGCTCGTCGATGCAGAATTCCTAAGGCAGGCGCGGCTTATCAGAAGTAAGCCAACCCCACCCCAGAAAAGCCAGCCACAAGCCGGCTTTTTTAATGCCTCCGCACAACCCCAGCCAATCACCGTTCTCTAGGCCTCCAGAAGCTTGCGGAACAGCCCGGCAAGTGTCGCCTGGCGCTCGAAGCCGATACCAGGCGATTGTGGCAATCCCGCCAATCCCGAGGAAAACGGCAGGGCACCGGCGAAATCGTCGAATGGCCGGAAAGCCGACGGCGTAGCCTCGGCCCAACCCAGGCGCAGGGCCGCCACCAGGTGCAGGCTGAACAGGTAGCCGGCGTGCGGGCGGAAGGCCGCGCGCGGCCAACCCCGGGCGCACAGGTGGTCGAGTATCGCCAGGTAGCCCGGCAGGCCATAGCAATGCACGGGGTCGAACACCAGCACGTCGCGCTCCCGCCGCAAGCCGCCATAGAGATCCAGCAAGCGAGCCTCGGCCAGGGAGAACAAGGCCTCGCCGGCACCGATGGGCCCCGGATAGATATCCGCCACTTCGGCCTGGGTAGGGAAATCGTGGGGGTCGCAGATGTCCTCGAACCACCACAACCCCAGCGGCGCCAGGGCTTTCGCTGCGTCGACCGCGCCCTCCGCGTCGTAGCGGTTCATCGCGTCGACCGCCAGCCGCGAAGCGTCGCCGAGAACCCGCAGCGCCCTGTCGATACGGCGCCGGTCCTGGTCCAGCCCGGCCGCGCCGATCTTGATCTTGGCGTGGGTGTAGCCGAGATCGACGAAGCGCCGCAGTTCCTCTTCCAGGCGTCCCAGGTCGTCGTGCGGATAGGGGTAGCCGCCGCCGGCGTAGACCGGTACGCGCTGCGGATAGTCTTCCGCCAGCCCCAGGCGTCGCGCCAGGAAGCGATGCAGCGGCAGGCCGGCGGCCTTGGCCGCGGCATCCCACAGCGCCATGTCCAGGGCGCCCACCGCGACGCAGCGTTCGCCGTGGCCGCCGGGCTTCTCGTCGCGCATCATCAGGTCCCAGGCACGCAACGGATCGATGCCACTGCCGTCGTCGCTCGCCAGGCTGTCCGCCGGAGCCCCCAGCAGGCGCGGGGCGAAACGCTCGCGGATCAGCCCGCCCTGGGCGTAGCGCCCTACCGAGGCGTGGCCGTAGCCGACCACACGCCGACCGTCGCGCACGGTATCGGTGAGCACCGCCACCAGGCTGGTGCTCAAACCACCGGTGGCAGCCGCCACGCCGGCGTAACGGGAAAGGGGAATACTGCGTTCCCGGACCTCCTGGATGCGCATCGCCTGTCGGCTCCTCCTCGCTGGACCTCTCTCCACCTTAGCCAAGGCCGCCGCCATGGTCGTCCCGATCGGTCGTAGCGACCTTCCGCCGATTTGCCCGGCCCCCGCCCCTCTGCTAGTGTCGCGGGGTTTTGTACACCTCGCCGAGACTCCCCCGATGGCCCGCAAGAAAACCCTCGATTTCGAACAGTCCCTCACCGAGCTGCAAACCCTGGTGGAACGCCTGGAAAGCGGCGAGCTGTCGCTGGAAGAGTCGCTGGGCGCCTTCGAGCAGGGCATCCGCCTGACCCGCGAATGCCAGACGTCGCTGAGCCAGGCCGAACAGAAGGTACAGATCCTCCTCGAACGCGACGGCGAGCTCAGCGAAGCGCCGTTCGATGCGGAAGGCGACGAGGCATGATCGCGGCCTACCAGGCGCGCTGCCAGGCGCGCGTCGATGCCGCCCTGGACGCCCTGTTCGTCGCTCCCCGCGAAGAACTGCAACGCCTCTACGAGGCCATGCGCTACAGCGTGATGAACGGTGGCAAGCGGGTTCGCCCGCTGCTCGCCTACGCCGCCTGCGAGGCCCTCGGCGGAGCGCCGCAGCGCGCCGACGCCGCGGCCTGCGCGGTGGAGCTGATCCATGCCTACTCGCTGGTCCACGACGACCTGCCGGCGATGGACGACGACGACCTGCGCCGTGGCCAGCCGACCACCCACCGGGCCTTCGACGAAGCCACCGCGATCCTCGCCGCCGACGGCTTGCAGGCGCTGGCCTTCGAAGTGCTCGCCGACACCCGGCGCAATCCGCAGGAACATGCCGTCTGTCTGGAAATGCTCACCCGCCTGGCGCGCGCCGCAGGCTCCGCCGGCATGGTCGGCGGCCAGGCGATCGACCTCGGCTCGGTCGGCGTGGCCCTCGACCAGGCGGCTCTGGAAGTCATGCACCGGCACAAGACCGGCGCGCTGATCGAAGCCAGCGTGCGCCTCGGCGCCCTCGCCAGCGGTCGCGCCGAGCCCGCCGCGCTGGCCGCCCTGGAGCGCTACGCCGAAGCGATCGGCCTGGCCTTCCAGGTGCAGGACGACATCCTCGACGTGGAAAGCGACACCGCCACCCTCGGCAAGACCCAGGGCAAGGACCAGGCGCACAACAAGCCGACCTATCCCGCCCTGCTCGGCCTGGAGGCCGCCAAAGGCTATGCCCTGGAGCTGCGCGACCTGGCCCTGGCCGCCCTCGACGGTTTTCCGCCGAGCGCCGACCCGCTGCGCCAACTGGCCCGCTACATCGTCGAGCGACGCAACTGACCGACGGGTCGTCGGAAGTCCCCGGCAAAGGTAGGGGCTCCCTTGCTTGGGCGCGGCCGGTGCATCAGGTAAACTGCTGGCCTCTCCGGATTGCATAACGACAGCCTGATGCCCAAGACGCTCCATGAGATTCCCCGCGAGCGCCCCGCCACGCCCCTGCTCGACCGCGCCTCTTCGCCGGCCGAACTGCGCCGGCTGGGCGAGGCGGACCTGGAAACCCTGGCCGACGAGCTGCGCCAGTACCTGCTGTATACCGTCGGCCAGACCGGCGGTCATTTCGGCGCCGGCCTCGGCGTGGTCGAGCTGACCATCGCCCTGCATTACGTCTTCGACACTCCGGACGACCGCCTGGTCTGGGACGTCGGCCACCAGGCCTATCCGCACAAGATCCTCACCGAACGCCGCGAGCTGATGGGCACCCTGCGCCAGAAGAACGGCCTGGCGGCCTTCCCGCGCCGCGCAGAGAGCGAGTACGACACCTTCGGCGTCGGCCACTCCAGCACCTCCATCAGCGCCGCCCTGGGCATGGCCATCGCCGCCCGCCTGCAAGGCAAGGAGCGTAAGTCGGTGGCCGTGATCGGCGACGGTGCGCTGACCGCCGGCATGGCCTTCGAGGCACTCAACCACGCCTCGGAAGTCGACGCCGACATGCTGGTGATCCTCAACGACAACGACATGTCGATCTCGCACAACGTCGGCGGGCTCTCCAACTACCTGGCGAAGATCCTCTCCAGCCGCACCTATAGCAGCATGCGCGAGGGCAGCAAGAAGGTGCTCTCGCGCCTGCCCGGGGCCTGGGAGATCGCCCGGCGCACCGAGGAATACGCCAAGGGCATGCTGGTCCCCGGCACCCTGTTCGAGGAGCTCGGCTGGAACTACATAGGCCCGATCGACGGCCACGACCTGCCGACCCTGGTGGCTACCCTGCGCAACATGCGCGACATGAAGGGCCCGCAGTTCCTCCATGTGGTGACCAAGAAAGGCAAGGGCTTCGCCCCGGCCGAACTGGATCCGATCGGCTACCACGCGATCACCAAGCTGGAAGCTCCCGGCAGTGCGCCGAAGAAGACCGGCGGACCCAAGTATTCCAGCGTCTTCGGCCAGTGGCTGTGCGACATGGCCGCCCAGGACGCGCGCCTGCTCGGCATCACCCCGGCGATGAAGGAAGGTTCCGACCTGGTGGCCTTCAGCGAACGCTACCCGGAACGCTACTTCGACGTCGCCATCGCCGAACAGCATGCCGTGACCCTGGCCGCCGGCATGGCCTGCGAGGGCATGAAGCCGGTGGTAGCGATCTACTCGACCTTCCTCCAGCGCGCCTACGACCAGTTGATCCATGACGTCGCCGTGCAGCACCTCGACGTGCTGTTCGCCATCGACCGCGCCGGCCTGGTCGGCGAGGACGGCCCGACCCACGCCGGTAGCTTCGACATCTCCTACCTGCGCTGCATCCCCGGCATGCTGGTGATGACCCCCAGCGACGAGGACGAGCTGCGCAAGCTGCTCACCACCGGCTACCTGTTCGATGGCCCGGCCGCGGTGCGCTATCCGCGCGGCAGCGGCCCCAACCATCCGATCGATCCGGACCTGCAACCGGTGGAGATCGGCAAGGCCGTGGTCCGTCGGCGCGGCGGCAGGGTCGCACTGCTGGTCTTCGGCGTGCAGTTGGCGGAGGCGATGAAGGTCGCCGAAAGCCTCGACGCCACGGTCGTCGACATGCGTTTCGTCAAACCCCTCGACGAAGCCCTGGTACGCGAACTGGCGGGCAGCCACGAACTGCTGGTGACCATCGAGGAAAACGCCGTGATGGGCGGCGCCGGCTCGGCGGTCGGCGAGTTCCTCGCCAGCGAGGGCCTCGAAGTCCCGCTGCTGCAACTGGGCCTGCCCGACTACTACGTCGAACACGCCAAGCCCAGCGAGATGCTCGCCGAATGCGGCCTGGATGCCGCGGGCATCGAAAAGGCGGTACGCCAGCGTCTCGACCGGCAATAGCGCCAAACCCAGCGACAACGGCGGATAACCGCGTTGCGGTTATTCGCCCTACCCCCCAATTGCCCGTAGGGCGAATAACGCCACCGGCGTTATTCGCCGGTACAGCGCGATACCGGCAAGCATTCAGCGCGCCCCGGCGAGCGAGCGGCAGAGTTTCTCGGTCGCCGCCAGCATGGCGAAGCTCGGCCGCTCAAGGTTCTTGTCTTCGATCCGGTACAGCTGTCCGCGCCGCGTCGCCGCCAGCGCCGGCCATTGCCGCCAGAGTTCGAGCTGGGCGTGACTGCCGGCGACGATGACCGCCGGATCGCGCGCCAGAACCGCCTCGACGCTGACCTGCGGCGCCGGCTGCGGCAGGTCGCCGAACAGGTTCTCGGCACCGCAGACGCGCAGCGCATCGCTGATCACCTGGCGTCCGCCAATGGTGTACAGCGGCCGGTCCCAGACCTGGTAGAACACCTTCAGCGGCTTGTCCCGCCGGTAGCGCTCGGCCAGGCGCCGCATGCCTTCGCGGAACCTGGTCGACAGCCGCTGGCCGGCCTCGGCCTCGCCCAATGCCTCGCCCAGCGCAGCCAGTTGCAGGGCCAGTTCGTCGAGGCTGTGCGGTTCGGCGATGAAGAGGGCGATGCCGAAGTCCCGCAGACGCTGCAACTGCGCCTCGGGCACGCTGCCGGGCCAGACCAGGATCAGATCGGGCTGCAGTTCCAGCAGGCGTTCGAGATTGACCTGGCCGTAGCGGCCGACGGAAGGCAGGTCGCCAATCGCCGCCGGACGCTCGCCACCATCCAGCACGCCGACCAGGCGGCGCGCGGCGCCGAGTTCGAGGACGCTGTCGGTCAGCGAAGGCGCCAGGCTGACCACCCGCTGCGCCGCCCCGGCGGAAAGGCTGAGGAGCAGGCAGGCGAGCAGCCAGAACGAGCGCATCAACCGAGTTGACGCGGAATACGGTAGAGCCAGAACAGCACCAGGCTGGTGATCCCGAGCAGGATCAGCGCAACGCCGTTGAGCCCGGCGAACACACCCGGCACGCCGATCCAGGCCGGCAGGCTGGCGCCGAACAGGGCCTTGCGGCGCACCTGCGCCAGACGGGTCCAGGCGGCGGCTTCCTCCGCCGTATCCAGCGCTTTCTGGGTGGCGATGAGACCACGCTTGTAGGCACCGAACAGCGGCAGGTTGACGAACATCGACAGCAGCGCGGCGATGAACAGCGGCATCGCCAGGCCATGGGGAAGGGGTTGCAGTTCGCCGAGGAAGAACTCGACCAGGATCAGCGGCAACAGCGCCAACGCCAGTTGCAACCACCAGGCACGTCCCAGCGCGCCGCGGGCTTGCTGGCGACTCACGTGGTTTCCGCCTCGCCCTGGTGCAGGCTGCCGAGCATGTGCCCGAGCTTGCCGGCCTTGGTCGCCAGGTAGCGCCTGTTGTGCTTGTTCAGGCCCTTTTGCAGCGGCACGCGCTCCGCCACGGTGATGGCGTAGCTTTCCAGCGCCTTGACCTTGCGCGGATTGTTGGTCATCAGGCGCAGGGAGGAGACGCCCAGGTGCGCGAGCATCGGCTGGCACATGGCGTAGTCGCGCTGGTCGGCGCCAAAACCCAGTTGCAGGTTCGCCTCGACGGTGTCGGCACCGCCATCCTGCAATTCATAGGCACGGATCTTGTTCAGCAGGCCGATGCCGCGACCTTCCTGGCGCAGGTAGAGGAGCACGCCGCGGCCCTCCTCGGCGATGGCGGCAAGCGCGCCTTCCAGCTGGAAACCGCAATCGCAGCGCAGGCTGAACAGCGCGTCGCCGGTCAGGCATTCGGAATGCAGGCGACCAAGCACCGGCGCGCCATCGGCGATGTCGCCCATGCTCAGGGCTACATGTTCCTTGCCGCTCTCCTCGTCGAGGAAACCATGCATGGTGAATTCGCCGAAGGGAGTCGGCAGTTTGGAGGCGGCGACGAACACGACGGACACCGGGGAACTCCTAGGGAAACGGAAGTCCGCCATTGTACCAGCAGCGTCCGGCGCCCGGTCAGCTCGAAATGCCGCAAATACCTATCGAGATGGACGATGAATAGAACCCCGGGTTATGAGCGAGCGACATTCAATGCTTGGCCTCGATAAGCAGCATTCCCTGTTCCTCGCGCCAACGCACCCGGTTGAGGAAACTCATGCCGAGCAGGGCTTCGGTCGGATAGCCACCCTCGATCACCGCCGCCTCGACACCCAGCAACTCGATACCGCCGATCTTCACCCGGTCCAGGGTCACCCGCCAGCCGCGCGAGGTTCCGCTGGCAGTGGAGGCGACCATCGGCTTGCCGTCCACCCGGTAATCGATACCCAGGCGGCGCGCCTCGTTCTCGTTCATGGCGATGCTGGTGGCGCCGGTATCCACCAGGAACTGCATGTTCTGCCCGTTCACCGAGCCAGCCACCCAATAGTGCCCGCCCGTACCGCGGGCTATGCTGAAGCTTTGCCGCTGCGGCGCCGAATAGCCTGCCTCGTTGTATTCGCGGCTCAGTTCGTAGGTGCGCTCGACGCCGTCGATCCGCAGCACCGCCTTGCGGCTGTCGGCGCTGACCACCTGGACGCCCTGCGGGCCGGTCTGGCCGACCCTGACCAGCTTGCGCTGGCCATCGACGTTGAGTACCGCCGCGCCGGGGAACAGGCCGACCACGAACACCTGGGGCGCGGCCAGCGAGGACAACGCGAGAGCGCTGGAAAACAGGGCGACGCACAGCCGCAGCATGATCACTCCTTGGGTGGCAGGATTGCCTTCAACGGCGCATAGGGCCAGTTCCAGCGGGCGAAGATCCGCTCCAGCTCGCCGCTGGCATGCAACTGCCGCATGCGCCGGTCGAACAGCGCCAGCAGCTCACGGCCCCTGGGGGAATCGGAGAAGCCAAGATACAGCGGCAACCGAGTGACGTCGGTGATGCGGTACTCAGCCGCCAGCGCTCCGGCCCCTGCGAGCATTTCCTCGAGTTCCGGACGCGAATCGATGAAATAGTCGACCCGGTGGTTGAGCAGCATCGGCAGCGCCGAGGTGCGGCGCTGCAACTCGCTGTGCGGGGTCAGGGTAGGGAAATAGCGGGCGAAGGCGTAGCCACGCATCCATGACAGGCGGAACCGGCTCAGGCCCTCCAGTGGCGGCGGCGGATTGTCTTTCAGGGAAAGCACGGCGATCGGATCGACGTCATAGGGCCAGCGAGGATAAAGCGCTTCGTCGATTTCCCCGCGGTAGGCGCCGACCCAGGCGTCGGCCTCGCCGCGCAGGACCAGGCCGACCGCCCGGGTATAGGGCTCGTTGGCGATCCGCAGGCGTACCCCGGCCGGCTCGTAGACGGCCCGCAGCAGGTCCCAGGCCACCCCGCGACCGTCCTCCTGGGTGTAGCGCGTCCAGGTTTCGCTGACCACGCGGATCTCGCCCACGGAGGGGGCGGCGGAAGCGACGCCGGGCAGCAGCCACAGGCAGCAGAACAGGACGAGCAGACGCATGGGAGGCCTCAGACCAGCCAGTGTACCCATCCCCAGACTAGACCCTGCATGACCAGCCAGGCGAATACCCCGGCCAGGACGTCGTCGAGCATGATCCCGACGCCGCCGTGCACGTTGCGGTCCACCCAACTGATCGGCCAGGGCTTGAGAATATCCACGATGCGGAACACGACGAAGCCGATCAGCAGCCACCACCAGCCCTCCGGCACCAGCCAGAGGGTTATCCACATGCCGACCATCTCGTCCCAGACGATGCCTTCGTGGTCGTGCACGCGCAGGTCGTCGGCGACCTTGCCGCACAGCCAGAAGCCGAACAGCATGGTCACTCCCAGCATCAGCCAGTAGCCCCAGTCCGGCAGCATCTGCCACAGCGGGATGAACGGGATGGCCACCAGCGACCCCCAGGTGCCCGGCGCCTTGGGCAGGGTGCCGGAGCCGAAGCCGAAGGCGAGGAAATGCCAGGGATTGCGCCAGACCGACGGCGGCACCGGCTGCGCCGGCGCCTGATCAGGATGCTCAGTCACGTTGGGTTCCGAAATGTTGGTAACCGGCCGCGGCCGGTATGAGTTCCTTTCCGTCGGCGTCGAGCAGGTGCACCCCCTGTCCCGCCTCGACCCGGCCGATGACGGCCATGGCCGGCCACGCGGCGCGAATCTCGCCAAGGTACTCAGGCGGCAGGGTGAAAACCAGCACGTAGTCGTCGCCGGCGGCCAGTTGCTGGCGCAAGGCTTCCTCGCCGGCGAGCAGGCCGCTCAACGCGGCGCTTGCCTGCAAGCGCTGGCATTCGACCAACAGGGCAACGCCGGAAGCGCGGGCGATATGCCCGCAGTCGGCGAGCAGCCCGTCGGAGATGTCCAGGGCGGCGCTGGCCTTGCCGCGCAGGGCGAGGCCCAGACCGAATTGCGGGGCCGGCGTCCAGTAGCGCGCCAGCAGCGGTTCGGCCACCTCGGCGGGCGCCGATCTTCGCTCCAGCACCAGTTCCAGCGCCGCTCCAGCCTCGCCGAGCGGGCCCCCGACGCAGAGCAGGTCGCCCGGGCGCGCACCGGCGCGGGTCAGCGCCTGGCCGGCCGGCACCCTGCCGAATACGGTCAGGGTCATGCTCAGCGGGCCGCGCGTGGTGTCGCCGCCGACCAGGGCCAGGCCGCACTGCCGGGCCATGGCGTCGAGGCCGCGGGCGAAGCCCTGCAACCACTCGGCGTCGGCCTGCGGCAAGGTCAGGGCCAGGGTGAAGGCCAGGGGCGCGGCGCCCATCGCCGCCAGGTCGCTGGCGGAGACCGCCAGGGCGCGCTGGGCAAGAAGGAAAGGGTCGCAACCGGCGGGAAAATGCACGCCTTCCACCAGGGTATCGGTGGAGACCGCCAGTTGTTCGCCGGCTGGCGGCGCCAGCAGGGCGCAGTCGTCGCCGATGCCGAGGGCCACGTCCGCCGCCGGCGCCGCGCAGGCGGCCGCGGCGAAGAAGCGGCGGATCAGCTCGAACTCACCCATGACGCCGCCGGCGCGGGATCAGCGCTTGCCGCCGCGCAGCTCGGCGGCGCGCAGGCGCGGCGCCAGCTTGTCGAGCACGCCGTTGACGAACTTGTGGCCGTCGGTGGCGCCGAAGGTCTTGGCCAGCTCGATGCCCTCGTTGATCACTACCTTGTAGGGCACGTCGATGCGGTTGCGCAGCTCGTAGGTGGACAGCCGCAGGATGGCCAGCTCGACCGGGTCGATCTCGGCCAGCGGGCGGTCCAGGCAGGGCTCGAAGGTGGAGTCCAGCTCGCTCTTCTGTCGCGGCACGCCGTGCAGGATCTCGTGGAAGTAGGCGCCGTCGACCTCGGAGAAGTCGTTGTCGGTGCGGAACTGCGCCTCGATCTCGTGCAGGGGCTGGCCGGCGATCTGCCAGGAGTACAGGGCCTGGACGGCCAGGCTGCGGGCCTTGCGGCGAGCGGCGGTCTTGCCTTTCGGCGGCTTGGCTGCCGGGTTGCCGCTGTCTTGATTGCTCACTTGGCCTCCAACTGCGCCAGCAGGCTGACCATTTCCAGGGCCGACAGCGCGGCTTCGGCGCCCTTGTTGCCGGCCTTGGTGCCGGAGCGCTCGATGGCCTGCTCGATGGAGTCGACGGTGAGGACGCCGAAGGCGACCGGGATACCGAACTGCAGGGACACCTGGGCCAGGCCCTTGGTGCACTCGCCAGCCACGTATTCGAAGTGCGGGGTGCCGCCACGGATCACCGCGCCGAGGGCGATGATGGCGTCGAAGCCGCCTTGCTGGGCGACCTTCTGGGTCACCAGCGGGATCTCGAAGGCACCCGGGGCGCGGATGATGGTGATCTCGCTTTCAGCCACGCCGTGGCGGACCAGGGCGTCGACGGCGCCGCTGACCAGGCTTTCCACGACGAAGCTGTTGAAGCGGCCGACCACCAGGGCGTAGCGGCCTTTGGGGGCAATGAAGGTACCTTCGATGGTCTTCAGGGTCATGAGCAGGTCTCATCTGTTAAAGAGCCGGGACGCCGTTGCGCCCCGAGCGAAAAGGGTCGAAAGGTCCGTCCAGCATAGCGCCCACCGCGATCTTGCACGCGGCGGGCGGGACAGGCCTTATTCGGCGGGCAGGTATTCTACAACTTCCAGGTCGAAACCGGATATCGCATTGAAGCGCATCGGCGCACTCAGCAGGCGCATCTTGCGCACGCCGAGGTCGCGCAGGATCTGCGAACCGGCACCGACGGTGCTGTAGGTGGTGGTGGCCTTGGGCGCCGGAGCCGGCGCCGAAGCGATCTCGCGGACATGGGCGAGCAGGTCGTCGCCGCCGATCTGGTGACCGAGCAGCAGCACCACGCCGCTGCCCGCCTCGGCGACCTTGGTCATCGCCGCGCGCAGGCTCCAGCGGCCCGGCTGGTTGACCTGCAGCAGGTCGCGCAGCGGGTCCATGTTATGCACGCGGACCAGGGTCGGCTCTTCCGCGCAGACCTTGCCGAGGGTCAGCGCCAGGTGCACGTCGCCCTCCACCGAGTCGCGGTAGGTGATCAGGTTGAAGTGGCCCAGTTCGCTGTCGAGCGGCTGCTCGGCGATGCGCTCGACGGTGCGCTCGTGGATCAGCCGGTAGTGGATCAGGTCGGCGATGGTGCCGATCTTGATCCCGTGCTCGGCGGCGAACGCCTCCAGTTCGGGCCGGCGAGCCATGCTGCCGTCGTCGTTCATCACCTCGCAGATCACCCCGGACGGCTCGAACCCGGCCATCCGCGCCAGGTCGCAGGCCGCCTCGGTGTGCCCGGCGCGAGCCAGGGTACCGCCCGGCTGGGCCATCAGCGGGAAGATGTGGCCGGGGCTGACGATGTCGGCGGCCACGGCGTTCTTCGCCGCCGCAGCCTGCACGGTGCGGGCGCGGTCCGCGGCGGAGATGCCGGTGGTGACGCCCTCGGCGGCCTCGATGGAGACAGTGAACTTGGTGCCGAAGCCGGAGCCGTTGCGCTGCACCATCAGCGGCAGGCCGAGGCGCTCGCAACGCTCGCGGGTCATCGGCATGCAGACCAGGCCGCGGGCATGCTTGACCATGAAGTTGATGTCTTCGGTGCGGACGCATTCGGCGGCCATGATCAGGTCGCCTTCGTTCTCGCGGTCCTCGTCATCCATCAGGATGACCATCTTGCCTTGGCGGATGTCTTCGATCAGTTCGTCGATCGTGTTGAGTGCCATGGGCACCCCCTTATGCAATTCGTGGGTTACTTGAGAAAACCGTTCTCGGCGAGAAACGCTTCGCTGATGCCGGAGGCGCTGGGCTCGGCGGCCTTGTCGCCAAGCAGCAGGCGCTCCAGGTAACGGGCCAGCAGGTCGACCTCGAGGTTGACCCGGCGTCCGGGCTGGTACTCGGCCATGATGGTTTCGCTGAGCGTATGCGGGACGATGGTCAGCTCGAACTCCGCGCCGTTCACCGCGTTCACCGTGAGGCTGGTGCCGTCGACGGTGATCGAGCCCTTGTGCGCGATGTACCTGGCCAGTTCGCGCGGGGCACGCACGGTGAACTGGATGGCGCGGGCGTTCTCCTCGCGCTTGAGCACCTCGCCGACGCCGTCGACGTGGCCGCTCACCAGGTGTCCGCCGAGGCGGGTGGTCGGCGTCAGGGCCTTTTCCAGGTTCACCCGGCTGCCCACCTTCAGGTGCTGGAAGGCGGTGCGCGCCAGGCTCTCGCGGCTGACGTCGGCCCAGAAGCCATCGCCGGGCAGTTCCACCGCGGTCAGGCAGACGCCGTTGACCGCGATGCTGTCGCCGAGCTTGACGTCGCCCAGGTCGAGCTTGCCGGTGGCGATGTAGACCCGCAGGTCGCCGCCCTTGGGCGTCATTGCGCGGACGCTGCCGATCGACTCGATTATGCCGGTGAACATGCGACCTCCCGTTTTTCCGCCGCACAGGCGCACAGCATGGCCGGCGCGACGCCGAGCGGCCTGCGTGCCATAGCGCGGGTATTCCAAGATGAAGACATATGACGAACTCCTGTTTCGTGAAAAACAGGGCTTTTTGGATCGAAGGGGATCTTGCGGGCGCACAGGGTACGCCCAGGCAGGCAATCCCGTTCTCTCTTTATCCGGACTATGACCGTCGGCCCCGGAATCGCACCGGGTCTGCTGACCTTGTCGTCCGGCGGTGGCCGGTCCGGCAAGCGCTCGCGGGCTAGGCGCCTTGCGCGCCATTACCGCCGGTGGGGACTTTCACCCCGCCCTGAGAACGTTACGGCCACCGAGATGGCCGTGTGGCGTTTTACCACAGTTGCGCCGCTTGTGCATCGTCCGCCGCGTCGCCGCGCAGCGAAGTTCAGGCGTCCCGCGGATGGGGCCGCGCGGTGACCAGCCAGTCGTCGCCCACCGCGCGGATGTCGTCGATCCGCAACTGCGCCGCATCGGCCATCCGCGCCAGCGGCCAGTCGAGCAAAGGGCGGGCGCTGGAGCCGAGGAACTTCGGCGCGACGAACAGCCGGTACTCATCCACCAGCCCCAGCCGGGCGAAGGCGCCGGCCAGACGCGGGCCGGCCTCCACCAGCACTTCGTTGGCGCCGCGCGCCGCCAGTTCCAGGAGCAGCTTGTGCAAATCGACGTGGCCCTCGGCGGAGGGCAGCGCCAGCAGTTCGTGGCCGGCGTCCTGGAAGCGTTCGCGCGCCGAGGCGGCGGCGCAGGTCGCCACCAGCGCCGGACCGGCCTGGTAGAACGCCGACTCCAGCGGCACCCGCAGGCGCCCGTCGACCAGCACCCGCAACGGCTGGCGAGCCGCGGCGAGCGCGGTAAGCTCGGCGTTCAGGCCCAGTTCGTCGGGGCGTACGTTGAGCCGCGCATCGTCTGCCAGCAGCGTATCGGCGCCGGACAACACCACGCTGGAGCGAGCGCGCAAGCGCTGCACCGCCGAACGCGCGGAGGGCCCGGTGATCCACTGGCTTTCCCCGCTGGCCATGGCGGTGCGCCCGTCCAGGCTCATCGCCAGCTTGACCCGGACGAACGGCAGGCCATGTTCCATGCGCTTGATGAAACCGATGTTGAGTTCTCGCGCCTCGGCTTCGAGGACGCCGCTCTGCACCGCGATGCCGGCCTGCATCAGACGCAGCAGGCCGCGACCGGCGACCTCGGGGTTGGGATCCTGCATCGCCGCGACCACCCGCGCCACCCCGGCGCCCACCAGCGCATCGGCGCACGGCGGGGTGCGGCCGAAGTGGCTGCAGGGCTCGAGGGTCACGTAGGCGGTGGCGCCGCGTGCATTCTCGCCGGCCTGGCGCAGGGCATGGACCTCGGCGTGCGGCTCGCCGGCGCGGACGTGCCAGCCCTCGCCGACCACCTGGCCGTCCTTGACCAGCACGCAGCCGACGCGCGGATTCGGATGGGTGGAGTACAGCCCCTGGCGCGCCAGTTCCAGGGCGCGGGCCATGTACAGCGGGTCGGCGGCGTTCATTCCTTGGCCGGCTCGCGGGCGAGGCGTTCGATCTCCTCGCGGAATTCGTTGAGGTCCTGGAAGCGCCGGTAGACCGAGGCGAAACGGATGTAGGCGACCTCGTCGAGCTTCTGCAGCTCGGCCATCACCAGTTCGCCCAGCACCCGCGACTTGATCTCGCGCTCGCCGGTGGCGCGCAACTGGTGCTTGATGTGGCCGATGGCCGCTTCCAGGCGCTCGACGCTGACCGGACGCTTCTCCAGGGCGCGCTGCATGCCGGCGCGCAGCTTGTCCTCGTCGAACGGCTGGCGGCTGCCGTCCTGCTTGATCAGGCGCGGCATGACCAGCTCGGCGGTCTCGAAGGTGGTGAAGCGTTCGCCGCAGGCCAGGCACTCGCGGCGCCGGCGCACCTGATCGCCCTCGGCGACCAGTCGCGAGTCAATCACTTTGGTGTCATGGGCACCGCAGAAGGGACAATGCATGGTGCTGATACAGGCGTAGCTGAAGGAAGCCGCATGGTAGCGCATCCGCGCCCGACCGAGCACCCGCAGAATCGACCGGCGCCGGCACGCTGGGAAAGGCGAGAGGAATCGGACGTTGCGGACTACGCGAAGCGCGACAAGAATCACACTTTGCGCTATACAAGCGCCGCCCGGATTCCACCGCTATGGAGCAGCCCATGACCCTGCGCCCGATCGCCCTGCTGGCCGTCCTTCTCCTCGCCGCTTGTTCCAGCGACAAGCCGAAGCCTGCGCCAACGCCGCAAGCTTCGCGCAGCGTGACCATGGTCGAGCCGGTGCTACCGGCCCACCTGCGCGAGCTGAGCGGAACGCTGAGCAGCATCCAGGGCAGCCTGCCACGCGGCAGCGAGGTGCAGATGGCACTGCTGGTGATCGACGAGCGCGACCGTCCACAGCGGCTGCTGGCCAGCGAGACGGTGCTGGCCACCGGCGAACTCATGCCCTTCCGCCTGCCGTTCAACCCCGAATCCTTCCCGCCGGCCGGTGGCGCGCTGCGCGTCGAACTGCACGCGCGGGTGATCCAGTCCGGCCAGTTGGCCTGGCGCCTGCATCCGTTGCGGATCGCCCAGCCGACCACCCAGTCCCTCGGCGAACTGCGCCTGGTACGCGCGCCGTGACGGCACCGCAAGCCCTGACCCAGGCGCTGGGCGAGCTGCTCGGCGACGCCCGGCTCAGCGCCACCGCGCTGCCCGGCACCGACCTGCGCCTGTGGCTGATCGACGCGCAGAACATGGACCGCCAGTTCAGCCCGGAGGAAACCCGCCGCATCCTCGAAGAGCCGCCGTACTGGTGCTTCTGCTGGGCCAGCGGGCTGGTCCTGGCGCGCTGGCTGGCGGAGCGCCCGCAGTGGGTCCGCGACAAGCGCGTGCTGGACTTCGGCAGCGGCTCCGGGGTGGCGGCGATCGCCGCGGCCCGCGCCGGCGCCGCCGAGGTGGTGGCTTGCGACCTGGATCCCCTGGCGCTGGCAGCGAGCCGGGCGAACGCCGAACTGAACGGAGTGGAGCTGAGCTATTCGGCGGACTTCTTCGCCGAGGACGATCGCTTCGACCTGATCCTGGTGGCCGACGTGCTCTACGACCGCGCCAACCTGCCGCTGCTCGACCAGTTCCTCAGCCGCGGCCGCCAGGCGCTGGTCGCCGACTCGCGGGTCCGTGACTTCCGTCATCCGCTGTACCGGCGCCTGGACGTGCTCGACGCCTGTACCTGGCCGGACCTCGCCGAGCCCGCCGAATTCCGCCTGGTCAGCCTGTATCACGCCGAACGCGGGCAAGCCTGAGGCACGGGCTTGTTTGCGCGCGGCGCGCCCCCACTTATAGTGGTCACCACCTTGCGTTTCCGAGAATCGACATGAGCGATACGCCCTACATCTTCGACGTCACCGGCGCCAACTTCGAGCAGCTGGTCATCGAGAACTCGTTCCACAAGCCGGTCCTGGTGGACTTCTGGGCCGACTGGTGCGCCCCGTGCAAGGCGCTGATGCCACTGCTGGCGCAGATCGCCGAGTCCTACCAGGGCGAATTGCTGCTGGCCAAGGTCAACTGCGACGTCGAGCAGGACATCGTGATGCGCTTCGGCATCCGCAGCCTGCCGACCGTGGTCCTGTTCAAGGATGGCCAGCCGGTCGACGGTTTCGCCGGCGCCCAGCCCGAATTGCAGATCCGCGCCCTGCTCGAACCCCATGTGAAAGCACCGGCGCTGCCCGACGAAGACCCGCTGGAAGTGGCCCAGGCGCTGTTCGCCGAAGGCCGCATCGGCGACGCCGAAGCGACCCTGAAAGCCCTGCTGGCGGAGAACAACGAGAACGCCGCGGCGCTGATCCTCTACGCCCGCTGCCTGGCCGAGCGCGGCGAACTGGAAGAGGCGCAGGCCATCCTCGACGCGGTGAAGAGCGACGAGCACAAGCAGGCCCTGGCCGGCGCCCGCGCGCAGCTGACCTTCCTGCGCCAGGCTGCCGACCTGCCCGACAGCGCAGAGCTGAAGAGCCGCCTGGCGGCCGATGCCGGCGACGACGAGGCAGCCTACCAGTTGGCCGTCCAGCAGCTCGCCCGGCAGCAGTACGAGGCGGCCCTGGACGGACTGCTCAAGCTGTTCCTGCGCAACCGCGGCTACCAGGACGACCTGCCGCGCAAGACCCTGGTGCAGGTCTTCGACCTGCTTGGCAACGACCACCCACTGGTCACCGCCTACCGCCGCAAGCTGTACCAGGCGCTCTACTGAGTCGCCGAGCCCCGTCCGCGGGGCTCAGTCCTCCAGCCAGACGAACACCTGGGTGCCGTCGACCACCTCGACCTTGACCCGGGCGTCGTGCCGCAGGCGCACCAGCAGTTGCTTGGCGGCGCCGGCATTGCCGCTGAACCCCTCCAACTCCGCCAGCAACTGCGGCCCCTCGATCCGCCCGCTGCCGCGCAGCAGGTCCTGGGCGATCTGCCATAGGCGATCCACCGGCGCTGCCGGCGCCGGCGCCCTGGCCGCCGCGACCTGCGGCTCGCCCAGCGGCGGCGGGGGCACGTGTTGCGCCAGCTGGCGCCAATCCTCGGCGTCCAGTTCCAGGGTCAGGTCCACCGGCCAGTCGCCGATGCTTCCGCGAATCCGCACCATCTCGTTTCTCCACAAGCGAATCGCGCCATGCTCCCACGTCGGCGCGTAGGGGCCAAATCGGCCAGGCTAGGCAGGCGGAAAAATTCGTTATAACGTAACAAACTCTTTTCCTTCCTTGCCGGAGTCCCGTTCATGCGCCCACTGCTGTTAGCCCTCGTCTTGCTGCCGTTCGCCGCCCAGGCCCATGACGACCACGACCATGACCACGCCCACGGCAGCCTGGGCAAGCACGAGCACGGCGTCGCCCAGTTGAACGTGGCGCTGGACGGCAAGACCCTCGAACTGGAGCTGGACAGCCCGGCGATGAACCTGGTCGGTTTCGAACACGCCGCCAGCACCGACGCGGACAAGGCCGCCGTGGCCAATGCCCGCGCGCAGCTGGAAAAACCGCTGGAGCTGTTCGCCCTGCCAGTCACCGCCGGCTGCTCGGTGGCCAGCCAGGAACTGCGGAGTCCGCTGTTCGGCGACAAGGCGCCGGCCCACGCGCACAAGGAGAAGGCAGGCCACGAACACGAACACGAACACGAACACGAACACGGTCATGCCGATATCCACGCCCATTACCAGCTCAGTTGCGAGAAGCCCGAGCTGCTCAAGCTGCTGACCCTCGCCGAGTTCTTCAAGCGCTTCCCCGCCACCCAGAAAATTCAGGTACAACTGATCGGTCCCGACGGCCAGAAAGGCGCCGACCTGGCTCCGGCCAGCGCCGAGCTGAAGCTGTAGGATCGTTCCGGAGGCGCCGCGAGGGATTCGGCGCGGCGCCCCTCCATCCATTCTCGAGGCTCCGGCGGAGCGTTCCGCCCCTACCCCCATGAGCGCACTGATCACCCTGACCAACCTCGGCTTCGCCTGGCCCGGCCAGGCGGAGTTGCTGGACATTCCCAGCTTCCATCTCGAACGCGGCGAGAGCCTGTTCCTCAAGGGGCCTTCCGGCAGCGGCAAGACCACCCTGCTCGGCCTCCTCGGCGGCGTGCAGAAGCCCGGCCGCGGCAGCATCCGCCTGCTCGGCGAGGACCTGGAAAAGCTGTCCGCCGCGCGCCGCGACCATTTCCGCGTCGACCACACCGGCTACATCTTCCAGCAGTTCAACCTGCTGCCATTCCTCTCGGTACGCGAGAACGTCGAGCTGCCCTGTCACTTTTCCGCGTTGCGCCGTCAGCGCGCCCGCGAACGCCACGGTAGCCCGGCGCAGGCCGCCAGCCATCTGCTCGGCCAGCTCGGCCTCGGCGGCGAACTGCACGAACGCCGCGCCGACAGCCTGTCCATCGGCCAGCAGCAGCGGGTCGCCGCCGCCCGCGCGCTGATCGGCCAGCCGGAGCTGGTGATCGCCGACGAGCCGACCTCGGCGCTCGACGCCGACAGCCGCGAGGCGTTTCTCCAGTTGCTCTTCGCCGAATGCCGCGAGGCCGGCGCCAGCCTGCTGTTCGTCAGCCACGACCAGAGCCTGGCCGGGCTGTTCGACCGCAGCCTGTCCCTTTCCGATCTCAACCGCGCCGCCCGGCCGGCAGGACTCTGAGCATGTATCTCTTCCGACTGGCACTGGCCAGCCTGGCCAACCGCCGCTTCACCGCCCTGCTGACGATCTTCGCCATCGCCCTCTCCGCCTGCCTGCTGCTGGCGGTGGAGCGGGTCCGCACCGAGGCCAAGGCCAGCTTCGCCAGTACCATCTCCGGAACCGACCTGATCGTCGGCGCGCGCTCCGGCTCGGTGAACCTGCTGCTCTACTCGGTATTCCGCATCGGCAACGCGACCAACAACATCCGCTGGGACAGCTACCGGCACTTCGCCGAAAACCCGCGGGTGAAGTGGGCGATCCCGATCTCCCTCGGCGACTCGCACCGCGGCTACCGGGTAATGGGTACCGATGCCGGCTATTTCGAGCACTACCGCTACGGCCGCGGCCAGGAACTGCAACTGGCCGAGGGCCGCGCCTTCGGCCAGGACCTGTTCGACGTAGTGCTCGGCGCCGAGGTGGCCGAAGCCCTGCACTACAGGCTCGGCGAGAAGATCGTGCTGGCCCATGGGGTGAGCACGGTGAGCCTGGTCAAGCACGACGACAAGCCGTTCACCGTGGTCGGCATCCTCCAGCGCACCGGTACCCCGGTGGACCGCACCCTGCACATATCCCTCGCCGGCATGGAGGCGCTGCACGTCGACTGGCGCAACGGGGTGCCGGCGATGGGCGCCGGGCGCGTCAGTGCCGAGCAGGCGCGGCACATGGACCTGCAACCACAGGCGATCACCGCGTTCCTGGTCGGCCTGAAGAGCAAGGTGGCGACCTTCGCCCTGCAACGCGAGGTCAACGACTATCCCGGCGAACCGCTAATGGCGATCCTCCCCGGTGTCGCCCTGCAGGAACTGTGGGGCCTGATGGGCACCGCCGAGAAGGCACTGTTCGTGGTCTCGCTGTTCGTCGTCCTCACCGGCCTGATCGGCATGCTCACGGCGATCCTCACCAGCCTCAACGAGCGCCGCCGGGAGATGGCCATCCTGCGCTCGGTGGGCGCGCGCCCCTGGCACATCTTCGGCCTGCTGCTGGCCGAGGCCTTCAGCCTGGCGCTGGCCGGCGTCGCCCTCGGCCTCTGCCTGCTCTACCTCGGCATCGCCGCCAGCCAGGGCTACGTCCAGGCCAACTACGGCATCTACCTGCCGCTGGCCTGGCCGAGCGACTATGAGTGGAGCCTGCTCGGGGCTATCCTGGCGGCCGCCGTGCTGATCGGCTGCGTGCCGGCCTGGCGCGCCTACCGCCAGTCCCTGGCCGATGGCCTGTCGATCCGCCTATGACCCGGAGATATTCCCCGATGCTGCGCTCCCTGACCGTCCTCCTGCTGGCTTTCGCCCTGCTCCTGGGCAGTGCCGTGGCGCGCGCCGCGCCGCGCGAACTGACCTGGTCGCAACTGATCCCGGCCGGCGCCCCGCCCGCCCCGGCGCCGCTGCCGATCCACGACCTCGCCAACGCCCTCAGCGAAGCCGGCCCGGCGGCCAGCCAGCAGAGCCCCAACGCCCCGGTGGTGAAGGCACTCGACGGCATCGAGGCCAAGCTGCCGGGCTACATCGTGCCGCTGGAAATCAGCGAGGCCGGGCTGGTCACCGAGTTCCTCCTGGTGCCCTACTACGGCGCCTGCATCCACGTACCGCCGCCGCCGTCGAACCAGATCGTCTACGTGAAGACCGCCAAGGGCGTGCAGATGGACGAGTTGTACCAGCCGTTCTGGGTCGAGGGCACCTTCAAGGTGGAGAACGCCAGCAGCGAGCTGGCGGCGGCCGGCTACCGCATGCAGGCGAGCAAGGTGACGCCCTACGAATACGAAGGTAGCTGAACGACATGCGACAATCCGCCGCGCCGTTTACGTTGCGGCGGTCACATTTGCTCCTAGGATTGATTGAGCTGTGTCAAGGAAGGCAACTGTTAGCTGGCTGACCATTAGCAGCACCAACACTTTCTAATACAAGGAATGGAGCTCATCATGCGTAAGTCCTGGCTTACCGCTTCCCTGCTGGCCCTCACCGTCGCCTCCCCGTTCGCCGCTGCGGATATTCAAGGACACAAGGCCGGTGACTTCATCATCCGTGGCGGCTTCGCCACCGTCGATCCCGACGACAGCAGTTCCGACATCAAGCTGGACGGCGCCAAGCAGCGCGGTACCAAGGCGACCGTCGACAGCGACACCCAGCTCGGCCTGACCTTCACCTACATGTTCGCCGACAAGTGGGGCGTGGAACTGGTCGCCGCCACTCCGTTCAACCACCAGGTCGACGTCAAGGGCCTCGGCCCGGGCCTGGACGGCAAGCTGGCCGACATCAAGCAACTGCCGCCGACCCTGCTGCTCCAGTACTACCCCATGGGCGGTACCAACAGCGCCTTCCAGCCCTACGGCGGCCTGGGCGTGAACTACACCACCTTCTTCGACGAAGACCTCGCCAGCAACCGCAAGGCGCAGGGTTTCAGCAGCATGAAGCTGCAGGACTCCTGGGGCCTGGCCGGCGAACTGGGCTTCGACTACATGCTCAACGAGCACGCGCTGTTCAACATGGCCGTCTGGTACATGGACATCGACACCAAGGCCAGCATCAACGGCCCGAGCGCCCTGGGCGTGAACAAGACCAAGGTCGACGTGGACGTCGATCCGTGGGTCTACATGATCGGTTTCGGCTACAAGTTCTGAGTCGTAGACTGTCGCGGGGCTTGCGCCCCCAACGGGAAAAGGCGCCTTCGGGCGCCTTTTTTCATCCTGCGGAAACGGACCCCATGTACCTCTGGCTGAAGACCCTGCACATCACCTTCGCCCTCAGCAGCTCCGCCCTGTTCGTCTGGCGCCTGGCCTGGAACTGGTCGGGGCGCAAGGCCAGCGGCATCCGCCGCTGGGGACCGCACCTGGTGGACACCCTGCTGCTGCTCAGCGCGCTCGGCCTGGTGCACCTGGCGATGCCCTGGCCGCTGCCGCTCTGGCTGCTGGCGAAGCTGGGGCTGTTGCTGGGCTACATCGTCTGCGCGGCGTTCGCCCTGCGGATGGCGCGGGGCCCCGGCAAGGGCCTGCTCAGCGTCCTCAGCCTCACCCTGCTGGGCGGGATCTTCTACCTGGCGCTGAACAAGCCCTGGTGGTGATCAGCGTCCGAGCAGGCGCGCCAGGCCCACGCCCATCGGCGTCGGCTGGTCGAAGCGGAAACGCCGCAGCAGGCGCTCGTTGTTCGCCCGCGAATGCCTGATGTCACCGGCTCGCGCGTCGGCGTGGGTCACCGGCGGCAGGCCACCGAGCACCTGGCCGATCTCTGCCAGCAACTGCTTCAGGCTGATGCTGCGATTCAGGCCGACGTTCACCGCCCCGGGCTCCACCGCCGTCGCCTCCAGCGCCTGGACCAGGAAATCGACCAGGTCGGCGACGTAGATGAAGTCGCGGGTCTGCTCGCCGTCGCCGAACACGGTGATCGGCGTCCCCTTCAGGGCGCGCTCGGTGAATATGCTGATCACCCCGGAATAGGGCGAGGACGGGTCCTGGCGCGGCCCGTAGACGTTGAAGAAGCGGAAGATCGCCGGCTCCAGCCCATGCTGGCGGCGATAGAAATCGAGGTAGTACTCGCTGGCCAGCTTGTCCGACGCGTAGGGCGTCAGCGGCGACTTCGGGGTGTCTTCGTCGATCGCCGTGCCTTCGCCGTTCTGCCCGTAGACCGCTGCGCTGGAAGCGAACACCACGCGCTTCACGCCCTGCTCGCGCATCGCTTCGCAGAGGTTCAGGGTGGCGATGAAATTGCTCTGGTGGGTGGCGACCGGGTCGTCCACCGAGGCCTGTACCGAGGCGACCGCGGCCAGGTGGGCGACCGCCGCGCAGCCCTTCAGGGCGGCCGCCAGGGTCGCCGCGTCGGCGGCGTCGCCTTCGAGCAGCTCTACCCGTTCGTCGTCCAGGGGCAGGTTGTCGCGCTTGCCGGTGGACAGGTTGTCCAGCACACGCACGCGGTAGCCGCGCGCCAGCAGCGCGTCGGTCAGGTGGGAGCCGATGAAACCGGCGCCGCCAGTGATCAGGATGGGGCGTTCAAACATGCCTGTAGTACCTGTCCAATAGAGCCGGCAAACCTGCGCGCCAGGCGCGCGGCTTGATGCCGAAGGTGTGGAGGATCTTCTTGCAGACCATCACCGCGTGCTGCGGCTCGTCGAGCGCGTCCGGGCGCGCGGCATGGGCCTCCGCCGAAGGCTCCTGGATCAGGTTGGAACGATAGGTACGCGCCTCGTTGAGGATCACCTGTCCCAGCGCCAGGGTGGTGGTCGCTTCCAGTCCGCCGTAGTGGTAGGTGCCCCACAGCGGCGCCTGGCAGTCGAGCTGCTTGAGCACCGAGAGCACCACCCGCGCGGCGTCGTCCACCGGCGTCGGGTTGCCGCGCCGGTCGTCGGCGAGGAACAGCGGCTGCGGTTGTTCGGCGCGGCTGAGGAAACGTCCCAGCAAGCCGTTCGGGCTTTCGTCCAGCAGCCAGCCGAAGCGGATCAGCACATGTCGCGGGCAGGCCGCGCGCACGCTCTGCTCCATGCGCCAGAGCGCCTGGCCACGCAGGCCCAGCGGAAGGGTCTCGTCCTTCTCGCTGTAGGCGGTGGCGCGGGCGCCGTCGAAGACCCGGTAGCTGGACGGCTGGACCAGCAGGATCTCGTAGTGCTGGCAGAGTTCCGCGAGGCGCTCGACGGCGCGCTCCTGGGCGCCCAGGCGCTCCGCCTCGACCTGCTCGGCCTGGAACCAGTCGTGGTAGAAGGCGAGGTTGATCACCGCGTCGGGGCGCGTTTCGTCCAGCAGGGTGGTGAGGCTGGCGGCATCCCAGCCCTGCTCGGGTGGTCTGGGCGCGAGGAAACCGATGTCTTCCTCCGCCCCTAGGCGGATCAGCGCCTGTCCAAGGGCATTACCGCCGCCCAAAAGCATCAGGCGCATTCGCATGGTGTAGGGGGGCACTCGAAATCTGATAGTGAATAGCGACGCGGCGCACGCCCCAAGGCAATGACATCCTGCGCCTCGCTGGCGACATGAAAGGTGCGGGCATCGGGTGCTGCTTGTCGCGGCAGGTACCCCGGACAGCGCCGCCGTTATTTTCATGCAACCTGACACGCCGCATTCTTGCTGTGCCTCCGGTGAAGCGTCAAGCATTCACCGGGCCAGCTCCGCCAGCGGCGCGGATCGGCGGGACGAATGGCAGCGCGCGGCGGCGTCAGGCCGGTAGCGCGCCGGCCCGATAGTCCTTGGGCGAAACCTCGAACTGCTTCTTGAACGCCCGGCTGAAATGCGCCGAGTCGCTGAAACCCCACTTGAAGGCGATGGAGGTGATCGATTCGCCGCGCAGCCGTGGGTTGCCGAGGTCGGCGGCGCTGCGGCTGAGGCGCTGGCGGAGAATGTAGCGGCAGACGCTGTCGCCCTGCTCCTCGAACAACCGGTACAACTGGCGCACCGAGATGCGCAGGCGGCCGGCGAGCATGTCCGGACTCAGGCGCGGCTCCTGCAGGGATTGCTCGATCAGGCGCTCCGCGTGCCGGCGCAGACTGTAGCCATAGAGCCCGGCCAGCGGTCCCTCCAATTCCTCGCCGGCGTGCTGTAGCGCCGGCCCGAGCAGGGCGATCAGCGCCTCCTGCAACGCCCCGCCCTCGTCCGCCACCGCCCACGGCTGCAGTTCTCCGGCGCACACCTGCTGCACCAGCAGGCCGAGCAGGCGACCGCTGGCGCAGTTCGGCGAGAGTTTGCCGAAGGCCCGCTGGCTGGGCGGCAGGTGCCGGCATACCTGGTCGCGGGAGAGATGGAACGAGGTGTGTTCGATGAGTCCGTGGGGAATGATCTCGCAGCCGCCCGCGGAGTCCATCAGCGCCATTTCCCCTGGCGCCAGCTCTATGCTGTCCCCACCCTGGCGCAGTTGCGCATGGCCGCTGCGCTGGACGACCAGGAAGCAGTGGCGGTCGTCGTCATGATCGGCATGGGTGGCCTGGCGGGCGATGCGCCCTGCGTTGGTGCGGATCTGCGCCAGCTCCAGGCCGCCGAGGTCCTGCCGCGAGATATCGCCGATGAACAGCGTCCGGTTCAGCGCGGGCTGCGACTCGAAGCGCCCGCAGACCTGGCGCAACGCCTGGTTCCAGGCTTCGAAGCTGTTGTGTGCGGAAGACAGGGTATGCACCGGGCACCTCCTGACGGCAACGGCCATCGTTATTGTTGTATGGCGCGGCAATTACCGAGCCACGCAGCGCTGCCGATATGATTAACATGTTATCGATATACCCACAAGCTAGCGCAAATGGACCGGCGGATACGCATCCGGGAGAGCCGGCAAGGGCCGTTCAGGCGGGAGAAAGCAGGCGCTGCAATTGGGCGAAGGCGCCCAGCAGGGCCAGGCGCTGCTCGGCGACCAGAGGGATGTAGCGGCGATAGGCGGGGAAGCGGTTGACCACCTCGCACGCCCCCAGGTGTTCCAGGCTCACGGTCCAGCCCCTGTCGTCGCGGCAGAGGCGCAAGCTCCGGAAGTCCAGCGGCATGAGTTGCTCCAGCAAGGCCCGGTCGCCCCCCTGCAAGGCCTCCCGCAACGGCTCGAGCCCGCTCCCGCTGCGCACCTTGCAAAGGATGCCGCGACGCCGCAAGCAACCGGCGTGACGCAGCTCCAGGCTGGCCGGCGGCCCCCCGGGCGCCGCCACGAACAGGCTGAACTCGGTGCTGACGATATGCATGAACAGGTGCGCCTGGACCCGCTCGCGAACCTCGAGGCTCAGCTCTTTCGTACGCAGCAAAAGCCTGCCGTCCTGCGCCTCGCCGTCGCACGCAGCCAGGTTGCGCCGCACCAGGGCCAGGGTGGCTCCGGGGCGATAGGCGGCTGGCCGCCAGTCGCGCCAGTGGCGCTCATACCAGCGCGCCCAGGCGGACATGCGCCTTCTCCCGCTGCTGCTGGTCCTCTTCGGCGAATTCCTTCTCCAGCACCTCTTCCACCGCCAGCGGACGGAACGGATTCACCCGCTGTACGCACAGGGTCCAGAACAGGGCGTAGGCGGCCGCCAGGCCGAGCATCAGGGCGAACGGCAGGTAGATGTCGGCGGGGTTCATACCCGGCGGCGTGATGTAGAACATCCCCAGCAGGATTCCGGCGCTGGAGAACAGCTGCGGCAACGGGAACAGCGGCGAGCGGTAGGCGCGCGGCAGGTCCGGGCGACGGATGCGCAGCAGCACCACGGAGAGGGTCACCAGCAGGTAGGCGGTGCCCCAGGCGCAGACCGCAGCCAGGACCAGGTGGATGATCCCTTCGCTGTCGCCGCCCAGCCACCAGGCGTGCAGGCAGGGAATCGCCGCTGCCACGGCGATGCACAGCAACGGTGTCTTGAAGCGCGGGTGCAGGTAGGTGAAGGCCTTCGGCAAGGCGCCATCCAGCGCCATCCCGTAGAGAATCCGCGGCAGGCCGGCCATCAGGGTGTTGATGGTGGCGGCCCCGGCGAACAGCAGGCCCACGCCCAGCCAGATGCGTCCGAACGGTCCCATCACCTGCTCGGCGAATCGCGGGATCGCCATCGGCGTCTCCAGCAGGTGCAGGCCGCCGCCGAGGTCGAGGTTTTCCACCTGCCGGCGCATCGCCGCGCCATAGAGGAACATGCAGCAGGCCACCCCGATCAACCCCAGGGCCATCGCCCGCGGCAGGGTCCGCGAAGCGTGGCGCACCTCCGGCGCCAGCGGCGTGACGAATTCGCAACCGACGAACATGAACATCGCCATGCCCACCAGCGACAGCAGGGTCGGCAGGTCGTCGCCGACCATCGAGGCCCCGAACCAGCCCTGCAACTCCACCGCGGGCAGGCGCAACAGGCCGGCCACGGCGAAGATCATCAGGGTGCTCCACATGCCGAAGGTGAGGATCACTTCGGCGCGACCGAAGGCGGTGATCCCCAGCGCATTCAGCAGGCCGAAGCAGAGCACCATACCGACGCCCACCAGCCAGGCGCCGCCGCCCGGCTCGGTGAGGGTATTCAGCGACTCGAAGTTGACCAGCGCCATGGTGCCGCTGAGCATGGTCTCGGCGGTGCCGGCGAACACATGGACGATCAGGTAGGCCGACAGCGTGCCGGTGATCGCGAAGAAGCGCCCGAGGCCGCACGACAGGTAGTCGTAGACCGAGCCACGGGTCGGCAGCAGGCAGGCGGCCTCGGCGAAGGTGGTGGACTGCGCCAGCATCAGCAGCAGCGCCACCAGCATCGCCACGGCGAAGGTTCCGCCGCCCAGGCCGAAGCCGGTGGTGGCGGTGAGGATCACCGGGCTGGCCATGATCAACCCGACCGAACTGGCCAGGGCGGTGGGGAAACCAACCCGCCCGCGGAGCAGGTGCTGGGTGAGTCTGGAGTTGGACATCGACGTATCCTCGACGGCAGCGTTGCTGTTGTTGTTCTTGCGTCAGGCCCTGCGGGACGCGCCGGCGTCCCGTACGCTCCGCCGGCAGGCGAAGCGTGTCGAACAAAAGGCTGCCGCGGAGGGCAGCGAAAGAGCCGAACGAATCGGCTCACCCCGATTTCATCGATATCAGTAGGCGATGCACACCGACTTGTTCTCGGTGTACGCCTCGATCGCCGCATGGCCCATCTCGCGACCGATGCCGGACTGCTTGAAGCCGCCGAACGGCATCGACGGGTCGAGCAGGTTGTGGGCGTTCACCCATACCGTGCCGGCCTTGATCCTGGGCACCAGGTCCATGACCTGGCGCAGGTCGTTGGACCAGATGCTCGCACCGAGCCCGTAGATGCTGTCGTTGGCCAGACGCACCGCTTCGTCGAGATCGTCGAAGGGCGTCGCCACCAGCACCGGCCCGAAGATTTCCTCGCGCACCACCTGCATCCCCGGGGTGACGTCGGCAAGGATCGTCGGCTGCACGTAGAACCCCGTCTCGCCCTGGCGCGCCCCGCCGCAGACCACGCTGGCGCCCTCAGCCACCCCGCTTTCGATCATCCCCAGCACCCGCTCCTGCTGCCTGGCCGAGACCAGCGGGTTGATCTGCGTGGTCGGATCCAGGCCGGGGCCGATGCTCAGGTCGCCGGCGATGGCCGCCAGGCGCTCCAGCACCTGGTCGAAACGCTTGCGCTGCACATAGAGGCGCGAACCAGCGGTGCAGACCTGCCCCTGGTTGAAGAAGACCGCGCCGGCGGAACCGGCGGCAGCCATGTCCAGGCTGGTGTCATCGAGGATGATCACCGGGGATTTGCCGCCGAGTTCGAGGGAAAAACGCGTCATGTTCTCCACCGCCGCATGCCCGATCAGCTTGCCCACCGGGGTCGAACCGGTGAACGCCAGCTTGTCGATGCCCGGGTGCGCCGCCAGTGCCGCGCCGGCCTCGGCGCCCGTGCCGGTGACGATGTTCACCACTCCTGGCGGAATCCCCGCCTCCAGGCACAACTGGCCGAGGCGCAGGGCGGTCAGCGGGGTTTCGTCGGCCGGCTTGAGGACCACGGTGCAGCCGCAGGCCAGGGCCGGGACGATCTTCCAGATCGCCATCAGCAAGGGGAAATTCCACGGCACGATGGCTCCGACCACGCCCACCGGCTCCGGCACCGTGTAGGCCCGGTAGCGCGCGCCTGGGACCGCGGCGATCGACAGGTCTAGGCTGCGGCCCTCGATCTTGGTCGCCCAGCCGGCCATGTAGCGGATGAACTCCACCGAGGCGCCGACCTCCAGGGCCCGCGACAGGTTGATCGACTTGCCGTTGTTCAGGGTTTCCAACTGCGCCAGTTGCTCGCCATGCGCCTCGACCCGTTCCGCCAGTCGCAGCAGCAGGCGCTCGCGATCGGCCGGGCGCTGGCCTGCCCAGCTGCCTTCGAACGCGCGCCGCGCGGCAGCGACTGCCCGGTCGACGTCTTCGGCGCCGGCGCGGGCCACGCGCGCCAGCTCGGCGCCGGTCGCCGGGTCGTACAGCGGCATGTCGGCGCCGGAACGCGCCGGCCCGGACTCACCGTCGATCAGCAGGCCATGGGGACTGCGCAAGAAGGCGCTGACGGACGGGTCGATGGCAATACTCATGTGTGCTCCTCGGCTTGGCGACGGCGCTGCGTCATGCATGCGCCTACTACCCGGGAATACTCTGGACCCGCCGCTCCCCCGCTCGCTTGCTCCAGCCTGCCGGGTTTCTTGCCGCTGCCTGCCAAGCCAGGCAGAGAGAGACAAGACGGCGCGCCGGGGCATGGACATTCTGCCCGGCAGGCGGGACAGTGGACGTCCCGCCGCCTCGTCCCACGGGAGTCCCGCGCCATGCCTTCGACCCTGTCGCCCGACCTCGGCCCGCGCTGCATGCAGGCCTTCACCCAGGTGGTGCCGGCCAGCCTGTGCGTGTTCTATCGCATCGACGAGGACTGTCGCGCACACGATTTCCAGCTCCTGCGGATGCCGGCCGGCATGCACCGCGACTACCTGCGCCACTACCGCGACTACGATCCGCTGCAGCCGCGCCACTGCCTGGCCAACGCTTCGCCGGTGGTGCCGCTGCGCCAGGGCATCGCCCACCAGCCCGCGGAGGACAGCGCGCTGTACCAGGGCTTCCTGCGACGCCACGGGATCTGCGACGTGGTCGAGGTGCTGGCGCATGCGCATCAGCGTCCGGTCGCGGCCCTGTCGTTGCTGCGCGACGCCCGCCTAGGGGCCTTCTCCGACCAGGAGCTGCGACAGTTGCGCGCCCTGCATGGCCTGATGGAGCTGGCGGCGCAGGCATGCGCCACGCCAACGGCCAGCGCCGAGCGCCTGCAAGGCCTGACACCGAGGGAACGGGAGATCGCCCTGCTGCTGCGCGACGGCGTCAGCAACAAATGCCTGGCGCAGTGCCTCGGACTCGGCCTGCCGACGGTGAAGACCCACCTGCTCAACCTGTTCCGCAAGACCGGCGCGCGCAGCCGCACCGAGCTGGTGAAGCGACTCTTCCTCTAGCCGCGCGCGGCCTGGGGGCTGCGCGCCTCCAGCCAGAAGAGGAACTGCCGCACCGCCAGCGGCTTGCCGCTCTCGTGCAGGCCGCGCAGGCGCTCGCGGTGGCGCCTGAAGGAAAAACCGGGAAATACCCAGGGCAGGTTCAACAGGTACCAGGCCAGGGCGCCGACATCGGCGAAGTGCAACACCTCCCAACCTTCGCCGCCTGCCACCGGCGGCAACTCCGCGGCCTCCAGTTGGGCGCGGGCGAAACCCAGGTTCCAGTGCGGTGCCTCCGGCGGCGGCGCCATTTCGCCATTCTCCCAGAGGCCGCCCGCTACCATCCCCGAGTCTACCCGCCAAGGCAAGTCCATGCAGATGTAAAGCTTGCTTGACAAAAAACAGCCTCCCGTCCAATGTAAAGCACCCTTTACACGGACGATTCAACCATGACCCACAAACGTTTCTTCCTCGAACTGCTTCTCGCGCTGGTCGCCTATGCCGCTGCCGTTCTGATCAGCGGCCAGTCGCTGGCGGGCACGGAACCGGGCGCCGGCCGGGTCTTCCTCGCCCTGCTGCCGGTGCCACCGATGGTCGCCCTGGCGCTGGTGGTGATCCGTTACCTGCGGCGCCTCGACGAAATGGCCCGGCGCATCCATCTCGAAGCCCTCGCCCTGGCCTTCGTCGGCACCGCCCTGCTCACCTTCACCTACGGTTTCCTCGAAACCACCGGCTTTCCGAAACTCTCGATGTTCTTCGTCTGGCCCCTGATGGGCGCGTTCTGGGTCATCGGCTGCGTCCTGGGACTGAGGCGCTACGCATGAGGAACCGCGTTCGCGAGTTGCGCGCGGAGCGCGGTTGGTCACAGGCGGAGCTGGCCGGAAAGCTGGAGGTATCGCGGCAGACGGTGAACGCCATCGAAACCGGCCGCTACGATCCAAGCCTGCCCTTGGCGTTCAAGCTCGCCCGGGTGTTCGGACTGGCCATAGAAGCGATCTTCGACGACCGGGAAGGCCAGTTGGACTGAGTCCGGTCCCGCTTCCGAAAACGTCCGGGGCGCCCCTGGCGACCCCGGCGGCAAGCCCCCCTTACCCTGTACCAAATGGCAGTTGCCGCATTTCCCCTCGGGGCTAGCCTTGGACCAGGCCTATCGCCAGCCTTCCCCCTGGTCCCCGCTCGATACGCTGAAAAACCACGGATAACGTCTTTTCCACCGGCAAGACAGGAGTCTCAGCCATGTCGAAAGATTCTGTTCTTGGCTTATTCAGGCAACACGCAGATACCCATCCCGAACGCCCCGCCCTCGTCGATCGCGAGCGCTCGTTCAGCTACCGCGAACTCGACCGGCTCAGCGACCGGCTGGCCGCCCACCTGGCCAGGCGCGGCGTCGCCCGGGGCGAGCTGCTGCCCCTGCTGGCCGAACGCTCGGCCGAACTGGTCATCGCCATCCTGGCGGCCGCCAAGTGCGCAGCGGCCTACGTACCGGTGGACCGTCGACAACCCGACAGGCGCAAGCAGGAAATCCTCCGCCAGTGCCAGGCCCCCGTGGTCCTCGCCACCCAGGCCGAGGACCTGCCGGGGCAACCGGTGGAGGTCATCGCACAGGTGCTCGCGACGAGCGCGGCGGGTGCCGCGCCGAGGCCGGCGCTCGACGGCAGCGAAGCGCTGTATGTGATCTTCACCTCGGGCACCACCGGCGAACCCAAGGGCGTGGTGATCGAGAGCCGCTCCCTGAGCAACCTCGTGGACTGGCACAACCGGCGCTTCGAGATGGACCAACGGAGCCGCACCACCCTGATGGCCGGCGTCGGCTTCGACGTTTGCCAATGGGAAATCTGGTCCACCCTGTGCGCAGGCGCCTGCCTCCACCTGGTGCCCGACGAGGTGCGCCCAGACCCGGCGGCGCTGCTGGCATTCTTCGCCGAGCAGCGGATCAGCCATGCCTTCGCGCCTACCGTGATGGTCCCTGCGCTGGTGGAGCAACCCGCTCCGCCGTCGCTGGCGCTGCGCTACCTGTTCTGCGCCGGGGAAAAACTGCCGCCGGTCGCAACCGGCGGGCTGCCCTATACCGTGGTGGATTACTACGGCCCGACCGAAGCCACGGTCTTCGCCACCTGCCGCATCGTCGACGCCGAAGCTCATCGGCGGCCCGCCTCGATCGGCACGCCCATCGACGGTTGCGAGGCATTCATTCTCGACGCCGACGACCGGCCTTGCCATGGCGACCGGCCCGGCGAGCTGAACCTGGCGGGCGTCTGCCTGGCGCGCGAATACCTGCGCGACCCGGACATGACCGCCAGGCGCTTCCACTACTCGCAGGCACTGCGGCGCCGGCTCTATCGTACCGGCGACAAGGCCCGCTGGCTGGCCGACGGCAGCCTGCAGTTCCTCGGTCGGCTGGACGATCAGGTGAAGATCCGCGGCCACCGCGTCGAACTCGGCGACGTCGAAGCCGCGCTGCTGCGCCAGCCGGCGATCCATGGCGCGGTGGTGCTGGCGCATGCCGACCCACGCTGCGGTAGCCAGCAATTGAGCGCCTTCGTGGTCCCCCGCCAGCGGGGCGGCGATGCCAGGGCCGTGCTCGCCGCCATCAAGACCGCCCTGCGCCAGGAACTGCCCGACTACATGCTGCCCAGCCGCTATCTGTCGCTGGACAGCCTGCCGACCACGGTCAACGGCAAGATCGACCGCCAGGCCCTGCGTCGACGCCTGGAGGAACAATGCCAGGAACGACTCGACGAGCAACGCTTCGGCACCCCCGGCGAACTGCAAGTGGCCCTGGCCTGGCAGGAAGTGCTGGGGCATACCGACTTCGGCCTGGACGACAGCTTCTTCGAGGTCGGCGGCCATTCCCTGCTGGCCGCCGCCCTGGTGCGCGAACTGAGCCGACGCTTCGGCAACCGTGCCTACATCCACGACATCTACCGCACCCCGAGCGTGCGCCAACTGGCGGCCAGCCTGGCGCGGCGCGCCGGCGAAGCGCCGCCGGCGCTGGACAGCGAACCGGCCCAGGAGCTGCAACGGGACGTGCGCCTGCCCGCCGACGTGGATTTCAGCCGGCCCATGGACACCGCCCAATTGCTGGCGCCACGGCACATCCTGCTCACCGGCGCCAGCGGGCTGATGGGCGCCCACCTGCTCGCCGAGCTGCTGGCCAGCCGCGAGGCCGACCTGCATTGTCCGGTCCGTGCGCAAAACGACGCCCATGCCCTCGAACGCCTGCGCCAGGCCGCCCGGCAGCACCGCATCGAACTCGCCGAGACGGACTGGCGACGGGTCAGGGCCTACGCCGCCGACCTCGCAGAACCAGGTTTCGGACTACCGGCGGAAACCTATCGCGAGCTGGCCGGCAGCGTCGACCAGGTCTTCCATTCCGCCAGCGCGGTGAACTTCATCCAGCCATACAGCTACATGAAGCGCGACAACGTCGAGGGGCTCGGCCAGGTCCTGCGCTTCTGCGCCAGCGGCCGCTGCAAGCCGCTGATGCTGCTGTCGAGCATCTCGGTGTACAGCTGGGGCCACCTGCATACCGGCAAGCGCCTGATGCGCGAGGACGACGACATCGACCAGAACCTGCCGGCGGTGGTCACCGACATGGGCTACGTGCGCAGCAAATGGGTGATGGAAAAGATCGCCGACCTCGCCGCCGAACGCGGCCTGCCGCTGATGACCTTCCGCCTCGGCTACGCCACCTGCCACAGCCGTACCGGCGCCTACGCCGACTACCAGTGGTGGAGCCGGCTGGCGCGGACCTGCCTGGAGTACCGGGCCGTGCCGCTCCTGCGCGAGCTGCGCGAGGGCCTGACCACGGTGGACTACATGGTAGAGGCGATCAGCGTCATCGCCCGCCAGCCTTCGGCGCTGGGCAAGAAATTCAACCTGGTGCCGAGCATTCCGCGCTGCCTGACCCTGGACGAGTTCTTCGGCCGTCTCGGGCGACGCGCCGGGCGTCCCCTTCGGCAGATGCCGTTCGACGACTGGGTAAGTCTCTGGGAAGACAATCGCGACGCCCCGCTCTATCCCCTGCTGAGCATGTTCCGCGACAACATGTACGCCGGCCGCAGCACCGTCGAGTTGTACCAGGACACCTATCTCTGGGACTGCACCAACGTCGAGGAACACCTGCGCGGGAGCGCCGTGCGCGAGCCGGAGTTCGACGACCGCCTGCTCGACCTGTACCTCGCCGGCCTGGGCGGCAGCGCCATGCGGTAAGGTCGAGGCCGCCGCGGCCGGTCGCCGCGGCGGTTACCGCAGCGGGACGCGCTTGGGTATCCTGTCCGCTTTATCGCCCGGAGAACCTCATGCACAACGTTCTGATCGTCGGCGCCTCGCGCGGCATCGGCCTGGGACTGGCGGATGCCTTCCTGCAACGCGGCGCACAGGTATTCGCCGTCGCCCGGCGACCGCAAGGCTCTCCCGGGCTACAGGCACTGGCGGAGCGGGCCGGGGAGCGCTTGCAAGCGGTGACCGGCGACCTCAACCAACACGATTGCGCCGAACGCATTGGCGAGATGCTGGGCGAGCGGCGGATCGATCGCCTGATCGTCAACGCCGGCATCTACGGCCCGCAGCAACAGGATGTGGCGGAAATCGACGCCGAGCAGACCGCCCAGCTATTCCTGACCAACGCCATCGCGCCGCTGCGCCTGGCCAGGGCACTGTCCGGCCGGGTTAGCCGGGGTGGCGTGGTGGCGTTCATGAGTTCGCAGATGGCCAGCCTGGCGCTGGGCCTGTCGGCCACGATGCCGCTCTACGGCGCCAGCAAGGCGGCGCTGAACAGCCTGGTACGCAGCTGGGAGGGCGAGTTCGAGGAGTTGCCGTTCAGCCTGTTGCTCCTGCATCCCGGCTGGGTGCGTACCGAAATGGGCGGCGACAGCGCGCCGCTGAGCGTCGAGGAAAGCGCCGCCGGACTGGTCGCGGCGGTGGAGGATGCCGCGGGCGTGAATGCCTGTCGCTTCGTCGATTATCGGAACCAGCCGCTGCCCTGGTGAAGCGGGCCGATCCGTCAGGGCATCCGGCAATAGCCCTCGGCCGCATACCTGATGAGGTCGGCATCGCGCTTGATGCCGAGCTTCTTCATGGCACTGACCTTCTGCGTACTGATGGTCTGCACGCTGCGATGCGAGCGCTCGGCGATTTCGGTGATGGTCAGTCCGGAGCCGAACAGACGGACGATTTCCGCCTCCCGGGGCGTCAGCCGTTCGTTGTGCGAGGAAAGCACCTGGTTGACGAAGATGTCCCTGATCGACGGCGAGAAATACTGGTTTCGCGAATAGGCCGCGCTCACCGCCGCCAGCAGGTGACTGGTCGAGTCGGACTTGCTGAGGATGCAATTGATACCCTGCTTGAGAATGGCCCGGATAAGGCCCGGATTGTTCAGCATGGTAAAGACAACCAATTGCAGATGCGGATAACGTCGCCGCAGCAATGACAACAATGCCAGTCCATCGCCATATTTCCCGCCCGGCATCGTATAGTCGACGATAACGACATCGCAGTCGCCTTCGTCGAGCCGGCCGATCAACTCGGTAGAATTGGAAACTTGACCGAGCATCTCCAAAGAACCGCACTGACTCAGTTCGTAGGAAATACCCAGCGAAATGGCGGGATGATCATCCGCAACCATTACGCGAATGCGATGTAGGGACATCCTTGCGTCTCCTTAAGCGGTACACGGCAGGCGAAAGCGTTACCAGGAAACCTGTGGTCTCGGTCATGCCTGCCGCAGGCAGGCGGCCGCCGCTCGGCCGGCAAGGAGGAAAGCGCGGTCCGGAATCCGCCGACGCCACTGCCCCGGTTCAAAGTGAACATGTGTATTTTCTAGTGAAACCGACGATATTTAATATAGTAAAACTACTATTTTTTCGCCTCGTAAACTAACAACAAAGACACTTGAAACAGCCCCCGAAAAACGTCTACGTAGACACTTATGAAAAACGATGAAATACGAAACGGACAAGCCAGAGCAGCAAAAAGTTTGAAAAAAGAGTTCCGCGACAAGCTGAAACTATCGCCTGGAAAATAGCGTTCGTTTATTTGCGCGAAATCCTACCGAGGAAACTTGCATATCCCTCAGAAAGCCTTCGCCCATACGCAATATCGGTATTCCGTGTGCGGGAATGGCATGTGCGCACGAGACCCAGGACGAGCAGCGGAGCGATATGCAGAGCGCCTTCGGCGATCTGCAACCACTGGAGGTGAGGGGCCGAGCCTTCGCGAGGGCTGGCGCGAAAGCGGCCGACGGCGCTTCCCGAGGCGGGGCGGGAAACGCCGGGGAAAGAGCGGCGGCGCCGCTCAGGGGAAGGTAAACGTGAACTCGGCGGCGCCGTCGGCGACCCCGGCCTTCAATTCGCCCTCCGCGCCGATACGGATGTAGGCGGCACTCAGCGGGAGGTCGGCGCTGTCGCCGACACGCCGCATCGGGTAGGGCGTGCCGTCGAAACGTATCCGCTGCTGGTCCAGGCCGTTCTTCACGACGATGCCGAACCCCGCCGCGCCGCCGCTCTTCAAGCTGAGGATCGTCGGGTCCGCTTGCTGCGCCGAGACATACTTGTCGCGGAAAGCGATTTCCGGCTTGGCCAGCGCCGCACACTCGCTGAGAGAGATATCGAAGGAGCGCTCCGTGGAGGTGTCGTTGACCCGCGGGAAGTTCTTCAACGCGACGCTACCCAGTTTGACGTTGATTTCCCGTCCCACCTCGACCTTGCATTTCTTCGGGATCGGCGGCGGCGGGGGACCGCCGCCGATCCCGATGGAGGCCGGGCCGATCAGCGAATAGGGCTTTCGGCAAACCCCGGTGGGGTAGTTGTCCGCAGGCACCGCCAGGACGCTGCCGATGGACGCTTCGCCCTTCAGCCTGTCCACCGCCCAGAGATTCAGGGTGGCGCTGCCGGATACGCTGGTTACCTTCAGGTCGCCGGCAGGCAACTCGCCGGGGTCGACCGTCAGGACCAGTTCCTGTAGGTAGTCGCTGGTCGTGCTTCCGGAAAAGCTCGTGACTCGCTTGTCCAGCGCATGGGGCTGGTTGTCGACCGGAATCACCCGCTTGACGCCGTCCTGGGCATCCACCGAGATCCGATAGCCGATGCCTTTGACGTCGGACGCCACCGTGCCGTAAGGCCCCGGAAAGCCCACCCCGGACCAGTTCCCCCCGATGACCAGCTCATGCGCCTCCTGGGAAGCCTGGGGCTTGTAGTTCAGGAACAGGCTCACCGGCCTGGCGAACAGCACCGTGCCTTTCGCCGTGCCGCTGGTCAGCTCGTTCACCACACGCCAGGGCAAGCCTTTGCCATTGCCGAACGAGCAGTTCAGGGCGACCTCGTTCAGGGCCCAGGCCTGGCCGCCGGTCAGGCAGCAGAGGCCGAGAACGAGCGCCTGCCGAGCCTGCGCGCCAGGCCGGCGGCGCAGGGAAACGCGGCCGGGAAATAACCTCATGCTCATGGAACTCTCCAAGATTGCGCCTGCGGAAGAGGGCCACACTCCAGGCGAGAGCGGCCCCGGCCGGGAAGGGAGGTCCGCCAGGGACCTCCCCTGCCGGCCTTACCAGATGTTGCCGTAGTCGATACCGGCAGGCGGCAGGAGCGCCGCCTCGCCGATCACGTAGTTGCCGCCCAGGACCCCATGGTTCTCGCCGACCTGCGCACCGTAGATCTGGCCGTAATGGGACTGAGGCTTGAAGTCGATCTTGCCGCTGACGCCGGAGTACTCGATCGATCCCAGGTTGACGCCGGCCAGCCCGCCCATGGAGACGTAGTAGTCGCCACTGACGGTGCCTTCCGACATGGACGAAACGATGCGTCCCTGGATCTGGTTCTCGCCGACCAGGCCGCCGATGCGGCTGCGCCCGCCGCTGTTGACGGTACTGCTGCTGCGCGCCGACAGGATCGAACCGGCGTTGCTGCCGACCAGGCCGCCAACCGACGCACTCGCAGCGGCGCTGACCCTGCCGCTGGCATCCACGTTGACCAGTTCGCCGCCGTTGTGGCCGACGAGCCCGCCCACCAGACTGTTGAACCCGCCGCTCACGTCGCCGCGCGAGATCGCATGGGCGACGGAACCGCCGAGGTTGTGTCCAATCAGCCCGCCGACGCGACTGTTGCTGCCGCCGCTGACCTTGCCCGTCGCCTCGGCGGTCTCGATGGCGCTCTGGCTATTGTTGCCGACCAGCCCGCCCAGATCCGCGCCGCCCTGGTCCGTGACGCTGCCGCTGGCTTTCAGGTTTCCGAGCATGCCGTTGCCTTCTGCCTTGCCGATCAGCCCGCCGGTCGCCAGGCCGCCCTTGCTGTACACCGACCCGCTCGCCTGCGAGCGGAATATCTCGCCGCCGGAACTCAGGCCGACCAGCCCGCCGGTATTCCCCGCGCCGCCGGCCTCCACCTGGCCGCTGGCGCTACTATCGGAGACGTGGCCGAACATGTTGTAGCCGACCAGGCCGCCGACGTTCAGGCCGGGCCGGTAGGTCTCGACCTTCCCCTGGCTGCCGGACGCCCTGATCGTGGCCTTCGCATTCAGTCCGACCAGGCCGCCGACGCCGCCCAGGCTGTTGCGCTCGGTGGACTGTGCAGCCACATGGACGTTGCTGTGGGCGTTCTCGATGACCGCCTCCGGCCCCCAGGCGGTGGTGAAGTTCTCCCCCACCAGACCGCCGACCGCCGTGCTCGCCGCATAACCGGTGACGCCGCCGCTGACGGATGCGTTCGTGATCTGCCCGTTGATATTGCGCCCGACCAGGCCGCCCAGTGCGTTGGAGCGCAGTCGGCTGCCGACGACCGAGACCCCGCTGGCGCTGACGTTGGCGATACGCCCGCTGTTGATCCCGACCAGGGCGCCGAGCGAAGACGGACCGGAGCCGTAGGTGTTATCGGATACCCGCAGGTTGTTCAGTTTCAGGTTGCTCAGGGTGCCCGAGGAGCGGGCGAACAGCCCGACATTCGGCCCGGTGTTGCTGATCGAGAGATTGCCGATGCTGTTGCCGAGACCGTCCAGGGTGCCGCTGAAGACGCCGGCGGGCCCGCCGATGGACTGCAGTGCCGTGCAGTAATAGCTGCCGCCCAGGATATTGCCGCCGAGCACGTACAGGCCGTCCAGGTTCTTGTTGATCGCCTGCAACTGCGCCAGGTTCTGCACCACCGTGTAGTAATAGCCACCGGAGACGTAGGTCGCGTTGGCCCCGGCCAGGGAGACCGACGCCGTGCCGTTCACCCGGTGGCCTTCGCCGGCATCCATGGCCAGCGCGCTGCCAGCCCCGCCGAGAACGATCTTGTCATTGATATCGATAGCGCCTTCGGCCTTCAGCTCCAGCCCAGCCTTGGCGCCACTGGCATTCAGCCTGCCATTCAGCGTCAGGTCGGCCGCGGAGCCCAGCCCCAGCCGGTTGCCCGATGCCCAGCTCACCGAGCCGTCGAGGTCCAGGTCGCCCTTGGTCGAAACCAGTTCGATATTGGTGCTCGCCAGGTTCCGCGACAGGGTGTCGGCATGAACGGTGACGCCATCCGACACCGCCGACGGGCGCACGTCGATCTTGTCGGCGGCAATCTTCCAGGTGCCGTTGAGGCCATTGCTGGCGAGCGTGTTCACCTGGGTGCCCAGGGCCACTTCCACCGCCTGCCCCCGGACCTCGACCGTGCCGCCGTGCCCTGGTCCGTTCAGCGCATTGGCGGACAAGGCTCCTCCCACCATGACCTTGCCGTCCGGGCCGCCATCGAGCACGATCCGCCCGTTACTGCCGCGCAGCGAGCGGGCCTCGATGGCACCCTGGGTGTTCACCACCGTGTTGAGCAGCGCATTGGCGGTCCTGGCCGCCATCAGGACTCGCCCCCCGTCGGCCTTGAGCAGGCCGCCGTTGCTTGCCAGCGCATTGGCGACCCCGGCGTCGACGCGGATGTCGAGCAGCTTGTTGCCGTCGAAATTCAGCGTCAGGTCGCTGCCCGCGCCGAGCCCGACACCGCCCATCTGCGCCAGGACCGTCCCGCGGTTGTCGACCTGCGCGCCCAGCAGGGCGATGCTGCCGCCTTCTGCCGCGGTGATGGCGCCCCCGTGGTTGAGGACACCGTTGGTAGAGGGCCCCGTGAAACGGTATCTGGAGGAGTTGCCGTTGAACTCGGCATCCGTGATGTCCAGCGTGGAAGCCACCAGGCCGCCGACATTGACCTGGGCGCCGCGACCGAAGAGCACGCCGTTGGGGTTGACCAGGAAGACCTGGCCGTTGGCATCGATCCGACCCTGGATATCGCTGGCCTTGGTGCCGATCACCCGATTCAGGGCGATCGAGCTACTGCTCGGCTGGTTGAAGATCACCCGCTCGCCGGCGGCAACGCTGAAGGAATCCCAGTTGGCGATGAGCTTGTCGACCTTCTGGTTGACCGACAGGCTGTTGCCGCCCGACAGGTGTATCTCCCCGTTCGCGCTCCCGCCGACCACCGTTCCCCCGCTTGGCAGCGCATAGGCCGGAGCCAGGGCCGTGGCGCCCAGCAGGGCCAGGGCGGAGGCGATCGCCGCCTTGGCGCCGGCGGGCTTGCCGCGCCTGCGACTGCCTTCGCTGACGACGTTCCAGCAGCCCTGGGATACGTTCCAGACCAGTGCATAGCATTTGTTCATGTGCTTCCTTCCTCCAGTGAAACCCCGCGACCTATTCGCAGGGCCGTGCTACGGCAGGAGCCCAACTCCCCGGGCCCTGCCGAACTCCTACGGGTATCTCTCTGCCGGCGCGTCGCCGCGCTCGATCTGGCCGTCATCCCCCACCGCATCGAAATGGACCCGCGCCGCCTCGCCGGGCACGGCCGGCAGACTCAACGGGGTAAGGGCGAAAGGCGGCAGGGTGACGCTGCCGAGGGACATGGCGAGGTCGCCCTCGCCCAGCTCCAGGCGCACCAGGGAAACGTGATAGGGACTGCGGTTGTCCGCCTCCAGCAGCGCCCGCTGCCCCGGCCGTACCGCCGGACGCAGGCGCCAGACGACCTGGCGCGCGGCGGCTCGCGGATCGCCGGCCAGACCCTGCGGACGGAACAGGAGCTTCATCCGCAGGCGGTAGCTCACCAGCAGCAGGTTGCCGCTGCCGTCCTCCCGCCCCGGCACCTCCAGCAGGTTGACCCAGAACAGCGATTCCCGGTCGTCCGGCAGCGGCTCGCCGGTATGGCGAAGCTGGAGCGCCTGGGTCTCCTGCGGGTCCATACGCAACAGCGGCGGCGACAGGATGAACGGCACCGTGACAGCGCTCGGGTCCGCCGTCTCGTCGCCGCGATCGAGCCAGGCCTGGACCAGGGCCGGGCGCGTCCCGACGTTACCGACGCGGATCGTCAGCGCGGAAACGCCCGCCGGATAGATGAAACGGGTCCCGATCACGGACAGCGAGGCGGAGGCATCGGCCACCAGCGCCACCAGCAGGACCCAGGCCGTGCCGCATCGTCCCAGGCCGACGCCGGTCACAGCGTGCGCTCCCGGTCGGCGGCCGACGCCGGGCGACATGCCAGTTGCAGGACGGGAGGCGTCGTCTCGCGCGGGCCCAGCGCATAGTCGACCAGGCACTGCTGCTGCGGCTCGTTGCCCCAGCGCACCCGAACCGAGCCGCGATCCTGCTCGACCCGCAGCACCAGGCGGCTGCCCTGGCCGACGGCGCCCACCGACTGCCCGCTGTGGGCATCGAGCACTTCCGCGGCGAACGGCAGGGGCTCGCCGCTGGGCATCCGGCTATCCACTAGCAAGGGCCTTGCCACCCGCGTCGGATAGTCGAGGCGCACCACCGCTCCGGCGGTGGGCGCCACGTTGCGCGAACTGGACCTCAGTTCGATCTCGTCGGCCATGCCGTTGGGGTCGAGGTCGACGCTGTTCAACTGGTAGGGCAGCAGGTTGGGAATCACCGCATAGCCGTGGCGGTCGATCCGGCTTCCCGCGTAGCCGGCAGCCGCGCCCCTGGCATTTGGCGCGTGGACCAGGCCGATCGTCTCGCCCAGGGTTTGTGCCGCGGTGATCCCGCCGCTGTGCGCGACCAGGCCCCCCGCGGCCTTGACCGACAACTGCCGATAGCCAGGTCCCTGCGAGAGGCTGGAGCCGAGTTCGACCTGCGGCAGTCGATAGTCGAGGCTGGCGCTCTTCGAGGTCTGCCGGCTGTCGCGGTCATGGGAGGCCGACAGCGAGTAGGAGGCCTCGCCACGCTTGCCCAGCATGCCGGAAACCCCGCTGGTGAGCTGGGTTCCGCTGTTGCTGTCGCGGGTCAGGTAGCTGCTCAGGGTCGGCGACCCGCGTCCCGCGCCGCCGAGCGGAATGGACAGGTTCAGGCTGAACAGCGTGCTGGTCTCGCCGCGCCTGTCACCGCTGGAAAAGCCTTCGTAGTGGCTGCGCAGGCGTTGCGCGGAAATGGAGTAGCTGAGGTCGCGCCACTGGTTGCTGTAGCCGACGGAGAAGTTGACCGCCCGCCCGCCGCCGCTCCAGTAGCGCTGCGAGGAGCCGTTCAGGTACAGGTTGCCGCCGTTGCCCAGTTGCTGGCTGATGTTGGCGTCGAGACGATTGCGCAAGCGCGAGAACGACTCCAGCGGCTCGCCTCGCTCTACCCGGTCCTGCATGAAGGCCGCGTCGCGCAGGCCGAGATAGCCGCCGGTGGAGTAGCGATAGGCGAGCAGCGAAAAGTTGGTGCCGGTGTTCGGCAGGTTCTTGCTGTAGGCGAGGCGGTAACTGGAGCCGCTAAGGCGGTCGCCGCCGGGAACCTCGGTACGCGCCAGCGTCACGTCACCGGAGAATCCGCCCACCGGCGTGTTCAGCGCCGCGCCCATCAATCCGGACATGTAGCTGCCGGTGAAGGCCCCGCCCGCGTATGCGGTGACGTCGTTGCCCAGGCCGCGCTGGTAGACGCCCTGCAGCATGTTCGGCCGACGCTCCAGGCTGGGATCATTGAGCCGCCCGGCCGTCAGGCTGTAGCGCGTGGTTCCGGGGCGCAGCAGTTGCACGGTGGTGGCGAACGGCACGATGAAACTGCGGACTTCCCCGCTGGCTTCGGTCACCCGCACTTCCAGGTCCCCGCCATAGCTGGCGGTCTGCAGTTCGTCGAGAGCGAACGCCCCGGGTGCCACCGTGGTTTCGTAGATGAGGTAGCCGCGCTGGTAGACCGATACCCGCGCATTGGTACTGGCGGTCCCACGGACCACCGGAGCGTAGTAGCGCAGCGAATCCGGCAGCATCCGGTCATCGCTGGAAAGCTGCACTCCACGGAAGGACACCGCATCGAAGAACTCGCTGCTGGTGGAGTTTTCTCCCAGCAATAACTGCGCACGCCAGGCCGGCAGGTCGGTCTGCACATAGGTTGCGCTACGCTGGTAATGGCTGCCCATGCGGCGCGACCAGGTGGCCGTGCCGTTGTGGCGCAGGCGCGCCCGCCCGAAATTGAAGCCGGCGTTCATCCCGGCATAGCCGCTGGTGGCGCTCCTGCCGTGGTTTTCCCTGACGTGGAGATTGCTGTTGTAGTTGAGCAAGGCGGCGGAAATGCCGCTGTCCCAGCTCGCCGGATCGACATAGGTCTTCGAAGAATCCAGGCTCAGGTAATAGCTGGGCACCGAGACATAGACCGACTGCTCGGCGATATCGAGCTTGACCCGGGCCCCCGGCACATAGCGCTCGAGCGGGTCGCAGTGCAAACCTTCGGGCAGAGGATCGCGAGCCGAGGAACGGTCCTGGCCACGCGCGCTCTTCTCCAGGTCGATGCCCGCCCGCTCCAGCAGGCCCCGGTCGTAGCAGAAGACCGCGCTTTCCCGCCCCGGCTGGCGGCGCAGCTCGACTTCCTCGACGCCACGCCATCGGCTGTTGAGCAGCAGGTCGAGGCGATAGCGGCCTGGCTCGATGACGTCGCCGCGCTCGAAACGCGACGTATCGATCGAGCGTCCGCCCGGCCCCAGGGCCAGCATCTGCGCGTCGAAGACGATCCGCCGCGACGGTGCGTCCAACCCGCCGGCCGGTGACGCAACGGCCACCGCGGGCGCCTGCGGCTGTTTCGCCGGTGCTCCCGCCCTGGCCTCCTTCGCTTTCGCCCCGGCTACGCCGGCGGCGCCGACGGAGGACCAGGACTGGCAGGAGGACAGCGAAGGAAACAGTGCCAGCAGACAGGCGAATCGCAGGGAACGAACGGCGATCCCTCCCTGTATCGCCATTCGCAACAGGGCGACCTGCCCACCGTAAGCGGGAGCGGACAAGCACCTATGAAGAGAAACTTTGGGCATATGTAATCCCTGCAGCGATTTTAAAATCGCCGCTCATATGTCGGGCCGTAAGTAGAAAGCGGGGAAACGGAGGGGTTATTTGCCGAGTGCCCTATCGAGGGTATTGCGGCCACCGTAATCGTTGATGACTTCGTATCTGACGGAAGCGGCTTCCATGTTCTTCGGATTTCCCTGCCAGTCGAACTCCTTCGTCGAGAATGGCGCGACCATTCCCTTTCCCACGGACATGACACGGCCATCGACAATCAATTCGACGCTGGCGAACGAAACGTAGTAAGGCGTCGGATTATTTACCTGTACTACGGTCTTTTTTCCTGCTCCCCCTGACTCCAGAAACTTCCATTGAAGTTTCCCGGCAGCCGAATCGACACTCTTCAACTGGCTGGGTCGAAAGAAGAGTTTGAAGCGCGAACGAAAGGAAAACTGCAATGCATTGTTTTCGTCTTCGTCCCTGGGCGGAACTTCCAGGATATTCAGCCAGAACAGCGATTCGCGATCCGTCGGCAACGGGGCCTTCAGGTAGGCGATGCGCAATACGGCGCCGCCATTGGGGTCCACTCGCGTCACGGCCGGCGTGACACTGAAGGGAACCTGCAGTTCCTCGGGGGGAACGTCCTGCCGGCCATCGTCGATCCAGGCTTGCGCCAGCACGGGAGTGCCGGAGGTATTGCTGACCCGCAAGGTGACCTCGCGCTCGCTGGCCGGAAAGACGACGCGAGTGCCCTGTGCGATCAGCCCGGCGTGAGCCGTTCCGACGCACAGGGCGATGGCCACGGCGCTTGCCGCCACGAAAGAATGAAAACGATGCATTAGCGGCGCCATGGCCTCACCTCTTCGTCCGTCGACCGCCGCTTACTCGTACGCCAGGAGGTAGCGGATATGGGACAGGCCGGTACCCGCGATCACGGTCTTCTCGGTGGACACATAGGAGGCCTTGTACTTCAGGGTCGCCGTGTTCTTGTCGATGGTTGCCTTCTGCGGGGCGGCCTCGACCAAGCCCAGCGGGATCTTCGTGGTGTTGGCCGCCGAATTGTTGAAGATCTGGATCTGCACGCCCTTGGCTTTCGACGGCCCCATCAGCATCAGGTTGCCGCTGATACGGTCGACGTTGGTGACCGTATCGAAGGCGATGGAAACCTTCTTGTCATTGGTGCAGCCGGCACCGGAGAGGACCAGGTCGAACTCCTGGAAAGTGGAGTTGGTTCCGACGGCGGTGAAATGGGTCGGCGCCACGATACCCAGGTCGACGTTGGTGACGTTGCCCGCACCCGGCGCCTGACCGTTGATATCGCACGCGACGTCGGTGATGTTGCCCGAGAAGTTGACGATCCCATCGACCGCATGGGCCACGGGGGACATCAGCGCGAGAAGGGTGCCCGACGCAACGAGGGGCGCAAGAATTGCACGTTTGAACTTGTTCATCTGATTTCCTTTGGAGTTGTGGAACATCCTGGCTGCTCCCTGAAGAGCCGATGCAGTACGAACCGGCCAAGGTAGCCAAGCCTTTGCGCGCAACCGGGACGGCCGCCTAGAGCGCCTCCGACCATTACGCGACAGCCGAAGATTGCGCCCTGATAAACGCAGACCCAAATACTAGAAAGAAAGACAGGATTTAAAAATAATAATCATACGAAAACATATGTAGTCCATTTCCGATAACAGCCAATAGGTACATAAGAATACATTCAGAAAATACTTATAGAAGAACAGGAACCCATTAACTAAAAAACAAAAAAAGAAGAAACGAAAACTCATCTAAGACTTCATCTTCGATAACTTTCCCTTCGCCGCTCCGTACTATTTCCGTGGCATATCGACCTATCAACCATCCGGTCGATATCGGGATACTCGAAGACAGGCCAGCATGGGTTTCCCACGACGAGGAGAACCCTATGTCCGCCCACTCGCATTCCGGATGGATCACCGTCGGCGCCCTGGCCGACGGCTTCGCCCCGGACAACCACGTCCTTCCCGCCTGCGGCGATCTCGCCGGGCTCGAACGGGTCCTGCACTTCGCCAACGGCTGGGTCATCGAACATGCCTTCGACTCGCAGCGCCTGCGCTGGCGCCTGGCCGACGGCAGTGCCAGCGGCGAGTCGGACTACCGCGCCAGTTCACTGCGGGAAAACCTTTACCTGGTGGATTTCCTCAAGCAGGAAAACGGCCGGCCGGTCTCGGTCAGCCTGGTGCTGGACTTCGACAACCAGGCGTTCACCGCGGTGCTCGGCCATCTGCCCGACCGCACGGCCTGCGAACAGGGTCTGTTCTCCCGGGCCCTGGCCGGCCGGGAACTGACCGGCGTGAAGGCCGAGTTCCTGCATGGCAGCCTCGACCGCCCGTGGCAGCCCGACGCCTGCCCGCACGTCCCCAGCGACGAGTTGGTCGGCTTGCGCAACCGCTACGTCTACAGCGCCAGCGAGGCCTACGAACACGTCTACCTCAATCCCGCCTTCTACACCTGGCAATGCCTGCGCGGCGCCGAGCGAGGGCTGGCCGATACCGACCGCTGCCACTGCTACCGACTGGCCGAACGCCTGTACCTGTTCGTCTGGCGCGAGAAGATCGTGCCGACCCTCGGCGTGCTGCTGATCGACCTGGAAGCCGGGCGCACCGACGGCAAGATCTTCGGCTACCAGGACGACGACTTCGCCACCCCGGTTAACTTCCCGGTCGGCGCCCTGGCCCAGGTGCTCACCCAGACCCGCCACGACCTGTGAGGACGCCCATGGACACCACCTTCGGCCTCGACCTGGCCCGCGTCGAAGCGCTGTTCAAGCGCGAGCTGCGACGCTTCGACGAACTGCATCCGCGCTCCGCCCAGGCCTACCGGGAAAACCGCCGCCACTGGCTGTACGGCGCACCGTTGCACTGGATGCAACAGTGGCCGGGCAACTGCCCGCTGCTGGTGAAGGAGGCCCAGGGCGCGCGCGTCACCGACATCGACGGCCAGCAGTACGTCGACTTCGCCCTCGGCGATAGCGGCGCCATGTTCGGCCACGCCCAACCGGCGGTGGCCGACGCCATCGCCCGCCAGGCGCGGCGCGGCTCGACCCTGATGCTGCCGACCGAGGACAGCCTGTGGGTCGGCGCCGAACTGGCGCGGCGCTTCGGCCTGCCCTATTGGCAGGTGACCACCTCGGCCACCGACGCCAACCGTTTCGTCCTGCGCCTGTGCCGGATGCTCAGCGGACGTGACAAGGTGGTGGTGTTCAACTGCAACTACCACGGCAGCGTCGACGAATCGCAGGTGGAATTCGACGCCGCCGGGCGCATGGTTCCGCGCGCGGGCGTTCACCCCAATGGCGTACGCCACGACGCCACCACCCGCCTGGTGGAGTTCAACGACCTCGACGCGCTGGAGGCCGCCCTCGCCCATGGCGACGTCGCCGCGGTGCTCACCGAACCCTTCATGACCAACGTCGGCATGGTCCCGCCGGCCGAAGGCTTCCACGCCGGCCTGCGCGAACTGACCCGCCGCCACGACGTGGCGCTGATCATCGACGAGACCCACACCATCTCCTGCGGTCCCGCCGGCTATAGCGGCGCGCATGGCCTCGAGCCGGACTTCTTCGTCCTCGGCAAATGCATCGCCGGCGGCATTCCCAGCGCCGTCTGGGGATGCAGCCAGGCGCAGGCGGAGCGGATCTGGGCGGTACTGCCGCACTTCCGACCGGGGCAGGCGATCAACCATTTCGGCTTTGGCGGCACCCTGGCCGGCAACGCGCTGCAACTGGCGGCGATGCGCGCGACCTTCGCCGAAGTGATGACGGAGGACGCCTATCGGCACATGTTCCAGCTCGCCGCGCAGCTCGAGGCGGGCGTCCGCGCGACGCTCGAGGAACTGCGCCTGCCCTGGCACGTGACGCGCATCGGCGCGCGCGTCGAGTACCTGTTCATGACCCACGCCCCGCGCAACGGCGGCGAGGCCCACCACGCACGCAACGGCCTGGTCGAGGCCTGCCTGCACCTCTACCTGCTCAACCGCGGCGTGCTCTTGACGCCATTCCACAACATGGCGCTGACCTGCCCGGCGACCCGCGCGGAGGACGTCGAACTGCACGACCGCCTGCTCCGCGATTGCCTGGGCGAACTGCTGGAGCGCCCATCGTGAGGCGCTTGGAGAACCGCGTCGCACTGGTCACCGGCGCCGGCCAGGGCATCGGCCGGGCCATCGCCGAATGCTTCGCCGCCGAAGGCGCCAGGGTTCTGCTGGCGACGCGTACCGCCAGCCGCGGCCAGGCCGTCCTGGAGGCGATCCGCCTGGGCGGAGGCACGGCCGAACTGCTGGCCGTCGACCTGAGCGAGTACGACGCCGCGAGACGAGCGGTGAGCGCGACCCTGGAGCGCTTCGGCCAGTTGGACATCCTCCTGCACAACGCCGCTGCCTTTCCCCAGTGCGCCCTCGCGGAACTGGACGAAGGCACCCTGGAACGGACCCTGGCGGTGAACCTGAAAAGCTGCTTCCGGCTGACCCAGGCCGCCCTTCCCGCCCTGCGCCGCAGCGTGGCCGGGCGCGTCCTGGTGACCTCCTCGGTGACCGGCCCGCGCACGGCGATCCCTGGACTCTCGCACTATGCGGCGAGCAAGGCCGGGGTCAACGGTTTCATCCGCGCCGCCGCGCTGGAGCTGGCCGGCGACGGCATCACCGTCAACGGCGTCGAGCCCGGCCTGGTCGCGACTCCGGCGCTGGGCAGCCTCGGCGACGCCGCCGCGCTGGCCGCGCACATCCCCCTCGGGCGTGTCGGCCAGCCGCTGGACATCGCCCAAGCCATGCTCTTCCTCGCCTCCGACGAGGCGAGCTACATCACCGGGCAGACCCTGGTTGTGGATGGCGGCGCGTTGCTGCCGGAGAACGGCGGGCTGGCCTGAAGCCGCTGGCGTTCGCCCTCTCCCTCCAGAGAGAGCGCCTTCCGACGTATCCGGCAAACACTTCCGCCGGCTCCGGTAGGGCGAATAACCGCTCGCGGTTATCCGCCAGGCGAGGTCCGGCATCTCGCTGAACATCCCGGCAGGCCTCGATGCAGCCGCCCCCAACTGGCGCTCGCCCTACCCCACGGACAAGGGCCGACCATTTGCCGGGCGATTATCGAAAGCCCCTGCAAAATGGATGAATAAGAATGACTCTCAGCAGGTTAGTATCGGAAATCCCCAACCGAGAGGATTCGCTTCATGTTCCGCTCCACCTCCCATGTCCGTACCGAATCGGCCGCACGCTACGTCAATCGCCTGTGCAAGCACTGGGGCCACAAGTTCGAAGTCGAACTCACTCCCGAGCGCGGCTTCATCGACTTCGGCGACTCCAACTGCGAGCTGCTCGCCCACCCCGACCATGTCCTGATGATTCTCAACAGCCCCGACGAGGACAGCCTCGCCCACATGCAGAACGTGGTCGCCGATCACCTGCAACGCATGGCCAACAGCGAAAGCCTGGAGATTGCCTGGCAGCCCGCCGAAAGCTGAACGCGCCGCCACCCGGCCGCCCTTCGCGGCCGGGCGCCGGGCGTCACGCGGGGCCATGGAAAGTGCAATTCATTCCCCGGAAAAGCCATTCAGCTCGCTCCGCCCCCGTCCCATCATCCCCTCCAGGCGCTCTCGCGCAGATAACAACAATGACTGGAGACGATGATGAAACCCGAAGATTTCCGTGCCTCTGCCACCCGTCCGTTCACCGGCGAGGAGTACCTCGCCAGCCTGCGCGACGACCGTGAGATCTACATCTACGGCGACCGCGTCAAGGACGTCACCAGCCACCCCGCCTTCCGCAACGCGGCCGCCTCCATGGCCCGGCTCTACGACGCCCTGCACGATCCGCAGAGCAAGGAAAAGCTCTGCTGGGAGACCGATACCGGCAACGGCGGCTATACCCACAAGTTCTTCCGCTACGCGCGCAGCGCCGACGAACTGCGCCAGCAGCGCGACGCCATCGCCGAGTGGTCGCGGCTGACCTACGGCTGGATGGGCCGCACCCCGGACTACAAGGCCGCCTTCGGCAGCGCCCTCGGCGCCAACCCGGGCTTCTACGGGCGTTTCGAGGACAACGCGAAAACCTGGTACAAGCGCATCCAGGAAGCCTGCCTGTACCTCAACCATGCCATCGTCAACCCGCCGATCGACCGCGACAAGCCGGTGGACCAGGTCAAGGACGTGTTCATCTCGGTGGACGAGGAAGTCGACGGCGGCATCGTCGTCAGCGGCGCCAAGGTGGTCGCCACGAATTCCGCGCTGACCCACTACAACTTCGTCGGCCAGGGTTCGGCGCAACTGCTCGGCGACAACACCGACTTCGCCCTGATGTTCATCGCGCCGATGAACACCCCCGGCATGAAGCTGATCTGCCGCCCCTCCTACGAACTGGTGGCGGGTATCGCCGGATCGCCGTTCGACTACCCGCTGTCCAGCCGTTTCGACGAGAACGACGCGATCCTGGTGATGGACAAGGTGTTCATCCCCTGGGAGAACGTACTGATCTACCGCGACTTCGAACGCTGCAAGCAGTGGTTCCCCCAGGGCGGCTTCGGCCGGCTGTTCCCGATGCAGGGCTGCACCCGCCTGGCGGTCAAGCTCGACTTCATCACCGGCGCCCTCTACAAGGCCCTGCAATGCACCGGCTCCCTGGAGTTCCGCGGCGTGCAGGCGCAGGTCGGCGAAGTGGTGGCCTGGCGCAACCTGTTCTGGTCGCTGACCGACGCCATGTACGGCAACGCCAGCGAATGGCACAGCGGCGCCTTCCTGCCCAGCGCCGAGGCCCTGCAGGCCTACCGCGTGCTGGCGCCGCAGGCCTACCCGGAGATCAAGAAGACCATCGAGCAGGTGGTCGCCAGCGGCCTGATCTACCTGCCCTCCGGCGTTCGCGACCTGCACAATCCGCAACTCGACAAGTACCTCTCCACCTATTGCCGCGGCTCCGGCGGCATGGGCCACCGGGAGCGGATCAAGATCCTCAAGCTGCTCTGGGACGCCATCGGCAGCGAGTTCGGCGGCCGCCACGAGCTGTACGAGATCAACTACGCCGGCAGCCAGGACGAGATCCGCATGCAGGCCCTGCGCCAGGCGATTGGCAGCGGGGCGATGAAGGGCATGCTCGGCATGGTCGAGCAGTGCATGGGCGACTACGACGAGAACGGCTGGACCGTGCCGCACCTGCACAACCCGGACGACATCAACGTGCTCGACCGCATCCGCCAATGACGCCCGCGTCGCCTCCGGAGGTTATCCCCATGTCCCAGCTCGAACCCAGGCAACAAGCCTTCCGCAACGCCATGGCGCATCTTTCGGCGGCGGTCAACGTGATCACCAGCAACGGCCCGGCCGGACGCTGCGGGATCACCGCCACCGCGGTCTGCTCGGTCACCGACAGCCCGCCGACGCTGATGCTCTGCATCAACCGCAACAGCGAGATGAACACGGTGTTCAAGGCCAACGGTCGACTCTGCGTGAACGTCCTCAGCGGCGAACACGAAGAGGTGGCCCGCCACTTCGCCGGCATGACCGAGGTCCCGATGGAACGCCGCTTCGCCCTCCACGACTGGCGCGAGGGCCTCGCCGGGTTGCCGGTGCTGCACGGCGCCCTGGCTAACCTGCAGGGACGCATCGCCGAGGTCCAGGAGATCGGCACCCACTCGGTGCTGTTGCTGGAACTGGAGGACATCCAGGTCCTCGAACAGGGCGACGGCCTGGTCTACTTCAGCCGCAGCTTCCATCGCCTGCAATGCCCCCGGCGGGCGGCCTGAACGGCGCCTCCAGGAATCCTCCGCCAGCGTTTCGCAGCCGCCGCCGAGAACCCGGCCAGGCCCTCAGCGGCGGTGCGCCGGTGGGATCGAGTAGGTGCCGACCACATGGGCGACCGGTTCCGCGTCGCCTTCGGAGAACAGCGAGACCTCGCCCATCGCCAGGGTCTTGCCGACCTTCATCAGGCGGCACTCGGCGACCACCCGGCGGTCCGCCGCCGGACGCCGCAGGAAGTTGATGGTCAGGCTGGTGGTCACCGCCAGCGGGACGATGCCGATCTCGCCCAGTACCGCCACGTACAGCGCGACATCGGCGATGGCCATCAGGGTCGGCCCGGAGACCGTGCCGCCGGGGCGCAGGTCGCTGGCGTCGACCGCCTGCCAGACCGTGGCGCTACGCTCGCCGACGGCTTCGACCACGACCCGGGTCTGGGGAAATTCGCGCTGGATGAAACGGGCGATCTGCTCTTTCTTGTCGGTCACGGAACGGGTCCTTGGCAGTAGGAGGAGGAAAGGTACGGTAGTCGGGTCTAGCGGCCACGCGTCTCGCTCGGCGTCATCCCGTAGCGCGCCTTGAAGGCCCGGGCGAAATGCGCCTGGCTGGAGAAGCCGTGGCGATAGGCGACCTCGGCGACATCCAGGCGCCGGCCCTGGGGCGAAGCGAGCAACTGGCGGGCCCGCTCCAGGCGCCGCTCCTGCAGGTAGCGCCCGGGCGAGCTGCCTTCCTGGGCGAACAGCCGCGCCAGGTGCCGGCTGGAGACGCCAGTGGCGGCGGCCACCCGCTCGCAGCTCAGGGCGGGTTCGTCGAGGTGCTGCTGGATGTACTGCTTGGCCGCCAGCAGGTAGGACGCGCCCAGGGCGCTGGCACGGTGCTCGCCGGCATGGTCGCTGATGATGCTCGCCAGCAGGTCGTAGGCTTCCTCCTGGTAGCGCTCGGCATCTTCGCCATGGGGGCTGTCGAGGAAATCCCGGGTACGCTCGCCGAGGGTCCGCACCAGCAGGCGCTGCACCGGGCTTTCCGCGCCGATCTTCAGCGGTCCCTTGAAGTCGCGCAGGCAGCGCTCGGCGAAATCGTCCTGGGGAATGTCGAAGATGAACTGCCGCATCGGTCCGGAAAAACCGAACAGGTAGGGCTTGTCGGTCCGGTAGATAACCAGCTCGCCCGGTTGCAGGAGGTTGCAGCCGTTGTCCTGGTAGAAGAACGACTGGCTGCCCTGCACCAGGGAGACGAAGATCGACTCCTTGGGCACTGCGCGGATCATCGAGCGGTCGCGCTCCACCACGTGCTCGTTGCCGCCGATGCGGGCCAGCCGCAGGCGTTCGAGGCAGAGGTTGTCCTGGGTCGCGGCGAAGCCGGCCTGGGAATACGACGAACATTTCAGGCCAACCAGGATGGAAGCGTTGTAGTCCTCCCAGAACGCCAGCCGCTGCTCCAGGGGAATGTCCTGGGTGCTGGCCCGCCGGGTTTCGAGCAAGGCATGTGCGGGCATTTTTATTCTTCTCGTCGAACGCTGCGTGGACCTCCCGGACCTCAGGCAAGGCCTCCGGGGCCAGGCGCCGGGCCGCTCCGCCGACCTGTCGCGGTCGGTCGGCGAGGCGCCTGGCACCCCGTCATTAACATCTGAATCCTTTCCTCCGTCAATCGCCCTCCAGCCGGCTCCGACGCTGGGCAGGCCAGCTTGGCGGCGCGTCGCGGGTCGCGCCAGGCCATGTCCGAAAAGCGCAAGCTTCCTGGCCGCCAGGGTCAAACCCGGAGGCCCGCCCATGGCTAGAGTCGGCTCGACGATAACAACGACAGAGGCCGCCCCATGCCCGAACTCGCCACCCGTGAATTCTGGAAAGACCTGCAACCGATTCCCGACTGCTTCAAGCCGGACGCCAAGCCCGAGGTCTACCTGCGCAACGCGCCGACCGAGGACGAGCGCCTCTACGTGCCCTTCACCGAGACCGTGAAGTCGCGTCCGCTGTGGATCTCGCCAAGCGAAAACCGCTGGTGCGACATCCTGATGGCGACGAGCGCCGGCCTGGTCAACCGCCACTACCACCCGCACGAGGTGTTCGCCTACACCATCAGCGGCAAGTGGGGCTACCTGGAGCACGACTGGACCGCCACCGCCGGCGACTTCGTCTACGAGACGCCCGGCGAGGGCCACACCCTGGTGGCCTACGAGCACGAGCAGCCGATGCGTGCATTCTTCATCGTCAAGGGACCGCTGGTCTGGCTCGACGAGAAGGGCAACGCGGACGGCATCTTCGACGTCCACGACTACATCGCGATGTGCCGTGAGCACTACGACAAGATCGGCGTCGGCGCCGCCTACATCGACTCCCTGTTCCGCTGACCCCGGGCGCGCGCCGCCCTGGCGGACGCGCGCCTCCCCGCCGGCCGGCCCGCCCGGCCTGGAGACCGACATGGCGCATAACAACAATTCCGCCAGTTACGAAAACGTCCTGCTCTGCGTGCTGTTCCTGACCTTCGGCTTCGTCTTCTTCGACCGCCTGGCGCTGTCCTTCCTGTTTCCCTTCATGGAACAGGAGCTGCAACTGAGCAACAGCCACCTGGGCATGCTCTCCTCGGTGCTGGCCCTGGCCTGGGCGGTATCCGGCGCGCTGGTCGGCGCCTGGTCCGACCGCCGCGGGCAGCGCAAGCCGCTGCTGATCGTGGCGGTGATCCTGTTCTCGCTGTGCTCGGCGCTGTCCGGGCTGGTCGGCGGCTTCCTCAGCCTGCTGCTGTTCCGTGGCATCATGGGCCTGGCCGAGGGGCCGATCCTGCCGCTCTCGCAATCGCTGATGGTCGAGGCCTCCTCGCCGCATCGCCGCGGCCTCAACATGGGCCTGCTACAGGGCTCGGCGGCCGGCCTGCTCGGCGCGGTGATCGGCCCGCCGCTGCTGGTGGCCCTGGCCGAAGCCCTCGGCTGGCGTCACGCCTTCATCGTCTCGTTGCTGCCGGGCCTGCTGATCGCCTGGCTGATCTGGCGCCATGTGCGTCCCGACCCGCCCCGTGCGCAGCGCCCGGCGCCGCGCGCAGAAGAAGCGAAAGGCAAGCGCCTGGCACTGCTGAAGAGCCGCAACATCCTGCTCTGCACCCTGATCAGTTGCGTATTCGTCACCTGGTTCATCGTGCTGATTTCCTTTACCCCGACCTTCCTGGTCAACGCCCGCGGCTTCAGCCCGGCGACCATGGGCAGGCTGATGAGCTGCCTGGGCGTCGCCTGGGTGGTCTGGGGCTTCGCCGTACCGGCGATATCCGATCGCATCGGCCGTCGACCGACCCTGGTGGCGTTCTCCCTGCTCGCCGCGTGTTGCCCGCTGGCGCTGCTTTATGCGCCGAACGCGACCAGCCTCGGCCTGCTGTTGCTGCTGACCTACACCGGGCTCGGCTGCTTCACCCTGTTCATGGCGACCATCCCGGCGGAGACCGTCTCGCGCGGCGTCATCGCCACCGCCCTCGGCCTGATCATGGGCCTCGGCGAACTGGTCGGCGGTTTCCTCGCGCCGACCGTGGCCGGCTTCGCCGCCGACCGCTTCGGCCTGTCCGTCGTCATGTGGATGTCCTGCGGCGGCGCCCTGCTCGCCGCGTTCCTCTCGCTGTTCCTGCGCGAAACCGCGCCCGCCGTGCTGGCGCGCCAGCGCAGCGCGCCTACCTCCGTCCTGCAAGGAAACCAACCATGAAAGCACTGCGCTGGCACGCTGCCCGCGACCTCCGCCTGAGCGAACTGGAACGCCAGGCGCCGCGGCCCGGCGAAGTCGAACTGGAAGTCGCCTACTGCGGCATCTGCGGCAGCGACCTGCACGAATACCAGAGCGGCCCGCACTCGATTCCCCAGGCCGAGGCGCACCCGCTGTCCGGTTGCCGCGCGCCGCTGACCCTCGGCCATGAGTTCTGCGGCGTGGTCGCCGCGCTCGGCCCTGGCGTGGAGGGACTGCGCATCGGCGACCGCGTCGCGGTGGAGCCGGAATACCGCTGCGGCGAATGCCGCTACTGCCGGGAAGGCCGCTACAACCTCTGCGAGTCGATGGGCTTCATCGGCCTGATGGGCGACGGCGGCTTCGCCGAGCGCGCGCGGGTGCCGGCCTACATGCTGCACCGCCTGCCGGACGCGGTGGGCTTCCGCCAGGCCGCCGTGCTCGAACCGGCCGCCGTGGCCCTGCACGCGCTGCGCCGCAGCAGCCTGGCGCCGGGCCAGCGCTGCGCGGTGTTCGGGCTCGGCCCGATCGGCCTGCTGCTGGTGATGCTCGCCCGCCTGCGCGGAATCGAGGACATCGTCGCGATCGACGTCAGTCCCGAGCGCCTCGCCCTGGCCGGGGAGTTCGGCGCCAGCCGGGCGCTCGACGCCCGCGACGGCGACACGGCGGCGCGCCTGCGCGAGGGCGGCGCGCTCGACTGCGCCTTCGAGGCCGCCGGCAGCCAGGCCAGCCTCGACGCCGCCCTGGCCAGCCTGCGCAAGGGTGGCGAGCTGGTGCTGGTGAGCCTGATGGGCGAGGTCCGGCTGGACGCCTTCGACCTGGTCAACCGCGAACTGCGCCTGCTCGGCAGCGTCGGCTACCGCGACGCCTACCCGGAGCTGATCGCCCTGCTCGCCGACGGCCGCCTCGACCTGGCCCGCGCAGTGACCCGCAGCGTGCCCCTGGAGCAGGCCGTCGAGCACGGTTTCGAGGCCCTGCTGCGCGACAAGTCGCAGGTCAAGGTGCTGGTCAATCCCAACCCGGCCCTGGCCGACGCCTGAAGGAACGATCGCCGATGGTTTTCCAACACGATATCTACGCCGGCCAGCAGGTGCTGGTCACTGGCGGCAGCTCCGGCATCGGCGCGGCCATCGCCATGCAGTTCGCCGAACTCGGCGCCGAAGTCGTCGCCCTCGGCCTGGACGCCGACGGCGTGCACGCACCGCGTCATCCGCGGATTCGCCGGGGAGAACTGGACATCACCGACAGCCAGCGCCTGCAACGGCTGTTCGAAGCGCTGCCGCGCCTGGATGTGCTGGTGAACAACGCCGGCATCAGCCGCGACCGCGAGGAATACGACCTGGCTACCTTCGAACGGGTGCTGCGCCTCAACCTGAGCGCCGCCATGCTCGCCAGCCAACTGGCCCGGCCGCTGCTGGCGCAGCGCGGCGGCAGCATCCTCAACATCGCCTCGATGTACAGCACCTTCGGTTCCGCCGACCGCCCGGCCTACAGCGCCAGCAAGGGCGCCATCGTCCAGCTCACCCGTTCCCTGGCCTGCGAGTATGCCGCCGAGCGCATCCGGGTCAACGCCATCGCCCCCGGCTGGATCGACACGCCGCTGGGCGCCGGGCTCAAGGCCGACGTCGAGGCCACCCGCCGGATCATGCAGCGCACGCCGCTGGCGCGCTGGGGCGAGGCGCCCGAGGTGGCCAGCGCCGCGGCCTTCCTCTGCGGTCCCGGCGCCAGCTTCGTCACCGGCGCCGTGCTGGCGGTGGACGGCGGCTATCTCTGCGCCTGAGCCGCCTTCGCTCCGGATGCACCTGTCCGCTTGGGGCGGACAGCGATTCGCACGACAGAACAACAACAAGACGAGTGCCTTGCCATGAAAACCCTCCGCACCTTGCCGGCGCTGCTCTGCGCCGGTTTCCTCGGTCTCTCCGCGCAGGCCGCCGAAGACAGCCGCAGCGGCCCGCTGGCCGGGTTCGGCGAACGACTCCAGCGCCACGGCGTGAAGACCCACGCGCAGTTCTGGAGCCTGTCGCTGAAGAACCTCGACACCGGCCCGCGCCAGCACAGCTTCGGCAACAGCGGCGACCTGTTCCTCGGCGCCGACCTCGACCTCGCCACCCTCGCCGGCCTGGACGGCGCCTCGCTGCACATCGAGGAAACCCTGTTCATCCTCGACCGCGGCACCGGTCAGCCCACCGGGCCGAGCTGGCAGGGCGCGGTGGGCAGCTACTTCGGCGGCGCGCCGCTGCACAACGACATCGGCGCCAACCAGCTGAGCCTGCTCACCTGGCAGCAGCAGTGGCTGGGCGGACGCCTCGACAGCCATCTCGGACGGACCAATGCGCGGCGCTATTTCCTGATCTACAACTGCGAGACCGTGGTCACCTGCAACGACCCGATCATCGACGCCTCCACCGGCATCCTGCCGCCGCCCTACGGCGCCTGGGGCGGCTACCTGAAGTACCGGGCGACCCCGACCCTGTACCTGCACGCCGGGGCCTTCGAGTCCAACCCGGTGGATTACCTGAAGAAGCGCCATGGCCTCGATTTCGGCACCGACGACGCCAGCGGCACCAGCCTGCTGCTGGGGATCGGCGACAAGCGCGAGGAAAGCCTCGATCCCTACCGCTCGCACTATGAACTCAACGCCTACCTGAACACCGCCAACCAGGTCGACCCGCTCACCGGCGCCAGCGACCACGGCAGCGCCGGCGGCTTCTTCAAGTTCCAGCAGCTGTTCTGGCGCGCCGACGGCGGCCGCCTCGATTCGCCGAGGGCGCTGGGGCTGTTCGGCTCGCTGTCGGTCTCGGCCGACGACAAGCAGCCGTTCCGTCATTTCGCCGAGCTGGGCCTGACCTACCATGCGCCCTTCGACCGCACGCGGGACAAGCTCAACCTCAAGGCCAGCTACCTGCGCCTGAACGATCACCAGTTGGAGTTCCAGCGCCAGGCGCGGATCGCCGCTGGCGGCGATGCGAAACTCGGCCAGCGCGACGTGTACGCCCTGGAAACCAATGCGCACATCGCACTGACCCCGCACATCGCGCTGGAGCCGTCGGTGCAGTACATCTTCAACCCGGACAACTACTACAACCCCGGCGCTCGCGAACTGAGCGGAGACGGTTTCGTCGTCGGCCTGCAACTGATGGTCGACATGGGCTCGCTGCTGGGGCTGTAGCGCGCCGCCTGGCAGCCTCGGTCAACCCCGCCGGCAGGCTGGGACAAGCGGCCGGGCGCGCTTCCCCGTCCAATGGAGTAGCGTCGCGCCCATGGGCGCGGGGCGAAAAAGAACGCCGGGCGAGGCCCGGCAGCACACCCAGAAAGGTGCCGACATGACTTCCACTGCCCGCCGCTCGTTCGACTACATCGTGGTCGGCGCCGGCTCCGCCGGTTGCGTCCTGGCCAACCGTCTTTCCGCCGATCCCGCCGTCTCGGTCTGCCTGGTCGAGGCCGGCCCCAGCGACCGCACGCCGCTCCCCGCCGCCTACATCCGCACGCCGGCCGGGATCATCCGCCTGATCGCCAACCCGAAGTGGAACTGGATGCATCGCTTCGCCGCCCAGCCCGGCACCGCCAACCAGCCGATCGCCTGCCCGCGCGGCAAGGTCTGGGGCGGCTCCAGCGCGATCAACGGGATGATCTACATCCGCGGCGACCGCCACGACTACGACCGCTGGGCATCCCTCGGCAACCGTGGCTGGAGCTACGACGAGCTGCTGCCGTACTTTCGCCGCTCGGAACATTTCGAGCCGGGCGAATCGCCCTGGCACGGGCGCGGCGGCGAATTGAACGTCGCCGCGCAGCGCAGCCCGGGCCCGATCAACCAGGTGTTCTTCCAGGCCGCCGAGGAAATGGGCTGGCCGTACAACGCCGACTTCAACGGCGAGCGCCAGGAAGGCATCGGCCCGTTCCACGTCACCCAGGTCAACGGCGAACGCTGTAGCGCGGCGCGCGCCTTCCTGTACCCGGCCCTGGCGCGGCCCAACCTCACCGTGCTCAGCTCGGCGCTGACCCTGCGCGTGCTACTGGAAGGTACCCGCGCCACCGGCGTGGAGATCAGCCAGGCTGGCGAGGTCGTGCAATTGCAGGCACGCCGCGAAGTGATCCTCAGCGCCGGCTCGATCAACTCGCCGCAGCTCCTGTTGCTCTCCGGCATCGGCCCGGCGGCGGAACTGGCGCGCCACGGCATCGTCCAGCGCCATGAGTTGCCTGGGGTCGGCGAGAACCTGCAGGACCACCAGGACATCGTGCTGATGTACCGCACCGAGGCCAAGCTCGGCTACGGCCTGGGCTTCTCGCCGAAGGGCTGGCTGCCGCTGCTGCGCTCGCCCTGGCAGTACCTGTTCGGCCGGCGCGGGGCGCTGACCTCGAACACCGTCGAGTCCGGTGGCTTCCTCCGCCTCGACCCGCAGGCAGAGACCCCGGAGCTGGGTCTGATCGTCGCCCCCGCGCTGAAGAACCAGCCGCAGCGCCTGGTCCCCTTCGGCCACGGGGTCAGCCTGCACGTCGCGGTGATGCACCCGCAGAGCCGCGGGCGGGTCCGCCTGAACTCGCCGGACCCGCACGACCGGCCGCTGATCGAAGCCAACTTCCTCAGCCACCCTGCCGACCTCGATACCCTGGTCCGGGGTTTCCAACTGGTCCGCAAACTGGCCGCCAGCCGCAGCTTCGCCCGTCACCTCAAGGGCGAGCTGGTACCGGGCCCGCAGGTTTCCAGCCGCGGCCAGATCGAGGCCTGGATCCGCGCCAACCTGGGCACCGTGTTCCATCCGGTGGGCACCTGCAAGATGGGCCACGACCAGCTCGCGGTGGTCGACGACCAGTTGCGCGTGCACGGCCTGCAAGGCCTGCGGGTGGCCGATGCGTCGATCATGCCGACGCTGATCACCGGCAATACCAACGCCCCGGCGATCATGATCGGCGAGAAGGCCGCCGACCTGATCCTCGGCAAGCCGGCGCCCCATGCACCGCCCGCGCGACAACCGGCCGTGCAGGCTCTGGCCGGCGCCTGACTAGCCGCCCTGGCTGCAGGCGCTGGCGTACTTGCGGTAGGCCAGCGAATGCAGCTTGCCGGCGGAGTCTAGGTAGTCCATCCGTGCATCGACGATCTCGCAGGTGGTCGACGCCTGTTCCTGGGTCGCCACCACCTTGTGCACATCCAGCGGCATGCCGTAGCGGTAGCTTTCGGTCGGTACCGGTGCGGCGGCCTGGGCGGCGAACGCGGGAAGCGCAAGCGCGGCGAGCAGGGTGGTGGCGAGCAGGGTGCGAGTCATGGGGGATCTCCTGGCGGCAGGACCGCGTCGGTGGAAGGCGACATGCCTTCGTCGAGGCCTATTCCAGGCCGCGGAGTTGTCCCGGATGTGTCGCTGGAATGCCCGATTCGTCAGCCGCTGTATCGCCGCTGCCGGCCGATACATGGCCGTACATTCGCCGCCCCGCTCCCGCCGGACGAATCGCGCCCGGCGCCATCCGTCGTCTCCCCCGTTCGCGACAGCGACAACCGGGCTTTTTTGCACGCCCCGGTATTCGCCCCGGCTCCGGATACAGTGCAATACAAACCCCGGCAGGCAAGCGCCGCGGGCGCGGATACACTGCTTGCAAGCACACCAACCGCCACGGGAGCCAGGCAATGGAGCATGTCGATCACATCCTGATCGTCGACGATGACCGCGAGATTCGCGAGCTGGTAGGCAACTACCTGAAGAAGAACGGCCTGCGCACCACCATCGTCGCCGATGGCCGGCAGATGCGCGCGTTCCTCGAAGCCAACACGGTGGACCTGATCGTCCTCGACATCATGATGCCCGGCGACGACGGCCTGCTGCTCTGCCGCGAGCTGCGCGTCGGCAAGCACAAGGCCACGCCGGTGCTGATGCTCACCGCGCGCAACGACGAGACCGACCGCATCATCGGCCTGGAGATGGGCGCCGACGACTACCTGACCAAGCCCTTCTCCGCCCGCGAACTGCTTGCCCGGATCAACGCCGTGCTGCGGCGTACGCGGATGCTGCCGCCGAACCTCACCGTGAGCGAGAGCAGCCGGCTGATCGGCTTCGGCCAGTGGCAACTGGACACCAGCGCCCGCCACCTGCTCGACGACGCCGGCACCGTGGTCGCCCTCAGCGGCGCCGAGTACCGCCTGCTGCGGGTGTTCCTCGATCATCCGCAACGGGTACTCAGTCGCGACCAGTTGCTCAACCTGACCCAGGGCCGCGAGGCGGACATCTTCGACCGTTCCATCGACCTGCTGGTCAGCCGCCTGCGCCAACGCCTCGGCGACGACGCCCGCGAACCGGAGTACATCAAGACCGTGCGCAGCGAGGGCTATGTGTTCTCGCTGCCGGTGCGACTGGTCGAGGCCCATCCATGAAGCTCGCCGTGCCGCGCCCGCGCAGCCTCGCCGCGCGCCTGGCGCTGATCCTCTTCGCCGGGCTGGTGCTGGCCTACGGGCTGTCCTTCGCCTCGCAGTTCTACGAGCGCTACCAGACCGCGAAGCACATGATGCTCGACAGCCTCGAACAGGACGTGGCGATCTCGGTAGCCATGCTCGACCGCCTGACGCCCGCCGAGCGCGAGGCCTGGCTGCCGCGCCTGGAACGACGCACCTACCGCTATCGCCTCGACGCCGGCGAGCCCGGCCAGCCGCTGGCGCTGGCCGACGCGCCGGTTGCCGCGCACTCCATCGAACGCGCCCTCGACGGTCAATACCCGCTGACCCTGCGCACGGTGGCCGACAGCCGTCCGCACTTCCAGGTCCTCCTGCGCCTGCGCGACGGCAGCCCGCTGACCATCGACGTCACGCCGGCCCCGGTGCCGCTGTCCGGCTGGCTGCCGCTGGTACTGCTGGTGCAGTTGCTCCTGCTGCTGCTCTGCACCGGCCTCGCGGTGCGCACCGCCATCGGCCCGCTGACCCGGCTGGTGAAGGCCGTGGAACATCTCGATCCGAATCGTCCGGCACAGCCTCTCGCGGAAACCGGCCCACGCGAAGTGGCGCATGCGGCGGCGGCCTTCAATGCCATGCAGGCGCGCATCGCCGACTACCTCAAGGAGCGCATGCAGTTGCTCGCGGCGATTTCCCACGACCTGCAGACGCCGATCACGCGGATGAAGCTGCGCGTCGAGTTCATGGACGCCTCCAGCGACAGGGACAAGCTGTGGAACGATCTCGAAGAGATGCAGCACCTGGTCCGCGAAGGCGTGGCCTATGCCCGCAGCATGCACGGCAGCACCGAAACCAGTTGCCGGGTGGACCTCGACGCCTTCCTCGACAGCCTGGTCTTCGACTACCAGGACAGCGGCAAGCAGGTACAACTCGACGGCCGTACCGGCGCGGTGATCGACACCCGTCCGCACGCCCTGCGCCGGGTGCTGGTGAACCTGGTCGACAATGCGCTGAAGTTCGCCGGCGCCGCGCGCCTGGAAGTGGAACGCCGTACCGATGGCGGCACGCGAATCCAGGTGCTGGACAATGGCCCGGGGATTCCCGCCGAGGAACTCGACGAGGTGCTCAAGCCCTTCTACCGGGTGGAAAACTCGCGCAATCGCGACACCGGTGGCACCGGCCTCGGCCTGGCCATCGCGCAGCAGCTGAGCCTGGCCCTCGGCGGCCGCCTGACCCTGGCCAACCGCGCCGGCGGCGGGCTTTGCGCGCGCATCGAGCTGGACCCCTGAGGCGCCCGTACAGAGCGATACATAACCGCCCTCGGCGGACACACTGCGGATAAACCCGCTTGCAACACTCCTGGCCACGGGAAGCGGCGGCACATCGCCGAGCCGCTCCCGGCAACCAGGAGCCCCACCATGACCGTCCCAACCTCTCAATCCGCCTGGCACGGCTGGCGACTGTTCGCCGTCCTCGCCGTCGCCGTGCTGTGCATGACCGCCCTCGTCCTGGCTCTCCAGGCGCAACCGGTGGAGGGCCTGCGCAGCGCCATCCGCGCCACCGCGCGCAGTTCCTTCGCGCTGTTCCTCGCCGCTTTCCTCGCGTCCTCGCTGGCGACCCTGGTGCCCGGCCCGGGGACCCGCGCGCTGCTCCGTGAAAGGCGCTATCTGGGCCTGGCCTTCGCCTTCTCCCACGCAGTACACGCCTTGCTGATCCTGGCCTACTGGAAGCTGTTCCCCGAGACATTCTGGAGCGGCCGCTCGGTCGCGGCGAACATCCCCGGCTCGATCGGCTACCTGTTCATCCTGCTGCTCACCCTCACCTCCTTCCGCACCCCGGCCCGACTGCTCGGCCCACGCGCCTGGAAAGCCCTGCACTCGACCGGCACCTGGGTGCTGGCGGGCATCTTCTGTCTGTCGTTCTTCAAACGCATCCCCATGGGCGGCTGGTACGTACTGGCGTTCGCCACGATCTTCTCCGCCATCGTCCTCAAGCTCACCGCCAAGCTCGCCGTGCGCTTGCGTCGTCGCGACGTACAGCCGGCCTGACCCATCCACCGCCCTCAACGAGACATCGATCATGCAAGCATCCGACCTGCGCGCCTGGCGCCGACCCTTCGCCCTGCTCGACCGCTGCGGCGGCTGGAGCGCCGACCTGTCCCTGCGACTGTTCCTGGCCTGGGAGTTCTTCGAGTCCGGTTGGGAAAAGTGGAACGGCGAGAACTGGTTCGGCGATATCCAGTCGGCTTTCCCCTTTCCCTTCGACCGCCTGCCCGCCGCCTTCAACTGGGAACTGTCGCTGTGGGCCGAACTGCTCGGCGCGCTGTTCCTCCTGCTCGGCCTCGGTACCCGCCTGACCGCCCTGGTGCTGATCGTCGTCACCCTGGTGGCGACCGCCGCCGTACACTGGCCGGCGGAGTGGTCGAGCCTGGCGGAACTGGCCCGCGGCTACTCGATCACCGACCACGGCTTCGGCAATTTCAAGCTCCCGGCGATCTACCTGGCGGCGCTGCTGCCGCTGCTGTTGGCGGGAGCGGGGAAGCTGAGCCTGGACCACTGGCTCGGGCGGCGCCTGGGCCTGTCCCGCTAGGATTCGGCCAGCCACGGAAAAACCCCGGAACGCGATCGCCTCCGGGGTTTTTCACAGCAAGCCAGAACCATCCCACCCACCGCGTAGGGCGAATAGCGCCAAAGGCGCTATCCGCCGATGCATCGACTCCACAAGGGCTGCGTCGTCATCCGCCCGCCCAATCGCGTTCCAGGGTTCCGAGCACGACACCCTGGGTCCGCAACGCTGCCAGCAACTCCAGCCCCGCCGCGTCGAGCGCTCCGGGCGCACTCCGCGCCTCGAGCGCCAGCGCCGCCAGGTGCTCGCGCCCGCTCAGGCGCCGTCTCGCCAGCGACTCCAGCAGGCGGTAGGCCAGCGGAGTCAGGCGCGCGGTATGCACGCGATGCGAGGAATCGCGGTGCATCAACAGCAGGGTCGGTTCCGCAGGCGCTTCGGCGAGCGCGACGTCCTCTTCGAGCCGATGCACCGGCCAGCGATAGCCCAGCGGCAGCGCCAGGCTCGACAGCAGCGGCACCCCGTCGAGCAGGTCGCCTTCACGCCGATACGGCGGATCGTCGGGCTCGGCCAGGTAGAGGCGCGTTTCGCTCCATTCGAAGTGGGCCAACTCGGCTTGCCACGCCGGCCGATACTCGCCCCGCTGCCGCAGGTAGTCGACGAAGACCCCGGCGATACGGGTGAACAGGGGGGTATGGCTTCTCTCCTCGCGATAGAACTCGCGCACCAGGCCATGCCACTGCTGCTCGCCAAGCAGCCCGCGCAAGCGTGGGAAGCCGCTGGCAAGGAGGCCTTCGATGGCGTTGTAGAACAGCTCGCGGTAGACCCGCAGGCGACGTTCTTCGATGTCCGGCGGCGGCGCATTGCCAAGCGGGTCGCGCAGGTGCCGGGCGAGGCTGAACTGCTGTTGGCGCAGGCGCTCATCCATGACGGCGTCCCTCGTCGCGTTGCCATTGGCGGATCTGCTCCACTTCCAGCAGCAGTTCGCCCAGCGGCGGATAGTTGAAGTCCCGCTCGAGCAGGGTCGGGCGCACGCCGAAGCGACGATAGGCGGCTCCGAGCAAGGCCCAGACGCCGGGCTTCACGGCGGCACCATGGGTGTCGATCTTCAGGTCCGGCGCCTCGTCGTAGTGCCCCGCCACATGGTAGGCGGCGACCCGCCCGGGCGGCAGCCGGGCGAGGAAGTCGAGGGCGTCGTAGCCGTGGTTGCAGGCGTTGACGAACAGGTTGTTGACGTCCAGCAACAGGTCGCAGTCGGCCTCGTCGAGTACCGCGTTGACGAACTCGATCTCGCTCATCTCCCGGTACGGCGCTGCATAGTAGGAAATGTTCTCCACCGCGATGCGCCGCTCCAGGCGTTCCTGCGCCTCGCGGATGCGCGCCGCGACGTGACGCACCGCGGCCTCGGTGAACGGCAGCGGCAACAGATCATAGAGATGGCCATCGTCGGAACAGTAACTGAGGTGCTCGCTGTACAACGCGACCCGGTGGCGGACGAGGAAGCGTCGGGTCTGCTCGATGAAGGCGGCATCCAGCGGTGTGGAGCCGCCGAGGGACAGCGAGAGACCGTGGCAGGTCAGTGGAAAGCGCTCCACCAGGCGCTCCAGGTCGGCACCGAAGGCACCGCCGACGCCGATCCAGTTGTCCGGCGCGCATTCGAGGAAGTCCACCGCGCCGGGCGCCATCGCCAGCAGTTGCGGAAGCAGGCCGCGCCTCAGGCCGAGGCCGGCGGCGTTGTCGATCAGGGTCATGGGATAGCTCCGGAAACGGCGACGCCCCCGCTTTCCCAGGGGAAAGAGAGGGCGCCGCCAGGGTGTGGAAAGGCTCAGTGCCGGCCTTGCTCCAGCTTGCTGAACAGCCCGGCGGGCATCGGCTTGCCGTTGGCCTCGTAGGTCTTGCGCAGGTGTTCGTAGGCCTCGGCTTCGGAAATGAAGCCGTCATGGTCGCTATCGATGCTGTCGAACTCACCGGCACGGTCCTTGGCCACCGCGAGGAACTCGGCGCGCGAGACCTTGCCATCGTGATCGGTGTCGGTTCGGGCAAAGGAGGCGTCGCCGCACTTGCCCTCCCCGCACTTGCCCTCGGCGCCGGCCTTGGCCGGGGTCTTCGCGGAGCCGCCGCTACCACACTTGCCTTCTCCGCACTTGCCTTCGCCGGCGCTCGCCGCCGCCACTTGCAGCCCCTGGCCCAGCGGCTCGACGGCGAACGCCGAACCGCCGAGCAGCATTCCCCCCACCAGTACGGCACCGAGCAGGCTGGCGGAAGTCTTTTGACGCGAATCGAAAACGGACATGCTTCTTCTCCACAGTAAACGCGGCCGGGCCGCAGGCGCGGCGCTGGTGGGCGCCGGTACGAACCGGGCGGCGGGACCTTCTGGGGTCGTCCCGGGCGCCGCGGTTCGGATGTGGCCATTTCGCCTGGGAGATGTATCGGGGGTGTATCGCCCGACACGTGGATTTGTACGCCGGAGGTATCGAAACCGCGCATGGATACAAAGCGATACGCAATCGAGCGCGGGCATGCCGACGAAGTGCCGGGCATCTCTCACTCCCGCCGGCCCATCTCGGCTACCGTTAGGAGACAGCAACCTGGCCCAGTCTCGAGGTCGAGCCCATCGTGCTGAAACGCATTCCGGTAACCCAGCTTCGCCTCGGTATGTTCGTCCAGAGCCTTTGCGGCTCGTGGCTGGACCACCCGTTCTGGAAAAGAGGTGGCTTCCTGCTCGACAGCCAGGCCGACCTGCAGCGCCTGCGCGAAAGCGCCGTGAAGGAAGTCTGGATCGATGCCAGCAAGGGCCTCGACCTCCCGGAGGAAGCGGCGGTCTCGGCCGCTGCGGTCCTGCCGGTCACCATGCCGGCCGGCCCTTCGCCGGCGCGGGTCGCCCTGGAGGAGGAAATCCGCCACGCCGCCCTGCTCTGCAGCCGTGCCAAGGCCGCCGTGGTCAGCATGTTCCGCGACGCGCGCATGGGCCAGGCCATCGATACCGCGCATGCATCGGACCTGGTGGACGAAATCTCCGCCTCGGTGCTGCGCCATCCCAACGCGCTACTCAGCCTGGTACGGCTGAAGACCTCGGATGAATACACCTACATGCATTCGGTGGCGGTCTGTGCGCTGATGATCGCCCTCGCCCGCCAGCTCGAACTGCCCGACCCGCTGGTACGCGAGGCGGGGCTGGCCGGACTGCTGCACGACATCGGCAAGATGGCGGTGCCCGATCCGATCCTGAACAAGCCCGGCAAGCTCACCGACCAGGAGTTCGGCCTGGTTCGCCGGCATCCGCAGAACGGCGCGCGGATGCTGCTCGATTGCCGCCAGGTCAGCGCCCTGGTGGTGGATGTCTGCCTGCACCACCACGAGCGCATCGACGGCACCGGCTACCCCTTCGGCCTGGCGCAGGAGCAGATCAGCCTGCTGGCGCGAATGGGCGCGGTGTGCGACGTCTACGACGCGATCACCTCCGACCGTCCCTACAAGAAGGGCTGGAACGCCGCCGAGGCGATCCGACGCATGGCCGAATGGAACGGGCACTTCGACCCGCAGGTGTTCCGCGCCTTCGTCAAGGCGGTGGGCATCTACCCGGTCGGCGCGCTGGTCAGGCTGGAAAGCGGGCGCCTCGGCGTGGTCCTCGAACAACACGGCCGCTCGCTGCTGACGCCACGGGTCAAGGTATTCTTCTCGGCCCGCTCGAAGGTGCCGATCCCGCAGCAGGTGGTAGACCTGGGTAGGGCCGGACAGACCGACCGAATCGTCGGCTTCGAGCCGGCGGAAGCCTGGAACTTCCGCAATCTCGACGAGATGTGGACGGGACTGGCCAAGTCCACGGGCTCTTATTTCGACGCGGGAACCGGAAATCCGTAGACGCCTTCCGCCGGCAAGCCGAGCACCGCTCCCGTAGGGCGCATAACGCGAAGCGTTATCCGCCGCTTCGCCGCAATCTCCGCCTGCTCCGCGTTGCTTTAAGCGCACCATCGTCGATACTGCTGGCAATCCGCCGACAGTTTTCAAGAGGCCATATGAGTCCGCTCCTGGAGACAATCGAAGAGCACAGCAGAAATGGCTGTGCTCCATCCAAAGCGTTGATTGCCCTGTGGTCCGCAGGCGCCGACCTGAGGGTTTCCCCGAGGAAGGCTGGCCGCCTATGCGAACTTGCCGTCGTTGCCGCAGCAGGGAAAGCAGGCATGCTCGAGAGCGAGATCGTTGCGGCACGCCGGGCCTATGCCGCCAGCCTGGGAGTGACGCTTAGCGGAGCGATCAGCAACGCCGACGAGCCGGTCCATATCCGCCACGCCGTCAGCAATTCCAATCACAACCCCAACGCCTCAAACCGTATCAACCTTGGGAGGGCCCGAGCGTATAAAAAAAGGCGCGAGGAAGGTGATTACTTCTTCATCGACACTTGAATCGCCTGCATAACCGTTATCTCCCCCGCGCCTCAACGGCAGCCATCTCCAGCAACCACCCCCGGAACGCCAGCATCGCGCTGGTCTCCCCCCGCGACTGCAAGCGCGTCAGCCAGTAGCTGCCGGTACTCACTTCGGTGGCGAACGGACGCCGGATGCTCTCGCTGGCCAGTTGCCGGGCAAACATCGCCGCCGGCGCCAGGGCCACGCCGACACCCTGGCGGGCCGCCTCGAGCATGGCCAGCGAGGTGTCGAAGACGATGCTCCGGGTCAGTGGCGCGTGCGCCGGCAGTCCGGCCGCCTGGAACCACAGCGGCCACTCGTCGGCGCGGTAGGAGCGCAGCAGGGTGTGCTGCAGCAGGTCGGCGGGACTGTGCAACTGGGCGGCGACCTCCGGGCAGCAGAGCACCGTCAGCGGCGCCTCGAACAACGCCAGCGCCTCGGTGCCGTGCCAGGCGCCGCCGCCGAAGCGGATCGCGTAGTCGAGCCCCTCGGCGGCGATGTCGACGCGGTTGTTGTGGGTGGACAGGCGCAGATCGATGAAGGGATGGCGCGCCTGGAAGTCCTCCAGCCGCGGCAGCAGCCAACCGACCGTGAAGGTTCCGACCGCGCCGACGGTGAGCACGTCCCGGTAGTGGCCACCCTCGAAACGTTCCAGCAGGCCGGCGATGCGGTCGAAGGAGTCACACAGCACCGGCAGCAGGCTCTCGCCCTCGTGGGTCAGCATGAGGCCGCGCGGCAGACGCTTGAACAGGGCCACGCCGAGACGCTCCTCGAGGCTCTTCACCTGGTGGCTGACCGCCGCCTGGGTCACGCACAGCTCGATGGCCGCGCGGGTGAAGCTCAGGTGCCGGGCCGAAGCTTCGAAGGCGCGCAGGGCGTTCAGCGGCAAATGGGGTCGAACCAATCTCTGCTCCAAATTTTTCTAATGGCTGCCGCGAGTATTCGTCGTTTGCCGCAAATCCTGCGCAAGCCTAGATTTTCCCCGCCCGCCGATCAAGGAGCGCTCCCGGGGCGGTTTCTCATGCAGCCAACGACAAAGGACGCCAATCCTCATGCGCGATACCAGATTCCCCTGCCTGTGCGGCATCGCCGCTTCCACACTGCTGTTCGCCACCACCCCGGCCATTGCCGGCGAGGCCCCGGCGGATCGCCTGAAGGCACTGGTCGACGCCGCCGTACAACCGGTGATGAAGGCCAATGACATTCCGGGCCTGGCCGTAGCCATCAGCCTGAAAGGAGAACCGCATTACTTCAGCTATGGGCTGGCCTCGAAAGAGGACGGCCGCCGGGTGACGCCGGAGACCCTGTTCGAGATCGGCTCGGTGAGCAAGACCTTCACCGCCACCCTCGCCGGCTATGCCCTGACCCAGGACAAGATGCGCCTCGACGACCGCGCCAGCCAGCACTGGCCGGCACTGCAGGGCAGCCGCTTCGACGGCATCAGCCTGCTCGACCTCGCGACCTATACCGCCGGCGGCTTGCCGCTGCAGTTCCCCGACTCGGTGCAGAAGGACCAGGCACAGATCCGCGACTACTACCGCCAGTGGCAGCCGACCTACGCGCCGGGCAGCCAGCGCCTCTATTCCAACCCGAGCATCGGCCTGTTCGGCTATCTCGCCGCGCGCAGCCTGGGCCAGCCGTTCGAACGGCTCATGGAGCAGCAAGTGTTCCCGGCACTGGGCCTCGAACAGACCCACCTCGACGTGCCCGAGGCGGCGCTGGCGCAGTACGCCCAGGGCTACGGCAAGGACGACCGCCCGCTACGGGTCGGTCCCGGCCCGCTGGATGCCGGAGGCTACGGGGTGAAGACCAGCGCGGCCGACCTGCTGCGCTTCGTCGATGCCAACCTGCATCCGGAGCGCCTGGACAGGCCCTGGGCGCAGGCGCTCGATGCCACCCATCGCGGTTACTACAAGGTCGGCGACATGACCCAGGGCCTGGGCTGGGAAGCCTACGACTGGCCGATCTCCCTGAAGCGCCTGCAGGCCGGCAACTCGACGCCGATGGCACTGCAACCGCACAGGATCGCCAGGCTGCCCGCGCCACAGGCGCTGGAGGGCCAGCGCCTGCTGAACAAGACCGGTTCCACCAACGGCTTCGGCGCCTACGTGGCGTTCGTCCCGGGCCGCGACCTGGGACTGGTGATCCTGGCCAACCGCAACTATCCCAATGCCGAGCGGGTGAAGATCGCCTACGCCATCCTCAGCGGCCTGGAGCAGCAGGGCAAGGTGCCGCTGAAGCGCTGAAGCGCGCTCGCGAGGGCGACGGAGCGTAGCGGCGCGGGACGCCGGTCCTGGCTATGATGGTGCCATGAGCGCTTCCCCGCCCCTCCGCCAGCCCTGCCCGCCCGGCGCCTGCGTCTGCGAACGCGAGCGCCTGGAGGCGCCCGGCGCGGACCGTCGCATCCTCCTCCTGACCCGCCAGGAAGAGCAGCGCCTGGCCGCCCGCCTGGAAGCCCTGCGCAGCCTGGAAGACCTGGAACACCTGCTGCGGCGCATGGAGGAACAACTGGGCATCCGCCTGCGGATCGCCCCGGCCTTCGGCGAGGTGCGCAGCATGCGCGGCATCCGCATGCGCTTCGAGGAGCAGCCGGGGCTCTGCCGCAAGACCCGCCAGGCGATTCCCGCCGCCATCCGCCGCGGCCTGGAGAAGCGCCCGGAAGTCGCCTACGCCCTGCTCAACGCCCACGACCTGCTGCGCGACGCCTGAAGGCACTGAACGACAGGAAGAGGATGTCGCTCAAGACCTGGGCGGGCTTCAGGAGTATCGGCGGATAACACCCATGGCGTTATTCGCCCTACAGGCCGCAGCGGATGCAGGCGAGCCCCGGGTCCGCCTGAATCCTTGGCGGGACTGGCCACCGCGCCGGGGTTCAGCTCGCCGACTCCGCCTGCACGTCGCCGAACATCGCCTGCAGGCGGAGCAGGCAGGCATCGCACAGGGTGCGCAGTTCGTCGAGGCGGATGCCGGCGAGGATTTCCATGCCGCGCAGCGGATCGGCGCGGCGCAGGGCCTGCTCCAGCTCGCTGGCACGGCCGGCCAGGGCGTTGGCGCCAACGGTGGAAGCGCTGCCCTTGATGGTATGCAGGGTCGCGGCGCTGCCCTGGACATCGCCCTCGCCGAGCTGGCGTTCGAGCTGGGCGAAGAGGTCCTGCATGTCCGGAACGAAGCGCCGCAACACCTGGACGATCAGCTCCAGGCTGCCGCCGAAACGCCCGACGATATCGCCCCGCGCCTCGACCAGTTCGCCCGCGTCCGCTGCCGTTGCCGGCGCGCCCCTGGCGCCGCTCCTGCCGAGATGACCGAGCAGGCAAAGCACCAGGCGCTCCTTGTCGATCGGCTTCGCCACATGGTCGTTCATGCCCGCCGCCAGGCAGGCTTCGCGGTCGGCCAGCGAGGCGTTGGCGGTCATGGCCAGGATCGGCAGCCCGGCGAAGCGCCCGTCGGCGCGGATTCTCCGGGTCGCCTCGAGACCATCGATATCCGGCATCTGCATGTCCATCAGCACCGCGTCGAACGGCACGCTCGCCTCCAGCACCTGCTGAACGCCCGCCAGCCCGCCGTCGGCGAGGGCCACCCGGGCGCCCTCGCTGCTCAACAGCTCGGCGGCGACCTGGCGGTTCAGCGCGTTGTCCTCCACTACCAGCAGACGCACGCCCCGCAACCGCTGGGTGCGCTCCACCGGGCGCGGCGGCGGGTTGGCCGGGGCGCCCTGTTCGCCGTGCAACGCATGCAGCACCGAGTCGGCCAGTTGCTTGGGCGTGACCGGCTTGGTGAGAAAATCGACGAAGGGCGGCGTGCTGTGGTCGCGCGCATCGGCCAGCACCTCGCGGCCATAGGCGGTGATCATGATCACCATGGGCGGTGGCAGGTCGCCCTGCAACTGGCGGATCAGTTGCGCCGCGCTGAGGCCGTCGAGATCGGGCATGCGCCAATCCATCAGCACCACGTCGTAGCGACGGCCCTCGGCCATCGCCGCCTGGACCCGCGCCACCGCCTCGCTGCCGCTGCCGACGCAGTCGGCGCGCCAGCCGAGGGCGCCGACCGTGCGTTCGAGCAGCTCGCCGGCCACCAGGTTGTCGTCCGCCACCAGCAGCCGCAGCGGTTCGCCGGCCCCGGGGCAGGCCGCACGCAGCGGTTGGTCGTGGGCGACGTCGAGGTCCAGGTCGAACCAGAACCGGCTACCGCTGCCCGGCGCGCTCTCGACCCGCAATTCACCGCCCATCAGGTCGACCAGGCGTTTGCATATGAACAGGCCGAGGCCGGTGCCGCCGAAGCGTCGCGAGGTGGACGCCTCGGCCTGGGTGAAACCTTCGAAGATGCGCTGCTGCTGTTCCGCGCTGATGCCGATGCCGGTGTCCGCCACCAGCACCCGCAGGCGCACCAGGTGGGCGTCGTGCGCCAAACGCCGCAAGCTCACCAGGACGTGCCCGCGGGCGGTGAACTTCAGTGCGTTGCCGGCCAGGTTGATGAGGATCTGCTGCAGGCGCAGGCGGTCGCCGACCACCGCGCTGGGCAGCTCGGGATCGATGTCGAAGATCACCTCGACGTCCTTGTCGCCCTGGTTGCCGGAGAGCACCACGGCCAGGTCCTGCATCAGCGGCTCCAGCTCGAAGGGGAGCATTTCCAGGACCAGTTTGCCGGCCTCGATCTTCGAGTAGTCGAGGATGTCGTTGAGCAGGCCGAGCAACGAGGTTGCCGCCGAGCTGGCCTTGTCCAGGTAGTCGCGCTGGCGTTCGTTGAGATCGGTCTGCCGGGCCAGTTGCAGCATGCCCAGCACGGCATTCATCGGCGTGCGGATCTCGTGGCTCATGTTCGCCAGGAACGACGACTTCGCCGCGCTGGCGGCGTCCGCCTGCTCCTTGGCCTCGCGCAGGCGCGCCTGCAGTTGCTGGTCGCTGGTGATATCGATATTGATCCCGGTGACCTGCAGCGGGTTGCCGTCGGCGTCGCGCTCGACCTGCGCGCCGGCCTGGATGAAGCGGATGCCGCCGTCGGGCAGCACCACGCGGAAGATCACATCGTAGTTGCCGCGCCCCTCCACCGCCGCGCGCAGGCTGGCCTCGGTGCGCTCGAGGTCTTCCGGATGCAGGCGGCTGCGCCAATGCTCGTAGACCAGGCCGCCGTCGCGCAACGCCAGCGGCTGGCCATACAGCTCGCACATGCGCTCGTTCCACTGCAGGCTGTCGTCGGCCAGGTTCCAGCGCCAGATGCCCAGGCGCGCCACGTCGGCGGCCATTTGCAACTGGTCGCGCGCCGCGGCCATCTCGCGCTCGGCGTTGCGCCATTCGGTGACATCGACGGCGATGCCCAGGTAGCCGTTGATCGCCCCAGCCTCGTCGCGCAGGACGGTAACCGAAAGCGTCACGCTGAGCGGCGAGCCGTCCTTGCGCAGATAGGTCCATTCGCGGGTCTCGGCGCCCTCCTGTTCGGCCCGCGCCACCAGCACGCGGAAACCCTCCTCGCCCAGCTCCTGGCCGCGGGCGAGCAACTCCCGCTCGCTGTGCAGCAGGGTCGGCGAGGCCTTGCCGACCACCTCGTCGGCGCGGTAGCCGAGCATCCGCTCGGCACCGAGATTGAAGCCGCTGATGATGCCGTCGCGGTCGAGGGTGATGATCGACACCTCGGACGCCGCCTGCAGCACGCTGCCGAGCAGTACGTTCAACCGACGCAGTTCGGCGGTACGCTCGGCGATCTGGTGCTCCAGGCCGGTATTGAGTTCGCGGATGCGGGCCTCGGCGGCCTTCTTCGCGGAGATGTCGCGTACGGTCTTCGAGGCGCCGACCACGCCGCCGTCCGGACCGAGGATCGGCGAGACGGTCACCGCCACATCGAGCAGGTGGCCGTCCTGGTGCCGGCGCACGGTATCGAAGCTGACCACCTGTTCTTTACGGGCGATGCGGGCGAGGATGTCGAGTTCCTCGTTCTCCTTGGATGGCGGCACCAGCAGGTCCACCACCCGCCGCCCAACCGCCTGCTCCTCGCGGTAGCCGAACAACGCCTCGGCCCCGCGATTCCAGTCGCTGATGACGCCGTCGAGGCCGACGCCGATGATGCCGTCCGCCGAATTGCCGACGATCGCCGCCAGTCGCGCCTGGGTCGCCGCCTCCCGATGCCGGCGCTGGCGGCCGAGGGCGCTGGCGTTGACCAGCGCCGCCAGCAACAGGCTGACCAGGCTGCCGGCCAGGAACAGGATGCGCGGCGAAGGCTGGTGCAGGCGCTGGACGAACAGCGGCAGTGCGCTGAACACCATCTGCCAGTGCCGACCGTAGATCTCCCGCCGCAGCATGTGGCCGAACAGGCGTTGAGCCGGCGCCGCGGCGCCGTTGACGAAGAAGGGCACGGCAGCGCCGTCGCCGGTGACGTCGCTGAGTTCGAGGTGGATCGCCGCGTTGTCGATGGGCAACCCGGCCAGCACCTCGCCGGTCAGCAGCGGCGCATAGCTCCAGCCGAAGCCTTCGAGTTCGCGCTGGGGCCCCGGTGGTGGAGTGATGCCGCTGCGGTAGATCGGCATCAGGATGAGGAACGATTGCTGGCGCAAGCCGCTGGCCTGGACCAGGGTGATCGGCCCCGTCAGGCGCACCTGCCCGGTCTCCAGGGCGGCGCGGGCGGCCTCCCGGCGATTGGCTTCCGAGGCGATGTCCAGGCCCAGCGCCTGGCCGTTGCGCGCCACCGGCTCGATGTACTGGATGACGTAGCGCTCGCCATCGTGCGGAGTCAGTTGCTGGATGCGGAACTCCGGCTGGCCGTCGGCCCGCGCCTGGCGCAGGAACCCGGCCTCGTCGGCGGCCGCCACCCGGCGGATGAAGCCGAAGCCGCGGGCGCCGGGAAACTCGCGGTCGATGTCGCGGGTCAGGCTGTAGCGGCGGAACAGTTCGCGGTCGATGTGCGCCTCGCCCGCCGTCAGCAAGGCACCGCGCACCCCACGCAAGCCATACTGGTAGAGTTCCACGCGGCGGGTCACCGCCTCGGCCAGCAGTTCCGCCTCGCGTTCCAGCGCCATCCGCGCCTGTTGCTCGTTGACCAGCGCCAGCCCCCAGGCGCCCAGCCCGGACAGCAGCAGTCCGAGCGCCAGTGTCGCGCCCGCCCAGCGGCTCAGCCTGAACTTGCTCTGTTGTACGTTCACCCGATATTCCGTCCCTGCGCCGGCCCGGCGCGGGGCAATCCCGCACTCCCTGCGCCTTTTCGTCACAGAAGACTAGATCAAGCGGGCGGATTCCTCCGCCGAATCATCCGGGCCAGTGAATGAGCACTCACAACGACGTGGTTTTCAGCGCCTCCGCGTAGCGCAGTGCGGCGAACAGGGCGAGCAGCAGGCCGGCCAGCGCCAGCGCGGCGCCGACGTTGCCGATCGAGGCCAGGCCCATGCGTTCGCTGACCACGCTGCCGAGCAGCGCGCCGGCGCCGATGCCGACGTTGTACAGGCCGGAGAACAGCGCCATGGCCACGTCGGTGGCGTCCGAGGCGAGGCGCAGGACGCGGGACTGCTGGGCCAGGCCGAAGCACATGATCGACATGCCCCAGAGCAGGCTGAGCGCCATCAGCCAGGTCGGCTGCGCGGACAGCGGCAACAGCAGCGCCAGGCTGCTGCCCAAGGCGAGGATCGCGGCCAGCAGGAAGCCTCGCGGGAAAGCCTCGCTGTAGCGGCTGAAGAGGATCGAACCGAAGATCCCGGCGCCGCCGAACAACAGCAACAGCAGGGTGGTCGCCTCGCCGCTCATCTGCGCCACCTGCTTGGCGAAGGGCTCGATGTAGCTGTAGGCGGTGAACTGGGCGCTGATCACCACCACGGTCAGCACGTACAGGCAAACCAGCGCCGGGCGTCGGAACAGCATCGGCAGGCTGCGCAGGGAACCGGAGTTCTGGCTTGGCAGCAGCGGCAGGGAGCGCGCCAGGTAGAGCAAGGTCAGCACCGAGAGTCCGGCGATGGCCATGAAGGTGGTACGCCAGCCCAGGGCCTCGCCAACCACCCGCCCCAGCGGGATGCCCAGGACCATCGCCAGGGTGGTGCCGGTGGCCAGCAGCCCTAGCGCCTTGGCCTGCTGTCCCGGCGGCGCCACGCGCACCGCCAGCGAAGCGGTGATGGCCCAGAACACCGCGTGGGCGAAGGCAATGCCGATCCGGCTGAGCATCAGCACCTGGAAGCTCCAGGCCAGCCCGGACAGCACGTGGCTGGCGATGAACAGCAGGAATACCCCGACCAGCAGCTTGCGCCGCTCGATATTGCGGGTCAGCAGCATCATCGGCAACGAGGCCAGCGACACCACCCAGGCATAGATGGTCAACATCAGGCCGACCTGCGAGGTGGGCATCTCGAAGCTGTGGCCGATGTCGCTGAGCAGGCCGACCGGGACGAACTCCGTGGTGTTGAAGATGAAGGCGGCCAGGGCCAGGGCGATCACGCTCAGCCAGCTGCCGCTGCGGGTTTCGGAGGTGCTGTCCATGGGGCGTTCGGTTCCGGAGCAGGGGGCGGACGGGCAGGTCCCGCGACCCTCGCCACGCACGACGGAAAACGCCCCGGACGCAAGGGTCCGGGGCGGCGATGTGCGTTGGATGGTCGTTATAGGTATTGGAGGGAACTGCCGAATCCCGCGATTCTACGCCGGGACGCCGTGCGCTGCACGCCCGCCCGGCGCTCCGGCGACCGTCCCGGAGCGATGGGACGGCTCCGGCAGCATCAGACAGGCCATCGTCTCGCCCCAGGGCGCGAGGCCCTGTTCGACGAAGCCGGCGTCCCGATAAAGCTGGCGGGCCACGTCGTTGTCGACGGCGTAGGCGACCATCAGGCGATCGCTGCGCCGCCTCGTCCGGCGCACGCTGGCGATGATCCGTTGCAGGGCGGCGCGGCCATGCCCCTTGCCCTGGTAGCGGCGGTCGATCATCAGGCGGTAGAGCCAGTAGTGGCCGTCGTCGGCGTCGGGGCCGTAGAGGGCGAAGCCGACCATGCGCCCGCCGTGGTGGATGCCGACCGCGCGGAACCCCGGCAGGAAGCGGCTCTGGGCCAGCGAATAGAGGTTGGAAGCGACGAAGTGCGCCTGGTGGCGGGCGACCTTCAGGTCAATGCAGGTTTCCCAGTCGTCGCGGGTGATGGTTCTGAGTTCGATCATGGATGACAGGCTCTTGGAAAAAGGAGGAAAGAAAGTCGCTAGGTACGCTGCTGGACTGTTCATACGACATGCTTCGTTCCTCCCTTCGACTGGCCGAGCATCCGGCGGAAACGCAACGATATCAGGAGAAGAGTCGATTATCCCAGCCGATGCCGGATTTTTTCGCCCATGGCTAGTGGCAGGATTTCCCCGGTGCCAGGCCGGCGACAGATAAATTCGAGATTTTCCTTGTCAGATCAGTCAGGTTCTCGCTATTACATTTAACCAAGACCCTGGAGCCAAGCCCCAGCGCACGGTTGCCTCGTCGCCCCACTCCGACGGCTGATCGCCCTCTCCCCCGGCACGCAACCTGCCCGGCGCTCCCTTATCCGGATGCGGCGGTTCTTCTACGCCGCCGCGTCCCCTGCATGGAATCGCACATGTCTCATCGCCCTGTGATCAACGCCTCGGTCAGTCCGAAAGGCACGCTGGAAACCCTCTCCCAACGCGAAGTGCAACAACTGAGCGAAACCGCCAACGGCAAGACCTACCAACTGTTCCGCCAGTGCGCCCTGGCGATCCTCAATACCGGCGCCCACAGCGACAACGCCAAGACCATCCTCGACGCCTACAAGGACTTCGAGGTGCGTATCCACCAGCAGGACCGAGGCGTGCGCCTGGAGCTGATCAACGCGCCGGCCGACGCCTTCGTCGATGGCGAGATGATCGCCAGCACCCGCGAGATGCTGTTCAGCGCCCTGCGCGACATCGTCTACACCCAGAGCGGGCTGGACAGCCAGCACGTCGACCTGGACAGCTCCCAGGGCCTCACCGACTACGTCTTCCAGCTGCTGCGCAACGCCCGTACGCTGCGCCCCGGCGTCGAGCCGAAGATCGTCGTGTGCTGGGGCGGCCACTCGATCAGCAGCGAGGAATACAAGTACACCAAGAGGGTCGGCCACGAACTCGGCCTGCGCAGCCTGGATGTCTGCACCGGCTGCGGACCGGGGGTGATGAAGGGGCCGATGAAGGGCGCCACCATCAGCCACGCCAAGCAGCGCATCGTCGGCGGCCGCTACCTGGGCCTGACCGAGCCGGGGATCATCGCCGCCGAGGCGCCGAACCCGATCGTCAACGAACTGGTGATCCTGCCGGACATCGAGAAGCGCCTGGAAGCCTTCGTCCGCGTCGGCCACGGGGTCATCATCTTCCCCGGCGGCGCCGGGACCGCGGAGGAGTTCCTCTACCTGCTGGGCATCCTCATGCACCCGGACAACCAGGACCTGCCCTTCCCGGTCATCCTCACCGGTCCCCGCAGCGCCGAAGCCTACCTGCAGCAGCTCCATGAATTCGTCGGGGCGACCCTCGGCCATGCGGCGCAGCGCCACTACCGGATCGTCATCGACGACCCGGCCGAGGTGGCCAAGCAGATGGCCCAGGGCCTGAAGGAAGTGAAGCAGTTCCGCCGCGAGCGCAACGACGCCTTCCACTTCAACTGGATGCTGAAGATCGATGAAAGCTTCCAGCGCCCGTTCGAGCCGACCCACGAGAACATGGCCAGCCTCCAGCTCAGCCGCAGCCTGCCGCCCCACGAGTTGGCGGCCAACCTGCGCCGCGCGTTTTCCGGGATCGTCGCCGGCAACGTCAAGGACAACGGCATCCGCATGATCGAGCAATACGGGCCCTACGAGATCCACGGCGACCCGGCGGTGATGCTGCCGCTGGACCGCCTGCTGCAGGCCTTCGTCAAGCAGCACCGGATGAAGCTGCCCGGCGGCGCGGCCTACGTCCCCTGCTACCGGGTGGTGCAGACCGAGGCGGCCTGAGCGCGCCCGCTCCGGCATCCCTGCGCCGCGCGCGGGGATGCCCATTTATTCCGAGCCGGGCGTACGGCTTCCTGCTACTCTTTTCCGTTCATGCCTCGAATCGCTGGCCCTGACCTCATGTCCCCATCTCCATCGCCAGCCCTCGCCGCACTCCGCGACGCCACCCGTGACCTGCACGCAGAACTGGACCGCCGTTCGCCGTTGGGCGACGACGATCTCGACGACCGCGCCTACCTCGACCATGCCGGACGCATCCTTGGCTGGCTCGAACCCCTGGAGCGCGCGCTGCGCGACAACCGCAGCGGCTGGCCGGCGGCGCTGCGGGCCGACGCGCGGCTGGTCAAGAGCACCTGGCTGGAAAGCGACCTGCTGGCCGGCGGCATGAGCCGCGCGCAGGTGGAGGCGCTACCGCGCTGCGCCGACCTGCCGAATGCGACACGGGCCGCGGAGGTCTTCGGGGTGGCCTACGTGATGGAAGGCGCGACGCTGGGCGGCGCGTATCTCTACAAACGACTAGCTCCACGCCTGCCCGGTCTGCCGCTACAGTGGTTGCAGGGCTACGGCCAGGCAACCGGGGTGCGCTGGCAGGAGTTTCTCGAACAGCTCGCCCGGCAGATCGACAGCCCCGAAGCCATCGGCCTTGCGCAGGATGCGGCACAGGCTACATTCCTTTCGTTTCGTCGATGGGTTCTCGACGAAGCCTGACTGCCTGGAGACCAGGCTGGACGATAGATGACGAGCATCACCCCGGTTACCCTGGCGAACTGCGAGGACGAACCCATCCACGTGCCTGGCGCGATCCAGCCGCACGGGGCGCTGGTCACCCTGCGCGCGGACGGCATGGTCCTCGCGGCAAGCGAGAACATCCAGGCGCTACTGGGGTTCGTCGCCTCGCCGGGTTCCTACCTGACGCAGGAGCAGGTGGGGCCGGAGGTCCTGCGCATGCTCGAAGAGGGACTGACCGGCAACGGCCCATGGTCGAACAGCGTCGAGACGCGGATCGGCGAACACCTGTTCGACGTGATCGGCCACAGCTACAAGGAAGTGTTCTACCTGGAGTTCGAGATCCGCACCGCGGACACGCTGTCGATCACCTCCTTCACCCTCAACGCCCAGCGCATCATCGCCCAGGTCCAGTTGCACAACGACACCGCCAGCCTGCTCAGCAACGTCACCGACGAACTGCGCCGGATGACCGGCTACGACCGGGTGATGGCCTACCGTTTCCGCCATGACGACTCCGGCGAGGTGGTCGCCGAGAGCCGTCGCGAAGACCTCGAAAGCTACCTGGGGCAACGCTACCCGGCCTCGGACATCCCGGCCCAGGCGCGTCGCCTGTACATCCAGAACCCGATCAGGCTGATCGCCGACGTGGCCTATACGCCGATGCGCGTGTTTCCCGCGCTGAACCCGGAGACCAACGAATCGTTCGATCTCAGCTACAGCGTGCTGCGCAGCGTTTCGCCGATCCACTGCGAATACCTGACCAACATGGGCGTGCGCGCCTCGATGAGCATCTCCATCGTGGTCGGCGGCAAGCTCTGGGGACTGTTCTCCTGCCATCACATGTCGCCCAAACTGATTCCCTACCCGGTGCGCATGTCGTTCCAGATCTTCTCCCAGGTCTGCAGCGCCATCGTCGAGCGCCTGGAGCAGGGGCGTATCGCCGAACTGCTGCGCGTGTCCACCGAGCGCAGGCTGGCCCTGGCTCGCCGCGCGCGGGACGCCGACGACCTGTTCGGCGCACTGGCCCACCCGGACGATGGCATCGCCGCACTGATTCCCTGCGACGGCGCCCTGGTCATGCTCGGCGGCCGCACCCTGAGCATCCGCGGCGACTTCGAGCGCCAGGCCGGGAATGTCCTGCAACGCCTGCAGCGCGACCCGGAACGGGACATCTACCACACCGACAACTGGCCGCAGCCCAGCGAGGACTCTCCGGACGGCGGCGACTGCTGCGGTGTGCTGGCGATCCGTTTCCACCGCCAGGAATCGGGCTGGATCTTCTGGTTCCGCCACGAGGAAGTGCACCGCATCCGCTGGGGCGGCAAGCCGGAAAAGCTGTTGACCATCGGCCCCTCCGGCCCGCGGCTGACCCCGCGCGGCTCGTTCGAGGCCTGGGAGGAAGTGGTCCGCGGCCACTCCACGCCCTGGAGCGAAACCGACCTGGCGATCGCCGAAAAGCTGCGCCTGGACCTGATGGAACTGTGCCTCAACCATGCGGCCGAGGTCGACCGCATGCGCCAGCGCCTGATCGCGGTGCTCGGCCACGACCTGCGCAACCCGTTGCAGTCGATCTCCATGGCGGCGGCCCTGCTGTCCTCCAGCGACACCCGCACCACCGAACTGCGCCAACACATTTCCGCGTCCAGCAGCCGCATGGAGCGGCTGGTCAGCCAGATCCTCGACATGAGCCGCCTGCAATCGGGCATCGGCCTCACCGTGAACCCGGTCGACACCGACGTCTCGCAACTGGTGCGGCAGATCGTCTGCGAAACCGACGTCGCCTATCCCGGCCTGGTGATCGAGATCGCCATCGACCCGCAGGTTCGTGCCGTGGTCGACCCGGACCGCTACGCCCAGGTCGCCGCCAACCTGCTGAGCAACGCCCGTCATCACGGCCTGCCCGGCCGGCCGGTGCTGGTCACCCTGACCCGCCAGGGCGACGAGGTGTGCCTGAGCGTGCTCAACGAAACCAGCGGCCTCTCCGAAGCGCAACTGGCCAACCTGTTCGAACCGTTCAAGCGCGAGTCGGCGGACAACCAGCGCAACCGCAACGGCCTCGGTATCGGCCTGTACATCTCCCAGGCCATCGCCCAGGCCCACCAGGGGCGTATCGACGTGGACTGCCGCGACGACGTCATCACCTTCTGCCTGCGCCTGCCGGTGCGCCAGGCGGAGACCGGCTCCTCGTCCTGACGACGAGGACCGTGCACAATGCAACGCTTGCAGGTATCTTCGGCAGCCATCGCCGTCTGACAGGATCGCCCCGTTCCATGCCCCGCCTCCGCCTCCGGACCGTCCTCGCCTGCCTCGCCGTGTTCTGCGCGACTCCCGCACTGGCCAGGGTCGAAGTGCATTCGCTGCAACACAAGAGCATGGGGCGGGTGCTGACGGTCCGCGTCTCGGAGGAGATCGCGCCGGGCGACTACGAGACGCTGCTCAAGGGTTTGCGCAACAATCCGGGAACCTACTCGCGTAAGCTGCTCCTGCTGAACAGCATCGGCGGCAGCGTGCCGGAGGCGATCCGCATGGGCCGCCTGCTGCGCGAATCCGGCTTCGACGCGCTGGTGCCGTCGAGCAGCGTCTGCCAAGGCACCTGCGTCTACCTGCTGGCGGCCGGCAAGCGCAAGACCGTACGCGGCTACGTCGGCCTGCACCGTCCCTACTACGCCCACGGCGACTCGCTGCACTCGCGCTCGGCCAACGGCATGCGCTACGACTCCGCCGCCTACTTCCGCGAAATGGATATCCCCAGCACCTTGGTACAGGCCATGCAAAGCACCGATCCCAAACGGATGCGCGTGCTTTCGGCGAAGGAACTGGCGCAGTACCGGCTGAACTGAACCGGCGACTCCGCGGAACGAGCGAGGGCGCGCGGTGGCGTTGGCGATAGTGGCCGATGCCGTTGTACCTCGTTTTCGTGCAACGGCAGGCCGAATCCAGTCCGGATCCGAACCGGCCCTACTCTAGAAGAACTCGTCCAATAGCCTGAAGTACGCCAGCCGTTCGCCGTCGATATCGCCGCCGTATTCGACGAGGAAGGCCTCGGCCCAGGCCGCGCCGAGTTCGGCCTCGATGTCCCGCGCGGCCAGGGCCAGGTCCTGGTGCCGGTCGGCGACGCCGAGCCGCCCGCAATCGATGAAGCCGCTGAAGCGCCGCCCCTCCGCCAGCAGATTTGGCAGGCAGGCGTCGCCATGGGCGACCACCAGGTCTTCGACCGCCGGACGCCGGTCGAGCAGCAGGCGGTACAGCTCCGTGGCGCTGCGACCGCGATGGTCGTCGTCGAAGTCCGCCTCGTCCACCAGCCCGGCCTCGACCCGCTGGCGCACGGTGTCCAGACGCCGTTCCAGGCGATGGTCGAAGGGACAGGCGGCCGGATCGAGATCGTGCAGCCGGCGCAGGGCGGCGGCCACCAGGCGCACCAGGCGCTCGGGCTCCAGCTCGCCGCGCTGCGCCAGCGCGGACAGCGTGTCCCCCGGCACTGCGCTCATCAGCAGCCATTGCCGGCCGTCGCTCTGGGTTTCGTTCAGCACCTGCGGGCAATCGATGCCGGCACCGTGCAGCCAGCGCAGGCGGGCGATTTCGGCGGGCAGCTCGGCATGTGCGGACAGCACTTCCTGCTTGACGAACAGGGTCGGCCGCCGCGCAGCCTCCAGGCGGTGGACCGTGGCCGCGGAACATCCTTCGCCCTGCCCTCGCCAGCGGTAGCCGGCAAGGTAGTCGGCCCAGGTTGAGGGAGCCTGCGGCGGCATGGAGGTGGCTGCATCATGCATGGAGAAACGCTTCCTGTTCGAGTGGGAGCGCGAGTATACCCGCCCACCCGCTCAGCGACGGGACTCCCCGTCGGCCTGTCGCTGGCGGTAAGCGCTGGGGGTAAGCCCTGCGTAACGCACGAAGAAACGACTGAAGTAGGCCGGGTCCTTGAAGCCGAGCTGGTAGCAGATCTCGTTCACCGAGCCGCCGGTGAACAGCAGCAGGCGCTTGGACTCCTGCATAAGCCGTTCGTACACCAGGCGCTTCGACGGCAGGTCGGCGATGCGCCGGCAGACGTCGTTGAGGCGCGCCTCGGTGACGCCGATGCGGCTGGCGTAGAGCGACAGCGGCCAGTGCTCGGCATAGCGCTCCTCGATCAGCGCGTTGAAGCGCTGGAAGATCTGCAGGTCTTCGTGGCGCATCGGCCGCGCAGCCACCGAATTGGCCGAGAGACGCAGCAGGCTGATCATGACCAGGCGGGTCAGCGCCAGCAGCGTCTGCTGGCGGCCGGGACGGCTGGCCATCGACTCGCTGCGCAACTGCTCGAAGAGCAGCGCCAGGCGCGCCGCCTCCTCGGCCGCGCCGCCCTCCAGGTTGCCCAGCGCCACACAGGCCGGCGCCACCTGCGGGCCGGGCGCCAGGCCCGGCTCGGCCTCGGTGAGGCTCCACACCAGTTGCTGGCGCACGGTCAGCACATGGCCATCGGCGTCCGCCTCGGTGACGAAGGCGTGCGGCACGGTCGGCGGGGTGAGGAAGAACATCGGCCCCGACTCCAGGTACTGGCGCTCGTCAAGATAGACCCGCACCGCGCCGTTCTTCACGTAGTGCACCTGGAAGAAGCGGTCGTGCCGGTGCGCCGGCATGTTGCGACCGAAGAATCCGGCCAGGTTGCCCAGCGCATCGTAGTGCACCTCGGCGTCGGCATAGCGCTGGTCGTAGACCTGCCCGATGTTGATGTTGGGGATCGGCTGGCGCTCTGGCATGGCGATCTTCTCTTTGTTGTTCTTCCCGGCTGCGCACGCAAGCCGTCGCGGGCTTCCGTATACCGCAGACGGCGCCTCTTGCCACCTCCCCGGGACGAATGGCGCAGCAACCGGGGTTGACGATCATTAACATGTTAAATATAACGTTAACACATTAACGAGTTTTCGCCAGGACGGCCCCCTCGCCGTTCGCTTATCGCGCCAGGAGACACCACCACAATGAGCCGCGCACTGAATGACGTCGCCGCCGGCACCCTGTTCGGCGTCGCGCTGAACTACAAGGGCCTGCTCGACAGCCGCCTGCCGGAGTTCCAGCAGCCGCCCTACCAGAAGCCGCCGGTGAAGCCGGTGTTGTTCATCAAGACACCGAATACCCGCAACGAGCACGACGCCCCGGTGCTCTTCCCGCGCGGCGTCGAGCGCCTGCAACCGGGCCCGGCGCTGGGCGTGGTGATCGCTCGCGACGCCAGCCGGGTGAAGGAGGAAGAGGCCATGGCGCATGTCGCCGGCTACGTGATCGTCAACGAGTTCAGCCTGCCGGAAGACAGCTACTACCGCCCGGCGGTGAAAGCCAAGTGCCGCGACGGCTTCTGCCCGTTCGGTCCGCAACTGGTGCCGACGCAGGAGATCGCCGATCCCCATGCGCTGGAGCTGAAGCTGTACGTCAACGGCGAACTGCGCCAACGCAACAACACCGCCAACCTGGTGCGCGACATCCCGCGGCTGATCGCCGAGATCAGCGAGTTCATGACCCTGCACGCCGGCGACGTGCTGATCACCGGCACCCCCGAAGGGCGCGTCGACGTGCATCCCGGCGACCGCGTCGAGGTCGAGATCGACGGCCTCGGCCGCCTCGCCAACAGCATCGTCGCGGAATGAGGAACCGACCATGAAACACGCACGCATCCGCTACCAGGGCCGGGTTCACCAGGTCACCGTGGAAGACGCCAACGCCGTCCGCCTGGCCGACGGCACCCTGCTCGCCGAGGACCGGGTGGAGTGGCTGCCGCCGGCCACCGGGAGCATGTTCGCCCTCGGCCTGAACTACGCCGACCATGCCGCCGAACTGTCGTTCAAGGCGCCCAGCGAACCGCTGGCGTTCATCAAGTCGCCGGGCACCTACACCGGCCACCGCCAGGTCAGCTGGCGTCCGGACAACGTCGACTACATGCACTACGAGTGCGAACTGGTGGCGGTGATCGGCAAGCCGGCGCGCAACGTCCGCCGCGAGGACGCCCTCGGCTACCTGGCCGGCTACACGGTGTGCAACGACTACGCGATCCGCGACTACCTGGAGAACTACTACCGGCCCAACCTGCGGGTGAAGAACCGCGACGCCACCACCCCGGTGGGGCCGTGGATCGTCGACGCGGCCGAGGTTCCCGAGCCGAACCGGCTGACCCTGCGCACCTGGGTCAACGGCGAGCTGCGCCAGGAAGGCAGCACCGCGGACATGATCTTCGACATCCCCTACCTGATCGAATACTTCTCCAGCTTCATGACCCTGCAGCCGGGCGACATGATCGCCACCGGCACACCGGAAGGCCTGTCCGACGTGGTCCCCGGCGACGAAGTGGTGGTGGAGGTGGAAGGCGTCGGTCGCCTGGTCAACCGAATCGTCAGCGAGGCCGAATTCTTCCGCGCCCGCGCACAGGAGCACGCAGAATGATCAAACACTGGATCAATGGCCGCGAGGTCGAAAGCAAGGACGTCTTCGAGAACTACAACCCGGCCACCGGCGAGCTGATCGGCGAGGTCGCCAGCGGCGGCGCGGCGGAAATCGACGCGGCGGTGGCGGCGGCCCGGGAAGCCTTCCCGAAATGGGCCAATACCCCGGCCAAGGAGCGCGCGCGCCTGATGCGCCGGCTCGGCGAGCTGATCGACCGGAACGTGCCGCACCTGGCGGAACTGGAGACCCTCGACACCGGCCTGCCGATCCACCAGACGAAGAACGTGCTGATCCCGCGCGCCTCGCACAACTTCGAGTTCTTCGCCGAAGTCTGCACGCGGATGAACGGGCACAGCTATCCGGTCGACGACCAGATGCTCAACTACACCCTGTACCAGCCGGTGGGCGTCTGTGGACTGGTCTCGCCGTGGAACGTACCGTTCATGACCGCCACCTGGAAGACCGCGCCGTGCCTGGCGCTGGGCAACACGGCGGTGCTGAAGATGTCCGAGCTGTCGCCGCTGACCGCCAACGAGCTGGGCCGCCTGGTGCACGAGGCGGGCATTCCGCCGGGGGTGTTCAACGTGGTTCAGGGCTACGGCGCCAGCGCCGGCGACGCGCTGGTCCGCCACCGCGACGTGCGCGCGGTGTCCTTCACCGGCGGCACCGCCACCGGGCGACGGATCATGGAGGCGGCCGGGATCAAGAAATACTCGATGGAACTGGGCGGCAAGTCGCCGGTGCTGGTCTTCGAAGACGCCGACCTCGAGCGGGCGCTGGACGCCGCGCTGTTCACCATCTTCTCGCTGAACGGCGAGCGCTGCACCGCCGGCAGTCGCATCTTCGTCCAGGAGAGCGTCTACCCGCAGTTCGTCGCCGAGTTCGCCGCGCGCGCCAGGCGCCTGATCGTCGGCGATCCGCAGGACCCGAAGACCCAGGTCGGCTCGATGATCACCCAGGCCCACTACGACAAGGTCACCGGCTACATCCGCATCGGCCTCGAGGAAGGCGCCACCCTGGTGGCCGGCGGCCTGGAGCGTCCGACCGGCCTGCCGGCGCACCTGAGCAAGGGGCAGTTCATCCAGCCCACGGTGTTCGCCGACGTGGACAACCGCATGCGCATCGCCCAGGAGGAGATCTTCGGCCCGGTGGTCTGCCTGATCCCGTTCAAGGACGAAGCCGAGGCGCTGCGCCTGGCCAACGACGTGGAATACGGCCTGGCCTCCTACATCTGGACCCAGGACATCGGCAAGGCCCATCGCCTGGCACGCGGCATCGAGGCCGGGATGGTCTTCATCAACAGCCAGAACGTGCGCGACCTGCGCCAGCCGTTCGGCGGGGTGAAGGCCTCGGGCACCGGACGCGAAGGCGGGGAATACAGCTTCGAGGTATTCGCCGAGATCAAGAACGTGTGTATATCCATGGGCAGCCATCACATCCCCCGCTGGGGCGTGTAGGGCGCGCTCGTTCAGAGCGGCCGCCCGAGGCCGCCAGCAGCGCCGGCGTGCAGACACAATCAGAAGAATCCGGGCGAGCCGCCAGCGGCCGCGCCCGCTGCCAGGCCCAACGGGCCACCAGGAGAATCGTCATGGGCAAAGTCGCTCTGGCTGCCAAGATCACCCACGTACCCTCGCTGTACCTGTCCGAGCTGCCCGGCCCGCGCCACGGCTGCCGCCAGCCGGCGATCGACGGGCACCGCGAGATCGGCCGGCGCTGCCGCGAACTGGGGGTCGACACCATCGTGGTGTTCGACACCCACTGGCTGGTCAACGCCGGCTACCACATCAACTGCGCGCCGCACTTCGAGGGGCTCTACACCAGCAACGAGTTGCCGCACTTCATCGCCAACATGGAGTACGGCTTCCCCGGCAACCCGGAGCTGGGCCGCATCCTCGCCGAGGGCTGCAACGCGCTCGGCGTGGAGACCCTGGCCCACGACGCCACCACCCTCGGCCCGGAGTACGGCACCCTGGTACCGATGCGCTACATGAACCAGGACCGCCACTTCAAGGTGGTCTCGGTCTCCGCCCTGTGCACCGTGCATTACCTGAACGACAGCGCGCGCCTGGGCTGGGCCATGCGCAAGGCGGTGGAAGAGCACTACGACGGCACGGTGGCGTTCCTCGCCAGCGGCTCACTGTCCCACCGCTTCGCCCAGAACGGCCAGGCGCCGGACTTCTCCGACCGCATCTGGAGCCCGTTCCTCGAGGTTCTCGATCATGAAGTCGTGCAGATGTGGCAGGAGGGCCGCTGGGCCGAGTTCTGCGGGATGCTCCCCGAGTACGCCTCCAAGGGCCATGGCGAAGGCTTCATGCACGACACCGCGATGCTCCTCGGCGCCCTCGGCTGGTCGGCCTACGACGGCAAGGCGGAGGTCGTGACGCCCTACTTCGGCTCCTCCGGCACCGGGCAGATCAACGCGGTATTCCCGGTCACCGCCCAGGACGGCTCGGCGATCCCCGCCGCCCAGGCCGGCAACCCGGCCGGCGCCAGTTGCGCCAGCCGCCTCTGAGGACGCCACCATGCCGCACTTCATCGCCGAATACACCGACAACATCGAAGCCGAAGCCGACCTGCCCGGCCTGTTCGAGAAGGTCCACGCCTGCCTCGGCGCCAGCGGCGTTTTCCCGCTCGGCGGCATCCGCAGCCGCGGCGTGCGCCTGGACACCTGGCGCATGGCCGACGGCAGGCACGACTACGCCTTCGTCCACATGACCCTGAAAGTCGGCGCCGGTCGCGACCTGGAGACTCGCCGGCAAGTCGCCGAGGCACTTTTCGAGGTGATCACCGCGCACTTCGCCGAGCTCCAGGCGCGACGCCTGCTGGCGCTGTCCTTCGAACTCACCGAACTGGACGCGGAGCTGAACTACAAGCGCAACAACGTGCATGAATTCCTGAACAACCCGGCGGACTGACCAGCCCGCCATAACGCTGCACTCACCCAGCTCGCCTCCCGGCCACCGACAGGTCGCCGGGACGTCCGGGCGCTCACAAAAAGTACAAGATCATGAGCACAGCCAGCACCCTGAACAGCACCACCCTGCCTCTCAGCGACAGCACCCACGACCGCGTCACCTGGCGGCTGATGCCGCTGCTGCTGGTGTGCTACGTCTTCGCCCATCTGGACCGCATCAACATCGGTTTCGCCAAATTGCAGATGAGCGCCGACCTGCACTTCAGCGACACCGTCTACGGTCTCGGCGCCAGGCTATTCTTCATCGCCTATGCGCTGTTCGGCCTGCCCAGCAACCTGATGCTGGAACGGATCGGCCCGCGCCGCTGGATCGCCTGCCTGATGCTGGTCTGGGGCTGTCTCTCCACCGCCATGCTGCTGGTGGAGACCGCGCGCGGCTTCTACCTGCTGCGCTTTCTCCTGGGGGTCGCCGAGGCCGGCTTCTTCCCCGGTATCCTGGTCTACCTGAACCGTTGGTTCCCGGCGCGCCGACGCGGGCAGATCACCGCCCTGTTCGCCATCGCCGTGCCCATGGCCGGGGTGATCGGCGGACCGCTTTCGGGCTGGATCCTAGAAGGCTTCCATGACGCCCTCGGACTGCGCGGCTGGCAGTGGATGTTCCTGATCGAAGGCCTGCCGGTTGTGTTGCTCGGCGTGGTGGTCTGGTGCTCGCTGCCGGAAAGCTTCGAACGGGTGACGTGGCTCAGCGACGAACAGAAGCACCTGCTGCGCGAGGAACTGGCCGGCGAGGAGCAGCGCAAGACCATCACCTCCTTCTCCGGCATCTTCAGCAATCCGCAGGTGTGGCTGCTGGTGGCGATCTATTTCGCGGTGATGCTGGCGGTGAACACCATCGCGTTCTGGATGCCGAGCCTGATTCATGGCGCCGGCATCGCCCAGGACAGCCGCATCGGCATGCTCAGCGCGGTGCCCTATCTCGCCGGCTGCGCCTTCATGATCTTCATCGGCCGTTCCTCCGACCGCCTGCGCGAGCGCCGCTGGCACCTGGGCATTCCGTTGCTGATGGCCGCCGCCGGGCTCAGCCTGGCGGCCCTGGCACCGACCAGCGCCTGGCTGGTGATGGGCGGCCTGGTGATCGCCGGGATGGGCGCCAGCGCCGCCCTGCCGATGTTCTGGCAACTGCCGCCGGCCTTCCTTTCCAGCGCCACCCTGGCCGCCGGAATCGCCCTGATCAGTTCCTTCGGCAGCATCGCCGCCTTCCTCGCGCCCTACCTGATCGGCTGGATGCGCGACACCACCCAGAGCGCCAGCCTGGCCCTGTACCTGCTGGCCATCCTCATCGCCCTCGGCGCCGGCCTGGTCCTGCGGACCCCCGCCGCCGTGGTCAACCCACGCTGAACCGAGAGACCCCGACCATGCTCGATCCCCGTCTGATCCAGGAAGCCGCCAACCGCCTCGACGCCGCCGAACGCTCGCGCCAGCAGGTAAGGCAGTTCTCCCTCGACTACCCGGACATCGCCATCGAGGACGCCTACGCCATCCAGCGCGCCTGGGTCGAGCGCAAGATCGCCGACGGGCGCGTGCTCAAGGGCCACAAGATCGGCCTGACCTCGCGCGCCATGCAGGTCTCGTCGAACATCAGCGAGCCGGACTACGGCGCCTTGCTCGACGACATGTTCTTCGAGGAGGGCAGCGACATCCCCTTCCAGCGCTTCATCGTGCCGCGGGTCGAGGTGGAGCTGGCGTTCATCCTCGGCAAGCCGCTGAAGGGACCGGGCTGCACCCTGTTCGACGTGCTCGAGGCCACCGAGTGGGTGATCCCGGCGCTGGAGATCATCGATGCGCGCATCCAGCAGGTCGACCCGCAAACGAAAGTCACGCGCAAGGTCTTCGACACCATCTCCGACAACGCCGCCAACGCCGGCGTGGTGATGGGCGGCCGGGCCGTACGGCCAGGCGATATCGACCTGCGGCGGGTACCGGCGATCCTCTACCGCAATGGCGTGATCGAGGAGTCTGGCGTCTCCGCCGCGGTGCTCAACCACCCGGCCAAGGGCGTCGCCTGGCTGGCCAACAAGCTGGCGCCCTACGGCGTCTGCCTGGAGGCCGGCCAGGTGATCCTCGGCGGCTCCTTCACCCGCCCGGTGGCGGCCGCGCCGGGGGACACCTTCCACGTCGACTACGACCTGCTCGGCAGCATCTCCTGCCGTTTCGTCTGAGGAGGCATTTCCATGGACCTGCCCGTCAATCGCTTCAAGCAACGCCTGCGCAGCGGCGAGGCGCAGATCGGCCTGTGGCTCGGCCTGGCCGATCCCTACTGCGCGGAGCTGGCCGCCAACGCCGGCTTCGACTGGCTGCTGCTGGACGGCGAGCACGCGCCCAACGACCTGCGCAGCCTGCTCGGCCAGTTGCAGGCGCTGGCGCCCTACCCCGGCCAGCCGGTGATCCGCCCGGTGCAGGGCGACACTGCGCTGATCAAGCAATTGCTCGACATCGGCGCGCAGACCCTGCTGGTACCTATGGTCGACAGCGCCGCCCAGGCCGAAGGGCTGGTGCGCGCCGTGCGCTATCCGCCGGCGGGCGTACGCGGGGTCGGCAGTGCGCTGGCCCGGGCCTCGCGCTGGAACAGCGTGGCGGAGTACCTGAACCACGCCGACGAGCAGATGTGCCTGCTGGTCCAGGTGGAAAACCTGGAGGGCCTGGCCAACCTCGACGCGATCGCCGCCGTCGAGGGCGTCGACGGCGTGTTCATCGGTCCGGCCGACCTCAGCGCAGCCATGGGCCATCGCGGCAATCCAGGCCATCCCGAGGTGCAGGCGGCCATAGAGGACGCCATCCACCGCATCCGCACGGCCGGCAAGGCCGCCGGCATCCTCTCCGCCGACGAGACACTGGCGCGGCGCTACCTGGAGCTGGGCTGCGCGTTCGTCGCGGTGGGCGTGGACACCAGCCTGCTGATGCGTTCGCTGCGCGAGCTGGCGGGGCGCTTCAAGGGCGGCGCGCCGGCGCCGTCCGCCAGTTCCTCGGTCTACGGCTGAGGGGTGCGCCCCGCTCCCGCTGCGGGAGAGGGGCCAGGTCGGCGTTGCGGCAGGTATCGGCGTCGGTCCGGGGGCGTATGCCTAGCGTCGGCGGAACAACGGTCGCGGCTCGATCGCCGAGCGGCCGTAGAGCACGCTCAAGCCCGCCAGCCCCTTGAGCGCGTCCTCGACGTTCTTGTCCTCGCGCACCGCGAAGGCATCGAAGCCGCACTGGCGCATATGGCTGAGCTGGTCGCGCAACACGTCGCCCACTGCGCGCAACTCGCCGCTCCACCCCAGGCGCACGCGCAGCAGGTAGGCCAGGCTGTAGCCACGACCGTCGCGGAAGCTGGGGAAATCGACGGCGACCAGCGGCAGCTCGGCGAAGTGCGGCAGCAAGGCCTCCACCTCATCGTCCGGCGCCAGCCAGGGCGCGGCGGCTCCGGCCTCGCCGCGGCGCTCCAGCCAGGCCGCCAGAGGCAGCAGCAACGGCCCCGGCGGCAGCGCGTCGGGCAACTCGCGCAGGAGTTGCCAGGGATCGTCGCGGCAGACCTCGGCGACGCCATCGCGCAAACGGATCAGGTTGTTCATGCCGGTTCCTCCATCCTGGCGTAGACCCGGGCCTTGAACGGCTCCAGGCCGACCCGGTTGAAGGTGTCGATGAAACGTTCCGGGCCGACCCGCAGGTCGGTGAAGGTTTCGACGATCCGTTCGATCACCGCCGGCACCTCGGCAGCGCTGAACGATGGCCCGATCACCTTGCCCAGCGCGCTGTCCTTGCCCTGGGCGCCGCCGAGGGTGACCTGGTACCACTCGCTGCCGTTCTTGTCGACGCCGAGGATGCCGATGTTGCCGATGTGGTGGTGGCCGCAGGCGTTCATGCAGCCGGAGATGTTCAGGCTAAGCTCGCCGATGTCGTGCAGGTGGTCGAGGTCCTCGAAGCGCTGCTGGATACCCTGGGCGATGGGGATCGACTTGGCGTTGGCCAGCGCGCAGTAGTCGCCGCCGGGACAGGCGATGATGTCGCTGAGCAGGCCTTGGTTAGGCGTGCCGAGGCCGGCTGCGCAGGCCTCGCGCCACAGCGCGTGGAGGTTCTCCAGGCGCACGTCGGGGAGCACCAGGTTCTGTTCGTGGGCCACACGGATCTCGCCGAAACCGTAGCGCTCGGCCCAGTCGGCGACGCGTTCCATCTGCTCCGCGGTGACGTCGCCCGGCGGCGCGCTGGCGCCGGGCTTGGTCGACAGCACCACCGAGGCGTAGCCCGGCACCTTGTGCGCCTGGACGTTGCGCGAGGCCCAGCGGGCGAAGGCCGGATCGGCCGCACGGGCGCTGCCGTAGGCCAGCTCGCCGTCGGCCGGCGGCAGGTAGCGCGGCAATACGAAGCGCTCGGCGACCCGCTGGCACTCCTCGGCAGTCAGTTGCGCCGGGCCGTCGCGCAGGTGCTGCCACTCTTCCTCCACCTCGCGGGCGAAAGCCTCGATGCCCAGCGCCTTGACCAGGATCTTGATCCGCGCCTTGTACTTGTTGTCGCGCCGGCCGTAGCGGTTGTAGACCCGCAGGATCGCCTCGACGTAGGACAACAGGTGCTGCCAGGGCAGGTCGTCGCGGATCACCTGGCCGAGCATCGGCGTGCGTCCCAGGCCGCCGCCGACCAGGACCCGCAGGCGCAACTCGCCGGCGTCGGGGTGGCGGTAAAGGTACAGGCCGATGTCGTGCATCTGCACCGCGGCGCGGTCTTCCACCGCCGAACTGAGGGCGATCTTGAACTTGCGCGGGAGGAACAGGAACTCCGGGTTCACCGTCGACCACTGGCGCAGGATCTCGGCCAGCGGCCGGGGGTCGGTCCATTCGTCCGCGGCGACCCCGGCGAAGGCTTCGGTGGTGATGTTGCGCACGCAGTTGCCGGAGGTCTGGATCGCATGCATCTGCGCGCCGGCGAGGTGTTCGAGGATGTCGCCGACCTGCTCCAGTTCGATCCAGTTGAACTGGATGTTCTGCCGCGTGGTGAAGTGCCCGTAGCCGCGGTCGTAGTGCCGGGCGACATGCGCCAGCGCGCGCAGTTGCGGCGACGAGAGGGTGCCGTAGGGAATCGCCACGCGCAGCATGTAGGCGTGCTTCTGCAGGTACAGGCCGTTCTGCAGGCGCAGCGGGAGGAACTCCTCCTCGCTCAGTTCGCCGTCGAGGCGGCGGGCGATCTGGTCGCGGAACTGCGCCACCCGCTCGCTCACCAGCGCCTGGTCGTATTCGTCGTACTGGTACATCGCAAAGCCCTCATCGACAGGGTTTCTCCACCGATGACGGGCAGGGTGGGTGGCGAAGAAACCGGGGACCGGCTGCGCCCCTGTTTCTGGCGACAGGATGGGCCGGTGTTCACTGGCACCCACTATCGCCCGCGTACAGACAGCGAAACAGCGGCAGATTCCGCCGAAAAAAACACATCAGATGGCCGACGGCGGCGAATTCGTGCCGCCTGCGACCGGTTGCCACGGGGCGCATATCTGTACTGCCCGAGGTCGCCCGGCAACCCGCGGCAATGCTGGGCCGCTGCTTTCCGGAGGCATCTGATACGGTTTTTCCCGCTCGATCTGCCGCTGTTTCGCCCATCAGCCGGTTCCTATAGTCGCAACCGCCTCTCCAGCCTGATGGGCCTACGAAAAATGAGCGAAAGAATTCCCGCGATCCAGGTCGAGCCCGCCGCACCGGCCGCTCCGTCGAAACAGCCGCCCGCGCCCGGCAAGCTGCCGTCGGCGGTGAACGGCCCGATCTACACCCGCAGCTTCACCGGTCTGTTCCGCAACTTCCGCCGCCTCGGCGGCGGCCTGCTGTTCCTGCTGTTCTTCGGCACCCTGTGGCTGAACTGGAACGGCCGCCAGGCGGTGCTCTGGGACCTGCCCGAACGCAAGTTCTACATTTTCGGCGCGACCTTCTGGCCGCAGGACTTCATCCTGCTCTCGGCGCTGCTGATCATCGCCGCCTTCGGCCTGTTCTTCATCACCGTGTTCGCCGGCCGCGTCTGGTGCGGCTATACCTGCCCGCAGAGCGTGTGGACCTGGGTGTTCATGTGGTGCGAGAAGGTCACCGAGGGCGACCGCAATGCGCGGATCAAGCTCGACCAGGGTCCGGCGAGCGCCGCCAAGCTCTTGCGCAAAACGGCCAAGCACGCGCTGTGGCTGGGTGTGAGCCTGGTCACGGCGATCACCTTCATCGGCTACTTCACTCCGGTGCGGCCGCTGGTGGCCGACCTGTTCAGCTTCCAGCTGGACCTGGAAAGCCTGTTCTGGGTGCTGTTCTTCACCGCCGCCACCTATGTCAACGCCGGCTGGCTGCGCGAGCAGGTGTGCATCCACATGTGCCCCTACTCGCGCTTCCAGAGCGTGATGTTCGACAAGGACACCCTGATCGTGTCCTACGATGCCGCCCGCGGCGAGTCCCGCGGCGCCCGCAAGAAAGGCAGCGATCCGCGCGCCCAGGGGCTCGGCGACTGCATCGACTGCCAGCAGTGCGTGCAGGTCTGCCCCACCGGCATCGACATCCGCGACGGCCTGCAGATCGCCTGCATCGGCTGCGCCGCCTGCGTCGACGCCTGCGACTCGATCATGGACAAGATGGGCTATGAACGCGGCCTGGTGCGCTACACCTCGGAACGCGCCCTGGAAGGTGGCCAGACCCGCTTCCTGCGTCCACGCCTGGTCGGCTACGCGGCGGTGATGCTGGCGATGATCGGCGCCTTCGTCGTCGCCCTTGATGCCCGCCCGCTGGCCTCGCTGGACGTGACCCGCGACCGTGGGCTGTTCCGCGAGAACGCCGCCGGGCAGATCGAGAACATCTACACCCTCAAGGTCATCAACAAGACCCAGCAGCCGCAGCGCTATCGCCTGCAACTCGACGACGCGCCGGAGTTCCGCCTGCAGGGCGAGCACACCCTGAGCCTGAAGCCCGGCGAGATCCTCGACTTCCCGGTGTCGGTGGCCTCTACCGCCGAACGCGCCAGGGCCGGCTCGCAACCGCTGGCGTTCAGCCTGCGCGGCATCGACGACCCGAGCCTGGCGGTCGGCAGCACCAGCACCTTCGTTTCGCCGGCGCGCTGAGGAGGCCGCGATGAGGCATGACAACACGGTCCCGGCGCGCATAGAGTGGGCGCCAGCGGCCGTGCCCACGGCCAGCCAGGACAGCGGCCAGGACAAGATGAAGCGCTACGAGAAATTCGCCGACGAGATTGCCGAGCTGATCCGCACCGGCGTCCTCGCCCCCGGGCAGAAGGTGCCCTCGGTACGGCACGCCAGCCGTACCTACGGGGTCAGCGCTTCCACCGTGTTCCAGGCCTACTACCTGCTGGAAAGCCGTGGGCTGATCATGGCCCGCGCACGCTCCGGCTACTTCGTCTGCCAGCACGTGCAGCGGCCGCTGCCAGAACCGGAGATCAGCCCGCGCCAGGCCGACGCCACCGAGGTCGACGTCAGCGAGCTGGTGTTCTCCGTACTCAGTTCGATCAAGGACCCGGACACCGTACCCTTCGGCTCGGCGTTCCCCAGTCCGCAACTGTTTCCCCTGCCGCGCCTGGCGCGCTCGATGGCCCACGCGGTGCGCGACATGGACCCGCAATCGGTGGTCGCCGACATGACGCCGGGCAACCATGGCCTGCGCCGGCAGATCGCCCTGCGCTACATGGTCGGCGGCCTGCTGCTGCCGGTGGAAGAACTGGTCATCAGCAACGGCGCGCTGGAGGCACTCAACCTCTGCCTGCAGGTGGTCACCCGTCCCGGCGACCTGGTGGCCATCGAGGCGCCGGCGTTCTACGCCACCCTGCAGGTGCTGGAACGGTTGAAGCTGAAGGCGGTGGAAATCCCCGTGCATCCGCGCGAAGGCATCGACCTGGAAGTGCTCGCCGACAGCCTGGAGCGCCTGCCGATCAAGGCCTGCTGGTTCATGAGCAACTTCCAGAACCCGATGGGCGCGAGCATGGACGACGAGAAGAAACGCGCCCTCGCCGAGCTGCTGGCGCGCCACCAGGTGCCGATGATCGAGGATGACGTCTACGCCGAGCTGTACTTCGGCCAGCAGGCGCCGAAACCGGTCAAGGCCTACGACCAGGAAGACCTGGTGATGCACTGCAGTTCCTTCTCCAAGAGCCTGGCGCCGGGCTACCGGGTCGGCTGGGTGGCCGGCGGACGCTACGCCGAGCAGATCGAGCGACTGAAGCTGATGACCAGCCTGTCGGCGTCGATCCCGGCCCAGGCGGCCATCGCCGACTATCTCCAGCACGGCGGCTACGACCGCCACCTGCGCAAGCTGCGCTACGCCCTGGAGACCCAGCAGAACGCCATGCTCGCGGCGGTGGCGCGTTACTTCCCCGAGCAGACCCGGGTCAGCCGTCCCAGCGGCGGCTACTTCCTCTGGCTGGAGTTGCCCGAGGCGGTCGACTCGCTGCGCCTGTTCCAACTGGCCCTGGCCCAGGGCATCAGCCTCGCCCCGGGGCCGATCTTCTCCGCCACCCGCCGCTTCGCCCATTGCGCCCGGCTCAACTACGGGCACCCGTGGAGCGCGCGGCAGGAGAAGGCGATGGAGACACTCGGGCGGATCGCCCAGTCGCTGGCGGGATGACGCCCCGCAGACGGAAAGCCACCCCGGCGTAGGGCGGATAACCGCGCGCGGTCATCCGCCATGATCGGCTCGCGTCCCCCATCCCGGTATGCGCCGCCGCCCTGCACGACCGCCTTCCCCCGCCCCATCTGATACCCAAATTCCATATCGACCTGAAGCTGTTTTACCCCCGCCCCAGCCCTTAGATTGCAGGCTCCGGCCGGCGCCCCGTCTCCCCCCTCGACGGCGGTCGCCGGCTGTTCATTTCTTTCGGGACTGTACAGATGAACAAAGCAACGACGGAACCTGCCTACAACTACAAGGTGGTTCGCCAGTTCGCCATCATGACCGTGGTATGGGGCGTGATCGGCATGGGGTTGGGCGTACTGATCGCCTCGCAACTGGTCTGGCCCCAGATGAACTTCGACCTGCCCTGGACCAGCTTCGGCCGCCTGCGGCCGCTGCATACCAACCTGGTGATCTTCGCCTTCGGCGGCTGCGCGCTGTTCGCCACCAGCTACTACACGGTGCAGCGTACCTGCCAGGTGCGACTGTTCTCCGACACCCTGGCCGCCTTCACCTTCTGGGGCTGGCAGGCGGTGGCGGTGATCCTGCTGGTCAGCCTGCCGCTGGGCAACACCACCACCAAGGAATACGCCGAGATCGAGTTCACCGGCGCGATCTGGCTGGCGATCGTCTGGGTCGCCTACGCGGTGGTGTTCTTCGGCACCCTGATCAAGCGCAAGGTCAAGCACATCTATGTCGGCAACTGGTTCTTCGGCTCGTTCATCCTGACCACCGCGATGCTGCACATCGTCAACCACATGTCGCTGCCGGTGAGCTGGTTCAAGTCCTACTCGATGTACTCCGGCGCCACCGATGCCATGGTCCAGTGGTGGTACGGGCACAACGCCGTAGGCTTCTTCCTGACCACCGGCTTCCTCGGCATGATGTACTACTTCGTGCCCAAGCAAGCCGGGCGCCCGGTCTACTCCTACCGGCTGTCCATCGTCCACTTCTGGGCGCTGATCACCCTGTACATCTGGGCCGGCCCGCACCACCTGCACTACACCGCGCTGCCGGACTGGGCGCAGTCGCTGGGCATGGTGATGTCGCTGATCCTCCTGGCGCCGAGCTGGGGCGGCATGATCAACGGCATGATGACCCTCTCCGGGGCCTGGCATAAGCTGCGCGACGACCCGATACTGCGCTTCCTGGTGGTGTCCCTGGCGTTCTACGGCATGTCCACCTTCGAAGGCCCGATGATGGCGATCAAGACCGTCAACGCCCTCTCCCACTACACCGACTGGACCATCGGCCACGTCCACGCCGGCGCCCTCGGCTGGGTCGCGATGATCACCATCGGCTCGCTCTACCACCTGATTCCCAAGGTCTACGGGGTCGAGAAGATGCACAGCGTCGGCCTGATCAATGCGCACTTCTGGCTGGCCACCATCGGCACCGTGCTGTACATCGCCTCGCTGTGGGTCAACGGCATTACCCAGGGCCTGATGTGGCGCGCGGTCAACGAGGACGGCACGCTGACCTACTCCTTCGTCGAGTCGCTGGTGGCCAGCCATCCGGGCTTCATCGTGCGCCTGGTCGGTGGCGGGTTCTTCCTCACCGGCATGCTGCTGATGAGCTACAACACCTGGCGCACGGTACGCCAGGCGCGCCCGGAAGGAATCCTCGCGGCGGCCCGCATGGCCTGAGCCGCGACAGCGCGTCCCTTCCCGAGCCTCGCCCGCCACGCTGCGGGCAAGGCTCGACAGCCGACGAGGAGAATCATCATGGAATTCAGCTGGAGCGAGATCCTGCTGGAGCTGCTGGCGGTCGCCGTGCTGTTCTTCGGCGTGCATTGGAGCCTGCGCCACGCCAAGACCCTGGACCAGGCGAGCATGCTGCCGTTCGCCGACGACGAGGAGGTGGCCCGCCGGGTCGAGCGGGAAACCGGCAGGAGCCGCACCGGCTGCGGCTGTCCCGGTCGCTGCCAGGGCGACTGCCGGCACTGGGACAAGAATTGGCCGGCATGACGCCGGCCAGTCGCTTCAGGGCTTTATCTTCTTCAGCTCGTTGAGCAGTTCCAGCAACTGCGCGAGCTTTTCCTCGCCGAACCGCTCCTGGATGCGCTGGTAGTTCTTCTCCATGTCGCCGCTCATGGAGACGAAGCACTGCTGGCCCTTTTCCGTCAGGTTCACGTAGACCCGCCGCTGGTCCTTGGGCGCCTTCCAGCGCCGGACGATGCCGTCGCGCTCCAGGCGCGCCAGCACGCCGGTCATGCTCGGGCGCAGGATGCAGGCCTGGTTGGCCAACTGGTAGCTCTCCATCTCGCCCTGCTGGCGCAGGATGCGGATCACCCGCCACTGCTGCTCGGTGAGGCCGTGCTGGTTGAGGGAGGGGCGGAAGAAACTCATCGCGGCTTCGCGAGCCTGCAACAGGGTCAGGGTCAGGGAGGGTCTTGGCGTTGACATAGGGTCCGAGCTTGGATGACTGGTTTCGAAAGTGCAGAAGAGTAGCGGAAAAAACACAGGCTGCATGCGGGTATGCAGAAGGAAATCAACGGTTTCCGCCGTGCAGGGCCAAGCCCAGCGCGAGCAGGCTGCCGACGCCGCAGACGGCCATCACCAGCGCCATCGGCAGCACGCCGGGCAGCGCCAGCCAGCCGACCGCCAGGCTGGCCAGGCAGCCGAGGCCGAACTGCCCGGACACCGCCACCGCCGAAGCCGCCCCGGCCTGTCCGGGATACAACGCCAGCAGGCTGGCGATGCAGTTGGCGCCGAGCAGGCCGGTGACGCTGACGAAGCACAGCAGGCCGGGCACCAGCGCCCACAACCCGCCCCGCTCGCCGAGCGCCGCATAGCCGAGGAGGAACAGCCCGGACACGCAGCCCAGCAGGCTGCCGGCCCGCAGCAGCGGCCGCGGACCGTGGCGGCGCACCAGGCGCGCGCTGCACCAGGTGGCGAGCATCACGCCGAGGATGTTCAGTCCGAAGAACCAGCCGAAGCGCTCCGCGCGCACGCCGAAATGCTCGATGAACACGAAGGGCGCGGCGCTGATGTAGGCGAACATCCCGGCGAACGCCAGCCCCATGCACAGCACGTAGCCCAGCGCGCGACGGTCGCCGAGCAGCCGCCCATAGGCGAGAAAGGCCTGGGCCAGGCTGCCGCCGCGGCGCTCCGGCGGGTGGCTTTCGGCGACCCGCCAGACCGCCAGCAGGCAGAGCCCGGCGAACAGCGCCAGGACCACGAACAACGCGCGCCAGCCGGCCCAGAGCATCAGGTAGCCGCCGAGCAGCGGCGCGGCCAGCGGTGCCAGCATGGTCACCATGTGCATCAATGCCAGCATCCGGGCGGCCTCGCCCAACGGATAGAGGTCGCGCACCATGGCCCGCGCCAGCACCGACGCGGCGCCGCCGCCGAGGGCCTGGAGCACCCTCAGCAGGACCAGTTGCCCCGCGCTGTCGGCCAGCGCGCAGGCCAGGCTGCTGAACAGGTACAAGGCGATACCGGCCAGCAGCACCGGGCGCCGGCCGAAACGGTCGGACAAGGGGCCGTAGAACAGCATGCCGACGCAGAAGCCGACCAGGAAGCCGCTGATGCTCCGCTGCACCTGGGCATCGCTGGCGCCGAGATCGGCGGCGATCGCCGGCAGGCTCGGCAGGTACATGTCGATCGACAGCGGGCCGAACGCCACCAGCGCCGACAACAGCAGCAACAGGCGTCGTTCGCCGCTTCCGACCTGAATCCTCGATGCACTCGCAGGCACGCTCGCCCTCCTCTTCTTCGCCTTTCGGTCCAGACGACACCGCCGTGCACGCGGATGCAAGTTCGCCGTCCGGGAAATCCTCGCGCCGCGACCTCGTTCACCCTGGCAGCGCGCGGGCCTGGCTCCTTTCGCGGGCCGACAACGTTAACAGATTAACCAAATGCGCAGAAGGCGAAAGATTCCAGGCTGGCTTCGCTCTCCAGCGCCTTACCGTCAATGCTCGATGAGCATGGAAAGGGGCAGAGGCTAGCGAAGCTTCCGGGAGGATCGCCAACACTTCATTAACAAGTTAACAATATGCTAAAACTCACCGTGCAATCGGCGTCACCCATACCTACAAGAACAACAACCAAGGGAAGAATCGATGATCACGGCATGCCCCCGCCCGTGCGCCTGGCGCAGCTATGCGCTTGGCCTCGGCCTCCTGCCCCTCGCCGCGCAAGCGGAATTCCTCGCGGACAGCAGCGCCCACCTCGACCTCCGCAACTTCTACCAGTTGCGCGACTACCGCCAGCACGATGCGCCCCAATCGCAGGCCGGCAACTGGTCGCAGGGCTTCGTCCTGCGCCTGCAATCCGGTTTCACCGACGGCCCGCTCGGCTTCGGCCTGGATGCTACCGGGCTGCTCGGCGTCAAGCTCGACTCGGGACGCGGGCGTAGCAACGATGGCACGCTGCCGTTCGGAGCGAATTCGAAGGAGCCGGTGGACGACTACAGTCACCTCGGCCTGACCGCCAAGCTGCGCTATTCGCAGACCCAGCTACAGGTCGGCATCCTCATGCCGCAACTGCCGGTGGCGTTCCGCGACGACGTGCGCCTGTTGCCGCAGACCTTCGACGGCGCGCTGCTGACCTCCAGCGAGATCGAGGGTCTCACCCTCACCGCGGGGCAATTGTGGAAGTCGCGCACTCGCGAGTCGGCCGGCAGCGACGACATGTACATCATGGGCCGCGACAAGGCCCACGCCAGCGACGAGTTCAATCTCGCCGGCGCGACCTACGCCTTCACCCCTCGGCTCAGCGCCAGCTATTACTACGGCCAGCTCAAGGACATCTACCGGCAGCACTATCTCGGCCTGCTGCACACCCTGCCGCTGGGCGAAGGGCTGTCGCTGCGCAGCGACCTGCGCTACTTCGACAGCGGCGAAGACGGCGCGGCGATCTCCGGGCCGGTGGACAATCGCAACCTCAACGCCATGCTCACCCTGCGCGCCGGCGCCCACGCCTTCGGCATCGGTGTCCAGAAGATGATCGGCAACGACGCCTTTCCGGTGCTCAACGGCTACACCACGCCCTACGTGGCCAACCTCATGGCCTACCAGACCTTCACCCGACCGCAGGAGAAATCCTGGCAACTGCGCTACGACTACGACTTCGCCGGCCTCGGCCTGCCCGGCCTGAACCTCATGACCCGCTATGTACAGGGCCGCGACATCGACCGCGGCGCCGGCCGTGCCGACGACAGCGAATGGGAGCGCAACACCGACCTGTCCTACGTGATCCAGAGCGGACCGCTGAAGAGCGTCGCCTTGAAATGGCGCAACATCACCTACCGCAGCCGCTACGGTGCGGACCTGGACGAGAACCGCTTCATCGTCAATTACACGCTAAAGCTCTGGTGAAGCGCGGCCCCTTGGGGCCGCAGGCACCTCAATCCTCGAGTCGCAGGTGCAAATGCTGCTTCTTGCCCAGGCTCAAGCGCAGCCCGTCGACCTCGCCCGCCAGCGGCGCGTCCGGATCGCTGACCGGCGTGCCGTCCAGGCGCAGGCCGCCGCCGGCGGCGAGGCGGCGGACCGCGCTGCGGGAGGGCTGGATCGCGTGTTCCAGCAGCAGGTCGGTCAGCGACAGTCCCTGCGCCAGGCGCGCGCGGGATAGCTTCATCACCGGCAGGCCGCTGTCCCGCGTACCGTCGGCGAACACCCCGCGCGCGGCATCGGCGGCGGATCGCGCGGCGTGCTCGCCGTGCGCCAGGGCGGTGGCGGCATTGGCCAGGACCACCTTCGCTTCGTTCAGCTCGGCGCCCTGCAAGGCGCCCAGGCGGCGCACCTCATCCATCGGCAGTTCGCTGAACAGGGCGAGGAAGCGACCGACGTCGCGATCATCGCAGTTGCGCCAGAACTGCCAGAAGTCGAACGGCGCCAGGCGCTCGGCGTTGAGCCATACCGCACCCTGCGCCGACTTGCCCATCTTGCGCCCGTCACTGGTGGCCAGCAGCGGCATGGTCAGGCCGAACAGCTGGGCGCCGCCCTGGCGTCGCGACAGCTCCACGCCGTTGATGATGTTCGCCCACTGGTCGGCGCCGCCGAGTTGCAGGGTGCAGCCGCGCCGGCGCGACAGTTCGACGAAATCGTAGGCCTGCAGCAGGGTGTAGCCGAACTCGAGGAACGACAGCGAATGCTCGCGGTCCAGGCGCTGCCTGATGGCGTCGAAGGTCAGCAGGCGGTTGATCGAGAAGTGCCGGCCGACCCGGTCGAGGAACTCCAGGTAGCCGACGCCGTCCAGCCATTCGGCGTTGTTCACCAGGCTGTCGTCGTGCAGTTCGACGTAGCGCGAGAAAACCCGGGCGATGCCGTCGATATTGGCCTGGATCTGCGCCTCGGTGAGGATCGGCCGGCTCGAATCGCGGAAGCTCGGATCGCCGATCCGGGTGGTCGCGCCACCGATCAGCAGCAACGGGCGGTGCCCGGCCTTCTGTAGCCAGCGCATCAGCATCAGGCCCTGCAGGTGGCCGACGTGCAGGCTGTCGGCGGTGGCGTCGAAGCCCAGGTAGGCGGTTGCCGGACCGGCGGCCAGGTGCGCGGCGAGGCCGTCGCGGTCGGTGCACTGGTGGACGAAGCCACGCTCTTCGAGCAGGGCGATCAGGTCTTGCTGATGGGTCGGGACGGACACGGGTATCTCCTTTGGCACGGTGGATGCCCGAGGAGACAGGTTGGGAGGGAGTTCACCGGACCGCCGCCTCGGGCGGTTCGGGAATGCAGCGACGCATCTACCGCCTCAATGAGGGAGCAGATAGGCGTAATAGCGCTTGAAGGTCAGGGCTGCACGATTCATGCGCGGCACTCTACGCGCCTGTGCCGGGCTGTCAAGACTGGAAAGCGCCTCGACACGAACCGAAGCACTTCCCCGCAACAGAAGCGCAGCCTGGGAAAGTTTGCCCGCCAGTTATCCGCACAAATTTATGACGCCGGTTTCTCTACTTTGAAAAACAACGCAAGACCGGACATGGACTTCAATAACTCGACCGGAAGAAACCTATCAGCAAGGCAGTTGAATTTTTTCCGAAAGCAATAATTCGATACTTTTCTGGATTGGCGCATCATCTCGTAAAAATAGCGAACCGCTTCCCAGTACCCACGAATATCAATGGATCAGCAATATCCAGATGCTTATCGCGGCATTCGAAAAAACATCGACCAATTCCACTGACAGAATATCGGCGTCATTTGCCTAGCATGGATATTCCAAGTTCACCCTATCAACTTCCCAGATTGACACTCTCGCCGGCAGATCAGTAATTTTCAGCGACCAGCCGGCAAAGTACTTTTCCAGAGCGGCTGGCAACCGATAGTCACTCTATCTTCGCAAACCGATGTTTATGCGAGAGGGCCGGCTATCGCTCAAAACTTGATTGATGAAGGAATAGCGCCATGCAACTCGCCACACTTCAGGAACTGAGCTTCGATGAAATCGACCAGGTATCGGGCGCCGGACTCTTCAGCTTCGTCGGCGATGCCATCGTCGATGTGGTCAAGGTGTCCAACGACCTGCTCAACACGTCGGTCATCTCTTCGGTCGGCAAGGTGTTCAACGCCGTCGGCCTGACCCCCATCCATCAACTGGCCGACACCCTCGGCTACGGCGTGTTCAAGGGCGTCGCCGCGGTCGGCGGCCTGCTCGGCGGCGACACCAGCCGCATCGATTACCACTACGACACTGAGTGGACCTGATCCCAGGACCTCGGCCCGCTCCCGTCGCGGAGCGGGCCTCCACCGTCGCCGGAGACCCGGACGCCCCCGGCGGCGACCTAGGACCCGGCAACCGGGAAGGGGCGACCAGCGCCCCGATCAGGAGAACCGCCATGCACGACCTCATCCAGCACGCCGACGCCTTCGTCGGCGATCCCGACCAGGAATCCGGCGGCCTGTCGCGCCGCAGCTTCCTCGGCAAGAGTGCCACGCTCGGCGCGGTCGGCCTGGTGGCCGGCTGGACCCCGGCCTTCGTCATCCAGCCCGCCGAAGCCGCCGCCAGCAGTTGTCCGGCGCCGGCAGGCTTTCCGGCCGGCCTCGAACTTTATCGGCGGGCGTTCCGCAACTGGTCGGGGGAAATCGCCGCCGACGACCTCTGGAGCTGCGCCCCGCGCACCAACGAAGAGGTTCTCGCGGTGGTCAACTGGGCCTGGCAGAACGGCTTCAAGGTGCGCCCGCGCGGCATGGGTCACAACTGGTCCCCGCTGCTGCTGAAAGGCGGCGAGAACTGCGAGAGCCGCATCGTGCTGGTGGAAACCAGCCGTTACCTGACCCGCGTACGGATCGACGCCCAAGGCGAGTTCGGCCTGTTCAGCGCGCAGACCGGCGTCACCATGGAAGCCCTGCTGAAACAACTGGAGCGGGTCAAGCTCGGCTTCGTCGCCACGCCGGCGCCGGGTGACCTGACCCTCGGCGGGGTGCTCGCCATCGACGGCCACGGCACCGGCATCCCGGCGCAGGGCGAAAGCCGCCTGCCGGGGCAGAGCTACGGCTCCCTGAGCAACAGCATCGTGGCGCTGACCGCGGTGGTCTGGGACGGCGCCGCCGGACAATACGTGCTGAAGACCTTCCGCCGCGACGATCCGGCCTGCGCGCCGTTCCTCGTCCACCTCGGACGCGCCTTCATCGTCGAGGCGACCCTCCAGGCCGGGGTCAACAAGCGCATGCGCTGCCAGAGCTACGTGAACATCCCGGCGAGCGAGATGTTCGCCGCGGCCGGCAGCGGCGGAAGGACCTTCGACAGCTTCCTGCAGAAAAGCGGACGCGCCGAGGCCATCTGGTTCCCCTTCACCGACAAGCCCTGGCTGAAGGTCTGGACGCCGACCCCGCGCTGCCCGTTCGGCGCCCGCGCGGTCAACGGCCCGTTCAACTACCCCTTCTCCGACAACATTCCCAAGGCGCTGTCCGACCTGCTGGCGGCGATCAACACCGGCCACCCGGAACTCACCCCGCTGCTCGGCAAGCTGCAGTACGACCTGGTAGTGGGCGGCATGGCGCTGACCCTGGGCTACGACCTGTGGGGCTGGAGCAAGGACCTGCTGCTGTACATCAAGCCCAGCACGCTGCGCGTCACCGCCAACGGCTACGCGGTGCTGACCCGGCGTCGCGACGTGCAGCGGGTGATCAACGAGTTCTACCTGCAGTACCAGACGATGGTCGCCGCCTACCGCGCCAACGGCCACTACCCCATGAACGGCCCGGTGGAGATTCGCGTCAGCGGGCTCGACCAGCCCGGCGAGTCGATCGTTCCCGGCGCCCAGGTGCCCAGCCTGTCGGCGATCCGTCCGCGCCCCGACCAACCGGAGTGGGACACGGCGATCTGGCTGGACATCCTCAGCCTGCCCGGTACCCCGCAGGCCAATGCCTTCTACCACGAGTTCGAGGCCTGGCTGTTCGACCACTTCAGCGGCGACTACGCCTCGCTGCGGGTGGAGTGGAGCAAGGGCTGGGGCTACAGCCCCGCCGCCGCCTGGGACGAGCCGACGGTGGTCGACCAGTTGGTGGCGCAGTCGCTACGCCAGGGCCTGGTCGCAGACAACGATTGGGACAGCGCGGTGCGCCAGTTGAACGAAGCCGATCCGCATCGGCTGTTCAGCTCGCCGCTGCTCGACCGGCTGATGCCATGAAATGCCGCTATGCGAGGCCGTACTGACTCGGACGAAGAGCGGTTGGCCGGAGCCGATATGAATGAGCCCTCGATACGGCGTTGACTTGTTCAACAGGTCTTATCGAGGTGTCGCACGAACCGGCCTTAATCATTCGCAAAGTTTACCCGGAGTGGCAAACCTTCATCCGCCGAATATTGAAACTCATTGTCAAACGAATTATCGAGCCCATGAAAAACCGCTAATCCTGGCAGTTCATCCCACTCTTTCGGATTAGTACCATTGAATGGCTTTCCAGACTCATGGGAAGCCTAAAGGAGATATATGAAATGAAAGAACTCAATGACATTGAAGTCACCTGCGTTTCGGGTGGAACTCTTTCCGGCATGATCGTAGGCGCCGTCGACGGCGCCGCGACGGGCATGGCAATCGGCGGGAAATGGGGCGGTGCCGGCGGCTTCGGCTTCGGCGCTCTTTCCCAGTTGGTCGGCCTGATCGTGCCAACCGCAATGGGCGCTATTGCCGGGGGCACGGTCGGTCTCTTCACCAATGCAGAGACGGCTGTCGGTTACTTGGGCCAATACCGGGAAAACTTCGGTCCCGGTGATGTAGGCCGCACCACCATCTAATTAGAAAAGTCGCACTCCGGCACTTCATGCGTTTGAACTTTCGCAAGGGTGTCGGAGTGTCATGCAAGTATTATTCGAATCCAGGATCCAGCCACCATGTTTCGCCAGGAAGCCCTCGACGCCCAGCATGCCGGCGGCCTGGGCGAGATCGTGCTGATCCGCCCGGTCTCCTTCACTTTTCTCACCCTGCTGGCCGCGGCGATGGCGCTGCTGGTGGTGGGCTTCTTCCTGTTCGGCAGCTACACCAAGCGCAGCACCGTCAGCGGCCAATTGGTGCCCGCCAGCGGCCAGGTCAAGGTGCACGCGCCGCAGGCCGGCATCGTGCTGCGCAAGTTCGTCCAGGAAGGCCAGGCGGTACGACGCGGCGAGCGCCTGATGGTGCTTTCCAGCGAACGCTACGGCAGCGATGCCGGGCCGGTGCAGGCCGGCATCAGCAGGCGCCTGGAACAACGCCGCGACTCCCTGCGCGACGAACTGGAAAAGCTTCGCCGCCTGCAAGACGACGAGCGCGACAGCCTGACCAGCAAGGTCGCCAGCCTGCAGCGCGAACTCACCACCCTCGCCGCCCAGACCGACAGCCAGCAACGCCTGCTGGCGCTGGCCAGCGACGCCGCCGCGCGCTACCAGGGGCTGATGGACAAGGGCTACATCTCCATGGACCAGTTGCAGCAGCGCCAGGCCGAGCTGCTCGGCCAGCGCCAGACCCTGCAAGGCCTGGAGCGCGAACGCACGTCGCTGCGGCAGCAGTTGACCGAGCGCCGCAACGAACTCGCCGGGCTTTCCGCGCGCCAGGCCAACCAGCTCGCGGAAACCCGCCGCCAGCTCAGCGCGGTGGAGCAGGACCTGGCCGAAAGCGAAGCCAAGCGCACCTTGCTGGTCACCGCGCCGGAGAGCGGCATCGCCACCGCCGTGCTCGCCGAAGCCGGGCAGACCGTCGACAGCTCGCGTCCGCTGCTGAGCATCGTTCCCGCCGACACCCCGTTGCAGGCCGAACTCTACGCGCCGAGCAAGTCCATCGGTTTCATCCGGCCGGGCGACGCGGTGCTGATCCGCTACCAGGCCTATCCGTACCAGAAGTTCGGCCAGTACCACGGCAAGGTGCAGTCGATCTCCCGCGCCAGCGTCTCCTATGCCGAGCTTTCCAGCATGGTCGGCGGCGTACCGGGGCTCGGCCAGGATGGCGAGCAGCTGTACCGGCTGCGGGTAACCCTCGACGACCAGGCGGTGACCGCCTACGGCCAGCCGCGTCCGCTGCAGAGCGGCATGCTGCTGGACGCCGACATCCTCCAGGACACCCGGCGCCTCTACGAATGGGTGCTGGAACCGCTCTACAGCCTGACCGGCAAACTCTAGGAACGACCCATGGCCTTTCTCGACGCTCTCGCCCTGCGCCTGGGCCGCCGCCTGCCGCTGGTGCTGCAGACCGAAGCCACCGAATGCGGCCTGGCCTGCCTGGCGATGATCGCCGGCTACCACGGCCACCATACCGGCCTGATGGAACTGCGCCGGCGCTTCTCCGTATCGCTCAAGGGCATCTCCCTCAAGCAACTGATCCAGACCGCCCACCGCCTCGGCCTGGGTACCCGCGCGGTGAAGCTCGACCTCGGCGACCTCGGCAAGCTCAAGCTGCCCTGCGTGCTGCACTGGAACTTCAACCACTTCGTCGTGCTCAAGGCGGTCGACGGGCGCGGCGCGGTGCTCCACGACCCCGCCCACGGCCAGCGCCGGCTGGGCCTGGAGGAAGTCTCGCGGAGCTTCACCGGGGTAGCCCTGGAACTCTGGCCGGAGAGCGGCTTCGAGAAACAGGAGGCGCCGCCGCGGATCAAGCTGCTGGGCATGCTCGGCAAGGTCACCGGGCTGTACCGCTCGCTGGCCCAGGTGCTGCTGCTCGCCGGCGCGCTGGAAGTGTTCTCGCTGATCAGTCCGTTCTTCCTGCAATGGACCATCGACAACGTCATCGTCAGCGAAGACCGTGACCTGCTCAGCACCCTGGCCATCGGCTTCGGCCTGTTGCTGCTGATGCAGCAGGCGGTCAGCGGGGTGCGCGCCTGGGTGATGATGCACATGAGCACCCTGCTCGGCGTGCAGTGGCAGGCCAACGTCTTCAGCCACCTGCTGCGGCTGCCCGCGCAGTATTTCGAGAAGCGCCACCTGGGCGACGTGGTGTCGCGCTTCGGCGCGGTGAACAGCATCCAGCAGACCCTCACCGCGGCCTTCCTCTCGGCGGTGCTGGACGGCCTGATGACCGTCGCCACCCTCGGCATGATGCTGCTCTACAGTCCGCCACTGGCGGCCATCGCCATCGCCGCCATGAGCCTCTACGCCCTCGGCCGCTGGATCTGGTACCGGCCGTTGCGCAACGCCACCGAGGAGCAGATCGTCCACGCCGCGCGCCAGCAGAGCCACTTCCTCGAGACGGTGCGCGGCATCCGCCCGTTGAAGCTGTTCCAGCGCCAGGACGAGCGCCGCTCGGTATGGCTCGGCCTGCTGGTGGAACAGATCAACGCCGGCCTGCGTACGCAGAAGCTGCAACTGTTCTACCAGCAGCTCAACGGCCTGCTGTTCGGCGTGGAGAACCTGCTGGTGATCTGGCTCGGCGCGACCATGGTGATGGACGGCCAGTTCAGCGTCGGCATCCTGATGGCCTTCAACGCTTACAAGTCGCAGTTCGACAGCCGCGTCGGCAGCCTGATCGACAAGTTCTTCGAGCTGCGCATGCTCCAGTTGCAGGGCGAGCGCCTGGCCGACATCGTGCTCCAGGCCCCGGAGGTCAGCCACGGCGACATCCTCCCGGAGAACCTTCGCGAGCGCGAGGCGAGCATCGAGATCCAGGGCCTGCGCTACCGCTACGCGGAACAGGAGCCCTGGGTCCTCGACGGCCTCGACCTGCGCATCGCCGGCGGCGAGTCGGTGGCCATCGTCGGCCCCTCGGGCTGCGGCAAGAGCACCCTGTTCAACGTCCTGCTGGGCATCCTCCCGCCAGTGGAGGGACAGATCCGCATGGCCGGCCTGGACCTTGCGCAACTGGGCCTGGACGGCCTGCGCGAACTGGTCGGCACGGTGCTGCAGGACGACGTGCTGTTCGCCGGTTCGCTCAGCGACAACATCAGTTTCTTCGACCCGCAACCGGACATGCCCTGGCTGCTGCAGTGCGCGCAGATGGCTGCCATCCACGATGACATCCAGGCCATGCCGATGGGCTACAACACCCTGGTCGGCGACATGGGCACGGTGCTCTCCGGCGGCCAGAAGCAGCGGGTGATGCTGGCCCGGGCGCTGTACAAGAAGCCGCGCATCCTGTTCCTCGACGAAGCCACCAGCCACCTCGACGTACACTGCGAACAGCGGGTCAACGCCGCCATTCGAGCGCTGCGCATCACCCGCATCATGGTCGCCCATCGGCCCGAGACCATCGCCTCGGCGGACCGCGTGATAGTCCTCGGCCAGGGCAAGGTAAGCCTCGACGAAAGCACCGCGCGCCTGGCCGAACGCCAGGCCGCCGCGGCGCGGGAGCAGGCCTGATGCGTGCCCTCGCCGGCCTGTTGTGCGGCCTGCTCGGCCTGGTTCCCGGCGCCGCCGCCTACGAGCCGGACGTGTTCGGCACCACCGGCCAGGTCGCCGGCCAGGCGGTCTACGACCTCGGCGGCAGCGGTTTGCCCTGCCGCGGCGGGCCGCCACCGACCGAGCTGAGCCTGGAGGAAGCCATCGAGCGGATCCTCTGCCACGACCCGCAGACCCGCCTCGCCTGGGCCAATGCCAAGGCCCAGGCGGCCCAGGTCGGGATCGGCAAGTCCGCCTACCTGCCGCGCCTGGACGGCCGTCTCGACGCCAGTCGCGGCTACAGCGACATGGATTATCGCGATGCCCCCTACCTCTCCGGCGACGGCCATCGCCACCGGCGCGGCGCCAGCCTCCAATTGAGCTGGGTGCTGTTCGACTTCGGCCGCCGCAGCGCCGCCCTGCGCAACGCCCAGCAGTTGCTGCTGGCGGCCAACGCCAGCCAGGACGCGACCCTGCAGAACACCTTCGCCCTCGCCGCCCAGGCCTACTACGACGCCCTCGCCGCCCAGCGCAGCCTGGCCGCCTCGCGGCAGGTCGCGGAGCTGGCGGCGCAGAACCTGGAAGCCGCCGACGCCAAGTACCGGGCCGGCGCCGCCGCCCTTTCCGATCGCCTGCAGGCGCAGACCGCGCTGTCCCAGGCGAGCCTCGCCCAGGTCCGCGACGAAGGCGCCCTGAGCAACGCCCTCGGCGTCATCGCCCTGCGCATGGGCCTGGCGCCGGATACCCCGCTGCGCCTCTCCGGCGAGCTGGAGGCGCAACCCGACACCGGCTTCGTCAAGGCCATCGACGAGATGCTCGCCGAAGCCCGCCGCGAGCATCCGGCGCTGCTCGCCGCCCAGGCGCGGCTGAAAGCCGCCGCCGCCTCGGTGGAGGAAAGCCGCGCCGCCGGCCGGCCGAGCCTGGCGCTGAGCGCCAACCTGGCACGCAGCCATAGCGACCAGGCGATGGCGTTCAACGGCGATACCCGCGAACGCGACCGCAGCATCGGCCTGCAACTGAACATCCCGTTGTTCGAAGGCTTCGAACGCACCTACCAGGTCCGCAACGCCCTGGCCCGCCGCGAAGCCAGCGAAGCGGAGCTGGCCGACACCGAGCAGCAGGTTTCGCTGGAGGTGTGGAACAACTACCAGTCGCTCAGCGTCGAGACCCGCAGCCTGGCGCGCACCCGCGAACTGGTCGAACAGTCGCGGCAAAGCCTGGAGGTGGTGCAGGGCCGCTACCGCTCAGGGGTCGGCAGCATGATCGAGCTGCTCAACGCCCTGACCGCCTACGCCAGCGCCGAGGACCAGCACATCCGCGCCCTCGGCAACTGGCAGACCTCGCGCCTGCGACTGGCGGCGAGCCTCGGTCGCCTGGGCTTCTGGAGCCTGCGCTGAAAAGCCCGGGAAGCGCCGCCGCTCTCTACCTCTCGCGCTTGTCCGGCTGGCCGCCATCGCGCAGGATGCACCCAGCCCCTGCGACGAGAGACCGCATGATCGACGACATCCGCTACCTGATCGTATTCGCCAAGATCGCCGAGACCGGCTCCGTCTCCGGCGGCGCCGAGGCGCTGGGCCTGAGCGCCGCGACCGCCAGCCTGCACCTGTCCAGGCTGGAACGGAACCTGGGCCGTGCACTGCTCTACCGCAATAGCCGCAAGCTGTCGCTGACCCAGGACGGCACGCAGTTGCTGGACACCGCCCGCTCCATGCTGGAACTCTACGAGAAGGGCTTCATCGAGTTCCGCCAGCGCGCCGTCTCGACCCGCAACAGCCTGCGCATCTCGATGCCCGCGGTGTTCGTCAACGGCGACTTCACCCGTCACCTGGCAGCCTTCATCGAGGAGCATCCCGACCTCGACCTCGGCATCGCCTGCGACGACAGCCGCCACGACATCATCGGCGACGGCATCGACATCGCCTTCCGCATCGGCGACCTGCCGGACAGCTCGCTGAAGGCCCGTCACCTGTTCCTGCTGCCGCGCCAGGTAGTGGCGGCACCGGCATTCCTGGCCCGGCACGCGCCGCTGGAACACCCGCGCGACCTGCAGCGGCTGGAATGGATCGGGCTCGGCATGCGCCCCGACAGCCGGCTATTCCGTCATGCGCGGGACGACGAGGAGGTACGCGTCGACTACACCCCGCGGGTGCGCGTCGACAGCGTCGAAGCCTCCTGCCGCCTGGCCCGCCTCGGCGTCGGCCTGGCCGCGCCGCCGACCTACCTGAGCGACGAGCCGATCCGCCGCGGCGAGTTGCGCGCGGTGCTGCCGGAATGGCGCCTGGAGCCGTTGAAGGTGTATGCGGTGTGGCCGCCCAACGTACCCGCCAGCAGCATCGCCTATACCCTCATCAATCGCCTCTACGAGGCCTTCAATCCGGGCTAGCGGCGAGCTGCAGGTAGAGCATGTAGCCAGCGGTCAGCACCAGGGTGCCGCCCATCGCCCGATTGAACAGGCGCACCCGCCGGGGGCTGTCGAGCAGCAGCGCCACGCGGTCACCGAGCAGTGCCCAGGCGGCCAGCGAGAGGTAGCAGACCACCAGGTAGATGGCCATGAAGACCAGCAGCGGCGCGTGCGTGCTCGGGCTGGCGAACAAGGCCACGCCGGAAGCGCAGGCGATCCAGGCCTTGGGATTGAGCCATTGCAGGAGCACGCCCTGGAAGAACCCGGGGACCCCGTTTTCCTCCAGGGCCAGGCGTGGATCCGCGGTGGCGATGCGGTAGCCCACATGAGCGATGAACGCCGCGCCGGCCATCCCCAGGTAGTCGAAGAAGCGCGGGTAGGCCTCGATCGCGCGGACGAACCAGAAGCCGACGAAGGCCAGCAGCAGGACGAAGCCGAGGGTGGCGCCGGTGACGAACGGCAGGGTCCGGCGGAAACCATGGTTGGCGCCGGAAGCGACGATGGTCAGGTTCACCGGACCGGGGGAAATCGACAGGCTCAGGGAGAACGCGCCCATGGCGAGCAGCAGGGCTAGCGGCATGGGTCGAACTCCCCGGTCGGATTGCGGGCTGGCTGGTGCGGGGCGGGCATGGGTTTCCTCCGTAGGCTCCTGGCGGGGCGCGACCGAACGGGTTGCGCCGCTGCCCGGAACGCTACAGGGAAAGCCCACCGGCATTAACGGGGCAAGGCTCAAGGCTGGTTTTGATTTTCCGCGCTTGACGACTGCGCCGGCCGCCGGCGCACCTCAGTCGTCCGCCTGGCCCGGCATGCGGATGCCATGCCGGCGCACCCGCCGATACAGGGTCGCTCGCGAGATACCCAGTTCCCGCGCCGCGGCCATGGGTTTCCAGCGATGCCGCACGAGGGCGTCGAGCAGGGCGTCGCGCTCCGGACCGCCGCCGCTCTCGCACGCACTGGCCGGTGTCCGGCCTTCGCCACGCAGCTCTGCCGGAAGGTCGGCGAGTTGCAGGGTGGCGCCGCCGCACAGCGCGCAGGCGTAGCGCAACACATGCCGCAACTGGCGGACATTGCCCGGCCAGCGATAGCCGAGCAGGCATTCCAGGGCTGCCTCGCCGAGTTCGATGCGTACGCCGCAGTGCGCGGTTTCCTCGTCGAGGATGCGCCGGATCAGCGCCAGCCGGTCGCTGCGTTCGCGTAGCGGCGGCAGTTCGAAGCGGGCGCCGCCGAGGCGGAAGTAGAGATCCTCGCGGAAGCCGCCGGCCGCCACCAGCGCCGCCAGGTCGCGGTGGGTGGCGCAGATCACCTGGATATCCACAGCCTGCCGGCGCGCAGCCCCCAGCGGCGCCACCTCGCCCTCGGCCAGCACGCGCAGCAGGCGGGTCTGCAGGCCCAGCGGCATGTCACCGATCTCGTCGAGGAACAGGGTACCGCCATCGGCCTGCTGCAGCAGGCCGCGCATCCCTTTCGCCGCCGCGCCGGTAAAGGCTCCGCCAACGTAGCCGAACAGCTCGCTCTCGATCAGGCTTTCGGGAATCGCCGCGCAGTTGAGCGCGACGAAGGGTTTGTCGCGACGGGCGCTGGCCTGGTGCAGCTGGCGGGCGAAAACCTCCTTGCCGGCGCCGGTCTCGCCCTGGATCAGCACCGGCAGGTTGCGGTCCTTGACCCGCACCGCCAGGCGCAGGCTTTCGGCGATGCGCGGGTCGAGCGCAGCGTCGTCGGGCACCTCGCGCTCCAGCCGCCGCGCCTTGGCCCGCGGCGCGCTGAGACGCACGTGCAGCTCGCCGGCCTGGCCGCGCAGCAGGCACGGCGCCTGGTCGGCGGCGGCGTGCAGGGCGTCGAGGTCGAACACCTCGCCGATGTGGCTCGGCACCTGCCCCAGGCGCTGCCGCAGGTAGTGCCGCGCCGCCGGGTTCAACGCCAGCAGGCGCCCATCGGCGTCCCAGGCGAACAGGTAGTCCGGCTGGCTGTCGACGTAGCCCGGCGCACGGTGCGCGCGCAGCACCCAATGGCCCTGGGCGCTGTGCATGAAGAAGGCGTTTTCGATCTCCCGCGCGCTCTGCGCCACCATCTGCCGGATCAGATGCTGGCTGCGGCGGTCGTCCGGCGATTGCACGGCGGAAACGTCGAGCACACCGAGCAACTCGCCCTGCGGATCGAAGACCGGCGCCGCGGAACAGGTCAGGTCGATGAAGGCGGCGCGGAAGTGATCGCGCTTGTGCACCGTCACCGCAGTCCTGTCGGTGAGTACGGCGGCCACCCCGCAGGTGCCCTCCTCGCCTTCCGACCAGCAGGTGCCGAGGTACAGCCCGGCCTTGCGGCAGTCGTTGCGGATGGTCGACTCGACACGGTAGTCGATGGTCCGCCCCTGGGCATCGGTGAGCAGTACGCAGTAGTCGGCATCGCGCACCCGTCCATGCAGTCGCGCCACCTCTTCGCTGGCGATGCGCAGGAACAGTTCGGAACGCTCGCGACATTCGTCGAGGAGGGTCTGCGAGAGAATCCGCGGCCCTTGCAGGGACCCCGGGTCGAGACGGTGCTGCTCCATGGAGCGGCGCCAGGAGTCGAGGATCGGCGTCGGCACCGGCGCCTGCGGCAGGCGCGCGGCGTTCCTCAGGACACGGCTGACACAGTCCACATGGTCCTTCGAGTGTGCGGAAAGCATGGGGCCTCCGTTGCTCGGCATCTTGTTGTTGTGCCGCCCATTAAGCGCCCATCGGCGACCCTCGACAAGCGCCGGGCCGCCACAGCCGACGACTGAGACGGAGCGTCTCAGCGTCTCGCCGGGAACCCGTGCGCGATGACATGGGTTGTCTCGCCGGACGTCGCCCCGGCGGTCGCCGGCCTTCCCATGCCGGCGCTCTACGACGGGCCTTCCGGCCGCCACGCCGCAACCTGGCATCGGCCTTGCTCCAGCCACGGCGACGGCAGGGCGGACTGTCCGCTCCTCCCAACGCCCTGCCGCATACACCTACAAGAACAATCAGAGGTGAAGCATGCACGCTACGTCGTCCGACGATTTCTCCCTGTCTTCCCGGGTCGCGCTGGTGACCGGCGCCGGACGCGGCATCGGCCGGGGCATCGCCCTCGCCCTGGCGCGCGCCGGCGCCGACGTGGCGGTGGCCGACCTCGATCCGCAGGTCGCCGAGGAAACCGCCGCCGCGATCCGCAGCCTCGGTCGCCGCAGCCTGGCCCTTGGGGTCGACGTCAGCGACGGCGACAGCGTCCGGGCGATGGTCGAGCGGGTCGCCACGGAGTTCGGCCGGCTCGACGTGGCGGTGAACAATGCCGGGGTGATCAGCATCCGCAAGGTCGCCGAACTCAGCCTCGCCGACTGGGACCGGGTGATGAACGTCAACGCCCGCGGCGTGTTCCTCTGCTGCCAGGCCGAACTGCCGCTGATGCAGGCGCAGCGCTGGGGGCGGATCGTCAACCTGTCATCGATCGCCGGCAAGGTCGGTCTCCCCGACCTCGCCCACTACTGTGCCTCGAAGTTTGCCGTGATCGGTTTCAGCAATGCCCTGGCCAAGGAGGTCGCGCGCGACGGGGTGACGGTCAACGCGCTCTGCCCGGGAATCGTCGGCACCGGAATGTGGCGCGGCGAGGACGGCTTGTCGGGCCGCTGGCGGCAGGCCGGCGAAAGCGAGGCGCAGTCCTGGGAACGCCACCAGGCCAGCCTGCTGCCCCAGGGCGAGGCGCAGACCGTCGAAGACATGGGCCAGCTCGTCGTCTACCTGGCCTGCGCGCCGCACGTCACCGGCCAGGCCATCGCCGTCGACGGCGGATTCTCGCTATGACCCCGCCCTCGCCGATCGTCGGCATCATCGCCAACCCGGCCTCCGGTCGCGACCTGCGTCGCCTCACCGCCCATGCCGGGCTGCACTCCAGCACCGACAAGGCATCGGTGGTGCAACGCCTGCTCGCCGCCTTCGGCGCCACCGGCATCCGCCATGCGTTGCTGCCGCCGGACATGACCGGCATCGCCGCCGCCGTGCTCCGGGCCAGCCAGACCCGCCAGGCCCGCGACGGCCACTGGCCGTTCCTGGAGTTCCTCGACATGCCGCTGCGCCAGAGCGTCGAGGATACCCGCCTGGCGGCGCGGCGCATGGTCGAGCGCGGCGTGGCGCTGATCGCCGTGCTCGGCGGCGACGGCACGCACAAGGCAGTGGCCGCCGAGGTCGGCGACGTCCCCCTGCTGGCGCTGTCCACCGGGACCAACAACGCCTTCCCGGAGCTGCGCGAAGCCACCGGCGCGGGGCTCGCCGGCGGCCTCTGCGCCAGCAACCGGGTGCCGCCGGAGATCGGCCTGCGACGCAACAAGCGCCTGCTGGTGCGCGAGCCGCGCCGCGGGTTCTGCGAGTGGGCGCTGGTGGACGTCGCGGTGTCGCCGCAGCCGTTCATCGGCGCCCGCGCCATCAGTCGCGCCGAAGACCTCGCCGAAGTCTTCGTCAGCTTCGCCGAACCCCACGCCATCGGCCTTTCGGCGCTTTGCGGACTGTGGTCGCCGGTGAGCCGCGAGGAGCCCCACGGCGCCTGGATGCGCCTGCATCCGGACGCCCGCGAGAGCCTGCTGGTGCCGCTGGCGCCGGGCCTGCTGGTGGGCTGCGGGGTCTCTGCCGCCGGCTACCTGCAACCCGGCGTGGCCCACGCACCGAGCCTGTCCAGCGGGACCCTGGCGCTGGACGGAGAGCGCGAGATCGAGTTCAGCGCCACCGACCGCCCGAGCATCACCCTCGACCCTTCCGGCCCGTTCAGCGTCGATGTGCCGGCCACCCTCGCCTACGCCGCCCGCCATCGCCTGCTGGCCGGCCAGCGAACCCCGATGACCCCGTGAAGACAACCTGGAGAACAACAAGATGTCCACTCTGAGCACCGACCAACTGCTCCATGCCTACCGCGTGATGCGCACCATCCGCGCCTTCGAGGAACGCCTGCACGTCGAGTTCGCCACGGGCGAGATACCCGGCTTCGTCCACCTCTACGCCGGCGAGGAAGCCTCCGCCGCCGGCGTGATGGCGCACCTGCGCGACGACGACTGCATCGCCTCCACCCATCGCGGCCACGGCCACTGCATCGCCAAGGGCGTAGACGTGCACGGCATGATGGCGGAAATCTATGGCAAGAAGACCGGGGTCTGCCAGGGCAAGGGCGGCTCCATGCATATCGCCGACCTGGAGAAAGGCATGCTCGGCGCCAACGGAATCGTCGGCGCCGGCGCGCCGCTGGCCGCCGGCGCCGCGCTGGCGGCCAAGCTGAAAGGCAGCGATGCGGTGGCGGTGGCCTTCTTCGGCGATGGCGGCTCCAACGAAGGCGCGGTGTTCGAGGCGATGAACCTGGCCGCGGTGTGGAACCTGCCGTGCCTGTTCGTCGCCGAGAACAACGGCTATGCCGAGGCCACCGCGGCCAACTGGTCGGTGGCCTGCGACCACATCGCCGACCGCGCCGCCGGTTTCGGCATGCCCGGGGTGACCGTCGACGGCTTCGACTTCTTCGCCGTCCACGAGGCTGCCGGCGCCGCCATCGAGCGCGCCCGCGCCGGCGAGGGGCCGTCGCTGATCGAAGTCAAGCTGACCCGCTACTACGGACACTTCGAGGGCGACGCACAGACCTACCGCGATCCCGACGAAGTAAAGCACTACCGGGAAACCCGCGACTGCCTCAAGCAGTTCCGCGAACGCACCTGCCACGCCGGCCTGCTCTCCGCCAGCGACCTGGACGCCATCGACGCCGAGGTCGAGGCGCGCATCGAGGATGCCGTGCAGCGCGCGAAGAACGATCCCAAGCCGGAGCCGGACGACCTGCTGCGCGACGTCTACGTGTCCTATCCCTGAGCCGCCCGAAAACAAGAACGAGGAGAACCATCATGGCGAGAAAGATCAGCTACCAGCAGGCCATCAACGAGGCGCTGGCCCAGGAAATGCGCCGCGACCCGAGCGTCTTCATCATGGGCGAAGACAATGCCGGCGGCGCCGGCGCGCCCGGCGAGGACGACGCCTGGGGCGGCGTGCTGGGGGTCACCAAGGGCCTCTACCACCAGTTCCCCGGCCGTGTGCTGGATACCCCGTTGTCAGAGATCGGCTATGTCGGCGCCGCGGTCGGCGCCGCCACCCGCGGCATGCGCCCGGTGTGCGAACTGATGTTCGTCGACTTCGCCGGTTGCTGCCTGGACCAGATCCTCAACCAGGCCGCCAAGTTCCGCTACATGTTCGGCGGCAAGGCGGTCACCCCGCTGGTGATCCGTACCATGGTCGGCGCCGGCCTGCGCGCCGCCGCCCAGCATTCGCAGATGCTCACTTCGCTATGGACCCACATCCCCGGCCTCAAGGTGGTCTGCCCGTCGTCGCCCTACGACGCCAAGGGCCTGCTGGTCCAGGCGATCCGCGACAACGACCCGGTGATCTTCTGCGAGCACAAGCTGCTCTATTCGATGCAGGGCGAGGTACCCGAGGAGCTGTACAGCGTACCCTTCGGCGAGGCGAACTTCCTCCGCGACGGCGACGACGTCACCCTGGTGACCTACGGCCGCATGGTCCACCTGGCGCTGGACGCCGCCGCCAGCCTGGCGCGCCAGGGCATCTCCTGCGAAGTACTGGACCTGCGCAGCACCAGCCCGCTGGACGAGGACAGCATTCTCGAAAGCGTGGAAAAGACCGGCCGCCTGGTAGTGGTCGACGAAGCCAACCCACGCTGCTCGATGGCCACCGACATCGCCGCGCTGGTCGCCGAACGGGCCTTCTCCGCGCTGCGCGCGCCGATCCGCCGGGTCACCGCGCCCCATACGCCGGTGCCTTTCTCCGACGCCCTGGAAGACCTCTACATCCCCGACGCGGCGAAGATCGAGGCAGCCGTGCGCCAGGCCCTGGAAGGGAGGGACGCGGCATGAGCCGGATCCATACACTGACCATGCCCAAGTGGGGCCTGTCGATGACCGAGGGTCGGGTGGACGCCTGGCTCAAGGAAGAGGGCGCGCATATCGAGAAAGGCGACGAGGTGCTCGACGTGGAGACCGACAAGATCTCCAGCAGCGTCGAGGCGCCCTTCTCGGGCGTGCTGCGGCGCAAGGTGGCGCGCGAGGACGAGACCCTGGCGGTCGGCGCGCTGCTCGGCGTGGTGGTCGAGGGCGAGGCGAGCGACGAGGAGATCGACGCACTGGTGCAACGCTTCCAGGCCGAATTCGTACCCGCCGACGAGGACGCTGGGGATAGCGGACCGGCACCGCGGAAAGTCGAGCTGGACGGGCGCCTCCTGCGCTATTTCGACCGCGGCGAGGGCGATCCGGCGCTACTGCTGATCCACGGTTTCGGTGGCGACCTGAACAACTGGTTGTTCAACCACGAGGCGCTGGCCGCCGAGCGGCGGGTGATCGCTCTAGACCTGCCGGGCCACGGCGAGTCCGGCAAGGCCCTGGTGCGCGGCGACCTCGATGAACTCAGCGGCAGCGTGCTGGCCCTGCTCGACCACCTCGACCTGGAACAGGTACACCTGGCCGGTCACTCCATGGGGGGAGCGGTGGCGCTGAACTGCGCGCGCCTGGCGCCGCAGCGGGTGCTGTCGCTGAGCCTGATCGGCAGCGCCGGCCTCGGCGAGGAGATCAACGGCGACTACCTGCGCGGCTTCGTCGAGGCGGCCAACCGCAACGCGTTGAAGCCGCAACTGGTGCAGTTGTTCTCCGACCCCGCGCTGGTCACCCGGCAGATGCTCGAGGACATGCTCCGCTACAAGCGCCTGGAAGGCGTCGATGCGGCCCTGCGCCAGTTGCTGGACAACCTGTTCGCCGACGGTCGCCAGCGCAACGACCTGCGTGCCGTGGCGAGCGAGGGCCGCCAGCCGGTCCTGGCGATCTGGGGCAGCGATGACGCGATCATCCCGGCGCGGCATGCCGAGGGCCTGCCAGCCCAGGTGGAGATCATTCCCGGACAGGCGCACATGGTGCAGATGGAAGCCGCCGAGCAGGTCAACCGCCTGCTGCTCGACTTCCTCCGCCAGCATTGAGGAGACGACCGACATGAACAGTTCCCCGCAAGCCAACGCGGCGATGCGCGCCGCCGTCTGGCACGGCCGCCACGATATCCGCGTGGAAGACGTGCCGCTCCCGGCCGAGCCGCCGCCCGGCTGGGTGCAGATCCGCGTGCACTGGTGCGGCATCTGCGGCTCCGACCTGCACGAATACCTGGCCGGCCCGGTATTCATCCCCGTGGAGGCGCCGCACCCGCTCACCGGCCTCAAGGATCGGTGCATCCTCGGCCACGAGTTCAGCGGCGAAATCGTCCGCCTCGGCAACGGCGTGACCGGCTTCGCCCTCGGCCAGGCGGTCGCCGCAGACGCCTGCCAGCATTGCGGCACCTGCTACTACTGCCGGCATGGGCTGTACAACATCTGCGAGAACCTGGCCTTCACCGGGCTGATGAACAACGGCGCCTTCGCCGAATACGTCAACGTACCGGCCAACCTGCTCTACGCCCTGCCGGCCGGATTTCCCAGCGAGGCCGGCGCGCTGATCGAGCCGCTGGCGGTGGGCATGCACGCGGTGAAGAAGGCCGGCAGCCTGCTCGGGCAGAACGTGGTGGTGGTCGGCGCCGGCACCATCGGCCTGTGCACCATCATGTGCGCGCGCGCCGCCGGCGCGGCACAGGTGATCGCCCTGGAGATGTCCTCGGCGCGCAAGGCCAAGGCCCTGGAGGTCGGCGCCAGCCAGGTGCTCGACCCCTCGCGGTGCGACGCCCTAGGCGAAATCCGCGCCCTCACCGGCGGGCTTGGCGCCGACGTCAGCTTCGAATGCATCGGCAACAAGCACACCGCCAAGCTGGCCATCGATGCCATCCGCAAGGCCGGCAAATGCGTGCTTGTGGGAATCTTCGAGGAGCCCAGTGAATTCAATTTCTTCGAGCTGGTTTCCACCGAGAAGCAGTTGCTCGGGGCCCTCGCCTACAACGGCGAGTTCGCCGACGTGATCGCCTTCATAGCCGACGGCCGCCTCGACATCGCACCGCTGGTGACCGGTCGCATCGGCCTGGAAGAAATCGTCGAGCGCGGTTTCGAAGAGTTGGTGAACAACAAGGAGCACAACGTGAAGATCATCGTCTCGCCGGGCGGCTGACGCTTCAGCCCTTGTCGCGCTTGCGACACAGCCCCGCGGCCGGCGGGGCTTGCTTTACGAAACGCAGAGACGCGGGCGGAGGCTCAGAACCACTTGTCGTTGCGCTTGCGCCGCACCCTCAGCAGCGACGGCAGGATCAGCCCGGCGAACAGGCCGGCGCCGGCGATGCTGCCGCCGTAGACCATGTAGCGCATCAGCACCTGCTTGTTCTCGTCGCCCAGTTGCGCCTGCACCGCACGCAGGTCGGAGCGGGCCTTGCCGAGCTCGGCGTCCAGGTTGCTGCGCGCCGCCTGCAATTCGTCGATCAACTTCTTGCGCGTGTCGAGGGTTTCCTGCATGCCCTGCACGCGGGTCTTCCAGGTGTCGTTGATGCCGTCCAGCTCGGCGGTCAGGGCGGCCACCTTCTGTTCCAGTTGCGGCAGGCGCTCGGCCTGGCCGGGAACCTCCTGCAAGTCGCGGCTGGGAATCCACACGGTGCTGCCGTTCTCGCCGCGCACCTGGCTGTAGTTGCCCTGGGTGCCAAGCAGCTCGACCTTCTGCCCGGAGGTGAGGGTGCCGACGATGCGATAGCCATCGGTGGGGCCGCTGCGCACGAAAGTGGTCAGGCTGTCGCTCACCCAGCGCGCGTTGCCGGTCGCCTCCTCGGCCTGCGCCGGGGCGCCGGCCGCCAGCAGGCCGCCGAGCAGGCAGGCTCCGATGACGCGGTTCTGGAACGGGGAAAGAGCGGCGGGGATGCGACGGGATAGGGACATGGCAATCTTCACATGGCGAGAGAACGAAACCCGCAAAGGGGAGCGAAAAAGCCGGCCAGTCGAATTGTTATGGACAAGCGCGCGACCGGGGCGGGGCTACCGCATGGCCAAGGGCCATGCGCCCGGCCCGGTTGGGCCGACGGCTGACAGACAGCGCTCGGGGCGATTGAGTTCACTCGTTTCCGCAGGAATGGATGGATGGTTGTAACAGCAGAATGCCAGGCCTGCCGACGGCCAGCGCTGCCCAGGCTGCGACCTGTCCGGATGATCCCCGGGGTACGACGGTATCTACGCCAAGGCAGAGGCTCCCTCGCCTGTACCACGCCCCACCGGTCGGATGGCGTGCTGCGATACAGCGGGCCCGTCAGGCGGCCAACCGCAGGCGGTCACTCGCTCGCCATCGCCGCCAGGACGCGGCCGTCGCCGGCCCTTTCCATCATTCCTCTGCCAGGTGCCCGGCGAAGGTAGTGGCGCTGTAGCGCTCGCGGAACAGCCCCTTTTCCACCAGGCGCGGCACCACCTGTTCGAGGAACAGCCGCAGCGAGCCGACCGAGCCTCCCGGCGCGGCGATGAAACCGTCCATGGCGCCGGCGGCGGCCCAGTCGACGATCTGCTCGACGGCATCGTCCACCGTACCGATGACCTGCCAGTGCGCCGCGGAAACCACCTCGGGGCGCAGCAGCAACTGGTCCAGGCGTAACGTCTCGCGCTCGATCAGGCGCCGCAGCAGGTCGGTGTGGGTGCGGCTGCCGGGGTTGGCCACCGGCGGCGGCAGGTCGGCCGCGGAAATCGGCCGGTCCAGCGGCCAGTCGCTGAGGTCGAGGCCGAGCATCTGCCTGATCGTGGCGAACTTGCGCGCGCGGTCCAGGCGCGCGTGGGTCTGCATGAAGATTTCCCGCGCCTCCTCGCGGCTCTCCGCCAGGTACAGGCTGAAGCCCGGCAGCAGGCGCACGTCGCGCGGCGAGCGACCGTGGCGTTCGGCGCGGCGGGAAAGGTCGCGGCGCAGTTCCAGGGCAGCCTCCTTGTCCGGGGTCGGCGCGAACACCAGGTCGGCCACCGAGGCGGCGAAGTCGCGCCCGCTCTCGGAGGCGCCGGCCTGCACCAGGGGAATCCGCGCCTCGCCGAAGGCCGGCAGGTTGAGCGGTCCCTTGACCTTGAGGAATTCGCCGTCGTGGTCGACCGGGTGCACCCGGGAAACGTCGGCGTAGCGGCCGCTCTCGCGGTCGACCAGGAGTGCCTCGCGGGGGAAGCTGTCCCACAGGTCGTGCACCAGCCGGGTGAACTCGGCGGCGCGCGCGTAGCGCTGCTCCGCATCGGGCATCGCGTCCAGGCCGAAGTTCTCGTGGCCCTGCAGCGCGGTGACGATGTTCCAGCCGGCGCGGCCGTTGCTGATCCAGTGCAGCGATTGCAGCTGCCGGGCCACCACGTAGGGCGGATAGAACGTGGTGGAGACCGTCGACACCAGGCCGATCCGCGAGGTTTCGCGGGCGACCGCGGCAAGCAGTACGGTGGGATCCAGGCTGGCGAAGCCGGAGCCGGTCTCCAGCACGTCCAGTGGCAGGCTGCTGACGTCCGGGCGAAACACGAAGTCGAGGTGGGCGGCTTCGGAGCGCCTGGCGATGTCGACGGCGAAATCGCTGCCGAAGATGCCTTCGATATTGCTGTCGGGGCGCCGCCAGGCATCGCCGCTGAGCCAGGTGGGGGCCAGCGACATGCCGATGTGCAGGCGTTTCGGGGTACTCATCGTGCCAATCTCCTGTATGGGCTCTGGGGCTGGGCCGGCCCTGCGCGGGGCCGGCTTCTCGGGGCGCCTAGAAGGTGCCCTTGATGCCGATGCCGAGGGTCCGCGGCTGCGTCATGCTCGCCTCGATGCCGCCGATCCCCCGGTTTTCCTGCATGTAGGTGGGCGAGCGGTCGTCGAACACGTTCTTCACGTAGCCATAGAGCTGCACCTGGTCGTTGAAGCGGTAGCTGGCGCGGGCGTCGGTGAGGGTGTAGGCCTTGATCGAGTAGGCCTTGGTGTTGGCGGTGTCCGAGTAGTAGCCGTCCAGGTAGCGCACCTGGGCGTTCAGGTTGAGGCGCTCGGTGACATCCCAGCTCGGTCCGAAGCTGAGGGTATAGCCCGGCGAGCGGGCGAACTCGTTGTGCTCGTAGCCGGTATTGCCGGACATCTCGTCGATCCGGGTGCGTAGCACGCCGGCGCTGGCCTTCAGCCGCAGGTCGTCGCGCAGGCGATAGTCGAGGTCCAGCTCCATGCCGTAGGCGTGGGCCTTCTCGGCGTTGATGGTGTACGACTGCGCCACCCCCGGCGAAACCACCACCGGGATGTTGTACTGGGCGTCCTTGAAATCCATGAAGAACAGGTTGCCGTTCAGCAGCAGGCGGCCGTCGAGCAGGCTGGCGCGGGTGAACAGTTCGTAGTTCCAGATGGTTTCTTCCTTGAAGTAGGCCCAGTTGCGGGTGGTCAGGTTGAGCGACACGCCGCCGGGGTTGTAGCCGCGGCTGACCAGGCCGCCGACGGTCCAGTCCGGGGTCGCGGCGAAGGCCAGGGAGACTTTCGGCAGGAAGGCCGAGAAGGTCTTCTGGTAGTCCAGCGGACGCGGCGCCAGCACCGAGTTGCCGCTGCGCTCGATGCGATCCTCCTGGTAGCGCAGGCCGGTGGTCAGGGTCCAGCGGTCGCTCAGGCGGTAGTTCAGCTCGCCGAACACACCGAGGTTCTTCTTCGTGTCGTCGAAGGCCGACAGCCCGCGCAGGTGCAGTGTCTCGTCGGTGCGGGTGCGGGCGTAGTAGACCCCGCCCATGCCGCTGATCCGGTCCTCCTGCTCGCCGAAGCTGATCCGCGATTCGTTGGAGGCGTTCTTCTGGCGGATATCGGCGTCGCCCTCGCCGCCCGCGCCGGTGGTGCGGTGCACCGAGGACAGCGAGTACTGCGCCTGGTTGAACAGGCGGATGCCGTTGTCGAGGTCATAGGCGACGTCAAGGATGCTGGTGTTGGTGTCCTGCTCCCAGCTGGGCATGGTGGTCGAGCGATGGTCGAGCTTGTCGAACGGGCGGGTCGCCGCTTCCTGGGTCGGGCGGTTGCTGTCGTTGTGGGAGAAGGTGAACTTGCTCTCCAGGCCCGGAATTCCGCTGGGCAGCCAGAGCAGCTTGGCGCGCGCGTTGAGGGCGCGGAAGTCCTGGTCGGTGCCGCTGTCCTGGAACTTCGGGTTGTCGTAGTCGATGAAGGTGTCGCGGCCCGCGTAGTCCACCGCCAGGCGCCCGGCGAAGTCCTGCGCCAGCGGGCCGGACACTGCGATCGAGCTGCGCCGCGAATGGTAGCTGCCGATCTCCGCCTGGTAGGCAGCCTCGGGGCTGAAGGTCGGGTCCTTGGTGTTGACGATGATCGCCCCGGCGATGGCGTTGGCGCCCTGGGAGGTGGTCTGCGGGCCGCGGAACACCTCGATGCTGTCGACGTCCCAGACCGAGGTCGCGCCGAAGAACATCTCGTTGTAGTTCAGGTAGTGGCCATCGAGGTTGATCGTCGCCCGCGGCACTGTGCCGCCCCAGAACACGTTCTGCCCGTTGTTCGGGCCCTGGGTGTCCTGGCCGCGGATGATCGGCGCGCCCACCGAGTCGGTGTAGACCACGTTGGGACTGCCATTGATCACCTCGGCGACCGAGGCGTTGCCGGTCTGCTTGCGGTCGATGTCGCGGGCGCTGGTGAGCGATACCGAGGACGCCGTGTCCTTCAGCGAGCGTTCACGTTTCTCGCCGGTCACGACCAGCGCCTCGAGGGCGGCGGGTTCGTCCTCGGCGGGCGGGTTTTCCCGGGCCAGTGCCGATGGCGAGGCGAGCAGGGTGGACAGCGTGACGACGCCGATTCCCCGGTTGAGCGTGCGGTGCGTGCGGGCGTTCAAGGATCTTCTCCAAATGGGAATGACTCTCTTTTCCATTCAGGCTATCACGCCGCCAGATAATTCCTCAATGGGGAATACATTCCTCATTGCGAAATATGAAATCTCCTACGCCCGTCCCTTCCGCGGCGCCCCACCGCCCCGGGGAATCGGTATCATGGGCGCCGCCCGCGCCACCGCAGCGCGGACCGAAGCCTATGGATCAACCGTGGTGAGGAGACCGAGCCGTTGAATACTTCGCAGCCCCCGGCGGACGAGATGCCGGACGCCCCGGGCGAAAAGCGCTCCGGCACCATCCAGTCGGTGTCCATCGCCGCGCGCTTCCTGAAGACCCTGGCCAACGCCGAAGGCGAACTGGCCCTCGGCGAAGTGGCCCGGCGCACCGGCACCGGCGGCTCCACCGCGCACCGCTACCTGCAGAGCCTGGTGAAGGAAGGCCTGGCCCGCCAGGACCCGCTCAGCGGTCTCTACGACCTCGGGCCGGCGGCGCTGAGCATCGGCATAGGCGCGCTGAAGCGGATCGACGCGGTGGATATCGCCGCCCGCCACATGAAGGCCCTGGCCCGACGGCATGCCGCCAGCGGCGGGGTGGCGATCTGGACCGAGCGCGGCCCGACCCTGGTGCGCTGGTACCGCAGCGCCTATTTCTCGATCAACCCGCTGGCCCTGGGCGATATCCTGCCCATCGACAATACCGCTTGCGGCCTGGTGTTCCAGGCCTTCCTGCCGAAGGCCGTGGTCGACGCCGCGCGCAAGCAGCAACCGGCGCACTTCCGCGGCAGCCCGCCGAGCCGCGCGCTGCTCGACGAGGTGCGTGAGCGCTGCTGGGCCGAACTGACCAGCCACCTGCTGTCGAATGTCACCGGCCAGGCGGCGCCGGTGTTCGACGCCCAGCAGGAGATCGTCTGCGCGATGACCACGGTGACCGATCTCGGCCAGTTGCAGTCGGCGGAAGACCGCGACGCGCTGTTCCACGAGGCGCTGCAGGTCAACCAGTCCACCGGCGGCCTGGTCCTCCATCCCGGCATGCGGCCGCCGCCGCGCTGAGCCACCTCAGCCCGGCGCGTCGGCGGCGATCCCGCGCGGCACCAGCAGCGGCGTGCCGCTGACCGGGTCGGCGATGATCAACGAGCGCAAGCCGAACACCTCCTCCACCAGACGCTCGGTGAAGATATGCGCCGGCGCGCCCTCGGCGAGGATCGCGCCGTCACGCATGGCGATCAGGTGCGAGGCATAGCGGCAGGCCTGGTTGAGGTCGTGCAGCACGGCGACGATGGTGCGCCCCTGGCGATTCAGCTCGGCGAGCAGTTCGAGCAATTCGATCTGGTGGACGATATCCAGGTAGGTGGTCGGCTCGTCGAGCAGCAGCAACGGGGTTTCCTGCGCCAGCACCATGGCGATCCACACGCGTTGCCGCTGGCCGCCGGAGAGCGCGTCGAGCGGTCGCTCGGCCAGGCCGTCGACCCGCGTGGCGCGTAGCGCCGCCGCTACCGCGCGCTCATCCGCCGGCGACCACTGGCGCAGGAACGACTGGTGCGGATAGCGTCCGCGCGCCACCAGCTCGGCCACCGTGATGCCATCCGGCGCCAGCGCGCTCTGCGGCAGCAGGCCGAGACGCCGCGCCACTTCCCGCCCCGGCAGGCTGTGGATATCCCTGCCATCCAGCACCACCCGGCCCTCGGCCGGCGCCAACAGACGCGACAATGCCGCCAGCAGGGTCGACTTGCCGCAGGCGTTGGGCCCGACGATCACACTGAACGAACCCTCGGGGATGGCCAGCGAGAGATTCCGCGAAACGGTCCGCGCGTCGCGACGCAAGGTCACGGCGTCCGCGTGCAGGCGATGGGTCATGGGAGGTTCCTGGATGAGATGGCTCGAATATGTGGAATCGATTCTACATTATGGAATAGACTGCATGAGAAGCATTATCATATGAATCCGTCCGCCCGGCTTCCCCTACAGCGAAAACAGCCTTCATGCCGACCCGCCGCCGCTCCGCCCTGCCATTACTCGCCCTCGCCCTGAGCCTGTTCGCCACCCTCGCCGCGGCCGGGGAGCCGAAGCCGGCGCGGATCGTCTCCACCACCCCGAGCGTCACCGGCATCCTGCTGGCGATGGACGCGCCGCTGGTGGCCAGCGCCGCCACCACGCCAAGTCGCCTGACCGACGCCAAGGGCTTCTTCTCGCAATGGGCGAAGGTCGCCGACCAGCGTGGCGTCGAGGTGCTCTACCGCAACCTGCGCTTCGACATCGAAGCGGTGATCGCCCAGGATCCGGACCTGCTGGTCGCCTCCGCCACCGGCGCCGACAGCGCCGCGCCATACCGTGCGGAGCTGGAGGCGCAGGGCGTACCGACGCTGGTGGTCGACTACTCGAAACACAGCTGGCAGGAACTGGCTACCGAGCTGGGCCGGCACACCGGCCTGGAACGCCAGGCGCAGGCCGCCATCCAGCGCTTCGACGCCTACACCGCCGAAGTCGCCGCGGCCATCGCGCCGCCGCAGGGCCCGGTCAGTGTGGTCGGCTACAACATCGCCGGCAGCTATTCCATCGGCCGCCAGGCCAGCCCCCAGGCACGCCTGCTCGAAGCCCTCGGCTTCCAGGTGGCGGAACTACCGGAGGCGCTGGCGGGCAAGGTGACGCGCGCCTCGGACTTCCAGTTCATCTCGCGGGAAAACCTGCCCGCCGCCATCGCCGGCGACAGCGTGTTCCTGCTCGGCGCCAGCGACGACGACGTGCAGGCGTTCCTCGCCGACCCGGTGCTGGCCAACCTGTCGGCGGTGCGCGAAAAGCGCGTGTACGCTCTGGGCCCCAGTTCCTTCCGCATCGACTACTACTCGGGGCGGCAGATGATCGACAACGTCGCCCGCCATTTCCGCTGAGCCATGCGCCCGTTCGCAGGAAGTCCGCTTATGCAAGCGTCCCCGATGCGCCGCCGGCGCCTGCGCGCCTGGGGCCTGCTCGCCGGCGCGCTGCTGCTCGCGCTGGCGGCCCTGGCCAGCCTGGCGCTGGGCTCGCGGCCGGTGCCCCTGGCGGTCACCCTGGATGCCCTGCAAGCCGTCGATCCGCACGATGATCGCCACCTGGTGGTACGCGAACTGCGCCTGCCGCGCACCCTGGTGGCGCTGCTGGCCGGTGCGGCACTGGGAGTGGCCGGCGCGCTGATGCAGGCGCTGACGCGCAATCCGCTGGCCGAACCCGGCCTGCTGGGAATCAACGCCGGCGCGGCGCTGGCGGTGATCGTCGGGGTCGCGCTGTTCGACCTGGCGAGCATGGGCCAGTACCTCGGTTGCGCCTTCCTCGGCGCCGGCCTGGCCGGCATCGCCGTATTCCTTCTCGGCCAGGCCCGCGAGACCGGCACCAACCCGGTGCGCCTGGTGCTGGCGGGTGCCGGCTTGTCGGTGATGCTCGCCTCGCTGACCGGGATCATCGTGCTGAACGCCCCGCCGGAAGTCTTCGACCGCTTCCGCCACTGGGCCGCCGGCTCGCTTTCCGGCAGCGGCTTCGCCCTGCTCGGATGGCCGGGCCTGGCCATCGGCGCCGGGCTGGCCGCCGCCTTCGCCCTCGCCGCCAGGCTCAATGCCCTGGCCCTGGGCCAGGAGATTGGCCAGGCGCTCGGCGTCGACCTGCGCCTGACCTGGTTGCTCGCCTGCCTGGCGGTGATGCTGCTGGCCGGCGCGGCGACCGCCCTGGCCGGGCCGATCGCCTTCGTCGGCCTGGTCGCCCCGCACCTCGCGCGACTGCTGGCCGGACCGGACCAGCGCTGGATCCTGCCTTTCTCGGCGCTGATCGCCGCCGGCCTGCTGCTCGGCGCCGACATCCTCGGGCGGCTGCTGGCGGCGCCGACGGAGATCGCCGCCGGAATCGTCGCTTTGCTGCTCGGCGGACCGGCCTTCATCGTCCTGGTCAGGCGCTTCCGCCTGAGCCGCCTGTGAACGGTCTCCACGCCCTGCGCCAGGGTTCCCTGTCGCTGCGTTGGCGGCCACGGGCGGCGCTGGCCTGCCTGGTCCTCGCGGGGATCGGGCTGGCGCTGGCGGCGGCCCTGCTGGGGACCGGCAGCCTGGCGCTGGGCCCGGCAGAGGTGTTCGCCAGCCTACTCGGCCAGGGCCAGGACCCCACCGCCCAGCGCATCGTCCAGCGCGTGCGCCTGCCACGGGTGCTCACCGCCTGCCTGGTCGGCGCCGCGCTGGGCATGGCCGGGGCGATCTTCCAGTCGATCTCGCGCAATCCGCTGGGCTCGCCCGACGTCATCGGTTTCACCACCGGCGCCGCCAGCGGCGCCATCGTGCAGATCATCCTGTTCGATGCCGGCCCGCTGGCCACCTCGCTGGCGGCGCTGGCCGCCGGCCTCTGCACGGCGCTGGCGGTGGTGCTGCTGGCGCGCCGGGGCGCCACCGCCGGCGGCTACCGCCTGGTGCTGGTGGGCATCGGTGTCGGCGCCAGCCTGTCGGGCCTGAACAGCCTGCTGCTGGTCACCGGCAACCTCGACCAGGCGATGTACGCCCAGCTCTGGCTGGCCGGCTCGCTGAACACCCGGACCTGGTCGCACGTCGTCCCGGCAGCGCTGGGCCTGCTCGCCAGCGTGCCGCTGGCGCTGTACCACGGTCGTCGCCTGGAAGTGCTGGAGCTGGGCGATGCCAGCGCCGCCCAGCTCGGCGTGGCGGTGGAGCGCGTGCGCTTGCAGATGGTCCTGGTCGCCGTCGGCATGACCGCCATCGCCACCGCCGCGGCCGGCCCCATCGCCTTCATCGCCCTGGCCGGCCCGCAACTGGCCCGGCGCCTGACCCGCTCGGCCGGGGTGCCGTTGCTGTCCGGCGCATTGATGGGCGCGGTCCTGCTGCTGGCCGCCGACCTGCTCGGCCAGCGCCTGGCATACGTCGCCAACCTGCCGATCGGCCTGATGACCGGCCTGCTCGGCGGTTTCTACCTGCTCTGGCTACTGCTGCGCAGCCGCCGGATCTGAAGCCCCGGCCTCAACGACCGCCCAGGCTGCCGCCGCCGTCGACACCGATCACCTGGCCGGTGACGAACGAAGCGCCCTCGCTGAGCAGGAACTCGATCAGCGCGGCCACTTCGTCCGGCCGCCCGAGCCGCTGCATGGGGATGGTCGAGAGAATCCGCCGTTCCTCCTCGCCGCCGACCGGGCGGGTCTGGCGGAACAGCTCGGTCTCGATCGGCCCGGGCGCCACCGCGTTGACCGTGATGCCCAGCGGCGCCAGCTCCAGCGCCCAGGTGCGAGTCACCCCGACCAGCGCGCTCTTCGCCGCGGCGTAGGCGGTGCGTTCGCGGGCGCCGTGGATCGCCCGGCTGCACAGGTTGACGATGCGGCCCGCCGGCGAACGCTTGAGCCCCGGCAGGCAGGCCTGGGCAAGCTGCACGGCGACCCGCACGTTGAGGTCGAAGACCTGTTGCAGAGCGGCCAGGTCGAGGTTCTCCAGGCTTTGCGGCAAGGCGATCCCGGCGTTGTTGACCAAGGCATCCACGGCGCTTTCCGAGAGCAATCCGCGCAGCGTCTCGGCGGTTTGCGCAGGATCGGCCAGGTCGCAGCACAGCAGACGTCCAGGAAAGTCGTCGCTCGCATGGCGGGCGATGCCCACTACACTCCAGCCGGAGGCCGCCAAGCGCCTGGCCAGGGCCAGGCCGATGCCACGGGTGGCGCCGGTGACCAGCGCGGTACGATGATTCGTCATGACGATTCCCCTGTGTGAAATGGTCCCCCCGACGCCGCACCTTACGCCTCGCCGGCGGCCGGCGACAGCCCGCGGACTTTCTCCGACGCCGCGCTTCGGCGGCAACCCCAGACACTGGCCAGGACCTGCGAGGCCGTTGCCGCGCCCCGCCAGGGAAGCCGCGAGCGCCGGCCAGGATGTACACTGCATCCCCTGTATCGACCCGGCCGCCTCGCGGCCCCCGTCGCAGCAAGCAGAGAACAAGAGGAACGATGATGAGCGTCGCTAACGGTCTCCCCGTCTCCATTCGCCAGGCGGTGACAGCATGATCGAGGTCACCGAGGTTTCCATCGCCGAGCTGCGTGACGCGCTCGAGTCCGGTCGTACCACGGCGGTCGAACTGGTCCAGGCCTACCTGGCGCGGATCGACGCCTACGATGCACCCGGCACGCCCACCGCGCTGAACGCGGTGGTGGTGCGCAATCCCGATGCGCTGGCCGAAGCGCAGGCCTCCGACGCCCGCCGGGCGCGTGGCGAGCCCCTCGGTCCGCTGGACGGCATTCCCTACACTGCCAAGGACAGCTACCTGGTCAAGGGCCTCACCGCGGCTTCCGGCAGCCCGGCGTTCAAGGACCTGGTGGCCCAGCGCGATGCCTTCACCGTCGAGCGCCTGCGCGCCGCCGGGGCGATCTGCCTGGGCAAGACCAACATGCCGCCCATGGCCAACGGCGGCATGCAGCGCGGCGTCTACGGCCGCGCGGAGAGCCCGTACAATGCCGCCTACCTCACCGCGCCCTTCGCCTCGGGGTCCTCCAATGGCGCCGGCACCGCCACCGCGGCCAGCTTCGCCGCCTTCGGCCTGGCCGAGGAAACCTGGTCGAGCGGGCGCGGCCCGGCGTCGAACAACGGCCTGTGCGCCTACACCCCTTCGCGCGGGGTGATCTCGGTGCGCGGCAACTGGCCGCTGACGCCGACCATGGACGTGGTGGTGCCCTATGCGCGGAGCATGGCCGACCTGCTGGAAATCCTCGACGTAGTGGTCGCCGACGATCCCGATACCCGCGGCGACCTCTGGCGCATGCAGCCCTGGGTGCCGATCCCCAAGGCCTCCGAGGTACGCCCGGCGAGCTACCCGGCCCTGGCCGCAGGCGCCGAGGCCCTGGCCGGCAAGCGCTTCGGCGTGCCGCGCATGTTCATCAACGCCGACCCCGATGCGGGCACCAGCGAGTCCCCCGGGATCGGCGGCCCGACCGGCCAGCGCATCCATACCCGGCCCTCGGTCATCGCCCTCTGGGAACAGGCGCGCAAGGCCCTGGAAGCCGCCGGCGCCGAAGTGATCGAGGTGGACTTCCCGCTGGTGTCGAACTGCGAGGGCGACCGACCCGGCGCGCCCACCGTGTTCAACCGCGGCCTGGTGTCGAAGGAATTCCTCCACGACGAGCTGTGGGAACTCTCGGCCTGGGGCTTCGACGACTTCCTGCGCGCCAATGGCGATCCGAAGCTGAACCGCCTGGCGGATGTCGACGGCCCGCAGATCTTCCCCCACGACCCCGGCACCCTGCCCAACCGCGAGGGCGACCTGGCCGCCGGCATGGACGAATACGTGCGGATGGCCGAGCGCGGCATCAAGCCCTGGGACCGGATCGCGACCCTCCCCGATGGCCTGCGCGGCCTCGAGGAAACCCGGCGGATCGACCTCGAGGAGTGGATGCGACGCCTGCGCCTGGACGCCGTGCTCTTCCCCACCGTCGCCGACGTCGGCCCGGCGGACGCCGACGTCAACCCGGCCTCGGCCGACATCGCCTGGAGCAACGGTGTCTGGGTCGCCAACGGCAACCTCGCCATCCGCCACCTCGGCGTGCCGACGGTCACCGTACCGATGGGGGTGATGGCCGACATCGGCATGCCGGTGGGCCTGACCTTCGCCGGCCGCGCCTACGACGACTCGGCGCTGCTGCGCTTCGCCGCGGCCTTCGAGTCGACCGGCTCGCGGCGTATCGTGCCGCCGCGTACTCCACCGCTGGCAAGCAAGTGAAAGGCGCGGGCGGAAGGCTTCGCGTCTTGCGCCCACGCTCTTCCGTTCAAGGGAGTTATCGATGCAGCGACTCTTCGTCTACGGCAGCCTCGGCCCCGGCCGTCCCAACGAACACCTGATGCAGAAGATCGGCGGGCAATGGCAGGCGGCCAGCCTCCGCGGTCGCCTGCTGGAAAAGGGCTGGGGTGCCGGGATGGGCTTTCCGGGCCTGGCGATCGACGCCGACGGCGAGGAAATCCACGGCCATGTGTTCGTCTCCGACCGCCTCGCCGAGCACTGGCCCGCGCTGGATGAATTCGAAGGCAGCGAATACCGGCGCGTGGCGACCCGGGTAACGCTGGCCGACGGCGCCCAGGTCGATGCCTACGTCTACGCCCTGCGCGACTGAGCGCTTGCCGGCGGCCTAGGGATTCGCACGCAAACCGCGCAGGGTCTTCGCGAGGACCCCGACCGCCGCCTCCAGCTCGTCCGTGGTGTAGGCGGCGAAGCCCATCAGGAAACCCGCTCGCGGTGGCGCGGCGAGATGCAGGGCGCTGAGCCCGACCAGCTCGACACCGGCGCGGTATGCCGCCGCGATGGCGCGCGTTTCGTCGATTCCCGCGCAAAGCAGCCCGGGCATCTGTAGCCCGCCGGCCGGCACGCGCGGCTCGACCAGGCCGCCCAGACGCTTGCCCACCCGCTCCGCGAGGAATCCCAGGCGCTCGCCGTAGAGATTGCGCATGCCGCGCACGTAGGCGCCGAAGTGGCCGCCGGCGATGAAGCGCGCCAGGGTCAGTTGCGCCAGCGAGGCGTTGTGCCCGTCCTGCAGGGAGCGGGCGACGGTCATCGGCGCCACCAGCGCCGGCGGCAGGACCATGTAGCCGATGCGCAGGCCGGGAAACAGCGACTTGGTGAACGTGCCGATGTAGAGCGTCCGCTCGTGGGCGTCCAGGCCTTGCACGCAGGCGGTGGGCCGGCCGGCGTAGTGGAACTCGCTGTCGTAGTCGTCCTCGATGATCCATGCCTGCTGCCGCTGCGCCCATTCGATCAGCGCCAGGCGGCGCTCCAGCGACAGGGTCACGCCGGTCGGGTAATGGTGCGACGGGGTCAGGCACAGCGCCCGCGCCGCCTGCGGCTGGGCGAGGATCGGCTCGGGCCGCAGGCCCTGTTCGTCGACCGGGACCGGCAGGCACTCCAGGCCTGCGGCCTCGAAGGCCTTGCGCGCGCCGTAGTAGGCCGGGTCCTCGACGAATATCCGCTCGCCGGCGTCGAGCAGCACGCTGGCGCAAAGACCCAGCGCCTGTTGCGAACTGGTCAGCACCAGTACCCGGTCGGCCGTGGCCCGTGCGCCACGCTCCAGGTTGACGTAGTCGGCGATCGCCTGGCGCAGCGGTTCGGCACCCTGCGGGTCGCCATGGGTCAGGGCGCGCGCGCCGTATTCCTTGAGGACCTGGCGCTGCAGGCGCTCCCAGGTCGCCAGGGGAAAGGTGCGGGTCTCCGGCACGCCGGGAGCGAAGGGGCGCGGGACGAGCTGCTCGCGAACCCCGCCGCCAGCCTGCATCGCCTCGCCACGCCGGCTCAGTCGCGGCGCGCCGCCGCCCCGTCGTGGAGCGCCCGCGCCGCGCCGGCCGGGGGACAGCCGGGTAGCCGCGGCGACCACGCTGCCGCTGCCGACCCGACGCTCGATGAAGCCCTCGGCATGCAGGTGCGAATAGGCCGCTTCGACGGTGTCGCGGGATACCCCCAACGACTGCGCCAGCGCCCGCGAGGCCGGCAACGGATTGCCCGGCGCCAGCGCACCGTCGAGGATCAGTTGGCGGATCGCGCGCTGGATTCGCGCATGCAGCGGCAGGGCCTGGAGCTGTGGATGGAGGAGGCGCGCCTTGACCGACTCGAGCAGTGACTGCCTGAACAAATGGTCTGCCCTCGATTATCTAATTGGTGGGGTATGGCAAGCCATTAGGCGGCTATAAAAACAGCCGGGTCAAGACCCTCGGTCCCGGCCTCCGCCGGATCGCCCCATCAAGCCAAAGAAGGAAGCACTGGATGCAATCCCTGCACACACTGGTATCGGTACGCCCCGTGGCACACGAGGACTTCGAGCAGTGGCTCGAATACTGGAAGGCCTACCAGGCGTTCTATGAAGTCGAACTCTCGGCACAGGCCACCGAGGCCACCTGGCGGCGCTTCTTCGACGAGGGCGAACCGATGCACTGCGCCGTGGCCAGCGACGGTAGCCGCCTGCATGGCATCGTCAACTTCCTCTACCACCGCTCGACCTGGGCGGCACAGGACGTCTGCTACCTGGAAGACCTCTATGTCTCGCCCGACGTGCGCGGCCAGCAGATCGGCAAGCAGTTGATCGAGTACGTCCGCCGGCAGGCCGAGGAACGTCGCTGCGCGCGGCTCTACTGGCATACCCAGGAAAGCAACCACAGGGCACAGCGCCTGTACGACTGGGTAGCGGACAAGCCGGGTGTGATCGAATACCGCATCGAGCTCTGAACCGGCCGCGCGACCGGAGCCTCGGCGCGGCGGACCCTCGACGCGGTTCTCAGTCCCAGGCCGGCGCCAGGCCCTGCGGACTGACCTCGCGGCCGTTACGCTCGAGGCCGGCGATGCGCGCCATGTCCTCGGCGTCCAGGCGCAGGTCGCGCGCCAGCAGGTTGCTGGCGAGGTTCTCGCGGCGGGTCGAGGACGGAATCACCGCGTAGCCCAGTTGCATCGCCCAGGCCAGCGCCACCTGGGCGACCGTGGCCCGGTGCCTGGCGGCTATCCCGGCCAGCGTCGGGTCCTTCAGCACCTTGCCGTAGGCCAGGGTCATGTACGAGGTGACCGCGATGCCCTGCTCCTCGAGGTAGGCGGTCAGCGCGCGGTTCTGCAAGTAAGGGCTGAGTTCGATCTGGTTGGTGGATATCTCGCCCGCACCGACCGCGGCGATGGCCTGGCGGGTCAGTTCGATGTTGAAGTTGGAGACGCCGATCCGCCGGGTCAGGCCCAGGGACTTGGCTTCCGCCAGCGCCGCCATGTACTCCCCCAGCTCGACGCCGTTGCCGGGTGCCGGCCAATGGATCAGGACCAGGTCCAACCGGTCGGTGCGCAGTTTCTCCAGACTCTCGCGCAGGCTGGCGAGCAGCTTTTCGCGGGCGTAGTTGTCGACCCAGACCTTGGTGGTGAGGAACAGCTCGGAACGCGGTACGCCGCTCTCGGCGATCGCGCGGCCGATATCCGCCTCGTTGCCGTAGATCTGCGCGGTATCGATGGCGCGATAGCCCAGTTCGAGGGCGCTGCGCACCGAGTCGACGACGACCTGGCCAGTAAGGCGGAAGGTGCCGAGACCGAAGGACGGGAGGGGGTGGATGGTGGACGACATGGCTGCGCTCCGTGGGCGGGATGGCTCGAATGAAGCGCAGTGTGGCGGCTTACTTCTCTTCGATTAAGACCCGAATCGAGCAAATTCATTTGCGCTGGAGTCACGAATCCAGACGGCCTTCACGGGAGATATCCAGCGGAAATCCCCGTCAGCCGCTGGCAGGACGCAGTTCATCGGATTCCTGCGAATACTACTGATAACGATAATCTCTATCATTTACTCCATTTTTACATTTACATACACTTGCCCCGCCGCGAATTCCTACGCCGGTTTCCCACATAAACAAGAAACGCAGCCGGTCGCGCCAACGGCCTGCCTGCGCCGCCATCCAGGACACTGCAGATGAAACACGTCGTTTCCAGTGCGTTATTGCTCGGTCTCTCCTCGCTTTCCCTGGCCGCCCAGGCCGCTCCCATCGCCCTTGACCTTCCCGCCCAGCCCCTGGCCGCATCCCTCGAGCAATTGCAGGGCGCCAGCGGCCTGCGCATCCGTTTCGACCGCGCGGCCGTGGCCGACCGGCGCGCACCGGCCCTACGCGGCACGCTGGAGCCAAGCGAGGCACTGCAGCGTCTGCTCGCAGGTTCCGGACTGAGCGGGGAGGTTCGGGGCGGCGACGCCTGGGTCGAGGCCGCGGCGACAGGTGCCGGCATCGCCCCCGGCGACAGCGTCGACCTCGGCGCGCTCAGCGTGGTCGCCACCCAGGACCCGGCCACCGCCGCCATCACCGAAGACAGCGGCTCCTACACCACGCGGGCGATGCGCACCTCGACCAAGCTGGCGATGTCGATCCGCGAGACCCCTCAGTCGGTCAGCGTGGTCACCCGCCAGCGCATGGACGACCAGGGCATGCGCGACCTCAACGACGCGGTGAAGGGCGTCACCGGCCTCACCGTGCAACAGTACGGGCCGGCCCGGGTGAAGTACGCGGCGCGCGGCTTCGACGTCGACAACATCATGTACGACGGCCTGCCGACGAGCATTTCCACCTATACCCAGGACGTCATTTCCGCCGCCGACCTGGCCATGTTCGACCGCGTCGAAGTGGTGCGCGGCGCCACCGGACTGATGCAGGGCGCAGGCAACCCGGCGGCGGCGATCAACATGGTGCGCAAGCGTCCGACCCAGGAGTTCCGCGCCTCCCTGCAAGGCAGCGTCGGCACCTGGGACCGCTATCGCAGCGAGGCCGACGTTTCCGGCCCGCTGAACAGCGAAGGAACCCTGCGCGGCCGCGCGGTGGTCGCCTACCAGAAAGGCAACAGCTTCCAGGACCACGTCAGCAGCGAACGCGGCGTGTTCTACGGGATCGCCGAAGCCGACCTGAGCCCGGACACCACCTTCGCCATCGGCGCCTCGAACCAGAACGACAACCGCAACGACAACTGGGTAGGCCTGCCCAGCCCGCTGGGCGGCCGCCACCTGGACCTCAAGCGCTCGTCCTATTACGGCGCCGACTGGTCCTACTGGGATACCGACACCACCCACCTGTTCAGCGACCTGACCCACCGCTTCGCCAACGGTTGGCAGATGAAGCTGGCCGCCGACAAGCTGTGGGCGCGAATCAACATGCTCGGGCTGTACAACGACTGCTACTACTCGACCACCGGCTGCGCCAGCATGACCCAGAACCCCGGCGACTACAGCTACACCGACGACCACGACAGCTATGACGCCTATGCCAACGGTCCCTTCCAGTTGCTCGGCCGCGAGCACGAGCTGGTGGTCGGCGCCAGCTATCGCCAGGAACGCTTCGACGGCCACGGCGGCTGGGGCAGCCTGTTCAACAAGGACGGCACCCCCACCGGGCCGATGGACCCGACCCAGTGGGACCCGAGCTCGACTCTCAAGCCGAGGCTGAACACCAGCCTGTGGGGCATGAAGCTCGACCAGGAACAGAAAGGCGCCTACCTCACCACCCGGTTGAACCTCGCCGACCCGCTGAAAGTGATCCTCGGCGGGCGCCTGGACTGGTACAAGGCCGACGCCGATACCGACAGCTACAAGGTCACCCGCAACGTCACCCGCTATGCCGGGGTGATCTACGACCTGAACCAGACCTACTCGGTCTACGCCAGCTATACCGACATCTTCAAGCCGCAGAGCAACTTCGACGCCGGCGGCGGCCTGCTCGACCCGATCACCGGCAAGAACTACGAGATCGGCCTGAAGGGCGAACACTTCGGCGGCGCGCTCAATTCGCAGATCGCGCTGTTCCAGATCGACCAGGAAAACCGCGCCACCGAGGACGTCGGCGGCCCCTCGCCATGCCCCTTCAGCCCCACCTCGCGCTATTGCTCGCGCGCTTCGGGCAAGGTCCGCAGCCAGGGCGTCGACCTGGAGCTGAGCGGTGCGCTGAGCGACGACTGGCAGATGATGGCCGGCTATACCTACGTCGACGCCAAGTACAAGCACGACAGCAACAAGGCCAACGAGGGCAAGCCATTCGACGCGGCCAAGCCACGCCACCTGTTCAAGCTCGCCACCAGCTATACGCTACCCGGCGAACTGCACAAATGGCGCGTCGGCGGCGACCTGGCCACCCAGAGCAAGACCGAGGACAGCAGCACCGGTTTCCAGCAGGGCGGCTACACCGTGGTCAACGCCATGCTCGGCTACAAGGTCAACGAACGGATCGACACGCGGCTGAACTTCAACAACCTGTTCGACAAGTACTATTACAGCGGCATCGACTTCGGCAACCTCAACTACGGCGAGCCGCGCAACCTGATGTTCACGGTGAAGTACTCGCTCTGATCCCGGACCGCCGGCGTGCCTCCGCAGGCGCGGCGGCGGTGTCCGAACGGCCCTTCGAGGCGCCTCAGCAGGGCCGATAGCGGCGCTCGAACTCGCTCGCCAACTGCTCCAGCGTGACGCTCCCCAGGCGCTCCAGGAGCAACGCCTGCGCCGCCTCGAACGCCTCGCCGAGCGCTTCGTTGACCGCCTGCTCGACCAGGCATTCCGGATGATCGGTAGACAGGCCGATGGCGAAGATCGAGGACGCTCCCAGCGCCTGGTGGATATCCAGCAAGGTGATGTCCGCCAACGGCTTGGCCAGCCGCCAACCGCCGCGATGGCCCTTCTCCGAACTCACGTAGCCTTCGTTCTTCAGCAGCGCCATGGTCCGTCGCACCACCACCGGGTTGGTGCCGAGCATCTGCCCGATGGCTTCGGACGTCGCCGGCCCTTCGTGGCGGGCCATATGGATCAGCACATGGAGCATGCGCGAGAGGCGGGTGTCGTTTCTCATGAACGGCGGGCTCGTGACGGAAAGACCATGAGTATGTCTCGCTACAGAAAAAGTTACGAGAGCGTTGACAAGCGCATCTCATGAAACTTACGTTGTTTCGTGACTATCCGAATGGGAGATACGCCATGACTTTCGACGTGATCATCGTGGGTGGCAGCTACGCCGGCATCTCCGCGGGCATGCAACTGGCGCGGGCGCGGCGCAGGGTGCTGGTGATGGATACGGGACTGCGACGCAACCGCTTCGCCCGGGCCTCCCACGGCTTTCTCGGCCAGGACGGCCGCGATCCGGCGGCCATCGCCGATGACGCCCGCGCCCAGTTGCTGGCCTATCCCAGCGTCGAGTGGCTGTCCGAAGCCGCCGTCGCGGCGAAGAAGGAGGCGGACGGTTTCGTGGTGAAGGCCGCCAACGGAGAACGTTTCACCGCGCGCCGGCTGATCCTCGCCAGCGGGGTCGCCGACGAGCTGCCGGAGATCCCCGGTCTTGCCGAGCGCTGGGGACGGCACGTGTTCCATTGCCCGTATTGCCACGGCTACGAACTGGACGGCGGGCCGATTGGCGTACTGGCGGCCTCACCGCTGGCCATCCACCACGCCCTGATGTTGCCCGACTGGGGAGCGACCACCTTTTTCCTCAACGGCGTCTTCGAACCGGATGCCGAGCAAATGTCCAGGCTGGACCGGCGCGGCGTGACGATCGAGCGCGAAGCCGTGGTCGCGCTGGGCGGCGCGCGCGCCGACGTGACCCTGGCCAGTGGCCGCACGATTACGCTCGCGGGGTTGTTCACCCAGCCGCGTACGCGCATGGCCAGCCCGCTGGCGGCGTTGCTCGGCTGCGAGTTCGAGGACGGCCCGAGCGGGCCGTTCATCAGGACCGACGGCATGCGCGAAACCAGCGTTCCCGGCGTCTTCGCCTGCGGCGACGCGGCGCTGGCGGCCGGCAACGTCGCCATCGCGGTGGGCGACGGCGCGCGCACCGGTGGCGCGGCGCATCATTCGCTGCTGTTCCGCTGACGCCGGAGGCTGACAGGCCAAGGATCCGGCCCACCGCCCGGCAAATCTTTCGAACTCCCCGGCGCTCCAGCTTTCCACTCTCCTGCATGTCACGCCACGGCGACCGCCACGGGCGCCCCAGCAGAGGAGAAAACCATGAGCGCGAAGCTGCAAGGCAAGAACGTCCTGGTCATCACCGCCAACACCGGCATCGAGCGCGACGAGCTGCTCGAACCGCTGAAGACCCTGAAGCAACAGGGCGCCACGGTCACCCACGCGACCATCGAGGGCGGCGAAGCGCAGACCTGGGTGCACGACAGCGAGAAGGACCTGATCGTCAATTCCGACGCCAGGCTGCAAGGCCTGCGCGCCGAGGACTACGACTTGCTGCTGGTCCCCGGCGGCACGGTGAATGCCGACACCCTACGCCAGGACAGCGAGGCCCGGCGCCTGGTCAGGGAATTCAGCGACGCAGGCAAGACGGTCGCCGCCATCTGCCACGGCCCCTGGCTGCTGATCGACGCGGGTGTCGCCCGCGGCAAGACCCTGACCTCCTATTCCAGCGTGCGTATCGACCTGACCAACGCCGGCGCGGACTGGGTCGACACGCGGGTGAAAGTCTGCCCGGCGAACGGCTGGACCCTGATCACCTCGCGCAACCCGGGTGACTTGCAGGCGTTCAACGAAGCCATCGGCGAAGCCCTGCAGGCGGCCGCCTGATCGTCATTCGCGGAGGCGACCGGTGGACACCCTGAAGATCGCCACCTTCAACGTCAACGGCATCCAGACCCGGCTGGCCGCGCTGCTGGCCTGGCTGGAGCGGGAAGCGCCGGACATCGTCTGCCTGCAGGAACTGAAAACGCCCGACGCGCGCTTCCCCGCCGCGGCGCTGGAGAAGGCCGGATACGGCGCGATCTGGCAGGGCCAGTCGGCGTGGAACGGCGTCGCCATCCTCGCCCGCGACAGCCAGCCGCTGGAGGTACGCCGCGGCCTGCCGGGCAACGCCAGCGATCCCCACAGCCGCTACCTCGAAGCGGCCGTCGACGGCCTGCTGGTGGCCAGCCTGTACCTGCCCAATGGCAATCCCCAGCCGGGACCGAAGTTCGACTACAAGCTGGCCTGGTTCGAGCACCTCATCCGACACGCCGCCGAGCTGATGGAGAGCGGCCATCCGGTGGTGCTGGCCGGCGACTTCAACGTGGTGCCCAGCGACTTCGATATCTACGACACCCGCTCCTGGAAAAAGGACGCCCTGCTCCAGCCGGAGTCCCGCGAGTGCTTCGAGCGCCTCCTGCGGCAGGGCTGGGTGGACGCGCTACGCCAGCGTTTCCCCGACCGGCGCCTCTATACCTTCTGGGACTACTTCCGCCAGCACTGGCAACGCGACGCCGGGCTGCGCATCGACCACCTGCTGCTCAGCGCCAGCCTGGCGGACCACCTGGAAGACGCCGGGGTGGATCGCTGGGTGCGCGGCGAGGAGCACGCCAGCGACCACGCGCCGGCCTGGGTAAACCTGCGGCGTCCCTCAGAGCCCCGGCGCTAGCCGAGCTGGCCCCGGCACTGCGCATCGGCTCTCACCGCCCCTCCGGCAACCTCGCCACCACCTTGATCTCGAAGCTGAAGCCATACAGCCAGTTCACCCCCACCGCCGTCAGCGTGGGGTACGGCGCCTCGCCCCAGTACTCCGGGACGATCTTCCAGATGCGCTCGAAGTTGGCCTCGGCGTCGACCATGAACACGGTGACGTCGAGCACATCGTCGAACCCGCAACCGGCCGCGGCGAGCACCGCATTCAGATTGTCGAAGGCGCGGCGGACCTGGGTCTCCAGCTCGGGTTCGGGAGAGCCGTCGTCGCGGCTGCCGACCTGGCCGGAGACGAACAGCAGGCCGTCGCTGCGGACCGCCGGGGAATAGCGGTTGCGCTCGTAGAGGGCCTGGCGGCCGGCGGGGAAAACCACGTCGCGTACAGTCATGCGATACCTCCATCCTGGGGCTCCCGGCCCCGTCATCGTCGATGGAAGAACGGTAAGGTCGTGCGCGCCGTGGATAAACGCGCAACCCTGGCCATGACTGTTTGTAGAATCCAAACAATTCCCGACGACCCGGAGTCCCGATGGACCGTTTCGATGCGATGCAGGCCTTTGCCCGTGTGGTGGATACCGGCAGCTTCACCAAGGCGGCGGAGACGCTGCACATGAGCCGCACCAGCGTCACCCAGTTGGTCCAGCAACTGGAAGCGCGGCTGCGGGTACGCCTGCTCAACCGCACCACGCGCAAGCTCAACCTGACCGCCGACGGCGCCGCCTACTACGAGCGGGTGGTACGTCTGCTGGCGGAACTGGACGATGCCGAGACCAGCCTCTCCAGCGCCGCCCTGGCGCCCCGCGGGCGTCTCCGGATCGACGTACCGAGCCCGCTGGCGCGGCTGCTGCTGATCCCGGCGTTGCCCGAGTTCCATGCGCGCTATCCGGAGATCCAGATCGACCTGGGCGTGAGCGATCGGCTCGTCGACCTGATCGACGAGAACGTCGATTGCGTCATCCGCGGCGGCGAACTGCGCGACCAGTCGCTGATGGCGCGGCGGGTCGGCGACCTGCAACTGGGGGTCTACGCGGCACCGGCCTACTTGCAGCGCGCCGGCGTGCCGAGCCACCCGCGCGAACTGGAGGACAGCCACCAGCGTATCGTCGGCTTCCTCTGGGCGCGCACCGGCAAGGCCCTGCCCTACGCCATGCGCAGGGGCGAGGAATGCCTGCGGGTGGCGGGCCGTCATGTGCTGGCGGTGGACGACGGCAACGCCTACCTGGCGGCCGGGCTGGCCGGCCTGGGCATCCTCTGGCTGCCGCACTACATGGCGCGCGAGCCCCTCGCCCGCGGCGAGCTGCTGCCGCTGTTCGAGGACTGGAGCCTGGAGCCGATGCCGCTGTACCTGGCGTTCCCGCCGAACCGCCACGTCAGCGGCAAGCTGCGGGTGTTCATCGAGTGTAAGCGTTCATTCCACGACGTACTGGACTTACTTTACGTCCCGAAGGGGCCTTAGCAATTCCGGTGAGACCTTGTACTGTTTCGTGCCGTTCTCGGCCAGGACGATCACGCTCTTGCGGTTGATCTTGGTGACGATCCCCATAGTCAAGCCAGTTCGGCTTTCGAAGGTCACCTTCAGCCCCACGTGCAGCCGACTCAGCGCCTGCAGGTTTTCTTGATCTTGCAGTTCATCAATGCGCCGGCAGATCATTCGGTTCAGCTCCAATAGCTGATCGATGCTCATGTCTTCAATGCGCATGGAGGGTGCCCTTTGGCTGTGCGGTCTGTCGATCAGAATGGCGCGGATCGATCAGCGAGCGTAACGGATTATCGGCGAACCGGGTCTTCCAGAGCCGAGGCGTCAGGTCAGCGACCTTGCTGGCCGGGTGCTGACTGATGCGCTGCAGCACGTCCACCAGATAGGTGTACGGGTTGATGTCGTGCAGTTTGCACGTAGTGATCAGGCTCTGGATGATGCCCACGTGTTCCGCGCCGAGTTCAGTCCAGCAGAACAGCCAGTTCTTGCGTCCCATGGGAATGGGGCGCAGGGCCCGTTCCAGGTGGTTGGTGTCTGGCTGGACGTCTGGGTCTTCCAGGAAGACGGTCAGGCTGGCTTCACGGCTGAGCACGTAGTTCAGTGCTTTGGTCAATAAATCACTGGGCAGCAGACCGCCCTGTGCCAGTTGATCCCGGCACCATTGGAAGAAGTCGCTGACCACCGGCTTTGAGTGGAGCAGCCGGTACTGGCGTTTCTTTTCGCCGGTCAGTTGCTGGACGCGGATCTCTTCTTCGTTGGTGTATAGCTTGGCAATCTGCTGAAGGGCTTCGGTGGCAGTTATCGGGTGGTCCTTCTGCGCCTCAATGAAGTAACGACGACTGTGCACCCAGCACTGCGCGTGGATGATGTTCTGCTGTGCGGCGGCATAGCGGGCATAAGCAGCATAGCCGTCACTGATCAGAGTTCCGCTGAACTGTTCGTTCAGTACCTGCTCGATATGGGCTCGGCCTCGACTGTTCGAGTAAGTGAACACCACTTCATCGGCATCGCCGTATAACGGCCAGAACCAGCCGGATTTCATCTTGCCTTTTTGTGGGCCTGCCCGACCCTGGTGGCCAGCTTTAATCGGCGTCTCATCCATCGCCAACACCCGGCTGCGCAGAACATTGTCGGTCTGGGCATCCACGATCGGCCGCAGCAGATCAATAGATCGCTTGATCAGATTGGTGAGGGTGCTGCGGCTGAGGGTAATACCCGCTTGCTGGATGCGTTGGTGTTGGCGATACAGCGGTAGGTGAAACTGGAACTTGTCGACCATCAGACCCGCCAACAAGCTGACGTCGGCCAGGCTGTTGTCCAGTACGTTGGACGGGGCCGGCGTGGTCACGGGGGCTTGTCGCTGCCCTTGCGCCGAAATACGGGGCGTTCCACTTGCAACACCACGTAACTGGACGTCCGCTGGGCCAGCCGATAGGTCGTTTTGGTGCCAAGGATGTCGTACTGGTCGGCGTCGGGGCCGCTTAGCTCCGGCGGCAGGTGTTCAACAACTTCCACTGGCACGTCCGCTGTAAAACGCAGACCCGTATCGTTCAGGCAGTCGTCGTCCCGCTGTTTCTTTCCGGTGCCTCGCTGATAAGCCCGAACCGGGCGTTTCTCCGCATCGAGAGGCTTCTCCGGGCTAGCCGCATCATTCGATTGGAACAGGCCGCCCTGCTCCGGGAGGTCATACACCTGCTTCTCGGACTTGGGGCCGAACAGCTGCTTCTTGAACCAGTCCAACTGCCGCTGCATGACCTGTAGCTGCTCACGCAACAGGGCATTCTCCTCGGCCAGTACCGAGTAGGAAGGGGCGTTGGAATAGGACGCGGAAGCCATTGAATTCATGGCCGATATTATACCGGAACACAACCCGCTACGTGCCCCGAAAACGCTTGAACTGACGGTACTTTTGCACCTCGATACCGTCAATCAGCAACTGGAGATCAGTCAGGTTTAAGGGGCGCTGTCCCGAAGAAGACGGCCGTACCCGGAACTGCCCCTGCTCCAGTCGCTTGGCCCACAGGCAGTAGCCCGTGGGCGTGAAATACAACATCTTCATTTGGGTCTTGCGACGGTTAACGAAGACAAAATACTGCCCGCTGAGCGGATCTTGCTTGAGTTGATTGCGGACCAGAGCGCTCAGCCCCGGAAGGATTTACGCATATCCGTGGGCTCGGTGCACAGCCAGATCCGGGCCTGGCTATCCAGACCGATCATCTGATCTGGCTCAGCCTTAGCTCAACACCATTACCCAGGCTCAGCACGATATTCCAGCCGCTTCCGGGAGAGGCCGAGTCATCCATCAGCGATGACAGATCCAGGAAGCTGGCATAACCAGAATCCGCAGCCTCACCGACCGGCTGACTCAACAGGCGCTTGCGCCAACTACAGAAGCTGGCATAACCGAGTTTGTGCTCCTTGCAGAACTGCGTGGCCGACAGGCCGCTGTCACGCTGCTGACCGATTAGGACTTGCCACTGTTCTGCGGTGCGGTGTTTTCTCATGGAAATAACCTCGCGTTGTTGAATGCGAGGTCACTCTAGGGCGGAAGTCAGCGGGATGGCAGGATGTCTTGGAATGAACGCTTACCATCGAGTGGGTCGCCGAACTGATCGCGCGGCATGCGCCGCCGTTGCATCCGCCGCTCTGAAACAAGGGCGGCGGCGTATCCTGGAAAACCCTGGAGTAATGGTAAGCGGCCAGGGCTCTATATATGCCCCGCGATTATAGAGATGACTTATACGACCATAAGCCGGATATCCTGGAATTCAACCAAGCCAACATCGGAACGGTTTCCGAGCGGTGAATGGAAGATTCACCCAGCCTTATATTCGGCAGTGGTCAAACCGGATAACTTGAAAATCAGGATTTCGTTAACCCGATCACATCGACAGCTGCACCAGTAAAGCACTCATGCACTACATCCTGCACCTCTCTGAAGCAAACCGAAGGCTCTGCAGAGCCACTCCAGACCAAACTTTAGTTGGTAGAGAGAGCAATCCAACATCAATGGCAAGTGAAGGAAATAGCTATCTATTCTGCTATCCACAAACGCTTCTTCATATTTAATAGCTAGCAGAAACGAATATAAAAAATATTTGAACGACTCCGTCACACCTGCATATCTTTCGCCACGCGAACGATTGAGGAAGTTGCCCTCCCAAAAAACTGAAGGAGTCGATTCATGCATAAGAGAACGTACCTGAATGCATGCCTGGTTCTGGCGTTGGCTGCCGGCGCGAGCCAGGCCTTGGCGGCGCCCGGTGCGAGCGAGATGGCTGGCGACGTCGCCGTGCTCCAGGCCTCCCCGGCGAGCACCGGTCACGCCCGCTTCGCCAACCCCAACGCGGCGATCTCGGCGGCCGGCATCCACTTCGCCGCGCCCCCCGCCCGCCGCGTGGCCCGCGCCGCGCCGCTGGCGCCGAAACCGGGTACGCCGCTGCAAGTGGGCGTGGGCCTGAAAACGGCGACTCCGGAAATCGACCTGACAACCCTCGAATGGATCGACACTCCGGACGGGCGCCACACCGCGCGCTTCCCGATCAGCGCTGCGGGGGCCGCCAGCCTGCGCGCCGCGATTCGCCTGGAAACCCGCAGCGGCTCGCTGCCCGACGACGTGCTGCTGCACTTCGCCGGCGCCGGCAAGGAAATATTCGAGGCCAGCGGCAAGGACCTCTCGCTCAACCGTCCCTACTGGAGCCCGGTCATCGAGGGCGATACCCTGACCGTCGAACTGGTGCTGCCGGCCAACCTGCAACCGGGCGACCTGCGCCTGTCGGTACCCCAGGTATCGTATTTCGCCGACTCCCTGTACAAGGCCGGCTACCGCGACGGCTTCGGCGCCAGCGGCAGCTGCGAGGTGGATGCGGTCTGCGCGACCCAGAGCGGCACGCGGGCCTACGACAACGCCACCGCAGCGGTGGCGAAGATGGTCTTCACCAGCTCGGCGGACGGCGGCAGCTACATCTGCACCGGCACCCTGCTGAACAACGGCAACTCGCCCAAGCGCCAGTTGTTCTGGTCGGCCGCGCACTGCATCGAGGACCAGGCCACCGCCGCGACGCTGCAGACCATCTGGTTCTACAACACCACCCAGTGCTACGGCGACGCCTCGACCATCAACCAGAGCGTCACCGTGCTGACCGGCGGGGCGAATATCCTGCACCGCGACGCGAAGCGCGACACCCTGCTGCTGGAACTCAAGCGCACTCCGCCGGCCGGCGTGTTCTACCAGGGCTGGAGCGCCACGCCGATCGCCAACGGCTCGCTCGGCCATGACATCCACCATCCGCGCGGCGACGCCAAGAAGTACTCGCAGGGCAACGTCTCGGCAGTGGGCGTCACCTACGACGGGCATACCGCCCTGACCCGCGTCGACTGGCCGTCGGCGGTGGTCGAAGGCGGCTCGTCCGGCTCGGGCCTGCTGACCGTCGCCGGCGACGGCTCCTACCAGCTGCGCGGTGGCCTGTACGGCGGCCCCTCGTACTGCGGCGCGCCCACCTCACAGCGCAATGACTACTTCTCCGATTTCAGCGGCGTCTATTCGCAGATCTCCCGCTACTTCGCGCCCTGAGGCCAGCCAGGCTATCGATCGCGCACCGGCGGATAACCGCGCAGCGGTTATTCGCCCTACGCCCGGATTGGCGCCTGGAAGTGCGGCTTCTTTCGTCGTCCGGGACAGGTAGGGCGCATAACGCCAACGGCGTTATCCGCCGTTTATCCCGCGCAATGGTTATTCGCCCCACGCCTGGATCGGCGCGTGGAAGAGGGGCGTTATGCGCCGCCGTACGTTCAGTCCTGGCGGCTGGTGACTTCCAGCAGGTGGTAGCCGAACTGGGTCTTCACCGGCCCCTGGACCACGTTCAGCGGCGCGCTGAAGACCACCTGGTCGAACTCGCGGACCATCTGGCCGGGGCCGAACGAGCCCAGGTTGCCGCCGTCGCGGCCGGAGGGGCAGGAGGAATGCTCGCGGGCGACTTCGGCGAAGTCGGCACCGCCTTCGATGGCGGTCTTCAGTTCGTTGCACTTGGCTTCGCTGGAAACCAGGATGTGGCGGGCAGTGGCTCGGGCCATGGGGAAATACTCCTAGGGTGAAACGGCAGAGCCTAGCAGACATCGACGCCCGCACCGACAGCCCGCGACCGGAGGAGGCGCTCGACAAGCGTGGCGAGGGCTGCTTGACTCGCCGCCTTTGCGAATCCGGGAACGCCCTCCGATGAGCCAGACCTTCCACGGCAGTTGCCTGTGCGGCGCGCTGCACTACCGACTGTCCTCGCCCCCGCGCGCACTCTCTCACTGCCACTGCGGCCAGTGTCGCAAGGCCCATGGCGCGGCATTCGCCAGCTATGGCAGCGTCCCCGTCGCGGACCTGCACATCGACCGCGGCGCCGACCTGCTCGCCGCGTTCCGCTCCTCACCCGCCGTGCTCCGGCGCTTCTGCTCGCGCTGCGGCTCGCCGCTGTTCTGGTCGAGGAGCGAAGGCGAGTTCGCCGACTGGGTATCGGTCGCCCTCGGCAGCCTGGACACGCCCTTCCCGGCGGCGAAACAGAAGCATGTCCAGGTCGCATCGATGGCCTGCTGGTGCAGGATCGCCGACGACTGGCCGCGTTTCGACTGAAGTCCGCCCGCGATCCGCCGGCCGGTGCCTGTTTTTTCGCCGGCAAGGCCCGGGCCTGGGGTACCATGCCGCGCCCTTCGCCGCCGGTCCTTGCCGCCCATGTCCGCCACCGCGCTGTACACCGACCTGTCCCACTATTACGACCTGATGTGCGCCGACATCGACTACCAGGCGCAGAGCCACTGCGTGCGTCGCCTGCACCAGTTGTTCGGCAACCAGGGCCGGCGGCACCTGGACCTGGCCTGCGGTACCGGCCCTCACGTGCGGCACTTCCTCGATTTCGGCTATCGCAGCGCCGGCCTGGACATCAACCAGCCGATGCTCGACCTCGCCCGACAGCGCTGCCCCGAAGCGCACTTCAGCCGGCAGGACATGGCCGGCTTCCAGGTGGACGAGCCGCTGGACCTGATCACCTGTTTCCTCTATTCGATCCACTACAACGCAGGGCTGGAGCGCTTGCGCGCATGCCTGGCCAGCGTGCATGGCGCACTGGCGGATGGCGGCGTGTTCTGTTTCAACACGGTGGACAAGGGGCAGATCGACAATCGCGCGTTCGTCCGCCATTCCGTGGAGCATCGAGGCAGCCGCTTCACCTTCGGTTCCGGCTGGTACTACAGCGGCGAGGGCGAGCGCCAGGCGCTGCGCCTCGGTATCGAGAAAACCACGGACGGAACGACCCAGACCTGGGAGGACGAACACCCCATGGTCGCCCTCGGCTTCGCCGAGCTGCAGCACCTGTTGCAGACGCATTTCGAGGTGCAGGTCTTCGAACACGACTACGAACGGATCACGCCCTGGGCCGGCAGCTCCGGGAATGCCCTGTTCGTCTGCGTGAAGCGCTAGCCTCCGGATATCCTGGCGCAAACGTGACGATCAGGCTGGCACGGGCGGGGCAGCGTTTCACAGGGGGCTGCGGAGGATTCTTCGTCGCTTTCGGCACGCTGCGTCCGACCCGCTAGAGGCCTGCCTGGCCGACGATCCGTGCGCGCCTTCTCGGCTAGACCAAGGTCGCAAAGACCCCGCCGGCCATCTGTGACACCTTCGCGCGCTTTTTTACCCCCGCTGTCGAGAGTCACCGCATGTCCTCCCCGTTTTCCCCCCGTTCGCCCCGCACCCTTCGCGGCCTGGGCGCCCTCGCCCTGTGCGGCGGATTCGTCGCCCCGGCCCCTGCCGCCTTCCTCGAGGACGGCAGCGCGCGCCTGGAAGCGCGCACCGTCTACTTCAACCGCGACTTCCGCGACGGCAGCTCGGCCAACCCGCAGGGCGCCTCCAAGCGCGAGGAAGCCGCGCAGGGCTTCATCCTCGACCTGCGCTCGGGCTATACCGAGGGCGCGCTGGGCTTCGGCGTGGATACCCTGGCGATGCTCGGGATCAAGCTCGACTCCAGCCCCGCGGACAGCAACAGCGGCCTGCTGCCTTCCAGCGGCCACGATCCGCGTCGCTCGGTCGACGAGTACGCCAAGGCCGGCGTTGCCGGCAAGATGCGCTTCTCGCAGACACAGTTCAGGTACGGGGCGATGCTGCCGGACATGCCGTTGCTGAAATACAACGACGGACGCCTGCTGCCGACCCTGTTCCACGGCGCCCAGCTGACCAGCGAGGAGATCGCCGGGCTCAGGTTCTCCGCCACCCGCCTGGAGCGCTACACCGCGCGGGACTCCAGCGACGCCCAGGACATCCGCCTGCACTGCAAGAACAAACGCTACGCCTGCGACACCACCGGCAACCGCTTCGACGCCTACCAACTCGACTACCAGGTCAACGACGGCCTGCTGCTGCAATACGCCCAGGGCGGCCTGCGCAACGTCTATCGCCAGCGCTACCTCGGTGCCATGGGCAAGCGGCAGGTCGGCGCCGGCAAGCTGAGCGCCGACCTGCGCTGGTTCGACAGCGAGGACGCCGGCGCGGCCCGCGCCGGCAAGATCGACAACCGCGCCCTCAGCCTGCTGCTCGCCTACGCCCAGGGCGGCCACACGCTCAGCGCCGGCTGGCAGCGGATGAACGGCGCCAGCTCGATGCCCTACCTCGACGGCAGCAATCCGTACCTGGCCAACTACCTGCAGGTGAACGACTTCGCCAACCCCGAGGAACGCTCCTGGCAACTGCGCTACGACTTCGACCTGCGCAGCGTCGGCGTGCCCGGCCTGAGCTTCATGACCCGCTACGTCAACGGCGACCATATCCGCCTGGCCAACGGCGACGAGGGCAAGGAATGGGAGCGCGACATCGAGCTGAAGTACATCGTGCAGAGCGGCCGCTTCAAGGACCTCAGCCTGCGCCTGCGCAACGCCACCTACCGCACCGACTTCGAGCGCTCGGCGCGCGACGTGGACGAGGTGCGCCTGATCGCCAGCTACAACCTGTCGCTGTTCTGAGCCGTCGCGCCGGAACGCACGCCGGCGCGACGCTCCGGCGGTTCAGACCGCCAGGGCGCGTTCGCGCAGCTCGACGTTGAGGATGCGGTCGTTCTCCGAGTAATCCACCGGGCAATCAATCACATGCACCCCGGGCGTGCCCAGGCAGCGCTCCAGCAGCGGCAGGAAGCCCTCGGCACTGTCGACCCGGTGGCCGTGGGCGCCGTAGGCCTCGGCGTAGTGCACGAAGTCCGGGTTGCCGTAGTCCAGCCCGAAGTCGGCGAAGCCCATGTTCGATTGCTTCCAGCGGATCATCCCGTAGCCGTTGTCGCGCAGGATGATCACCGTCAGGTTCATCTTCAGCCGCACCGCGGTTTCCAGTTCCTGGCTGTTCATCATGAAGCCGCCATCGCCGCACACCGCGACGATCGGCCGGTCCGGGTAGACCAGGTGCGCGGCCATCGCCGAGGGCAGGCCGGCGCCCATGGTGGCGAGGGCGTTGTCCAGCAGCACGGTGTTGGGCATGTGTGCCTTGTAGTTGCGGGCGAACCAGATCTTGTACATGCCGTTGTCCAGGGCGACGATGCCCTGCGACGGCAACGCCCGGCGCACGTCGGCCACCAGGCGCTGCGGATAGAGCGGGAAGCGCGGGTCGTCGGCGCCTTCGGCGACCTGCGCCTCGTTGGCCTCGCGAATCGCCAGCAGGCGGGTGAAGTCCCAGTGCGCGGTATCGTCCAGCGCCTCGCCGATCTGCCAGATGGCGTTGGCGATGTCGCCCACCACTTCGATCTGCGGGAAATACACCGGGTCCACCTCGGCGGAACGGAAGTTCACGTGGATCACCTCGGTACCGCCGCGAACCATGAAGAACGGCGGCTTCTCGATCACGTCGTGGCCGACGTTGACGATCAGGTCGGCCGCCTCCACCGCGCGATGCACGAAGTCGCCGGCGGACAGCGCGGCGTTGCCGAGGAAGCGCGGGTGACGCTCGTCGACCACGCCCTTGCCCATCTGGGTGGTGACGAAGGGAATGCCGGTCTTGTCGATCAGTTGCTTGAGGACCTTGGCGGTCATCTTGCGGTTGGCCCCGGCGCCGATCACCAGGATCGGGCTGCGCGCGGCGCGCAGCTTCTCCACCGCGGCGCAGATCGCCTTGTATTCCGCCAGCGGCCGGCGGCTCAGGCTCGGCGGGATGGGCAGGCTGTCGGTCTGCTCGGCGGCGATGTCCTCCGGCAGCTCCAGGTGCACCGCGCCGGGCTTCTCTTCCTCGGCCAGGCGGAACGCCTCGCGGACCCGCGAGGGAATGTTGTCGGCGGAGGCCAGTTGGTGGGTGTACTTGGTCAGCGGCTGCATCATGCCGACCACGTCGAGGATCTGGAAGCGGCCCTGCTTGGACTTCTTGATCGGCTTCTGCCCGGTGATCATCAGCATCGGCATGCCGCCCAGGTAGGCGTAGGCGCCGGCGGTGACCAGGTTGGTGGCGCCCGGGCCGAGGGTCGACAGGCTGACCCCGGTCTTGCCGGTGAGGCGCCCGTAGGTGGCGGCCATGAAGCCGGCCGATTGTTCGTGGCGGGTGAGCACCAGCCGGATCTGCGACTTGCGCAGGGACTCCAGCAGGTCGAGATTCTCCTCGCCGGGAATTCCGAAGACGTACTGCACGCCCTCGTTTTCCAGGCATTGCACAACCACATCGGCTGCCTTGGCCATCTGCGTTCTACCTCGGGTGGTGGCGGTTCTGACCGCTCGAACACTGCGCCCCTCGCGTCTCGCTGTCCAGCCCCTCCCGGCCGGCGGAAGGCTCTGGCGCCGGCTTCGCCGGCAAGCGAACGCCGCTCCCGCCATTAGCGCAGCTGAACCCGACCACCCGATCATCAGCACAGCTAATAATTCATTCGCTGATTTCATGGTGAGGGCGGAGCCCGGATGGTAAAAATCCACCTACCGCTTTACGCGCCGGCCAAGCCGAATGCCCCGCCCCCTCCATCTCACCGAACCCTGAAGACGACCATGCCCGAGCACGCCCCGATCCTCCCCGTCATCGCCGCCGAGGTGGCCGCCCTCGCCCCCGGTTTCCGCGCCCTGAGCCTCACCGTCGAGGCGGCGCCGATCGTTCGTCCGGAAATCGCCGACCGCGCCGTAGAGCGCGCCTGCCAGGCGCTGGCGCGTGGCGAACCGGACTGGGCCGAGGCGCACCTGGCAGCCTGGGCCGAGGCGTTCCGCCGCTTCGGCGCCAAGCCGCAGCGCACCCCCTGCTCCGCCGAAGCCCTGCGCAAGCGTGCGCTGCGCGACGGTGGGCTGCCGAGCATCGACCCGGTGGTGGACCTGTACAACGCCATCAGCGTGCAATTCGCCATTCCGGTAGGCGGCGAGAACCTCGCCGCCTATGCCGGCACGCCGCGCCTGGTGGTCGCCGACGGCAGCGAGACCTTCGACACCCTGAAGAACGGCGAGGCGGTCGACGAATCCCCCGACCCCGGCGAGGTGGTCTGGCGCGACGACCTCGGCGTCACCTGCCGCCGCTGGAACTGGCGCCAGGGCGTGCGCACCCGCCTGGACGCCAGCGCCCAGCGCATGTGGTTCATCCTCGAGAGCCTGCCGGAAATGCCGCTGGCGGCCCTGCACGAAGCGGGCGGCCTGCTGCTCGACGAATTGCGCCTGATGATGCCCGGCATGCGCGCCGACTCGCACCTGCTGTGCGTGGCGACGGAACCCACCGACAGCGTATAAGGGCCGAGTCCCCGAGGAGAACAGAACATGTACCTGCCTTCGCATTTCGAAGAGTCCGACCCGCAGGCGCTGCACGCGCTGATCCGGGACTATCCGCTGGGCCTGCTGGTCAGCCACGGCGAAGCGGGCCTGGACGCCAACCACCTGCCGTTCGAGCTGAGCCCGGAGAAGGGCGCGCAAGGCACCCTGGAAGCCCATGTCGCGCGCAACAACCCGGTTTGGAGCGAGCTGCGCGACGGCGACGAGGTGCTGGTGGTGTTCCGCGCCGGCGATGCCTACATCTCGCCGCAGTGGTACCCGAGCAAGCAGGAGCACCACCGCCAGGTGCCGACCTGGAACTACCGGGTGGTCCACGCCCACGGCCGGGTGCGGATCCGCGACGACGAACGCTATGTGCGCGGACTGGTGGCGCGCCTGACCCGCACCCACGAGGCGACCCAGGAAACGCCCTGGAAAATGACCGACGGCCCCGCCGACTACATCGACGAGATGCTCCGGCTGATCGTCGGCATCGAAATCGAGATCACCCGCCTGGTCGGCAAGTTCAAGCTCAGCCAGAACAAGGAAGCCCGCGATATCCGCGGCGCCAGCGCAGCGCTGCTGGCGCGCGGCGAACAGGCGATCGGCGCGGCCATGGACGATTGCGCCGCCCGGCGCGACGGCTGAGGTTCAGGCCTCGCCCGGCTGCGGCCGGTGGTGGACGAACTCGACCACCGTGCCGTCCGGCAGCAGCGCATTGAAGCAGGCGCCGGTGGGCGCGCGCGCCGGCCCGAAGATGATCTGCGCGCCGGCAGCCAGCAACCGCCGGTGATAGGGCTCGATGTCGTCCACCAGCAGGGTGCCAGTGGTGCTGCGGAACGGCGCCAGCGCCTCGTCGCTGCCCTCCAGCAGGAGGAAGGCGCCGACCGCGGCGAGTGTCAGGCGTTTCTCGGGAAAGTCGAAGCGCATGTCGTGGGCGACGCCCTGCAGGTCTTCGTAGAAAGCGATGGCCGCATCGATGCTGCCCGGTTCCAGGTAGACACGGATGAACACCCGCGGCTCGGCGAAACCGGACGAGTCGTTGACGCGACGCCAGAGAAAAGGCTGGGACATGGCGCAGGACCTCCGCAGGCCAGGGCGAAAGGTCCGTTCTAGCATGCCGGCCGCGTCCGGCGAAACGCCCTCATTTCGTCGAGCGGACGTTGCCGTAGCGCACTTCTTTCGACGGTGGGTAGCCGTAGAAGGCGGTGTAGCACTTGCTGAAGTGGCTGGGCGAGACGAAGCCGCAGGCGACCAGGACCTCCAGCATGGTCAGGTCGGAATGTTGCAGCAGGCGCCGGCACTCGGTGATCCGCAACTCCAGGTAGTAGCGCACCGGCGTGGTTCCGAGCTGCTGCTGGAACAATCGCTCGATCTGCCGCCGCGAGCGCCCCACGTAGTGGGCGAGCTGCTCCTGGCTGAGCGGTTCCTCGATATTCGCCGCCATCAGGTTGATCACTTCGCGCAGCGGCTCGCTCATCTTCTCGTGCAGGGCGGGGCGCACCCGCCGGTAGCGCGACTCCTCGAAGGCGAGGATATCCACCACCGCCTCCACCAGGTCGCGCCCGTGGCGCCGGGCGATCCACTCCAGCGCCAGGTTGAAGGCGCCGGTGGGGCTGGCCGCGGTCAGGCGGTCGCGGTCGACCATATAGCTGTCGCTGGTCACCTGGCTGTTGCGGGCGATCTCGGCGAGGGCGGCGCGGTGCTCGGGATGGATGCAGCAGCGGTAGCCATCCAGCAGGCCGGCGTCGCCGAGGAACCAGGCACCGTTCCACAGCCCGGCCAGGGCGACGCCGCGCGACGCCACGTCCTGCAACGCTTCCCGCAGCGCGGCGGACGAGCGCAGGGGCGTGCGCAAACCGCCGCAGACCACCAGCAGGTCGAGTCCTTGCAACGCCGCCGAGGCGAGCGCCAGGTCCGGGCAGATCAGCAACCCGAGGTCGCTGGTCACCGGCTCGCCGCTCAGGCTGAAGTTGCTCACCGCGAAGGACTCGCTGCGGATCAGGTTGGCGGTCACCAGGGTGTCCAGCGCCTGGGTGAAGGCCGGCAGGGAAAAGTGTTCGAGCAGCAGGAAGCCCACCCGCGCCCGTGCCGAGCCCCCCTCCCCGGCCCCGGTGAACCTGAGGTTCTGCCCTTGCAGGGCGGCGCTGAAACGCCTTCTTTCCATCGATTCGTGCCTCTTGTTCTTCTTGTTCCCGGCCAGCGGGCCGCGACGCCTGCCGTCACGGCGAAAACCCCGGGCGCTCCATCATATGCGCAAGCCATGTGACTTGGCGCCTCCCTGGCGCGCCGGGGGAATGTGCTCAAATACGCCCTCGGGGGGCTGCCCCTTTCACACGCCACGGCGTCAGCGGAAACAGCGCGGACGAACGGTGCGGAGACGCCCCGAAAACCTGTAGACATATTGTCTAACAGAACCCTATAGTCATTATACAAACTGTAGACAAAGCCCATGACAAGTAGAAAGGCCTCCATGAAAGCCCAACCCGACGTCGACTCGAACAGCGCCGATGCCCCCTTCGACCGCAAGGCGGTGCTGGGCGATGCGCTGCGCCGGCGGATCCTGAGCATGGAACTGGCGCCCGGCGCGGTCGTCGACGAACTCGCCCTGTGCGACGAGTTCGGCCTCTCGCGCCCGCCGGTGCGCGAACTGCTGCGGCAGATCGCCGCCGAGGGCTACATCGAACTGGAAGCCAACCGTGCGCCGCGCGTCGCGGCCATGAGCCACGACTCGCTGCACGCCTTCTTTCTCGCCGCGCCGCTGATCTACATCGCCACCACGCAACTGGCGGCCACCCATGCCAGCGAAGCGGAGATCGAGACGCTCAAGGCGATCCAGGAAGATTTCCGCAAGGCCATCGAAGAGAAGCATGTGGAAAACCGCGTCATCCACAACGACGCCTTCCACCTGGAGATCGGCAGGATGGCCCACAACGACTACCTCATGCCGAGCCTGCGCCGCTTGCTGATCGACCATGCGCGGCTGGGCAAGATCTTCTACCGCCATCCGACCACCGACGACATGCAACGCGACCTGGAACTCGCCTGCGACCAGCACGACCAGATCGTCGATGCCATCCAGCGGCGCGATCCGGATGCGGCGGCGGACATCGTCCGTGCGCATTTCGAGCTGTCGCGCCGGCGCATGGCCGAGTACGCGGCACCGGCCGGAGTGGAGGTGGCGCTGGTCTACGAGGGTTAGCGAGCCCCCGCGCCACGGCCCCGCCCGAGAAGCGGAGGCGGTCACGCAGGGGATGGTTACCGGGTTCCAATAACAAGAGTCAGGTCCCTGCGATGACGAAAGTAACCCACCTTCCGGCCGACGACCGTTCCTGCGGCTGGTATCACCTCAGCCCGCCGCGGCGGCCGAAGCCGGCCCACTACGGCAGGAGCGCCGCCCGTTGGGTGGTGGTCGGCGCCGGCTTCACCGGCCTCGCCGCCGCGCGCCAGCTGGCGCTGCATTTTCCCGACGAGGAGATCGTCCTGGTCGAGGCCCAGGAAGTCGGCTTCGGTACCGCCGGGCGCAACGCCGGCTTCGCCATCGACCTGCCCCACGACATCGGCGCCGACGACTACATCGGCGACATAGCGACCGCCCGGATCGGCCTGAAGCTCAATCTCGCCGGCCAGTCGCTGCTCCGCGAACAGGTGCAGCGCCATGCCATCGACTGCCAGATGAAGGCCTGCGGCAAGTACCAGGCGGCCGTCGAGGCGCGCGGCGTGGCTGTGCTCGACGCCTACCGGCGCGGCCTCGATCGGCTCGGCCAGGCCTACGAGGTGATCGAGGCGGACGACCTCCCGGGACACATCGGCACCGCTTTCTATCGCAAGGCCCTGTTCACCCCCGGTACCCTGCTGGTGCAGCCCTCGGCCCTGGTCAAGGGCCTGGCCGACAGCCTGCCGGGCAACGTCAGCCTCTACGAACACACACCGATCACCGCCGTGGAATATGGCGACAGGACCCTGCTGAGCCATCCCCACGGCAGCATCCTGGCCGACCGCCTGGTCCTCGCCAACAACGCCTTCGGCATGAGCTTCGGCTTCCTCCAGGGGCGGATGCTGCCGATCTTCACCTACGCCAGCCTGACCCGGCCGCTCGATGCCGAGGAGCAGGCCCGCCTCGGCGGGTGCCCCTACTGGGGCCTGATCCCGGCCGACCCTTACGGCACCACGGTGAGGCGTACCCCGGACAACCGCCTGCTGATCCGCAACAGCTTCAGCTTCAACCCTGACGGACGCAGCGCCGGGAAGTACCTTGAGCGCTTCGCCGTACGCCATCGCGCCTCGTTCCGCCAGCGCTTCCCGATGCTCCCGGAAGTCGGCTTCGACTACACCTGGGGCGGCTCGCTGGCGCTGTCGAGGAACCACATGGGGCACTTCGGCGAGCTGGCGCCCAACGTCTATGGCGCCCTGTGCTGCAACGGCCTGGGGGTAACCCGCGGGACCGTCACCGGGAAGCTGCTGGCCGACTGGCTGGCGGGCGAACGCAACGAGCTGATCGACTTCCTGCTGCGCGCGCCCGGTCCCAGCGGCAATCCACCCGAACCACTCCTTTCCCTTGGCGTGAACCTCAACCTGAGGTGGGGGCAGTATCGAGCAGGTAGAGAAAGCTAGGCATCCCTAGGAACGCGCCCGCGGGCGCCGACTTCGATTCAGACGGCCATTGAAGACCGGAGCTGGAGAGCGTTCCAGCCTCGCGGATTCGCTCGGCCCGAATTCACCGGCAGCGGTTAGAACCAGGAGACAATAATGACAAATCCTACGACCTCGATCGAAGACGTACCCCTCAACGCCTTCCACCGGCTGTTGACCCTGCGCTCCGGCGGCGGCTCCTTCGTCGACGGCTACGTGCTGAGCATCATCGGCGTGGCGATGCTGCAGATGACCGCGGCATTGCAACTGAGCAGTTTCTGGCAGGGCATGATCGCCGCCTCGGCGCTGGTCGGCATCTTCTTCGGCGGTTTCCTCGGCGGCTGGCTGACCGACCGCCTGGGCCGCCGCAGGCTGTTCTTCGTCGGCCCCAGCCTGTTCGTCCTCGCTTCCCTGGCGCAGTACGGGGTCGACTCGGCGGCGGCGCTGTTCGTCCTGCGCTTCCTGATCGGCGTGGCGGTGGGCATCGAGTACCCGGTCGCCACCGCCTTGCTGGTGGAGTTCCTGCCGAAGAAGTATCGCGGACCGCGCCTGGCCACCCTGACCATCCTCTGGTTCGCCGGCGCCGCCTTCGCCTACCTGGTCGGCGACCTGATCCTGCGCAGCGGCGGCGAGGACGCCTGGCGCCTGGTACTGGCCAGCACCGCGGCGATCGGTGCCGTGCTGTTCCTGCTACGCATCGGCACCCCCGAGTCGCCGCGCTGGCTGCTGAGCAAGGGCCGCGACGCGGACGCAGAGCGGGTCATCCGCCAGGTCTACGGAGAAGCCTTCTCGCTGGAGAACCTGCCCGAACAGGCGCTGGAACGGAAGGTCACCATCTGGCACCTGCTCTACGCCGGCTACGGCAAGCGCATGCTCTTCGTCACCCTGTTCTGGACCTGCTCGGTGATCCCCGTGTTCGCCGTCTACGCCTTCGCGCCCAAGGTGCTGCTGGCGCTGAACCTGAAGGGCGACTGGGCCTCCTACGGTTCGGTGGCGATCACCCTGCTGTTCGTCATCGGCTGCATCATCGCCACCCGCCTGATCAACCGCATCGGCCGGCGCTGCATGCTGCTGCACAGCTTCCTCTGGTCCGGCCTGGCGCTGCTCGGGCTGGGCGTCTTCCACGCCGGCTCGGAGGCGACCATCCTCGGCCTGTTCGGTGCCTACGCGCTGTTCATCGGCGGCGCCCAGGTGCTGCAACTGGTCTACCCGAACGAACTGTTCCCCACCGAGATCCGCGCCTTCGCGGTCGGCGTCGGCACCTCGTTATCGCGCGTCGGCGCCGCGGTGGGCACCTACCTGGTGCCGCTTTCCCTGGAAACCCTGGGTACCGCCCAGACCATGTACGCCGCCGCGCTGGTGACCCTGCTCGGGCTGCTCGTGACCTGGGCCCTGGCGCCGGAAACCCGTTCGCTGAACCTGCAGCAGGCGGCTTCGCTCACCTGAACCACCCGCCGCGGCAGCGTCCGCCGGGTGCGCCGCGGCCCAGCATCCCACAGGAGGAAACCCCGTGAAATTCGAAGGTATCTATACCCCCGCCATCACCCCGCTGAGCGCCGACGGCAGCATCGACACCCAGGCCTTCGCCGAGGTCCTGGAGTTTCTCGTCGAGTCGAAGGTGCACGGCATCGTGATCGGCGGCTCCACCGGCGAGTACTACGCGCACACCGCCGAGGAACGCCTGGCCCTCGCCGCCCACGCCAGCAAAGTCATCGCCGGGCGCCTGCCGCTGGTGGTGGGAACCGGCGCGATCCGCACCGAGGACTCGCTGGCCTACGCCGAAGCCGCCCGCGCCATCGGCGCCGACGCCATCCTGGTCGGCTCGCCGCCCTACGCGCTGCCGACCTCGCGGGAGATCGCCGAGCACGTGCTGGCGGTGGATCGCGCCGCCGGCCTGCCGATCATGCTCTACAACTATCCGGCGCGGATGGGCGTGGAGATGGACGAGGCGTTCTTCGCCGCCGTCGCCGGCTGCCGCAACATCGTCGCGATCAAGGAAAGCTCCGGCTCCACCGCGCAATTGCACCGCCTGGCCTGCCGCCACCCGCGGATCGCCTTGTCCTGCGGCTGGGACGACCAGGCCCTGGAGTTCTTCGCCTGGGGCGCGCGCAGTTGGGTCTGCGCCGGCTCCAACTTCATCCCTGGCGAACACCTCGCCCTGTACCAGGCCTGCGTGGTCGAGAACGACTTCGCCAAGGGCCGGCGCATCATGGCGGCGATGATGCCGCTGATGGACTTTCTCGAAAGCGGTCACTTCGTCCAGTCGATCAAGCACGGCTGCGAGCTGGCCGGCCTGCGCACCGGCGGCGTACGTGCGCCGCTGAAGGCGCTGGACGAGGCCGGCAAGGCGGCACTGGCGGAGATCGTCGCCAGGCTCAAGGGCGAGGTCGCGCGGATCGTCGAGGGTGGCCGCCATGACTGAGCTGCTGAGCCGGGAGGAATACGCGGCCATCGCCGCGACGCTGGACCTTCCCCAGCGCGCCTTCATCGACGGAGGGTTCCGCGATGCCTGCGGCGGCCGCACCTTCGCCTCGACCAACCCGGCCACCGGCGAGCTGCTGGCGCAGGTCGCCGCCTGCGACGCGGAGGACGTCGGGCACGCCGTGGCCAGCGCGCGGCGGGCGTTCGAGGACGGCCGCTGGCGCTCGCGCACGCCCGCCGAGCGCAAGGCGGCGCTGCTGCGCCTGGCCGAGCTGCTGGAAGAGCACCTGCTGGAACTGGCGGTGATGGAGAGCCTCGACAGCGGCAAGCCGATCCGCGAATGCCAGCACACCGACCTGCCGGAAACCATCAATACCCTGCGCTGGCATGCCGAACTGATCGACAAGATCTACGACAGCACCGCCCCGGTCGGTTCGGCGGCGCTGGCCATGGTGGTGCGCGAGCCGATCGGCGTGGTCGGCCTGGTGCTGCCGTGGAACTTCCCGCTGCTGATGCTCGCCTGGAAGATCGGCCCGGCGCTGGCGGCAGGCTGCTCCGTAGTGGTCAAGCCGGCCCCCGAGACCAGCCTGACCGCCCTGCGCGTCGCCGAACTGGCCAGCCAGGCGGGGATCCCCGCCGGGGTGTTCAACGTGGTCCCCGGCGGCGGCCGCGAGGCCGGCGAACCGCTGGGCCGCCACCCGGACGTGGCGATGGTCAGCTTCACCGGCTCCACCGCGACCGGCCGCCTGTTCCTCAAGTACGCCGCCGAGTCCAACCTCAAGCGGGTGGTACTGGAGTGCGGCGGCAAGAACCCGGCGGTGGTGATGAACGATGTCGAGGACCTCGACCTGGTGGCGCAACACGTGGTCAACGGCGCGTTCTGGAACATGGGCGAGAACTGCTCGGCGTCCTCGCGGCTGATCGTCCACGCCGAGGTCCGCGAGGCGCTGCTCGAACGCATCGGCGCGCAGCTCCGCGAGTGGCGCATGGGCGACCCGCTGGATCCGCGTAATCGCCTCGGCGCGCTGGTCAGCCCGGCGCACTTCGAGAAGGTCCGCGCGTACCTCGACCAGGCCAGGACGGAGCGGTTGGCGGTGCGCTTCGGCGGCGCCACCGAGGCTGGCATCTTCGTCGAGCCGACCGTGGTCGATGGCGTCTCGCCGCACAGCCGGCTGTTCCGCGAGGAAATCTTCGGCCCGCTGCTCTCGGTCACCTCTTTCGACGACATCGACGAAGCCATCGCCCTGGCCAACGACACCGTCTACGGCCTCGCCGCCTCGGCCTACACCGGCAGCCTGCGCCACGCACTGCGCCTGTCGCGGGAGATCCGCGCGGGGATCGTCACCGTCAACTGCTTCGGCGAGGGCGACGCCTCGACGCCCTTCGGCGGCTACAAGGAGTCAGGCTTCGGCGGTCGCGACAAGTCGGTCTGGGCACACGACCAGTACACAGAGTTGAAGACCATCTGGATCGACGCTTCCTGAAGCTGTCCGGCCCGCAAGGGCCGGCACTCCCGCCTGGCGGCGAGACCGGACAACCGGGCCGGACAGGCGACCAAGTGCAGACAACACCCATTCTGCATAACGTTCCGTCGCTATGCTGCTGCCTCCACCCTTCCCTTTTCCGCCAGGAACGACACGGAGACTCATCCATGACGGACAACCATATCGATGTACTGATCAACGGCTGCGGCATCGGCGGGGCGATGCTCGCCTACCTGCTCGGCCGCCAGGGCCACCGCGTAGTGGTAGTGGAGCAGGCACGGCGCGAACGCGCGATCAACGGCGCCGACCTGCTCAAGCCGGCCGGCATCCGGGTGGTCGAGGCGGCCGGGTTGTTGGCCGAGGTGACCCGTCGCGGTGGGCGGGTCCGCCATGAGCTGGAGGTCTATCACGACGGCGAGCTGCTTCGCTATTTCAACTATTCCAGCGTCGACGCGCGCGGCTATTTCATCCTCATGCCCTGCGAGTCGCTGCGCCGCCTGGTACTGGAAAAAATCGACGGCGAAGCGACCGTCGAGATGCTGTTCGAGACCCGCATCGAAGCGGTGCAGCGCGACGAGCGCCACGCGATCGACCAGGTGCGCCTGAACGACGGCCGCGTGCTGCGTCCGCGGGTGGTGGTGGGAGCCGACGGTATCGCCTCCTACGTGCGCCGCCGGCTGCTCGATATCGATGTGGAACGCCGCCCCTACCCGTCGCCGATGCTGGTCAGCACCTTCGCCCTGGCGCCCTGCGTGGCCGAGCGCAACCGCCTGTACGTGGACTCGCAGGGCGGGCTGGCCTACTTCTATCCGATCGGTTTCGACCGCGCGCGACTGGTGGTGAGCTTCCCCAGGGAGGAGGCGCGCGAGCTGATGGCCGACACCCGCGGCGAGTCGCTGCGCCGGCGCTTGCAACGCTTCGTCGGCGACGAGAGCGCCGAGGCGATCGCCGCCGTCACCGGCACTTCGCGCTTCAAGGGCATCCCCATCGGCTACCTGAACCTGGACCGCTACTGGGCGGACAACGTGGCGATGCTCGGCGACGCCATCCACAACGTGCATCCGATCACCGGCCAGGGCATGAACCTGGCCATCGAGGACGCCAGCGCCCTGGCCGACGCCCTCGACCTGGCCTTGCGCGACGCCTGCGCGCTGGAGGATGCCCTGGCCGGCTACCAGGCCGAGCGCTTCCCGGTGAACCAGGCGATCGTCTCCTATGGCCATGCGCTGGCCACCAGCCTGGAGGATCGCCAGCGCTTCGCCGGGGTCTTCGGCACCGCCCTGCAGGGCAGCAGCCGTGCGCCGGAAGCCCTGGGCGGCGAGCGCTCCTACCAGCCGGTGCGGTCGCCGGCGCCGCTCGGCTGAACCCGCCAGCGCGGCCGGAGCGTAGCGTCCGGCCGCGCGCCTAGAGCAGGTCGCGGCGCAACTGCGGGAATACCTTGGCCACCTTGTTCAGCAGGTAGTCGCCGTACTCGCCGTGGAAAGCGTGGACGTTGGCCTGGTCCCAGCGACGGGCGCTGTCATCCTGTTCCGGCACCTCGGGCAGCCCTTCGATGGGCTGCACGCGGGCATGGAAGTTCGGATCGAAGAACAGCGGGAACGACAGGCGGTCGCGCCCCGAAGTGTTGCGTGCCACCCGGTGCGGCGTGCTGCGGTAGAGGCCGCCGGTCATGCGTTCGAGCATGTCTCCGAGGTTGCAGACGAACGAGCCCGGTATCGGCGGAGCCTCCAGCCAACCCTGTGGGGTGCGCACCTGCAGGCCGCCGATGGCGTCCTGGTGGAGCAGCGTGAGCAGGCCGTAGTCGGTGTGTTCGCCGACGCCCCACTGCACGTCGAGGCCCTCCGGCACTGGCTGGCTCGGGTAATTGAACAGGCGGAAGAGGATCAGCGGATCGCCGGTATAGCGCGCGGCGAAGTAGTCGGCTTCCAGTCCCAGACCGAGGGCGATGCCCTCCATCAGCCGGTGGCCGACGCGGGTGGTTGCGTCCAGGTACTCCAGCAGCGTCTCGCGCAGGCCGGGCACCTCGGGGAACAGGTTGGCGCCATGCAGCGGCGTCCCGGCGCGCACTTCGGGATGCTCAGCGTCCAGTTCGCTGCCCAGGTACAAGCCTTCCTTCCAGTCCGGGCGGTTGGAGGTCAGTTCGCCGCCAAGAGGGAAATAGCCGCGCCAGGCGCGCCCGCCAAGCTCCATGCGCCAGCGCAGCTTGCTCGTCTCGTCGAGGGCGAAGAACTGCCGCGCCAGGCGCTCCAGGCGCTCGACCAGTTGCGCCTCGACGCCGTGCCCGACCACGTAGAAGAAGCCCTGCTCGCGGCAGGCGCGGTCGATTCGCACGGCGACCGACCGTCGCGCCGCCGGGTCGCTGCCGGCAAGGGCGGCGATATCGATGATCGGCAGACTCGGAGTGCTCATGGCGTTCCTCACAGGGGTTGGGCGAAGGGGGTGCGGATGTCGGCGAGGAACTTCCGCGCACGCGGGTGCTGCGGGCGGTTGAAGAAATCGTCGGGGCTGGCGCGCTCCAGCACCCGGCCGGCGTCCATGAACAGCACGCGGTCGGCGACGTCGTGGGCGAAGCCCATCTCATGCGTTACCACCACCATGGTCATGCCGTCGCGGGCCAGGTCGCGCATCACCAGCAGCACCTCGCCGACCATCTCCGGGTCGAGGGCGCTGGTCGGTTCGTCGAACAGCATCAGCGGCGGCTCCATCGCCAGCGCGCGGGCGATCGCCACGCGCTGCTGCTGGCCGCCGGAAAGCCGCGCGGGGAACGCCGCCGCTTTGTCCGCCAGGCCGACCCGCTCCAGCAGCGCCATGGCCTGGCGGCGTGCCTCCGCGGGTTTCAGGCCGCGCAAACGGAGCGGCGCCAGGGTGCAGTTGTCCAGCACGTTCAGGTGCGGGAACAGATTGAACTGCTGGAACACGAAGCCGATGTGCGAGCGGAAGCGATTGAGGTCCAGGCCGGGAGCGTGGATGTCCTGGCCATCGATCAGGATGCGCCCGCCCTGGATCGGTTCCAGGCGGTTCAGGGTACGGATCAGGGTGGATTTTCCGGAGCCCGAGGGTCCGCAGACCACCACCACCTCACCGCGGCCGACCTGTTCGTCGACATCCGCCAGGGCGTGGTAGGCGCCGTACCATTTGTTGACCTTTTCCAGCCGGATCATCGGGCCTCCTTGGGATTGCCACGCTGCGCCTGGCGGCGTTCGAGCCAGAAGGCGAAACGCGACAGTCCGAAGCACAGGATGAAATAGGTGAGGCCGAGGATCAGGTAGACCTGGGTCGGCAGGGTGAATACCTGGGTATTGATCTGCGAGGCGATGAAGCTGACTTCGGCCAGGCCGATGATGTAGCCCAGGGAGGTCTCCTTGATCGTCGAGACGAATTGGTTGACCAACGACGGCAGCATGTTGCGCAGCGCCTGCGGGAGGATCACCAGGCGCATGCTCGCCAGGTAGCCCAGGCCGAGCGAACGCGCCGCCTCGAACTGGCCACGGTCGAGGCCCTGGATGCCGGCGCGGACGATCTCGGCCAGGTACACCGCGTCGAACAGCACAAGCGCCAGCAGCATGGTGGTGAACTGGTCGGTGCGCTGGCCGGTGAGGGTCGGCAGGAAGAAATAGGCCCAGAAGATCACCATCAGCAACGGCACCCCGCGCACCACGAAGACCAGCGCGGTGATCGGCCAGCGCAGCCAGCGCCAGGGGCTGACCCGCGCCAGGCCGAGCAGGATGCCCAGTGGCAGCGCCAGCAGCAGCGCCAGCGAGGCCAGGACCAGGGTCAGGGCCAGCCCGCCCAGCGGCCCGTTGGGGTACTGGCCGACGAGGAAGTACAGCCAGTAGCTATCGATCAGTTCCAGGGTGGTCATCGCCGTTCGACTCCCGGATAGCGCTGCTGGTACCAGGCGGCAGCGCCGGTGATCAGCAGCGATACGCTGAGATAGGCCGCGGTGGCGAAGGCAAAGGACTCGAAGCTGCGGAAGGTCGAACTCTCCACCTGGCCGGCCTGGTACATCAGCTCGGCGACGCCGATCACCGTGGCGATGCTGGTGTTCTTCCACAGGTTGAGGGTTTGCGAGATCAGCGGCGGTACGGTGATCCGCAAGGCCTGCGGGAGGATCACCAGGCGCATGCTCGCCAGGTAGCCGAAGCCCAGCGCGCGGGCGGCCTCCAGTTGCACCGTGGGCACCGCGCGGATGCCGCTGCGCATGTCCTCGCTCATGAACGCGGCGGTGTACAGGGTCAGCGCGACGATAGCGCTGGCGGCCTCGATGTTGCCGGCGTAGAGCCAGGCCTTGAGGTCCTCGGGTAGCCATTCCGGCGCGGCGAAGTACCAGAACAGCATGTGCGCCAGCAGCGGTACGTTGCGGATGCTCTCGACATAGGCGAAACCGAGCCATTGCAGGGCGCGGAACGGCGCCAGGCGCAGCAGCGCCACCAGCATCGCCAGCGGCACGGCGAAGACCAGGGTGACGGCGGCCAGCTTCAGCGACAGCAGCAGGCCGGCGACCAGCATCTCATGGTACTGGCCGCGCAGCAGCAGGGAGAAATCGAACTCGAACATGGGAAAGGCGCACGCTGTCCGCGAGGACTCACAGGGGACGGGCGGCGACGCGCATGGTCGCCGTCACGCAGAGACGTCAGGCGCTCACTCGGGGATCCGGTCGGAATCGATCTTGAAGTGGCGCTCGCTGAGGTTGGACTTGGTGCCCGGCCCGTACCACTTGAGGTACAGCTGCTCCGCCGCGCCGCTGCGCTCCAGACCGGCGAGGGTCGAGTCGACCAGTTGCTTGAGTTGCGGATTGCCCTTGCGGAAGGCGATGGCCAGGGCCTCGGTACTCAGGTTCTCCGGCAGGATGGCGTAGCCGCCGGCCGCCGCGCCGAGCTTGCCGAAATCGTTGACCAGTGCCGACTCGTCGTCGACGAAGGCCTGACCCTTGCCCTGCTGCAACGCCAGCAGCGCCTGCTGGCTGGTCTCGAAGGTGACCACCTGGGCGTTGGGCAGCGCCTTGCGGATGTTCGGCTCCTGGGTGCCGCCCTTGACCGTCAGCACCTTCTTGCCGTCGAGGTCATGCAGCGAGGCGAAGCCGGCGTTCTTCTTCACCAGGGCCTTCTGCCCGGTGACGATGATCGAATAGGAGAAATCCACCAGCGCCTCGCGCTCCTTGTTGTGGGTCAGCGAGGCGGCGAGCAGGTCCACGTGGCCCTGCTGCAACTCCGGGATACGCGCCGCCACGGAAATCTGCTTGAACACCGGCTTGACCCCGATGGCCTTGGCGATCTCGGTACCAAGATCGACCTCGTAGCCGATGATCTGACGGGTCTTCGGGTCGATGAAGCTGTTCGGCTCGTCGGTGCCAAGGGTGCCTATGACGATCTCGCCCTTTTTGCGGATGTCGGCCAGGTCGTCGGCATGGGCAGCGCTGCCGATCAGGGTGAACACAGCCGCCACGGCTGCGCCAAGCAGGCGAATCTTCATGATGGGTATCTCGCGGAGGAATGGGGTTCGACGTCGGGCGCCGGGTGGGCCGCAGTCTATTAATAACCAAACATCCGGTGAAATATGGTTTTCATATAACCATATGAGATATAAAACTATGCCACTTCCCGCCCCGCGCCAGGGCCCGCGCGCGCTCAGGTGCCCTCGCGCAAGCGCAGCGGGTCCACCAGCCCGGCGGCGATGGCCATGCCCACCAGCTCCGGCAGGGTCTGGGCCTGCATGCGCTTCATCACCCGCGCGCGGTAGAGGTCGACGGTCTTCACGCTGACTTCCAGTTGCTCGGCCACCTCGCGGCTGGTATAGCCGCGCACCAGCGGCAAGAGCACGTCGCGCTCGCGCGGGGTGAGGCTGTCCAGGCGTTCGCGCAACCCGGCGTCGAGATCGTGGTGCCGGCGCCGACGGGCGTGGCGATCGAGGGCCTGCTGCACGCTGTCGAGCAGCAATTGTTCGTTGTAGGGTTTCTCGATGAAATCCACCGCACCGGCCTTGAAGGCGCGCACCACGATGGGCACGTCGGCATGGCCGCTGACGAAGATCACCGGCAGGTCGATGCCGCGCGCCAGCAGTTCGTCCTGCACGTTCAGCCCGCCCATGCCGGGCATCCGCACGTCGAGCAGGACGCAGGCATGGCGGCCGCCCTCGCAGGCATCGAGGAAGTCCAGGCCCTGGGTGAAGGGCCGTGCCTTGAGGCCGACCGATTCCAGCAGCCAGACCGTCGATTCGAGCATGCCCTGGTCGTCGTCGACCACGTAGACCAGCGCTTCGTCAGGCATAGCCATCGTTAACCTCCCGTGGCGCCGGCGGCGAGCGGCAGCCGGCAGTTCATGAGCAACCCGCCATCCGCCGGCAGCTCGGCTTCGAGGGTGCCGCCGAAGCCCTCGACGATGCTGCGGCTCATCGACAGGCCCAGGCCCAGCCCTTCCGGCTTGCTGGTGTGGAACGGCGTGAAAATGTGTTCCAGCTGATCCGCCGGCACTCCCGGTCCCTGGTCGCGAACCCACAGGCAGAGCAGCCCGCCGGGCTCGACGCGGCTACCGATGACGACCCGCGACGGCGAGCCGGGATGCGCCTCGCGGTTGGCTTCGATGGCGTTGCGCAGCAGATTGAGGAACACCTGTTCGAGCAGCACGCGGTCGGCATACAGCGGCGGCGGATTGTCGGTCATCGCCTCTTCCACCGCCACTTGCCAGTGCCCGGCTTCCCACGCGCAGAGGCCGATGGCCTCGCGTGCCACCTGGTTGAGGTCGAGCGCCTGCAGGCGCCGCTGGCCCTTGCGCAGGAAGGCGCGCAGGCGCTTGATCACCTCCGCCGCGTGGCCGGCGTGCTCGCCGATCCGCGCCAGCCCCTCGGCCACCCGCCCGGCGGCCTCGGGCTGGCTGCCGAGGACGGCCAGGTAACGCTGGCTGGCGCTGGCGTAGTTCATCACCGCCGCCAGCGGCTGGTTGATCTCGTGGGCGATGCCCGAGGCCAGTTCGCCGAGAGTGACCAGCCGCGCAGTGTGCGCCAGTTCGTCCTGGTGACGGCGCTGCTGGGCCTCGCGCAGTTCGCGTTCGGTCATGTCGCGGGCCACCAGCGAGTAATAGCGCTCCTCGCCGCGGCCGCGATGGGCCAGCAACACCAGCGAGACTGGCAGCGACGGACGCCCGTCCTGCGGTTGCAGGCGCCCCTCGCGGCTCCAAACGCCGCCATCGCGCGCCTGTCGCCAACCCTCTTCGGCCAGCCGCGCCGGAGTGTCGCCGGCCAGCAGGCGTTCCAGCGCCGGCGCCTCCTGCCCGTCGGCGATGCCGAGGGCGGCACGTGCCGAAGGATTGAGGTAGGTGACGCGGCCGCCATGCTCGACGAACAGCACCAGGTCGGTGTTCGCCTCGACCACTTCGGCCAGGCGCCGGCGGTTCTCCTCCGCCTCGACCCGCCGGGTGACATCGCGGGACACGCTGACCACCTCCACCACCGCCCCGGTGTAGGTCTCGCGGATCGCCCGGCTGGCGGTCTCGAACCAGCGGTAGCGGCCGTCGCGGTGGCGGATACGGTAGGTGATGGTCAGGTAGCCGTCCTGCTCCAGCGCTTCGCGCGCGCGCAGCGCCACCTGGCCGCGGTCCTGGGGGTGGAACAACGCCTGCGCCGGACGCCCGCGCAGTTCCTCCGGCCAGTAGCCGAGCAGGGTCCAGGAAGCCGGCGAGGCGTCGAGGAAAATGCCGTCGAGGGTATGCCGGGAAATCAGGTCGGTGGTGTTCTCGGTGATCAGCCGGTACAGCCGGCTGGCCCGCGCCGCCTCGCGCTCGCCGCGCAGGCTGGCGGTTGCGTCGCGGCAGCGCGCCAGCACCCGGGCCTCGGCGCTGTCGGGAATGAACTGCCAGAGCAGGATGCGTCCGTCGCACTCCGCCTCCACCTCGCCGAGGGCCCGCGCCTGCCCCAGGCTGGCGCGCACCAGTTGCCCATGGTTGGCCGGGAGGTAAGCGCGCCAGGCCTCGCGCGGCCGCTCGCCAAGCAAGGCAAGGAAGGCCTGGTTGAATTCCACCGCCTGCGCCTCGCCGTCGAGCAGCAGCGCCGGCTGCGGGTCGGCCGCGAGGAACGGCGCAGCGCGGGTGACGCCACGGGCGGCGGCGAGCAACGGTGCGAGGAGCAGGCCGAGCCAGTCCAGCGCAGCGCTCTGCGGCGTATCGCTGGCCACCAGCAGCAGGCCTTCGTCGCCGGCCTGCAGGTCGAGGGCGAAGGCCATGCCATGCTCCACGCCGGCACGCCGCAAGCGCGCGCCGAGCCAGGAGGCGGAACGCCGCAATTCGTCCAGAGCCAGCCGGCCGTCGCGCACCAGCCGCTCGCGCAACGCCAGGTCGCTGGCCCGGTTCGGCTCGCCGGCGCCCGGCGGCAGCGCCGGCGACGGCGGCACCGGGGTATAGGTCTGCGCCTGCGGCTGCCAGGCCAGGTACCAGGCCTGGCGCGTGCCCGGATGTTCGAGCAGCAAGCGGCGCAGCGCACCGACCCGCTCGACCAGCGGCGCGCCCTCGCGCAGCAGGCGCAGGAGGCTGTTGAGGGCAGGCGAAGCGGGAAGCGGACTCATGGGCGGAAGATGATCCTGGGAACTTATATAGTATTTATACTATAAGCTTATGGTTTAACTTCCATATATTTTTCATCGTTGCTATAAATCGCCCCAACCCAAGGAGCGCTTCGCCTGGTCCTTGGAAGCTGTTCACGATCTGCCGAGCCAGAGAAACCAGCCGTTTTCGACGCAGTCTCTCCGCGCGCGGCAGATCGTGACCCTTACCCAGAACAGAGCTAACAATCAGCCACGGGGTACTCTTCATGTCGATCTTCGAACAGGGTCTCGCGCCCGCCGCCGTCAACCACATCGCCCTGACGCCGCTGAGCTTCATCGAGCGCACCGCCAGCGTCTATCCGCACTACCCCGCGGTGATCCACGGCAACATCCGCCGCGACTGGGCGCAGACCTACCAACGCTGCCGACGCCTGGCCTCGGCCCTGGCCGGGCGCGGCATCGGCCAGGGCGACACGGTGGCGGTGATGCTGCCGAACATCCCCGAGATGCTCGAGGCGCACTATGGCGTGCCGATGATCGGCGCGGTGCTGAACACCCTCAACGTACGCCTCGACGCCGAAGCCATCGCCTTCATGCTGCAACACGGCGAAGCCAAGGTGCTGATCACCGACTACGAATTCCACGAGGTGATCCATGCCGCCATCGGTATGCTCGACCACCCGCCGCTGGTGGTCGACGTCAACGACCCCGAGTATGGCGAAGGCCGCCCGGTTGGCGAACTGGACTACGAGGCGCTGCTCGCCGAGGGCGACCCGCAGTTCGCCTGGGAATGGCCCCGGGACGAGTGGCAGGCGATCTCGCTGAACTACACCTCGGGCACCACCGGCAACCCCAAGGGCGTGGTCTACCATCACCGCGGCGCCTACCTGAACGCGCTGGGCAACCAGATGACCTGGTCCATGGGCCAGCACCCGGTGTACCTCTGGACCCTGCCGATGTTCCACTGCAACGGCTGGTGCTATCCGTGGACGGTGACCGCGCTGGCCGGCGTCCACGTCTGCCTGCGGCGGGTCGATCCGCAAAAGGTCCTCACCCTGATCCGCGAGCACCAGGTCAGCCACCTGTGCGGCGCGCCCATCGTGCTCAACGCCCTGATCAACATGCCCGACTCGGCCAAGGCCGCCATCGACCACCCGGTGCATGCCATGGTCGCCGGCGCCGCGCCACCGGCCAAGGTGATCGGCGCGGTGGAAGAGATGGGCATCCGCGTCACCCATGTCTACGGCCTCACCGAGGTCTACGGCCCGGTCACGGTCTGCGCCTGGCACGGCGAGTGGGACGACCTGCCGCTGGAGCGACGCGCCGCGATCAAGTCGCGCCAGGGCGTGCGCTACCCGACCCTCGAAGGGGTGATGGTGGCCGACCCGAAGACCCTCGAGCCGGTGCCGCGCGACGGCCAGTCCATCGGCGAGATCTTCATGCGCGGCAATACCGTGATGAAGGGCTACCTGAAGAATCCCAGCGCCACCGAGGAAGCCTTCGCCGGCGGCTGGTTCCATACCGGCGACCTGGCGGTCTGCCATCCGGACGGCTACATCGAGATCCGCGACCGGCTCAAGGACATCATCATCTCCGGCGGCGAAAACATCTCCACCATCGAACTGGAGGGCGTGCTCTACCGCCACCCGGCGGTGCTGGAGGCGGCGGTGGTGGCGCGGCCCGACGAAAAGTGGGGGGAAACGCCCTGTGCGTTCATTACCCTGAAGAGCGATCATCAGGGGCTCGCCGAGAGCGAGATCGTCGCGTTCTGTCGCGAACACCTGGCCGCGTTCAAGATTCCGCGTACCGTGGTGTTCTCGGAACTGCCGAAGACCTCCACCGGCAAGATCCAGAAATACGTGCTGCGCGAGTGGGCCGCCGCCCTCTGAGCGCCGCCAGCCGAATTGCCCGTGCAGCGGCCGTGCCACGGCGGCCGTAGGCAGGATGCGCACGGGCAACCCTGTACCTGCGGCCGTCCCGCCGGCCGTTCACCGACGAGGTGTGCAATGCCTGAATACAACGCCCCGCTGCGCGACATGCGCTTCCTGCTCAACGACGTGTTCGACGCCCCCGCCCTGTGGCAGCGCCTGCCGCGACTGGCCGAGCGGATCGACGCCGACACCGCCGACGCCATCCTCGAGGAAGCGGCCAAGGTCACCGGCGGCCTGCTCGCGCCGCTCAACCGCAGTGGCGACGAAGAAGGCGCGCAGTGGCAGGACGGCGCCGTGCGCACCCCGGCCGGCTTCCGCGAGGCCTACGCGACCTACGCCGAGGGCGGCTGGGTCGGCCTCACCGGCAATCCGGCCCATGGCGGCATGGGCATGCCGAAGATGCTGGCAGTGCAGTTCGAGGAGATGATGTACGCGGCCAACGCCAGCTTCAGCCTCTACTCGACCCTTTCCGCCGGCGCCTGCCTGGCCCTCGATGCGCACGGCAGCGAGGAGCTGAAGAACAGGTACCTGCCGAACATGTACGCCGGCACCTGGGCCGGCTCCATGTGCCTGACCGAACCGCACGCCGGCACCGACCTGGGCATCATCCGCACCAAGGCCGAGCCGCAGGCCGACGGTTCATACAGGATCAGCGGGACGAAGATCTTCATCACCGGCGGCGAGCAGGACCTCACCGAGAACATCATCCACCTGGTGCTGGCCAAGCTGCCCGACGCGCCGGCCGGTTCGCGCGGCATCTCGCTGTTCCTGGTGCCGAAGTTCCTGGTCGGCGACGACGGCGCGCTCGGCGCACGCAACGCGGTGCACTGCGGCTCCATCGAGCACAAGATGGGGATCAAGGCCTCGGCCACCTGCGTGATGAACTTCGACGGCGCCAGTGGCTGGCTGGTCGGCGAAGTCAACAAGGGCCTGGCGGCGATGTTCACCATGATGAACTACGAGCGCCTGTCCATCGGCATCCAGGGCATCGGCTGCGCCGAGATGTCCTACCAGAGCGCCGTCGCCTACGCCCGCGAGCGCCTGCAAAGCCGCGCGCCGACCGGCCCGGTGGCCAGGGACAAGGCCGCCGACCCGATCATCGTGCACCCCGACGTGCGCCGCATGCTGCTCACCATGAAGGCGCTGACCGAGGGCGGCCGCGCCTTTTCCACCTATGTCGGGCAGCAGCTCGACCTGGCCAAGTACGCCGAGGACCAGGAAGAACGCAGCCAGGCCGAAGCCCTGGTGGCCCTGTTGACCCCGGTGGCCAAGGCCTTCTTCACCGATACCGGCCTGGAGAGCTGCGTGCTCGGCCAGCAGGTGTTCGGCGGCCACGGCTACATCCGCGAATGGGGCCAGGAGCAACTGGTGCGCGACGTACGCATCGCGCAGATCTACGAAGGCACCAATGGCATCCAGGCGCTCGACCTGATGGGCCGCAAGGTGGTCGCCAACGGCGGGCTGTTCCTCTCCATCTTCAGCCGCGAGGTGCGAGCCTTCGCCGCCGGCGCCAACGCCGAACTGGCGGAGTTCGTCACCCCGCTGCTGACCGCCCTGGACCTGCTGGACAACCTCACCCAGGGCATCGTCGCCCGCGCCGGCAACGACCCGCGCGAGATCGGCGCAGCCTCGGTGGAATACCTGCATCTGTTCGGCTATACCGCCTACGCCTACCTCTGGGCGCGCATGGCCGCCGCCGCGCTGCGCCAGCGCGAGGTCGACCCGTCGTTCCACGACGGCAAGCTGGCCACCGCGCGCTTCTACTTCGCCCGCATCCTGCCCCGCGTGCACTCCCTCGCCGCCGCCGTCGAAGCCGGCAGCGAAAGCCTGTACGGCCTGGAGGCGGAACAGTTCTGAAGCTTCCGTCGAGCGTTGTCCCGCGGCCCGTGGGCCGCGTGTTTTTTCCGGGACAGCATGCAACGCGCTGTCCGCCGACAGCCCGCGATAACGGCGGATAACCGCGAAGCGGTTATTCGCCCTACGACGCCCGGGAAGCCGGCCAGGCATTCTTGAAAAACGACGCAACCGCCGGTTATTCGCTAGACCAGGAACAAGGACATATCCATGCGAACCCTCACCACCCTCCTCGGCAACAGCCAGAAACTCGACGGCGGCGCCATGTTCGGCAATGCCCCGCGCGCGCTCTGGTCACGCTGGATGCAGCCCGATGCGGAGAACCGCATCGACCTCGGCTGCCGTGCCCTGCTGGTGCGCGACGGCGAGCGCAACGTACTGGTGGAGGCCGGCATCGGCGCGTTCTTCCCGCCCGCCCTGCGCCAGCGCTACGGCGTCCAGGAAGAGCGCCACGTACTGCTCGACAGCCTCGCCGCGGTCGGCCTGGACGACGCCGACATCGACGTGGTGCTGCTCACCCACCTGCACTTCGACCACGCCGGCGGCCTGCTCGCCGCCTGGGAAGAAGGCCAGCCGGCGCGCCTGCTGTTCCCCAACGCGCATTTCGTCAGCGGCCGCCGCCACTGGCAGCGCGCGCGCCAGCCGCACCCGCGCGACCGAGCCTCGTTCGTGCCGGAACTGCTCGACCTGCTGCAGGCCAGCGGACGCCTGGAGCTGCTCGATGACGGCGAGCGCTCGGCGCATCTGGGCGAGGGCTGGCGTTTCCATTTCAGCGAAGGCCATACCCCGGGCCAGATGCTCCCGGAGATCGCCATGCCCGACGGCCCGGTGGTATTCAGCGGCGACCTGATCCCCGGCGCACCCTGGGTACACCTACCGCTGACCATGGGCTACGACCGCTTCCCGGAAGGCCTGATCGAGGAAAAGGAACGCCTGCTGGACAGCCTCATCGCCCGCAACGGCCGACTGGTCTTCACCCATGATCCGTGCGTCGCCATGGGCCGGGTGCGACGCGACGAACAGGAGCGCTACAGCCTCTACGACACCCTCGAGCGGGTCGAGAACCTCGAGGCCTGAGCGAAAGGCGCGGCCCGCCCCGGCGGCGGGCCGCGGGAATCAGGAACGCGCCTTGCGCGCGCCCTTGCAGCGCTCGATGCCGAGCCGGCAGATCCGCTCGCAGAGTTCGGCGAAACCGATCCCGGCCGCCGCCGCGGCCTGCGGCAGCAGGCTGGTGGCGGTCATGCCCGGCAGGGTATTGACCTCCAGGCACCAGAGCCGGCCCTGTTCGTCGAGGCGGAAGTCGGTGCGGCTGTAGCCGCTCAGCTTCAGCGCCCGGTGTACCTTCAGCGCCAGACGCTGGGCCTCGGCGGCGATCGCCGGCGGCAGGTCGGCGGGAAACACCTCGCGCACCGCGCCGGCCTGGTACTTGTGCTCGTAGTCGAAGACCTCCTGGCCGCCGAGGAGAATCTCGCCCACCGGCAGCGCCTGGTCGTCGAGCACCCCGACGGTGACCTCGCGGCCGGCGACGAAGCGCTCCAGCATCACCTCGTCGCCATAGCGCCCGGCCAGCTCGATGGCCGGCTGCAATTCGGCCTGGGAATGCACGATGGACAGCCCCACGGTGGAGCCCTGGCTGTTCGGCTTGACCACCAGGGGGAAGCCCAGTTGCTCGCGCACCGCCTCTTCCGAGGCCGGCGCCATCAGCCAACTGGCGGTCTCCACCCCGGCGGCGAGGAACAGGCGCTTGGCCACGTCCTTGTCCATCGCCATGGCGCTGGCCAGGTGGCCGCTGCCGGTATAGGCGAAACCACCGGCATCCAGCAGCGCCTGCAGGGTGCCGTCCTCGCCGGTGCCGCCGTGCAGGGCGAGGAAGAACACGTCGACCCCAGCCAGTTCGCCGGCGCTCAGCAGGCTCTGCTTGCCGCTGCGGATGATCGCCAGCGAGTCGGAGTCCGGCGGGACCTCCTTGACCTTGCTCGCCAGCAGGCGGCGCTCTTCCTCCGCGCCGAGCAGGCCGCTGGCGGTATCCACCGCCAGCACCTGGTGGCCGGCGCTGCGCAACGCCTGGATCACCTGCGCGCCGCTGGCGATGGAGACGTCCCGTTCCTCACTGCTGCCGCCGAAGAGAACGGCGACCTTCAACTTGTCCTGTCCCATGTTCCACCTGTCGTTCCAGTGCTGGAGGCAGAAAAGCACAACACAGGGGTAACTGAACAGAGACAGTCATCGTCGCGCGCAGCGAACGGCCTCCCTCAGCCGCGCAGTTCCTCGACCAGCGTGCGCAGCAGTTCGGCGGCCGGCAGCTCCCGCGCCAGCGCCGCGCCCTGGCCGGCCCACTGGGCGGCGAAATCATGGTTGCCGCGAGCCAGAGCGGCGGTCTGCAACGCTTTGGTCGCGTCGTAGACGAACGGATAGTCCGGCAAGGGCGGCACTCCAGGCGCGGCGGCATCGAAGAACATCCGGTTGGGCAGGCCGCGGGCGCTGCGCCCGGACATGGTCACGGTCAGCGCGGTGCGCGCCGCGCGCGGCCCCTTCAGCGCCTCGCGGTAGGCGGCGTTGGCCGAGGACTCCGGACAGAGGACGAAGGCGGTGCCCATCTGCACGGCGCTCGCGCCCAGCTCCAGGGCGGCGCGGATGCCCCGTCCGTCCATGATCCCGCCGGCAGCCACCACCGGTAGCGAACCGCGCGCCGCCAGCAGGCGGACCAGCGCCAGGGTGCCGATGGCGGCGTCGCCGCGCTCCGGCTCGAACACCCCGCGATGGCCACCGGCCTCGATGCCCTGGGCGACCACCGCATCGGCGCCGGCGGCCTCCACCAGAGCCGCTTCCTCCGGCGTGGTGGCACTGACCAGTACGCGGATGCCCGCCGCCTGCAACGCGCGAACCTGGTCGCGGGGCGGCGCGCCGAAATGGAAGCTGACCGCCGCCGGCCGCTCTTCCAGCAGCATCGGCAGCAGGGTCGGGTCTTCGAGGAAGCTCAGGTAGATGTTGTTCAGGCGCGCCGGCGGCTCGGCGCCGAACTCGGCGAACAGCGGCTTCAGGTAGTCCAGCCAGGCGCGCTCGCGGGCCGGGTCGGCCTGCCCCGGGCGGTGGCAGAACAGATTGACGTTGAACGGCTTGTCGGTCAGCCCGCGCACCTCGCGGATCAGCGCCCGGCCCTTCTCGGCGGCGCTACCGGTGATGGCGATCGAACCGAGCCCGCCGGCGTTGGATACGGCGGCGGCCAGCGCCGGCGTGGAGACGCCGAGCATGGGTGCCTGGATGATCGGCTGCTGGATGCCGAGCAGGCGCGTGAAGCGGTCAGTCATGGCGATTCCCTCTCCCGGTCGGACGACACCGCGTCGGCCGACGCTTGACCAATATATCTTCATAAAAGAATATTTTTAACAATTCATTCTCATAAAGAGATAGATCGATGGACCTTTCCTCCCTCGAAATCTTCCGCGCGGTCGCCCACGAGGCCAGCGTCACCCGCGCCGCTCAGCAGTTGCAGCGAGCGCAGTCGAACGTCACCACGCGGATCCGCCAGCTCGAGGAGGACCTGGGCGTCGAACTGTTCCTGCGCGACGGCAAGCGCATGAGCCTGACCGAACGCGGCAGCGAATTCCTCGCCTACGCCGAGCAGTTGCTGGCTCTCGCCGACGAGGCGCGTCAGTCGATGCATCCCGCCGAGCCCGGCGGGCGCCTGCGCCTGGGCAGCATGGAAAGCACCGCGGCCAGCCGCCTGCCGGCGCTGCTGGCGAGCTATCACAAGGCCTGTCCGCGGGTCGCCCTGGAAGTCTCCACCGGCACCAGTCGCGCGTTGTTCGATGGGGTGCGGGCGCGGCGCCTGGACTGCGCGCTGGTGGCCGCCGGCCCGGGCTGGGCCGGCGAACTCGATGGCAGCGGCCTGCGCGGCGAGCCGCTGTTCCGCGAGGAACTGCTGATGATCCTGCCGGCCGAACACCCGCCGGTCCACGACGTCGCCGAGGTGCGCCTGCGCACCCTGGCCGGCTTCGCCCGTGGCTGCACCTACCGGCAACTGGCCGAGGACAGCCTGGGCACGCCGCTGACGGTGCAGGAAGTCGGCTCCTACCATGCGATCCTCGCCTGCGTCGCCGCCGGCGCCTGTGTCGGCGTGCTGCCGCGCTCGGTGCTGCAACTGCTCGGCACGCCGCCGCTGCGCAGCCTGCCCCTTGCCGAAGTAGACACCTGGCTGGTCTGGCGCGAAGGCTACGCGACCGCCGCCTTCGAACGCTGGCGCGGCGTGCTGGGCCAGGCCGGCGACTGAGCGGCCAGGGGCGAACCCAACGGCCTGGCTCCGGTCCAACCCCGAGCCATCAGAACAATAGCGAGCCAAGGAGTTGCCCATGAGAAGACTGCCCACCCTCTGCCTGCTGGCCCTCGCGCCGCTCACCGGCGTGGCGCCCCAGGCCCAGGCCGCCAGCCTCTACAACCTGCTGGTGGGGACCTATACCGAAGGCTCCAGCGAAGGCATCCAGGTATACCGCTTCGACGGCGCCGACGGCTCGGTGAAAGGCCCGCTGCGCGTGGCCCATACCAGCAACCCCTCGTACCTGACCTTCGCCCCGGACCAACGCACTCTGTTCGTGGTCAACGAGAACGGACGGGGCGGCAAGGGCGATACCGTCGGTCGCGCCACGTCCTACCGTTTCGATCCGATCAGCGGCCGCCTGCAACAGATCAGCCAGGTCCAGACCCTCGCCGATCATCCGACCTACAGCAGCCTCAGCCACGACGGCCGCTACCTGTTCGTCGCCAACTACTCGGTACAGCCGGAAGGCTCGGTGGCGGTACTGCCGGTGCGCGCGGACGGCTCGCTGGCGCCGGTGGTGCAGGTGGAGTCGCACCAGGCCAGCAAGGTGCATCCGCGCCAGGTTTCCGGTCATGTGCACTCGGTGGTGTCCTCGCCCGACGGCCAGTACCTGTTCGCCCCCGACCTCGGCGCCGACAAGGTATTCGTCTACCGCTACGCCCCGGAACAGGCCGAACGTCCGCTGCAGGCGGCCGATCCGGCATTCGTCCCGACCCCGCCCGGCAGCGGCCCGCGCCATCTGATCTTCAGCGCCGACGGGCGTTTCGCCTACCTGACCCTGGAACTGAGCGGCCAGGTGATGGTGTTCGCCCATGAGGGCAATGGCCGCCTGCGCCAGTTGCAGACCCACGACCTGGCGCCTGCCGGCTTCCAGGGCAAAGTCGGCGCCGGCGCCCTGCACCTGTCCGCCGACGGCCGCTTCCTCGGCGTGCTCAATCGCGGCGACGACAACCAACTGGTGACCTTCGCCGTCGACCCGGCCAGCGGCCAGTTGCGTTTCGTCGAACGGCGCTCGGTGGAAGGCACCGAGCCGCGCGAATTCGCCTTCTCGCCCGGCGGGCGCTTCGTCCTCGTGGCCAACCAGAACAGCGACCAGTTGCGGGTGTTCGCCCGCGATCCGCAGAGCGGCCAGGTGGGCAAGACGCTGCAAAGCGTCGAGGTGGGGTCGCCGAGCGATCTGCGCTTCGTGGCGGTGCCGTGACCTTGCGCTCGGCCATCCGCCGATATGCCGCTGGGCCGGCGGATCGGCGCTAAGCGGTCATCCGCACCACGGAGCCAGACCCGAAGCCCGCCCTGGCTCCAAGGCCCACAGGCATGGAGCTTCCGCCCACATACGGCAAGTCCTGTAGGGCGAATAACGCCAGGGGCGTTATCCGCCGCTGTCCCGGAGAACCGGCGGATAACCGCAAGCGGTTATTCGCCCTACGGAACCAGGATCCGCCACGTAGAGGTTTGTCATGCTTGCCCTCCAGACGATGGGGGAGCTAACTCGCCCCGGCAGGAGGTCGAATCGTCGCGCAGCGGGTCGAGCGACAGTGATGCCGCGAAGGCGTCTCGCTCCAGGGGGAACCGTCGCGACGGGTTGCCCGCAAGCTACACCCAGCCCCTCCCCCAATAGTCCCCGCGACCAATCGTCAGCCCCTCATCCCACCGTCCCGCGACACCAACGAATCCACCTTAAACCCACGCCCAGCAAGGCCTATAGCGCTAATCACAGACGCCCTTGACCTCAACTTAACTTGAGGTTTTATAGTCCCCGCTGCGGTCATACCGCCCCGTTTCCCCAGGACCACGAACCGCCCCCACGGCCGCTTCGCGGCGCCGGATGGCGACCAGCACAAGGAACGACCCATGCAGCGCTTCATCGATAACTCGCTCGAAAGCAACTGGCTCTGGCTGACCGCCCGGATCTGCCTGGCCCTGATGTTCGTCGCCTCGGGACTGGCGAAGCTGTTCGACTATCAGGCCAGCCTGGAGGAAATGCGCGCCGCCGGCCTGGAGCCGGCCTGGCTGTTCAACATCGCCACCGCCGTGACCCTGCTGGCCGGCTCCGCGCTGGTCCTGCTGGACCGCAAGCTATGGCTCGGCGCCGGGGCGCTGGCGGTGTTCCTGCTGCTGACCATCCTCATCGTCCACACCTTCTGGAGCAAGACCGGCGTCGAAGCCAAGCTGGCGATGTTCTTCGCCCTCGAACACATCGCGGTGATCGGCGGCCTGATCGCCACGGCCATCGCCAGCGCGCAACGCCAGCGGCTGCGCCAGGACGTCTCCGTGGCCGCCACCTACCAGAAGGCCTGAGGCGATCATGCAGAAACCCGTCCTGATCGCCAGTGCCGCGCTCATCTGCGCGGCGGTTATCGGCATCGCCGTCTACGCCACCGGCTCGGCGAAGAAAGACGCCGGCGGTTTCGCCGGCTACCCGCCGGTGAAGGTCGCCCTCGCCTCGGTGGAGCGGCGGGTGGTGCCGCGCGTCTTCGATGGCGTCGGCGAGCTGGAGGCCGGTCGCCAGGTCCAGGTGGCCGCCGAAGCGGCAGGACGGATCACCCGCATCGCCTTCGAATCGGGCCAGCAGGTGCAGCAAGGGCAGTTGCTGGTGCAACTCAACGACGCGGTGGAACAGGCCGAGCTGATCCGTCTCAAGGCGCAGTTGCGCAATGCCGAGATCCTCCATGCCCGTGCGCGCAAGCTGGTAGAGCGCAACGTCGCCTCGCAGGAACAGCTGGACAACGCCGTCGCCGCCCGCGACATGGCGCTCGGCGCGGTGCGCCAGACCCAGGCGCTGATCGACCAGAAGGCGATCCGCGCGCCCTTCTCCGGCCAGCTCGGCATCCGCCGCGTGCACCTCGGCCAGTACCTCGGCGTCGCCGAGCCGGTGGCCAGCCTGGTGGATGCGCGGACCCTGAAAAGCAATTTCTCCCTGGACGAAAGCACCAGCCCCGAGCTGAAGCTCGGCCAGCCCCTCGAGGTCCTGGTCGACGCCTATCCGGGGCGCAGCTTCCCGGCGCGCATCAGCGCCATCGACCCGCTGATCGGCAAGTCGCGCACGGTGCAGGTCCAGGCCTTGCTGGACAACCCCGAAGGCCTGCTCGCCGCCGGCATGTTCGCCAGCATCCGGGTCTCGCGCAAAGCCGACGCGCCGTCGCTGAGCGTGCCGGAAACCGCGGTCACCTACACCGCCTACGGCGACACCGTGTTCGTCGCCCACCAGGACGGCGACCGGCCGCTCAGCGCCAAGCGCGTCTCGGTGCGGATCGGCGAGCGCTGGGACGGTCGCGTGGAAATCCTCCAGGGCCTCGCCGAGGGCGACCGGGTAGTGACTTCCGGACAGATCAACCTGAGCGACGGGATGGCCGTGGAACCGGTCAAGGAAGACACCCTGAGCAGTGCCGCGCCCCCCGTGCCGGTCGCCGGCCGCTGAAGGAACCCCGCGATGACCTTTACCGACCTGTTCGTCCGCCGGCCGGTGCTGGCGCTGGTGGTCAGCACGCTGATCCTGCTGCTCGGCCTGTTCTCCCTGGGCAAGCTGCCGATCCGCCAGTACCCGCTGCTGGAAAGCTCGACCATCACCGTCACCACCGAGTACCCCGGCGCCTCCGCCGATCTCATGCAAGGCTTCGTCACCCAGCCGATCGCCCAGGCGGTGTCGTCGGTGGAGGGCATCGACTACCTTTCCTCGACCTCGGTGCAGGGGCGTAGCGTGGTGACCATCCGCATGCTGCTCAACCGCGATTCGACCCAGGCGATGACCGAGACCATGGCCAAGGTCAACTCGGTGCGCTACAAGCTGCCCGAGCGTGCCTACGACTCGGTGATCGAACGCTCTTCCGGCGAGACCACCGCGGTAGCCTACGTCGGCTTTTCCAGCAAGACCCTGCCGATCCCGGCGTTGACCGACTACCTGTCGCGGGTGGTCGAGCCGATGTTCTCTTCCATCGACGGCGTGGCCAAGGTCCAGACCTTTGGCGGCCAGCGCCTGGCCATGCGCCTCTGGCTCGACGCCGACCGCCTCGCCGGGCGCGGCCTGACCGCCTCCGACGTGGCCGAGGCGATCCGCCGCAACAACTACCAGGCGGCGCCGGGGATGGTGAAGGGGCAGTACGTGCTGTCCAACGTGCGGGTCAACACCGACCTGACCAACGTCGACGACTTCCGCGAGATGGTCATCCGCAACGATGGCAACGGCCTGGTGCGCCTGCGCGACGTCGGTACCGTCGAACTGGGCGCCGCGGCCACCGAGACCAGCGCACTGATGGACGGCGATCCGGCGGTGCACCTGGGGTTGTTCCCGACGCCCACCGGCAACCCGCTGGTGATCGTCGACGGCATCCGCAAGCTGCTGCCGGAGATCCAGAAGACCCTGCCGCCGGATGTCCGCGTCGACCTCGCCTACGAGACTTCGCGCTTCATCCAGGCCTCCATCGACGAGGTGGTGCGGACCCTGGTGGAAGCGCTGCTGATCGTGGTGCTGGTGATCTACCTCTGCCTCGGCTCGCTGCGCAGCGTGCTGATCCCGGTGGCGACCATTCCCCTGTCGATGCTCGGCGCCGCCGCGCTGATGCTGGCCTTCGGCTTCAGCGTCAACCTGCTGACCCTGCTGGCGATGGTGCTGGCCATCGGGCTGGTGGTGGACGACGCCATCGTGGTGGTGGAGAACGTCCACCGCCACATCGAGGAAGGCAAGTCGCCGGTGGCGGCGGCGCTGATCGGCGCCCGCGAAGTGGCCGGCCCGGTGATCGCCATGACCATCACCCTGGCCGCCGTGTACACCCCCATCGGCCTGATGGGCGGCCTCACCGGCGCGCTGTTCCGCGAGTTCGCCCTGACCCTGGCGGGCGCGGTGATCGTGTCCGGGGTGGTGGCGCTGACCCTGTCGCCGGTGATGAGTTCGCTGCTGCTCCAGGCACACCAGAACGAGGGGCGCATGGGCCGCGCCGCCGAGTGGTTCTTCGGCGGCCTGACGCGGCGCTACGGGCAGGTCCTGGAGTTCTCCCTGGGCCACCGCTGGCTGACCGGCGGCCTGGCATTGCTGGTGTGCATCAGCCTGCCGCTGCTGTATTCAATGCCCAAGCGCGAACTGGCGCCGACCGAGGACCAGGCCGCGGTGCTCACCGCGATCAAGGCGCCGCAGCACGCCAACCTCGACTACGTCGAACTGTTCGCGCGCAAGCTCGACCAGGTCTACACCAGCATCCCGGAAACCGTGAGCACCTGGATCATCAACGGCACCGACGGACCGGCGGCGAGCTTCGGCGGGATCAACCTGGCGGCCTGGGAAAAACGCGAGCGCGACGCCTCGGCGATCCAGTCCGAGCTGCAAGGCAAGGTCGGCGACGTCGAGGGCAGCAGCATCTTCGCCTTCCAGTTGGCCGCCCTGCCCGGCTCCACCGGCGGCCTGCCGGTGCAGATGGTGCTGCGCAGCCCGCAGGACTATCCGGTGCTCTACCGGACCATGGAAGAGATCAAGCAGAAGGCCCGGCAGAGCGGGCTGTTCGTGGTGGTCGACAGCGACCTCGACTACAACAACCCGGTGGTCCAGGTCCGCATCGACCGCGCCAAGGCCAACAGCCTGGGCATCCGCATGCAGGACATCGGCGAGTCGCTGGCGGTGCTGGTGGGCGAGAACTACGTCAACCGCTTCGGCATGGAGGGCCGCTCCTACGACGTGATCCCACAGAGCCTGCGCGACCAGCGTTTCACTCCGCAAGCGCTGGCACGACAGTTCGTGCGCACCCAGGACGGCAACCTGGTGCCGCTGTCGACGGTGGTCCGGGTGGCGCTTCAGGTCGAACCGAACAAGCTGATCCAGTTCGACCAGCAGAACGCCGCGACCCTCCAGGCGATCCCCGCGCCCGGCGTCTCCATGGGCCAGGCGGTGGCCTTCCTCGACGACGTGGCGCGCGGCCTGCCGGCCGGCTTCAGCCACGACTGGCAATCCGACTCGCGGCAATACACCCAGGAAGGCAACACCCTGGTGTTCGCCTTCCTCGCCGCCCTGGTGGTGATCTACCTGGTGCTCGCCGCGCAGTACGAGAGCCTGGCCGACCCGCTGATCATCCTGATCACCGTGCCGCTGTCGATCTGCGGCGCGCTGCTGCCGCTGGCGCTGGGCTACGCGACGATGAACATCTATACGCAGATCGGCCTGGTCACCCTGATCGGCCTGATCAGCAAGCACGGCATCCTCATGGTCGAGTTCGCCAACGAACTGCAACTCCACGAGCGCCTCGACCGCCGCGCGGCGATCCTGCGCGCCGCGCAGATCCGCCTGCGGCCGGTGCTGATGACCACCGCGGCAATGGTCTTCGGCCTGGTGCCGCTGCTCTTCGCCAGCGGCGCCGGCGCCGCCAGCCGCTTCGGCCTGGGCGTGGTGATCGTCTCCGGGATGCTGGTCGGCACCCTCTTCACCCTGTTCGTGCTGCCCACCGTCTATACCCTGCTGGCGCGCAACCACGCGGAAGTCGACAAGAGCCCGCGCAGCCGGCAACTGGCCGAGGCCGATCTGCTGGTGAACAAGGCATGAAGCGCTCCTACCCGAACCTTTCGCGCCTGGCGCTGGCCCTGGCGGTCGGCACCGGCCTGGCCGCCTGCAGCGTCGGCCCCGACTACCAGCGTCCGCAGTCGCCGCCGCCACGCGTCGCCAGCGAGCACCTCGGCGAGTTCTCCGGCGAGCGGCGGGAAGCGCCCTGGTGGAGTTTCTTCGACGATCCGCAACTGGTGCGCCTGGTCGACCAGGCGCTGGCGCGCAACCACGACATCCGCGAGGCCCGCGCCAACCTGCGCAGCGCCCGCGCGCTGTTCGACGACCGCTGGCTCGACCAGTTGCCGCAGGTCACCAGCCAGGCCGGCTACAGCCGCAGCATCGAACAACAGCTGGACTACGACGGCGAGCCGCGCCGGCGCCTGGCGGAGAGCTACCGCGCCGGCTTCGACGCGCAGTGGGAAATCGACCTGTTCGGCCGCCTCGGCCGACTTTCCGACGCCGCCCTGGCCCGCGCCGAAGCGGCCGACGCCGACCTCCGGCTGGTACGCCTGAGCATCGCCGCCGACACCGCCCGCGCCTACTTCGAGATCCAGGGCTACCAGCGCCGGCTGGACGTGGCGCGCGCCCAGGTGCGCAGTTGGCGCGACACCCTGGAGCTGACCCGCAGCAGCCTGCAACTGGGCAGCGGCCTGCCGGAGGACGTGGAGAACGCCCAGGCCAACCTGCTGCGCAGCGAAGCGGCGATTCCGCCACTGACGACCGCGCTGGAGAGCGCCCGCTATCGCCTCGACGTGCTGCGCGGCGAGGCACCCGGCAGCGGCGCGCCGATCCTCGACGGCGGCGCCGCCGCGCCATTGGCGAAGAACCTGCCGCTGGGCGACGTCGACCGCCTGATCCTCCAGCGCCCCGACGTAGTCAGCGCCGAGCGGCAACTGGCAGCGAGCACCGAAGACGTCGGCGCGGCCACCGCCGAACTCTATCCGCGCCTCGACCTGGGCGGCTTCATCGGTTTCTTCGCCCTGCGCAGCGGCGACCTCGGCAGCGCCTCGCGCGCCTTCGAACTGGCGCCCAGCGTCAGTTGGCCGGCGTTCCGCCTGGGCAACGTGCGGGCCCGCCTGCGCGCCGTCGAGGCGCAGTCCGACGCCGCGCTGGCGCGCTACCAGCGCTCCCTGCTGCTGGCCCAGGAGGACGTCGGCAACGCGCTCAACCAACTGGCCGAACACCAGCGTCGGCTGGTCGCCCTGTTCCAGTCCGCGACCCATGGCGCGAACGCCCTGGAGATCGCCAACGAACGCTACCGCGCCGGCGCCGGCAGCTACCTGGCGGTGCTGGAGAACCAGCGCGCGCTGTACCAGATCCGCGAGGAACTGGCGCAGGCGGAGACCGCCTCGTTCGTCAACGTCATCGCGCTCTACAAGGCGCTCGGCTGGGGCAGCGGCGACCTGGCGCCGGGCGCCGGCCAACTGGCCGCCGGCGAAACCGCCGGGGCCAACCGTTGAAAGTTCCGATTCAGGCCCTGGCAGCGACGATCATGCGGGTTTCCATCGGCAGGTCGACGATCCGCTCCACCGCGAAGCCGCCGCGCCCGAGCAGGTCGACCACCTCCTCGGTGGTGCGGTGACGGCCAGCGCAGGCCATGAACAGGTGCACGTCCCAGAGCACCGACATCGGCGACGGCTCGCTGGCCGAGATGGTCCGCTCGATCACCACCACCCGGCCGTCGCCGGCCATCGCCTCGCGGCAATTGCCGAGCAACCTCAGGCTGGCGGCTTCGTCCAGATCGCCGATGATCCGCGACAGCAGGTAGATATCGCCGTTGGACGGCACCTCTTGCAGCATGTCGCCGCCCACCAGGCTGACGCGCTCCCCTGCCAACAGGCTGGAGAGGTTGTCGCGGGCCACGCCGAGGGAACCCTCGCGGTCGAGCATCACGCCCCGGGCGCTGGGCTCGGCCTGCAGGATGGCCTTGGTCAATTCGCCGGAACCGCCACCGACGTCGACGAAGTTACGCCCGCGGAAATCCAGGAGCCTGGGGATCTCGTGGAAGGCCAGGTTGCTCGCCTTCATCGCCAGCAGGAAGCGCCGGCCGGCATCCGGGCAGCGCTTCAGGTAGCTGTAGAAGTCTTCGCCGAACGCCAGCTCGAAGCCTGGGGTACCGCTGAGCAGCGCCTCGCAGGCGGGCGTCCAGGCGGCGTGGAACTCCTCGCCGTAGAACAGCACCATGTCGCGGAAGGAGCCCTCGACATCCCTCAGCAGGTGGCTGGTGGGGGTATTGGCGTAGCCGTCGCGGGTATCGCCCTGGAAGATCTCGAAGGCCACCAGCAGGCGCATCAGTCGATGGATGCGCTCGGCATCGGAACCGACCGCGGCGGCCAGCGTCTCGTCGCTGTCGATCCCGCTCTCGATCAGATCGGCCAGCCCGAGGCGCGTAGCGACGTAGACGCAACGGGACTTCCATTCCCCGGTAACAACTTGTATCAAATTACGCGCAGCAGCAAGATTCGAATTATTCATCTTTTATTCTCTCTCGTTACACATTTCCGTAACCCGAGAAGTACCCAAGCGCTCTATTTCGCACTTCTTGCCCGCTCGGCGAGAAATACCGCAGAACACCCCGGTTCATTCGGAACTTTGAGAAAAAATGCGCTCATCCCCCGGATCAGCGCTCCCTGGATCTCGTTGCGGAAACAACCCTGGAACTTTCCAACTGCCTGTTCCAGAGCCTTTTCCTGCGTACCGAAAGAATAAAATTACAACTTGGCTACAACCTCCGGCATTGCAGGAAGCATCAGCTTAGCAATCCCGCATACCCTGTCTGGCACCTACCAGATCTTGTAGTTGAGCCGGTACGAGCGTTCTGTGTTTTATGCAATCCACATCAGCGACCAGGGATGCTGGCTATTTGAAACACTTCACGGAATGACGCTGAAAGTCTTCGCGACCTCGTCTGTCGCACCTTAACGAAAGCATTGCGAATCCATTACCGACAGGTTTCCAAAAGAAACCCGGGATGAAACTCCTATTGCCTTTCGAAAATTGGAAACGACAGGCGAACATATGTAACGCGAAATTTCACCCTACGTATAAACAATGCGCCCAGCGAATATCGCTCCCTTACCGAGCGACGAACTCCTGCGCGCCAGCGAATAACCGATGCCGCGAGGGAAAAGTTTCTCCGGCATACCTGGAGAGCCCTCTCGGAGGCGGCGCATGAACGGTCAGCGGTACAGGGAAACACCCCTCGACATCGAGCGTCTGCGGCGCCTGAATCGCGCCACGGTGGAGCGCTACATGGCAATGAAGGGGGCCGAACGGTTACAGCGGCACAGCCTGTTCGTCGAGGACGGCTGCGCCGGCAACTGGACCACGGAAAGCGGCGAACCCCTGGTTTTCCGGGGCCATGAGAGCCTCAGGCGGCTCGCCGAGTGGCTCGAGCGCTGCTTCCCCGACTGGGAGTGGCACAACGTGCGGATCTTCGAGACCGAGGATCCGAACCACTTCTGGGTCGAGTGCGACGGGCGCGGCAAGGCGCTGGTCCCGGGGTATCCGCAGGGCTATTGCGAGAACCACTACATCCATTCCTTCGAACTCGAGAACGGCCGGATAAAACGTAATCGCGAGTTCATGAACCCGATACAGAAACTGCGTGCATTGGGAATAGCCGTTCCGCAAATAAAACGTGACGGTATTCCCACTTGAATGACATCTACCGCCAAGGAGCATTGACGATGCCTGATACGACAAATCCAATCGGTTTCACCGATGCCAACGAACTTCGCGAAAAGAATCGCGCCACCGTCGAGAAGTACATGAATACCAAAGGCCAGGATCGCCTGCGCCGCCATGAACTTTTCGTCGAGGACGGCTGTGGCGGTTTATGGACCACCGATACCGGCTCGCCCATCGTCATTCGTGGCAAAGACAAACTTGCGGAACATGCCGTCTGGTCATTGAAGTGCTTTCCCGATTGGGAGTGGTACAACATAAATATATTCGGAACCGACGACCCCAATCATTTCTGGGTCGAATGCGACGGTCACGGCAAGATTCTTTTCCCCGGATATCCCGAAGGATATTACGAAAACCACTTCCTGCATTCCTTCGAACTTGAAGACGGCAAGATCAAGCGCAACCGCGAATTCATGAACGTCTTCCAGCAATTGCGCGCCCTGAGCATTCCGGTCCCGCAGATCAAACGCGAAGGCATTCCCACTTGATCGAAACGATATCTCCTGCCGAAGGGGGACCCACCATGGACGATCTATTGCAACGCGTACGGCGCTGCGAAGCGCTGCAGCAACCCGAATGGGGCGATCCGTCGCGCCTGCGCGACGTGCAGGCGTACCTGCGCGGCAGTCCGGCGCTGATCCGCGCCGGCGACATCCTGGCCCTGCGCGCGACCCTGGCGCGGGTCGCCCGCGGCGAGGCGCTGGTGGTGCAGTGCGGCGACTGCGCCGAGGACATGGACGACCACCATGCCGAGAACGTGGCGCGCAAGGCCGCCGTGCTGGAACTGCTGGCCGGCGCCCTGCGCCTGGCCGGCCGGCGGCCGGTGATCCGCGTCGGGCGCATCGCCGGGCAGTACGCCAAGCCGCGTTCCAAGCCGCACGAGCAGGTCGGCGAGCAGACCCTGCCGGTCTATCGCGGCGACATGGTCAACGGCCGCGAGGCCCATGCCGAGCAGCGCCGGGCCGATCCGCAGCGGATCCTCAAGGGCTATGCGGCGGCGCGCAACATCATGCGCCACCTGGGCTGGGACGCCGCGTCCGGGCAGGAGGCGAATGCCTCGCCGGTCTGGACCAGCCACGAGATGCTGCTGCTCGACTACGAGCTGTCGATGCTGCGCGAGGACGAGCAGCGCCGGGTCTACCTCGGTTCGACCCACTGGCCGTGGATCGGCGAGCGCACCCGCCAGGTCGACGGTGCCCATGTGGCGCTGCTGGCCGAGGTGCTCAACCCGGTGGCCTGCAAGGTCGGCCCGGAGATCGGCCGCGACCAGTTGCTGGCGCTCTGCGAGCGCCTCGATCCGCGCCGCGAGCCGGGGCGCCTGACGCTGATCGCGCGGATGGGCGCGCAGAAGGTCGGCGAGCGCCTGCCGCCGCTGGTGGAGGCGGTGCGCGCGGCCGGGCACCCGGTGATCTGGCTGAGCGACCCGATGCACGGCAACACCATCGTCGCGCCCTGCGGCAACAAGACCCGCCTGGTGCGCAGCATCGCCGAGGAGGTGGCGGCGTTCCGCCTGGCGGTGTCCGGCTCCGGCGGCGTGGCCGCCGGGCTGCACCTGGAGACCACCCCGGACGACGTCACCGAGTGCGTCGCCGATTCCAGCGGCCTGCACCAGGTCAGCCGGCACTACACCAGCCTCTGCGATCCGCGGCTGAACCCCTGGCAGGCGCTCAGCGCGGTGATGGCCTGGTCCGGCGCAGAAGCGATCCCGAGCGCAACCTTCCCCTGGAGACCGTGGCATGAGCGGCATTCCCGAAATCACCGCCTATCCCTTGCCGACTGCCCAGCAGTTGCCGGCCAACCTGGCGCGCTGGAGCCTGGAGCCGCGGCGCGCGGTGCTGCTGGTGCACGACATGCAGCGCTACTTCCTGCGCCCGCTGCCCGAGAGCCTGCGCGCCGGGCTGGTGGCCAACGCCGCGCGGCTGCGCCGCTGGTGCGTCGAGCAGGGCGTGCAGATCGCCTACACCGCCCAGCCGGGCAGCATGACCGAGGAGCAGCGCGGCCTGCTCAAGGACTTCTGGGGGCCGGGCATGCGCGCCAGTCCGGCCGACCGCGAGGTGGTCGAGGAGCTGGCGCCGGGGCCGGACGACTGGCTGCTGACCAAGTGGCGCTACAGCGCCTTCTTCCACTCCGACCTGCTCCAGCGGATGCGCGCCGCCGGCCGCGACCAGTTGGTGCTGTGCGGCGTATACGCCCACGTCGGGGTGCTGATCTCCACGGTCGACGCCTACTCCAACGACATCCAGCCGTTCCTGGTGGCCGACGCCATCGCCGACTTCAGCGAGGCGCACCACCGCATGGCCCTGGAATACGCCGCCAGCCGCTGCGCGATGGTGGTCACCACCGACGAGGTGCTGGAATGAACGCCCTGCCCACATCGCTGTTGCAGCGCCTGCTCGAACGGCCGGCGCCGTTCGCCTTGCTCTACCGCCCGGAAAGCAATGGCCCGGGCCTGCTCGACGTGATCCGCGGCGAGGCGCTCGAACTTCACGGCCTGGCCGACCTGCCGCTGGACGAGCCCGGCCCGGGCCTGCCGCGCCATGACCTGCTGGCGCTGATTCCCTACCGGCAGATCGCCGAGCGCGGCTTCGAGGCGCTCGACGACGGCACGCCGCTGCTGGCGCTGAAGGTCCTGGAGCAGGAACTGCTGCCGCTGGAGCAGGCCCTGGCGCTGCTGCCGAACCAGGCGCTGGAACTGAGCGAGGAAGCTTTCGACCTCGACGACGAGGCCTACGCCGAAGTGGTCGGGCGGGTCATCGCCGACGAGATCGGTCGCGGCGAAGGCGCCAACTTCGTGATCAAGCGGCGCTTCCAGGCGCGCATCGACGGCTACGCCACGGCCAGCGCGCTGAGTTTCTTCCGCCAGTTGCTGCTGCGCGAGAAGGGCACCTACTGGACCTTCATCGTCCACACCGGCGAACGCACCCTGGTCGGCGCCTCGCCCGAGCGACACATCAGCGTGCGCGACGGCCTGGCGGTGATGAACCCGATCAGCGGCACCTACCGCTACCCGCCGGCCGGGCCGAACCTGGCCGAGGTCATGGAATTCCTCGACAACCGCAAGGAAGCCGACGAGCTGTACATGGTGGTGGACGAGGAGCTGAAGATGATGGCGCGGATCTGCGAGGACGGCGGCCGGGTGCTCGGACCCTACCTCAAGGAGATGGCGCACCTGGCGCACACCGAGTACTTCATCGAGGGCCAGACCAGCCGCGACGTGCGCGAGGTGCTGCGCGAGACGCTGTTCGCCCCGACCGTCACCGGCAGCCCGCTGGAAAGCGCCTGCCGGGTGATCCGCCGCTACGAGCCGCAGGGTCGCGGCTACTACAGCGGGGTGGCGGCGCTGATCGGCGGTGACGGCCAGGGCGGGCGCACGCTGGACTCGGCGATCCTGATCCGCACCGCCGAGATCGAGGGCGACGGCCACCTGCGCATCGGCGTCGGCTCGACCATCGTGCGTCACTCCGATCCCCTGGGCGAGGCGGCGGAAAGCCGGGCCAAGGCTTCCGGGCTGATCGCCGCGCTGAAGAGCCAGGCGCCGCAGCGCCTGGGCTCGCACCCGCACGTGGTGGCGGCGCTGGCCAGCCGCAACGCGCCGATCGCCGACTTCTGGCTGCGCGGCGCCAGCGAGCGCCAGCAGTTGCAGGCCGACCTGTCCGGACGCGAGGTGCTGATCGTCGATGCCGAGGACACCTTCACCTCGATGATCGCCAAGCAGCTCAAGTCGCTGGGCCTGACGGTGACCGTGCGCGGCTTCCAGGAGCCGTACTCGTTCGACGGCTACGACCTGGTGATCATGGGCCCCGGCCCGGGCAACCCCACCGAGATCGGCCAGCCGAAGATCGGCCACCTGCACCTGGCCATCCGTTCGCTGCTCAGCGAGCGCCGGCCGTTCCTCGCCGTGTGCCTGAGCCACCAGGTGCTGAGCCTGTGCCTGGGCCTGGACCTGCAACGCCGGCAGGAGCCCAACCAGGGCGTGCAGAAACAGATCGACCTGTTCGGCGCCGCCGAGCGCGTCGGCTTCTACAACACCTTCGCCGCGCGCGCCCTGCAGGACCGCATCGAGATTCCCGAGGTCGGCCCGATCGAGATCAGCCGCGACCGCGAGACCGGCGAGGTCCATGCCCTGCGCGGGCCGCGCTTCGCCTCCATGCAATTCCACCCCGAATCGGTGCTGACCCGCGAGGGTCCGCGCATCATCGCCGACCTGCTGCGTCACGCGCTGGTCGAGCGGCGGCCCTGAGCCAGGAGAGCCCATGCACAGATATGTCGTGATAGACGCCTTCGCCAGCGAACCGCTGCAAGGCAACCCGGTGGCGGTGTTCTTCGACTGCGACGACCTCAGCGGCGAGCGCATGCAGCGCATGGCGCGGGAGATGAACCTGTCGGAGAGCACCTTCGTGCTCCGCCCGCAACAGGACGGCGACGCGCGCATCCGCATCTTCACCCCGGTCAACGAACTGCCGTTCGCCGGCCACCCGCTGCTGGGCACCGCCATCGCCCTGGGCGCCGAGACCGACAAGGACAGGCTGTTCCTGGAGACCAGGATGGGCACCGTGCCCTTCGCCCTGGAGCGCCAGGACGGCAAGGTGGTGGCCTGCAGCATGCAGCAGCCGATCCCCACCTGGGAGCACTTCAGCCGCCCGGCCGAGCTGCTCGCCGCCCTCGGCCTGAAGGGCTCGACCTTTCCCATCGAGGTCTACCGCAACGGCCCGCGCCACGTGTTCGTCGGCCTGGAGAGCGTCGCCGCGCTGTCCGCGCTGCACCCCGACCACCGCGCGCTGTGCGACTTCCCGGACCTGGCGGTGAACTGCTTCGCCGGCGCCGGGCGGCACTGGCGCAGCCGCATGTTCTCGCCGGCCTACGGCGTGGTCGAGGACGCCGCCACCGGCTCCGCCGCCGGGCCGCTGGCGATCCACCTGGCGCGCCACCGGCAGATTCCCTACGGGCAGCAGATCGAGATCCTCCAGGGCGTCGAGATCGGCCGGCCGTCGCGCATGTACGCCCGCGCCGAGGGCGCCGGCGAGCGGGTCTCGGCGGTGGAAGTGTCGGGCAACGGCGCGGCCTTCGCCGAAGGCCGGGCCTACCTGTGAACGGGCAGAACGGAGGAACGCCATGATGGGCGTCAACGCGAACATTTCCGAGTCCCTCACCGGGACCATCGAAGCCCCTTTCCCGGAGTTCGAGGCGCCGCCGGCGAACCCCATGGAGGTGCTGCGCAACTGGCTGGAACGCGCCCGCCGCTATGGCGTGCGCGAGCCGCGGGCACTGGCCCTGGCCACGGTCGACGGGCAGGGCCGGCCGTCGACGCGGATCGTGGTGATCGCCGAGCTGGGCGAGCGCGGGGTGGTGTTCGCCACCCACGCCGATAGCCAGAAGGGCCGCGAACTGGCGCAGAACCCCTGGGCCTCGGGGGTGCTGTACTGGCGCGAGAGCAGCCAGCAGATCATCCTCAACGGCCGCGCCGAACGCCTGCCCGACGAGCGCGCCGACGCCCAGTGGCTGAGCCGCCCGTACCAGACCCACCCGATGTCGATCGCCTCGCGGCAGAGCGAAACCCTCGCCGACATCCACGCCCTGCGCGCCGAAGCCCGGCGCCTGGCGGAAACCGACGGCCCGCTGCCGCGCCCGCCGGGCTACTGCCTGTTCGAACTGTGCCTGGAGTCGGTGGAGTTCTGGGGCAACGGCACCGAGCGGCTGCACGAGCGCCTGCGCTACGACCGCGACGAAGGAGGCTGGAAGCACCGCTACCTGCAACCGTGACGACACCGCTGCGCCGACGTTTCATGGCGGATATGCCTCCCGCGGCCCCGGAGTCGGGCCGTAGGGCGAATAACGCCACCGGCGTTATCCGCCGCTGCGCCGACGTTTCATCGCGGTAAACGGTCATCCATCCCAGCCGAACCCCCATCGATTCGAACACTCGAGAAAAGGAAGCACCCATGAGCGAACCCATCGATATCCTCATCGCCGGCGCCGGCATCGGCGGCCTCAGTTGCGCCCTGGCCCTGCACCAGGCCGGCATCGGCAAGGTCACGCTGCTGGAAAGCAGCAGCGAGATACGCCCCCTTGGCGTCGGCATCAATATCCAGCCGGCGGCGGTCGAGGCCCTTGCCGAACTGGGCCTCGGCCCGGCGCTGGCGGCCACCGCCATCCCCACCCACGAGCTGCGCTACATCGACCAGAGCGGCGCCACGGTATGGTCCGAGCCGCGCGGGGTGGAAGCCGGCAACGCCTATCCGCAGTACTCGATCCATCGCGGCGAACTGCAGATGATCCTGCTCGCCGCGGTGCGCGAGCGCCTCGGCCAACAGGCGGTACGCACCGGTCTCGGCGTGGAGCGTATCGAGGAGCGCGACGGCCGCGTGCTGATCGGCGCCCGCGACGGACACGGCAAGCCCCAGGCGCTCGGTGCCGATGTGCTGGTCGGCGCCGACGGTATCCATTCGGCGGTCCGCGCGCACCTGCATCCCGACCAGGGGCCGCTGTCCCACGGTGGGATCACCATGTGGCGCGGCGTCACCGAGTTCGACCGCTTCCTCGACGGCAAGACCATGATCGTCGCCAACGACGAGCACTGGTCGCGCCTGGTCGCCTATCCGATCTCGGCGCGTCACGCGGCCGAAGGCAAGTCGCTGGTGAACTGGGTGTGCATGGTGCCGAGCGCCGCCGTCGGCCAGCTCGACAACGAGGCCGACTGGAACCGCGACGGGCGCCTGGAGGACGTGCTGCCGTTCTTCGCCGACTGGGACCTGGGCTGGTTCGACATCCGCGACCTGCTGACCCGCAACCAGTTGATCCTGCAGTACCCGATGGTAGACCGCGATCCGCTGCCGCACTGGGGCCGGGGACGCATCACCCTGCTCGGCGACGCCGCCCACCTGATGTATCCGATGGGCGCCAACGGCGCTTCGCAAGCAATCCTCGACGGCATCGAGCTGGCCGCCGCGCTGGCGCGCAACGCCGACGTGGCCGCAGCCCTGCGCGAATACGAAGAAGCGCGGCGGCCGACCGCCAACAAGATCATCCTGGCCAACCGAGAACGGGAAAAAGAGGAGTGGGCCGCGGCTTCGCGACCGAAGACCGAGAAGAGCGCGGCGCTGGAAGCGATCACCGGCAGCTACCGCAACCAGGTGGAACGGCCACGCTAGCAACACCGGGCAGGCCACCGCGCCTGCCCTCTCCCGCCTCTCCCGTCCGCGGGAGAGGCGGCATCCGTGCGGGTGCCGGGCGCTGCGCGCCTATCGGCAGCGCCTCAGGCCTCTTCCGCCCGCCCCTTCCACTCCCCGCGCCCCTCGCCGGCCTGCAGGCGCAGGGCGAGCAACAGGGCCAGCACCGCCAGGGCGCTGCCGGTGAGGAAGCCGCCGGCATAGCCGATCTGCGCGGTGAGGCTGACCAGGAACGAAGACGCCAGCATCTCACCGAGGTCTCGGGTGCTCTGCACCGCGGTGACATCGGTGCCGGCCTGGCCGCCCTGGCCGGCGAAGCGCATCGCCGCGGTGAGGATCGCCACCGAGGTGATGCCGGTAGCCAGCGAGCCGATCAGCACGCAGGTCCACGCCAATCCTTCGCTCAGTGCCAACCAGCGACCGGCCTGCAGATACCAGAGCAGCGCCGAACAACCGGCGAGCACCACGCCAAGGGCGAAACCGCGCCACAGGCCGATCCGCCTGACCAGCCAGGCGCCGCCGCCGCAGCCGAGGAATACCGTGACCAGGCCACCGCTCATGCCCAGCCGGCCGATGTCCTGCAAGGCCCAGCCGGCATCGCTGAGGTACAGCTTGGACAGGCCGAAGCCGGATACCGCGGTCATCGCCGACAGCAGTGCCAGCGCCAGCAGCGAAGGCGCCAGCGGCCGACGCAGGAAGCGCAGCAGGCTGGCCTTGGCGGCCGGTGCCGGGGGGAGTTCGTGGGGGTCGCCACGCCCCAGGGCGAGCACGCAGCACAGGCTTGCCAGCGGCACGCAGGCCATGACCAGAAACGCCGCGCGCTGGCCGAAATGCCCGGCGAGGATCAGGCTGCCGGCACCGCCGCCGAAGAAGCCGATCATCACCCCGGCGATCTGTACCGCGTTGACCTTGGCCAGCAGCTCGCCGCTGAAGTGCTCCGCCGCCATGCCGTCGGTGGCGATGTCCTGGGTCGCGCTGGCCAGCGAAGCCAGCGCCAGCAGGCCAACCGCCCAACCGGCACTGGCCACGCCGAGGCCGAGCGTCGCCAGGCCGAGCAGGCAGGCGAGGACGATGCATTGCATCGGCAGGATCCAGCTACGCCGCCGGCCGAGACGGCGCGACCAATGGTTGTCGACCCAGGGCGCCCAGAGGAACTTGACCACCCAGGGCAGCCCCACCAGGGGCAGGAAGGCCAGCGCCTGCAATGGCGCGCCATCCTGGCGCAGGAGGGTGGGCAGGGCGTCCATGGCCAGGCCGATGGGAATGCCCTGGGACAGGTAGAGCAACGCCAGGGTGATGACCAGGCGGCGGTGGCGATACAGCTCAAGCATGGTGGTCTCCGGTGACACGGGGGTGGGCGGGTGGCGCGGCGGCGCGCGCCTGCATCCAGGCGTGCCGGATGAGCAGCGCGCCGCAGAGGATCAGGGTGAGGTCGGGGCCCAGGGCCGGCAGCCGGCCGCGCATGAGCCAGGGCGCCAGGTGCGCGACGGCGGCCGCCAGGCAGGCCAGCCCGGCGACGCCGAGCAACCCGCGCGCCAGCGGCCAGTCGCCCGGCAGCAGCAACGCCGCCAGGCCAGCGGCGGCCCACAGGACAAGGAACAGCCGCCCCGGCCAGGGTCCGGCGAGTAGCTCCGAGGGCGCGAGTTGCAGCCCCAGCAGGAGCAACGCGGCCGCCGCCACCAGGCCGGCACAGAAACCCTGGCTCAGGCGCTGCAAGAGCCGTACGCGGGCGTCCGGCGCCGAGGCGCGTCGTTGCAGCCACAGGTACAGGCCGCTGGCGCAGAGCAGGCAGGCGCCGAGGCCCATCGCCAGGTGCAGGCCGCGCAACGCGGCGGACCAGCCCGGCCCGAGCCACTGGTACTGGGCGAAATGCAACGGCTGCACGGCGATGAAGGCGCGCAGCCAGAACCCGCGCTGCGCCGAGCTGCGCTCGCCGAGCAGGGTGCCGTCGGCCAGCCGATAGCGGTGCCGCTCGAAGTTCGCGGTGCTCGGCAGGCCACGCCGGATACCGGCGATCTCCACGCTGCCGGCGACATCCCCGGCATGACTGAGGCTCAAACGCTGGGCGACGAAGCCGGGCGCCCGCACGGCATCGCCGGCAAGCAGGCGGTCGAGATCGATGCGGGACGCCAATGGCCGCCCCTCGGCGGCGGGCGGCGGCGGTCCCATCAACTCGACGAACACCCGGTTCGGTTCCTGCGGGTAGGCCACCGGCGCCAGCAGCAGGGTCCCGAGAGCGCCCAGCCCGCTGAGCGCGCCGGTGAAACCGAACAACAGCAGCCAGGGCAGTCCCCAGATGCCGATCAGGCCATGCAGGTCGAACAGCGCCAGGCGCAGCTCGCGATCCCGCCGCCAACGCCGCAGGTCGCGCCAGCGGCGGCTGTGCAGCAGCACGCCGGCCAGGCACAGCAGCAACAGCGATACGCCGAACAGGCTGACCAGCACCCGCCCGGGGAAGCCGACGAACAGGCTCTTGTGCAGGTTCAGCAGGAGGTCCAGCGCCGGCATCGGTGGCAGCACCCGGCCGCTGGCCGGGTCGAGGTCCAGCCGGCAGTCCAGGCGCGCATCGCAGACGCTGAAGGCGGCATGGCCGGGAGCGGGCAGCAGCAGGGTCGCATCGCGGATGTCGACGCCTTCCTCGCCCGCCCGTTCGAGCAGGCGCTCCAGCGCAAGGGCTTCTCCTCCCGCCTGCGCCGGGGCCCGCAGCCACTCGCGCAGGTCGTCGTGGCCAAGACTCCAGGCGCCACTGAACAGCACCACGAACAGCAGCACGCCGAACAGCGCGCCGGCGCCACCGTGCAGCGAGAGCAGGAGAGGACGCGCCGCCACTTCAACCGCGCCCCGCCAGCAGCCACAACGCCAGGCCCAGTGCCAGCAGGCTACCGCCCAGGCGCCAGGCGAAGTTGCCCGGATCACGCGCCAGCAACCCGCCGACAAGCAGCAACAAGCCCACCCCGAGCGCGCCGAAGAGCCCGGCGTAGAGACGCTCGAGCGGGTCGTCCAGGGGCAGCCCGCGAGTCAACAGATAGCCGCTGGCGGTCGCCGCCGCCAGGCTGCCGGCGAGCGCCAGCGGAACCCGCCAGGCCCAGCCGAAGCCCGACTGGCGCGGCATCAGAACGCGCCCCGCAGGCTGACGTTGAAGCTGCGCGGTTCGCCGTAGCGGTTGTTCCAGTTGGGGTTGGACAGGCTCTGGTAGTAGGTCCGGTCGAACAGGTTGTTGACGTTGACCGCCGCCGTCCAGTGCTCGTCGATCTTGTAGCCCAGGCGCATGTTGACCAGTGCGTAGCCGCCCTGGCGCATGCTCACGCCGCGGTAGTCGACGCTGTAGTCGCTCTGCGCCTGGAGTCCGCCGCCGACGCTCCAGCGCCGGTCCTGCCAGGGCAGGTCGTAGTTGCTCCACAGGCGCAGCAGGTGCCTCGGGGTGAAGGTGGAGTAGCGCGTCCCCGAGTCGTTCTGGCTGTCCTTGAGGTACTCGGTGCTGGTGTAGGTGTAGCCGGCCGAGAGACTCCAGTAGGGCGTCAGGTAGCCGGTGCCTTCCAGCTCGAAGCCCTGGCTGCGCACCTTGCCGCCGCTGATGTAGAACGGATTGTTGGGCGGCCCCGGATGGTCCGGGTCTTCCTGCGGATTGTTCTCCAGGTCGATGCGGAACGCCGCCAGCGACAGGTTCAGGCGGCCGTCGGCCAGTTCGCCCTTGATCCCGGTTTCGTAGGTCTTGCCTTCCACCGGGCTCAACGGCTCGCTGTTCCAGGTCTGGCGATCCGCCTGCGGCTGGTAGACCTCGGCGTAGCTGACATACCACGACCAGTCCCTGGCGAAGTCCCAGATCAGCCCGCCGTAGGGCGTGAACTGGCGACCGGGCTTGAAGCGGGTGGCCGGGGTGTCCTGGTCCCACCAGCTTTCGCGGCCGCCGACCACCAGGGTCAGCGGCTCGGCGAGCTTGATCCGACCCAGGGCATAGAGGCCTTTCTGGGTGGTGGTGGTGGTGCCCGGCGAAGTGTACTGGCCGATCTGCGGGCGCGGCACGCCGTGCGGGTCCCAGCGGTAGACATTGACCGGGGTGTTCGGCAGGTTGAGGAAGCGTGCGGTGTCCTGGCGGGTCTCGCCCTGGGCGTAGGTGACCCCACCGAGCAGTTCGTGGGTCAGGCCGAACAGTCGCACCGGCCCATTGAGGTTGGCGTCGAGGCTGCGCTGGATGCTCTTGAACTTGTAGGCGGCGCCCATCAGCTGGCCACCGTCGCCGGTCTGCGGGTCGATGGCGCCGAAGGAGCCGGCGTAACGCAGGCGCGAATCGGCTTCCTGGTATTCGGCGCTGACCTTGCCTTTCCAGCCGCCGCCCAGTTGCTGTTCGAGGGAGCCGAAGGCGCGGTAGGTGTCCCACTTGAAGCGGTCCCAGTCGACATCGAGGTAGGTGTCGCGGGACAGCCCGAGATTGGACCCATCCTTGGCCATCGGTACCCCGGCCATGTTGGTGATCGAGTCGATGTGCTGGTATTGCGCACCGACGGTGAGCAGGGTGTCGGGGCTCAGGTCGAACTCGGTCACCCCGTAGAGCAGGCGGGTGCCCTGGTCGGCCACGTCGTAGAAGTAGTCGCGGTCCTCGTAGGCGGCCACCGCTCGGCCGCGCACGTTGCCGCTGGCGCTCAGCGGGCCGCCGACGTCGACCTCGGCGCGGTAGCGGTCCCAGCGCCCGGCGCTGAGGGTGGTGCTGGCGGCGAATTCGCGCTGCGGCCGCTTGCGCACCAGGTTGACGGTGGCCGCCGGGTTGCCGGTGCCATGCAGCAGTCCGTTGGAGCCGCGAAGGATCTCGACCCGCTCGTAGATCGCCATGTCCTGCGGCGAACTGGCAGTATTGCCAAGCAGCGCCGGCACCCCGTCCAGCTCGAAGGAGTCGACCTTGAAGCCGCGCACGTAGTAGGCGGTGGTCAGCAGCTGGAACGGCTGCACGGTGACCCCGGTGGCCTGCTGCATGGCTTCGTCGAGGCTGAACAGGTTCTGCTGTTCGAGGCGCTCATGGTCGATGACACTGGCGGACTGCGGCAGCTCGCGCGGCTTGAGCGGCACCTTGCCCAGGGTAGTCACCCCCGGCGGCTGGGTGGCGGACGTGCTTTCTCCGCTGATCACCATGTCCGGCAGTTCCGTCTCGCCGTCCTTGCGCGCGTCGGCCACGGCCGCCGCCAGCGGACTCAGCGCCAGCAGCAGCCCCAGGCACAACGGGGTGTGCCGATTGCGGGCGATGCCCTGGCGTCCCTTGATCACCTTCGTCTCCGTTTTCATCGTTCGAACAGCCTCGGGGGATATACGATTTGATAATGCTTATCATTATGAAGAAATCGTCTCCGGGGCTTTTTCGATTGCCGGTCTTTCTTTATCGATCCACGGCCGTCGCGGAACTTTCCTCGCCCGCCAGCCCGACGAAGCCGGCATACCAGTCGTCCCGGACGAGCAGATCGGCGTGACGTCCGCTCAGGCGCAGCCGCCCCTTCTCCAGCAGCAGTACCTGGTCGGCCTGACGCGCCAGCGCCGGGCGGTGGGTCACTACCAGCAGGGTGCGCCGGCCGCGCAACCCGAGCAGGCTGCGCAGCACCTGCGCCTCGCTGGCTGCATCGAGGCTGGCGGTGGGCTCGTCGAGCAGCAGCAACGGCGCTGCCGAGAGCAGCCCGCGAGCCAGGCACAGGCGTTGCCGCTGGCCGCCGGACAGCAGCGCGCCGCCGGGGCCGACATCGCTGTCCCAGCCCTGCGGCCAGGCCTCGATCTCTTCCAGCAGGCCAACCGCCCGCGCCACCTCGCGCAGCGCTTCGAGATCGGCGTCCGCTCGCGCCATGCGCAGGTTCCAGGCAACGCTGCCGCGGAACAGGCCGTTGTCCTGGAACACCAGGTTGCGACTGGCGGCGAGGGTCGTTTCGCTCAACCGGCGGATATCCACGCCACCCAGCAGGACACACCCGGCGTCGGCGTCGTAGAGCCGCCCGAGCAGCGCCAGCAGGCTGCTCTTGCCGGCCCCGGAGGGTCCGACGAGGACGTTCAGCGAACCCGGCTCCAGCCTCAGGGAAATGTCCTCGAGCAAGGCGCGGCCATCTTCCAGGCGCAATTCCACGGCCTCGGCCGCCAGGCTGGCGTCGTGCGGCCGCTCGCCCGGCTCGGGGCTGTGCAGCGGAGCCAGGGCGAAAACCCGCAGCAGGGTATCCAGCGCCTGCCAGGCGCCGCGCAACGCCTGGTCGAGATGGGTGAGCTGGGCCAGCGGCTCGATGAAGCGCACCAGCAGCACCAGCACGGCCACCAGTCGCGCGCCGTCCAGCCATTGTCGCTCCACCGCCCAGGCGCCGCCGAGCAGGGCGAAGGCGAACGCCGCCTGCACCGCCAGGGCGAAGCCGAGGCCGCTGGGCAGGCTGCGCCGCAACAGTTCCAGGGTGCTGCGGTGGAGACTGCGCAAGGCCTCTTCCAGCCCCTGGCGGGCGACGCTTTCGCGCTGCGCCGCGCGCAGCAGTGGCTGGCGTTCGGCGAACGCCTGCAACTGCCGTGCGGCGTCGCGCTCGGCGGCCAGCCGGGCATCCTCCGCCGCCAGATTGCGCCGCCCGCTCCAGCGCAACAGCGCGGCGAGGACGGCACCAGCAAGGAGCAGGCAGAGGGCGATGGACGGGTCGATCAGGAACAGCCCGAGGATCACCCCGAGCGGCGTCACCAACGCGGCGATCAGCGGCCCCAGCAGGTGCGCCGGAATGCCCATCGCCTGCATCACCGGGCCGCGCAGCAGGCCTTCGGCCGGCGCGACCCGGCGCAGCGCCGGCAGCGCCAGGCGCGGCAAGCGCGCCACCAGGCTGCGCACCAGTCCAGCCGCCAGCGAGCCGCCGGCGGCGAAACCGCGACGCAGGGCCAGGTACTGCAACAGCGCCTGCGCCAGGCTCAAGCCGAGCAACGCGGCGACCCAGCGCCAGGGCAACGCGCCTTCGGCGAACCAGGCCTCGACCAGCGGCACCAGCAATACGCCGCAAGCGGCGTCCAGCAGCGCCGCCAGGACCGCCCAGGCGCTCGCCCGACGCAACGCGGCACGGCAGTCTTCGGGCAGCGCACGCATTCGTTCGAACAGGGTCATGCCGCCACCTCCGCGCCGTTCTGTTCACGCCACAAGCGCGCATAGGCGCCGTCCGCCGCCAACAGCGCCGCGTGCTCGCCGCGTTCGACCAGACGGCCAGCGACCAGCACCAGGATCAGGTCGGCATCGCTGACTTCGGCCAGACGATGGGCGACGATCACCCGGGTCCGGCCGCCGCCACGCTCGCGCAGGTCGCGCAGGACCTGCCGGGCGGTCTGCGGATCCAGCGCCGAGGTCGGCTCGTCGAGCAGCAACAGGCGCGCCGGCGATAACAGCGCACGGGCCAGGGCCAGTCGTTGCAGTTCGCCGCCGGACAGTTGCAGGTCGCGTCCCGGCACGCTGTCGTAGCCACGCGGCAGGGCCATGATGCGCTCGTCGAGGCAGGCGTCACGGGCCGCCTGGCGAATCTCCTGGAGATCGGCATCGGGGCGGAACAGGGCGATGTTGTCGGCCAGGGATATCTCCAGCGCCGCCGCCTGCTGGCCGACCAGCGCGATATGCCGGTGGCGCACGGCATCGGGCATGTCCTTCAGTGCCAGGCCGCCAACCTCCAGTTCGCCGCGCTGCGCGTCCATGTAGCGCGCCAGCAGGTGCAGCAGGGTGCTCTTGCCGGAGCCCGAGGGGCCGACCAGGGCCACCAGGCTGCCATCCTCCAGCTCCAGATCGATATCGGCCAGGACCTCCACGCCTTCATAGGCATGGCCCAGGCCGTGCAGCGCCACCGCGCCATCGACCGGCTCGCGGGTCGAGCGGCCCTCGGCCAACGGCGCCTGGTCGAATACCTGCTGCAGGCGCTCGGCGGCGGCGCGCGCGCCCAGCAGCGCGTCGCCGCCGTGGCCGAGCGCCTGCACCGGGGCGGCCAGGGCCCGCAGCAGGAGCAGGAAGGCACAGGCCTGGCCGAGCGCCAGCGGCACGCCGAGGGCATCCAGGACCAGCGCGCCGAGCAGGACCCAGGCCAGCAGCCAGGGCGTCGACAACTGCACGTAGACCAGCGCGGCGAGGTGGCCGACCCGCTTCACCCAGGCGCCGAACGCTTCGCCGAAGGCCGCCGCCGACGCCTCGGCGCCCTGTTGTATGCCGGCGCCGGGGTACTGTCGGGCCAGCAGCAGGTTGTGGGCGAATTCGCCATAGTCCGCCGAGAGCCTTTCCAGCGCGGCGTTGCGCCGCAGCACCAGGTCGCGGTAGCGCGCCGAGCGCAGCAGCAGGAAGCCGGCGGCGGCCAGCACCAGCGGCAGCAGGCAGAACAGCAGCAGCCAGGGGTGCAGCCAAGCCAGCCAGAGCAACGCGACGAGCGGCACCACCAACAGGTTGCTGAGATCGTTGGGAGCGTGCGCGATCAGTTGGTGCAGGGCCCGCACGTCCTGCTCCACGAGGCGCGCCACGCCGTCCGGGCCCTGGCGACCGAACCAGTCCAGCGGCAGCCGTTGCAGGTGCGCCAGCAGGCGCAGGCGCAGGTCGTTGCAGAGGTCCGCGTCGACCCGGTGGGCCAGGTGCGCGGCCAGCGCCTGGCAGCCCAGCCAGGCCAGCACCGCCAGCAGCACCAGGGCCAGCAGGGCCGGCTGCGCCTGGCCGCGCGCCAGCGGCTCGGCGAGCCAGGCGAGAAGCATCCAGGGCAACAGCGAGCAGAGCCCGGCCAGGGCCTGCAACCCCATGGCCGCCGCCAGCCGCCAGCGATAGGTGCGCAGCAGGCGCCACAGCACCGGGGTCACGAGGCTTGCTCCAGCACCTGTTCCAGGCTCGCCGGCGCCAGCGACGCCGGCGGCGCCTCGGGGAAGCCAAGGCGCTCGCCGATCCGCTGCCACAGGGCGGCGACCTCCAGGCTGCGCTGGTTGCGCCGGCGCACCTCGTCGCCGTCGGCGAGCAGCGCCAGCGCCTCGGCCGCCGCCGCCGGCCACAGGCGCTGGTGCACCTGGGCCCAGCTGCACGGTTCGGCATACCAGAGCTGGGCGCTGGGCAGCGGTTCGCCGGCTATCTCGTCGAACAGCGCGAACAGGCCGTCGTCATCCTCTGCCGGTACCGCCACCGCAGGCGTCCACAACAACGGGCCATGGGGGCTGAGCAGGCTCAGCGTGCCGCGATCGGTGGTCAGGCTGACGCGCTGCAACAAGGTCATGCGCCCGTCGTCGGCGGCCGCCAGTTCGTTGAGCACGTGCAGGCTCAACGGCACTTCCGCCAACACCAGGGACAGCCCGCGCATCGCCGACAGGTCATTCGAGGGCGACTCCAGCGACCAGGGGCCGACGCCCTCCAGCAACGCGGCGAGGATGTCCAGGGTGGCGAAGCCGACCTGCACCCCGCAGGCCGCGTCCAAGTGGCGGATGCCGCGCCGGTGGTGCAACTGGCGGCCCAGTTCGATGAAACGCGCCACCGCCGGCAACTGCGGATAGAAGGTGTTGAGCAGGCAGCGCCGGCCCAGGCGCTCGGCGCTGCGCAGCAGGTCCTGCCATTCGCGCGGCAGCAACGGATGCTCGATCAGCACGTCGATGCCACGCGCCATCAGCGCCTCGGCCAGCGCCGGGCCCTGCTCGCCGCGTGCCGCGCCGCCGACCGCGACGCAGGCCAGGCGGACATCGTCGGGCAACGCCTCGACCTCGCACCAGGTCTCCACCCCGAGGCGCTCGGCCAACGCCCGCGAACGCCGGCTGCCCTGGCCAAGGATCCCGCGCAGGACGAAGCGCGGATCGGCGGCGACGCCGGCGGCATAGAACTGGCCGAACCGGGAACCGGCGACCACCACGGAACGGACGTCGCTCATCGGCTCGCCTCCTCTGGCATGGGTTTCGACAGGGATTGCGCCAGGGCTTCGCCCAGGCAGTCGAAGTGCCCGCCGGGCACCTCGTGGATGCCGCACGCGCCGAGCGCGGCGGCCCGCCATTGGGTCTCCAGGGCCTCGGCGTAGCACGGCACCAATGGGTTGCCGGCGTCCGGCACGAACAGCCGCAGCGCGCCGACGTAGGGCTCCGGCGCCGCGGCCTGGCTGGCACGCACCGAGTGACAGAACAGTCGGTAGAGGGTGTCGCGTTCGACGCTGGCGGCGTCGGCGCTACCGCTGGCCGCCTGTAGCACGCGGCCGCGCAGGGCGACGAGATCGGCCAGGCCCGGTAGCTCCGCCAGCGCCTCGGCGCCCAGGCGCTCCGGTGTCTGCGCGAGCGCCGCCTGCACCGCATGGCCGAGACGTTCCGGCGCGGGGAAGCCGAGCGCCGCGGTATCCAGGCCGAGGGTCGCGGCGAAGCTGAACAACAGCAGGCGCTCGTCGTCCACCCGGTAGGGAATCCGGTAGCTGGAGACGATATCCAGTTGGCGCACGCGCACCCCGCGCTGGACCAGGGACTTGGCGGTCTCCAGGGCGACCAGCCCGCCGGAGCAGTAGCCGAGCAGGTCGACCTCACGCAGCCCGGGGCCATGGAGCGCCTCGGCGTAGCGGCGGCCGAGGCAGGCGTTGAGATGCTCGGCGGGGATCGCCAGGTAGGCGTCGCTGTCATGCACGGCCAGCCCCAGCAACGGCCGCCCCTCACCCAGGGCGCGAAGCAGCGGGCGGTACGGCAGTAGCGTGCCGAGGCCTTCGTGGACCAGCACCCGCGGCACGCCCTCGCCGGGCACCAGGCGCACCAGCGGGTCGAGCGCCACCGCGCCCTCGGCGAGCGGTGCGCGCGACATGCCGGCCGGCGCCGGGGCGACGCCGCGCGCCGCGGCCAGGGCTGGCCCACGGCCCTCTTCCGGCGCGCTGCGCAGGCGTTCGGCCAGGCCGCGCGGCGTCGGCTGGCTGAGCGCCCAGCGTAGCAGGCGATCGAACGGATGCCGACGGGCGCTTTCCAGTCGTTCGCGCAAACGGGCGATCAACTGGGCGATCAACAGCGAGTCGCCGCCAGCCCCGAAGAAGTCTTGCTCGACGCCCAGCGACGGGTTGTCCAGCACCTCCCGCCAGAGTGCCAGCAGCGCATTCTCCAGTTCGTCGGCCGGTGCCTGCGCGACGCCATGCCGAAGGTCCGCCTGGGGCTGGCGGGCAAAGCCGGTCAGGGCCTTGCGGTCGATCTTGCCGTTGCCGGTGACCGGCAGGCGTTCGAGCACGCGCAACTGCGCCGGGAGCATGTAGCGCGGCACCCGCGCTTCGACGAAGGCCAGCAGCTCGGCCGGCTCCAGGCGGGCGCGGTCGGTCTTGCAGCGAGCCAGCAGGACATCGTAGCCAAGCAGGTCGAGAGCGCTGCCCGGCGGCACCACCCCGCAAGCCAGGTCGCCACCCTGTGCCGCCAGCCACTCCAGCCATTGCCCGGTGTGGACGAACAGTTGGCGGCGCTCGTCGCGGAGGTCGCGCGGGTTTTCCATCATCAGGCTCTGGCTGACGCTGATCTCGTTGTGCTCGCGCGTCAGTTCCTGGATCACCAGCCAGGCGTCGGCGCTCAGCAACTCGCGCAGGCCGGCCAGCAGCGCCGGGGTGTCCAGCGCGTTGTTCAAGGCCCCGGAGCTGAGGAGGATATCCACCGAGTGCGGCGCCACGCCCTGGTCGAGAAGATCGCCGTTCATGTCGAAGCGGCCGAAGCGTACCCACGGCTGGTCGGCGAAGCGCTCGCGGGCGGCGGCGAGGAAGTAGCTGGAAACGTCGGTGAACAGGTAGTCCACCTCCGCCCCTCGCTGCACCAGCGGCGCCAACCGGGCGATCACCGTGCGGCTGGCGGCGGCGGTGCCGGCGCCAAGCTCCAGCAGGCGCCAGCGCCGTTGCGGCTGGCGCTCGACGATGGCGGCGATGGCCTCGGCCATGGCCTCGTGCAGCGCCTGGGCATGCAGGCCCTGGCTGTACATGGCCTCGGCGATGCGCGCCGAGCCCTGCGGGAACATCAGCGCCGCCGGGCTGATCCGCCCGGCCAGTTGCTCGCCGAGGGATTGCGCGCTGTCACGCAGGTAGGCGACCAGCTCGGCCGGCCAGAGCGCCGCCGGCGCGCAGCCGGCGAACGCCGTCCAGGCGTCCTCCGGACTCTGCGCGGGACGCTCGGCGCAGCCCAGCCAGCCCTCGCCCTCGCCCTCGGCGCGCAGGTAGCCGCCCTCCTCCAGTTGGCGCAACCAGTGGCGCAGCAGGCGCTGGCGCGCCTCGGCGATACCCAGGCGCTGGCACAGGGTGGCGAAGTCCAGCGGCGTCGCACTGGCGAACAGACCGCTGCCGGCCAGCCAGGCGGCCAACGAGGCGAGGCAGGCACGGTCGAGTGCGGCCACCGCCGCGGCGATGCCCTCCTCGCTGCCCCAGTCGCGGCGCAAGGCCTGGGCCGCCCGCTGGCGCACCGCGTCGAGCGCCGTACGCGGATCCTCGCCAGCCTCCACCGGCGCATGCAGGGTGACGAAGCTGGCCAGGCTGCGCTCGTGGGTCTCGCCGAGCACCACGGTGGCCGCCAGGTTGACCTGCGGATGGGCGCACAGCGCGGCGTCCAGTTCGGCCAGTTCGATGCGGTGGCCGCGAATCTTCACCTGGTCGTCCTCGCGGCCGAGGAACTCGATGCTGCCGTCGGCCAGGTAGCGGCCGAGGTCGCCGGTGCGATACAGGCGACGGCCATCGGGGTGACGGACGAAGCGTTCGGCGGTGCGCTGCGGATCGCCGGCGTAGCCGAGCGCCAGGCCAACCCCGCCGATATGGATCTCGCCGCGCACGCCCGGCGGGCAGCGCCGCCCGCGGGCATCCAGGACTTCCACGCTCTGCCCACGTAGGGCACGGCCATAAGGGATGCTGGCCAGCTCGGTGTGCTGCGGGCGGATCGGCTGCTCGATCGACCAGATCGCCGCCTCGGTGGCGCCGCCCAGGCTGAACAGCGCGCTGTCCGGCCAGCGCCGCCACCAGCGGGTCGGCAGGCTGACCGGAATCCAGTCACCGGACCAGAGCACGCAGCGCGGTCCCGGCAGGTGACGTTGCGGCTCGCTCTCCAGGTAATCGATGAGCATCTGGCCTTGGGCCGGCACCGAGTTCCACAGGGTGATGGCGTGGCGTTCCAGCAGTTCCGCCCAGTGCGATGGATCGCTGCCGCGCGCCGGGTCCGGCAGGACCACCTGGGCCCCCGCCGCGGTGGCGCCGAAGAAGTCGTAGACCGAGAGGTCGAAGCTCAGCTCGGCGAGGCCGAGGACGCGGTCGTTGGCGTCGACGCCGTAGCGCTGGTTGATGTCGAGCAGCGTGTTGCTCACCGCCGCATGGCTGAGCATCACGCCCTTTGGCGTGCCGGTGGAGCCGGAGGTGTAGATCACGTAGGCGAGGTCGTCCGCCGCCACCTCCGCCGCGGGCGGTGGCGGCCAGGCGCTGTCGGCGGCCAGCCGGTCGATGGCCACGCAGGCGCAGCCGACGTCCGGGACATCGCTTTCCAGGCAGACCAGCGCGACCACTTCGGCGCTGGCGAGGATCGCCTGGCGCCGCAGCGGAGGCTGGCGGATGTCCACCGGCACATAGGCGGCGCCGGCCTGGAGGATGCCGATCACCGCGACCAATTGCGCGGCGCTTTTCGGCAGCATCACCGCAACCCGCCGGCCACGGCCCGCGCCGTGCGCTTCCAGGACGCGGCGCAGGGCGCTGGCGTGCTGGGCGACCTGGCGGTAGCTGTAGCTGCCGGCGGCATCGTGGATCGCCGTGGCGTCGGGGGTCAGCAGGGCACGCTCGGCGAAACCGGCGGCGATGCTCCGGGCACTACCGGGCAACGCCTGCGGCGGCGCCTCGACGGGTTCCGTGGCATCGCCGTCGGTCCAGGCGCGCGGGCTCTGCGCCAGGCGCCGGAGCAGCCCGACGAAGTCGTCGAACATGGCTTCCGCCTGGCCCTCGGGGAACAACCCGAGGCGTACGTCCCAGCCGATCTCCAGGCCGCCGAACTGGTCGGTGACCTGGCAGTCCAGCCAGACCTGCGGGGTCTGGCTGATCATGTAGCGTGGCGCGCGCGGCGCCTCGCCATCGCCGAGCAGGCGCTGCACGCTGCCGATGCCACTGGTGAACACCACCGGCATCAGGTCGGCGCCGCGACCGCGCCGGCGCGCCAGTTCGCGCAGCAGGTCGACGCCGCTGAAGGTCGGGTGGTCGAGGTCGTCGAACATCTGCTCGCCGATGCGTCGGGCACGCTCGACGAAACTGTCGCCGTGGCGGCTGTCCACTGCCAGCAGGCTGAGCGCGGTGAAGTCACCGAGCACCTGCGCCAGCTGCGGATGCAGCGGCGGCCGGTTGAGTACCGTCAGGTTGAGACAGAACGCCGGTGCCTGGCTCCAGCGACCGATGGTCTCGGCGAAGGCCGCCAAGGCCACGCCGGCAGCGCTCAGGCCGTGTTCGCCGGCGCGCGCGCCGAGCGCCTGCCAGGCGGCCTCGTCGAGGCGCGCGTGGAAGTGCCGGAAGCGCGTGGACCGGGTGTCCGGCTGCACCCGCAGCGGCAGGTCGGGACGCCCCGGTAGCGCGTCGAGACGCGCCAGCCACCAGTCGCGGTCGCGCTGCCAGGCTGGCGACTGGCGTCGGCGCTGCTCGACGCCGACATAGTCGCGGAAGGTCGCCTCCAGCGGTTCCGCCGTCCATTGCGGATCGAGATAGCGGCGGCGCCATTCGCCAAGCAGCAATTGCAGGCTGGCGTAGTCGACCAGGGTGAAATCCACCGAGCAGTGCAGTACGCAGGCATCCCGGCCGATACTCAGCTCGGGGCGCAGGACCGGCCACTGGTCGAGCGCCGCGCAGGCGTGGTCGAGGCGTTCGCGGACCCGCTCCAGGTGCGCCTGGAAAGCGGCCTCGTCGAGCCCCGCGCAGGCATGCACGGTCAGCCGCTGCCAGGGCACCTCGGGCAGCACGCGCTGCCAGGCGTTGTCCTCGATCACCGCGCGCAGCATCGGGTGGCGCTCGACCATGGCGTTCCAGGCCGCCTCCAGGCGCGCCGGATCGGTGTCGACCGGCCAGTCGTACTCGGCGTACAGCTGGCAGGCGTTACCGCCGTAGTCGAAGGCCGCCTGGCGGCCCAGCACGTAGGCGGCCTGCACCGGGGTCAATGGGAAGCGCTGGTGGGCCAGGTCGGGTTCGGCGCGCCAGCCAGGGCCGCCTTCCAGGTGTTCCAGCAGGGCCTCGCGCTCGGCCCGCAGGCGCTCGGCGAGGCCGGCGTCGAGGGCGCCCTGTGGGGCGCGATAGCGCAGGCGGCCCGCCTCGCTCCAGAGTTCGATGCGCCGGCTGCGGCAGGTTTCCAGCAGTTCGCCGAGGCTCATAGCACGCCCTCTTCCAGTTGGGTTTCCTCGATTTCGACGGTCTGCGCCTGCAAGTGGCGGGCAAGACCGGCCAGGGTCGGCTGGCGATAGAAGTCGGCCATGCCCAGGCGTACGCCGAAACGCTCACGTATGCCGGCCAGCAGGCGGGTCGCCAGCAGGCTGTCGCCGCCGAGGCTGAAGAAGCTCGCCTCGCGACGACGCACCGGGCGTTTGAGAACCGCTTCCCAGCACTCGGCCAGCGCTTGCTCATGGGCTTCCAGCGGCTCCTCCGCCGAGGGCTCGTGACGACACTCGCCGAGTGCGCGGGTCATGCTCTCGGCCAGGCGGCGACGATCGACCTTGCCATTGCCGTTCAACGGCAGGCTTGGCAGGCACCACAGGCGTTCGGGCCGCATCGCCTGGGGCAGGCGTTGCTCCAGGCCGGCCTGGAGCGCGGCGGCGTCGAGCCCTAGTCCCGGCGCCAGCGCCTCGACCAGGGCGAGCCGTTCGCTGCGCCACAGGCAACGCGGCGCCAGTCCCGCAGCGGCGAGATCGACCAACAGGCTCGGCAACTCCGCCAGGCGCAGCGGCCGGTCGTCGAGCAAGGCCGCACCGAGCAGCGCCAGTGGCGACTCGCATAGCAGGTCCACCAGCAACAGGCGGCCCTGCGGGCGCAGCAGCGCCGCCGCCAGCGCCAGGCCTTCGCGGCTGGCCTCGTAGGCGTGCAGCGCGGCGAAGCTGATCACCCGGTCGTAGCGACCGAGGTGCTCGGCAGGTAGCAGGCCGTCGTCCAGCGCCTGCACCACGATCCGTTCCGGCAAGCGGGTGGCGGCGGCGTCGAGGAGGACGCGGCTGCGTTCGAAGAGGGTCAGTTCCAGCCCCGGGCGCAACAGCGAGGCCATGCCCTGGTCGAGCCAGAGCCCGGCGCGGGTATCCAGCACCGCCACCCGCAGGCGTTCGCCGGCAGCCGGCGTCGGCAGCGCTTCGAGCAGGCGCGCCAGGGCCTCGCGGCCGTCCGGCAGGCGCGCGGCCACCGCCTGCGGCGCCAGCCAGGGATCGAGGAGCAGCGCGGCCGGCGCCTGTTCGCCGGCGAGCAGGCCGCGCAGAGCGTTGCCCATCGCGGTCAGCCCCGCGGCCTGCCAGCCGAGCCGGCGCAACGCCTCGTCGAGCGACGGCAGCGCGCTGGCGGCGGAGTCCGCTAGCCAGTCCAGCCAGCGCCGGCGCAAACCGTCGTCTAGCTCCAGCGGCGCCTCCAGCAGCGCGCCGAGGATTTCCCGGGTGAGTACCGCCTCGGCCTCTGCCAGGCCGGCGAAGGGCTGTGCGGCCGGTAATTCCATGGAGCCTTCGGCCCGTGGCGCCAGGCGCGGTACCAGCACCGCGCCGAGGCTCGCCACGCCACCGCCGAGCACCACCGCGCAGGCGCTCTCCACGCCAGCCTGGGCGCACAGCGCGGCCTCCACCTCGCCCAACTCGATGCGCTGGCCGCGCACTTTCACCTGCTGGTCGACCCGACCGAGGAATTCCAGGGTACCGTCGCCCCAGTAGCGACCGCGATCGCCGGTGCGATACCAGCGGCCCTGGGCATCGTGGACGAAGCGCCGGGCGCTGAGTTCGGGATCGTTGCGATAGCCGCGGGCCAGGCTGGCGCCGCCGATCCACAGCTCGCCGACCACCAGGTCCGGCACGTCGCGCCCGTGGGTGTCGACCACCCGGTAGGCCTGTCCCGGCAATGGCCGGCCGTAGGGAATCGAACGCCAGTGCGGCGGCACCGTATCGACGCTCTGCAGGTTCGACCAGATGCCCGCTTCGGTAGCGCCACCCAGCACATGCAGGCGGCAGCCTTCGGCACAACGTGGGCGCAGGCGGCCGGGCAGGTCCAGGGCCACCCAGTCGCCGGACAGCAGCACCGCCCGCAGACTGCGATAGTCGGCCTGGCTCGCCGGCAGGCTGAGGGCCATCTCCAGCAAGGCCGGCGCCGAGTTCCACAGGCTCACCGCATGCCGCTGGATAGCCTCCGCCCAGGCAGCGGCATCGCGCGCCTGTTCCTGGGCCGGCAGGACCAGGCTGGCACCGGCGCCGAGGCCGCCGAACAGGTCGAAGACCGACAGATCGAAGTCCAGCGCGGAGACCGCCAGCAAGCGATCCGATGCGTTCACCCGCAGCAGGTCGAGCAGCGCGTCGATGGTATTGATCGCCGCCGCGTGGCTGACCTCGACGCCCTTGGGCACCCCGGTGGAGCCCGAGGTGTAGATCACATAGGCACTCGCCTGCGGCGCCAGCGGCACGGGGGCGGCCAGCGCCGGGCCGCGCAGCAGGCGCTGGACATCCAGGCGCGGCGGCAAGGCCTGCGGATCGTCCTCCTCGGTGATCGCCAGGCATACCCCGGCGGCCTCTTCGATCAGGCGCCGCCGTGCGGGCGGCTGGTCGATGTCCAGCGGCACGTAGCAGGCGCCTGCGGCGAGCACGCCGAATACCGCCGCGACCTGCTGCGGTCCGCGCGGCAGGCTGACCTCGACCGCGTCGCCAGGGCGCACCCCGGCTTCGCGCAGGCCGCCGGCGATGCGCAGCGCACGCTCGGCCAGTTCGCCGCGGGTGACACGTTGGTCGCGATAGAGCAGCGCGTCGGCATCCGGCGCCTCGGCGGCGCGAAGGAAGAAGTCGCGATGCAGGGTGCGCGCCGTGGCGCATGCCGGCTGGCCGTTGAGCAGGGCCCGGCGCGCCTGCTGCGCCCAGGGCAACGGCAGATCGGCGGGCTGCTCCCAGGCGCTGTCGCAGAGACGCTGGAGCAGCCCCACGTAGGCTTCGAACATGGTTTCCGGCAGACCTTCGGGGAACAGGCCGACGACGCTATCCCAGGCCAGCAGGATACCGTCGCCCACCCGGTAGAGCTGGTGGTCGAGCCAGACCTGCGGGGTCTGCGAGAGCATGTCGTGGAGATCGCCGAAAGCGTCGCGGAAGGCCGCCGGGACGAAGCCCTCCTCGCCCAGGTTGCTGGCGAACACCACCGGCGCCGAGCGTGGCTGGCCCTGCCGGCGCGCCTCGCGGAGCACCTCCAGGGCGGGGAATGCGGCGTGGTCGATGGCTCCGTGGAGGTTGCGCTGGAAGCTCTTCACCGCCTCGGCGAAGGACACCCCGGCCTGCATCCGGCACTCCAGCAGCAACAGGGTGGTGAAGTCGGCGATCACCTCGCCGATACGCGGGTCGTCGGCATGCCGATCGAACAACGGCACGTTGAGGAGAAATTCCGCGCTTTCGCTCCAGCGCGCCAGGACCAGCGCGAAGGCGCAGCCGAACACGCTGGACAAGGTCACGCCATGCTGCGCGGCAAGACGCTCCAGGCGCCGGCTCTCGCCGGCGGAAAGCTGGAATGCCAGGCGCCGGGTGCGCGGCTGGCGGATGCTTTCCGGCGCGCAGGCCAACGGCAGGGCCGGCGCGTCCGGCAAGCGCGGCAGGCGTTCCAGCCAGTAGTCGCGGGCCCGCGCCGCGGCCTCGGCGCGTTGCGCCGCACGGTGCGCCAGGTAGTCGGCGAAATGCAGCGCCGGCGGCTCCGCCAGGCGCTCCGGCGCCAGGTAGGCAACGCCCAGTTCGGCCAGCAGCAGGCGCAGGCTTTCGACATCGGCGGCAAGCAGGTCGAGACTCAGCCAGAGGCGATCCTCGCCGCCCGGCATGCGCACCAGCCCGAGCAGGAACACCTGGCCGCGCTCCACCGCCAGGCATTCATGGGCGCGCCAGTCGCGCAGCGCCTGCCAGTCGCGCTCGGCCTCGTCCACCTGTAAGGTGCGCCAGTCCTGCAGGTCGAAGCAGGACAGCGGCGGCGTCGGAAGGATCTGCTGGCGACCGTCGAGGAAGCGCGCCCGCAACATCGGGTGGCGTTGACGCACGCACTCCGCCGCCGCGGCCAGGCGCTGCGGGTCGACATCCCGCGTGCGGAATTCCAGGAAGGCATGGCAGCTGACGTTGCCCAGCACCTCGCCGGCGCCACGTCCCAGCCAGTAGGCCTGCTGCACGGAAGACAGCTCGAACGGCTGGTCGCGATCCTGCGCCGTCGGCAGCGCGACCGTTGCCGGGGCGGACAGCCGGTCCGCGCAGGCCAGCAGGTCGAGCCAGGCCCCCAGGCAGGGGCGCTGCGCCAACTGGGCGAAGTCCAGCGTCGAGCCACGCGCGCGCAGGCGTTCCTGCAGGTACATCAGGCGGATCGAGTCGAGGCCGCAGCCCAGCAGGTCGTCGTCGTCCGCCAGGGCGCGCACGTCGGCAAGCGGTTCACCGAGCAGGTCGGCGAGCTGCTCGGTCAGCCAGTCGCGCAGGGCGGTACGGGAATCGGGGGGCAGATCCATGGGGGCTCCCTAGGGCAAGCATCTGAGGTCGGTTGCCAGTTCCTGGCAACGATTATCAAATGCGACCTTATCTCACTTGCCTGGGAGGCCTGGCCGGCAATGCTTTAGACAGCCGGACTGTTTCGTTAGATGCAGCGTCATCCCGCAGCGGCGACACCCCTCCCGTGGCCGGGTCGGGGGGCGTCGCGGAGACTCAGCGGATCTCGCTGGGGGAGATGCCGTAGCGCTTGCGGAAAGCGATGGAGAAATGCGCCGGGCTGTAGCCCACCCGGTAGGCCACCGTGGAGACGTTCGCCTCTTCGTCGCAGAGCATCCGGTGCGCCTCGCGCAGGCGGTATTCCTGCAGGTAGCCGAATACGCTGGCGCCGAACACCTTGCGAAAGCCGGCAGTCAGCTTGCGCGGGTTCATGCCCACGCGGCTGGCCAGCGTGTCCAGCGACGGCGGCTCCTGCAAGGCGCCGACCAGCAGGTCGCGGGCGGCGTGGATGCGCTCGACCTCCGAGCAGGTGATGCGCGGCTCCTCGACGGGGCGCCCCTCGCCGGAAAGGAACTGTGCGCTGAGCGCGGCCAACTCCAGGGCCTTGCCGCCGAGGTAGAGATCGCGGGTCGGACCGAGCATCTGGCAGGTGGCGATCTGCGAGGCCAACGCCTGCATCGCCCGCGGCGCCGGGCAGCTCATGATCCGCGGATCGCCGCCGGGGCGGCGTATCAGTTGCTCGGGCAGCCAGCCGAGGCGGCTGTCCAGGGCTTCGACGCCGAGCTGGACGATAGTGTAGCGCAACGGCTTGTCGGTGCCGTAGATCTGCGCCGAGGTGAAGTCGCCATCGTTGGCGATGGTGCACAGGCTCGGCCCCTCGATGAGGTGCTCGGGCTGGCCGGGAATCCGGCAGCGCAACTGGCCGCTCTGCACGAGGATCAGGCGCAGGCCGCGCTCCAGCGGTTCCTCGAACCAGTCCTCGCTGGCCGAACAGAAGGTTCCGGTCACCAGCTTCATGTTCGGATCGATGTGCGCGACGCCGGGCCGGTTGCCCGGTGCCGGCGCGGCGGCATCGGCCTGTGGCGGAGCAATGATGGTGATGGTCATCAGGTTTTCCTGTAGCCCGGGCGCTGCCGACGCGGCGACGCCTTCCTGGATACGTGGGGGCAGGGGGACTTTTTAGCGGAGATGGACAAAGCGCCCTGCACTCCGCCCCTGCAGCGAATGAAAAAGCCCCGCAATCGAAAGGCGCGGGCTTGCGCGGTCCCTGCCGCCCGCCAATGATAATAAATCTCATTTCCCAGCAATGGCAATCGACCGCATCCACGGAGATCGCATGACTTCCTCGCCCGTCACCCCATCGGCCGTCGACGACGCCCCCGACTGGCCCGCCGCCTTCGTCCGCCGCTATCTCGACGCCGGCCACTGGCAGGACCAGAACTTCGCCGAAGCCCTGGCCGCCAGCGCCGCGCGCCATCCGCGGCGGATCGCGCTCTGCGACGACGACCAGCGGCTCAGCTATGCCGACCTGCTCCAGCGCTGCCGCCGCCTGGCAGCCGGACTGCGCCAGGCCGGCCTCGCACATGGCGACACGGTAGTGCTGCACCTGCCCAACGGCATCGCCTTCGTCGAGACCTGCTTCGCCCTGTTCCAGCTCGGCGTACGCCCGGTGCTCGCCCTCCCCGCCCATCGCCAGCATGAGATCAGCGGTTTCTGCCGCTTCGCCGAGGCCAAGGCCTACATCGGCGCCGAACGGATCGACGGCTTCGACCCACGGCCGATGGCCCGTGAGCTGCTCGCCAGCGGCGCCTGCCGGATGGCGCTGATCCACGGCGAGGCCGAGGCGCCGCTGCAAGCGCTGGCACCGCTGTACCAGGCCGACGCGCTGGAAGACTGCGCCGCCCGCGCCGAGGATATCGCCTGCTTTCAGTTGTCCGGCGGCACCACCGGCACGCCGAAGCTGATTCCCCGGCGTCATCGCGAGTATCTCTACAACGTCCGCGCCAGCGCCGAGGTCTGCGGCTTCGACGAGCACACGGTGTACCTCACCGGCTTGCCGATGGCGCACAACTTCACTCTCTGCTGCCCCGGAGTGATCGGCACGCTGCTGGCCGGCGGCCGCGTGGTGGTCAGCCAGCGCGCCGATCCCGAGCATTGCTTCGCCCTGATCGCCCGTGAACGGGTCACCCACACCGCCCTGGTACCGCCGCTGGCGATGCTCTGGCTGGATGCCCAGGAAAGCCGCCGCGCCGATCTATCCAGCCTGCGTCTGCTCCAGGTCGGCGGCTCCAGGCTCGGCAGCAGTGCCGCGCAACGCGTCGAACCGGTGCTCGGCTGCCAGTTGCAACAGGTGCTGGGAATGGCCGAGGGGCTGATCTGCTACACCCGCCTGGACGATCCGCCCGAACGCGTGCTGCATACCCAGGGCCGGCCGCTGTCGCCGGACGACGAAGTGCGGGTGGTCGACGCCGAGGGCCGCGAGGTCGGCCCCGGCGAGGTGGGCGAACTGACCGTGCGCGGTCCCTACACCATCCGCGGCTACTACCGCCTGCCCGAACACAACGCCAAGGCCTTCAGCGCGGACGGCTTCTACCGCACCGGCGACCGGGTCAGCCGCGACAAGGACGGCTACCTGGTGGTGGAGGGCCGCGACAAGGACCAGATCAACCGCGGCGGCGAGAAGATCGCCGCGGAAGAGGTGGAGAACCTGCTGATAGCCCATCCGCAGGTGCACGACGCCACCGTCGTGGCGATGCCCGACAGCCTGCTCGGCGAGCGCACCTGCGCCTTCGTCATCCCGCGCCAGCCGGCGCCCTCGGCGCTGAAGCTGAAGCAATACCTGCACGCCTGCGGGCTGGCCGCGTTCAAGGTGCCGGACCGCATCGAGCTGGTCCCGGCCTTCCCCCAGACCGGCATCGGCAAGATCAGCAAGAAGGACCTGCGCGAGCGCCTGCGCCGCGAGCTGGAGGCCCGCGCATGAGCGCCGCCTGGGTCCGGCCGTTCCGCCTGACGCCGATGCCGCGCCTGCGCCTGGCCTGCTTCCCACATGCAGGCGGCAGCGCCAGCTTCTTCCGTAGCTGGAGCGAACGCCTGCCGCCAGACATCGACCTGCTTGCCCTGCAGTACCCGGGTCGCGAGGACCGCTTCAACGAGGCGCCGGCCACCCGCTTGGAGGACCTCGCCGACGGCGCCGCCCTCGCCCTGCGCGATTTCGCCGACGCGCCCCTGGCGCTGTTCGGCCACAGTCTCGGCGCGGCGCTGGCCTACGAAACCGCCCTGCGCCTGGAAAGCGCCGGCGCGCCGCTGCGCCACCTGTTCGTCTCCGCCCATCCGGCACCGCACCGGCAACGCGGCGGCGCGTTGCACCGCGGCGACGAGGCGGCGCTGCTGGAGGACGTCCGCCGCCAGGGTGGCGCCAGCGAGCTACTCGAGGACGCCGACCTGCGCGCGCTGTTCCTGCCGATCCTGCGCGCCGACTACCAGGCGATCGAGACCTACCGACGGGCGCAGCCCATCGCCCTGGCCTGCGCCCTCGACGTCCTCCTCGGCGAGCACGACGAGGAAGTCAGCGCCGCCGAGGCGCAGGCCTGGAGCGACGCCAGCCGGACTCCCGCCAGGCTGCGGCACTTTCCTGGCGGCCACTTCTACCTGAGCGAGGGGCGCGACGCGGTGATCGAGCACCTGCTGCGCCGCCTCGCACATCCCGACGCCCTTTCCCGAGAGGTTGCATGATGAAAACTCCCGAAGACTGCACCGGCCTGGCGGACATCCGCGAGGCCATCGACCGGATCGACCTGGATATCGTCCAGGCCCTCGGCCGCCGCATGGACTACGTCAAGGCGGCGTCGCGCTTCAAGGCCAGCGAGGCGGCGATTCCGGCACCCGAGCGGGTCGCCGCGATGCTCCCCGAGCGCGCCCGCTGGGCCGAGGAAAACGGACTCGACGCGCCCTTCGTCGAGGGACTGTTCGCGCAGATCATCCACTGGTACATCGCCGAGCAGATCAAGTACTGGCGCCAGACACGGGGTGCCGCATGAGCCGGCTGGCGCCCCTGAGCCAGTGCCTGCACGCCTTGCGCGGCACCTTCGAGCGCGCCATCGGCCAGGCGCAGGCGCTCGATCGTCCGGTCTTGGTGGCGGCGTCGTTCGAGATCGACCCATTGGACCCGCTGCAGGTATTCGGTGCCTGGGACGACCGGCAAACGCCCTGCCTGTACTGGGAACAGCCCGAGCTGGCGTTCTTCGCCTGGGGCTGCGCCCTGGAGCTGCAAGGCCACGGCGAACAGCGCTTCGCCCGGATCGAGGAAAACTGGCAATTGCTCTGCGCCGACGCCGTGGTCGAGGGCCCGCTGGCGCCGCGCCTGTGCGGCGGATTCCGCTTCGATCCGCGCGGCCCGCGCGAGGAACACTGGCAAGCCTTCGCCGATGCCAGCCTGATGCTCGCCGGCATCATCGTGCTGCGCGAGGGCGAACGCTACCGGGTACTCTGCCAACACCTGGCCAAGCCCGGCGAAGATGCCCTGGCCCTGGCCGCCTACCACTGCTCGGCGCTACTGCGCCTGAGGCAGCCGGCCAGACGCCGGCCCACGGGGCCGACCGCTGGCGCGCAGGGCGACGCTTCGGCGCAGGAGCGCAGGCAATGGGAAGCCAAGGTGAGCGACGCGGTAAGCAGTGTCCGCCAGGGACGCTTCGGCAAGGTCGTGCTGGCCCGCACCCAGGCCCGGCCTCTCGGCGACATCGAGCCGTGGCAGGTCATCGAACACCTGCGTCTGCAACATGCCGACGCCCAGCTGTTCGCCTGTCGCCGCGGCAACGCCTGCTTCCTCGGCGCCTCCCCGGAACGCCTGGTCCGCATTCGCGCCGGCGAGGCACTCACCCATGCCCTGGCCGGGACCATCGCCCGCGGCGGCGATGCCCAGGAAGATGCGTGGCTCGGACAGGCCCTGCTGGACAGCGCCAAGGACAGGCACGAACACCAGTTGGTGGTGGAGGCGATCCGTACGGCCCTGGAACCCTTCAGCGAGGTGCTGGAAATCCCCGATGCGCCCGGTCTGAAACGACTGGCGCGAGTCCAGCACCTGAACACGCCGATCCGCGCCCGCCTCGCTGACGCAGGCGGCATCCTGCGGCTGCTGCAGGCGCTGCATCCGACCCCCGCGGTGGGCGGCTACCCACGCAGCGCGGCGCTGGACTACATCCGCCAGCACGAAGGGATGGACCGCGGCTGGTACGCCGCGCCGCTGGGCTGGCTCGACAGCGAAGGCAACGGCGATTTCCTGGTGGCGCTGCGCTCGGCCCTGCTCACGCCGGGCCGGGGCTACCTGTTCGCCGGCTGCGGTCTGGTAGGCGATTCGGAACCGGCCCACGAGTATCGCGAAACCTGCCTTAAGCTCAGTGCCATGCGGGAAGCTCTATCCGCCATAGGCGGCCTGGACGAAGTGCCCTTGCAGCGCGGCGTCGCCTGAAAACGAAGACCCCTTGCGGCCCGAGGGCGGCAGGGGGTCTTCGAAGGTCTGCCCGTGGCGCGGACGGGCCGCGCCGCAAGGGCGTCGCTTAGAACGGAATGTCGTCGTCGAAGCTGTCGTAGTCCTGGGCCGGTTGCGGCGCCGGTTGCTGCTGCGGGGCCGGACGCGACTGCTGCTGCGGGGCCTGCTGCGGGCGCTGCATGGGCTCGCGCGGGGCGCGCTGCGAATCGTCGCCGGAGGGGCGGCCGCCGAGCAACTGCATGTTGCCGTTGATGTCGACCACGATCTCGGTGGTGTAGCGATCCTGACCGTCCTGGCCCTGCCACTTGCGGGTGCGCAGGCTGCCTTCGACGTAGACCTGGGAACCCTTGCGCAGGTACTCGCCGGCGATCTCCGCCAGGCGGCCGAAGAACACCACGCGGTGCCATTCGGTGCGCTCCTGTTGCTGGCCGGTCTGCTTGTCCTTCCAGCTCTCGCTGGTGGCGAGGGTGATGTTGGTCACCGCATTGCCGTTGGGCATGTAGCGGGTTTCCGGGTCACCACCGACGTTACCAACCAGAATGACTTTGTTAACCCCACGGGCCATGACGTTCTCCTAAGGTTCAGCATCCGCCCGGCGCGGCCTGGGCCAGGCGCTCGAGGGCGGTGCGATCCACTTGTTGGGTATCCACTTTGACATAGGCGGCGGCCTCCTCGGCCACCACCACGGCGTCTGCCACACCGGGCAACGCCCTGAATCGCTGGACCAGCACCGCGTCCTGCAGCGCGGCGGGCGCGAGCGGCAGGCGAATGCTGGTCACATAAGGCGGTTCGCGCATGGTAACAGCAATCGCCAGCCAGAGGGCAGCGAGCACCGCGCATCCGATGAACACCATGCTCAGCCCGCCGTGCTGGAACATCCAGCCGCCGAGGATGCCGCCCAGCGCCGCGCCGAGGAACTGGCTGGTGGAATACACCCCCATCGCCGTGCCCTTGCCGCCGGCCGGCGAGACCTTGCTGACCAGCGACGGCAGCGAGGCTTCGAGCAGGTTGAAGGCAGTGAAGAACACCACCGTGCCGACCACCAGCATGGCCAGGCTGTGACCGAAGACCAGGAAGAACAGTTCGCAGGCCAGCAGGGTCGCCACCGCGCCGGTCAGCACGCGCTTCATGCGACGCTTCTTCTCGGCGTAGATGATGAACGGCACCATGCCGAAGAAACCGACCAGCAGCGCGGTCAGGTAGACCCACCAGTGCTGCTCCTTGGGCAGGCCCCCCTCGTGCACCAGTGCCAGCGGCAAGGCGACGAAGCTGGCCATGAGGATGGCGTGGAGGATCAGGATGCCGGCGTCCAGGCGCAGCAGGTCGCCGTGCTTCAGGGTCGGCAGCAGGGCCTGGCGCGCCACGCTGGATTCGCGGTGCTGGGTCATGTGGTCCGGCTGCGGGACGAAGAACAGGATCAGCAGCAGGCCGACCAGCGCCATCCCGGCGGTGAACCAGAACAGCCCATGCAGGCCGAACAGATGGGTCAGCACCGGGCCGAGCACCATGGCCACGGCGAAGGAGACGCCGATGCTCATGCCGATCATCGCCATCGCCTTGGTCCGGTGCTGCTCGCGGGTGAGGTCGGAGAGCAGCGCCATCACCGCCGCCGAGATCGCCCCGGCGCCCTGCAGGACGCGGCCGGCGATCACCCCCCAGATGGAGTCGGCATTGGCCGCGAGGGCCGCGCCGGCGGCGAAGATCAGCAGCCCGACGACGATCACCGGGCGCCGGCCGATGCGGTCGGAAATGGTCCCGAAGGGAATCTGCAGGATCGCCTGGGTCAGGCCATAGGCGCCGATGGCCAGGCCGATCAGCGCCGGGGTCGCGCCGGCCAGGTCCTGGCCGTAGGTGGCCAGCACCGGCAGGACCATGAACATGCCGAGCATGCGGAAGGCGAATACCAGTGACAGCCCGACGGCCGCTCGCGTTTCGGTACCGCTCATCCGCTCAGTATGTGAGTCGTGCATAACACCCTCATGGAAGAAACCGCTGCAGGGCAAGGCCTCATGCCCCTGCCAATGGCGCCGCCGCCCGCTCCTGGGCGGCCGGGGCAATGCCCGCGCCGGAAAAATGCCGCGCATTCTACCAGTCCGCCCCCTCGCGGCACAGGCGCGCCACTTTGCCGCGCGCTAGCGGCCAGCCGTATAATCAGCGGTTTTCGCCCGCCATGCGAGGCCGCTGTGGATAAGATCCTGATTCGTGGGGCGCGTACCCACAACCTGAAGAACGTCGACCTCACACTGCCACGCGACAAACTGATCGTGATCACCGGTCTTTCCGGTTCCGGCAAGTCTTCCCTGGCTTTCGACACGCTCTATGCGGAAGGCCAGCGGCGCTACGTGGAATCCCTCTCGGCCTACGCCCGGCAGTTCCTGTCGATGATGGAGAAGCCGGACGTGGACACCATCGAAGGGCTGTCGCCGGCGATTTCCATCGAACAGAAGTCCACTTCCCACAACCCACGCTCCACCGTGGGTACGATCACCGAGATCTACGACTACCTGCGCCTGCTTTATGCCCGCGTCGGTACCCCGCGCTGCCCGGACCACGACATCCCGCTGGAGGCGCAGACCGTCAGCCAGATGGTCGACCAGGTCCTGGCCCTGCCGGAAGGCAGCAAGCTGATGCTGCTGGCGCCGGTGATCCGCGAGCGCAAGGGCGAGCACCTGGCGGTGTTCGACGAGATGCGCGCGCAGGGCTTCGTCCGCGCCCGGGTCGACGGCAAGCTCTACGAACTCGACGAAGTGCCGAAGCTGGATAAGCAGAAGAAGCACAGCATCGATGTGGTGGTGGACCGCTTCAAGGTTCGCGCGGACCTCCAGCAACGCCTGGCCGAGTCGTTCGAGACCGCCCTGTCCCTGGCCGACGGTATCGCCCTGGTAGCACCGATGGACGAGGACGAGGATGTCGAGGAGATCATCTTCTCGGCGCGCTTCGCCTGCCCGGTCTGCGGCCACTCTATCAGCGAGCTGGAACCCAAGCTGTTCTCCTTCAACAACCCGGCCGGCGCCTGTCCGACCTGCGACGGCCTCGGCGTGAAGCAATTCTTCGACGCGCGCCGGGTGGTCAACGGCGAGTTGACCCTGGCCGAGGGCGCGATCCGCGGCTGGGACCGGCGCAACGTCTATTACTTCCAGATGCTCGGTTCGCTGGCCCAGCATTACGGCTTCAGCCTGGAAGAACCCTTCGACGAACTCGGTGCCGAACACCAGAAGGTGGTGCTCTACGGCTCCGGCCGGGAAAACGTCGACTTCCGCTATCTCAACGACCGCGGCGACATCGTCAAGCGCTCGCACCCCTTCGAAGGCATCCTGCCGAACCTTGAGCGGCGCTACCGCGAGACCGAGTCGGCCACGGTCCGCGAGGAGCTGGCCAAGTTCCTCAGCACCCAGCCCTGCCCGGATTGCCACGGTACCCGCCTGCGCCGCGAGGCGCGGCATGTGTGGGTCGGCGACCGGACGCTGCCGGCGATCACCGCGATGCCGGTCGGCGAAGCCTGCGAGTATGCCGCCGGACTCAGCCTGACCGGCCGCCGTGGCGAGATCGCGGCGAAGATCCTCAAGGAAATCCGCGACCGCCTGCAATTCCTGGTCAACGTCGGCCTCGACTACCTGACCCTCGACCGCAGCGCCGACACCCTGTCCGGCGGCGAAGCCCAGCGCATCCGCCTGGCCAGCCAGATCGGCGCCGGCCTGGTGGGAGTGATGTACATCCTCGATGAACCCTCGATCGGCCTGCACCAACGCGACAACGAGCGCCTGCTCGGCACCCTCACCCACCTGCGCAACCTCGGCAACACGGTGATCGTGGTCGAGCACGACGAGGACGCGATCCGACTCGCCGACTACGTCGTCGACATCGGTCCGGGCGCCGGCGTGCACGGCGGCCAGGTAGTGGCGGAAGGTACGCCCGACCAGGTGATGAACCACCCCGACTCGCTGACCGGCAAGTACCTTTCCGGGCGCAAGAAAATCGCGGTTCCGGCCAAGCGCACCCCGCGCGACAAGAAGAAGCTGCTGAAGCTGAAAGGCGCCCGCGGCAACAACCTGCAGAACGTCAACCTGGAAATCCCGGTCGGCCTGTTCACCTGCATCACCGGGGTCTCGGGCTCCGGCAAGTCGACGCTGATCAACAACACCCTGTTCCCGATCACCGCCACCGCGCTGAACGGCGCGACTACCCTGGAAGTGGCGCCGTATGACTCGTTCGACGGCCTGCAGCACCTGGACAAGGTGGTCGACATCGACCAGAGCCCGATCGGTCGTACCCCGCGCTCCAACCCGGCGACCTATACCGGCCTGTTCACGCCGATCCGCGAACTGTTCTCCGGCGTGCCGGAGGCCCGCTCGCGCGGCTACGGTCCCGGCCGCTTCTCGTTCAACGTCAAGGGCGGCCGTTGCGAGGCCTGCCAGGGCGACGGCGTGATCAAGGTGGAGATGCACTTCCTGCCGGACATCTACGTTCCCTGCGATGTCTGCAAGGGCAAGCGCTACAACCGCGAGACCCTGGAGATCCGCTACAAGGGCAAGAGCATCCACGAGGTGCTGGAGATGACCATCGAGGAAGCCCGCGAGTTCTTCGACGCCGTCCCCGCCCTGGCGCGCAAGCTGCAGACGCTGATGGACGTCGGCCTGTCCTACATCAAGCTGGGCCAGAGCGCGACCACCCTCTCGGGCGGCGAGGCGCAACGGGTCAAGCTGTCCCGCGAGCTGTCCAAGCGCGATACCGGCAAGACCCTGTACATCCTCGACGAACCGACCACCGGCCTGCATTTCGCCGACATCCAGCAACTGCTCGACGTGCTCCACCGCCTGCGCGACCACGGCAACACCGTGGTGGTGATCGAGCACAACCTGGACGTGATCAAGACCGCCGACTGGCTGGTCGACCTCGGCCCCGAGGGCGGCTCCAAGGGCGGCCAGATCATCGCCAACGGCACGCCGGAGCAGGTGGCCGAGATGCCCCAGTCGCACACCGGCCACTTCCTCAAGCCGTTGCTGGAACGCGATCGCGCCTGATTGCCGGGCGCTCATGAAAAAGCCCCTGCGACCGTGAGGCGCAGGGGCTTTTTCGTATCCGCGGGGTAGGGTCAGATCTGCGATTGCAGGTAGTTCTCCAGGCCCATCCTGGCGATCAGGCCAAGCTGTTGCTCCAACCAGTAGGCGTGGTCTTCCTCGGTGTCGGCCAACTGGGCCTTGAGGATGTCGCGGCTGACGAAGTCCTTGTGCTGCTCGCAGAGGGCGATGCCCTTGGCCAGCGCGGCGCGGACATGGCGCTCGAGCTTGAGGTCGGCCTCGAGCATCTCCGGCACCGTGGTGCCCGGGTGGATATCGTCGGGACGCATGCGCGGCGTACCTTCGAGCAGGAGGATACGGCGCAGCAGGGCGTCGGCGTGCTGGGTCTCCTCCTCCATCTCGTGGTTGAGGCGCTCGTAGAGCTTGCTGAAGCCCCAGTCCTCGTACATGCGCGAGTGGATGAAGTACTGGTCGCGCGCGGCCAGCTCGCCGGTCAGCAGCGTGTTGAGGTAATCGATGACTTCCGGATGGCCTTGCATCGGGGGGCTCTCCCTGGAGAAAACTAGGAATCTAGCCGCATATGCTCCCGGCTCCGCCTGATCCGGATCAAGCCAATGCAGATAAAAAAGCCCCCTTCCTAGGAAGGGGGCCGGGGGCCTCATCAGGCCATCAGTCCAGCTTCAGGCCGAGGGCGTCGGCGACGCCTTTGCCGTAGGCCGGATCGACCTTGAGGAACAGGCCGATCTGGCGACGCTGGATCTGTTCCGGTACATCGCGGATGTCTTCGGCGATGTTGGCGAACAGCCGCTGCTTCTGCTCGTCGGTGAACAGATGGAACAGCGCGGCGGGCTGGCTGTAGTAGTCGTCGTCCACCCGGTGGTTCCAGTGGTCCGCCGCGCCCTCCAGGCTCAGCGGCGGCTCGGAGAAGTCAGGCTGCTCCTGCCACTGGTTGAAGCTGTTCGGCTCGTAGGTGACGCGCTGATGGGCGTTGTTGCCGTCCACCCGCATGCCGCCATCGCGGTGGTAGACCTGGTGCGGGCAACGCGCGGCGTTCACCGGGATCTGGTGGTGGTTGACGCCCAGGCGATAGCGATGGGCGTCGCCGTAGGAGAACAGACGGCCCTGGAGCATCTTGTCCGGCGAGAAACCGATACCGGGCACCACGTTGGCCGGCGTGAAAGCGGCCTGCTCGACCTCGGCGAAGTAGTTGTCCGGGTTACGGTTCAGCTCGAAGAAGCCCACTTCGATCAACGGGTAGTCACCGTGGGGCCAGACCTTGGTCAGGTCGAACGGGTTGTAGCGATAGGTGGCCGCTTCCTTCTCGGGCATGATCTGCACGTACATCTTCCAGCGCGGGAAGTCGCCTTTCTCGATGCTCTCGTACAAGTCGCGCTGCGAACTCTCGCGGTCCTGGGCGATCACTTCGGCAGCCTCGGCGTTGGTCAGGTTCTCGATGCCCTGTTGGGTCTTGAAGTGGAACTTGACCCAGAAGCGCTCGTTGTTCGCATTGATGAAGCTGAAGGTATGGCTGCCGAAACCATGGATGTGCCGATAGCTCTTCGGTAGACCGCGGTCGCTGAAGTCGATGGTCAACTGATGCAGCGACTCGGGGAGGTGAGAGAAAAAGTCCCACTTGAAGGTCGCATTGCGCAGGTTGGTGCGCGGGTCACGCTTCACCACGTGGTTGAGATCGGGGAACTTGAGCGGGTCGCGCAGATAGAACACCGGGGTGTTGTTGCCGACCAGGTCCCAGTTGCCCTGCTCGGTGTAGAAACGCATGGAGAAGCCGCGGATGTCTCGCTCGGCATCCGCCGCGCCACGCTCACCGGCGACGGTGGAGAAGCGCAGGAACATATCGGTCTTCTTGCCGACCTGGGAGAAGATCTTCGCCCGGGTGTAGGGGGTGATGTCATGGGTGACGGTGAAGGTGCCGTAGGCCGCGGAGCCTTTCGCATGCATGCGTCGCTCGGGGATCACTTCGCGATCGAAGTGGGCGAGCTTCTCGAGGAACCACACGTCCTGCAGCAACATCGGGCCACGCGGACCGGCGGTCTGCACGTTCTGGTTATCGACCACCGGTGCGCCAGCGGCAGTGGTCAGGCGGGTCTTCTCTTCCATTTACTCTCTCCTCAACGGCTAACGTGCTATGAAGCGAAGCGGCTACACGGAAATCATCAGCGTGGACCAGGGATTGGCGGAGGACAACCTGTCGGCTGAACCAAGCGCCCTTTGCATTGATCTCGCTTATCCGAACGTAGCTTTTCGTAAAAGCAGGTTAAGGATGAATGACAGCCCTCCCACAATCCAATTTATTAAAGACAGCGAGCCGATAGATAAAAACTTTAAGGCAGGTAATAAAAAACCGGGCCTGGGCCCGGTTTCTTGTGCAGCAGATGCCTTATTCGGCAGCTTCTACGACTTCACCGCCGACAGGACGATCAACCAGCTCGACGTACGCCATGGGGGCGTTGTCGCCAGCGCGGAAACCGCACTTCAGGATGCGCAGGTAGCCGCCCGGACGGTTGGCGTAGCGCTTGCCCAGGTCGTTGAACAGCTTGCCAACGGCAGCTTTCGAACGGGTACGGTCGAAAGCCAGGCGACGGTTGGCGACGCTGTCTTCCTTGGCCAGGGTGATCAGCGGCTCGGCAACGCGACGCAGTTCCTTGGCCTTGGGCAGGGTGGTTTTGATCAGTTCGTGTTCGAACAGCGACACCGCCATGTTCTGGAACATAGCCTTGCGGTGCGCGCTGGTGCGGCTCAGGTGACGACCACTTTTACGATGGCGCATGGTTCAATTCCTTTCCAAACTTTACGTTCGGTAGTTACGACGATCAGGCAGTGGCCTTGTCGTCTTTCTTAAGACTTGCCGGCGGCCAGTTATCGAGGCGCATACCGAGGGACAGACCACGGGAAGCCAGAACGTCCTTGATTTCGGTCAGGGACTTCTTGCCCAGGTTCGGCGTTTTCAACAGCTCCACTTCGGTGCGCTGGATCAGGTCACCGATGTAGTAGATGTTTTCCGCCTTCAGGCAGTTGGCCGAACGTACGGTCAGTTCCAGGTCATCGACCGGGCGCAGGAGGATCGGATCGATCTCGTCTTCCTGCTCTTCAACGACGGGTTCGCTGTCGCCCTTGAGGTCCACGAACGCTGCCAGCTGCTGTTGCAGGATGGTAGCGGCGCGACGGATAGCCTCTTCGGGATCCAGAGTGCCGTTGGTTTCCAGGTCCAGGACCAGTTTGTCCAGGTTGGTGCGCTGCTCGACACGGGCGTTTTCCACCACGTAGGAGACACGACGGACCGGGCTGAACGATGCGTCGAGCTGCAGACGGCCGATGCTGCGGCTTTCGTCTTCATCGCTCTGACGTGCGTCGGCAGGCTCGTAGCCACGGCCACGAGCTACCTTCAGCTTCATGTTCAGCGCGCCGTTGTCTGCCAGGTTGGCGATAACGTGGTCACCGTTGATGATCTCAACATCGTGATCCAGCTGAATATCGGCAGCAGTCACAACACCCGAGCCCTTCTTAGCCAGGGTCAGCGTCACTTCATCACGACCGTGCAGCTTGATGGCCAGACCTTTCAGGTTCAGCAGGATCTCGATTACATCTTCCTGCACACCTTCGATCGCCGAGTACTCGTGGAGTACGCCGTCGATCTCGGCCTCGACCACTGCGCAGCCAGGCATGGAGGACAACAGGATGCGACGCAGCGCGTTGCCCAGGGTGTGACCAAAACCACGCTCGAGAGGCTCGAGCGTGATCTTGGCGCGGGTTTGACTGACCACCTGCACATCGATGTGGCGGGGGGTCAGGAACTCATTTACCGAACTCTGCATGGATGCACCTATTTTCTAGCCCTTACTTGGAGTAGAGCTCGACAATCAGGTTTTCGTTGATATCAGCGGACAGGTCGCTGCGAGCCGGAGCACTCTTGAAGGTACCAGCCTTCTTGTCGAGGTCGACTTCGACCCACTCGACGCGACCGCGCTGGCCACAGAGTTCCAGAGCCTGAGCGATACGCAGCTGGTTCTTCGATTTTTCGCGAACAGCTACGACGTCACCGGCCTTCACTTGGTAGGAAGGGATGTTGACGGTCTGACCGTTGACGGTGATGGCCTTGTGGGATACCAGCTGGCGGGATTCCGAACGAGTGGAACCGAAGCCCATGCGGTATACGACGTTGTCCAGGCGGCACTCGAGCAGTTGCAGCAGGTTCTCACCGGTAGAACCCTTGCGACGGGAAGCTTCCTGGTAGTAACCGCGGAACTGACGCTCCAGCACGCCGTAGATGCGACGTACTTTCTGCTTTTCACGCAGCTGCAGACCGTAGTCGGACAGACGGCCACGACGCTGGCCATGCTGGCCAGGAACGTTTTCAGCCTTGCACTTCGAGTCGAGGGCGCGGGCGCCGCTCTTCAGGAACAGGTCGGTGCCTTCACGGCGAGACAGTTTGCACTTGGGACCAATGTAACGAGCCATTTCTCACTGTCTCCTATTACACGCGACGCTTTTTCGGCGGACGGCAGCCGTTATGCGGGATCGGGGTTACGTCGGTGATGCTGGCGATCTTGTAGCCGCAAGCATTCAGAGCGCGAACGGCGGACTCGCGGCCCGGGCCCGGGCCCTTGACGTTGACGTCCAGGTTCTTCAGACCGTATTCCAGGGCAGCCTGGCCGGCACGCTCGGCCGCTACCTGGGCAGCGAACGGGGTGCTCTTACGCGAGCCGCGGAAACCGGAACCACCGGAGGTCGCCCAGGACAGTGCGTTGCCCTGACGGTCGGTGATGGTCACGATGGTGTTGTTGAAAGACGCGTGGATGTGGGCGATCCCATCGACCACTGTCTTTTTGACTTTCTTACGGGGACGAGCAGCAGGTTTTGCCATGACTAGATTCCTACGCGATTACTTGCGGATCGGCTTACGCGGGCCCTTGCGGGTACGCGCGTTGGTCTTGGTACGCTGACCGCGAACCGGCAGACCGCGACGATGACGCAGACCGCGGTAGCAACCGAGGTCCATCAGACGCTTGATGTTCATGTTGATTTCGCGACGCAGGTCACCTTCGGTGGTGATCTTCGCGACTTCGTTACGCAGCTGATCGATCTGCTCGTCGCTCAGGTCCTTGATCTTGGCAGCCGGGTTTACGCCGGTGGCTGCGCAGATGCTCTGAGCAGTAGTGCGACCAACACCATAGATGTAGGTCAGCGAGATAACAGTGTGCTTGTTATCCGGAATGTTGACGCCTGCAATACGGGCCATTCAGAAAAACTCCAATTGACAGCTACCCTGCGCCCAGGAAGCCAAGAAAGGGCGCGGATATTAGCGCTGTAATAGCAAATAATCAACCCGGCAGCACACTAGCTGCCGGGTTATCACGCGTGGATCACAATCAGCCTTGGCGCTGCTTGTGACGCGGTTCCGCGCTGCAGATCACCCGCACGATGCCATCGCGACGGATGATTTTGCAGTTACGGCACAGCTTCTTGACCGATGCACGAACTTTCATCACCAACTCCTCGAACCTTACGGGTCTATCAGCGCAGCATGCCGCTGCCGTAGCCCTTCAGGTTGGCTTTCTTCATCAGGGATTCATACTGGTGAGAAACGAGGTGAGATTGCACCTGGGCCATAAAGTCCATGACAACCACGACCACGATCAACAGCGAGGTCCCGCCAAGATAGAACGGCACGTGCGCCGCAACCACCAGGAACTGGGGCAGCAGGCAGACAGCCGTCATGTACAGAGCACCGAACATGGTCAAACGGGTCAGCACGCCATCGATGTAGCGAGCGGACTGTTCGCCCGGACGGATGCCCGGAATAAATGCACCGGACTTCTTGAGGTTCTCCGCCACGTCCTTCGGGTTGAACATCAGCGCTGTATAGAAGAAGCAGAAGAAAACGATCCCTGCAGTGAACAGCAAGATGTTCAGCGGCTGCCCCGGAGCGATCGCTTGCGCGACGTCCTGCAACCAACCCAAGCCTTCCGACTGACCGAACCAGGAGCCCAGGGACGCCGGGAACAGCAGGATACTGCTGGCGAAAATCGCGGGAATCACACCCGCCATGTTCACCTTCAACGGCAGATGGCTGGTCTGCGCTGCAAACACCTTGCGGCCTTGCTGGCGCTTGGCGTAATGCACCGCGATGCGACGCTGGCCACGCTCGATGAACACCACGAACGCGATGATCGCCACGGCCAGCAGGCCGACGCCGATCAGGGCGAAGATGTTGATGTCACCTTGACGGGCAGACTCGAAAGACTGACCGATGGCGCGCGGCAGGCCTGCAACGATACCAGCGAAGATCAACATCGAGATGCCGTTGCCGACACCGCGCTCGGTGATCTGCTCGCCCAGCCACATCATGAACATGGCACCAGCCACGAAGGTGGTGACAGCCACGAAGTAGAAGCCGAAGTCGTTGGAGAAGGCTACGCCCTGGCTGCCCAGGCCAACGGACATGCCGATGGCCTGGACCAGTGCCAGGACTACAGTACCGTAGCGGGTGTACTGGCTGATCTTGCGACGCCCAGACTCACCCTCTTTCTTCAACTGCTCCAGCTGCGGGCTGATAGCGGTCATGAGCTGCATGATGATCGATGCCGAGATGTACGGCATGATCCCCAGTGCAAAGATACTCATGCGCTCCAGCGCGCCGCCGGAAAACATGTTGAAGAGGCTAAGAATGGTCCCCTCGTTCTGCCGGAACAGTGCCGCCAAGCGATCGGGGTTGATGCCCGGAACTGGGATGTGCGCGCCGATCCGATAGACGATGATCGCCAGGAACAGGAAACGCAGACGTGCCCAGAGCTCGGACAGACCGCCGTTGCTTAGCGCAGAGAGAGCACCTTGCTTAGCCATTTAGTCCTCGAATTTACCGCCAGCTGCTTCGATAGCCGCACGCGCACCCTTGGTGGCGGCGATACCTTTCAGGGTGACCGCACGACCAACTTCGCCGGACAGCATGACTTTGACGCGCTGTACGTGCTGGTTGATCAGGTTGGCATCCTTCAGGGTCTGCAGGCTGACGACGTCGCCTTCGACCTTGGCCAGCTCGGAGGTGCGTACTTCAGCACGATCCATGGCCTTCAGGGAAACGAAGCCGAACTTCGGCAGGCGACGGTGCAGAGGCTGTTGACCACCCTCGAAGCCCGGAGCGACCTTGCCACCGGAGCGGGAGGTCAGACCTTTGTGACCACGGCCACCGGTCTTGCCCAGACCGCTACCGATGCCACGGCCCGGACGGTGCTTTTCGCGACGGGCACCCGGCGCGGAACGCAGATCGTTCAGTTGCATGGATTAACCCTCCACACGCAGCAGGTAGTAGGCCTTGTTGATCATGCCGCGGTTCTCAGGAGTGTCCTGAACTTCGACGGTATGATTGATGCGACGCAGGCCGAGACCCTTGACGCAAGCCTTGTGGTTGGCCAGACGGCCGTTCAGGCTCTTGACCAGAGTGACTTTGACAGTTGCCATGGTTAGAGAATCTCCTCGACGCTCTTGCCACGCTTGGCCGCTACTGCTTCCGGAGCCTGCATGTTCTTCAGGCCCTTGAAGGTGGCATAAACCACGTTCACCGGATTGGTGGAGCCATAGCACTTGGCCAGGACGTTCTGCACACCAGCCACTTCCAGAACGGCACGCATGGCGCCGCCGGCGATGATGCCGGTACCTTCCGAAGCCGGCTGCATGTACACCTTGGAGGCGCCATGGGCGGACTTGGTCGGATACTGCAGGGTGGTGCCGTTCAGATCGACTTGGATCATGTTGCGGCGAGCGGCTTCCATTGCTTTCTGGATGGCGGCCGGCACTTCACGCGCCTTGCCACGACCGAAACCAACGCGACCCTTGCCATCACCCACCACGGTCAGTGCGGTGAAAGCGAAGATACGGCCACCTTTTACGGTTTTGGCGACGCGGTTAACCTGAACCAGCTTCTCGATGTAGCCTTCGTCGCGCTTTTGCTCGTTGTTTGCCATAACTTAGAACTCCAGTCCGCCTTCACGAGCGGCATCAGCCAGCGCTTTCACACGGCCGTGGTACTTGAAGCCAGAACGATCGAACGCCACCTGGGTGACGCCGGCCGCTTTGGCGCGCTCGGCGACCAGTTGACCAACTTTCTTGGCTGCATCGATGTTGCCGGTGGCACCTTCGCGCAGGTCTTTGTCCAGGGTCGAGGCGCTGGCCAGGACCTTGCCGCCGTCGGCCGCAATGACCTGGGCGTAAATGTGCTGGGAAGAGCGGTACACGCAGAGGCGTACGGTTTCCAGCTCGCGCATCTTCAGGCGTGCCTTGCGAGCGCGACGCAGACGGGTTTCTTTCTTGACGCTCATTTGCTATGCCCTACTTCTTCTTGGCTTCTTTACGACGGACGACTTCGTCGGCGTAACGCACGCCCTTGCCTTTGTAAGGCTCCGGCGGACGGAAGTCGCGAATTTCGGCAGCAACCTGACCGACCAGCTGCTTGTCGATACCCTTGATCAGGATATCGGTCTGGCTGGGGGTCTCAGCGACGATGCCGGCCGGCAGTTCGTAATCAACCGGATGGGAGAAGCCGAGGGACAGGGACAGCACTTGGCCCTTGGCCTGCGCTTTGTAACCAACGCCGACCAGCTGGAGCTTGCGCTCGAAGCCCTGGCTGACGCCGACTACCATGTTGTTCACCAGAGCACGGGTGGTACCAGCCATGGCGCGAGTCTGCTGGTCGCCGTTACGCGCAGCAAAACGCAGCTCACCGCTGTCCTGGATCACTTCGACCGAAGGATGGACCTTGAGCTCCAGAGCACCTTTGGCGCCCTTGATGGACAGTTGCTGACCAGCCAGTTTGATTTCAACGCCGGCAGGCAGCTTGACGGGGTTCTTAGCAACGCGAGACATGCTGATTCCCCTTAGAACACAGTGCAGAGCACTTCGCCGCCAACACCAGCAGCACGGGCAGCACGATCGGTCATCACACCTTTGTTGGTGGAGACGATCGACACACCGAGGCCGCCACGAACTTTCGGCAGTTGCTCAACGGATTTGTACTGACGCAGGCCAGGACGGCTGATGCGCTTGACCTCTTCGATGACAGGCTTGCCTTCGAAGTACTTCAGTTCGATGGACAGCTGGGGTTTTACTTCCGAGCTGATCTGGAAATCCGCAATATAGCCTTCGTCCTTCAGGACTTTGGCTACCGCCGCTTTCAGTTTCGAGGACGGCATGCTTACGACGGTCTTTTCAGCCATCTGGGCATTACGGATGCGAGTTAGCATGTCTGCTAACGGGTCCTGCATACTCATGGGCTTAACGCTCCTGATACAAAAGAATAAGCCTTCAACTTCAATTCGCCCATAAACGCCAGGCGAAACAAACCCAGGCTCAGGGGAGCCGGGTATTCTAGAGATCGCGCCAAAACGAATCAAGCCCCATGAGGGGCTTGATTCGATGTCGCGATCAACGGTGCCGACTGGCGACACCGTTCGCTGCGATTACCAGCTGGCTTTCACCAGACCCGGTACGTCGCCGCGCATGGCGGCTTCGCGCAGCTTGTTACGGCTCAGGCCGAACTTGCGGTAGAAGCCGTGCGGACGACCGGTCAGGCGGCAACGGTTACGCAGGCGGCTGGCGCTGGCGTCACGCGGTTGCTTCTGCAGGGCGACCTGGGCATTCCAACGCTCTTCCGCAGAGGAGTTCGGATTAGCGATGATCGCTTTCAGCTCGGCACGCTTCTTGGCGTACTTGGCTACCGTCAGCTGACGCTTCAGCTCGCGGTTCTTCATGCTCTCTTTAGCCATGTTCCTACTCCAATCAGTTACGGAACGGGAATTTGAAAGCACGCAGCAGGGCGCGACCTTCGTCATCCGTACGAGCGGTGGTGGTCAGGGTGATGTCCAGGCCACGCAGCGCATCGATCTTGTCGTAATCGATTTCCGGGAAGATGATCTGCTCTTTCACGCCCATGCTGTAGTTGCCGCGACCATCGAAGGACTTGGCATTCAGGCCGCGGAAGTCACGCACGCGCGGCAGGGAGATGGACAGCAGACGATCCAGGAACTCGTACATCCGGTCGCTACGCAGGGTGACCTTGACGCCGATCGGCCAGCCTTCACGGATCTTGAAGCCTGCGATGGACTTACGAGCGTAAGTCACGACCGGCTTCTGACCAGTGATCTTTTCCAGATCGGCTACGGCGTTCTCGATGATCTTCTTGTCACCGACCGCCTCGCCAAGACCCATGTTCAGGGTGATTTTGGTAACGCGCGGAACTTCCATCACGTTCGCCAGCTGAAGCTCTTCTTTCAGCTTGGGCGCGATTTCCTTCCGATAAATTTCTTTCAATCGTGCCATGGTGATCTACCTAGCAGCCTCAAGCCTGAACCGGTTTCTGGGTCGACTTGAAGACACGAATTTTCTTACCGTCTTCTACCTTGAAGCCAACGCGGTCAGCCTTGCTGGTTTCAGTATTGAAGATGGCGACGTTGGAGACGTGCAGAGGCGCCTCCTTCTCGACGATACCGCCCTGTTGGCCGAGCATCGGATTGGGCTTGGTGTGGCGCTTGATCAGGTTCACCCCGCCGACGACCAGACGGTCGTCAGCGAGAACCTTCAGCACCTTGCCACGCTTGCCCTTGTCCTTGCCGGCAATGACGATTACTTCGTCGTCACGACGAATCTTTTGCATGACGGCTACTCCTTACAGCACTTCGGGGGCGAGCGAGACGATCTTCATGAACTTCTCGGTACGGAGTTCACGAGTCACTGGCCCAAAGATACGGGTGCCGATCGGCTCCTGCTTGTTGTTCAGCAGGACGGCGGCGTTGCCGTCGAAGCGGATGATGGAACCGTCGGTACGACGCACGCCGTGCTTGGTGCGAACGACCACGGCAGTCATGACCTGGCCCTTCTTCACTTTGCCGCGCGGAATCGCTTCCTTGACGGTGACCTTGATGATGTCGCCGATGCCGGCGTAACGGCGGTGGGAACCGCCGAGCACCTTGATGCACATCACACGACGCGCGCCGCTGTTGTCAGCGACATCGAGCATGGATTGAGTCTGAATCATATAATTTCTCCGACCCCTAGTCCTTAGACTTCCACCGCGCGTTCAACGATATCAACCAGGGTCCAGGCCTTGGTCTTGGCCAGCGGACGGGTTTCGCGAATGGTGACCAGGTCACCAATGCGGCACTGATTGGATTCGTCGTGTGCGTGCAGTTTGGTCGAACGCTTGACGTATTTGCCGTAGATCGGGTGCTTGACGCGACGCTCGATCAGTACGGTGACGGTCTTGTCCATTTTGTCGCTGACGACGCGGCCGGTCAGCGTACGGACGGTTTTCTGAGCTTCAGCCATGATCACTTACCTGCTTGCTGATTGAGCACAGTTTTAACGCGAGCGATGTCGCGCTTAACCTGCGAGAGCAGGTGAGACTGCCCCAACTGGCCAGTTGCTTTCTGCATGCGCAGATTGAACTGGTCGCGCAGCAGGCCGAGCAGTTGCTCGTTCAGCTGCTCAACGGATTTTTCACGAAGTTCATTCGCTTTCATCACATCACCGTCCGCTTAACAAAGGAGGTGGCGAGGGGCAGCTTTGCAGCAGCCAGGGCGAAAGCCTCACGCGCCAGCTCTTCGGAAACACCCTCGATCTCGTACAGGACCTTGCCCGGCTGGATCTGGGCTACCCAGTACTCGACCCCACCCTTACCTTTACCCATACGAACTTCGAGGGGCTTCTTGGTGACAGGCTTGTCAGGGAATACGCGGATCCAGATCTTGCCGCCACGCTTCACGTGACGGGTCAGCGCACGACGCGCGGACTCGATCTGACGAGCAGTAAGGCGGCCACGGCTAGTGGCCTTCAGTGCGTACTCACCGAAGCTGACCTTACTACCACGATGAGCCAGACCACGGTTGTGGCCGGTCATTTGTTTGCGGAACTTCGTACGCTTGGGTTGCAGCATTTGCGTACTCCTTACCTAGCAGCTTTTTTACGAGGAGCGGGTGCTACCGGCTTCAGCTCTTCCTGGCGGCCACCGATGACCTCGCCCTTGAAGATCCAAACCTTGACACCGATCACACCGTAAGTGGTGTGCGCTTCGTAGGTGGCATAGTCGATATCGGCGCGCAGGGTGTGCAGGGGCACACGACCTTCGCGATACCATTCGGTACGGGCGATTTCAGCCCCACCCAGACGACCGCTGACCTGAATTTTGATGCCCTTGGCACCAATGCGCATGGCGTTCTGTACGGCGCGCTTCATGGCGCGACGGAACATTACGCGACGCTCCAGCTGCTGGGCTACGCTCTGCGCAACCAGCATGGCATCGAGTTCCGGCTTGCGGATTTCCTCGATGTTGATGTGCACGGGCACACCCATTTGCTTGGTCAGGTCCTGGCGCAGTTTCTCAACATCTTCACCTTTCTTGCCGATCACGATGCCGGGACGAGCGGTGTGGATGGTGATGCGTGCGGTTTGAGCCGGACGATGAATATCGATACGGCTTACGGACGCGCTTTTTAGTTTGTCTTGGAGGTACTCACGCACCTTCAGGTCGGCAAACAGGTAATCCGCATAGTTCTTGCGGTCTGCGTACCAAACGGAGGTGTGCTCCTTGACGATACCCAGGCGAATGCCATTGGGATGTACTTTCTGACCCATCTGTCGACTCCGTTACTTGTCCGCAACCTTGACCGTGATATGGCAAGACCGCTTCACGATGCGATCAGCACGGCCTTTGGCACGCGGCATGATGCGCTTGAGCGAACGACCTTCGTTGACGAAGACGGTGGAGACCTTCAGGTCATCCACATCGGCGCCTTCGTTGTGCTCAGCGTTGGCAACGGCCGACTCCAGCACTTTCTTCATGATCTCGGCGGCTTTCTTACTGCTGAAAGCCAGGAGGTTGAGCGCTTCGCCCACCTTCTTCCCGCGGATCTGGTCGGCGACCAAGCGGGCTTTCTGGGCGGAGATACGAGCGCCCGACAGCTTAGCGGCTACTTCCATCTTCCTTACCCCTTAACGCTTGGCTTTCTTGTCCGCAGCATGCCCGCGGTAGGTGCGGGTAGCGGCGAACTCGCCCAGTTTGTGGCCGACCATGTCCTCGTTGACGAGAACCGGTACGTGTTGACGGCCGTTGTGCACGGCGATGGTCAGACCAACCATATGCGGCAGAATCATCGAACGACGCGACCAGGTCTTGATCGGCTTGCGGTCGTTCTTTTCCACCGCGACTTCGACCTTCTTCAACAGGTGAAGATCGATAAACGGACCTTTTTTCAGTGAACGTGGCACTGTGGTATCCCTCTATTTACTTGCGGCGGCGGACGATCATGTTATCGGTACGCTTGTTCGAGCGAGTCTTCTTACCCTTGGTCTGAAGACCCCACGGCGATACCGGATGACGACCAGCAGAGGTACGGCCTTCACCACCACCATGCGGGTGGTCGACCGGGTTCATCGCCACGCCGCGAACGGTCGGGCGAACACCACGCCAGCGCGTAGCACCGGCTTTACCCAGCGAACGCAGGCTGTGCTCGGAGTTCGAGACTTCGCCCAGGGTCGCACGGCACTCAGCCAGGACTTTACGCATTTCACCGGAGCGCAGACGCAGGGTTACGTACGCACCTTCACGCGCGACCAGCTGGGCGGAAGCGCCAGCGGAGCGAGCGATCTGAGCGCCTTTACCCGGCTTCAGCTCGATACCATGAACAGTGCTACCCACCGGGATGTTGCGCAGAGGCATGCTGTTGCCTGCCTTGATCGGCGCACCGATACCGGAGATCAGCTGGTCACCTGCAGCAACGCCCTTGGGGGCGATGATGTAGCGACGCTCGCCGTCTGCATACTTCAGCAGAGCGATGTGTGCAGTGCGGTTCGGATCGTATTCGACGCGCTCAACGATGGCAGGGATGCCATCCTTGTTGCGACGGAAGTCGACCAGACGGTAGTGCTGCTTGTGACCACCACCGATATGACGGGTGGTGATACGACCGTTGTTGTTACGGCCGCCAGACTTGGATTTCTTTTCCAGCAGCGGTGCGTAGGGAGCGCCTTTGTGCAGCTCCTGATTCACCACCTTGACGACAAAGCGACGACCAGCGGAAGTCGGTTTGCACTTAACGATTGCCATGATGCACCCCTTTACTCAGCGCTGGTGGCGAAATCGAGATCTTGGCCCGGCTGGAGAGCGATGTACGCTTTTTTCCAGTCGTTACGCTTGCCCAGACCGCGAGCGGTGCGCTTGGTCTTACCCTTGACGTTCAGGGTAGTGACGCGCTGTACCTTCACGCTGAACAGGCTTTCTACGGCCTTCTTGATTTCCAGCTTGGTTGCATCGGTGGCAACCTTGAAAACGAATTGGCTCTTGCCGTCCGCGAGACCCGTGGCTTTCTCGGAGATGTGCGGACCAAGCAGCACTTTGAATACGCGTTCCTGGTTCATCCCAGCAGCTCCTCGAACTTCTTCACGGCGGACACGGTGACCAGCACCTTGTCGTAGGCGATCAGGCTGACGGGGTCGGAACCTTGGACATCACGTACATCGACGTGCGCCAGGTTGCGCGCAGCGAGGTACAGGTTCTCGTCGACACCATCGGTCACGATCAGCACGTCTTTCAGACCCAGGGTGTCCAGCTTGGCAACCAGGCCCTTGGTTTTCGGTGCATCGACAGCGAAGTCGGCAACGACGACCAGACGGTCCAGACGAACGAGCTCGGCAAGGATGGAGCGCAGTGCTGCGCGGTACATCTTCTTGTTCAGCTTCTGTTCGTGGCTACGCGGTTTAGCGGCGAAAGTGGTGCCGCCCCCACGCCAGATGGGGCTACGGATGGTGCCAGCGCGAGCACGACCGGTGCCCTTCTGACGCCACGGCTTCTTGCCACCACCAGAGACTTCGGAGCGAGTCTTCTGCGCCTTGCTGCCCTGACGGCCGCCAGCCATGTAGGCCACGACTGCCTGGTGCACCAGGGTCTCGTTGAATTCGCCACCAAAGGTACGCTCGGAGACTTCGATAGCCTGAGCGCCGTTCACATTCAATTGCATCTCAGCTTCCCCCTTAACCGCGAGCCTTGGCTGCCGGACGCACGATCACATCACCGCCGGTAGCGCCGGGAACGGCACCCTTGACCAGCAGCAGATTGCGTTCAGCATCGACGCGCACGATCTCCAGGGATTGAACGGTTACCCGCTCCGCACCCAGATGACCGGACATTTTCTTGCCCTTGAACACTCGACCAGGAGTCTGGCACTGGCCGATGGAACCCGGGACGCGGTGGGAAACGGAGTTACCGTGGGTGTTATCCTGACCACGGAAGTTCCAGCGCTTGATGGTGCCCGCGAAGCCCTTACCCTTGGACTCGCCGGTAACGTCTACCATCTGGCCTGCCTGGAACAGATCGACAGTGATCTGGTCACCAGCGGCATACTGCTCTTCGCCCAGACGGAATTCCCACACGCCGCGACCGGCGGCGACATTCGCCTTGGCAAAGTGACCAGCTTGCGCTTTGGTAACGCGAGAAGCACGACGCTCGCCGGCGGTGACTTGCACTGCACGGTAGCCATCGGTTTCTTCAGTCTTGAACTGGGTGACGCGATTCGGCTCGACCTCGATGACCGTAACCGGAATAGAGACACCTTCCTCGGTGAAAATGCGGGTCATGCCGCATTTACGACCGACAACACCAATTGTCATGTTGTAAACCTCTTGAGTGTACGGGGCTTTCACCCGCTATGGCCGCCCATTTCAGAGCGTTACACGACCAATGCCGAAGGCATTAGCCGAGGCTGATCTGTACTTCAACGCCTGCAGCAAGATCGAGCTTCATCAGCGCATCGACGGTTTTATCCGTCGGCTGGACGATGTCCAGTACACGCTTATGTGTACGAATTTCGTACTGATCACGCGCATCTTTGTTGACGTGCGGAGAGATCAGCACGGTGAAACGTTCCTTGCGGGTCGGCAGAGGGATTGGACCACGCACCTGAGCACCAGTACGTTTCGCGGTTTCCACGATTTCCTGGGTTGATTGATCGATCAGGCGATGGTCAAAAGCCTTCAACCGAATCCGGATTTGTTGGTTTTGCATTTGACCTCAGACTCCAATTTACCATTCCCAACGGACGGACTACGCCCGTTAAAAGGAGGCGCAATTGTACGGATGCCCCCACAGGGTGTCAATATTTAACCAACGAACGAAAAAAGGGGCCCCGGAGGGCCCCTTTTCTGATGGCAGGATCAGCGATTACTCGATGATCTTGGCAACCACGCCGGCGCCAACGGTACGGCCGCCTTCGCGGATCGCGAAGCGCAGGCCATCTTCCATGGCGATCGGAGCGATCAGGGTGACAACCATCTTGATGTTGTCGCCCGGCATTACCATCTCTACGCCTTCCGGCAGTTCGCAGTTACCGGTCACGTCGGTGGTACGGAAGTAGAACTGCGGACGGTAGCCCTTGAAGAACGGGGTGTGACGACCACCTTCTTCCTTGGACAGCACGTACACTTCGCACTCGAACTTGGTGTGCGGCTTGATGGTGCCCGGCTTGGCCAGTACCTGGCCACGCTCTACGTCTTCACGCTTGGTGCCACGCAGCAGGATACCAACGTTCTCACCAGCACGACCTTCGTCGAGCAGCTTGCGGAACATTTCAACGCCGGTGCAGGTGGTCTTGGTGGTCGCCTTGATGCCGACGATTTCCACTTCTTCCTGGACCTTGATGATGCCGCGCTCTACACGACCGGTTACCACGGTACCGCGGCCGGAGATCGAGAACACGTCTTCGATCGGCATCAGGAACGGCTGGTCGATGGCACGAACCGGCTCCGGAATGTAGGAGTCCAGGGTCTCTACCAGCTTCTGCACGGCGCTTACGCCGATGCCGTTGTCATCCTTGCCTTCCAGCGCCATCAGCGCGGAACCGATGATGATCGGAGTGTCGTCGCCCGGGAAGTCGTAGGTGTTCAGCAGATCGCGAACTTCCATCTCGACCAGTTCCAGCAGCTCGGCGTCGTCGACCATGTCGGCCTTGTTCAGGAACACGACGATGTAGGGAACGCCTACCTGGCGGGACAGCAGGATGTGCTCGCGGGTCTGCGGCATGGGGCCGTCGGCAGCCGAGCAAACCAGGATCGCGCCATCCATCTGGGCAGCACCGGTGATCATGTTCTTCACGTAGTCGGCGTGACCGGGGCAGTCAACGTGGGCGTAGTGACGAACAGCGGAATCGTATTCAACGTGCGAGGTGTTGATGGTGATACCGCGGGCCTTTTCTTCCGGCGCGTTGTCGATCTGATCGAAAGCACGAGCGGAACCACCCCAGGTGTCGGAGCAGACCTTGGTCAGTGCAGCGGTCAGAGTGGTCTTGCCATGGTCAACGTGACCGATGGTGCCGACGTTGACGTGCGGTTTGTTACGTTCGAATTTTTCCTTAGCCACGACAGTAAACCTCTTACTTAAAGGGCTGAATCAACCTTGTTTTTTAACCAGCGCTTCGACGATGTTCGACGGAGCTTCGGCGTATTTGGAGAATTCCATGGAGTAGCTCGCGCGACCCTGGGACATGGAACGCACGTCGGTCGCATAACCGAACATCTCACCCAGCGGAACCTCGGCACGAATAACCTTACCGGAAACCGTGTCCTCCATCCCCTGAATCAGACCACGACGACGGTTCAGGTCGCCCATCACGTCACCCATGTAGTCCTCAGGAGTCACCACCTCTACCTTCATGATCGGCTCGAGCACCTTGCCGCCGCCCTTCTGGGCCAGCTGCTTGGTCGCCATGGAAGCAGCGATCTTGAACGCCATCTCGTTGGAGTCGACGTCATGGTAGGAACCATCGAAAACGGTAGCCTTCAGGCCGATGAGCGGATAGCCGGCAACGACGCCGTTCTTCATCTGCTCTTCGATACCCTTCTGGATCGCCGGGATGTATTCCTTCGGAACCACACCGCCCACGACTTCGTTCTCGAACACCAGGCCTTCGGTGATGTTGCCCTTCTCGTCCACGTCCGCGGCCGAGAAACGGATCCAGCAATGACCGAACTGACCGCGACCACCGGACTGGCGAACGAACTTGCCTTCGATCTCCACGTTGTCCTTGGTGATGGTCTCACGGTAGGCAACCTGCGGCTTGCCGATGTTGGCCTCAACGCCGAACTCGCGCTTCATGCGGTCGACGATGATGTCCAGGTGCAGCTCGCCCATGCCGGAGATGATGGTCTGACCGGACTCTTCGTCGGTCTTGACACGGAACGACGGGTCTTCCTGGGCCAGCTTGCCGAGGGCGATACCCATCTTCTCCTGGTCAGCCTTGGTCTTCGGCTCTACAGCGACCGAGATTACCGGCTCGGGGAAGTCCATGCGCTCGAGGATGATCGGCTTCTCGATCGAGCACAGGGTGTCACCGGTGGTGACGTCCTTCATGCCGATCAGGGCAGCGATGTCGCCTGCGCGCACTTCCTTGATCTCTTCACGCTGGTTGGCGTGCATCTGCACCATCCGACCGACGCGCTCTTTCTTGCCTTTCACCGAGTTCAGGACGGAGTCGCCGGAACTCAGGACGCCGGAGTAAACGCGGGCGAAGGTCAGGGTACCGACGAACGGGTCGGTAGCGATCTTGAACGCCAGGGACGAGAACGGTTCGTTGTCGTCGGCATGACGCTCGTCTTCGACGGTCTCGTCGTCCGGGCTGACGCCCTTGATCGCAGGGATCTCGGTCGGAGCCGGGAGGTAGTCGATGACGGCATCGAGAACCAGCGGAACGCCCTTGTTCTTGAACGAGGAACCGCAGACGGCCGGAACGATCTCGCACGCCAGGGTGCGCAGACGCAGGCCTTCCTTGATCTCGGCTTCGGAGAGCTCGCCCTCTTCGAGGTACTTGTTCATCAGCTCTTCGTTGGCTTCGGCCGCAGCCTCGACCATGCTGGAACGCCACTCTTCGGCCAGGTCCTTGAGCTCCGCAGGAATTTCTTCCTCGCGGTAGGTCATGCCCTTGTCGTCATCGTTCCAGTAGATGGCCTTCATCTTGATCAGGTCGACCTGACCAACGAAGTTCTCTTCAGCGCCGATGGCGAGCTGGACCGGAACCGGGGTATGACCCAGGCGCTTCTTGATCTGCTCGACGACGCGCAGGAAGTTCGCGCCCTGGCGGTCCATCTTGTTGACGTAGACGATGCGCGGTACGCCGTACTTGTTGGCCTGACGCCATACGGTTTCCGACTGCGGCTCTACGCCGGAGGTGCCACAGAACACCACGACAGCGCCGTCCAGTACACGCAGGGAACGCTCCACCTCGATGGTGAAGTCTACGTGGCCGGGGGTGTCGATGACGTTTACGCGATAGTTGTCGTACTGACCGCGCGAGCCCTTCCAGAAGGTGGTAACGGCAGCGGAGGTAATGGTGATACCGCGCTCCTGCTCCTGCACCATCCAGTCGGTGGTCGCAGCGCCGTCATGCACTTCGCCCAGCTTGTGGTTGACGCCGGTATAGAACAGAACCCGCTCCGTGGTGGTGGTCTTGCCCGCGTCAACGTGGGCACAGATACCGATATTACGGTAGCGGTTGATGGGTGTAGTACGGGCCACAATAAGGTCCTCGGGGGTTGGGCAGCGCGATTAGAACCGGTAGTGCGAGAAGGCCTTGTTGGCCTCTGCCATACGGTGCACGTCTTCACGCTTCTTGACTGCTGCGCCCTTGCCTTCAGCGGCATCCAGCAGCTCGCCAGCCAGGCGCAGAGCCATGGACTTCTCGCCACGCTTGCGGGCGAAGTCCACCAGCCAACGCATGGCCAGGGCATTACGACGGGACGGACGGACTTCGACCGGAACCTGGTAAGTCGCACCACCTACGCGGCGGGACTTCACTTCGACCAGCGGAGCGATGGCATCGAGAGCTTTTTCGAAGGTTTCCAGGGGATCGGCCTTGCCGCGTTCCTTCACCTTGTCCAGCGCACCGTAAACGATACGCTCGGCAACGGCTTTCTTGCCGCTTTCCATCACGTGGTTCATGAACTTGGCCAGGATCTGGCTTCCGTATTTCGGATCAGCCAGCACTTCACGCTTGGCCGCTACACGACGTCTTGGCATTGATAAGCCCTCAAACGGTCTTCAGGTTAGCCCGGGACCATAACAGTCAAGTTACGCCCGACCTTACTCTTATCGACTCAGATAAATATAAAAACGCTATTACTTCGGACGCTTGGCGCCGTACTTCGAACGACCCTGCTTACGGTCTTTGACACCCGAGGTGTCCAGCGAACCGCGCACGGTGTGGTAACGCACACCCGGAAGGTCCTTTACACGACCGCCACGGATCAGCACTACGCTGTGCTCTTGCAGGTTGTGACCTTCACCACCGATGTACGAGGAAACCTCGAAACCGTTGGTCAGACGTACACGGCATACCTTACGCAGTGCCGAGTTCGGCTTTTTCGGCGTGGTGGTGTATACGCGGGTGCATACGCCACGACGTTGCGGGCAGTTCTGCAGCGCAGGCACGTCGCTCTTGTCGACCATGCGCTTGCGCGGCTTACGCACCAGCTGGTTGATAGTTGCCATCTATAGCTCCACTGATTGTCTTACGACACACAAACGAAATGACAGAGCATGCGCCCTGCCAATTTTCGGGGTACAAAATAGTAAAGAGGTTCTTGTACACCGTCAAGACAAAGCCCCGGCTATCGGGATAGCCGGGGCTTGTCGTTGATGCTTAGTTACCGCTCGAGTTCAGCGCTTCGGTCAGTGCGGCTTCCGCCTCGCTGGCACTCACACGCTGCGGCTTGCCGAGGTCGCGCTGACGCTTGCGCTCGCTGTGGTAAGCCAGACCGGTACCGGCCGGGATCAGGCGACCCACGACCACGTTCTCTTTCAGACCACGCAGGAAGTCGCGCTTGCCGGTGACCGCCGCCTCGGTGAGGACGCGGGTGGTCTCCTGGAACGACGCCGCGGAAATGAACGACTCGGTCGACAGGGAAGCCTTGGTGATACCCAGCAGAACGCGCTCGTACTTGGCCGGGAACTTGTCCTCGGTACCGAGCTGTTCGTTCTCTTCCAGCACCTGGGTGAGTTCCACCTGGTCGCCTTTGATGAAGCTGGAGTCGCCGGACTCGCTGACTTCGACCTTGCGCAGCATCTGACGCAGGATGGTCTCGATGTGCTTGTCGTTGATCTTCACGCCCTGCAGACGGTAGACGTCCTGGATCTCGTTGACGATGTACTTCGCCAGCGAGCTCACGCCCAGCAGGCGCAGGATGTCGTGCGGGTTGCTCGGACCGTCGGAGATGACTTCGCCGCGGTTCACCTGTTCGCCTTCGAACACGTTCAGGTGACGCCACTTCGGAATCAGCTCCTCGTACGGATCGCTGCCATCGTTCGGCGTGATGACCAGGCGGCGCTTGCCCTTGGTCTCCTTGCCGAAGGAGATGGTGCCGCTGATTTCCGCCAGGATCGAAGGCTCTTTCGGACGACGAGCCTCGAACAGGTCGGCAACGCGCGGCAGACCACCGGTGATGTCACGGGTCTTCGAGGTTTCCTGCGGGATACGCGCGACAACGTCACCGATGCTCACCTTGGCGCCGTCGGTCAGGTTGACCAGGGCGTTGGCCGGCAGGAAGTACTGCGCCGGTACGTCGGTACCCGGCAGCAGCAGGTCCTTGCCCGCGGCATCGATCAGCTTCACGGCCGGACGGATGTCCTTGCCGGCAGCCGGACGGTCCTTCGGATCCATCACTTCGATGTTGGTCAGGCCGGTCAGTTCGTCGGTCTGACGCTTGACAGTGATGCCCTCTTCCATGCCCACGAAGGCCACGGTACCGTCCACCTCGGTGACGATCGGGTGGGTGTGCGGGTCCCACTTGGCGACGATAGCGCCCGGGTCGACCTTGTCACCTTCCTTGACCGAGATCACCGCACCGTACGGCAGCTTGTAGCGCTCGCGCTCGCGACCGAAGTCGTCGGCAACCGCCAGTTCGCCGGAACGGGAAACCGCGACCAGCGCGCCGTCGGCACGAACCACATGCTTCAGGTTGTGCAGGCGGATGGTGCCGCCGTTCTTCACCTGGACGTTGTCGGCCGCGGAGGTCCGGCTGGCCGCACCACCGATGTGGAAGGTACGCATGGTCAGCTGGGTGCCCGGCTCACCGATGGACTGGGCAGCGATGACACCGACCGCCTCGCCGATGTTGACGCGATGGCCACGGGCCAGGTCGCGGCCGTAGCACATGGCGCAGATGCCATGACGGGTTTCGCAGGTGATCGGGGAACGCACCACCACTTCGTCGACGCTCATCACTTCGAGGAAGTCGACCCACTTCTCGTCGATCAGGGTGCCGGCCGGCACGATGACCTCGTCGCTGCCCGGCTTGAACACGTCGCGCGCGATCACACGGCCGAGCACGCGCTCGCCGAGCGGTTCGACCACGTCGCCGCCTTCGATGTGCGGCGACATCAGCAGGCCGTGCTCGGTACCGCAATCGATCTCGATCACTACCAGATCCTGGGCCACGTCGACCAGACGACGGGTCAGGTAACCGGAGTTCGCGGTCTTCAGCGCGGTATCCGCCAGACCCTTACGAGCACCGTGGGTGGAGATGAAGTACTGGAGTACGTTCAGGCCTTCCCGGAAGTTCGCGGTGATCGGGGTCTCGATGATCGAGCCGTCCGGCTTGGCCATCAGGCCACGCATACCTGCCAGCTGACGGATCTGGGCCGCGGAGCCCCGCGCACCCGAGTCAGCCATCATGTACATGGAGTTGAAGGACTCCTGGTCGACTTCCTTGCCCTCGCGATCGACGACCTTCTCTTTCGAGAGGTTGGCCATCATCGCCTTGGACACTTCGTCGTTGGCCTTCGACCACAGGTCGATCACCTTGTTGTACTTCTCGCCCTGGGTTACCAGGCCGGAGGCGTACTGGCTCTCGATCTCCTTCACTTCGTCGGTGGCGGCGTTGATGATCCGCGCCTTCTCGTCCGGGATGACGAAGTCGTTGACGCCGATGGACACGCCGGAAATGGTCGAGTAGGCGAAACCGGTGTACATCAGCTGGTCGGCGAAGATGACGGTGTCCTTCAGACCCACCACGCGATAGCAGTGGTTGATCAGCTTGGAGATCGCCTTCTTCTTCATCGACTGGTTGACCACGTCGAACGGCAGGCCGGCCGGAACGACCTGGAACAGCAGCGCGCGACCGACGGTGGTGTCGACGATACGGGTATTGGCGGTCAGTTGGCCGTCTTCACCCTTGATCTTTTCGTTGATGCGCACTTTTACGCGAGCGTGCAGGGACGCCTGGCCGCTGCGGTAGGCGCGGTCGACTTCCTGCAGGTCGGCGAAGGCCATGCCCTCGCCCTTCGCGTTGATCGCTTCACGGGTCATGTAGTACAGACCCATTACCACGTCCTGCGACGGAACGATGATCGGCTCGCCGTTGGCGGGCGACAGGATGTTGTTGGTGGACATCATCAGCGCGCGCGCTTCCAGCTGGGCCTCGAGGGTCAGCGGAACGTGGACGGCCATCTGGTCACCGTCGAAGTCGGCGTTGTACGCGGCGCAGACCAGCGGGTGCAGCTGGATCGCCTTGCCTTCGATGAGGACCGGCTCGAACGCCTGGATGCCCAGACGGTGCAGGGTCGGCGCACGGTTCAGGAGAACCGGATGCTCGCGGATGACTTCGGCGAGAACGTCCCAGACCTCGGGCAGCTCGCGCTCGACCATTTTCTTGGCGGCCTTGATGGTGGTGGCCATACCACGACCTTCCAGCTTGCCGAAAATGAACGGCTTGAACAGCTCCAGGGCCATCTTCTTCGGCAGACCGCACTGGTGCAGGCGCAGGGTCGGGCCCACGGTGATCACGGAACGACCGGAGTAGTCCACGCGCTTGCCGAGCAGGTTCTGACGGAAGCGACCTTGCTTGCCCTTGATCATGTCGGCCAGCGACTTCAGCGGACGCTTGTTCGAGCCGGTGATGGCGCGACCGCGACGGCCGTTGTCGAGCAGGGCGTCGACGGCTTCCTGCAGCATGCGCTTTTCGTTGCGCACGATGATGTCCGGAGCAGCCAGGTCGAGCAGGCGCTTCAGACGGTTGTTACGGTTGATCACCCGACGATACAGGTCGTTCAGGTCGGAAGTCGCGAAGCGACCGCCATCCAGCGGAACCAGCGGACGCAGGTCCGGCGGCAGCACCGGCAGGACGGTCAGGACCATCCACTCAGGCTTGTTGCCGGAGCCCTGGAAGGCTTCCATCAGCTTCAGGCGCTTGGACAGCTTCTTGATCTTGGTTTCCGAGTTGGTCTGCGGAATCTCTTCGCGCAGGCGGCCGATCTCGTGCTCCAGGTCGATGGCGTTGAGCAGTTCGTGAACGGCTTCGGCGCCCATGCGAGCATCGAAATCGTCACCGAACTCTTCGAGGGCCTCGAAGTATTGCTCGTCGTTCAGCAGCTGGCCCTTTTCCAGGGTGGTCATGCCCGGATCGATCACCACGTAGCTCTCGAAATAGAGCACGCGCTCGATATCGCGCAGGGTCATGTCCAGCAGCAGGCCGATACGGGACGGCAGCGACTTCAGGAACCAGATGTGGGCAACCGGCGAAGCCAGCTCGATGTGGCCCATGCGCTCGCGGCGCACCTTGGCCAGGGCGACTTCCACGCCGCACTTCTCGCAGATCACACCGCGGTGCTTGAGGCGCTTGTACTTGCCGCACAGGCACTCGTAATCCTTCACCGGGCCGAAGATCTTGGCGCAGAACAGGCCGTCGCGCTCCGGCTTGAAGGTACGGTAGTTGATGGTTTCCGGCTTTTTAACTTCGCCGAAAGACCAGGAACGAATCATCTCGGGCGAAGCCAGGCCAATACGGATGGCATCGAACTCTTCGATTTGACCCTGGTTTTTCAACAGATTAAGCAAGTCTTTCAAGGCCTTTCCTCCTCACGGACCCGGTGCGACCGGCCTTGACCAGCCGCACCGTCTAGCGTCACGTGTTATTCGGTTTCCAGTTCGATGTCGATGCCGAGCGAACGGATCTCTTTGATCAGAACGTTGAAGGACTCGGGCATGCCCGCCTCCATGCGGTGATCGCCGTCCACGATGTTCTTGTACATCTTGGTCCGGCCGTTCACGTCGTCCGACTTGACCGTCAGCATTTCCTGCAGGGTGTACGCCGCGCCATAGGCTTCCAGCGCCCACACCTCCATCTCACCGAAGCGCTGACCACCGAACTGTGCCTTACCACCCAGCGGCTGCTGGGTAACCAGGCTGTACGAGCCGGTGGAACGGGCGTGCATCTTGTCGTCCACCAGGTGGTTCAGCTTGAGCATGTACATGTAGCCGACGGTGGTCGGACGCTCGAACTGGTTGCCGGTACGGCCGTCGAACAGACGCATCTGGCCGCTTTCCGGCAGGTCGGCCAGCTTCAGCATGGCCTTGATCTCGCGTTCCTTGGCGCCATCGAACACCGGGGTCGCCATCGGTACGCCACCGCGCAGGTTCTTGGCCAGCGCGAGGATCTCGTTGTCGCCCAGCTCGTCGAGGTTTTCCTCGCGACCGCCGATCTCGTTGTAGATCTCGTGCAGGAACTTACGCAGTTCGGCGACCTTGCGCTGCTCTTCGAGCATGCGGTTGATCTTCTCGCCCAGCCCCTTGGCCGCGAGGCCCAGGTGGGTTTCGAGGATCTGACCGACGTTCATACGCGACGGTACGCCCAGCGGGTTGAGGACGATGTCGACCGGGGTGCCGTTGGCATCGTGCGGCATGTCTTCCACCGGCATGATCACCGAGACCACACCCTTGTTACCGTGACGGCCGGCCATCTTGTCGCCCGGCTGGATGCGACGCTTGATCGCCAGGTAGACCTTGACGATCTTCAGCACGCCCGGAGCCAGGTCGTCGCCCTGCTGCAGCTTGCGCTTCTTGTCCTCGAACTTGTCGTCCAGGAGCTGGCGACGATCGCTGATGTAGGCCTGGGCCTTCTCCAGCTGTTCGTTCAGGGCGTCGTCGGCCATGCGCAGCTTGAACCACTGGCCGCGCTCGAGACCGTCGAGGTAATCGTCGGTGATCTCCGTGCCCTTCTTCAGCGCCGGGCCACCTTCAGCCTTGGCACCGACCAGGGCGGCACGCAGACGCTCGAAGGTCGCGCCTTCGACGATGCGGAACTCTTCGTTCAGGTCCTTGCGGATCTGGTCGAGTTGCATCTTCTCGATGGACAGCGCGCGGGAATCGCGCTCGACGCCGTCGCGGGTGAAGACCTGAACGTCGATGACGGTACCCTTGGTGCCGGTCGGCACACGCAGGGAGGTGTCCTTCACGTCGGACGCCTTCTCACCGAAGATCGCGCGCAGCAGCTTCTCTTCCGGAGTCAGCTGGGTCTCGCCTTTCGGAGTGACCTTGCCGACCAGGATGTCGCCGGCCTGCACTTCGGCGCCGACGTAGACGATACCGGCTTCGTCCAGCTTGTTCAGCGCGGCCTCGCCCACGTTCGGGATGTCCGCGGTGATTTCCTCTGGGCCGAGCTTGGTGTCACGAGCGACGCAGGTCAGTTCCTGGATGTGGATCGTGGTGAAACGATCTTCCTGGACCACGCGCTCGGACAGGCAGATGGAGTCTTCGAAGTTGAAGCCGTTCCAGGGCATGAACGCTACGCGCATGTTCTGGCCCAGGGCCAGTTCGCCCATGTCGGTGGACGGACCGTCGGCCAGGATGTCGCCGCGCGCGACCACGTCACCCTTGCTCACCAGCGGACGCTGGTTGATGCAGGTGTTCTGGTTGGAACGGGTGTACTTGGTCAGGTTGTAGATGTCGACACCCGCTTCGCCGGTCTCGACTTCGTCATCCGCCACGCGAACCACGACACGGCTGGCATCGACCGAGTCGATCACACCGCCACGGCGAGCCACGACGCAGACGCCGGAGTCGCGCGCCACGTTGCGCTCCATGCCGGTACCCACCAGCGGCTTGTCGGCACGCAGGGTCGGCACGGCCTGACGCTGCATGTTCGAGCCCATGAGTGCGCGGTTGGCGTCATCGTGCTCGAGGAACGGAATCAGCGAGGCAGCGACGGAAACGACCTGCTTCGGCGAAACATCCATCAGGGTCACGTCTTCCGGCGCCTTCACGGTGAATTCGTTCAGGTGACGCACGGCCACCAGCTCGTCCACCAGTTGACCCTTCTCGTTGAGGGTCGCCGAAGCCTGGGCGATGACGTGGTCGGCTTCTTCGATCGCCGACAGGAACACGATCTCGTCGGTTACCAGGCTGTCCTTGACCACGCGGTACGGGCTCTCGAGGAAGCCGTACTTGTTGGTGCGGGCGTAGGTCGCCAGGGAGTTGATCAGACCGATGTTCGGACCTTCAGGGGTTTCGATCGGGCACACGCGGCCGTAGTGGGTCGGGTGTACGTCACGAACCTCGAAGCCCGCACGCTCACGGGTCAGACCGCCCGGGCCGAGCGCGGAGACGCGGCGCTTGTGGGTGATCTCGGAAAGCGGGTTGTTCTGGTCCATGAACTGCGACAGCTGGCTCGAACCGAAGAACTCCTTGATCGCGGCAGCCACCGGCTTGGCGTTGATCAGGTCCTGCGGCATCAGGCCTTCGCTTTCGGCCATGGACAGGCGTTCCTTGACCGCGCGCTCGACACGCACCAGGCCCACGCGGAACTGGTTCTCGGCCATTTCGCCGACGCAACGGACGCGACGGTTGCCCAGGTGGTCGATGTCATCGACGATGCCCTTGCCGTTACGGATGTCGACGAGGGTCTTGAGCACATCGATGATGTCTTCCTTGCTCAGGACGCCCGGACCTTCGATCTCGGTACGACCGATACGGCGGTTGAACTTCATCCGGCCTACGGCCGACAGGTCGTAACGCTCGGCGCTGAAGAACAGATTGCCGAACAGGGTCTCGGCAGCTTCCTTGGTCGGCGGCTCGCCCGGACGCATCATCCGGTAGATCTCGACCAGGGCTTCCAGCTGGTTGCTGGTGTTGTCGATCTTCAGGGTGTCGGAGATGAACGGACCGCAGTCGATGTCGTTGGTGTACAGGGTCTCGATGCGCACGACCTGGGCCTTGGCCACCTTGGCCAGGAGGTCGAGGGTCAGCTCGGTGTTGCACTCGGCGATGATCTCGCCGGTAGCCGGATGCACGATCGCCTTGGCGATGGTACGGCCGATCAGGTAGTCGAACGGCACTTCCAGCTGGCTCACGCCAGCCTTTTCCAGCTGGTTGATGTGGCGGGCAGTGATACGACGCCCCTGCTCCACGATCACCTTGCCGCTGCCATCCTTGATGTCGATGCTCGCGACTTCACCGCGCAGGCGCTGCGGGACCAGTTCCAGGTTCAGGGTCTCGCCCTTGATGTGGAAGACGTTGGTCGCGTAGAAGGCGTTGAGGATCTCTTCCGTGCTGTAGCCGAGCGCGCGCAGCAGTACCGAGGCCGGCAGCTTGCGGCGACGGTCGATACGGACGAACACGCAGTCCTTCGGATCGAACTCGAAGTCCAGCCAGGAACCGCGGTAAGGAATGATCCGCGCGGAGTACAGCAGCTTGCCGGAGCTGTGGGTCTTGCCACGGTCGTGGTCGAAGAACACGCCCGGGGAACGGTGCAGCTGGGAGACGATGACACGCTCGGTACCGTTGATGATGAAGGTACCGTTCTCGGTCATCAGGGGGATTTCCCCCATGTAGACTTCTTGTTCCTTGATGTCCTTGATCGCCTTGTTCGACGATTCGCGGTCGAAGATGATCAGGCGAACTTTCACGCGCAGCGGTACGGCGAAGGTCACGCCGCGCAGCACGCACTCCTTGACATCGAATGCCGGCTCACCCAGACGGTAGCCGACGTATTCCAGGGCAGCATTGCCGGAATAGCTGATAATCGGGAAAACGGACTTGAAGGCCGCGTGCAGACCGATATCGCGGAACTGCTCCTTGGTTGCGCCAGCCTGCAGGAATTCGCGATAGGAATCCAGCTGGATGGCCAGCAAATACGGCACATCCATGACGTCCGGCAACTTGCTAAAGTCCTTGCGGATACGTTTTTTCTCAGTGTATGAGTAAGCCATCAGCGTTCCCCAGCTTGGTCACCTGCTTGTTTGGCGTCTCCGACGGGAGCAGCCGGAAAATCTTGCAGACCCCTTGGCCTGCATTGCCCACTCGGGGCACTTTCACGTCTTGGGTGGAACGCCCGAGGCGAGTCCACCCAGAACGGAAAAAGGCCGGTGGCAAAAGCCACCAGCCATCAGCCTTTCGCTTGACGCTCGGGCTGTAGACGCAAGGTCGTCGCTTACTTGAGCTCGACTTTGGCGCCTGCTTCTTCCAGGGCTTTCTTGGCGGCTTCGGCTTCTTCTTTCGAAGCGCCTTCCTTCACCACGCCCGGAGCGCCGTCTACGACGGCCTTGGCTTCTTTCAGACCCAGACCGGTCAGTTCGCGAACGACCTTGATCACGTTCACTTTCTTGTCGCCAGCTTCGGCCAGGACGATGGTGAACTCGGTCTGCTCTTCGGCAGCGGCAGCAGCCGGGCCAGCAGCGGCAACGGTAGCGGCAGCAGCGGTAACGCCGAACTTCTCTTCCATCGCCTTGATCAGTTCGACCACTTGCATGACGGACATTTCGGATACGGCGTTGATGATGTCTTCGTTGGTCAGAGCCATGACTCTAATTCCTGTATTGGGGGACGGCCTGCGGCCATCGTATTAAACAAATAAGATTGAAAGCGCTTGCGAGCCGACTTAGGCGGCAGCAGCTTCTTTCTGGTCGCGAATGGCCGCCAGAGTACGAGCCAGCTTGCTGGTAGCGCCCTGAATCACGCTCATCAGCTGCGATACGGCTTCGTCGTAGGTCGGCAGGCTTGCCAGTACGTCGATCTGATTGGCTGCGAGGAACTGACCCTCGAAGGCAGCCGCCTTGATCTCGAACTTGTCCTGACCCTTGGCGAACTCACGGAAGATACGAGCGGCAGCGCCCGGATGTTCGTTGGAGAAAGCGATCAGGGTCGGGCCTTTGAACACGTCGTTGAGCACGTCGAACTGGGTGCCTTCAACGGCGCGCTTGAGCAGGGTGTTACGTACGACTTTCACGTACACACCAGCTTCGCGGGCCTCTTTACGGAGTCCGGTCATGGCGCCTACGGTCACGCCACGGGCATCGGCCACGACAGCGGACAGGGCAGCTTTGGCAGCCTCGTTGACTTCAGCGACGATGGCCTTCTTGTCTTCGAGTTTAATTGCCACGGGTTTACTCCTGGATGTTACCGTTTCGTCCAGCCGGGGCCGGACGTCGTTTTGGTGTCTGATTCGGTAACCGAATCGGGAGCACCATCTGCGTAGGCTTGTGGTTTAAGGCTTGCGCCACCTACGGTCTTGGATAGCCCCCGCCAGGCAGGGACCCCAATACCTGTGCAGCGGGCAGAACCCGCTGCACGATTTCACTTAGGCTTCCAGGGAAGCCAGGTCGATCTGCAGGCCCGGACCCATGGTGGTGCTCAGGGTCACGCGCTTGACGTACACGCCTTTCGACGAGGACGGCTTCAGGCGCTTCAGGTCAGCCAGCAGCGCTTCAACGTTCTGCTGCAGCTTGGCCGGCTCGAAATCGACCTTACCGACGGAGCTGTGGATGATGCCGTTCTTGTCGGTACGGAAACGTACCTGACCAGCCTTGGCATTCTTCACGGCGGTAGCGACGTCCGGAGTCACGGTGCCGACTTTCGGGTTCGGCATCAGACCACGCGGGCCGAGGATCTGGCCCAGCTGGCCGACGACACGCATGGCATCCGGGGAAGCGATGACGACGTCGTAGTTCAGGTCGCCGCCTTTCATTTCGGCAGCCAGCTCGTCCATGCCCACCTTGTCGGCGCCGGCAGCCAGAGCGGCTTCGGCAGCCGGCCCCTGGGTGAAGACGGCAACGCGGACGCTCTTGCCGGTGCCGTTCGGCAGGACGGTGGCGCCACGAACGACCTGGTCGGATTTACGCGGATCGACGCCGAGGTTCACGGCAACGTCCACGGACTCCTTGAACTTGATGGTGGACAGCTCGGCCAGCAGCTTGGCGGCCTCTTCGAAGCTGTACTGCTTGCCGGCAACTACTTTCTCGGCAATCGCCTTCTGGCGCTTGGTCAGCTTAGCCATTACACACCCTCCACGTTCAGGCCCATGCTGCGCGCGGAGCCAGCGATGGTACGTACAGCAGCGTCCAGATCAGCAGCGGTCAGGTCAGCCTGCTTGGTCTTGGCGATCTCTTCCAGCTGGGCACGGGTAACGGTGCCGACTTTCTGGGAGTTCGGACGAGCGGAGCCGCTGGTGATGCCAGCTGCTTTTTTCAGCAGGACGGCAGCCGGGGTGCTCTTGGTTTCGAAGGTGAAGCTACGGTCGCTGTAAACGGTGATGATCACAGGAGTCGGCAGGCCCGGCTCTTGGCCTTGGGTCTTGGCGTTGAACGCCTTGCAGAATTCCATGATGTTCACGCCGTGCTGACCCAGGGCAGGGCCGACCGGCGGCGACGGGTTGGCCTGACCGGCCTTTACTTGCAGCTTGATATAAGCCTGGATTTTCTTAGCCATTTGCTACTCCAAATTCGGGTACAAGCGCCTGAAGGCTCCCCGGTTGCTTTCGCGTTTATCCCAGTGACGACAAAACCCCGCAGCCTTGGGCTGCGGGGTGAGGGATGCGTTTTCAGCTAGACCTTTTCGACCTGACTGAACTCCAGCTCCACCGGGGTAGAGCGGCCAAAGATGAGCACGGCCACTTGGATCCGGCTCTTCTCGTAGTTAACTTCTTCGACGACACCATTGAAGTCGGCGAAAGGACCATCGATGACACGAACGGTCTCGCCCGGCTCGAACAGGGTCTTCGGCTTGGGCTTGTCGCCGCTATCGGCCACGCGACGCAGGATTGCATCAGCCTCACGATCGGTGATCGGAGCCGGCTTGTCGGCAGTCCCGCCGATGAAGCCCATGACACGCGGGGTATCCTTCACCAGGTGCCAGGTACCTTCGTTCATTTCCATCTGAACCAGCACATAGCCAGGGAAGAATTTGCGCTCGCTCTTGCGCTTCTGGCCGTTCCGCATCTCCACCACTTCTTCGGTGGGAACCAGAATCTCGCCGAACTCTTCTTCCATGCCAGCAAGCTTGACACGCTCGATCAGCGAGCGCATGACATGCTTCTCGTAGCCCGAGTATGCATGCACAACGTACCAACGCTTAGCCACGGCGCACCCTTAACCTACAATCATGGAAACCAACCAACCCAGCAGGGAATCGAGCCCCCACAGCAGCAGCGCCATTACCAGCACTACCGCGACCACGATCAGCGTGGTCTGAGTTGTTTCTTGACGACTCGGCCATACGACCTTGCGAATCTCGACGCGCGCTTCCTTAGCAAGACTAAAGAAGGCCTGCCCCTTGGCCGTTTGCAGAGCCAGGAAGGCAGCGATCACCGCCAGAACGAGAATACCGAGAACGCGATACAGGATTGGTTGAGCCGAAAAGTACTGATTGCCCACAACGGCAACCACAACCAGAACGGCAACCAAGAGCCATTTCAAGAGATCAAAACGTGATTCTTTGGCTTCTGCCTTGGCATTCATCTGTTAGGAATCTCGTGAAGAAAAGCCAGATTTACTTGGGAAATCTGGCAGGCCAGGAGGGAATCGAACCCCCAACCTGCGGTTTTGGAGACCGCCGCTCTGCCAATTGAGCTACTGGCCTGAAGCAAAATCAGGCCGACCATTATGCCGGCCTGAGAGGGGAAGATCAACCGATATTATTCGATGATCTTGGCAACCACGCCGGCGCCAACGGTACGGCCGCCTTCGCGGATCGCGAAGCGCAGGCCATCTTCCATGGCGATCGGAGCGATCAGGGTGACAACCATCTTGATGTTGTCGCCCGGCATTACCATCTCTACGCCTTCCGGCAGCTCGCAGTTACCGGTCACGTCGGTGGTACGGAAGTAGAACTGCGGACGGTAGCCCTTGAAGAACGGGGTGTGACGACCACCTTCTTCCTTGACAGCACGTACACTTCGCACTCGAACTTGGTGTGCGGCTTGATGGTGCCCGGCTTGGCCAGCACCTGGCCACGCTCTACGTCTTCACGCTTGGTGCCACGCAGCAGGATACCAACGTTCTCACCAGCACGACCTTCGTCGAGCAGCTTGCGGAACATTTCAACGCCGGTGCAGGTGGTCTTGGTGGTCGCCTTGATGCCGACGATTTCCACTTCTTCCTGAACCTTGATGATGCCGCGCTCTACACGACCGGTTACCACGGTACCGCGGCCGGAGATCGAGAACACGTCTTCGATCGGCATCAGGAACGGCTGATCGATGGCACGAACCGGCTCCGGAATGTAGGAATCCAGGGTCTCTACCAGCTTCTGCACGGCGCTTACGCCGATGCCATTGTCATCCTTGCCTTCCAGCGCCATCAGCGCGGAACCGATGATGATCGGAGTGTCGTCGCCCGGGAAGTCGTAGGTGTTCAGCAGATCGCGAACTTCCATCTCGACCAGTTCCAGCAGCTCGGCGTCGTCAACCATGTCGGCCTTGTTCAGGAACACGACGATGTAGGGAACGCCTACCTGGCGGGACAGCAGGATGTGCTCGCGGGTCTGCGGCATGGGGCCGTCGGCAGCCGAGCAAACCAGGATCGCGCCGTCCATCTGGGCAGCACCGGTGATCATGTTCTTCACGTAGTCGGCGTGACCGGGGCAGTCAACGTGGGCGTAGTGACGAACAGCGGAATCGTATTCAACGTGCGAGGTGTTGATGGTGATACCGCGGGCCTTTTCTTCCGGCGCGTTGTCGATCTGATCGAAAGCACGAGCGGAACCACCCCAGGTGTCGGAGCAGACCTTGGTCAGTGCAGCGGTCAGAGTGGTCTTGCCATGGTCAACGTGACCGATGGTGCCGACGTTGACGTGCGGCTTGTTCCGTTCAAATTTTTCTTTAGCCATGGAGACCATCCCCTTCAAGGAATTGAGCGGATCACGCTACCATTAGAACAAGGGCAGATATTTTCATATCTGCCCCTGGATAAATGGAGCTCATGAGCGGATTTGAACCGCTGACCTCACCCTTACCAAGGGTGTGCTCTACCAACTGAGCTACATGAGCGAAACACAAGCAACTTGACTGGAGCGGGTAGCGGGAATCGAACCCGCATCATCAGCTTGGAAGGCTGAGGTTCTACCACTGAACTATACCCGCGGAGCCCGAAGCTCACGCTTTTAAACTGGTGGAGGGAGAAGGATTCGAACCTTCGAAGTCTATGACGTCAGATTTACAGTCTGATCCCTTTGGCCACTCGGGAATCCCTCCAAACTGGTGGGCGGCATTCTCTACGTCTGCCACCTTGCTGTCAAGAGTTTTCTCTTAAAAAACCTGAACTTAGGTTTCAACAGCAACTTCATGGTAGGAGTCTTTCAGCCTTCCCCCTGCGAAGCGGGCGCCATTCTATGCAAACCATCAGGGGGATGCAACACCTTTGCACGACATTATTTGATGCTGCAATCCCTTGAAGTCCCGAGCCAGCTCCTGGAGCAGTTGCTCATCCACCAGACGCCGGCTGCCGGGTGCCACCCTTACCCAGAACTCACGCTGCCCGCGGGGCAATTCCTTCAGCTCCGCCTCGTAACCTGCCGTCTTGAGACGGGCCTGCGCACTTTCAGCCGAATCCCGCGCGGAAAACATCCCCAAAGAAATGCCATTGGCCAGCACTCCCTCGCCAATCAGGTAGCTGTCGATATTGCGCGCCTGAAGCTCCTTCAACTGACGAAGCGCAGCCTCCCGCGAGGCTAGCGGAGGAAGATAGACCCAGTAATCGACGCTCATCTCCCCACGGGCCTCGACCTCCGCCTCGATATCCAGGCCCAGCAGGCGCTGCTGCAACCTTCGGGCATCCGCCTCCTCACCGCCTCCGCCAAGATAGAGACAGGCCGACTCGGATGCGATCGACTCTTCGGCAGCCGGAGGCACACTCGGCGCCGGCACCTGCGATCCCGAGCGCGCCCTGGAAGCAAGGTTGCTCTCGGCCAACAGCAGAATGTTCTTCTGCCCATCCTTATAGAGTTCCAGCGGTGCGATTTCCTTGGCCCGTAGCGGGGATTGCTGCTGGTGCCAGACGTAGTAGAAGACGTTCAGGGCTAGGAGAAACAGGAAGAACCAGCGCATAGATCCTCTCACTCAATCGGGCAAGCCAGTGCCAGCCCTACGAAAACCAGGTCCGGCATGATCCGGGCGCCAGCCAGTTCGTCGCGAACCAGTTCGGCATCCCCACCCGTCAGGAATATTTCACAATCCGGACCGAGCAGCTCGCACGCCATGGCGTACTGCTCACGAACGAACCCCCTGAGCATGAGCAGACAACCCCGCTCAACCGCCTCGGCCGTGGCCTGCCCTGGCTGGAGACTGGCAAGCGCCCGACGGGCCTCTGCATCGTCGTAGCGGATACGTCGGGTATGGGTGCGCAACTGGCTTCTCATCAGGGTCATGCCCGGGCATATGTAGCCCCCCAGATGCACTCCATCCGCCGCGACCAGGTCAGAGGTGACCGCGGTCCCCAGATCGATGACCAGGCAGGCCTTCTTAGCCAGATGATGAGCCGCGACGAGGGCCAGCCAGCGGTCGAGCCCCAGGCGCTGGTAATCGAGATAGCCGTTGCGCACACCCGCCAACTGCTTGCCGGATGATGCAACCAGCGCCGAAACCGGGAACAGCTGCTCCAACCGTGCGACCAGTTGCGAGGTTTCCTGCTCGCTGCGAACGCTCACCAGGCGACAGGCTCGCACTGGCAGCGCTTGCTGCGACGTTAACTGTTCGACCAGGGCATCATCGGACTCCGCAAGGCCACCGGCGATCGACCGCGCCGCCCCCTCGATGACCCGCCACTTGATCAGCGAGTTTCCACAGTCGAGCTCAAGAATCATTGACGCAACCTCAAACTAAGCTCCCCTCCACTGAACCCCTGCTCCACGCCATCCACCTCGAGACGCAGCGCTCCTCGGCTATCGACACCCAGCACACGACCCTCGATGGAACTCAGAGCAGTCGAGAGAATGACCTGGGCACCCTGCCAGAGATTGCAGGACTCCCACTCCTCGCGACTTGCAGCAAAGCCTTCGCGCGAATGCCTATCGAGATAATCGGCCAACTGCCGATTGAGAGCAGAAAGCAGCCGCGAACGATCCACCAGCTCCCCCAGCGCTTCGCGCAGGGAGGTCCAAGGCTGGCCGATATCAGTGGCGGTCTTCATGTTGACGTTGATCCCTATGCCGATAACGACATGACACAGATCCGCGGGGTCGCCACTCAGCTCCAGGAGAATTCCGGCGATCTTCTTGCCTCCCTGCAGAAGGTCGTTCGGCCACTTCAACCCGGCATCCCGGACGCCCAAAGACTCCAGGGCCCGGAGCACCGCGAGACCGACAACCAGGCTCAACCCTTCGAGCTCCCGAGCGCCCCCCCTGACAGTAATGGCCAGAGAATAATAGAGGTTCTCTCCATAGGGACTGACCCAGGCTCGGCCGCGACGTCCACGCCCGGCAGTCTGCTGCTCGGCGACGATAACGAAAGGCGTCGAGGCTCCAGCCGCGAGCCTGCGCATGGCCTCGCTATTGGTCGAATCGACGGTGGGCATGATCTCGACCGGCCAGAGGCTGTCGATCTTCCGCGGATCCAGGAGACTGAGGGGACTCGCCAGGCGGTAACCCCGGCCACGCACCTTGTGGAACTGCAGGCCATGTTCAGCCTCCAGGTGCTGCAAGCGTTTCCAGACTGCACTGCGACTGATGCCCAGTACTGCCCCCAACTCCTCACCGGAGTGGAATCGCCCGTCTTGAAGTAGTTTCAGCAAGGTCTGCATAGACGCCCCACACTAGCCAGGCACGCATCATATAGAGGCACTTGCGCTTTGCCTACGAAAAGCCCTGCCGTATAGCTGCCTTTTCCCCGGATTTTCGCAGACTTTTCCGCGCGCAAAAGCAAAACCCCCGGTCATCGCTGACCAGGGGTTTTGGGATAGGAGCTTGACGATGACCTACTCTCACATGGGGAGACCCCACACTACCATCGGCGATGCGTCGTTTCACTTCTGAGTTCGGGAAGGGATCAGGTGGTTCCAACGCTCTATGATCGTCAAGCAATTCGGTTGGATATCCGTTCGCTTGGGCTTACGTCTATCCGGATTCAGGTATGTGATTTCAAGGTGTTTGCGGTTCATGCGAACTTTCGGTTCGTCGACTTCACCTTACAACACACAATCGTCAGATTGTTTGGGTGTTATATGGTCAAGCCTCACGGGCAATTAGTACTGGTTAGCTCAACGCCTCACAACGCTTACACACCCAGCCTATCAACGTCGTAGTCTTCGACGGCCCTTCAGGGAATCAAGTTCCCAGTGAGATCTCATCTTGAGGCAAGTTTCCCGCTTAGATGCTTTCAGCGGTTATCTTTTCCGAACATAGCTACCCGGCAATGCCACTGGCGTGACAACCGGAACACCAGAGGTTCGTCCACTCCGGTCCTCTCGTACTAGGAGCAGCCCTCTCAAATCTCAAACGTCCACGGCAGATAGGGACCGAACTGTCTCACGACGTTCTAAACCCAGCTCGCGTACCACTTTAAATGGCGAACAGCCATACCCTTGGGACCGGCTTCAGCCCCAGGATGTGATGAGCCGACATCGAGGTGCCAAACACCGCCGTCGATATGAACTCTTGGGCGGTATCAGCCTGTTATCCCCGGAGTACCTTTTATCCGTTGAGCGATGGCCCTTCCATACAGAACCACCGGATCACTAAGACCTACTTTCGTACCTGCTCGACGTGTCTGTCTCGCAGTCAAGCGCGCTTTTGCCTTTATACTCTGCGACCGATTTCCGACCGGTCTGAGCGCACCTTCGTACTCCTCCGTTACTCTTTAGGAGGAGACCGCCCCAGTCAAACTGCCCACCATACACTGTCCTCGATCCGGATTACGGACCAGAGTTAGAACCTCAAGCATGCCAGGGTGGTATTTCAAGGATGGCTCCACGCGAACTGGCGTCCACGCTTCAAAGCCTCCCACCTATCCTACACAAGCAGGCTCAAAGTCCAGTGCAAAGCTACAGTAAAGGTTCACGGGGTCTTTCCGTCTAGCCGCGGATACACTGCATCTTCACAGCGATTTCAATTTCACTGAGTCTCGGGTGGAGACAGCGCCGCCATCGTTACGCCATTCGTGCAGGTCGGAACTTACCCGACAAGGAATTTCGCTACCTTAGGACCGTTATAGTTACGGCCGCCGTTTACCGGGGCTTCGATCAAGAGCTTCGCTTGCGCTAACCCCATCAATTAACCTTCCGGCACCGGGCAGGCGTCACACCCTATACGTCCACTTTCGTGTTTGCAGAGTGCTGTGTTTTTAATAAACAGTCGCAGCGGCCTGGTATCTTCGACCAGCCAGAGCTTACGGAGTAAATCCTTCACCCTAGCCGGCGCACCTTCTCCCGAAGTTACGGTGCCATTTTGCCTAGTTCCTTCACCCGAGTTCTCTCAAGCGCCTTGGTATTCTCTACCCGACCACCTGTGTCGGTTTGGGGTACGGTTCCTGGTTACCTGAAGCTTAGAAGCTTTTCTTGGAAGCATGGCATCAACCACTTCGTCATCTAAAAGACGACTCGTCATCAGCTCTCGGCCTTGAAACCCCGGATTTACCTAAGATTTCAGCCTACCACCTTAAACTTGGACAACCAACGCCAAGCTGGCCTAGCCTTCTCCGTCCCTCCATCGCAGTAACCAGAAGTACAGGAATATTAACCTGTTTCCCATCGACTACGCTTTTCAGCCTCGCCTTAGGAACCGACTAACCCTGCGTCGATTAACGTTGCGCAGGAACCCTTGGTCTTTCGGCGTGGGTGTTTTTCACACCCATTGTCGTTACTCATGTCAGCATTCGCACTTCTGATACCTCCAGCAAGCTTCTCAACTCACCTTCACAGGCTTACAGAACGCTCCTCTACCGCGTCACTTACGTGACACCCGCAGCTTCGGTGTGTGGTTTGAGCCCCGTTACATCTTCCGCGCAGGCCGACTCGACTAGTGAGCTATTACGCTTTCTTTAAAGGATGGCTGCTTCTAAGCCAACCTCCTAGCTGTCTAAGCCTTCCCACATCGTTTACCACTTAACCACAACTTTGGGACCTTAGCTGGCGGTCTGGGTTGTTTCCCTTTTCACGACGGACGTTAGCACCCGCCGTGTGTCTCCCATGCTCGGCACTTCTGGGTATTCGGAGTTTGCATCGGTTTGGTAAGTCGGGATGACCCCTAGCCGAAACAGTGCTCTACCCCCAGAGTGATACATGAGGCGCTACCTAAATAGCTTTCGAGGAGAACCAGCTATCTCCGAGCTTGATTAGCCTTTCACTCCGATCCACAAGTCATCCCCTACCTTTTCAACGGGAGTGGGTTCGGTCCTCCAGTCAGTGTTACCTAACCTTCAACCTGCTCATGGATAGATCGCCCGGTTTCGGGTCTATACCCAGCGACTAAACGCCCTATTAAGACTCGCTTTCGCTACGCCTACCCTATACGGTTAAGCTTGCCACTGAATATAAGTCGCTGACCCATTATACAAAGGTACGCAGTCACCTAACAAGTAGGCTCCCACTGCTTGTACGCATACGGTTTCAGGTTCTATTTCACTCCCTCTCCGGGGTTCTTTTCGCCTTTCCCTCACGGTACTGGTTCACTATCGGTCAGTCAGTAGTATTTAGCCTTGGAGGATGGTCCCCCATGTTCAGACAAAGTTTCTCGTGCTCCGTCCTACTCGATTTCACTTCAAAGATCCTTTCGCGTACGGGGCTATCACCCACTATGGCCGCACTTTCCAGAGCGTTCCGCTAAAATCAATGAAGCTTAAGGGCTAATCCCCGTTCGCTCGCCACTACTAAGGGAATCTCGGTTGATTTCTTTTCCTCAGGGTACTTAGATGTTTCAGTTCCCCTGTTCGCCTCTTGCACCTATGGATTCAGTACAAGATACCTAGGTTATCCTAGGTGGGTTCCCCATTCAGAGATCTCCGGATCAAAGTCTGTTTGCCGACTCCCCGAAGCTTTTCGCAGGCTACCACGTCTTTCATCGCCTCTGACTGCCAAGGCATCCACCGTATGCGCTTCTTCACTTGACCATATAACCCCAAGCAATCTGGTTATACTGTGAAGACGACATTCGCCGAAAATTCGCGCTTGAACTCGCAAATTTTACCTTGACTTGAATGATCACCAGTGAAAGAGATCATTCAGTCTTACTTCTATCACACACCCGAATTTTTAAAGAACAGTTCTGGTGCAAAGACCAGAAATCAATGTTCATCCACGAACATTCATTTCTGAGCTTTCGACGATTGTTTGGATGGTGGAGCCAAGGAGGATCGAACTCCTGACCTCCTGCGTGCAAAGCAGGCGCTCTCCCAGCTGAGCTATGGCCCCGTATCGGATCACGCAGCACACCAACAATTGGTGGGTCTGGGCAGATTCGAACTGCCGACCTCACCCTTATCAGGGGTGCGCTCTAACCAACTGAGCTACAGACCCAATCGTCTAACCAGTGAATCAAGCAATTCGTGTGGGAGCTTATGAAGAAGCTGAGATCTTCGATTAAGGAGGTGATCCAGCCGCAGGTTCCCCTACGGCTACCTTGTTACGACTTCACCCCAGTCATGAATCACTCCGTGGTAACCGTCCCCTTGCGGTTAGACTAGCTACTTCTGGAGCAACCCACTCCCATGGTGTGACGGGCGGTGTGTACAAGGCCCGGGAACGTATTCACCGTGACATTCTGATTCACGATTACTAGCGATTCCGACTTCACGCAGTCGAGTTGCAGACTGCGATCCGGACTACGATCGGTTTTATGGGATTAGCTCCACCTCGCGGCTTGGCAACCCTTTGTACCGACCATTGTAGCACGTGTGTAGCCCTGGCCGTAAGGGCCATGATGACTTGACGTCATCCCCACCTTCCTCCGGTTTGTCACCGGCAGTCTCCTTAGAGTGCCCACCCGAGGTGCTGGTAACTAAGGACAAGGGTTGCGCTCGTTACGGGACTTAACCCAACATCTCACGACACGAGCTGACGACAGCCATGCAGCACCTGTGTCTGAGTTCCCGAAGGCACCAATCCATCTCTGGAAAGTTCTCAGCATGTCAAGGCCAGGTAAGGTTCTTCGCGTTGCTTCGAATTAAACCACATGCTCCACCGCTTGTGCGGGCCCCCGTCAATTCATTTGAGTTTTAACCTTGCGGCCGTACTCCCCAGGCGGTCGACTTATCGCGTTAGCTGCGCCACTAAGATCTCAAGGATCCCAACGGCTAGTCGACATCGTTTACGGCGTGGACTACCAGGGTATCTAATCCTGTTTGCTCCCCACGCTTTCGCACCTCAGTGTCAGTATCAGTCCAGGTGGTCGCCTTCGCCACTGGTGTTCCTTCCTATATCTACGCATTTCACCGCTACACAGGAAATTCCACCACCCTCTACCGTACTCTAGCTCAGTAGTTTTGGATGCAGTTCCCAGGTTGAGCCCGGGGATTTCACATCCAACTTGCTGAACCACCTACGCGCGCTTTACGCCCAGTAATTCCGATTAACGCTTGCACCCTTCGTATTACCGCGGCTGCTGGCACGAAGTTAGCCGGTGCTTATTCTGTTGGTAACGTCAAAACAGCAAGGTATTAACTTACTGCCCTTCCTCCCAACTTAAAGTGCTTTACAATCCGAAGACCTTCTTCACACACGCGGCATGGCTGGATCAGGCTTTCGCCCATTGTCCAATATTCCCCACTGCTGCCTCCCGTAGGAGTCTGGACCGTGTCTCAGTTCCAGTGTGACTGATCATCCTCTCAGACCAGTTACGGATCGTCGCCTTGGTAGGCCTTTACCCCACCAACTAGCTAATCCGACCTAGGCTCATCTGATAGCGTGAGGTCCGAAGATCCCCACTTTCTCCCTCAGGACGTATGCGGTATTAGCGCCCGTTTCCGGACGTTATCCCCACTACCAGGCAGATTCCTAGGCATTACTCACCCGTCCGCCGCTGAATCCAGGAGCAAGCTCCCTTCATCCGCTCGACTTGCATGTGTTAGGCCTGCCGCCAGCGTTCAATCTGAGCCATGATCAAACTCTTCAGTTCAATACTGCTTGGGTTTTGAGAAAACCCTAAACTTGGCTCAGCAATCGCATTCTCTTAAAAAGAGATAAAACTCTCGAATTCACGAGTATTACTTGCGTTGCTGATAATCTTGCGATCACCAGTCTTACATCACAAGCACCCACACGAATTGCTTGATTCGACTTGTTAAAGAGCAGTTGGTCAAGGCTTTCGTCTCAACCGAGGCCGCGCATTCTACAGCAACCTCTCGTTCCGTCAAGCGTTATTTTCGAAAATTTTCTTTTCTACTCAACCGCTTGCGCCGACCTTCAAACCATCTTCCGATCAGCGGGAGGCGCATTCTACAGCGTTCAAATTCGCTGTCAAGCACCTCGGTGAAGCTTCGTTTCGAGCCCCTTTCGGGACCGAACCGCTGCGGCGAACAACCTGCCTAAGCGCTTCACCACCCCTGGGAGAGAATCCGTAAATCCTTGATTTTCAAGCATTTACTCTTCGTCGTCGCCGGGAGTGGTGCGCATTATAGGGAGATAGAAACTGGCGTCAACACTTATTTGAAAGAATTATTCAGCCTTCAGCGTGATGCGCGCGAAAGCCTTCTTCCCTGCCTGGAACACACGGGTCTCACCCAGCGCCAGCATGAAGGTGCGGTCGACGACCTGCCCATCCACCTTGACGCTGCCGGCACCCAGGAGATCGCGAGCCGCAGCCGCATTCTTCACCAACCCCGCCTTATTAAGGACAGAGGCAACGGGCATATCCTCGGGGGACGACAGCTCGATCTCCGGCAGGTCTTCCGGCAGCTCGCCATCCTTCAGGCGATTGCCGGCCGACTTGTGTGCGCTCGCCGCCGCCTCCTCGCCATGGAAGCGGGCGACGATCTCCTCGGCCAGCTTGATCTTGATGTCACGCGGGTTGGCGCCCGCCTCGACGTCCTTGCGGAAGCTATCGATCTCATCCAGGGAACGGAAGCTGAGCAGTTCGAAGTAACGCCACATCAGCGTGTCAGGAATGGAGACCAGCTTGCTGTACATGACACCCGGCGCTTCCTGGATACCAATATAGTTGCCCAGCGACTTGGACATCTTCTTCACGCCATCCAGCCCTTCCAGCAACGGCATGGTCAGGATCACCTGGGCCTCCTGGCCATAGGCACGCTGCAGCTCGCGCCCCATCAGCAGGTTGAACTTCTGGTCGGTGCCACCCAACTCGACGTCCGCCTTCAGCGCGACGGAGTCATAGCCCTGGACCAGCGGATAGAGGAACTCATGGATAGCGATGGGCTGATTGCTGGCATAGCGCTTGCTAAAGTCATCACGCTCCAGCATCCGCGCAACGGTGTACTGAGAGGCAAGACGAATGAAGTCAGCCGGGGTCAGTTGGTCCATCCAGGTGGAATTGAAGGCTACTTCGGTCTTGGCCGGGTCGAGGATCTTGAAGACCTGGGACTTGTACGTCTCCGCATTCTCCAGAACCTGCTCGCGCGTCAGGGGAGGACGGGTAACACTTTTCCCACTGGGGTCACCAATCATCCCAGTGAAGTCGCCGATGAGGAAGATCACCTGATGCCCCAGGTCCTGGAACTGGCGCAGCTTATTAATAAGCACGGTATGGCCAAGATGCAGATCGGGAGCGGTCGGGTCGAAGCCGGCCTTGATCCGCAAGGGCTGGCCACGCTTCAGCTTGGCCACCAGTTCCGCCTCTACCAGGATCTCGTCTGCACCGCGCTGGATCAGCGCCAGCTGCTCTTCAACCGACTTCATTTACAGGTTCTGCCCAATTGCCAAAATCGAAAGGGAACCAACCATACAAGATCGCAGACTAAAAACAAATTGGGTATACGGATTTAATGGTTGATGGGGCACCTTTACCCCACCAACCTGATACCATTATCAGATGGTTGATAGATCGACTCCGTAGTTGAGTTCCTCTGCGAAGTCCGGCAGTCCGTAACCGATGGTTTTCTTGTAGAAAGGAGAGACCTTCGCAGTCGGTGCCTTCTTCTTGTGCTTCGTGGTGTAGAGCATTCGTGCCCGCATCACCTCGAAGGAGTAACCGCGCCCTTCACGGTTCTTGTCCTTGGCCAGTCGGTTGATGGACTCCGTGTAAGCGTTGGTGACGGGCATGTCCGTCTCGAAGTAGGTCATGGTCTCTTCGCGCCAGTTTCCCACTGCCCTGACCAGATCGCTCCAGACTTCCTTTTGGCCCTTCGGGATGGTGGCTATCCACTCGTCCAGGGCGGCTTCTGCCTGGAGCCGTGTGGTGGCGTCCCAGATGCCGTAGAAGCGCTCCTTGTGCTCGTAGGCGGCCAGCAGTTGCGGGAACGCGCCTGTCCAGGTCTCCATGATGAGGCGCTCCCGGTCTGAGACTTCGTGAGCGCGTTTCAGCAGGATTTTCCGGTCTCCCTTGAGAGTCCGGCTCTGGGACGGTTTCAGCTCCTTTCTGAGGCCCTTGCGCACTCTCTCTAGGGCATCGTTGGCCATGCGCACCACATGGAACTTATCGACCACGATACGGGCCTGGGGCAGCACAGCCTTGACCGCTGCCCGGTAGGGGTTCCACATGTCCATGCTGACGATCTCGACCTTCTGCCGGTCTTTCAGCTTCATCAGGTAGTTGGTCACCACGTCCTGGCGGCGGGTGGCCAGCAGGTCGAGCAGGGTTCGCTCCTCAATGTTGGTCAGAATGCAGCGGTAGCGCTTGTTCAGGTATAGCTCGTCAATGCCCAGGATGCGGGGCGTCTCGAAGCGGTGCCAGCGCCCCAGGAACTCGGCGCGGGCGTTGAAGATGTCGCGCACCGTCTTCTCGTCCAGGCCGGTCTGTGCCGCCACAAAGGTGTAGGGGTGGTTGAAGGATTCCTTCTCCACGTACTCATGCAGCCGCAGTGTCATACGGAATCCGTCCACCATCTCCGGTAGCTGGGGCCTGAATGTTGTCTTGCAGGCCCGGCAGGTGTATCGGCGGCGGACCACCCAGAGAGTGACCCGCTTGCCGTGGATGGGCAGATCACGATAGGGAACGTCACGCTTGCCGAACCGCACGAACTCACCCTGCACGCCGCACCCCTCGCAGGCTACTGGTGTAGGTGCTTCAAGCCGAAAATGTATGTCTTCATTCTGCTCATCAGAATCCACCAACTGGTACCCAGGAAGGCTTAACGAATTAATCATCTCCCGCCTTGATCAGAAAAACAGGTAGGTGGCGTAACCGGCAATCATCGCCATAGCAAAAATGACTGCTAAAAACGCCGCTAAAAGCTTCAGCGTGAACAAAGAGCGCAACAGAATGAGCTCAGTCAGGCTGGCTCCGGCACTGCCGATGATCAACGCTAGCACCGTCCCGGCACCCACGCCTTTGGCCATCAGAGCCGCTGCCAGAGGTATGACGGCTTCAGCGCGAATATACAACGGCACGCCGATGACAGCGGCAACTGGAATGGCAAAGGGATTATCTGGGCCTGCATACTGCTCCAATAAGTCAGTGGGCATGAAACCATAGATCACGCTGCCAATCGCAATACCGATGAGCAGGTAAGGCAACACATCGATAAAGTCCGACCAAGCTTCCCGCCACACACCACTGTACTTCCCTTCTTTCTTAACCGTGACAGTGGGTTGACTGTCACAGCATTCGCTAGACGTAGAGACTGTTGTCTTCCTATCAGCCCCGCAAGAAGCCGTCTTCGGAGTGGTGTCGCAGCTGTTGGTGCCGCAACTCGATGCGGTCGATGTAGCACTGCACGGGCTTGCTGATGAACTACATCCACTGCTCTCTTGTGTCGCCGTCCGGCGCACATAACGCTCGAAGCCAAGCGTGTGAAGCAGCCATCCGGCACCTACCGCGACCACCAAAGCGGCGAGCACATAGATAGCAGTAAGTGTCCATCCAAACGTGGCAACCAGCAGGCCGACGACGATAGGATTCAGCAACGGAGATGAGAAAAGAAACACCATCATCGGCCCAAAACCGGCCCGTGCCCGAATCAACCCTTTCAACATGGGGATAGTCGAGCAACTACAGAAGGGCGTTATAGCTCCTAAACCAGCAGCAAGAAAATAGCCTCGCTTCCCACTGGAAGTCAGTAACGCTTCCACCTTGGATGGTGGGATGTGACGTTGAAGAACTCCGACCAGCAAGCTAATGCCAATGAATAAAACCGATAGCTCGATAGCGAGAAAGGCGAACATGCCTAGAGCGTCTTGGAGTTGAGATGACATTCAATATTACTCCTATATTTCTAGTATTGTCGAAATGATGTACGCAGCCTACTTGCGTTTATCCGACCTGTCAACTATAATTCTAGAAACATCGAATTATTGGGGCGTGCTATGGATCACGAAAAGGTTGCAGCCAGCTTAGCTGAGCTAGGGAATAGTCACCGACTGTCCGTGTTCCGCTTTCTGGTCAAAGCTGGCCATGATGGGGCTTCGGTCGGAGATATCCAGAAGGGGCTGGGTATTCCTGCTTCGACGCTATCACATCACCTTGCGCGCATGGCCAAGGTAGGGCTGATCCGGCAGGAGAAACATAGCCGCACGATTGTCTGTATATCCGAGTATGGGCACCTAGAGAATTTGATCGGTTTCTTACAAGAGGAATGTTGTGCAGGTGTCCGGATTGCGCATGAACCAGAACCGCTTTGACGCTTGCCCAGCTCTCGCTGTCCTCCCTAGTCAGCATCGCTATGAAGACTCAGGCGAAGGTGGAAACAGAAAATTGGCAGTAGAGTAGGCTGAAGAGGATCAATCAGATAATCCGCTGAGAAAGATTTTCTTCTTTACATCTTTGGCATTTTATCAACCAGAAATTCCGGATACCCAACAAATTTTGCCGACCGTCAGGGGGACGGAGCCAGGCCAGACGCGACTTTTGGCTTGATTCAAGGAGATTTTGGTTATATTTTAGGCAGTTATTTATTCACAATCCAAAAACACCAATCACGCCATGACGCAATCCGATCAGAAAGCGCCGCCGTATTACCCGAAAAGCCACTTGTTGGCCGCCAGCGGTGTTGCAGCGCTCCTCAGTTTGGCACTACTGGTGTTCCCCTCGAGCGAAGTCGAGGCCAAGAGGACCACGCTCAATCTGGAGCTTGAAAGCAACACCGATCGCCTCCTTCAGGAGAAAGACGACCTCCTGCCGCAATCGGTCACCAATTCCAGCGACGAAGGCACGCCTTTCGCTCAGGTAGAAGGCGCCTCCGACGACAACACCGCCGAGCAAGACTCGGACAAGCCGGGCGCATCTGTAGCCGATGCCGATACCAAGCCCGTCGATCCCGAGTGGAAGACCATCACCGTCGCCAGTGGCGATACGCTGTCGACCGTATTCACCAAGGCAGGCCTTTCCACCTCGGCCATGCACGACATGCTGACCAGCAGCAAGGATGCCAAGCGCTTCACTCATCTGAAGGTCGGCCAGGAGGTCAAGCTCAAGCTCGACCCCAAAGGAGAGCTGCAGGCGCTGCGAGTCAAGCAGAGCGAACTCGAGACCATCGGCCTGGACAAGACCGACAAGGGCTACTCCTTCAAACGCGAGAAAGCCCAGATCGACCTGCATACCGCCTATGCCCATGGCCGCATCACCAGCTCGCTGTTCGTTGCCGGTCGTAACGCCGGCCTGCCCTATAACCTGGTCACGTCGCTGTCGAACATCTTCGGCTACGACATCGACTTCGCCCTCGATCTGCGAGAAGGCGACGAGTTCGACGTGATCTACGAACAACACAAGGTCAACGGCAAGCAAGTGGCGACCGGCAATATCCTCGCCGCCCGCTTCGTCAACCGCGGCAAGACCTACACCGCCGTGCGCTATACCAACAAGCAGGGCAATACCAGCTACTACCGCGCCGACGGCTCCAGCATGCGCAAGGCATTCATCCGTACGCCGGTGGATTTCGCCCGCATCAGCTCGCGCTTCTCCCTGGGCCGCCGCCACCCGATCCTGAACAAGATCCGCGCGCACAAGGGCGTCGACTACGCTGCCCCCATCGGCACACCGATCAAGGCCACCGGAGACGGCAAGATCCTCGAAGCCGGACGCAAGGGGGGCTACGGCAACGCCGTGGTGATCCAGCACGGCCAGCGCTATCGGACCATCTACGGACACATGAGCCGCTTCGCCAAGGGTATCCGCGCCGGTACCAGCGTGAAGCAGGGCCAGATCATCGGTTACGTGGGCATGACGGGCCTGGCCACCGGCCCACACCTGCACTACGAATTCCAGATCAATGGCCGTCACGTCGATCCGCTGAGTGCCAAGCTGCCCATGGCGGACCCGCTCGGTGGCGCAGATCGCAAGCGCTTCATGGCGCAGACCCAGCCGATGATCGCGCGCATGGATCAGGAGAAGAAAACCCTCCTGGCCCTGAACAAGCAGCGCTGATCGTGCCGCGCTACCTGGGGTTGATGTCCGGAACCAGCCTGGACGGCATGGACATCGTCCTGATCGAGCAAGGTGATCGCACCACCTTGCTCGCTTCCCATTACCTACCCATGCCGGCCGGGCTGCGCGAAGACATCCTCGCCCTGTGCGTCCCCGGTCCCGATGAAATCGCCCGCGCCGCCGAAGTCGAGCAACGCTGGGTCGCCCTTGCAGCACAGGGCGTGCGCGAACTGCTGCTCCAGCAGCAGATGAGCCCCGACGAAGTCCGTGCCATCGGCAGTCACGGTCAAACCATCCGGCATGAACCCGCTCGCCACTTCACGGTGCAGATCGGCAACCCCGCCCTGCTGGCGGAGCTGACCGGCATCGATGTCGTCGCCGACTTCCGCCGCCGCGACGTCGCAGCCGGCGGCCAGGGCGCCCCGCTGGTACCGGCCTTCCATCAGGCGCTGTTTGGCGATGATGACGCCTCCAGGGCGGTCCTGAACATCGGTGGCTTCAGCAACGTTTCGCTGCTCAGCCCCGGAAAGCCGGTACGCGGCTTCGACTGCGGCCCGGGCAACGTGCTGATGGACGCCTGGATTCATCACCAACGCGGCGAACATTTCGACCGGGACGGTGCGTGGGCCGCCAGCGGCCAGATGAACCACGCACTGCTGGCAAGCCTGCTGGCGGATGAGTTCTTCGCCGCGCGTGGCCCCAAGAGCACCGGGCGCGAGCGCTTCAACCTGTCCTGGCTGCAGGAGCACCTGGCTCGTCACCCTGCCTTGCCGGCAGCGGATATCCAGGCAACCCTGCTGGAACTGAGCGCGCGCAGCATCAGCGAATCGCTGCTGGACGCCCAGCCGGACTGCAAAGAGGTGCTGGTATGCGGCGGCGGCGCCTTCAATACGGCGCTGATGAAGCGCCTGGCCCTGCTGATGCCCGAAGCTCGGGTCGCCAGTACCGACGAATACGGCATTCCCCCTGCCTGGATGGAGGGCATGGCATTCGCCTGGCTAGCCCATCGGTTTCTCGAGCGCCTGCCCGGCAACTGCCCTGATGTGACCGGTGCGCTCGGTCCCAGGACTCTGGGCGCGCTGTATCCCGCCTGAAACGAAAACGCCGCGCATATAAGCGCGGCGTTTTCGTAGCGGCCCCATCGACGTCAGATCGAGAACGACTGTCCGCAACCGCAAGTCGTGGCGGCGTTCGGGTTCTTGATGACGAACCTCGAACCTTCCAGGCCTTCCTGGTAGTCGACTTCCGAGCCCGCCAGGTACTGGAAGCTCATCGGGTCCACCACCAGGCCCACGCCATCGCGCTCGATCACGGTATCGTCATCGGCGATATCTTCGTCGAAGGTGAAGCCATACTGGAAGCCCGAGCAACCGCCGCCGGTGACGAATACACGCAGTTTCAGGCGAGGATTGCCCTCTTCGTCAATCAACGTCTTCACCTTGTTGGCTGCGCCTGGGGTAAAGAGCAGGGGCGTAGGGGTGAAGGTCTCGATGCTCATGTTTCCGAATCTCCCGGCTTGAGGCCGTGCGTTACAACATTACGCCCATTATCCTCTTGTCCCAGAAAAATGGTCAACTAATCCACAGTTTCCACGCTGGCAGGCAGTTCCAGCGGGCGCGGACTGGCCTCGGTCATCGGGCACAGGCGGCCCTCGATCTGGGCCCCCATGGCGGTTTCGATCAGCCCATAGTGAAGATTGCCCTTCACCCGGGCCTGGGCCCCCAGCTCCAGGCGTTCGATGGCATGGATGTCGCCATCCACCTGACCGTCGATGATCACATGGGGGGCCCGGATTTCGCCGTCGACACGACCGCCGGCGCTGACCCGCACCAGCCCTTCGTGCGCCTGCAACGCTCCGCGGACGGTGCCGTCGATCTGCACCGCGCCCTTGAGGTTCATGTCACCGACCAGTTCGGCGCCGCTGGCGATCAGGCTGGTCTGCCCGGTGAAACGCTGGACGTCGGCCCGGCCTTTGTTCTTGCTCCACATAATGCTCACTCACTGCTTCGGCCAATCGAAACGGCGCTGTAGCGGTTTGGACTGGCCATTCAGCTCCGCACGTACGTCGATCAGCTTCGGGATGAAGTTCTTCGGCAGCTCCAGCTCGGCGAAACGCCCCCCTTCTGGAATCGACTGGAAATGCCGGAGGGAAATCGACAGCCCTGTCTTGCCCAGTTCCGGCGAGAGCTGTTCGAGGTCGTAGGTAGCGTCCTTGCGCGCCAGCTTGCCGCTGATGCGGACTTTCAGCCGCCCATCCAGCTTGCGGTCGTCCCTGCCCAGGCGGCTGAGCATCACCTTATAGCGGAAGCGCTGCGGGTCGTCCGTGCCCTGCACCTCAAAGGCACGGATTTCCAGCGCATCCGCCTTGCTGGCCGGCGCGACGACCCCCTTGTAGAACGCGATGTCCTGTTGCTGCTTGAACACCTGGTCCTCAAGCAGCTTGATGGTCTGCCGGCTCTGTTCGGTGGCCTGCTGGCTGAGACGTTCTCCGCTGCGCAACACCTCGATTTCGGTACGCAGGCGCTCCAGCTCGGCCTTCTGCTCGCCGATCAGGGTTTCCTGGCGTTGCGCATCGGCCTCGCTGCGAGCGGCGTCCGCCCCGGTCGACCAGCGACCGCCGAGAAACGCCAGCGGAACCGCCAGCAGCAGCGCACCCACCCCGAGGCGGACCAGCCAGGCCCGCCGTGGATCACGGAACTGGAGTTCCCAGCCGGACATCAGGGGAGCAGGGCCGCATGCGAGAGGCCCAGGCGCTCGTCCAGCCCGAACAGGATGTTCATGTTCTGGAGCGCCTGGCCCGAGGCGCCCTTGACCAGGTTGTCGATCACCGACAGCACCACCACCAGGTCGCCGCCCTGGGGGCGATGCACGGCGATTCGGCAGACATTGGCGCCACGCACGCTACGGGTCTCCGGATGGCTGCCGGCCGGCATCACGTCGACGAAGGGTTCGTCGGCGTAGCGCTTCTCGAACAGCGCCTGGAGGTCGACCGAGCGATCCGCGACATGGGCATAGAGGGTTGCATGGATACCGCGGATCATTGGCGTCAGGTGCGGTACGAACGTCAGCCCGACGTCGCCGCCGGAGGCCCGACGCAGGCCCTGGCTGATTTCCGGAAGATGCCGATGCCCCTTGACCGCGTAGGCCATCATGCTTTCGCCCGCCTCGCAGAACAGCGAGCCAACCTTGGCACCCCGACCGGCGCCGCTGACCCCGGACTTGCAATCGGCGATCAGCCGCGAGGCGTCGGCCAGGCCGGCCTCCAGCAGCGGGATCAGGCCCAGCTGGGTCGCGGTCGGGTAGCAACCCGGCACGGCGATCAGGCGGGCCTGGCGGATCTTCTCGCGGTTCACTTCCGGCAGGCCGTAGACAGCCTCGTCGAGCAGCGCCGGAGCGCCATGCGGCTGGCCGTACCAGCGCGCCCACTCCTCGGCGTCCGCCAGGCGGAAGTCAGCGGACAGATCGATGACCCGGGTCCCCGCGTCCAGCAGTTCGCCAGCCAGCGCGTGCGCCACGCCGTGCGGCGTGGCGAAGAACACCACGTCGCAGGCGCCGAGGCGCTGCGCGTCCGGCACGCTGAACTGCAGGTCGTCATAATGACCTCGCAGGTTCGGGTACATGTCGGCGACCTTTACCCCCGCCTCGGAACGCGAAGTGATCACTTCCACCCGGGCCTGCGGATGCTGCGCCAGCAGGCGCAGCAGTTCCACGCCCGTATAACCCGTACCGCCAACGATGCCGACCTTGATCATCTGTCCATCACTCCGCGCGCTGAGGCAAGCTAGCCAAAAGAGGCCAATGATAAGAGCCGAGCGCCGGCATGAACAGCGCTGGGCGTCCGGCTTTGCGACCGGTTCGGCCCTTCGGTCGGCAGTCTAGCCCCCGGGGTCGTCGGGCAGAAATTGCTGCGAGGCCCTATCCGAATGTTCCTACCTGTTATGCGGCCATATCTGCCGGCAAATCAGACAGCGGCAAGCCGCCAGGGTGACGCGTTCCAGCCATCCCTCTACTATCGGGGCACCGTGATCAAGAGGATGTCCTGATGTACCTGTGGCTCAAAGCCTTCCATATCATCGCCGTGGTCTGCTGGTTCGCCGGCCTGTTCTACCTGCCGCGCCTGTTCGTCTACCACGCCATGAGCGAGGACCAGACCAGCCGGGAACGCTTCTGCGTCATGGAGCGCAAGCTCTACCGAGGGATCATGATGCCCTCGATGCTCGCCACCCTGGTCCTTGGCCTCTGGATGCTCTATCTCACCCCCGGCTGGCTGAGCCAAGGCTGGCTGCACGCCAAGCTGACCCTGGTGGTCCTGCTGATCGGCTACCACCACGCCTGCGGCGCCATGCTCAAGCGCTTCGCCCGCGGCGAGCCGGGGCGCAGCCATGTGTTCTACCGCTGGTTCAACGAAGTGCCTGTACTGTTCCTGCTGCTGATCGTCCTACTGGTGGTGCTCAAACCTTTCTGACCCAGGAGTCCTGTCCATGTCCTTGCCCGCCCTGCTCGACCAACGCCTGCGACTGCCGATGGTGGCCGCGCCGATGTTCCTGGTATCCAACCCGCAGTTGGTGCTGGCCTGCTGCCGCAGCGGCATCGTCGGCAGCTTCCCGGCGCTCAACCAGCGCGAGAGCAGCGGCTTCGAGGGATGGCTGGAGGAAATCGGGGCCGGCCTGCAGGCGCTGGACAATCCCGCGCCCTATGCGGTGAACCTGATCGTCCACAACACCAATCCGCGGTTGCAGGCCGACCTGCGGATCTGCGTCGAGCACCGCGTACCGATCGTCATCACCAGCCTCGGCGCAGTGCGCGAAGTGGTAGACGCTGTGCATAGCTACGGCGGCCTGGTGTTCCACGACGTCACCACCCGCCGCCACGCCGAAAAAGCCGCCGAGGCCGGGGTCGACGGCCTGATCGCGGTGGCGGCCGGCGCGGGCGGGCACGCCGGGACCTGGAGCCCTTTCGCGCTGGTCGCGGAAATCCGCCAGTTCTTCGACAAGACCCTGCTGTTGGCCGGCTGCATCAACCACGGCCACGAGATTCTCGCCGCACAGATGCTCGGCGCCGACCTGGCCTATCTCGGCACTCGCTTCATCGCCACCCGCGAGAGCAATGCCTCCGACGCCTACAAGCAGATGATCCTGGAGGCACGCGCCGCCGACATCGTGCACACCCCGGCGGTGTCCGGCGTACCGGCCAGCTTCATGCGGCAAAGCCTGGAGGCCGCCGGCTACGATCTGAAGCGCCTGACCGACAAGGCAGACATGAACTACGGCGAGAAACTCAAGCCGGTGAACGACGAGGCCAAGGCCTGGAAGACCGTGTGGTCCGCCGGCCAGGGCGCGGGCAACATAGACGACTTGCCCGGCGTCGACGAGTTGGTCGCCCGCCTCGACCGGGAATATCGCGCCGCCCTGCGGAACATGGATCGCCTGGCCAACCGCTGGCCGCGCTGAAACCGCCGGGTCACGGCGCCCCGGCTTGTGCGGGAGTTCTCATCTCGCGCTTGTGGGCGCCAAGGCCGCCGATTAGGCTGTCGGCTGCATTTCTCTCACCCCAGCTGACAAGGATGCCTGCATGACCGACCAACGCTTCAAGATCGTCTTCTCCGGCGAGCTGATGCCCGACGCATCGCTCGAAACCGTGAAGGACAATCTCGCCCGCCTGTTCAAGAGCGAACCGGGCAAGATCGACGCCCTCTTCGGCGGTCGCCCGGTGGTGCTGAAACGCGAACTTCCAGAGGCCGAGGCGGAGCGTTACCTGACCGCCTTGCGCCAGGCCGGCGCCAATGCCTACAAGGAAGTCGACCTGGCGGCCAGCCTGAGCCTGGTGGAAACGCCCGATCACAACCCCCAGGTCGCGGAGGAAACCCCGGCGCAAGACCTGCCTCCCATGACCTGCCCGAAATGCGGCCATGAACAGCCCAGCGGAGCGGAATGTTCGGCCTGCGGCGTCATCATCGAGAAGTACCTGGCACGCCAGGCGCAGCTCGGCGAAAACGCCGCGCCTGCGGCCACCGCGGCTGCGGGCGCGTCTCCCTACACACCACCCAGCGCCCAGGTCGGCGACGCCCTCCCCGAGTTCGGCGAGCTGAACGTGTTCACCACCAACGGCCGGATCGGACGCCTGCGCTATCTCGGCTGGTCGATGGCGATGACGCTGTGCTTCCTGGTCATCATGGGCCTGGGCTTCCTGCTCGGCGAAACCGTCGGCGTGGCCGTCACCGCCCTGGCCTCGATCGCCTTCATCGTCATCGCCGTGATGATCGGCGTGCAGCGCCTGCATGACCTCGGCTGGTCGGGCTGGCTCTGGCTGCTCAACTTCGTCCCCTTCGTCGGCAGCGTGTTCGGCATCCTGATGCTGGTCCTGCCCGGCAGCACCGGCGCCAACCGCTACGGTCCGCCGCCGCCGGCGAACAGCACCGGGGTGAAAGTCCTGGCCAGTCTGATCATCCTGCTGCCGATAGTCGGTATCATCGCCGCCATCGCCCTGCCGTCCTACCAGGGTTACCTGGAGCGAGCGAACTATGACGGCGGCGCCAGCGCTCCAGCCGACCCGTACACCACCGACGAGCAGGCCGCCGCAGCGGCGGCCGAAGCCGATGAAGCCGCCACGACGGCGGCAGAGGCCATGGAAGACGACGACCAACAGTAGCCACGCAACCCCTCGCGACGGGCGGGGTCCAATTCCCCGTCCGTTTCGGAGAAGTCTCGAATGCCCCGTTATGCCCTGATCACCGGCGCTTCCAGCGGTATCGGCCTGGCCCTAGCCGAAGCCCTGGCCCGGCGCGGTCGCGCCCTGATCCTGGTGGCGCGCCAGCGCGACGCGCTGGAGAGCATCGCCTATGAGCTGGCGCAGCGTTTCGGCGTGGAAGTGCTGTTCCGCACCTGCGATCTTTCCGAGCCGCTGCAACTGTCAGGGTTGTTGCACGAACTGGAACAGGGCGAACGACAGATCGACCTGCTGGTTAACAATGCCGGGATCGGTACCTCCGGCCCCTTCATCGACCAGGAATGGGCGCGGGAACAGGAACTGATCGAACTCAACATCCTGGCCCTGGCCCGCCTTTGCCACTCCCTCGGCGCCCGCATGGTGGCACAGGGCGGTGGCCAGATACTCAATATCGCCTCGGTGGCCGCCTTCCAGCCCGGCGCCTGGATGAGCAACTACTACGCCAGCAAGGCCTACGTCCTGCACTTCTCGGAAGGCTTGCGGGAAGAACTGAAAGAGCGCGGCGTCAAGGTCTCGGTGCTGTGCCCTGGGCCAACCCGCACGGCATTCTTCCGGGAAGCCGGGATGCGGCTCGGCAGGCTCGACCGGAGCAAGCTGATGATGACCCCGGAGGAAGTCGCGCTGCTGGCCCTGCGCGGGCTGGACAAGAACCGCGCCCTGATCGTCCCCGGTTGGCGCAATCGCCTGCTGGCGCTGAGCCCACGCCTGGCGCCACGCTGGCTGGTGCGCCGACTCGCCGCGCGGATCAACGCCTCGGCGGTACCCTCCGCCCCACGGGGTTGACCGGCCTCTCCTCGCAGGGCAACGAGGTTAGCCGTCGGCTCAATCTGCCGGCACCGCCCGCCCCTTGGCCCAGGTCCGCAGCGCGGCGAGCTTTTCCGCCATCAGCACCGACAGCGGCGAGGTTCGCGCCAGTTCCCTGAGCAACAGATCCTGATCCACCGCCTGCTGTCGCGCCTGCCCGGCGTACAGTGCCGCCACCACCGCCTGCTCGATCTCCGCCCCGCTGAAACCCTCGCTGGCAGCCGCCAGCAGATGGAGGTCGAACTGTGCCGGCTCCAGCTCGCGGCGTTGCAGGTGGATGCGGAAGATCTCGGCGCGAACCTCCGGCGTCGGCAGGTCGACGAAGAACAATTCGTCGAAGCGTCCCTTGCGGATCAGTTCGGGCGGCAGGCGGTCGATAGCGTTCGCGGTGGCGACCATGAAGACCGGCGCCTCGCGCTCGGCCATCCAGGTCAGCAGGGTACCCAGCACGCGCTGACTGACGCCGTTGTCCTGGTCGCCACCAGAAATGCCCTTCTCCACTTCATCCATCCACAGCACGCAGGGCGCCATCTGTTCGGCCAGGCGCAGCGCCTCGCGCAGGTTGCGCTCGGTTTCGCCGAAGTACTTGTTGTAGAGACAGGCGAAATCCAGACGCAGCAACGGCAAGCCCCAGAGGCCGGCCACCGCCTTGGCCGCCAGGCTCTTGCCGGCGCCCTGTACGCCGACCAGCATCATGCCCTTCGGCTGGTCGCCAGGCGTGCCGGCGAGGAACGCCGACTGACGCTCGCCGAGCCAGCGCTTGAGCGCGGCAAGCCCGCCGACCTCGGCGAAGCGCGCGGTGTCGTACTCGAAGCTCAGCACGCCCTCCAGGTCGAGTAGCTGGAACTTGGTGCGGTTCAGCTCGGGCAGGTCCTCCTGGGTGATCGCCCCATCGTTGCAGATCACGTTGCGCGCCAGCAGTCGCGCCTCGGCATGGCTGAGCCCGCGCAGGTTCTTCACCACCTGCTGCAGGGTCCGGTTGTCGGTGCGCACGCGGGCACCACGGTTGCGCTCGCTCCAGCGCGTCGCTTCCTCGCGGACGATGCCGAGCAGTTCGTCCTCGCTGGGCAGGGACAGCGAGAACCGCGCGGCGAAGCGCTGCACCTCGGCCGGCAGCTTCAGCGCATGGGACACCAGCACCACGGTCGGTCGATGATTGCCTTCGGCCATGGCGATTTCCTTGAGCAGGCGCACCAGGGTCGGGCTGTCGCCAAGGAAAGGATGCAGGTCGCAGAGCACGTAGAGATTCGCCTGCTGATCGTGCTTGATCAAACGCAACGCCGCGACCGGGTCGCGGCTCTCCTCCCTGCCCAGCGGCTCGCCGCCGAAGCCCAGGCGCTGCACGCCCTCGGTCACCGACCAGGCATACAGGCCAAAGCCGCGCCTGACCGCCAGGCCGGTGAGGGTTTCCATCACCTTCGGCTCGTCCCAGGACTCGATCAGGATCAGCTTGACCCGGGAATCCAGGACCAGGCCGAGGTCGTGTATGTCGTTCTTCACTGCGGCTCCTTCACGCTTGGGCGGTCGCGACGGGCACCGCTACACTCGGGAAAGCACCCGAGGCCGGAGGAATCGCCCATGGACTGTCTGTTCTGCAAGATCGTGGCGGGGGAAGTTCCCGCGCGCAAGTTCTACGAAGACGAGGAAGTTGTCGCGTTTCACGATATCGGCCCGCAGGCGCCGGTGCACTTCCTGGTCATCCCGAAAAGGCACATTCCCACCCTCGAGCACCTGACCGAGGCCGACCGGCCGCTGGCAGGCCATATCCTCTTCACCGCCCAGCGCCTGGCCCGGGAGCAGGGCTGCGAGGAAGGCTTCCGTGTGGTGATGAACTGCAACGACCTTGGCGGGCAGACCGTGCACCACATCCACATGCACGTGCTGGGTCAACGCCAGATGCACTGGCCGCCGGGTTGAATCCCTGCTGGCGCTGCGACATCGCAGCCCGTCCGCAACATCCTGCTATCAGCGCACTTCCGGTAAACTGGTGCGATCTTTCGTTTCCGGAGGTGCGCCATGTCCGCCGACCGCCACTATTCGCCCATCGACCGTTTCCTGCTGCAGGCCGACTCCGCCCTGCGCACCCTGCTGCCGTTCAGCGGCCAGCCGGCGCGACCGTCGCCGGCCATCGTGGAACCCGATGGCGAACTGAGCGAGGAAGACACCCGCCATATCGCCGGCCTGATGCGCATCAACCACACCGGCGAGGTCTGCGCCCAGGCGCTGTACCAGGGCCAGTCGCTGACCGCCAAGCTGCCCGAGGTCCGCGAGGCGATGGAGGAAGCCGCCGAGGAGGAGATCGACCACCTGGCCTGGTGCGAGCAACGCATCCGCCAGTTGGGCAGCCGTCCCAGCGTCCTCAATCCGATCTTCTACGGCCTGTCCTTCGGCGTCGGTGCCGCCGCCGGGCTGGTCAGCGACCGGGTCAGCCTGGGCTTCGTCGCCGCCACCGAAGACCAGGTGTGCAAGCATCTGGACGAACACCTGGCGCAGATTCCCCAGGAGGATCGGAAATCCCGTGCCATCCTCGAGCAGATGCGTATCGACGAGGAACAGCATTCGAGCAACGCCCTGGCCGCCGGCGGCCTGCGCTTCCCGGCACCGGTGAAGCTGGGCATGAGCCTGCTGGCGAAGGTGATGACCAAGAGCACCTACCGCATCTGAATCGCACGCATGAAAAAGCCCGCTCGAAGCGGGCTTTTTCTTTCTCGTGTGCGATCAGCGCGGCATGTTGCGCGCGTAGAAGATCTCCAGCATTTCGTGCTTGAGCCGTTCCGTGACCTGCTCGCGCTGCTCCGTCGAGAGCGTCCGGGTAGCGTCGCCGAACAGGTAGTTCTCCAGTTCGAAGTCCTTGAGCAGCATCTTGGTGTGGAACAGGTTCTCCTGGTACACGTTCACGTCGGTCATCTGGTAGGCCTCGCGCGTGTCGTCGGAGAGATAGTTCTGGATCGAGTTGATCTCGTGGTCGATGAAATGCTTGCGCCCCTCGATGTCGCGGGTGAAGCCGCGGACCCGATAGTCGACCGTGACGATGTCCGAGTCGAACTGGTGGATCAGGTAGTTCAGGGCCTTCAGCGGGGAGATCACTCCGCAGGTGGACACATCGATGTCCACGCGGAAGGTCGCGATGCCGTCCACCGGATGGATTTCCGGGTAGGTATGCACGGTGATGTGGCTCTTGTCCAGGTGCGCCAGGATGGTGTCCGGCAGCGGGCCCGGGGACTCTTCGATCTGGCTGTCGGTCGGAGTGACCGGCTGCTCGGAGATCAGGATGGTCACGCTGGCGCCCTGGGGGTCGTAGTCCTGACGCGCGATGTTCAGGATATTGGCGCCGATGATGTCGACAACATCGGTAAGAATCTGCGTCAGACGCTCCGCGTCATACTCTTCGTCGATGTACTGCACGTAGGCCTGGAGGTCTTCGGGCGTCTCGGCGTAGCAGATGTCGTAGATGTTGAAGCTCAAGGTCTTCGTCAGGTTGTTGAACCCGTGGAGCTTGAGTTTGCTTTTCACCGTGGGGAACTCTCTCGGTTGCTTGCGGCTCTGCCGCAGGGTTGGGGCATGCCCGTCAGATGCGAACGACGCACCTGCGTAGGACGGTTAACACCTCTTCGCGATGGCGATTGTGGTTTGTTGAGTTGCACGGGCGCCGGCTGGCGCCATTGGTCACCCGACCGGGATGGCTCGGGAAACGTCTATCAGAGCGGAAGAATCTTCCGAACTGAACGGCCGCCCGACGGAATCGCGCGGCACGAAAAAAGGGGCGCATTATGCAGAGCCAATCAAGCCTCCGCCAGAGTTTGCGCCCCTTTTATGATGACCGGATGTCGTCTCAGCCGAGTTCGACGATCTCGTAGTCGTGGGTGATCTCCACCCCGCCGCGACCGAGCATGATCGACGCCGAGCAGTATTTCTCCGCCGACAGCTCCACCGCGCGCTTGACCTGGGCCTCCTTGAGACCGCGGCCCTTGACCACGAAGTGCACGTGGATCTTCGTGAACACCTTGGGCTCCTCGTCGGCCCTTTCGGCCTCGAGGAAGGCTTCGCAGCTCTCCACCGGCTGGCGCGCCTTCTTCAGGATGCTGACCACATCGAAGTTGGTGCAGCCGCCGAGGCCGATCAGGACCATCTCCATAGGGCGCACCCCGAGGTTGCGTCCGCCATGGTCCGGCGGACCGTCCATGACCACCACGTGGCCGCTACCGGACTCGCCGAGGAACATCGCCTCGCCCGCCCACTGGATACGCGCTTTCATCGTTCAGACTCCCGCCGGCAAAGGGCGCCAGCTTAGCACAGGGCCCAAGGACAGTACGGGATCACAGTCCTGATAGCTGCGTCGCAAAATCACATCGACCTTCATGGCCCGTCTGTTAAGCTGGACGCGGTTTACTGGCACACTTCCTGATCTGCCCGGTTGGGGGGAGCTCTCCGCTGAGCTCCCGGGCCCTGGCAGGTCTCTCCATAAGAACTCAAAAAAACATCGCCTTGTACGTCAGGCATATTCTTTATTCTTTCGGGACTCGGGCATGGTAGCTATTACCCACACACCCAAACTCAAACACCTAGACAAGCTGCTCGCACACTGTCACCGCCGCCGCTACACCGCAAAGAGCACCATCATCTATGCCGGCGATCGCTGCGAAACGCTGTTCTTCATCATCAAGGGTTCGGTCACCATCCTCATCGAGGACGACGACGGCCGCGAAATGATCATCGGCTACCTCAACAGCGGTGATTTCTTCGGCGAGCTGGGATTGTTCGAAAAGGAAGGCAGCGAACAGGAACGCAGCGCCTGGGTTCGCGCCAAGGTGGAATGCGAAGTCGCCGAGATCAGCTATGCGAAGTTCCGCGAACTGTCGCAGCAGGACTCGGAGATCCTCTACACCCTCGGCAGCCAGATGGCCGACCGCCTGCGCAAGACCACCCGCAAGGTGGGCGACCTGGCCTTCCTCGACGTCACCGGACGCGTCGCCCGCACCTTGCTGGACCTGTGCCAGCAACCGGACGCCATGACCCACCCGGACGGCATGCAGATCAAGATCACCCGCCAGGAGATCGGCCGGATCGTCGGCTGCTCGCGGGAAATGGTCGGACGCGTGCTGAAGAGCCTGGAGGAGCAGGGCCTGGTGCATGTGAAAGGAAAGACCATGGTGGTCTTCGGCACCCGCTGAACAGCACCCATGAAAAAGGCCGGTCGCAACCGGCCTTTTTCATGGGATTCGACAGCGCGGATCAGTCAGGATCGGCGCCCAGCACCACGCCGCCACGCTCCTGGAAGAACAGGCGCTTCAACTCCAGGCCAGGATCGTCGGCCCGCATGAACGCCTCGCCAACCAGGAAGGCGTAGACCTCGCTGACTTCCATCAGCTCCACGTCGGCCCGGTTGAGAATACCGCTCTCGGTGACCACCAGGCGGTCGCGGGGAATTTCCGGCAACAGGTCGAGGGTGGTTTCCAGGCTCACCTCGAAGGTGTGCAGGTTGCGGTTGTTGATGCCCACCAACGGCGTGTCCAGGGTCTTCAGCGCACGTTCCAGCTCGGTGCCGTCATGCACTTCGACCAGTACGTCGAGACCGACCGACTTGGCAGTCGCCGCCAGTTCGGCCATCAGCACGTCGTCCAGCGCCGAGACGATCAGCAGGATGCAGTCGGCACCGATCGCCCGCGCCTCGACGATCTGGTACGGATCGATCATGAAGTCCTTGCGGATCACCGGCAGCGCACAGGCGGCCCGCGCTTCCTTCAGATAGGCATCGGCGCCCTGGAAGAAGTCCACGTCGGTGAGCACCGACAGGCACGCCGCGCCACCCGCCTCGTAGCTGCGGGCGATCTCCGCCGGGACGAAGTGTTCGCGCAGCACGCCCTTGCTCGGCGATGCCTTCTTGATCTCGGCGATCACTGCCGGCTCCTTGCGCTTGGCCCGCTCCAGCAGGGCATTGGCGAAGCCGCGCGGCGCATCGGCGCTACGCGCCAGCCGCTCGACCTCGGTCAGGTTGACGCGCGCACGGCGCTCGGCGACCTCCTCGGCCTTGCGGGCGAGGATCTTCTGCAGAACCGTCGGCACACTCACTGTGCGTTCTCCTCTCTGTAAACGGCGGTGAAGGCCACCAGTTCGTCCATCTTCTCCCGTGCCAGCCCGGTGTGCAGGGCATCGTGGGCCAGTTGAATGCCCTCGTGCAGGCTGGTCGCCAGATCGGCAGCGTACAGTGCCGGGCCGGCATTCATCACTATCAGCTCGGCGGCCTTCTGCCCAGCCTCGGTCTTGCGCCGCCCCAAAGCGTCGCGGATCAGTTCCAGCGAGGCCTGCGGACTGTCGACCTCCAGCCCCATCAGGGTCTGGCTCTTGATCCCGAAGTCCTCGGGACGCACTTCGTACTCGCGTACCTCGCCGTCCTTCAACTCGGCAATGTGGGTCGCCGCGGCCAGACTGAACTCGTCCAGCCCGTCGCGCGAATGCACCACCAGCACATGCTCGCTGCCGAGACGCTTGAGCACTTCAGCCAGCGGCTTGCACAGTTCCTGAGTGAACACCCCGACCACCTGGTGCCTGACTCCCGCCGGGTTGGTCAGTGGGCCAAGCATGTTGAACAGAGTCCGCAAGCCCAGCTCGCGGCGCGGACCGGCGGCGTACTTCATCGCCTTGTGGTGGACCTGGGCGAACATGAACCCGACGCCGACGGTGTCGATGCAACGCGCCACCTGTTCGGAGGTCAGCTCCAGGTAGATGCCGGCGGCTTCCAGCAAGTCGGCGCTGCCGCTCTTGCCGGAGACCGCGCGGTTACCGTGTTTGGCGACCTTGCCGCCAGCGGCGGCGACCACGAAGGACGCCGCCGAGGACACGTTGAAGATGTTCGCGCCATCGCCGCCGGTGCCGACCACGTCGACCACATGCTTCAGCGTAGGCAACTGCACGCCGTCGGCCAGTTCGCGCATCACCGCCACCGCGCCGACGATCTCGTCGATGGTTTCGCTCTTCATCCGCATGCCCATCAGGAAGGCGCCGATCTGCGCATCGGTGCACTGCCCGGTCATGATCTGGCGCATGACCGCCTGCATTTCCTCGGTGGTCAGGTCGAGCTGGTTGACGATGCGATTGAGGGCTCCCTTGATATCCATCTCAGTTGCCCTCCCCACGCACGCCGCCCTGCTGGCGGAGGAAGTTGGCCAACAGCTCGTGGCCCTGCTCGGTGAGGATGGACTCGGGATGGAACTGCACGCCCTCGACATTCAGGGTCTTGTGGCGTACGCCCATGATCTCGTCGAGCGATCCGTCGGCATGTTGGGTCCAGGCGGTGATCTCCAGGCACTCCGGCAGGCTCTCTCGCTGCACCACCAGCGAGTGGTAGCGCGTCACCGTCAGGGGATTGGCCAGGCCGGCGAACACGCCGAGGTCCTTGTGGTGGATCGGGCTGGTCTTGCCGTGCATCACCTGCCGCGCCCGCACTACTTCGCCGCCGAAGGCCTGGCCGATGCTCTGGTGGCCAAGGCAGACACCGAGCAATGGCAGCTTGCCGGCGAAGCGCTCGATCACGGCCAGCGAGACGCCGGCCTCGTTGGGGGTGCAGGGACCGGGGGAAAGGACGATGCGCTCGGGCGCCAGGGCCTCGATCTGTTCCACGCTCAGTTCGTCGTTGCGCACCACCTTGACCTCGGCCTTGAGTTCGCCGAAGTACTGCACCAGGTTGTAGGTGAAGGAGTCGTAGTTATCGATCATCAGCAGCATGCTGGCTGTAACCTCTTGATTTCATTCTTATGCGAATCGCATCACCCGGCTTTCGCCACACCCGTTTCCCGGCGCGCTCGCGGAGGAAGGGAGAGTGGAACGTCGGCATTATGCCTGTGGAAAACGGGGGACGCAGGGAGACGTGACCGGCCAGGCCGGCGAAAAAGAAGTCAGGCGCGCCAGCGCCAACGGGCGAATGCCTTGATGAGGGAGGTGATGATGCTGCTGAGGTGGATCACGATAGCGGTCTCACGGAGCCATGTTGGGGAACATAGCCCAGTGGGGAGGATGGGTGCAACAGCGGGATGTCGGAAGGAAGGCCGATCCGAGAGGATCGGCCGAAAGGTTTAGCGGCAGGCACGCAATGCCGCCTGCAATTCGAGTTCGTAGCCCTGCCGCTGGCGGCGCTCGGCGAGCAATGCGCGAACCTTGGCCTGCAGCGAATCGCCGGCCTTCAGCGTGGCGCCGGCCCAGCTCGGCGGGCGCACGTCAGGTACACGGCAGGGCACTGCGAGGGGAACCTCGACGCGCACGGGGCGAGGTGTCGTCGGCGAGGCTGCGCAGCCCGCGAAAAGCAGACAAAGCCCCAGCAGGAGACGAGTCATAGTCCCAGCTCCCGGTCGATCGCCGCACCTGCCGCCTGGCAGTCCACGCCAATGTCGGGTTCCTGGAGCAGACGCACGGCCGCGGCGTACTGCTCCGCGGCCTGCGCCCTGGCCTCGCCGAGTGCCTGCTCGGCGTCCTTCGCGCGCCTCTCGGCGCTCGCCCGCACCGCCGCCAGCGCTCGCTGCTGCTCATCGAGCAAAGCCTCGAGCTGGCCGCTGGCGACGCGGCTGGCAGTGAGTTGGCCCAGGGCCTCCTCCAGTTGCGGACGATAGTGGCGGGCAACCAGGCCGCCGCCGAGCAAGGCGCCGGCCAGCAGGACCAGCAACACGGCCGGCAGAAGCAGAGCAAGCCGGCTCATGACAGCACCGCCCTGGCCCGCTGCCACAACGCCAGGCGCTCCGCCTGGCCATTCAGGCCGCCGTTGATGCGGCGGGTGATGGCAGCGAACTCGCCGCGGTCGGCCAGCTCGTTGAGCCCGTGACCGGCCCACCACCAGGCGGCGCTGCGAGCCGCCGGCACGGGCTGCTCCAGGCGCCAGGGCTCGGCTTCCAGCGGCTCGCCGAGGGCCTCGCCGACCAACCGGTAGTTGGCACGCCCGGTGATTTGTAGCAAGCCACGCCCGCGGAAGCGCCAGCCATCGCCGGACGCTTCGTCGCCATTGCCGTTGCGCGTGGCGTAGGTGTTGTCGGCAATCGCCTGCGGATTGCGCGCCAGCCGCAAGGCCAACGCGTTGGGCTGCCCGTCGGGGCCGAGATAGCGACCCGGCCAGGTCGCCGCCAAGCCTTGGGCGCTGTAATTGAGGTTCTCCACCAGGCGGGTCAACTGGCTGCTTTCGTGGCCGACCTGGGCGAGAAACGCGGCACGCCGCGCCGGTGTGTCGATCTCCCTCTCGTCCATGGCCCGTTGCAACGCCACAACGAAAACGCCCGCGACGAGGCGGGCGTTGGGAAAAATGCGCAGCAATTGCTGCTCGGTCAGTTTCATCGATCCTCCTGCACTCCGATGGGTTTCAGGCGTCACCCCTTGCCGCCTCGGCCGCCGTTGCATTGCACGACAGTGGTCCATCCGCTGGAGCTGTAGGTGTGCTCCACCGAGTCGATCAGGAACTCGCCGTCGATTCCCGCCTTGAAGCCTTGGAGCAGCAGGCTGCGCTCGGCGAACAGGTCGCCACGCCCTGGCAGTTCCAGGCGCACACTGGCGCTGGAGCGGCTGAAGCTCGCCAGGCGAGCCTTCGCCGCCTGCTCGGCCTCTCCACGGCTGGTATAGAGGTGCCGGTCGACATGCTCGCCCATAGCCGTAGCCGGTGCCTTCGGGTTCTTCAACTCGACGCTCTTGACCTCGCCGCTGCCGGGCAATTGGTAGCGGGTCTTCACCGTTCTCATCAGGCTGCGGTCGTCGAAGGTAACGTCGAAGCTACCGACGTCAGCACGTCCCAACACCAAAGGTTCGATCCGACGCCCCGTGGCGCTCTGCCCGCTCTGTCGCGGCAGCACCATGAGCATGCCCTCGGCCAGCTTGGCGGTGCAGTCGTACTGGCGCGCCAGACGGGTGACGAAGTGGTAGTCGGACTCATTGACCTGGTCGACCCGGGCGATCGCCACCTGCAACGGACACTCCACGCGCCAGCCGTTGCGTGCGCCAACATCGCGGCAGACCTGAGCCAGGGTAGTGCCCTCCCAACCGCCGCTGCGTATCGTCTTGCCACTGCCGCGCATGTCGCCGGCCTTGGCAGTGACGGTCAGGCAGTCCGGCGGACCAGCCCACTGCAAGGTGTCCACGGTAAAGCGTCCCATGCGCATCAGTGGCTCGCCGGCATAGCCGAGATGAACCTCCAGCACCGCACCGCGCCTGGGTAAGGCCACCTGTCCATCGCGATCGTCGAGCCTCAAGGTCAGGCTGTCGGACTCCATGCCCGGCTTGTCCAGCAAGGTCAGCTTGAGCAGGCGGTCATTCAGCCGCTGGGTGACGTCGGTGCCGTCGGCAACGATACGGAAACTCGGTTGCACCTGATCTCTCCAGAAAAGAAAAACCCCGCCAAGGCGGGGTTGCGGGTGAGCGGTCGATCAATCCCACAGGCGCACCTGTTCGACATTGACCACCGGCATGTCAGGGAAACTGATCAGCAAGCCGGCACGGAATGGCTGCTGCTCATCGGCCAGCCCGGGATTGGCGTCGAGGGTCGCCTCGACGCAGCCCAACAGATGGCCATAGACGTGGTAGCAGAGGCTGTCCAGCATGTCGCCGTCAGCGGTTCGGCAGGTCGTCGCCATAGCGCTTGAACTCCAGGTCGAAGGTTTGTTTGCGGGGAGCGCCGTTGCCCAGCAGGGCGCTCTGGTTCTCGCTGATCCGCACCAGACACCAGAGGCCCATCTGCACCTCGCCGTAGCCGCTGCTCAGGATCAGCGGCTCACGCCGCTCCGCCAACCGGCGCAGCGCTTCGAGCTGCTCCAGACCGACGACCTTTTCTTGGTTGCCTACCTGTCGACGCAGCGGGAATACCGCACCCTTGAGCAGGATGCTCTCCTCGCCCATGCCGACGCTCTGCAGCGCCGGCCGCCGGCCCAGGCGCATCTGCCCGCTCCAGTTGTAGGCACTGTTGCGCTGCAGGGCGTCGAAGGCGGCAGTATTCAGGTTGAAGTAGAACGGTTGGGCATTGGCGGTCAGCGGCTGCAGTACCAGCAGGTGCGGCAAGGGCGCTACGGCCTCGCTCGAGGGCGTCGCCGAGGGTGCCAGCAGCCACGACGGCAGCACCCCCGCCAGCGTCGGACTGATGTCGCCAGCGACCTTGCCGACCGCCTGCGCGGCACTGTTTACCTGCACCTTCAGCGCATCCACGCGTTCGTCGATACCAAGCAACGCCCGGCTCGCCCGGTCATAGGTGGAGACCACGCGGTTCACCTTGCCCTGCGCCTGGCCGATGCCGCGCATGGCACGCTGCAGCCGGGCAGCCATTTCCGGCGATACGCCGGGCAGGTTCTCCAGCTCCGCGGCTGCGCCGCGGATCTCGCTGATCGCACCGTTCACCGGAGCGACCACCTTGTCCAGACTCTTGCGTCCGGACTCGCCGGCGCGACCCAGGTACCTCAGGCCGGCCTGCAATTGTTCCAGATATGCCATGGGGACTCCTTAGACCATCGCCGGGTCGTAGAGGCTGCGCCGCTGCCGCTCGTCGGCGAAGTCGACAAGCATGCGTTGCAGGTAGGGCAGCAACTCGTCGGCCAGGCGCTGCGGCTCGTGTACGTTGCCTTGCACCGTCAGGTTGATCTGCGGCGCGAAGGTCCAGTTGGGCACAGCCGCGACGGGTTCGGCCTGTGGTACGGGCACCGCCGGCTTGTTGTCCGAGGCCGCCGGCGGATCGCCAGCCAGACTGCGTCCCAGACGCCCCCCCAGTTCGCTACCGCCCCAGGCGCCGATAGCGCCGCCAACCAATCCACCGATCAGCGTACCGACCACCGGCACCACCGAGCCGATGCTCGCTCCCAGAGCGGCGCCAGCCAGGGAACCAGCCAGGGAGCCACCGGCCTCGCCATAGGCGATGGTCTTTTCGCTCTCCGACAGGTCGCTGGAGTAGACCTCAGCAACATCGATCAACGACGAGGCCACTTGCAGCGGCGCGTTGCGTATGGGCAAACGCGACAGGCGCGGCAGCTTTCCTGCCATCGCCCCCAAGCCTCCTCCAGCCGAGAAGCCAAGGGATGGAAGGGAGCGGGCCTTCAGCCCACCGCCCTTGCCTCTCTTCCTGCGTGGTGTTTGACCGCGCTTTCGTTGTGCCGGCCTCCTCGCGGACTCCAGCGTAGAGTCGCCTCCCGGCACCGGCCAGTTGGTAACGAACACGCGCTGTATTTCGCTACCACCCGATACCCGGCCTGCACCCCGTTCGATCAGGTCGCCGACGGCAGCGCTCCCTCGCCGACCGAGCCGACCGCCACGCAGCACGTCGATAGCGCCGCGCCCTCCCTTGTAGGCGAGATACCCGGATAACACCGCACCTGCGGCGGCGGTAAGACCGGCCGTCGTCCGCGGATAGGCTTCGAGCAGCTCCGCAGTCGACTCGCCGAGTACCGCGCTCCCCTTGGCCAGGTTGTCCAGATATGGATTCAGGGCGCTGCCCAAAGCGGTCTGCGCCCTCTCCCAACTGTCGCTGGAAGCCTTCCACAGCTCCTGGGACATCCCCTTGCGACGCTGCGCATCGCGCTCCGAAGAGCCTACGGAAGACTGCTGGGATTCGAGCAAGCCCTGGAACTCGCCGCGCGACGCTCGATAGGCTTCAAGCGCCGGCGACGCCACGCCGGCGCTGAGCTTGCCGCCCTTATCCCGATAGCGCGCAGCCAGCTCCAGGTTGGCCTCCAGCAGACTCGCTCCGTCCTTGCGCAGCGCTTCCAGGTCCCGGTCGTAGTCCTGGCCATAAGCGCGTTTCAAGCTGCCGCTGCCGACGAACTCCAGCCAGGCCTTCATCCGCACGTCCGCTTTGTCTGGCGTGGTGTTCTTTGCCTGAATCTCCAGCAAGGCACCCAGTGCACCGACATCGCCGGCCGTGGCCTCTCCCGCATTGCCCAGCGCTGACAACAAGGCAGGCAGGCGACGCGCCAGGGCCTCACTGCCGACTCTGCCTTTACCCAGGACGACCAGACGGTCGAGGGAGGCGGACAATTGCTCTGGCGAGTCCGAACCCTGGGCCAGTTGCAACGCTCGAACCAGCCCCGCAACCTCGGCTGAAGCAATCCCTTGGCCAAAGCCGAAGCGGCCCGCCAGTCCCATATTCATTTGCGCGGCGGCGAACCCCATGCCGGTGGCGTTCAAGTGCTCCAGCATGTCCAGCGTCGCCGTGCGTCCCAGGCCGCTCTGGTTGGCGCTGTCCTGGATCAGGGATGCCAAGGCTGGCTCCCGGCCGACGTCCAGGCCGTTGCGGATCGCCAGGTCGCGCAACCGCGCTTGATAACCGGCAGCCGTCTTGCTGGCTTCCACGACCAGTCCGGAAAATGCGCTAGCCAATGGCATTGCCTGGCTGGCCTGCTCCAGCCGTTGCAGGCCGCGGACCTGCATATCCAGGCCACGCTGCATCTCGCCCAGTCGAGCGTAGGCATCGCCCGCGGCCCTGGCCTCGATGCCGAGTCGCTTCAGTTGCTCCTGGCGTTCGCCAAGCTGCCGGGCATGCTCAGCAACGCCGCGGTCCCCGACCTTGCGCATATCGGCGAGCTCTCGCTCCAGGCGTATGGCGTCTCCCAGCACATCCCTCAGGCTGGAAGCCTGGCGGGAACGTTCCTGGAGACTGTCGAGCCGTGCCTTGACGGTCTCGAATGCCTTGCCCAAGGAGGGGTCGGCGATGCCGCCGATGGAGACCACCAGGTCCATGTCTTTACTCATGACGGTTCGTCTCGTCTGTTATCGATGTCCGCCTCCGCGGACCTACTGAAGTAGCGCGGGCGCCGCTCGCCTGGCGGACGGCGCCGTCGCTCACTCCTCGCCCTCGGCGAGCCACCAGAGCAGGTCGCCCAGGGTCATGCGCTCCAGTTCGCTGGCCTGGAAGCCCAGCTCAATGGCCAGGCGCCTCGCCAGTTGACGCATACGCGAAGGTGTCGTCCGTGTCGTCTTGCACCAGGCGAAAGTAGGCGCCTTGCAGCCGCTGGTAGTCGCTCAGCTTCAGCCCCTCCAGGTCCTGGCGGCTGACCTGCGCCAGCGAGGCGAACAGTTGCAGTTCGCGCTCCTCGGCATCGTCGCCGGCCACCTTGCCGGCCAGGCGGATATCACGCACGGTGGGTGCACGCAGGGTCAGCGTGTCGACGCTGACCCCGTTGCACTGTGCCGGACGCGAGAGACGAACGAGGGCGGCGTCGGCATCCAGCGTCAGCCAGCCCGGCAGTCGATTCTCTTGGGTCATGTCCGGAGCTCCTCTTACAGGCCGAGGTCGTTGCGCATGCCGGCCAACTGGTCGACACCGTTGATCGCGCGGACACCGTTGACCGGATCGATCTCGTAGACCTCGCGGCCATCGACTTCCAGCTTGTAGTAGCTGACCGCAACGGCGTACTTGAACTCGGCTTTCTCGCCGGCTTTCCAGTCGCCCGGGTCGACCTCCTTGAGCAGGCCGCGCAGGGTAGCCACCACTGGCACGCTGGCGCCCTTCTGGCCCTTGAAGGAGCCACGGAACACGCCATTGAAAGCGCTCTGGTCGGCCAGGCCGAAGAAATTCAGCGCTTCTCGGCGGGCACCGTTGGTGGAGAACTTGGCTTCCATCGCCTCCAGGCCCATGTCGATGGATACCGGCGCATCCATGCCGCCGGCACGGTATTGCTCGGTCTTCACAGCCAGCTTGGGCAGGGTCAGGGATGGCACGTCACCGGCGAAGCTCACGCCGTCGATGAACAGATTGGTATTGGTCAGGGTTTGCGGAATCATCACGGGCGCTCCTTAGGCGACATCCAGAACTTCGGTGAGCCACTGATCGGTCACCTCGACACGGAAATTGGGGTTCTCGGCAGGCGGCACATCGGTGAAGCGGATGTTCCAGTACACCTTGCCCTGGGCCAGCTGGCTGGCGCTGTTCAGGTCCGGGTCGGCATAGACCTCGAAGTTGATCACCGCTCCCTGGTTCTTCAGATCGCGCATGAAGGCGCGCAGGCCCTCGGTGACATCCTTCACGTAGGTCTTGGTGATACCGCGGTCCACCGCCCACTTGTGCCCGGCGAGGATCGCATCCATTACCAGGTCCATGGTCCGAACACGGGTGACGAAAGCCCACTTGCTGTCGCTGGACAAGGTGCGGTTGCCCCACAGGCGATAGCCATCGTCGCGAATGATCGTCGCGATATTGGCGTTGTTGAGCAGGTTGGCGCGACAGGTCTCATCGCCGTCGAGGAACTCCACCGGACGGCTGGTGCCGGTGACGCCCTTGATCTCCTTGTTCGACGGCGAGGACCAGAAGCCGTACTCGGCGTCGGTCCAGGCGAACAGGCCGGCGGCGTAGGCCGAAGCCGGGGCGTTGCGTGCGGCATTGGTGGCGCTGTCCCAAACCTGCACGCCCGGGTCGACCATGAACAGGCGCTTGCTGCCGAAGTTCTTGGCGTAGGCGACGGCCGCCTCGTCGGTGCTATTGGGACCATCGAGAATGGCGATGGCCCGCAGTTTCTCGGCCAGCCCGTCCATGGCGGTGGCCACCGCTTGCTGGGCCGAATGACCCGGCGCAACTAGTAGACGCGGCTGAGCATTGAAGCGGCTCTTGCCGTCTAGCAGAGCCTGAAGTCCGGTGCGCTCGCCGGCGGCGCTGACACCACCTATGACGGCGCTGGCCTGGGCCTCGGGAGTCTCCGCGGCTTCCACGCCCACCGCCACGATCACGGCCTGGGCACGGTTATAGATGGCCTCGCAGGCCAGGTAGATCGACGAGCCGATGCCGAACGCCGCGGCGGCGTCCTTCTTGCTGGTGAGCAGCACCGGAACGTTGGGCTTGGCGCTTGCCTGCGCCCCCGGCGTGAACACATCGCAGAGGCCGATGACGGAACTGGCCGGCAGCGCGATGGTGCGCGCACCGATATCGACGTTGGTTACCGTAACGCCGTGGAAGAAACTCATAGGTAGATCTCCATTAATGAAAAACCCCGCACAAGGCGGGGTTCAGGGGGTGATGAGCGATTGGAGCCAGGCAGGCGGCTCGGGCCTTGCGTTCAGGTCGGGAAACTCCGCGGCAATAGGCCAGTCGCGAAGAACGGCGCGATAGAGAGTTAGCTCACGAAGCTGCTCTTGGCTCAGAGTCGTAGTTTTTCCCAGGTCCTGCTCGTCACGATGCCGAGCGAGAGGCCCGTCGGTGAGCTGTAACTGCCGGTCGCGCCAGATGCGTTCCCGTTGGACCAGAATGTCCTTGGCCGGAGCCGGTGGATCGACGCAGATAGGGCGACCGGTGTGGTCCGTGACAATTCGTTTCCCTTCGCTCTGCGCACGAAGAAGAGCCTGGTACTCGGCGTCTTCGAGAGGATGCATTTCATCCTCCAGAGGCATGCGGGACCCATGAATTTCCTTCGAATAAAAGCCGCCCGTGGCGGCATGGAAAAAAATCATTTTCACCTCAATAGCCGATGGCCATCACTCTGATGCCATAGTTTTGAGCCAGTCCGTAGTACTCGGAGGAAACGATCACACATCCCGTGTTGCTGACGCTGACATCGGCGACCGTAACGGTCGACGCGGACGTCGCTGGTCGCCCCACCTCCTTGACAGTCGGTACGACATGCAGACAGGCGCTAGGGAACGCGATCGGGAACGTCAAGGTACGATCGATTATTCCACCGGGATGATCTCCTACGTTCACCTGCATCCACTGGACGATCAGACCGGTATCGTTGTCCTTCCACCAACCATTGAGCGCCCGGCTCGCCGTGGCCGGCACTCCGGCACCAATGTTGTTGCGTGCTCCGGCCGCTGTATTGGCGCCAAGGCCACCACGAGCGAGAGGCAAGATGCCGGAGGTGATCTGGCTGGTATCGTGGTTATGCCCTGAGGGCGGGAAAGTTGCCGGCTTACCCGGCAAAGCCGCCCAGGTAAATCCCGCCTTTGGCAGGTAGCTGGCCGGATCGAAGTTTCCATCGTCCCAGTTCTGCCGCCACGGACGCCAAGAGCCCGCATAGCAGCAGCGCGAATATGTGCTTCCGTTGAGTGTTACGTAGGTCTGATAGATATGGTCTGCATGTGCGCGGTAGACAATCAGCAAACCGGCCAGCCCCACGGGATAGTTAGCTCCACCCGCCGCCCATTCCGATGTCGATTGCAACCACCATCCGGAATTGACGAAGCTGTTTATATTGACGCCATTTCCAATGGATCCGTCAGTCGTCTTCGTGAAGGAACCTCCAATGTCGCAACGCTGCCAGGGCAACCACTCCCGGATGCTAGGGTTGGCCGCGTAGGACACCCGTACATACATCTCGGATGTAGCGTTGTAGCTCGTTGCAATCTGCGAAGCATTGCCGTTCTGATCCGGATAGAACATCGACTGGATGTAGAAGTATCGTCCGGCAACAGGTCCGTTCGCATGATTGGTCAGCATCAACGGCACGGTCGCGGTGTTCGGATCGCTACTGTTCGAGACAGCAGTAGCCAACCCGCGCGCGAATACCGGCAAACGCTGCTCGGCCAGCACCCCGCTGACCAACTTCGAAGCATCCAGCCCGGGAATGTCCGTCGCCGCCAGCGCCATTCCAGCAGTCACCCTTCCCTTCGTATCCACGGTCACCTTCGGATAGCTGCCCGCCGCCACACCGGTAGCGGAAAGACTCAGCGGCGCAGAAACATTGGCACTGCCGTCGAAGGTCACCGACCAGGAGGCATCGCCACTGGCTGCCAGGCTACGCGGTGCGGCCAGCCTGCTGGATGACACGGCGTTGCCATCGACTCGCAGCGCATCGGTAATGCCATAGCCGGCCAGGGTGGTGGCCTTGTTCGCTTTCTGCGCCAGTTTTCCATCGGTATCGGCCTTGGTATAGGCATCTCCGATCGCATAGCCAGCCAGGGTGGTCGGATTGCTGCCCTGGGTGACCACCCCGTTGGCGTTCACCGTGACCGAACGATAGCTGCCCGCCGTCACGCCGGAAGGCGCCAGACCAATGCTGCGGTCGGCAGAAAGATCGCCCCCACCGACCAAGCCATTGCCAGCCAGAATCTTGCGGCCCTTGAAATCGGCAGCGACCTTTTCCTTCACCCAGTCCTGAGTGGCGTAGATGATGCCGTTGTCGATCAGCAGCTGGACATTCTCCAGGCCGGAGAGCGCGATGTTCACCCGAATGGTCTGGGTCCGCGCACTGCCACTTTCCATTGCAGCCTTGTAGCTGGGCGGGCAGTTGGATACCGCGACGAACTTGCCGTCGGCATCCTGCAGGCCGATCTCGCGGATCCAGAAGCCACCTACCTCAACTGGCAGCACCACCTCGGCAACCAAGGTATTGGCGTTCTTGTCGGAAACGAACAGCCGATTCAGCTGAGCCCGATGGCGTTGGTTGATCAGGCTCTTCTGCGCCGCAGAAGGCAATGGATCCGGCGTGTCGCCCGGCGCACCGCCGGCATCGCCGATCAGCATATGAGTCGGCTGCCATTTCTTGCCTGCTGCACTGGCCGCAGCCAGCGCAGCGGCACCTATGTCGGTGAGCAGGCCACCGTATTTCGGAGTATTGGTCGTCATGTCACTGTTTCCAGGGGAAGATTTCCAGGGTGTCGCCGTCGGTCACGGCCAGTCCGTGACGGGACCGGATTACCGGGGTAATGCGCAGGTCCAGCCGGGTCAGGTGTCTGCTCACCGGGCGGACGTCATCGAGCAAGCGCTCCAGCTCCAGTACGGTGCCTTCGTCGATGCCACGGTCGCTGACGTCCACGGTGATCTCGAAGGTCCCCGGCACGCCAAGCGGGCTTCGCTGCCACCATTCGGTGACCTCGCTCAGCGCACCGATCGGCTCGACCACTTGGCGCAACGCGGTCAGCGTGCCTTTGCGCTGGTGCAGGACGAAGGACGTCGCTACCGCATTGCGCTTGGCCTCGTCGCTCCAGTCCGGGTCCCAGCGGTCCACCGAGCGCGTCCAGGCCAGGTAGGGCAGCAAGGCCGCCTCACAGCGTGCCGGATCGTTAAGCTCACGAAGCGGCACCGGCAGCTCGGCAGGCAATACATCACCCAGAGAGCGTTCCAGAGAACTCCTGTTTGGCGGCAGCAGGCGGCTACTCATCGACGCCTCCCAAGGTGATCGCGTACCCCGTGCAATAGGCCGCCTGGGTTTCATCCAGGACCACGTCGGCCGCAGGCTCCTGCAGTTCGACGCGCTGCACGCCTTCGACATGCAGGGTGGCGAACAGGGCCGAACGCCGGATGTCGCGGCCCAGGCGGCGCTGGGCGGAAATGTAGTCGCGCAGCGAAGCCTCGGCGGCGGCACGGATCAGCTCGGCCTCGGGGCCGGGAAACAGGTAGAGCTGCGCCTTGACGTGATAGGGAACGATTCCTGCCGAGCGCACCGTTACCCGATCCGCGACAGGACGCACGTCCTCCGCGTTCAGCGCCAGGCGCACTGCCTGCAACACCGTTTCCGGTGCCTGCCCGTTGCCTTCCACCCCGAGCACACTGATCAGCACTTCGCAGGGCGCCGGACTGGTCGCAGAGGCATCCGCCACCCTTCCATCCGCGCCCAGCGCATGGGCTATATAGGCGTTCCGCGGTCCTGCGACGGATAGCTGCTCGAACGCGAGCTGGATGCGATTGCGCAGCGACTTGTCGCTCTCGTACTGCGCCTCCACCGGCGGTACCGCCTCGGGCTGAGCGGGCCTGATCAGCAAACGCTGCACATTGAAGCCGGCACCGATCTGGTCGAGATCGGCACCGCTGGCGTATGCCAGCATCACCGCCCGCGCCGCATCGTTGATCCGCGCCCGCAGCAGCAGTTCTCGATAGGCCGCCAGTTGCAGAAGTTTGAGAACCGGATCGGACTCCACCTCCGCTGTCCATTCGCCAGCCATGGCTTCGCGGAAGTCGCCCAACAGCTCTTGGTAAATCGTCTCGAAATCGAGGTTTTCGATAACCTCTGGCTCCGGCAACTGGGAAAGATCGATGATCACGCCGAGACCTCCATATTGATGTTCTCGCCCTCGAACACGCCGCTCAGGAGCAGATCCACGCGGCCATCGACGACCGCGACGACTCGCACGGCAGACAATGCGATGCGCGGTTCCCAGCGCCCCAGGGAACGGGCTACCTCGGCCTGCACGGCGCTTTTCCAGCCTTCGCTCACCGGCATGTCGACCATCCGCCGCAGCTTGCTGCCGTACTCGGGGCGCATGCGCCTGCTGCCCAACGGGGTGGTCAGGATGTCCTCGACGGACTGTTTAAGATGAGCCAGGCCGGACAGGGGTAGCCCGCTACGGCGATCCATCCCGATCATCGCCCTGCCCTCCCGCTCCGGCAGAGACAGGCCGCGCCTGGCTCCGAATGGCTGTGAGTGTTGCCCATGGCGAACTCCGCAAACGAAAAGGCCCGCTCGCGCGGGCCGGTTGAATGTTCGACGGACCGCCCTTCGGCAGCCCCGTCGTATGTTCAATGGGTGTGGTGGTTGCTGTTGCCGGCGGTGTCGATGATCGAGCCGCCGCCGAGGATGTCTCCGCTGACCGTCAGTGTCCCGGCGATCTCCACCGGTCCTTCCAGGCTGATCTTCGGCGCCTTGAGACTGACCGCCCCGTCGCTGACCCGCACCTCGCTGGCGCCGACCCTCACTTCCACGGTGCCGCTGGGCAGCTCGACGCGGTAGCGATGCGCAGCCCAGTCGTAACTCAACGAGGCGCCGTCGTCGAAACGCCAGGTCTCACTGCTGGCGCTGTTGTCCGGCGCCGTGCCCGCATCGCCGTACAGACCGGGAATAAAGGTGCCCATTGACACTCCGCCCGACGGGCTGAGCAGTATCCCCTGTTCGCCTATGCTCGGCGCACGCCAGTGGCGAACCTTGCCGGCTGCCAGGGAGTGCCAGCGCAGCCAGCCGCTGGTCCAGTCGCCGGAGCGCACCCGTACCCGCGCCGCTGCCAGGTCCACGGCGACCACCACGCAGGGCAGGATCATCGCGGCGAGCATGCGGTCATGCTCCGCACTGACATAGCTCATGCCAACGCCTCCGGAGCGAAGTAGTCCGGCTCATGGCCGGGGCCGGTCTGCGGGTCGAAGCCCAGCATCAGGCTGCCCGGCGGCTGGTCCTCCCAGGCCCACTCCGGGTCTCCGAGACGCAGCGACTGCGTCCACTCGACCAGCCAGACACGCAGGCTCTTCAGCTCCTCGCGACTGCCGTCGACGGCCGAGCGTACGAAGCGCGCCGGCTGCAGAGACAGGTTCCAGGTCTGCTCGCGCAATGTCCGAACGATTCCGCAAGCAATGGATACCGCCTGGCGATCGGCACCAGGCGGCACCATTATCCGCGCCTGCAGGCGGCACAGCAGGGCGCTCTCGCCGGTACCGGGATCGCGCTCGGGCAGCAGCTCGGCTATTTCCAGGGAAACCGCCGGGGTATTTTCCGGCACGCCTGGCCAGAAGCCGATCAACTGCGCCTCCGGCAGACGCTCACGCAGTACCTGCTCGATGGCCGCGTACAGAGCCTCGAGCGTAACAGCCTGTTCAGGCATGGTTGACTCCTTCGATCAGTTTCAATGCGGGCCACGGTCGTCCGACTGTTCCTCGGGCAGCTCGCAAACCCCCAGGCGCCGGGCGGCCCAGCGTTCGTAGAGACCGACGGCGATCTCCGCGCCGGCCGCGGCGGTCAGGCTGCCCAGCGCCGCGGCGAACAGCAGCGCGGCGCCGCAAGCCAACGCCAGCAGCATCACCGCCACGCCGCAGACGATCGACGCGCCGGAGCGCAGCGCCAGGCGCCGCAACAAGGCCCAGCCGCCGAGACCGGCCTTGTCGGCACGCCACATCTCGCCGCTGACGCCGCCCAGCGCGGCGAGCAGGATCAGTACCCAGAGCGGCATTTCCGTCAGTGTCTGCGGTTCGTTGCCCATGGGTCCCTCCTTGGCAGGCAGCGCCGGGCACGTCCGCACGAACGTTTTCCCGGGCAATAAAAAACCCGGCGCCAGGGCCGGGTTCCGGTGCTTCACGAGTGCCTCCCTGGGGACGCACCTTTACAAGAATGACTACTTTTTACCGCCCGATTCCCAGCCCGGCAATGCCTTCTCGACAATCCACTGCAATAGGAGGGAGACGCACCACGATATGAGGGTGATATACCGCCCTGGGAACCTTCGCCAGGCATCCGGGCAAGCGCGTACCCACTTCCGATATGGAAAAGCCCGGCATCGACTGACGAAAAGGATGGCTCCGCCAGCCCGACCCCGCCTCTACCGTGCAGGGTCCGCTGCTGTGCATGGGACTCGCCGCCTCCATGGGCGACAGGCATAAAAAAACCGGCCCGAAGGCCGGTTGGAAAATTCCAGAGGGGACACGGTATCCGGTCCAGGAACTCAGGCCACCCGCCGCAGCAGGCCGTCCTGGATACCCTGGTGCGCCACATGCAGGCGCAGATAGAAGGTGTTGCGGCTGCAACCGCAGTGGCGGTACTTCTGCTCGGGGAAGCTGTCGCGATTGAGATAGTGCTCCACCACCACGTTCTTCAGTTCCTCGGGTAGGCGATTTACCAGGCGATCGACCTCCGCCACACGGTCGAGGATCACCCGGCTGCCACGGTGGCCGCGGACCACCTCGCCCTTGCTGGCGATCAGCATGGCGATCAGGTTGCCGCCGGCGTAGCCGCCTCCGTTGCTGCCTGGCGCGTGCATTTCCTCGGCCCAGAGCTTGAGCATTTCATCGATGGCTTTGATCACGGTCGTGTCTCCTTTCACTGCCCGCGAGGGCTCGGCATGAGGTCGGTTCAACGGCGCTCGTGGCGGTCCTGGCAGTCGATGCAGCGACTGCAGCCCGGTGCCGCCCGGCGGCGCGCCTGGGGAATGGGCTCGCCGCAGTCCTCGCAGTCTTCCGCGGACTCGCGGATGGCCAGCGCCGGGCGCGCCGCCAGGAGGCCGTCGAGGCGAGCCAGGACCAGTTCGTTGGCGTGATCGGCAAGGTCAGCCATGGAAAGCCTCCCTGGCGTGCCCGACGCCCGACGGCCGAATGGATGGAACATGACAGATGCGCGGCGCCGGTTCGGCGACCTGCGTTCCTCTGCGCGGAAATGGCGAGTGCGTATCTCGCGACATGGCAATGACTCCCTGTACGACGCCGCCGTACCTGAAGCAGGTCGGCGACAGAATGAATGAGCGGGACGGAGCGTCTGCATGGACGGCGCTCCGGCCCTCCAGGTGCCGGAGCGCTTTCCCATGGCCCCGGCACCCAAGCAGTCGGCACTTGCATCGTCGGTCGCCGACAACCGGGTGCGTCCCTGCACCCATGTGAAATCTCTGAAAGGCGGGTAGGAAGTTGTGGAACTCACCCCTTCCGCTTTCTGACGGAAGAGAAATTACAACCAAAGCTATTTATCGTCAACACCTAGGCTCTTTACAGAAAATCCATCGGTCTGTAGATTGCCGAGCATGGACAAGAGCACCCAGATCCCGCCCGACAGCTTCGCCGCTCGCCTCAAGCAGGCCATGGCGATGCGCAACCTGAAGCAGGAAACCCTCGCCGAAGCGGCAGGGGTTTCGCAGAACACCATTCACAAGCTGACCTCGGGCAAGGCCCAGAGCACCCGCAAGCTGATCGAGATCGCGGCGGCCCTGGGCGTCTCGCCGGTCTGGCTGCAGACCGGCGAAGGCGCTCCAGCCGCGCGCAGTGCCGTGTCCGTGGCCGATGGCAGCCCATTGGTGCTGGAACCGCTGCATCCGTGGGACAGCGACACACCGCTGGACGAAGACGAAGTGGAACTGCCGCTGTACAAGGAAGTGGAGATGTCCGCCGGCGCCGGACGCACTGCGGTACGCGAGATAGAGGGGCGCAAGCTGCGTTTTTCCTATGCCACGCTGCGTGCCTCGGGCGTCGATCCGTCGGCGGCGATCTGCGCCCAACTCACCGGCAACAGCATGGAACCGCTGATCATGGATGGCTCCACCATCGGCGTGGACACCGCCACCACCCATATCACCGATGGCGAGATCTACGCCCTCGAACATGACGGCATGCTGCGGGTGAAGTTCGTCTATCGCCTGCCCGGCGGCGGCATTCGCCTGCGCAGCTTCAACCGCGAGGAATATCCGGACGAGGAGTACTCGCCGGAGGACATGCGCAGCCGCCAGATCAGCATGATCGGTTGGGTCTTCTGGTGGTCCACCGTACGCCACCGGCGCGGCCCGTCCCTGGTGCGGTGAGCGCCTGGCGCTCGCCCGCTCTACAACTTCAGCTATTGAACAAAAAAACAACCTGAGCTATATTCCCCTCAACGACGTGTAGCCGCAGGAGGGAATACCATGCAGCCATCCATCGCCCCTAGCACTCCGATTCCACGCCAGGAAACCGTGGAATTGGTCTACCGCATCTTCGGCGACGTCCTGGTGCCGCTGGAGCAGGTTCGCGAACGCTGGTTTCGCAACCTGAACAAGGAAAACTTCAGCAAGGCCCTGGCATGCGGGCGGATCGCCCTGCCGGTGACGACCCTCGACGATAGCCACAAGGCCATGCAGTTCGTGGCCCTCGATCACCTCGCCGCCTACGTCGACCAGCGCGCGAACCAAGCCGGAGGCGCCCGTCGAGCACAGCCGGGCGCTGACAGCATCGCATCCTGAGCGGCCCGCCGTTGCCAGCATCGTAGGGAGCGACACCATGCTCCGCCTGGCGGATATCGCGTGGTGATGTCCCCTAACGAAAGCGCCTTCTGCGTGGGCAAGTAATGCCGAAGGCGTCATCCGCCAACCGGACATATCGATCACTTCACCTTGAGGCGGGTTCGGCGTCCTGCCCCTGGCGGATATCGCGCCGCGATATTCGCCCTACGAAAGCGGTGCCGCGTAGGGCGAAGCCAATGCGTGGGTCCAGCCGGGCATAAAGAAGGCGGATGACGCAAACGCCATCCGCCTTCTTTTCTTCCGCCTCGCGCCGTCTTATTCGACGCTCTGCTCGGCCAGCGCCACGGCGCGGAACATCGCCCGGCGCTTGTTGATGGTTTCTTCCCACTCCAGCGCGGGCACCGAGTCGGCAACGATACCGCCGCCGGCCTGCACGTGGAGTTCACCGTTCTTGATCACCGCGGTGCGGATGGCAATGGCGGTGTCCATGTTGCCGTTCCATGCCAGGTAGCCGACCGCGCCGCCGTAGACTCCACGCTTGACCGGCTCCAGCTCGTCGATGATCTCCATGGCGCGGATCTTCGGCGCGCCGGATAGAGTGCCCGCCGGCAGGATCGCCCGCAGCGCGTCCATCGCGCTGAGCCCCTCGCGCAATTGCCCGGTGACGTTGGACACGATGTGCATGACGTTGGAGTAACGTTCGATCACCATTTTTTCGGTGACCTTCACCGCGCCGATATCGGACACCCCCCCCACGTCGTTGCGCCCCAGGTCGATCAGCATCAGGTGCTCGGCGATCTCCTTGGCGTCCGACAGCAGATCCTGCTCCAGCGCCAGGTCGGCCTCTTCGTTGATCCCGCGCGGACGGGTACCGGCGATCGGGCGCACCGTCACCAGGCCATCCTCGACCCGTACCAGCACCTCCGGCGAGCTGCCCACGACATGGAAGTCGCCGAAGTTGAAGAAGTACATGTAGGGCGTCGGATTGAAACAACGCAGCGCGCGGTACAGGTCGATGGGCGCCGCCTTGAATTCGATGGACATGCGCTGCGACGGCACCACCTGCATGCAGTCGCCGGCCAGGATGTAGTCCTTGATCCTTCCTACCGCGTTTTCATAGTCCTCGCGGGTGAAGCTGGCACGAAACGCCGGCTCACGACCCTGGGCCGCCTCGAGGTCGAGGCCGCGACGCGGGGTGATCGGCTGGCGTAGACGCTCCAGCAGCTCCTCCAGACGTGCCTGGCCGCGCTCGTAGGCATTTTCCTCGGAGGGATCGGCGAGGACGATGGCGTGGATCTTCCCGGCCAGGTTGTCGAATACCACTACGGCATCGGACACCATCAACAGGATATCCGGGTTGCCCAGCGGGTCCGGGTTCGGACAGGTGGCCAGGCGTTTTTCCACGTAGCGCACGCAGTCGTAACCGAAGTAGCCGACCAGGCCGCCATCGAAACGTGGCAAGCCGGGCACGGTGGGCACCTGGTAGCGCGCCTTGAACTCCTCGACGAAAGCCAGCGGGTCGGCGCAATCGAAGCGCTCGGTTTCCATGCCATCGATGCTGATCCGCACTTGATGGTCGTAGACCCGCAGCACCGTGCGGCACGGCAGGCCGATGATCGAATAGCGCCCCCATTTCTCGCCGCCCTGCACCGACTCCAGCAGGTAGGAGTTCGGCGCGTCGGCCAGCTTCAGGTAGATCGACAGCGGCGTGTCGAAGTCGGCAAGGGTCTCGAAGGACAGCGGGATGCGGTTGTAGCCATCGGCGGCCAGCCGCAGGAATTCTTCGCGATTCATGATCAGCCTCATCGGAGGAGAGAACGGTCAACAGAGTGCAAACGCGCGCCGGCTATCCGGCGGAGGATGATGTCAGGCGCGCCAGCGCCAACGCGCCAGGGCCTTGATGACCTTCATCCAGAGTTTGCTGACCGCCACGGCTTGATCTCGCTGGTCGGAGGGGGAAAGGGAGTCGTCCGGCAACACTATCTCAGCGGCCTGGTCGGCGCAAGGCAGCAGGTCGCGCAGGTTGTCGATGACCAGGGTGGGCGCTTCCTCGGCGATCGGCCGGCCGTGGTTGTAGCCATAGGTCAGCGCCGCGCAGCGCACGCCGGCAGCTTTGGCGGCGAGCACGTCGTTGCGCGAGTCACCGACGAACAACGCATCTTCGGGCTCGATGCCGGCCATCTTCATCACGAACAGCAGCGCCGCCGGGTCGGGCTTCTGCTGCGGCAGGGTGTCACCGCCGATGATCCAGCGAAAATAGCGACCCAGCTTCATCTCATCCAGCAGCGGAGCGACGAAGCGCTCCGGCTTGTTGGTGATCAGCGCCATTTCCACGCCGTTGCGCTTGAGCCACTTGAGGGTGTCGACGACGCCGGGGTAGACCTCGGTGAGCGCATGACTGTCGGCATAGGCCTCCATGAACAACGCCAGCGCGGCTTCGGTTTCCTCCTCACCGATGTCGTCGTGCTCGATGCTTCCGGCCAGGGCGCGACGCACCAGGACGCGTGCGCCGTTACCGATCCACTGGCGGACCTTCTCGATGCCCGCCGGCGGCCGCCCGAGGCTGGCGAGCATGCTGTCGACCGCGGCGGTGAGGTCGGGAACGGAATCGACCAGCGTGCCATCCAGGTCGAACATCACCAGACGCGGCAGGCGCGTGGCGAAGAACGGCTCCGCAGCGCTCATTACTGGTGCGCCTGGGCCAGTTCGGCATGCATGGCGCGGATGACCTCGGCGTAGTCCGGGGCGTTGAAGATGGCCGAGCCGGCGACGAAGGTATCGGCGCCCGCCGCGGCGATCTCACGGATGTTCTTGACGTTGACGCCGCCATCGATCTCCAGGCGGATCTCGCGACCGGAGGCATCGATCAGGGCGCGTGCCTCGCGCAACTTGTCGAGGGTACCGGGGATGAATTTCTGCCCGCCGAAGCCGGGGTTGACGCTCATCAGCAGGACCATGTCGACCTTGTCCATCACGTACTTCAGCACCTCCAGCGGAGTGGCCGGGTTGAACACCAGGCCCGCCTTGCAACCGCCGTCGCGGATCAGTTGCAGGGAACGGTCGATGTGCTGGGAAGCTTCCGGATGGAAGGTGATGTAGGTGGCGCCAGCTTCGATGAAGTCGCCGATGATGCGATCCACCGGGGATACCATCAGGTGCACGTCGATCGGCGCGCTCACGCCGTACTTGCGCAGCGCCGAGCAGACCATCGGGCCGATGGTCAGGTTCGGCACGTAGTGGTTGTCCATCACGTCGAAGTGAACGATGTCGGCACCGGCGGCGAGCACCTTGTCCACGTCCTCGCCCAGGCGGGCGAAATCGGCGGAAAGGATCGACGGAGCGATGGCGAAGGGTTGCATGGCGCACCTCAAAGGGGATCACGGAAGGCGCGCATTGTAGCCGTTATCGGTTTTTGGCGGTGAAAATGACGACTTTTCGCCGCAGCAGCCGACGCCCGGACCAAGCCGGGCGCGCCCTGCGCCTCAGCCGCCGGGTTGTGCGGTACGCATCTTCTCGCTGCGCCCGCGCAGCCATTCCAGGGTCAGCAACAGCAGTACGGAGAAACCGATCAGCAAGGTCGCCGCGGCGGCAATGGTGGGGCTCAGGTTCTCGCGAATGCCGCTGAACATCTGCCGCGGCAGGGTGGCCTGCTCGGGACCGGCGAGGAAGAGGGTCACTACCACTTCGTCGAACGAGGTGGCGAAGGCGAACAGCGCGCCGGAAATCACTCCCGGAGCGATCAGCGGCAGGGTCACCCGGAAGAAGGTGGTCAGCGGTGGCGCGCCGAGGCTGGCGGCGGCGCGCACCAGATTGTAGTTGAACCCCTGCAGGGTCGCGGAGACGGTGATGATCACGAACGGCACGCCGAGCACCGCATGCACCACGATCAGCGACAGGTAGCTGTTGCCGAGCCCCAGCGGAGCAAAGAACAGGTAGCTGGCCACTCCGATGATCACCACCGGCACCACCATCGGCGAAATCATCAGGCTCATCACCAGTGCCTTGCCGCGGAACTCGCCGCGGGTCAGGCCGATCGCTGCCAGAGTGCCGAAGACCATTGCCAGCAGGGTCGCCGCCGGAGCGACGATCATGCTGTTGGTCAACGAGCGCATCCACTCGGCGGACTGGAAGAAGTCGGCGTACCAGCGCAGGGAGAACCCTTGCAGCGGGTAGACCAGGAAGGTGCCGGAGTTGAACGACAGCGGCACGATGACCAGCACCGGCAGTACCAGGAACAGCAGTACCAGGCCGCAGAGGATGCGCAGGGAGTAGAACCACAGGCGCTCGACCGGGGACATGTAGGGACTCAGCATGACTCGCTCTCCAATGTGTTTCGTGCGGATCCCCCTCTCCCCGCCCTCCGGGCAACCTTTTTTCCGAAGGCAGAGGGGAATCGGTTGGCCTTCTCGGAAGGCCCTCTATCCCAGGCGCAGGCGGCTGGCGCCCACCAGCCAGCTGTAGACGACGTAGAGCACCAGGGTGGCGAGCAGGAGCAGGCCGCCGAGGGCGGTGGCCATGCCCCAGTTGATGGTGCTGTTGGTATAGAAGGCGACGAAGTAGCTGACCATCTGGTCGTTCGGGCTGCCCAGCAGCGCCGGGGTGATGTAGTAGCCGATGGACAGGATGAACACCAGCAGGCAACCGGCGCCGACGCCCGCGACGGTCTGTGGGAAATACACCCGCCAGAAGCTGGCGAACGGGTGGCAGCCGAGGGAAATCGCGGCGCGCATGTAGCTCGGCGAAATGCCTTTCATCACGCTGTAGATCGGCAGGATCATGAACGGCAGCATGATGTGCACCATCGCGATGTATACGCCGGTGCGGTTGAACACCAGTTGCAGCGGCTGGTCGATCAGGCCGAGCTTGAGCAGCGCGCCGTTGATCAGGCCACCCGATTGCAGCAGGACGATCCAGGCAGCGACACGTACCAGGATCGAGGTCCAGAATGGCAGCAGGACCAGGATCATCAGCAGGTTGCTCTTGCGCGTCGGCAGGTTGGCCAGCAGGTAGGCCAGCGGGTAGGCCAGCAGCAGGCAGATGACGGTGATCACCGCACCCATCCAGAAGGTGCGGGCGAAGATGTCCAGGTAGATGGCCTGGTCCGGGGTGGCGCGCGCCACTTCGCCGAGATCGTCGATCCGGTGGTCGAGGGCTGCGAGCAGGTAATAGGGCGTATAGCTGCTGGCGTTGCGGCGGATCACCTGCCAGTAGGCGGGGTCGCCCCAGCGCTCGTCGAGCTGCTCCATGGCGTCCTTGTAGGAAGCGGGCTCCTCCTTGAACGGCAGCTTGCGCGCGGTCTTCGCCATCAGGCTGCGATAACCGGCCAGTTCCATGTTCAGGCGCTTGGAGAGATCGCCGATGGTCTGGTTGCGACGAGCCTCGGCGAGATCCTGGCTGAGCGCCTTGTAGACGGCGTCGGCCGGCAGCGACTTGCCGTCCCAGGCGGAGATGGCTTCTACCGTCAGCGGCAACGAGCGAACCACTTCCGGGTTGGACACGCTCTTGTAGAGCAGGGCGGCGATCGGCACCAGGAAGGTCAGGACCAGGAAGGCCAGCAGGGGCAGGATCAGCGCCTGGGACTTCAGGCGGTTCATCCGCTCGGCGCGCGCCAGGCGTTGCTTGAGGGTGCTGCCGGCGGCCTGGGACATGGGCACAGCTGTGGCCATAGCGAACTCCGGAAAAAAAGCGGGCCGTCGGGGGCGACCCTGGAAAGTGTGGAACGGTAGGAGGTGCCGCCGCGCGGCGGCCCCTCCGGCCCTCTCTGGAGGGTCAGGCGAGGATTACCTGGCCGCCCAGGCGTTGAAGCGCTGTTCCAGTTGTTCGCCGTAGTCGGCCCAGAAGGTCACGTCCATTGCCACCTGGTTCTGGATGTTTTCCGGAGTGGTCGGCATGTCCTTCAGCAGGACCTTGTCCAGCAGCGGCACCGCCTGCTTGTTGGCCGGACCGTAGGCGATGTTTTCCGAGTAAGTCTTCTGCTGCTGGGGCTGCACCGAGAAGGCGATGAACTTCAGGGTCTCTTCCCGTTTCTTCGCCCCCTTCGGGATGGCCCAGGCGTCGAAATCGTAGATGCCGCCGTTCCATACCACCTTCAGGTTGCTTTCCTTCTGCACCGCGGCGATCCGACCGTTGTAGGCAGAACTCATCACCACATCGCCGGAAGCCAGGTACTGCGGCGGCTGGGCGCCCGCCTCCCACCACTGGATGCTCGACTTGATCTCGTCGAGCTTCTTGAAGGCACGATCCTGGCCTTCCTTGGTGGCGAGCACGCCGTAGACGTCCTTCGGCGCCACGCCATCGGCCATCAGGGCGAATTCGAGGGTGTACTTGGCGCCCTTGCGCAGGCCGCGCTTGCCGGGGAATTTCTTGATGTCCCAGAAGTCCGCCCAACTGGTCGGCGCGCTTTTCAGCTTGTCGGCGTTGTAGGCGAGCACCGTGGACCAGACGAAGAAACCCACGCCGCACGGTTGGATGGCGCCGGGCACGAAGTCCTCGGTCTTACCGAACTGCGCCGGGTCGAGTTCCTCGAACAGGCCTTCGTCGCAGCCGCGCGACAGCTCCGGCGACTCCACTTCCACCAGGTCCCAGGACACGCTGTTGGTATCGACCATGGCCTTGACCTTGGCCATCTCGCCGTTGTATTCGCCGGCGACGATCCTGTTGCCGGTGGCTTTCTGGTAGGGCTCGTAGAACGCCTTGATCTGGGCGCTCTTGTTGGCCCCGCCGAAGGACACCACGGTCAGGTCCACCGCCATGGCCTGGGCCGCGCAGGCCAGGCCGGCCGCCAGGGTGGCGAACTTCAGGCTGGCCGCTTTCAGGGATTTCGACATTATTGTTCTCTCCACAGTGCAGGGTTGCTTCGGTACGGTTCGGGACTGCCGGCGCTCACGCCGCCGGCAGAGGGTCGAGCGCCCTCACATGCTCGACCTGCCAGCCCAGCGGAACCACATCACCGACGCTCAGCGTCGGGTCCAGCTCGGCGATCGGCTGCTTGACGAAGAAGTCGTCGCGGCCGCAGACCTCCAGGCGCACACGCACGTGGTCGCCCAGGTAGACGAATTCGGCCACGCGGCCGGAGAAACGGTTGACGCAAGACTCGCTGGCACCGTTCAGGCGCACCCGCTCGGGGCGGATCGACAAGGTCACCGGCTCGCCCGGCTGGCCGACGTTGACCGCCAGCGCCTCGACCTTCTCGCCGCGCGGCAGCCCGACCACGCAGCGCTCGCCGTCGCAACTGAGAAGCTGCCCGGATAGACGGTTGTTCTCGCCGATGAAGTTGGCCACGAAGGTGTTGCGCGGCTGCTCGTAGAGATTGCGCGGCGGCTCGATCTGCTGGATTTCGCCCTGGTGGAACACCGCCACCCGGTCGGACATGGTCAGCGCCTCGCCCTGGTCGTGGGTGACGTAGACCACGGTGACGCCGAGGCGCTGGTGCAGATGCTTGATTTCCATCTGCATGTGCTCGCGAAGTTGCTTGTCCAGCGCTCCCAGGGGCTCGTCCATCAGCACCAGTTGCGGCTCGAAGACCAGCGCGCGGGCCAGCGCCACGCGCTGCTGCTGGCCACCGGAAAGCTGCGCCGGATAACGCCCGGCGAAGGCGTCGAGCTGGACCATCGACAACGCGCGCTTGACCCTTTCCTTCACGTCGGTCTTGCTCATGCCACGGACGCTGAGGGGAAAGGCCAGGTTCTCGGCCACGGTCATGTGCGGGAACAGCGCATAGTTCTGGAACACCATGCCGATGTCGCGCTTGTGCGGAGGGACATTGTTGATCGAGCGTCCGGCCAGGAGGATTTCGCCGGCGGTGGGGGTTTCGAAACCGGCCAGCATCATCAGGCTGGTGGTCTTGCCGGACCCGGAGGGGCCGAGCAGGGTGAGGAATTCGCCCTTGCGAATGTCCAGGTTGAGATCCTTCACGATGAGGGTCTCGCCGTCGTAGCTTTTCTGCACGCCACGGAAGCTGACCAGCACATCGCCGCCTTGAGTCTCGGCCATAACCGCACCTTTGTTCGTTTTATGGATGCTGTGCGAACAGCCTAGAGAACCCGGCGCAGGACGCAAATCGGCCGGCAAGAGAGTTTTCTATCAGGGGAAAGGAAAGCTCTTTGTAGGAATCGCCCTACAAAAAAGATGCCCCCCGGAATGGGCCAGACCGCTCTGGGAAGGGGCTTTCGAGAAGGGCAAAGGTTTGCGCGCCAGCGCTCTCCGGCTGGCGCGCAACGGCCTCCTCAGCGCTTGGCCCAGTTCTGGAAACGCTGCTCCAGGGCCTCGCCGTGCTCCGCCCAGAAGGCCACGTTCATACCCACCGCGTTCTGCATGTTCTGCGGTGCGGTCGGCAGGTTGGCAGCCACTTGCGGATCGAGCAGGCCTACCGCCTTGCGGTTGGCCGGGCCGTAGGCGATGTTCTCGGCGAAAGCCTTCTGCTGCTCCGGCTGGCTGGCGAAACGGATGAACTCCTCGGCCAACTGCTTCTTCCAAACCCCGACCGGCAGCGCCCAGAAGTCGAAATCGTAGACGCCGCCGCTCCAGACCATTGCCAGGCGCTGCTTCTCGGCCTGCGCCGCGGCGATCCGCCCGTTGTAGGCCGAACTCATCACCACCGTGCCATCAGCCAGGTCGCGCACAGGGTCCTGCCCGGACTTCCACCAATGGATATAGGGCTTCAGCTCGTCGAGCTTGCGGAACGCCCGCTCGACACCGGCGGGCGTCGCCAGCGTCTGGTAGACGTCCTTCGGCGCCACGCCATCGGCCATCAGGGCGAACTCCAGGCTGTACTTGGCGCCCCAGCGCAGGCCGCGCTTGCCGGGAAACTTCTTCACGTCCCAGAAATCCGCCCAGCCCTGCGGGCTGCCCGCAACCTTGCCGGGGTTGTAGGCAAGCAGCGTGGTCCAGACGAAGATGCCGACTCCGCAGGGCTGCACCGCGCCGGGAACGAAATCCGCGGGATCGCCGACCTTCGCCATGTCCAGCTTCTCGAACAGACCTTCCTCGCAACCGCGCGCCAGCTCCGGCGCCTCGACTTCCACCACGTCCCAGGAGACGTGGCTGATCTCCACCATGCGCTTGAGCTTGGCCAGGTCGCCATTGTAGGAGCCATGCACCACGCGATTGCCGGTGGCGCTCTTGAAGGGTTTGTAGAACGCGGTTTCCTGGGCTTCCTTGTTGGCGCCGCCGAAGGAAATCACGGTCACGTATTCCGCCCACGCGGGCGCGGTAACTCCGAGAAGGGCGCACAACAGGCCCGTCCTCATGGCTGGCAACATCGTTTCTTCTCCTTATCGTGTTGGCCGGCAAGCATCATTCCCTGCCGCGCGGAAGCCAGGTAGACAGCAGATCGCGAAAACCGGACCTGGCGCACAAGCCGCGAGCAAAACCTGGGCGAACGCCCCTGTCAGAGCAGGCGGTGCTCCATCGCGTAGCGCACCAGGTCGGCTACCGAATGCGCGTTGAGCTTCTGCATCAGGCGTGCCTTGTGGGTACTGATGGTCTTGTTGCTGACCGCCAGTTGCTGGGCGATCTCGTTGACGTTGGCGCCCTGCACCAGCCGCTCGAACACCGAGAACTCGCGCTCGGAAAGCAGCGCATGGGGCGGACGCGAATCGGTCAGGCCGACCTCGAAGACCATCCGATCGGCAAGGTCCGGGTCGATGTAGCGTCCGCCGCCGGCGACCCTGCGGATCGCGGTGAGCAGCAATGCCGGATCGCTGTCCTTGGTGGCATAGCCGGCAGCACCTATCTTCAGGGCGCGGGCGGCCATCTGCGCCTCGTCGTGCATCGACAACACCAGGATCGCCGGCGGCTCGTTCAGCGCGCGAATCCGCGGAATCGCCTCGAGGCCATTGACGCCGGGCATGGAGATATCCAGCAGGACCACCTCGCAAGGCGTTCCGCGCAGGGTTTCCAGCAACTGCTCGCCATTGGTGGCCTCGCCGACCACCTGCAGGTCCTTGGCCATGCCAATCAGTTGCTTGATGCCTTCCCTGACGATCGTGTGGTCTTCAGCGACCAGGACTCGGATCACCACTCTTTGCTGCCTCACGCTGTTCCGCCTTGCCGGCGGTTGTTCTTGTCACGGGCCCGCGACGCCCAGCGGAATCCTCACGCTGAGCGTGGTGCCCTCGCCGGGGGCACTGTCGATGTCCAGCGTACCGCCCATCATCAGCACCCGCTCGCGCATGCCGACCAGGCCGAAGGAACTGCCACGCCCCACCGTGGCAACATCGAACCCGCGACCGTCGTCGCTGACGCTCAGGCACAGCTCGTCGCCCTCGCGCAGCAGACGCAGTTGCACAGTATGCGCCTCGGCATGCCGCATGACATTGGTCAACGCCTCCTGGAGGATGCGGAACAGGCCGATAGCCTTGGCGTCGACCAACTGCGGCGAGTTCTCCGGCACCTCCACCAGGCAGGGAATTTGCGTGCGCGCCTCGAAGCGCCGCGCCTGCCACTCCACCGCCGAGCCGATTCCGGCGTCGAGGATCGGCGGGCGCAGTGCGGTAGCCACGTCGCGCACCAGCTGGAACAACTGGGCGATCAGCTTTTTCATGTTGCCCAGGCGTTCGCGCAGGCCCTCCTGGGCATCGGCATAGGCCAGCTCGCACATCGAGGTTTCCAGCTTCAGCACCGTCAGCACCTGGCCCAGCTCATCATGGACCTCGCGGGCGATACGCGCCTTCTCCTCCTCCCGCACCGACTCCAGGTGCGCCGACAGCTCGCGGAGCTGGGCGCGCGACTCGCCGAGTTCGAGTTCGATCTGCTTGTTCGCGGTGATGTCCCAGACCACCCCGTCCCAGACCGCGCGACCATCCTCGAAACAGCGCGCCGAAGCCTTGATGTCGGCCCAGCGCAATTCGCCCTGGCGGGTGAGGATGCGGCCCTGCCAATGCCAGTCGCGATTCTCGTCGAGGGCAGCCATCTGGCTCGACCAGTAGCGCTCGCGGTCGTCGGGATGGACCAGGCCACGAATGCCGCGGCCGCTCTCGATCAGTTCGCGAGCGCTGTAGCCGACCAGCGCCTCGCTGCCCTCGCTGATATAGGCGAAGTCGGAAAACGCGCCGGCCCGCGGGCGCTCCAGGCGGAAGACCATGCCCGGCACGTTGGAGGCGATGCCCTTCATCCGCGCCTCGCTTTCCTGCAATGCCTCGCGGGCACGGCGGCGCTCGGTGACGTCGCTGAGGAACACCACCAGATACTCGGACGTGCCGAAGCGCAGGAAGCTAAGCGAGACGTCGGCCGGCAGCCAACTGCCGTCGGCGCGCAGGCAGCGGGTCTCGAAGCTGAGCGGGCCCTCCTCGCTATTGCGCGCACGACGCCATAGATTCAACCAGCGGTCCATGTCCAGGCCGGGCTCGAAGTCGGCCAGCGGACGGTCCACGAGTTGGCCGTCGGCATGGCCGAGCATCTGTTCGGCGGCGCGGTTGGCGTAGCGTACGCGGCTGTCCCAGTTGACCCAGAGGATGCCCAGGGTGCTGTTGTCGATGGAGAACTGGGTCAGGCGCAGCGCCTCCTCGGCCGCCTGGCGCAGCTCCAGGTCGCGGCGGGCGCCGTACAGCCGGGCTTCCAGCGCATGCTGCTGGCGCCGCTGGAGGAACACCGCCGCCAGCGCGCCGGCCAGCAGCAGGCCGAGGAGGATCGACAGGTTCTGCCAGAACCCCGGCGACTCGCCGAGGCGCGGATACTTGGGTTGCAACCAGCGCTCGTGCAACTGGTCCAGGGACTTGCGCGGCAGCGAGCGCAACGCCTGGTCGACCACCATCGCCAGTTCCGGCCAGTCGCGACGGGTCGCCACCCGTAGCAGTTGCGGGTAGCCGATGTCGCCAACCACCGCTAGCTCGGCGAACTCCGGCTCGCGAGTCAGGCGGCTGAGTTGCGCTTCGTCGATCACCGCGTAGCGTGCCTGTCCGGCGAGCACGGCGCGCAGCACCTCGCGTTCGGAATCGGCCGCCCCCCATTGCAGGCCGCTATAGGTGCTGCTGAGGTAGTCGGCTACCGAACTGCCGGCCCGCACGGCAACCCGGGTATCGCGCTCCAGTTGCTCCAATTCGACGCTGCCGCTGCCATCGCGCTTCCCCACCACCAGCCGGGAAACCCGCAGGTAGGGATCGGAGAACAGCCACAAGCGCAGCCCGGCTGGGGTCTGGCTGAGGCCGGGAGCGATATCCACGCGCCCAGCGCGCAGGGCATCGTCGAGCGCCGCCTGGTCGGGATAGCCCTGCCACCGCAAGGTCACCTGCATTGCCGTGGCCAGCCAGCCCATCAGCTCCACGTTGGCCCCGGAATACTGTTGCAGGCGGCGGTCGTACTGGGCATAGGGCGCTTCGGTGACCACCCCGACGCGCAATTCCCGATGCTCCGCCAGCCAGGTCCGTAGCTCCGCCGTCAGCGGCAAGGCGACCGACTCCTCCGCTCGCACGGGCAGGCTCAACAGCAGACAGAAGAAGAGCAGACAGCAACGACGCAACATGCCGGCGACACTCCACGGAATACACCGCAACGGAAGGAAAAGCGGGCATACCTTACCGCGAGCGCGACCGGCGAACCATGCGAAGGCTCGGCCTGACAAAGAAGTGCTCTGGGTTTAGGCTGCCTTCTGGATTGTCTATCGGGAATTTCCAATGCCGGCCTTCTCTCTACTGCCGAAGCCCTCCGCCCTGCTGCCGCTGCTATTGGCCGCCGCTTTCCTGCCGCCGGCTTTCGTTCATGCCGAAGAGGAGGCCGCCAAGGACCAGCCGCCGGCCCCCGTGGAACGCCCGGCGGTCAGCGAGCGCAGCCAGGACGAGGCCAAGGGGCTGGAGCGCCAGTTGCCGGAGGACGGCCAGCAGATCCTCAAGGCCGGCGACGAAAGCTTCCTCACCCTCTGGTTGCCAGCCAACACCGCCGAGGCCGAAGGTGTAGTGATCCTGGTTCCCGGTGATGGCGAAAGTCCGGACTGGCCGCAAGCCATCGGCCCGCTAAGGCGCAAACTGCCGGATGCCGGCTGGCAGACCCTGAGCCTGGCCCTGCCCGACCCGCAGAGCACCGCGCCGGTTACCCGCCCCGCGGAATCCGCTGCCAGCGCCAGCGCCGACAAGGACGCCAGCGCCGCGGACAGCGCAAGCAAGCCTGACGTGAAAGGAGAAAGCGGCAACGCGCCGGCGCCGGAAAGCACCGCCCAAGCCGGCAGCGGCGAACCGGCGCAGAGCGAGGACCAGGCCCCTCCCCCAGCCATCGATCCGGTCGAGCAGCGCAAGGCGCACGCCGAACGGGTCATGGCGCGCCTGCAGGCGAGCATCGACCTGGCCCTGCAGCACGAACCGAAAAGCGTCGTCCTGCTCGGTCATGGCACGGGCGCCTATTGGGCGGCACGCTACCTGGCGGAGAAGGAGCCTGCGGAAATCCACAACCTGCTGCTGGTTGCCGCGGAGGTACCGCGCGATTTTCGCCCGGCGCTGGAAGATATGGTGCCGAAGCTGAAACTGGCGACCGGCGACTTCTATTACCGCGACGCCCGCGCCGACCGCGAGGCGGCCAGGCTGCGCATGCAGGCCGGCAAGCGGCAGAAACACCCGGCCTACGTACAAATCGCGATGCAGGCGCTACCGGCCGACCCCAAGGCGGAGCAGGAGCAACTGTACCGACGAATCCGCGGCTGGCTCAGCCTTCACCTGCAGGCCGATGCGCAGAAACCTGCGGAGTGATCAGCGGAACCCCTCACGCTCTCGGACCAGGGCGTAGGCCGCCTGCAATTCACGGGTTTTCTCGGTAGCCGCACGCACGCGCTCGACGCTGGCGCCGGCTCCCGCCAGTTTGTCCGGATGGTGCTGGCTGATCAGCTTGCGATAGGCGCGTTTGATCAGCGCCGGCTCGCTTCCGGCCTCCACGCCGAGCAGCAGCAGGGCCTCACGGTAGCTATCCCGGGCGACAGCGCGCGTCCGCTTCGGCATGACCCGCGCCGACAAGCGTTCCGTTCGCTCCGCCGACCAACCCAGCCAGCGCCCCCATTGCAACACCAGTTGTCGCGCCGACTGGCTGAGCACGCCGCCAGCCCAGGCCATCCGCCAGCAGGCGAGCAATACTGCCTCCGCACGTTCGCCCTTCAGACGCGCGACCTCCGCCTGCAGATGGGCGATGCCGGCCTTGCCCTTGCCGAAGGACGCGATGGCACGCCGCTGGGCTCGCCTATCGAGCTTGCGCAACGCCATCTCCTCGCGCGCCTGGCGGATATGCATCTCCTCCACCCGCCCGCCGCTCTTGGCCAGATAGCCGAGCAACTGGAACAGCAGGTCGTCCTCATCGTTCACCGCCCGCCCGCGCAAGCGCGCCAGCAGGCCGCGCCAGGACTCCAGGCGCAACCTGCGGTCCAGCAGTTGCCCCAGCAAGCCGCCGAGCAGGGCGCCGGGGATGCTGGCCAGGGCCCAGCCGGCTCCGGCTCCGATCAGCGTAGCGGGCCAGAGCATCTCAGGCGTGCTCCGCCAGCAATCGCTCGACTTCCGCCAGGCGCTCGTGGGTACCGACGTCGACCCACTGCCCACGATGGTGTTCGCCGCTGACCCGCCCCGCGGCGATGGCCTTGCGCAATAGCGGCGCCAGCTTGAAGGCGCCCGGCTGGCAGCCCTCGAACAGCGCGGGATGCAGTACGGCGATCCCGCTGTAGGTCAGGTTGCCGCCCGCTTCGCGGGTCTCGCCCACCCGTCCGCCGGCATCCAGGTGGAAATCGCCGGCGGGATGGTGCGCCGGGTTGTCGACCAGCACCAGATGCGCCAGGTCGCCGTCGGCAAGATGCAGCCGAGAGTAGTCGAAGTCGCTCCAGACATCGCCGTTGAGCAACAGGAACGGCTGCTCGCCGAGCAACGGCAGGGCGCGGAAGATTCCGCCACCGGTTTCCAGCGGTTCACCCTCCGGGGAATAGGCGATCCGCCCGCCCAGGCGCGAACCGTCGCCGAGATAGGCCTCGATCTGCTCGCCAAGCCAGGCATGGTTGATCACCCAGTCGTCGACTCCGGCCTGGCGCAGCGCCAGCAACTGACGCTCGATCAATGGCACGCCGGCGGCCTCGATCAGCGGCTTGGGCGTGTGCAGGGTGGTCGGCCGCATGCGCTCGCCACGCCCGGCGGCGAGGATCATCGCCTTCATGCCTCGGCTCCCTGCGGCAGCGAGGCCAGCAGCTCGCCCAGTTCGGCCAGCTCGGGACGGCGCGCCACGGCGGTTTCCAGATAACGGAAGAAGCGCGGCACGTCACCCAGGTAGCGCGGCTTGCCGTCGCGGTGACAGATACGGGCGAAGATGCCAATCACCTTCAGGTGGCGCTGCACGCCCATCAGGTCGCTGGCACGGAGGAAGTCTTCGAAGCTTGGCGGCAGCGGGATGCCGGCCCAGGTCGCCTTCTTCCAGTAACGGTTCAGCGCGGCATGCACGCGCGGCTCCGGCCAACTGACGAAGGCGTCCTTGTACAGGCAGGTGACATCGTAGGTGACCGGGCCGTGCAGGGCGTCCTGGAAGTCGAGGACGCCCGGGTTGGGCTCGCTGAGCATCAGATTGCGCGGCATATAGTCGCGATGGACGAACACCCGCGGTTGCTCCAGCGCGCTGCGTACCAGCAGGTCGCAGATCCGTTTCCAGCGGGCCAGCGTCTCGCCCTCCAGCTCCACGCCGAGGTGGCGGGCCAGGTACCAGTCGGGGAACAGCTGCAGCTCGCGGCGCAGCACCGCTTCGTCGTAGGCAGGCAGGACACCGGCGACATCGACCTTCTGGAAGGCGATCAGCGCATCCAGGGCCGGTTCGAACAGCTCGTCGGCATTCCCGGGATGAAGCACGTCGAGGTAGGTCTGCCGGCCCAGGTCACTGAGCAGCAGGAAACCGTTCTCCAGATCCTGGGCGAGAATCCTCGGCACATGCACGCCGGCTCCGGCGAGCAGTCCGGCGACCTTGACGAACGGTCGGCAGTCTTCCTGGGGCGGCGGCGCGTCCATCACCACCAGGCTGCGGTCCCCTCCCTGCCAGCGGAAATAACGACGGAAGCTGGCGTCGCTACTGGCCGGGATCAGTTCGGCGGGGGGCACTTCCCCCCAACCTTCGGCAACGAACAACTCGGGCAAACAAGAGTCCAACCAGCGATTCAGCTGCTGGAAACGGGCATCATCAGACATTTACGGGGTTCTCCACGGCCCTAGCCGTTGCGCAGGTCATGCTTTATTATCCAGCATCTTGTGCGACACGCGTAGCGTGTCTCCGACTCCAAGCTGTAGGGCCAGCTTGGAGGATTTCCGAGAGGAAATCGCACGCTTGGGTATCCATCCCCAGGAACCAAAACCCACCCAGAAGTCCATTGCCTTCAAGGACTTGCCGCAGCGGCGGTGGCAACCCCAAGGTCGCCTAGCACTCGGAAGCGCGACTGCGAACCGGCTCTTTTCGGTTCTGGAGTGCATGCCCAATGGAGGGTGTTATGAATGAGATGAGCCAAGATACCTTCGGCATAATCATGCTCACCGGTTTGCTTCTCGTCTGTTTAGGGATGGCAGCCTGGGCGGATTGGCCGAGGATCAAAAGCTACCTCAAACGACCGCCCTCCAAGCACTAACCCCGGCCCTTGTGGCCTAACCCTTGCGGGAGAGAATCCCCGCTGGGGTTCCTCCTGCCTCAAAACAGGAGGAAACCTTCCCCGAGAGCACGCTGCGCCCGCAGTACCTGCTCACATCAAACTGGAGACATGGGCGGAAGCTCTGTCTGTCATTGTCCAACCACGCCCATCAGGGTGCGGTAGCGGACTCGTTGTGCGACCAACGGTAGCCTACGACGACGTGCATCGCTGGTAACGGCGTTGTGCGAAGCTCGTCCGACAACGTAGCCCCCTATCCAGGGTGCAGTCCTTCCGCGAGGCAGACTGCAGATGCTCGGAGCAGTACCGGGTTGAGGCACCAGGCTGGCTGGTATGGGCAACACATGTGAATCGCTGATAAACACCGTAAGGATAGCCATGCCAAAACTGCTGTCAGGCATGAACCAAAAGGTATGTGGTCGGTTATCTCCGTGGGATGTGGGGATACGTCGCCTTCAAGACCACCGGTGAAAAGGCGAGTCCTAACCCAGTCGTGTGACAGATAGGGAACGTGGTAAGCCCGTATCGCCGCCCTCTGGGCAGGGGAGCCGCAAGGCGAACTGTTGGTGGTGCGGGTATGGGATCGCAGAGAAAGCGAATGCCGGGCTGTAATGGTCTGGATAGGGGTTGAGACATCACCCCACGGGAAACCGGGCAGACTTCTGCGTGGTCTTCCGTCGCAACAGCTCTGACAGAGACCGTCTCAATCAACCCAGGGCCTGCTTCCATCGGCCCTTAACAAACCTACCCTGGCGGGTGCCCCCACCCCGTCAGGGGCGGCGTGCACCTTCCGCTCGGGTAGTTCACTTGAGAGGAAAGCAGCATGAAAGAGCTCAGCCAACAGGCCGGGCCTGCGCTTTCCGGCGCTCCACAGCAATGGCACGACGTCGATTGGAGTCGTGTCCAGCGGAACGTCCGGGGAATGCAGGTGCGGATTGCGAAGGCTTGTCGGGAAGGCAAATGGCGCAGGGTGAAAGCCTTGCAACGGATGCTGACCCGCTCGAAGTCGGCCAGATACTTGGCCGTACGGAGAGTCACGGAAAATCAGGGGAGCCGCACGACGGGAGTCGACAAGCAACTCTGGGATACACCCAACGCGAAATGGGAAGCGGTTGGTCAGTTGAAGACGCGGGGATACAAGGCGCGGCCCCTACGGCGCGTCTTTATTCCGAAGTCGGATGGCCGGGAACGCCCTCTGGGTATCCCGACCATGACGGATAGAGCCATGCAGGCGCTATATCTGCTGGCGCTGTCTCCTGTCGCAGAAACTCGGGGCGATCCGAATAGCTACGGCTTCAGGATCGAACGCTCCACGGCGGACGCGATGGCGCAGTTGTTCGTATGCCTATCCAAACGAGCTTCCGCTCAATGGGTGCTGGACGCGGACATCGAAGGGTTCTTCGACAACATCAACCATGACTGGCTGATAAGGAATGTCCCCACGGATACACGAGTACTCCGGCAATGGTTAAAGGCCGGTGTTGTACACCGAGGGCAGTTGCACGCAACGGATGCAGGTACGCCACAAGGGGGGATCATCTCCCCAACCTTGGCAAATCTGGCGCTGGATGGGCTGGAATCACTCCTCAAGCAACATTTGGGGGTGACGAGGGCGAAGAAGCTGAAGATCAACGTGGTGCGTTACGCGGATGATTTCGTGATCACTGGCTCCTCCCCGGAGGTACTGGAGAACGAGGTCAAACCCTGGGTAGAGCAGTTCCTGGCGGTACGCGGGCTGCGGCTTTCTCCCAAGAAAACCCGCATCGTCCACATCGACGAAGGCTTCGACTTCCTTGGATGGAACTTCCGAAAGTACGACGGAACGTTGTTGATCAAGCCGAGCAAGAAGAACGTCAAGGCGTTCTACGGCAAGGTCAGAGAGGTGATCGACACCCACAAGACGAGTAAGCAAGAGGATTTGATCCGACTGCTAAATCCGATCCTGCGGGGGTGGGCGCTTTACCATCAGCCAGTAGTGGCCAAACAGGCGTATAGCCGGATGGATAACAGGGCGTTTGTTAAGCTCTGGCGCTGGGCCAAAAGGCGGCATCCAAACAAGTCCCTGGACTGGATACGGAAGAAGTATTTCCGTCCACAAGGGGAACGCGGATGGGTGTTCGCCACCACGGTTCTGGAAGCGAACGGAACAAAACGGGAAGTCGAGTTGTACCAGCTTGCTGGGACACCGATCGAGCGGCACAAAAAGATAAGTGGGGAATACAACCCCTACGACCCGACCATGGAGGCGGCAGGCGAAAAACTGCGCATGGAACGGATGCTGAACAAGCTGAAGTACCGGAAGCAAATCGCCAGTCTATTCACCAGCCAAAGTGGGTTATGCGCGCTATGCAAACAGCCGATATCCAGGGAAACCGGGTGGCACGATCACCACATTATCTACCGCTCACAAGGCGGTGGAGACTCCCTGGAGAACCGGGTACTATTGCACCCCATTTGTCACCAACAGCTCCACGCACGTGGTCTGCATGTGAGCAAACCGGCCCCCTTGGGGGTTTTGGATAGGCCTGAGCCGTAAGCGCTGAAAGGTGCACGTACGGTTCTTAGGGGGGGATCAGCCAGTAATGGCTGGTTCCCACCCGACTTTCAGCCCATCGAGAGGCGTGCGGCCCACCGGGCCGATGGCGCGCAGGAAGCCCGGATTAACAAGATGGCAGTGAAATCCCTCGTGTTTCGAAGAAAGTTTCCCCTGCTGGTCACCGGCAGCCTGCTGGCTCTGCAGCCGGTCGCAGCATTGACTGTACAGGCCGCCGATCAGTTCGACTGCAAGGTATCGGCCACCGGCGGCTGGGATTGCTCCCCGCTGCAGAACGCCAATGCCAACCTGCCACCGCGCCCGGCGCATACCGCGACCTCGGTCAGCACCGCCGCGGCGGGCACCAGTGTATCCGGCAGCGGAGGCGAAGCCGTCGAGGCAGAGCCGACCCAGCGCCTGGTCACCGAGTCCGGCGGTCGCGCGCTGAAGTCCCGCAGTGCGGACTACTCGCACCTCGACTGGATTCCTCGGGAAAAACTGACCGCCGCCCAGTTGGCGGAAATCGGCCCCTATTGCGGCGGCTCCTACATCGAGCCGGTGCGTCCGGGCATGGATGACGGCGCGCCCAGCGACGAGAGCCCGACCTACGTATCCGCCAAGGCTTCGCGCTACGAGCAGGAAAAACAGATCGCCACCCTCGCCGGTGACGTGGTCCTGCGCCAGGGCAGCATGCAGGTGGAAGGCGACGAGGCCAACCTGCATCAGCTGGAAAACCGCGGCGAACTGGTCGGCAACGTCAAGCTGCGCGACAAGGGCATGCTGGTGGTCGGTGACCACGCCCAGGTCCAGCTGGACAACGGCGAGGCCCAGGTCGACAACGCCGAGTACGTGATCCACAAGGCCCATGCCCGCGGCAGCGCGCTCTACGCCAAGCGCAGCGAGAACGCCATCATCATGCTCAAGGATGGCACCTACACCCGCTGCGAACCGAGCAGCAACGCCTGGACTCTGAAGGGCAACAACGTCAAGCTGAACCCGGCCACCGGCTTCGGCACCGCGACCAACGCGACCCTCCGGGTCAAAGATTTCCCGGTGTTCTACACCCCGTACATCTATTTCCCGATCGACGACCGCCGCCAGTCCGGCTTCCTGCCGCCGAGCTTCAGCAGCACCAGCGACACCGGCTTCACCCTGGTCACCCCGTACTACTTCAACCTGGCGCCGAACTACGACGCCACGTTGTACCCGCGCTACATGGCCAAGCGCGGCATGATGCTGGAAGGCGAGTTCCGCTACCTGACCCACAGCAGCGAAGGCACCGTCAACGCCGCCTACCTGAACGACAAGGACGATCACCGCGAGAACTTCCCGGACTACAGCAAGGACCGCTGGCTGTACGGCCTCAAGAACACCACCGGCCTCGATTCGCGCTGGCTGGCCGAGGTCGACTACACGCGGATCAGCGATCCCTATTACTTCCAGGACCTGGATACTGACCTGGGTGTAGGCAGTACCACCTATGTCAATCAGCGCGGCAGCGTGACCTACCGGGGCGATACCTTTACCGGTCGCCTGAACCTGCAAGGTTATCAACTGGCGACCACCACCGACGTGACGCCTTACAACCGTCTGCCGCAGGTCACCTTCGACGGTTTCTTGCCATACAATCCGGGCGGCCTGAAATTCGACTACAAAACCGAATTCGTCCGCTTCGACAGAGACCTCGATGACGGATACTACATCGCGGACGAGAACGACCCTATCGGTTCCCGAGTACCCCGTGTCGACAACAACCTGAAGGGTCTGGCCCGGGCCAATGGCGACCGGGCACACCTGGAACCCGGCATGAGTCTGCCGATGACCCGGAGTTGGGGTTATCTGACCCCGACCCTGAAGTTCCTCTATACGAAGTACGATCTGGATCTGGACAGCCAGGGCAAGCAAACCCTTACTGCATATGACGAAACATTCGATAGCAGTCAGGATCGCTCGCTTCCGTTGGCCAAGGTTGACAGTGGCCTGTATTTTGACCGTGATATGACCTTTGCCGGCACGCAGTTTCGGCAAACCCTGGAACCAAGAGCGATGTATCTGTACGTTCCGTACAAGGACCAGGACAATATTCCAGTATTCGACACCAGCGAACCGTCGTTCAGCTATGACTCCCTCTGGCGAGAGAATCGGTTCTCCGGCCGTGACCGTATCGGAGACGCCAACCAATTGTCGCTCGGCGTGACTACCCGCTTCATCGAACCCAATGGATTCGAGCGCGCCAGCTTGAGTGCTGGACAGATTTACTACTTCCGTGATCGTCGTGTACAACTGCCCGGCCTGACCGAAAAAGATTTGGATCGTCTGCGTGCGACCAATCCTGATCTGAAAGATCCGGATACCGATAGCTGGCGTTCTCCATATGCACTGATGGGGCAATACCGCTTCAACCGCGACTGGAGGGTCAGCTCCGACTTCAACTGGAATCCCAACACCAGTCGTACAGAATCTGGCAGCGCCATGTTCCACTATCAGCCAGAAGACAATCCAAACAAGGTGGTCAATGCTGGCTATCGCTACCGCGAAGATGCTCGCCGCTTCAACAGCTCCACGGGACGGTTCATGTACGGCCGCGAGGACGACATCATCAAACAGCACGACTTCTCGGTCATCTGGCCGATGGTGCCGCAGTGGTCCGTGCTCGCCCGCTGGCAGTACGACTACAACAAGAACCGCACCCTCGAAGCCTTCGGTGGCTTCGAATACGACAGCTGCTGCTGGAAGCTGCGTCTGATCAACCGTTATTGGCTGGATGTGGACGACGATGCCTTCCTTACGCAGAACGCAAAGGCCGACCGCGGCGTCTTCCTGCAGATCGTCCTGAAGGGCCTCGGCGGCATCGTAGGCAACAAGACGGAAACGTTCCTCGACAAAGGCATCCAAGGTTATCGTCAACGTGAAGATCAAGCTATGTAATCGGCTGCGCCCCCTTGCATTGGGCGCAGCACTCCTTTGCTCCTTCGCGCATGCCGAAGTGGTACCACTGGACCGGGTCGTCGCCATCGTCGACAACGATGTGATCATGCAGAGCCAGCTCGACCAGCGCCTGCGTGAAGTGCACCAGACGCTGCTCAAGCGCGGCGCGCCGCTGCCGCCCGAGCACGTGCTGACCCAGCAGGTGCTGGAACGCCTGATCATCGAGAACATCCAGCAGCAGATCGGCGACCGCTCCGGCATCCGTATCTCCGACGAGGAGCTGAACCAGGCGATGGGCACCATCGCCCAGCGCAACGGCATGAGCCTGGAGCAGTTCCAGGCCGCCCTCACCCGCGACGGCCTGTCCTACGCCGACGCCCGCGAGCAAGTCCGTCGCGAGATGGTGATCAGCCGTGTGCGTCAGCGCCGGGTCGCCGAGCGCATCCAGGTCAGCGAGCAGGAGGTGAAGAACTTCCTTGCCTCGGACATGGGCAAGATCCAGCTTTCCGAAGAGTACCGCCTGGCCAATATCCTGATCCCGGTGCCGGAAGCCGCGTCCTCGGACGTGATCCAGGCCGCCGCAAGGCAGGCCCAGGAGCTCTACCAGCAGCTCAAGCAGGGCGCCGACTTCGGCCAACTGGCGATTTCCCGCTCGGCCGGCGACAACGCCCTGGAAGGCGGCGAGATCGGCTGGCGCAAGGCTGCCCAGTTGCCGCAGCCGTTCGACAGCATGATCGGCTCCCTGGCCGTCGGCGACGTCACCGAGCCTGTCCGCACCCCCGGCGGCTTCATCATCCTCAAGCTGGAAGAGAAGCGCGGCGGCAGCAAGATGGTCCGTGACGAGGTGCATGTCCGCCATATCCTGCTCAAGCCCAGCGAGATCCGCAGCGAAGCGGAGACCGAGAAGCTGGCGCAGAAGCTGTACGAGCGCATCCAGTCCGGGGAAGACTTCGGCGAACTGGCGAAGAGCTTCTCCGAAGATCCGGGTTCCGCCCTCAACGGCGGCGACCTGAACTGGATCGATCCGGAAGCCCTGGTGCCCGAGTTCCGTCAGGTGATGAACGATACCCCGCAGGGCGAGCTGTCCAAGCCGTTCCGCTCGCAGTTCGGCTGGCACATCCTGCAGGTCCTCGGCCGTCGCGCCACCGACAGCAGCGAGAAGTTCCGCGAGCAGCAGGCGGTAAGCGTACTGCGCAACCGCAAGTACGACGAGGAACTGCAAGCCTGGCTGCGGCAGATCCGCGACGAGGCCTACGTGGAAATCAAGCAGTGAGCCTGCGCTTCGCGCTCACTCCAGGCGAGCCGGCAGGTATCGGACCCGATCTGTGCCTGCTGCTCGCCCGCTCCGCCCAGCCCCACCCCCTGATCGCCATCGCCAGCCGCACGCTCCTGCAAGAGCGCGCCGGCCAACTGGGCCTGGCGATCGACCTCAAGGACGTTTCCCCGGCCGCCTGGCCAGAGCGACCGGCCAAGGCCGGCCAACTGTACATATGGGATACGCCCCTGGCCGCCCCGGTCCGGCCCGGGCAATTGGACCGAGCCAACGCCGCCTACGTCCTGGAAACCCTGACCCGCTCCGGCCAGGGCTGCCTCGACGGGCACTTCGCCGGGATGATCACCGCACCGGTGCACAAGGGCGTGATCAACGAAGCCGGCATCCCCTTTTCCGGCCATACCGAATTCCTCGCCGACCTCACCCACACCGCCCAGGTGGTGATGATGCTGGCCACTCGCGGCCTGCGCGTGGCCCTGGCGACCACCCACCTGCCGCTGCGCGAGGTCGCCGACGCCATTAGCGACGAGCGCCTGTCCCGGGTCGCGCGCATCCTCCACGCCGACCTGCGCGACAAGTTCGGCATCGCCCATCCGCGCATCCTGGTCTGCGGACTCAACCCGCACGCCGGCGAAGGCGGTCACCTGGGCCGGGAAGAGATCGAGGTGATCGAACCCTGCCTCGAGCGCCTGCGTGGCGAAGGCCTCGACCTGGTCGGCCCGCTGCCGGCCGACACCCTGTTCACTCCCAAGCACCTGGAGCATTGCGACGCGGTGCTGGCGATGTACCACGACCAGGGTCTCCCCGTGCTCAAGTACAAGGGCTTCGGTGCCGCCGTGAACGTGACCCTCGGCCTGCCGATCATCCGCACCTCTGTCGACCACGGTACCGCGCTCGACCTGGCCGGAAGCGGCCGCATCGATAGCGGCAGCCTGCAGGTCGCCCTGGAAACCGCCTACCAGATGGCGGCCAGCCGCTGCTGACGGCGGTCGGCCATCGTTTAGCCCTGCCGGCCCGACGCTTCGCTGTTAAAATGGCGCCCTTTCGCATCCGCGCCTCCCGCCTTGGCCTGGGGCCCGCAGCCTGGAACCGTTTCCAATGTCCGAGCTTTACCAACACCGCGCGCGCAAGCGCTTCGGCCAGAACTTCCTGCACGATGCCGGGGTGATTCACCGCATCCTCCGTGCCATCCATGCCCGCGAGGGTCAGCGCCTGCTGGAGATCGGCCCGGGCCAGGGCGCCCTGACCGAGGGACTGCTGGGCAGCGGCGCACGCCTGGACGTGATCGAGCTCGACCAGGACCTGATCCCCCTGTTGAAGCTGAAATTCGGCCTCGAGTCGCGCTTCAGCCTGCACCAGGGCGACGCCCTCAAGTTCGATTTCGCCTCGCTGGTGGAGAGCGGCGAGAAGCTGCGAGTGGTCGGCAACCTGCCCTACAACATCTCCACGCCACTGATCTTCCATCTGCTGGAGTACGCGCCGGTGATCGAGGACATGCACTTCATGCTGCAGAAGGAAGTGGTCGAGCGCCTGGCGGCCACGCCGGGCGGCGGGGACTGGGGCCGGCTTTCGATCATGGTCCAGTATCACTGTCGGGTGGAGCACCTGTTCAACGTCGGCCCCGGCGCGTTCAACCCGCCGCCCAAGGTCGACTCGGCCATCGTCCGTCTCACCCCCTTCGCCGAGCCGCCCCATCCGGCACGCGATCCGAAACTGCTCGAGCGGGTGGTCCGCGAGGCCTTCAACCAGCGCCGCAAGACCCTGCGCAATACCCTCAAGCCTCTCCTGAGCGTCGAGGACATCGAGGCCGCAGAGGTCGATCCGACCCTCCGTCCCGAACAACTCGACCTGGCCGCATTCGTCCGCCTGGCCAACCGGCTGGCCGAGCTGCCAGGCAATCGTTAGTCTGGTGAGACACTCGTCAGGAATCAGGCAAGCCGTATGAGCGATACCCAGCACCAGGTCAACGTCAGGGTCGACACCCGCTACCTTCCGGAACAGTCCGCCCCGGAGCAGAACCGTTTCGCCTTCGCCTACACGGTGACCATCGAGAACCAGGGCGAGGTTCCGGCCCAACTGCTGTCGCGCCACTGGATCATCACCGACGGCGACGGCCGTACCCAGGAAGTTCGCGGCGCCGGCGTGGTCGGCGAGCAACCGCTGATCGCTCCCGGCGCGCAACACACCTACACCAGCGGCACGGTGCTGGCGACCCGGGTCGGCAGCATGCGCGGCAGCTACCAGATGCTCGGCAGCGACGGAATCGCCTTCGACGCCACGATCCCGGTGTTTCGCCTGGCCGTACCGGGAGCGCTGCACTGATGGCGGTCTACGCGGTAGGCGACCTGCAGGGTTGCCTGGATCCCCTGAAATGCCTGCTGGAGCGCGTCGCCTTCGACCCGGCCAAGGACCGCCTGTGGCTGGTCGGCGACCTGGTCAACCGCGGCCCGCAGTCCCTGGAGACGCTGCGCTTCCTCTATGCCATGCGCGAGTCGGTGGTCAGCGTCCTGGGCAACCACGACCTGCACCTGCTGGCGGTGGCGCACAAGTCCGAGCGCCTGAAGAAGTCCGACACGCTGCGGGAAATCCTCGAGGCGCCGGACCGCGAGCCACTGCTCGACTGGCTGCGTCGCCTGCCGCTGCTGCACTACGACGAACAACGCAAGGTCGCCCTGGTGCATGCCGGCATCCCCCCGCAGTGGAGCCTGGAAAAAGCCCGCCTGCGCGCAGCCGAGGTGGAGCAAGCATTGCGCGACGACCAGCGCCTGCCGCTGTTCCTCGACGGCATGTACGGCAACGAGCCGGCCAAGTGGGACAAGAAGCTGCATGGCATCGACCGCCTGAGGGTGATCACCAACTACTTCACCCGCATGCGTTTCTGCACCGAAGATGGCAAGCTCGACCTGAAGAGCAAGGAAGGCCTCGACACCGCGCCGCCCGGCTACGCCCCCTGGTTCAGCTTCCCTTCGCGCAAGACCCGCGGTGAGAAGATCATCTTCGGCCACTGGGCGGCCCTCGAAGGCCACTGCGACGAGCCCGGCCTGTTCGCCCTGGACACCGGCTGCGTCTGGGGCGCGCGGATGACCCTGCTGAACGTCGACAGCGGCGAACGCCTGAGCTGCGATTGCGCCGAACAGCGCGCGTCGGCCAGACCCGCCGCCACGCCCGCATGAATCCCCGGCGTCCGGTGGACGCCCTGTACACAGGTACCCCGACATGAGCGACACCTTCCAGCGCATCGCCCCCGAACAGGCCCGCCAGCTCCGCGAAAACGGCGCCCAGGTGGTCGACATCCGCGACCCGCAGAGCTTCGCTGTCGGCCACATCAGCGGCTCGCGGCACATCGACAACCACTCGGTGGCGGACTTCATCGCCGCCGCCGACCTCGACGCTCCGCTGGTGGTGGTCTGCTACCACGGTAACTCCAGCCAGAGCGCCGCCGCCTATTTCATCCAGCAGGGCTTCAGCGACGTCTACAGCCTCGACGGCGGCTTCGAGCTATGGCGCAGCGTCTATCCCGCGGATACCAGCAGCGGCGAAGCGGAGTAGGCCGCGCCGCTACCCCGCCAAAAAAACTGTAACTTCTCTCGCCTTTCTTCCTTTACTCCGTCCAGAACGAACTATTCTTTTCCTCAGGCCATCCAAAACAGGGGAGAGCCGGCACACCGGCTTCCGGGCCATCGGCTGTGACCGTTAGGAGCGCTGGCGGAAAGGGAAGCACCGTGCAGCGACGGAGTCTGGGGGATTCTCGCCGGCCTGGCTGGCGGCCCCCCCGCACCCGCACGACCGATCCCGCGCCGGCTCACTGCATCGAGCGAGGAGACGTCATGAGCATTTTCAGTCACTTCCAGGAACGCTTCGAAGCGACCCGTCAAGAGGAATATTCCCTCCAGGAATATCTCGACCTCTGCAAGCAAGACAAGACAGCCTATGCCTCCGCCGCCGAGCGCCTGCTGATGGCGATCGGCGAGCCGGAGTTGCTGGACACCTCGGTGGACTCCAGGCTGTCGCGGATCTTCTCCAACAAGGTGATTCGCCGCTACCCGGCGTTCGCCGACTTCCACGGCATGGAGGAATGCATCGACCAGATCGTCGCGTTCTTCCGCCACGCGGCCCAGGGCCTGGAGGAGAAGAAGCAGATCCTTTACCTGCTCGGCCCGGTCGGCGGCGGTAAATCCTCCCTGGCGGAAAAACTCAAGCAACTGATGGAGAAGGTGCCCTTCTACGCGATCAAGGGCTCACCGGTCTTCGAGTCGCCGCTGGGCTTGTTCAACCCCGACGAAGACGGCGCCATCCTCGAGGAGGACTACGGCATCCCGAGGCGCTACCTGCGCTCGATCATGTCGCCCTGGGCAACCAAGCGCCTCAACGAGTTCGGCGGCGACATCAGCCAGTTCCGCGTGGTCAAGCTGTACCCCTCGATCCTCAACCAGATCGCCATCGCCAAGACCGAGCCCGGCGACGAGAACAACCAGGACATATCCGCGCTGGTCGGCAAGGTCGACATCCGCAAGCTGGAGGAATACCCGCAGAACGACGCGGACGCCTACAGCTATTCGGGCGCCCTCTGCCGGGCCAACCAGGGCCTGATGGAATTCGTCGAGATGTTCAAGGCCCCGATCAAGGTCCTGCACCCGCTGCTGACCGCGACCCAGGAAGGCAACTACAACAGCACCGAAGGTCTCGGCGCCCTGCCCTACAGCGGCATCATCCTGGCTCACTCCAACGAATCGGAATGGCACAGTTTCCGCAACAACAAGAACAACGAGGCCTTCATCGACCGCATCTACATCGTCAAGGTGCCGTACTGCCTGCGCGTGGCGGACGAGATCAAGATCTACGACAAGTTGCTGGTCAACAGCTCGCTGGCGCATGCCCACTGCGCGCCGGACACCCTGAAGATGCTCTCGCAGTTCTCCGTGCTGTCGAGGCTGAAAGAGCCGGAAAACTCGAATATCTACTCGAAGATGCGGGTATATGACGGCGAAAACCTGAAAGATACCGATCCCAAGGCCAAGTCGATCCAGGAATACCGCGACTCGGCCGGGGTCGACGAAGGCATGGCCGGGCTTTCCACCCGCTTCGCCTTCAAGATCCTCTCCAAGGTATTCAACTTCGACCCGCACGAGGTAGCGGCCAACCCGGTGCACCTGCTCTACGTCCTCGAACAGCAGATCGAGCAGGAACAGTTCCAGCCGGAAACCCGCGAGCGCTACCTGCGCTTCATCAAGGAATACCTGGCGCCGCGCTACGTCGAGTTCATCGGCAAGGAAATCCAGACCGCCTACCTGGAGTCCTACAGCGAATACGGTCAGAACATCTTCGACCGCTATGTGCTGTACGCCGACTTCTGGATCCAGGACCAGGAATACCGCGACCCGGAAACCGGCGAGATCCTCAACCGCGCCGCCCTCAACGAGGAACTGGAGAAGATCGAGAAACCCGCCGGCATCAGCAACCCGAAGGACTTCCGCAACGAGATCGTCAACTTCGTGCTGCGCGCCCGCGCCGGCAACAACGGCAAGAATCCGAGCTGGCTGTCCTACGAGAAGCTGCGCGTAGTGATCGAGAAGAAGATGTTCTCCAACACCGAGGACCTGCTTCCGGTCATCAGCTTCAACGCCAAGGCCAGCAAGGAGGACCAGCAGAAGCACAACGACTTCGTCAAACGCATGGTCGAGCGCGGCTACACCGAGAAGCAGGTCCGCCTGCTGTCGGAATGGTACCTGCGGGTTCGCAAGTCGCAGTAGTCTGCCATCGGTACGGTCGCTGCGACCGTACCGGTCGCCGTCGCATTCGGACCTCGGCGCCTCCGCTCCGGCGGGGCGCCACAGGCCCTGAGGAGCATTCATGAGCTACGTCATCGACCGGCGTCTGAACGGCAAGAACAAGAGCACGGTGAACCGCCAGCGCTTCCTGAGGCGCTACCGTGAACACATCAAGAAGGCCGTCGAGGAGGCCGTCAGCCGGCGCTCCATTACCGACATGGAGCACGGCGAGCAGATCAGCATTCCCGGGCGCGATATCGACGAACCGGTGCTGCACCATGGCCGCGGCGGGCGGCAGACCGTCGTCCACCCCGGCAACAAGGAATTCACCGCCGGCGAGCACATCGCCCGCCCATCCGGCGGCGGGGGCGGCCGCGGCGGCGGCAAGGCCAGCAACAGCGGCGAAGGCATGGACGACTTCGTCTTCCAGATCACCCAGGAGGAATTCCTCGACTTCATGTTCGAGGACCTGGAGCTGCCCAACCTGGTCAAGCGCCACATCACCGGCACCGACACCTTCAAGACCGTCCGCGCCGGCATCAGCAACGACGGCAACCCGTCGCGCATCAACATCGTCCGCACCCTGCGCTCGGCCCATGCGCGGCGCATCGCGCTGTCCGGCGGCAGCCGGGCCAAGCTGCGCGCGGCGCTGAAGGAACTGGAGCGGATCAAGCGCGAAGAGCCGGACAACCTCGGCGATATCCAGGAACTCGAGCTGGAAATCGCCAAGCTCCGCGCGCGCATCGACCGGGTGCCGTTCCTCGATACCTTCGATCTCAAGTACAACCTGCTGGTCAAGCAGCCCAACCCCACCTCCAAGGCGGTGATGTTCTGCCTGATGGACGTCTCCGGCTCGATGACCCAGGCGACCAAGGACATCGCCAAGCGCTTCTTCATCCTGCTCTACCTGTTCCTCAAGCGGAACTACGAGAAGATCGAAGTGGTGTTCATCCGCCACCACACCAGCGCCCGCGAGGTCGACGAGGAGGAGTTCTTCTACTCCCGCGAGACCGGCGGCACCATCGTCTCCAGCGCGCTGAAGATGATGCAGGAGATCATGGCCGAGCGCTATCCGACCCATGAGTGGAACATCTACGCCGCCCAGGCCTCGGACGGCGACAACTGGAACGACGACTCGCCGGTGTGCCGGGACATCCTCCTCAAGCAGATCATGCCGTTCGTCCAGTACTACACCTACGTCGAGATCACCCCGCGCGAACACCAGGCCCTGTGGTTCGAGTACGAGCGCGTGCGCGAAGCCTTCGAAGACAGCTTCGCCCAGCAGCAGATCGTCTCGGCATCGGACATCTACCCGGTGTTCCGCGAGCTGTTCCAGAGGAGGCTCGTCGCATGAGCAAGCGCCAGCCCATCGCCACCGGCTCGGAATGGACCTTCGAGCTGATCCAGCAGTACGACCGGGAAATCAGCAGGATCGCCGAGCGCTATGCCCTGGATACCTATCCGAACCAGATCGAGGTGATCACCGCCGAGCAGATGATGGACGCCTACGCCTCGGTGGGCATGCCGATCGGCTATAACCACTGGTCCTACGGCAAGCACTTCCTCAGCACGGAAAAGAACTACAAGCGTGGCCAGATGGGCCTGGCCTACGAGATCGTGATCAACTCCGACCCCTGCATCGCCTACCTGATGGAGGAAAACACCCAGTGCATGCAGGCGCTGGTGATCGCCCACGCCTGCTACGGGCACAACAGTTTCTTCAAGGGCAACTACCTGTTCCGCACCTGGACCGATGCCAGTTCGATCATCGATTACCTGGTGTTCGCCAAGCAGTACATCATGCAGTGCGAGGAGCGCTACGGGATCGACGCGGTGGAAGACCTGCTCGACTCCTGCCACGCCCTGATGAACTACGGTGTCGACCGCTACAAGCGTCCCTACCCGATTTCCGCGGAAGAGGAGCGGCAGCGGCAGAAGGAGCGCGAGGAACTGATCCAGCGCCAGGTCAACGACCTCTGGCGGACCATCCCGCGCGTCGGCGGCAAGGACAAGGAACAATCCATGGCGCGCTATCCGAGCGAGCCGCAGGAGAACATCCTCTACTTCATCGAGAAGAACGCGCCGCTTCTGGAGCCCTGGCAGCGCGAGGTGATCCGCATCGTGCGCAAGATCGCCCAGTATTTCTACCCGCAACGCCAGACCCAGGTGATGAACGAAGGCTGGGCGACCTTCTGGCACTACACGCTGCTCAACGACCTCTACGACGAAGGCCTGGTCAACGACGGCTTCATGATGGAGTTCCTGCAATACCACACCAGCGTGGTCTACCAGCCGTCCTTCGACAGCCCCTACTACAGCGGCATCAACCCCTACGCCCTGGGCTTCGCCATGTACCGCGACATCCGCCGCATCTGCGAGGAACCTACCGACGAGGACCGCCGCTGGTTCCCGGATATCGCCGGCAGCGACTGGCTGGCCACGCTGAAGTTCGCCATGAAGAGCTTCAAGGACGAAAGCTTCATCCTGCAGTTCCTCTCGCCCAAGGTGATTCGCGACCTGAAGCTGTTCAGCATTCTCGACGACGACCAGAAGGACGACCTGCTGGTCGCGGCGATCCACGACGAAGCCGGCTACCGCACCATCCGCGAGACCCTGGCGGCGCAGTACAACCTCGGCAACCGCGAGCCGAACATCCAGATCTGGAACGTCGACCGTCGCGGCGACCGCTCGCTGACCCTGCGCCACCAGCAGTTCGACCGCCAGCCGCTGAGCGATTCCACCGCCGACGTGCTCAAGCACCTGCATCGCTTGTGGGGCTTCGATATCCACCTGGAGACCCTACAGGGCGACCAGCTCGTGCAGACCCACCACATGCCGCCCAAGGGCGCCAGCGAGGGCGAGGAAGGCTACCCGCGTTTGGACCTGATCATCCCGCCCATTTGATCGGTTGACGTCCGCCCCGACCGCCGGCCAGCATGCCGGCACGGTCGGGCCGCCCACAGCAGAACAAGAAGCCGGCCGTCCACGGGAGCCGCCATGCGCCTGTTCGCCATCGTCCTGCTCTGCCTCGTCCTGGCCACCTGCGCCAGCCACATCCCCAGCGCCCGGGTGACCCATCCGGCCAGCGCCGGACTGCCCGGCCTGCAAGGTTTCCAGTTGATGCCGCCGGAACAGGCGGTCGACGCCCTGCCCTACCGCAACCGCTATCCGCTGATAAACGCAGAGCTGCGCCAGGGACTGGCGACCCACGGCTACCACGAGAGCGCTACCCCGCAATTCCGCGTCTACTACTGGCTGGCGCTACGCGACGCACCGCTGGAATTCCGCCCCGACCTTCCGCCCACCTCCGGCATGGGGCCTTATCTGGCGATCCACAGCCTGCGCGACGAAACCGGGACATTGCGCGTGCGCCTGGTCGACCTGGAGGAGCGCGTTCTCTGGGAAGGTATGGTAAGCACCGGCCTCAGCCCCGCCAGGGCCAATCCGGAACAGCTCGAACTGGCGGTCGGCGCCCTGCTCCGGCTGCTTCCACGCGCCCGCTAGGACACCCTGGGGTAGACTTCCGCCTATCACGCGGAGGATTCCCATGCAGATTTACAAGGTCGGCGGCGCCGTGCGCGATCGCCTTCTCGGCCGTCCGGTCACCGATATCGACTGGGTGGTGGTCGGTGCCAGCAGCGACGAGATGCTCGCCCGCGGCTACCGCCCGGTGGGCGCCGACTTCCCGGTCTTCCTTCATCCGCAGAGCGGCGAGGAATACGCCCTGGCGCGCACCGAGCGAAAGAGCGGGCGCGGCTACGGCGGCTTCACCTTCCATGCCAGCCCCGAGGTGACCCTGGAGGAAGACCTGACTCGCCGTGACCTGACCATCAACGCCATGGCCGAGGACGAACAGGGCCGGGTAATAGACCCCTACGGCGGCCAGGCCGACCTCGAGGCGCGCCTGCTGCGTCACGTTTCCCCGGCGTTCGCCGAGGATCCCCTGCGGGTCCTGCGCGTAGCGCGCTTCGCCGCCCGCTACGCCGGCCTGGGCTTCCGGGTCGCCGCCGAAACCCTCGCCCTGATGCGCCAACTGGCGGAATCCGGCGAGTTGCAGGCGCTGACCCCGGAGCGCAGTTGGAAGGAAATTTCCCGAGCCCTGATGGAACCCAACCCCGAGGTCTTCATCCAGGTCCTGCACGACTGCGGCGCCCTGGCCGAACTGATCCCGGAAGTCGAGGCGCTATTCGGCGTACCGCAGCCGGCGGCCCACCATCCGGAAATCGATACCGGCGTCCATGTCCTGTCGGTATTGCAGCAATGCGCCCGCCACCGGCAGCCGCTCAGCGTACGCTGGGCCTGCCTGCTGCACGACCTGGGCAAGGGACTCACCAGCGAAGCGGACTGGCCCCGCCATATCGCCCACGAGGCCCGCGGCGTGCCGTTGATCGATGCGGTGAACCAGCGCTTCAGGGTGCCGCGCGACTGCCAGGAACTGGCGCGCCTGGTGGGCGAGTACCACACCCACGCCCATCGGGCGCTGGAGCTGCGCCCGAATACACTGCTGGAGCTGTTGCAGAGCTTCGACGTGTATCGCCGCCCGCAGCGTTTCGAGGAGTTCGTCGCCGCCAGCGAGATGGACGCGCGCGGCCGCCTCGGCCTGGAACAGCGGGACTATCCGCAGGCCGCCTACCTGCTCGGCGCGGCGCAGGCAGCGCGGGCAGTCAGCGTGAAGCCGCTGGTGGAAAAGGGCTTGAAGGGCGCGGAACTGGGCGAGGCGCTGAAGCGTGCGCGCCTCGCCGCACTCAAGGCCTACAAGGAAGAACGCGGAAAGGCCTGAAGCAGCGCTTCGGGAGTCAACGCCTGGCCACGCCATTCGAATGGCGCCGGCCAGAGCTTCTGCTGGATCCTCGTCTCGCGCCAGAGATCGCCCAGCGGCTGGCGGGCGACCGGATGCTCCAGGTTCGGCGCCAGCTCGGACAAGGGCCAGAGCACGAAAGCGTTCTTCAGCACTTCGGCGCGCGGCAGCACCAGGCCATCGAAATCGCCCACCAGGTCGCCGTAGAACAGCACGTCGATATCCAGCGGCAGCCCCTTGCGCTCTGGCGCATAGCGGCCATTGTCGGCCTCGATGTGCTTGAGTCGCAGGCTCAGTTCGGCCAGCGGCAGATCGGTGCGGGCAGACACCACCAGGTTGAAGAACGGCCCGCTCTTGATACCCACCGGCTCGCTCTCGAATACCGGCGAACAACGCAGGTCATGAAGGAAAGCGGCCAGCGCATCGAGGCCGGCATGCAGATGGCGCTCACGCTCGACATTGCTGCCGAGGCCGAGGTAGACCGGGATCAGCGACATCCGCGTTCGATCTCCACGCCAACGCCACGGGCCGCCGGCACCGCGCCGGGCTTGGTCACGCGGATGCGCAGCCAGGGAATGCCGCGCTCGCCCATCAGTACCTCGGCGAGGCGCTCGGCGAAGGTTTCCACCAACTGGAAATGCGATTCCCGGGCGAACTCCTGCACCCGCTCGGACAACGCGGCATAGTCCAGCGCCAGGGCGAGATCGTCGCCCGCGGCGGCCGGACGGTTGTCCCAGCCCAGGGTCAGGTCCAGGCGCAGGCACTGACGGATGCCGCGCTCCCAGTCGTACACGCCGATGACGGTATCGACCTCCAAGCCTTCGATAAAAACTCTGTCCACTTCGCTACCCGCTCCAAGGGATGCCACGACAAGCGTGCGCCGCCCCGTTAGAATCGAGGACATCCTCGTCCTCGGTGGAATCCATGGTCTGGCTACTGGCGATCCTCGCCTACCTGCTCGGTTCCCTCTCCTTCGCCGTCCTGCTCAGCCGCTGGTTCGGCACCCAGGACCCGCGCGCCAGCGGTTCCGGCAACCCCGGCGCGACCAACATGCTGCGCGTCGCCGGGAAGAAACTCGCCATCCTGACCCTGCTCGGCGACGTCGGCAAAGGCCTGCTGCCGGTGCTGGTCGCCCGCTGGCTGGGGCTCGGCGTGATGGAGGAGGCCTGGGTCGGCATCGCCGCCGTGATCGGCCACCTGTACCCGCTGTACTTCAACTTCCGCGGCGGCAAGGGTGTCGCCACCGCCGCGGGCATGCTCCTCGGCCTCTATCCGCCGGCCGTACTGCTGGCCGCGGCGGCCTGGCTGCTGACCTTCAAGCTGTCGCGCACCAGCTCGCTCGCCTCGCTGGTGGCCACCCCGCTGACCCTGCCGTTGCTGGCCTGGCAGCAGCCCGGAGCGCTGCTGCCGATGACCGTGCTGACCGGCCTGATCGTCTGGCGGCACCGCGCCAACTTACGCGATCTGTTCGCCGGCCGCGAACGGCATTTCTAATCCATAAAAGGAAAAAACTTCATGCAGTCTGGCCCAGCTGCGTCATCGACACCTGCCTGACTGCGACCTGGCGGCCACTCAGACCGCCGGCAGCGACTCCATCGGCCAGCGCGGCTGGACGCTGATCGCCGGGCCGTCATGCTGGCCGGCGAGCAGGCGCTGGCAGCCGGCGTAGGCGATCATCGCGCCATTGTCGGTGCAGAAGCGCGGGCGGGCGTAGAACACCTGCCCCTTCATTTCGCCGAGCATCTTTTCCAGGCCGCTGCGCAGCGCCTGGTTGGCGCTGACGCCGCCGGCGATCACCAGGTTCTTCAGGCCGGTCTGCTTCAAGGCGCGACGGCACTTGATCAGCAGGGTCTCGACCACCGCGATCTGGAACGCCAGGGCGATGTCGCAGCGGGTCTGCTCGCTGTCGTCGCCGGCCTCGACGCAACGCTGCCAGGTGTTCAGGGTAAAGGTCTTGAGCCCGCTGAAGCTGAAGTCCAGGCCGGGGCGATCGGTCATCGGCCGCGGGAACACGAAGCGGCCAGGAGTGCCGAGCTCCGCCAGGCGGGCGATTTCCGGACCGCCGGGATAGCCCAGGCCGATCAGCTTGGCGGTCTTGTCGAAGGCTTCGCCGGCGGCGTCGTCCATCGATTCGCCAAGCAACTGGTAGCGACCGATGCCGTCCACCCGCACCAACTGGGTGTGACCGCCGGAAACCAGCAAGGCGACGAACGGGAACCGCGGCGGCTGCTCTTCCAGCATCGGCGCCAGCAGGTGCCCTTCCATGTGGTGCACGCCGACCGCCGGCACGCCCCAGGCGAAGGCCATCGCCTGGGCACAGGAAGCCCCCACCAACAGGGCGCCGACCAGGCCGGGACCGGCGGTATAGGCGATCGCGTCGATATCCGCCGGCGTGCAGCCGGACTCGTCGAGCACCTGGCGGATCAGCGGCAGCATGCGCTTGACGTGGTCGCGCGAGGCCAGCTCGGGCACGACGCCGCCGTAGACGCGATGGAGGTCGATCTGACTGAACAGCGCGTCGGCCAGCAGGCCGCGTTCGCTGTCGTAAAGGGCGACGCCGGTTTCGTCGCAGGACGTTTCCAGTCCCAGCACGCGCATGGGCTTGAGCCTTAGAGCTTGGCAAATACGAAGCCGCGCATGATAATCGGCGGCTTTGCGCCAGACCAGTGTTTTTCGATCGGAGGCTTTGCATTCCTCCGGCCGAACCGTTAATATCCGCAACCCTTGAAAACCGACGTATCCGCGCCACCTTGCCGGAGTACGTTCAACCCCCGGTAATCAGTGAAGGTACGACCTGGATGCCAGCCGTCAAAGTAAAAGAGAACGAACCCTTCGACGTAGCCCTGCGTCGTTTCAAGCGCTCCTGCGAAAAAGCAGGTGTACTGGCTGAAGTTCGCAGCCGCGAGTTCTACGAGAAGCCCACTGCCGAGCGCAAGCGCAAGGCCGCTGCCGCAGTGAAGCGCCACGCGAAGAAAGTACAGCGCGAACAGCGCCGTCGCGAGCGCCTGTACTGATCCACTCGACGCCCACGCGTCAGTGATCGTGCCTCAGCCCGGCCCCGGCCGGGCTTTCGGCTTTCCGCCATGAGCGAAATCAAATCCCGCCTCCTCGACGCCGTCAAGGTCGCCATGCGCGCCCAGGACAAGCCGCGGCTGACCACGTTGCGCCTGGCCCTCGCGGACATCAAGCGCGTCGAAGTCGACGAACGCATCGAGGTGGATGACGCCCGAGCCCTGCTGATCCTCGACCGGATGATCAAGCAGCGCCGCGACGCCCAGCGCCAGTTCAGCGACGCCGGCCGCCAGGACCTCGCCGAGGTCGAGGCTGCCGAGATCCTCGTGCTCCAGGACTTCATGCCCAAGCCCCTGGACGACCATGAGATCGACGCCCTGATCGAGCGCAGCATCGTCGACAGCGGCGCCCAGGGTCCGCAGGACATGGGCAAGGCGATGAACCTGCTGCGACCGCAGGTCCAGGGTCGCGTCGACATGGCACAGGTCAGCCAGCGCCTGAAGGCGCGTCTCTCCTCCTGAAACACCGCGCCGGCCTGATCGGCCCGGCGATAATTGCTATGCTGCCGCTCTGCGCCCACGCGCCGTCGTTTTCGAGAACACCATGGCCGGCCTGATACCGCAAAGCTTCATCGATGACCTGCTGAACCGCACCGACATCGTCGAGGTGGTGAGTTCACGCATCCAACTGAAGAAAACCGGCAAGAACTACAGCGCCTGCTGCCCGTTCCACAAGGAAAAGACTCCCTCGTTCACCGTCAGCCCGGACAAGCAGTTCTACTACTGCTTCGGCTGCGGCGCCGGCGGCAACGCGCTCGGCTTCGTCATGGACCACGACCAGCTGGAGTTCCCCCAGGCGGTCGAGGAACTGGCCAAGCGCGCCGGCATGGACGTGCCGCGCGAGGAACGCGGCGGACGCGGGCACACGCCGCGCCAGCCGACCGACTCGCCGCTCTACCCGCTGCTCAGCGCCGCCGCCGAGTTCTACAAGCAGGCGCTGAAAAGCCACCCGGCGCGCAAGGCCGCGGTGAACTACCTGAAGGGCCGCGGCCTGACCGGCGAGATCGCCCGCGACTTCGGCCTCGGTTTCGCCCCGCCCGGCTGGGACAACCTGCTCAAGCACCTGGGTGGCGACAACCTGCAACTCAAGGCCATGCTCGACGCCGGCCTGCTGGTGGAGAACAGCGACACCGGCAAGCGCTACGACCGCTTCCGCGATCGCGTGATGTTCCCGATCCGCGACAGCCGCGGGCGGATCATCGCCTTCGGCGGCCGGGTGCTCGGCGACGACAAGCCGAAGTACCTGAACTCCCCGGAGACTCCGGTCTTCCACAAGGGCCAGGAACTCTACGGACTCTACGAGGCCCGGCAGAAGAATCGCGACCTCGACGAGATCATGGTGGTCGAGGGCTACATGGATGTCATCGCCCTGGCCCAGCAAGGCATCCGCAACGCGGTGGCGACCCTCGGCACGGCGACCAGCGAGGAACACATCAAGCGCCTGTTCCGCCTGGTACCGAGCATCCTGTTCTGTTTCGACGGCGACCAGGCCGGGCGCAAGGCGGCCTGGCGCGCCCTGGAGTCGGTGCTGCCGAACCTGCAGGACGGCAAGCGCGTGCGCTTCCTGTTCCTCCCCGAGGGCGAGGACCCGGACAGCCTGGTACGCGCCGAGGGCGAGGATGCCTTCCGCGCACGCATCACCCAGCAGGCCCAGCCGCTGGCGGAGTACTTCTTCCAACAACTGATGCTGGAGGCCGACCCCGCCACCCTGGAAGGCAAGGCCCACCTGGCGACCCTCGCCGCGCCGCTGCTGGAGAAGATTCCCGGGAACAACCTGCGCCTGCTGATGCGGCAACGTCTGTCGGAAATCACCGGCCTGTCCGGCGAAAACATCGGACAACTGGCGCACCACAGCCCGCCGCCGTCGTCCATGGACCACGGAGCGAGCGGCGTCTTGGACGGCGACGACTATTTCGCCGCCAGCGCCTACTACGAGAACGAGCCCTCCCATGCGCCGTTCGACGCTGCGCCAGGCTATGTCGAGGCGCAACCGCGCAAGAGCTGGAACAAGGACAAGAAGCCCTGGGACGGCAAGAAGTGGGATGGCAAGAAGAAGTGGGACAAAGGCGGCCGCGGCGACTTCAAGGCTCCGCAACGAACGCCGGTCAGCGTGGAGTCCACCACCCTCAACGCCCTGCGCACCTTGCTGCATCATCCGCAGTTGGCCTTGAAGGTCGACGATGCGGGCACCCTCGCCAGGGAGCAGGATACCTACGCCCAGTTGCTGGTGTCCCTGCTGGAAGCCCTGCAGAAGAACCCGCGGCAGAGCTCGATGCAACTCATCGCGCGCTGGCACGGCACGCCCCAGGGCCGCCTGCTGCAGGCCCTGGGCGAGAAGGAGTGGCTGATCGTCCAGGAGAACCTTGAAAAGCAGTTCTTCGACACCATTACTAAACTCTCCGAGAGCCAGCGTTTCGGCGAGCGGGAGGAGCGTTTACGCAGCGTCATGCAGAAGAGCTACAGTGAACTGACCGATGAAGAGAAAGCCTTGCTCAGAGAGCACTACAGTGTTGCCGCTTCATCGCCTTCCCAGAGCTGAACTGGCGCCTCAGCCCAGGCATCAGGTATAATCCTCTGCTTATTTTTTGCCCGCCAAGACCTTCAGTGGATAGGGTGTTATGTCCGGAAAAGCGCAACAGCAATCTCGTCTGAAAGAGTTGATCGCCCGAGGCCGTGAGCAGGGATACCTGACTTACGCGGAGGTCAACGACCACCTGCCGGAGGATATTTCCGATCCGGAACAGGTGGAAGACATCATCCGCATGATCAACGACATGGGGATCAACGTATTCGAGACAGCCCCGGATGCGGATGCCCTGTTGCTGGCCGAGGCGGATACCGACGAAGCCGCAGCGGAAGAAGCCGCAGCGGCCCTGGCCGCGGTGGAAAGCGACATCGGTCGCACCACCGACCCGGTGCGCATGTACATGCGTGAAATGGGTACCGTGGAACTGCTGACCCGCGAAGGCGAGATCGAAATCGCCAAGCGCATCGAGGAAGGCATCCGCGAAGTGATGAGCGCCATCGCCCAGTTCCCGGGCACGGTGGACAGCATCCTGGCCGACTACAATCGCATCGTCGCCGAAGGCGGTCGCCTCTCCGACGTCCTCAGCGGCTATATCGATCCCGATGACGGCAGCCTGCCCGCCGAAGAGGTGGAGCCGGTCAACCTGAAGGACGATTCCGCCGACTCGAAAGAGAAGGACGACGAGGAAGAAGAAAGCGACGACAGCAGCGACAGCGACGACGAAGGCGACGGCGGTCCGGATCCGGAAGAAGCCCGCCTGCGTTTCACCGCGGTCTCCGAGCAGCTCGACAAGGCCAAGAAGGCCCTGAAGAAGCACGGTCGCGGCAGCAAGCAGGCCACCGCCGAACTCACCGGCCTGGCCGAGCTGTTCATGCCGATCAAGCTGGTGCCCAAGCAGTTCGACGCCCTGGTCGCCCGCGTGCGCTCCGCCCTGGAAGGCGTGCGCGCCCAGGAACGCGCCATCATGCAGCTCTGCGTGCGTGACGCGCGCATGCCGCGTGCCGACTTCCTGCGCCTGTTCCCGAACCACGAGACCGACGAGAAGTGGGTCGACAGCGTCCTGAAGAGCAAGCCGAAGTACGCCGAGGCCATCGAGCGCCTGCGCGACGACATCCTGCGCAACCAGCAGAAGCTGGCGGCCCTGGAAAGCGAGGTCGAGCTGACCGTCGCCGAGATCAAGGAAATCAACCGCGCGATGTCGATCGGCGAAGCCAAGGCTCGCCGGGCGAAGAAGGAAATGGTCGAGGCCAACCTGCGCCTGGTGATTTCCATCGCCAAGAAGTACACCAACCGCGGCCTGCAATTCCTCGACCTGATCCAGGAAGGCAACATCGGCCTGATGAAGGCGGTGGACAAGTTCGAATACCGTCGCGGCTACAAGTTCTCCACCTACGCCACCTGGTGGATTCGCCAGGCGATCACCCGTTCGATCGCCGACCAGGCACGCACCATCCGCATCCCGGTGCACATGATCGAGACGATCAACAAGCTCAACCGCATCTCCCGCCAGATGCTCCAGGAAATGGGTCGCGAGCCCACCCCGGAAGAGCTTGGCGAGCGCATGGACATGCCTGAGGACAAGATCCGCAAGGTACTGAAGATCGCCAAAGAGCCGATCTCCATGGAAACCCCGATCGGTGACGACGAAGATTCGCACCTGGGCGATTTCATCGAGGACTCCACCATGCAGTCGCCGATCGAGATGGCGACCAGCGAGAGCCTCAAGGAATCCACCCGCGAAGTCCTCGCCGGCCTCACTGCCCGGGAAGCCAAGGTGCTGCGCATGCGCTTCGGCATCGACATGAACACCGACCACACCCTCGAGGAAGTCGGCAAGCAGTTCGATGTGACCCGCGAGCGGATCCGCCAGATCGAAGCCAAGGCGCTGCGCAAGCTGCGCCATCCGTCGCGAAGCGAGCACCTTCGCTCCTTCCTCGACGAGTGACGAACGAACCCCCGGCCTGAAAAACCGGGGGTTTTTCTTTGCCGCTTGCCCCGCCGCCCGGCGTCTACACTTCCGCATATATTCCCGTCCACCGCGAGACCGCCTCATGCAGCGTCTGCAGGCCGTGCTTCTCCTGTGTCTGGCCTGCTGCTGGCCGGGGCTGGCCGGCGCCCTCACGCTCACGCCCGAGGAACGGGCCTGGCTGGCCGAGCACCCGAGCATCCGCCTGGGCGTGGACACCTCCTGGCCGCCATTCGAGTTCCGCGACGAACAGGGCCGCTACCAGGGACTCGCCGCCGGCTACATCGGCCTGCTGCAGGAACGCCTGGGCGTCAGCCTGACGCCTGTCGAACCGAAGACCTGGACGCAGGTCCTGGAGCAGGCCAAGGACGGTCGGCTGGACCTGCTGCCCGGCATCATGGCTACCCCGGAGCGCCAGGAGTACCTGAGCTTCACCCGGCCCTACCTGGATTTCCCGATCATCATCCTGGCACGCAAGAACGGCCCGATGCCGAAGCGCATCGACGAGCTCTACGGGCTCAAGGTCGCGGTGGTCGACCACTATGCTCCTCACGAACTGCTGATCGCCCAGCATCCCGACCTCACCCTGCTGCCGCTGCCTTCGGTAGCGGCAGCCCTGCAGGCGCTGGCCACCGGCCAGGCCGACGCCTTCGTCGGCGACTTCGCCTCCAGCGTATGGAACCTCCGCCAGCTCAAGCTCAACGGCCTGGAGATCAGCGGCGAGACGCCATACCGCTACCAACTGGCGATGGCCGTGCCGCGCGGACAACCGATCCTCGCCGGGATCGTCGACAAGGTCCTCGCCGACCTCAGCGCCGAGGAGATCGAGCGACTCCAGGCCCCCTGGGTCGGCGGCCTGCTCGACCGACGTCCGGCCTGGCGCGAGATGGCGACCTACGGTCTTCCCATCGTCCTGCTGATCCTGGTCTCGGTCGCCATACTGCTGGCCATGAACCGCCGCCTGCGCCGCGAGGTGAATCGCCGGCGGCAATTGGAGCGCGAACTGCGCGACAGCGAACAGCACTACCGGGGACTGGTGGAAAGCCTGAATGCCATCGCCTGGGAAATGCGCCTCGAGGAGAACCGCTTCACCTACGTCTCGCCCCACGCCGAACGCCTGCTCGGCTATCCCCTTGGCGAATGGCTGCAGCCGGGCTTCTGGCAGCGGACCCTGCACCCCATGGACGCCGAGTACGCCATCCACTACTGCATGAGCGAAAGCCAGGCCGGACGCGACCACAGCTTCGACTACCGGATGCTCGCCGCCGACGGCCGGGTGGTCTGGATTCGCGATCTGGTCACCCCGATCACGCAAGGCCGGGACCTGCTCCTGCGCGGTCTGATGATCGACATCACCGAGGCCAAGCTCACCGAGCAGGCCATGCGCCTGTCCGAACAGAAGTTCGCTTCGGTGTTCCACCACTGCCCGGACATGGTGGTACTGGCCAACGGCGCCGACGGCCGCTTCCTCGCGGTGAACAGCACCTTCGAGCAGCAGATCGGCATCGCCGCCGACGACGCCATCGGCAAGACCGCCACCGAGCTGGGCATCTGGGCACTCCCCGGCCTGGGCCCGCAGGTCCTGGAAAAGCTCGGCCACGGCAACCTGACCAACCTCGAGGTGCCCCTGCGGCGCCGCAATGGCAGTACCTTCAGCGCGCTGCTCAGCGCCCAGCACGTGGCCCTCGACCAGACCCCGGCGCTGGTGGTAGTGATCCGCGACATCACCCACCTGGTGGAGACCCAGGAACTGCTGCGGATCTCCGAGGAGAAGTTCGCCAACGCCTTCCATGCCTACCCCGACGGTCTGCTGATCAGCCGCCTCGAAGACGGCACGCTGATCGACGTGAACGATGGCTTCACCCGTCTCACCGGCTACCGCCGCGACGAGGTCATCTCCCGCTCCACGCTCGAACTCGGCCTGTGGGTCGACACCGAGGACCGCAAGCGCCTGATCTCGCTGGTACGCCACCACACCCTGACCCAGGGCTTCACCGCCCCTGTACGGGACCGCAACGGTGGCATCCGCCAGTGCGAGATGTCCGCCCACCGGATCAGCATCGATGGCGAGGACTGCGTGCTGACCATCGCCCGCGATATCACCGAGCGCCAGCTCATGCAGGAGAAGCTGCAGCAGGCCGCCACCGTCTTCGAAAGCACCGCCGAAGGCGTGATGATCACCGATACCCGCCAACGCATCACCGCGGTCAACCGCGCCTTCAGCGAGATCACCGGCTACAGCGAGCAGGAGGCGCTGGGACGCTCGCCCAGCCTGCTCTCCTCCGGACAACACGACTCCAGCTTCTACCTCGCCATGTGGAACCAGTTGGAACGCGACGGGCACTGGCAGGGCGAGATCTGGAACCGACGCAAGACCGGCGAGCTGTACCCCGAATGGCTGACCATCAGCGCGGTACACAATCCGCAGGGCGAGATCACTCACTTCGTCGGCGTCTTTGCCGATATCTCCACCCTCAAGTACGCCCAGGCCCGGCTCGACTACCAGGCCCACCACGATCCGCTCACCGGTCTGCCCAATCGCCTGCTGTTCGAGAGCCGGCTCAATCACGCCCTCGACGAGGCCCGCGAAGAGAGCCGTCCCGGCGCCGTGCTGTTCATCGACCTGGACCGCTTCAAGCACATCAACGACAGCCTCGGCCATCCCATCGGCGACCTGCTGCTCAAGGCCATCGCCGAACGCCTGCGCGACCAGTTGCGCGACGTCGATACCGTGGCCCGCCTGGGGGGCGACGAATTCATCATCCTGCTCCCAGGCCTGCACCAGGAAAGCGACGCCGAGCACGTCGCGCGCAAGCTGCTGAATGCCTTCACCGCGCCGTTCCAGGCCGACGGTCATGAATTCTTCGTCAGCGCCAGCGTCGGCATCGCCCTGTTCCCCAAGGACGGCGACGACGCCCCGACCCTGGTGAAGAACGCCGACGCCGCCATGTACCGCGCCAAGTCGCGGGGCCGCAGCCGCATCGAGTACTACACCCGCGAACTGACCTACCTGGCCACCGAGCGCATGGCGCTGGAAACCGAACTGCGCCGCGCCCTCGAGCGCGACGAGTTGCAGCTGTACTACCAACCCAAGCTGAGCCTGGAGAGCGGCTTGCTGGTCGGCGCCGAGGCACTGGTGCGCTGGTACCATCCGCTGTTCGGGGAAATTTCCCCGGAGCGCTTCATCCCCCTCGCCGAGGATTGCGGCCTGATCCTGCCCCTCGGCGACTGGGTGCTGGAACACGCCTGCCAGCAGATGGGCGAATGGCAAAAGCTGCACGCGCCGTTCGGCCCGCTGTCGGTCAACCTCGCCGGCGCCCAGCTCGGCCAGCCGCAACTGATCGAACGCCTCGAGCAACTGCTGGAGCAGTCCGGCCTGGAACCGTCGCGGCTGCAACTGGAAATCACCGAGAGCTTCATCATGAACCAGACCGAGGAGGCCCTCGCCGTCCTCCACGGCCTCAAGCGCCTCGGCGTACAGCTGGCGATCGACGACTTCGGCACCGGCTACTCCTCGCTCAGCTACCTCAAGCGCCTGCCGCTGGACATCCTGAAGATCGACAAGTCGTTCATCCGCGGCCTTCCCGACGATCCCCACGATGCCGCCATCACCCGCGCCATCATCGCCCTCGGCCGCAGCATGCAGCTCACGGTGATCGCCGAAGGCGTGGAAACCGAAGGTCAGCAGAGCTTCCTCACCCACGAAGGCTGCGAGCAGATCCAGGGCTTCGTCCTCAGTCCGCCGCTGCCCGCCGAGCTGTTCGCCAGCAAATTCCTCAAACCGCGCCAGCCGATTGGCGCTCCCCGAGAAGCGCCGGTATAATCCGCCGACCTGTGCGACACGCGTGGCGTGTCTCCGTCTCCAAGCTGTAGGGTCAGCTTGGGGGATTTCCGCAAGGAAATCGAACGCTTGGGTATCCATCCCCGGGAACCAAAACTCGCCCAGAAGTCTTTTGCCTTCAAGGACTTGCCGCAGCGGCGGTGGCAATAAAAACCCAAGGTCGTTGAGCTCTCGGCAGCACGACCGCAGGACCAGAACACCGGTCTTGGAGCGCATCCTAAAACCAACCCCTGCGGGAGAGTCGATCCCCGCTGGGGTCACCTCCTGCGTAATTTGAAACAGGAGGTAATAAATCAGGAACTGGCGGCCAGCAGGTCGTCCCTGTTCTCCCTTCCCCAAAGGAGACATGAGCGAAAGCTCTGTCTGTCATTGTCCAACCACTGCTTGTATGGAGTGGCAGCGGACTCGTTGTGCGACCAACGGTAGCCTAGGGAAACGTGCGTTGCTGGTAACGGCAGGGTGCGAAGCTTTCCCGACAACGTAGCCCCCGCGAGGGTGCGAATTCACCGTGAGGTGAACCGCAGAGGGTCGGAGTAGCACCGACCCAAGGCGCTAGGCTGACTGGTACGGGCAACCTAGGTGAACTGCTGATAAACACCGTAAGGATTGACGAGCCAAAGCTGCTGACAGGCTCGAACCAAAAGGTACGTGGTCGGTTATCTCCGTAGGTCGTGGAGATACGTCGCCTTCAGACCACCGGTGAAAAGGCAGGTCCTAACCCAGTCGTGTGACAGTCAGGGAACGTGGTAAGCCCGTATCGCCGCCCTCGGGGCAGGGGAGCCGTAAGGCGAACTGTTGGCGGTGCGGGTATGGGATCGCAGAGAAAGCGAACGCCAGGCTGTAATCGTCTGGATAGGGGTTGGAACATCACCCCACGGGAAACCGGGCAGACTTCTGCGTGGTCTTTCGTCGCAAGAACTCTGATTGAACCTGTCTCAATGAACCCAGGGCTCAGCAACATCGAGCCCACACAAACCAACCTTGGCGGGGTGCGCGCATCCCGTCAGGGACCGGCGTGCGCCTTCCGCTCGGGTGGACTAACCATCATGAGAGGAAAGCAGCATGAAAGAACTCAGCCCATCGGCCGGGTCTGCGCTTTCCGGCGCTCCGCAGCAGTGGCACGACATCGACTGGTGTCGGGTCCAGCGGAATGTCCGGGGAATGCAGGTACGGATTGCGAAGGCTTGTCGGGAAGGCAAATGGCGCAGGGTGAAGGCCCTACAACGGATGCTGACCCGCTCGACGTCGGCCAGGTACCTGGCTGTACGGAGAGTCACTGAAAACCAGGGCAAGCGCACGGCGGGAGTCGACCGCGTGCTCTGGGATACGCCTGACACCAAGTGGAAAGCGGCACAAGGGTTGAAAAGGCGCGGGTACCAACCTCGGCCTCTACGGCGAGTGTTCATCCCGAAGTCGAACGGAAAGGAGCGCCCCCTGGGTATCCCGACCATGACTGACAGGGCAATGCAGGCACTCTACCTGCTCGCTCTGTCGCCCATTGCAGAAACCACCGGCGATCCGAACAGCTATGGCTTCAGGATCGAGCGATCCACGGCGGATGCAATGTCCCAGTTGTTCGTTTGCCTATCCGGAAAGGCTTCGGCCCAATGGATACTGGAGGCGGACATACAAGGGTGTTTTGACCACATCAATCATGACTGGCTACTGAACCATGTCCCCACGGACAAGGTGATCCTCCGGAAATGGTTGAAGGCCGGCGTGATCCACAAAGGCCAGCTCCAGGCAACGGATGCTGGAACACCTCAAGGCGGAATCATCTCGCCTACTTTGGCAAACATGGTGCTCGATGGCCTGGAATCACAGCTCAAGCGACACCTGGGCGTGACAAGGGCGAAGAAGCTGAAACTCAATGTGGTGCGCTATGCGGACGACTTCGTCATCACCGGTGTCTCTCCCGAGGTACTGGAGAAAGAAGTCAAACCCTGGGTAGAGCAGTTCCTGGCGGTACGCGGGCTGCAGCTCTCTCTGGAGAAAACGCGGATCGCCCACATAGATCAGGGCTTCGACTTCCTCGGTTGGAACTTCCGCAAGTACAACGGGAAGCTTCTGATCAAACCCAGCCAGAAGAACGCGAAAGCGTTCTACGGCAAGGTGAAGGAGGTCATCGAAACCAGCAGGACGGCAAGGCAAGAGGACTTGATCCGAACGCTGAATCCGATTCTGCGCGGCTGGGCGCTGTATCACCAGCCAGTGGTTGCCAAGCAAACGTTCAGCCGCATGGACAACAGAGTGTTTCTCAAGCTCTGGCGTTGGGCGAAACGGCGGCACCCGAACAAGTCACTGGATTGGATCAGGAGGCGATATTTCCGGATTCACGGGGACAAGACTTGGGTGTTCGCTACCACGGTGCTGGAAAGCAACGGTAAGAAACGGGAGGTCGCGCTGTACTCGCTGGCGAGCACGCCGATTGAGCGACATAGGAAGGTGAGTGGGGAATACAACCCCTACGATCCAGCCATGGAAGCAATAGGTGAAAAACTGCGAACGGAACGGATGTTGAAAAAGCTGAAGTACCGAACTCAGATCAGAAACCTATACCTCTCCCAGAAGGGGCTCTGCTCGCTCTGCAACCAACCGATAACCAGGGAAACCGGGTGGCACGACCACCACATCCTCTATCGCTCACAAGGCGGTGGAGACTCCCTGGAGAACCGGGTACTATTGCACCCCGCTTGCCACCAGCAACTCCATGCTCGTGGTCTGACAGTAAGCAAGCCGGCCCGTTAGGGGGCTTTGAAAGGCTTGAGCCGTATGCGTTGAAAGGCGCACGTACGGTTCTTAGGGGGGGATGGGCCAGCAATGGCCCATCCCCACCCGACTCTGGGGGCCTATAGCTCAGTCGGTTAGAGCAGAGGACTCATAATCCTTTGGTCCACGGTTCGAGTCCGTGTGGGCCCACCACTTTCAAAGCCGCGCACTGCGCGGCTTTGCGCTTTCTAGGGTAGTGGCCTCATAAACGACTCCATGGCCAAAAGGTACAAAATCGGTACAGTACTGGTTCGCCAGTCTGCCTTTGGAGTCCTTATCTTATGGCAACAGTCGCCCCCCTCCCGTGGTCCGCAAAACGGACTGGCCGACCAACGAAAAACCTTCCGCACCAAGCGCGACGCCGAAGACTGGGTACGCCGCACCGAAGACGAGATGGTACGCGGCGTGTACATCCAGCACTGCGGCTCCGAGCACATGTGACCTGCCCCCATTTTGTAGCCCGAGAGCTACATGTCCCTGCATCAAATTTTATCGATGCCCAAGGGGTACGGCCGACCTCTGTCCACAAGGTTTCTGAAGTGCTGAAACAGGCGCTTTAGCTGACTCAGTCACCCTGAACAGGCATGCTCATCAAGCTATCAACCCAGCTTGAGAATTAGACAGTGAGCCGAATAGCTGGCATTATCGGCTCACAAAATGAGCCGAATAGGCTCTCTAATCGGCTCAAGATGAACATCCCTTATGAACGACCCACTCTGGATCTGGCAGCAGCCCGACTGGCCGCAGTTCAACTGGCAAGCCGAAGCGCTTGCACCACTGCTGCGCTCCTGTAGCCAGGCTCAGGGTCGTTTGTTAGGAATGCTCGGTGCCGTGGGGAGTGACACCGAAGTGCAGAGCAGCCTGGATGCCATGCTGCAGAACATCGTCACCTCTTCAGCCATTGAGGGAGAGCAACTGAATGTCGGTTCGGTGCGCTCATCACTGGCACGGCGACTGGGATTGCAAGAAGAAGGTCGAACCACCTCTCGCTCCGAAGGCCTGGCGGAACTGCTGCTCGATGCCACCCACGCACATCAAGAGCCGCTAGACGAACAGCGACTGTTCACCTGGCACAGTTGGTTATTCCCCACCGATGACCAACTGCTGGCTCGACCACTACACATCGGCGCACTGCGCGGCGAAGAGCCCATGCAGGTAGTTTCGGGTCGGATAGACCGCCCTACCGTACATTTCGAAGCCCCTCCCTGCGCAGGGTTGGAAGCGCAACTGGCGGACTTTCTCGCCTGGTTCGAAAGCAGCCGCAGCGATGCCAGCCTCGACCCGTTTCTGCGCGCCGGTATCGCACATTTCTGGTTCGTGACCCTGCACCCCTTCGACGACGGCAACGGTCGCCTCACCCGCGCTATCACCGATCTAGCATTGGCTCAGGGCGAGCAGCAAGCCATTCGCTTCTACGCCATGTCTGCGAGCATCCTCGACGACCGCGCCGGCTATTACCGCATCCTAGAAGCCAGCCAGAAGGGCACGCTGGATATCACCGCCTGGCTGCAGTGGTTCCTCGAAACCTTGCTCAAGAGCCTGGAGCAAGCCCTTGCCCGTATAGACCGCGTGCTGGTCAAGGCGCGCTTCTGGCAGGCACATCGCAGCCAAACGCTATCGGCGGAGCAGATCAAAGTGCTTAACCGCCTGCTCGATGGCGGCGAAAGGGGGTTCGAGGACGGCATCAGTGCGGCGCAATACCAAGCTGTGGCCATGGTTTCCAAAGCCACCGCGACCCGCCACCTGAGCGACCTGCTGGAAAAGGGCTGCATCGAGCGACTGCCCGGCGGAGGGCGTAGCACCCGTTACCAGATAGCACGCTGAGCGCCTGCACCGGGCTCATCAGCCCTTGATGCGTCATCGCGCCATAGGACAATGGTCGCCTCTCCATTAAGCAGCTCGGCTCAAGGAAGAAAGTGGATTACAGCCCGATAGTCGCCCAGGTCTGGGGCATGCTGACCTGGTTTATCCCGGCAGCCCTGCTGATCGGCCTGCTCAAATCGCCTTAGGCCAAGGGGCAGATCGGTGAACTGCTGGTGCGCCTGTTCGCCCATTGGCAACTGGACAGGCACACCTACCGCCGCCTGCACAACGTCACCCTGAACACGCCGGACGGCACGACACAGATCGACCACGTATTTCTCTCACCCTACGGCATCTTCGTGCTGGAAACGGCAGGTTTCCAGCACCTGCCGATAGGTCGCTACCGTTGCATCGGCGAGCCGTGCTGCAGGTCACAGGCTTTGGTATGAAACGCCCCCCCACTGCGCGATCAATCGCAGGGTGTCGGCGGCAGCAGCGCAAGTTTCGGCGAAGGCGAACTGGCGCTGGCGGAGCGGAATCCGATGGACGTGGCGGCTCTGTTCGCCGCCTGAGCGTGGGAAGGCACTTATCAGGCACTTCCGAAGGCACTACCGGACGATATCGATTCCATCGCCAACGCGGTAACTTCGAAGTACCTAAACCTTCATGAAACTGCAACTTCCAACTCGATCGACAGCTCTGGAAATACATCCTCGGTATTTTCCAAGACCCTAACCAAAGTCTGGATCGTTTCGTCACAGGAAACGCTGGAGCGCCTATTCCAGAGCGCTTCGAACAATCGGTAAAAATAAAAACAAAATAATCAGACGCAGTTCAAAAACAACCAGAACAGATAGTTTTTCCGCCTTTCCCAACATGCTCCTCTCGCCTTGACTCGTTCGATGCAGCGGATCGCCCATGCGTATTTCCGGCATTGTCCGAGGCCCATTCCCTGTTCGACGCGATACCCGGCGCACCCATAACAATATGCCGCCCTCCACGGGCCGATAGCGCCAGTTGTGAGCCTATCCACCACTGCATTTCCCTCACTGCAAGGAGAGAACATGAGTCGCTCACCCATCCCTCGCCACCGAGCGTTGCTGGCCGGTTTCTGCCTGGCTGGCGCGCTGTCCGCCCAGGCGGCCACCCAGGAAGAAATCCTCGATGCGGCACTGGTCAGCGGGGATTCTTCGCAACTGACCGACAGCCACCTGGTCGCCCTGCGCCTGCAGCAGCAGGTCGAGCGCATCCGCCAGACCCGCACCCAGTTGCTCGACGGTCTCTACCAGAACCTCAGCCAAGCCTATGATCCTGGCGCCGCCAGCATGTGGGTCCTGCCGGCAAACCCGGACAATACCCTGCCCTTCCTCATTGGCGACAAGGGGCGCGTGCTCGCCAGCCTGAGCCTGGAGGCCGGCGGCCGCGGGCTGGCCTATGGCACCAACGTGCTCACCCAACTGAGCGGGGCCAATGCCGCCCACGCGCCGCTGCTGAAGCGGGCGGTGCAGTGGCTGGTGAACGGCGACCCGGGCGCGGCCACTGCGAAGGACTTCAAGGTCAGCGTGGTCGGGGTGGACAAGACCGCCACCCTCAACGGCCTGAAGAGCGCCGGCCTGCAACCGGCGGACGCCGCCTGCAACGCGCTGACCGACGCCAGTTGCGCCAGCGCCAGCAAATTGCTGGTACTGGGCAACGGCGCCAGCGCCGCTAGCCTGAGCGCCACGGTGCGCGCACGGCTACAGGCCGGGCTGCCGATCCTCTTCGTGCACACCAATGGCTGGAACCAGAGCAGCACCGGCCAGCAGATCCTCTCCGGCCTGGGCCTGCAGGAAGGCCCCTACGGCGGCAACTACTGGGACAAGGACGCGGTGCCATCCAGCCGCACCCGGGCGCGTTCGGTCGAGCTGGGCGGTGCCTACGGCCAGGATCCGGCGCTGGTGCAGCAGATCGTCGACGGTAGCTGGCGCACGGACTACGACTGGTCGAAATGCACCTCCTACGTCGGTCGCACCACCTGCGACGACGTGCCGGGACTGAGCGACTTCAGCAAGCGCGTCGATGTACTGAAAGGCGCCCTCGACGCCTACAACCAGAAGGCGCAGAACCTCTTCGCCCTGCCCGGCACCACCTCGCTGCGGCTCTGGCTGCTGTGGGCCGACGCGGTGCGGCAGAACATCCGCTACCCGATGGACAAGGCCGCCGACACGGCGCGCTTCCAGGAAACCTTCGTCGCCGACGCCATCGTCGGCTACGTGCGCGAGGCCGGCGCGGCGCAGAAGGAACTGGGCAGCTACGCCGGCCAGCGCCAACAGTCGATGCCGGTATCGGGCTCGGAGGAAACCCTGACCCTCACCTTGCCGTCGGCCCAGGGCTTCACCGCCATCGGCCGCATGGCGGCGCCGGGCAAGCGCCTGAGCATTCGCATCGAAGACGCTGGCCAGGCCAGCCTGGCGGTCGGCCTGAACACCCAGCGCATCGGCTCGACGCGGCTGTGGAATACCCGCCAGTATGACCGCCCGCGCTTCCTCAAGAGCCCGGACATCAAGCTCCAGGCAAACCAGTCGGTGGCGCTGGTATCGCCCTACGGCGGCCTGTTGCAACTGGTCTACAGCGGCGCCACGCCGGGACAGACGGTAACCGTCAAGGTAACCGGCGCGGCCAGCCAGCCGTTCCTCGACATCCAGCCGGGCGAGGACAGCAGCCAGGCGATTGCCGACTTCATCCAGGCGCTGGACGCCGACAAGGCCGACTGGCTGGAGATGCGCAGCGGCTCGGTAGAGGTCCACGCCAAGGTGGAGAAGGTCCGTGGCTCGATCGACAAGGACTATGGCGGCGACGTCCAGCGCTTCATCCGTGAGTTGAACGAGGTGTTCATCGACGACGCCTACACCCTGGCCGGCTTCGCCATTCCCAACCAGGCGAAGACTCCGGCAATCCAGCAGGAATGCGCGGTGCGCGGCTGGGACTGCGACAGCGAGACCCTGCACAAGCTGCCCGGCACCCAGCACATCAACGTCGACCAGTACGCCCAGTGCGGCGGCGGTTGCAGCGGCAACCCCTACGACCAGACCTGGGGCCTGAACCCGCGTGGCTGGGGCGAAAGCCATGAGCTGGGCCACAACCTGCAAGTGAATCGACTGAAGGTCTACGGCGGGCGCTCGGGCGAAATCTCCAACCAGATATTCCCGTTGCACAAGGACTGGCGCGTGCTCCGCGAGTTCGGGCAGAACCTCGACGATACGCGGGTCAACTACCGCAACGCCTACAACCTGATCGTCGCCGGACGCGCCGAGGCCGATCCGCTGGCAGGCGTATACAAGCGCCTGTGGGAAGACCCGGGCACCTACGCGCTGAACGGCGAGCGAATGGCCTTCTATACCCAGTGGGTGCACTACTGGGCCGACCTGAAGAACGATCCGCTGCAGGGTTGGGATATCTGGACCCTGCTCTACCTGCACCAGCGCCAGGTGGACAAGTCCGACTGGGACGCCAACAAGGCCGCTCTCGGCTACGGCACCTACGCCCAGCGCCCGGGAAACAGCGGCGATGCCAGCAGCACGGACGGCAACGACAACCTGTTGCTCGGCCTGTCCTGGCTGACCCAGCGCGACCAGCGGCCAACCTTCGCGCTATGGGGCATCCGTACCTCGGCAGCGGCCCAGGCGCAGGTAGCGGCCTACGGTTTCGCCGAGCAGCCGGCGTTCTTCTATGCCAACAACCGGACCAACGAATACAGCACGGTGAAGCTTCTGGACATGAGCCAGGGGTCGCCGGCGTGGCCGTTTCCGTGAGTCGTAGCTGAGGGGGCTGGCGCGGGGTGATGCTTCTCGCTCCGCGCCGGTCCTCATGCCCCTCTCCCCGAAGGGAGAGAGGGTCGGCCATGCCAGCGGGCAATGCCGTGCCAGGCTGGCAAGCCAAACTGTCGTTCAAGCTGAACGATCCTGCGCAATAATGAGCCCCTTCCACCAGCAAGGACCGCTCATGACCGACCGCCTTCCCTGCCGCGCCTGCGGCCATCTCATCCTCCCGACCACGGCGGCGAGGAACGACGGACTGTGCATGCCCTGCAAGGGCGGCTACCGGCAGAACATCGAGGATGGCAAGCACTTCCACGCGGAGCGACGGCGCTACCTGGCGAGTCCGCAGGCGCTGTACTGGAGCGCGCTGGTGAATCGCGTCTACGATGGCCGCGAGGGATTCGCCGGGCTGTCGCCGGCCGAACGGAGCTACTACGCAGTGAGCGTGCTCAGCGGCGAAGTGCACAACGGCGGCTTCGACCAGTACTTCGGCAACTCCTCCGGCGACCAGTACCAGGCGGCGCGCGCGGGTCTTCGCGAATTGGAGGCGGAGGACGCCCTGGCCCTGCTGGAGCGAGCCGCCGCCCTGCTGTTCGGCGACGGTCCGGTGCCAGTCTCCCAGGCCGAACGCCAATTGCGCATGCCGACCTGGGCCGATGAACCCGACCGCGACTGCGAAGCGGCCCTGGATGCGCTGGACACGCGCTTCTACGCCCTGGCCGACGCGCTGGGCGAACGCCTGCTGGCCCATGCCCGCCACCATGCATTGTTCGCCCTGGACGAGCCCGATGAAGCCTGAATTGGATGCCCTAGAGGCCTGGCTCGGACGACCGCTGCCGGCTGCCTTCGTCGCCGCTCTGGAGCAGCACGGCGGCCGCCTCGTCGAGCCGGGCCTGCTGCTCTACGCCGCCGACGAGTTGCTGGAACGCAACCGGGCCTTCGAAACCTCTCTCTACTGCCCCGGCTACCTGGCCATAGGCGACGACAGCGGCGGCCGCGCCGTGGTGATGGCCCTGGACGATCACCGGCAGGCGCTGTTCCTGGTCGACCATGGCGCGATGACGCCGGACTGCTTCGAACCCCTGGCACCCAGCCTGGAGGCCTGGCTGGAAGCCGGGCCCTGCCTGCCCGAATGACGGAGAAACGCCCATGATTCCTTTCGGCCTCAGCCCCGAACAATTCCGCGAGCGCTACCGCCGCGACCTGCAACGCGCCGCGCCGGGCGTGATCCAGCGCCTGCGCGAGCTGCTCCGGCAACCCCTGGAGGAAGGACTGCGCGACGGCGAGATCCAACTGTTCCTCGGCGAGGACGGACGCGACGCAGCGGAAGCGTGGTTGTACCTGAATGGCGCCAGCAACCGGGTGGACGCCAGCGACCCGCGCCTGTTTCCCGGCAAGGCGCTGGACCTGGCGCTCGGCCTGGGACATGCCCCGGATTTCGACGAAGCCTATTTCGCCGACGGCTTCGGCGGCGTCGACCTGCTCGCCGATACGCTGCAAGCCTGGTTCGCCGAGTGCTGGTGGAAGGCCGGCGGCTGGGCCTGGCCGATCCCGCTATGGCTGCACGTACACGATGGCTTCGGCGACGGCCGTGGCATCGCCCTCACCGAACGCTGCTGAACAGGGAGACCACGCATGGAACTGATCCGCAACCTGGACGATGCGAACATGGGCGAAGTGTATTGGCGCCTGTACCGGCGCTACATCAGCCTGTTCATCGAGAACGAGGCCGACGACGCCTACGCCTGGCGCTGCGCCCGAGCCCTCGACGAACTGGATGACGCCGTGGTCGAGCGGCTTTGTGCCGCCAGCCTGCGCTACCGCGCCGCGCGCCTGGAGCGGCTGGGCGAGTCTGCGGAGGAAGTCGCGCCGGCGCGCGGGGTGCTGGAACGGATCGAACCGGGCGAGCTGATCGTGCCCGACCCGGAACAGGGCGACGAAGCGGTGATCCACCTGTCGCTGAACTGCGAATGGGACCGCGAACACGGTATGGAATGGATCGTCCGGGGCGGCGAGGTGCTCTATGTCGGCCCCTTCCACGGCGAAGACCCGTGGCGGGACTTCACCGTGAAGGAACCATGGAACTACGCCTGAGCAGGGGCCTCAACGCTTGGCGATGATGTACACCGCGTGGACGATGCCCGGGATGTAGCCGAGCAGGGTGAGCAGGATGTTCAGCCAGAAGGCGCCGCCGAAGCCGACTTGCAGGAACACGCCCAGCGGCGGCAGGAGGATGGCGATGAGGATGCGGATCAGGTCCATGAACGGAACTCCTTGGTCCAGGGTCGATACGGTGTCCGGCGCGTGAGCCGGCGTTTTTTCGCGTCACCCTATGACTGACTCCCGCCATTCGCGGAGGGTTCAACCGCAACGGTACTCGCCGCCTGTCACGCGCAGCGGTACGCTTGAGCCTACGCTCATGCGAGCGGACAACCCGCAAGGAACATCCATGTCCGACCTGCCCCCGCGTCCCGCCTTCTGGCCGTACCTGCCGGGCTACGCCCTGTTGCTGCTTTCGGTGCTGCTCTGCGCCAGCGGCAGCTACCGTTTCGTCACCCCGATGGCGCTCGCCGACGGCGTCGACCTGGTCTACCTCAGCCAGGGCCTGGCGCTGCTACCGCTGGGTACCGGGCTGGTCGGCCTGCTCGCGGGCTTCCTCCTGCATGTCCGCGGGCGCTGGCTCGGCGCGCTGCTGGCGCTGCTGCCGGCGACGCTGATCTGCGCCTGGAACCTGTACAACTATGCCGCCCACGGCGACGAGGCGTTGTCGCCGAGTTTCGCCCAGTACACCCAGGCGCTGCTCGGCCTGCTGCTGCTCGGCGGCGTGCTGAGCCTGGTCGACCTGCTCCACGGCAGGCCCTCGACGCTGCTGCGCAAGGGCCTGCTGGGGCTGGGCTGGCTGGCCCTGGTGGCCTGGCTGGGGTTGCTGTTCTACCTGCAGCGCCTGTACGGCCTCACTTTTTGAACTGGTCGTAGGCTTCCAGCGCGCGCAGCGAATAGACATAGGCGGCGCCGGCATTCAGGGAGATGGCGGTAGCCAGGGTCTGGGCGATTTCCGCCTCGCTGGCGCCGGCCTTCAGCGCGGCCTCGGTGTGCACGCCGATGCAACCGTCGCAACGGGTGGTAATGGCCACGGCGATGGAGATCAGTTCGCGGGTCTTGGCATCCAGGGCGCCCTCGGCGCTGGCTTCCTCCAGCGCGCCATAGGCGGCGAGCATCTTCGGGTGTTGCTTGCCCAGGGCACCGAAGGCTTTTTTCACGGCGGGGACGAACTCGGTCCAGTTGTTCAGCATGGTGATATTCTCCGTTGCTTTCGCGCCGGGAGTGGCGCGTCGGGTTACCAGTCTCGACCAGTCTGGACCGCGCCGCCTGCCCATGCGTCTCTACTTTCGACCTGATCGGCTCATCCCATGGACCCACTCGACCGGCTCATCCAGCTCGCCAACCTGCAGGGCCGCCTCGACCAGCGCTGCCAGCTACAGGGCAGCTGGGCGCTGGAGCACCCGCAAGCGGTGCCCGGCGAGGCGACCTTCCATATCGTCATGGCCGGCACCTGCTATTGCGAATTCCTCGATGGCGGTCGCCTCGACCTGCATCCCGGCGACCTGATCCTGTTGCCACGCGGCACCCCGCACCTCCTGCGCAGCGACAGCCCGGCGCAACCCTGCGAACCCACCGTAGAGCACCGCGGCAGCATCCCGCTGTACCAGTTGAACGGCCCCGGCGAGGCCCTCGACATGCTTTGCGGCAGCTACCGCTATCACGCCGGCGCCAGCCTGTTCGGCGCGCTCCCCGAGCGCCTGCTGGTGCATATGGACGAGTCGACCCAGCAGCCCCTGCGCGCGCTGATCGGGTTGATGCGCGAGGAAGCCGAGAGCACCCGCAGCGGCGCCCGCTCGATCATCGACGCGCTGGCCACCGCGCTGTTCGCCCTGGCCCTGCGCGCCTACCTGGACCGCCAACCGCTGGGCGACGGCCTGTTCGGCCTGCTGGGCGACGCCCGCCTGGGACGAGCCCTGCGGGCCATGCTGGAACGCCCGGAGCATGCCTGGACCCTGGAACAGCTTGCCCAGCAGGCGGCGATGTCGCGGGCCAGTTTCGTCCGCGCCTTCTCCGCCCTCGGCGGAACCTCGCCGTGGAACCTGCTGACCCGCATCCGCATGGAGAAGGCTCGCGGCCTGCTGCGACAAACGCAGAAGAGCCTGCTGGATATCGCCGCCGAGACCGGCTACCAGTCGGAGGCGGCGTTTTCCCGCAATTTCCGCCAGGCCTTCGGCGAATCGCCCGGCCGTTTCCGCCGCCAGGCCGACCCCGCTCGCTGAAAGCGCTACCGGCGCACATTTCGGCGATCCGCTGCTATGCAATGTGAATGATTTTCGCAACATCCTGTACGAATTCACTGACAGTACGGCTACACTGTGCTTTCCCGGCAAGGAGGCGCGGGGGTACTTGTCGCGGCACCCACTCTCCCGCTTTACCAGTACGCCCAGGAGGCAAACATGGAATGGTTTCTGAAATGCGTGAAGGAACACTACTTCGACTTCAACGGGCGTGCCCGTCGCAAGGAATACTGGATGTTCACCCTGGTGAACATCATCATCTCCGTCGCGCTGAGCGTCGTGCTCGGCCTGATCAGTGAAAAGCTCCTGCCGATCGCCAATCTCTACTCGCTCGCCGTGCTGCTGCCGGCCCTGGGCGTCACCGCCCGGCGTCTGCACGACATCAACAAGAGCGGCTGGTGGATGCTGATCGCGCTGATCCCGATCGTCGGCCTGTACCTGATCTACCTGCTGGCCAAGGACAGCGACGCCGGCCAGAACCAGTACGGCCAGAACCCGAAAGGCATCGCCTGATTCCTTCCCGCCGGGCCGCACGGCCCGGCGTTCTCCCGCTCCCTGTTTCCCTTCCCGCCCCTGACCGGGGTTAGAATGCCTCGCTCCCACTCCGGCGCCCTGCGCCAACGCCCGCAGCGAGGTAGCCCATGCCCCATCCCATCGACGCACTGATTTCCGACTGCGACGGCGTCCTGGTCGACAGCGAGGTCATCGCCGAGCGCGTGATGTACGAGGCGCTCAGCGCCTACGCGCCGCTGGAGGAGCTGCAGCGCCTGCTGGAAGGCACCTTCGGCCTGACCAGCCGCGACATCCTCGATCGCGTCGAGAAGCACTTCGGCCTGCGCATCCCCGACAGCTTCAACCGCGAGGTGCGCCAGCGCAGCGAGGAGATGGTCGCCCAGGTCCAACCCATTCCCGGCGCACGCGAGGCGCTGCTGGCCCTGGACCTGCCCGTCGCGGTGGCCTCCAACAGCCGCCGCCACAGCCTGGAGCGCTCGCTGGCGCGCGCCGGGCTCAGCGAACTGATCGGCGAACGCCTGGCCAGCGCCGATATGGTCGCCCTGCCCAAGCCCGCACCCGACGTCTACCTGCACGCCGCCAGCCTGCTCGGCGTCGCCCCCGAGCGTTGCCTGGTGGTGGAAGACAGCAGCACCGGCACCCGCGCCGCCCTCGCCGCGGGGATGCGGGTGATCGGCTTCGTCGGCGCCGGGCACATTCCCGCCGGGCACGCCCAGGTACTGCGCGAGCTGGGCGCCATCGCCATCGTCGAGCACATGCGCGAACTGCCGGAGACCGTGGCGCGCCTGCGCCGCGAGAGCCGAGTGACGCTGGGAACGCCGTAACCGGGCGTCAGAGACTCTTCCAGGTCAGGTACACCCGCAGGTCGAACTCCAGTTGGTGATAGTCCGGCAGCATGTACTGGCAGAGCTGGTAGAACGCCTTGTTGTGCTCGCTTTCCTTCAGGTGGGCGAGTTCGTGGACGACGATCATCCGCAGGAACTCCGGGGCGGCGTCCTTGAACAGGGAAGCCACGCGGATTTCCTTCTTCGCCTTGAGCTTGCCGCCCTGCACCCGCGAGATCGCGGTGTGCAGGCCGAGGGCGCGCTGGACCACGTCGAGCTTGTTGTCGTAGAGCACCTTGTCCAGGCCCGGCGCGTTGCGCAGGTGTTCCTGCTTGAGGTTCATGGTGTAGGCGTACAGCGCCTTGTCGCTCTGCACATCGTGACGCCCCGGGTAGCGGCGCTCGAGGTACTCGCCCAGGCGGTTCTCGGCGATCAACTGGCGGACCTGGTCCTGCAGCGATGCGGGATAGGCCTGGAGGTACTTGAGGGGGATCATGCACGGGTCCGGCGGTTCGCGGAAAACGCCCAGTGTACCGCGTCGGGAGCTCCGGCGGCCGACCGCCGCTTCGGGTAAGATGCGCGCCGTTTCCGATGAGCGGAGTGGGACAGTGGCAAGTACAGATGTGCTGATCGTTGGCGCCGGGGCGGCCGGGCTGATGTGTGCGATGACGGCGGCCGGACGCGGGCGCCGCGTGCGGGTACTCGACCACGCCAACAAGGCCGGCAAGAAGATCCTCATGTCCGGCGGCGGGCGCTGCAATTTCACCAACCTGTACACCGAGCCGGCCAACTTCCTTTCGCGCAACCCGCACTTCTGCAAGTCGGCGCTGGCCCGCTACACCCAGTGGGACTTCATCGGCCTGGTGGCCAAGCACCAGGTGCCGTACCACGAGAAGAAACTCGGCCAGCTGTTCTGCGACAACAAGTCCAGCGACATCCTCGAGATGCTGCTGCGCGAATGCGCCGAGGCCGGAGCGGAAATCCTGCTGGACACCTCGATCGAAGAGATCGCCCGCGACGACGCCGGCTACCACCTGCGTACCAGCGCCGGCGAGATGCGCTGCGAGTCGCTGGTGATCGCCAGCGGCGGCCTGTCGATCCCGACCCTCGGCGCCAGCGGTTTCGGCTACCAGGTGGCGCGCCAGTTCGGCCACGAGGTGCTGCCGACCCGCGCCGGGCTGGTGCCGTTCACCATCACCGACCAGTTGAAGGAGCTGTGCGCCGAGCTTTCCGGCACCTCCGTGGATTGCCGGGTGAGCTGCAACGGCCAAGTGTTCCGCGAGAACCTGCTGTTCACCCATCGCGGCCTCAGCGGCCCGGCGATGTTGCAGATTTCCTCCTACTGGCAACCGGGCGATACCCTGGAAATCGACCTGCTGCCGGACCACGACGCCAGCGAATGGCTGGCGCAGCAACAGCGCGAGCGTCCCAACAGCGAGCTGAAGACCCTGCTCGCCGAGCTGTTCACCAAGAAGCTCGCCGGACTGCTGGCCGACCGCTGGTTCGTCTCCAAGCCGATGAAACAGTACACCCCGACCGAACTGGCGGGTATCGCCGGGCAGCTTTCGGCCTGGCGGGTCACGCCCTCGGGCACCGAGGGCTACCGCACCGCGGAAGTGACCCTGGGCGGGGTGAGCACCGACGAAGTGTCGTCGAAGACCATGGAGTCGCAGCGCTCGCCGGGGCTGTATTTCGTCGGCGAAGTACTGGACGTCAGCGGCCACCTCGGCGGCTTCAACTTCCAGTGGGCCTGGGCCTCGGGTTATGCGGCGGGGCAGTACGCCTAGCGCGCCTCGGCCAGATAGGCCTCGGTGCGATAGGGCAGCGCTACCTGCTCCCTCCCCTTGAGCGCCGGATGGCTGGCGACCAGCTCGCGCAATTGCGCCGCCACGGCGTTCTTTTCCGTCTCCGGCAAGGCGGCGATGAAGCTCACCGAAAGGAAGCGCGAGACGATCACCTGCTCCGGCGGGCCGACATGCTCGTAGGCGAAGGTGGAAAGTCGCAGCGGTCCGAAGGGCGCGCGCTCGAACGGCCGACGCCAGTCGCCCTTGTAGAAACGCGGCGCATCGCCTTCGTAGGGGGTGATGATGCGGGTGATCTCGGCGACCCAATCCAGCGACTCGTCACGCACGTTCCACACCAGCCCCAGCCTGCCTCCTTCCGCCGTCAGCACGCGGCGCATTTCCTCCAGCGCCTCCACGGTGGCGAACCAATGGAAGGCCTGTGCGCACACCAGGGCGTCGGCGAAGCCGTTGGCCAGCGGAATCGACTGGGCGCTACCGGCCAGCGCCTGGACCTGCGGCAAGGCTTCGGCGAGCTGGGCGCGCATCGCATCCACCGGTTCCACCGCGACCACTCGCGCGCCGGTACGGGCCAGCAGGCGGGTGAACTTGCCGGTACCGGCGCCGAGATCCACCGCGACGGTCTGCGGACGCAGGCCAAGGGCATCGCGCAACCAGTCGGAGAGCGCTTCCGGATACTCGGGCCGGCCCTGGGCGTAACGCTGGGCCTCGGCGCTGAAACCTTGCTGGGCGGCGCTGTGTACGGACGACATGAGGGACCTCCTGGGCGGCAGGGAAAGCCCGAGGTATAGCACAGCGGTTTTCCCACGAATTCCAGACGAACGGTTCAAAGCCTTGCGCGGCGTGGCTCGCAGCCATTGGTCAGGGGCTTCGTGGACCTCTCGGGGAAGAGGCTATTGTCGATCCGAAGGCCCACCCGACGACCAGGGTAAAAGCATCCCGGCACACGCCGGCGTCCCCCGCCACAACCAGGAGTCAGCCATGAGCAGCGAAGTCAGCGCCATCCGCCAATTGATCGAAGACTGGCGAGCCGCCGTCCGCGCCAGCGACGTTCCGCGCATCGTCTCGTACTACGCGGAGGACATCGTCGCCTTCGACGCCATCCTGCAATTGCAATTCAAGGGGCGCGACGCCTACCAGAAGCACTGGCAGGCCTGCACCGAGATGTGCAAAGGACCGATGACCTTCGATATCGCCGAACTGCAGATCCATGCCGACCCGCAGGTCGCCTTCGCCCACTACCTCTGCCACTGCGGCGGCACCGGCCCGGACGGCCAGCCGCACTCCTCGTGGATGCGGGTCAGCGCCGGCTACCGCAAGCACGGCGACGGCTGGAAGGTGATCCACGAGCATTTCTCGGCGCCGTTCGACATGGACGGCAAGGCGCTGTTCGACCTGCAGCCCTGACTCAGCGCCGCGCGGCGGTCGCCGCCGGGTCGACGCAGCGTTTCACTGCGCGAGGACTGAGCAGCGAGCAAGGCTTGCCGACCAGGTAGCTGCGGTAGACCTTCAGCAGCATAGCCTGGCTGTAGCGGCAACCCTTGCCGCTCTTGCGCAGGCAGGGGCTCTCGAACTCGAAGCGACCGTTGACCGGCTCGGCCAGCTGGATGCGCAACGCCGGCCAGGTGGAGCGTTGCGGCGCCGGCGGGGTTTCCAGTTGGCGGCCGTCGCGCACCACCAGTTCGCCGCCGGCCTCTGCATAGTCGAAGACGAACAGCAGGGTGCGCGAAGTCTTGGTCGTGCAGTCGCTGCGCGCCAGGCAATCCTGCGGGTCGGCGGGATCGCGCGCTACGCTCGGCGACGCGGCCTCCTCGACGTCGCGGGACGGCGCGTGCAGGCCAGCGCAACCGGCCAGCAGCAGGAACGGCAGGGTAAGGAGCCAGCGGCGCATCGGATTTCCCCGGGGCGGATGTGCAAGAGCCCCGACCAGCGGGGCTCCCGTTCGAACGAAGGCGCTTAGTTGACCTTCGGATCCAGCTCGCCGCGAGCGTAGCGCTGGAACATGCCTTCCAGGGAGATCGGCTTGATCTTGGAAGCGTTGCCGGCGGTGCCGAAGGCTTCGTAGCGAGCGATGCAGATGTCGCGCATGGCCTCGACGGTCTTGGAGAAGTACTTGCGCGGGTCGAACTCGCTCGGGTTCTGCGCCAGGAAGCGGCGGATGGCACCGGTGGAGGCCAGGCGCAGGTCGGTGTCGATGTTCACCTTGCGCACGCCGTACTTGATGCCCTCGACGATTTCCTCGACCGGCACGCCGTAGGTCTCTTTGATCTCGCCGCCGTACTCGTTGATGATTGCCAGCCAGTCCTGCGGTACCGAGGAAGAGCCGTGCATCACCAGGTGGGTGTCCGGGATGCGCGCGTGGATTTCCTTGATGCGCTGGATCGACAGGGTGTCCCCGGTCGGCGGCTTGGTGAACTTGTAGGCGCCGTGGCTGGTGCCGATGGCGATGGCCAGGGCGTCGACCTTGGTCTTCTTCACGAAGTCGGCGGCTTCTTCCGGATCGGTCAGCAACTGGCTGTGGTCCAGCACGCCTTCCGCGCCGACGCCGTCTTCCTCGCCGGCCATGCCGGTTTCCAGGGAACCCAGGCAGCCCAGCTCGCCTTCCACGGACACGCCGCAGGCATGGGCGAACGCCACGGTCTGCTGGGTCACACGGACGTTGTAGTCGTAGTCGGCAGGGGTCTTGCCGTCTTCACGCAGGGAGCCGTCCATCATCACCGAGCTGAAGCCCAGCTGGATGGAACGCTGGCAGACGTCGGGACTGGTGCCGTGATCCTGGTGCATGACCACCGGGATGTGCGGGAATTCTTCGATCGCGGCGAGGATCAGGTGGCGCAGGAAGGGCGCGCCGGCGTATTTGCGAGCACCGGCGGAAGCCTGGACGATCACGGGCGAATCGGTCTTGTCCGCCGCTTCCATGATGGCGCGCATCTGCTCGAGGTTGTTGACGTTGAAGGCCGGCACGCCGTAGCCGAATTCGGCGGCGTGATCCAGCATCTGGCGCATGCTGATGAGTGCCATGGTTCTCGTATCTCCCAATCGCGGGGTCGTTCAGTGATTCAGAAGCCTGCCGCAGGGGCAGGCCCGGTTCAAGTTCCTTGCGAGGAGCGGTCGCGGCGCCGCGCCCCTGCCGGCGCGACTCAGCGCGCCTTGCAACCGCGACCGATGAGGTCGTCGGTTTCGACCCAGTACACCAGGCCTTCGTCGTTCTCCAGGTGGAAGCCCAGGCGTCCGTCGCTATAGAAAGCGCCGACGGCCGCAGGTTCCTGCTCCAAGTGGTGGACCACGTCGTCCTCGTCCTTCAGGCGCAGGTCGACGATGTTCTTGCTGCCGTCGATATAGCGCCATTCGATCACCGCCTTGCTGTCGCAGGTCCAGCGGGTCCAGTCCTTGCCGCCCGGCTTGCCGGAGGAAGCGGAGCAGCCGGCCAGCAGCGCCGCGGCGGCGAAGCCGCCGAACAGGGCGATACGCGAGTAGTTCATGTCCATCCTCCATCCGTGCGGAACGCTCCGCCGCACCTCGCCGGGCCGCAAGCGGCCCGCGCGGCGGCCGGCTGGCCTTGCCTGTCACAGGAAAGGCGCAATGCTACTGCGTACGCTGGCGAATCCCCAGCCCTTTCCGTAGAAACTGGCAGAAAAGCACTACGGGCATTCCACCGGCTTTTGTCCGGCGGTCGGATCGCCGCTGCTCTGCTGCTCGACCCGCTGGCGGTTCTGCTCGGTCGGCACCATCACGTCCGGCGGACTGATCACCTCGCAGGTGCTCGGGCGTCGACCGCCATCGCCGCTACAGGCGGCCAGGCCCAGGCAGAACATCAGGAGTGGCAAGGTTACGGAACGCATGGGGCACCTCCTTTTTTCGTCGTCCTCAAAGGTGTGACCCCCGAGGACGGCGAATGGTTTGCCCCGTCTGCGTCAGCCCTTGGCGCGCTGCTCCAGGATTTCCACGGCCGGCAGGACCTTGCCCTCGACGAACTCGAGGAACGCGCCGCCACCGGTGGAAATATAGGAGATCCGCTCGGCGATGCCGTACTTGTCGATCGCCGCCAGGGTATCGCCGCCGCCGGCGATGGAGAACGCCGCGCTATCGGCGATGGCATTGGCCAGGGTACGGGTGCCCTCGCCGAACTGGTCGAACTCGAACACCCCGACCGGACCGTTCCACAGGATGGTCTTCGAGGTCTTCAGCAGCTCGGCGAACTGCGCGGCGGTCTGCGGGCCGATGTCGAGGATCATGTCGTCGTCGGCGACCTCGGCGATGGCCTTGACGGTCGCCACGGCGCTCTCGGCGAATTCCTTGGCCACCACCACGTCCACCGGCAGCGGCACCTTGACCTTGGCGGCGATGGCCTTGGCGGTCTCGACCAGGTCGGCCTCGTACAGCGACTTGCCGACCTTGTGTCCGGCCGCGGCGAGGAAGGTGTTGGCGATGCCGCCGCCGACGATCAGCTGGTCGCAGATGCCGGCCAGGCTGTTCAGCACGTCGAGCTTGGTGGAAACCTTGGAGCCGGCGACGATCGCCGCCATCGGCCGCGCCGGGTTGTCCAGCGCCTTGCCCAGCGCGTCCAGTTCGGCGGCCAGCAGCGGGCCGGCGGCGGCGACCTTGGCGAACCTGGCCACGCCGTGGGTCGACCCCTCGGCGCGGTGGGCGGTACCGAAGGCATCCATCACGAACACGTCGCACAGCGCGGCGTACTTCTGCGCCAGCTCGTCGGCGTTCTTCTTCTCGCCCTTGTTGAAGCGCACGTTCTCGAACAGCACCAGGTCGCCCGCCTTGACCTCGACGCCGTCGAGGTAGTCGGCCAGCAGCGGCACTTCGCGGCCCAGGGCCTTGGACAGGTACTCGGCCACCGGCTTCAGGCTGTTCTCGGCGGAGAACTCGCCCTCGGTCGGTCGGCCCAGGTGCGAGCAGACCATCACCGCCGCGCCCTTCTCCAGGGCCAGCTTGAGGGTCGGCAGGGCGGCCTTGATCCGTGCATCGCTCTGCACCTGGCCGTCCTTCACGGGCACGTTGAGGTCCTCGCGGATCAGCACGCGCTTACCTTTGAGGTCGAGGTCAGTCATCTTCAACACGGTCATGACAATCAGTCCTTGGGTACTTGTTGATCAGGCACGGCGGCGCGCAGGTAGTGTCCGGCGACGTCGAGCATACGGTTGGCGAATCCCCATTCGTTGTCGAACCAGGCCAGCAAGTTGACCAGGCGAGGCCCGGAAACGCGGGTCTGGCTGCCATCGACGATGGCCGAATGGGGGTCGTGGTTGAAATCGCAACTGGCGTGCGGCAGCTCGGTATAAGCCAGCAGTCCGCGCAGCGGGCCGCTTTCGGCAGCCTCGCGAAGCACCCGGTTGATCTCGGCGGCGGAGGTGTCGCGGGAAGTCTGCAGGGTGATGTCCAGCGCCGAGACGTTCACCGTGGGCACGCGTATGGCTTTGGCCTGGATGCGCCCGGCAAGTTCCGGCAACAGGCGTTCGATGCCGCGCGCCAGACCGGTGGACACCGGGATCACCGACTGGAACGCCGAACGGGTACGGCGCAGGTCCTCATGGTGGTAGGCGTCGATCACCGGCTGGTCGTTCATCGCCGAGTGGATGGTGGTGATCGACACGTATTCCAGGCCGATCGCCTCGTTCAGCAGCTTGAGCAGCGGCACCCCGCAATTGGTCGTGCAGGAGGCGTTGGAGACCAGCGTTTCGCGGCCGCTGAGGTCCTGCTGGTTGACCCCATAGACGATGGTGGCGTCGATGTCCGCCTCGCTCGCCATCGGCTGCGAGAACAGCACCCGCGGCGCGCCGGCGCGGAGGAAACGCTCGGCCTGGGCGCGGTTGGTGTACTGGCCGGAGCACTCCAGCACCAGGTCGACCCGCAGCGCCTGCCAGTCGATGGCCTCCGGAGTCGGGCTGCGCAGCACCTTCACGCAATCGCCGTTGATGTGCAGGCAGTCGCCGTCGACCTTCACTTCGCCGGGAAAGCGGCCATGGGTGGAGTCGAAGCGGGTCAGGTACTCGACGCTGGCCTGGTCGGCCAGGTCGTTCAGCGCGACGATCTCGAAGCCCAGTTGCTCCGGGCGCTCGTGCAGCGCGCGCAGGACGCAGCGGCCGATACGGCCATAGCCATTGAGCGCGACGCGAAAAGGCGGGGTGGACATCGGCAGGGATAGCTCCGGCAAGGGGCCAGTGAAAGGCGCCAATTATGCGGGGGATGGGCCCGCCTGGGAACCGTCCGCGACCCGCGCGGCGCGGCGTGCGCCGCGGCAACGGCTCGCGTGCAGGCGCTGAAACGATTCATGCGACACCTGGCTGGCGCGACCGCGTTCCGTTGTGCAAGGCTCGCCCGCATTCACCGACCGCCAGGAGCGCCAGATGCCCCGCTTCGCCGCCAACCTCAGCATGCTCTACCCCCGCCACGACTTCCTCGAACGCTTCGCCGCCGCCGCCGCGGACGGCTTCGAGGGCGTGGAGTACCTGTTCCCCTATGCCCTACCCTGCGGCCGAACTGAAGGCCCGGCTGGACGACCACGGCCTGCGCCAGGTGCTGTTCAATGCCGCACCCGGCGACTGGGACAAGGGCGAGCGCGGCCTGGCCAGCCTGCCGGGGCGCGAGGCCGAATTCCGCCGCGCCATCGCCCAGGCCATCGACTATGCCCAGGTCCTCGGCAACCGCCACATCCATGTCATGGCCGGACTGCTGCCGGCCGGCGCCGACCGCATCCGCCACCGCGAGACCTACCTCGACAACCTCGCCCATGCCGCCCGCGAAGCCGCCGGCGCCGGGCTGACGGTGCTCATAGAGCCGATCAACAACCGCGACATGCCGGGCTTCTTCCTCACCCGCCAGGACGACGCCCAGGCCATCTGCCGCGAGGTCGGCGCGGACAACCTGCAGGTACAGTTCGACTGCTACCACTGCCAGATCGTCGAGGGCGACCTGGCCACCACCCTGCGTCGCGACATCGGCAATATCGGCCACGTCCAGATCGCCGGGGTACCCGACCGCCACGAGCCGGATGACGACAACGAAGTGAACTACCCCTACCTGTTCGAGCTACTCGACCGGCTCGGCTACCAGGGCTGGATCGGCTGCGAGTACCGTCCGCGCGGCGACACCTCGGCAGGCCTGGAATGGCTGCGGCGCTGGCGCGCTACTCGACGCGACGGATGATCGGCTCCAGCGCGTCCAGACGCTCGCGGGCGGCCAGCCAGTCGCGCACTTCCGCGCACCACTGTTCTTCCTTCAGCACCGCGCGGGCACGGGTCAGCACTCGCGGCCAGGGACGGTCGTCGAACAGGCGCAGCAGCACCTGGTTGAGCTGTTCGCTATCCAGCGGCCGGCGTCCACGGCGCACCGGCGCGTCGACCCGCTGCGCCAGCGATTGCAGCACCCGTTCGCGCTGCGCCGTATCCACCGGCATCGGCTGCTCGTCGTAGGCACAGAGCACCAGGATCTCCGGCGCGACGTTCTCCAGCAGGCCGGCGCGCAGCCGGCAGTGGCCATCGAGGATCACGCAGGCATCCAGGCAGTTCAGGCGCAGCGCCAGCACCGGCGGCAGCTCGCCTTCGCGGGCCTTCTTGCGCCACCACTTGACCCGCCCCTCGTCATCCTCGACCCGGCGCAGGGCGATCAGGGCGTCGTTGTCGCGCCCCCACCAGTCGAGCCACTGCACCCAGTCGTCGTCGAGGACCTTCTCCAGGCTGTAGAAGCGCCAGTCCGGCAACAGTGCGTCGCGCCCGACGCTGCGGTAGCGCCAGCGTTCCAGCACCCGTTCGCGCGGATCGTGGCTCTGCGGTGGCTGCCAGGCGGGCACCTGCTCGGCGAGCGACAGGCGCAGCAACCAGCGCCCGGCCTCCAGGCAACTGCCCGGGCTGGTACGCAGGGTCTCGACGAAATAGCGGCTCCAGGCCTTGTAGCGGGCCTCGCCGCGCAGGCCGCGCAACGCTTCCAGGGTCGGCGAGTCGATGGGCGGCACGCTGGCCTGCGCCGGGCTCGCCGCGACCAGGCTCTTCACCAGCCAGATGCCATCGTGGTACGGCAACTGGGTGGCCCAGAGCAGCGGCTGATCGCCACGCATCAGGCGAATGCGGGCCTGGCCGCCGGATTGCAGATGAAGGAAAGAGGGCGCCCGATGGGCGCCCTCCACCTGGACCGCGAGGCCCAGCCATTCGCCATTGGCGGGGCTTTCGAGGTCCCGCCAGTAGAGCGTGTGCATCAGTCTTCCAGCAGCTCCTCGGCCACCGCCAGGACGTTGTCCAGGGTGAAGCCGAAGTGCTCGAACAGCGCCGGGGCCGGCGCCGACTCGCCGAAGCTGGTCATGCCGATGATGCGCCCGTCGAGACCGACGTACTTGTACCAGTAGTCGGCATGGGCGGCCTCGATGGCGATGCGCGCGCCGACTTCCACCGGCAGCACGGACTGCTTGTAGGACTCGTCCTGCTGCTCGTAGACGCTGGTGCATGGCATCGATACCACGCGGACCTTGCGGCCCTGCTCGCTGAGCTTGTCGTAGGCCTGCACGGCCAGGCCGACTTCCGAACCGGTGGCGATCAGGATCAGTTCCGGCTCGCCTTCGCAGTCCTTCAGCACGTAGCCGCCGCGGGCGATGTCGGCCACCTGGGCGACGTCGCGCGCCTGGTGCGGCAGGTTCTGGCGGGAGAAGATCAGCGCGGACGGACCGTCGGCGCGCTCGATGGCATGCTTCCAGGCCACCGCCGACTCGACCGCGTCGGCCGGGCGCCAGGTGTCCAGGTTCGGGGTCAGGCGCAGGCTGGCCAGTTGTTCGATCGGCTGGTGGGTCGGGCCGTCCTCGCCGAGGCCGATGGAGTCGTGGGTGAACACGTAGAGCACGCGCTGCTTCATCAGTGCGGACATGCGCACGGCGTTGCGCGCGTATTCCATGAAGATCAGGAAGGTCGCACCGTAGGGAATGAAACCGCCGTGCAGGGCGACGCCATTCATGATCGCGCTCATGCCGAATTCGCGCACGCCGTAGAACACGTAGTTGCCGGCGGCGTCGTCGGCGCTGACGCCCTTGCAGCCCTTCCACAGGGTCAGGTTGGAGCCGGCCAGGTCGGCGGAACCGCCGAGCAGCTCCGGCAGCAACGGGCCGAAGGCGTTCAGCGCGTTCTGGCTGGCCTTGCGGCTGGCGATGGTCTCACCCTTGTTGGCAACATCGGCGACGTAGGCCGCGACCTTCTCGGCGAAGTCGGCCGGCAGCTCGCCCTTCAGGCGGCGCAGCAATTCGGCGGCCAGTTCCGGATGGGCAGCCTGGTAGGCGGCGAAACGCTTGTTCCACTCGGCTTCCTGGGCGGCGCCGGATTCCTTGGCGTCCCACTCGGCGTAGATCTGCGCCGGGATCTCGAACGGAGCGTGCTCCCAGCCCAGCGCGGCGCGGGTCGCGGCGATCTCGTCGGCGCCCAGCGGCGCGCCGTGGCACTCTTCCTTGCCCTGCTTGTTCGGCGAGCCGAAACCGATCACGGTCTTGCAGCAGATCAGGGTCGGCTGGTCGCTCTTGCGCGCGGTATCGATGGCGGTCTTGATCTCGTCGGCGTCATGCCCGTCGACGTTGCGGATCACTTGCCAGCCATAGGCCTCGAAGCGCTTCGGGGTGTCGTCGGTGAACCAGCCGTGGACCTCGCCGTCGATGGAAATGCCGTTGTCGTCGTAGAAGGCGATCAGCTTGTTCAGGCGCAGGGTGCCGGCCAGCGAGGCGACCTCATGGGAAATGCCTTCCATCATGCAGCCGTCGCCGAGGAAGGCGTAGGTGTAGTGGTCGACCACCGCGTGGCCGTCGCGGTTGAACTGGGCGGCCAGGACCTTCTCCGCCAGCGCCATGCCCACCGCATTGGCGATGCCCTGGCCGAGCGGACCGGTGGTGGTCTCGACGCCGGCGGTGTAGCCGTACTCCGGGTGGCCCGGGGTGCGCGAGTTGAGCTGGCGGAAGTTCTTCAGGTCCTCGATGCCGAGGTCGTACCCGGTGAGGTGCAGCAGGGAGTAGATCAGCATCGAGCCGTGGCCGTTGGACAGCACGAAGCGGTCGCGGTTGGCCCACTGCGGGTTGCTCGGGTTGTGCTGCATGTAGTCGCGCCAGAGGACCTCGGCGATATCGGCCATGCCCATCGGGGCGCCCGGGTGGCCGCTGTTGGCTTTCTGCACGGCATCCATGCTCAGTGCACGGATGGCATTGGCTCGCTCACGACGGCTGGGCATCGCAATTCTCCTACGGGGGTTGCTGGTCGGAAGACCAGGAGTGAAAAAAAGGGCGCCATTTTCGCCCACCGAAGGCCCAAGGGGCAATGACAGATCGGCAGGGGGACAGTATGTCGCTGCCGACCGGTTTTGCCAGAAGCCTGGCGCAGCCGGATTGCAATTGCGCGACGGCCACCCGTCATCAATATCAAAAATTTTTGATACAGGCATTGCCGGGGTTCGGACCCGGTACTAGACTGCGCCTCCATGAGCCTTCGCGTGCCTTCGATACGACCAGACGACTACGACCCGCTCGCCGCGCTGTGCAAGGCGGCTGGCGACTCGCTGCGACTGAATGTGTTGCGCGCCCTGGCCAACGATTCGTTCGGCGTGCTGGAGCTGGCGCAGATCTTCGCCATCGGCCAGTCGGGCATGAGCCACCACCTCAAGGTGCTGGCCCAGGCCGGGCTGGTGGCGACGCGCCGCGAGGGCAACGCGATCTTCTACCGACGTTCGCTGCCCCTGGCCGAACGCACCGGCGGCGCGCTGCACGCGGCGCTGCTGGAGGAAGTGGACGAACGGGCGCTACCCGACGACGTGCGGGCGCGGATCGATGCCGTGCACGCCCAGCGCGCGGCGGTCAGCCAGGACTTCTTCGCCCGCGCGGCGGACAAGTTCCAGGCCCAGCAGGACCTGATCGCAGGACTGCCGCAATACCGTGAGAGCGTGTTGGCCTTGCTCGACGCACTGGCCTTCGCCCCCGGCGCCACGGCGCTGGAGGTCGGCCCGGGGGACGGCGGATTCCTGCCGGAACTCGCCAGGCGTTTCCGCCAGGTCACGGCGCTGGACAACAGCGCGGCGATGCTGGAACTGGCGCGCCAGCGCTGCAAGGAAGAAGGATTGGGCAACGTCCGCCTGGAATTGGCCGATGCCCTGCAGGACGCCGCCGAACCGGCCGATTGCGTGGTGCTGAACATGGTCCTGCACCACTTCGCCGCGCCGGCGGAGGCGCTGAAACAGTTGGCCCGCCTGGTCCATCCGGGCGGCAGCCTGCTGGTGACGGACTTGTGCCGGCACAACCAGGGCTGGGCCAGGGAGGCCTGCGGCGACCTCTGGTTGGGTTTCGAACAGGAGGACCTGGCCCAGTGGGCCGACGCCGCAGGGCTCACGCCCGGCGAGAGTCTTTACATTGGTTTACGCAATGGCTTCCAGATCCAGGTCCGGCACTTCGCCAGGGATGCATCCGAAAGCCGCCTCACCCACCGGTAATGTAGGAACCGATTGATGAGCGAATATTCCGTTTTCACCTCCGAGTCCGTGTCCGAAGGCCATCCGGACAAGATCGCGGACCAGATCTCCGACGCGGTGCTGGACGCCATCATCGCCAAGGACAAGTACGCTCGCGTGGCATGCGAAACCCTGGTCAAGACCGGCGTGGCGATCATCGCCGGTGAAGTCACCACCTCCGCCTGGGTCGACCTGGAAGAGCTGGTGCGCAAGGTCATCATCGACATCGGCTACGACAGCTCCGACGTCGGCTTCGATGGTGCCACCTGCGGCGTGCTGAACATCATCGGCAAGCAGTCGGTGGACATCAACCAGGGCGTCGACCGGGCCAAGCCGGAAGACCAGGGCGCCGGCGACCAGGGCCTGATGTTCGGCTACGCCAGCAACGAGACCGACGTGCTGATGCCGGCGCCGATCTGCTTCTCCCACCGCCTGGTCGAGCGCCAGGCCGAGGCGCGCAAGTCCGGCCTGCTGCCATGGCTGCGCCCGGACGCCAAGTCCCAGGTGACCTGCCGCTACGAAGGCGGCAAGGTGGTCGGCATCGATGCGGTGGTGCTGTCCACCCAGCACAACCCGGAAGTCTCCTATAACGACCTGCGCGACGGCGTGATGGAGCTGATCATCAAGCAGGTGCTGCCGGCCGAGCTGCTGCACAAGGACACCCAGTTCCACATCAACCCGACCGGCAACTTCGTGATCGGCGGCCCGGTCGGCGACTGCGGCCTGACCGGACGCAAGATCATCGTCGACTCCTACGGCGGCATGGCCCGCCACGGCGGCGGCGCGTTCTCCGGCAAGGACCCGTCCAAGGTCGACCGCTCCGCCGCCTACGCCGGCCGCTACGTGGCGAAGAACATCGTCGCCGCCGGCCTCGCCGAGCGTTGCGAGATCCAGGTTTCCTACGCCATCGGCGTGGCCCAGCCGACCTCGATCTCGATCAACACCTTCGGCACCGGCAAGGTCAGCGACGAGAAGATCGTGCAACTGGTCCGCGAGCACTTCGACCTGCGCCCGTACGCGATCACCAAGATGCTCGACCTGCTCCACCCGATGTACCAGCCGACCGCGGCCTACGGCCACTTCGGTCGTCATCCGTTCGAGCTGACCGTGGACGGCGATACCTTCACCGCGTTCACCTGGGAGAAGACCGACAAGGCCGCTCTCCTGCGCGACGCCGCCGGCCTCTGAGCGACCGCGCGATAAAAAGCCCCGCTTCGGCGGGGCTTTTTCGTTTCCGGCAGGCTCAGCGCATGCGGAAGGCTTCCTGGTGGAACAGCCGCAGCGGCATGCCCTGCCGGCGCAGATCGCGGCGCAGGCTGTCGGCCAGCCCCTGCGGACCGCAGAACCAGACGCTCGGCCAGCGTCCTTCGGCGCTCTTCAGCACGCCCAGTTGCGCCGCCTGCGGCTTGCCCTGCTCGTCGCTATAGCGGATGTGCAGGGTCACGCTGGGCAGGTGTTCGCAAAGCTCGCGCAAGCGCCCGGCGAACAGCGCTTCCTGGGAATTGCGCACGCAATAGTGCAGCTCCACCGATGGCGCGCTTTCCGGCGCGGCCTGCAGCGACTCCAGCCAGGCGATGAACGGCGTCACGCCGATCCCGGCGGCGACCCAGACCTGCCGCCCGGCCAGGCCACGGCGGAAGTCGAAGCAGCCGTATGGCCCCTCCACCTCGACCCTGGCGCCGACCTCCAGGTTGTCCTGCAGGCGCCGGGTGTAGTCGCCCAACGCCTTGATGCTGAAGCGCACCTCGCCGCAGCCGCGGTCGGCGCTGGCGATGGTGAACGGATGGGCACCCTCCAGGCGGTCGCAGGTGAGAAAGGCGAACTGCCCGGCCCTGTGCGACCAGTCGCCCTGCAGCCGGCAGGTCACCTCGAGCAGGCTTTCGCCGTGCCGCTCGACGGCGGTGACCACGCCCGCATGGCGACGCGTGCGACCGATCCGCCCGCTCAGAGACAACAGTGCGCAGGCCGAACCGAGCAGTGCGCAGGCCGCCACCAGCCAACCGGCCGGCTGGCTCCAGTAGCTGGCCGGGGCGAGCACCACGGAATGGAAGGCCAGTACCAGGTAGACCAGGGCCAACGCCTTGTGCACATAACGCCAGAGGTGATACGGGAAGCGCTGCCAGAGAGTGACCAGCAGCATCCCGCCGAGAATCCACGCCGACCATTCACCCAACTCCTTGGCCGAGCCACGGAAGACATCGAGGAAGGTTTCCACCCGCGGGCCTTTCACCGGTTTGCCGACGATACCCGCCAGCCAGGGGCCGGCCAACTCCAGCAGGTAGTGCAACAGGCCGAGGACGATGGCCAGGATGCCCGCCCACTTGTGCAGGCGGTACATGCGGTCGAGCCCGTCCAGCGGCTTCTCCAGCCAGACCGGACGCACCGCCAGCAGCATGATCAACGACATCAGGGCGAAGGACGCTACCCCGGTAAGCAGGATCGCCTGCTTGCGCACCACCCAGATGTCCAGGCTCGCCGGCGGATCGACGGCCAGCGTCAGGCCCCAGGCCGCCAGCGCGGCGGCGAGAACTCCCCATAACAGTTTCATTGGCACCACTCCCCGACAGAACGCGCGAATCGCTGGAATGAACCCTGCGCGTCCAGTCTTAATTGTCCCTTAACTTCATGGGGGAATTAGCGAGGCCAGCGAGGTTTTCCCGCACAGCCATGACCTGCGTCAATCGTTGTCGGCCTTCAACCCCGGGGTGGGCGGAGCTATGCTGGTCCGCCGCGCCTACCGCCGAGCCGTGCCATGAAGATCCGCCTGCTGTCCGACCTCCACCACGAACATTTCGACGGGCGACGCCAACTGCCAGAGGTCGAGGCCGACGTGGTGGTGCTGGCCGGCGATATCCACAGCCACCTGGAAGGCCTGCACTGGGCCCGCGAGACCTTCGCCGACAGCGAGATCGTCTACGTCGCCGGCAACCATGAGTTCTACTCCTCGGAAATGACCGACCTGACCCAGGCGATGCGCAATATCGCCCGGGCGCTGGAGATCCACTTCCTGGAAAACGACGAAGCGCGGATCGGCCCGGCGCGCTTCCTCGGCGCCACCCTGTGGACCGACTTCCAGCTCTATGGCGCGGACGGCTATGCGCCCGCCCATGAGCTGGCCCTGCAATCGATGCCGGACTTCAGCTGCATCGACTGGTTCGGTGGCGACTTCACCCCCGAGCAGAGCATCGCCCTGCACCAGGCCTCGCGCGACTGGCTCGCCGAACAGCTGGCGCGGCCCCACGACGGCCCGACGCTGGTGGTCAGCCACCACGCGCCCAGTGCGCTGTCGATCCCGCCGCAGTTCGTCGGCAACCCGCTGTCGCCAGCCTTCGCTTCCAACCTCGACGAACTGGTGGCGCAGGCCGACTACTGGCTGCACGGTCACGTCCACGATGCCCTCGACTACCGCATCGGCCGGGCACGGGTGCTGGCCAATCCGGGCGGCTATCCCCACGAGAGAGGCGGGTTCCGTCCGGAATTCGTCTTCGAGGTCTGAGCCTCATCGCGGCAACTGGCTGAAGAAGCGCCAGATTTCCACTGGCGCGTCCAGTTCCGGGTCGCTCTTGCCGAGAATCCGCGGGAAGCGATAGTCCGGCTGCGCCAGCACGTGGCCGCCGCCATGCACGCTGAGCAGCTCCACCGGCGGATGGCCGTCTTCCTGCCAGCGCTGGCGCTCGGTCCAGACCGGGCCGGGACGGGTCAGCGGCGCCACGTCCGGCGGCGCTGCGATGCCGTTCAGGCCGGCCCACCAGCGTGCCGAGTCCAGGGTCGAGCGTACCGCGCCCCGGTCGCCGAAGCCGAACAGGCTGACCTTGCCGCCGAGATAGGGATTGATCGGATCGCGCGTGCCGTTGATCAGCAACGCCGCGGTCGGCCGCTCGACCGGCCGACAGGCATCGTTCCCCGTGGTCGGCAGGCTCGCCGCCACCGCTGCGATCGCCGCCGGCAACCCCGGCGCTTCGGCGGCCAGGCGGAAAGCCATCTGGCCGCCATTGGAGTAGCCGGCGACATATACCCGCTGCGAATCGACGCGGTATTCCTGGGCCAGCCGCGCCACCAGCGCGCGGAGGAAAGCCACGTCATCGACGTCACGCAGCCGCGCCGAATAGCTGGCGGCCTTGCGGCAATCGTTCCAGTGGCCCTCGAAGCCGTCCGGGTAGGCCACCAGGAAACCTTCTTGCGCCGCCAGCCGGTCGAAGCCGTAGCCGCTGATGCGGCGCATCTGCGCGCCGTCGCCCCGTGAGCCGTGCAGCACCACCAGCAACGGCGCTCCCTCGGACACGCCCGGCGGCACGTAGAGCAGGTAATGCCGGCGCAGGCCTGCGACCTTCAGACTCGAGTCCTCGCTGTGGCCGGCCAGCGCGGGGGGGCGCAGGGCCTCGTCCTGCAACCACCACCAGGCGCCGGCGAGCAGCGCCAGGACCAGCAGCAGGATAAGCGTGCGAACCAGGCGGATCAGCGTACGCATCGCGGTTCTCCCGTTCTCGGTGTCTTCGGACAACGTTAGGCCGGGTTGTGCCGGAATGCCCGAACCATGGCCCTTCTCCAGAGACCCCGGGGCGGCGTACTTTGCTCCCGGACAACCACAACCGTGCCGTTTGCTGGCACACTTGCGCCTTTGTCACGCCGGCTGCCGCCTGCCTCATCCGCCTGCCAGGACGCTCGGCCGAGCCGTCGTCCGGCAACCGCACCGGCCGTTCGATCAAGGAGCCAACCGATGTCCATTCGTCCTTCACTGCCGCTGGCCGGGCTGCTGCTCGCCGTCGCCCTGCCGCTCTCCGCCGCCCAGCCGGGCGCCGCCAAAGGCGCCCCGCTCAGCGGTTGCGCCGCCAAGCAGGCCGCCATCGAGGCGAAGCTGGAAACGGCCCGCTCGTTCGCCAACGAAGGCCAGGTGGCCGGCTTGGAAAAGGCCCTCTCCGAGGTCAAGGAACACTGCACCGAAGCCGGCCTGCTGAGGGAGAACAAGCAGAAGGTGATCGACAGCGAGCGCGAGGTCAGCGAACGCGAGAAGGATTTGCGCAAGGCCATGGGCAAGGGCGATCCGGAGAAGATCGAGAAACGCAAGGCCAAGCTGGCCGAGGCCCGCGCCGAACTGGAAGAGGCCAAGAAAGGCCTGGAACAGGCCCAGGCGCAGTAGGACACCAGGTACCGCCCTACGCCTCGCGCCTCCCACGCAAGGCGTATGACGCCCATGGTGTTATCCGCCATCCGCGCCGCAGCGGGACACCAGGTGCCGCCCAGCGCTGCCGCAACGGCGAATGAGCGCCAGCGCTCATTCGCCCTACCCCTCGCGCCTTCCAGGCACGGCGTATGACGCCCGGTCCGGCCTCAGAGCGCGCGGAATTTCTTGTGGCAGGCTTCGCAGGCGTCTTCCACCGCGGCGAAGTCCTTGCGTACGCCATCCGGGGTCGGCGTGGCCTGGCGGGTGTTGTCCTGGAGACGGTTCATCGCGTCGATGAAGACCTGGGTGGCGGCCTTGAACTCCTGCTGGCGCTGCCAGACCTCGTCCTTGGCGCGGGTGTCCTCGCCCTCCTCGCCGGCCTTGGGACTGGGGAAGTACTGCCAGGGCTGGTCGGCCAGTTGGTGCAACTTCGCCGATCCGGCACGGAACTTCTCCGCGTCGAAGGGCAGGCGTCCGCGGAGCATCCCGCCCATGTCCTCGCTGGTCCGTAGCATTTCCTTGAAGATCGCCTGGCGCTTGGCCTCGGGCGAATTGGGATCCATACGGTGACAGCCGCTCAGGGCGACGCCGGCCAGCAGCACGACGAGCAGGGACTTCAGCTTCATGGCAAGGCTCTTTTTTCAGGGTCGATCACGGAAGCGGCGGATTATCCGCCGCCACCGCCGATTGATCCAGAGCCGCGCGCCCGCACTGCGGCCATAGGCCGCAGCGGGCTGCTCAGGCGGAAACCACGAAGAACGCGGCGATGAGCAGCATGCCGACGAACCAGACCAGCGAGCGCAACGGCCCCCAGTCGGCGAGGTAGCAGATGACGTAGAGCAGGCGACTGGTGATCCAGGCAATGGCCAGGCTATCCAGGGTCGCCTGCGAAGCGTTGCCGACCAGATGGGCGATGATCACCGCCGCGGCGAATGCTGGGGTCACTTCGAAAGCGTTCAACTGGGCGTTGTTGGCACGCCGGCGAAAGCCTTCGAGCGAACCGAGGAACGCCCGCGGGTCGGCGTTGGCCCGACCGCCGTAGCCCTCCCCGCCGAACTTGGCGATGGAGGTACAGACGTAAGGCAGGAAGATCGCGATCAGCACGCACCAGAAAGCGATGGTCATGGCAGTTCCTTGTAGTTGTGGAACTGCAACTCAAGCTGGCGCCGCTCGTTCTGTAAAGGCACAGCCCCTTCAGAGCTTCATCAGCAGCATTCCGGCCAGCACCAGGCCGCACGCCAGCAGGCGTGGCAGTCCGAACGGCTCGTTGAGGAAGCGCATGCCGAACAGCACCGCCAGCAGCACGCTGGTCTCGCGCAACGCTGCCGCTTCGGCGATCGACCCCAGCTGCATGGCCCACAGCACCAGGCCGTAGCTGGCCAACACGCAGACCCCGACCGCCAGGCCGAGCTTCCACTCCAGCGCCCAGAAGCGGGCGAAGGCGCGGGTTCGCGCGCCAACGGCGATCAGCGGGAACGGCAGGCCGGAGAGCAGCGTCAGCCAGACCAGGTAGTCCAGCGCCAACGGCCAGCGCTTCAGGGCGTTGCCGTCGCTCCAGGTGTAGCCGCCGATGCACAGGCCGATCAGCAGCACCACCGGCAGGGTCCGCCAGGGCAGGCGCGAACCGCCGCCGCCCCAGAGCAGGCAAAGCATGCCGAAGGGGATCAACAGGATGCCGAGGATCTGCCGGCCGCTGAGCTGCTCGCCGCCGAACGCCAGGGTCAGGCCCAGCACCACCAGCGGCGACAGCCCGCGCATCAGCGGATAGACCAGGCCCAGGTCGCCGACCTTGTAGGCCTCGATCAGCAGTACCCGGTAGAGCAGTTGCAGGACGGTGGCGCCGAGCAGCCAGGGCCAGACTTCGGCCGGCGGCAGGCTGACGAAGGGCAACAGCAGGATGGCGCAGAGCACGCCGACCACGTCCATGCAGGCGACGACCAGCAAGCGGTCGCTGCTGAACTTGACCAGGGTGTTCCAGGTGGCGTGGAGAACGGCGGCGCACAGCACCAGGCTGGTGGCTAGCATGACGGTCCTTTTGGTATAGACCAGGATAGTCTATCCCGGCGGAGCCTCCAGATGCTCACCCCGTTGCGGCGTTTTTCCCTGAAAGCTCCTACGAAAGCGGAGAAACATGCAGCAGACATCGTTACGTCAAACGGCTTAATCTTCGGACAATCCTGATGGACTACCATCGGCCAGCGCCGCACAGTGCCGGCCCGGCCTCCCTTATCAACGACACAGGAATCCCTGCCTTGAGCGCTCTCCTCAAGCCCCTCGACAACCGCTTGTTCTGGCCCGCGGTCGCCATCGGCGGCCTGCTGATCCTCGCTTTCGTCCTCTACCTCCAGCATGTGCGCGGCTTCGCGCCCTGCTCGCTGTGCATCTTCATTCGCCTGGACGTGCTCGGCCTGGTGCTCGCCGGGATCGTCGGCAGCCTCGCCCCGCGTTCACGGATCGCCGGCGGCATCGCCGCGCTGGGCATGCTCGCCGCCAGCCTGGGCGGGATCTACCACGCCTGGTCGCTGGTCGCGGAAGAGAAACTGGCTGCCCAGGGCATGGGCAGTTGCAAGATGTTCATGGGCTTCCCCGAATGGATACCGCTGGATACCTGGCTGCCGCAGGTCTTCCAGCCCGAGGGACTGTGCGGCGAAGTGGTCTGGACCCTGCTCGGCCAGTCCATGGCGGTCTGGTCGCTGGCGCTGTTCGTGTTCTGCCTGCTGGCCCTGGCGGCCAAGCTGGCATTCGGCCGCCGCACCGCCTGACAGCGCCGATATCCGTGCCGGCACAAGGAACGTGCTGGCCATTGGCTGGTCTACAATCGAGCTTTCTCAACCCGGATGAGTACCACCATGCCTCGATTCCTCAGAAATGCCCTCCTTCCCGTCCTCGCCCTGCTGCTCAGCGGCTGCGGCTACAACGCCATGCAGGCCGGCGACGAACAGGTGAAAGCCGCCTGGTCGGAAGTGCTCAACCAGTACCAGCGGCGCGCCGACCTGGTGCCCAACCTGGTCAGCACGGTGAAGGGCTATGCCTCCCATGAGGCGTCGGTCCTGACCCAGGTCACCGAGGCCCGGGCCAAGGTCGGCAGCGTGCAGCTGAACGCCGACCAACTGGACGACGAGCAGGCCGTGCAGCGCTTCCAGAAGGCCCAGGGCGAACTGAGCTCGGCGCTTTCGCGCCTGCTGGTAGTCACCGAGAACTACCCGCAACTGAAGGCCGACGGCCTGTTCAAGGACCTGCTGACCCAACTGGAAGGCACCGAGAACCGCATCGCCGTCGCTCGCGGCCGCTACGTCAAGTCGGTACAGGAATACAACGTGCTGCTGCGCCAGTTCCCCGGCGTGATCACCGCCAAGCTGTTCGGCTACAAGCCCAAGGCGAACTTCAGCGTGGAAAACGAAGCGGCCATCTCCACCGCGCCGAAAGTCGATTTCGGCAACCCGCAACCGGCGCAGTAAGCCATGCGCCGGCTGCTACTGGGCGCCGGGCTGCTGCTCGCCAGCCTGGTCGCCTGGGCCGATGTGCCACCGATACCCGCGCTGACGGCGCGGGTCACCGACCTCACCGCGACCCTTTCCGGCGACCAGCGCCAGCACCTGGAGCAACAGCTCGCCGCCCTGGAAGCCAAGAGCGGCGCGCAGCTCGCTGTGCTGCTGGTCCCGACCACCGGCGACGATTCCATCGAGGAGTACGCGGTGCGTACCTTCGAGAAATGGAAGCTGGGCCAGAAGAAGGTCGACGACGGCGTCCTGCTGCTGGTGGCGAAGAACGACCGCACCCTGCGCATCGAGGTCGGCTACGGCCTGGAAGGGGCCATCACCGACGTCCAGGCCGGGCGGATCATCAGCGAGCAGATCACGCCGCAGTTCCGCCAGGGCAATTTCTATGGCGGCATCCAGGCCGGCGTGGACAGCCTGGTGCAACTGATCGATGCCGAGAAGAACCCGGACAGCGCTACCGCCAGCACTCCCGTCGACGCCTTGCCGGCGGTTCCCGAGGCCACGCCGCCGCGGGCCCTGCCGGCACCGGTCGACGAGGGTGAGGTGTATGACAGCGCCCCGCCGGAGCCGAAGAAGAAGAGCGGCTTGAGCGGACAGCTCTGGGGCAATCCGGTCTACCTCGGTGTCTATGTGGCGGTCCTGCTCGCCGTGGCCCTGCTCGGACGCCTGCTGCCGTTGCAGTGGATGCGGCGGCGCAGCATCGGCCGCTTCCTGCTTTGCAGCGCGGCGGTCGCCGGCCTGGCCTGGCTGTTGAGCATGGGCCTGTGGCAGAACGTCGACCGCGCGGCGGACGACAGTCTCGGCGTACTGGCCCCGACCCTGTTCATCTACGCCCTGTTCCTGCTTCCCGGCGAAGTGCTGATGGCCATTCTCAGCGCCATCCTCAATAGTCGCGGCGGCGGTGGGGGAGGCGGCAGCGGCGGTGGCGGCATCTTCCGCGGTGGCGGCGGCTCCAGCGGCGGCGGCGGCGCCTCCGGACGCTGGTGACGAAAAGCCCGAGGCCTGTGTCTCGGGCTTTTTTCATCGGTCGGTGACGGTTCTCGCCGATGCCGGAAGTCTTCGCCGCTATCCGGCAAACGACAGGGTAACGCGCTTCGTCAGGCGTATACCCAGAGCACCCTGACCGGCGCCTGGCTGCGGTTGGCATAGCGGCTGCGCATATGGCTGGGAATCTGGAAACCGTCGCCGGCCTGCAGGCGCAGCTCCTCGTCCTCCAGCCACAGGGTCAGCTCGCCTTCGAGCACGTAGCCGCCCTGCTCCGAGCTGTCCAGCAGGTCGCGCTCGCCGCTGTCGGCACCCGCTTCAAGGCAGGTTTCGAGCATGAAGAAGGCACCGCCAAGACGCGGCGACACCAGGTTGTCGCTGGCGCCACGAGCGTAGGCCAGGGTCCGACGCTCGCCCGGACGGGTCACCCAGGGCGAGGCCTGGGTCTTCGGCGAGCAGAAGAAGTAGGTCGCCGGCACCCCGAGCACCTGGCTGATGGCGACCAGGTCGTCCACCGCCGGCCGCGACAGGCCGCGCTCGACCTGGGAGACGAAGCCCACCGAACGGCGAATGCCGTCGGCCAGCGCCTGCAGGGTGATGCCCTTGCGCTTGCGCAATTCGCGCACCAGGCTGGCGATCTCCGCCAGGTCGTCGGCTACTTCGCTCATCTCGGCTCCGGGCCCTCTCAGAACAGGTCGCGCAAACGGTAATACGCTTTGCCCAGGGCTTCCAGCGGCGCGGCGAAGCGCTGGCCGCCGGGAAACTTCGGATTGCGCAGACGCTGGTAGAGCGCCAGGGTCTCGTCGTCGCCGAGCAGCGCGTCGCTGACCGCCCTGGCCGCCGCCAGACTCGGCAGCACGCCGTGGCCGGAGTAGCCTTGCAGCCAGTAGCGGTTGCCCTGCCGGCCGATGTCCGGGGTGCGCCGCATGCTGCAGTCGATATGCCCGCCCCAGGCGTATTCCAGCGCCACCCCGCGCAACTGCGGGAACACCCGTTCGAGATAGGGTCGGGTGGCGGCGCGGATGTCGCTGGGCATGCCGCCCAGGTAGGTGCAGCCGCCGCCGAACAGCAGGCGGTGGTCCGGGGTCAGGCGGAAGTAGTCGAGGACGAACTGGTTGTCGGTCACGCAGCAGTTGCGCGGCAGCAACGACTTCGCCCGTTCCTCGCCGAGCGGCTCAGTGGCGACCTGATAGGTGCCCACCGGCAGCATCCGTTGCGACAGCTCGCTGTCCAGCCCGTCGATGTAGGCGTTGCAGGCCAGCACCAGCGCCGCGCAGCGGATCTCGCCGTGCTCGGTACGGACCCGGTAGCCGTCGCCCTCCTCGCGATAGTTCAGGGCCCGGGTCCGCTCGTGGATACGCCCGCCGGCGCGCTCGATGGCGGCGGCCAGGCCGAACGCCAGCTTGAGCGGATTCAGGTGTGCGGCGTGGGGATCGTAGAGACCGGCAAGGTAGCGCTCGCTGGCGATCCATTCGGGCAACTCGTCCTTCGCCACGAAGCGTAGCCCCTCGTAGCCCCAGCGACGGTTGGCCTCGGCCTGCCAGTCGTAGAGCAGGCCGACCCGGCGCGGCAGGATCGCCGTCCATAGGTGGCCGACCCGGTAGTCGCAGTCGAAGCCATGTCGCTGCGGCAACTCGCGCATCTCGCCGGCCGCCCAGAGCATGCCGTCCCAGAGACGGCGTGCGCCTTCGTAGCCGAGGTCGGCCTCCAGCGGCGGCAGGTCGCTGGACCAGCCGGGCAGCGCCTGCCCGCCGTTGCGCCCGGAGGCCGCCCAGGCGATCCGGCTGGCTTCGATGACGCATACCTGGCGTCCGCCTTCGACCAGCCGCAGCGCCGTGTGCAAGCCGCTGAAACCGGCGCCGACCACCAGCACCTCGCAGTCGAGGTCGCCCTCCAGGGACTGGCGCGGCTGGATCAGTTCGGGATTGACGGCGGCGTAGTAAGTGCCGACATGCTCGTTGGATTGCAGGAACATCGCGACCTCCGTGAAATTATATTGGTCATTTTTCATGAAAAATAACAATTAAAATTTCACGACACCAGTCCCGAGCATTCGCAAACGGCCGGCAGGATGCCGTCGCGCACCAGCAGAGGCAGAGGGGCAAATATTCGAAAGGAGGCGGGAAGCCCCCCGCCAGAGCGAAACTGGCGAGGGGAACAGACGTGCGGACGGCGCGGCTCGCGCCGCAGAGAAAAGGTGCACGACCACGGGCGGGGGCATGCCGGGCGTGCTGCGCCAGTGTCGGCGCCGACGGGAGCGGGCGACAGGTACGAATGCACCAGCCGCCCTGGTGCATTCGTACCCTCTTCGTTTATTTGCGCCCGTTGCCGTTGCGCGGCTCCGGCGCGAATCCGCGTTCGCGTGCCCAGACGATGGCCTCGCCACGGCTGTGGACATCGAGCTTGGCGTAGATGGTCGCCACGTGGTTGCGCACGGTGTTCGGCGCCAGGCCCAGTTCCTTGGCGATCTCCTTGTCCGCCAGGCCCTGGCAGATGAGGTCGAACACCTCGCGCTCGCGCGCAGTCAGGTCGGCCAGTTCGGCGCCGGTGCCCGGCGCGTTGGCGCGGCGCACGTTGGCGAGCTTTTCGATCAGGGTGCGGCTGAACCAGGAAGCGTCCTGCATCACCGTCTCGATGGCGTGCACCAGCTCCATTTCGGTGCGCCGCCGGTCGCTGATGTCCAGCAAGGCCACCAGCACGCAGTCCTGCTCGTTGAGGCTCACCGCCTCGGCCGAGACCAGGCAGTCCAGGCCGTTGCGATCCTTGTGCTGCAGGCGCAGCTGGACGTTGCGCACGCTGCCGCTCTGCGCCAGCAGCTCGCCCAGGCGCTCGGCGCCGCCGTCCTGCCACAGCCCGCAGGCGACGGTGGACTCGCCGAGCAGTTCCTCGGCCTGGTAGCCGAAGGTTTCGCTGAAGGCCTGGTTGATGTCCAGCGCCTGCAGGTCGTCGCCGTACAGCACCAGGCTCGGCACCGGTGCCATGCGGAAGGCCTTGGCGAAGCGCTCCTCGCTCTTGCGCAGGGCCTCCTCGGCCTTCTTCCGCGGTTCGAGATCGGTGAAGGTGAAGAGCATGCAGGCCTCCTCGCCGACCTCTATCGGTTGCCCGGCGACCACCACGCACTTGCGTCCGCCCTCCGCCACCCGCAGGCTCGCCTCCATCTGCGGGATGGTCTCGCCGGCGCCCAGGCGCTCCACCGCCAGTTCGCGGCGCTCGGCCTGGTCGAGTACGTCCAGCTCGTACACCGAACGGCCGATCACCTGGTCGCGGGCATAGCCGGTCATTTCCAGGAAACCGACATTGACCTTCACGTAGCGGTAGTCGCTGAGCCGGCAGATCACCGCCGGCGCCGGGTTGGCATTGAAGGTCTTCTCGAAGCGCTGCTCGGCGCTGGCCCACTCGGTGGCGTCGTGGAGAATCAGCACCAGGCAGTCGGGCTTGTCCTCGGGGGTGGTCAGCACCAACCCGCGCACGCGGTGCACCCAGCGGGTGTCCTCGTCGGCGGCGGGAAACACTTCCACCACCACGTCGCTGAAGCACTCGCCAGCCACCAGGCGCTCGGCCGGGTACTGGCCCTCCTGCAGCGGATGATTGTTGCGGTAGCGCAGGCGAAAGCGCTCGCGATACTCGCCGGTATCGGCGCCCAGGCCTTCCAGCGAATCGACGCCGTGCATCGCCAGGGCCGCCTCGTTGGCCCAGAGGATGCGCTGGTCCGGCTCGATCAGGATCACCCCTTCGGTAAGACCGGCGATGATCTGCTGCAACTGGCGGCGGTCGGTCTGGGTACGCAGTACCTGGTCGTTCATGCTGTTCCTCTTGGATGGAGCGATTTTCCGGGGGCAGCAAGGATGCCCGCCCGCCCTGACCGCGCACGCGTGACGATTGCACTAGCGGTGCTAGTGCATTTGCATCGCGAAACGATAGCGGAGGCACCCCTACCCTGGCGATACAGGAAGCAATGTCCGGGCGGGAAGCCCAGACGCCGCGCCGGCCGGGAGGCTACGCCGCCCCTCGGTCCCGAGGTCGTCGACGCATCCACCCGACTCGCCCTGCACGAGAAGAAAGCCCCATCCCCTTGCATGAGCGATGCGATGAGCAAGAACAAGCACCCCGATCTCGGCGAGATCCAGCGCAGCCTGAACCAGGCGCTGGAAGGCTACGACTGCCAGTGCCGGATGCACTACGACGGCACCGTCAGTATCAATGTCGCCGCCCGAGAGCACGACGAAACCTTCACCTTCGTCGGCATCCAGCCCGGCGAGCTGGACAACCCCACCCGCCTGCACCTGTTCGCCGAAAGCCTGCGTCGCGACCTGGCACTACTGGAGCCCTGGTTGGGAAAGCACGCAGCCTAGAATAAAAAAAGCGCCCCACAGGACCAAAACGACGTCCGGAGGCGCATGCGAGGACAGAGGAATCTTTCTGGCGATCAGGCCCGGCGTGCGATCTCCGCCGGCCGATGCGCCAGGTAATCGAGCAACAGGAACAGCACCGGCGCCACCTCGCGGCAATGCGCGACACCCTGGCGGATCCTCCCGGCGCTCTGCACCGCCCCTTCCCGTTGCAGGTCCTGCGGGCAGGCATCGAGCAGCGCCTCGATGCTCTCCGCGGTGCTTTCCAGGTGACATTGCAGGCCGATAGCCTGCTCGTTCCAGATGAAGCCCTGGTTGGCGCAGGCAGCCGAACCATAGAGCGGCACGCTGCCGGCTGGCAGGTCGAAGGTCTCGCCGTGCCAGTGGAACGCCATCAGCCGTTCCGGTAGGCGCTCGCCCAGCGGCGAGCCCAGCGCCTGGCTGTACCTGTGCAGCGGCCACCAGCCGATCTCCGCCTGGCGTCCCGGGCGTACCGCAGCCCCCAGCGCCTGGGCCAGCAGCTGCGCGCCGAGGCAGATGCCGAGGACCTTCTTGCCGGCATCCAGCGCCGCGCGGATCAAACGCTTCTCCGCCACCAGCCAGGGATATTGCGCTTCGTCGTGGACGCTCATCGGCCCGCCCATCACCACCAGCAGGTCGAAGCTGTCCAGCGCAGGCAGGTGGGCGTCGGCGTAGAGGTAGCAGACGTGCTCGTGCTCGCAGTGGCGGCCGATCCAGTCGCCGATCCGCGCGCTGCCTTCGAAGGGAACGTGTTGCAATACCAGGGCGCGCATCAGGCCACCTCCTCGTGTCGGTTGGCGACCCGGGCCAGGGCCCGCTCCAGTCGCCGCAGCATTTCGTCGACGTTGGCCCGGCTCACCGTCAGCGCCGGGGAAAAACGCAGGCAATGCGGCTGCGGCGCGTTGATCAGCAGGCCTTCGCCGAACGCCGCGCGAACCACCGCCGGCGCGCGCTGGCCGATCAGCGGCAGCCCCCAGAACAGTCCCTGGCCGCGCAGCGGACCATGCCCATAGCGACGCGCGACACGGGCCAGGCCATCGCGCAGGTGGGTGCCCTGCTCGCGCACCTGCTCCAGGAAACCCGGCTCCAGCACGGTATTCAGTACCGCCAGCCCGGCAGCGGTCATCAACGCGTTGCCGTGGTGGGTGCCAAGCTGGTCGCCCGGTTCGAAGCAGCAGGCGTTGCCACGCGCCAGCAGCGCCGACAGCGGCACCCCGGCGCCGAGGCCCTTGCCGAGGGTAACGATGTCGGCGCGTACCCCGTACAGTTCCTCCGCCAGCAGCGCGCCGCAGCGGCCGATGCCGGTCTGCACCTCGTCGAGGATCAACAGGACGCCACGCTGCCGGCACAGCCGCTCGATGCCACGCAGGTAGTCGAGGGTCGCCGGGATCACCCCGGCATCGCCCTGCACCGGCTCCAGCATCACCGCCACCGTCTCTTCGTCGATGGCCGCGGCCATGGCGTCGAGGTCGTTGAACGGCACCCTGGCGAATCCCTCCAGGCCATGCTGCGCCGGCTTGCCACAAGCCGTCAGGGTGCCCGGGGTGCGTCCATGGATGCTGTTGACGGTGCTGACGATCCGTTGCGCGCCGCCGCGATGCAGGCGGCCCCACTTGCGCGCCAGGGCGATGGCCGCTTCGTTGGCCTCGGCGCCGCTGGTGAGGAAGTAGGCCTGGTCGCTGCCGGTCGCCAGGCACAGGCGCTGCGCCAATGCCAGCACCGGCCGGTTGAGCAGGCCGGGGCCGGCGCTGACCAGTTCCCGCGCCTGCCGGGCCAGGGCCTGGACCAGCACGCTGGGACTGTGGCCGAGGCAGTTCACCGCCAGGCCCTGGGTGAAGTCGAGGAAGGCGCGTCCGTCGCTGTCCCACAGCCACGAGCCCTGGCCACGGACGAACACCTGCGCGGGCCGTTCCTGGGTGCGCATCAGGCGCAGGCTATCCAGCGCATCAGCCATCTTTCAGTTCCTCGGTCATGTACTCCACCGCCAGCAGGCGCACGCCCTGTGGCCCCTGCTCCAGCAGCCGACGCTTTTCCCGGCGCGTTTCGAAGCGCAGTTCGAAGCCGTCGCCGGCGGGGAAGCGCTGGCGCATCAGCTCGCGCACCTCGGCAAAGCGCGCGGCGCTCACCGTCATGCTGGCCAACAGCCGGCCGGACTGGCTCAAGGTGATCAGGTAGTCGCTCAAGAGGCATGCTCCCGGTAATCCGACGGCCCGTGCAGGCGCGGCCCCCAGTCTTCCACCACGCCGCTGGACAGGCGTTTCGCCGCTGTCTTGCGCCAACGCTGGGATAGCGCGTCGCAGGCCATCATCTGGCGCAACCCGAGAGGCTCCAGGGGATCGCCGAAATACCACTGCAACAGGCGGGCGACGGTCAGTTCAGGGTAATGCCGCTGGACCAGCTTCAGCTGGTCCCCGGGAGTCACCATGCCGCTGCGCAGGACCCGATAGAACCAGCCGCAGCGGCCGCCGCTCTGCAATTCGTCGGGCAGCTCGGGAAGATTCCAGCGCTGGCCCTGGCGATAGCAGGGCGAACGCGGCTGGCTGACTTCCAGCAGGGCATCGCCCCAATGGAACTGGTCGCCGATGCAGACCTCGGCTTCGGTGATGCCGTAGGTCGAGATGTTCTCGCCGAACGCCGGCAGTTGCCAGCGGTTCAGCGGGTGGCGCTTGCGCCAGTAGCGGTAGTGCTCGGCGGGATAGTGATGAAGAGCGCGCTCGAGGCCGCCGTGGTGGCGGATGTCGGCCTGTTCGTCGCCGGGCAGGCCATCGTGGCCCAGCCAGAACTCCTGCTCGACCGGCAGCTTGTCGATCGCGCTGACCAATCCGCCCCAGGTTTCTTCGACTTTACCTATGAAAACACCGTTTACGACTATCTGCTCCATTGCTCCGCGACCACCCGATGTACCGCCAATGCAGCTAGACTAGTGCCTCACGCGGGACCCACTCCATTTCGATTTTCCAGTTTTATCGATAAGAACAGCTTATGGATTTTCGCCAACTCCGCTATTTCGTCGCGCTCTACGAGGAAGGCCACGTCGGCCGCGCCGCCGAACGCCTGGCCCTGTCGCAACCGGCCCTCTCGCAGCAGATCCGCCAGTTGGAGCAGAACCTCGACGTCTCGCTGTTCCAGCGCAGCGGCAAGCGCCTGCTGCCGACCGTCGCCGCCCACACCCTGTACAACCATGCGGTACCGCTGCTGGAGGGATTGGAAAGGGCCCGCGAGGCGATGCGCGTATTCCGCGGGCAGACCCCGCGCAGCCTGGCGATCGGCGTACTGCAGACGGTCAACGCCAGCCTGGTGCCGTACATGGTCGAACGCCTGCACGCCGCGCAGCCGCATCTGCGGGTGCAGATCTACGAACTGTCGGGAATCGACATCGAGCGGCGCCTGCTCACCGGCAACCTGGATATCGGCATCGGCTTCCTGCCGCCGCGCCAGCCGGGCTTGCACAGCGTCGAGCTATACGAGGACGAATTGCAGCTGGTGATCCCCGAGGAACACCCGTTGAAGGAGTTCAGAAAGGTGTCCCTGGCCCAGGCCGCGGAGTTGCCGATGCTGCTGCTCGGCGAAGAGTTCCGCGCGCGCCAGATCTGGCAGGAGCAACTCGCCGCGATCGGCCGGCGGCCGCGGGTGCAGGCGGAACTGAACCACATGAGCGGGATTCTCGACAGCCTGCCGCAGACCCGCTTCGCCACCGTTCTACCGGGCAAGGCACGGCAGATGCACTCGAACCAGCGGCTGCTGTGGAAACCGCTCAGCGAACCGCGCATCCCGCTGAAGGTCGGCCTGGTCTACCGCGACGCGCAACGCCAGCACGCCAGCGTCGAGCTGCTGCGCTCGCTGCTGGAAGGCGTGGTCTGAGCGACGCGGTTTTCCTCGGGCAATAAAAAACCCCGCCTTTTGGGCGGGGTTTTGCAGACCTCTATCCTGACATCCGTGCTACGCCACCATCCATGGTGGATTCCCTGAGTTTCCGTATTGTCTTTGGCGCTTCCTGCGCAATGTCCTGACGGTTTGAAGATTACGCATCTCTGCGAGGGGGAAAAAGCAGCCAAAACCACCGCCGTTTGTAAGCCTTGGCTTACACGCTGTAATAGTTCCGCTCGCCGGACCGACGGCAACACCCAGCCGCCGGGAGCTTGCCGTGCGTCAAGATGATCTGCGCCGGGCCCGCTACAGTGGCCAGTCCCCTCATCATCGCGAGCCTTCCCAGCATGGAATTCCAGCGCGTCCACCAGCAGTTGCTGCAAAGCCACCACCTGTTCGAACCGCTTTCTCCCGTCCAGCTCCAGGAACTGCTCGCCAGCAGCGACCTGGTCAACCTCGACAAGGGCGCCTACGTGTTCCGCCAGGGCGAGCCGGCGCACGCCTTCTACTACCTGATTTCCGGCTGCGTGAAGATCTACCGGCTGACCCCGGAAGGCCAGGAGAAGATTCTTGAAGTGACCAACGAACGCAACACCTTCGCCGAGGCGATGATGTTCATGGACACCCCGAACTACGTGGCCACCGCCCAGGCCGTGGTGCCCAGCCAGCTGTTCCGTTTCTCCAACAAGGCCTACCTGCGCCAGTTGCAGGACAACACCCCGTTGGCCCTGGCCCTGCTGGCCAAGCTCAGCACCCGCCTGCACCAGCGCATCGACGAGATCGAGACGCTTTCCCTGAAGAACGCCACCCACCGCGTGGTGCGCTACCTGCTGACCCTCGCCGCCCACGCGCCGGGGGAGAACTGCCGGGTGGAAATCCCGGTGGCCAAGCAACTGGTGGCCGGTCACCTGTCGATCCAGCCGGAAACCTTCTCGCGAATCATGCACCGCCTCGGCGACGAGGGCATCATCCACCTCGACGGCCGCGAAATCAGCATCCTCGACCGCGAACGCCTGGAGTGCTTCGAGTGAACAGCGCCGCCGCTTGATCGCGGTCAAGCGCGCCACGGCCCGTCCGCCGGCAAGCTGGCGGGGTCGAGCCCGCGAGAACGCCCATGCGCCAATGCCTGTATTGCCTCCATGAAACCGAAGGCGCGGAAAGCGCCTGCGAACAGTGCGGCATGCCGCTGCCCAGCGCTTCCCAGCACCAGCTCCAGGGTCGCCGGCAGCGGCGCTTCGCCTGGTTCTGCGTCGGGCTGGCGCTGTTCTGCCTGGGCATGATGCTCTGGTTGCCGCGCGATGCTCCCTGAGGCCTCTCAGCGGCGCAGGCGCCGATAGAGCTGGAGCAGGCGCTCGGGCAACTGCCCGGCGCGCTCGACCAGCGCGAAGCCGTCGGCGCCGAACAGGTAGGGCAGGTAGTCCGCCGCCTCCTTGTCGATGGTGATGCAGAAGGGCACCAGTCCCTGGCTGCGCGCCTCGATCACCGCCTGGCGGGTGTCCTCGATGCCGTAGCGGCCCTCGTAGCGGTCCAGGTCGTTGGGCTTGCCGTCGCTCAACAGCAACAGCAGGCGACGCTTCTGCGGCTGCCCGCCGAGCACCTGGCTGGCCCGGCGGATCGCCGCGCCCATCCGCGTGTAGTAGCCCGGCGAGAGCGCCAGCACGCGACCGCGGACCTCGCCGCCGTAGCCTTCGTCGAAGTCCTTCAGCACCTGCCAGCGCACCTGCTGCCGGCGCACCGAGGAAAACCCGTACAGCGCGAAGGGGTCGCCCAGCGCCTGCAACGCCTCGCCGAACAGCAGCAGGCTGTCGACGATGCTGTCGATCACTCGCCGCTGGTCGTCGAGGTAGGCTTCGGTGGACATCGACAGGTCCGCCAGCAACAGGCAGGCGAGGTCGCGCCGGCGCGGCCGCTGTTCGAGGAACAGGCCTGGCTGGGTGGAACCGCCGCGGCGCCGCTCGACCTGGAAGTCGAGCCAAGCATCGAGGTCGATCTCGTCGCCTTGCGGCTGCTGGCGCAGGCGTTGGCGGCCGTCGCGCAGGCAGGCGAACTGGCGGCGCAGATGCAGCGCGGTCTTCTCCAGGTGCGCAGGCAGGCTGGCGCTGGTCGCGCCGCGCGGCCGCATCGGTTGCAGCAGCACGTGGTCGCTCAGCAGGCGCTGCTGCCGATAGTCCCACTCGGGCAGCTTCAGCCCGGGGCCGAGCGGCAGGTCATCGTAGTCGGCGGCCGGCAGGTCGAGATCCAGGCGCAGGCCGCCGCCCTTCTGCGTGCGCTGGCGCGACAGCGACAGGTAGTCGAGGTCTTCGGCGACGCGCGCGCCGTCCGGGTCGTCCTCGTCGTCGCTACAGCGGTCCAGGGCCAGGTGCTCCGACCAACTGAGCAGGCTTTCCAGGCGGAACAGCAGCAGGTTGCGCTCGCTGTCGCGCTCCTCGACGCGCTCGGCGCGCTTGCGCGCTCCGCTGCGGGCGACCTGGCGCTTGCCGGCGCCGGCGGCCGCTTCCTCGCCGTCCTCCGCGCTGGCGGAAGGCCTCCAGCGCTCGCCGGGATACAGCCACAGCGGCACCGGCCAGGGCGCCCGCTCGACTCGCGGGAAGCGCTCGACGCTGCCCGGCTCGGCAAGCGCGCGGCGCAGGGCGATTTCCAGTTCGGCATCTGCCGCCGGGCAATCGTCCAGCGACGGGCGCTGGCGCAGATGCGCGGCGACCAGCCGGGCGTAGCGCGGGCGCAGCGCCGGATAGGCGTCGAGCAACTGCCGCGCCCAGCGCTGGTTGTCCTGGGCCCAGTGCCGCAGCGGCCCGGCGCTGGCCGCCAGCAGCGCCAGCCAGCGATACAGTTCACGGTTCAGCTCGGCCTGCGGATAGACCGCGAGGGATTCCGGCAGGCGCAGGCTGTCGCCGTTGAACCAGGACACCGGGGCCTGCTCGCAGGTCCCGGCGACCCGCTGCAACCAGGTGCGGCGTAGCAGCAGGCGGCGCGCCGGGGTCGCCTCGAGGGCTACCCCCGGTGCGCCGCCGAGCGCCCGGAAGAGCATGCCGAGCGGACGCCGCATGCTCTCCAGGGTCACCCGCGCCGCCTCGAACTCGCCGCTGGCATGGCGGGTGATGAAGCGGTGCCAGTGGGCGCCGACCCATTCCTCCAGCTCGACGGCGAAGGCCATCTCAGGCGGCCGCCTTGCCGCGCCGGAAGCTCAGCAGGTAGGCGACCAGGCCGATGAGGAACACCACCCCGGCGCCTTCGCGCAGCCAGTAGAAGATCGCCAGCTGGTCCTGGGTGGCCATGAAGGTCATCGCCGCGCCGTCCGCCGGCATCCGTTGCAGCCAGACCTGCAGCACCCCGGCCGCGGAGAGGAACAGGGTGATGAACACCATCGCCACGGTCATCAGCCAGAAGCCCCACATCTCCAGGACCTGCGAGCGGTTGTCCATCGCCTCGCCGATCCCGCGCAGGCGCGGCATGGCGTAGGAGATGATGGTCATCACGATCATCGCGTAGGCGCCATAGAAGGCCATGTGGCCGTGGGCGGCGGTGAGCTGGGTGCCGTGGGTGTAGTAGTTGACCGGCGCCAGGGTATGCATGAAGCCCCACACTCCCGCGCCGAGGAAGGCCATCACTGTGGTGCCCATGGCCCACAGCGCGACCGCGCGGTTCGGATAGTCGCGGCGGCGGCGGTTGATGGTGTTGAAGGCGAACAGCACCATGGCGAAGAACGGCAGCGGCTCCAGCGCCGAGAATACCGAGCCGAGCCACAGCCAGTAGCCGGGCACGCCGATCCAGAAGTAGTGGTGGCCGGTGCCGATGATGCCGCTGATCAGCGCCATGGCGATGATCACGTAGAGCCACTTCTCGATCACCTCGCGGTCGACCCCGGTGATCTTCACCAGCACGAAGGCGAGGATCGCACCCATGATCAGTTCCCACACGCCTTCCACCCACAGGTGCACCACCCACCACCAGTAGAACTTGTCGCGGGTGAGGTTTTCCGGGTTGTAGAAGGAGAACAGGAACAGCAGGGCGAGGCCGATCAGGCCGGTCATCAGGACCATGCTGATGGCGGTCTTGCGCCCGCGCAGCACGGTCATGCCGACGTTGAACAGGAAGCCCAGGGCGACGATCACGATGCCCGCCTTGCTGATGGTCGGCTGTTCGAGGAACTCGCGGCCCATGGTCGGCCACAGTTCGTTGCCGGTGAGCCTGGCCAGGCCGGCGTAGGGCACCAGCAGGTAGCCGAGGATGGTCAGCACGCCGGCGGCGGCGAATACCCAGAACAGGATCCAGGCCAGCTTCGGGCTGTACAGCTCGCAGTCGCTCTCCTCCGGCACCAGGTAGTAGGCAGCGCCCATGAAGCCGAACAGCAGCCAGACGATCAGCAGGTTGGTGTGCACCATGCGCGCGACGTTGAAGGGGATCGCCGGGAACAGGAAGTCGCCGACCACGTACTGCAGGCCCATGATCAGGCCGAACAGGATCTGCCCGACGAAGAGGATCAGGGCGAACACGAAGTAGGGTTTGGCGACCGCCTGCGAGGCGAATTTCAGGGAGCCATTGGGCGACATCATCAACCCTCCTTGTTCGGCGGCCATTGGTTGGTATCGATCTTCGAGCTCCACTTGAGGAACTCGGCCAGGTCGTCGACCTGGCCCTCGCTGAGATGGAACTGCGGCATGGCGCGGCGGCCCGGCACGTTCAGCGGCTGGATCTTCATCCAGGCCTGGAGGAAGGTGTTGAAGCCCTCCTCGCCGCCACGGCGTCCGACCACGTTGCCCAGCTCCGGCGCGAAGTAGGCGCCCTCGCCGAGCAGGGTGTGGCAGCCGACGCAGTTGTTCTGCTCCCAGACCAGCTTGCCGCGCACCACCGCGGCGCTCATCGCGGCCTCGTTGGTGCGCTCGGGCAGGGTCTTCTCGGTGTGGTAGGTCAGGGCCAGGAACAGCAGGATGAAGAACACACTCCCGCCGAAATAGATGTTCCTGGCCATGCCTTTGGTAAAGGTCTCGGACATGCGGCCTCCTGGAATGGGTGGTGCGGCGATTCTAGGAAGCGGCGGCGGCGAACCCGCTTGATGGCAATCAAGATTCCCGAACGATTTACTCAGTTATTCATCCGCGCCAGGTACAGCGCAGCGCCCACCGCCAGGGCCATCAGCAGCGGCCAGGCCAGCAGCAGGCGGCGCCATAGCGCCGGGGCATGGGCCAGCTCCATGAAGCGCTCGCCGATCAGCCAGCCCTTGGCCACCGCGCAGGCCAGCACCGCCGCCAGCAGCCAGGGAGAGTCGCCGGCGCCGCCCAGCAGCACACCGGCCACGGCCAGCGCCAGCAACGCCAGCCAGCAGAGGGTCAGGGTTCGCATCGGCACCTCATTGCAGGACGTAGACCAGCGGGAACAGCAGCACCCAGACCAGGTCGACCATGTGCCAGTAGAGCACTCCCGACTCCAGTCCCGAGCAAGCCTGCGGCGTATAACACCGGCGCCAGCAGGCCCGCGCCAGCCAGCCGAGGATCAGCAGGCCGAGCAGGACGTGGAGGAAATGGAAGCCGGTCAGGCACCAGTAGAGGGTGAAGAAAGTGTCGTGCTCGATGTCCAGGCCGAGATCGGCGAGCCGCCCGTACTCGTGCAGCTTCAGGCTGACGTAGACCAGCGCCAGCAGCAGCGCCGCCAGCAACCAGCCGCTCGCCTGGCGCGGCCGTCCGCGGCGCACCGCATGCACCGCCAGCGCGGCGAGCCAGCCGGAGCTGAGCAGGGCCACGGTCAGCAACAGGCCCCAGCGGCTATCCAGTTGCTCCCGGCCGGCACGGAACAGCTCCGGCTGCCAGGCCTGGGCGCCGGCGAACGCCAGCAGCAGCAGGCTGAACACGCTGAGTTCGGCGAGGATGAAGAACCACATCGCCAGGTCGCCGGGCAGGCGCCGCTCGACGGTATCAGGCGACATGGAGATCGACGATGTCCATCAGCGCCGCCACCGTCGCCGGGTCGTCCGAGAGCGGTTCGGCCAGCGCCACCCGGCACGCCTCGCGCGGGTCCATGCCGTCGCCGATGAGGCGCGCGGCGAAGATCAGCAGGCGGGTCGAGGCGACTTCCTCCAGGTCGTGCTGCTCCAGCCGCCGCAGCGCCTGGCCCAACTGCACCAGGCGCTGCGCCAGGGCCTCGGCACAACCGCTCTCGCCGACCAGGATGCGTGCCTCCTGCTGCGCCGCCGGGTAGTCGAAGCGCAACGCGACGAAACGCTGTCGGGTGCTGGGCTTCAGGCCCTTGAGCAGGTTCTGGTAGCCGGGGTTGTAGGACACCACCAGCATGAACGAAGGCGGCGCCTGCAACGTCTCGCCGGTGCGCTCCAGGTACAGCTCGCGGCGGTCGTCGGCCAGCGGGTGGATGGCGACCGTGGTGTCCTGGCGCGCCTCCACCACTTCGTCCAGGTAGCAGATACCGCCTTCGCGCACCGCGCGGGTCAGCGGGCCGTCCTGCCACCAGGTGCCGTCGGCGCCGATCAGATGGCGGCCGAGCAGGTCGGCGGCGCCCAGGTCGTCGTGGCAGGCGACGCTGTACAGCGGCAGTTCCAGGCGCCGCGCCATGTACTGGACGAAGCGGGTCTTGCCGCAACCGGTGGGGCCCTTGAGCAATACCGGCAGGCCGTGCCGCCAGGCGCGCTCGAAGACTTCGATCTCATGGCCGGTGGCCTCGTAGAAGGGTGTCGCGTCCCGCATGTCCTACTCCTGCGCTAGGGATTAGGACCGCACGCTATTCACAGTTGGAAGGTGCCACAAGCGCAAAGCAACGCAATCTTGATTCCGGTCAAGCAAGGGTAAAGACCCTGCTTTCTATGATCCTTTCGCGCCATGAATTCCCGGGAGTTCCCGACGCAGCCACCCCCAAAACACTGCTAAGGGAGCGCCTCGCAGGGCTCCTGAGGAGATAGACCATGCCATTTGGCAAGCCACTGGTGGGCACCTTGCTCGCCTCGCTGACGCTGCTGGGCCTGGCCACCGCTCACGCCAAGGACGACATGAAAGCCGCCGAGCAATACCAGGGTGCCGCTTCCGCCGTCGATCCCGCTCACGTGGTGCGCACCAACGGTGCCCCCGACATGAGTGAAAGCGAGTTCAACGAGGCCAAGCAGATCTACTTCCAACGCTGCGCCGGTTGCCACGGCGTCCTGCGCAAGGGCGCCACCGGCAAGCCGCTGACCCCGGACATCACCCAGCAACGCGGCCAGCAATACCTGGAAGCGCTGATCACCTACGGCACCCCGCTGGGCATGCCGAACTGGGGCAGCTCCGGCGAGCTGAGCAAGGAACAGATCACCCTGATGGCCAAGTACATCCAGCACACCCCGCCGCAACCGCCGGAGTGGGGCATGCCGGAGATGCGCGAATCGTGGAAGGTGCTGGTGAAGCCGGAGGACCGGCCGAAGAAACAGCTCAACGACCTCGACCTGCCCAACCTGTTCTCGGTGACCCTGCGCGACGCCGGGCAGATCGCCCTGGTCGACGGCGACAGCAAGAAGATCGTCAAGGTCATCGATACCGGCTATGCCGTGCATATCTCGCGGATGTCCGCTTCCGGCCCAGAGTGTGTAAAAACACTTTCTTATCTTGCGTGCTTCAGCCCATTGCTCCTGGGCGTGGCGATTTCCCGATTATTTACCACGATCAGCGCCGGTAACGCTTCAGAGCGCGTATGAAGCGCTTTGGCACCTCTTGGGGCAGTAAAAGCTGGGCTTTTACGCCGCCATCGCCTTCAACAAGCCTTCGGTGCCGATGATTTTCATCACCCGCTTCAAGTTGTAGGCGAGCACATTCAAGCTCATTTCTGCGCTCACCCCATTCAGTTTTCGAGTCAGGAAGTGCGTTGCTCCCATCCATTGTTTGAGCGTCCCGAAGGGATGCTCAACAGTCCGTTTTCGAACCCGCATCATCTCCGGTGCTTGGTTCAGCCGGCGTTGCATTTCCTCCAGCACCGCTTCATGTTCCCAGCGCCTTACTCGACGATTTGTGCTTGGCGTGCACTGGGTTTTCAGCGCGCAACTCTGGCACTTTGAACTCCAGTAACAGTGCATATTCATGCCTTTCTCAACGCTGGAGAATCGCCAAATCAGTGCCTCTCCAGCCGGGCATGTATATTCGTTTTTCGTCGCGTCATAAACGAAGGCATCTTTGTTGAACCGGCCATCAGCCTTGGCGCTTGAAGTCATCGGCTTTGGCACATAAGCGGTGATGTTTGCATCGTGACAGGCGAGGATTTCTTCACCCTTGAAGTAGCCTCGGTCGGCGACTACCGACAATGTTTCTGCGCCAATGGCTTCCCTAGCTTGCTTGGCCATCGAGCTGAGTTGGTCGCGGTCAGAACCTCTGTTGGTGACCTCATGAGCAACAATCAAATGGTGCTGCGTATCGACCGCCGTCTGCACGTTGTAGCCGACGATACCGCTGCCGCGCGTCATCATCGAACGGGCATCCGGGTCGGTCAGCGAAACCTGTTTGTCAGGGGAATCGTTGAGCTGAGTTTCGATCCCTTGAAGCTCTTTCATCTGCGATTTGAGCTTGGCGATTTTATCTTCCAGGCTGGCAATGTCTGGCGCGGAGGCGCTAGGAATCTGTCGATCAGCCGCATCGAGCGCAGCCAAATAACGGCCGATGCTCGCCTCGATTTCTTCCATGCGCCGCTTCAGTTTGGCGCTGGTGAAATTGCGGTCACGGTTGTTCACTGCCTTGAATTTGCTGCCGTCGATGGCAACCAGGTTTTCGTCAAACAACCCCAACTGCTGGCAGAGCAAAACGAACTGGCGGCAGACGCCGCGAATGGCCTTGCTGTTGTCTTTTCGGAAGTTGGCGATGGTCTTGAAATCGGGCATCAAACGCCCGGTTAGCCACATGAGTTCGACGTTGCGCTGGGCTTCTCGCTCCAGACGTCGGCTCGATTGAATTCGGTTTAGGTAACCGTAGATGTAGATCTTCAGCAGGATCGCCGGGTGGTAGGCAGGTCTGCCGGTTTCGGCTGGAATGACGCCATCAAAACCTAGATTGGCCAAATCGAGTTCATCGACGAAAACGTCAACCACCCGAACCGGATTGGTATCGCTGACGTAGTCGTCGAGGCTTTCGGGAAGTAAGGTGCTTTGACCTCGATGTTCACCCTGGATAAACCGTTTCATGGGCGTCCCTTGCGATGAGATTCTCGGAAATCATAGCAAGGGTTTACCGGGATGTTTTTACACACTCTGGGCCGCTACCTGCTGGTGATCGGCCGCGACGCGCGGATCGACATGATCGACCTGTGGGCCAAGGAGCCGACCAAGGTCGCCGAGATCAAGATCGGCATCGAGGCGCGCTCGGTGGAAAGCTCCAAGTTCAAGGGCTACGAGGACCGCTACACCATCGCCGGCGCCTACTGGCCGCCGCAGTTCGCGATCATGGACGGCGAGACCCTGGAGCCGAAGCAGATCGTCTCCACCCGCGGCATGACCGTAGACACCCAGACCTACCACCCGGAACCGCGCGTGGCGGCGATCATCGCCTCCCACGAGCACCCCGAGTTCATCGTCAACGTGAAGGAGACCGGCAAGGTCCTGCTGGTCAACTACAAGGATATCGACAACCTCACCGTCACCAGCATCGGTGCGGCGCCGTTCCTCCACGACGGCGGCTGGGACAGCAGCCACCGCTACTTCATGACCGCCGCCAACAACTCCAACAAGGTTGCCGTGATCGACTCCAAGGACCGTCGCCTGTCGGCCCTGGTCGACGTCGGCAAGACCCCGCACCCGGGGCGGGGCGCCAACTTCGTGCATCCCAAGTACGGCCCGGTGTGGAGCACCAGCCACCTGGGCGACGGCAGCATCTCGCTGATCGGCACCGATCCGAAGAACCATCCGCAGTACGCCTGGAAGAAAGTCGCCGAACTACAGGGCCAGGGCGGCGGCTCGCTGTTCATCAAGACCCATCCGAAGTCCTCGCACCTCTACGTCGACACCACCTTCAACCCCGACGCCAGGATCAGCCAGAGCGTCGCGGTGTTCGACCTGAAGAACCTCGACGCCAAGTACCAGGTGCTGCCGATCGCCGAATGGGCCGATCTCGGCGAAGGCGCCAAGCGGGTGGTGCAGCCCGAGTACAACAAGCGCGGCGATGAAGTCTGGTTCTCGGTGTGGAACGGCAAGAACGACAGCTCCGCGCTGGTGGTGGTGGACGACAAGACCCTGAAGCTCAAGGCCGTGGTCAAGGACCCGCGGCTGATCACCCCGACCGGCAAGTTCAACGTCTACAACACCCAGCACGACGTGTACTGAGACCCGCGTGCGGGGCACGCCCCGCACGCTCCCCCCTACGAGGAACCGTGATGAAACCGTACGCACTGCTTTCGCTGCTCGCCACCGGCACCCTGCTCGCCCAGGGCGCCTGGGCCGAAGACCCCGAAGTGCTGTTCAAGAACAAGGGCTGCGTGGCCTGCCATGCCATCGATACCAAGATGGTCGGCCCGGCCTACAAGGACGTCGCCGCCAAGTTCGCCGGCCAGGCCGGCGCCGAAGCGGAACTCGCGCAGCGGATCAAGAACGGCAGCCAGGGCGTCTGGGGCCCGATCCCGATGCCGCCGAACGCGGTCAGCGACGACGAGGCGCAGACCCTGGCGAAGTGGGTCCTGTCGCAGAAATGAACGCCCCTCCGGACTTCCGGCGCGCCGCCAGCCACGCCTTGTGGCTGGCCCTCGCGCTGACGTTCGCCTGTCCTCTTCCGGGCCTGGCCGACGAGCATCCCGATGCCCGTCGCCAGGCCCAGTTGCGTCACCTGCTGTTGCAGGACTGCGGCTCCTGCCACGGCCTGCGCCTGACCGGCGGCCTCGGCCCGGCGCTGACCCCCGAGGCCCTGCGCGGCAAGCCGCGCGAATCGCTGGTCGCCACCGTGCTCATGGGCCGTCCGCAAACCCCGATGCCCCCCTGGGCCGGCCTGCTCAGCGAAGACGACGCCGGCTGGCTGGTGGACCGCCTGATCGAAGGAGAGATCGCCCCATGAACCTGCGTCCCCTCGCGCCGCTTTTCCTCGCCCTGCTCGCCGGCTGTAGCCAGCAGCCGCCCTTGCGCGGCAGCGGCGACCTCGGCGTGCTGATCGAACGCGCCGACGGCAGCGTGCAGATCCTCGACGGCACGGCGAAGACCTCGCTGGCGCGGGTCGAAGGCCTCGGCGACCTGTCCCACGCCTCCCTGGTGTTCTCCCGCGACCAGCGCTACGCCTACGTATTCGGTCGCGACGGCGGCCTGACCAAGCTCGACCTGCTGGCCCAGCGAATCGACAAGCGCCTGATCCAGGGCGGCAACAGCATCGGCGGAGCGATCAGCCAGGACGGTCGGCTGGTCGCGGTATCCAACTACGAGCCGGGCGGGGTCAAGGTGTTCGACAGCCGCACCCTGGAGCTGGTCGCCGAGATTCCCGCCACCCGCCTCCCCGGCCAGGACAGGAACTCCCGGGTGGTCGGCCTGGTCGACGCGCCCGGGCAGCGCTTCGTGTTCAGCCTGTTCGACAGCGGCGAGATCTGGATCGCCGACTTCAGCCAGGGCGACACGCCGCACCTGACCCGCTTCCGCGATATCGGCAAGCAACCCTACGACGCCCTCATCAGCCCCGACGGGCGCTACTACATGGCCGGGCTGTTCGGCGAGGACGGCATGGCCCAGCTCGACCTCTGGCACCCGGAGCGCGGCGTCAGGCGCGTACTCGGCGACTACGGCCGCGGCCAACGCAAGCTGCCGGTGTACAAGATGCCGCACCTGGAGGGCTGGACCATCGCCAGCGACCAGGCCTTCGTCCCGGCGGTCGGCCATCACCAGGTGCTGGTGCTCGACGCGCGCGACTGGAAGCAGACCGACGCCATCGACGTCGCCGGCCAGCCGGTGTTCGTCATGACTCGACCGGACGACCGGCAGATCTGGGTCAACTTCGCCTACCCGGACAACGACAAGGTGCAGGTCATCGACAGCGAGACCCACGAAGTGATCGAAACCCTGCGCCCTGGCCCCGGCGTACTGCACATGGAATTCAGCGGGCGCGGCGACCAGGTCTGGATCTCGGTGCGCGACGCCGACCAGTTGCAGGTCTGGGACCCGTACCGCCTGAAGCGCATCGGCAGCCTTCCGGCCCGCAGCCCGAGCGGCATCTTCTTCAGCCACCGCGCCCAGCACATCGGACTCTAGGAGGCACCATGGACGACCTCTCCCGCCGCCTCCTCGCCCGCTACCAGAAAGGCCTGCCGATCTGCGCGGAACCCTATCGGCGGATGGCCGAGACCCTGGGTTGCAGCGAAGCCGAGGTGCTCGAACGGCTGCGTCGCCTGGAAGCCGACGGCGCGTTGTCGCGGGTCGGCCCGGTGCTCCGCCACCAACGCGCCGGGGCCAGCACCCTGGCTGCCCTGGCGGTGCCCGAGGAGCGTCTGCAACGGGTCGCCGAGCGCATCAGCCAGTACGCCGAGGTCAACCACAACTACCAGCGCGAACACCGCTACAACCTGTGGTTCGTTCTCACCGCCGGCGACCGCGCGCAACTCGACCGGGTACTGGCGGAGATCGCCGCCGACACCGGCCTGCAACCCCTCGACCTGCCGATGCAGGAAGCCTACTGCATCGACCTCGCGTTTCCCCTGGAGGCCAGCCGATGAACCCCGTCGAACCCCTCGCCGCGCCGCAGCGGCAACACCTGCGCTACCTGCTGGAACAGGGCCTGCCGCTGGCCAGCCGGCCCTACCGGGTGCTCGCCGAACGCATCGGCGCCGGCGAAGACGAAGTGCTGGAACAGGTCCGCCGCTGGGACGAAGACGGCCTGTTCCGCCGCTTCGGGGTGATCCTCCACCACCGCGCCCTGGGCTATACCGCCAACGCCATGCTGGTGCTGGACGTCGCCGACGCGGAGGTCGACGCCGTCGGCCGCGCCCTCGCCCACGAAACGATCGTCTCGCTCTGTTACCGCCGCCCGCGTCGCCTGCCGATGTGGCCATACAACCTGTTCTGCATGATCCACGGCCGCGAGCGCGGCGAAGTGGAACGCCAGATCGAGGCCCTGCTGGAGCGCCACGCCCTGCGCCAGATACCGCACCGCTGGCTGTTCAGCCTGCGCGCCTACAAGCAGTGCGGCGGCCGCTACACCGCGCCGCCGGCCGACCTGGAGCGCCGCCATGGATGAGTTCGACCGGCGCCTGCTGAACCGCCTGCAACACGGCCTGCCACTGGAGCCGCGCCCCTACGCGCTGCTCGCCGACGAGCTGGATTGCCGCGAGGAAGACATCCTGCGCCGCCTCGACGACCTGCTCGACGACGGCACCCTGACCCGCTTCGGTCCGCTGTTCGATATCGAGCCCCTCGGCGGTGCCTTCACCCTGGCCGCCATGAGCGTGCCGGAGGCGCGTTTCGAAGAAATCGCCGCGCTGCTCGCCGGCTGGCCGCAGGTCGCCCACAACTACCGTCGCGAGCACGCCCTGAACATGTGGCTGGTGGTCGCCTGCGACAGCCCGGCGGAGGTCGCCGAGACCCTCGCACGGCTGGAGCGCGAGAGCGGGCTGGCGGTACTCGACCTGCCCAAGGAGGCGACCTACCATGTCGGCCTGCATTTCCCCCTCTGACGCCCTGCTCGCCCGCCGCCTGATCGAACTGACCCAGGCCGGCCTGCCGCTGGTCGCCGACCCTTGGGCGTGGATCGCCGCGCAACTGCGGCTGAGCGAGGCGGAGACTCTGGCGCTGCTGAAGCGCCTGCGCGACGCCGGGGTGATCCGGCGCATCGCCGCGGTGCCCAACCACTATCGCCTTGGCTACCGGCACAACGGCATGACCGTCTGGGACGTCGCCGACGAACGCATCGAACGCCTCGGCCGGCTGGTCGGCGGGCTGTCCTTCGTCAGCCATTGCTACCGGCGCCCGCGCCATCTGCCGCAGTGGCGCTACAACCTGTTCGCCATGGTTCACGGCCGCAGCGAAGCGGAGATCGAAGGCTATCGCCAGCAGATCCGCCTGCTGCTCGGCGAGGACTGTCGCGCCGACGAGATGCTGGTGAGCAGCCGCATCCTGAAGAAGACCGGCCTGCGCCTGGCGCAGAAGGAGGAACGTCCATGCTGAGGATCAGCCATTACCTGCGCAGCCTCGCCGAGGACGCGCCGACGCCGCGCCGCGCCGGCGGCAGGCGCGCCCCGGTGGTGATCTGGAACCTGCTGCGGCGCTGCAACCTGACCTGCAAGCACTGTTACTCCACCTCCGCCGACAGCGACTTCCGTGGCGAGCTGGAGACCGCGGAAATCCTTCGCGGCATCGACGACCTGCGCGCCGCCGGAGTGCGCGTGCTGATCCTCTCCGGCGGCGAGCCGCTGATGCACCCGGACCTCTTCGAGATCGCCGCCCATGCGCGCCAGGCCGGGATGTTCGTGGCGCTGTCGAGCAACGGTACGCTGATCGACGAAGGCAACATCCAGCGCGTCGCCGAGGCCCGCTTCGACTACGTCGGCATCAGCCTCGACGGCCTGCGCGAGACCCACGACCGCTTCCGCCAGAAGCAGGGCAGCTTCGACGCCGCGCTGGCGGCCATGCGCCTGTGCCGCGAGGCGGATATCCGCGTCGGCATGCGCACCACCCTGACCGAGGAGAACGCCGCGCAACTACCGGCACTGCTCGACCTGATGCGCGAACTCGACGTGCAGAAGTTCTACCTCTCGCACCTCAACTACAGTGGCCGCGGCCGCCGCAGCCGCGCCCTCGACGCCCACCACCGGCGCACCCGCGAGGCCCTCGCGCTGCTCTTCGAACGGGCCGACGAGGACATCCGGCAGGGGCGCGACAGCGACTTCGTCACCGGCAACAACGACGCCGACGCGATCCTTCTCCTCGACTGGCTCAAGCGCCGCCGCCCGCAGCAACTGGCGCGTCTCTGCGAGCTGCTGCTGGACTGGGGCGGCAACGCCTCGGGCGAGGGCATCGCCAACATCGACAACACCGGCGAGGTGCATCCGGACAGCTACTGGTGGCACCACAGCGTCGGCAACATCCGCCATCAGCGCTTCGCCGACTTCTGGTTCGAGCGCCCCGACCCGCTGCTCCTGCAACTGCGCCAGCGCCCGCGACCGGTGGTCGGGCGCTGCAGCCAATGCCGCTGGCTGGACATCTGCAACGGCAACACCCGCACCCGCGCCTGGGCCGGCGGAGAACTCTGGGGCGAAGACCCCGGCTGCTACCTCAGCGATCAGGAAATCGGCCTCGAGCGCATCGCGCTGCACGCCGTCTAAGGAAAGCCTCATGAACACTACCGTGATTCCGCCGTCCCTCCTCGATGTCGATTTCCCTGCCGGCAGCGTCGCCCTGGTCGGCGCCGGCCCCGGCGATCCGGGCCTGCTCACCCTGCGCGCCTGGGCCCTGCTGCAACAGGCCGAGGTGGTGGTCTACGACCGCCTGGTCGCCCGCGAGCTGATCGCCCTTCTGCCGGAAAGCTGCCAGCGCATCTACGTCGGCAAGCGCTGCGGCCACCACAGCCTGCCGCAGGAAGAAATCAACGAGCTGCTGGTGCGCCTGGCCCGGCAGCAACGCCGGGTGGTCCGCCTGAAAGGCGGCGACCCGTTCATCTTCGGTCGCGGCGCCGAGGAGCTGGAGCGCCTGCTCGAAGCCGGCGTCGACTGCCAGGTGGTCCCCGGCGTCACCGCCGCCTCCGGTTGCAGTACCTACGCCGGCATCCCGCTGACCCACCGCGACCTCGCCCAGTCCTGCACCTTCGTCACCGGCCACCTGCAGAACGACGGCCGCCTCGACCTCGACTGGGCCGGCCTGGCGCGTGGCAAGCAGACCCTGGTGTTCTACATGGGCCTGGGCAACCTCGCCGAGATCGCCGCGCGCCTGGTCGAGCACGGCCTCGCCAGCGACACCCCGGCGGCGCTGGTCAGCCAGGGCACCCAGGCGGGCCAGCAGGTGACCCGCGGCGCCCTTGCCGAGCTGCCGGCGCTGGCGCGACGCTACCAGTTGAAGCCGCCGACGCTGATCGTCGTCGGCCAGGTGGTCGCGCTCTTCGCCGAGCGCGCGATGGCGCATCCGTCATACCTGGGCGCCGGCTCGCCGGTCAGCCGCGAGGCCGTCGCATGCGCCTGATCGGCCTCGCCCTCGGCCTGCTCCTCGGCGCCCTCGCACAGGCCGGCGAAGCGCCGGGGGAAGCGCTCTACCGCCAGCACTGCCAGGCCTGCCACGGCGCCGGGCGGCTCGGCGGCAGCGGCCCGACCCTGCTCCCGGAAAGCCTTTCGCGGCTGAAGCCGGCGCAGGCCCGCGAGGTGATCCTGCACGGTCGCCCGGCAACCCAGATGGCCGGCTTTGCCGGTCAATTGGACGACGCCGCGGCGGACGCCCTGGTCGCCTATCTCTACCAGGCGCCGCCGCGCGAACCGCAGTGGAGCGCCGAGGACATCCGGGCCAGCCAGGTTCAGCCGCATCCCCTCGCCACCCTGCCGTCCAGGCCCCGCTTCGAGGCCGACCCGCTGAACCTGTTCGTGGTGGTGGAGTCCGGCGACCACCACGTGACCATCCTCGACGGCGATCGCTTCGAGCCCATCGCCCGCTTCCCCTCGCGCTACGCCCTGCACGGAGGTCCGAAGTTCTCCCCGGACGGGCGCCTGGTGTACTTCGCCTCGCGCGACGGCTGGGTAACCCTCTACGACCTGTACAACCTGAAGGTGGTCGCCGAGGTCCGCGCCGGCCTCAACACGCGCAACCTGGCGGTCAGCGACGACGGGCGCTGGGTCCTGGTGGGCAACTACCTGCCCGGCAACCTGGTGCTGCTGGACGCCCGCGACCTGTCCCTGGTGCAGGTCATCCCGGCGGCCGACGCCCAGGGCCAGGCCTCGCGGGTCAGCGCGGTATACACGGCACCGCCGCGGCACAGCTTCGTGGTCGCCCTGAAGGACGTCCACGAGCTGTGGGAGCTGCCCTATGCCAACGGCAAGCCGGTCGCGCCGAAACGGTTGGCGGTGGCCGACTACCTCGACGACTTCTCCTTCAGCCCCGACTACCGCTACCTGCTGGGCAGCTCGCGGCAGGCCAGGGGCGGCGAGGTGATCGAGCTGGACAGCGGCGCGCGGGTCGCCTCGATCCCGCTGTCGGGCATGCCGCACCTCGGCTCGGGCATCTACTGGAAGCGCGACGGGCGCTGGGTATTCGCCACGCCGAACATCAGCCGCGGGGTGATCTCGGTGATCGACCTGCAAAACTGGAAGCCGTTGAAGGAAATCGTCACCGACGGCCCCGGCTTCTTCATGCGCAGCCATGCCGACTCGCCCTACGCCTGGACCGATACCTTCCTTGGCAAGAAACACGACGAGATCCTGCTGATCGACAAGCAGACCCTGGAAATCGCCCATCGCCTGCGCCCCAGCCCGGGCAAGGTCGCCGGCCACGTCGAGTTCACCCGCGACGGCCGCTACGCCCTGCTCAGCGTCTGGGACCGCGACGGCGCGCTGGTGGTCTACGACGCGCACAGCCTGGAGGAAGTGAAGCGACTGCCGATGAACAAGCCGTCGGGCAAGTACAACGTCGGCAACAAGATCGGCTATGCGGAGGGAACCTCGCACTGAGGCGGTCGAGACGCCATCAACGGATATCCCCGTATCCTCCGCGACGGACCGCGACAACCCTGTCCCCTCACGGCGCGAGAAAAACCACGGGAATGGCGGATAACCGCAAGCGGTTATTCGCCCTACCGCCCACCCTGCGCGAGGAGCCGTAGGGCGCATAACGCCAACGGCGTTATCCGCCGCTCACCCTGTCCCATCACGGCCCCGAGAAAACCCTGGGAATGGCGGATAGCCGCAAGCGGATATCCCCCCACCCGTCCCGCGCGCCGAGCCCCCGGCGCCCAGAAAAAAGCCCCGCATCGCGGGGCTTTCCGTCTCAGGCGCCAGGCCTCAGAACTGCTCGGCGTCCAGCAGGTACAGCGACTCGCTGCCGGCGCGCACGGAGGCGCTCAGGGAATGGATGCGCGGCAGCAGGCGGGCGAAGTAGAAGCGCGCGGTACCCAGCTTGCTGGCGTAGAAGTCGTCCTCGCCCTGCTTGGCCAGCGCGGTGCGCGCCATCAATGCCCACATGTAGGCATAGGCGGTGTAGCCGAACACATGCAGGTATTCGACCGACGCCGCGCCGATCTCGTTGGGATTGCCCTTGGCGCGGTCGAGCAGCCAGGCGGTCAGCTCTTCCAGGTTCTCCACGGCGGCCGCCAGCGGCTTGCTGAACTCGCCCAGGGCCTCGTCGGCGGAAGCGACGAAGGCCTTGATCTCGTTGGTGAAGTGACGGGAGAAGGCGCCGCCGCTGCCGATCACCTTGCGCCCCACCAGGTCGAGCGCCTGAATGCCATTGGTGCCTTCGTAGATCTGCGTGATGCGACAGTCGCGCACCAGTTGCTCCTGGCCCCATTCGCGGATGAAGCCGTGGCCGCCGAACACCTGCTGGCCATGGATGGTGGTTTCCAGCCCCATGTCGGTGAGGAATGCCTTGGCCACCGGGGTCAGCAGCGCCACCAGCTCTTCCGCGCGCTTGCGGGTGACCGCCTCTTCGCTGTACTTGGCGGTGTCCAACTGCATCGCGACGTAGCTGGAGAAGGCGCGGCCGCCTTCGTTCAGCGCCTTCATGGTGAGCAGCATGCGACGCACGTCGGGGTGTACGATGATCGGGTCGGCGGCCTTGTCCTTGGCCACCGGGCCGGTCGGCGCGCGGCTCTGGATACGCTCGCGGGCATATTCGATGGCGCTCTGGTAGGAGCGCTCGCCAGTGGCCAGGCCCTGGATGCCGACGCCAAGGCGCTCGTAGTTCATCATGGTGAACATCGCCGCCAGGCCCTTGTTGACCTCGCCCACCAGCCAACCGGTAGCGCCGTCGAAGTTCATCACGCAGGTGGCCGAGGCCTTGATCCCCATCTTGTGCTCGATGGAGCCGCAACCCAGGCTGTTCTTCTCGCCCAGCGAACCGTCGGCGTTGACCAGCACCTTCGGTACCAGGAACAGCGAGATGCCCTTCGGCCCGGCCGGGGCGTCGGGCAGCTTGGCCAGCACCAGGTGGATGATGTTCTCGGTCAGGTCATGCTCGCCGCCGGTGATGAAGATCTTGGTCCCGCTGATCTTGTAGGAGCCGTCGGCCTGCGGCTCGGCCCTGGTGCGGATGATGCCCAGGTCGGTGCCGGCATGCGGCTCGGTCAGGCACATGGAACCGGCCCAAATACCGGCGTACATGTTCGGCAGGTACTTGTCCTTCAGTTCGTCGCTGGCATGGGCATTGAGCGCCAGGCAGGCGCCGGCGGTCAGCATCGGATACAGGCCGAACGACAGGTTGGCCGAGTTGACCAGTTCCTCGACCTGCGCCGAGATCACCTTGGGCATACCCATGCCGCCGTAGGTCGGATCACCGCCGACGCCGACCCAGCCGCCTTCGGCGTAGGTCCGGTAGGCCTCGGGGAAGCCGGCCGGGGTGCTCACCGCGCCAGCGTTCCACTGGCAGCCTTCCTCGTCGCCCGGACGGTTCAGCGGGGCGATGGTACCGGCGGTGACCTTGCCGGCCTCTTCGAGGATCGCCGCGGCGGTCTCGGCGTCGACCACTTCGGCCAGCGCCGGCAGTTGCGCCCAGAGCCGGGAGACCTCGAACACCTCATTGAGGACGAAGCGCATGTCGCGCAGCGGAGCTTTGTAATCAGCCATGTGGGGAATCCTCGATCGTACCGATCGCCGGCCGGGGGCCAGCGGCAACAAAATGGAGGCACGAAAGGCGTGCCGCGGCCGAGTCTACACCACCAACATTTCGGACTTGTAGCGTCACGTCGTGACCGGAAAGTCTATATCGGTCTTCTATGCGACAGGCATGAGAAAGCCCGCTTTTCGCGGGCTCGAGCGAGTTCGCCGGGAGTCCGACGGGCCCGGCGGGTGCGGGAGAAACCGGGGGAAGAAGCGCCGCGCCCCTGCCCCGGCAGCCGCTAGAGCGAAAACTGCTCCGCCGACAGGCTCATCAGGCCCGCCGCGCCGGCCTGGATCGCCGCGGCGTGCGCCGCGGTGCGCGGCAGCAGGCGACTGAAGTAGAAGTCGGCGGTGGCCAGCTTGGCTTCGTAGAACGCGGCCTCGCCGCTGCCGGCATCCAGCTTCTCGCGCGCCACCAGGGCGATGCGCAACCAGAAATAGGCCAGGGTCACGTAGCCGGAGAACATCAGGTAGTCCACCGAGGCGGCGCCCACTTCGTCGGCATTCTTCATCGCCGCCAGGCCCACCTGCTGGGTCAGTTCGCCCCACTGCGCGTTCAGCGCCGCCAGTTGCGCGACCTGTCCCTTCAGTTGCGGATGCTCGGCCTGGGCCTGGCACAACTGGTGGACCAGTTTGGTGAAACCGCGCAACAGCTTGCCCTGGCTGCCCAGTACCTTGCGGCCGAGCAGGTCGAGGGCCTGGATGCCGTTGGTGCCTTCGTAGATCTGTGCGATGCGGCAATCGCGGACCAACTGCTCCATGCCCCACTCGCGGATGTAGCCGTGGCCGCCGTAGACCTGCATGCCGAGGTTGGTCACCTCCTGCCCGGTCTCGGTCATGAAGGCCTTGCAGATCGGCGTCAGGAAGGCCAGCAGGTCGGCGGCCCGCTCGCGCTCGGCGGCGTCCTGCGACAGGTGCTCGGTGTCGAGCAACTGGGCGGTGAAGTAGGCCAGCGCGCGGTTGCCTTCGTTGAACGCCTTCATGGTCAGCAGCATGCGCCGCACGTCGGGGTGCACGATGATCGGGTCGGCCGGCTTGTCCGGCGCCTTCGGCCCGGTCAGCGAGCGCATCTGCAAGCGCTCCCGGGCGTAGCGCACGGCGCCCTGGTAACTGGTCTCGCCAAGGCACAGGCCCTGCATGCCGGTGCCCAGGCGGGCGTGGTTCATCATGGTGAACATGCAGTGCAGGCCCTTGTTCGGCTCGCCGATCAGGTAGCCGGTGGCGCCGTCGAAGTTCATCACACAGGTGGCCGAGGCCTTGATCCCCATCTTGTGCTCGATGGAGCCACAGGAGACCGCATTGCGCGCGCCCACGTTACCTTCGGCGTCGGGTAGGAACTTCGGCACGATGAACAGCGAGATACCCTTGGTCCCGGCCGGCGCATCGGGAAGCTTGGCCAGCACCAGGTGGACGATGTTCTCGCTCAGGTCGTGCTCGCCGGCGGAGATGAAGATCTTCGTCCCGCTGATCGCATGGCTGCCGTCGGCGTTCGGCACCGCGCGGGTCTTGATGATGCCCAGGTCGGTGCCGCAGTGCGGCTCGGTCAGGCACATGGTGCCGGTCCAGGTGCCGGCGGTCATCCGCGCCAGGTAGAGGTCCTTCTGCGCCTGGCTGCCGTGGGCGTGGATCGCCGACATGGCGCCGCGGGTCAGGCCCGGGTACATGCCCCAGGAGACATTGCTGGCGCCGATCATCTCGCTGAGCAGCAGACCCAGCGAGTGCGGCAGGCCCTGGCCGCCGTACGCGGGATCGCTGGCGACACCGTTCCAGCCACCCTCGACGTACTGTGCATAGGCTTCCTTGAAACCCTTGGGCGTGGTCACCACGCCGTTGTCGAAGTGGCAGCCCTCTTCGTCGCCGGAGCGGTTCAGCGGCGCCAGAACCTGTTCGCAGAATTTCGACCCTTCATCGAGGATCGCCGCCACCATGTCCGGGGTCGCGTCGCTGGCGCCGAGCGCCTGGTAGCGCCCATGGAAGTCGAATACCTCATCGATCAGGAAGCGCATGTCGCGCAGCGGAGCCTTGTATTCCGGCATCTCTGTTCTCCTCGGCAGGGGCGCCCCACAGGCGCGAATCCCTCGAAGCTACTGCGCCGGGCGGGCGCCTACAATCACGCTGCGGACGCTGAATGCAACGCCATAACCCCGAGGTCGGAAGGCCAGGATGCAGCGGATCGCAGGCATGAAAAAGCCCGCCGAAGGGCGGGCTCTTTCTCACCTGGGGAACGGGCCGCCAGCGGCCCGTGCCATCAGTAACCGAGGGCGAAATCTTCCTCGGCCATCTCCATCAGGTTGCTGGCGCCGGACAGCATGGCGGCGACGTGGGCGCGGGTACGCGGCAGGATGCGCTGGAAGTAGAAGCGCGCGGTCTGCAGCTTGGCCTTGTAGAAGGCTTCCTCGCCGGTGCCGGCGGCCAGCTTCTCGGCGGCCAGGCGCGCCATGTCGGCCCAGAAGTAGGCCAGGCAGGCGTAGCCGGAGTACATCAGGTAGTCCACCGAAGCGGCGCCGACTTCCTCGCGATCCTTCATGGCGGCCATGCCGACCTTCATGGTCAGGTCGCCCCACTCCTTGTTCAGCTGCGCCAGCGGAGCGACGAATTCCTTGACGGCTTCGTTGGCTTCGTTGGCCTGGCAGAACTTGTGCACGATCTTGGTGAAGCCCTTCAGCGCCTCGCCCTGGGTCATCAGCACCTTGCGACCCAGCAGGTCGAGGGCCTGAACGCCGGTGGTGCCTTCGTACAGCATCGAGATGCGGCTGTCGCGGACGTTCTGCTCCATGCCGTGTTCGGCGATGAAACCGTGGCCACCGAAGATCTGCACGCCGTGGTTGGCGGACTCGAAGCCGACTTCGGTCATGAACGCCTTGGCGATCGGCGTGAGGAAGGCCAGCATCGAGTCGGCGGCTTTCTTCTGCTCTTCGTCCTGGCTGCGCTGGACGATGTCGACCTGCTTGGCGGCGAAGTACAGCATCGCGCGGTTGCCTTCGGCGAAGGCCTTCATGGTCAGCAGCATGCGGCGCACGTCAGGATGCACGATGATCGGGTCGGCGGGCTTCTCGGGCGCCTTCGGACCGGTCAGCGAGCGCATCTGCAGACGCTCGCGAGCATAGGCGATGCCGCCCTGGAAACCGACTTCGGCATGGGCCAGGCCTTGCAGCGCGGTACCCAGGCGAGCGGTGTTCATGAAGGTGAACATGCAGTTCAGGCCCTTGTTCGGCGGGCCGATCAGGAAGCCGGTGGCGGCGTCGAAGTTCATCACGCAGGTGGCGTTGCCGTGGATGCCCATCTTGTGCTCGATGGAACCGCAGGAAACCGCGTTGCGCTCGCCGGCGTTGCCTTCGGCGTTGGGCAGGAACTTCGGCACGATGAACAGCGAGATGCCCTTGGTGCCCTGCGGGGCGTCGGGCAGGCGGGCCAGGACGATATGGACGATGTTGTCGGCCATGTCGTGCTCGCCGGCGGAGATGAAGATCTTGGTGCCGGTGACCTTGTAGCTACCGTCGGCCTGCGGCTCGGCCTTGGTGCGCAGCATGCCCAGGTCGGTGCCGCAGTGCGGCTCGGTCAGGCACATGGTGCCGGTCCACTCGCCGGAGACCAGCTTGGTCAGGTAGGTTGCCTGCTGCTCGGCGGTGCCGTGGGCATGCAGGGTGTTCATGGCGCCGTGGGACAGGCCCGGGTACATGCCCCAGGACCAGTTGGCCTGGCCGACCATCTCGCTGATGGCCAGGCCGAGGGATTCCGGCAGACCCTGGCCGCCGTGCTCGACGTCATGGGCCAGGCTCGGCCAGCCGCCTTCGACGAACTGCTGGTAGGCCTCCTTGAAGCCGGTCGGGGTCTTCACGCCGTCGGCGCTCCAGGTGCAGCCTTCCAGGTCGCCAACGCGGTTCAGCGGAGCGATCACCTGTTCGCAGAACTTCGCACCTTCCTCGAGGATGGCGTTGACCATGTCGGGAGTCGCGTCTTCGGCGCCCGGCAGGCTCTGGTAGTGCGCTTCGTAGCCCAGCAGCTCGTCGCGAACGAAACGGATATCACGCAAGGGGGCCTTGTAATCAGGCATAGCAGTCAACCTCTACGAAGGGTTCTGGTTAATCGGCGACCGGACGGATGTCCAGAGTCTGCGGTCGCAGTGCGGGATCGCTCCCGGTCGCCTTGCCGGACGCACTCATGCGTCCCGACTCTCAAACAGGCGTTTGAAACATACGTTTACGCCAATCCCTTGTCAAGCATCCGAACCGACCGCTCGGTCATGCCCGAAATCACTGGCAACCACGTCCTTCCAAAGCACTTTCGTCTCTCTCAGTAAAGCCCATGGCGAAGCGCCCGGCAGGCTTCAGGGGCCGCCGGGTGACAGTCGGAAAAGGAAGGGTCGGGGCGGCCGCTGCCGGCCGCCAGGAAGTCAGGCGTGGGTATCGATCAGGGTACCGAGGGTCTCGTCGGCTACCTCGATGACCCGGGCGCCGCTCTGCGCCTCGAGCTTGCCGCGGGTCAGTTCGACCATCTGCTCGGCCTGGGCCGAACGGGCCTCCACGGTATTGCGGGCGATCTCGCTGCCGGCCTGGGCGACGCGGGCGCTGCCCGACTGCACCGCGTTGAGGCCACTGACGAAAGCGTTGCCGGAAATTTCCACCCTCTACTCCTGGGGACGCGCATGCGCCACTGCGATAGCAAGTGGCTTCTATTCAAGCAGACTTGGCCGGCGCTGGGTACCGCCCGTTGGTTATGGACGGCCCGCTGTTTATAGCCCGATACCCAGGGGCCGCAGGTCGAGGTGCGCGGCCACGGCCGCGGGAGTGGCTTCCTCCAGGCGCGGTACCCGACCCAGGCAGGGCGCCGGCAGGCGTTCGGCGAGGGTCGCCAGGTTCTCTTCCAGGCGCGAGGTAGCCGGGTCGACGACGTTGGCCACCCAGCCGGCCAGCGCCAGGCCGTCGCCCAGGATCGCCTCGGCGCTGAGCAGCGCATGGTTGATACAGCCCAGGCGCACGCCGACCACCAGCACCACCGGCAGCGCCAGCAGGCGCGCCAGGTCGGACAGGTTCTCGCGGCCCAGCAACGGCACGCGCCATCCGCCGGCGCCCTCCACCAGGGTGAAGTCGGCCTGTAGCGCCAGCACCTCGCGCACCGCCTCGTGCAAGCGTGCGGCGCTCAGTTCGACGCCAGCCTCGCGCGCCGCCAGGTGCGGGGCGATGGCCGGTGCGAAGGCCAGCGGGTTGACCTGCTCGTAGGCCAGCGCCAGCGAGCACTGGCCGAGCAACACCAACGCGTCGCCATTGCGCAGGCCTTGCGCCGTGGGCTCGCAGCCGGAGGCCACCGGCTTCGCCGCGGCGGTGCTCAGCCCGGCACTCCGGGCCGCGTGGAGCAGGCCGGCGGCGATGGTGGTCTTGCCGATCTCGGTGTCGGTACCGGTGACGAAGAACGCCGGCATGGTTCAGGAATCCTTGCGCAGCACGCCGAAGACGACGCGGTAGGTAGCGGGCAGCCCCTCGGGCTGGCGGAAACGCTCGTAGGCGGCGACCAGCGCGCGGATGCGCTGGCGCCCGGTCAGGCCGTCGGGCCGCCCGGGGTTGAGGTTGTGCGCGCCCAGCGCCTTGAGTTCGTGGGTCAGGCTGCGCAGGTCGGGGAAATGCAGGAGCCGGTCCTCGTGGCGCAGGGTCAGCGGCAGCAGGCCGCTGCCGGCCGCGTGTTGCAGGTAGTCGGCGAAGGCGCGGAAGCGATTGACGTGGACGAAGCCGTCCACCACCCGCCAACTGTCGCGCAACTCGCCCAGGGTACCGACGCACAGGCTGCTGAACGCCAGCACGCCGCCCGGCCGCAGGACCCGCCGCGCCTCGGCCAGGACCGCCGGGAGGTCGGCGCACCACTGGATGGCCAGGCTGGAGAACAGCAGGTCGCAACTGCCGTCACGCAACGGCAGCCTCTCGGCGTCGCCGCCGATGAAATGGCTGGCGCCGCCGCGCGCGCAGGCATGCCGCAGCATGCCTTCGGCGATATCCACGGCTAGGCCCTCGGCCGCACCGAAGCGTCGTTCCAGGGCCCGGCTGAAATAACCGGTGCCGCAGCCGAGATCGACCCAGCGGCGCGGCGAGAAGCCTTCCGGCAATGCCGACAGCAGGCTCTCACCGACGCCGCGCTGGAGTTCGGCCACCGCGTCGTAGCTGGCCGCCGCGCGGGAAAACGACGCGGCGACCTGGCGCTTGTCGGGCAGCGCGGCAACGCCATGGGGCGCCAGCAGCGGCGAGGAATCGTCAGGCATCGTCACCCTCGCGAAGGAATCTCAGGATTGCGCCGGCCACCTCGTCCGGGCATTCCAGCGGCAGGCCGTGACTGGCCGCCAGGGTCGAGACCTCGACGTCCGGCAGCCACTCGAGCAGGGCCTCGGCGGCGGCCAGCGGCACCAGCGCATCGGCTTCGGCGAACAGGTGCAATTGCGGCCCGCGGAAGTTTTCCAGGGCGGCCCGGGTATCCAGTTGGCCGAGCAACTGCAGGCCGGCGACCAGCGCCTCGCGCTCCAGCTGCGGCAGCGCCACCTGCAGTTGCCGCGCCAGGGTCCGAGGGTCGCGCGCACCCTGGCTGACCAGCAGGGTGAAACGCTTGCGGGTCAGGTGCGGTTCGAGCAGGAAAGCCTCGAAGAAGTCCTCGAAGGTTTCCGCCGGCATCGCGTTCGGCCAGTCCTCGCGCACGCGGAAGCACGGATTGCTGGCCAGGGTCAGCAGTCCCCGGCAATCGTCGCCGCGGCGCGCCGCCAGTTCGCCGGCGAGCATGCCTCCCAGCGACCAGCCGGCCAGCCAGCTATCGCGCGGCAGGTTATCGTCGAGTTCGTCGAGCCAGTCGGCGGCGTCGTCCAGCGACGGCAGCGGCTCGATCAACACGTTCAGGTGCGGCTCGCGCTCGTGCAGCGCGTCGCGCAGCGGTTCCAGCGGTGCGCTACCCAGGCCCCAGCCCGGCAACAGGATCAAGTGGTCACGCATCGTCTCCCTCCTCGGCTTCGATCTCTGCCAGAAGGCTAGACGACAGCTGTCGCCAGCTTTCGCCGAGGGCTTCGAGCAAGCGGTCGACCTGCGCTTCGCTGTGCGCGGCGGACAGCGTGACGCGCAGCCGCGCGCTGTTGGCCGGCACGGTTGGCGGGCGGATCGCGCCGACCATGATGCCACGGGCTCGAAGCATGCCGGCCAGGGCCACGGCCTGGCGGCTGCCGCCGACCAGGATCGGCTGGATCGGCGTGAAGCTGTCCATCAGGGTCAGGCCAAGCGCCTCGGCGCCATGGCGGAAACGGGCGATCAGCGCCGCCAGGTGTTGCCGCCGCCAGCTTTCGCGGCTCAGCAGCTCCAGGCTCTTCAGGGTGGCGCAGGCCACCGCTGGCGGCTGGCTGGTGGTGTAGATGTAGGGCCGGGCGTACTGGATCAGGGTCTCGATCAGTTCCTCGCTGCTCGCTACGAAGGCGCCGGCGGTACCGAAACCCTTGCCGAGGGTGCCGATCAGCACCGGCACCTGCTCCTGGCCGAGGCCGAAGTGTTCGACGATCCCGCCGCCGCTGGCGCCCAGCGGGCCGAAGCCATGCGCGTCGTCGACCATCAGCCAGGCGCCGCGGGCCTGCGCGACGGCGGCCAGGGCCGGCAGGTCGGCGAGATTGCCGTCCATGCTGAAGACCCCGTCGGTGACCACCAGGGTATTGCCCTCGGCCTTGTCCAGGCGCGCGGCGAGGCTTGCCGGGTCGTTGTGCAGGTAGCGCGAGAAACGCGCGCCGGAGAGCAATCCGGCATCCAGCAGCGAAGCGTGGTTGAGGCGGTCCTCCAGCACCGTGTCGCCCTTGCCGACCAGCGCGGTCACCGCGCCGAGATTGGCCATGTAGCCGGTGGAGAACAGCAGCGCGCGCGGCCGCCCGGTGAATTCGGCGAGGGCCAGCTCCAGTTCGTGGTGCGGGCCGCTGTGGCCGACCACCAGGTGCGAGGCGCCACCGCCCACGCCCCAGCGCTCGGCGCCGGCGCGCAGCGCGGCGATCACCTCGGGATGGTTGGCCAGGCCGAGGTAGTCGTTGGAACAGAAGGCCAGCAGCGGCTGGCCGTCGACCACGACGTCCGGGCCCTGGGCCGACTCCAGCAGCGGCCGCTGGCGGTAGAGGTCTTCCGCGCGCCGGCTGGCGAGGCGGGAAGCGAGATCGAAGGACATGGCAGGTCGCTCGTGTTGCTGGACGGACGCAGGCGCACCCGTCCACGCAGGGCCGACATCAGCGGCTGCAACGAAGGGACGGCGGCACCCTCCCTTCCAGTATGGTCAGGCGGAAGCGGCGTTATAGAACAGCTTCGATTCGCGTTGTTCCACCAACGCCTGCTCGATGGCGGCCTGGTGCACTTCGTCGGCGTGCTCTTCGCGCTCTTCCGGCTTGATGCCGAGACGGGCGAACAACTGCATGTCCTTTTCGGCCTGCGGGTTCTTCGTGGTCAGCAGCTTTTCGCCGTAGAAGATCGAGTTGGCCCCGGCCATGAAGGCCAGCGCCTGCATCTGCTCGTTCATCTGCTCGCGGCCGGCGGACAGGCGCACGTGGGACTTCGGCATCATGATCCGGGCCACCGCCAGGGTGCGGATGAAGTCGAAGGGATCGACGTCCTTCTCTTCCGCCAGGGGCGTGCCCTTGACCTTCACCAGCATGTTGATCGGCACCGACTCCGGGTGCTCCGGCAGGTTCGCCAGTTGGATCAGCAGGCCGGCGCGGTCGTCCACCGACTCGCCCATGCCGAGGATGCCGCCGGAGCAGATCTTCATCCCCGCCTCGCGCACGTAGGCCAGGGTCTGCAGGCGCTCGCTATAGGTGCGGGTGGTGATGATGTTGCCGTAGAACTCCGGCGAGGTATCCAGGTTGTGGTTGTAGTAGTCGAGGCCGGCGTCCGCCAGCGCCTGGGTCTGTTCCTGGGTCAAGCGACCGAGGGTCATGCAGGTCTCCAGGCCGAGCTTCTTCACGCCCTTGACCATCTCCAAGACGTAGGGCATGTCCTTGGCCGACGGGTGCTTCCAGGCAGCGCCCATGCAGAAGCGGGTCGAACCGATGGCCTTGGCCTCGGCCGCCGCCTCGAGGACCTTCTGCACCTCCAACAGCTTCTCCTTGTCCAGGCCGGTGTTGTAGTGGCCGGACTGCGGGCAGTACTTGCAGTCCTCGGGGCAGGCGCCGGTCTTGATCGACAGCAGCGTCGAGACCTGCACGCGGTTCGGGTCGAAGTGCGCGCGATGCACCGTCTGCGCCTGGAACAGCAGGTCGTTGAACGGTTGCTCGAACAGGGCACGGACTTCGGCGAGGGACCAGTCGTGACGGGTGGCGACGGAAGCGGTTGCACTCATGGGGAAGATTCCTTCGACGCTTGTATGGCGCCTTTTGTCGGGGAGCCCCGGCACGCCGGGGGTCAGGCTCAAGGGCATCATAAGTGGCTGTATGACGCTGTCAACCCAACCCAGGACACAGGGCTACATCTGATCAATATTTGATCACCCATATAGAAGCCAGCAGTCATCGACTGCTCCAATCGGCCTCGTCCTCTATGTGGCACTCGGCTCCCTAGAAGAAACGGCGCAACTACCTCGGAAAACTACAAGTAATGCTTAGGATATTTCCTACAAGAAATAGGAAATATCTTATTTATATATTCCCTGGCAGGTTTCTAACATGGAGAAACATTGAATCTCTTGCCACCCTAGCGGTGCGCAACGAAAACAAGTTATCCAGACTTGAACCATGAACGCAACCAACCACCCTAAATATAGCCATTCAAAGCGCAGCGGAAGTATAACGAAAAATATATTCGATCCTTCCGACCAACCACTTTCCAAAACACGATACGGGTTTCATTCGGGCACATTCAGGAATATGAATGGAAAGCGCCTCTTCCAGGTCCGAAGTTGGCTTCGGATGGTTCTTGCATCGATATTCGCCTGGCTGTGCATGTCCGCCCATGCCGATCTCTCGTTCGACGGCCAGAACCGTTTCGTGATGAAAGGCAAGCGCCTGCCGATCACGCTGGTCAACGAGGGCAAGGAGCCGGCCCTGGCGGAAATCTCCCTGGATTGGGGTACCGACGGCAAGGGGCAGGCGCTGCCCTTCGCCGTGTCCAGGCCGCTGCTCCGCCTGGGCGCCGGCCAGCGGGCCAAGGTGGAGGTGCTCTACCAGGGCCAGGGCCTGCCCACCGACCGCGAGACCTACCTGCTGTTGAGCGTGCTGGACGTGCCGCACGCGCCCAGTACTCCCGAGACCCTGCAGATCGCCCTACGCCATCGCTTCAAGCTGTTCTATCGGCCGCCCCTGGAAGCCACCGTCGAGCAGGCGAACGAGGGCGTGACGTGGACGCTCGGCACCAGCGGCAATCCGAAGGCACACAATCCTTCGCCCTACCACATCACCTTCAGCCAGTTGGAGTTCCTCGACGCATCGGAGCGGAGCTGCGGCGAAGCCATCGAACACCTGATGCTGGCGCCCTTCTCCAATCATCAGTTCGACATCGCCGCCTGCCATCCCGACAAAGTGCGTTACGCGATCGTCAGCGACGGAGGGAACCTCCACCCTTATCACGGCGCATTGAAATCAGGCGTAGAGACCAACGCCAAACACCCATGAGGCCCGGAATACACCATGAATGCAATTACCCGAACACTACTTGTGGGAATGCTGGTTGCGTTGGCGCAGAAAGGTTATGCGCTGACCTGCGAAAGAGCGGACAACAAGGCAACGATCGACTATGTCAACATCGACACGAGCATCGCCGTGCCTTCGGCTCTGCCCAAGGACACCGTGCTCTGGCGCTCTCCAACCTACGATTTCTCCGTCAGGTGTTACCAGGAGCGCGAAAACACCGGACCTGAGGACGTCTATTTCTATCTCAGTCCGGACGGCCAGGGCGCATTGGGCTCGGACCTGGAGGTGGGCATCAACCTGAACGGCGAGGACCTCCGTTGTTCCTCGCTCCCCGGCTGCCGGCAGAAGATAGGCATGCATTTCGATGGTTGCTGGACAGGAGGACGAGGGGGATGCGAAGGCATGGCTCAGACCAAGCAGGTCCGTTTCCAGATCTTCCTCTCCAAACTCGCCGCCCCCACTCCCGGCAAGGAAGGTCCCATCACGGGCGTAAACTCCTACGCACTGTTCCAGTTCGATGGAGTGGGAGGCATCAACAACCTGGGGGGCCGGAACCTACGTATGTATGCCCTTGGCATGAACAACCTCCGCTACGTCGCCTGCACCTCCACGCTAAGCATTTCTCCAAAGACCCTCAACTTCCAGATACTGCAATCGCAATTTGCCGCACAGAATCTGGTCATCAAAGAACTTCCCTTCAGCATCACCGCCAATAAGAGCTGCAACAGCGCCTATGGCCTGAACGCTATGTTCATTCCCGCCAGCAATACCACCCTGTCGAGCACGGATACGTTGCTGGCCAAGGACAATCCAACAGTGGGCATCAGGCTCCTCAATGAGGATCGCAGCGTCATCAGTATCGGTAAGGAGTTCGAGTTCATTCCCTACGCCCCAACCCAGACGACGGTGACGAAGAACTTTCTCGCCCAACTGAGGTGGATGACGAGCAGACCCATTCTAGGCCCGTTCAACGCCACCGCCGCGATAGAGGTCTATTACAAGTGACCGCTAGGCCGCACCTGCAACAGGCGCGGCATGCTCTGCAAAAACAAGAATCGATTAACAACCTGCAGAAGAACCCCATGAATGCCTTCATCCGTTACATGCTTGTCGCAATGCTGCTCGTCCTGTCGCAGAAAAGCTTCGCCTTGATGTGCTGGAAATCGGACAACAAGCAAACCGAAGATTATGTCTACATCGATACGAGCATCGCTGTTCCATCGGTCCTCCCCAAGGACACCGTACTCTGGCGGTCTCCGAACTACTCCATATCGATCACTTGCTTCCAGGATCGCGACTGGGGGCCAGAGCAGGTCTATTTCTACCTGAGTCCAACCGGTCAGGGCGCGCTGGGTTCGGACCTGGAGGTGGGCATCAACCTGAACGGCGAAGACCTGCGCTGCTCGACACTCGACAAGTGCCGAAAGGAGATCGGCATGCACTTCGATGGTTGCTGGACGGGACGAGGTTGCGAAGGCAGGGCGAAGAAGATGACCGTCAACTTCAACTTCTTTCTCTCCAAGCGGGCAGGTCCCAGTACCGGTAAGGAAGGTCCTATCACAGGGGTAAACGCCTACCCGATTTTCCAGTTCGATGGCGAGAGCGCTATCAATAACATAGGGGGGTACAACTTCCGCATGACCCTCCACGGCTTGAATAACCTTCGCTACGTCGCCTGCGCGTCCACAATCAGCCTTTCTCCGAAAACCGTCGACTTCCAAAGCCTGCAGGCCTATTTCGCCAGCCGGGACCAGATCCTCAAGGAACTTCCGTTCAGCGTCACCGCCAATAAGAACTGCAGCAGCGCCTATGGCCTGAACGCGATGTTCCTCCCCTCCGGCAGCACCTCCCTGTGGGGTTCGGACACTCTTTTGGATAACAACAACAAGTCCGTGGGAATCCGACTTCTCAAGCAGGAAGACCGCAGCATCATCGATATCGGCAAGGAGTTCGTACTGGTGCCCAATAGCCAGAACCAATTGGTGGTCATAAGAAACTTCCTCGCCCAGGTGAGGTGGATGACGGGCACTCCAACGCCAGGCCCCTTCAACGCCACCGCCGCGATAGAGGTCTACTACAAGTGACCGCCCGGGGCCGCTTCGCAGACCGAAGCGGACCGGTATCGACGACTCAGCGCAGGAAGAAGTGCTGGAGTCGTTGCACTTGCCAGTTGTAACGGCGACGCGCCTCGAGACCTTCCTCCAGGCTGACGGCGACGAAACGCGCCTTCTGGTTCGGTTGCATCTGCGCCAGCCGGTTCAGGTCGGGGCTGATCACCGTGCCCAGCGTGGCATATCCCCCACCGGACACCGCATCGCGATGCAGGACGATGGGTTCGAGCCCGCCCGGTACCTGGATCGAGCCGATGGGATAGCAGGCGTCGACGATGTTGGACGGGTCCGAGCCTGCGCCGAATGGCTGTTCGCGCGGCTCGAACCGGAGCGCCGTGCCGCCCTTGAAGCGGTAGCCGGTGCGGTCCGCCTCCGAGCCGACGGTCCAGGTCTCGGCGAAGAAACGCTCGACCGCGCCGGGGGTCAGGCGATGGACGTAGAGTCCGGGAACCACCCGCAAGCTCACCTCGCCGCCGACCTCCACCTGCAGCGAACGCGGCAGCGCCAAGCCCTCCACGGCAGAGGGCGAGGCAGGCCCCAGGGGCAGCAGGTCGCCCTCCGCCAGCCGTCGTCCCTGCAAGCCACCGATCGCCCCCAGACCGTAGGTCGAACGACTGCCCAGCACCTCGGGTACCGCGATGCCGCCGTCGATGGCGAGATAGCCACGGGCGCCGGCACGGATGAAATCGAACCCCAGGACCTGGCCGGCGCGAACCCGGAAGGAAGTATCCAGCGGCATCTCCGCGCCCTCCAGGCGAGGCGTCATGCGCGCCCCGCACACGGCCACCAGGGCGTCGCGCTGGAACTCCAGCTGCGGCCCCAGCAGCGCGCACTCCAGCACGGCGGCGGTCGGTGCGTTGCCCACCAGCAGGTTGGCAGCGCGCAGGGCATACTGGTCGAGCGCGCCGGACGGCGGGATGCCCAGGTGATAGTGGCCTTCGCGGCCGGCGTCCTGCACCGAGGTGGCGAGGCCGGGCTTGAGCACCTTAATCGACATACAGCACCTCCTGCAGATGTTGCGTGCAGCCTCGCGGATCGGCGAGGAACGCGTCGAGATCGAAACTCACCGGGCGGATGCGCAGGTCGAATGTGCCCGCTTCGACTTCGGCCGCCATGCGCTCGTATTCGGTCCGCTCGATGGGGCGGAACTGGACGATGTCGCCAGCGCGGAAGAACACCATCGATTCCTCGAGATAGGGCAGGCCCTGGCGGGGATCGAAGATCGGCGCCGGAGTCACGCCGAACATCTGATAGCCGCCGGCACCGCGCACCGAATAGATGCAGCCGAAGCAACCGCCGTGGCCGAGGGTCAGCTTCGGCGTGTCGATGCGCGGACGCAGGTACTTGGGCACCTGCAACTGCCGTTCGCGCTCGACCATCTGGTACATGAACGGCAGGCCGGCGACGAAACCGACCATCGAGACGAACCACGGCGTGCCGCTGTGCGCCTGGATGAACGCCTGCACGTCGGCGTAGCCGTTGATCCGCGCGGCGTACTCGAGGTCGGTGGAGTCCGGGTCCTGGTGCCGGTCGCGGAAGCGCATCAGGGTCTCGTGGGTCCAGGGATCGTTGTACAACACCGGCACTTCGACGATACGCGTCTCGATGCTGCGCGCGGCGACCGCCTCGACCTCCAGGCCGCGTACGGTCTCCAGCAGCGCCTGCGGGGCCAGCCGGTCGGGGTCGAAGCGGACCTGGAACGAGGCGTTGGCCAGGCATACGTCGAGCACCCCGGGCAATTGCAGGGTCTCGATGGCGCGGGTGATCGCCATGCCGCGGAAGAAGGCTTCCAGCGACATGGACTCGGCGACCTCGGCGAACAGGTGCTCGTCTCCGCCGAAGCTGTAGCGGATGTTGGCATGCATCTCAAACCTCCTGCGCGGCGGCGGTCCGCTCGGCGAGCCAGGTTTCCAGGGTAGCGGTATCGAACTGCGCGGCCTGTACCCGCGCATCGGCGAGCAGCCAGCGGTGCAGCGGCAGGGTAGTGGCCATGCCGGCCAGCACGGTGCGCTCCAGCGCCTGGCGCGCGCGGGCGAACGCTTCGTCGCGGTCGCGACCATGGACGATCAGCTTGGCCAGCAACGAATCGTAGTACGGCGGCACCCGGTAGCCGGGATACAGGTGGCTGTCCACTCGCACGCCCTCGCCCTGCGGCCATTCCAGGCGCTCCACGGTGCCGGGGCTGGGGAAGAAATTGCGCGCCGGGTCTTCGGCGTTGATCCGCATCTCCAGCGCCGCGCCGTTCAGGCGAATGTCCTCCTGGCGCCAGGGCAGCGCCTCGCCGGCGGCGATGCGCAGCATGGCCTGGACCAGGTCGATGCCGGTGACCATCTCGCTGACCGGATGCTCGACCTGGATACGGGTGTTCATCTCGATGAAGAAGAACTCGCCGCTGTGCGCGTCGAACAGGTATTCCAGGGTGCCCGCGCCACGATAGCCGAGACTCTGCGCCAGGCGCACCGCGCTCTCGCAGAGGGCCTGGCGCTGCGCGCCGTCCAGCGCCGCCGAAGGTGCCTCCTCGAAGACCTTCTGGCGCCGCCGCTGCAGCGAGCATTCGCGTTCGAACAGATGCACCGCGCGCTCGCCATCGCCGAGGATCTGCACTTCGATGTGCCGTGCCTGGCGGATGAAGCGCTCCAGGTACACCGCCGGCGAACCGAAGGCGGCCTGCGCCTCGCGCTGGGCGATGGGGAATTCCCGACGCAGTTCGTCGGCGTCGTGGGCGATACGGATGCCACGCCCGCCGCCGCCGGCGGAGGCCTTGACCAGCAGCGGATAGCCGACCTCTTCGGCGCAAGCCAGCGCCGCGTCGAGGTCGCCCAGCTCGCCGGGCGAGCCCGGCACCACCGGCACCCCGGCGGCCATCGCGGTACGCCGCGCCTCGGCCTTGTCGCCCATGCGGCGGATGGTCTGCGCCTCCGGACCGACGAAGACCAGGCCGGCCGCCTGCACCGCTTCGGCGAAGGCGGGGTTCTCGGAGAGGAAACCGTAGCCGGGATGGATCGAGTCGGCACCGGTTTCCCGCGCCGCCATGAGAATCGCCTCGATATCCAGGTAGCTCCGGTCGGCCCGCGCAGGGCCGATCAGGCGTACCTCATCGGCCAGCCGCGCGGCCAGCGAATCGCGATCCGCCTCGCTGCACACCGCTACCGTGGGAATGCCCAGTGCCTGCGCGGCGCGGATGATGCGCACGGCGATCTCGCCGCGATTGGCCACCAGCAGCTTGTTCAGTCGCTTGTGCATGGCATCCTCCTCAGGTAGCGCTGGCGATCACCGCCAGCACCTGGCCCGGCTCGATGGCCTCGCCATCTTCCACGTGGAACGCCTGGAGTATGCCGGCCTGCCCGGCCTGCACTTCGGAAAACTGCTTCATCACCTCGATCAGCCCGATCACGCTGCCGGCCTCGACCGCCTGCCCGACCTCCGCGTAGGGCGGCGCGTCGGGGCTGGCCTTGCGATAGAAGGTGCCGGGCAAGGGGGACTGCACGTTATGTTCGGCCATGACGAATCCTCATTATTCGAACGTTGTAGGAAATGGCAGAAAAGCTTATCGCGAGGCTCGCCGAGGCGAGCGGCGCTCAACGCGGCGCCTTGATGCGGATGCCGGCGCCCTCCAGGCGCGCACGGGTGCTGGCGACCAGCTCCAGGGCACCGGGGGTATCGCTGTGGATGCACACCGAGTCGAAGGCGATGTCGAGGTCCTCGCCCTCGACGGTGCGCACCTTGCCCTCGCGGCAGGCGCGCAGGACCTTGTCGGCGACCTGCTGCGGATCGAGGGCGGCGACCCGCCGGGTGAAGACGATGGAGCCGCTGCGGTCGTAGTCGCGGTCGGCGTAGAACTCGCGCACCAGCGGCTGGCCCAGTTCCCGGCCGATGCGCCAGGTGGCCGAACCGGGCATGCAATAGAGCAGCAGTTCCGGTTCCAGGCGTTGCAGGGTCTCGACGAACAGGCGCGCGGCGACCTCGTCCCGCGCCAGGTGCATGTAGAGCGCGCCGTGGGGCTTGACGTGTTGCAGCGACAGGCCCTGCAGCCGGGCGAATTCGCGCAGTGCGCCAAGCTGGTAGAGCATGTCGTTGACCAGCTCGATGGCCGGCGCGGCGATGTGCCGACGCCCGAAGCCGACCAGGTCGCGGAAGCCCGGATGGGCGCCGATGGCCACGCCATGCTCGGCGGCCATCTCCACGGTGCGGCGCATGCTGCTCGGGTCGCCGGCATGGAAACCGGTGGCGATGTTGGCGCTGCTGATCAGCGGCATGATCGCCGCGTCCACGCCATCGCCGATGGTCCATGGGCCGAAGCCTTCGCCCATGTCGGAATTGAGGTCGACTTCAGTCATTGCCCGCAGGCCTCATCTGTCTTGTTGTTGGATGGAGCCACGGTAAAAGCCGGAAAAGGTATTGGGTAGATTTATTATTCGATAGACTGGTTTCTGAAAAACAGATACCTCCTCCGGATGCTCCCCATGGCCCTGACCCTCCGCCAGGTTCGCTACTTCATCGCCACCGCCGAGTTCGGCCAGATATCCCAGGCCGCCATCCACCTGAACATCTCGCAGTCGGCGGTGACCAGCGCGATCCAGGAACTGGAGGGCATGCTCGGCGTCGCCCTGTTCACCCGCACGGCCCAGGGCATGAACCTGACCGACAGCGGCCGGCACTTCCTCAACCACGCCTATTCGATCCAGCGCAGCGTCGACGACGCGCTCAACAGCCCGCAACCGGACACCCGGGTCGAAGGCACCCTGAAGGTCGCCGCCAGCTATACCGTGATGGGCTATTTCCTCCCCCACCACCTGCAACGCCTGGCGCAGTGGTACCCGGAACTGGAGCTGCAACTGTTCGAGGACGAGCGCGCCAGCATCGAGCGCGGCCTCCTCGACGGTCGCTACGACATCGCCGTGCTGCTCACCGGCAATCTCACCGAGCCCGGGATCGCCGCCGAAACCCTGTTCAACTCCGAGCGCCGGTTGTGGCTGCCCAGCCGCCATCCGCTGGGCGAGAAGGCCGACCTGGGCCTTGCCGACGTGGCCGGCGAGCCCTACATCATGCTCACCGTCGACGAGGCCGGGCAGAGCGCGCTGCGCTACTGGCAACAGAGCGGCCACCGGCCACAGGTGATCCTCCATACCAGTTCGGTGGAAGCGGTGCGCAGCATGGTCGCCAACGGCTCCGGCGTGGCCATCCTCTCCGACCTGGTGTACCGGCCCTGGTCGCTGGAAGGCAAACGCATCGAGACGCTATCGCTGGTCGACCCGGTGCCGTCGATGAGCGTCGGCCTGGCCTGGCGCCGCGACACCGAAGCGAGCGCCGGGATGCGCGCGTTCCGCGAATACTTCCGCCAGTCGTTCCTCGCTCCGCAGCAAAGCAGCAGCCGGCGCTGAACCCGGCGGCTAATCTCTGATCCAACGCTGGGAACACTCAGGACAGGACACTCATGGGTACAGAAGGCTTTTTCGACGGACTGGGCGAGATGCTGGGCAGGGCGATCCGCTTCGTGGTGGACCTGCTCTCCGGCCTGCTGGGCGGCATCTGGGACGCCATGGACGACTTCCTCCACGGCCTGGCCAGGGCCATCGGCATGGACGCATCGCTGTTCAGCTTCGTCTTCCTGGTGCTCGGCCTGTTGCTGCTCTACAGCGGTATACGCGCCTTCATGCGCCGCTCGATAGTCGGCGGGGTGATCTGGACGGTGCTCGGCCTGATCGTCATGAGCTGGCTCATCCACTGATCCACGCGTCGGCCGTTTCCGCAAGGAGCGAAGGAAGGTTTCGGTTATCCACAGGCGAGTTCCGAACCCGCTGGCAACGGCTGGTCGGCGGCGCGCGCCTGCGGTTGCATGGTGCGACATCCGCCAGGAAGTCCCGCCATGTCGTTCCCGCTTCGTCCTCTCACTCGCTGGCTTTTGCCGCCGCCGGCCTGCCTGCTCTGCGCCGCCCGCAGCGACCAGCCGCCCCGCCCACTGTGCCGCGCCTGTGCCGCCGACCTGCCCTGGTCGCGCCAGCAGTGCCGGCGCTGCGCCCTGCCCCTGCCGCTGGACGGCCAGGTGTGCGGCGAGTGCCTGCGCCGCCCGCCGGCCTATGAACAGGCGATCGCGCCCTGGCGCTACGCCTTTCCGCTCGACAGCCTGATCAACCGCTTCAAGCACCAGGCGGCCTGGCCGCTGGGGCGGCTGCTCGGCGAGTTGCTGGCGGAACACCTGCGGCAACGCTACGCCGAAGGCCTGCCGCGCCCGGCACGCCTGCTGCCGGTCCCGCTGGCGCCACGGCGCGAACGTCGTCGCGGCTTCAACCAGGCGCAACAGCTCGCCGAGCGACTGGCTGGCGAGCTGGACCTGCGCTGCGATCCGCACAGCCTGCGGCGAGTGCTGGATACTCCGGCCCAGCAGGGACTGGACGCGACGGTGCGGCGGCGCAACCTGCGCCACGCCTTCGCCCTGGCGCCCGCCAGCGATGTTCGCGGGCTGCACCTGGCACTGGTGGACGACGTGCTCACCACCGGGGCCACCGCCGAGCGCCTTTCCCGCCTGTTGCGCCGGGCGGGCGCCGCGCGGGTCGACGTCTACTGCCTGGCGCGCACGCCGAAGCCCGGCTGAGCTGGGCTAAACTGCCGCGCAACCGATACGGGAGAGGATCCATGCGCGCACTGCTGGTCGCGGCCTGCCTGTTGCTCGGCGGTTGCAGCCATTTCGCCGAAGACGACTGGCTGGGCGAAGACAAAGCCCTGCATTTCGCCAGTTCCGCGGCCCTTGCCGCGGCGGGCATGCAGATGGCCCACGACCGCGGCCTGCGCGGCGCTCGCCAGGCACGCTTCGGCCTGAGCTTCTCGCTCGCCTTCGGCGTCGGCAAGGAGTTCTACGACAGCCGTTCCGCCGGCAGCGGCTGGAGCTGGAAGGACCTCGCCTGGGACCTGGCCGGCGCCGCCGCCGGCTACGGTCTCTACCAGGCCGCCGAGTGACGCCCTTGCGTTTTGCCCATGGCTGTTGGAGCCTTCGCCGTATACGTCCGCTCATAGCGAAGCCTCCATGTCCGCACTCTCCACTCTCGCCCAGCACGTCACCCGTCGCCCGCAACGCATCGCCCTGCTCGCGCAGATCGCCGAACTGGGCTCCATCACCCGTGCGGCGAAGGCCGTGGGCATCAGCTACAAGGGCGCCTGGGACGCCATCGACGAACTGAACAACCTGGCCGAGCGTCCTCTGGTCGAGCGTAGCGTCGGCGGCAAGGGCGGCGGCGGCGCCCGGCTGACCGCCGAGGGCGAACGCCTGCTGGCTCTCTACCGGCGCCTGGAAGCCTTGCAAGCGCAGGTGTTGCAGGCCGCGGAAGACGCCGAGGACCTCAACCTGATCGGCCGCCTGATGCTCCGCACCAGCGCACGCAACCAATTGCACGGGCGGGTCCTGTCGATCCATGGCGAAGGCTTCCACGACCGCATCGCCATCGAGCTGCCAGGCCAGCAACGCATCGAGGCGCTGATCACCCGCGCCAGCACCGAGCAACTCGAACTCGGTCGCGGCCGCCCGGTACTGGCGCTGATCAAGGCCGGCTGGCTGGACGTCGGGCTGGAACCGCGCGAGGACCAGCCGAACCAGTTGCACGGCACCCTGGAGGAAATCCTCGCGGCCAAGGCCGGTCCCAGCGAGGTGCGCATCGCCCTGGGCAGCGGTCTTACCCTCTGCGCGCTGCTGTCCGGCGAACGCCTGGCCAGCCTGGGGCTGAAGAAGGGCCAGAAGGTGATCGCCTCCTTCGATCCAGCCCAGGTCCTGCTCGGCACGCCGCTGTGAACCTGCCGGCCCGCGCCGGCTTGCGTACACTAGGGGTCTTTCGAGCCTTGGATGCCCCGTCATGTCCCATCCCTTCGACCAACTGACCCCCGACCTCGTCCTGGATGCCGTGGAAAGCCTCGGCTATCTCAGCGACGCACGGGTGCTGGCGCTCAACAGCTACGAAAACCGCGTGTACCAGGTCGGCATCGAGGACGGCGAGCCGCTGATCGCCAAGTTCTACCGACCGGACCGCTGGAGCGACGCGGCGATCCGCGAGGAGCACGCCTTCTCCGCCGAGCTGGCGGAATGCGAGGTGCCGGTGGTGGCGCCGCTGTCGCGCGACGGCGAAAGCCTGTTCGCATTCTCCGGCTTCCGCTTCGCCCTGTTCCCGCGGCGCGGCGGGCGCGCGCCCGAGCCGGGCAATCTCGACCAGCTCTACCGCCTCGGCCAGTTGCTCGGCCGCCTGCACGCGGTCGGCGCCACGCGGCCGTTCGAGCACCGCGAGGCGCTCGCTGTGGATAACTTCGGCCACGCCTCGCTGGCCACCCTGCTGGAAGGCAATTTCATCCCCAGGAGCCTGCTGCCGGCCTACGAGTCGGTCGCCCGCGACCTGCTGAAACGCCTCGACGCCCTGTTCGCCGAGGTGCCCTACCAGCCGATCCGCCTGCACGGCGACTGCCATCCGGGCAACCTGCTGTGCCGCGACGAGGTCTACCACATGGTCGATCTCGACGACTGCCGCATGGGCCCGGCTCTCCAGGACCTGTGGATGATGCTCGCCGGCGAGCGCCACGAACGCCTGGCGCAGATTGCCGAACTGGTCGACGGCTACAACGAGTTCCACGACTTCGACCCGCGCCAGCTACCGCTGCTCGAAGGCCTGCGCAGCCTCCGCCTGATGCACTACAGCGCCTGGCTCGCGCGGCGCTGGGACGACCCGGCGTTCCCGCCGAGCTTCCCCTGGTTCGGCAGCGAACGTTACTGGGGCGAGCAGGTGCTGGTGCTGCGCGAACAACTGGCGGCGCTGGACGAGGAACCGCTGCGACTGTTCTGAGCCTCCTGCGGACGGGGCGAATGGCGCGCGGCGCTATCCGTCCCGCCGCGTGGCAGGCGAGGGAACGGCAAGTGTGCCGGTGCTTTTCCGCGGGAACTGTGCGCAGACAAGCTCGCCACCCCCCTACTAGAATTCACAGGACATCCGCGCGTGCATACCGTGCACGGCCATTCTTACCTGCCTGACGTTTCAAGGATTCTCCATGGCGACCGCCAACCTCCGTCGGGGCTATGTCCTCGGCCTGACGGCTTATGTGATCTGGGGACTGTTCCCGCTCTACTTCAAACTGCTCGAACGCATTCCCGCGGTGGAAATCATCGTCCAGCGCGCGGTCTGGTCGGCCCTGTTCGGCGCCGTCCTGCTGCTGTTCTGGAAGCACCCGGGCTGGTGGCGCGAGCTGCGCCAGAATCCGCAGCGCTTCGTCGTGCTGGCCGCCAGCGGACTGCTGATCGCCAGCAACTGGATGACCTATGTCTGGGCGGTGAACAACGGCCACATGCTGGAAGCCAGCCTGGGCTACTACATCAATCCGCTGATCAACGTGATGCTCGGCATGTTGCTGCTCAAGGAACGCCTGCGTCCCCTGCAATGGCTGGCGGTGGCCCTGGCTTCGCTGGGCGTGGCGCAGCAGGTCTGGCAACTCGGCAGCCTGCCCTGGGTGTCGCTGGTGCTGGCCCTGACCTTCGGCTTCTACGGCCTGATCCGCAAAAAGGCGCCGGTCGCCGCGCTGCCCGGACTGGTGGTGGAAACCTGGCTGCTGCTGCCGCTGGCGCTGGTCTGGTTGCTGTTTTTCGCCGACGGGCCGACCAGCGAAACGGCTTTCTGGAGCACCCCGGAAGCCCTGTGGGTGGTCGCCGCGGGCCCGGTGACGCTGGTTCCGCTGGTCTGCTTCAACGCTGCGGCAAGGCACCTGCCCTACGCCACCCTGGGCTTCCTGCAATACCTGGCGCCGACGCTGGTCCTGCTACAGGCGATCCTGCTGTTCGGCGAGCATCTGGACTCCAGCCGCCTGACCGCCTTCGCTTTCATCTGGCTCGCCCTGGCCGTCTACAGCTTCGACGCCTGGCGCAGCCTGCGCCGCCTTCCCCAGCCGGGCTGACGTTATCCCCAGGCTTGCGGAACTCCGCAAGCCTGGCGAAAAAACACGCACTCCTTCCTATCCCCCGCCAATACTGACGCTCAGCGATCCACCCCAGGCTTTTCCACAGGATCATGCACGCACTTTGTGCATATACCTGCCTTCTCCTCTCCGCAGGCACGTGGATAACTCTTCGGAAGAGGCCCTGCAAAGCGCCTGATCAGTCTTTGAGCATACCGCTGCATGCAAGGCTTACCAAGGGTTACAACGATATACACAAGGCTTATCCACAAATCTGCCCAAGGCTTTTGTGAGCAACTGTGGATGAACCGGAAAAGCCATCGATCAAAAAACGTACGGATACCTGTAATACCGATGAATAAAGGCCTGCATGGATTTTTCCCCGGCTTACCCACAGACTGCTCCACGTTATTTGTGCACAGGGGCAACGATAGCGGCGAAGGTTAATCCACAAGCAAAAGCGCAAGAGAGGCTGCTCAGAAAACGACCAAACCCTTGTATCGCCTACGGATAAAGGCCTGCAAGCTTATCCACACAGAATACCCACAGGCTGGTCCACCTGGTTTGGGAATAACCGCAACGCAGCTGGTCAAAAAACGCGCTACGACCTCCAAGCCTCGCGGCGCCTGGGCTTCAGGGTTTCACCCAAGGCTTTTCCACAGGCCCGTCCCCGGCTTTCCTGAACAACTTCAGGACGCGTCCAGCACCAATTCCACCATCAGGTCGTCGGCCAGGTCTTCCAGTCGCTCGCGCAGGGTGTCCAGCGACAGGGTCAGCGGCACCGCCAGCAGCGCATCGGCATGGAACAGCGGTTCGCTGCTCATCGGCGCCGGGCGCACTTCGGTGGACAGGCTCTCCAGGTTCACCCCGTGCTCGGCCAGCAGCCGGGTGATGTCACGCACGATACCGGGGCGGTCGTTGCCCACCAGGTCGAGGTGGATAGGCTTCCAGTTGCATACCGGCTCGATCCCGCTTTCCGCCAGGAGCACGCGGATACCGTGGCTGGACAGGCCCTGTAGCCCTTCCACCAGTTCGTCGTAGCCTTCCGCCGGCACGGCCACCCGCAGTATCCCGGCGAACTGCCCGGCCATCCGCGACATGCGGCTTTCCAGCCAGTTGCCGCCGTGGGAGGCGATGCATTGGGCGATGCGCTCGACCAGGCCGGGATGGTCGGTGGCGATCACGGTCAGGACCAGGTGATCCATGAGCTTGCCTCCTGCTGGGACGAATGGGAGTTCAGAGCTGCAGCCAGTAAGTGTAGAACTGTTCGTCACGGACATAGCCGAGGCGCTCGTAGAGCGACTGCCCGGCGTGGTTGGTCTTCGCCGTCTCCAGTTGCAGGCCGCAGGCGCCCATGCTTTCGGCGAAACCCCGGGCCTGGTTCATCAGGGCCTCGCCGACACCCCGGCGACGCGCCTCCGGGCGGACGTAGAGATCGCTGAGCAGCCACGAAGGTCGTAGCGCCAGGGAGGCGAACAGCGGATAGAGTTGGACGAAGCCCAGCGCCCGCGCCTCGGCATCCCTGGCCAGGAACAGGGTCGAATCGCCCTGGCGCAGGCGCTCGGCGAGGAATGCGCGGACCTGCTCTTCCGGCGCCGGCACTTCGTAGAAGTCGAGGTAGGCGGAAAACAGCGGAACCAGGTCGGCGAGATCGGCGAGGGATGCGGCATGGACGGGCATGGCGAGGCTCCTGGGGCGATTCCGGGAGTATAGGCAAGGCGCTCGCAGCGCAGTGAAACATCCTGCGACGCCGCGCCGCAGTTGGGCTCGCGATAAATCGTGTACTGTTTTTAGATTTATCTGGAACAAAGTACAGTTTTTTTGCGAACATTGAGCCTGGCCAACGTGACCGTGAAGCGTCATCCAGTCGTAACGCGACGCGTAACCACTGATTTTTCCCGCGGCATCATGTAGTATGCCGCGGCTCGGACTACAAGGCCGTGCGGCCCGGGTCCAGAGCTGGTCTAGAGCAGAGTGAGGCAAACAATGACTGAACGCGTTCAAGTCGGTGGCCTGCAGGTCGCCAAAGTCCTGTTCGACTTCGTGAACAACGAAGCCATCCCCGGAACCGGCGTCTCTGCCGACACGTTCTGGACCGGTGCGGAGGCCGTGATCAACGACCTGGCGCCGAAGAATAAAGCCCTGCTCGCCAAGCGCGACGAACTCCAGGCCAAGATCGACGGCTGGCACCAGGCTCGCGCCGGCCAGGCCCACGACGCCGCTGCCTACAAGGCCTTCCTCGAGGAAATCGGCTACCTGCTGCCCGAGGCGGAAGACTTCCAGGCCGGCACCCAGAACGTCGACGACGAGATCGCCCGCATGGCCGGCCCGCAGCTGGTGGTGCCGGTGATGAATGCGCGCTTCGCCCTCAACGCCTCCAACGCCCGCTGGGGCTCGCTGTACGACGCACTCTACGGCACCGACGTGATCAGCGAAGAAGGCGGCGCCGAGAAAGGCAAGGGCTACAACAAGGTTCGCGGCGACAAGGTCATCGCCTTCGCTCGCGCCTTCCTCGACGAGGCCGCGCCGCTGGAGTCCGGCTCCCATGTCGACGCCACTTCCTACAGCGTGAAGAACGGCGCGCTGGTCGTCGCGCTGAAGAACGGCAGCGAAACCGGCCTGAAGAATGCTGGCCAGTTCCTTGCCTTCCAGGGCGACGCCGCCAAGCCGCAAGCGGTACTGCTCAAGCACAACGGCCTGCACTTCGAAATCCAGATCGACCCGAGCAGCCCGGTCGGCCAGACCGATGCCGCAGGCGTGAAGGACGTGCTGATGGAAGCCGCCCTCACCACCATCATGGACTGCGAGGACTCGGTCGCCGCGGTCGACGCCGACGACAAGGTAGTGATCTACCGCAACTGGCTGGGCCTGATGAAAGGCGACCTGGCCGAGGAAGTCAGCAAGGGCGGCAGCACCTTCACCCGCACCATGAACCCGGACCGCGTCTACACCAGGGCCGACGGTTCCGAACTGACCCTGCACGGCCGCTCGCTGCTGTTCGTGCGCAACGTCGGCCACCTGATGACCAACGATGCGATCCTCGACAAGGACGGCAACGAAGTGCCGGAAGGCATCCAGGACGGTCTGTTCACCAGCCTGATCGCCATTCATGACCTGAACGGCAACACCAGCCGCAAGAACAGCCGCACCGGCAGCGTGTATATCGTCAAGCCGAAGATGCACGGTCCGGAAGAAGCCGCCTTCACCAACGAGCTGTTCGGCCGCGTCGAGGACGTCCTCGGCCTGCCGCGCAACACCCTGAAGGTCGGCATCATGGACGAGGAGCGCCGCACCACCGTGAACCTGAAGGCCTGCATCAAGGCGGCCAAGGATCGCGTGGTGTTCATCAACACCGGCTTCCTCGACCGCACCGGCGACGAGATCCACACCTCCATGGAAGCCGGCGCCGTGGTGCGCAAGGGCGCCATGAAGTCGGAGAAGTGGATCGGCGCCTACGAGAACAACAACGTCGACGTCGGCCTGGCCACCGGCCTGCAAGGCAAGGCGCAGATCGGCAAGGGCATGTGGGCCATGCCCGACCTGATGGCCGCCATGCTCGAGCAGAAGATCGGCCATCCGCTGGCCGGCGCCAACACCGCCTGGGTCCCGTCGCCGACCGCCGCGACCCTGCACGCCCTGCATTACCACAAGGTCGACGTGTTCGCCCGCCAGGCCGAGCTGGCCAAGCGCACCCCGGCCTCGGTGGACGACATCCTGACCATTCCGCTGGCGCCGAACACCAACTGGACCGCGGAAGAGATCAAGAACGAGGTGGACAACAACGCCCAGGGCATCCTCGGCTATGTCGTCCGCTGGATCGACCAGGGCGTCGGCTGCTCCAAGGTGCCGGACATCAACGACGTCGGTCTGATGGAAGACCGCGCCACCCTGCGCATCTCCAGCCAACTGCTGGCCAACTGGCTGCGTCACGGCGTGATCAGCCAGGAGCAGGTGGTCGAGAGCCTCAAGCGCATGGCCGTGGTGGTCGACCGGCAGAACGCCAGCGACCCGTCCTACCGGCCGATGGCGCCGAACTTCGACGACAACGTCGCGTTCCAGGCCGCCCTGGAGCTGGTGGTGGAAGGCACCCGGCAGCCGAACGGCTATACCGAGCCGGTCCTGCATCGCCGCCGCCGTGAGTTCAAGGCGAAGAACGGGCTGTAGGCCGTTCGCCGCAGCGCAACGAAAAGCCGCCCCGAGGGGCGGCTTTTTCATTTCTTCGGGTAGCCATGCACACGCTCCCAACAGTCGTCGCGCAGCTCCTCGGCGTGGCTACGGATGCTGTCCCAACCGTTCTGCCGCAGCGCCTCCCGGGCCTCTCGACGTACCGCCTGCCATCCGGGGTGGGCATAGATGTCGAAGTCGAAGCAGCCCAGCGCTTCCTCGGGCAGCTCGTTGCACAGCGCCCAGACACGCCTCAAGGCATCGCGAAAACTCCCGGCCTGGTGACCCGGACAGCCTTCGAGCCACTCGTGCAACGGCACGACCTTCTCCGACCAGGTAGAGCAGCCCGGGCAACTGCCGATGGTCTCTCTCTGCATGGCACCGTCAAGGGCCAGGAAATCGAGCGCCAGGAACGCCTCTGCGCTGAGCAGGACCCATCGATGCTCATCCTGCCCGTACCACGTCCAGATGAAACTGCCCGGCTCGTTCATGTCGGCTCCTGCGCCGAGGGAAAAGGCGCGACGATAGCCTAATCAGTCTGCGCCGAGAAAGCTCAGCACCGCGCCTTCGAACGCCTGCGGGAACTCGACGTTCGACAGGTGCACCGCCGGCAGCGTAACCAGCCTGGCCCCGGCAATCGACGCGGCGATCAGCTCGCCGTGGCTGGCGGCGGTGACCGTGTCGTACGCCCCTGCGATCACCAGGGTCGGCCGCTCGATCCGCGCCAGTTGCGCGCGCAGGTCGGTATCGCGCACCGCCGCGAAGGAGCCGGCCAGGCCGTGCCGGTTGGTGGCCATGAGCATCGCCCGGAAGCGCTCGACGACGGGCTCGGCGCGCTCCAGCAGCGCCGGCGGAAACCAGTTGCCGAGGAAACCCGCGGCGGTCTCGCTCATGTCCTCGGCCTGCAGCACCGCGGCGATGCGCTCGTCCCACTGCGCCGCCGGGCCGAGCCAGGCCGAGGTGTTGGCCAGCACCAGCCGCTCGATCCGCTGCGGCGCATGCAGCGCCAGCCACTGGCCGACGATCCCGCCCAGGGACAGGCCGAGGAAATGCGCGCGCCGTACCTCCAGCGCGTCGAGCAGCTCCAGTACGTCCTCGCCCAGCCGGGCCAGGGTGTAGGGCCCCGGCGGCACGCTGGAAGCGCCATGGCCGCGGGCGTCGTAGCGCAGGACGCGGAAGTGCCGGGTCAGTGCCGGGAGTTGCGCATCCCACATGTGCAGGGTGGTGCCGATGGAGTTGGAGAGCGCCAGCAGCGGTTTCTCTGCCGCACCATCCAGGCGATAGGCGAGGCTGGCGCCGTCGCTGGTAGCGAGAAAAGACAGGTTGCCCATGGGAGCCTCCGGGGTCAGGGTGATTGCCATGCACGCCAGGCTAGTTGCGACGGTCCCTGGGAAAAACTACAAAGAATGGAACGACTCTGTCAGGGAAGCTGACATGCACGACTTCACCCTCCACGACCTCCAATGCTTCGACGCGGTGGTCGACGCCGGCGGCTTCCAGGCCGCCGCACAGCGCCTGCACCGCTCCCATCCGGCGGTGTTCGCCGCCGTTGCCCGGCTGGAGCGCCAGCTCGGCCTGGTGCTGCTGGAACGGGGCGGCTACCGGGTCGGCCTGACCGCCGCCGGTCGCTCCTTCCACCAGCGTGCCCAGGCCCTGCTCTACGAACTGGAAGGGCTGCGTGGCCACGCCGCGCACCTGGCCCAGGGCGAGGAAAGCGAGCTGCGCGTGGTACTGGGCGACCTCTGCCCGCCGCGCCCGGCCCTGGCGCTGCTCGCAGGGTTCTTCGGCAGCCAGCCGCAGACCCGCCTGCAATTGCTGTTCGAAACCGTCAGCGGCCCGCTGGAGCGCCTGCTGGACGGCGAGGCCGACCTGATCCTGCATCGCGTGGACAAGTCCGACCCACGCCTGGAATGGCTCGACCTGTGCAGGGTCGGGCTGGTCCCGGTCATCGCGCCGGGCCTGCTCGGCGATCCTCCGCCGCGACCGGTGCGCCCGGAACAACTGCGCCCCTTCGCCCAGTGCGTGATGCGCGACAGCGCCCGCCATTCTCCGCCGACGGACTATTTCATGCTCGCCGGCGCGCGACAGTGCAGCGTGCCGGACCAGCGAACGAAGAAAGAGGTGATCCTCCAGGGCCTCGGCTGGGGGCACCTGCCGGACTTCCTGGTCGACGAGGAACTGGCCGACGGCCGCCTGCTCGCTCTGGCCGGGCCGCATCTGCCAGGACGCAGCGAAGAGGTGGTGGCGGCGCGCCGGCGCGATCGCGCGCAGGGCCCGGTAGCGGAACGCCTGTGGGCGTTCCTGCGGGACAACGCTACAGCGCTACGGGAGAGCGGCATGGATACCGGTGGCGATGACTCGGCAGGCGCCAGGCGTCCTCGGTGAAAAACTGGCGGATATCGCCAGGCGCTATTCGCCCTACCCCCACGCACTCCCCCGGCATCAACGCCGGCTTGCCGCCAGCTACTCCGCCATCTTGCGCAACGCCTCGCCATCCAGCCGGTAGCGCACCCACTCGTCCTGCGGCAGCGCGCCGATGGAGCGGTAGAAGTCGATGGCCGGCTGGTTCCAGTCCAGCACGCTCCACTCCAGGCGTCCGCAGTCGTTGGCCACGGCCTCGCGGGCCAGCTCGCGGAGCAGCCGGCGACCGGCGCCGACGCCACGGTACTCAGGGGTGACGTAGAGGTCTTCGAGGTAGATGCCGTTGCGCCCCAGCCAGGTCGAGTAGCTGTAGAAATACACCGCATAGCCGATCGGCCGGCCTTCGCTCAGGCACATCAGCGCGCGGGTCGGCGAGCCTTCGGCGAACAGGCTGCGGCGGATGCCTTCGACATCGGTGACCACCTCATGGCGGGCGCGCTCGTAGTCGGCCAGTTCGATGATGAAGGCAAGGATCTGTTCGGCGTCGGCCGGTACGGCGGGACGGATTTCGAGAGTCATGGGCAACCTTCCGGTGGGGGATCCGGCCATCCTAGTGCGACTGCTAAGATGCATGAAGTGCATTCTTCTCATCGGCAACTGAATAACATGCATCCCCTGCTGCGCCGCCTCGATCTCAACCTCCTGCTTGTCTTCGACGCCCTGTATCGCCACCGCAACGTCGGCACCGCAGCCAGCGAACTGGCGATCAGCGCCTCGGCCTTCAGCCATGCGCTGGGGCGCCTACGCCAGGGGCTGGACGACGAGCTGTTCCTGCGCCAGGGCAACCGCATGCAGCCGACCCAGCGTGCCGAGCACCTGGCCGCTGCGGTGGCCGCCGCTCTGCGCGCCCTCGGCGAGGGGCTGGAAGAGTGGCGGCCGTTCGTACCGGGACAGAGCCAGCGCACCTTCGTCCTCGCCGCCACCGACTACACCGCCTTCGCCCTGCTTCCGCCGCTGATGAACCGCCTGCAGCACAGCGCGCCCGGAGTGCGCCTGCGCCTGGTCAACGCGGAACGCAAGTTGTCGGTGGAGGCCCTGGCCAGCGGGCGGATCGATTTCGCCCTCGGCTACGACGAGGAACACGAGCGCCTGCCCGAAGGCATCCAGGCCCATGACTGGTTCGCCGACCGCTACGTGGTGGTAGCGCGGCGCGACCACCCACGCCTCGCCGGGGCGCCGACGCTGGAGGGCTACCTGGCCGAACGGCATGCGGTGGTGACGCCGTGGAACGAGGACAGTGGGGTGATCGACCGGCTGCTGGCCCGCTCCGGCCTGCGTCGCGAAGTGGCGGTGCAACTGCCGACGGTGCTGGCGGCGCTGTTCCTGGCAGGCTCCACCGATTTCCTGCTCACCGCTCCGCGACATGCCGCACAGGCACTGGCGGAAGCCGCCGGCCTCGCCCTGTATCCCGCGCCGTTCGACATTCCGCCCTACGTGCTGCGGCTCTACAGCCACGTCCAGCATGTCGGGCGTGACGCCCATGCGTGGATGATCGGGCAGTTGAAGGGCCTGGATATTTCCCGGACGGGCTGAGCTTCGCGCCGCGCACCGTCGACGGGCGCGGCGGTAACACTGGGCACAATTATTGTGCACAATTTTCCCAATACGCTCTCCTGGCGCCACGCTTTTTTCCCCTCTCCCTCGTCCGTCCGCATAAGCCCATGAATCGGTTCGAAATTCTTACCTGATCGAGGCGACAGCTTTTTCCCAAGCGGTTTCAGGGGCTTGCCGGTGAAAGGCCGGTTTCCGCAGAACACGGAAAAGTCGGTCGAGGATCGGTTGGCACATAACTGGCTTAAATCTTCGAAATTATTGTATACAAAAACAACAGACGAACCCGACCTCGCGCCGAGTTCTTCCGACTGCCGGAGGAGACCGCCATGTCCAGCACCCCGAAGCCGCCCGCCTCGCCCCGCGAGTTTTCTCCCTCGCTGCTCGACCTCGGCACCCTGGAAAGCCTCGACAGCCTGCCGCGCGCCGGTCAGCGGAGCGCGGAGTTCTCCGCCTCACTGCTCGACCTGGGCACTCCGGCCAGTCTCGACTGCCTGCCACGCGCCGGGCTGCGCGCAGCGGAGTTCTCGGCGGCGCGCCTGGACCTGGGCACTCCCGCCAGTCTCGATTGCCTGCCCCGCGCCAGCCATCACGCCGGCCCCGAACTGCCGCCGCTGAGCCCGCGCCTGTACAGCGCCGATCTCGCCCCGACCAAGGCCGAAGGGCGCCGCTGGGGACGCTACAGCCTGTTCGCGCTGTGGACCAACGATGTGCACAACATCGCCAACTACTCCTTCGCCATCGGCCTCTTCGCCCTCGGCATGAGCGGTGCGCAGATCCTCGCCGCGCTGGCCCTGGGCGCGCTGATGGTCTACGGGCTGATGAACCTGTCCGGCTACATGGGCCAGAAGACCGGGCTGCCCTACCCGGTGATGTGCCGCATCGCCTTCGGCATCCACGGCGCGCAACTCCCCGCGCTGATCCGCGCGGTGATCGCCATCGCCTGGTTCGGCATCCAGACCTATCTCGCCTCCATCGTCCTGCGCGTGCTGCTGACGGCGATCTGGCCGGGGCTGGCCGCCTACGACCAGGACGCCATCCTCGGCCTGTCGAGCCTGGGCTGGGCGACCTTCGTCGCCATCTGGTGCGTGCAACTGCTGATCTTCGCCTACGGCATGGAGATGGTGCGTCGCTACGAATCCTTCGCCGGACCGGTGATCCTGCTCACCGTCGCCGCCCTCGCCGCCTGGATGTACCTGCGCGCCGGCGCCTCCATCGCCTGGTCAAGCGGCGAACCCATGAGCGGTTCGCAGATGTGGTTGAAGATCTTCGGCGGCGCGGCGTTCTGGGTGACCCTGTACGGCACCATGATCCTGAACTTCTGCGACTTCGCCCGCGGCTGCCCGGACCGGCGCACCATCAGCGTCGGCAACTTCTGGGGGCTACCGGTGAACATCCTGCTGTTCGGCCTGTTCGCGGTGGTCCTCGCCGGCGCCCAGTTCAGGATCGACGGCCAGCTCATCCAGAGCCCCACCGACATCGTCGCCGCGATCCCCGACACCCTCTTCCTGGTGCTGGCCAGCCTGGCGCTGCTGATCGTCACCGTGGCGGTGAACATCATGGCCAACTTCGTCGCCCCGGCCTACGTACTCACCAACCTGGCGCCGAACCTGCTGAACTTCCGCCGCGCCGGGCTGATCAGCGCGACCATCGCAGTGCTGATCCTGCCCTGGCACCTGTACAACAGCCCCGGGGTGATCCTCTACTTCCTCGGCGGCCTCGGCGCGCTGCTCGGCCCGCTGTACGGGATCATCATGGTCGACTACTACCTGGTGCGGAAAGGCCGGGTGAACCTGCCGGAGCTGTACACCGAAAGCCGCGCCGGCGCCTATCACTACGCGCGAGGGGTGAACCCGCGGGCCATCGCCGCGTTCGTCCCGGCGGCGATCATCTCCACCCTGCTGGCATTGTTGCCGGCATTCGCCGAGCTATCGCCGTTCTCCTGGTTCTTCGGCGCCGGCCTGGCCGGCCTGATCCACTACGCCCTGGCCAAGCGCCGCACGGCCTACCGCGAAGTTTCCGGCGAAGCGATCGCGGTGGACAGCGTGCAGCACTGACGGATACCTGGCCGGCCTGGGCGCGACACCCGCCTAGGCCGGCAGTAGCGCCTGCAATTCTTCCTCGATCGCATCCAGCGCCTGGAACGACCGCTCGACGCGGGCCACCGCGACCGCCCCCTCCAGCGCCGCGAGGATCAGCCAGGCGCGCGAGGCGGCGAGCTTTTCCGCCAGTCCGTCGGCGCGCAACGCACGCTCGATGCTGGCGTGCCAGGCGCGGAGCGCCCGGCGGCATTCAGCGTACACCGGGGCCAGCTCGGCGTCGATGCTCAGGCTGGTGGAAAGCACCGGGCAGGCCTCTTCGAAACGCGAATGCTCCAGCCAGCCACGCAGGGTCGCGGTGAACTGGCGGAGGACGTTGCGCGCATGGGGGGCCTGGGTCCCGGCGCGGTCGAGGAAGGACGCCACCTCGTCGGCGACGAAGCCGATCGCGGCGCTGGCGATCTGCGGCTTGCCCTCGGGGAAATAGTGATAGAGCGAGCCTTTCGGCGCCTCGGCGCGAGCGATGATGTCGCTCAGCCCGGTGCCGAAATACCCGCGGCTGGCCAGCAGCGAGGCGGTGGCATGGACGATCCGTTCGGCGGCATTGGACTTCTTCGGCAAACCTGACTCCCCAACTCACGGCAGACGACCGGGCAAGCATGCCCGAGCCTCAGGGCAGATGAAACACGCCGCTGGCGCTGGCCACCAGGCGCTCGCCGCTGTGCAGCCGGGCCGAGGCGAAGGCCATGCGCTGGCCGAGCTTGTCGACCCGGGTATGCACCTCCAGCCAGTCGCCGACCCGCGCGACCCCGCAGAAGTCCAGGCGCAGGCCGACGGTGACCATCGGCTGCGGCGGTTCGCGGGAGAACGCCATGGCGTAGCCGAGGCCAACGTCGGCCAGGGTCGAGAGCAGGCCGCCGTGGGCGGTGCCACCGTGGTTGCAGTGCTTTTCGTCGATGCGCAGCGCCACCACCAACTGGCGCTGGGCGTCCTGCCGGCAGAAGAAAGGACCGAGCAGGTCGAGCAACGGACTGCTGCGGAACAGCGGCTGGAACCCTTCGGGGACGTTCATCACGGTGCGGCCTCCGTTTTATATAGACTGGTCTATATAAAATATGCCCGAACGCTGGATCCACCAGCGCCGCGAAGGTCTTATCGAGGCGCTGAATGGCGCTTCATCAGGACGGCGCCCTGGGCGCCGCCCGCACTCCCTCTCAGCGGCTCATCGGACCGCGCACCGGCCGCTCGCGGGCGTGGCTGGTCGCGCTGAGCGGCGCGCCGGCCTCGCGCAGCGCCTGGCGCTGTTCGGCGACCGGGGTCTGCGCGGTGGCCTTCTCGAAACGCGCCAGATGCTGGAAGGCCGGCAGGGCGAAAGCGTCAGCCAACAGGCGCGCCAGGCGCGGCCAGCGCTCGCCGTCGACCTGGTAGCGCGCCAACTGGGCATTGCGGAACAGGCAGGCGACGGCGACATCGGCGATGGACAGCTCGCCGCACAGCCAGCCGCTCGGCGGGATCCGCCCTTCCAGGTAATTGCAGATCGACGGCAGGTCTTCGTCGTAGGTGCGTTGCAGGATCGCCTGGTCGGGTTCGCGCTGCCAGATGCCGCGGTTGATCACCAACTGGTGGAACAACTGCCAGATGATCACCTGGCCCAGCCGCGAATCGGCGTACTCCTCCAGCCAGCGGGCCTGGGCGCGCTGGCCGATGTCGGCGGGATACAGGCTCGGCTGCGGGTAGCGCTCCTCCAGGTACTGGCAGATCACGCTGGAATCGTTGAGGACGAAGTCACCGTCCACCAGCACCGGTATCTGGCGCAACGGACTGAGGCGCTCGAAGGCCTCGTCGCCGAAGAACGGCACGATGGGGTCGATGCGGTAGGCGATGCCTTTCAGTTCCAGCAGCACCAGCACCTTGCGCACATAGGGGGACAGATAGGAACCGATGATCAGCAAAGGTTCGGCCACGGCGAGACTCCTGTTCTTGTTATGGGAACACCGATCCTCCGGCAAACCAGCGGGACGACTCAAGTGGCTTCCCGACGGACGCCAATTGCAGGGATAGTCGCACTTTGCGATCATTTGCGAATAATTCTCGTTTTTCCATTCAATCCCGTTTCGGGATGGGGAGCGGTCGTGTCGGCGGGTGACGTCAGCAACAGCGAATTCGTGGGTAGCCTGTACCGGGACCACCGCGGCTGGCTGCTTGCCTGGCTGAACCGCAACCTCGGCTGCCGCCAGCGCGCCGAAGACCTCAGCCAGGACACCTTCGTTCGCCTCCTCGGCCGCCCGGAGCTGCCCGGCCTGCGCGAACCGCGCGCGTTCCTGGCGAAGGTGGCGCGCGGTCTGATGATCGACCACTTCCGCCGCGCCGCCCTTGAACAGGCCTATCTCGCCGAACTGGCGCTGGTTCCGGAAGCGGAGCAGCCTTCGGCCGAAGAGCAGTACCTGATTCTCGAGGACCTCCGCGAGATCGATCGCCTGCTTGGCACGCTGTCGCTGAAGGCGCGTAGCGCGTTTCTCTATAGCCGCCTGGACGGCATGCCCCACGCGGAGATCGCCGAGCGTCTCGGAGTCTCGGTGCCGCGCGTGCGCCAATACCTGGCCCAGGGTCTGCGCCAGTGCTACATCGCCCTCTACGGAGAGCCCCGGTGAGCGCCGACGATCGTCATTCGCCGGTACGCGCGCGGGTGCTCGACGAAGCCATCGCCTGGCAATTGCTGCTCGACTCCGGCGAAGCCCATCCCGACGATCACCGCGCCTTCCACCGCTGGTACGCGGCGCATCCCGAACACGAACGCGCCTGGGAACAGCTCGGCGGCCTCGACCGGCACCTGGCGAGAGCCGTCAACGGGCCGGCACGCAACGCCCTGCTGTCCGGCAACGCACGCTTCAAGCGCCGCCTGCGCCGGCTCGGCGGCAGCGCCCTGGGGCTAGTGCTGGCGCTAGGCGTCGGGCTCGGCGTGGCCAACCGCTACGTCCCGGTCCGCTACCTGCTGGCCGATGCCTACAGCGCCACCGGCGAGCAGCGCGAGCTGACCCTCCCGGATGCCACTCATGTGCGCCTGAACAGCCGCAGCGCCATCGACGTCCGCTTCGACGGCGAACGCCGCCAGGTCGTGCTACTGGCCGGCGAGATCCTGGTGGAAACCGCCCATGGCGACCCGCGCCCCTTCGTGGTCAGCAGCGCCGATGGCGACATGCGCGCCCTCGGCACGCGCTTCCTGGTGCGCCGCGAGGAACCCGGCACGCGCCTCACCGTGTTGCAGTCGGCGGTGGCCGCGCGCGCGGAAACGCTCAGCGAAGAGCGTGTGATCAAGGAAGGCCAGCAGGTGCTGATCCTGCCGCAAGGCCTGCAGGCCAGCGAAGCGGCCCCGGCCCTGGCCGGCGCCTGGGCACAAGGCATGCTGGTGGTGGAGAACGCCCGGCTGGCCGACCTGGTGGCGGAACTGGGGCGCTATTCGCCGGCGCTGCTGCAGGTCGACCCGAGCATCGCCGACCTGCGCGTCACCGGCAGTTTCCCGCTGAAGGACACCCGCCTCGCCCTTCAGGCTTTGGAGCCGAGCCTGCCGGTGCGCAGCGTGAGGCACAACGCCTGGTGGTTCGAAGTGGTGCCACGCTGAACCGAACGGGCCGGCGAAAAATTTTTCCCGCCGGCCCTATCACTTTTTCCGACTCGTCCGGCAAGGAGGCATTGAGACTCGTTTCCATCCAGGAGCCCCGCACATGCCTCGCCCGACGTTCCGTCCCGGCCTGCTCGCCCTAGCCATCGCCCTCGCCGTTCCCGCACCGTTCCTCCACGCCGCCCCGGCCGAACAGGCCAGCGTGCGCGACTACCGCATCGCCGCCGGGCCGCTGGCAGGCACCCTGAACCGCATCGCGGCCCAGGCCGGCCTGGTCCTCACCCTGGATCCGGCGCTCGCCGAAGGACGCAGCGCCCACGCCGTGCAAGGTCGCTTCGACGCGCCCGGCGCATTGCGCGAAGCGCTCAAGGGCAGCGGCCTGGAACTGGTGGAAAATGCCGGCGGCACCTACAGCCTACGCAAGGTGCCGGAAGACACCCTGTCGCTGCAGGCGATGACGGTCAGCGGCGCCGAGGAAGACCCACTGGGGCCGACCAGCGGCTACGTGGCCAAGCGCAGCATGACCGGCACCAAGACCGATACGCCGATCCTCGAGACCCCGCGTTCGATCTCGGTGGCGACCCGCCAGCAGATGACCGACCGCGCCGTGCACAACCTCGACGACGCGGTGCGCTACATGCCCGGCGTCGTCGCCAGCAGTTTCGGCAGCGACTCCCGTTCCGACTGGTTGAAGGTGCGCGGCTTCAAGCCGACCCAGTTCCTCGATGGATTGCCGATGGCGACAGGCTCATACAACAACCCGAAGCTGGAGACCTGGAATCTGGAGCGCCTCGCCCTGCTCCGCGGCCCGGCCTCCTCGGTCTACGGCCAGACCCCGCCCGGCGGCATGCTCGACATGGTCAGCCTGCGCCCGCAGGGCATCGCCAGCCATGAACTGAAGGCCGAGATCGGCAACTACAACCACAAGCAGGTCAGCTTCGACAGCACCGGCCCGATCGACGACGAGGGGCGCTTTCTCTATCGCCTCTCCGGCGTGGTGCGCGACAGCAACACCCAGGTCGACCATATCGACGACAAGCGCTACAACATCGCCCCGAGCCTGACCTGGAACATCGACGACGATACCCGGCTGACCTTCCTCAGCCAATTCAACCGCGACGATACAGCCGCCACCAGCCAATTCTTGCCGTTACGCGGGACCAAATACGATGCTCCATTCGGAAAGATTTCCCATCACAAAAACCTCGGCGATCCGGACTGGGACTTCTACGACCGCACCTACTATTGGTTGGGCTACTCCTTCGAACGGCGCATCAACGATGTCTGGCAGTTCCGCCAGAACCTGCGCTACCTGCGCAACGACCTGTCGTTCCAGACGCTTACGCCAACCAGCAGTATCGATGCGGCCAGCGCCGACGGCACCTTACAGCGCATGACGACCTCGGTGGACGAGGACATCAGTCAGTTCGTGGTAGATAACAATTTCCAGGCTGACTTCGAGACCGGTGCGCTGCGCCATACTCTCCTGCTGGGTATCGATCACAACCGCACCCGCACCGACTACACCTCGATCTACAACTTCACCGGTGTGCCGCCGACCAACGTCAACAACCCGATCTATGGTCAGCCAATTCCCAAGCCATCGCGCTCTAGTGCGTTCTATGACTACCGACAGAAGACTTATCAGACCGGGCTCTACGTCCAGGATCAGATCGCCCTCGACAACTGGCGCCTGACCCTCGGCGGCCGCGAGGACTGGGTACATGCCGGCGCCACGTTCTACAATCAGAACGATGCCACCAACACCAGCCGCGACAAGAAATTCAGCGGTAACGCAGCTCTGAGCTACATCTTCGACAACGGCCTGGCGCCCTACCTTTCCTATGCGGAGTCATTCCAGCCAAGCACCGGCGCCGACGATATAGGCTCCAACAAGATGTTCAAACCCACCGAAGGCAAACAATGGGAACTGGGCGTCAAGTATCAACCCGTAGGCTCCGATTCGCTGTTCACCGCAGCCGTCTACGACCTACGCCAGGAGAACGTGAGGGTCACCGACAACGTCAATGGGACACCCACTACCTCGCAGGCTGGCGAGGTTAAGGTCACCGGCTTGGAGCTGGAAGCCACCAGCAACGTCACAGACAATCTGAAAGTGATCGGCTCCTATAGCTACGCCGACACCGAAGTGAAAAAAGGCCAGTACGCAGGCAACCGCCTGCAACAGGCGCCGCGCAACCAGGCCTCGCTATGGGCCGACTACACCTGGCACGAGGGTACGCTGAACGGTTTCAGCGTGGGTGCCGGCGCCCGCTACGTAGGCTCGACCTACGGCGACCAGGCCAACACCTACGACGGCTACGCCGGCTCGTACACCCTGTACGACGCCGCCGTGCGCTACGACCTGGGCCAATTGAACGGCAGCCTGAAAGGCGTCAGCGTGGCGGTCAATGCCAACAATCTGTTCAACAAGGACTACCTGGCGTCCTGCGACGGCTACTACTGCTACTACGGCGACCAGCGCAGCGTGGTGGGCAGCGTCAGCTACAAGTGGTGAGCGACGCGTCACAGGTGCGTAACGGCGGATAACCGCTTCGCGGTTATTCGCCCTACCGCAGAACGTACCTTCCGGGCACCGGATGCCCTCCTCCCGCCTGAGGGAGAGGGCCGGGATATCGGCAGCCGGCGCAATGGGGAGGACCTGCATTCCGGGCGCCGGAGATCATCGTTCACCCCGCGATCCGACCCCACAGCGCGCTGGCGTCGTCGTGGATCTTGAAACGCGGGAAAGCCAGGGCCTGGTCGTCGCCCTGTTCGATCTCGCGCAACTCGTCGAGCATGGCGCTCACTCCGACGTCCTCGAGGCGCCGCAGCAACTGTTCGTCGGTATAGCGGCGGAAAGGCTCGACCAGCCGGTCGAAGCCGTCGGTCATCAGCACGAAGGAACGCAACGCGGCGAGCGGCAAGGTCTCGCGCTGCACCTGGCCGAGCCAGCGGTCGCTGATGTCCAGCGCCCAGTAGCCCTCGGGCTTGTTCATCAGCAGGCGGTTCTGCCGCACGCGCGGGCGGCTGGCCTTGAACAGTTCGGCGTGATCCCACTGCGGATGTTCCTCGCGCATCCGGCAGAAATGCGCCAGGGATTGCCGATCCAGTTCGTGTAGGGCCGAATCGCCGAAGCTGCGTACCTGGCCGTCGGCGCCTTCGACGAGGATCCGGCTGTCGCCGATGTTGAGCAGTTCGATTTCTCCGCCGCGAATCCGCAGCAGGCTCAGGCAGGCCGCCGGCATGTCTTCGAGGTCGTGCCAGTCGCGGCCGCTCTGGGCGCGGAAGTCGCCCTGGATATCGTTGAGCAGGCGCCGCAGCAGGGTCTCGCTGGATTGCTCGGGCTCGACTTCCAGCAGCAACCGCAGGTGCCGGTCCACCGCCTGGGCCAGCCAGCGCGCGTCGCTTTCCACGCCCAGCACGCTGCGACCGATGCTGGTGGCACCGTCGATCACCCAGGCGGCCTGCGCCGTGCAGCCCAGCGCATCGTCGTTCACCGCGCCCCCCGCGCGGCATTCCGCCCCGAGTATTTCCACTGTGGCCATTCGCAGTTCCTCCTATGCTCAATGCGCTGCCAGAATAGCAAGACAGAGCCTTTCCACGTTCCGCTCGTCGTTCCGGGAGAACCGTATGCGTCACCTGCCCTACCCGCTGCTGGGCCTGTTCCTGGCCCTGTCGTCGACCGGCGCCGCCCTGGCCGGCGAACAGTACTACCCGCTGGACAAGGGCTCCGCGCCCTACGCGGTCGCGCCCAGTGCACAGGGTGCGGTCTGGTACGGCGCGGACGGCGGGCATTCGCTGGGGCGCCTCGACCCGACCAGTGGCGAGAGCGTGCAGGTGCCGCTCGGCGAAGGCGCGCGGCCGCGAGCCATCGTCAGCGACGAGAGCGGCAACGCCTGGGTGCTCGACAGCGGCCTCAACGCCATCCTTCGCATCGGCGGCGAGCGCCTGGGCAGCGAACGTTTCCCGCTACCGGCCAAGGCCGCGCCGGCCGGGCTCGAGTCCGCGGTATTCGACGACGACGGGCGCCTCTGGTTCACCGGCAGCCGCGGCTTCCACGGTCGCCTCGACCCAGCCAGGCGCCTGGTGGAGGTCTGGCCCTCGCCCCAGGGCAAGGCGGCGAACGGCATCTGCGTCACCCCGGACGGCGAGGTCTGGTACGCGCAGGACGACGCGCTGGTGCATGTCGATCCGCTCGACGGCAGCGCCGAGCGGTTGCCCGCGCCTGAAGGCACGAAGGCCTTGCGCGGGATCGGCGCCGACTCCATCGGCAGGCTCTGGGCCAGCGACAGCGGTGGCGCCCGGCTGTACCGCTACGATCCCAGCGATGCCTCGTGGCAGAGCTGGCCGCTGCCGGACAGCCAGGCCCGCCCGGACAGCCTGCGGGTCGACGCCATGGACCGTGTCTGGCTGCACGACGCCGCCAGCGGGGCGCTCTTGCGTTTCGACAGTGAGCAGGCGACATTCCGCGTCCTGCCCAGCGACCGGCCGGCGCCCGGCAACGCCCTGCTCGGCGGTCGCCCCGGAGAAACCTGGAGCGCCGAGCCTGCCGCCGATCGTCTGCGCGTCGTCCGCGACTGATCCTTCCAAGGAGCCCGCATGAGCGCTACCCATACGCTGTTCTACGCCGCCGCCTCGCCCTTCGTGCGCAAGGTCCTGGTCCTGCTCCACGAAACCGGCCAACGCGAGCGCGTGGCGCTCGAGGAAGTCACGCCGACGCCGGTCGCGCCCATCCGGCAGCTCAACGCCAGCAACCCGGCCGGCAAGATTCCCGCCCTGCGCCTGCCGGACGGCCAGGTGCTGCACGACAGCCGGGTGATCTGCGACTACTTCGACCAGCAGCACGTCGGCGAACCGCTGATCCCCCGCGAAGGCAGCGCCCGCTGGCGACGCCTGACCATCGCCTCGCTGGCGGACGCCGTCCTCGACGCCGCGGTGCTGTCCCGCTACGAAACCTTCGTCCGCCCCGAGGAGAAGCGCTGGGACACCTGGCTCGAAGCACAGCGGGAAAAGATCGGGCGGTCCCTGGCGTGGCTGGAGGGCGACTGCATCGCCGAACTGCAGGCGCGCTTCGACATCGCCGCCATCGGCGTCGCCTGCGCCCTGGGCTATCTCGACCTGCGCCAGCCGGAGTGGGACTGGCGCGGCCGCTACCCACGACTCGCCGCCTGGTTCGCCGAAGTCAGCCAGCGCCCGTCGATGCAGGCCACCCGCGCCTGACCCCGAGGCCCGCCGACGCCTGCTGCCGCCGCAGACGTTCGGCGCGTTGCAGCCAGGCCGCCGAGGGGCCGGGGAACAGCAGGCCGATCCGCGCCGCCAGGCGCTCGCCGTCGCGACGGTCGTCGCGCAGGCCGACATAGCCGTTCATTTCCAGCACACCAGGCGGAACAGCAGCAGGCCCAGCAACAGCGCGCTCTGTCCGAGCCCCATGCAAAGCTCCAGGAAGGAGCGCACGTGCGGATTGCCGGCGGCGCCCTCGATGCCGCTGAGGCCTTCCCAGAATCCGTCCGGCATCAGCACCAGCATGGCGTGGGCCAGGGGCTTGCCGCTGGCGATCCAGTACTCGATCAGGCCGAACTTGCCGAAGAACAGCAGGAAGATCAGGATCACGCCGCTGACCAGCAGGCCGAGGGCGGCACAGAGGGTGAACTCGAAGAACAGGCGCATGCTTTTCCTCCTTGGAAATCGGCGGCGGCCGGCGCCGCCGCCCTCGTCGTCAGGCCTTGGCGGGTACGGCCGGGAGGTCCTTGCGGCCGACCCCGTACCAGTCCAGGCGGCGGGTCAGCACCATCACCGCGGCAAGTACCGCGAACAGCAGCAGCGAGCCCATCAGCAAGGCGTAGTCCTCCGCGCTCAGCAAGCCGTAGAGCAGGCCGTACAGCCCTGCCAGGCCGACGCTGAAGCCCAGCCCTCGGGCCACGCTGCGCAGGACGAAGCACAGGTAGAAGCCGATCAGGCCGACACAGGCTCCGGCGGAGACCAGGTAGGCCAGCTCGAAGCCGACGTGCTCGGCCAGCGACAGCAGCAGCAGGTAGAAGAACGCCAGCGCCAGGCCGACCAGCGCGTACTGGACCGGGTGTACCGCCAGGCGTTTGAGCACCTCGAAGAGGAAGAAGCCGGCGAAGGTCAGGGTGATGAACAGCAGCGCGTACTTGATCGCGCGGTCGGCCTTCAGGTACTGGTCCACCGGATCGACCAGGCCGACGCCGAAGGCGCGCGCCTGGAAACCGTCGCAGCGCTGCTCCTCCACGCAACTGCGCAGCGCCTCTTCCATGTTGGTGGCGAAGAAGCTGGTCTGCCAGCGCGCGGTGAAGCCCTGGGCGGTGATCTCCCGCTCGCTGGGCAGGAACTCGCCGCCGAAGCTCGGGTGCGGCCAGTCGGCCTTCAGGATGACCTGGCTGTCGCGGCCCACCGGCACGATGTCCAGCCGCTCGCTGCCGAGCAACGACAGGTCGAAGGCGTACTCCAGGCGCTGCGCCTGGCGCCCGTCGACGCCTTGCAGCGGTGCGTGCACACCGCTGCCGAGCAGGCCGACCCGGCTACCCGGCTCGAAGTCGACGCTGGCACCGTTGAGGGACAGGCGCAGGGCATTCTCGATGCCGCGGATGTCGCTGATGCCCATCGCCAGGAACGGCGTTTCGAACTGGTAGTCCTCCAGGTCTTCTTCGATGCCATAGTGCGCAGGCACCTGGAAGTAGCCGGCGACCTTGTTGTCGACGTGGTACAGGCGCGCCTGGTAGATGCCACGGTAGCGCAGCTCGGTGCGCATCTGCCCGTCGAGGGCGAAGCGGTCGGGCAGGAAGTACAGCTCGCCACGCTGCTCGCGCTCCTGCAACACGCGCTTCTCGGTCTTCTCCTCGGTGACCCACTCGCGCACCGTCCTGCGGTACGGCACCACCAGCAGCGGGCCGGTGAGGCGCTGGCTGTAGCTGGAGCTGCGGGCGATATCCTGCAGCACGCCGTCACGAACCTCCTGGCGATCGCGGATCAGGCCGTCGATCATCAACAGGGGAATCAGCAATAGCAGGATGAGTAGGGCGATGGCGCCGAGCTTGTAGGCCAGCGTGCGGTTCATGGGGGACTCTCCGTCGGGGTGATGGCGGAAAGTCTGCGGCGCCGCGATGGCGGGCTTCGGGTCGCCGTGTGGAGAGTCGATGGAGTTTCCGTGGAGACGCCTCAGCCGCGCGGCAGCCAGAGCAGCGCCTCGACGCCGTCGTCGCGGTTGCCGACCTGCAACCGGCCGCCATGCAGTTGCGCCACCTCGGCGACGAAGTTCAGTCCCAGCCCGGTGCTCTTGCGCCCGCTGGCCGGGCGCGGCAGCGAGTAGAAGCGTTCGGTGAGGCGCGCCAGGGCGTAGTCGGGAATCGCCGGCCCCTGGTTGAACAGGCGCAAGGCGATACCCTCGCCGTCGGCCTCGGCGAGCAGGCGAAGGATGCCGCCGGGCGGGGTGAAGTCGAGGGCGTTGTCGAGCAGGTTGGCCAGCGCCTGGCGCAGCAGGAACTGCTCGCCGCGAACCTCGCAGGGACCTTCCAGGCGGTTCTCCACCCGCAATCGCTGGCGCTGGATACGCGCCGCCTGGCCTTCCAGCAGGGACGCGGCGATCTCCCGCAGGTCGACCTTGCCGACCTCCTCCAGGCCTTGCCGCTGCTCCACCTGGGCCAGGCTCAGCAGGCGCTCGATCAGTTGTTGCAGGCGCTCGCTCTCGCCGGCGATGTTGCCGACGAAGCGCGCCCGCTGTTCGGCCGGCATCTCGCCGTCGAGCAACTCGGCGGCGCCACGGATCGCCGCCAGCGGGCTCTTCAATTCGTGGGTCAGGGTATGCACGTAGCGCTCGACGTAGTCCTTGCCCTCCAATTGCGTGCGCATGCGCTCCACCGCGTCGGCCAGTTGCGCCATCTCGCCGCCGCGATAGCGCGGCAGCTCGGCGCGGCGCCCCTCGCTGACCGCCTGGGCGTACTGGGTGAGGCGCCGCAGCGCGCCGCTGAGCCACCAGGAGAGCAGGCCGCCGACCAGCAGCCCGAGGGCGATCAGCCCGGCACCGAGCCAGGCCAGACGCCGCTGCGAGCGGTCGATGTAGGGTTGCAGGCTGCTGTTCGGCTTGGCCACCGAAACCACCCCGATGATCTTCCCGGCATCCTTGATCGGCGCCGCCACGTACATCACCGAGGAATCCGGGTCGTCCGGGTCTTCGCGGCTGGAGCGCGCGCCGTACTGGCCCCGGAGAGTCAGGTAGACGTCGTTCCAGCGCGAATAGTCCTGGCCGACGGCCACCCCGGCGGAGTCCAGCAGCACCTTGCCGCTGGCGTCGGTGACGTAGATGCGGTGGTTCACCGCCTCCTTGCGCAAGCCCCAGATATCCGCCTGCGGCACCCGCTTGCCGTAGTCCTCGAGCATCTCCGGCAGGTCGCTCTGTGCCAGGGTGCCGTTCTTCACGTCCTGGCGGAGGATCTCGGCGAGCAGGTTGGCGGTGTCCACCAGGGTTTCCTCGGTGGACTGGCGCACGCCGGGGCGCACTTCGTCCATCACCGTGCTCAGCACGAAGTAGCCGGTGAGACCGACGAACAGGAAGTAGACCAGGAAGATCCGAACGCCGAGCGGCATCAGGCGTGGTCCGGGCTGTAGCTGTAGCCCAGGCCGCGATGGGTCTGGATCGCTTCGCCGCGTTCGTTCACCTGGCGCAGCTTGGCGCGCAGGCTCTTGATGTGGCTGTCGATGTTGCGCTCGTAGCCGGCCTCGCTGGCGACGCCGAGGGCGTCGAGCAACTGCTCGCGGCTGAATACCCGCTCGGGCTGCCCGAGCAGCGTCTGCAACAGGCGGAACTCGTGGCGGGTGAGGTTGAGCGGGGTGTCGCGGTAGTGGATCCGCACGCGCTCCTCGTCGACCTGGAACGGCCCGCTCGGCGCGGCCCCTTCCAGCGCCGCCGGGCGCGGCGCCATGCGCTTGAGGATGGCCTTGACCCGAGCCGCCACCTCGCGCGGGCTGAACGGCTTGACCACGTAGTCGTCGGCGCCGATCTCCAGGCCGACCACGCGGTCGATCTCGGCATCGCGCGCGGTGAGGAAGATCACCGGCACCTCGGAGAACCGCCGCAGGCGCTTGCAGGCCTCGAAACCGCTGATGTCCGGCAGACCGACGTCGAGGATCAGCAGATCCGCCGGCTGGCGCTCCTGCAACGCCAGCGCCTCGCCGGCGAGGGTCACCCAGGTGGTGGCGAAGCCTTCGGCCTGCAGGGCGTAGAGCAGGGTGTCGGCAATCGCGGCTTCATCTTCGACGATCAGGATATGCGGCATGGCGTGACGGCGGCTGACGGGAATGCCGGAACGGTGCCGCAAGCCGGCGCGCGCGTCAATCGCGCCGCCGGTGGCGTAGGACGCTTACTTGCAGGTGGGCTTGTCGGCGACGAAGCGCTCGGAGGGATCGACCGCGACGTGGAATTTGCGCAAGCCCTTGGTGCCCATCAGGAACGGATAGTTGAAGGCGCTGCGGTCGGTGAGGTTGACCTCGATGGTCTTCATCGCTCCGCCCAGGCAGACCTGCAGGTCGATCACCGGGCGTTCGCTCAGGCGGTCCTCATCCTCGTCCTCGCCGTTGCGGTTGTCGGCGCGGTTCTTGATCTTGCCGATGCGCGCCAGCTTGTGCTCGAACACCGAGCCATCGGCCTCCTTGGTGGCCAGCCGGAAGCGCACCCACTCCTCGCCGTCGCGCTGGAACAACTCGATGTCCTTGGCCGACAGCGAGGAGGTGTAGGCGCCGGTGTCCATCTTCGCCTGCAGGGTGCGGTCCAGCTCCGGCAGGGAGACCCATTCGTAGCGGCCGTAGAGGTTGGGTTCGGCGGCGAGGACCGGCAGGGCGAACAGCGAGAGCAAGGCAAGGGCACGCTTCACGCGGGCATCTCCTGAAGTGATACGAGGTCCACATAGGACTAGCACGGCGCGGTTTCGTTCGCCACGCCGGCGGCTTGGGCGGCGCGGCGCGGATGCGTATGATGGGCCGCGTCGACCCACACCCAGGACAGGGAAACCAACCATGCGGGAACTGTTGACCGGCCTGACCAGCAGCCTTCTGCTGCTTCTCAACACGCTGATCCTGATCGGCCCGATGATGCTGATCGCACTGCTCAAGCTGGTGCTCCCCGGCCAGCGCCTGAAAGACCTCTGCTCCAGGGGCGTGATGTGGATCGCCGAGACCTGGGCGGAGATCGACAAGTGGATCTTCGCCACCTGCACGCCGACGGTCTGGGACGTGCGCGGCGCCAGCGACCTGCGCCAGGACACCTCGTACCTGGTGGTGAGCAACCACCAGTCCTGGGTCGACATCCCCGCGTTGATCCAGGTGTTCAACCGGCGCACCCCGTACTTCAAGTTCTTCCTCAAGAAGGAGCTGATCTGGGTGCCCTTCCTCGGCCTGGCCTGGTGGGCGCTGGAGTATCCGTTCATGAAGCGCTATTCCAAGGCCTTCCTGGAGAAGCACCCGGAACTCAAGGGCAAGGACCTGGAGATCACCAAGGCCGCCTGCGAGAAGTTCAAGCGCATCCCGGTGACCGTGGTGAACTACCTGGAAGGCACGCGTTTCAGTGAGCAGAAGAAGGCCCGGCAACAGTCGCCCTATCGCCACCTGCTCAAGCCCAAGGCCGGCGGGGTGGCCTTCGTCCTCGCCGCGCTGGGCGAGCAACTGGACGCCCTGCTCGACGTCACCGTGGTCTACCCGAGCGACAAGGTGCCGGGATTCTGGGACCTGCTCTGCGGACGGGTGCCGAAGGTGATCGTCGACATCCAGACCCGCCCGATCGATCCCGCCCTGTGGCAGGGCGACTACGAGAACGACCCGGTGTTCCGCCAGTACGTGCAGGAATGGGTCTCGCGCATGTGGGAAGAAAAGGACGAACGCATCGCCCGCTTGCGGCAACTGCGCTGAAGTACCGGCCGAAACACACCCATCTCGTAGGGCGAATAACCGCAACGCGGTTATCCGCCGTTTCCACGGAGCGGCGGCGGATAACGCCGAGGGCGTTATTCGCCCTACCGGTGCAGGCAACGAATATCCGGGCGCCGCACCCACTTCGTAGGGCGAATAACCGCAGCGCGGTTATCCGCCGATCCGCTGGCGGCAGATCAGAGCAGCGACGAGCCGCCCGCCTTGCTCACTCCCCAGAGATTGCTCAGGCTGCCCAGCAGCTCGCTGTTGGCGCCCTGCTTGCCGAAGTAGTCGACCAGCACCTGGGCGAACTTCTCGGTCATCCCGCTATCCATGCCCAGGGTGCCGAAGGCCTTGTTCACGTCGCCCATGCTGTCCGCATTGCCGAGCAGCGAACCGAGGCCCTTGCTGTCGCCGCCGCTCTTGCCGAGCACGTTGCCGAGCCCGCCGAGACCGGCCAGGGCGTTGTTGCCGGCCAGCTTGTCGAGGCCGGGGATGGTCTTAACCAGTTGCGAATAATCGTTGCCGGCCAACTGGTTCTTGGCCAGGCCGAGCAGGGCGCCGGTACCGCCGACCGCCTGCTCCTGGCTGACCCCGAGCTGGCCGGTGAGTGCGCCGAGCAGACCGCTGGTCTGCGGGGTGGTGGCTACCTGGGCGGAGTCGCCCTGGGACGCCCCGGCGACCGCCTTGGCGGCATCCCCGAGATTGAAGGCGAACGCGGAGGCGGCGCTGAGCAGCAGGGCCGCGGCCAGGGTAGCGTGAGTGGTGACGCGCATCGGCAATTCCTCATGAGATATCGAACGCCCCGGCCGCATTCGCAGGCCGGGGTGAGATTTCGACCGGCCGGCCGGTGCCTTGTTCCCCAACCTTGGTCGGGTCACTTGGCCTTCGGCTTGTCGGCCTTGCCCTTGGCGGCGGCGCCTTTCTTCGCCGCCGGCTTCCTCGCCGCCGTCGCGCGGCCCCTGGGCGTCTCGCCGGCACCGGACTTCTTGCGTGCCGCCGGATTCGGCGCGGCGCCCTTGCGGTAGCCGACGCCGTCCTTGGCGTCGTAGAAGAAGGTGACCGTCTCGCCCTCCTTCACCTCGCCCTTGAGCATCGCCGTGGCCAGGCGCGTCTCCAGTTGCTGGCGGATCTGCCGCTTCAGTTCGCGGGCGCCGAACTCCGGCTGGTAGGCCTCTTCGGCGAGGTGGCCGACCAGGCTGTCGTCGATGTGCAGGTAGATGTCCTGGGCGTGCGCGGCGCGCTTCACCCGCTCCAGTTGCAGGCGCACGATGTCCTCGATCTGCGCCTTGCTCAACGATTCGAAGACGATCACCTCGTCGAGGCGGTTGAGGAATTCCGGGCGGAAATGCCCGCGCAGGGTAGTCATCAGTTCGCGCTTGAGCTTCTCCGGCGGCTGGGCGAACTCGCCGGCCTGGGCGTTCTTCATGATCAGCTCGGAGCCGAGGTTGCTGGTGGCGATGATGATGGTGTTGGTGAAGTCCACCACGCGCCCCTTGCCGTCGGTCAGGCGGCCGTCGTCGAACACCTGCAGGAGGATGTTGTTGACGTCGGCGTGGGCCTTCTCGATCTCGTCGAGCAGGATCACGCTGTACGGCCGCCGGCGCACCCGCTCGGTGAGCTGGCCGCCCTCGTCGTAGCCGACGTAGCCCGGCGGCGCACCGATCAGCCGGGACACCGCGTGGCGCTCCATGTATTCGCTCATGTCGATGCGGATCATCGCGTCTTCGTCGCCGAACACCACCTCGGCCAAGGCCTTGGCCAGCTCGGTCTTGCCCACCCCGGTCGGGCCGAGGAACAGGAAGGTGGCGATCGGCCGGCTGCCCTGGCGCAGCCCGGCGCGGGCCAGGCGCACGGCGTCGCTGACCGCGGTGATCGCTTCCTGCTGGCCGATCACCCGCTGGTGCAGGCGCTCTTCCATCTGCAGGAGCTTCTCGCGCTCCTCGGCGGTCAGTTCGGTGACCGGGATGCCGGTGAGCTTGGAGATGATCTCGGCGATGTCCTCGACCCGCACCTCCTCGGTCTTCGACCCCTGGGTCTGCTGCCAGCGCTCGGTGATCTGCTCGAGGTGTTCCTTGCGTTCCTGGATGCGTTTCTCGAAGACCTTCGCCTCGTCGTACCACTTGCGGCTGGCGGCGTAGTCCTGCTCGCGCTTGAGCTGCGCCAGCTCGGCCTCCAGTTCCTGGATCTCGGCCGGCCGCGAGGTGCTGGCGATGCGCACGCGGGCGGCGGCCTGGTCGATCAGGTCGATGGCCTTGTCCGGCAGGAAACGGTTGCCGATGTAGCGGTCGGACAGCTCGGCGGCGGCGACGAAGGCCTCGTCGCGGATGGTCACCTTGTGGTGGCCTTCGAGCTTGTCGCGCAGGCCACGGAGGATGGAGATGGTCTGCTCCACCGTCGGCTCGGGGACGAACACCGGCTGGAAGCGCCGCTCCAGCGCGGCGTCCTTCTCGATGTACTTCTGGTACTCGTTGAGGGTGGTGGCGCCGATCAGGTTCATCTCGCCACGCGCCATCGCCGGCTTCAGCACGTTGGCCACGTCCAGCCCGCCTTCGCCGCCGCCCTGGCCGGCACCGACGATGGTGTGCACCTCGTCGATGAACAGGATGATCTCGCTCTGCGCCGCCTGCAGTTCGTCCATCACCTGCTTGAGGCGTTCCTCGAACTCGCCGCGGTACTTGGCGCCGGCGACCATGGCGTTGATGTTCAGTTCGACCAGGCGCTTGTCGCGCAGCACCTCCGGCACCTCGCCCTGGACCATGCGCTGGGCCAGGCCTTCGACGATGGCGGTCTTGCCGACGCCGGGCTCGCCGATCAGCACCGGGTTGTTCTTCTTGCGCCGGGCGAGAACCTCGATGGTGGTCTCGACTTCCTTCGAGCGGCCGATCACCGGATCGAGCTTGCCTTCGCGGGCCAGCCGGGTCAGGTCGCGGCTGAACTTGTCCAGTTGCGGAGTGTTGCTCGGGCCGTCCACGCGGCCGTCCTCGGCGCCCTTGCCGACCACCTTGACCGCTTTCTGCCGTAGCGCCTGCTCGGTCAGGCCGTACTTCTTCAGGAGCGTCCCGGCGAAGCTGTCCGGCACCGCCGCCAGGCCGAGCAACAGGTGCTCGGGGCCGACATAGCTGTGGCCGAGTTCGCGGGACAGGGCGAAGGCATGCTGCAAGGCGCTCTTCACCCGCGGCGAGATGGTCATGTCCTCGCTCGCCTCGCCCTTGCTGGCGCCGCGCACGGCGTTGGCCTCGATGTACTGCTTGAGGTCGGCCGGCGACAGGCCGAACTGCTTGAGCACCGCCTGCACCACGTCGGCGTCGGCCAGGGCGTAGAGCAGGTGCTCGGTGTCCACTTCGCGCTTGCCGAATTCGGCGGCGACCTGCGCGGCGCGTTGCAGGTACTCGGTGGTCTGCTTGCTGAAGTATTCGGCGATGTCCACCGCCTCCGGCTCGCGGGCGCGCACCGGGGTGACCGGGCTCTGCTCGCCGAAGCCGGAGAAGATCTCGTCGAACGGGCTGCCGCCGCCGAACAGCGACTCCAGCGGCGAGCGCATGCGCTGCTGGCGCATCAACTGGCGGTAATGCAGTTCGCAGAGAGCGAGTTCGCGGCGCTGGCCGTTCTGTACCAGGCTGACGCGGGCGACGGCGGGACGTTCGTGGCAGATAGCGCAAAGTTCCTGGGCCATGGGAGGACTCCTGTTTCCACGGAAGGTGGGCTTCGGCGACGGCAGCGGCGACCGGGGTCGCCGAGCGCTGCGTGGAGAACATCGCGACAAGGCGGTGAAGCACGCGCCGTCGAGCATGCAACGCGGGACATGTCCGTGCGATGACGAAGCGCCGGCGTCGCATCCGCAGCCACTGACGGGGTGACTCTTGAGTACTAGCACAGCAGCCGGCGAGCGCCAGCGCTTCGGCTTGACCCAGGACAATGAAAGGCGACCGCTCTGGCCCGCGACTTCCGCCGCAATGCCCGCTGTTCGCCCCGATCCGGTCGTCGGCCGTCCCATCGCGGCGAGAACTTCTCTATGCTTGGGCCCTGTCCGCCCGAGGGAGCCCATCCATGAGCGAGCCGTTCCAGCTCACCCCCCGCATCGCCCGCCAACTGCCCTGGCTGGTCGCCGTCGCCTTCTTCATGCAAGCCCTCGACGGCACCATCCTCAACACCGCACTACCGAGCATGGCCAGTTCGCTGAACGAAAACCCGCTGCGCATGCAGGCGGTGGTGATCGCCTACCTGCTCACGGTGGCCCTGCTGATACCGGCCTCGGGGTGGATCGCCGACCGTTTCGGCACACGCCGGGTATTCCTCGGCGCGGTATTGCTGTTCAGCCTCGGCTCGTTGCTTTGCGCGCTGTCGCCGAGCCTCGAACTGCTGGTCGGCGCGCGCATCGTACAGGGCGTCGGCGGCGCGCTGATGATGCCGGTGGGACGGCTGGTGATCCTGCGCGTCTACCCGCGCCAGGACCTGGTGCGGGTGCTCAGCTTCGTCACCATTCCCGGCCTGCTCGGCCCGCTGGCGGGACCGACGCTGGGCGGCTGGCTGGTGGAGTACGCCTCCTGGCACTGGATCTTCCTGATCAACCTGCCGGTCGGCCTGCTCGGCTGCCTGGTGGCGATGAAGCTGATGCCGGACCTGCGCAGCCCGGTGCCGAGCCGTTTCGACAGCATCGGCTTCCTGCTCTTCGGCGGCTCCATGGTGCTGATCTCCATCGCCCTGGAAGGGCTCGGCGAGCTGCACCTGTCGCACCTGCGCGTGGTCCTGCTGCTGATCGGCGGACTGGTCCTGCTCACCGCCTACTGGCTGCGCGCGCTACGCATCGACAAGCCGCTGTTCCCGCCGAGCCTGTTCAAGGCGCGGACCTTCGCCGTCGGCATCCTCGGCAACCTGTTCGCCCGCCTGGGCAGCGGCGCCCTGCCCTTCCTCACCCCGCTGCTGCTGCAGGTGGGACTGGGCTACCCGCCTTCCACCGCGGGCATGACCATGATCCCGCTGGCGCTGTTCGCGATGGTCGCCAAGCCGATGGCCAAGCCACTGCTGGACTTCTTCGGCTATCGCAAGCTGCTGGTCGGCAACACCCTGATCCTCGGCTGCCTGATCGCCGGCTTCGGCCTGGTCGACCAGGACACCCCCTACGTCTGGCTGCTGCTGCACCTGAGCCTGCTCGGCGCGGTGAACTCCCTGCAATTCACGGCGATGAACACCCTCACCCTGATCGACCTGCAGGACAGCAACGCCAGCAGCGGCAACAGCCTGATGTCGGTGGTCGTGCAGTTGTCGATCAGCCTCGGCGTGGCTTGCGCGGCGGCGTTGCTGGGCGGTTTCCAGACCGACCTGGATACGGGGCAGGACACCGTACTCGGCGCCTTCCACGCCACCTATGTCAGCGTCGGCCTGATGTCGATGCTGGCCGCGGCGATCTTCTTCCAGCTCGGCAGCGAGGACGGTCGCACCAGCCCGCGCCGGGTCGATCCGGAAAAGGACCCGGACCTCTAGGATGGCCTGGATCGCTACGCTCAAGCGCTGGGCTCGCGAGCTGAAGACCGAGGTCATCGCCCTCTGGCTGTGCAGCCGCCATCCGCACATGCCCTGGCTGGCCCGACTGGTGGCTCTGCTGGTGGTGGCCTATGCGCTGAGTCCGATCGACCTGATCCCGGACTTCATACCGCTGCTCGGCTACCTCGACGACCTGTTGCTGGTGCCGCTGGGGATCTGGCTGGCGATCCGCCTCACCCCACCCACGCTGCTCGCCGAGTGCCGCGCGCGGGCTCGCGAGGTCGAGACGCACCCGCGCAACCTGTGGATGGCTGCGCTGATCGTGCTGTTCTGGGTGGCGCTGGGCGCTGGACTGCTGCGCTGGTTCTTCTACTGAGCGGCGAGCGCGCTGCAGGTAGGTTTGCGGGTAAAGGTTCGGGACACGTCGACCGCGCCGAGGTGTTCGAGCGTGCGGCGACCGAGCAGCACCGGATAGTTCATGTTGCCGCGGTCGCGCAGGGAGAACTGCTCGCGCAGCAGCTTGGCGCCCAGGCAGATGTCCATCGCCACCACCGGACGGCTGTCGCTGCCGCCGGCGCCGCGTACCTTGATCAGCCGCAGCACCTTGCGCTCGAAGGTCACGCTGACCGGCGCCTTGCTGTCGGCGGTGGGCAGCACGACATCGAAGCGCACCCAGCGCTCGCCGTCCTTCTTGTAGCGATGGATATTCCTCGCGTCCAGCGACGAGGTCAGCGCGCCGGTATCCAGCTTGGCCTTGGCCTGCATGCGCTCGGGCATCAGCCAGGACTGCTCGATCCAGCCCCAGTGCTCGGTGGCGGCATGGCAGGACGCGGAAGAGAACGACAGCGACAACAGCGCGGCGAAGGCCAGACGACGGGATTGCACAGGCTTCATCGAAACGACTCCGAACGGGACCGGGCCACTCTGGGCGGGAACTCGTCAAGACAGGGTGAACGGCAGGCGAAGACAGTGTGACGGTTTTCTCCGGGCAATAAAAAACCCGGATGCTTCCATCCGGGTTCTTCGGGCTGGGGCCCAGGGATCTTAGTTGATCACCTGAACGCGCTCGGCCTGCATGCCTTTCTGGCCTTGTACGACTTCGAAGCTGACCTTCTGGCCTTCGGCCAGGGTCTTGAAGCCGTTACCTTCGATGGCACGGAAGTGAACGAAAACGTCCGGGCCGCTTTCCGGGGTAATGAAGCCGTAGCCTTTGGTTTCGTTGAACCACTTAACGGTGCCGTTCTGACGGGACATTGCAAGTTCTCCTTGGAACTATGGGTATTGATTTAGCCACGAAATCGTAGCCGGTAACTGAGTTGCAAGGAGTTACAAGGAGTCGAGCAGGACGGGCTGGAATTTCCGACCGCATCAGGTCACGATCGACGGCGACCCATGCAAACACAGTGTCAGCACTCTACGACAAAAAACTGAGGAAAGCGAACCTGTATAAAAATACAGAAACGCGCTTTTTTCGTTTTTCGGACGAACGGTACTGGCCAAAGATACATTGCCTGTCGCTGCTGCTCCGGCGGCGATCGCACGCGGCAAGCCGCCGCAGGCTGCTAGACTAGCCGCTCGTATCGCCTGCCGAGCCCTGCCCCGTGACCTCCACCGCTTTCTCCTCGCTGCCGCTTTCCGCGGACCTCCTGGCCAATCTCGACTCCCTCGGTTACCGGGAGATGACGCCGATCCAGGCGCAGAGCCTGCCGCTGATCCTCCAGGGCCACGACCTGATCGCCCAGGCCAAGACCGGCAGCGGCAAGACCGCGGCCTTCGGCCTCGCCCTGCTCAGCCCGCTGAACCCGCGCTACTTCGGCTGCCAGGCGCTGGTGCTGTGCCCGACCCGCGAACTGGCCGACCAGGTCGCCAAGGAGATCCGCCGGCTGGCCCGCGCCGCCGACAACATCAAGGTCCTGACCCTCTGCGGCGGCGTCCCCTACGGCCCGCAGGTGGCTTCGCTGGAGCACGGCGCGCACGTGGTGGTCGGCACCCCGGGGCGCATCCAGGAGCACCTGCGCAAGGGCACCCTGGTCCTCGACGGGCTCAATACCCTGGTCCTCGACGAAGCCGACCGGATGCTCGACATGGGCTTCTACGACAGCATCGCCGAGATCATCGGCCAGCTCCCCGAGCGCCGGCAGACCCTGCTGTTCTCCGCCACCTACCCGGACGGCATCGAGAAGCTGGCGAAGACCTTCATGCGCGATCCGCGACAGGTGAGGGTCGAGTCGCTGCACGCCGACAGCCAGATCGAGCAGCGCTTCTTCGAGATCGATCCGAAACAGCGCATGGACGCCGTGGTACGCCTGCTCCAGCATTTCCGGCCACAGTCCTGCGTGGCCTTCTGCCAGACCCGCCAGCAGTGCCAGGAGCTGGCCGACGCACTGAAGGCGCAGCGGATTTCCGCCCTGGCCCTGCACGGCGACCTGGAGCAGCGCGAGCGCGACCAGGTCCTGACGGTGTTCGCCAACCGCAGTTGCAACGTACTGGTGGCCACCGACGTGGCCGCCCGCGGGCTGGACATCGCCGCCCTGGAAACGGTGATCAACGTCGAGCTGGCGCGTGACCCGGAGGTCCACATCCATCGCATCGGACGCAGCGGTCGCGCCGGCGAGAAAGGCCTGGCCCTGTCGCTGGTGGCGCCGGCCGAGGCCAGCCGCGCGCAGGCCATCGAGGACCTGCAGAAGCAGCCGCTGGCCTGGTACGCCCTCGGCCAGTTGAAGGCCAGCCCGGAGCCATTGCTGCCGCCGATGAGCACCCTGTGCATCGCCGGCGGACGCAAGGACAAGGTGCGCCCCGGCGACCTGCTCGGTGCCCTCACCGGCGACGCCGGGCTGCCCGGCAGCGCGGTGGGCAAGATCGCCATCTTCGACTTCCAGGCCTTCGTCGCCATCGAGCGCGGCCTCGCCCACCAGGCCCTCAAGCGCCTGAGCGAAGGCAAGATCAAGGGGCGCTCGTTCAAGGTCCGCCTGCTGTAGCGCGCCGCCGCTTCGCTCGCCGGGCCCGCTCCGGCGCGCGATATCGCCGCCGGGTAACGTCCGGCGCGGCGACGACGTCTTAGCGTTCGCAGGCACGAAGCCTGCATCCGCCAGATGCCCGGCTCGACCGAGTTGCCCACGGCAGCGTTTCCTGCGACTGCGGCGGGCAGCGGACTTCCAGTCGCGCGAAATCGGCCGATTGAATTAGCCGGACAGGCCACATAGGCTGAACCACGGACCATCGGATAGCACTCCGCCCCATGCCGCCCTCTTCGTTGACACACACGCTCCGCCGCCTCTGGGCCCTCGACAAGTTCGCCTACAGCCTGCGGGTGTTCATCGCCCTGGCCGGCGCCCTGCTGCTGTGCTGGTGGCAGGACCGCATCGAGCTGCTGATCCCGCTGTTCCTCGGGATCATCGCCAGCGCCCTGGCGGAGACCGACGACAACTGGCTCGGCCGCCTGCAAGCGCTGCTGGTGACCCTGCTGTGCTTCAGCGTCGCCGCCTTCGCCGTCGAGTTGCTGTTCCCCTATCCCTGGCTGTTCGTTTCCGGGATGGCGCTGTCGGCGTTCGGCATGATCCTCCTCGGCGCCCTCGGCGAGCGCTATGCGGCGATCGCCTCGGCGACCCTGATCCTCTCGATCTACACCATGATCGGCGTGGACCAGCGCGGCGGCGAGGTCGCCGATGTCTGGCACGAACCGCTGCTGCTGGTGGCCGGGGCGGCCTGGTACGGGCTGCTCTCGGTACTGTGGAACGCGCTGTTCTCCAACCAGCCGGTGCAGCAGAGTCTTTCCCGCCTGTATTTCGAGCTGGGCGAATACCTGAGGATCAAGTCGAGCCTGTTCGAACCGTTGCGCCAGCTCGACGTGGAGGGCCAGCGCCTCGCCCTGGCACGGCAGAACGGCAAGGTGGTGGTGGCGCTGAACCAGGCCAAGGAGACCATTCTCAACCGTCTCGGCCATGGCCGGCCGGGCCCCAAGGTGAGCCGCTACCTGAAGCTCTATTTCATCGCCCAGGACGTCCACGAGCGCGCCAGTTCCTCGCACTACCCGTACAACCGGCTGGCCGAGGCGTTCTTCCACAGCGACGTGCTGTTCCGCTGCCAGCGCCTGCTCAACCAGCAGGGCAAGGCCTGCCAGGCCCTGGCGCGGGCTATCCGCCTGCGCCAGCCGTTCGACTACGCCGACCGCGAGCTGGCCCTGGAGGACCTCCAGGCCTCGCTCGAACACCTGCGCCAGCAGAGCAACCCGGCCTGGAAGGGCCTGCTGCGCTCGCTCGGCGCCCTGGCCGCCAACCTCACCACGCTGGACCGCAAGCTGGCCGGGGCGAGCAACCCGGACGCCATCGCCGACGAACAGGACAGCGCCCTGCTCGACCGCTCGCCGCGCAGCCTGAAGGACGCCTTCGAGCGCCTGCGCCAGCAGCTCACCCCGACCTCGCTGCTGTTCCGCCACGGCCTGCGCATGTCCCTGGCGCTGACCGCCGGCTACGGCGTGCTGCACTGGATCCATCCGACCCAGGGCTACTGGATACTGCTCACCACGGTGTTCGTCTGCCAGCCCAACTATGGCGCGACCCGCCTGCGCCTGGTGCAGCGGATCCTCGGTACGGTGGTCGGCCTGGTGGTCGGCTGGGCGCTGATCGACCTGTTCCCCAGCCCGCTGGTGCAGTCGCTGTTCGCGGTCGCCGCCGGGGTCGCCTTCTTCGCCACCCGCAGCAGTCGCTATACCCTGGCGACGGCGGCGATCACCCTGCTGGTGCTGTTCTGCTTCAACCAGGTCGGCGATGGCTACGGGCTGATCCTGCCCCGCCTGTTCGATACCTTGCTGGGCAGCCTGATCGCCGGCCTCGCGGTGTTCCTGGTGCTGCCCGACTGGCAGGGCCGCCGGCTCAACCGCATGCTCGCCAACACCCTCGCCTGCAACAGCCGCTACCTGCGGCAGATCATGCAGCAGTACGCCACCGGCAAGCGCGACGACCTCGACTACCGCACCGCCCGGCGCAACGCGCACAACGCCGACGCGGCGCTCTCGACCACCCTGTCGAACATGCTCCTGGAACCCGGCCATTTCAGGAAGGACGCCGAGATCGGCTTCCGCTTCCTGGTCCTCTCGCACACCCTGCTCAGCTATCTATCCGGTCTCGGCGCGCACCGCGAAAGCCTGCCCGAGGACGCCAGCGACGGCCTCCTGGAGCGCGCCGCCGAGCGGCTCTCCGCCAGCCTCGAGGAAATCGCCGCGAGCCTGGAACAGAAACGCCCGGTCGCCATCTACAGCGAAGAGGAGGAAGCGCTGGCCAAGGAACTGGAGCAGATGCCCGAGGACATGGACGACAGCCATCGCCTGGTACAGACCCAACTGGCGCACATCTGCCGCCAGCTCGCCCCGCTGCGCACCCTGGCCGCGCACTTGCTGAAGAAGGAACTGGCCGGCGCGCAGCCACTGCCAGGCCAGCCCTAGCGCGCGCCGTAGCGCTCCAGCAGGCGCTGGTAGCTGCCGTCGTCGCGCATGCCGCGGATGGCCAGGTCGAAGCCGTCGACGATCTCGTCATGCCGGGGATTCCTCAGGCTCACCAGCAGGTGCAGGCCGTTCTCGCCAAGCGGGATGGGCAGTACCTCCAGCTTGTCGCGCAAATCGGCCAGTTCGCCCTTGAAGGCGACCCCCAGCGCCAGCTCGTCCTCCACCGCCAGGTCGACCCGTCCCGCCTCGAGCATCCGCGCGGCGTTGGCGAAGCTGGTCACGTTGACCTTCTGCAGACGGCTGTCACGGTCGAATTCGGGCGCGTAGGCATAGTCGCGCACGACCGCGATGCGGTAGGGACGCAGGTCGCTCAGGCGGGAAAACTCGATACCCCGCCCCTTGCGTTGCAGCAGGCGGATGCGGTTGCTCAGGTAGGCGCGGGAAAACTGCCCGTAGAGGCTGCGGGCGGGCTCGTACCAGGCGCTCAGGGCGATGTCGTAGTCGCCGCTGCGCACGCCGTACAGGGCACGCGACCAGGGTACCTGCTGGAAACTCGAGTCGAAGCCGGCGCGCTTGAGCGCGGTGGTCACCAGTTCCACCGCCAGGCCGTTGCCAGGCAGGCGCGAATCGACGAAAGGCGGCCAGGAGTCGCCGACCAGGCGCAGGTTGGCGGCAGGCAGCGCGCAAGGGAGGAGCAATGTCAGCAGCAGGAGTGCGCATCGCAGCATGAAGGAGCGTCCCGGGAGTGGATCGCCACAGCATAGCCATCCCGACCCCGGGCACGCATGTCCCCGTGTCGCGGCTCGATGATATTTCCATCACAAACCGCACGCGTTCACCTCTCCTCTTCCTCTCCGGCGGCCTTTTCGTTCCGCGGCGCGGCACCTGCGTACTTGCCGCCGAAGAGTTCGATCGGCATCGGGAAGACGATGGTCGAACTCTTGTCGCCGGCGATCGCGCCGAGGGTCTGCATGTAGCGCAACTGCATGGCGCCACTCTGCCGGCCGAGCATCTTCGCCGCCTGCATGAGTTTCTCCGAGGCTTGCAGCTCGCCCTCGGCATGGATCACCTTGGCCCTGCGCTCACGCTCCGCCTCGGCCTGCCGGGCGATGGCGCGAACCATCGATTCGTTGAGATCGACGTGCTTGATTTCCACATTCGCCACCTTGATGCCCCAGGCGTCGGTCTGCGCATCGAGCACTTGCTGGATATCCAGGTTCAGGCGCTCGCGCTCGGCGAGCATCTCGTCCAGCTCGTGCTTGCCCAGCACCGCGCGCAGGGTGGTCTGGGCCAACTGGCTGGTGGCGGCCAGGTAGTTCTCCACCTGGATGATCGCCTTCTGCGGATCGAGCACGCGGAAGTACACCACCGCGTTGACCTTCACCGAAACGTTGTCGCGGGAAATCACATCCTGCGGCGGCACGTCGAGGACGATGGTGCGCAGGTCGATGCGCACCATCTGCTGGATCGCCGGGATCACCAGCACCAGCCCCGGCCCCTTGACCTTCCAGAACCGCCCGAGCTGGAACACCACGCCGCGCTCGTACTCGCGGAGGATGCGCAGCGCGCTGAACAGCAGCAGCGCGAGGAACACCAGCAACATCGCCAAACCATAGGAAATACCCATCATCCACCTCCTTCATCGGCCAGCGCGACTTCCAGGAGCAGGCCCTTGCGCGCCAGCACCCAGACCGGCTGGCCCACCGCCAGCGGCCGCGCGGCGAGCACCCGCCAGCGCTCGCCCTGGAGCTGCACCCAGCCTGCGCAGGGTTGTTCGGAATCCACCGCCGCCACCGTCGCCAGGCTGCCGACCAATCCGGCGGTGCCACTTACCACCGCTTGCCGGCGAGTACGCAGGGCCATGCCCAGCAGACCGACGATCAGCGCGGCGCTGAGCAACGCCAGGGCCACCACCAGGCCGGGCGGAATGCCGTAGCCGGGCACCTCGGTATCGATCAGGATCAGCGCGCCGACCACGAACGAGACGATTCCACCGATGCCGAGCACGCCGAAGCTGGCGACGAACGCCTCGCCCACCATGAACGCCAGGCCCAGCGCGATCAGCGCCAGCCCGGCGTAGTTGACCGGCAGCATCTGCAGGGCGTACAGGCCGAGCAGCAGGCAGATGCCGCCGAGCACGCCGGGCAGCGCCATGCCGGGATTGGCCAGTTCGAAGATCAGCCCGTAGATGCCGATCATCATCAGGATCAGCGCCACGCTGGGATCGGTGAGCACCGCCAGCAACCGCGCGCGCCAGTCCGGTGCCTGGCGCTCGACCGTGGCGCCGGCGGTAGCCAGGGTCAGCGCGCGCTCGCCGACGCGCAGGCTGCGGCCGTCGAGCTGGCGCAGCAGGTCGGGCAGGTCGCGGGCCTGCAGGTCGATCACCTTCTGCGCCGCCGCCTCGTGCGCCGCCAGGCTGACCGCCTCGCGCACCGCGCGCTCGGCCCATTCGACGTTGCGCCCGCGCAACTGCGCGAGGCCACGGATATAGGCGGCGGCGTCGTTGACCTGCTTGCGCACCATGGGTTCGGCGTCCCGCGCCGGGGGCTTCTCTGCGGGCTTGTCCGGCGTCCCCAGGCGCACCGGGGTGGCGGCGCCGAGGTTGGTGCCCGGCGCCATCGCCGCGATATGGCAGGCATACAGGATGTAGGTGCCGGCGCTCGCCGCCCGCGCCCCGCTGGGCGCGACGAAACCGGCGACCGGCACCTGGCTGGCGAGGATCGCCTTGACGATGCGCCGCATCGATGCGTCCAGGCCGCCGGGCGTGTCCAGTTCCAGCACCACCAGTTGCGCGCCGTCCTCGGCGGCACGCTCGATGCCGCGCACCAGGTAATCGGCGCTGGCCGGGCCGATCGCACCATCCACCGAGAGCACCCGTACCGGTCCGGAGGCCGCGAGACAGGCCGGGCCGGCGAAGCACAGCAACAGCGCCAGCGCGAGCCGGCACAGCATCCGCATATCGACCTCCCCGACCGCCCGGCCGGGCCACCCCGGGACGAAGGCGCTCGTCCCGCGCACCGGGCCGGCAAGCGACCGGCCCCGCCGCGCACTTCTCAGTCTAGTCCAGTGGCTCTCGCCTTCCCCGCGCGTGTCCGGATCGGCAAATCCCTCAACATGCCAACTTTTTAGCGACGAAATGATGGCACTCGCCACAGGAATTCATTAATCTTCGCGGCCGCAGCGGGCAGGCCGCCTGGCGCCCGACCCCATCCGGCTTCCGGCGGCCTCCCGCGGCCCTTGTCCTTTCTTCGCCAGACGAAGCCGGTATGCGAAAGACATAACTTGTCACAAACGCCTGCCCATCATGTGCCGGTCATCCCCAGCGCGGACCCGCACCATGACCTCCGATGTCCTTCCCGCCGACGCCGTCGCCAGTGCCGCCGGCAACGCGCACAAGCCCCATCTCGAGCAGCGTCCCGGCCGCCTCACCGCCTTCGTATTCTTCGCCGTGCTCGCCACCGGACTGCTGTTCAGCGCCTACAGCCTGATGCAGGACGTCGATGACGTCGGTTCCGCGATCACCACCTGGACGCCCTTCCTGCTGCTCGGCGTGGCCCTGCTGATCGCCCTCGGCTTCGAGTTCGTCAACGGCTTCCACGACACTGCCAACGCGGTGGCCACGGTGATCTACACCCACTCGCTGCCGCCGCACTTCGCGGTGGTCTGGTCGGGTTGCTTCAACTTTCTCGGCGTATTGCTCTCCAGCGGCGCGGTGGCCTTCGGCATCATCGCCCTGCTGCCGGTGGAACTGATCCTGCAGGTCGGTTCCTCGGCCGGCTTCGCCATGGTCTTCGCCCTGCTGATCGCCGCCATCCTGTGGAACCTCGGGACCTGGTGGCTGGGCCTGCCGGCGTCGTCCTCGCACACCCTGATCGGCTCGATCATCGGCGTCGGCGTGGCCAACGCGCTGATGCACGGGCGCGACGGCACCAGCGGGGTGGACTGGGGCCAGGCAACCAAGGTCGGCTATTCCCTGCTGCTCTCGCCGCTGATCGGCTTCGCCTGCGCCGCCCTGTTGCTCCTGGCGCTGCGCCTGCTGGTGAAGAACCGCGCGCTGTACAAGGCGCCGAAGGGCAAGGCGCCGCCGCCCTGGTGGATCCGCGGCCTGCTGATCCTGACCTGTACCGGGGTGTCCTTCGCCCACGGCTCCAACGACGGGCAGAAAGGCATGGGCCTGATCATGCTGATCCTGGTCGGCACCCTGCCGATGGCCTACGCCCTGAACCGCACCATGCCGGCGGACCAGGCAGTGCAGTTCGCCGCCGTCGCCGAGGTCACCCAGCAAGCGCTGGTGAAGAGCGCGCCGCAACCGGCGCCGGCCGATCCGCGCCAGGTACTCTCCGACTACGTGCGCAGCAAGCAGGCATCGCCTGAGCTGATCCCGGCGCTGGCCGCCCTGACCGGCTCGATCGGCCAGGAAGTGAAAGGCTATGGCGCGTTCTCGCGGGTACCGGCGCAAGCCATGGGCAACGTGCGCAACGACATGTACCTGACCTCCGAGGCGATCCGCCTGATGGACAAGGACGACGTCGGCCGCTTCGACGCCGACACCCGCGGCAAGTTGCAGGCGTTCAAGCGGAAGATCGACGACGCCACCAAGTTCATCCCGCTATGGGTGAAGATCGCCGTGGCCATCGCCCTCGGCCTGGGCACCATGGTCGGCTGGAAACGCATCGTGGTGACGGTCGGCGAGAAGATCGGCAAGACCCACCTGACCTACGCCCAGGGCGCCTCGGCGGAAACCGTGGCGATGCTGACCATTGGCGCGGCGGACCTGTATGGCTTGCCGGTATCCACCACCCATGTACTGTCTTCCGGGGTGGCCGGGACCATGGCGGCGAACGGTTCGGGACTACAGTGGAAGACCATCCGCAACCTGCTGATGGCCTGGGTGCTGACGCTGCCGGCGGCGATCCTGCTCTCGGCCTCGCTCTACTGGCTGCTCACCCGGCTGTTCTGAAACACGGCGGCCGGCACGGGTGCCGGCCGCTCGTCGCGCCGATCAGGGCAGGACTTCGTCTTCCTTGAACTGGTCCTTGATGTAGGTGATCTCGGTCTTGCCGTGGGGCGCCGGCAGGCCGTCCGGGCCGAGGTTGACGAAGACCATCTTGTCGATGGTGAGGATGCTCTTGCGGGTGATCTTGTTGCGCACGTGGCAGGTCATGGTCAGCGAGGTACGACCGAAGTCGGTGGCGGTGATGCCCAGCTCGATGATGTCGCCCTGGCGCGCCGAGCTGACGAAGTTGATCTCGGAAATGTACTTGGTGACCACGCGCTGGTTGCCCAGCTGGATGATCGCGTAGATCGCCGCTTCTTCGTCGATCCAGCGCAGCAGGCTGCCGCCGAACAGGGTGCCGTTGGGGTTGAGATCTTCTGGCTTGACCCACTTGCGGGTGTGGAAATTCATGTGAACTCCTGGTGTGGTGCCCCACGGCCGCCATCCTGGCCGTCGTGGAGGATGCCCGGCGGTATCGCCGCCGCGGCTCCGCGGGACCCGGCGGATCGGCCCGGTCCCGGGGCGGCGCGTCCTGCCTGCGCCGCCCGATGTTCCTGCGCGTTCAGCCCAGCCCGTTGGCCTCGCGGTACTGCCTGGCCTCTTCCACCAGCCAGTCGCGGAAAGCATTGAGCATCGCCGATTCGACCCTGCGCTCGGGAATGATCAGGTAATACGCATTCTCGCTCAAATAGGCATGTTGCATGGGCACGATAAGCCTTCCGTCGGCCAGCTCGTCCTGGATCAGGAAGGGCGGTATGAGGGCCACGCCCATGCCGTGCATGGCCGCCTGGGCAAGCATGGAGAACAGCTCGTAGCGCGGCCCGCTCATGTCGTGGGCGACGTTCAGTCCCTGGGAGTGAAACCACTGGCGCCAAGCGTAGGGCCGGGTGCTCTGCTGCATCAGCGGCAGCCCGGCGACCTGCTCGGCGCTCAGCGTTCGACGCCCGCCCAGCAGCTCCGGGCTGCACACCGGCACCGGATTCTCGCGCATCAGGAAATGCGAGACGGTACCCGACCAGTCGGCGTCGCCGAAGTACAGCGCGGCGTCGAACTCGGTGTCGGCGAAGAGGAACGGGCGGGTGCGGTTGGTCAGGTTGATCGTGACCTCCGGGTGCAGCCGCTGGAAGCGCTTGAGCCGCGGCAACAGCCATTGGGTGCCGAAGGTCGGCACCACCGCCAGTTCGATCGCGCCGCCGCCCTGGTGCCCCATCACCGCCAGGGTGTCGCGCTCCACCGCGTCGAGGCGTACCGCCACCCGCCGGCTATAGGACAGCCCGGCCTCGGTGAGCTTGACCCCGCGCCGCGAGCGACGGAACAGCTCGACACCGAGGAACTCCTCGAGCGTGGCGATCTGCCGGCAGATCGCGCTCTGGGTCAGGGACAACTCCTCCGCCGCCTTGGTGAAGCTCTCGTGGCGCGCGGCGGACTCGAAGCTGACCAGCGCGGCGGTGGAAGGGATCTTGCGTCGCATGGAGGACTCCGGAGTGCCGGTTTCGCATCTATGACGCCCAGGTCACGATTCCTCGCGCCTCTTCAAGGGCATGAAATACGAGACTCATTTTCTCGGAGTGAGAAAATAGCACAAGTGCTTGCGAATTCCTCGTTTGCCGCCCCATTCGCTAGGCTCTTAGGATGCTTCCATTCCGGCTGGCCCACGCCAGCCTCCGCTACCGCTTGACGAGGATGTACGCATGGCCACCAAAGCTAGCTTCAACTGGGAAGACCCCCTGCTGCTGGACCAGCAGCTCACCGAAGAAGAGCGCATGGTTCGCGACAGCGCCCAGCAGTTCGCCCAAGACAAGCTGGCCCCGCGCGTGCTCGAAGCCTTCCGCCACGAACAGACCGACCCGAAGATCTTCCGCGAGATGGGCGAGACCGGCCTGCTCGGCGCGACCATTCCCGAAGCCTACGGCGGCAGCGGCCTCAACTACGTCTGCTATGGCCTGATCGCTCGCGAAGTCGAGCGCGTCGACTCCGGCTATCGCTCGATGATGAGCGTGCAGTCCTCGCTGGTAATGGTGCCGATCCATGAATTCGGCAACGAAGCCACCCGGCAGAAGTACCTGCCCAAGCTGGCCAGCGGCGAATACATCGGCTGCTTCGGCCTGACCGAGCCGAACCACGGTTCCGACCCGGGCTCGATGGTCACCCGAGCGAAGAAAGTCGACGGCGGCTATCGCCTGAGCGGCAGCAAGATGTGGATCACCAACAGCCCGATCGCCGACGTCTTCGTGGTCTGGGCCAAGGACGACGAAGGGCAGATCCGCGGCTTCGTCCTCGAGAAGGGCTGGGAAGGCCTGAGCGCCCCGGCGATCCATGGCAAGGTCGGCCTGCGTGCCTCGATCACCGGCGAGATCGTGATGGACAACGTGTTCGTTCCGGAAGAGAACGCCTTCCCCGAAGTGCGCGGCCTGCGCGGTCCGTTCACCTGCCTGAACTCGGCGCGCTACGGGATCTCCTGGGGCGCCCTGGGCGCCGCCGAATTCTGCTGGCACACCGCCCGCCAGTACGTGCTCGACCGCCAGCAGTTCGGCCGCCCGCTGGCCGCCAACCAACTGATCCAGAAGAAGCTGGCCGACATGCAGACCGAGATCACCCTGGCCCTGCAAGGCTGCCTGCGCCTGGGGCGGATGAAGGACGAAGGCACCGCGGCGGTGGAAATCACCTCGATCATGAAGCGCAACAGCTGCGGCAAGGCCCTCGACATCGCCCGCCTGGCCCGCGACATGCTGGGCGGCAACGGCATCTCCGACGAATTCGGCATCGCCCGCCACCTGGTCAACCTGGAAGTGGTGAACACCTACGAGGGCACCCACGATGTCCACGCGCTGATCCTCGGCCGCGCGCAGACCGGCATCCAGGCATTCTTCTGAGCCACCGAGCAACACCCCGGCGCGCTTTTTCACGGTAGCGCGCCGGCCGCCGGGGAGACGGGCAAGGAACCCGTCTTCCCGGCCATTTCCGTTTCCAGCCCCCAGCAGCGAGAACCGTCATGCCCGGCGCCCTTTCCCATATCCGCGTACTCGACCTGTCCCGTGTCCTGGCCGGCCCCTGGGCCGGGCAGATCCTCGCCGACCTCGGCGCCGAGGTGATCAAGATCGAGCGCCCCGGCAGCGGCGACGACACCCGCGCCTGGGGCCCGCCGTTCCTCAAGGATGCCGAAGGCAACGACACCAGCGAGGCGGCCTACTACCTGTCGGCCAACCGCAACAAGAAGTCGGTGACGGTGGACTTCACCCAGCCGGAGGGCCAGCGCATCGTTCGCGAACTGGCGGCCAAGGCCGACATCCTGCTGGAGAACTTCAAGGTCGGCGGGCTCAAGGCCTATGGCCTCGACTATGAATCGCTGAAGCAGGTCAACCCGAAGCTGATCTACTGTTCGATCACCGGCTTCGGCCAGTCCGGCCCCTATGCCAAGCGCGCCGGCTATGACTTCATGATCCAGGGCCTGGGCGGCCTGATGAGCCTCACCGGGCGCGCCGACAACGAGGAAGGCGCCGGTCCGGTGAAGGTCGGCGTGGCGCTGACCGATATCCTCACCGGGCTGTACTCCTCCACCGCGGTGCTCGCCGCCCTCGCCCACCGCGACGTCAGCGGCATCGGCCAGCACATCGACATGGCCCTGCTCGACGTGCAGGTCGCCTGCCTGGCCAACCAGACCCTCAACTACCTGACCACCGGCGTGCCGCCGCGGCGCCTGGGCAACGCACACCCGAACATCGTGCCGTACCAGGACTTCCCCACCGCCGACGGCGACATGATCCTCACGGTCGGCAACGACAGCCAGTTCCGCAAGTTCGCCGAGCTGGCAGACCACCCGGAATGGGCCGACGACCCGCGCTTCGCCACCAACAAGGCGCGGGTGGCCAACCGCGAGGTGCTGATCCCGCTGATCCGCCAGGCCACGGTGCTGCACACCACCGCCGAGTGGATTCTTTCCCTGGAGCGCGCCGGCGTGCCCTGCGGGCCGATCAACGACCTGGCGCAGGTGTTCGCCGACCCGCAGGTGCAGGCCCGCGGCCTGCGCGTGGAGCTACCGCACCCGCTGGCTGGGACGGTGCCGCAGGTAGCCAGCCCGATCCGCCTGTCCGAGACGCCGGTGGAATACCGCAACCCGCCGCCCACCCTCGGCCAGCACACCGACGAGGTCCTCGAGACGCTCCTCGGCCTGGACGCGGCCGCGCTGGAAAGGCTGCGCGACGGCAAGGTGATCTGAGCCCCGCGCCCCGCCCCAGCGACGCATCGGCGGACAACGCCCCACCGTACCCCGCGCAACACCGCGACGTAGGGCGCATAACCGCAACGCGGTTATCCGCCGGCCAGCCGAGCATCGGCGGATAACGCCCCTGGCGTTATTCGCCCTACCGACCCCGTGTAGAAGGCGGTCGATGCCGGCGCCTCGATGGAAGCGCCACTCAGGCCGCCAGGCGGCCGCCGGCGATCGCCTCGGAGGCCTTGAGCATGGCCCGCAACAGCACCGCGCAGCCGGCGGCCAGGTCGTCGGGGCTGGCGTTCTCGATCTCGTTGTGGCTGATGCCGTTCTCGCAGGGCACGAAGATCATCCCCGCCGGACCGAGTTCGGCGAGGAAGATCGCGTCGTGGCCGGCGCCGCTGACGATGTCCATCTGCGGCATGCCCAGCGCCTGCGCCGCCTCGCGCACCGCGCCGACGCATCCCTGGTCGAAGTACAGCGGCGGGAAATCGGCGGTCGGCACCAGCTCGTATTGCAAGCCATGCTTCTCGCAGGTAGCGGCGATCACCTGGCGGACCTCGGCGATCATCGAGTCCAGGCGCTCCGGTTGCAGATGGCGGAAGTCCAGGGTCATCTTCACTTCGCCGGGTATCACGTTGCGCGAACCGGGATAGGCGTGCAGGCAGCCGACCGTGCCGCAAGCATGCGGCTGATGGCCGAGGGCCGCGCGATTGACCGCCTCGACCACCGCCGCGGCACCGACCAGGGCATCCTTGCGCAGGTGCATCGGCGTTGGCCCGGCGTGTGCCTCGACGCCGCGCAGGGACAGGTCGAACCATTTCTGCCCGAGCGCGCCGAGTACCACGCCGATGGTCTTCTCCTCGTCCTCGAGGATCGGCCCCTGTTCGATGTGCGCCTCGAAATAGGCGCCCACCGGATGTCCGAGACAATCGCGCGCTCCCGCGTAGCCGATGGCGTCCAGCGCCTCGCCTACGCTGACACCGTCGGCATCGCGCTTGGCCAGGGTCTCCTCCAGGGTGAACTTCCCGGCGAATACGCCCGAGCCCATCATGCAGGGCGCGAAGCGCGAGCCTTCCTCGTTGGTCCACACCACCACCTCCAGCGGCGCCTCGGTTTCCACCCCGAGGTCGTTGAGGGTGCGGATCACCTCGAGGCCGGCCATCACCCCGAAGCAGCCGTCGAACTTGCCACCGGTGGGCTGGGTGTCGATGTGGCTACCGGTCATCACCGGGGGCAAGTCCGGGTTACGCCCGGGACGACGGGCGAAGATGTTGCCGACCCGATCGACGCTGACCGTGCAGCCGGCCGCTTCGCACCATTGCACGAAGAGATCGCGGGCCTGGCGGTCGAGATCGCTCAGGGCCAGGCGGCAGACCCCACCCTTGGCGGTGGAGCCGAGGCGGGCGAGATCCATCAGCGATTGCCAGAGGCGCTGGCCATCGATGTGTCGCTGGGTGGATTGCAGGACGTTCCGGGCAGTGCTCATTGTCGTCTCCTCAGGCTTGGAGTAGGTGTCGGCGGCTCGCCGGCCGCCTGTATGCCCATCAGGGCAGCGGTTTGGCCAATGCCGCCGGGCTCCGCGCACGGCGGCCGCAGAGGCCGTAGTAGAGCGCGCCGCCGAGCAGCGAGCCGGTGAACCAGCCGTAGTCGTAGAACCAGTGGAACTGGCGGTTGCCGAGGGCCATGACGGTCAGCGCCACCGGCACCGCGAAGGCGGCGAAGCCGGGCCAGTTCCAGGCCGGGTAGACGTCGTCGCGGTAGAGTCCGGCGAGGTCGAGGCGTTGCCTGCGCACCAGGAAGTAGTCCACCACCATGATCCCCGCGATCGGCCCGAGCAGGCTGGAGTAGCCGAGCAGCCAGTTGGAGTAGACGCTTTCCAGGCTGAGGTCGGAAACGATCCAGCCGAGCTTCTTCAGCAACTCGTGGGCCATCAGCGCCAGGCCGATGAAACCGGTGAGCCAGACGGCGCGGGTGCGGCCGATGAGTTTCGGTGCGATGTTCTGGAAGTCGTTGGTCGGCGAGACGATGTTCGCCGCGGTGTTGGTCGAGAGGGTGGCGACGATGATCAACGCCATCGCCACCGCCACCCAGCCGGGGCTGGGGATGTGCCCGATCAGGCTGACCGGGTCGGAAACCGTCTCGCCCACCAGCGAAGCCGAGGCGGCGGTCATCACCACGCCGAGGGCGGCGAACAGGAACATGGTCAGCGGCAGGCCGAAGATCTGCCCGAGTATCTGGTCCTTCTGGCTACGCGCATAGCGGCTGAAGTCGGGGATGTTCAGCGACAGCGTGGCCCAGAAGCCGACCATCGCCGTCAGCCCGGCCATGAAGTAGCCGGTGACGCTGGCGCCTTCCGGGCGCTTCGGCGGCTGCGCCAGCAGTTCGCTGACCGATATGTGCGGCAGCGCCCACACCAGCAGGCCGAGGCCGACCAGCACCAGCAGCGGTGCCGAGAGTGTCTCCAGCCATTTGATCGACTCCGCGCCGCGCAGCACCACCCACAGGTTCAGCCCCCAGAACAGGAGGAAACCGATCACCTCGCCGGTGCCGCCGAGGGCTTTCCAGGCGGGAAAGATCGAACCGAGGAAGAGATGGATCGCCAGCCCGCCGAACAGCGTCTGGATGCCGAACCAGCCGCACGCGACCACGGCGCGGATCAGGCATGGCACGTTGGAGCCGATGATGCCGAACGAAGCGCGCAGCAGCACCGGGAAGGGAATGCCGTAGCGGGTGCCGGCGAAGGCATTGAGGGTCAGCGGGATCAGCACCACCAGGTTGGCCAGCAGGATCGCCAGCAGCGCTTCGCCGACGCTGAGGCCGAAGTAGGCGGTGAGGACGCCGCCGAGGGTGTAGGTGGGCACGCAGATGGACATGCCGATCCACAGCGCGGTGATGTGCCACCTGTTCCAGGTACGCTGTTCCACCCGGGTCGGGGCGATGTCGTGGTTGTAGCGGGGGCTGTCGAGTACGTCGCTGCCGGCGGACAGCTCGACCAAGCCGTCGCGCTCGGTCACTTCTGATCTGCTCTGTTGCATGGGCCTCTCCAGAATTCTTTTAGTTATTCGCTCATCGGGCTAATGCGATGGCCGGAGTACCGCACCACCAGTACTGCACCTCCGGTCCGGACAATGCCGTGGCGGGCGGCACTCAATAAGCGTGCCGAAAACCCCGCGACGTCACTGGGCAGGCCGGTCTACTGGAGGTAACCGACTGATCTGAAACACTTCATCGACAACGTCGGTGACACGCCGACGGGCAGTCCGGCGTGTCACCGGGGGAAATGCGCGAGCCTGTCGCCCCGGTCAGGAACCAAAGGAGTGCAGGCGAACTTTTTTCATCTCCCCACAACCGTTCGAACACGGCTTTCAAGCGGCTGATTTTGCATGGGAAATCTCGACCTTTTTGAATTCTTGTCAAGCGCGTCAAAATGGTGAGAACCCTCACCATTTTGGTGATATTTATTTTTAATTATTTAAAATCAATAAGTTACAAACTCAAACAACCATTTGAAAATAATCTTGCTCAATCGATGATCAGCATCTAGATTCGAATCCTGTCAGCGCTGACAGGATTACAAAAGTCCTCGGCGCATGGCGAAAAAACAATTTCAAGAACCGGCAACGACCGGTCAGCCTGCGAGGAAAGACGGCATGTCCCTGTTGATCCGTGGCGCCACCGTGGTTACTCACGAAGAGAGTTATCGAGCCGACGTGCTCTGTGCCAACGGCCTCATCCAGGCCATCGGCGAGAACCTCGAAACCCCCTCCGGCTGCGACGTCCTCGACGGCGGTGGCCAGTACCTGATGCCGGGCGGCATCGACCCCCATACCCACATGCAGTTGCCCTTCATGGGCACGGTGGCCAGCGAGGACTTCTTCAGCGGCACCGCGGCCGGGCTGGCCGGAGGGACCACCTCGATCATCGACTTCGTCATCCCCAACCCGCGACAGTCGCTGCTGGAGGCCTTCCACACCTGGCGCGGCTGGGCGCAGAAATCCGCTGCGGACTACGGCTTCCACGTCGCCATCACCTGGTGGAGCGACGAGGTCGCCCGGGAAATGGGCGAGCTGGTGGCACAGCACGGGGTGAACAGCTTCAAGCACTTCATGGCCTACAAGAACGCCATCATGGCCGCCGACGATACCCTGGTGGCCAGCTTCGAGCGCTGCCTGGAGCTGGGCGCGGTGCCGACGGTGCACGCGGAGAACGGCGAACTGGTCTTCCACCTGCAGCAGAAACTCCTCGCCCAGGGCCTCACCGGCCCCGAGGCGCATCCGCTGTCGCGTCCGCCGCAAGTCGAGGGCGAGGCCGCCAGCCGCGCCATCCGCATCGCCGAGACGCTGGGTACGCCGCTGTACCTGGTGCATATTTCCAGCCGCGAGGCGCTGGACGAGATCGCCTATGCCCGCGCCAAGGGCCAGCCGGTCTACGGCGAGGTGCTGGCCGGGCACCTGCTGCTCGACGACAGCGTCTACCGCCACCCGGACTGGGCCACCGCGGCCGGCTACGTGATGAGCCCGCCGTTCCGTCCCGTCGAACACCAGGAAGCGCTGTGGCGCGGCCTGCAGTCCGGCAACCTGCATACCACCGCCACCGACCACTGCTGCTTCTGCGCCGAGCAGAAGGCCATGGGCCGCGACGACTTCAGCAAGATTCCCAATGGCACGGCCGGCATCGAGGACCGCATGGCGCTGCTGTGGGACGCCGGGGTCAACAGCGGGCGCCTGTCGATGCACGAGTTCGTCGCGCTGACCTCCACCAACACCGCGAAGATCTTCAACCTGTTCCCGCGCAAGGGCGCGATCCGCGTCGGCGCGGATGCCGACCTGGTGCTCTGGGACCCGCAGGGCAGCCGCACCCTCTCGGCCGCCACCCATCACCAGCGGGTCGATTTCAACATCTTCGAAGGTCGCACCGTGCGCGGCATACCCAGCCACACCATCAGCCAGGGCAAGCTGCTCTGGGCCGCCGGCGACCTGCGCGCCGAACCCGGCGCCGGACGCTACGTGGAGCGCCCGGCCTACCCGTCGGTGTACGAAGTGCTCGGCCGCCGCGCCGAACGCCAGCGCCCGGTCGCCGTCGAGCGCTGATCCTTCCCGCAATACCGGACCGGCCCGTAGAGGCCGGACGGTGCCGTATTGCCGTTGACTGCCCCGAGAAGAAACCAGAAGAGAGGCTACAACCGTGATCGATTCCCTGAACCACCTCCCCCGTCCGGACGCCGGCGCGGACACGCTCGCCGAGCGCTTCGCCGACCTCGCGCCGCCGCTCAACGCCCGCCAGGCCGCCCTGGAAAGCGCCCGCTGCCTGTACTGCTACGACGCGCCCTGCGTCAACGCCTGCCCGACCGAGATCGACATCCCCGGGTTCATCCGCAGCATCGCCCAGGAGAATGTCCAGGGCGCGGCGCAGAAGATCCTCTCGGCGAACATCCTCGGCGGCAGCTGCGCCCGCGTCTGCCCCACGGAAATCCTCTGCCAGCGGGCCTGCGTACGCAACAACGCCCAGGAATGCGCACCGGTGCTGATCGGCCAGTTGCAACGCTACGCCCTCGACCACGCCGGCTTCGACGAACATCCGTTCAAGCGCTCGCCGGCCACCGGCAAGCGCATCGCCGTGGTCGGCGCCGGGCCGGCCGGGCTGTCCTGCGCCCACCGCCTGGCCATGCACGGCCACGACGTGGTGCTCTTCGAGGCCCGCGCCAAGGCCGGCGGCCTCAACGAGTACGGCATCGCCCGCTACAAGCTGGTGGACGGCTTCGCCCGGCGCGAAGTGGAATTCCTCCTGCAGATCGGCGGTATCGAACTGCGCCACGGCCAGCGTCTCGGCGACAACCTGGCGCTCGGCGCCCTGCACGACGAGTACGACGCGGTGTTCCTCGGCATCGGCCTGGCCGCCAGCAAGCGCCTCGGCCTGGAAGACGAGGACGCCCCCGGCCTGCTCGCCGCCACCGACTACATCCGCGAACTGCGGCAGAGCGACGACCTGCTCGACCTGCCCGTCGCCGACCGTTGCATCGTCATCGGCGCCGGCAACACCGCCATCGACATGGCGGTGCAGATGAGCCGGCTCGGCGCCCGCGACGTCAACCTGGTCTACCGCCGTGGCTTCGAGGAAATGGGCGCCACCGGCCATGAGCAGGAGATCGCCAAGGCCAGCCAGGTGCGCCTGCTGACCTGGGCCCGACCGGAACGGGTACTGCTCGACGAGCACGGCCGGGTGCGCGGCATGCGCTTCGCCCGCACGCGCCTGGAGAACGGTCGCCTGGGCGACGCCGGCGAGCACTTCGAACTGGCCGCCGACGCCATCTTCAAGGCCATCGGCCAGGCCTTCGAAGGCGCCAGCCTGGGCGATCCGCTGGCAGCGCAACTGCGGCGCGACGGCGAGCGCATCCAGGTCGACGGACAGATGCGCACCAGCATCCCCGGCATCTACGCCGGCGGCGACTGCGTGGCGCTCGGCGAGGACCTCACCGTGCAGGCGGTGCAGCACGGCAAACTGGCGGCGGAAGCGATCCACGCCCAACTCATGCTCAACGTGGAGGCTGCGTGATGGCCGACCTGTCTATCGAATTCGCCGGCATCAAGTCGCCCAACCCCTTCTGGCTGGCCTCCGCGCCGCCCACCGACAAGGCCTACAACGTGGTCCGCGCCTACCAGGCGGGCTGGGGCGGGGTGGTCTGGAAGACCCTCGGCGAAGACCCCGCGGCGGTCAACGTGTCGTCGCGTTATTCCGCGCACTTCGGACCGAACCGCCAGGTGCAGGGGATCAACAACATCGAGCTGATCACCGACCGCTCGCTGGAGATCAACCTGCGCGAGATCGCCCAGGTGAAGAAGGACTGGCCAGACCGCGCGCTGATCGTGTCGCTGATGGTGCCCTGCGTCGAGGAGTCGTGGAAATACATCCTGCCGCTGGTGGAAGCCACCGGCGCCGACGGTATCGAGCTGAACTTCGGTTGCCCCCACGGCATGCCCGAGCGCGGCATGGGCGCGGCGGTGGGCCAGGTACCGGAGTACGTGGAGATGGTCACCCGCTGGTGCAAGACCCACTGCTCGCTGCCGGTGATCGTCAAGCTCACCCCAACATCACCGACATCCGCCAGTCGGCGCGCGCCGCCCATCGTGGCGGCGCCGACGCGGTGTCGCTGATCAACACCATCAACTCGATCACCAGCGTCGACCTGGAGCGCATGGTCGCCCTGCCCGTGGTCGGCACCCAGAGCACCCACGGCGGCTACTGCGGCTCGGCGGTGAAGCCGATCGCCCTGAACATGGTCGCCGAGATCGCCCGCGACCCGCAGACCCGCGGCCTGCCGATCTGTGGCATCGGCGGTATCGGCAGTTGGCGCGACGCAGCGGAATTCGTCGCGCTCGGCTGCGGCGCGGTGCAGGTATGCACGGCGGCGATGCTGCACGGCTTCCGTATCGTCGAGGACATGCAGGACGGTCTCGCGCGCTGGATGGACAGCCATGGCTACCAGCGGCTGTCCGATTTCAGCGGCGGCGCGGTGGGCAATACCACCGACTGGAAGTACCTGGACATCAACTACCAGGTGATCGCCCGCATCGACCAGGACGCCTGCATCGGTTGCGGCCGCTGCCATATCGCCTGCGAGGACACCTCGCACCAGGCCATCGCCAGCCTGCCCCGGGCCGACGGTACGCACCGCTACGAAGTGATCGACGCCGAGTGCGTGGGCTGCAACCTGTGCCAGATCACCTGTCCGGTGGAGAACTGCATCGAAATGGTGCCGCAGGACACCGGCAAGCCCTATCTCAACTGGACCCAGGATCCGCGCAACCCCTACCGCGAAGCCTCCTGAACGCAGGGCGGCGCCCGCATCCCCGGCGGACGCCGCCCTGCCGCGCGCCGGCACGCTTCCTGCGTGCCGCTGCGGTCCGACGACGCGCAACGGCGTCTGTCGGATCGACCCGCCTTCGACTACCATTCGCCGCGGCCCGGCCGACGCTCCCGGACGGCCGGCGCCCCACGGAGACTCGCGCATGTCCGCAGACAGCAACTACAGCCAGCAACCGGTCCCGCTGGCAGCGCGCAAGAGCGCGCTGGCCCTGAGCGTGGTGATGCTCGGCCTGACCTTCTTTTCCGCCAGCATGTGGACCGGCGGCACCCTCGGCACCGGCCTGAGCTACGACGACTTCTTCCTCGCCGTGCTGCTGGGCAACCTGATGCTCGGCCTGTACACCGCGATCCTCGGCTTCATCGGCGCGCGCACCGGCCTTTCCACCCACCTGCTGGCGCATTACTCGTTCGGCAGCAAGGGCTCCTGGCTGCCCTCGGCGTTGCTCGGCGGCACCCAGGTCGGCTGGTTCGGCGTCGGCGTAGCGATGTTCGCCATCCCGGTGGCCAAGGCCACCGGCCTCGACGTCAACCTGCTGATCCTGGTTTCCGGAGCGCTTATGACCCTCACGGTGTTCTTCGGCATCGCCGGTCTGACCCTGCTGTCGGCCATCGCGGTCCCGGCGATCGTCGTTCTCGGCAGCTACTCGGTATGGCTCGCGGTGCGCGACGCCGGCGGCCTGGCGGCGCTGCAGCAGGTGACGCCGAGCGCGCCGCTGAGCCTCTCGACCGCGATCGCCCTGGTGGTCGGCTCGTTCGTCAGCGCCGGCACCCTCACCGCCGACTTCGTCCGCTTCGGCCGCAGCGCGCGTACCGCCGTGGTGGTGTGCCTGGTGGCGTTCTTCCTCGGCAACTCGCTGATGTTCATCTTCGGCGCGGCCGGCGCGGCGGCGGTGGGCAAGTCGGACATCTCCGACGTGATGATCGCCCAGGGCCTGCTGATCCCGGCGATCCTGGTCCTCGGCCTGAACATCTGGACCACCAACGACAACGCGCTGTATGCCTCCGGCCTCGGCTTCGCCAACATCACCGGCCTCTCCAGCCGCTTCCTGGCGATGCTCAACGGCGCCCTCGGCACCCTCGCCGCGCTCTGGCTGTACAACCACTTCGTCGGCTGGCTGACCTTCCTCTCCGCCGCCATCCCGCCCATCGGCGGGGTGATCATCGCCGACTACCTGAGTCGCCGCCGGCGCTACCGCCAGCACCCCTGCGCGGACATCCAGGCGATCAACTGGGCGGCGATCCTCGCCGTCGCCTGCGGCACCGCCGCCGGCCACTGGCTGCCGGGGATAGTGCCGGTCAACGCGGTGCTCGGCGCCGCCATCGCCTACCTGCTGCTCAATCCCCTGCTGAGCCGCAGCCCGAACAAACCAGAAGAGGTCCTCCATGCTGATTGACAACCTGCGCCTGCGCGGCCGCGAAGGTCTCTGGCAACTGCGCGTCGCCGATGGCCGTATCGCCGCCCTGGTGCCGATGGAACAGGCCGCCGACGACGCCGGCGAGCGCCTGGACGGCGCCGGCGGTCTTGCCGTGCCGCCGTTCATCGAGCCGCACATCCATCTCGACACCACCCAGACCGCCGGCCAGCCGGAGTGGAACCGCTCCGGCACGCTGTTCGAAGGCATCGAGCGCTGGGCTCAGCGCAAGGCCCTGCTCAGCCACGAGGACGTCAAGCAGCGCGCCTGGCAGACCCTGAAATGGCAGATCGCCAACGGCGTGCAGCACGTGCGCAGCCACGTCGACGTCTCCGACCCGACCCTCACCGCGCTCAAGGCCATGCTCGAGGTGCGCGGCGAAGTGGCGCCCTGGGTCGACCTGCAGATCGTCGCCTTCCCTCAGGAGGGCATTCTCTCCTACCCCAACGGCCTGGAACTGCTGGAGGAGTCGCTGCGCCTGGGCGCCGACGTGGTGGGGGCGATCCCGCATTTCGAATTCACCCGCGAGCTGGGCGTCGAGTCGCTGCACAAGGCCATCGACCTGGCCAAGCGCTACGACCTGCCAGTGGACGTGCATTGCGACGAGATCGACGACGAGCAGTCGCGCTTCCTCGAGACCCTGGCCATGCTCGCCCATCGCGACGGCCTCGGCGCACGGGTCACCGCCAGCCACACCACGGCGATGCACTCCTACAACGGCGCCTACACCTCGCGGCTGTTCCGCCTGCTGAAACTGTCGGGAATCAACTTCGTCGCCAACCCGCTGGTGAACATCCACCTGCAGGGTCGCTTCGACGACTACCCGAAGCGCCGCGGCATCACCCGGGTCAAGGAACTGCTCGGCGCCGGGATCAACACCTGCTTCGGCCACGACGACGTGTTCGACCCCTGGTACCCGCTGGGCACCGCGAACATGCTGCAAGTGCTGCACATGGGCCTGCACGTGACGCAGATGATGGGCTACGACGAGATCGACGGCGGCCTCGACCTGATCACCCGCAACAGCGCCCGCACCCTCGGCCTGCGGGAATACGGCATCGAGGTCGGCCATCCGGCCAACCTGCTGGTGCTGCCGGCCCGCGACGGCTTCGACGCGGTGCGCCGGCAGGTCCCGGTGCGCTACTCGATCCGCGGCGGACGGCTGCTCGCCGAGACGGTCCCGGCGCAGACCACGGTGTTCCTCGAACAGGCGGAAGCGGTGGACTTCACCCGCGCCAGCTGAGCCTTCGCCGGAGCCTTCTAGCGAAGGCTCCGCTGCTCAGGGCTCCAATCCGATTCCGCGCAGGACCACGCTGGTCACCGTCTGCACCGCCCTTTCGAACTGCATGTCGCTGAGCGGCTGGTGGCCGTTGAGCACCTCGACCTGGTAGCCGAAGTCGGCGTAGTGCTGGGTGGAGGCCCAGATCATGTAGAGCAGGCTGCTAGGTTCTATCGACAGGATGCGCTTTTCCTCGACCCACTGGCGGATCTTCGCCTCCTTCATCTTGGCCCATTCGTAGAGGCTGTCGTCGAGGGTGGCGCCGAGCAGCGGCGCGCCATGCATGATTTCGTTGGCCCAGACCTTGGAGCCATGCGGGCGGGTGCGCGAATGGTTCATCTTCGCGCGGATATAGCTGGTCAATACCACCCTTGGGTCATCGAACATCTCGAAGCAGAGGGCGTCCTGCTTCCAGACCTCGAGCAGGCCGAGGAGGACGTCGCGGTACAGCTCGTCCTTGGTGCTGAAGTAGTAGTGCAGGTTGGAGCGCGGCAGTTCGGCTTCTTCGGCGATGTTGCCCATGGAGGTGCCGGCGTAGCCTTTTTCGGCGAAGACTTTTTCGGCGGCCAGGAGAATCTTCTCGACGTTGCGGCGGCGGATCTCGATCTTGTGTGTGCCCATGTGCGATCCATTACTGCGAATTCAACCAAGGCTACCAGCAAATCCGGGCGTGCGGCGACGCCCAGTCTTGCCAGGTAGCCCCTCTCAGCGACGCTTCGGACGGCGGCCGCGCAGGCGACGCCAGCCGATCCAGCAGCCGCTGGCGCAGACCACCAGGCCGCCGAGGCTGAAACCGAGCATCCACAGGTCCCACAGCGGACGCCGGGTCAGCAGCGGCAGCCAGTCCCAGCTATGCAACAGGGAAAACAGCCAGCGGCTGCCGCGCCGACCGTCGTCGAGCACGCCAACCACCGCGCCGCTGTAGGGATCCAGGTGCACCCAGGTATGCCGGGGATCGTCGAAACGCAGGCGCCAGACCGGCAGGCGCCGCTCCAGGTAGCCCATCATGCTGTGTTCTTCGCGCGGGTAGTAATAGAAGTCGTAGCGTTCCAACCGTTCGGCCTGCATCGGCACGCCCGGCAGCAGCGCGCGAGCCGCCGCCAGCAGGCGATCCGCGGGTAGCTCCCGGAGGATTTCGCCATCCGCCGTCAGCAGCAGGCTGTTGCCGCTGGCGCTGCGCCCGAGCGCATAGGGCTCGCCGTCGAGCGCCCGCCACTCCAGCTCGCGCACCCGCAACCCGGCGGCACGCAAGCGCCGCAGGACAGCGTCCGCCTCCAGTCCGGCGGGCAGCGCCCGGTCCCAGCTACCGCCCTGGTAGGCCGCGAGGTCGAACGGCGTACCGCGGCCGAACAGGTTCCACGGATTCATCGACATCAGCCCGCTGAAGATCCAGCTCAGCACCAGCGCGCCGAAGAGCAGGCCGGCGAGGTGGTGCCAGCGCTGGAAACCGCCCGCATAGGGCGAGCGCGAGCCGCTGCGATAGGGCTTGCGGAAGCGCCAGCGGAGCAGGCCGACGAGGATGCCGAGGACGGTCGCCAGGGTCGCCAGCAGCGACAGGCCGATCACCAGGTTCGCCCACTGCCCGTCGAACCAGCCGCCGCGCAGCGGATAGAGCCAGTGCAGCCAGGCGCCGAGCCAATTCCAGGCGCGCTCCCGGCGGCTGGCGTCGCGTACCACCTCGCCGGTCTGCGAGGACAGGTAGAGCAGCCGGCCCTGCTCGTCCGCGGTCTGCACCCGCCATAGCGGCCGGTGCGGATCGAGGTTGCGGGTATGGGTCCAGGCGTCTTCCTCGATCCGCCCTTGCAACTGCATCGGTACTTCGCCGCTGAAGGCACGGGCCGAGGCCAGCACCCTGTCCGCGTCCACCGCCAGCGGTCGGCCGTCGCGCGCCGCCAGCGCACGCGTGCGTCCGTCGGCATCGTCCAGCAGGTAGGTCGGCAGGCCTCCTACGCTGGCCAGCCGGATGCTCCGCGGGGTCTTTCCATCGCCGCCGGCGAGAGCCGTCCGCAGCGGTACGCAGGCCTCGCAGCCGTCCAGCTCGGGCAGGTGGGCCAGGCGTTCCAGCGGAGTCAGCTTGGGATAGCCGACATACAGCATGACCATGCCGGAGACGAACCAGAGCACCATCAGCAGGCAGCAGCCGATGCCCAGCCAGCGGTGCCACAGGTACAGGTAGCGTTTCATCGACGACTCCTCAGAAGCGCGTCTGCACGCTCAGCTCGAAGGTGCGCGGGTCGCCGACGTAGTACAGCGGCGTGCTCTGCACGAAGCGCGCGTAGACCTCGTCGGTGAGGTTGCGCACGCGCCCGGTGATCCGCGTGCGCTCGTCCAGCCGGTAGCTGAGGAAAGTCCCGTAGACCGTATAGGACGGCACGTGCCAGGTGTTGGCGTTGTTGGCGTACACCGAGGACACGTAGCGCGCGTCCACCCCGCCCTGCCAGGCCGGGTCGAAGTCGTAGGTCAGCCACAGGTTGCCGACCCGCTCCGGCACGTTCGGCGGCGTCTTGCCCTTACGCGAGACGGCGACGCCGCCGACGTTCTCGGTGAACTCGTCGTACTGCGCGTCGACCCAGGCGAAATTGCCCTCGGCCAGCAGCTTCGGGGTGATCCGCAGGGAGGCGGCGGCCTCGATGCCCCTGGAGGTCTGCTGGCCCACCGGCACGCTGAGGTTGGGGTTGTTCGGGTCGGCCACCGAGAAGTCCCGGCGGACGATGCGGTAGGCGGCCAGGGTGGCGCTGCCGCGACCGTCGAGGAAATCGAACTTGCTGCCCAGCTCCCACTGGTCGCCGGTGGACAGGTCGTAGTCGCGGACCTGGCCGAAGCTGGCGCTGGTCAGCACCCCGCCCGGCGGGTCGGCGGCGGTACTGTATTGCAGGTAGACGTTGGCGTGCGGGGTGAACTGGTAGACCAGCCCGGCGCGCCCGGTGACCACGTCCCAGCGCCGTTCGAAGTGTGCGGGATCGCTGGCTGGCGGTCACCGTCCGATGGTTGCGCACGTCGAGGTCGAGGTGGTCGTAGCGCAGCCCGGTGACCAGCGAAAGCTCGTCGGTCAGGCCCAGGCGGTTCTCGGCGAACAACGCGCTGGTGCGCACCTCGTTGCTGCGGTCCTTCCGGTGGCCGGGACGCATGCCCGGCAGGTCGTAGAAGTGGCCCGGCTCGAAACTGGCCGGATCGACAGTACCGAACGGCCCGGAGGCGGTACTCGGGAAGCGCGTCTGCTTGTTGATGCTGTAGTCGAAGCCCAGCGCCCAGTCGCTGGCCAGTCCGAACAGCGGCTGGCTGTGCTGTAGCTCGAAGCGGTTGCCGTTGAGCTGCTGGTCGTGGCGCTGGAGGAATGCGTTGGAGCGCACCACCCCGCTGTTGTCGGCGTTGTAGCGGTAGGTCTCGAGGTTGCGGTAATCGCGCTCGGCGTCGTAGTGGTAGAAGGTGTTGCGCCAGCGCGTGCTGTCGCTGACCCGGTATTCGAGGATCGAGCGCAGCCAGCGCACGCGCTGTTCGTAGCGGCCATCGGCGACGTTGTAGTTCTCGTGGCGACGGCTCTTGTCGATCTTCAGCTCGCCGGCGTAGGGATTGAGCACCGGCGTGCCCCAGTAGGGGCTGTCTTCCTGCTCGTCCTGGTACTCCAGGGCCAGAGTGTGGGAAAGGTCCGGGGTCAGGTCGCTGAGCAGGGAGAAAGCGACGTTCCACGATTCGCGCGAATTGCGGTCGACGTAGCCGTTGCCGCCGCTGCGGCTGACGTCCAGGCGCACGAAGTGCTTCGGCTCGGGGCCGATGCCCAGGGCCTGGTTGAAGCCGAAGGCGACTTCCGAATCGTCGTAGCTGCCGTAGCGCACCCGGCCTTCCATGAAATCGCCGTAGCGGTCGGCGAGCTTGCTGATGTAGTCCAGCGAGCCGCCGACGGCACCGGCGCCGTTGAGGAAGGAGGACGGACCGCCGACCAGCTCGACGCGGTCGACGATCCAGTCGTCCAGCGGACGCATGGCGCTGCTGTATTGCACCGGAATGCCGTTGAACAACTGGTTGACCTGGTTCGAACTGAAGCCGCGGTAGGTGACGAAGCCGCCGAAGCCGGGCGGCGCCGAGGCGTTCACGCCGGGCAGGCTGTTGGCGATGTCCTGGGTGCTGCGCAGGCCGCGCCGCTCGAAGCTGGCACGGTTGGCCACGCTTACCGAGCCGGGAGTCTCGCGCAGGCTCAGGCCCAGGCGCGAGCCGCCACCGGCGCTGTCGTCGAGATCGAGGGCCGGCGGGGTTTCCCCGGCGGCGCCGGCGCTGACGGTGAGGGCGGGCAGTTCGGTGGGTTCCTCATCGGCCCAGAGCAAGGCCGGAACGCCGGCCAGGGTGAGGTTGAGACCCAGCGCGAGGACGCGGCGGGCCGTGGAGTGCTTTTTCATCGAGCGATCCTGAAGCAAGGCATGGTGGGCACGCCCGCCTCGCCCGGATGGACAGCGGCGAGCGCTGCGCGGACGAGGCAGGACGGGCGACGGATGCAAATGCCCGGCGCGGCGGGCGTTCAGGATCAGGCGGGGGAAGCGCGCGGGTTGGCCGGCGGCCAGACGTACCGGGGCGGCACCGGCTCGCGCGTGGCGGGCGGGCGGAAACGCGCCTGGCGCCGCCGTTGCAAGCGCCAGGACCAGATCACCCCGAGCGCGACGAACAGCACCAGGGCGCTGCACATCGGGCAGCTCACCGGCAACTGGGGATTGACCGGTACCGGATCGCCGGCGGACCCGTCGTCGGGATCCAGGGATAGCCATTGGCTGGCACCGGCGACGCAGAACAGCCCGACGCTGGCCTTCTGCCCTTTGTCGCTGCCCACTCCCAGCGCCTGCAGGTGCAGGACGCCGCAAGCCAGCGCGTTGACCAGCACGCAGGCACAGAGGGCGAAGCTCAGCCACTGCAGCAGCGGTGAGCGGGAGATGGGAGCGATTCTCATGACCGCGCACTCTAGCATCCTGACCCGCAAATTCCCCGCGCTTCTGCGCTGCGGTGCATCGCCGCAGCCCGAGGGCGCGACGCACGGCGACGAGCGGCGTATCAGGGGTGACTTGGGAGTTTCATGTGGCGCCGCTATAATCGCCCGCTCAGGCGGCCCTTCGGGTCGCTCCCGCCTTCCGTTCGAGGGGCGCTGCAGCAGGCCTAGGCCTGTCAGGCTCGAACGGAGCGCGCTCTCAGGCCGGCCTCGCCGGTCTGTCAACGCACCAACGGCGCCCATTCGCAGACAACGAATGGAGAGTTACGCATGAGCGCTGTCATGACGCCCGCCGGTTTCACCGACTACAAGGTCGCCGACATCACCCTGGCCGCCTGGGGCCGCCGCGAGCTGATCATCGCCGAATCGGAAATGCCCGCACTGATGGGCCTGCGCCGCAAGTATGCCGGCCAGCAGCCGCTGAAAGGCGCGAAGATCCTCGGTTGCATCCACATGACCATCCAGACCGGCGTGCTGATCGAGACCCTGGTCGCGCTGGGCGCCGAAGTCCGCTGGTCGAGCTGCAACATCTTCTCCACCCAGGACCAGGCCGCCGCCGCCATCGCCGCAGCCGGCATCCCGGTGTTCGCCTGGAAGGGCGAGACCGAGGAAGAGTACGAATGGTGCATCGAGCAGACCATCCTCAAGGACGGCCAGCCGTGGGACGCCAACATGGTGCTGGACGACGGCGGTGACCTGACCGAGATCCTGCACAAGAAATACCCGCAGATGCTCGAGCGCATCCACGGCATCACCGAAGAGACCACCACCGGGGTCCACCGCCTGCTCGACATGCTCAAGAACGGCACCCTGAAAGTCCCGGCGATCAACGTCAACGACTCGGTGACCAAGAGCAAGAACGACAACAAGTACGGCTGCCGCCATAGCCTCAACGACGCCATCAAGCGCGGCACCGACCACCTGCTGTCGGGCAAGCAGGCCCTGGTGATCGGCTACGGCGACGTGGGCAAGGGCTCCTCGCAGTCGCTGCGCCAGGAAGGCATGATCGTCAAGGTCGCGGAAGTCGACCCGATCTGCGCCATGCAGGCCTGCATGGACGGCTTCGAAGTCGTCTCGCCGTACAAGAACGGCATCAACGACGGCACCGAGGCCAGCATCGACGCCGCGCTGCTGGGCAAGATCGACCTGATCGTCACCACCACCGGCAACGTCAACGTCTGCGACGCCAACATGCTCAAGGCGCTGAAGAAGCGCGCGGTGGTCTGCAACATCGGCCACTTCGACAACGAGATCGACACCGCCTTCATGCGCAAGAACTGGGCCTGGGAAGAGGTCAAGCCGCAGGTGCACAAGATCCACCGCACCGGCAAGGACGGTTTCGACGCGCACAACGACGACTACCTGATCCTTCTCGCTGAGGGCCGCCTGGTCAACCTGGGCAACGCCACCGGCCATCCGAGCCGGATCATGGACGGTTCCTTCGCCAACCAGGTGCTGGCGCAGATCCACCTGTTCGAGCAGAAGTACGCCGACCTGCCGGCCGCCGAGAAGGCCAAGCGCCTGAGCGTCGAAGTGCTGCCGAAGAAGCTCGACGAGGAAGTGGCCCTGGAGATGGTCAAGGGCTTCGGCGGCGTGGTCACCCAACTGACCCCGAAACAGGCCGAGTACATCGGCGTGAGCGTGGAAGGCCCGTTCAAGCCGGACACCTATCGCTACTAAGCGGACCACGGGGCAGGCGCCATGCGCCTGCCCCGTTCGCATGAGCGCTCCCACGATGTCCACGCACCTCGCCGATCGCTACAACCAGGCCTGGCTGTTCGCCGCCCGCGCCCACCGCAACCAGACCCTCAGCGGCTCGCCGCTGCCTTATCTGGTGCACCTGGGCATGGTCGCCAACGAGCTGCTGGCCGCCGATCGCGACGGTGCCATCGAACGGCTCGGGGAAACCCTGCAGATCGCGGTCCTGCACGACACCCTGGAAGACACGGCGACCTCACCCGAGGAGCTGCGGCAACAGTTCGGCGAGTTCGTCTGTGCCGGCGTGCAGGCCCTGAGCAAGCGCGTCGGCGACGGCCCCAAGCGTTCCCTCGACGACTATCTCCAGGCGCTTGCCGAGGGCCCGGCGCAGTACGCCCTGGTCAAGCTGTGCGACCGCATCACCAACCTGCAGCCACCGCCGCAGACCTGGAACCAGGACAAGATCGCGAACTACCACCAGGAGTCGCAGCTGATCCTCGCTCGCCTCGGCCATGCCCACGCCGCGACGGCCCGACGCCTGCGGGAAAAAATCGAGCACTACCGCCAGTACTACTGAAGTACCCGGCGCTAGTCGGAATCAACAAGAAGAGGCGCGGCCGTGGTCGCGTCCAAGGAACCGATCATGAGTCAGAGCGAACGCCGTTTCAGCTTCGAGTTCTTCCCGGCGAAGACCGAGGCCGGCCATGAAAAGCTGTTGGCCACCGCCCGCAACCTGGCGGGCTACAAGCCCGACTTCTTCTCCTGCACCTACGGCGCCGGCGGATCCACCCGCGACCGCACGTTGAGTACCGTGCTGCAACTGGACGGCGAGGTGAAGGTGCCGACCGCGCCGCACCTGTCCTGTGTCGGCGACTCGAAAGCCGAGTTGCGCGAACTGCTCGGCCGCTACCGCGAGGCCGGCATCCGCCGCATCGTCGCCCTTCGCGGCGACCTGCCGTCGGGCATGGGCATGGCCAGCGGCGAACTGCGCTACGCCAACGAACTGGTGGACTTCATCCGCACCGAGACCGGCGACCACTTCCACATCGAGGTCGCCGCCTATCCGGAGGTCCACCCCCAGGCGCGCAGCTTCGAGGATGACCTGGCGAACTTCGTGCGCAAGGTGAAGGCCGGCGCCAGCAGCGCCATCACCCAGTACTTCTTCAACGCCGATGCCTATTTCTACTTCGTCGAGCGGGTCGCCAAGCTCGGCGTGGACATCCCGGTGGTCCCCGGCATCATGCCGATCACCAACTACTCCAAGCTGGCGCGCTTCTCCGACGCCTGCGGCGCCGAACTGCCGCGCTGGATCCGCAAGCAACTGGAAGCCTACGGCGACGACAGCCGCAGCATCCAGGCCTTCGGCGAGCAGGTCATCAGCGAGATGTGCGAACGCCTGCTGGAGGGCGGCGCACCGGGACTGCATTTCTATACTTTGAACCAGGCCGATCCGAGCCTGGCGATCTGGAAGAATCTCCAGCTGCCACGCTGATACCGCCCACGCGGTTCGGCCCGGCAGCGTATACCGGCAGGGATGCCTCTCACGCGATCCACGACAGACATGGCCAACTCACGCAAGCATCTGATCTACCTGGTCTACGGGCGACAGACCTACCACCAGGAAGCCCTGTTCAGCATCGCCAGCGCCTTCGCCCACCTCCGCGACGGGGCGGCGCATGGCCTGACGGTCAGGGTCTATACCGACGACCCCAGTCCCTACGCCGGCCTGCCGGTGCAGGTCCGCGAAGTGACGGCCGAGGAGCTGGTCGCCTGGTGCCAACCGCACGGCTATCACTTCCGCGCCAAGCACGTGGCCCTGCGCGACGCCCTGGAAGACGCCGACCAGGCATTGCTGATCGACACCGATACCTTCTTCCACAGTTCGCCCCTGCGCCTGTTCGACCGCATCCAGCCCGGCAGCCTGCTGTGCAACGCGATCGGCGCGCGCTATGGCGAACACCGTAACTTCCCGCTCTACCGCGACCTCTCGCCCTACCTGTTCGAGCGCGGCTGGGCCGACGACGAGATGCACCAGCTCAACTCCGGCGTCATCGGCCTGCCTCGGGAAGAGGCGAAAATACTCGACCGTTCGTTGGAATTAATGGATGAACTCTATCCAATTGCCAACGGTGCCTATACTCTTGAGGAATTCGTCCTGGCCGTCGCCGCCCACAAGCGGCTGGAGCTGGTGGGTTGTACCGACCTGATCCACCATTACTGGAGCCGGAAACAGCTGTTCCGCGCGAAGATCCAGGCCTGGTTGTGCAAGCACGGTTCCTCCCTTCTCAGCGCTGCAGCCCTCGACGACACCCTCAAGGTGACCGATCGACTGCCACGCCCACCGCGTGCCAAGCGTCTGCTGTACAAGCTGGGAACCCTGCCGTTGCCGGCTCCGATGCGCCAGTTCAGTATCGAACTGCTCTACGGTTGCCACGAATACAGTAACGAGTTCGACCGGGCCTGCGGCCCCGTCTGGTGGGAGAAAGCCGCGACCAATGCCATCGAACGCTATCCGCAGGAACCGATTGCGGAACAAATCGAGGATTGGCTGAATCACAGCTTGCTGCGCAACCTCCTTGGCTCCCGGGCCAACGAGATCCGCCAGCATTTGCGCCAACGTGACCTGCTCTGACCGCAGCCCTCCGTTGACGCTGCCCCCGGCCCCCCCACCCAGGGCCGGGAGCGAACCGGCCAGCGCCCCCGACCAGGTGCGCGGCCATGCCCGCGAGGGCACCCGTTCGACACCGGCCACCGAGCGCATACGCAGCGCCGCGGCCAGACCTTCCGCCCTGGCCGACAGGGCCCGAAGGTAGACAGGAGTTCGCAGAACTTGGTGATTTCACAGCAGCCGGCCTCGCCCCGGCCCATATAGGAAAACCCGCATGTCCTTTTCTTCCCTCGGACTCTCCGAGGCGCTTGCCCGCGCTGTGGAGGCTGCGGGCTACAGCCAGCCCACTCCCGTGCAACAGCGGGCGATTCCCGCCGTGTTGCAAGGTCGCGACCTGATGGTTGCGGCACAGACCGGCACCGGCAAGACCGGTGGTTTCGCCCTGCCGGTACTGGAGCGCCTGTTCCCCGCCGGTCATCCCGACCGCGAACACCGCCACGGCCCGCGCCAGGCGCGCGTGCTGGTACTGACCCCGACCCGTGAGCTGGCCGCCCAGGTGCATGACAGCTTCAAGGTCTACGCCCGCGACCTGCCGCTGAACAGCACCTGCATCTTCGGCGGGGTTGGCATGAACCCGCAGATCCAGGCCCTGGCCAAGGGCGTCGACGTACTCGTCGCCTGCCCCGGCCGCCTGCTCGACCTGGCCGGGCAGAACAAGGTCGACCTGTCCCACGTGGAAATCCTCGTCCTCGACGAAGCCGACCGCATGCTCGACATGGGCTTCATCCACGATGTGAAGAAGGTTCTCGCCAAGCTGCCGCCCAAGCGCCAGAACCTGCTGTTCTCGGCAACCTTCTCGAAAGACATCGTCGACCTCGCCAACAAGCTCCTGCACAACCCGGAACGCATCGAGGTAACGCCGCCGAACACCACGGTCGAGCGCATCGAGCAACGCGTGTTCCGCCTGCCGGCGCCGCAGAAGCGCGCCCTGCTGGCGCACCTGGTAACCGTCGGCGCCTGGGAACAGGTGCTGGTCTTCACCCGTACCAAGCACGGCGCCAACCGTCTCGCCGAGTACCTGACCAAGCACGGCCTGCCGGCCGCCGCGATCCATGGCAACAAGAGCCAGAACGCGCGGACCAAGGCGCTGGCCGACTTCAAGGCCAACGACGTGCGCATCCTGGTGGCGACCGACATCGCCGCCCGCGGCCTGGATATCGACCAGTTGCCCCATGTGGTCAACTACGAGTTGCCCAACGTCGAGGAAGACTACGTCCACCGCATCGGCCGTACCGGCCGCGCCGGACGCAGCGGCGAGGCGATCTCGCTGGTGGCGCCGGACGAAGAGAAGCTGCTCAAGGCCATCGAGAAGATGACCAGACAGCGTATTCCCGATGGCGATGCCCAGGGTTTCGACCCCGAGGCCGTGCTGCCCGAGGTGGCCCAGCCGGAGCCCCGCGAGGCGCCGCAGAAGCAGCCGCGCCGCGACAAGGAACGGCGCAGCAGCCGCGAGCGCAAGCCGAAAGACGCCCAGGCGAGCAACCCCGACAGCAATGTCGCTGCGGCCCAGGACGGTACCGAGAAGCCGGCCGGCAAGCGCCGCCGTCGTGGTGGCAAGAACAAGGAAAACCGCGAGGCCGGCCAAGCGCAGCCGCCGCGGCAGAGCCGCGAAGCGCGTCCGGCCAAGCCCAATCGGCCGCCGGAAGTCGACGGTAATCGCGATCCGGAAGAGTTCCTCGACGACGACTTCGACAATTTCGGCAACCGCGCCGACTACGTCAGCCCCTACCAGGGTCAGGAAAACAAGGGACGCGGACGCCGCGGTGGCCAGCAGAAACCCCAGGGCGGCACCGGCCAGCAGGGTCGTGGCCAAGGCCAGGGCCAAGCTCGCGGCAAGAGCCAGGGCGCCGCTCAAGGTGGCGCTCGCGGTCAGGGTGCCGGCCAGGGCAAGGCGAAGAAACCGCGCGCCAGCAAGCCGCGCGGCCAGGGTCGCGAGAATGCCTCGCGGATGAGCGACGCGCCGCTGCGCGAGCCGTCCGAGTACGGCACCGGCAAGCAGCCGAGCCGCCAGCCGGTGGTGATCAACAAGCGCGACCTGGTGCGCATGGATCGCTTCCCCACCGCCGAGCAGCTCGACGAGCTGGAACCGCGGCGCAAGGGCGAGCGCCCCGCACTGCTGACCCGCAACCGCTAAGGCCGAGCGGGTCCGTGACGCGGACCCGCCGACTTCCGCGAGGATAAAAAAACGCCGACCCTAGGGTCGGCGTTCTTGCATGGCGCGGAAGGCGATCAAGCCTGGGGATCTTCCTTCTTCGCGGTCTGCTGCTGGGTCACGGTCTGCTGGTTCCAGCCGCCGCCGAGGGCCTTGTACAGGTTGACCTCGCTGGTCAGCTGATTGAGGCGGTCGGTGATCAGTTGCTGCTGCGCGGTGAACAGCGAGCGTTGCGCGTCGAGCAGGGTCAGGTAGTTGTCCACCCCCGTGCGATAGCGCTTGTCGGCGAGCTGGTAGTACTCGTCGCTGGCCTTGACCAGATCGCGCTGCGCCTGCAACTGCTCGGTGAAGGTACCGCGCGCGGCCAGGCCGTCGGCGACTTCCTGGAACGCCGTCTGGATCGCCTTCTCGTACTGCGCGACGTTGATGTCCTTCTGGATCTTCGCGTAGTCCAGGCTGGCACGCAGGCTGCCGGCGGTGAAGATCGGCAGGTTGATCGACGGCTGGAACAACCAGGAACCCGAACCGGCGTCGAACAGGCCGGACAGTTGGCGGCTCATGGTGCCGGCGTTGGCGGTCAGGCTGATGCTCGGGAAGAACGCCGCGCGCGCGGCGCCGATGCTGGCGTTGGCGGCCATGAGCTGGTGCTCGGCCTCGAGGATGTCCGGGCGCCGTTGCAGCAGGTCCGACGGCAGACCTGCCGGCACTTCGGTCAGCAGGGTCTGGTCCAGGCCCAGGCCTTGCGGCAGGTTCGCCGGGATCCCGGAGCCCAGCAGCAGGACCAGCGCATTCTGGTCCTGGGCTACCAGGCGGGTGTACTGCGCCAGGGTCGCGCGGGCGCCTTCCACGGCGGTCTGCGCCTGGCGCAGGTCGAGCGCGGAGGCGACGCCGACGTCGTAGCTGCGCTGGGTCAGGTCGAAACTCTTCTGGTAGGTGCCCAAGGTGTCCTTGGTCAGCTGCAACTGCGCCTGGTCGGCCTTCAGCGTCAGGTAGGCGGTCGCCACGCTGGCCACCAGGGTGGTCTGCGCGCTGCGCTGCGCCTGTTCGGTCGCCAGGTACTGCTCCAGGGCCTGGTCGCGCAGGCTGCGCAGGCGGCCGAAGAGATCGAGTTCCCAGGCGGTAGTGCCCAGGGTCACCCCGTACTGGCTGGAAATCGCCGGACTGCCGGTGGTCGACAGGTCGCCCGGCAAACGCTGGCGGGTGCCGCTACCGTCCACGCCGATCCGCGGGAACAGGTCGGCCCGCTGGATGCGGTACTGCGCCCGGAAGGCCTCGACGTTCAACGCGGCGACCCGCAGGTCGCGGTTGTTTTCCAGCGCCACGCCGATCAGTTGCTGCAACTGCGGGTCGCGGAAGAACTCGCGCCAGCCGATGTCGGCGGCCGGAACGGCCGCCGCGCCGGTGTTCTGCCCGTAGGCCTGCCCTTGCGGGTAGGCCGCGGCTACCGGCGCCTCGGGGCGCTGGTAGTCGGGGATCAGCGAGCAGCCGGACAGAACGACAGCGGCTACCGCCAGGGAAAGGAAGGACCGTTTCATATCATTGCCCCTTTTCGACGGACGCTTGCTGCTTGGACGCCTCGTCCTTGAACAGCGTGCTGACCGCCACGTAGAACAGCGGTACCCAGAAGATCGCCAGGACGGTCGCAGTGACCATGCCGCCGATCACGCCGGTACCGATCGCATGCTGGCTGCCCGAGCCGGCGCCGGTGGAGATCGCCAGCGGGACCACGCCGAGGATGAACGCCAGGGAGGTCATCACGATCGGCCGCAGACGCATGCGGCAGGCTTCGATGGCCGCCTCGACGATGCCCTTGCCCTGCTCGTGCAGCTCCTTGGCGAACTCCACGATGAGAATGGCGTTCTTCGCCGACAGGCCGATGGTCGTCAACAGGCCCACCTGGAAGAACACGTCGTTGGACAGGCCGCGCATGGACGTCGCCAGCAGCGCGCCGATCACGCCCAACGGCACCACCAGCATCACCGAGAACGGAATCGACCAGCTTTCGTACAGGGCCGCCAGGCAGAGGAACACCACCAGCAGCGACAGCGCATACAGCGCCGGCGCCTGCGAGCCGGACAAGCGCTCCTCGTAGGACAGGCCGGTCCAGGAGTAGCCAACGCCTTTCGGCAATTGCTTGACGATCTCCTCGACCGCCGCCATGGCGTCACCGGAACTCAGGCCGGGCGCCGGCTCGCCGAGGATCTCCATCGCCGGCACGCCATTGTAGCGCTCCAGCTTCGGCGAACCGTATTCCCACTTGCCGGTGGCGAAGGCGTTGAACGGCACCATCTCGCCCTTGTCGTTGCGCACGTACCACTTGCTCAGGTCGTCCGGGTTCATCCGCGCGTCCGGCCTGCCCTGCAGGTAGACCCGCTTGACCCGGCCACGGTCGATGAAGTCGTTGACGTAGCTGGAACCCCAGGCGATGGACACGGTGCTGTTGATGTCGGCAAGGGACACGCCGAGGGCGCTGGCCTTCTCGTCGTCGATCTCCAGCTTGTACTGCGGTTCGTCGCTCATGCCGTTGGGGCGCACGCGTTGCAGCGCCGGGTTCTGCGCGGCGAGCATGAGGAACTTGTTGCGCGCCTGGAGCAGGACTTCGTGGCCGACACCCGCCTGGTCCTGGAGGAACAGGTCGAAGCCGGTGGCGTTACCCAGTTCCAGTACCGACGGCGGCGCGAAGGCGAACACCATCGCGTCCTTGAAGCTGAAGAAGTGCATCTGCGCGCGCTTGGCCAGTTCGAACACGCTGTTCTCGCCACCGGGACGCTCTTCCCAGGGCTTGAGCATGATGAACGCCATGCCCGAACTCTGGCCGCGGCCGGCGAAGTTGAAGCCGGTCACGGTGAACACCGAGCTGACCGAAGAGCTTTCCTTCTCCAGCAGGTATTCGCGCATCGAGTCCACCACCACCTGGGTACGCTCGGCACTGGAGCCCGGCGGGGTCTGTACCTGGGCGAACAGTACGCCCTGGTCCTCGTCGGGGAGGAACGCGGTGGGAATGCGGGTGAACATCCAGATCATCCCGGCCACGATCACCACGTAGATCAGCAGGTACGGCGCGCGATGTTTGAGGATCGACGCCACGCCCCGCTCGTAGCCGTGGGTGGTGGAAAGGAACATCCGGTTGAACCAGCCGAAGAAGCCGCCCTTGTGCTCGCCATGGTCGCCTTTCTCGATCGGCTTGAGCATGGTCGCGCAGAGCGCCGGGGTGAGGATCAGCGCCACGATCACCGAGAGGGCCATGGCCGACACGATGGTGATGGAGAACTGCCGGTAGATCACCCCGGTGGAGCCGCCGAAGAACGCCATCGGCAGGAATACCGCCGAGAGCACCATGGCGATACCGACCAGCGCGCCCTGGATCTGGCCCATGGACTTGCGCGCCGCCTCCCTTGGCGACAGGCCTTCCTCGGCCATCACCCGCTCGACGTTCTCCACCACCACGATGGCGTCGTCCACCAGCAAGCCGATGGCCAGCACCATGCCGAACATGGTCAGGGTGTTGATCGAGAAGCCGAACGCGGCGAGCACGCCGAAGGTCCCCAGCAGCACCACCGGTACGGCGATGGTCGGGATCAGCGTGGCGCGGAAGTTCTGCAGGAACAGGTACATCACCAGGAACACGAGGAGGATCGCCTCGCCGAGGGTCTTCACTACCTCATGGATCGAGGCCGAGACCACCGGGGTGGTGTCGTACGGGTAGACCACCTTCATGCCCTGCGGCATGAACGGTTCCAGGTTGGCGATGGTCTGGCGGATCGCCTTGGCGGTATCCAGCGCGTTGGCGCCGGTGGCCAGCTTGATCGCGATACCGGACGCCGGGCTGCCGTTGAACTGCGCGTTGATGCTGTAGTCCTGGCCGCCCAGGCCTACATCGGCGACGTCCTTCAGGCGCACCTGGGAACCGTCGGGATTGACCTTGAGCAGGATGTTCTCGAATTGCTCCGCGGTCTGCAGGCGGGTCTTGCCGATGATGGTGGCGTTGAGCTGCTGGCCCTTGACCGCCGGCAAGCCGCCGAGCTGGCCGGAGGAAATCTGCACGTTCTGCGCCTGGATCGCGCTGCTCACGTCGCCGGGGGTCAGCTGGTAGCTGTTCAGCTTGGCCGGGTCGAGCCAGATGCGCATCGAGTACTGCGAGCCGAACACCTGGAAGTCACCGACGCCCTTGGTCCGCGAGAGCGGGTCCTGGATGTTGGAAACGATGTAGTTCGACAGGTCTTCCTTGGTCATGCTGCCGTCGGTGGAAACCACACCGACCACCATGAGGAAGTTCTTCACCGCCTTGGTCACCCGGATCCCCTGGCGCTGCACTTCCTGCGGCAGTAGCGGGGTGGCCAGTTGCAGCTTGTTCTGCACCTGGACCTGGGCGATGTCGGGGTCGGTGCCCTGTTCGAAGGTCACGGTGATGGTCATGCTGCCGTCGGAGTTACTCTCCGAGGAGATGTAGCGCAGATTGTCGATCCCGTTCATCTGCTGCTCGATCACCTGGACCACGGTGTCCTGCACCGTCTCGGCCGAGGCGCCCGGGTAGCTCACCTGCACGGCGATGGCCGGCGGGGCGATGGCCGGGTACTGGTTGACCGGCAGACTGAGGATCGACAGGCCGCCCGCGAGCATGATCACCAAGGCGATCACCCACGCGAAAATGGGCCTATCAATGAAAAACTTCGACATTACGAATCCCCTTGATCAGCCCTTGCTGTCGGTTTTCGCCGGAGCGGCGTCGGCCTTCTGCGCGGACGCGACATTCTTCGCCGGCACGGTCTTCACCTCGACACCCGGCTGCACGAACTGCAGGCCTTCGGTAATGATCTTGTCGCCGGCGTTCAGGCCTTCGGTAACCAGCCACTTGTCGCCGATCACCCGGTCGGCCTTGATCACCCGCAGCTCGACCTTGTTCTGCGCGTTCACCACCAGCGCGGTAGCCTGGCCCTTGAGGTCGCGGGTCACGCCTTGCTGCGGAGCGAGGATGGCCTTCTGCTTGACGCCTTCCTGCAACTGCGCGTGAACGAACATGCCGGGCAGCAGCTCGTTGTTCGGGTTGGGGAACACGGCGCGGATGGTGACCGAGCCGGTGCCTTCGTCGACGGAAACCTCGGAGAATTCGAGGCGACCTTCCAGCGGGTATTGGCTACCGTCCTCCAGCTTCAGGGAGACCTTCGCCGCGTTGTCGCCGGCGCGCTCCAACTGGCCGCTGGCCAGTTCGCGGCGCAGGCGCAGCAGGGCGGTGGACGGCTGGGTGACGTCGACGTAGATCGGGTCGAGCTGTTGCACGGTGGCCATCGCGTTGGCCTGGCCGTTGGTCACCAGGGCGCCTTCGGTCACCGCGGAACGGCCGATGCGGCCGGAGATCGGCGACAGCACCTTGGTGTAGCGCAGGTTGATCCGCGCCTGCTCCACCGCCGCCTTGGACTGCAGGTAGGCGGCATTGGCGTCGGCGTACTGCTGCTTGCTCACGGCCTGGTCGGCGACCAGCAGCTTGTAGCGCTGGGCCTGCTCCTGGGTCGAAGCCAGGTTGGCCTGGGCGCTCTGGTAGTCGGCCTCGTAGGTGGCGGGGTCGATCTGGTAGAGCTGCTGCCCGGCCTTGACGTCGCTGCCTTCCTTGAACAGGCGCTTGAGGATGATGCCGTTCACCTGGGGACGCACCTCGGCGATGCGGAACGCATTGGTCCGGCCCGGCAGCTCGGTATTCAGGGTCACCGTCTGCGCTTCCAGGGTCACGATCCCGACCTCCGGCGTTTGCGCCGGCGGCGGCGCCTCGCTTTTTCCGCACCCGGAAAGGGCCGAAATCGCGACCAGCAGGGCCGGAACCAGTACACGCATGGCTGGCGTTCGTTGCATAGCGTTGTCCTCATGAGCGAAAGCGGCCGATGCAGCGTGAAGGCGCTGCACCGGCTCGAAGAAGGCAGGCAAAATACTTACATTCATAGGTGTTTGTAAACGTCCGAAAGCCTCGCGTGAAAACACCTGAAACGTTTTAGCTCGATGGCCGGTTATCCACCCGGCGCCATGGCCCATATTCAGAACCTGAAACAAGGTTGATAAGGTCAACTAAAATAAGCAAAATAGTTGACTGGATCAACCACATTTACATTAGGTTTACTCGGCCAAACCAATGAACTACCCCGTGAATCCCGACCTGATGCCCGCGCTGATGGCGGTCTTCCAGCATGTGCGGACGCGCATCCAGAGCGAGCTCGATTGCCAGCGACTCGACCTGACCCCGCCCGACGTCCATGTATTGAAGCTTATCGACGAACAACGCGGGCTGAACCTGCAGGACCTGGGACGCCAGATGTGCCGCGACAAGGCACTGATCACCCGGAAGATCCGCGAGCTGGAGGGAAGAAACCTGGTCCGCCGCGAGCGCAACCCCAGCGACCAGCGCAGCTTCCAGCTCTTCCTCACCGACGAGGGGCTGGCCATCCACCAGCATGCGGAGGCCATCATGTCACGCGTGCATGACGAGTTGTTTGCCCCGCTCACCCCGGTGGAACAGGCCACCCTGGTGCATCTCCTCGACCAGTGCCTGGCCGCGCAACCGCTTGAGGATATTTAAGAACATTCTTTTCGAAGCACAATGAAAAACGCCGGCGATCGCCGGCGTTTTTCGTTTCAGGTATCCGCTTACTGGCGAATGCCTTCGACGGAGAGCAGCAGCTCGACTTCCTGGGATGCCGGGCCGAGGTCCATCTTGATGCCGAAGTCTTTCAGCTTCAGGGTGGCGCTGCCTTCGAAGCCGGCACGGTAGCCGCCCCACGGGTCGTCGCCCTGGCCGATCAGCTTGGCCTTGATGGTGACCGGCTTGGTCACGCCGTTCAGGGTCAGGTTGCCGGTGATGTCGGCGCTGTCGCCGTTGGCCTTCACTTCGGTGGATTCGAAGGTAGCGGTCGGGTTCTTGCTGACGTTGAGGAAATCACCGCTGCGCAGGTGCTTGTCACGCTCGGCATGGTTGGTGTCCACGCTGTTGGTGTTGATGGTCACCTTGACCTTGTCGGCCGACGGGTTCTTCTCGTCGAAGGTGAAGCTGCCGTCGAAGTCGTTGAAGCGGCCGTACAGCCAGCTATAGCCCAGGTGCTTGATGCGGAACTCGATGAAGGCGTGCTGGCCTTCCTTGTCGATCTTGTAGTCCGCGGCCATTGCCTGGCCGGCGGTGAACAGTGCGGAGCCGAGCGCCAGCGCGGCAAGGGTCTTCTTCAGCATGGACATTCTCCTTAACGTGGTTGTTGATCATTCGACGAGCGACCGAGCATGCGCTTTAGGGTCGGGTCGCGGTCGACGAAGTGATGCTTGAGGGCGGCCAGGGCATGGAGGACGGCGAAGACCACCAGCGCCCAGGCCAGGTAGAGATGGATTTCACCCGCGACGTCTGCCTGGTCGGGCAGCCCGCTGAGGGTTGCCGGCACGGAGAACCAGCCGAACACGCTGATCGGTTCGCCGTCGGCGGTGGAAATCAGGTAGCCCGCGACGATCACCGCCAGCAGCAGCCCGTACAGCGCGAGGTGGCCAAGCTTGCTCGCTACCCGCGTGAGCGGACCGTGGTTGGCCGGCGCCGGCGGCGGCGGGCTGACGAAACGCCAGACGATCCGCACCAGCAGGGCAATGGCCAGCAGGATGCCGATGCTTTTATGCAGCGCCGGCGCGGGGTGGTACCAGGGGTCGTAATAGCTCAGTTCGCGCATCCACAGGCCCAGGCCGAACAGGCCGAAGACCACCAGCGCGCTGCCCCAGTGCAGGAACAGGCTGAATACGCCGTAACGGGATGAGGTATTGCGCCACTGCATGAAAAACTTCCTTGAAAAGCGAAGCCTCAAGACTAGCGGCAAATCCATCGAGTTAAAGCAGAAAATTCTGCTTTGAAACATCGATTCACAAGATAGGTTCGCAGGCTAAGAAAAAACCCTGGATTGCGCTGCGAACCGGGAAGCGCAAGGCGCCGGAGCTTCCGGCGCCGGCGAAGGGGATCAATCGAACAGGCGGGTGAACCAGGCGAACGGGTTCTTCTTCTCGCCGCCGGTCGTCGGTGCGGCTACCTTCTCGGCCTTCGCCACCATCGGCGCGCCCTCGATCACCGGCGTCTTGCCGGCGTACAGGTCGCGCACCTGGCTGGCGGCGCGCTTGCCGCTGCGCAGCGCCCCCTCGATGGTGCCGGGGTACAGCGCATCGGTGTGCTCGCCGGCGAAGGCGACCCGCGACAGCGGCTGTTCCCAGATCCGCCAGAAACGCGTCACCTGGCCCGGACCGTAGGCCAGGTAGGAACCACCGGTACCCGGATCGGCGCTGTAGCGACGAATTTCGTAGCCGGCGAAGGCACCGCGCATCTTCGGATAGAACTTGTTCATGCGGATCAGCACCTGATCGACCATCTGCCGGTCGCCGAAAGCCTGCAGCACGCGGGCGTTGTCGCCGGACAGGTTGATCAGCACGTTGGCGCCGCCTTTCAGCGCCGGCTCGACCCAGATCATGCCCAGGCCCTGGTCGCTGAAGATCTCGCCGGAGAGGCGCGACTTGTCGTCCCACACCGGACGCTTGAACTTCAGCAGGATCTGGTCGCGCCAGCCATAGTTGGTGCCCTTCAGCGCGGACATCTGGGTACCGCTCAGGGACGGGGTCATCTGGATCTGGCCGAGCGCCTTCAGCGGCACGGCGAGAACCACGTAGTCGGCCTTGTAGGTCTCGCTGCCGGCCTTGACGGCGACGCCGTCCTTGGCCTGGACGATGCTCGACACCTTGGATTTGGTCTTGATCGTCTTGATCTGCTTGACGAAGGCTTCCGCCAGCACCTGGCTGCCGCCGGGCAGGCGCGCCGCGCGCAGGTCGCGGTCGTCGACGCCACGGTAGGCGCGGCCCTGCTGGGCGAGGTAGAGCAGCGACAGGCGCGACGGTTCGTCGTAGCGCGAACGGATACGCTGGTTGACCAGCAGGCGCGCGGTCGGCGACAGGTTCAGCTTGTCCAGCCAGCGCGCGGCGTTCATCTGGTCGAGGGCGAACAGGGTATTGCTCGAGGCAGGGTTGAGCGGGTCGGAGATCGATGCCGAGAGATCGTCCAGGGTCGACTCGAAGCGCTTGAGGTCGGCGGCGACGTTCGGCTGCTTGAGCGCGAGATCGCTGCTGCTGTAGTACAGGCCGTCGATCAGGTAGCTGGGGGTGCGGACGAAGTCCGGCGCCGGCACCGGCTTCAGCTTGAAGGTGTCCAGGTAGGCATTGAGCGTGGGCTGGACCTTCTGGTTGCCGACCCATTCGCTGGTGGCCAGGCCGGAACGCCCGCCCACCTGCGGCCGCGCTTCGAGCACCGTGACCTGCCAGCCGTCCTTCTGCAATTCGTAGGCCGCGCTCAGGCCTGCCAGGCCCGCGCCGACGACGATCGCCGTAGGCTGTTTATCCTTGCCCAGCGCCACCGCGCTGAACACCCCCAACATGAGAAACGCCGCGGCGCGCAGCCACCTTAACGACATACCGGACTCCCCAGGAAAAAAGCAAAGACGCAACGGCGCGCAGCATACGCCAGAGCCGTTTGGGCCACCATAGGAGTCCGTCGGCGGCTGCTGTCGGATGTGTCCCAACCCGCCGGGTTGTTCATCTCACCCCCATTGCATAGGCTTTGCCGATCGATCCGAGGAGACAGCCCATGGGCCTTAACGCCGACTGGATGCAGCGCGACCTGAACGTACTCTGGCATCCCTGTACCCAGATGAAAGACCACGAACGCCTGCCGGTGATCCCGATCCGCCGCGGCGAAGGCGTCTGGCTGGAGGATTTCGAAGGCAAGCGCTACATCGACGCGGTCAGTTCCTGGTGGGTCAATGTGTTCGGTCACGCCAACCCGCGCATCAACCAGCGCATCAAGGACCAGGTCGACCAGTTGGAGCACGTGATCCTCGCCGGATTCAGCCACCAGCCGGTGATCGAGCTGTCGGAGCGACTGGTGAAGATCACCCCGCCGGGGCTCGACCGGGTGTTCTACGCCGACAGCGGCTCGGCGGGCATCGAGGTCGCGCTGAAGATGAGCTACCACTTCTGGCTCAATAGCGGCAGGCCGCGCAAGAAGCGCTTCGTCACCCTGACCAACAGCTACCACGGCGAAACCATCGCGGCGATGTCGGTGGGCGACGTGGCGCTGTTCACCGAAACCTACAAGTCGCTGCTGCTCGACACCATCAAGGTGCCCAGCCCGGACTGCTTCCTGCGTCCGGACGGCATGTGCTGGGAAGAACATTCGCGGAACATGTTCGCCCACATGGAGCGCACCCTGGCCGAAGGGCACGACGAGATCGCCGCGGTCATCGTCGAACCGCTGATCCAGGGCGCCGGCGGCATGCGCATGTACAACCCGGTCTACCTCAAGCTGCTGCGCGAAGCCTGCGACCGCTATGGCGTGCACCTGATCCACGACGAGATCGCGGTGGGCTTCGGCCGCACCGGGACGATGTTCGCCTGCGAGCAGGCCGGCATCGCCCCGGATTTCCTCTGCCTGTCCAAGGCCCTCACCGGTGGCTACCTGCCGATGTCCGCGGTGCTGACCAGCGAGACCGTCTACCGGGGCTTCTACGACGACTACCAGACCCTGCGCGCCTTCCTCCACTCGCACACCTATACCGGCAACCCGCTGGCCTGCGCCGCCGCCCTGGCGACCCTGGACATCTTCGAGGAAGACAAGGTGATCGAGGCCAACCGCGCGCTGTCCACCCACATGGCCAGGGCCACCGCGCACCTGGCCGACCACCCGCATGTCGCCGAGGTGCGCCAGACCGGGATGGTCCTGGCCATCGAAATGGTCCAGGACAAGGCATCCAGGACGCCCTACCCCTGGCAGGAGCGCCGCGGCCTGAAGGTCTTCCAGCATGGCCTGGAGCGCGGCGCGCTGCTGCGCCCGCTGGGCAGCGTGGTGTATTTCCTGCCGCCCTACGTGATTACCCCGGAGCAGATCGACTTCCTCGCCGAGGTGGCCAGCGAAGGCATCGACATCGCCACCCGCGACGCGGTCAGCGTGGCGGTCAGCGACTTCCACCCGGACCACCGCGATCCGGGCTGAACGTCGCCGCCCCTTCGTTCCGAGGGGGCCGGTTCCAGCGCCCCGCGGCAGGCAGTAAACTGCGCGCCTGTCGCCACTACCCTCGAATCGCCATGCGCCTGTCCCGCTTCTTCGTCGACCAGCCTCTCTCCCTCGGCCAGCACGACCTGCCCGAGGCCCAGGCCCACTACATCGGCCGCGTGCTGCGGCACGCCACGGGCGACGCCGTGCAACTGTTCGACGGCAGCGGCCGGGAATACCTCGGCGAGCTGGTCGAGGTCGGCAAGAAGAATGTCCGCGTCGAACTCCGCGAGCAGTTCGCCGGCCAGCCCGACTCGCCCCTGCGTATCCACCTGGGGCAAGGCCTGTCGCGCGGCGAGCGGATGGACTGGGCGATCCAGAAGGCCACCGAGCTGGGGGTGGCGGAAATCACCCCGATCGTCAGCGAGCGTTGCGAAGTGCGCCTGAAGGACGAGCGCGCCGACAAGCGCCTGCAGCACTGGCGCCAGGTGGCGATCAGCGCCTGCGAGCAGTGCGGCCGTTCGAGCCTGCCGCTGATCCATCCGCCTCTGGCCCTGGAGGACTGGCTGCGCGGGCGGGACGATGACCTCAGGCTGGTCCTGCACCCTGTGGCCGCCCCCCTGGCCAGCCATGCGCCGCCGTCGCGCCTGGCCTTCCTGGTGGGTCCCGAAGGCGGCCTGAGCGATGCCGAGGTGGAGCAGGCTCAGGCGGCCGGTTTCCACTCCGCGCGCCTCGGCCCGCGAGTGCTGCGCACCGAGACCGCGCCGGTGGTAGCGTTGGCGGTGGCCCAGCAACTCTGGGGCGACTTCGCCTGATATCCCTCCCGCCGCTTTACAACGGCGACAGCCAGTGAATACCGTTGCGCAACCCACTTCGCAACGGATCGCACGCATGGACACGCCCGTTACCTTCGATTGGAAGATCCGCCTGCCCGACGTGCTCGGCGTACTCCGCCGAGACTATGCCGGACGCTTCCCGCAGTTGGCCTCCGCCGCACTGGAGACGCTGCTGGAGCGCCTGCGCGACGACCTTCCCGAGGATTTCCTGCCAGCCCTCGGCCAGGAGCTGGAATCCCTCGGACTGGCGTTGGTGGAACGCCTGGACGAAGACGACAGCCTGAACCTGTACGTGGTCGGCGCCCCCCACAGCCAGCGCCTCCTCGATGCGCTCGCAGCGCAGGGCCACAACGCCCGCACGCTGCGCCAGGAAAACGCCCCCGAGGGCGCCCGGGCGGCCCTCCCCGCCGCCGCGCCGGCCGGCCTGGCGCCGGCTTCGGCCTACATCTGCCTCGAACACGCCGAGCACCTGGCGCCCGGCCTGGCCATCGCCCGCCTGCCGGGCGAGGACAGCCGCGACCTGCTGGACCTGCGCCAATGGCCCAGGCTGCAACGCCTGCCCGATGGCGCGGAGGAAACCCAGGGCGCGTTGCTCTGCCGGGCCAGTTGGGCGGACGGCCTGCACGCCTGGGTCAGGATGACCCGTTCGGGAAGCCCCTACGCCTGGCTGCATCGCTCCCGCGACCTCGCCTCGTTGACGCCCGAACTACCGCCCTTGCCGCTGCCGCCGGCGCAGTCGTTGCGCCAACGCCGCACCCCGGAACTTGCCATCGGCCTGGCCGGGGACGACCTGCTCCTGGCCGACCGCGGCCTGTTCTTCCTCTATCCGGGCTTCGCCCAGGGCAACGACGAACCGCGGTTGCTCTTCGACGTGCCGCAAGCGCGGCGCTCCATCGAGAATCCGCCGGCGGTCTTCACCACTCCGGACCAGCGCGTCTGCCTGCTCTCCCGCGGGCAGTTCTTCGAATGGCGCGAGGCACGCATCCAGCCCCTGCCGTTCCCCGTCGGCAAGGATCTGCCCGCCGATCCGGCGCAACCGACCTCGGCGGCGCCCGGGACCATCGTCTGGCTGGAGCGTGAAACGCTCTGCGAAGGCCGGCTCGACAGCGGCGAGATCCGCAGCCACTCGCTGGACGGCCTGGCCGAAGGCCCCTACCTGAAGCTCCAGGCCCTGGACGGAGGCTGGCTGCTCCTGGCGCCGTGGCTGGAACCGCATCGCTCGCGGGACCTCGCCCAGCTCTGGCACCTCGAATCCGGCCGGGCGCTGCGCATCCGCTACGGCGAACTGGACCTGGAGGGCGGACTACAGCACTGGGCGGAGCTGCCCGACGGCCGGATCGTCGTCGGCGACCATGCCCGGCATGTCGACCTCGGCACGTTCGAAAGCCTGCGCCAACGCCTGCTGCGGCGGCGCCTGGCGCCGGCCTGAGGCGCGTCTACAGCCCGCGCAGCGCCAGTCCCGCCAGGCCGAGCAGGAGCACGCCGCAACCGGCGTAGCTGACGCGGTGCCAGAACAGCGAGGTGTTGCGCCGCAGCCAGTCCACCAGCGCCGCGCAGCAAAAGCACCAGATCAGCGACGAGAGCATGAAACCGGCGAAGAACACCAGCGACTGCGCCTGGTTCGGCGTGCCGTCGACGATCCCCGCCAGGGCGCTGCCGAGGGCACCCCAGTAGACCACGTTCTTCGGATTGGACAGGGAGATCGCCGCGCCGGCGCCGAAGGCGTTGCGCCCCTGCTCGCCGGCATCCTCCGCCGCCAGCGGCGGACTCCAGGCGTCGCGCAAGCCTTGCACGCCGAGCCAGGCCAGGTAGGCGGCACAGGCCAGGGTCAGGGGAATCCGCACCTGTTCGTAGCCCAGCAGCAGCGCCAGCCCGGTGAGCCCGAGCAGGGCCCAGACGGCATCGCCGATCAGCGACCCCAGTTGCACCAGCAACGCCGGGCGGAAGCCGCCGGTCAAACCGCGGCGCAGCGTTTCGCTGAACACCGCGCCAGGGGAAACATTGAAGGCGAAACCGAACAGCAAGGCGGCGAGGAAGATGGCGAGCATGGAACGACGACTCCGTGGTGGGACGTCGGATTATCCCGGCCGGCGGCTCCGCCGACTTGAACCGGATTGCGCAGTTCAGCCGCGCACGGCGCGCTGGTAGCGGCCCGGCGAAATGCCGTAGGCGCTGGTGAAGTAACGGGTCAGGTGGCTCTGGTCGGCGAAGCCCAGGGCGTGGGCCACCTCGCCCACCGCCAGGCCACGGCGCAACAGGCCGAGGGCGCGGCGGGTGCGCAGTTGCATGCTCCACTGGCGCGGGCTGAGCCCGGTGGCCTTCTTGAACGCCCGCAGCAGGTGGTATTTCGACAGGCCCACCTGCTCCGCCATCTCATCCAGGTCCGGCGGTTCGGCCAGGCGCTCGGCGAGCAGCGCCTGCAGGCGGGCGACAGCCGGGCGCCCAGGATCGGCCCTCTGCGGCAGGCGGGTGCCGCTCGCCGCCAGCAGGCGGCCAAGGAAATCCAGCAGGCGCTCCTCCCCCCGTTCGCGGGCGAAACGGTCGCTGGCCAGCAAGGCTTCGATGCTGGCGGCCAACTCGCGGCCCAGCGCCGGACTGCGCAGCAGCGGGCGGTCGAACTCGACGGAGGAAAGATCCAGGCTGCTCGCCAGTTCGGCGGCAGGCAGATAGAGGCTGGCGAAGCGCCAGGGCTGGCCGTCGCGGACGCCGCCGCCCTGGATCTGCCCCGGGTTGTAGAGGGTCAGGTCGCCGCTGTCGGCCTGGAAGGTACGGCCATCCAGCCAGACATCTTCCAATCCGCAGAGGTTGGCGCTGATGACGAACTCGTCGTGGCTGTGCTTCTCGAAGCGGTGCCCGGCCAGGCTGGCGCTGGCGACCTCGAGGGAGGCGCCGATCCGCGCGTGCTGCAGGCCGGCCATGGACGGCTCAGATCAGGCCGGCGTCGGCGAGCTTCTCTTCGAGCCCGGCCAGGTCCGGAATCCGTGCGGTTTCGCCGCCGATGTCCACCGCCGCCAGTTCCAGCGCCGCCAGCGGCGCGGCGGTGCTCGCGAGATTGGCGTCCAGCCGCACCGAGCGCGGAATGCCCTGCACCAGCAGGGCGAGGAACTTCACATGGGGTCGTCCGCCGAGGGCGTTGATGACCACCACCCGCGCGCTGCTGCCGAGCACCGGCTGCTGTTCGCCGCTGGAGGCCGCCTCGAAGGACAGCAGCGGCAGGCGCAGGTCGCGCCAGGCCACCTGGCCCAGGTACCACTGCGGCAGGCCGGCGGCGACCTGTGGGTTGCGATAGGCGATCAGTTCGGCCACGGCGACGTTGGGCAACAGCAGGGTGCGGTCGCTCAGCGGCAGGAGCAGCCCGGTGAGGCTGTCCGGGGTCGGGTTGGCTGGGGTGTTCCGGCTCATGCCATCCTGCTCGATCACGGCCTGGTTCATGTTTCGACTCCTGTCGGCGCGCAGCGTGCGGCCAGATGCTTGACCAATGCCTCGGCCAGTTCGCGGGGGCTGGCATTGAAACTGCTGTAACCGGCTTCGCGCAAGCTGTCCGGCATGCTCGAACAGACGCAACTGTCGGCGCGCTGGGTCCATACCTCGCCACCCTGGCGCCGCACGTAGGCGGCAGCGGCGCTGCCGTCGCTACCCATGCCGCTGAAAACGATCACCCCGCAGTCGGGGCCGAACTGCTGGGCCAGGTTGAGCATCATCTGGTCGATGGACGGGGTGTAGGGTTCCGGCCAGGAACGCTGGCTGCATTTCAGTCGCCCGTCGTGGTGGAAACCGAGCTCGTGCAGCACCGGCACCACCATGACCTCGCCGCAACGCAGCGCTTCACCGTCGCGGACGTTCTTCACATGCCACTGGCTGTGCCGGCCGACTGCCTGCGGCAGGTTCTGCTCGAAGCTGGCATCGATGTGCTGGGCATAGAGGAAGCCGATCGGCAGGCCGCCGGGCAAGGCGTCGAGAAATGCCTTCACCGCCGCCGGGCCGCCGAGCGAGGCCGCCAGCAGCCACACCTCGCGGGCCGCTTCGCCGGCCTGCAGCGGCATCGCCGCGAGGTCGCCGGGAATCTCCAGGCGCGGCGGACGCTCCTCGTCGAGCAATGCGCCGAGGCTGTCGCCAACGCCATCGCTGGGGTCGCCGATCAAGCGCTTCAGCTTGCCGATCAGCCGCCGCTCCCAGCGCGGGTAATGTTCGGTATGCCGCTCCGGCGCGTGGCCCTCGCCGAACAGCACCGGCGCACGGTCCTGCTCCAGCAGGCTGTCCAGCAGCGGCGAGTCGTCCTGCTGGGTCAGGTCCACCAGCCACAGGTCGGGCGCGCACTCCAGCGCGGCGTCGTCGACCCTGGCCGGGTCGGCGTTGAGCACCACCTCGTAACCATGGCCGAGCAGCGCCTGTTGCAACACGTGGCGCTGCAACGAGGTGTCGGCGATCACCGCGACCCGTGGCGTGACGCGCTCACTCATGCTGGCCGACCAGGGACTGGATGGCTTCGAGCAGCTCGGTTTCCTGGTAAGGCTTGCCGAGGTACTGGTTGACGCCGATGCCCAGCGCGCGCTCGCGGTGTTTCTCGCCGGTCCGCGAGGTGATCATGATGATCGGCAGGTTGCCCAGGCGCTCGTCGTGGCGCACCAGGGTGGCGACCTCGAAACCGTCCATGCGCGGCATCTCGATGTCCAGCAGGAGGATGTCCGGACGGTGCTCCTGGAGCTGGGCGATGGCGTCCACGCCGTCCTTCGCGGTCAGCACGTTCATGCCGTTGCGCTCCAGCAGGCGGGTGGTGACCTTGCGCACGGTGACCGAGTCGTCCACCACCATGACCAGCGGCGGCCGCTGCTGCTCGCTTTCGCTCGCCGCCATTTCCTGGCGCAGCGCCAGGCGTTCGCGACGGCTTTCCTGGCCGAGCAGCGCGTGCCGGGAGCGGATGGTCGCCAGCAGGTCGAGGATCACCACCACCCGGCCATCACCGAGCAGGGTCGCCCCGGAAATCCCGGCGACCCCGGCGAACTGCGGACCGAGGCTCTTCACCACGATCTCGCGGGAACCGGCCAGCGAGTCGACCTGCACCGCTACCGCATGCTCCGAGGAGCGCACCAGGATCACCGGCAAGGGCAGCGACTGGCCGACCAGCTTGGGTTCCTGGCCGTTGTTCAGCAGCTCGCCGAGGTACTTCAGTTCGTAGGACTGCCCGGCGTATTCGAAGCTGGGCGTATCCAGCCCCGCCTCGCCGCGCTGGTCGTAGAGCGCCTCCAGTTCGTAGGGCGAAACCCGCACGATGCCCTCGATGGTGTTCAGCGGCACCGCGTAGAGATCCTCGCCGGATAGCACCATCAGCGCCCGGTTCACCGACACGGTGAACGGCAGCCGCACGTTGAAGCGGGTGCCCTGGCCCGGCTCGGTCTGGATGCTCACCGAGCCGCCGAGCTGCTTGACCTCGGAGTTGGCCACGTCGAGGCCGACGCCGCGCCCGGAGATCTGGGTGACCTTTTCGGCGGTGGAGAAACCGGACTCGAGCACGAACTGCAGCACTTCATGATCGCTGAGGTCGCTGTCGGCGCTCATCAGGCCACGCTCGATGGCCTTGCGCCGTACCGCGTCGAGGCGGATGCCGGCGCCGTCGTCGGAGAGGGTGAGGAGGATGTCGCCGCCCTCGCGGCCGATGTTCAGGCGGATCGTACCGTGCTCCGGCTTGCCCGCCGCGCGGCGCGTCTCGCCGGACTCGATGCCGTGGTCCACGGCGTTGCGCAGCATGTGCTCCAGCGGCGCGACGATGCGTTCGAGGACGGTACGATCCATCTCGCCGTCGGCGTTGCCGACCACGAATTCGACCTGCTTGCCAAGCTCGCCGGCCACCTGCCGGACGATCCGCCGCAAACGCGGTACCAGCCGATCGAACGGCACCATGCGGGTGCGCATCAGGCCTTCCTGGAGTTCGGTGTTGACCCGCGCCTGTTGCAGCAGCAGGGTCTCCGCGTCACGGTTCTTCGCCGCCAGGGTTTCCTTCAGGTCGAGAAGGTCGGAGGCCGATTCGAAGAGTGCGCGCGAGAGCTGCTGCAACTGCGAATAGCGGTCCATTTCCAGCGGGTCGAACTCTTCGTAGCCGGCGCGTTCGGCATCGGCCTGGTGACGCGAGAGGATCTGCGCCTGGGTCTCGGTGTCGAGGCGGCGCAACTGGTCGCGCACCCGCTCGATGGTGGACTCCATCTCGCCGAGGGTGAAGCCGACGTCGCTCACCTGCTGCTCGACCCGGCCGCGGAAGATCGAGGTCTCGCCCGCCAGGTTGACCAGGTTCTCCAGCAGTTCCGCCGGCACCTTCACCAGCTCCTGCGGGGCACGTCGGGAAGCGGCCTCCTGGGCCGCCTCCTGGGCCTTGCGCACGAACGGCAGGGTGGTGGCCGGGGCGGCCGGAGGCGCCGCCTCGGCCGCCATGATCGCGCCGGCCGCCGGGGCCAGGCGGGTCAGCTCGGCCAGCGCGGAGGCCACCGCGCGGTCGGTATCGTCGGCCTGGACCAGCGCCTGGGCGGGCTCGGGCCGCTCACCGGCCTCGTCGTCCTCGGCCAGCCGCTCGCGCAACAGGTCGACCTGCCGCTGCAGGCCTTCCAGCCCCGACTGCGCATCCAGCAGCAGGCTGTCCGGCCACGGCGCGCCCTGTTGCTGCGCATCGGTGAGATGCTGCTCGAGGTCGTGGGCCAGGTTGCCCAGCTCGGTCTGTCCGGCCAGGCGCGCACCGCCCTTGAGGGTGTGCAAGATCCGCAGCAGGTCGTCCAGCGGCTGGGCGTCGCCGTTGCCGCCGTCCCAGCGGCCGAGCGCCAGTTCGAGGTTCTCCAGCAGGTCGTCGGCTTCCTCGAGGAAGATGTCGAGGATCTCGCTCTCGTCGGCCGCCGCGCCCTTCGCCGCCAGCGGCTTGAGGCTGACGCTGGTGGGTACGCTCAGTTGCTCGTCGGGATCGCTGCGCAGGCGCCTGATCTCCGCGATCAGCGCCTGCCCGTCGGGCAGCGTGCGGTGGCCACGCACCGCCTCGAGCATCTCGGCCAGCTCGTCGTGGCAGCGCTGCAGCAGGCCGAACAAGGCCGGGCTGGCGCGCAGGCGTCCACCGCAGAGGCCTTCGTAGAGGAATTCAAGCTCATGGGCGAGGTCGCCGATCTCGCCGATCTCGGCCATCCGCGCACCGCCCTTGAGGGTATGCAGGTCGCGCTGCAAGGCTTCCAGTTCGATGGTGTTGTCGACGTCGTCCATCCAGCGCTGCAACGCGGCGGCAGCGCTGTCGAGGATATCGAAGCCTTCCTCGAGGAAGATCTCCACCAGTTCGGGATCGCGCTCTTCGAACGCCTCCGCAGCGGGCGCGGCGGGCTCCTCGACGGCAGGTGCAACGAGTTCCTCGACAGGGCTTTCCGCCTCGCCCGGTGTCGCGGCCTCGGCCACCGGGCCCTGGCGGAACCGGCGGATCGACTGGATAAGGTCGTGCGGGTCGGCCAGGGGCTGGCCGGCGCTCAACTGGTCGAGCTGTTCGGCCAGGCGGTCGTGACAGGCTTGCAGCAATCCGGCCAGTTGCGGGGAGTGCTGGTAACGGCGGTCGACCAGTCCTTCGTAGAGGGCCTCCAGCTCGTGGGCCAGGTCGCCGATCTCGGCGATCTCGGCCATCCGTGCGCCGCCCTTGAGGGTATGCAGGTCGCGCTGCAGGGCGCTGAGCGAAGACAGCGCGCCCGGCTCGGCCTGCCATTGGGCCAGTGCCTGGCCGGCGCTTTCGAGGATGTCCACCGCCTCTTCGAGGAAGATCGACACCATTTCCTCGTCCAGCTCGCGGCCGGGAGCCGGTGCAGGCGCTGCCGGTACGGTCTCCTCGGCAGGCGTCCCGGCCTCTTCGAAGACCGCCTCGGGGAGGGCCGGTTCTTCGTCTTCCGGGGGGAAATCGTCGGCGCCGAGGCTCTCCGGGTCGATGAACGGAACGGCCTCGGCGGCGGGCGCTTCCAACAGCTCCTGCAGGGCCGCGACCCGCTCCGGACGCGGCGTGACCTGCAGGCCGGCGGCGACCTGGTCCATCATCCCGATCAGCGCCTCGTGGGCCTGGCGGGCTTCCTCGAAGAACGCCGGGCTGACCGCCAGGCGGCCTTCCTCGACGGCATCGTAGAGCGCCAGCAAGGCCTGGCAGAGTTCTTCCACCTGTGGCAGCTCGGCATGCCGGGCGCCCCGGTCCAGAGTGCTGAGTTCCTCGCGCAGCGCACTCAGTTCCTGGCGCTCCTGCGGATGCTCGTGCCAGCGCTCGAGCAGGTCCTCGGCGTCCAGCAGGATGTCCATGCCTTCGACGAGGAACGCCTCGATCAGCAACGGATCGCGGCGCTCGCCGGCATCGCTGTAGCGCTCGGCCTCGAGCGAGGCGATGCGTTCCTGATGCAGTGCCTCGATACGCTCCAGCAACGCGTCGCTGCCGGGGATCGGGTTCAATGGCCGTTGCGCGCCGACCTGCTCCAGGCCGATGCGGAACAGTTGCTCGGCGTCGTGCAGCAACTCCGCTTCGCGCAGGTCGAAGGCGAGCAGGTTGGACTTGTATTCCTTGACCAGTTTTTCCAGCGGCGTGGCGATCTCCGCGATCGGCAGGATGCCGGCCATGTGTGCGCTGCCCTTGAGGGTATGCAGGGCACGCTGCAAGGCATCGGTGACCGGCTGCGGCAGTTCGCGGGCGCAGTCGGCGAGGAAGCCGACCAGGGCCTCGAGATGGGTTTCCGCCTCGTTGGTGAAGATCTCCAGCAGTTGCGGATCGAGCAGTTCGACGTCGCTCTGCGCCTCGGCAGCGGCCTGCGGCGCGTCGGCCAATGGCGGCGCCTGGACGCCGTTGTCCAGGCTCGACGGCTGCTCCGCCCCGGCTTCCGGCGGTACTCCGCCGTCGTCCGGCGCCGGCGGTTCCGGCAGCGGCTCGCCCTTGGCCAGGGCATGCGCGGTGGCCGCCAGCAGGTCGACATCGTCGCGCTGGCGCTGGGCATTGGCGGCGAACTCCTCGACCAGCTCCGGCAACAGGGCCACGACCTGGTCCACCACTCGCTGCACCGGCTCGCTGGCGGCGATGCTGCGATCGAGCACGCGGTTGAACAGGTTCTCTATCGACCAGGCCAGTTCGCCGATCACCAGGGCACGGACCATCCGTCCGCTACCCTTGAGGGTATGGAAGGCACGGCGTACCTCGGTCAGCGCTTCGCGGTCGTCGTGGTCGGCTTTCCAGGCCGGCAGGTAGCGGCCGATGGTCTCCAGGACCTCGCCGGCCTCCTCGATGAAGACCTCGCGCAGTTCCTCGTCCACCGGTTCCTCGTCGGCCGGCGGTGGCAGCAGGCTGACCGGAACGTTCTGCGCCGGCGGGTTGATCGGCTGCACCGGCGCAGCCATCACCTCGGCCAGAGACAGGGCCGGCGCTTCGCTGGCGAGCGCCTCGGCGGCAGGCGGCGCCTCGGCCTCAGCCTCGGGCAATTGCACCTCGGGGAGATCGAGGTCGGAAAGATCCAGTTCCTCCAGGCTCGAGCCCTCCCAGGCGGACACCTCGCCCTCCGCCTCCGGCAAGGCTACATCCAGCGGTAGCGGATCGAGCGCATCGAGAACCAGCTCCTGTTCAGCGGAGCCGTCGAAAGGCTCCAGCGCCGGCAACGGCTCGAGGCTTTCCAGCGGCGCGTCGAAGGACAGCGCCGGCTCCTCCAGGCTCAGATCCAACGTCTCGCCGGCCTGCGCCGGCTGCGCCAGGTCATCGCCGAGCCCCCACTGCTCCGGCAGCGACCAGTCCGCCAGGGCCGCCGGCCCGGAGGCCGGGGCCGCATCGGCGGGCAGGTCGAGGCCGGAGAGATCGATCTCGTCGAGGCTGAAATCGTCCAGGCTGCGGGCAGGCGCCGGGGTCGACTGCGGCTGGCCGCTCTCCTCGACCACCTCCGGCAACGCCGGCGGCACTTCGGCGGAATCGTCCAGCGGCAGGTCCAGGGCCAGGTCGAGGGACGGCTCGCCGGCGTCGGGCGCGACTTCGCCAAGGGTCCAGTTGTCGTCGCTGGCCAACTGCGGGGCATCTTCCCTCGCGGCCTCGGCAGGAGCCGTGTCGGCGGGCGGTTGCTCCGCTGTCTCGGCGACCTCGACGACCGCCTCCGGCCTCTCCGGCTCGGCAGCCGGGGACTCGATGGCAGCGGGCCCGGACAGGCCAGGCTCGGCCGGGGCCGACGAATTCGGTTTCAGCGTATAGCCGAGGTTCGCCAGGCTGTCCTCGGCGACGTCGAGGATCAGGTCGCTCTGGCTGGCATGGTCCTCGCTCAGGCGCTCCAGGTAATACTCGACGCTGGTGATGGCATCGGCCAGGGTATCCAGGCTCTGCCAGTCCGGCACCGCCTTGCGCGCCAGCAGCTGTTCCTGGATATAGCGGTTGCAGGTTTCCAGCAGGGTCGCGGCGCGCTCCAGCGGGATCATCGCCAGGCCGCCGCGGACCTGGGTCAGCAGCTCCGGCACGCGGGCCAGGTGCTCGTGGTTCCACTGCGAGGCGATGAACTCGATGATCGCGTCCTTGGCCTGCTCCAGACCGTTGCGCGCTTCCTTGATCACCAACTGGTGGATCTGCGCCACATCGGTGGTGGGCAGGCGGCTTTCCTCGCTGTTGCGCTCGTCGCCGGGACCGGCCATGCCGGCCAGGGTGGCCTCGACGTAGAGCAACGCGCCGGCGACGTCCATCAGGATCGCGTCGCTCGGCTCGCGGCGGCCCTGGGCCAGGGCGTGGATGACGTCCAACTGGTCGAGGATGACCTTGCGCGGTTGGCCGAAGCCGAGTACCGCCAGGGTATCGGCGATCTGCTTGAGCGGCGCCAGGAGGGCGTCCAGTTCCGAGGGGTGGCCACGGTCGCTGCGCACGAACAGGTCGAGGCTGTCCTTGATCCGCACCAGTTCCTCGCACAAGGCACCGACCACCGAACGCATCGCGTCGCGGTCGGGTCCGGCGAGGCGGGCGCGCTCGGCGTCCACCGTCTCGTGGTCGGGCAGCGCCTCGTCGAGGCGGTACTGTTCCTTCAGAGCGCGGATCCGCGGCGACTGCGAAGGCGCCTTGGCCACGTAGAACAGCAGGTTCTTCACCAGCTCGTCCGGCGCGGCCTGGTTCAGGCCGTCGGCGCCCTGCTCGACCAGGCGCTTGAGTTCGCGGTCGAGCTGGCGCAGCAGGGTGCGCACCGAGGCGCTGTTGACCACGCTACCGTTGGCCAGGCCCTCGACCAGGCCGGAAGCGATGCTCCACAGCGGCCCCAGCGGTGCCTCGCGGCACAGGCCCTCCAGGCGCGCATAGACACGCGCCAGGTAGCCGAGGCTAGTGGCCACGTCCTGGTTGCGCAGCAGGCCGACCAGGGCCATCTGCTGGGTCTGGCGCAGCTTGCGCAGCAAGCCGCCGAGTTCGTCGGTGCGCAGTTGCGCGATGGCCTCGCCGTCCAGTTGCGGCTGGCGCTGCGACAGGTCGGGCGCGAACAGGCTGGTTTCCGAGAGCAGCTTCTCGCCGCGCGCGGCGCGCAGGTCGTTGAGCAGCGGCAGGACCACCATCGGCAGGTCGCGCCGGGCGGTCTGGATCCGGTCGAGGTAGACCGGCAGTTGCAGGATCGCCTGCATCAGCACTTCCAGGGCCTCGCCCTGGTTCGGCACGCGACCGTCCAGCAAGGCCTGGACCAACTGCTCCATTTCCTCGGCGAGCAGGGCCGCGCCGTAGAACTCGACCATCTGCAGGGTGCCCTGCACCTGGTGCACGTAGGTCAGGCAGAACCGCATGCGGGTCGGGTCCTGCGGGTTCTCGACGAACGCTTCCAGCGCCTGGCGCGCCTGTTTCAGGGTTTCGGCGATCTCGCCTTTCACCCACTCCAGAGCGACGTAGTCGTGCCGGTCACCCATAGCCACTCCATTCATGTGCCTGAGTACCCCTTACGGGTAAAGGCCAGGACCCGCTCGTCGGCGACCGGCTCGAGCTCCGGATGGCTCCAGTCGACCACTTCGCCGACCCCGATCACCAGCAAGCCTCCCGGCGCCAGCCGTTCGGCCAACCGGTTGAGGATCTCGCGCCGTCGCCAGCGACGGAAGTAGATCAGCAGGTTCTGACAAAAAATCACGTCCATGCCGGACCAGGGCGCCTTCGCCAGGTCCAGCACATTCAGCCGGGCGCAGCAGACGCGCTCGGTCAGTATCGTTTTCACGCTGAAGCTGCCGTCGGCCTGGCGTTCGCAATAGCGTTCGACCAGCCCGGCCTCCAGTTGCTCCAGCTTGCGGGCCGGATAGTTCGCCTGCCGCGCCCGCTGCAGGGCGTGAAGGCTGATATCCGTTCCGGTGACGCCGAAAAAATCTTCCCGTTCCTGCCCGCGCAACACCTGCGCGGCGCACATCGCCAGCGAGTAGGGTTCCTCGCCGCTGGAGCAGCCGACGCTCCACAGGGCCCAGGGCCGCGGCATGCCTTCGCGGCACAGGCGCTCGCCCAGGTAGCGCTCGAGCAGCTCGAAAGACGGGGGATGACGGAAGAAACGGGTTTCCTGGACGGTCAGGCGGTCCAGCAGGGTCGCCCACTCCACTGCGCCACGCGGACCGTCGGTCACCTGGCGGTAGTAGCTGTGGTAGTCGCCGATGCCCAGTTCACGCATGCGCGCGGTCAGGCTGGCCTGCAGGAACGTCCGGCGTTGCTCGTTGAGCACCACGCCGGTGCGGTTCTCCAACAGGACCTGCCAGTCGCGGAACTCCGCTGCCGACATATCGGCCAGCGGCTGCAGTGACCAGACGCCGTTCGCCTGCATGCCGTGCCCCTCGTCCAAGGTGTCGACGCGGCGCCCGCCAGGCGGCCGCCGCGCCTATGCTCAGGCCTGCTCCACGCCCTCCGGCAGTTTGAAGCCGGATACCGAGTTGCGCATCTCGCTCGCCATCTTCGCCAGGTTGCCGATGCTCCGTGCGGTGGCGGTGGTACCGGCGGAGGTCTGCGAGGTGATCTCCTGAATGACGTTCATGGTGTTGGAAATGTGGCCGGCCGACGATGCCTGCTGACGGGCGGCGTTGGAGATGTTCTGGATCAGCGCCGCGAGGGTCTTGGATACCTTCTCGATCTCCTCCAGGGCCACACCGGCGTCCTGGGCCAGGCGCGCGCCGCGGACCACCTCGGAGGTGGTCTGCTCCATCGAGATCACCGCTTCGTTGGTGTCGGTCTGGATGGTCTTCACCAGCGCCTCGATCTGCTTGGTCGCCGCCGAGGAACGTTCCGCCAGTCGCTGTACCTCGTCCGCTACCACGGCGAAGCCGCGGCCCGCGTCCCCGGCCATCGACGCCTGGATCGCGGCGTTCAGGGCGAGGATGTTGGTCTGGTCGGCGATGTCGTTGATCAGGCTGACGATGTCGCCGATCTCCTGGGACGATTCGCCGAGGCGCTTGATTCGCTTCGAGGTGTCCTGAATCTGCTCGCGGATGTTGTCCATGCCGGTGATGGTGTTGTGCACCACCTCGTTGCCCTTGTTGGCGATGGCTACCGAACGTTCCGCTACCGCCGAGGATTCCGAGGCGTTCGCCGATACCTGGTCGATCGACACCGCCATTTCGTTGATCGCCGCCGAGGCGCCAGCGATTTCCTGCGCCTGGTGCTCGGAGGCTTCGGCCAGGTGCATCGCGGTGGACTGGGTTTCCTGGGCCGCTGCGGCCACCTGCACGGCGGTCTGGTTGATGGTCTCCACCAGTTCGCGGAGCTGGTCGATGGAGTAGTTGATCGAGTCGGCGATGGCGCCGGTGAAGTCCTCGGTCACGGTCGCGGCCACGGTCAGGTCGCCGTCCGCGAGGTCGGCGATCTCGTCGAGCAGACGCAGGATCGCGGCCTGGTTGCGGTCGTTCTTCTCGGCGGTCTCGGCCAGCCGGCGGTTGGTCTCGCGCACCATCACCAGGCCGATCAGGATGATCGAGGCCAGGGCCAGGGCGCCGAGGACGTAACCGGCGAACAGGTTGATGCTACGCCCGCCGGCCAGGTTCTCGAAGCCGTCGGCCAGTTGCGAGGCCTTGTCCAGCAGGGTCTGCGAAACGCTGAAGATGTTGTTCGCCGCTTCCCGGACCTGGAACAGGTCGGGCGAGGTCTCGAGGATCTCGTCCACCGAGCCGGAGACGAACTCGAAGAGTTCGGCGATCTCGTTCAGGCGATCCACCGCCTCGGCGTTGGTCACCTTGGAGATGCTCATCGCCGCGTTGCCTTCCTGCATGCCCTTCAGTACGCGGCCGAACAGGCTGGCGTCGCGGCCGAAGCTGTCGGCGGCCTGCACCGAGTTCTCGTCGCCGGCCAGCACCTTGTTCACCGAGCCGAGGATACGTTCGGCGAGCAGCGACTGGCGTTGGGCAACCGCGACCTGGTCGGCCGGGGCACCGTTCTCCAGCAGGATGTCGACCACCTCTTCGTATTCCACCTGCAGCTGCGGGATGGTTTCGGCGAGGGTCGAGGCCACCTGGTGCAGGGACAGTACGGTCTGTTCGCTGGCGAGGATGGAGTCGGCGTTCTTGCGCAGGCCGTCCCAGTCCTGCTGCACCACGTCCATCTGCGGCTTCACCGCTTCGGGGCTGGGCGGCAGGGATGTACTCTCGTCGCCGTTGACCAGGATGTTCCAGCGTTTCTCGAAGTCGTTGCGCGCATCCTTCAGGAGCTTGAACGCCTCGCCCTTGCCCGCCGCCGCTTCGGTGGCGTTCTTCGCGATCCGCTGCGACAGGACGCGCAGTTCGCCGGCATGGCCGATGTACTGCTTGTCATGGTTCGACTGGGTGTTGAGGTAGGCAAAGTTGGCGAACAGCAACACGATCGAGACGATGAGGACGATGAACAGCCCCGCGATCACCGAGCTGCTGCGCATGCCCGCGAAAAGATTGCCTGCGTTGATTTTCTTCATATTTGGCCCCCGCCCGGACCGACCACGATTACGATTTCCATGTCACGACACGGGCCGGCAGACCGGCCCAACCGGTGAAGCTGTTTATACGGCGACGTCGAGGAAGCCCTGGTGTTGCGCCAGCGCATGCGGGCTGAACACCAGCCACGGCTGCTCTCGATGGAAGACGCCATGAATGAAGGGTTGCAGTGCCGCTTCTAGTGGCGGCAGCTGTTCGCTGAAGGTGTCCACCGGGAAGTGCTGCATGCCGAACACCTCATCGACGATGAGGCCGGCGAACACGTCCAGGTGCTCCACCACCAGCACCCGCCGCTGCTTGCGCAAGGGCGACAGTTCGGTGCCGAGGAAACCGCAGAGGTCCATGATCGGCAGCAGGCGGCCACGTACGTTGGCCACCCCCTTGACCCAGGTCTTCACGCCCGGCAGCTGGGTGTAGCGCGGTTCGTGCAGGACTTCGCCGACCTCCCCCATGGGGGCGACGAAGAACCGCCCGCCCATGCGGAAGCCGATCCCGCTCCAGCTCTGCACCGCCTCCTGCTGGGCCGGCAGGCCGGCGGCCAGGCGTCGGCAGCGCTGATCGATGTCGACGAGGAGCTGGAAGGGGGTCTGAACGTCCGACATGCGGGGCCTGGTCTTTCCGGGGTCAGGGTGAGCGATGCGCTGCGACGGGCTCAGCCCGCCAGCACCGCATTGATGGTTTTCAGCAGGGTCTCTTCGTCCACCGGCTTGGTCAGGTAGTCGCGAGCGCCCTGGCGCTTGCCCCAGACCTTGTCGGTCTCCTGGTCCTTGGTGGTGACGATGATCACCGGGATGGCGCTGGTCTCGGCGTCCTTGGTCAATTGACGGGTCGCCTGGAAGCCGTTGAGGCCGGGCATGACGATGTCCATCAGGACCACGTCGGGCTTTTCCTGGCGGGCCAGGGCGACGCCGTCGCCGCCGTTCTCGGCCTTGAGTACCTGGTGACCATGCTTTTCCAGCATGGCGGTCAGCTTGTACATCTCGGTCGGAGAGTCATCAACAATCAAAATACGAGCCATGGGATCCCCATCACGAAATAAGCATCAACGGCCATGCGGCCGGATATCAGGAAACGGCGTCCACCGGGGTGAAGCTGGGTACGTGTGCCTTGATCGCGCCCAGCAGCTCTTCCTTGCTGAACGGCTTGGTGAGGTACTGGTCGGAGCCGACGATGCGCCCCTTGGCCTTGTCGAACAGGCCGTCCTTGGAGGACAGCATGATCACCGGGGTGGACTTGAACGCGCTGTTGTTCTTGATCAGGGCGCAGGTCTGATAGCCATCCAGGCGCGGCATCATGATGTCGACGAAAATGATGTTCGGATGGGTATCGGCGATCTTCGCCAGGGCATCGAAGCCGTCGATTGCCGTGATCACGTCGCAACCGACCTTTTTCAGCAGTGTTTCGGCGGTGCGACGAATCGTTTTCGAATCGTCGATCACCATCACTTTCAAACCGTCGGATTGCTGTTCCATGTTCGCCCTATATCGACTCGGTGAATCATTCTTCTGTGTTTTCTTCAGTGCGCTAACGCCCTGTCACCGACGGGCTGCGACCCAATCGCGGGCCTTTTTAGCACACTCGACGCAACTCTATCCATAATGCCCGGAACAGGCCGGCTTTTTCCTTGACCAAGCGCAAACGGGGCGCCAACCTGAGCGTCAAACCCGCTTGCCACGCGGCCTCCCCGCCGCGACCGGACAACCCACCCCCTTTCGGAGGAATTCCCATGAGCGTACGCCTCGGGATCGTCATGGACCCCATCGCGCGCATCAACTTCAAGAAGGACAGCTCGCTCGCCATGCTGCTGGCTGCCCAGGCCCGCGGCTGGTCGCTGTTCTACATGGAACAGCAGGACCTCTACCAGAAGGCCGGCGTCGCGCGTGGACGCATGCGCCCGCTGAAGGTCTTCAACGATGCCTCCCGCTGGTTCGAACTGGAAGCGGAAAGCGACCAACCGCTGCACGAACTGGACGTGATCCTGATGCGCAAGGACCCGCCCTTCGATAACGAATTCGTCTATTCGACCTACCTGCTGGAACAGGCCGAGCGTGCCGGCGCCCTGGTGGTGAACCGGCCGCAGAGCCTGCGCGACTGCAACGAGAAGTTCTTCGCCACGCAGTTCACCCAGTGCACTCCGCCGACGATGGTCAGCCGGCGATCCGATATTCTGCGCGAGTTTGCCGCCGAGCATCGTGACATCATTCTCAAACCCCTGGACGGAATGGGCGGTTCGTCGATATTTCGTCACCGCGAAGGCGACCCGAACCTCTCGGTGATCCTCGAGACCCTCACCCAGCATGGCAGCCAGCAGATCATGGCACAGCGCTATCTGCCGGAAATCAAGGACGGCGACAAGCGCATCCTGATGATCGACGGCGAACCGGTGCCCTACTGCCTGGCGCGCATCCCCGCCCAGGGCGAGACCCGCGGCAACCTCGCCGCCGGCGGCCGCGGCGTGGCCCAGCCGCTGAGCGAGCGCGACCGCTGGATCGCCGCCGAGGTCGGCCCGCACCTGCGCGAGCGCGGCCTGCTGTTCGTCGGCCTCGACGTGATCGGCGATTATCTGACGGAAATCAACGTCACCAGCCCGACCTGCATCCGCGAGATCGACCAGGCCTTCGACACCCGCATCGGCGACAAGCTGATGGACGCCATCGCCGCCCAGCTGGCTGCCCGCTGAATCGCGCGGGCGGGCCTCGGTCCGCCCGCCTCGGCCCGGCCGATGCGCCACGGCGAGCGACCGCGTGTCCAAGGCGCGGAGTGCGTCATAGACTTTTCCGCCCCCCATCGGCAGACTTCGCCCCACGCCAGCCACCACGATCCGCAATGAACGCCGCCGTCCTCAAGTCCCCCTCCGCCGCTGCCGGCGTCCGCCCGGCGGACCGTTTGGGCTTCACCCTGTTCATCGCAGCCATCCTGCACGTCGCCTTCATCCTCGGGGTGGGCTTCTCCATGCCCGCGCCGAGCCAGATCAGCAAGACCCTGGAAATCACCCTGGCCACCTTCAAGAGCGACAAGGCGCCGGAGAAGGCCGACTACCTCGCGCAGATGAACCAGCAGGGCAGCGGAACCCTGGAGCACAAGGCCGCGCCGAAGACCACCGAGGTCGCGCCGTTCCAGGACAACCAGGTGAAGAAAGTCGCGCCGCCGGCTACGCCGAAGCAGGCCAGGAGCGAAGAGGCGCCCAAGGCCGCGGTGACCACCACCCGCCAGCGCCAGCAGAAGGCACCGAGCAAGACCCAGGCACAGAAGGCCGAGCAGGTCGCCAAGCCGGCGCCGCATTTCGACTCAACCCAGCTGTCGGCGGAAATCGCCAGCCTCGAGGCCGACCTGGCCAAGGAGCAGCAGGCCTACGCCAAGCGCCCGCGCATCCACCGCCTGAGCGCCGCCTCGACCATGCGCGACAAGGGCGCCTGGTACAAGGAAGACTGGCGCAAGAAGATCGAACGCATCGGCAACCTCAACTACCCCGACGAGGCCCGCCGGCAGAAGCTCTACGGCAGCCTGCGGCTGCTGGTGTCGATCAACCGCGACGGCACCATCTACGAGGTGCAGGTGCTGGAGTCTTCCGGCGAGCCGATCCTCGACCAGGCCGCCCAGCGCATCGTCCGCCTGGCCGCGCCCTATGCGCCGTTCAGCGGCGACCTGGCCGACATCGACCGGCTGGAGATCATCCGTACCTGGCGCTTCGAACGCGGCGACCGGCTGTCCAGCAAGTAGCGCCGGCAAGGCTGGCTTTCTCGCGTCCGAAGCAGGACACTAGCGGCCATGAAACAGAGCAGCCCAACCTACCTCAAGCATCATTTCCTGATCGCCATGCCGCACATGGCCGACCCCAATTTCGCCCAGACCGTGACCTACCTGGTCGAACACAACGAGCAGGGCGCCATGGGCCTGGTGATCAACCGTCCCAGCGGCCTCAACCTGGCGGAAGTCCTCGAACAGCTCAAGCCGGACGCCCTGCCGCCGGCGCGCTGCCAGCACATCGACATCTACAACGGCGGCCCGGTGCAGACCGACCGTGGCTTCGTCCTCCACCCCAGCGGCCTGAGCTACCAGTCGACCCTGGAACTGGGCGAGCTGGCGATGTCCACCTCGCAGGACGTGCTGTTCGCCATCGCCGCCGGCACCGGCCCGGAAAAGAGCCTGATCAGCCTTGGCTATGCCGGCTGGGAAGCCGGCCAGCTGGAGGCCGAACTGAGCGACAACGCCTGGCTGACCTGCCCGGCGGACCCGGCGATCCTCTTCGACCTGCCGCCCGAGGAGCGCCTCAGCGCCGCCGCCGCGCGCCTGGGCGTCAACCTCAGCCTGCTCACCGCCCAGGCCGGTCACGCCTGATGGCCAGCGACAAGCCGCTGCGCCTGCTGCTGGGCTTCGACTACGGCACCCGGCAGATCGGCGTCGCCGTCGGCCAGGCGGTGACCGGCCAGGCCCGCGAGCTGTGCGTATTGAAGGCGCAGAACGGCGTGCCGGACTGGAACCGGGTGGAAGCGCTGATCAAGGAATGGCAGCCGGACGCCATCGTCGTCGGCCTGCCGCTGAACATGGACGGCAGCCCAAGCGAGATGAGCGAGCGCGCGGAAAAGTTCGGCCGCCGCCTCAACGGCCGTTTCAACCTGCCGGTCTTTACCCACGACGAACGCCTCACGACCTACGCCGCCAAGGGCGAGCGCCTGGCCCAGGGCCAGCGCGACGGCTACCGCGAGCGACCGGTGGACGCCCTGGCCGCCGCCCTGCTGCTGGAAGGCTGGCTGGCCGAACACCCGGATTGACCCATGGCAGCCGGCACGCCGCCGTTTGCCATTATGCTTTCGCCACCGCGGGCGCCTCCCTACAGCGGGCTCTCCCGGCGGCCATCCCATCGATGTCAGCGAGGAGCCACCATGAGCCTACCCAATCCCGCCGAACTCCTGCCGCGCATGGCCAGCGACCTGCGCGCCCATCTCGCCGAGCGCGGCATCGAGCGGCCGCGCTTCGTCGGCATCCATACCGGCGGCATCTGGGTCGCCGAGGCGCTGCTGAGGGAACTGGGCAACCAAGAGCCGCTGGGCACCCTCGACGTCTCCTTCTACCGCGACGACTTCACCCAGAACGGCCTGCATCCGCAGGTCCGCCCGTCGGCGCTGCCGTTCGAGATCGACGGCCAGCACCTGGTGCTGGTGGACGACGTGCTGATGAGCGGCCGTACCATCCGCGCCGCACTCAACGAACTGTTCGACTACGGCCGTCCGGCCAGCGTGACCCTGGTCTGCCTGCTCGACCTGAACGCCCGGGAGTTGCCTATCCGCCCCGACGTGGTCGGCCAGACCCTGTCCCTGGGTCGCGATGAACGGGTAAAATTGGTCGGTCCCGCACCGCTCGCCCTCGAGCGCAAGGTCCTTTCCTCCGCTTCCTGATCCTCTTCACTAGGGCCTGCCCCATGCCGACAGACGCCAAGCGCCCGCTGCAGCTCAACGACCAGGGCCAGCTGCGCCACTTCATCTCGCTCGACGGATTGCCCCGCGAGCTGCTCACCGAAATCCTCGATACCGCCGATTCTTTCCTGGAGGTCGGCGCCCGCGCGGTGAAAAAGGTCCCGCTGCTGCGCGGCAAGACCGTCTGCAACGTGTTCTTCGAGAACTCCACGCGCACCCGCACCACCTTCGAGCTGGCCGCCCAGCGGCTGTCGGCCGACGTGATCAGCCTGAACGTATCCACCTCTTCCACCAGCAAGGGCGAGACGCTCACCGACACCCTGCGCAACCTGGAGGCGATGGCCGCCGACATGTTCGTGGTGCGCCACAGCGACTCGGGCGCGGCGCACTTCATCGCCGAGCACGTCAGCCCCAACGTGGCGGTGATCAACGGCGGCGACGGACGCCACGCGCACCCCACCCAGGGGATGCTCGACATGCTGACCATCCGCCGGCACAAAGGGAACTTCGAGCAGCTATCGGTGGCGATCGTCGGCGATATCCTGCATTCGCGAGTAGCCCGTTCGAACATGCTGGCGCTCAAGACCCTGGGTTGCCCGGACATCCGCGTGATCGCCCCGCGCACCCTCTTGCCGATCGGCCTGGAAGAGCAGTACGGCGTGCGCGTGTTCACCAACGCCGACGAAGGCCTGAAGGACGTCGACGTGGTGATCATGCTGCGCCTGCAACGCGAGCGCATGCAGGGTGGCCTGCTACCCAGCGAGGGCGAGTTCTTCAAGCTCTACGGCCTGACCGAGAAGCGCCTGAAGCTGGCCAAGCCGGATGCCATCGTCATGCACCCTGGCCCGATCAACCGTGGCGTGGAGATCGAGTCGGCGGTGGCCGACGGGGCCCAGTCGGTGATCCTCAACCAGGTCACCTACGGCATCGCCATCCGCATGGCGGTGCTGTCCATGGCCATGAGCGGCCAGAACACCCAACGCCAGCTGGAACAGGAGGACGCCGAATGACCATCAGTATCCGAGGCGCCCGCGTCATCGACCCGGCCAGTGACCTGGACCAGGTCGGCGACCTCCACATCGAGGCTGGCAAGATCGTCGCCATCGGCGCCGCGCCGGCCGGCTTCAGCGCCCAGAAGACCCTCGACGGCGCCGGCCTGGTGGCCGCGCCGGGACTGGTCGATCTGAGCGTCGCCCTGCGCGAGCCGGGCTATGGACGCAAGGGCAACGTCGAAAGCGAGACCCGCGCCGCCGCGGCCGGCGGCACCACCAGCCTGTGCTGCCCGCCCTACACCCGGCCGGTGCTGGACACCCCGGCGGTGGCCGAGCTGATCCTCGACCGCGCCCGCGAGGCCGGCAACGCCAAGGTCTACCCCATCGGCGCGCTGACCCGCGGCTTCGGCGGCGAGCAACTGTCGGAACTGGTGGCCCTGCGCGACACCGGTTGCGTGGCCTTCACCAATGGCCTGCATGGCTTCGCCAGCAACCGCATCCTGCGGCGCGCCCTGGAGTACGCGGCGACCTTCGACCTGACGGTGATCTTCACCTCGCAGGACACCGATCTCGCCGAAGGCGGCCTCGCCCACGAAGGCCCGACCGCCAGCTTCCTCGGCCTCGCGGGGATCCCGGAGACCGCCGAGACCGTGGCCCTGGCCCGCAACCTGCTGCTGGTGGAACAGAGCGGCGTGCGCGCGCACTTCAGCCAGTTGACCAGCGCCCGCGGCATCGAACTCGTCGCCCAGGCCCAGGCCCGTGGCCTGCCGGTGACCTGCGACGTGGCGCTGTACCAGTTGATCCTCACCGACGAAGCGCTGGTGGGCTTCTCCAGCCTCTACCACGTGCAACCGCCGCTGCGCACCAGGGCCGACCGCGAAGCCCTGCGCGAGGCGGTGAAGAACGGCGTGGTACAAGCCATCGCCAGCCACCACCAACCCCACGAGGCGGACGCCAAGAACGCGCCGTTCGCCGCCACCGAGCCGGGCATCAGCGGCGCCGAGTTGCTGCTGCCGCTGGCGATGACGCTGGTGCAGGACGGCCTGCTCGACCTGCCGACCCTGCTCGCCCGCCTCTCCCACGGCCCGGCCCAGGCACTACGCCTGCCTGCCGGGTGCCTGGCGGTCGGCCAGGCCGCCGACCTGGTGCTGTTCGACCCGCAGGGTTCGACCCTGGCCGGTGAGAGCTGGTACTCGAAGGGGCAGAACAGCCCGTTCGTCGGTCACTGCCTGCCGGGACGAGTGCGTTACACCCTGGTGGACGGACACCTGACCCACGAGGGTTGATCCCTGCCACCATGAAAGAGCCCGCCATCCGGCGGGCTTTTTCATCTTCGCGTTCGCGATTCCCGGGACGTATCCGTTGCAGGGGCGGGCGCCCTATCCCAGCCTCTGCCACCAACCCGCCTCAACGGCAGGGCGAATAACGCGGAGCGTTATCCGCCGAGGCATGCTCGCCGGGAACACCCGATGGCCGGCAGCCGCGCCGGTCGGCGCCGCTCCCTGCGGAGCCTCAGATCTTCGCCAGCGCCTGCGCCAGGTCGGCCTGCAGGTCCTCCAGCGCCTCGACGCCCACCGACAGGCGGATCAGCGAGTCACCGATGCCCAGTTCGGCACGGGTTTCCGCCGGGATGCTGGCGTGGGTCATGATCGCCGGATGCTCGATCAGGCTTTCCACCCCGCCCAGGCTCTCCGCCAGGGAGAAGATCCGCACGTTCTCCAGGAAGCGCCGGGCGCCGGCCAGGTCGCAACGAAGGTCGAGGGAGATCATCCCGCCGAAGCCACGCATCTGCCGTTTCGCCAGCTCATGCTGCGGGTGCGAAGCCAGGCCGGGGTAGTAGACCCGCGCCACTTGCGGCTGGCGCTCCAGCCACTGGGCCAGGGCCAGGGCGTTACTGCAATGGCGCTCCATGCGCAGCGCCAGGGTCTTCACCCCGCGCAGGGTGAGGAAGGCGTCGAACGGCCCGGAGATGGCGCCCACCGAGTTCTGCAGGAAGCCCAGGCGCTCGCGCAGGTCCGGGTTGTCGCCGACGATGGCGATGCCGCCGATCACGTCGGAATGGCCGTTCAGGTACTTGGTGGTGGAGTGCACCACCACGTCGAAGCCCAGCTCCAGGGGGCGCTGGATGTAGGGGCTGGCGAAGGTGTTGTCGGCCACGCTGATGATGCCGCGGGCGCGGCAGAGCTGGGCGATGGCGCGCAGGTCGGTGAGGCGCAGCAGCGGGTTGCTCGGGGTTTCCACCCAGACCATGCGGGTTTCCGGGGTCAGCGCGGCCTCGAAGGCCTGCAGGTCGGTCGGGTCGACGAAGCTGAAGCGATGCCCGGCGCTGCGCCGGCGGACCCGCTCGAACAGGCGGAAGGTACCGCCGTAGAGGTCATTGCCGGAAACGATGTGGGAACCGGCGTCGAGCAGCTCCAGCACCGAGGAGATCGCCGCCAGGCCGGAGGCGAAGGCGAAGGCCTGGGCGCCGCCCTCGAGGTCGGCCACGCAGCGCTCCAGGGCCCAGCGGGTCGGGTTGTGCGAGCGGCCGTAGTCGAGCCCCTTGTGTACCCCGGGGCTTTCCTGGATGTAGGTGGAGTTGGCATAGATCGGCGGCATGATCGCGCCGGTCGAGGGATCGGGGGCCTGCCCGGCGTGGATGACCCGGGTCGCGAAGGCCTGGGCCGGGGCGTCGGGATGCTGGTCGTGCTGGCTCATGTGAGCTTTCTCCGCAAATGGTTCAACAGGTCGAAACGGGTGATCAGGCCGTGGAAGCCGCTGGCATCGGCAACGATCGCCACCAGGCCGCGGTCCAGGACCGCCTGCAACTGGGCCAGGCTGGCGCCGGGCGCGAGGGTCTCCGGCGCGGCGTTCATCGCGCTGCTTACCGCATCGCGGAAGCGTGGCGCGTCGGCGTGGACGCCGAGCAGGATATCCGACTCGTCGATCACGCCGACCAGTTTTCCATCGTCCAGCACCGGCAATTGCGAAACGTCGGCCAGGCGCATGCGCTGGAAGGCGGTGAGCAGGGTGTCGTCCGGACCGACGCTGATCACCCGGCCCTCCTCGAAGCGCCGCGCGATGATGTCGCGCAGGTCGCCGTAGTGCTTGCGTTGCAGCAGGCCCTGGTCGGTCATCCACTGGTCGTTGTAGATCTTCGACAGGTAGCGGGTGCCGGTGTCGCAGACGAAGCTGACCACCCGCTTCGGCTCCTTCTGCTCGCGACAGAAGCGCAGCGCCGCGGCCAGCAGGGTGCCGGTGGAGGAGCCGCCGGGAATGCCCTCGACGCGCAACAGTTCGCGGGCCATGGCGAAGCTTTCCTCGTCGCTGATGGAATAGGCATGGCGCACGCTGGAGAGGTCGGCGATGGCCGGTACGAAGTCCTCGCCGATGCCCTCCACCGCCCAGGAACCCGGCGTACCCAGGGTGCCGGAGCGGGAGTACTCGGCCATGATCGAGCCCTCGGGATCGGCGAGCACCATCTCCAGCTCCGGCTGGACCTTCTGGAAGAACCGGGTAAGGCCGGTCAGGGTACCGGAGGAGCCGACGCCGACGACGATGGCGTCGAGATCGTGGCCGGTCTGCGCCCAGAGCTCCGGGCCGGTGCCGCACTCGTGGGCCAGCGGGTTGGCCGGGTTGTTGAACTGGTCGGCGAAGAAGGCGCCGGGAATATCCTGCGCCAGGCGCGCGGCAACGTCCTGGTAGTACTCCGGATGGCCCTTGCCGACGTCCGAGCGGGTGATGTGCACCTCGGCGCCCATGGCGCACAGGTGCAGGACCTTCTCGGTGGACATCTTGTCCGGCACCACCAGCACCACCCGGTAGCCCTTGGCGCGGCCGACCAGGGCCAGGCCAAGACCGGTGTTGCCGGCGGTGGCCTCGACGATGGTGCCACCGGGCCGCAGGCGGCCGTCACGCTCGGCGGCCTCGATCATGGCGACACCGATGCGATCCTTGATGGAGCCGCCGGGGTTCTGCGATTCGAGCTTGAGGTACAGGGTGCAGGGGCCGGTATCGAAGCGCGTCACGCGAACCAGCGGGGTGTTGCCGATCAGGTCGAGCACGGCGGGACGTGAGTCGGAAGTCATCTTTTCTCCTTTCGGTGTTTCCGCACGGAGCGATACGGTGCGCGGCCTCGTGAGCCATTGCACCTATCCGTTCTGGGGCTTGCAGACCATAGGGGCTGGCGCGCGCGGGCGCCAATAACCTACAGGTAGAACGTTAGAACCTTTGGTTCCTTAAGTCCCGCCGGAGGAATTCCCTGCCGACCGTGGCGACACCCATGAAAAAGCCCGCCGGATGGCGGGCTTCTCGCACCTGGCGACGAGCATCAGATGCGCTGCGGCCCGTTGCGCTCGGACACCTGTCCGTTGAGGGTCCAGAAGTCGTAGAGCACGCCGAGGAAGAACAGGCCGCCGGTGAACAGGTAGATGATCCCGGTGATCCACTTGCCCATGTACATCCTGTGCACGCCGAGCACGCCGAGGAAGGTCAGCAGGATCCAGGCCACGTTGTAGTCCAGGTTGCCGCCCTGGAAGCGCCGGTCGGCCTCGCGGTCCATCGACGGGATGAGGAACAGGTCGATGATCCAGCCGATGAAGAACAGGCCGAAGGTGAAGAACCAGATCGTCCCGGTGATCGGCTTGCCGTAATAGAAGCGGTGCGAACCGGTGAAACCGAAGATCCACAGCAGGTAGCCGATGGCCTTGCTATGGGTGTCGTGCTGTTGAGTCATGCGTCCCCCCTCGTTCCGTGCGCGGCTGCGGCCGCGCTTGAGCCGCAGGTTAGCGGAGCGGCGGACGCCGCGCCAGAGCGGCCCGGCGCATGACAGTTTTGCAATTGCCTATCCTGTAGGCTGGTGCTGCCGCCACCGCCCCACAGGAGCCGCCATGAGCGCCGGACACGAGCACAGCTTCGCCCAGACCAACTCGACCCGCCTGAAATGGGCGTTGCTGCTGACCGGAAGCTTCCTCGTCGCCGAGGTCGTCGGCGGCATCCTCACCGGCAGCCTGGCGCTGATCTCCGATGCCGCGCACATGCTCACCGACGCCGTGGCCCTGGCCATCGCCCTGGCCGCGATCAACATCGCCAGGCGCCCGACCAACGATCGCCTGACCTACGGCTACCACCGCTTCGAGATCCTCGCCGCGGCGTTCAACGCCTTCCTCCTGTTCGGCGTGGCCTTCTATATCCTCTACGCGGCCTACGAGCGGCTCAACCAGCCGGCGGAGATCCAGTCCGTGGGCATGCTGGTGATCGCCGTGCTCGGCCTGCTGGTGAACCTGGCCAGCATGCGCCTGCTGGCGCCGGCCCAGGGCAACAGCCTGAACGTCAAGGGCGCCTACCTGGAGGTCTGGAGCGACATGCTCGGCTCGCTGGGGGTGATCGTCGCCGCGATCGTGATCCGTTTCACCGGCTGGGCCTGGGTCGACTCGCTGGTGGCGGTGCTGATCGGTTTCTGGGTCCTGCCGCGCACCTGGATCCTGCTGCGCGAGAGCCTGCATGTGTTGCTCGAAGGGGTGCCGAAGGAAATCCAGTTGGCCGAGCTGCGCGAAGCGCTGCTGGGGATTCCCGGCGTGACCGGGCTGCACGACCTGCATGTGTGGTCGATCACCAGCGGCAAGATCAGCCTGACCAGCCATCTGGTGTACGACCCGGCCCTGGTCGATGCCGAGGCGCTGCTGGGAACGGTGAAGGCGCTGCTGCACGACCGCTACGAGATCGAACACAGCACCCTGCAACTGGAAACCTCGGCCTGCGCCCAGGCCGAGGAGCCGCTGGCCTACTGAAGACGGTTCAGCGGAAGCGCCGGCCGGCAGGGTCGTCGTCGGTGATTTCCAGGCTCAGGCCCTGGGTCAGGCTCGACAGGTGGTCGGCGTCGCTTTCCGAACCGAGCTTGATCATCAGGCGCAGGTCGTTGGCCGAGTCGGCGTGGGCCAGGGCGTCCTCGTAGGTGATCTCGCCCTGGGTGTAGAGCTGGTACAGCGCCTGGTCGAAGGTCTGCATGCCCTGCTCGGTGGAGCGCTTCATCAGCGGCTTCAGCTCGTGCACCTCGCCCTTGCGGATCAGGTCGGCGGCCAGCGGGGTGTTCAGCAGCACCTCGATCACCGCCCGCCGCCCCTTGCCGTCGGGGGTCGGCACCAGTTGCTGGGCGACGATGGCCTTGAGGTTCAGCGACAGGTCCATCCACACCTGGCCATGACGGTCGGCCGGGAAGAAGTGGATGATCCGCTCCAGCGCCTGGTTGGCGTTGTTCGCGTGCAGGGTCGCCAGGCACAGGTGGCCGGTCTCGGCGAAGGCCACGGCGTGGTCCATGGTCTCCCGCGAGCGCACCTCGCCGATCATGATCACGTCCGGCGCCTGGCGCAGGGTGTTCTTCAGCGCCACCTCGAAGGAATCGGTGTCCAGCCCCACCTCGCGCTGGGTGACGATGCAGCCCTGGTGCTGGTGGATGTACTCGATCGGGTCCTCGATGGAGATGATGTGCCCGGTGGAGTTCTTGTTGCGGTAGCCGATCATCGCCGCCAGCGAGGTGGACTTGCCGGTGCCGGTGGCGCCGACGAAGATCACCAGGCCGCGCTTGGTCAGCGCCAGCTTCTTGAGGATTTCCGGGAGCTTCAGCTCTTCCAGGGTCGGGATGTTGGTCTCGATCCGGCGCAATACCATGCCCACCAGGTTGCGCTGGTAGAAGGCACTGACCCGGAAGCGGCCGATGCCGCGGGCGCTGATGGCGAAGTTGCACTCATGGTTCTCGGCGAAATCGCGGCGCTGCTGCTCGTTCATCACGCCTAGCACGGTCTCGCGGGTCTGCTCCGGCGACAGCGGCGTCTTGGTCACCGGCATCACCCGGCCGTTGACCTTCATCGACGGCGGTACGCCGGCGGTAATGAACAGGTCGGAGCCGCCCTTTTCCACCATCAGGCGCAGCAGCTTTTCGAATTCCATGATGTTCTCGCTCACTCAGGGGCGCGCCGCGACGGCGAGCCGGATGCGGACGAGCGGGCGCTGGACGCGCTCGCCGGCAAGGATAGGTAGGAATGCGCCTACGGTACCGCTCTCCCGCTCTTGAATCCTAGACGCAGTTCCGGGATTCGGGCGAAGCGCGGCGGATCGGCGCCAGGATCAGAAGTTTTCCGGGATCTTCGCCTTCTCGCGGGCGTTCTCGCGGCTGATCAGGCCCTTGGCGACCAGGCCCTTGAGGCACATGTCGAGGGTCTGCATGCCCAGCGAGCCGCCGGTCTGGATCGCCGAATACATCTGCGCGACCTTGTCCTCGCGGATCAGGTTGCGGATCGCCGGGGTGCCGATCATGATCTCGTGGGCCGCCACCCGGCCGCCGCCGATCTTCTTGATCAGGGTCTGCGAGATCACCGATTGCAGCGACTCGGAGAGCATCGAGCGAACCATGGCCTTTTCCTCGGCCGGGAACACGTCGACCACCCGGTCGATGGTCTTCGCCGCCGAGGTGGTGTGCAGGGTGCCGAATACCAGGTGGCCGGTCTCCGCCGCGGTCAGGGCCAGGCGGATGGTTTCCAGGTCGCGCATCTCGCCGACCAGGATGATGTCCGGGTCCTCCCGCAGCGCCGAGCGCAGCGCTTCGCTGAAGCCGAGGGTGTCGCGATGCACCTCGCGCTGGTTGACCAGGCACTTCTTCGATTCGTGGACGAATTCGATCGGGTCCTCGATGGTGAGGATGTGGTGGTACTTGGTGTTGTTCAGGTAGTCGAGCATCGCCGCCAGGGTGGTGGACTTGCCCGAACCGGTCGGCCCGGTGACCAGTACCAGCCCGCGCGGGACGTCTGAAACACGTTTGAACACTTCTCCCATGCCAAGCTCCTCCATGGTCAGTACCTTGGAGGGAATGGTCCGGAATACCGCGCCGGCGCCACGGTTCTGGTTGAAGGCGTTGACCCGGAAACGCGCGACGCCCGGCACCTCGAAGGAGAAGTCGGTCTCGAGGAATTCCTCGAAGTCCTTGCGCTGCTTGTCGTTCATGATGTCGTAGATCAGCGCATGCACCTGCTTGTGTTCCAGCGGTGGCAGGTTGATCCGGCGTACATCGCCATCCACCCGGATCATGGGCGGCAGGCCGGCGGAGAGGTGCAGGTCCGAAGCGCCCTGTTTGGCACTGAAGGCGAGCAGCTCGGTAATATCCATGGGACTCCCCAATTACAAGCAAGCAGGTAGAATGCCGCCAAAGCCGCCGTCTCGGACAAGGAAAACACCGGATGAACCAGGGTGCTTCCAGGACACGCGTGGTGTCCTGCGCCAGACGCGGAACCTCGACACTGGAACAGGAAGATGGCCATCGAGGCCGGCGGTTTCGAGGGCGTCTAGCCGACGCCGACCGCACTTCCATAGGGCGCAGGTAATGTCCACGATAGCAGAGAATATTGCAAAGGTTGCCGCGCGCATCCGTGAGGCAGCGCAAGCTGCGGGGCGCGATCCGGCCACGGTCGGCCTGCTCGCCGTGAGCAAGACCAAGCCCGCCGCCGCGGTGCGCGAGGCGCACGCCGCCGGCCTTCGCGACTTCGGCGAAAACTACCTGCAGGAGGCCCTCGGCAAGCAGGCCGAACTGGCCGACCTGCCCTTGAACTGGCACTTCATCGGCCCCATCCAGTCGAACAAGACGCGGCCCATCGCCGAGCATTTCCAGTGGGTGCACTCGGTGGACCGGTTGAAGATCGCGCAGCGCCTGTCGGAGCAACGCCCGGCCGGGCTGCCGCCCCTGAATGTCTGCCTGCAGGTCAACGTCAGCGGCGAAGCCAGCAAGTCCGGCTGCGCCCCCGAGGACCTGCCGGCCCTGGCCGAGGCCGTGAAGCAACTGCCCAACCTCCGATTGCGTGGCCTGATGGCCATCCCCGAACCCACCGCCGAACGCGCCGCGCAACACGCCGCGTTCGCCCGCCTGCGCGAACTGCTGCTGGACCTGAACCTTGGCCTGGACACCCTGTCCATGGGCATGAGCGACGACCTCGAGGCAGCCATCGGCGAAGGTGCGACCTGGGTCCGCATCGGTACCGCCCTGTTCGGCGCCCGCGACTACGGCGCGCCGGCTTCTTGAAGGAATCCCCTATGAGCACACCCCGCATAGCGTTCATCGGCGCCGGCAACATGGCCGCCAGCCTGATCGGCGGCCTGCGCGCCCAAGGCGTGCCGGCGGCGCAGATCCGCGCCAGCGACCCGGGCGCCGAGCAACGCGCGAAGATCGCCGGCGAGTTCGCCATCGACGTGGTCGAGTCCAACGCCGAGGCCGTGGCCGACGCCGACGTCGTGGTCCTGTCGGTCAAGCCGCAGGCCATGAAAGCCGTGTGCCAGGCCTTGGCGCCGGCGCTGAAGCCGGAGCAACTGATCGTCTCCATCGCCGCCGGCATCCCCTGCGCCAGCCTCGAAGCCTGGCTCGGCCAGCCGCGCCCGGTGGTCCGCTGCATGCCCAACACCCCGGCGCTGCTGCGCCAGGGCGCCAGCGGGCTGTACGCCAACGCGCAGGTCAGCGCCGCGCAACGCGAGCAGGCCGGGCAGTTGCTGTCTGCGGTAGGCATCGCCCTGTGGCTGGACGACGAAGCGCAGATCGACGCGGTGACCGCGGTGTCGGGCAGCGGCCCGGCGTATTTCTTCCTGCTGATGCAGGCCATGACCGACGCCGGCGAGAAGCTCGGCCTGTCCCGCGAGACAGCCTCGCGCCTGACCCTGCAGACCGCCCTCGGTGCGGCGCAGATGGCGCTGTCCAGCGAGGTCGAGCCGGCCGAACTGCGGCGCCGGGTGACTTCGCCCAACGGCACCACCGAGGCGGCGATCAAATCCTTCCAGGCCAACGGCTTCGAAGCACTGGTGGAGCAGGCCCTGAACGCCGCCAGCCAGCGCTCCGCCGAGCTGGCCGAACAGCTTGGCCAATAAGGAGTAGTCGATGATCGGCCTCAACACCGCTGCTATCTATATCCTCCAGACCCTCGGCAGCCTCTACCTGCTGATCGTGCTGCTGCGCTTCATCCTGCAACTGGTCCGCGCGGACTTCTACAACCCCCTCAGCCAGTTCATCGTGCGCGCCACCAAGCCGCTGCTGAACCCGCTGCGGCGGATCATCCCCGGCTTCGGCGGGATCGACCTGGCCTCGCTGGTGCTGGCGATCCTGATCCAGCTGGTGCTGATGATCCTGATCCTGATGCTGATGGGCTACGGCGTCGGCGGCTTCATCATGCAACTGCTGATCTGGTCGATCATCGCCGTCACCTCGCTGTTCCTGAAGGTGTTCTTCTTCGCCCTGATCATCAGCGTGATCCTTTCCTGGGTCGCCCCGGGCAGCTACAACCCCGGCGCGCAACTGGTGAACCAGATCTGCGAACCGCTGCTGATGCCGTTCCGCAAGCTCCTGCCGAACCTCGGCGGACTGGATCTCTCGCCGATCTTCGCGTTCCTCGCGCTGAAGCTGATCGACATGCTGGTGATCAACAACCTGGCGGCCATGACCGGCATGCCCCAGCAGTTGAGCATCTTCCTCTGAGCTTCTACCGCTGGGACGGCGAGGACCTGCTCCTCGATTGCCACCTGCAGCCCAAGGCGAGCCGCGACGAGTTCGCCGGGCTGCACGGCGAACGCCTGAAGATCCGCCTCACCGCACCGCCGGTGGAGGGCAAGGCCAACGCCCATCTGCTGGCCTTCCTCGGCAAGGCCTTCGGCGTGGCCAAGAGCCTGGTGAGTCTCGAAAGCGGCGAGCTGAACCGGCAGAAACGGGTGCGCATCCGCCGTCCGACCCGATTGCCGGAGGAACTGGGGATCGCCGCTCGACCCGCTTGACCGACCTTACGTGCAGGAATGTGAAGCAGGCCAATTGACGCTCCCCCGCTCCCCCGCATAATCCACGCCATCCTTCCCCCGCCGGTCCCGCGCCCTGGAGCCCCTGGATGAGCATGGAAAGACTCAGCCATCAAATCGACGCCTACGTCGCCTGGAAGCGCGAGCTGATGCGGGAAATCACCCGCTATCGCGGCTGGCTGGAGCGCAGCCGGCTGAACAGCCCGGCGGTCGAGGCCAAGCTCGAACGCGCCCTGCGCCAACTACGCGCGGACCACATCACCCTGGCCTTCGTCGGCGAGTTCTCGCGTGGCAAGACCGAGCTGATCAACAGCCTGTTCTTCGCCGGCTACGGCCAGCGCATGCTGCCGTCCCACGCCGGGCGCACCACCATGTGCCCCACCGAGCTGTTCCACGATCCGCGCGCCGAGCGCAGCTACATCCGCCTGCTGCCGATCGAGACGCGCCTGGCCGACGCCAGCGTCGCCCAGTTCAAGCGCGTGCCGCGCCACTGGGTGAACATTCCGCTGGACACCGGCGACCCGGAGGGCATGGCCCAGGCCTTCGCCCAGGTCGCCAAGACCAAGGCGCTGCCGGTGGAACAGGCGATCCAGCTCGGCTTCCACCCGGATGCCCTGGAAGCCGCCGACGAGCCCGACCAGGTGCGCGTCCCGGCCTGGCGCCACGCCCTGGTCAACTTCGACCACCCGCTGCTGCGCCAGGGCCTGCGGATCCTCGACACGCCCGGCCTGAACGCCCTCGGCAGCGAGCCGGAGCTGACCCTGTCGATGCTGCCCAACGCCCAGGCGATCCTGTTCCTGCTGTCCGCCGACGCTGGTGTCACCGCCTCGGACATGGAAATCTGGCAGAAGTACATCCAGCCCCTGCGCGAGGACGGCCACAGCAGCCTGTTCGCCGTGCTGAACAAGATCGACGTGCTCTGGGACGACCTTTCCGGCGAGCGCTTCGTACAGAACGCCATCCGCCTGATCCAGGACGGCACGGCCCGCCAGCTCGGCCTGCAGCGCGGCGACGTGCTGCCGCTGTCGGCGAAGCAGGCGCTGCTGGCCAAGGTCCGCGGCGAACCGGCGCTGCTCGAACGCAGTCGCTTGGATCGGCTGGAAGCGCTGCTCTGCGAGCGCATCGTCGCGCAGAAGGAAGCGCTGCTGGAGAACGCCGTGCTCGGCCAGGTCCTTGGCCTGCTGCACAACAGCCAGCATCTGCTGCGCCTGCGCCTGGAGAAGGTCGAGGAACAGCGCGCGCTGCTCGACGACAAGCAGCGCGACAGCGGCCAACTGCTGTTCGAACTGACCGCGAAGACCAAGGACGACCACGGCCGCCACCACCGCCGCCTGCTCAACCTGAAGACCAACCAGCGCCTGTTGCAGCACCAGGGCGCGACGCTGCGCGAGACGATCCGTAGCGAACGCATGGAACAGCACCTGCAGAAGGTGCGGCGCAACCTCAACGGCAGCCTGACCACGGTCGGCATCAACCAGGCGATCCTGGCGTTCTTCCGCGCGGTGGAGCACGACCTCGACAACCTCGAGCACGAGGCCGGCATGGCCAACCGCATGGTCGCCGCCATCTACCGCCGGCACAACGAGGAGAACCCGCTCTACGCCCTCGACGCGCCGCAGCTGCGGGTCCAGCACTACCAGCGCGAACTGTTGCAGCTGAAGAAGAAGGGCGACCAGTTCCGCCTGCAGTTGAAGACCGTGCTTACCGAGCAACGCCTGCTGACCCGGCGCTTCTTCGCCACCCTGGTGCAGGAGGTGGTCGGCCTGCACCAGCGCCTGCGCGAGGAAACCGAGCGCTGGGCCAACGACGCGCTGATGCCGCTGATGCAGCACACCCTGGAAAACAAACAGTTGCTCGAAAGCCACATGCTCCGCCTCAAGGGCCTGGCCCAGGAGACCCAGCAGGTACGCCAGCGCAGCCAGGCCTTCGCCGGGTTCGCCGAGGAATTGCAGGAACAGTTGCGCGAAGCCGGCGACATCCTCCGCCAGTTGCGCCGCCCCTCGCCCCTGCAGCGCCAGGCCAAGGTGGTCAACCTGCCCGGCTCGCAGCGCGCCTGACCCCGCTCCCACGGCGCGCGCCAGCGCGCTTGCCGCTGGGGGCGACGCTCTTTAGACTGGCGCCCTCCTTTGTTCGAGAGCAGGGTCGATGCCCACAGTCTTCCCCGACGACTCCGTCGGTCTGGTCTCCCCAGACGCTGCACTTCAACGAACCGCTCGAGCTGACCAGCGGCAAGTCCCTGGCCGAGTACGACCTGGTGATCGAAACCTACGGCGAGCTGAATGCCACGCAGAGCAACGCGGTGCTGATCTGCCACGCCCTCTCCGGCCACCACCACGCCGCCGGCTACCACAGCGTCGACGAGCGCAAGCCGGGCTGGTGGGACAGTTGCATCGGTCCGGGCAAGCCGATCGACACCCGCAAGTTCTTCGTCGTCGCCCTCAACAACCTCGGCGGTTGCAACGGATCCAGCGGCCCCGCCAGCATCAATCCGGCGACCGGCAAAGTCTACGGCGCGGACTTCCCGATGGTCACGGTGGAAGACTGGGTGCATAGCCAGGCGCGCCTGGCAGACCGCCTCGGCATCCGCCAGTGGGCCGCGGTGGTCGGCGGCAGCCTCGGCGGCATGCAGGCGCTGCAATGGACCATCAGCTACCCCGAACGCGTCCGTCACTGCCTGTGCATCGCCAGCGCGCCGAAGCTGTCGGCGCAGAACATCGCCTTCAACGAAGTCGCCCGGCAGGCGATTCTTTCCGACCCTGAGTTCCTCGGCGGCTACTTCCAGGAACAGGGCGTGATTCCCAAGCGCGGTCTCAAGCTGGCGCGGATGGTCGGCCATATCACCTACCTGTCCGACGACGCCATGGGCGCCAAGTTCGGCCGCGTACTGAAGACCGAGAAGCTCAACTACGACCTGCACAGCGTCGAGTTCCAGGTCGAGAGTTACCTGCGCTACCAGGGCGAGGAGTTCTCCACCCGCTTCGACGCCAATACCTACCTGCTGATGACCAAGGCGCTGGACTATTTCGACCCCGCCGCCGCCCACGGCGACGACCTGGTGCGCACCCTGGAGGGCGTCGAGGCGGACTTCTGCCTGATGTCCTTCACCACCGACTGGCGTTTCTCGCCGGCCCGCTCGCGGGAAATCGTCGACGCCCTGATCGCGGCGAAAAAGAACGTCAGCTACCTGGAGATCGACGCCCCGCAAGGCCACGACGCCTTCCTCATGCCGATCCCCCGGTACCTGCAAGCCTTCAGCGGTTACATGAACCGCATCAGCGTGTGAGGATCCGATGCGCGCCGATCTCGAAATCATCCAGGAATGGATTCCCGCCGGCAGCCGCGTCCTCGACCTCGGCTGCGGCGACGGCGAACTCCTGGCCTGGCTGCGCGACCACAAGCAGGTCAGCGGCTACGGCCTGGAGATCGATCCCGACAACATCGCCCGTTGCATCGAAAACGGGGTGAACGTGATCGAGCAGGACCTCGACAAGGGCCTGGGCAACTTCGCCAGCGACAGCTTCGACGTGGTGGTGATGACCCAGGCGCTACAGGCCGTGCACTATCCGGACAAGATCCTCGAAGAGATGCTGCGGGTCGGCAAGACCTGCATCATCACTTTCCCCAACTTCGGCCACTGGCGCTGCCGCTGGTACCTGGCGCGCAACGGCCGGATGCCGGTCTCCGAGTTCCTGCCGTATACCTGGTACAACACGCCGAACATCCATTTCTGCACCTTCCAGGACTTCGAGCGCCTGTGCCGCCAGTTGCGCATGCGCGTGCTCGACCGCCTGGCCGTAGACCGTGACCACCGGCATGGCTGGGCCAGTCGGCTGTGGCCTAATCTATTGGGTGAGATTGGAATCTACCGGGTCACCGGACCCGGAGTGCAGACCCGCAACCTCGCCGTCTAGGAACGCGCCAGGCTGCGGGCCAGGGCCGGGCGCCCCTCCGCTCGTCCTCGGGAGAGCGCTGCCGAAGCCGGCCAAGGCCGCCGGCAGCAGACCATGGACAACGTCCATGCCACCTTTCAGGAGAAACCACCATGCGCCGCTTCACCGCTTTCGTCCTCGGCCTCTGCCTGAGCCTGCCGGTCCTCGCCGAGCAGGTGCAGCGCTTCGGCGACCTGGACGTCCACTACAACGTGTTCAACTCCAGCTTCCTCCAGCCCAACGTGGCCAGCGCGGTCGGCCTGGTACGCAGCAAGGCGCAGGGCGTGATCAACGTGGTGCCGATGGAGAAAGGCAAGCCGGTAGAGGCCGCCGTGACCGGCTCGGCCAAGGACCTGACCGGCAAGGTCATCCCCCTGGAGTTCCGCCGAGTCAGCGAGGAAGGCGCCATCTACAACCTGGCGCAATTCCCGATCAGCCAGCGCGAGACCCTGGTCTTCACCATCAAGGTCGAGGCCAAGGGCGAACCTGCGCAAACCTTCAGTTTCAACAAGGAAATCTTCCCGGACGAATGATCAAGCTCGAACAGCTGGTGCTGGCCAGCCACAATGCCGGCAAACTCAAGGAACTCCAGGCCATGCTCGGCGCCAGCGTGAAGGTGCGCTCGATCGGCGAGTTCAGCCAGGTGGAACCGGAGGAAACCGGTCTTTCCTTCGTCGAGAACGCCATCCTCAAGGCACGCAACGCCGCACGCCTCTCCGGCCTGCCGGCGCTGGCCGACGACTCCGGGCTGGCGGTGGACTTCCTCGGCGGCGCGCCGGGCATCTACTCGGCGCGCTATGCCGACGGCCGGGACGACGCGGCGAACAACGCCAAGCTGCTGGAGGCCATGAAGGATGTCCCGGACGCCGAGCGCGGCGCACAGTTCGTCAGCGTGCTGGCGCTGGTGCGCCACGCCGACGACCCGCTGCCGATCCTCTGCGAGGGCATCTGGGAAGGCCGCATCCTCCGCGAAGCCCGCGGCGCCCACGGCTTCGGCTACGACCCGCTGTTCTGGGTGCCGGAACGCGACTGCTCCAGCGCCGAGCTGGCGCCCGAGGAGAAGAACCGCCTCAGCCACCGAGCCCGCGCCATGGCCCTGCTCAAGCAGCGCCTGGGTCTCTGAGCCGCAACCGCCGGCGCCGCCCCCGGGCGGCGTCGGCACGGCGTTTCGTCCGGCCGCCTTGGAGGTTGGCCGAACTCATGCCACGATAGCGCCCCGAAACCGCCTCCACCCCGCCCCGCCGTGACCCAAGCCACCCCGTTCCAGCTCCCGCCCCTGGCCCTGTACGTGCACATCCCGTGGTGCGTGCGCAAGTGCCCGTATTGCGACTTCAACTCCCACGCCGCTGCCCCGGAGCTGCCCGAAGAGGCCTATGTCGACGCCCTGCTCGCCGACCTGGAGCAAGACCTGCGCCATGTCCACGGCCGGCGCCTGGGTTCGATCTTCTTCGGCGGCGGCACGCCCAGCCTGTTCTCGGCCAAGGCCCTGGGCCGGCTACTGGAAGGCGTCGAGCGCAGGGTCGGCTTCGCCGACGGCATCGAGATCACCCTGGAAGCCAATCCCGGCACCTTCGAACAGGTCAAGTTCGCCGACTACCGGCGCCTCGGCATCAATCGCCTGTCCATCGGCGTGCAGAGCTTCCAGGCCGACAAGCTGCAGGCCCTGGGGCGCATCCACGACGGCGCCGAGGCAGTGCGCGCCGCCGACATGGCGCGCCAGGCCGGCTTCGACAACTTCAACCTCGACCTGATGCACGGCCTGCCCGGGCAGAGCCTCGACGACGCCCTGGCCGACCTGCGCCAGGCCCTCGCCCTGGCCCCCACGCACCTCTCCTGGTACCAACTGACCATGGAGCCGAACACGGTGTTCTGGAGCCAGCCGCCGGAGCTGCCCGAGGACGACATCCTCTGGGACATCCAGGAAGCCGGCCAGGCCCTGCTCGACGCGCACGGCTACCGCCAGTACGAGACCTCCGCCTACGCCCGCGACGGCCTGCGCGCCCGGCACAACCTGAACTACTGGAGCTTCGGCGACTTCCTCGGCATCGGCGCCGGCGCCCACGCCAAGCTGAGCGCGCCGGACGGACGCATCGTGCGGACCTGGAAGACCCGCCTGCCGAAGGACTACCTCAACCCGCAAAAGGCCTTCCAGGCCGGCGAGCGCCCGCTGGAAGCGGCCGACCTGCCATTCGAGTTCATGATGAACGTGCTGCGCCTGATCGACGGCGTCCCCGCCGCGCTCTACCCGCAGCGCACCGGCCAGCCACTGGCGGCGATCGCCGATGCCTGCGCCGCCGCGCGCGACGCCGGGCTGCTCGCCGACGACCCGCAGCGCCTGCGCCCCAGCGAACGCGGCCAGCTGTTCCTCAACGACCTGCTGCAACATTTCCTGCCGTGACGACGGATGCACGCCCATCCGTGCCGGCAGGCAGGTAAACTCCGCCGACCGACACGCCGATTCGTTACAAGGAACCCTCGATGGATTACGCGCTGGACCTGATCGCCACCCTGTCGCGCTGGAGCCGCAGCCACCTGTCGGACATTTCCCTGGCCATCATGGCCACCCTGCTGGTGCTGTTCGGTCCGGCGATCAACGCCTGGGTACAGCAGCGCATCGGCAGCCTCAACTTCGTCTTCCGCACCCTGCTGTTCGTGTTGATCTGCGCGGTCGGCTACGGCCTGGCGATGGTCTTCGTCACCCCCTGGCTGGCCAAGGGCCTCGGCTACTTCAACAACTACACCCTGGCGCCCGTGCTCCTGCTAGTGTTCTTCGTGATCGGCATGATCGCCGATCGCAGCTGAGCCCCCGGTCTCCCGGCGGCCAGCGCCGTCCCCAAGAGCGTCATGGCCTCCGGGAGCCCGCATGAAACCGATCAAGCACCTCTACCTGCATTTCACCGACGGCCAGCGCCTGTCGCTGCGCTTCCCGCGCCAGCAGGACGACCCGGCCGAGGTTGCCCGCAGCATCCGTCAGCAACTGGACACGCCCTATCTCAGCGTCGAGGTCGACGGCGACCTGCTGCTGATTCCGCGGGACAGCATCAAGTACCTGCAGATCAGCCCGGCGCCGGCGCGCCTGGACGACGACGGCACGCTACGCGGCGCCGAGCTGATCGTCTGAGGGCCGTCCGCCTCAGTTCCCCTCCCGGCGCAGCGCCTGCGGGGTGAAGTCGCGCGGCCCGACCTGCACGCCGAAGTCGTACATCGGCTCGTTGTTGTCCAGCCCATCGACGAAGTAGCGGCCGCCCTTGAAGTCGTAGATCGCTTCCAGGGTGCTGGAGACCAGCGGCACATCGTAGTAGTTGATCGGATGGACCTCCTGGGCCCGGGTCAGCAAGCCATCCTTGTCGTAGATGTCGGCGGCGAGGATCTGCCAGCTGTCTTCGTCGAGGTAGAAGCGGCGCTTGGCGTAGGGATGGCTGAAGCCCTTGCGCAGGGTCGCCTCGACCACCCAGACGCGATGCAGCTCGTAGCGCAGCAGGTCGGGATTGATGAAGCGGCTCTTGAGGATGTCGCCATAGGCGAGGCCCTTCTGGTGCACCGCGTAGCTGTTGTAAGGCACCAGCATCTCGCGCTTGCCGAGCAACGCCCACTCGTAGTGGTCCGGTGCACCGTTGTAGACATCCACGGTGTCCGCCGTGGCCATGCCGTTGGTATCCGGCTGCAGGCTGTCGTAGGCCAGGGTCGGCAAGCGCCGCACGCGCCGCTCGCCACGGTTGAAGCGCCAGGCCTTGCGGATCGACAGCACCTGGTCGAGGGTTTCCTGCACCACCAGCGCCGAACCGGCCAGGCGCGCCGGCGCGACCACCTTGTACTTGTAGTAGAACAACGTGTTGTCGAGGTTCTCCGGGATCATCCCCTCGCGGCCATAGACGAAGTACAGGTAGCGGTCGAGCTTGAGCAGGTTGTAGCTGCCGTTGGCCAGCACCGCCGCCTGGTTGGTCTGCAGGTGCAGTTGCTCGCCGCGGTAGCGCATGATGTGGTTCCAGATCGCTTCCTGGCCGCTCTGCGGCAGGGGGAAGGGCACGCCGGCGGCAGCGCCCTGCACGCCGTTGCCGTCGGCGATCAGCTCGGCGCGGCTGGCGTTGGCGCGGGTAGCGTCGTACAGGCGCTGCGGCAGGGATGCGCTGCGGCGGGTGGGGAAGACCCGCAGGTGGTAGTCCGGGTTGGCCTGCAGCAAGGCCTGGGTGCCCGGCGTCAGCAGCGCCTGGTAGGCGGCCATGTTGCGGCTGTCGAGGACCAGGCGCGGACGATCGGCGGCGAACGGGTCGAGGTGATGCATGCCGGGCCGGTAGCCGGCCGGCGCCTGGGTGATGCCGCCGGTCCAGGGCGGGATGCTGCCATCGGCGTTGCCGGCCCGCTCCGCCCCCAGCGGGGTCAGGTCCTGGTCCAGGCGTGCGGCCTGGACTTCGTCTACCTTGGCCTGCGCCGCCCAGGCGCAACCGGCCCCGAGCAACAGGATGCCCAGTTTCTTCAACACAGCAGTCTCCTTTGCAGCCGGCCGAGCCGTGCCGCTCTTATTATTGGATCCGGCCGAAGCCGGGAAACGTGCAGCTTGAAGGTGAGGTCCGCCGGGTGTTCCCGGTCTGCTTGGAGTCCCGGCGCCGGTTCGGCGCCAGGGGTACGTCGCTGGTGCGGTGGATCAGTCGACGCGCTCGAACTTGAGGTCCCAGACGCCATGTCCCAGGCGCTCCCCGCGCCGCTCGAACTTGGTCACCGGACGCTCTTGCGGGCGCGGCACGAAGCGGCCGTCTTCGGCCTGGTTGCGGTAGCCCGGCGCCGCGCTCATGACGTCCAGCATGTGCTCGGCATAGGGCTCCCAGTCGGTGGCCATGTGCAGCACGCCGCCGACCTTCAGCTTGCGCCGCACCAGTTCGGCGAATTCCGGCTGGACGATCCGCCGCTTGTGGTGGCGCTTCTTGTGCCAGGGATCGGGGAAGAACAGCAGCAGCCGATCGAGGCTGGCGTCGGCCACGCAGTGGCGCAGCACTTCCAGCGCGTCGCAGCTATACACCCGCACGTTGCCCAGGCCCTGGGTCAGCAGGCCGTTGAGCAGCGCGCCGACGCCCGGCTTGTGCACCTCGACGCCGATGAAGTCGATGTCAGGCGCAGTGGCGGCCATTTCCAGGGTGGAATGGCCCATGCCGAAACCGATCTCGAAAGTCCGCGGCGCCTGGCGACCGAAGATCGCGTCGAAGTCCTGGACCTCATCGCTCAGTTCCAGGCCGAACTTCGGCCAGCCCAGGTCGAGGCCACGCTGCTGGCCTTCGGTCATGCGCCCGGCGCGCATCACGAAGCTCTTCACGGTGCGCATCGGCCGTGCTTCGTCGTGTTCCGCCAGGGAGTCCTGGGCCGGGGATTGCGGGGTATCGCTCATGGAAAAGAAAACCTTGCTAGAGACAGAAGGGCGGGCTGCCTGCCGGACGCTTCCCGCATCCGGCGGACAGCCCGCCCCAGGTAGTCGGTATCAGTCGATCAGGCCGTCCAGCGGCGACGAGGCGCTGGCATACAGCTTGCGCGGCATGCGTCCGGCCAGGTAGGCGAGACGACCGGCGACGATCGCGTGCTTCATGGCCTCGGCCATCATCACCGGGTCCTTGGCATGGGCGATGGCGGTGTTCATCAGCACCGCCTCGCAACCCAGCTCCATGGCGATCGCTGCATCGGAAGCGGTGCCCACGCCGGCGTCGACCAGCACCGGGACCTTGGCTTCCTCGAGGATGATGCGCAGGTTGTAGGGGTTGCAGATGCCCAGGCCGGAGCCGATCAGGCCGGCCAGCGGCATCACCGCGATGCAGCCGATCTCGGCCAGCTGGCGGGCGATGATCGGGTCGTCGCTGGTGTACACCATCACGTCGAAGCCGTCCTTCACCAGTTGCTCGGCGGCCTTGAGGGTCTCGACGACGTTGGGGAACAGGGTCTTCTGGTCGGCGAGGACTTCCAGCTTGACCAGGTTGTGCCCGTCCAGCAGCTCGCGGGCCAGGCGGCAGGTGCGCACGGCCTCGACCGCGTCATAGCAGCCGGCGGTGTTCGGCAGGATGGTGTAGCGATCCGGCGGGATCACATCCAGCAGGTTCGGCTCGTCGGGATTCTGCCCGATGTTGGTGCGCCGCACCGCCACCGTGACGATCTCCGCTCCGGAGGCCTCGATGGCCCGGCGGGTCTCGTCGAGGTCCTTGTACTTGCCGGTCCCCACCAGCAGGCGCGAGCCATAGGTACGGCCGGCGATGACGAAGGGGGTATCGGTACTGGATGCTTGGCTCATCGGATGACTCCTGGATGGAAAGGCTTGCGGGGCCGATGGAAGGGTTCGGGGGCCAGGCCTAGCCGCCGCCGATGGCGTGGACGATCTCCACGCGGTCGCCATCCTTGAGCGCGGTGCTGGCGTGCTGGCTGCGCGGCACGATATCCAGGTTCAGCTCGACGGCCACGCGGCGGCCGCCAAGCTCCAGGCGGGCCAGCAGGTCCGCGACGCTCTGCGCGTCGGGCAGCTCGAAGGGCTCGCCGTTCAGTTGAATCTGCATGGCTGGACGGTCACGAAAGTGAAAGGGAGCGGCATTCTAGCCCGATCCACCCCGATGACCAAGGCGCCTTGTCGACAAGTGCGCCGCCTGAGGCAACCGGTCTCAGGCGTTGCCCAGGCGCCAGGCGGCCAGCCCCAGGCACAGCCAGCCGGCGAGGAAGGAGACGCCGCCGAACGGGGTGACGATGCCGAGCTTGCCGATGCCACTTAGGGTCAGCAGGTAGAGGCTGCCGGAGAACAGCAGGATGCCCAGCGTGAACAGGCCACCCGCCGCGCTCACCAGGCGGCCGTCCAGGCGGGTGGCGAGCAGCGCCACGCCGAACAGCGCCAGGGCATGGATCAACTGGTAGTGCACGCCGGTCTGGAATACCGCCAGGTACTCGGCGCTCAGCTGCTTCTTCAGGCCGTGGGCGGCGAACGCCCCGAGGGCCACGCCGGTGAAACCGAAAAATGCCGCCAACAACAGGAAGGGACGAAGCATGGACAAGACTCCGGTGATAGCATCCAGCCCGCTATAATGGCCGCCCCCTTCTTCCAAGCCAAGCCGCGCATGTTGCGATCCCTGTTCCGCCGCCTGTTCAAGTACCTGCTCTGGTTCATGGCCGCCAGCGTCGTGCTGGTCGCGGTCCTGCGCTGGGTGCCGCCACCGGGGACCATGGTCATGGTCGAACGCAAGGTCGGCTCCTGGGTCGACGGCCAGCCCATCGACCTGCAGCGCGACTGGCGCTCCTGGGAGCAGTTGCCGGACAGCCTGAAGGTCGCGGTGATCGCCGGCGAGGACCAGCACTTCGCCGAGCACCACGGCTTCGACCTGCCGGCCATCCAGCAGGCCCTCGCGCACAACGAGCGCGGCGGCAGTATCCGCGGCGCCAGTACGCTCAGCCAGCAGGTGGCGAAGAACGTCTTCCTCTGGTCCGGGCGCAGTTGGCTGCGCAAGGGCCTGGAGGCCTGGTTCACCCTGCTGATCGAGACGCTCTGGACCAAGCAACGAATTCTCGAGGTCTACCTGAACAGCGCCGAATGGGGCCCGGGCGTCTTCGGCGCGCAGGCTGCGGCACGCTATCACTTCGGCCTCGACGCCGAGCGCCTGAGCCGCACCCAGGCCAGCCAGCTCGCCGCGGTGCTGCCCAGCCCGCTGAAATGGAGCGCGGCCAGGCCGGGCCCCTACGTACGCCAGCGCGCGGCCTGGATTCGCCAGCAGATGTGGCAGTTGGGCGGCGACGACTACCTGCTGCGCCTGGAGCGCTGAAAGCTCAACGCGGCGGTTTTTCCAGGGCCTGGCGCGGCACCGCGAGCATCAGTCGCAAGTCGTCGTCCGGCAGGTGCGCGGTCAGGCCCAGTTGCGGATAGACCCAGGCCTCGCCCTGGGCCAGTTGCAGGCGCAGGCGCGGCTGGCCGAGACTGGCCAGCAGCCGCTCGGCACCGACCCTGCCTTCGGGAATCATGCTCAGCGCCACGATCGGCTTGTCGCCCAACTGTCCTTCCAATCCGGCGCTCAATGGCTGCGGCGCGCTGCCAGGCTGCAACGCAGATGCCCGCTGCAGGCTCAGTTGCTCCTCGGCGCTCAGGCCCAGCTCGCCTTCCACCTGCCAGGGGCCGCCGTCGCCCAGCAGGCGGCCACGGAAGGCCAGGCGCACGCCATCCAGGCGCGGGTCCACCCACAACTCGCCATCCACCGCGTCGTGCAGCTGGCGCAGGGTCAGGGCGTTGTCCGCCAACGGCGCCAGCACCTGCTCCTGCCAGTCGGCCAGCCACGGCAACGGCCGCGCCGGTTCCGGCGTACGGACCAGCCAGGCGCCGACGACGAAGGTCAGGACCGCCAGCGACAGGTAGAACAGCCAGCGGGTATTGCGCGGCATGGGATTCCTCCGGGCAGAAAAAAACCGCACCCTTGCGGGGTGCGGTTTTCGCGAGGCGCGGCGATCAGGCGAGAATCCGCCCTTTCAGCTTGCTCATGGCGTTCTTTTCCAGCTGCCGGATACGCTCGGCGGAAACGTTGTACTTTTCCGCCAGGTCGTGCAGCGTGGCCTTCTCCTCGGACAGCCAGCGCTGCTGGAGAATGTCGCGGCTGCGCTCGTCGAGGCCTTCCAGCGCCTCGTGCAGGTTGGCGCTGGAGCTGTCGCTCCAGTCGGCGTCTTCCAACTGGCGCGCCGGGTCGTAGCGGTGGTCTTCGAGGTAATGCGCCGGCGACTGGTAGGCGCTCTCGTCGTCCGCGTCGGCGGCTGGGTCGAACGCCATGTCCTGGCCGGTCAGGCGGCTTTCCATCTCGCGCACTTCGCGGGGCTCGACCCCCAGGCTCTCGGCGACGCGATGGACTTCCTCGTTGTTCAACCAGGCCAGGCGCTTCTTCTGGCTGCGCAGGTTGAAGAACAGCTTGCGCTGCGCCTTGGTGGTGGCGACCTTGACGATCCGCCAGTTGCGCAGGATGAACTCGTGGATCTCCGCCTTGATCCAGTGCACGGCGAAGGACACCAGGCGAACGCCCATTTCCGGGTTGAAACGCTTCACGGCCTTCATCAGGCCGACGTTGCCTTCCTGGATCAGGTCGGCCTGGGCCAGGCCGTACCCCGAATAACTCTTGGCGATATGAACAACGAAGCGCAGGTGCGCCAACACCATCTGCCGCGCCGCTTCCAGGTCTTGCTGATAGAAGAGGCGTTCGGCCAGTTCACGCTCCTGTTCCGGCGACAACAGCGGAATGCTGTTCACCGAGTGCACGTAGGCTTCCAGGTTTGCGCCTGGAACCAAGGCATGTACAGGTTGCAAAGAAGTGGTCATGCGAATCCTCCGATTCACGAAACTCGCGCAGTGTAGCACTCGGATATCTGACTGCAAGCGGGTGTATAAGTTCCTTTACAGCGACCCGCCGGCCGGTCGTGATTCCCCTGTCCTCAGCGCGGCGCCAGCTCGCGCAGGTGGCGGGCCACGGCCAGCCAGGCGCCGACCCAGCCAAGCAGCACCGCGCCGACGGTGAGCGACAGGCCGTCGTCCAGCGGCACGCCCTGCAGGCCGAAGTCGCTGCCGTACAGCCCTGAAAGGTTGACCACCGAACCGTTCAGCCAGTTCAGCGAATAGGCCAGCAGCGCCCAGGACAGGATGCCCGCGCCCAGGCCGTACAACGCGCCCATGTACAGGAATGGCCGGCGCACGTAACCGTCCGTCCCGCCGACCAGCTTGATCACCTCGATTTCGTTACGGCGATTTTCGATGTGCAGGCGGATGGTGTTGCCCACCACCAGCAAGAGGGTCAGCACCAGCAGGATGGTCAGGCCGAAGACGAAGCGTTCGCCGAGCTTGAGGATCGCGCTCAGGCGCTCGACCCATACCAGGTCGAGCTGCGCCTGCTGCACATGAGGCAGCTCCGCGAGCTGCTGGCGCAGTGCCTCCAAGCCGGCCCGGTCGATCTGCTTGGGCGTGACCGAGATCACCGGCGGCAGTGGGTTCTCCGGCAGCTCCTTGAGCGCTTCGCCCAGGCCGGACTGTTCCTGCAATTCGCTGAGCGCCTGCTCGCGGCTGATCAATTGGGCCTCGATCACGTCCGGCAGGCGCTCGATCTGCTCGCGCAGGTCCTGGCCCTGGTTTTCGCTGGTCTTCAGGTCGAGGAACAGGGAGATCTGCGCCGCCCGCTGCCAGGAGCCGCCGAGCCGTTCGACATTGTTCAGCAGCAGCGAGAGGCCCATCGGCAGGCTCAGGGTGATACCCATCACCAGGCAGGTGAAGAAGCTGCCGAACGGGTGGCCGAACAACCGGCGCAGGCTGTCCACCAGGCTGGCGCGATGGCTTTCCAGGTAGGCGCTGAACGAGCCGCTCCAGTCGGTCTGCTCCTGGCTCGGTTTCTCGCGGGTCTTGCGTTCCGGTGCGCCCTCTTCGGGGCCACGGGGAAGATCGTTGGCGCTCATCAGGCCTCATCCTCACGGTCAGCGATGATCCGGCCACGCTGCAGGGTCAGCATGCGATGGCGCATACGGGCGATCAGGGCCAGGTCGTGGCTGGCGATCAGTACGGTGGTGCCCAGGCGATTGATATCCTCGAACACGCCCATGATTTCCGAGGCGAGTCGCGGGTCGAGGTTGCCGGTGGGTTCGTCCGCCAGCAGCAGGGCCGGCTGGTGGACGATGGCGCGGGCAATGCCGACCCGCTGCTGCTGGCCGGTGGAAAGGTCGGAAGGCAACGCCTCGCCCTTTTCCTTCAGGTTCACCCGCTCCAGGGCCGAGGCCACGCGCTTGGCGATCTCCGGCTTGGGCATGCCGAGGATCTGCAGCGGCAGGGCGATGTTGTCCGCCACCGTACGATCGGTGAGCAGTTGGTGGTTCTGGAACACCACGCCGATCTGCCGGCGCAGGAAAGGGATCTGCGCGGTAGTGATGCGCCCCAGGTCCTGGCCGCCGAGCAACAGCTTGCCGCTGGTCGGTCGCTCCATCGCCAGGATGAGGCGCAGCAGGGTGCTCTTGCCGGCGCCGGAGTGGCCGGTGACGAAGAGGATCTCGCCACGGTGCACGCGGAAGGACACCTCGTGCAGGCCTACGTGGCCGTTGGGATAGCGTTTGCCGACCTGCTCGAAGCGGATCATGCGTTCTCCCGCTCTGCGAAGAGTGCCTGGACGAAGGCGTCGGCCTCGAAGGTACGGAGATCGTCGATCCCCTCGCCGACACCGATATAGCGGATCGGCAGGCCGAACTGCTTGGCCAGGGCGAAGATCACCCCGCCCTTGGCGGTGCCGTCCAGTTTGGTCAGGGCCAGGCCGGTCAGCTCCACCGCGAGGTTGAACTGCTTGGCCTGATTGATGGCGTTCTGCCCGGTGCCGGCGTCGAGCACCAGCAGGACCTCATGGGGCGCCGTCTCGTCCAGCTTGCCGATCACCCGGCGCACCTTCTTCAGCTCCTCCATCAGGTTGTCCTTGGTATGCAGGCGTCCGGCGGTATCGGCGATCAGCACGTCGATGCCGCGGGCCTTGGCGGCCTGCACCGCGTCGAAGATCACCGAGGCGGAGTCGGCGCCGGTGTGCTGGGCGATCACCGGGATGCGGTTGCGCTCGCCCCAGACCTGCAACTGCTCCACGGCGGCGGCGCGGAAGGTGTCGCCGGCGGCCAGCATGACCTTCTTGCCCTCGAGTTGCAGCTTCTTCGCCAGCTTGCCGATGGTGGTGGTCTTGCCCACGCCGTTCACCCCAACCACCAGGATCACATAGGGCTCGCGCGCGACGTCGACCTGCAACGGCTGCTCCACCGGGCGCAGCAGGCTGGCCAGCTCTTCCTGCAGCGCCTTGTACAGCGCGCCGCTGTCGGCCAGCTCCTTGCGCGCCACGCGCTTGGTCAGGTTCTGCACGATCAGGGTGGTGGCCTCGACGCCGACGTCGGCGGTCAGCAGGCGCGTCTCGATGTCGTCGAGCAGGTCGTCGTCGATTTCCTTGCGGCCGAGGAACAGGCTGGCCATGCCTTCGCCGATGCTGGCGCTGGTCTTGGACAGTCCCTGCCGGAGGCGGGCGAAGAAGCCCGGCCTGGTCGCCGGCTCGCTGACTGCCGGCGCGGCGGCCAGCGGCGCAACGGGCTCGGGCTCGGGCTCGGGCTCGGGCTCGGGCTCGGGCTCGGGCTCGGGCTCGGGCTCGGCAGCCAGGATAGGCTCGGGTTGCGCGACGGGCGCCTCGGGCCGGGGCGAATGCTCCTCGGCCGACGCTGGCTCGTCACTGGCGAGCGGTGCTTCGGCAACCGGCGCCGGCTCGGCCGGCTCGGCAGCGGAGGGCTGCTGCCGACCTGGCTGTTCTGTCAGGGATTGCGCCACGTCATCGGCAGGCGCGCGCTGCTCGGCGGCCGCTGTCTCGGAGACCGGCTCGACAGGCTGATCGGCAGGCTGCTCGCCGGCTTGCGGCTTTTTCCGCCACCAGCCGAACAGACCTTTCTTTTCCCCGCCCTGCGGGGCCTTCTTGTCGTCGTTGGAACCAAACATGAATGCTTGTATCTCAAGGGAGCGGCACGGGACGTGGCCGCCCGGAAAACGGATGGGTATCCTAGCATCTCCTCGCCCGACGGGGCTAAGGGTCCTGCCCCGCAGTGACCTGAGACCCCGGTGGCGGCACGAAAGGTCCAGATCACCATGAAAACCCCAGCTCGCCGCCGCGTCGGCCTGCTCCTAGCCAGCCTTTGTCTCCCGCTTTTCGCCCAGGCGGCGGAAACCCAGCCCACCCACGAGTTCAGCCTCGACAACGGCCTGAAGGTCATAGTGCGTGAAGACCACCGCGCCCCGGTGGTGGTTTCCCAGCTCTGGTACAGGATCGGCTCCAGCTACGAGACACCCGGGCTCACCGGCCTGTCCCACGCCCTCGAACACATGATGTTCAAGGGCAGCCGCAAGCTCGGCCCGGGCGAAGCCTCGCGGGTGCTGCGCGACCTGGGTGCGGAAGAGAACGCCTTCACCACCGACGACTACACCGCCTATTACCAGGTCCTGGCCCGCGACCGCCTGCCGGTGGCGCTGGAGATGGAAGCCGACCGCATGGCCCACCTGAGCCTGCCGGCCGACCAGTTCAAGAGCGAGATCGAGGTGATCAAGGAGGAGCGCCGCCTGCGCACCGACGACAATCCCAACGCCCTCGCCTTCGAGCGCTTCAAGGCCGCCGCCTACCCGGCCAGCGGCTACCACACCCCGACCATCGGCTGGATGGCCGACCTGCAGCGCATGACCATCGACGACCTGCGCCACTGGTACGAATCCTGGTACGCGCCGAACAACGCCACCCTGGTAGTGGTCGGCGACGTCACCGCCGACGAGGTCAAGACCCTCGCCAAGCGCTACTTCGGCGAGATCCCCTGGCGCCAGCTGCCGCCGGCGCGCAAGCCGCTGGAACTGGCCGAGCCCGGCGAGCGCCGGCTCAAGCTGTACGTACGCACCCAGCTGCCGAACCTGATCATGGGCTTCAACGTGCCCAGCCTGGGCAGCAGCGAGAACCCTCGCGAAGTCAACGCCCTGCGCCTGATCGGCGCGCTGCTCGATGGCGGCTACAGCGCCCGCCTGGCCTCGCGCCTGGAGCGCGGCGAGGAGCTGGTCGCCGGCGCCTCCACCTACTATGACGCGTTCAACCGCGGCGACAGCCTGTTCGTCCTCTCGGCCACGCCGAACGTGCAGAAGGGCAAGACCCTCGAGCAGGTCGAGGCCGGTCTGTGGAAGCAGCTCGATGACCTCAAGCAGAACCCGCCCAGCGCCGCGGAGATCGAGCGCGTGCGCGCGCAGATGATCGCCGGGATGGTCTACGAGAAGGACTCCATCGCCGCCCAGGCCAGCAGCATCGGCCAGCTGGAAAGCGTCGGCCTGTCCTGGAAGCTGATCGACCAGGACCTGGAGGCCCTCAAGGCAGTGACTCCGGACGATATCCAGAAAGCCGCCCGCACCTATTTCACCCCGTCGCGCCTGACCCTGGCGCAAGTGCTGCCTGTGAAGGCCGAGGAAAAGGAGGCCCGTCATGAGTGAGCGCACAGGGCTGCGTTATGGCCTGCTCGGCCTGATCGTCATCGCGTTGCTGGCCGCGCTGGCCTATTTCGTCGCGCGTCCCCCCCAGACCCCGGCGGCGGCCCATGCCGCGGCGGTCGAGGAAAACCAGTTGCAGTCGCTGAAGGACGTCGCCAAGCAGGCGCCGGTCCATCGCAAGCTGGACATCCAGGAATGGAAGACCGCCGAAGGTGCCAAGGTACTGTTCGTCGAAGCCCATGAACTGCCGATGTTCGACCTGCGCCTGACCTTCGCCGCCGGCAGCAGCCAGGACGCCGGCACCCCCGGCCTGTCGATGCTGACCAACGCCATGCTCAACGAAGGCGTGCCGGGCAAGGACACCACTGCCATCGCCGCCGGCTTCGAGGACCTCGGCGCCTCGTTCAGCAACGGCTCCTACCGCGACATGGCGGTGGCCGGCCTGCGCAGCCTGTCCGATGCCGACAAGCGGACCCAGGCGCTGAAGCTGTTCGAACAGGTGATCGGCCAGCCGACCTTCCCCGAGGACGCTCTGGCACGCATCAAGAACCAGGTCCTGGCCGGTTTCGAGTACCAGAAGCAGAACCCCGGCAAGCTGGCCGGCCTGGAGCTGTTCAAGCGCCTCTATGGCGAGCATCCCTACGCGCACTCCAGCGACGGCGACGAAAAGTCCGTTCCAACGATCAGCCGCGAACAATTGCAGGCGTTCCACAAGAAGGCCTACGCCGCCGGCAACGTGGTCATCGCGCTGGTCGGCGACCTCTCGCGGCAGGAGGCCGAAGCGATCGCCGCGGAAGTCTCCAAGGCGCTGCCCCAGGGCCCGGCGCTGGCCAAGACCGTCCAGCCGGAAACGCCCAAGCCCGGCCTGACGCACATCGACTTCCCCTCCGAGCAGACCCACCTGATGCTCGCCCAGCTTGGCATCGACCGCCAGGATCCCGACTACGCGGCGCTCTACCTGGGCAACCAGATCCTCGGCGGCGGCGGCTTCGGCACCCGCCTGATGGACCAGGTGCGAGAAAAGCGCGGCCTGACCTACGGCATCTATTCCGGCTTCACCGCCATGCAGGCACGCGGTCCGTTCATGATCAACTTCCAGACCCGCGCCGAACTCAGCGAGGGGGCGCTGAAGCTGGTCCAGGACATCGTCCGCGACTACCTGGCCAACGGCCCGACCCAGAAGGAACTGGACGATGCCAAGCGCGAACTGGCCGGCAGCTTCCCGCTGTCCACCGCGAGCAACGCCGACATCGTCGGCCAGCTCGGCGCCATCGGTTTCTACGGCCTGCCGCTGGACTACCTGGAAAGCTTCCTCAAGCAGGTCGAGGGACTCAGCGTCGAACAGGTCAGGAGCGCCATGGCCAAGCACCTGGACGCCGACGCCTTCGTCATCGTCAGCGCCGGCCCGAGCGTGCCGCAGAAACCCCTGCCGCCACCCACCGCCAAGCCGGCCCAGCAACCCAGCGGCGTTCCGGAGCATTGATGAGCAAACCTACTGCGAAAGCCCCCGGCCGCCACGGCGGCCAGGGACAGCTGCGGATCATCGGTGGCGAATGGCGCAGCCGGCGTTTCGTCTTTCCCGACGGGCCCGGCCTGCGACCGACCCCGGACCGGGTCCGCGAGACCCTGTTCAACTGGCTGGCACCCTATGTCGAAGGCGCACGGGTGCTCGATCCCTTCGCCGGCAGCGGCGCGCTGTTCCTCGAGGCGTTGTCGCGCGGCGCCCGCGAAGGGCTGGCCCTGGATACCAACGGCGAAGCGGTGGCGGCCCTGCGCAACCACCTCGACGCGCTCAAGTGCGGCACCGCCCAACTGGTCCTCGGCGATGCCGTGCGCTACCTGGGAAACCAGGCTCCGAGCGCCTTCGACCTGGTGTTCCTCGACCCGCCGTTCCATCAGAACCTGCTGCAGGACGCCTGCCGCCTGCTCGAAACCCGCGGCTGGCTGAACCCCGACGCCTGGATCTATACCGAGAGCGAGAGCGTCCCCTCGTCCCTCGGCCTGCCCGGAAACTGGCGGCTGCACCGGGAAAAGAAAGCCGGCAACGTACATTACGCGCTCTGGCAGCGGGGAGCCTGAGGATGAGCCCGGCTTCCGCGAGCATTCGCCAACGCCTGCTGGCGCTTGGCGAGCCTTGCGCGGCGCAATCCGCCGCCGACTGGCAGGGCGATATCGCCCTGCCCGCCGAGCTGGAGCGTTTCTACCGCGAGGTCGGCCCACTCGACTGCACCCTGGAGAGTGCCGGCAACCCATTTTTCCTGCCGTCCCTGGCCCGCCTCTGGCAGCGCCAGGCCGGCTATCGCTGGCACGGCATCAGCGGCGAGCGCCTGTCGGGCTGGCAGGACGACTGGCTGGTGGTGGCCGACCAGGGCGCCGACCCGTTCATCCTCGAGACCGGCAGCGGGCGCATACTCTTCGACCTGCATGGCGGCAGGGGCTGGGACCCGGCGCCGTGCTTCGACGACCTGTGGCAGATGGCGGCCAGCCTGGCCTGCTTCGGCGAGGTCTGGAGCGGCGCCGGCGAGGACATCCTGCTGGACGACTGCAGCGTCGCGCCCCGCTATCGGCAGCAGCTCGTCGACGAACTGCAACCGATCCTCGGTTCGCGCCAGCGGGCGGAGGACCTCGCCGACGAGTTCGGCTGGTAAGCTGGTGGCCACACCACCACCGCCCATGACCTGCGCATGACCGCGTCCCCGACCTTCCAGCCCGCCTGGTGGCTGCCCAATCCGCACCTGCAGACCCTGTGGAGCCCGTTCTTCCGCCGCGGGCCGACCCTGGAACGGGAGCGCGAACGCCTGTGGCTGGCCGATGGCGACTTCATCGACCTCGACTGGGCCGGCCCGCACGATGCCGAGACCCCGCTGGTGCTGGCGCTGCACGGCCTCACCGGGTCATCCTCGTCGCACTACATCCTCGGTCTGCAGCGCGCCCTGCTGGAGCGCGGCTGGGCCAGCGTGGCGCTGAATTGGCGCGGTTGCTCGGGGGAGCCGAACCGCCTGCCGCGCGGCTACCATTCCGGGGTCAGCGACGACCTCGCCGAGGTGGTCGCGCACCTGCGCGCCAGGCGCCCGCAAGCGCCGCTGTACGCGGTCGGCTATTCGCTGGGCGGCAACGTGCTGCTCAAGTACCTGGGCGAAACCGCTGGGGACTGCCCGCTGCTCGGCGGCGTCGCGGTGTCGGTGCCGTTCCGCCTGGACGAGTGCGCCGACCGCATCGGCCTGGGCTTTTCCCGGGTCTACCAGGCGCACTTCATGAAGGCCATGCTGGCCTACGTGCAGGACAAGCAGCGGCTGTTCGGCGAGCAGGGCCAGGCGGAAGGCCTGGCCGCCCTGCAACGCCTCGGTCCGCTGGAGGGCATGCGCACCTTCTGGGACTTCGACGGCCGGGTCACCGCGCCGCTGCACGGCTTCGCCGACGCCAGGGATTACTATCGGCGCGCGTCCAGCCGCTACTACCTGCCGGACATCCGCACGCCGAGCCTGATCATCCATTCCAGCGACGACCCCTTCGTGTTCGCCCGCAGCCTGCCCGATCGCAGCGAACTGGCACCCTGCACCGAGCTGGAGCTGCACGCCCGCGGCGGTCACGTCGGCTTCGTCGACGGCTCTCCGCGCCAGCCCACCTACTACCTGGAACGACGCATCCCCGACTGGCTGGAGGCCCGCCTGCGGCAGCACTGAGCTGGCCGGCGTCCGGCGACGGGCGGCAGAATAGGAACAGGCTGAAGGAAAAAGGGGGGCGAATGGAACTGACGCTGCGGCACAACCCGATGCTCGACGACGCCGACTGCGAGGCGATCCTGGCGATCCACGCGGCGGTCGGCTGGGACCGGCGCATGCCGCCTGCCGAGCTACGCACGCTGTACCAGCATTCCGGGTATTCCCTGCTGGCCGAACGCGACGGCCGCCTGGTCGGCCTGCTGCGCGCCGAGGAAGAAACACCGATTCGCGTCTGGCTGGCGGAAATCGCCGTGCTGCCCGGCGCACAGAGCAGCGGCGTCGGCGCAGCCCTGCTGCGGCGCTTCGCCGAGGATCACCGCGGCGCCTACCTGTTCACCGACGCCACCCTCGGTACCGAAGCCTTCTTCCGCCGCCACGGCATCCACATCCAGCAGGTGCTGGAGAAAACCCTGCGCGATCAGAGCGGCACGTAGAGCCGCTCGGAAATCCCGTCCACCGCATCCTGGGCCTGCGCCTCGATGTGCCCGCTCTCCAGCGCCAGCACCTGGTAGATGCCGCGACGCAGTTGCGCCTCGCTGAGGTCGCCGTCGAGATCGAGGGTGGTGCAGAGGAAGCGCACCCAGGAGGTGAGGATGATCCAGGCGTTGAGGGTCAGGGCCTCCAGCTGGGTCTCGTTCATCCGCAGGATGCCGGCCTCGGTGAAGCCCCGGTAGATCGCCTTGGCGTTGACCAGGCAACGCTGGGCGAAGGCGCGGTAGCGCGCCGCCAGCTCCGGGTCGCTTTCCAGCAGGTGCTCGAGGTCGCGATGGAGGAAGCGGTAGCGCCACATCGCGGCCAGTAGCGCTTCCAGGTAGAAGGTCTTGTCGTCCACCGTCAGACCCCGCCCTTCGGGCAGGCGCAGGAAGCTCTCGACGTGGCTTTCGTACTCGGCGAACAGCTCGGCGATGATCGCCTGCTTGTTCGGGTAGTGGTAGTAGAGGTTCCCAGGCGATATACCCAGGTGGGTGGCGATATGGTTGGTGGTGACGCTGCGCTCGCCCTGGGCGTTGAACAGTTCCAGGCTGGCCTGGGCGATGCGATCGCGGGTCTTGATGCGTGGTGCCATGGGGACGACGGGCTCGTTCGGGTAACAGTGCGGGGCGCGCCCCGCCGTGACAGCGTAGAAGGTACACAAAGCCGGCCGCCCGGGTCAGCCCCCGGGGTGGCGGCCGGCGACCGGCCCGCCTTTCGTTGGGTACGCAAGCGCCGGGCTGGCAGGCATGCTGTTTGACACTTTAGAGTATTTACTCTAGAAATCCAGCGACGCAGCGAAATTCATCGGACCGAACCAGGTCCGCCATAACGACAGACGCGCGGCCACGCAGCCGCCCACGCTTCGCCGAGGAGCCAGCCCATGGTCGCCGATATCGCCTACCTGCAGCAGAGCCAGCAGGAAATCAACCAGCTCGAAGCCCTCTTCGCCCGCCAGCGCGCCGCCTACCTGGCGCAGCCGATGCCCGACGCCACGCAGCGCGTGCAGTGGCTGAAGGCCCTGCGCGACCTGCTGTTCAAGGAACAGCAGGCACTGATCGAGGCCATCGACCGGGACTTCAGCGCGCGCTCCGCCGACGAGACCCTGCTCGCCGAGATCATGCCCAGCCTGCACGGCATCCACTACGCCGCCAAGCGCGTGAAGAAATGGATGAAGCCCGCGCGCCGCGCGGTCGGCCTGCAATTCCAGCCGGCCTCGGCCCAGGTGGTGTACCAGCCGCTGGGCGTGGTCGGGGTGATCGTGCCTTGGAACTATCCGCTGTTCCTCTCCATCGGCCCGCTGACCGGGGCCCTCGCCGCCGGCAACCGGGTGATGATCAAGATGAGCGAGTCGACCCCGGCCACCGGGCGCCTGCTCAAGGACCTGCTGGCGCGGATCTTCCCCGAGGACCAGGTCGCCGTGGTGCTCGGCGAGGTGGACGTCGGCGTGGCCTTTTCCAAGCTGCCGTTCGACCACCTGCTGTTCACCGGCGCCACCAGCGTCGGCAAGCACGTGATGCGCGCCGCCGCCGAGAACCTGACCCCGGTCACCCTGGAGCTGGGCGGCAAGTCGCCGGCGATCGTCTCCGACAGCGTGCCGATGAAGGACGCCGCCGAGCGGATCGCCTTCGGCAAGAGCCTCAACGCCGGGCAGACCTGCGTCGCGCCCGACTACGTGCTGGTACCGAGCCGGCGCGTCGAGGAATTCGTCAGCCAGTACAAGGAGGTGGTCCAGGGCTTCTTCCCGCGTCTTTCGGACAACCCCGACTACACCGCAATCATCAACGAGCGCCAGCTCGGCCGCCTCCGGGGCTATCTCGACGACGCCCGCGAGAAGGGCGCGACCCTCGTCCCGCTGTTCGCCGAAGGCCAGCAGCGGCGCCTGCCGCAGACGCTGCTGCTGAACGTCAGCGACGACATGAAAGTGATGCAGGAGGAAATCTTCGGCCCGCTGCTGCCGGTGATCCCCTACGAGCGCCTGGAAGACGCCCTGGCCTATGTCAACCAGCGCCCGCGACCGCTGGCCCTGTACTACTTCGGCTACGACAAGGCGCAACAGCAGCGCGTGCTGCACGAGACCCACTCGGGCGGCGTGTGCCTGAACGACACCCTGCTGCACGTCGCCCAGGACGACATCCCGTTCGGTGGCGTCGGCCCCTCCGGCATGGGCCACTACCATGGCCACGAAGGCTTCCTCACCTTCAGCAAGGCCAAGGGCGTGTTCAGCAAGCCGCGCTTCAACGCCGCGCGAATGATCTACCCGCCCTACGGCAAGTCGATCCAGAAGCTCGTCTACAAGCTGTTCGTGCGCTGAACCGGGGCGCGTGCGGCGCCCCCTCATTCCTACGCTGCAGGTGACATAACAACAATGAGCGACACCACTCTCGAAGGCGCCGGCCTGTCCCGACGCAGCCTGATGAAAGTCGGCCTGATCGGCGGCGCGTTCCTCGCCACCGCGGGCGTCACCGCCAGCCTCACCGGCTGTTCGGCGGAGAAACCGGCGAGCGGCCTGGAAAAGGTCCGCGAATCCGACCTGCCGTTCCTCCGTGCGCTGCTGCCGGTGATGCTGCTCGGCGCGGTTTCCGCCGAGCAGATGCCGAAAGCCGTGGAGGGCGCGATCCAGAGCCTCGACCACAACCTGGCGCGGCTCTCCCCGGAGATGTTCAAGCTCACCCTGCAACTCTTCGACGTGCTCGCCCTGCCGCTCACCCGTGGCCCGCTGACCGGTATCTGGGGCAGTTGGGAGAACGCCAGCGGCGACGACGTGCGGGCATTCCTTTCGCGCTGGGAAAACAGCTTCATCGGCCTGTTGCGGATGGGCCACAGTTCGCTGATGCAACTGGCGATGATGGCCTGGTACGCCCGCCCCGAGGCGTGGGCCCATTGTGGCTACCCCGGACCGCCGAAGATCGCTTGAGCCGCCCCCGGAACAATACGAAGAGCCCGAAGCCGCCTAGCCTGAGAGTGCATTCATGCCTGTACCCGATCTGTTCGCCGAGGGCCTCGCCCGCGGCTGGAAAACCTACAACGGCTCGCGCCTGGACGACGACCTGGAGCTGGAGGCCGACGTGGTCGTGGTCGGCACCGGCGCCGGCGGCGGCACCACCGCGGAAATCCTCAGCGCCGCCGGCCTGAAGGTGCTGCTGGTGGAAGAGGGCCCGCTGAAGACCAGCAGCGATTTCAAGATGCAGGAGGCCGACGCCTACCCCGAGCTGTACCAGGAAGGCATCGGCCGGATGAGCAAGGACGGCGCCATCACCATCCTCCAGGGCCGCGCCGTGGGCGGCACCACCCTGATCAACTGGACCAGCAGCTTCCGCACCCCGGAACCGACCCTGCAGCACTGGGCCCAGGTCTACGGGGTCAAGGGCCACAGCGCGGAGGACATGGCGCCCTGGTTCGAGAAAATGGAGCAGCGCCTGCACGTGGCGCCCTGGGCGCTGCCGCCGAATGCCAACAACGACGTGATCCGCCTGGGCTGCGAGAAGCTCGGCTATCACTGGAAGGTCATCCCGCGCAACGTCCTCGGTTGCTGGAACCTCGGCTACTGCGGCATGGGCTGCCCGGTCAACGCCAAGCAGTCGATGCTGGTCACCACCATCCCGGCGACCCTCGACAAGGGTGGCGAGCTGCTCTACCTGGCGCGCGCCAACCGGCTGCTGCTGGACGGCGACAAGGTGACGGGCCTCGAATGCCTGGGCATGGATGAGCGCTGCGTGGCGCCCAACGGCCGCCGGATCAGGGTCCGGGCCAGGCACTACGTGCTCTCCGGCGGCGGCATCAACACCCCGGCGATTCTTCTCCGCTCGAAGGCGCCTGATCCGAGCCAGCGGGTCGGCAAGCGCACCTTCCTGCACACGGTGAATTTCAGCGCGGGGCTGTTCGACCGCGTGATCAACCCCTTCTACGGCGCACCGCAGTCGATCTACTCCGACCATTTCCAATGGGACGACGGTGTCACCGGACGCATGTCCTACAAACTGGAGGTGCCGCCGCTGCAACCGTCGCTGGCCTCGGTGCTGCTCGGCGGCTTCGGCAGCGACAACGCCCTGCGCATGGAACAGCTACCGCATACCAACATGATGCTCGCCCTGCTCCGCGACGGCTTCCACCCGGACAGCGCGGAGGGCTCGGTCGGCCTGCGCGGCGACGACACCCCAGTGCTCGACTACCGGATGACCGACTACACCTGGGACGGTATCCGCCGTGCCTTCCATACCATGGCGGAGATCCAGTTCGCCGCCGGCGCCCGGGAAGTGCGGCCGGTGCACAGCGACGCGCGTAGCGCGAAGAACCTGCAGGAGGCGCGCGGGATCATCGACGGCCTGCGCCTGGAGATCTACCGCACGCGCCTGGGCAGCGCCCACGTCATGGGCGGCTGCGCCATGGGCGAAGACCCGGCCGTGGCGGTGGCCGACAGCCTCGGCCGCCATCACCACCTGCGGAACCTGTCGATCCACGACGGCTCGCTGTTCCCCACCAGCATCGGCGCCAACCCGCAGCTCTCGGTCTACGGTCTTACCGCGCAACTGGCCAGCGCGCTGGCCGAACGCCTGGCCAGGGCCTGAACCGCCGCCGCCGGGCCGGCCGCGCGCCGCGGCAGCCGGCCCGGCGCCATCAGACCTATGGGCTAAAGGCCGATGGCCCGTGCGTCTTGGCCGCACGGGCATCCCTGCGCTACCATCCGATTCCCTTACGAAACCCTGCCAGGACGTAGCGATGAACCGAGTGCTGTACCCAGGCACCTTCGATCCCATCACCAAGGGTCACGGCGATCTGATCGAACGTGCTTCACGGCTTTTCGACCATGTGATCATCGCGGTCGCCGCCAGCCCCAAGAAGAACCCCCTGTTCAGCCTGGAACAGCGGGTTGCGCTGGCCCAGGAGGTCACCAAGCACCTGCCGAACGTCGAGGTGGTGGGCTTCTCCACCCTGCTGGCGCACTTCGTCAAGGAGCAGAAGGCGAATGTCTTCCTCCGCGGCCTGCGCGCGGTTTCCGACTTCGAGTACGAGTTCCAGCTGGCCAACATGAACCGCCAGCTCGCCCCCGACGTGGAAAGCATGTTCCTCACCCCGTCGGAGAAGTATTCCTTCATTTCCTCGACGCTGGTCCGAGAAATCGCCGCTCTCGGCGGGGATATCAGCAAGTTCGTGCATCCGGCCGTGGCAGACGCCCTGGCGGAACGTTTCAAGCGCTGATCCGCGTCTCTCCGCCGGCCTCCCGTCGGCGTCCCGCGTGCACTGCGGGCGCCGATGCGGCACAATTCCGCTATTCCCGTTACCGATGCCGTGGCTGTCCGTCGCGGTTGGAGTTGTTAGATGTCCCTGAAAATCACTGACGATTGCATCAATTGCGACGTCTGCGAACCCGAATGCCCGAACGGCGCGATCTCGCAAGGCGAAGAAATCTATGTGATCGATCCCAATCTCTGCACCGAGTGCGTCGGCCACTACGACGAGCCGCAGTGCCAGCAGGTCTGTCCGGTGGACTGCATTCCCCTTGACGACGCCAATGTCGAGAGCAAGGACCAGTTGATGGAGAAATACCGGAAGATCACCGGCAAGGCCTGATCCCCGCCGGCGCCTGTCCTTCAGGGACGGTTCGCGCCCCGTCCGACGCGCTTTTGGCTATCCTTGGCAATCCAGTCTGAGGCGTTCGCGGCCCCGTCCCGCGAACGCCGCTGAACAGTGAGCCGCCATGTCCTTCCTGAACCTGCCCGTCCGTACCCTGGTCGCCGCCTGCGGCCTGTCCCTGCTCAGCCTCGCGGCGCATGCCGACAGCTTTCGCGGCGACGCCCACGCACCGCAGCAGGCCGCCGTCGCCACGCCACATCCGGCCGCGACCGTCGCCGGCCTGGAAACCCTGGCCAATGGCGGCAACGCCTTCGACGCCGCGGCGGCCATCGCCGCTGCCCTGGCGGTAGCCGAGCCTTACGGCTCGGGACTCGGCGGCGGTGGATTCTTCCTTCTGCGCCAGGCCGGTGCGCAGCCGACCTATCGCTTCCTCGACGCCCGCGAGCGCGCGCCGAAGGCCGCCTACGCCGACATGTACCGGCGCAATGGCAAGGTCGACCCCAGGCTGTCCGTCGACGGCCCGCTGGCGGCGGCGATCCCCGGCCTGCCGGCGGCGCTGGTCGAATTGAGCAGCCGCTACGGACGCAAGCCCCTGGCCGACAATCTGGTGCCGGCGATCCGCCTGGCGGTGGATGGCGTATCCGTCGACCGGATCTACCGTGACCGCGCCGCCATGCGCCTGGAAGCGATGCGCAAGGACCCGGAAACCGCGCGGATCTTCCTCGACAAGGGCGGAATCCCCGACGAATGGAACCTGCTCCGCCAACCGCAGTTGGCACGTACCCTGGAACGCCTCGGGCGCTACGGGCGGATCGGTTTCTACGAAGGCGAGACAGCGGACAAGCTGCTCACCGGGGTCCGCGCCGGCGGCGGCATCTGGAGCGCGGCCGACCTGCGCGACTACCGGGTGATCGAACGCCGCCCGCTGGAGGTGAAGCTGGCCAACGGCCGCGAACTGATCAGCGCACCGCCGCCCTCGGCCGGCGGCGTCGCCCTGGCGCAGAGCCTGCAGATGCTGGAACAGCTGCCGTGGCAGAAGGCCGAGCCGGTACAGCGTGCCCATTACGTGCTGGAGGTCCTGCGCCGTGCCTACCGCGATCGAGGCCTGCTCGGCGACCCGGACTTCGTCGCCAACCCGCTGCCCAGTTTGCTGGCGCCGGACTACCTGAAGCGCCTTGCCGCCGGCATCGACCCGCGCCGCGCCACGCCCAGCTCGGCGCTGCCGGAGGCGCCGGCCTGGCGCGAAGGCGACCACACCACCCACTTCGCGGTGATCGATGCCCAGGGCAACGCGGTGGCCGCCACCCTCTCGGTGAACCTGCCGTTCGGCGCCGCCTTCACCGTTCCCGGTACCGGCGTGGTGCTGAACAACGAGATGGACGATTTCGCCGCCGACACCCAGGGCGCCAACAGCTACGGCCTGGCCGGCAGCCAGGCGAACGCGGTGGCGGCCGGCAAGCGCCCGCTGTCGAGCATGAGCCCGAGCTTCCTGGAAAGCCCGACCGACTTCGCCGCCTTCGGCACCCCTGGCGGCAGCCGCATCCCGAGCATGGTGCTGATCTCCATGCTGCAGTACTTCGACGGTCGCCCGGTCGGCCAATGGGTCGCCGCGCCGCGCTACCACCACCAGTACAAGCCGGACGTCGTCGAGTACGAACCGCGCGCCTTCAGCGATGCCGAGGCCGCCGAACTGCGCCGGCGCGGCTATCAGCTCAAACGCCTGGAGCGCAGCTACGGCAACCAGCAGGTGCTCTACTGGGACAAGCGCAGCGGCCGCGTCGACGCCGCCAGCGACCCGCGCGGGATCGGCTACTCGTCTCTGTCCCTGGAGGCGCAAGCGCAGCCTCGGCCGCACTGAACAAATGAGAGACAGCGCTCAAAAAATGTTCGACGATCTCACCCAGATAGGCGCCGCGTAGGGATTTCGCCGACGAGTCCGGCTGGCAATCCAGGCGGCGTGCCTCACTGGCTCGCCGCTTCAACCGCCTGCTGCGCATCCTCCGCACTGGCTTCCACCGCCTCCGGGTCAGACGGGGCGCCCTCCATGCCTCGGCCGGAGTGCCGGCGATCGGCGGCACCGGAGCAGTCGGCGACGCCGGACAGCTCTCCATCCAGCGCAGCGTGAATCCAGTTTTCCAGGCGGGTGTACCAGGCTGCGTTCGCGGCGCTCTCCAACCAGGCGATGGCATCCGCATCCTGCTGCTGTGCGGCCTTTTCCAGCCAGAGCCGCGCTTGCAGCTTGTTCATCCCGGCACCGGAACCGTTCCAGTAGGCTTCGCCCACCTTGAACTGGGCACGGGCATCTCCCTGGGTCGCAGCCTTGCAGAACCACTGGAAGGCCTTTTCCCGGCTGCCGGCATAACGGTCCAGCAGGGCGGCTTCCTCGTCTGAAGTGGCGGAATAGACGCCTTGCGAGTCGTCCAGGTAGAACCATCCCAGATTGGTTTCGGCGTCTTCGCTACCGCTGGCCGCCGCGCGTTCGAACCAGGTCCCGGCCTTCACCCGGTCCTGGTCGACCCCTTCGCCTCTCCAGTAGAGAACGCCCATTTCATTCTGGGCGGCGGCATCCCCCTGCTCCGCGGCCTTCCGGAACCAGCGTGCCGCCTCGGTCTTGTCCTGTGGCCCGCCGTCACCATCGCGATAGAGCATGGCCAGTTGGATCTGCGCGCGGACCATCCCCGCAGCGGCCGCCTTGCCCCACCATTCGCGCGCGCTGGCGTAGTTCTGTTGCTGGTAGAAATAGGCGCCGAAATCGAACAGAGCCTGCGGCTCCCCCGTCTCGGCGGCCTGGCGGAGGCGGGTGAATTCGGCGAACAGTTCATCGCCGCGCTTGTCGCCCTGCTCGGCCTTGGACTGCTCCTTGGCGAGGTCGGACACCGCATCCTCCGCCCAGGCGAACGAGGGTACGGCAAGAGCAAGGACGGACAGGAACACCCACTGACTGAACATACGCGAAATCCTTATCTTGGTTGAGTCGGTCGGCCACCCCTGGTCGACCTTGTGACCTTGCTGGTCAGCAGGACACTGTCACCATCGGAGAGTCCGATCAAGTGCCGCGAACGGTCCGTGCGGAACATCTGTCATCGGCCGATGCGGCGCTATAGCTGCCGCCTGCCGTGGCGGAAGAAAAGACTTAGCCCAATCTCCGTGCCCCCTGCAATGCATCGAGAAAACAAAAAGCCGGTCGATGACCGGCTTTTTTTCATTCCGTTGGAAACTCAGCTTTCGTCGTGGTTATAGCCGCTGGTGGTGCAGCCCAGGCAACGGACGAAGGCTTCCTTGCCCGGATCGACCACCAGCGCCTGGCCGGCCTTGCCGACGCTGCCGCTGGCCGCGGTGAACGGCAGGCTGACCACGAAGGCCACCGCCCCGACGGCCGTGGCGGCGATCAGGAAGGGACGGGCGATGAGCAGATCGCCGATCATGGCGTACGCGGGGGGCGCTTCGACGGTGTACATCGGGTCGCCGCTGGCGTTTTCCTGCACGGCATCCGCCAGCGCGGGCATGGACGAGAGCCCGGTGGTCAGCGCCAGCACGAGCGCGGTGGTGCGAAACAGGTTCATGGAGGCGGTCCTTTCTGGTTTTTGGTTGGGCAGATATCGCCTAACTATAACAGCGCTGCGGGTAGTGCCAGCGTGACCGCCTTCAATCGCCGAGGAATGCGTAGTGCGGCTTTTTCGGGATGAACGGCCGGTAGAAGCCGATCAGGCTGCACAGGTCGGCGTCCTCGTTGCCGGTCGGCCAGAAGGGTTCGCCGATGACGATCCGCCGGTTTTCGTAGTCCAGCGCCGCCGGCACCACCGGTACGCCGGCGCCACGGGCGATGTGGTAGAAGCCCATGCGCCAGCGGTCGACCTTCTTGCGCGTGCCTTCCGGAGCGATGATCAGCATGAACTCGCGGTGCTCGCGGAAGGCCTGGATCGCCTGGTCCACGGTATTCAGCTTCAGGTGGCGCTGGATCGGGATGCCACCCCAGCGCCGCATCAGGCCGCCCAGCGGGCCGTTGAACAGGGTGTGCTTGCCGAACCAGCGGGCGTTCAGGCGCAGGACGAACTTGGCGGCAAGGAAGGCCACGAAGTCCCAGTTCGAGGTGTGGTGGGCGCCGATCACCACGAACTTGTCGAGCGCGGGCAATTGGCCCTCGATCTTCCAGCCGGAGAGTTTCAGCATGGCATGGCCGAGCGACTCGACCAGGGTGTTGCGAGGCAGGTAATTGCCGGACATCGTGCACCTTTCTTATGGCAGGCCGCTCACCGTGGCGGCCCTTCTTGTGGCGGTAGAGTATGCGCGGCGCGGCGCTTCAGCGTTGGCAGCGCGGGCAGTACACGCTGGCGCGCTGGCCTAGGCGGATCTCGCGCAGGGTGCTGCCGCAGACCTTGCAGAACTCCCCGCCACGGCCATAGACGAACAATTCCTGCTGGAAGTAACCGGGCTGGCCGTCGCCGCCGACGAAATCGCGCAGGGTGGTGCCGCCGCGCTCGATGGCGATCGCCAGGATCCGCTTGATCTCCTCCGCCAGGCGCAGGTAGCGCGCCTTGGAGATGCTCCCGGCGGGCTTGCGCGGATCGATGCCGGCGGCGAACAGCGCTTCGCTGGCGTAGATGTTGCCGACCCCGACCACCACCGCGTTGTCCATGATGAACGGCTTGACCGCCATGCTCCGCCCGCGCGACAGCTCGAACAGACGCTGGCCGGCGAAAGCGTCGGTCAGCGGTTCCGGGCCGAGGTTGCGCAGCAACTCGTGTTCCAGTGGCGCCAGGCTCCAGAGCATGGCGCCGAAGCGCCGCGGATCGGTGTAGCGCAGGGCCATGCCCGAGGCCAGCTCGATGTCGACGTGCTCGTGGCGACTGGCCGGGGTGCCGCTCTCCACCAGCCTCAGGCTGCCGGACATGCCCAGGTGGCTGATCAGCGTACCGGCCTCGGCGCCCAGCAGCAGGTACTTGGCGCGGCGCTCGACGCTGACGATGCGTTGTCCGGACAGGCGCACGTCCAGGTCTTCGGGAATCGGCCAGCGCAGGCGCCGCTCGCGCACGATCACGCGCTCGACGCGCTGGCCTTCGAGGTAGGGGGCGATGCCCCGGCGGGTGGTTTCGACTTCGGGTAGTTCGGGCATGGCGGCAGCAATCCGGTTGACCGCGGCACCTTAGCAGGAAGCGCCGCGGCGCGGCCAGTCAGTAGCTGCCCTGGCCGACGCCCAGCTCGAGGATCGAGCCCTTGAGGTTCTCGAAGTCGTAGTCGGTGAGCCCGACGTAGTCCAGCACCAGCGCACCGATGCTGTTCCATTCGTGGTCTTCCGGCTGGTTGCCGAGGACCCGGTGCGAACCGCAGATGTGCTCGGCCATCTTCAGGATCGCCAGCAGGTTCTTCAGTTGGGTATCGCGTGCCGATTCGTCGCCGAAGATCGACAACGCGTTGTGGTGGTTGGCGATCGCCTCGCAGACGTGCTCCGGCAGGCGCCAGGAGCGCGCGGTGTAGTAGCCGACCACCGCATGGTTGGTGTTCAGCACGCGGTTCTCGGTGTCCACCACCCGGCGTTCGTCGCTGGCGGCGGCGTAGGCCTCTTCCAGCACCGCCATGTAGTGCGGGAAGCGCTTGAGCATCAGCGGGATGCCGCAATTGTGGAACAGGCCGAGAGCGTAGGCTTCGTCCACCGATTCGTAGCCGATCCGCTTGGCCAGGCTGAGGCAGCTCATGGCCACGTCCTGGGCGGTGTCCCAGAAACGGTTGAGGGTGACGATGGTGTCGTCGCTCATCTCACCCTTGATCGACTGGGCGTTGATCAGGTTGATCACCGAACGACTGCCCAGCAGGTTCACCGCGCGCTGGATCGAAGTGATGCGATTGGCCAGGCCGAAGAACGGCGAGTTCACCAGTTTCAGGAGAGCCCCGGAAAGGCCCGGGTCCTGGCTGATCAGCCTGGCAATGTTCTTCAGGTCCGGATTGGGCATGACCTGCTCCATCTGCAGGTCGACCATGATCTGGGGTTGCGGCGGCACGCTGATGCCTTGCAGGGCCTGGCGGATCTGCTCGGCGGTGAGTTCTTGGACCATGAGGACGGAGGCGAAAGTTGACGGTGCGCGCAGTTTACCCGGAGAACCCCGCCATGGGGCGGGCTTCTGCCGGAAAAGCGGCGCCAGGCAACGGACATGGAACTTTTCCCGCAGCCGCCAGGGTCGGAATGAATACCCCTTCTGATATCGGGAGACATGCCATGACCCAATCCCTGCACGGCAAGGTCGTCGCCGCCCTGGTGACCGACGGTTTCGAACAGGTCGAACTGACCGGTCCGAAAAAAGCCCTGGAAGACGCCGGCGCCACGGTAAGGATTCTTTCCGACAAGGCCGGCGAGGTGCACGGCTGGAACCATCACCAGCCAGCCGAGGCCTTCCGCGTCGACGGCACCTTCGAAGACGCCAGCCTGGACGACTACGACGCCCTGCTGCTGCCCGGCGGGGTGATCAATTCCGACCAGATCCGCAGCCTGGCCAAGGCCCAGGAACTGGCGATCCGCGCCGAACAGGCGAGCAAGCCGGTGGCGGTGATCTGCCACGGCGCCTGGCTGCTGATCTCCGCCGGCCTGGTGCAGGGTCGTACCCTGACCAGTTGGCCGTCGCTCAAGGACGACATCAACAACGCCGGCGGCCACTGGGTGGACCAGGAGGTAGCGGTGGACGGCAAGCTGGTGAGCAGCCGCAAACCCGAAGACATCCCGGCCTTCAACCGTCGATTCATCGAAATCCTCGCCGGCTGAACGGCCCGCGTTCGCGCAGCGGCGAATCCCGTCGCTGCGCTATAATCGCGCTCTTTTGCCGGAGCCTTTCCCATGACCCTGCCCAGCTTGCGTCTCAAAGCCAACGCCGAGCGCCGCCTGCGCGCCGGCCACCTGTGGGTCTACAGCAACGAGGTGGATGTCGCCGCGACGCCGCTGAATGCCTTCGCCGCCGGCGACCAGGCGGTGCTGGAAATGGCCAACGGCAAGCCGCTGGGCATCGTCGCGCTGAGCCCGAACAATCTCATCTGCGGCCGCCTCATTTCCCGTGATACCAAGCACGTTCTCGACAAATCGCTGCTGGTTCATCGCATCAACATCGCCCTCAGCCTGCGCGAGCGGCTTTTCGACAAGCCGTTCTACCGGCTGGTCTACGGCGATTCCGACCTGCTGCCCGGCCTGGTGGTCGATCGCTTTGGCGACGTGCTGGTGGTGCAACTGGCGTCCGCAGCCATGGAACTGCGCAAGGACGAGGTGCTCGCCGCCCTGCTGCAGGTGCTCAAGCCCGCCGCCGTGCTCTGGAAGAACGACTCCAGCGCGCGCGACGCCGAGGGCCTGGAGCGCTACGTGGCCAATGCCTACGGCGAAGTGCCGGAGTGGGTCGCCCTGGAAGAGAACGGCGTGAAGTTCGAGGCGCCGGTGCTGGCCGGGCAGAAGACCGGCTGGTTCTACGACCACCGCATGAACCGTGCGCGCCTGGCGCCCTACGTGCGGGGCAAGCGGGTCCTCGACCTGTTCAGCTATATCGGTGGCTGGGGCATCCAGGCCGCCGCCTTCGGCGCCAGCGAAGTGATGTGCGTGGACGCGTCCGCCTTCGCCCTCGACGGCGTCGAGCGCAACGCGGCACTGAACGGCGTGGCGGAGAAGGTCGCCTGCGTCGAGGGCGACGTGTTCGAGGCCCTGCGCGAGCTGAAGGCCGCCGACGAACGCTTCGACGTGGTGATCGCCGACCCGCCGGCCTTCATCAAGCGCAAGAAGGACCTGAAGAACGGTGAGGCCGCCTACCGCCGTCTCAACGAACAGGCCATGCGCCTGCTGAGCAAGGACGGCATCCTGGTCAGCGCCTCCTGCTCGATGCACCTGCCCGAGGACGACCTGCAGAACATCCTGATCGGCAGCGCCCGCCATCTCGACCGTAACATCCAGCTGCTCGAGCGCGGCGGCCAGGGCCCCGACCATCCGGTGCACCTGGCGATCGCGGAAACCCGCTACATCAAGAGCCTGACCTGCCGGCTGCTGCCCAACGGCTGAGCCCGTCCCGGCGGATGAGCGCCTGCGTTCATCCGCCCTACGGCCACCGCCGCTCATGGCGCGACGGGCGGCGCAAGACGCCAGCCGGGTCGCGACGCGCCGCTCCGCCGACCGCCAGCCTTCCCCATTCGCCCGCTCTAGGCTTAGAATCCGGGCATTCCTCGCCAATCATCCCCCGGCGGGCAGTGAGCCCAGGCCGTCGCCAATGGTGACCCCATTCAGACCCCGGCCAACTCCGTACACTCGGCTATTCCCCGTTTGCATCCGGTTCCTTCGACGCTCACGATACAGTCATAACCCGAACCTGATTAGCCGCAGGAAATCGTCATGCCCGATTACCGCTCGAAAACCTCCACCCACGGCCGCAACATGGCCGGCGCCCGCGCCCTCTGGCGCGCCACCGGGATGAAGGACGAAGACTTCAAGAAGCCGATCATCGCCATCGCCAACTCCTTCACCCAGTTCGTGCCCGGCCACGTGCACCTGAAGGACCTCGGCCAACTGGTCGCCCGCGAGATCGAGAAGGCCGGCGGCGTGGCCAAGGAATTCAACACCATCGCCGTCGACGACGGCATCGCCATGGGCCACGACGGCATGCTCTATTCGCTGCCGAGCCGGGAGATCATCGCCGACTCCGTGGAATACATGGTCAACGCCCACTGCGCCGACGCCATCGTCTGCATCTCCAACTGCGACAAGATCACCCCCGGCATGCTGATGGCGGCGCTGCGCCTGAACATCCCGGTAGTGTTCGTCTCCGGCGGGCCGATGGAAGCCGGCAAGACCAAGCTGGCCAGCCACGGCCTGGACCTGGTCGATGCCATGGTGGTGGCCGCCGACGACTCCTGCTCCGACGAGAAGGTCGCCGAGTACGAGCGCAGCGCCTGCCCGACCTGCGGCTCCTGCTCCGGCATGTTCACCGCCAACTCGATGAACTGCCTGACCGAGGCGCTCGGCCTGTCGCTGCCGGGCAACGGCTCGACCCTGGCCACCCACGCCGACCGCGAGCAACTGTTCCTGCGCGCCGGGCGCCTGGCCGTGGAACTCTGCCAGCGCTATTACGGTGAAGGCGACGACAGCGTGCTGCCGCGCAACATCGCCAACTTCAAGGCCTTCGAGAACGCCATGACCCTGGACATCGCCATGGGCGGCTCGACCAATACCATCCTGCACCTGCTGGCCGCCGCCCAGGAGGCCGAGGTGCCGTTCGACCTGCGCGACATCGACCGCCTGTCGCGCAAGGTGCCGCAACTGTGCAAGGTGGCGCCGAACATCCAGAAGTACCACATGGAAGACGTGCATCGCGCCGGCGGCATCTTCTCCATCCTCGGCGAACTGGCCCGCGGTGGCCTGCTGCACACCGACGTCCCCACCGTGCACAGCCCGAGCATGGCCGACGCCATCGCCCAGTGGGACATCACCCAGACCCGCGACGAAGCCGTGCACACCTTCTTCAAGGCCGGTCCGGCGGGCATCCCGACCCAGACCGCGTTCAGCCAGAACACCCGCTGGCCGAGCCTGGACGACGACCGCGCCGAGGGCTGCATCCGCAGCGTCGAGCATGCCTATTCCAAGGAAGGCGGGCTGGCCGTGCTCTACGGCAACATCGCTCTCGACGGCTGCGTGGTGAAGACCGCCGGGTTCGACGAGTCGATCCACGTGTTCGAAGGCAGCGCGAAGATCTTCGAAAGCCAGGACGCCGCGGTGAAAGGCATCCTCGGCGACGAGGTGAAGGCCGGCGACATCGTGATCATCCGCTACGAAGGACCGAAGGGCGGGCCGGGCATGCAGGAAATGCTCTATCCGACCAGCTACCTGAAGTCCAAGGGCCTGGGCAAGCAGTGCGCCCTGCTCACCGACGGACGCTTCTCCGGCGGAACCTCGGGCCTGTCCATCGGTCACGCCTCCCCGGAAGCCGCCGCCGGCGGCGCCATCGGCCTGGTGCAGGACGGCGACAAGGTGCTGATCGACATTCCCAATCGCTCGATCAACCTGCTGGTCAGCGACGAAGAACTCGCCGCACGCCGCGCCGAACAGGACAAGAAGGGCTGGAAGCCGGCCGCGCCGCGTGCCCGCCGCGTCAGCACCGCGCTCAAGGCCTACGCCCTGCTCGCCACCAGCGCCGACAAGGGCGCGGTACGCAACAAGGCGCTGCTGGACGGCTGAATCGTCCCGCGACGAAAAAAGCCCGGTCCCGCGCCGGGCTTTTTCATTCACGCGTACGCGCGCCGAATGGCGGATAACCGCAAGCGGTCATTCGCCCTACCGCTCACCCACGCTCCAACCGTAGGGCGCATACGCCACCGGCGTTATCCGCCGACATGCGGCGCAGCCAGGCCTGGGCGAGACCGTGTTCGCCCAGTAAAATCGCGCTCTTTTTCCCCGGACCGCCACCATGAGTTCCCTGCAAAGCCCGTCGGACGCCAGCGCCCGCAACGACCTGGTCTATGGCCTGGACGACCGTCCCAGCGCTCCCATCGCCCTGCTCGCCGCCCTCCAGCACCTGCTGGCGATCATCGTGCCGATCGTTACCCCCGGCCTGCTGATCTGCCAGGCGCTGGGCGTATCGCCGCGCGACACCAATCTGATCGTGTCGATGTCGCTGGTGATCTCCGGCATCGCCACCTTCGTCCAGTGCAAGCGCTTCGGCCCGTTCGGCGCCGGACTGTTGATCGTCCAGGGCACCAGCTTCAACTTCGTCGGCCCGCTGATCGCCGGCGGGGCGCTGATGGTCAAGCAGGGCACGCCGGTGGAAAGCGTGATGGCGGCGATCTTCGGCGTGGTCATCGCCGGCTCCTTCGTCGAGATGGGCATCTCGCGCATACTGCCGTTCGTCAAGCGGCTGATCACCCCGCTGGTGACCGGCATCGTCGTGCTGATGATCGGCCTGACCCTGATCAAGGTCGGCCTGATCAGCATGGGCGGCGGCTTCTCGGCGATGTCCAACGGCACCTTCGCCAACGGCGAGAACCTGCTGCTGTCCGGCGTGGTGCTGGGCATCATCGTGGTGCTCAACCGCATCCCGGTGGTATGGATGCGCAGTTGCGCCATCGTCATCGCCCTGGCCGTCGGCTACGCGCTGGCCGGCTACCTCGGTCGCCTGGACTTCACCGGCATGCACCAGGCCGAGCTGTTCCAGGTACCGACCCCGCTGCACTTCGGCCTGGACTTCTCCTGGCCGCTGTTCATCCCGATGCTGGTGATCTACCTGGTCACCTCCCTGGAAGCCATCGGCGACGTCACCGCCACCAGCAAGGTGTCTAAGCAACCGGTGGAAGGCCCGCTGTGGATGCAGCGGATCAAGGGCGGCGTGCTGGTCAACGGCGCCAACTCGTTCCTCGCCGGTATCTTCAATACCTTCCCCAGCTCAGTGTTCGCCCAGAACAACGGGGTGATCCAGCTCACCGGCGTGGCCAGCCGCTACGTCGGCCTCTGGATCGCCGCCATGCTGGTCCTGCTCGGCCTGTTCCCAAGCGTCGCCGGGGTCATCCAGGCGGTGCCGGAACCGGTACTGGGCGGCGCGGCGATGGTGATGTTCGGCGCGGTGGCCGCTTCGGGCATCAACATCCTCGCCGGCATCCAGCTGGACCGCCGTGCCCTGCTGATCATCGCCGTATCCCTGGCCCTCGGCCTGGGCGTTTCGCAGGTGCCGGAGTTCCTCGCGCACATGCCCGCGGCGCTGCGCAACGTGCTGGAGTCCGGGGTCGCCACCGGCGGCATCTGCGCCCTGCTGCTGAACTGGTTCCTGCCGGAAAGCCCGGTCCAGAAGGCCGCACACTGATAGGCGCGGCGCCACCTCCGGGTGGCGTCGCGGTTTTCGCCGAAGGGTTTTCGTACCCGGCCAATGGTTGGGTATGATCGACGGCATGGCCATGCCCGTCGGCCACCCTCTTCCGTCCCGCAACCCGGACCCGCGCCCATGCCCCAGTCCCGCCGCCCGTTGCGCATCGGCCTGATCGCCGACACCCATGGCCTGCTCCGGCCCGAGGCGCTGGAACGGTTGCGCGGCTGCGACCAGTTGATCCATGCCGGCGACATCGGCAAGCCGGAAATCCTCGCCGAGCTGGAACGCCTGGCGCCGCTCTCGGTGGTGCGCGGTAACAACGACACCCAGGACTGGGCGGCGGACATCCCCGAGCGCCTGCTGTTGAAGATCGGCCGGCTGACCCTCTACGTGCTGCACGACCTCAAGCGACTCGACCTCGACCCGGCCGCCGAAGGCATCGACGTGGTGGTCGCCGGACATTCGCACAAGCCGCTGAAGGAAGAGCGCGACGGCGTGCTCTACCTCAACCCGGGCAGCGCCGGACCGCGGCGCTTCAGCTTGCCGATCGGGATCGGCGTGCTGGAAGTGGCGGGGAAGAAGATCGAGGCGGAGCTGATCACCCTCTGACCCCGCCTGGAACCGTCAGCGGCGCTCCCATACCTCGAAGGCGTAGGCAGGCGCATCGTCAGCCGCGGCGTGTTCGATGCTCGACGCCAGGCGCCAGGCCGCGCCATCGATCTCGGGGAAAAAGGCGTCGCCTTCCGGCGCCAGGCCCACCCGGGTCAGGTAGAGGCGCGCGGCGCGCGGCAAGGCCTCGGCATAGAGCTGGGCGCCGCCGATCAGCATCAGTTCGTCGGCGTCCTCCGCCTGCGCCCACGCCTCGGCGCGCGCCAGCGCGGCGTCCAGGCTGGCGAACACTTCCGCACCCTCCAGTGCCAGGCCGGCCTGGCGACTGACCACCAGGTTGAGCCGGCCCGGCAGCGGCCGACCCAGCGAGTCCCAGGTCTTGCGCCCCATGATCACCGGCTTGCCGAGGGTCATCGCCTTGAAATGCTTGAGGTCGGCCGGCAGGCGCCAGGGCAGGCGGTTGTCGATGCCGATCGCGCGGTTCTCGCCAAGGGCGGCGATCATCGCCAGCGGTCGTGCCATGGGGTTACCTCATCGTGAAAGGACAAAGGCGCGAGGATAAACACTCGCGCCGGCGGACTCCAGGCCAACTGTGCGGGCCGGCCTACAAGGGATTGGCATACGGCGGCACCTGCATGAAGAAGGTGCCATCCTCGTTGACCTGGGTGGTGCCGGTCGCCAGCACCTTGCGGTAGTCCTGCAGGTTGAAGGTCAGCACCTGGTCCGGGGTCTCGGTCTTCAGCAGCACCTGGGCGTAGGTGATGAGGATTTCGAAGATCTTCAGGTCGCCCGACTGTAGCCAGAGGAAGGATGGGCCCGCCGCGGCCGGCGGGCTGAACACCGGCGACGGCTGGCCGGGCGCCTGGGAGAAACGCAGGTGCAGCCCTTGGTCGTCGAGCCAGGCCTCCTGTACGTGGCCATCGATGCCCAGCAGCGGGAAGACCTTGCGGTAGTCCAGGCGCATGGCGCTGCCGACCAGGCTCGCCCCCGGCCGATCGAGGCTGACCAGCGCCGACATCGGCAGACCGACCAGGCTCATCGCCCCGTACAGCGGCAGACCGATCACCTTCAACTGGTCGGGCCGATAGACCAGCGCGCCGCTGGCCGCGTCCACCTCCACGCCGCCGCCCAGCCGCAGCGGCAGCCAGGGCCCTACGCCGAGCGGACGCACCCGCCCCTCCACCTCCAGGCGTCCCGCCGCACTGCTCATGCGGAAGTCCTTCAACATGGTCCCGTCGTAGGCGAGGATGTGCTCGTTGAACAGGTTGGCCAGCTGCCGCGGGCTGAGCAGCACCTCACCCTCCATCACCTGGAAATGCATGTCCTGCGGGCGGTCGAAGTCCACCGGCTGGCCGGCCCGGTTCGGCACCAGCCAGCCCTTCACCTCGGGCACGTGGAAACCGATGTTGCCGCGCAGGTACATGTCCACGTTGCGCAGCAGTATGCCGACACCATCCTGGCCGGAATCCGCCGGCCCGGCCGTACGCATGGGCAGCGGCACCGGCGCCGGGGGGACCTGCCGGTACCAGCCCTCGCGCAGCAGGGCCAGTTCGCGCTGCTGCCGGTCGATGGCGCTTTCGGCCTGGGCCGCGCTGGCCGCCAACAGGCAACAGCCAAGCAGTACGCCCCACGGACGCCGGCTCACAGCCGTGCCTCCAGCGGCGCCGGCGCCTTCACCGGCGACACGGCGATCTGCACCATGCCGTCCTCGCGCAGGCGGATCACGCCGTTCTGCAGTTGCCGCCGGTAGTCGTAGAGATTGAACAGCAGCGGCTGCCCCGGGCTGAGGCTGGTGAACAGGGCATAGGCCTTGACCAGCACGGTGCGCGCCATCTTGATATCGCCGCCCTCGATGAACATGTAGCTGTCCGGCGCCCGTAATGCCGGCCATTGCAGGTCGGCCAGGGAGTCGCCGAGGGCGAGTTGCATGCCGCCGTCGGCCAGGGCCAGGCGACTGACGCGGAAGTCCAGGCGCGGCGGCGGGAACAATCCGTCGAGGTCGACGCGGATGCGGTTGCCGACCAGTTCCATGTGCCGGGTCTTCAGCTTCAGCACCTCGGACATCTCGATCGAGGCCGCCGCCAGCGACGAAGTGACCTCGACCCCGTCGACGAAAATCCGCCGGGGTACCAGGGTCACCTCCAGCGGACCGCTCAGCTCGATCTCGGTGAGCATCCGCAGCGGCCGCCAGCGCCCCTTGCGCAACAACTCGCCACGCACTTCCTGGCCGTCCTTGCGGGTGTTCATACTGAGGTTGCGCACGGCCGCGCGGGACGCAGCGAGGTCCTGGTTGAGCAGGGTCGCCAGGGTGGCGTCGCTGACGAATATCTCGCCGGCCTGGATCCGCGCCACCATCGCCGTCGGATCGTCGAGCGACAAGGGCGCGCCGGGACGAGTCGGCTCCATGCGGATCAGCATGCGCTGGATGAAGAAACCGATGTCGTCGTGCAGGCGGAAGTCGGTATCGGCGATCCACAGTCGCGAACTCGCCGATCCCGAGCCGCGGGCGCCGACGCTCGCCTCCAGCGTGCGCGGCGGCACGGCGCTCATCAGGCTGTCCGGCTGGCGTCCCCAGTCATCGGTAGCGGCCGTCGGCACACGCGCTTCGACACGGGCCGGCGGCGCCACGGCCTGGCCGCCGCCGTGGGCATCGAAGGCCAGCCAGGCGCCCAGCAACAGGCAGGCCAGTTGCAACGACAGGCAGGGAAACGCGGAGGCAGGTTGCGCGGAAGCCATCACCGATCCTCTTATTGTTATGCGAGCGCCGTCACCCTATACCCTGCCCCGGCCGTCCGCCCCTTTCGTTGGATTGGCCGGGAAAACGCCGACGTCGTCACGCTGGCGGCGATTGTCACGGGAATGTCGCGAAACGGGCAAAGAAGTATCACCTGGCTGCGTCAATCTGCTGGACTGGAACACTCCCGAACCGCCGACGAGGACCCGTCATGCAACCAGCCTTCCTGCGCCGCCACCTCGGCGCCGCCTGCCTGATGCTCGCCGCTGGCCTGGCCAGCGCCGCCCACGCCGACACCGGCAACGTACAACGCGCCATCGACTGGGCCCAGGGCCAGGCCTCCGTTCGCCACCCGGCCAGCGACGAACGCTCGCCGCTGGTCATCGCCCACCGTGGCGCCAGCGGTTACGTACCGGAACACACCCTGGGCGCCTACGCCCTGGCGGTGATGATGGGCGCCGACTACGTCGAGCCGGACCTGGTGATGACCCGCGACGGCAAGCTGGTCGCCCGCCACGACAACGAGCTGGGCCTGACCACCGATGTCGCCCAGCACCCGGAATTCGCCGACCGCAAGCGCACGCAGAAAGTCGACGGAGTGGAACTCACCGGCTGGTTCAGCGAAGACTTCACCCTCGCCGAACTGAAGACCCTGCGCGCCATCGAGCGCATCCCCACGATCCGCCCGGGCAATGCGCGCCTGGACGGCACCTTCGAGATCCCCACCCTGCAGGAGATCATCGACCTGGTGAAAAGCCTGCAGATCAGCCAGCAACGCACCATCGGCCTGTACCCCGAGATCAAGCACGGCACCCACTTCCAGCGCCTCGGCCTGGCCATGGAACGCCCGCTGGTGAAGACCCTGCACCGCAACGGCTACCTCGGTCCGCGCGCGCCGGTATTCATCCAGTCCTTCGAGGTGAACAACCTGAAGGAACTCAAGCGCCTCACCGGCATCCGCCTGGTCCAGCTCTACGGCAGCGGCCAGCCCTACGACCAGCAGGCTGCCGGCGGCAGCCTGACCTACGCCGAGATGGCCACCGCCAAGGGCCTGCGCCAGGTGGCGCGCTACGCCTACGGGGTCGGTCCGGACAAGAGCTACGTGATTCCCCGCGATGCCAACGGCAACCTCGGCCAGCCGACCCGCTTCGTCGGCGACGCCCACGCCGCCGGGCTGAAGGTGCATCCCTACACCTTCCGCGCGGAAAACAGCTTCCTTCCGGCGGAGTTCCGCAGCGCCGACGGCAACCCGCAGTCGCGCGGCGACCTGGCCGGCGAGATCAGGGCCTACCTCGACGCCGGCATCGACGGCCTGTTCAGCGACCAGCCGGACGTCGCCGTGCGCCTGCGCGAGCAGCGCTGACGCAGCCCGACCGGCGCTCGTACGCGGGCGCCGGCCTCATGGACACTCGATGTAGCCGTCGAAGGGCTGTGCCTTGCCTTTCTCCAGTGCCTGCCGCCTGATGTTCCGGCAGATCCGCCGATCGCGCTCGTGCATGGCGTCGATCGACGGGTTGCCAGTGGGTTCCATGCCCTTGTGGTCCTTCACGCCAAAGGTCACCAAGGGCTGCTCCGGCTCCACCCGGAAGCGCGACGGCGTTTCCTTCTCCTCCTTGCGCGACGGCGGATCCGCCGCCAGGGTCGGCAACTGGTCGGCCTGCACGCCATAGCGTTGCAGCAAGGAGCCATCGGGCAACTCGTCGGCCAGCGCGCCCGCCATCCCCAGCAACAGCGCCAGGGGGTATCGGCGTACTACCTTCATCTCAGTGTTCCTCTCGCTACCGGCGCCGAACGCTTTCGCCACGGCACCAGTCAAAATCCCACACCCCGCCGCCAGCCGGCTGGCAAGCCAGCATGAGCCGCCGGGGCGCTTTTTGCTATGTTTGGCGCTGATCAGACGCCGTTGGCCGGGCACGATTCACGCTCGGCAGGGAAATCGACACAGGAGGTGACTTGAGTCACACGACGCATCCCGGCCTCGACGCCCTCTGGCTGACCGAGGCCGTTCGCCTGCGCGAGGAGCAGGCCGGTCCGCTGGAAGACAGCGAGGCGGTTCGCCAGGCGCTGGCCCAGGGCGGTTCCCTGCCGCGCCGTATTCTCACCCGCGCCCACTGGCTGGGCCGCCGCGAGGGCCTGCTCGACGCCCAGCGGACCTGGCGCCAGGGTTCGCGGCTGGCGCTGGCCCTGCTGCTGGTGCTGGCCCTGGCCAGCGGCGCCGGACTGGCCTTCGCCGCGCTCGGCGATGGCCAGCGCCCGGTCAACGTGTTCTGGGCGCTGGCCAGCCTACTCGGCCTGCACCTGCTGACCCTGCTCGGCTGGGCCCTCGGCCTGCTCGCCGGCGGCGAGGCCGCGGGCGCGCTCGGCCGGCTCTGGCTGTGGCTCAGCGACAAGCTGGCGCGCGATGCCCGCGCCGCGCACCTGGCGCCGGCGCTATTGGTCCTGCTCGGCCGGCGCCGGCTGGCGCGCTGGGGCCTCGGCGCGCTGGTCCACGGGCTCTGGCTGCTCGGCCTGCTGACCGCGCTGGCCATGCTCCTCGGCCTGCTGGCGACCCGCCGCTACGGTTTCGTCTGGGAAACCACCATTCTCGGCAGCGATACCTTCATCGCCCTTACCCAGGCGCTCGGCGCCCTGCCGGCGTTGCTTGGCTTCCCGTTGCCGGACGCCGAGCTGATCCGCGCCAGCGGCGACGCCGCCCTGGCCAGCGAAGCCGCACGGCACGCCTGGGCCGGCTGGCTGGTAGGCGTACTGCTGGTCTATGGGGTCCTGCCGCGCGCGCTGCTCGGTCTGCTCTGCCTGTGGCGCTGGAAACGCGGCCTGGCCCACCTCGACCTGGACCTCGACGACCCAGGCTACAGCCTGCTGCGCGAACGCTTGATGCCGGCCAGCGAACGCCTCGGCGTCAGCGACGCGGCACCGGACTGGCTGCCGGAGCCGCAGGGCGGCCAGTCCGGCCAGGAAGCCGCCGGAGCGGTGCTGGTGGCGGTGGAGCTGGACGATCGCCGGCCCTGGCCGCCGAAGCTCGCCGAAGGCGTCGCCGACGCCGGCATCCTCGACGACGGCCAGCAGCGCCGTCGCCTGCTCGAACAACTGACCCGCTACCCGCCGGCGCGCCTGGCCATCGCCTGCGACCCGCGTCGCTCGCCGGACCGCGGCACCCTGGCACTGCTCGGCGAACTCGCCCGCTGCGCCGCCAGCACCCGCATCTGGCTGCTCCAGGCTCCGCCCGGCGAAGCGCTCGACAGCGACCGCCTGGGTGACTGGCACGCCGCCCTGGAACGCCTGCAACTGCCGCACGGCGAGACCTCGCCGCTGGCCTGGCTGGAGACCGGCCATGACTGAGCCGCTGATCCTGGCCGTGGTCGGCCACACCAATACCGGCAAGACCTCGCTGCTGCGCACCCTGACTCGCGACCGTGGATTCGGCGAAGTCTCCCATCGCCCCAGCACCACCCGCCACGTCGAGGGCGCCAGGCTGTCGGTGGACGGCGAAGCGCTGCTGGAACTCTACGACACGCCCGGCCTGGAAGACGCCATCGCCCTGCTCGACTACCTGGACGCCCTGGAGCGCCCCGGCGAGCGTCTCGATGGCCCGGAACGCATGGCGCGGTTGCTGGACAGCAACGAAGCGCGCGGGCGTTTCGAACAGGAAGCCAAGGTGGTCCGCCAGTTGCTCGCCTCCGACGCCGGGCTCTACGTGATCGACGCCCGCGAACCGGTGCTGGCCAAGTATCGCGACGAACTGGCGGTGCTCGCCGGCTGCGGCCGGCCGCTGCTGCCGGTGCTGAACTTCGTCGCCAGCCCGCAGCATCGCGAGGAGGAGTGGCGCGCCGCCCTCGCTCGCCTGGGCCTGCACGCCCTGGTGCGTTTCGACAGCGTGGCGCCGCCGCTGGACGGCGAGCGGCGCCTCTACGAGAGCCTGGCGCTGCTGCTGGAGCGCGCCCGGCCGCAACTCGACCGGCTGATCGCCGACCATGAGACCCAGGCCGCCGCGCGCCTGCGCGCCGGGCAACGGCTGATCGCCGAATTGCTGGTCGACGTCGCCGCCTGCCGGCGCCTGGTGCCCGGCGGCGAAAGCGCCGTGCAGGAAGCCACCCGCGACCTGCACCAGCAGGTGCGCAAGCGCGAGCAGGCCTGCGTGGAAGCGTTGCTGCGGCTCTACGCCTTCGCCAGGGACGACGCCCGCGCCGCCGACCTGCCGCTGCTCGACGGCCGCTGGGGCGACGATCTGTTCAATCCGGAGACCCTGCGCCAACTCGGTATTCGCCTCGGCGGCGGGGTTGCGGCCGGTGCCGCGGCCGGCGCCGGCATCGACCTGCTGGTGGGCGGCGTCACCCTTGGCGCCGCCGCCGCCCTCGGCGCCCTCGCCGGCGGCGCCTGGCAGACCGTCGGCCACTACGGCTCGCGCCTGCTCGGCAAGCTCAAGGGCGCCCGCGAGCTGACTGTCAACGACGCCGTGCTGCGCTTGCTCGCGCTGCGCCAACGGCAGCTCCTGGCAGCCCTGCAAACGCGCGGCCACGCGGCGGTCGAGGCGATCCGCCTGGAAACCCCGGAGGACAAGCAGTGGCGCGAAGGCAAGCTGCCGGAAGCGCTGCGCAAGGCGCGCGCGCATCCGGAGTGGTCGTCGCTGAACGGCAGGCGGGTGGGCGGCAGCGACCGCCAGGAACAGATCGACGCGCTGGCCGAATTGCTGGAGAGCGGGCGCGGGGAATGACAGACTGGGCGACGATCGCCCAAGAGGTAGGCCCATGCCCTTCGTTTCCTACGCGCAGAACCTGGAAGACGTCCGACTCTGGCGGGCCCTGAAACTCTTCCCCAGGGGGTTCTACATCGACGTCGGCGCCAGCCACCCGCGGATCGACTCGGTCACCCTGGCGTTCTACGAGCGCGGCTGGCGCGGCATCAACATCGAACCGCTGCCCCACCTGCACCGCGAGCTGGAGCGGGAACGGCCGGAAGACCTCAACCTGAACCTCGCCATTGGCGAGCGCGAAGGCCGCGCCACGCTCTACGAGATGGCCGCCTCGGGTCTCTCCACCCTGGACCCCGAGCTAGCCCGCCAGCGCCAGGCCGAGGGCTGCACGGCCACCCCGCGCGAAGTGAAGGTCAGCACCCTGGACGCGATCTGCGCGGCCCATGTCGAAGGGCCGATCCACTTCCTCAAGATCGACGTCGAAGGGCTGGAAGGCGCGGTGCTCCGCGGCCTCGACCTGAACCGCTGGCGCCCGTGGCTGATCCTCGCGGAAACTCCATTCGACCACGACCCCGAGTGGAAAGCGCCGCTGCTCGCCGCGGGCTACCGTTTCGTCCACTTCGACGGCCTCAACGGCTATTACCTGGCGGAGGAACAGGCACGCCTGGAAGGCGCCTTCGCGCTACCGCCGAACCTGCTGGACGACTTCCAGCTCTGCCATGGCCATGCCATGAGCCATCCGGTCGCTCCGCTGGAGCAGGCCCTGGAACAGGCGCTGCAACGCGCAGAAGATGCGGAGCGGGCTTTGCGGGACTGGCGCGCGCTTCCCTGGTACCGTCGCCTGTTCGGTTGAGCGGAGCCGACGGCTCCGCCGAAGGGTCAGACCGCGACCGGTGCCTTGATGTGCGGATGGGCCTCGTAGCCGACCAGCTCGAAGTCCTCGAAGCGAAAGTCGAACAGATCCTTCACCTCGGGATTCAGCTTCATGCTCGGCAACGGCAGCGGCTCGCGGGTCAGCTGCAGGTCGGCCTGCTCCAGGTGGTTGGCGTACAGGTGGCAATCGCCGCCGGTCCAGATGAACTCGCCCGGCTGCAGGCCGGCGACCTGCGCCACCATCAGGGTCAGCAGGGCATAGCTGGCGATATTGAAGGGTACGCCGAGGAAGATGTCCGCCGAACGTTGGTAGAGCTGGCAGCTGAGCTTGCCGTCGGCGACGTAGAACTGGAACAGCGCGTGGCAGGGCGGCAGGGCCATCTCGTCGATCAGCGCCGGGTTCCAGGCGGAGACGATCAGCCGGCGCGAGTCCGGATTCTTCTTCAGCATCGCCATCAGGTTGGCGATCTGGTCGATGTGGCGGCCGTCCGGCGCCGGCCAGGAGCGCCACTGGTAGCCATACACCGGGCCGAGGTCGCCGTTCTCGTCGGCCCATTCGTCCCAGATCGAGACGCCGTGCTCCTTGAGGTAGGCGATATTGGTGGAGCCCTTGAGGAACCACAGCAGCTCGTGGACGATCGACTTGAGGTGGCACTTCTTGGTGGTCACCAGGGGGAAGCCCGCGGCCAGGTCGAAGCGCATCTGGTGGCCGAACACGCTATAGGTGCCGGTGCCGGTGCGGTCGCTCTTGAAGGTGCCGTGCTCGCGCACGTGGCGCATCAGGTCGAGGTACTGTTTCATCGGAGGCTCGGATCGATATCGGTGCGGCGCCGACGTGGCGGCTCCCACCGAGGGATGACAGAAGGATGGCCAAGTCTACGGCGACGGAGCCTGCATCGCCAGTTCGGCGCGACCGGCGCAAGCCATGCACGCCCTGGAGCGGAAAGCCGGCTGCCCGGAGCGGATGACGCCTGCGACGTTATCCGCCCCGGGCACGAAAAGCGGCTCAGGCCGCCTTCGGCTGCGCCGCGTCGCGGCGGTAGGCCCAGACCATCAGGGCAATGCCGGCCAGCACCATCGGTACGCAGAGCACCTGGCCCATGGTCAGCCAACCCCAGGCGAGGTAGCCGAGCTGGGCATCCGGCACGCGGACGAATTCGACGACGAAGCGGAAGATCCCGTAGCACAGCACGAACAGGCCGGAGACCGAGGCGGTCGGCCGTGGCTTGCGGGTGAACAGCCAGAGGATGACGAACAGCGCCACGCCTTCCAGGGCGAACTGGTACAGCTGCGAGGGATGCCGCGGCAGCGGGCCGCCGTTGGGGAAGACCATGGCCCAGGGCACATCGCTGACCTTGCCCCACAGTTCCGAGTTGATGAAGTTGCCGATGCGCCCGGCGCCCAGGCCGATGGGCACCAGCGGGGCGATGAAGTCCATCAGCTGGAAGAAGCTCTTGCCATGGCGCTTGCCGAACCACCAGACCGCCAGCATCACGCCGAGCAGGCCGCCATGGAAGGACATGCCGCCTTTCCAGACCTCGAAGATCAGCGTCGGGTTGGCGATGTACTCGTCCAGGTTGTAGAACAGCACGTAGCCCAGGCGGCCACCGAGGATCACGCCGCAGGCGACCCAGAAGACCAGGTCGGAAAGGCGCTCCTTGGTCCAGGTCGGGTCGAAGCGCTTCATCCGGCGCGACGCCAGCAGCCAGGCGCCGCCGATCCCGATCAGGTACATCAGCCCGTACCAGTGGATCTTCAGCGGGCCGATGGCCAGCGCAACCGGATCGATCTGGGGATACGTCAGCATCGATAACTCCTACGACAGAAAAGCGAGATCGGGGGTCAGGAAACTTATGCCCACGCTGAACAGCAGCAGGGCGAACAGTCGCTTGAGTACGCGCGGCGACAAACGATGCGCCAGGCGCGCGCCGAAGCGGGCGAACAGCATACTGGTGGCGGCGATGCCGACCAACGCCGGCAGATAGACGTAGCCCAGGCTCCACTCCGGCAACTGCGGGTTGTGCCAGCCGACCGCGATGAACGACAGAGCGCCGGAAATGGCGATAGGAAGGCCGCAGGCCGAGGAAGTCGCCACCGCCTGCTGCATCGGCACGCTGCGCCAACTGAGGAAAGGCACGGTCAGCGAACCGCCGCCGATGCCGAAGATCGCCGAGGCCCAGCCGATCACCGCGCCGGCCAGGGTCAGGCCGCCCTTGCCGGGCACCTCGCGGCTACCCTTGGGCTTGAGGTCGAGAACCATCTGCAAAGCGACCAGGATGGCGAACACCCCGATTATCTTCTGCAACAGCGGCCCCTTGATCTGCGCCGCGGTCAGCGCGCCGAGGGCACTGCCGATGAGAATGCCGAGGGTCATCCAGGCGAACACCGGCCAGCGCACCGCGCCGCGCCGATGGTGTTCGAGAATGGAATTGATCGAAGTGAAGACGATGGTCGCCAGGGAGGTGCCGACCGCCATCTGGGTCAGGACGTCGCCGCCGAAACCGTGCGCGGTGAAGCTGAAGACCAGCGCCGGGACGATGATCAGGCCGCCGCCGACGCCGAACAGTCCGGCCAGCACGCCGGCACAGGCGCCCAGCACGATATAGAGGAGAAACTCCATGCACGCCCCCGTTGGAAAGCCGGCATGGTAACGGAATTGCGCGCCGTGCGGCAGGCGTCGTGCTTGAACGGCGATGGCGGATGCCTTTAGCCTGACGGCCAGCCCATCCCAAGGATCGCGCATGTGCCTGATCGTCTTCGCCTGGCAACCGGGGCACGCCCTGCCGCTGCTGGTCGCCGCCAACCGTGACGAATTCTATGCCCGCCCGAGCCTGCCGCTGGCGGCCTGGGAGGACGCCGAGGGGGTATTCGCCGGACGCGACCTGGAGGCCGGCGGCACCTGGCTGGGGCTCGGCCCGGCCGGCCGTTTCGCCGCCCTGACCAACGTCCGCGATCCGTCGCAGGCTCTCGGCAAGCGCTCCCGTGGCGAACTGGTGGCGGACTTCCTGCGCGGCGGCGGCAACCCGGCCGACTACCTGGCGCAGGTCGCCGGGCGCGCCGCGGACTATTCCGGCTTCAACCTGCTCATTGGCGATCGCCATCAGCTCTGGCACTACAACCCCCGCGTGGGGCCACCGCGCCTGCTGCCGGCGGGGATCTACGGGCTGTCCAACGCGGCCCTCGATACGCCCTGGCCGAAGCTGCTCAAGGCTCGCGCCGCCCTCGCCGAGCGGCTTGCCGAGCCGCATCCGCAGGCCCTGCTGGAGCTGCTGGCCGACGCAGCGCCGGCCGCCGACGGCCAGTTGCCGGATACCGGCGTGGGTCTGGCCACGGAACGCCTGCTCTCCAGCGTGTTCATCGCCAGCCCGAGCTACGGCACTCGCGCCAGCAGCGTCGTACTGGTACACGCCGACGGCACGCGGGAGATGATCGAGCGCAGCTTCGGGCCGTCCGGCGCCCGGCTCGGCGAGGTCAGCCTGGTGCTGCCGCCAGGCTGACCTTCAGCAACAGGCCACGCAATCGCGACGCTGCTTGGCCCGATAGAGGGCGTCGTCCACCCGGCACAGCAGCAGGTCGAGGGTCTCGCCATCATTCAGCACGCCGACGCCAAAGCTGGCGGTCAACCGCTCGCCCATCTCGAAGGACTGCGAGCGAACCCGCTGGCGCAGGCGTTCGGCCAAGGCCGCCGCGGCCTCCAGGCCGGTTTCCGGGAGCAGCAGGATGAACTCCTCGCCACCCCAGCGCGCCAGCACGTCGACCTCGCGCAGCTCGCTGGCAACCAGGCGGCCGAAGGCGACCAGCACGCGATCACCGGTGGAGTGGCCGAACAGGTCGTTGATCCGCTTGAAGTGATCGACATCGATCATCACCAGTGCCGTGGCGCGTCCATGGCGCTGCCGGCGCATCCATTCATGGTGCAGGCACTGCTCGAACTTGCGTCGGTTGTACAGCTCGGTGAGCGGATCGATTTCGCTCAGGCGCTGGGCCTCGGCCATCTTCGAGGCCAGCGCCTGGTTGACCCGGTGCAGCGCCTCGGTGCGCTCGGCCACCAGTTCCTCGAGACGCAGGTTCCAGTCGAACAGTTCCTCGTTGCGCTGCTGCAACTCCAGCTCGACCAGCTTGCGCTGATGGATCTCGTGGTGCGCACCGATCATCCGCCGCGGCTCGCCGCGCTCGTCGAACTCGACGAAACGCCCGCGATCGCTGATCCACAGGTAATCCCCGCTGTAGGTGCGGCAGCGGTATTCCTCGCAGTATTCCGGGCTTTCGCCGTCGAGGTAGGCCTGGAAGCTGGCCATCACCCGCGGATAGTCCTCGGGATGGATGATGCTCTTCCAGGTCTCCACGCTCTCCGGCAGGCTATGCGGCGGATAGCCGAGCATCAGGTACCAGCCGGCGCTGCGGCTGACCTGGTTGGTCGCGATGTTCCAGTCCCAGATCCCGTCGCTGACGATCTCCAGGGCATATCGCAGGGTTTTCTCAAGGTCTTCGCGTGACAGCGGAAGAAGACCTGGCGGCTTCGACGCCCGTTCGTCCATTTTGCGGCAATCCCTCGCACGTTCGACTGGCCAGTGGCCTCTACCGAATGGCAGGCAGTCTATACGCTTGCGGGGAAAGCGTAAGCGCCGCACGACGAAGCGTCCGGCGCGCGGGAAATCAGGGCTGGACGGTAGCCGCCGGGTTGATCACGCGACCCAGGCCGAGGTTGCGCAACGCCAGGTGCAGCGAGCTGTGGATGACCTGCGGGTTGTCGAAGGTGAGCAACTGGCCGAGCAGGTCCCGGGCCTTGTCCAGGGTGATCTGGCGCAGCAGCCACTTCACCTTGGGCAGGTTGGTGGCGTTCATCGACAGGCTGTCGAAGCCCATCGCCATCAGCAGCACGGCAGCCGCGGGATCGCCGGCCATCTCGCCGCAGATGCTCACCGGCTTGCCTTCCAGGTGGGCATCGTCGACCACCTTCTTCAACGCATGCAGAACGGCCGGATGCAGGTAGTCGTAGAGGTCGGCGACCCGCGGATTGTTGCGGTCGACCGCCAGCAGGTACTGGGTCAGGTCGTTCGAACCGACCGAAAGGAAGTCGACCTGGCGGGCCAGCTCGCGGGTCTGGTACACGGCGGCGGGAATCTCGACCATCATGCCGATGGGCGGCATGGCGATGTCCACGCCCTCGTCGCGCACCTCGCCCCAGGCGCGGTGGATCAGGTGCAGGGCCTCTTCCAGCTCGTGGGTGCCGGAGATCATCGGCAGCAGGATGCGCAGGTTGTCCAGTCCTTCGCTGGCCTTGAGCATGGCGCGGGTCTGGACCAGGAAGATCTCCGGGTGGTCGAGGGTGACGCGGATGCCGCGCCAGCCGAGGAACGGGTTGTCTTCCTTGATCGGGAAGTAGGACAGCGCCTTGTCGCCGCCGATATCCAGGGTGCGCATGGTCACCGGCAGCGGGTGGAAGGCACTGAGCTGCTCGCGGTAGATCGCCAACTGTTCCTTCTCGCTGGGGAAGCGGTCGTTGATCATGAACGGCACTTCGGTGCGGTACAGGCCCACTCCCTCGGCGCCACGCTCCTGGGCGCGGGCGACATCGGCGAGCAGGCCGGTGTTGACCCAGAGCGGCATGCGGTGGCCGTCGAGGGTCTCGCAGGGCAGCTCGCGCAGGGCCGCCAGGCCCTTGCTCAGCTCGCGCTCCTCGGCGACCACGTCGCTGTACTGGCGCACCAGCTCGGCGGAGGGGTTGGTGTAGACCTCGCCGTGGTAGCCATCGACGATCAGGTCGATGCCGTCGACCTTGGAGTACGGCAGGTCGACCGCCCCCATCACCGTGGGGATGCCCATGGCACGGGCGAGGATCGCCACGTGCGAGTTGCCCGAGCCGAGCACCGAGACCAGGCCGACCAGGCGCCCTTCCGGCACCTCGCCGAGCATCGCCGGCGACAGCTCCTCGCTGACGATGATGGTCTGCTCCGGGTAGGTCAGGTTCTGCTTGCGTTCTTCCTGCAGGTAGGCGAGCAGGCGGCGACCGATGTCCTTGACGTCGGAGGCGCGCTCGCGGAGATAGGCGTCGTCCATCAGCTCGAAGCGCTGCACGTGCTCCATCACCACCTGGCGCAGGGCGCCCTGGGCCCACTGGCCGGTACGGATGATGCGCTTGACCTCGTTGCCGATGGAGGCATCGTCGAGCATCATCAGGTAGACGTCGAACAGCGCGCGTTCTTCCTTGCGCAACTGGCTGGCGAGCTTGCTCGACAGCGCGCGCATGTCGGCGCGAACGCCCTCCAGGGCCTGCTTGAACAGGGCGATCTCGGCGTCGATGTCGTCGACCTGCTTGTCCGGCACCACTTCCAGGTCGGCCGGCGGCAACACCACCACCGCCTTGCCCACCCCGACCCCGGGGGCGCCGGGCACGCCGACGAACTTGGCTTCCTGGATGCCCTTGCCGAGCTTGCCCAGGCCGCGGATCGAACCGGTCGCCTCGGCATGCGCGATGACCCCGGCGAGCTGGGCGCTCATGGTGACGAGGAAGGCTTCCTCGCCTTCGTCGAACTGGCGGCGCTCCTTCTGCTGCACCACCAGCACCCCCATCACCCGCCTATGGTGGATGATCGGCGCGCCGAGGAACGACGCGTAGCGCTCCTCGCCGGTCTCGGCGAAATAGCGGTAGCGCGGGTGGGCGGCGGCGTTCTCCAGGTTGAGCGGCTCCTCGCGGGTGCCGACCAGGCCGACCAGGCCTTCGCTGGGGGCCATGCTGACCTTGCCGATGGAACGCTTGTTGAGGCCTTCGGTGGCCATCAGGACGAAACGCTGGGTCTCGGTGTCGAGCAGGTACACCGAGCAGACCTGGGTACCCATGGCTTCCTTGACCCGCTGCACGATGATGCCCAGCGCCGCCTTCAGATCCTTGGCGGAGTTCACTTCCTGGACGATCTTGCGCAGCGTGTTGAGCATGCTCGGGGCCTTGTCTCCGTGTTCAGTCCCGCGCCAGAAGGCGCGGGGCCAGTTCCTTCAGGGCGCGGCGGTAGACCTCGCGCTTGAAGGTCACCACCTGTCCCAGGGGGTACCAGTAACTCACCCAGCGCCAGCCGTCGAACTCGGGCTTGCTGGTGATATCCATGCGCACGCGCGCCTCGTCGGACATCAGCCGCAGCAGGAACCATTTCTGCTTCTGGCCGATGCACAGCGGCTGGCTGTGGGTCCGCACCAGGCGCTGCGGCAAACGGTAGCGCAGCCAGCCGCGGGTGCAGGCCAGGATGCGCACGTCCCCGGCCTCCAGCCCGACTTCTTCGTTCAATTCGCGATACAGCGCCTCTTCCGGCGTTTCGCGATCATTGATGCCTCCCTGCGGGAACTGCCAGGCTTCCTGATTGATACGCCGCGCCCACAGCACCTGCCCCGCCTCGTTGGCGAGAATGATGCCGACATTCGGGCGAAAACCATCGGAATCGATCACGCTGGGACATCCTCGAAATCGCATGTGCCCGCATTGTTCCATAAAGCTTGTGATAGCGGCAACGCGCGGCTTTGCGACTCGTGCGGGGAGGATACAGGGCCGGCAAAAGCCGGTAGGCTAGGGGTTTTCCCAAGGCCCGGTGGGAGCCTTCGCAAAAGGCTCTCGCGGCCCTCCCGCCACCCGCCAACCGATGGAGTCACCCCGTGCGTCTGGCCCTTTTCGATCTCGACAACACCCTGCTCGCCGGCGACAGCGACCATAGCTGGGGCGAATGGCTGTGCCAGCGCGGCCTGGTCGACGCCGCCGAATACCAGGCGCGCAACGACGCCTTCTATGCCGACTACGTGGCCGGCAAGCTCGACGTCCTTGCCTACCAGGCCTTCACCCAGGCGATCCTCGGTCGCACCGAGATGGCCCAGCTGGAAACCTGGCACCGCCAGTTCATGCAGGAAGTGATCGAGCCGATCGTGCTGGCCAAGGGCGAGGCGCTGCTCGCCGAGCACCGCGCCGCCGGCGACCGGCTGGTGATCATCACCGCCACCAACCGCTTCGTCACCGGCCCGATCGCCGAACGACTCGGGGTGGAGACCCTGATTGCCACCGAGTGCGAGATGCGCGACGGCCGCTACACCGGGCAGACCTTCGACGTGCCCTGCTTCCAGGGCGGCAAGGTGGTTCGCCTGCAACGCTGGCTCGACGAGAACGGCCTGAACCTGGAAGGCGCCAGCTTCTATAGCGACTCGCTGAACGACCTGCCGCTGCTGGAGAAGGTCAGCCGGCCGGTGGCCGTCGACCCCGATCCGCGCCTGCGCGCCGAGGCGGAAAAACGCGGCTGGCCGATCATTTCCCTGCGTTGACCCACTGACAGGCGCGCCGTCCGACGGGCGGCGCCACGGCGGACCCAGGATGCTCCACACCCCCGCTCCCGGCTCGCTGCGGCCGGTCGTGATCGTCGCCCTGGTCACCGCGCTATGCCTGGCCGGCGATTCGATGCTTTATATCGCCCTACCGATCTACTGGCACGAGGTCGGCCTGGAGGCGCTCTGGCAGGTCGGCGTGCTGCTGTCGATCAACCGCCTGATCCGCCTGCCCTTCAATCCGCTGATCGGCCGCCTGTACAAGCACCTGGCACTGAAGACCGGCCTGCTCCTGGCGGTCGTCATCGGCGTGCTGAGCACCGCCGGCTACGGCCTGGCCAGCGGTTTCCTGGCCTGGGTGCTGCTGCGCGGACTGTGGGGGATCGGCTGGTCGTTCTTCCGCATCGGCGGGCTCTCGGCGGTGGTCTACTGCGCCGCCGACCACCAGCGCGGCCACGCCATGGGCCTGTACAACGGCCTCTACCGCCTGGGCAGCCTGGTCGGCATGCTGCTCGGCGGGCTGCTGGTGCCGGTCCTCGGCCTGCCGGCGCTGGCGCTGTCCTTCGCGCTCCTGGCACTGCTCGGCCTGCCGCTGCTGGCGAAGGGTTTCGACCTGCCGGAGAATCCCGCCGGACATGCGCGGACCTCCGCCGCAACGGCATCCACCAGCGTCGCCAGGCGCCCGCCGCCGCGCGGCCTGGTGATCCTCAGCGGCTTCGCCACCGCGCTCCTGATCCAGGGCGTGCTCGCCGCCACCCTGAGCGCGCTGATCGCCCGCAGCTTCGGCACCGAGGTCAGCCTGCTCGGCCTGGCGCTCAGCGCCGCCGGCCTCTCCGGGATCATCCAGGCCCTGCGTTGGTCCTGGGAGCCCTGGCTGGCCGGGCGCTTCGGCGCCTGGTCGGATGGCCCGCGCGGGCGTCGGCGCTTCTACGTGGCTGCGCTACTGGTCGGCGCAATGGGCTTCGGCCTGCTTTCCAGCAGGCTGCCCATTCTCGCCTGGCTGGCCATCGCCCTGCTGGTGATGCTGGTCGCCACCGCCCTCACCACCCTGACCGACGCCCTCGCCGCCGACGTCGCCCGCGCCGGCGACGTGGTCGGCTTCATGACCCGCTACTCCATCGTCCAGGACCTCGGTGCCGCGCTGGGCCCGGCCCTGGCCTTCCTCCTGCTGGAGCGGCCCGGCGGCTTCGCCTGGTTGTACTGGGGCGGCTCCCTGGCGTTCCTGGTCCTGGCGTTGCTCTGGTTGCGCCGAGCGGACCCTCAGACCGGCTTGTTGACCATCAGGTAGAAGATGACCATGAAGGCGATGAAGGCCGGCCAGCCGAGGATGAACCAGGCGTTCATGTAGCGGTACGCCAGCGGTTCGATGGGCCGCGCCTCGCGCAAGGCCGCCTCGGCCATGTCGCGTACGCGGATCTGCAACCACACCACCGGTAGCCAGCAGAGCCCGGCGAACACGTAGAGGCCCAGGCTCCACAGCAACCAGCCCTGGGCCAGCGACCAGCCGGCGACATGCACCATGGCCAGGCCGCTGAGCGGCTGGAACACCGCGGTGGTGGCGATGAACAGCCAGTCGGCGGTGACCAGGTGGCGGAAGGTCACTGCGATCACCGGCAACTGCCCGCTGCGCCAGGCACGCAGGGCGTAGTAGGCCGACCCCAGGCCGGTGCCGAAGAGAATGGTCGAGGAAAGGATATGCAGGGTCTTCAGCAGCAGGTAAAGGTTCATCCACGGGCCTCCCTGGTTCGAGGTTCGTCGCCCAGCAGCCAGAGCGTGGCCACCATCAGCACGATGTTCTTGCCGACCGCCATGTAGGGGTCGTACCAGTAGTGCGGCAGGATCAGGCTGATCGCCAGGCTGTAGCCAAGCATCAGCCAGAACTGCGCCAGCAGCGCGCGCCGACGCCAGCGGCGGAGCAGCAGGCCGACGCCGAGCGCGCCGTCGAGCAGGGCCCCGGCGATCACCGCCAGGCTCGCCGGCCAGCCGTGGATGCCGGCCTCGCCGAGGATCCGCAGGCCCCAGCCGTAACCCGGCCCCAGGCAGGCGACCAGGGTACCCAGCCAGATCAGCACCAGGGCCGCCAGCATCAGCGGCCGCATCAGAGCCGCCAGGCTGCGTGCCGCCTGCGGCCAGCCGAGCAGCCGACTGGCCAGCGGCGCGCAACGATAGCCGCAGGCCTCATCGAGGAGTGCCGGGTCGGCCAGGTTGTCGTGGCGCACCAGCTTCAGCATCGATGGACTCAGTGTCCGCCAGCCAGCACGCCGGCCAAGCCCGCCCAACGCATCGAGAAGCGCCGCGGGCGGCACCACATAGCGGCCGCGCGGCCAACCCTGGGCGCGGCGCAGCTCGTCCAGCAGCTCGCCCTGGGTCAGCGCCTGCGGACCCACCAGCGGAATCACCTGCGCCCGCTCCGGCCAGCGGCGCAGCAAGGCCAGCACCGCGCCGACCAGGTCCTCGACATGCAGCGGTTGCAGGCGCGCGCGATTGTCCAGCAAGGGAATCAGCGGTAGCGGCGACAGGCGTTCCAGCCAGGCGCTGCTGGCGCCGCCCGGCCCCAGCAGCAGGGACGGGCGCAGCACCAGCGCCGGGATGCCCAGTTCCAGCAGGTGGCGGTCGGCCGCCGCCTTGCTGGCGAGGAAGGCCACGTCCGGGTGCGCACCGGCGCCCAGCGCGGAAATCTGCAGGACCTTCGCCCCATGGGCTGCAGCGAGGTCGAAGAGTGTTCGCGCGCCGCTGTCCTGGACGCGAGCCATGCTCGCCTCGTCGAGGCTCATGGTGCCGGCGGCATTGATCAGCAGGTCGACCCCGGCGGGCCAGGCGAAGCTGTCCGGCCTTTCCGCAAGCCGCTCCAGGTCGAGCGCCAGCCAGCGTACGCCGGCAGGCGCATCGACCGGCGGGCGGCGCGCGGTGAGGAGCAGTTCGTGTCCGGCGGCGAGCAGCGCCGGGAGCAGGTGCCGCCCGACGAAACCTCCCGCGCCTACCAGCAGAATACGCATGCGTTCCTACAGAACCGGCGAAGGCCGGTGAAGTCCATTTCGTTGGCGTTTCAGAGCGGCTTGCTGACCATCAGTACCGCCACCGCGATGAAGCTGGCCGCACCGAGCAGGGCCATGACCAGGCCCACCTTGATCTCGCGCAGGGTCTGCTCGCCCAGCGCGGCCCCCGCCGTCTCGGCGGCGCCGGCCTGGTGCTGGACCCGCGCCAGGCGGCCGGCGAGGACCAGCCAGAAGATGCAGCCGAGCAGATAGAGGCAGGCGCCGAACAGCAGCCAGCTCTGGCCCAACGGCCAGCCGGCCAGGTGCACCAGCCACCAGCCGCTGACCGGCAGGGCCAGCAGGCTGAGCCCCAGCAGCGGCCAGCCGATCAGGCGGACCCGCTTGAAACCGCGCGCGACCCGAGCCGCGTCGCCCGTCCGCCAGCTGCGCCAGGCGTAGAACGCCAGGCCGAGCAGGCCGCCGAACAGCAGCACGGTGGCGACTCCGTGGAGAATCTTGATCTGGAGAAAATGTTCCATCAGCGCATCCTTGTCCGTGTTCCCGGCCCGTTTGAGGGGCCGGGGGCGGGCTCAGTTCCCGAGGAAGGAGATCACCTGCCCGTGAAGCTTAGCAGCCCGTGTCGGCGAGCCGCCGCGGGTCAGCCGAGGAACAGCTGGTAGGCCGGGTTGGCGGTCTCGTCCCAGTACGGATAGCCGATCGCCTCCAGGGTCTGCGGGATCAGGTGGCGCTCGTCTTCCGGCACCTGCAACCCGGCCACCACCCGGCCGTCGGCCGCGCCATGGTTGCGGTAGTGGAACATCGAGATGTTCCAGCGCCCGCCGAGCTTGGTGAGGAAGTTGAACAGCGCGCCGGGCCGCTCGGGGAATTCGAAGCGGAACACCATCTCGTCGCTGACTTTCACTGCATGGCCGCCAACCATATGGCGGATGTGCAGCTTGGCCAGTTCGTTGTCGGTCAGGTCGAGGACCGGGAAGCCCTTCTCGCGCAGATAGGCCACCAGCGCCTCGCGCGGGTCGTTCTCCGGGTGGGTCTGCACGCCGACGAAGATGTGCGCCTCGCTGCCGCTGTGGTAGCGATAGTTGAACTCGGTGATCTGGCGCTTGCCGACCGCCTCGCAGAAGGCCTTGAAGCTGCCCGGCCGCTCGGGAATGGTCACCGCGATGATCGCTTCGCGGCGCTCGCCCAGTTCGGCGCGTTCGGCGACATGCCGCAGGCGATCGAAGTTGACGTTGGCGCCGGAGTCGATCGCCACCAGGGTCTGCCCCTCGGCGCGCTCGCGCTCGACGTACTTCTTGATCCCGGCCACCGCCAGCGCGCCGGCCGGCTCGGTGATCGAGCGGGTGTCGTCGTAGATGTCCTTGATCGCCGCACAGATCTCGTCGGTGCTGACGGTGATCACTTCGTCGACGTGGTCCTTGCAGATGTCGAAGGTGTGCTGGCCGATCTGCGCCACCGCCACGCCGTCGGCGAACAGCCCGACCTGGCCCAGCACCACCCGCTCGCCGGCGGCCATGGCCGCCTGCAGGCAGTTCGACTCGTCCGGCTCGACGCCGATCACCTTGATCTCCGGACGCAGGTACTTGACGTAGGCGGCGATGCCGGCGACCAGTCCGCCACCGCCCACCGGGACGAAGATCGCATCGAGGCGGCCGGGCTGCTGGCGGAGGATCTCCATGGCCACGGTGCCCTGGCCGGCGATGGTGTCCGGATCGTCGTAGGGATGGACGAAGGTGTAGCCCTTCTCGTCGACCAGCTTCAGCGCGTGGGCCAGCGCCTCGGGGAAGGCGTCGCCGTGCAGCACCGCCTTGGCGCCGTGGGCGCGCACCGCCTGGACCTTGATCTCGGGGGTGGTCTTGGGCATCACGATGACCGCCCTGATCCCCTGCCGCTTGGCCGCCAGGGCCAGGCCCTGGGCGTGATTGCCGGCCGAGGCGGCGATCACCCCGCGGGCCTTCTCCTCCTCGGTGAGCTGCGCGACCTTGTTGTAGGCGCCGCGGATCTTGAAGGAAAACACCGGCTGCAGGTCCTCGCGCTTGAGCAGGACCTGGTTGCCGAGGCGTTCGGACAACTGGCGGGCGGGTTGCAGGGGCGTTTCCACCGCGACGTCGTAGACGCGCGAGGTGAGGATCTTCTTGACGTATTGTTCGAGCATCGGAGGCGGTTCGGCGGACTTCACGGAAGCCCGGAGTCTACTCCAGGCCCGCCGGGCGGACTACCGGCGCGCCGCAGGAAAACACCGCGACTGCCGGTCATCCGGGGCAAGACCGGAGGACGCCAGGCCGCTATAATTCGTCCCTTCGTATCGCAGCGGCACAGGACGTGCCGGAAACCCGCCGGGCCGCCCCGGCCGCGCGCACCCTCCGCCTGCGCCGCCGGGACGGCCGGCCAGGCAACCAGACAGGCACCCGGGATGAACCAGGATCAGCTCAAGCAGGCAGTGGCACAGGCCGCCGTCGACCACATTCTTCCGCACCTCGACAGCAAGAGCATCGTCGGCGTCGGCACAGGCTCCACCGCCAACTTCTTCATCGATGCCCTGGCCCGCCACAAGGCCGAGTTCGACGGCGCAGTAGCCAGTTCGGAGGCCACCGCCAAGCGCCTGAAGGAGCATGGCATCCCGGTCTACGAGCTGAACACGGTCAGCGAGCTGGAGTTCTACGTCGACGGCGCCGACGAAAGCAACGAGCGCCTGGAGCTGATCAAGGGCGGCGGTGCCGCGCTGACCCGCGAGAAGATCGTCGCCGCGGTGGCCAAGACCTTCATCTGCATCGCCGATGCCAGCAAGCTGGTGCCCATCCTCGGCCAGTTCCCGCTGCCGGTGGAGGTCATCCCGATGGCTCGCAGCCACGTCGCCCGCCAACTGGTGAAGCTCGGCGGCGATCCGGTCTACCGCGAAGGCGTGCTGACCGACAACGGCAATATCATCCTCGACGTGCACAACCTGCGCATCGACAGCCCGGTGGAACTGGAAGAGAAGATCAACGCCATCGTCGGCGTGGTCACCAACGGCTTGTTCGCCGCCCGCCCGGCCGACTTGCTGCTGCTCGGCACCGCCGACGGCGTCAAGACCCTCAAGGCCTGAGCCCGCTCGCCCCAGGCCGATGACCGGAGCGGGGCGACACTGCAACAAAAGCGGCTACGCTGTGTCTCAGCAGACGGCTGGTCCGTTGCGATCCGCCTCACCCTGTGAACAAGGAGCTAGACATGGCAGCCAAATTCCATCTGAAGAAAGCGAAAGACGGCCAGTTCCACTTCAACCTGCATGCCGCCAACGGCGAGATCATTCTCACCAGCGAACTGTACAAGGCCAAGGACTCGGCGCTCGGCGGCATCGAGTCGGTGCGCAAGAACTCCCAGCGCGACGGTGCCTTCGAGGTCAAGCCGGCCAGCAACGGCAAGTTCCACTTCGTACTCAAGGCCACCAATGGCCAGGTCGTCGGCCAGAGCCAGCTCTATGCCAGCCAGGCCAACGCCGAAGCCGGCGTGCAGTCGGTGAAGCGCGCAGCGCCGGAAGCCGGTCTCAGCGACGAAAGCTGACCCAGCCCTGGCCGCCGTCGACACCGGCGGCGGCTGCGGGCCTCAGGACAGCCATTCGATGGCGAACGGCTTGTGCCGGATGCGCAAGCGCCGCGCCTCCTGGCACGCCTGCGGCGGCCGACGCTCCAGCGCCTCGACGCAGGCCTGCGGATCGTCCAGCGGCAATTCGCCAAGCACGTCCAGCGGCAACTCCCACCAGCGACTCGCCAGCAGTCGCTCGATCAGCTCCGGCGCGAAGCGATAGCGGAGCACCCGCGCCGGCGAGCCCGCCACCACCGCGTAGGGCGGCACGTCGCGATTGACCAGCGATTGCGCGCCGATCACCGCGCCGGTGCCGATCTCCACCCCATCGAGGATCAGCGCGTCACGCCCGATCCATACATCGTGGCCGATCCGCGCCGGGGTCGCTTCGCGCTCGGGCTGCAACGGCTTGCGCAACAGCTTCGGATTGGCGGTGAAGGCGTGGGTGCTCAGCCAGTGCATTGGATGCGAGCGGCGCGGCTGACCGATCACCACCCCGGTGGCGATCGAGCAGAAGCGGCCGATGCTGGCCACCTCCAAGAACTCGCAGCCGCTGACCACGTCGGTATAGGCGCCGACCTCCAGTGCCGGCGAATGGATCTTCGCCTTGCCCAGCTTCACGTTCGGCTCCAGCGTCACCTGCGTGCCGTCGCGCAGCGTCTCGACCCCGCTGGCCATGCGGCAACCGTGACGTGCCAGGGCCTTCTTCAGGCGACGGTTGAGCAGGGCTTCGCGGAAAATGTTCATGCGACGGGTATCCAGGAGATCGGCAGGGCGAGCACTGTAAATCGACCGCTCGCGGTTACCAAGCCCCGAAACGGGAAGTCACGCCCCAGTACCGGCTATCGCCGGTAACACTACGTCCAGCACGAAGCTTCCCGCCCATCGCCAGGAGCGACGCTTCTTACAACCTGGCGACACCGCAGGTCGACCAGGCGTCACTTCGTGCCACCGGGACATGAAACGGTCCGCATCCTGCTTTCCGCGGCGCGAGCATCATTCGATGCACCATCGTACCGACACAGAGGAAAGTGCCGTGTTCAAACCATTAGCTGTCGCTGTAGGCCTGGGATGTGCCGCGCTGTCGTTGGGCGCCAACGCCTACCAATACGGGGAATACGCCGGGGAGACCCTGGAGCGCCTGATCACCGACTACCCGGGCCGCTATCGCGGCACCGCCAGCTTCGCCGGCGCCAGCGAACTGATGCAGTCGCGCCTGGGCTTCGGCTACCAGACCAGTCGCCAGGACTTCACCTGGGCCGGCAACCGCAGTTCACAGAACGTCATCGCCTCGGCGCCCGGTAGCAGCGGGAAGTTCCTGGTACTCGGCGCGCACTACGACACCTACTACGGTCGCCCGACCCTGCAGGGCCTGGACGACAACGCCTCGGGCGCGGCGGTGCTCACCGAGATCGCCCGCAACCTCGGCGGCATCGCCCTGGAGAACGGCCTCGAGGTGGTCGGTTTCGGCGCCGAGGAGGAAGGCCTGCGCGGTTCGCGTGCCTACGTCGAGTCCCTCGACGCCAGCCAGCGCGCCAACCTGCTGGGAATGATCAACCTCGACAGCCTGGTCACCGGCGACAAGATGTACGCCCATGCCGGCTCCAACAGCGTGTCCAGCCCGGCCCTCGGCGCCTACCGCGAACAGATCCTGCGCATCGCCCGCGAGCTGGACATCCCGTTGTTCACCAACCCCGGCCTGAACGCCGAATACCCGGCGGGTACCGGCTGCTGCAGCGACGGCGAAAGCTTCAACGGGATGGACATCCCGGTGTTGTTCATCGAGGCGACCAACTGGGAACTGGGCGACCTGGACGGCTACGAGCAGACCGACAACCCGGCGATTCCCGGCGGCTCAACCTGGCACGACCCGGCCGAGGACAACAAGGAAGTACTGACCAACGCCCTCGGCCAGGAGCGCATCGAGCAACGCATGCGCGACTTTTCCCGCCTGCTGACGCGCCTGGTGCTGGAGCTGACCAACGCCGACCTGCTGGCCTCCACCGCCTCCGGCGGCGCCCTGGCGCGGCAGATGGAAGACCAGTTGCAGCGCCAGCATCAGGCACTGACCCGCCTGCACGACCGCCGCTGGCTGACCCTGCTCGGCAGCAACCGGCCGGTAGGCAGCTTCGACGGCGAGGTGGGCGCGGAGGGCGAGGTCTCGCCGGACAGCGGTTTCGACATGCCTGGCAATCCGGAGTCCAGGCGCGCCGGCGTGCATCTGCTCGGCGACTACCGCTACAGCGAGGCCCTGACCCTCGGCGGCAGCCTGGCCTTCCAGCGCAGCCGCGACAAGCTGGACCATGGTGGGCGCATCGAGGGCGACACCTGGCAGCTCGGCCTGTTCGGCCTGTACAACGACGGCGGTCCGGAATGGCTGGCCGGCGAGCTGAACCTCGGGCATACCCGCTACGACAGCAAGCGTTCGGTCTACCTCCAGGCCGCCGGCGGGCCGGTGCTGCTCGACCAGCGTCTGTCGGGCGACACCTCGGCCTGGTCCTGGGGCGCCCGGCTGGAAGGCGGCTATGACTTCAGCTTCGGCGAACTGCGGAGCGGGCCGCTGGCCGGCCTCGACTACATGCACTACCGCATCGACGACTTCCGCGAGGACGAGGCCCTGCGTACCGCACTCGGCTACGAGAAGCAGGACTACGACTCGCTGGAGGCGAGTCTCGGCTGGCGCCTGCGCGGCGAGCTGGCGCTGGGCGCGAGAATGCGCCTGCAACCCTACGCCAGCCTGCGCTGGGTCCGCGAGCTGGCGGACGGACGCCTGGACGACATGGACCTGACCAGCCGCGGCGACGGGCGTGTCCGGGTCGCCGACATGGGCGGCGTGGACAAGGATTTCGGCCGCGCCCAGCTTGGCGCGCAACTGGCGATCACCGAGCAGCTCGGGGTCTTCGCCGAAGCCAACAGCCGCTTCGCCCACAGCGAAGGCAACCAGGCGGGCTATTCGCTCGGGGTGAACTGGCAGTTCTGAGCGGGCCAGGGGACGCTCCTGCCGTCCCCGTATGCCGCGTCAGGGCTGCGCCGGCTCGTCCTTGCTGAACACGTAGAACAGGTTCGGCTCGCTGACCAGGTAGAGCACGCCACGGTCGTCCATCGCCACGCCCTCGGCCTGCGGCACGCTGCGCTTCAGGCCGTGCATGCCGCGCAGCAGCGACAGGGTGCTGACCGGCTCGCCGTCGGTGTCCAGCTCGACTACCAGACGCGACTCGTCGGACAACGCCAGCAGGTGCCCGGTGCCCTCGTCGAACTGCAGGCTGGACAGGTCGCGGACGAACAGGCGCTTGTCGCGCCCGGGGTCGTCCACCACGTGCACGGCGAACGGTTTGTCCGCCTGGGTGTGGGGGAAACCGTGGATCTCGTAGATGCGCACCGGGTCACGCTCCTTGGCGACGAACAGGCGCTTGCCCTCGGCGTCGTAAGCTAGCCCTTCGAAACCCTTGTTGCCGTTGAGGCCGATACCCAGCGAAAGCTGCTGGGCATCGGCAGCGTCGATGAAGCGCGTGTCGTCCTCCAGGCGCACCTTGACCAGGCGTTGCTGGCGCTCGTCGGTGATCACGTAGACGCCGCGGCTGATGTACTCGATGGCCTCGGCGTCGCCGAAGCCGGTCAGCGGGATGGTCCGCAGTACCTTGCCCTGCAAGGACAGCTCGATGATCTGCGCCGGCTGGTTGGTCACGGTGAACAGGGTGCGCCGGTCGGAATCGAAGGTCAGCGCGGAAACGTCGTCGTTCAACCCCTCGATGGGCTGCGCCTCGATCCGCACGCGGTAGTCCGGCAGCCATATCGAGCGCTCTTTCCAGGCATCGGCGTGACGCCACTCCTGGACGGCGAACCAGGCCCGGTCGAAGACCCGGAAGCTCTGGCCGAGAAGGACCAGCGCGGACAGCGCGACCAGCAGGACGGCCAGCAGCAGACGGCGAGGCGTGAAAGCTCGGGACATGGAAAACGGCTCGGGAGTTTGGGCGTGGATAGTCATAGCATAGAGCCTGTACGCTGTATGGAAACGGGCTGCGCCCGACCTTTCCTACGCAAGCTACGGCTCCAGGCTGAAGCCAAGCTTAAAGTCAGCCAGCCGCCCGGGCGACTCGGACAGGTCCGAGTTTCCTGTCCGAAAGAGACGACAAGAGAGCATCCGCAGTCTTCTTCCAGCGCCACCAGATTGGCCTGTTCGATCCCTTATTGGCCGCATCTATCGTTCTGCGCCCGCGGCGCCCCGGTCATTATCGAACCGCAGCAGGTGAAGCGGGCCCCAGAAACCGCAAAACCTCAACAATAACAACTGCTTGACTGCATGGAATTCAGCATGACCAGCGCGATAGCCATCGAGCGGATCTGCATGGAATTCGGTACCCCCGGCCAAGGCCTGAAGGCCCTTGACGATGTGTCCCTGGATATCCACGCCAACGAATTCTTCACCCTCCTCGGCCCTTCCGGCTGCGGCAAGACCACCCTCCTCCGCCTCATCGCCGGCTTCGAACAGCCCAGTTCCGGCAGCATCCGCCTCTATGGCGAACACATGGAAGGCCTGCCGCCGTTCCGCCGCCCGGTCAACACGGTGTTCCAGAGTTATGCGCTGTTCCCGCACATGAGCGTCGCCGACAACATCGGCTTCGGCCTGGAGATGCAGGGCCGCCCGCGCAGCGAGATCGACGCCACCGTGAGCCGCATGCTCGACCTGGTGAAGCTGCCGGAGGTCGGCAAGCGCCGCGCCGACCAGTTGTCCGGTGGCCAGCAGCAACGCATCGCCCTGGCCCGCGCGCTGGCCAGCCGGCCCAAGGTGCTGCTGCTCGACGAGTCGCTGTCGGCGCTGGACCTGAAGCTGCGCAAGGAAATGCAGATCGAGCTGAAGCGCCTGCAGCACGAGACCGGGATCACCTTCATCTTCGTCACCCACGACCAGGAGGAAGCGCTGACCATGTCCGACCGCATCGCGGTGATGAGCAAGGGCAAGGTGTTGCAGGTCGGCACGCCCAGCGACATCTACGAGGCGCCGCTGAACCGGGCGGTCGCCGACTTCATCGGCGAAACCAACTTCCTCGAGGGCCAGGCCGACGCCGACGGCGTGCGCCTGGCGGACGGCCAGCGGCTGGCCGCGACGACCCCGGGCAGCGGCGCTGTGACCTTGGCGATCCGCCCGGAGCGCACCGAACTGGCCGCCGACGGCCAGTTGGAAGGCGTGCTGGAAAACATCGTCTATGTCGGCACCGATACCGTCTACCACCTGAACGTGGCCGGACAGCCGGGCTTCCGCGTGCGCCAGCAGAACCGCGACGGCGCACGCTGCCCGCACAGTCCGGGGGCGAAGGTGCGGGTGCGGATTCCCGCCGCCGCCATCCGGGTGCTTGCCGAATGAGCACCGCCGGCCGACCTACCGCGCAACAGTCGGCCGAACGCCGGCAGCTGCGTCGGCGCCTGCTGCTGAGCAGCCCGGCGATGCTGATGCTGGTGCTGTTCCTGGTGATCCCGCTGGGCATCATGTTCGCCGTGTCGATCCAGCAATCCGGCGACTACGGCGGAGTGAAATGGGGCCAGCACAGCCTGGAGGCCTACCTCAATTTCCTCTGGGAACGCGACCTGGACGACAGCCTGGTGTTCAACGCCGACTACCTGGGCATCTTCCAGCGCTCGTTCTGGCTGTCGCTGCTGACCACCCTCGGCTGCCTGGCGCTCGGCTTCCCCACCGCGCTGTACCTGGCGTTGCAACCGGAACGCCGGCGCAACCTGCTGCTGTTCCTGGTCACCGTGCCGTTCTGGACCAACCTGCTGGTGCGGGTCTACGCCTGGATCCTGCTGCTGCGCAACGGCGGGCTGGTGGACGCCGGCCTGCAAGGCATCGGCCTGACCGACACCGGGCTGGGGCTGCTCTATACCGACAACGCGGTGATCATCGGCCTCCTTTATACCTACCTGCCGTTCATGGTGCTGCCGATCTACAGCAGCCTGGAAAAGATGGACTGGCGCCTGGTGGAGGCGGCATTCGACCTCGGCGCCAACCGCTGGAAAGCGCTGCGCCGGGTGATCGTGCCGCTGGCGATGCCGGGGATAGTCGCCGGCTGCATCCTGGTATTCATCCCGGCCCTGGGCAGCTACATCATTCCGGAATTGCTCGGCGGCGGTAAGGCGCTGATGATCGGCAACCTGATCCAGCTGCAATTCGGTACCGCGCACAACTGGCCGTTCGGCGCCGCCCTTTCGTTCGCCCTGCTGGCCTTCGTCCTGCTGGCGATGCTGATCTACAACCTGCGCTTCCGGGCCAACGCCGGCGGAGGCCAGCCATGAACGGCCGCAATCCACTCTGGACCTTCAGCGGCGTGCGCCAGGCCGCCTGGCTGTTCTTCGCCTTCCTCTACATCCCGATCCTGGTGCTGGTAGTGCTCAGCTTCAACAGCGGCCAGTCGGCGACGCTCTGGGAGAGCTTCAGCCTGAAATGGTATGCGGTGGTGGCCAACGATCCGGAAATCCTCCGCGCGGCGAAGAACTCGCTGCTCGTCGCCACCCTCGCCACCCTGGCCTCGACCGTCCTGGCCACCCTCGCCGCGCTGGGCATGCGCGGTCGCGCCTTCCGCGGGCAGACCCTGATGAACGGCGTTCTCGGCCTGCCGCTGCTGGTGCCGGAGATCGTCACCGCGGTGGCGACCCTGATGTTCTTCTCCTTCATCGGCCTGAAGCTGTCGTTGTTCACCATCCTCATCGCCCACATCGTGTTCTGCATCCCCTTCGCCTACCTGCCGATCCGCGCCCGCCTGGAGGGCCTGGACCCGCGCCTGGCGGAGGCCGCCGCCGACCTCTACGCCTCGCCGTGGAAGGCCTTCTGGAAAATCACCCTGCCGCTGCTGATGCCCGGCGTGCTGTCCGGGGCGATGCTCGCGTTCATCATCTCGATGGACGATTTCGTCATCACCTATTTCGTCGCCGGCGCCGGCGCAACCACCCTGCCGGTGTACATCTTCAGTTCCATCCGCATGGGCATATCCCCGAAGATCAATGCGATTTCCTCGATCATCCTCATGATTTCCATCGCCTTCGTCGCCCTGTCGTACTACCTCGGCCAACGCCGCCGCTGAGAACCTGCCTCCACGAAGAAAAAACAGAAGATCGCCAGGAGTCCATCATGACCTACCGCACACCGCTCACCCTGCTCTTCGCCGCCGGTCTAGCCCTGGGCGGCCAGGCTCGCGCCGAAGGCACCCTGCACTTCGCCAACTGGTCGGACTACTACCCGCCGGAGTTACTGAAAAAGTTCGAGAAGGACACCGGGATCAAGGCCACCCTCGACGCCTACGACAGCAACGAGACGCTGCTGGCCAAGCTCAAGGCCGGTGGCGGCGCCTACGACGTGGTGGTGCCGTCGGACAGTTTCATAGAAATATTCGTCAAGGAGGGGCTGCTGCAAAAGCTCGACAAGAGCCAGTTGCCGAGCCTGGGCAATCTGAAGGAAAACTTCCGGACCCTTGGCTTCGATCCCGGCCACGACTACAGCATTCCCTATCTCTGGGGCACCACCGGCTACAGCTACGATACGGCGAAGGTGCCGGGCGGCAGGCTGGAAGAAAGCTGGAAGCCGTTCTTCGAACCACCAGCCGAGCTGAAAGGCAAGGTGGTGGCTCTAAACTCCATCGAGGAACTGTTCATTCCCGCCACCTACTACCTCGGCATCGACGAATGCACCGAGGACGCCAGGGAAGCGCAGAAGGTCCTCGACCTGCTGCTCAGGCAAAAGCCGGCGCTGGCCATGTACAACAGCGACGGCACCATCGAGCGCATGGCCGCCGGCGAGGTCGCCATGCACCAGCAGTGGAACGGCGCCTTCCACCGCGCCCACGCCCAACGCGCCAGCCTCGAATACGTCTATCCGAAGGAAGGCATCCGGCTGTTCATCGACAACTTCGCGATTCCGCGCGACGCCAGCAACGTCAAGGAAGCCCACGTCTTCATCGACTGGATGATGCGCCCGGAGAACATCGCCGCCGCCTCCAACTTCGCCAAGTACAACAACGCCATCGTCGGCTCGGAGAAATTCATGGAGAAAGCACTGTTCGACGACCCGGCGATCAACACCCCGCAGGACAAGCTCGACCGCCTGAAGCCGTTCAAGCTCTGCTCGCCGAAAGCCCTGGCGTTGCGCAGCAAGGTCTGGACCAAGCTTAAGAAATGATCGACGCGGCGCTGGCGGCCAGCTCGCGCCAGCGCTGGCCGGCCAGCCAGCTTGGCCATTTCGATCCCTTTTTGACCGTCTACAGGGTTCTCCCCGGCGAAACCGGATTGCTAGAGTCGAACCGCGCCCTCCTCGAGGGGTCGCCCGGAGCCGCGGAAACGGCGCCGGCAGAGCCCAAGGGAACCTCGCGACCGCGAGCTAGAAATCCAACAAGAACGCTTCCTGAGAACGCCATGAACACTATCGACGCCCCAACGCCCGTGCCCGCACACGCCACGCGCCCTCTCGTCACTGCCATTTCCACCGACCCGGCGGAAACCCCAGCGGTTTTCCACTAGCCCGTCCATTCACCCGGCGCAGGAAAGGTCCGCCCAAGCGGCCGCCTGCGGGATCGATACGGCATTTCGCGAGGAGCGGAACATGGCCAGCGAACGCAACAACGGCATCCTCATCGGCGGCAAGCGCCCCGAGTACGTCCACAGCGCCCAGGGCACCGGCCTGCGGCGCATCCTCGGGCTTCCCGCCCTGGTCTTCTTCGGGCTGGTCTACATGGTTCCGCTGACCATGTTCACCACCTACGGGGTAGTCACCGAGATCACCGGCGGTCGTACCGCCAGCGCCTACCTGATCACCCTGGCGGCGATGCTCTTCACCGCCTTTTCCTACAGCTTCATGGTGAAGAAATATCCCATCGCCGGCTCGGCCTATTCCTATACCAGCCTCAGCTTCGGCCCCTGCGTCGGCTTCCTCGCCGGCTGGTCGCTGCTGCTCGACTACCTGTTCCTGCCGATGATCAACTACCTGCTCATCGGCCTGTTCCTCAACATCGCCTTCCCGATGGTGCCGGCCTGGGTCTTCGTGCTCGCGGCGATCGGCCTGGTCACCGTGCTCAACGTGATCGGCATCAGCTCGGTGGCCGGCATGAGCAACGTGATCGTCGGCGCCCAGTTCGTCTTCGCCGTGGTGTTCGTCGCCATGGCGGTCAAGCACCTGGCCGGCATCCCCTCGCTGGACCTGAGCCTGCCCTTCGTCGGTGACGGCAGCCAGCCGGGCTTCGCCCCGTTGATGGCCGGCGCGGCGGTGCTGTGCCTGTCGTTCCTCGGCTTCGACGCGGTCTCGACCCTGGCCGAGGAAACCCGCGACCCGCAACGCGACATCCCGCGCGCCATCGTCATCACCACGGTCGGCGCCGGCCTGCTGTTCACCGTGCTGGCGGTCTTCAGCCAACTGGTGTTCCCCGGCAGCGTATTCCAGGACGCCGAGTCGGCGGCCAACGAAGTGATGCTGGCGGCCGGCGGCAAGTTCCTCGCCAGCTTCTTCACCGCCGCCTACGTCGCCGGCGCCGCCGGCTCGGCGCTGGCCTCGCAGGCCTCGGTGTCGCGCATCCTCTACAGCATGGGCCGCGACGGCATCCTGCCGCGGCGCGTGTTCGGCAGCCTCTCGGAGCGCTTCAAGACGCCAGTGATCGCGATCCTGGTGGTCTCGGTGATTTCCCTGCTGGCGGTGGTCATCGATCTCACCACCCTGGCCTCGATGATCAGCTTCGGCGCGCTGGTGGCGTTCTCCGCGGTGAACCTGGCGGTGATCCGCAGCTACCTGCTGCTCGACGGCCGCCGCGCCCCGCGCGACCTGCTGCGCTACGGGCTGGTGCCGGCCATCGGCCTGGGCCTGACCCTGTGGCTGTGGACCAGCCTCTCGGCGCTGACCCTGGTGATCGGCCTGACCTGGTTCGCCGCCGGCCTCGCCTACCTGGCGTTGCATACCGGCGGTTTCCGCCGCAAGGCGCCGACCGTGACCTTCTCCGAACAGAACTGAGCCCGGGAGCCCGACATGCTGACCATCTACAGCGACGACCATCGCCTGCACCACGGCCGGCACGAACTGATCGGCGGCCAGTTCACCCCCTGCTTCGAAAAACCCAGCCGCGCCGACATGGTCCTCGACCGCGTGAAGGCCGTCGGCCTCGGCGAAGTCCGCGCACCGCGCGACTTCGGCCTGGAACCGATCCGCCGGGTGCACAGCGAGGGTTTCGTGCGTTTCCTGCAGAACGCCTGGCAGGACTGGCTGGCCACCGGCCGCAGCCACGACATGCTGCCGATCGCCTGGCCGACCCGGCGCCTGCGGCAGACGGAGCCGGACAACATCGACGGTCGCCTCGGCTACTACTCCTTCGACGCCGGCGCGCCGATCACCGCCGGGACCTGGCAGGCGATCACCAGTTCGGCCAACGTCGCCCTCAGCGGCCAGTCCGAACTCGCCAACGGCGCGCGCTCGGTATTTTCGCTCTGTCGCCCGCCGGGCCACCACGCCGCGGCCGACTACATGGGCGGCTATTGCTTCTTCAACAATGCCGCCATCGCCGCCCAGGCCTTCCTCGACCGGGGCGCCGGGCGGGTGGCGATCCTCGACGTCGACTACCACCATGGCAACGGCACCCAGGACATCTTCTACGACCGCGCCGATGTGCTGTTCACCTCGATCCACGGCGATCCGCGCTTCGAATACCCCTATTTCCTCGGCTACGCCGACGAGAAGGGCAACGGCGTCGGCACCGGCTACAACTTCAACTACCCACTGGCGGCCGGCAGCGACTGGGCGACCTGGAGCCAGGCGCTGCAGGCGGCGATCCGGCAGATCCAGGCCTATGCGGCGGACGTCCTGATCGTTTCCCTGGGGGTGGATACCTTCAAGGAGGACCCGATTTCCCAGTTCCGCCTGGACAGCCCCGACTACCTGCGCATGGGCGAAGCCATCGGCAAGCTCGGCCTGGCCACGCTGTTCGTGATGGAGGGAGGCTACGCGGTGGAGGAAATCGGGATCAACGCGGTGAACGTGCTACAGGGTTTCGAAGGGGTTCACCGGTAAGCCCGCCCGCAACTTCGCCCGGTCGGAACGCGAAACGGCCCGCCTCTCTTCCGGGAGGCGGGCCGTTTCGATTCAGGGCCTTACTTGATCACTTCGACGAACTCGACGTCGATCTCGCGGCCGACCAGGTCGCGGTCGACTTCGCCGGTCAGCTTGACCCGGGTCTTGTCGTTGATTTCCATCGGCGGGAAGTCTTCGTCGTCGATCTCCACCTTCATGCTGCCGGTGGCATCGCGGAACTCGTAGATGTCGCCCTTGATGCGCTTGACGATGGTGCCCTGGAGGACCACCGGGGTGTCGTCGGCGGCTTCCAGCGCGGCCTTCACCGTGGTGGTGGTCGGGGTAGCGCCCGGGCCGGTATAGCCGGCGGCCAGGGTGACGGTGGAGAACAGGCCGATGGCAGCGATGAGGGGCAGGTGACGAAGTTTCATGGGTAACGCCTCGTAGTTGGTTTCGATGGGTCCAGGCTACGAAGCCTTGCTGAAACCAGGCTTAATCGGCGCTTAAGCGAAGCTTAATCGGCGTCGCTGGTGGCCAGGCGCTCGCCGCTCTTCTTGCGGAACACGTAGAACAGGTTCGGCTCGCTGACCATGTAGATGGTGCCCTCGTCGTCGATGGCCACCCCTTCGGCGCGCGGGATCTTGCTGTCCAGGCCGTTGAAGCCGCCGAGCAGGCTGATGAAGCTGACCGGCTCGCCCTTCTCGTCCAGCTCCAGCAGCAGATGCGATTCGGCCGACAGCACCAGGGTATGGCCGGTACGCGGGTCGACGCTGAGGGCCGAGACGTTGCGCATGTACAGGTCGTCGCTCGGTAGCGCGGTCATCGCCCCGCTCAGGCTCGGCCCGCCGTCGCTCTTCCAGCTGAACAGGGTCATCGGATCGCGCTCCTTGCTCAGCAACAGACGCTGCTGGCGCGGATCCCAGGCGATGCCCTCGAAGCCCTTGTTCTTCTTGCCGATATTGCCCAGCGGGAATTCGGCCAGGCTCTTGGTGCTCAGCTCGGCGGTCTGCGGGTCGACATGGAAGATGGTCAGGGTATTGCGGCGCTCGTCGGTCACCGCGACGTTGCCGTTCTCCAGCACCGCCACGCCTTCGGGATTGCTCAGGCCGAGCAGCGGGATGGTGCGCAGCACGTCGCCGGTGAGCGACAGCTCCACCAGCAGCGGCCGCTTGCCGGTAACGGTGAACAGGGTCCTGGTTGCCGGGTTGTAGGCCAGGTCCGAGGTTTCTTCCTCCTCCAGGCCCCGCAACGGCTTGGCGTCGATCACCACCCGATAGCCCGGCAGCCAGATGCTTTCGTCGCGCTGCTGCTGGCTGGCCTGGCTTTCCTTCCACCAAAGGCCGGCGCGATCGTCCCAATGCATGACGATGGTCAGCACCACGCCGACGAGCACGACGAACGCCGGCAGCAGCCAGCGGAAACGGGGAAGCTTGGAGGCAAGGGACATGGGCGAGGCTCGACTGTTTGGCCAGGTGTTTTCTTGGGCGTCGCCATGAAAGGGCATTGCCCCCGGCCTGTCAATCGAAGCGTCGGCCAGCCGACCGACAGTCGCTTCCGCTGCCGGCGCTAGGGAAGTCGGCCGCCCCCGGCGGCCGCAGCGGTTCAGAGCACGCGGGTCTCGAAACGGCTGGCGCCCGGCAATTCGAGCAGCAACTCGTCGCCGCTGTTCAGCGGCCCGACCCCGGACGGCGTGCCGGTCAGCACCACATCGCCGGCCTGTAGCGAGAAATGCCCGGCGATGTGCTGGATCAGCGGCACGATCGGATTGAGCATGTCGCGGCTGTTGCCGTCCTGGCGCACCTCGCCGTTGATGGTCAGGCGGATGCCGATGTCGGTCGGGTCGGGAAACTGGTCGGCGTTCACGAACGGCGACAGCACGCCGGCGCCATCGAAGCTCTTTGCCAGCTCCCAGGGCAGGCCCTTTTCCTTCAGTTTCGCCTGGACCTCGCGCAAGGTCAGGTCCAGCGCCGGCGCATAGCCGGAGATCGCGTCGAGGACCTCCTCGCGGTTCGGCTTGCGCGACAGCGGCTTGCCGATCAGCACGGCGATTTCCGCCTCGTAGTGTACCGAGCCGCGCTCCTGCGGCAGGCTCAGCCCGCCGCTCACCGGCACCACGCAGGAGCCGGGCTTGATGAACAGCAGCGGCTCGGTGGGAACCGGGTTGTTCAGTTCCTTGGCGTGTTCGGCGTAGTTGCGCCCGACGCAGACCAGCTTGCCCAGGGGGAAGTGGATCGGGGTGCCGTCGATATATTGATGCTGGTAACTCATTTACCGACTCCTGAACGGGTGGAAAGGCATCCGTGGCGCCCGCCACAGACGAGAAGGGCCGGATGACCGGCCCTCTGCGTTGCGACACCTGCTACTCGGCGAAGATCTTGCCGGGATTCATGATCCCGTTGGGGTCGAACACCGCCTTCAGTGCCTTCATGTAGGCAATTTCGGTTTCCGAGCGGGTGTAGGTCAAGTAGTCGCGCTTGGTCATGCCCACGCCATGCTCGGCGGAAATCGAGCCGTTGTACTTCTCGACGGTCTCGAACACCCACTTGTTGACGGTCGCGCACTTGGCGAAGAACTCGTCCTTGCCGAGGTTTTCCGGCTTGAGGATGTTCAGGTGCAGGTTGCCGTCGCCGATGTGGCCGAACCACACCACCTCGAAGTCCGGGTAGTTGGCCTCGACGATGGCGTCGATGTCCTTGAGGAAGGCGGGCACCCGGGAAACCGTGACCGAGATGTCGTTCTTGTACGGCGTCCAGTGGGAGATGGTCTCGGAGATGTACTCGCGCAGCTTCCACAGGTTCTGCAACTGCTGCTCGCTCTGGCTCATCACCCCGTCCAGCACCCAGCCCTGCTCGACGCAGTGCTCGAAGGTGGCCAGCGCCTCGTTGGCGACTTCCTCGGTGGTCGCCTCGAACTCCAGCAGGGCGTAGAACGGGCAGTCGGTTTCGAACGCCCGCGGTACGTCGCCACGGGCCAGGACCTTGGCCAGGGCCTTGTCGGAGAAGAACTCGAAGGCGGTCAGGTCGAGCTTGCTCTGGAAGGCATGCAGCACCGGCATGATCGAGTCGAAGTCGGGCGTGCCGAGGACCATAGCGGTGAGGTTCTTCGGCGTGCGCTCCAGGCGCATGGTCGCCTCGACCACGAAGCCCAGGGTGCCTTCGGCGCCGATGAACAGCTGGCGCATATCGTAGCCGGTGGCGTTCTTGATCAGGTCCTTGTTCAGCTCGAGCAGGTCGCCCTTGCCGGTGACGACCTTCATCCCGGCCACCCAGTTACGGGTCATGCCGTAGCGAATGACCTTGATCCCGCCGGCATTGGTGCCGATATTGCCGCCGATCTGGCTGGAACCGGAAGAAGCGAAGTCAACCGGGTAGTACAGGCCGTTTTCCTCGGCGAAGGTCTGCAGTTGCTTGGTAACCACGCCCGGCTGGCAGACTACGGTGCGGTCGAAGGCATTGAAGTCGAGTATCCGGTTCATGTAGTCGAAGGCCACCACGACTTCGCCGTTGGCCGCCACGGCCGCGGCGGAGAGCCCGGTACGACCGCCCGACGGGACCAGACCGACCTTGTGCTGGTTGGCCCAGCGGACGATCGCCTGGACCTGCTCGACGCTCTTGGGGAACACGATGGCCAGCGGCGCAGGGGCGAAATGCTTGGTCCAGTCCTTGCCGTAGGCGTCCAGGGAGGCGGCGTCGTCGAGCAGCTTGCCAGGCTCGACCAGGGGCTTGAGCGATTCGATCAGGGCTTCGCGGGTCATTCGGGAACTCTCAAATGATTCATGGTCGTCCTGAGAACAACTCAGGTCGCAACCGGGCAAGGAAAAGGGAGAACATGCTAGCATACGCCCCCCGCGCTTAGTGCCTCTGGGCGCCGAGTTGCGGGTGCCGGCCAGCGCCGGCCGGACCCGCTTCGCGCAGTTCGCTTTCCAGCCACTTCCTCCGGGACAACAGGTTTACGCAGATGAGCAAGACCTCTCTCGACAAGAGCAAGATCAAGTTCCTTCTTCTCGAAGGTGTCCACCAGAACGCCGTGGACACGCTGAAGGCCGCCGGCTACACCAACATCGAGTACCTCAAGACCGCGCTTTCCGGCGACGAGCTGAAGGAAAGGATCGCCGATGCGCACTTCATCGGCATTCGCTCCCGCACCCAGCTGACCGAAGAGGTCTTCGACTGCGCGAAGAAACTGATCGCGGTCGGCTGCTTCTGCATCGGCACCAACCAGGTCGACCTCAACGCCGCCCGCGAACGCGGTATCGCCGTGTTCAACGCGCCCTACTCGAACACCCGCTCTGTGGCTGAGCTGGTACTGGCCGAGGCGATCCTGCTGCTGCGCGGCATCCCGGAAAAGAACGCCTCCTGCCATCGCGGCGGCTGGATCAAGAGCGCGGCGAATTCCTTCGAGATCCGTGGCAAGAAGCTCGGCATCGTCGGCTACGGCTCGATCGGCACCCAGCTCTCGGTACTCGCCGAGGCCCTGGGCATGCAGGTGTTCTTCTACGACACCGTGACCAAGCTGCCGCTGGGCAACGCGGTGCAGATCGGCAGCCTGCACGAGCTGCTGGGCATGTCCGACATCGTCTCGCTGCACGTTCCCGAACTGCCCTCCACCCAGTGGATGATCGGCGAGAAGGAAATCCGCGCGATGAAGAAGGGCGGCATCCTGATCAACGCCGCGCGCGGCACAGTGGTCGAGCTGGACCACCTGGCCGCCGCGATCAAGGACGAGCACCTGATCGGCGCCGCCATCGACGTGTTCCCGGTCGAGCCGAAATCCAACGACGAGGAATTCGCCAGCCCGCTGCGTGGCCTGGACCGGGTGATCCTGACCCCGCACATCGGCGGCTCCACCGCCGAGGCACAGGCCAACATCGGCCTGGAAGTGGCGGAGAAGCTGGTCAAGTACAGCGACAACGGCACCTCGGTGTCCTCGGTCAACTTCCCCGAAGTGGCCCTGCCGTCGCACCCAGGCAAGCACCGCCTGCTGCACATCCACGCCAACATCCCCGGCGTGATGAGCGAGATCAACAAGGTCTTCGCCGACAACGGCATCAACGTTTCCGGCCAGTACCTGCAAACCAACGAGAAGGTCGGCTACGTAGTGATCGACGTCGATGCCGAGTACTCGGACCTGGCCCTGGAGAAACTCCAGCAGGTCAACGGTACCATCCGTAGCCGCGTGCTGTTCTAAGGCAGCGTCCGGCGGAAAGGAAAAAGGAGGCCCAGCGGCCTCCTTTTTTCGTTTCCGTCACTTGACGGTAACGGTGATCTTCTCCGACTCCACGGTCGGCTCCAGCGGCACGTGGTTCTTGTCGCCCACCAGCAGTTGCAGGGTGTGCTTGCCCGGCGGCAGGGTGATCTCGGTTTCGGTCTGGCCCTTGCCGAAGTGGCGGATGTTGTCGGTCATCGGCAGCGGCAGGTTCATCGCCGGCTGCTCCTTCAGGTCCACCAACAGGTGATGGTGGCCGGTATCCGGCATGTCGACGCCGGCCGGCGCCACGCCCATGCCTTTCAGGCCGAATTTCACGGTGAAGGTCTTGTCGACGGTTGCACCATCGGCCGGCGTGATGAAATACACTTTCGCCCCTTCGGGCGCCTTCGTCCGGGGCAGGTCGGCAGCCATCAGGCTGGCGGATGCGCCGAACATCAGGGCGGCTAGACCGAGGCAAGGCAATGTCACTCTCATGGGAGTCTCCTGTTTTCACTTCCGTTAGCACCCGGGAAACACCACTGGACGGAATTTCCCCGGCACTCTTCGTGCCTTCCGAATCAGGGAAAGGCATCGCTGGCACAGCGATTTCCACTGCGAAGCCCGTGTTAGAGCGGCGCTCGCGCACATAATCCGGGTCAATGCCCGCAACCCCTGGAAAGACCGCATGCAACCCAGTAGGTTCGCGATTGTCCAGGACGCGGGCCCGGCTAAGCTGAACGAACAGCATAGGCCCGACCGACGTTCATTCCCACCCGAGGAGTACTACATGCGATTTCTGCCCCGCCTGCTGATGCTGGTATCCCTGGCCGCTCCGCTGGCCCATGCCGAGCTGCTCGACGACGTCCACCAGCGCGGCGCCCTGCGCATCGCCCTGGAGGGCACCTATCCGCCGTTCAACTTCAAGCAGGGCGGCAAGCTCACCGGCTTCGAGACCGAACTGGGCGAACTGCTGGCCGCCGAACTGGCGGTCAAGCCGGAATTCGTCACCACCGAATGGAGCGGCATCCTCGCCGGCCTGCAGAGCGGCAAGTACGACATCGCGCTGAACCAGGTCTCGGTGAACGAGCAGCGGCGCAAGGTCTTCGACTTCAGCGAGCCATACACCATCTCCAGCGCCCAGTTGATCGTGCGCGCCGACGAAACCCGCCAGTTCAAGTCGCTGGAAGACCTCAAGGGCCTCAAGCTCGGCGTCGGCCAGGGCACCAACTACGCCGACCTGGCGAAGTCGGTGGCCGGCGTCAACGTGCGCACCTATCCGGGCGCCCCGGAATACCTGCAGGACCTGGCCAGCAAACGCATCGACGCGGCGCTCAACGACCGCCTGCTGATCCCCTTCGCCATCCGCGAGGCCAAGCTGCCGGTCAAGCCCGGCGCGGCGGTGGGACCGGTGGCGAACATGGCGATTCCCTACCGGAAGAACAATCCGAAGTTCGGCGAGGCGCTGAATGCGGCGCTGGAGAAGATCAAGGCCGACGGCCGCTTCGCCAAGCTCTCGGAAAAGTGGTTCGGCCTGGACGTCAGCCAGCCGCCGAAGTGAGCTCCCGCCCGAACGGGGGAAGCGGCCGCGCCCGAGAGACGCGGCCGTCGTGTTTGTCGATGGAGTGTTGAATGAATTCGCTGCAGAAATTGCTCGAATGGCTCGCCAACCTGGTCGAGCTGCTCGGGATGGCCTGGCCCTTCCTGCTCCAGGGCGCGATGTATACCGTGCTGTTCGCCGCGGTATCGATGGTCCTGGGCCTGATCCTCGGCTTCAGCGTCGCGGTGGTCCGGGTGACCAAGGTGCCGGTGGTCTCGCAGATCGCCGCGGTCTACGTCAGCGCCTTCCGCGGGACGCCACTGCTGGTGCAGATCTTCGTCCTGTACTACGGGCTGCCGAGCGTAGGCATCGAGTTCACCCCGGTCACCGCGGGCATCCTGGCGCTGACCCTGAATGTCGCGGCCTATCTCTCGGAGTCCATGCGCGGGGCGATCCTCGGCATCGACAAGGGACAATGGGAAGCCGGGCTCTCGGTCGGCCTGACCTGGGGCCAGACCCTGTGGAACATCATCACCCCGCAGGCCCTGCGCCTGGCGGTGCCGAGCCTGTCGAACAGCCTGATCAGCCTGATCAAGGACACCTCGCTGATCTCCGTGATCACCGTGACCGAACTGATGCTGGCGACCAAGGAGGTCATCGCCGAGACCTTCCAGCCGCTGCCGCTCTATCTCGCCGCCGCCGGGATCTACTGGCTGCTTTCGGCACTCTTCGAGCGTGTGCAGAAAGCCCTGGAGAACCGCCTGACCGCGCCGCTGCGGCGCTGAGTTCAGCCGCCGGCGTCGAGGCCGGCCAGGCAGACCGCGGCGCGGTCCAGTTCATCCTCGTTGAATACCAGCACGCCCATGCGCTTGAGGGCGGCGGCGGTAACGCCCTCGCCGGCGACCCGGTTGCCGTTGAAGCGCCCGTCGTAGTTCTCCAGGTTGCCGCAGGAAGGACTGCGCGCCTTGAGCACGGCCATCCGGATGTCATGGCGGCGGACCAGTTCCACTGCCGCCTCCGCACCCAGCAGGAATGCTTCGCTGACATCCTCGCCGTCGACGGTGAAGACCCGGTTCAGCCGGTCCAGCACTTCGCCGCCCTGGCCGCCGGGGATCTCCGCTGGCGGGCGGGGCGTCGGCAGGCCTCCGGCGACCTCCGGGCAAAGGGCGACGATCCGCCCCTGCGCATGCCAGCGCGAGAGCAGGTCGAACGGGCCATGGCTGCCACCGTCGTAGCGCACCAGGTGGCCCAGCAGGCAACGGCTGACCAGAACCTTCTGCATGGATGCTCCACCCCTTTGACAGGCACACAGAGTAGCCCGCCGCTCGCCGATGGTCACGCCCGGTAACAGTAGCCGGGAAACACCGGGGAAACCCGCCCTCGACCCAACCGGAGTTAGGCCTCGCGGTAGCGCTCCAGCGCCCGTATGGCGGGGACCAGGGCTATTTCTTGCCGATCCTTAGGATAGAACTGCGGGCGGCCCATGGCGAACCTCCGCCGCCCCGAGCAGACTGGCTTCCCGCGCAACCGCGAAGGACCCGCCCGTCATGCTCCCGACCCGCTCGCTTCTACCGTTTTTCCTGGCCCCCGCGTTGCTCGCCAGCGCTGCCAGCCAGGCGGCCATGGAGGCCCTGGACAACGACAGTCTCAGCCAGGTCACCGGCCAGGCCGGCATCAGCCTGCGCCTGGACCTGCGCGCCGGCGCGGCCAGGGTCGCCTGGGTGGACGACGGCGGCAGCCTCTCGCTGCGCAACCTGGTGATCGACAACGGCTGCGTGAAGGCCGGCGACTGCCCGGACGGGCGCGGCGGCAACATCCCCCTGGGCGCCGCCCAGCTCGGCCTGAGCTTGCCGATCTTCGGCGTCGAGCAGCCGACCCTGGCACTGGACGTGACCACCGGCAGCGGCGGCGGGCAGCAACTGGCGATCAGCCTGCCGGACCTCGCCACCATCAACGACCAGTTGATCGCCAGCGGCCTGCCGGCGCAGCGCATCCGCCTGCGGGTGGCCAGCGACCTGTACATCGGCGACAACTCGATCGGCCGCATCGAACTGCGCGACATCACCGACCTGCGCGGCACGATCAAGGTCTGGGGTCACTGAGGCGGCGACGCCGCCGAGGGTTCAGGAGAGTTGCAGGAGGGATTCGTTGCGCCGGCGGAACCAGCCGGTCAGCGACAGCCGGTCGCGGCTGGCGGGCAGGACTTCGTGCTCGGTGCCGGCGGACATGAACACCACCAGGCTACCGCCCGTCGGCTGGATGTCCACCTGCCGCTGCGGCAGGTGCAGGCGCAGCGCGCCGCCATGCTCGGGCAACCAGGCATCGTTGAGGTAGAGAACCGCGGAGACGGTGCGTGCGTCGTCGTCGCGGAAACGATCGACATGCTTCTGGTAATAGGCGCCCGGCGGGTACAGCGCGAAGTGGCACTCGAAATCCTCGAGGCCGAGGAACAGCGAGGCGTTGAGCGCCTGGCGCAAGCTGTCCATCACCCCCAGGTATTCGTCGCAGGCCTCGGATTCTCCGGGCTCCAGCCATTGCGTGAGGTCGCCGCGGATGCCTTCGCGGATCACCTGGCCGTCGCCGCGGCCGATCGCCGCCGGGGTCAGGTCGCCCGCGACCGCACGGGTGCGGCACTCTTCGGCCAATCTGGTGGTCAGACGCTCAGGCATGAAGATGCTCTGGTGCGACCAGCCCTGGTCGACCAGTTCATCGACGATGCGATGCAGGAGGGGATGATTGACGTTGATGTGCATTGTCCATTGTAGCGTGCCGCCCCGGTGTCTCGACAAGCGGTCCGCCGCATGTCGACAATAGCGCCCCATGGACGGCACCACCCGAACGACGAGGCTTTCGCCGCCAAAGGAGTATCAATGCGCGCTTTGCTCGCCTTCGCTTTACTGCTGGTTGGTCTGCCCGCCCTGGCCGACCCTTATCAACGCCTGTACCAGGCCGCTGGCTGGCCCGACCAGCGCGCGCATTTCAGCGATGCCCTGGACGCGGCGCAGAAGCGCTACCAGGACAAGCTGCCGCCCGCGCTCTACCAGACCCTGGTGGACAACAGCAATCGCCGCTTCGCCCCGGCCGAAGTCGACCAGCGCGCCCTCAACGGCCTGCGCGAGAACCTGCCGGACAGCGCCAGCCCGCTGAATTTCTTCGAGTCGCCGCTGGGGCGCAAGGTGGTCGCCGCCGAGGTGCTCGCCACCCGCCGCGACCAGTTGCTCCAGCACAGCAACGGCCTGCCGCGGCAGACCGCCAGCGAGCCACGCCGGGCCCTGGTCAAGCGCCTGGCCCAGGTCCTTCCGGCCCGAGAGGCCGGCGCGGAAGTCAGCCTGGCCCTGGCCGGGGTCGCCGCCGACAGCCTCAGCCAGATGCTTCCGGGCCTCCCCGGCCTGCTTGGCGGCGGACAGACCGGCCAGTTGCTGGAAGGCCAGCGCCAGCGCCTGGTGCAGCAGATCGGCGCGGACCTGGAGAACACCCTGCTGTATGTCTACCGCGATCTCTCCGATGCGGAACTCACCCAGTACGTGAACTTCGCCGAGTCGCCGGCCGGCCGCAGCTACTACCAGGCGGCCCTGGCCGCGCTGAAAGCCGGCCTGGCGGTGGACCAGGCGGTCGCCCCCTGATCGACGCGGGGCCTGGAACTCAGGCCCCCAGCGCGTCGCTCAGGAAATCGAAATAGCGCCGCCGCAGCCCCTCGCTTTCGTTCGCCAGGTGATGGCGCGCCTCTTCCAGCAACAGTATCCGCGGCTCGTCGAATTTCTCCCGCAGCACCTTCAGGCCATGGCGCCAGTCCACCGTCTCGTCGGACTCGCCCTGCACCACCAGGGGGCTCAGGGCACGCCGAGGTGCCCGCTCGATGCGCGGCACCCAGCGGGTCAGCGCGCCGACCCAGGCGGTCGGCAGGGTGCGTGGCTGCAACGGATCGTGCTCGCGGAGGAAGTCGAGGAACTGCGGATCGCTGGAGTTCTCCGAGAAGCGCCGCGGGATCGAGTCGACGAAGGGGCTCAGCAGGCGGTAGCTGAGCTTCGACCAGCCCCAGGCGCGCGGGCGCACCAGCGGCGCCAGGAGAATCGTCTCGCCCAGCTCGGGACGTTCGCCGCCGTGCAGCAGGTAGTCCAGCAGGATCGCCCCACCAGTGCTTTGTCCGCAGAGGTGCCAGGGCGCCGCCAGGTCGAGTTCGGCAGCCTGGCCCAGCAGGCCCTTGAACACAGCCTGGTATTCGGCGAAGTCGCGGATGCTGGCCCGCTCGCCTTCGGACAGGCCATGCCCCGGCAGGTCGCAGGCGAGCACCGAGAAGCCCATGCCCAGCGCCCAGTCGACCACGTGCCGATACAGTCCCATGTGGTCGTAATAGCCATGCATCAGCAACAGGCTGCCGCGCGCTTCCGGCAGCAGCCAGGCCTGCACCGCCAGGCGGCGCCCGTCGACCGCCATGCTGCCGAGCCGCGCTTGCAGGCGCGGATGGCGGGAGCGCAGGTCCAGGCCGTAGTAGGCCTGGTAGGCGAGGACGGCGGCGTCCGCCTCGGCCGCGGCCAAGGGTCGCAGGTGCTGGCGCAGGTAATCGGGGTTGAAGGCTTCTGACATCGGCGGTTCCGGGCTGCAATCGATTCGTGGCCGGGCCACGGGCGAAACCCAGGGATATTCAGCTGCGCGCGAACACATGGCAAGCTTGGCACCCGTTTTCCGTGTGAATGCCATGACTCCCCGCCGCAAGACGCTCCTCGTCAGCCTGGTCGGCCTGCTCTGGGCCGGCGGCCTGCTCGCCGCCTACTGGTGGTTCGAGATCCGCTACATCCGCCCGTTCAGCGAGCAGACCACCCTGTTCTCCGGCGACAGCCTGCGCCTGCCGGCCGAGCTGGCCGGGCCGGGGGCGATCCGCCTGGTGCATTTCTGGGACCCGGCCTGCCCCTGCAACGTCGGCAACCAGCAGCACCTCGGCGAGCTGATCGAACGCTTCGCCGGCAAGGGCGTGGAGTTCCATGTCCTGCAGAAGCCTGGCAGCCAGGGCCGCCTGCCGGACAACCTGGCCGCCCTGCGCCCCCTCGCTGGTCTGCCCGGTTCCGAGCAGTTGCCGGCCAGCCCGGCCGTGGCGATCTGGGACCGCGACGGCCGCCTGGCCTACTTCGGCCCCTATAGCGAGGGCGCGGTATGCACCTCCAGCAACAGCTTCATCGAACCGATCCTCGAAGCGCTGCTGCAGGGACGTCCGGTGGATGCCACCCATACCCTCGCCGTGGGTTGCTACTGCCCCTGGACCCCGGAAAAAGGCTGACCTGGCTCAACACCGGGCCTTCCGGAGGGGGCGCCGGAAGGCGTAGCGGCTACACTGCCCGGGTCGGCCCACGAGGGGCCGTTGCCGAACCAAGGAGTCGCTGCATGTCCCTACGTCCCACCCTCGCCCTGCTCGCCCTCGTCAGCCTGCCACTGATGGCCGCCCAGAACGACCCTCAGCCCAGCAGCAAGGAACTGATGAAGGAGCACCAGGCGCAGATCCAGAACGACCTGGCCGACGTCGACTACAAGCGCAAGCGCATCGTCGAGGCCAACATGAACCTCACCGACCAGGAAGGCGAGAAGTTCTGGCCGATCTACAACACCTACCGCACCGAGTCGGACAAGCTCAGCAAGGAAACCCTCAAGCTCCTGCTCGACTACGCCCAGGCCTACAACAGCGGCAACGTCAGCGACGACCAGGCGAGCAAGCTGATCGAGCGTGTCGACGACCTCCAGGAGGACCGTCTGGAACTGCGCGACAAGTACGTCAAGCGCATCGCCAAGAACGTCTCGCCCAAGCGCGCCATGCGCTTCCTGCAGATCGAGATCCAGCTCGACGCCATCGCCACCCTGGAGATCGGCCGTCAGGTACCGCTGGTCGAGTAACCCTCTTCCCGCTTCGCCAGCCGCGCCCTGTATTGCTCCGGGGGCGCGGCGTGCCAGCGGCGAAAGGCCCGGTAGAACGGCGACAGCTCGGCGAACCCGCAAGCCTTGGCCACCTCGCGGATGGCGCGACCGGCCAACAGCATCTCGCTCGCCCGCTGCCGGCGAACCTCATCGCGAACCTGCCGGAAACTCGCTCCCCCAGCGGCCAGCGCACGCTGCAAGGCACCGCTGCCAAGGCCCAGCTCCGCCGCGCACTGGCGCAAGCCATAGCCCTCCCCGAGGCGCAGCTCGATCAGGTAGCGCACGCGATTGAGCAAGCGGTTCTCGCTGAGTTCGCGGGACTGTTCTTCCGCGTGGCGGGTCAGCACGTCATGCATGTCCGGATTGGCGTTGCGCGAAGGACGCCGCAGCAAGGCGGCGGAAAACACCAGGGCATCGTGCGGCCGCGAGAACAGCGGCAGCCTGCCGAACAACCGGCGGTGTTCGCCCAGCCGCGGCGGGGCTCGGTGGCGGAACTCGATGCGCTCGGCGACGAACTCGTCGTCGCTGATCAGCGCCAGCAGCTTGAGGAACAGCAGCATCAGGCATTCGATCTGCTGGCGCAGCGAGGCATAGCCCAGGTAGTTGATGTCGAGGATCAGCCTTGCCGTTTCCCCTTCGACCTCGAGGCGCGCGGCGAAACCGCCGGAGAGAATGTGCTGGAAACGCACGAAGCTGCGCAGCGCCTCCTCCAGGTCGCGCGCGGACAGCAGCAGGTAGCCGACCACATCGAGCAGGCGCGGCTTCATTGCCTCGCCCAGGTGCAGGCCGATGTCGGCATCGCCGGTCACCGCCGCCAGCTCGGTCCAGAACAACGGGGCGTTGTCATGCACCAGGCGGCCGCCCAGGGTCGGCGGCGGCAGCGGGATACGCCGGTAGACGCTGCGGTAGACGCGGGTGGGGTCGAGCCCGAGGGCGTCCAGGGCTTCATACAACAGACGCCGCAACGTGGCGGAATGGGTCAGGGGGCTGGTAGACGGGTCGTCCTGCATGGCGGCTCCTCGCGATTGACCAAAGACTTCCAGGGTCCGAGCATTCGGTCAATGCCGCGGGCCGGCGGCATCCGCAGAATGCTCGGCACTACAACAAGGAGAAAGGATCGATGAAACGCACCCTGACCGTGATCGCCGTGGCGGTCGCCGCCGCGGCTGCCGGCGGCGCCTGGTACCTCCATGCCAAGCAGCCGCTCCGCAACGGCTCGCTCGCCGTGGCCCACCTGCAGGCGCCGGTCGACGTGCGCTACGACGAGCGCGGGGTTCCGCACCTGTACGCGCAGAACCAGACCGACCTCTACCGCGCCCTCGGCTACGTGCACGCCCAGGACCGCCTGTTCCAGATGGAAATGCTGCGGCGCCTGGCGCGCGGCGAGCTGGCCGAAGTGCTCGGACCCAAGCTGGTGGATACCGACCGTCTGTTCCGCACCCTGCGCATCCGCGACCACGCCGCCGAGTACAGCGCCCGCCAGGACAAGCAGTCGCAGCCCTGGAAAGTGCTGGAGGCCTACCTGGACGGGGTCAACCAGTTCCAGGAAAACAACCCGGCGCCGCTCGAATTCGATCTGCTGGGCATACCCAGGCGTCCCTTCACCCCCGAAGATACCCTGAGCATCGCCGGCTACATGGCCTACAGCTTCGCTGCCGCCTTCCGCACCGAGCCGGTGCTGACCTACATCCGCGACGAACTGGGCAGCGACTACCTGCGCATCTTCGATCTCGACTGGCATCCGCAGGGCGTGCTGACGCCCTCCGGCGCACTGGGCGCCGGCGACTGGAAGGACCTCGGCGCCCTCGCCCGTCTCAGCCAGCAGGCCCTGGAGGACGCCGGCCTGCCGCAGTTCGAGGGCAGCAACGCCTGGGTCGTCGCCGGCAGCCGCACCGCCAGCGGCAAGCCCCTGCTGGCCGGCGACCCGCATATCCGCTTCGCCGCGCCGGCGGTATGGTACGAGGCCCAGCTGAGCGCGCCCGGCTTCGAACTCTATGGCCACCACCAGGCGCTCAACCCCTTCGCCTCGCTGGGCCACAACCGTGCGTTCGGCTGGAGCCTGACGATGTTCCAGAACGACGACCTCGACCTGGTCGCCGAGAAGGTCAACCCGGACAACCCCAACCAGGTCTGGTACCAGGGCGAATGGGTCGACCTGCAGAGCGAGGAGCAGGAAATCGCGGTCAAGGGCGCTGCGCCGGTGAAGCTCACCCTGCGCCGCTCGCCCCACGGTCCGATCGTCAACGACGCGCTCGGCGCCAGCTCCGGCAAGACCCCGATCGCCATGTGGTGGGCTTTCCTCGAGACCGAGAACCCGGTGCTCGACGCCTTCTACCAGCTGAATCGCGCCGATACCCTGGCCAAGGCCCGCGCGGCGGCCTCGAAGATCCATTCGCCGGGACTCAACCTGGTCTGGGCCAACGCCGCCGGCGATATCGGCTGGTGGGCCTCGGCGGCCCTGCCGAAGCGGCCGGAGGGGGTGAACCCGAGCTTCATCCTCGACGGCAGCAAGGGCGAGGCGGACAAGTCCGGCTTCTATCCGTTCGCCGACAACCCACAGGAGGAAAACCCGGCGCGCGGCTATATCGTCTCCGCCAACTTCCAGCCGGTCCCGGCCAATGGCCGGCCGATTCCCGGCTACTACAACCTGGCGGACCGCGGCCAGTGGCTGGATACCCAACTGGCCGACCGCGGCACCAAATGGAACCTGGACAACAGCCGCGCGCTGCAACTCGGCAATCGCACCGGCTACGCGCCACGCCTGCTCGCACCCTTGCTGCCGGTCCTGCGCGAGGTGGTCGACGACGCCGAAGGCAAGCGCCTGGTCGAGCAACTGGCGGCCTGGAAGGGCGACTACCCGGTCGACTCGACCGCCGCCACGCTGTTCAACCAGTTGCTGTTCCAGATTGCCGAGGGCGCCTTGCACGACGAACTGGGCGATGCCTTCTTCGACAGCCTGATCGCCACCCGCGCCATCGACAGCGCGCTGCCTCGGCTGGCTGGCGACGCCGACTCGCCCTGGTGGGACGACCGCCGCACAGAACACCGGGAAACCCGCGCGGATATCGTCAGGACCGCCTGGAACGCCTCCCTCGCGCATCTGCGCAGCACCCTCGGCAACGACCCGTCCGGCTGGCTGTGGGGCAAGGCGCATACCCTGACCCACGAGCACGCCCTGGGCCAGCAGGCGCTGCTCAAGCGCCTTCTCAACGTCGGTCCGTTCGCCGCCCCCGGCACCCACGAGGTACCGAACAATCTGTCGGCGAAGATCGGCCCGGCCCCCTGGGCGGTCACCTACGGTCCATCGACCCGGCGCCTGGTGGACTTCGCCGACCCGACCCACAGCCTCGGCATCAACCCGGTCGGGCAGAGCGGCGTGCCCTTCGACGGCCACTACGACGACCAGGCCGAGGCCTACATCGAGGGCCACTACCTGCCGCAGCACTACGAGGAAAACGAGGTGAAGGCGAACAGCAAGGGCGTGCTGGTGCTGGAGCCGAAGCGCTGAGCCGGCCGGCGTGGGGTCGGGCGAGTAGCCGCATGGTGGTTGTCCGCCGGATACAACGGGCTATCGGCGGATAACGCCTCGGGCGTCGCCCTACGGAGCGTAGCCAGGCATTTCCCGCCACCGACGCGCCAATGAAAAAGGCCACCCGCAGGTGGCCTTTTCTTTTCGGCGGAGGGCTCAGGCCGGGGTCGGCGAGCCTTTCTGCCAGTCGGTCGCGGTCTCTTCCATCGCCTGCTGGATCGCCCGGCGACGCCGCTCCTCGGCCTGGCGGGTGAAGTACCAGGCGAAGAAGGTGAACAGCGAAACGCTCAGCAGGATCAGGCTGGCCACCGCGTTGATCTCCGGCTTCACGCCCAGGCGTACCGCCGAGAACACTTCCATCGGCAAGGTGGTCGAGCCGGGTCCGGAGACGAAGCTGGCCAGTACCAGGTCGTCCAGCGACAGGGCGAAGGACATCATGCCGCCCGCCGCCAGCGAGGGCGCGATCATCGGGATGGTGATCAGCAGGAACACCTTCCAGGGCTTGGCGCCCAGGTCCATCGCCGCTTCCTCGATCGACAGGTCGAGTTCACGCAGGCGCGCCGACACCACCACCGCCACGTAGGACGAGCAGAAGCTGGTGTGGGCGATCCAGATGGTCACGATACCCCGTTCCTGCGGCCAGCCGATCAGTTGCGCCATGGCCACGAACAACAGCAGCAGCGACAGGCCGGTGATCACTTCCGGCATCACCAGCGGCGCGGTGACCATGCCGCCGAACAGCGTACGACCGCGGAAGCGCGGGATGCGGGTGAGGACGAAGGCCGCCAGGGTGCCGAGGAGCACCGAGGAGAACGCCGTATAGAAGGCGATCTCCAGGGAGCGTCCGACCGAGCTGACCAGTTGGGTGTTGTCCAGCAGGCCGACGTACCACTTCACCGACCAGCCGCCCCACACCGTCACCAGCTTGGAGGCGTTGAACGAATAGATCACCAGGATCAGCATCGGCAGGTAGATGAAGAGCAGGCCGACGATCAGCATGACGTTGGAGAAATTCCAGCGCTTCATACCTTGCCCTCCAGTTCTTTGGCCACGCTTCTGGATGGAGAGCCTGTTGAACGGGATACGGAGCGGGATACGCTGTGCTGGCTCATACCTTGCCCTCCAGTTCTTTGGCCTGGTTCTTGTTGAACAGGATGATCGGGATGATCAGGATCGCCAGCATCACCACCGCCAGGGCGGACGCCACCGGCCAGTCGCGGTTGTTGAAGAACTCCTGCCAGAGCACCTTGCCGATCATCAGGGTCTCGGGGCCGCCGAGCAGTTCCGGGATGACGAACTCGCCCACCGCCGGGATGAACACCAGCATGCAGCCGGCGATGATGCCGTTCTTCGACAGCGGCACGGTGATCTTCCAGAAGCTGGTGAAGTTACGCGCGCCCAGGTCGGAAGCGGCCTCCAGCAGGCTCGGGTCGTGCTTCACCAGGTTGGCGTAGAGCGGCAGGATCATGAACGGCAGGTAGGAATAGACGATGCCGATGTACACCGCGATGTTGGTATTGAGGATGGTCAGCGGCTCGCTGATGAGCCCCAGCCCCATCAGTACGCTGTTGAGCAGGCCGTTGTTGGAAAGGATGCCCATCCAGGCATAGACCCGGATCAGGATCGCCGTCCAGGTCGGCATCATGATCAGCAGCAGCAGGACGGTCTGCGAGGACTGGCTGGAGCGGGCGATGGCGTAGGCCATCGGGTAGCCCACCAGCAGGCAGATCAGGGTACTGATGAAGGCCATCTTCAGCGAGCCGAGGTAGGCATCGATGTAGAGCGGGTCATCGGTCAGCATCAGGTAGTTGCCGAGGTTGAGGAGCACCTGCAACTGCTGGTCCGCGTAGGCGAAGATCTCGGTGTAGGGCGGGATGGCCACGTCCGCTTCCGCCAGGCTGATCTTCAGCACGATGGCGAAGGGCAGCAGGAAGAACAGGAAGAGCCACAGGAACGGCACCCCGATGACCGCATGCCGCCCGGTGGGCATGCGCTTTTTCAGGCTGTTGGCGAATTTCATGACTGCAGTACCACGCCGCTGTCGTCGTACCAGCTGATGTACACCGACTGGTCCCAGGTCGGCCGGGCGACGTGGCGCTCGGCGTTGGCCATGAAGGCCTGGACGATCATCCCGGAGGCCAGCTTGATGTAGTACACCGAGTGGCCGCCAAGGTAGGCGATGTCGTAGACGGTGCCCTGGGCCCAGTTGTGCCCGGCGTGTTCCAGGTTGTCCGGCTTCTGCGCGCTGATCATCACTTTCTCCGGCCGCAGCGCGTAGGTGATGCGCTTGTCCTCGGCGCGGGTGCTGATGCCGTGGCCGATGTAGATCGGGTTCTCCAGCTGCGGGCAAGCAATCACCGCATGGTCCTGCACGTCCTCCACCAGCACGCCGTCGAACAGGTTGACGTTGCCGATGAACTCGCAGACCAGGCGGCTCGCCGGGGTCTCGTAGATGTCCATCGGGCTGCCGATCTGCTCGATGCAGCCCAGGTGCATGATGGCGATGCGCTGGGCCATGGTCATGGCCTCTTCCTGGTCGTGGGTCACCATCACGCAGGTCACGCCGACGCGCTCGATGATCTCCACCAGTTCCAGTTGCATCTGCGAGCGCAGCTTCTTGTCCAGCGCGCCCATCGGCTCGTCGAGCAGCAGCAGCTTCGGCCGCTTGGCCAGCGAACGGGCCAGGGCCACCCGCTGGCGCTGGCCGCCGGAGAGCTGGTGCGGCTTGCGCTTGGCGTACTGGGTCATGTGCACCAGCTTGAGCATCTCGGCCACGCGCTCGTCGATCTCGGCCTTGGGCAGGCCGTCCTGCTTGAGGCCGAAGGCGATGTTCTGCGCCACGCTCATGTGCGGGAACAGCGCATAGGACTGGAACATCATATTGATCGGCCGCTCGTAGGGCGGCAGGTCGGTGATGTCCTGGCCATCGAGGAAGATCCGCCCCTCGGTGGGCCGCTCGAAACCGGCGAGCATGCGCAACAGGGTGGATTTACCCGAACCGGAGCCGCCGAGCAGGGCGAAGATCTCGCCCTTGTTGATGGTCAGGGACACGGTGTCCACCGCCAGCGTCTCGTCGAACTGCTTGGTTACCCGGTCGATCTTTACCAGCACCTCTTTCGGCTGCTGGTTGCCCTCTAGGGCTTTCTTGTAGGCACCGGAGGCTATCGCCATTACCACAACTCCCAAGTCGTTGAGCCCGGTCACGCTACCGGGCGGAATTTGAACTTATTTGCCGGTCTTGATCCGGGTCCAGGTACGGGTCTGCAGGCGCAGCACCTTGGCCGGCAACACGGCGGAAACGTAGAGCTTGTCGAGCACGGCCTGCGGCGGATACACCTCCTCGCTGTCGCTGACGCTCTTGTCCATCAGCGGGCGGGCCCCCGGTATCGCGTTGGCGTAGCCGACGTAGTCGCTGACCTTGGCGATCACCTCCGGACGCAGCAGGTAGTCGATGAACGCGTAGGCGTTATCGGCGGCCTTGGCATCGGCGGGAATCGCCATCAGGTCGAACCACAGGTTGGCGCCTTCCTTGGGAATCACGTACTGGATGTCGATGCCCTTGCCGGCCTCTTCGGCGCGGGCAGCGGCCTGGAAGACGTCCCCGGAATAGCCGAAGGCGACGCAGATGTTGCCGTTGGCCAGGTCGGAGATGTACTTGGAGGAGTGGAAGTAGCTGACGTAGGGGCGAACCTTGGTCAGGACTTCCTCGGCCTTCTTGTAGTCCTTCGGGTCGTGGGTGTTGGGGTCCAGCCCCAGATAGTTGAGGGCGGCGGGCAGCATCTCGTCGCCGCTGTCCATGAAGGCCACACCGCACTTGGCGAGCTTCTTCATGTTCTCCGGCTCGAAGAGGATGGCCCAGGAGTCGATCGGCTGGTCGCCGAGGACTTCCTTGACCTTGGCCACGTTGTAACCGATGCCGTTGGTGCCCCACAGGTAGGGAACCGCGTACTGGTTGCCCGGGTCGCTGACCTCCAGTTGCTTGAGCAGCGCCGGATCGAGGTTCTTCCAGTTCGGCAGCTTGCTCTTGTCCAGCTTCTGGAAGGCACCGGCCTGGATCTGCTTGCCGAGGAAGTTGTTCGACGGCACCACGATGTCATAGCCGGAGTGGCCGGAGACCAGCTTGCCCTCGAGGGTCTCGTTGGAGTCGAAGACGTCGTAGCTGACGTCGATCCCGCTCTCCTTGGTGAAGTCCTTGAGGGTGGTGGGAGCGATGTAATCGGTCCAGTTATAGATGTGCAGGCTCTTCTTCTCCGCCTGCACGGGGCCCGCGATCGCCGTAGCCAGAGCGGCTACCAGCAGTGTCTTGCCAATGGAATGTTGCATGTCCGACTCCTGTTCCGGGCCTTTTCACGGCAGCACCCTGCCTGTTCGACCCGTGTTCTTCAAGTGCCGATGTAAGCCCAGATCACTCGGGTTTCATGACAACCCGACGATTCCGCCGGGAAACATGAGTGAGCTGGGTTCCCTACCGGCGTGTTGGTTTCAGGTTTTCCGGGCCCTCGGCCCCGGTGCGAGCGACACGACCGGCCCCGGCGCGGCAGATTGGCGCAGCGCCCATGGCAGCGTCTTCGTCGTCGATACTGCGTCCGGTCGTCGGGCCCCCAGGAGGAAGCGTCTGGACGAACGGGCAAAAGAGTCGAACCTCTTCGCAGGGGAGCGTGGCCGGAGGAAACCCGGCCGCGTTCCGGTTCTCTCGTGCCGGAGCGCCGGCGGCGTCAGGCGCCGCCGGGCTCCTCGCGGATCACTTGCCGGACTTGATCTTGGTCCAGCTGCGGGTCATCGCCCGCTGGGTCTTGGCCGGCAGGTCGGGGAAGGTATACAGCTTCTTCATGACCTCTTCGCTCGGGTAGATGCCCGGGTCGTTGCGGATCGCCTCGGACACCAGCGGGGTGGCCGCCGCGTTGCCGTTGGGGAACTGAACCACGTCGGTGATCTCGGCCATGATTTCCGGCTTCATCAGGAAGTTGACGAAGGCCAGGGCGCCCTCGGTGTTCTCGGCGTCCTTCGGAATGGCGACCATGTCGAAGAAGCTGCCGGCGCCTTCCTTGGGAATGTTGTACTTGACGGTGACCTTGTTCTTCGCCTCTTCGGCGCGGGACTTGGCCTGGTAGATGTCGCCGGAGTAGCCGATGGCGACGCAGATGTTGCCGTTGGCCAGGTCGGAAATGTACTTCGACGAGTGGAAGTAGGTGACGTAGGGACGGATCTTCAGGAACAGCTCTTCGGCCGCCTTGAGTTCCTTGGGATTGTCGGTGTCCGGCTTGTAGCCGAGATAATGCAGGGCCGCCGGGAGGATCTCGGTCGGCGAGTCGAGGAAGCTGACGCCGCACTGCTTAAGCTTCTGGATGTTCTCCGGCTTGAATACCAGGTCCCAGGAATCCACCGGCGCGTTGTCGCCGAAGGCCGCCTTGACCTTGTCCGGGTTGTAGCCGATGCCGATGGTGCCCCACATGTAGGGAATCGCATGCTCGTTGCCCGGGTCGCTGACTTCCAGGGTGTGCATCAGGTCCTTGTTCAGGTTCTTCCAGTTCGGCAGCTTGGATTTGTCGAGCTTCTGGTAGACCCCGGCCTTGATCTGCTTGGCGAGGAAGGAGTTGGACGGCACCACCACGTCGTACCCGGACTTGCCCGCCAGCAACTTGGCTTCCAGCACTTCGTTGCTGTCGTAGACGTCGTAGACGACCTTGATCCCAGTTTCCTTGGTGAACTTCTCCAGGGTGTCCGGCGCGATGTAGTCGGACCAGTTGTACACGTGCAGCACCTTGTTGTCCGCAGCCTGCGCCATACCGGCCACAGAGCCCGCCAAGGTCAGGGCGAGCAGGGTCTTACCGAAACGTTTCATCATGCGGGGTAGCTCCATTTTTGTTGAAGTATCCGGGCGGTGGCGCAACCGATCGCGTCACCACCCGGTGAGCCTGGCCAACGCACTGGCGCAGTCTGGCAAAAGTCCGCTCAGGGACTCAAGCCAGGACGGCGGCGGCGGTCTGATCGAGGCACTTGCGCGCCAGGGTGATCAACTCATCGATCTGCGACGGATCGATCACCAGCGGCGGCGAGATAATCATAGTGTCGCCCACCGCGCGCATGATCAAACCGTTGCGGAAACAATGTTCCCGGCACAGCATCCCGACGCCCTTGTCGGTGAAACGCTCGCGGGTCTTCTTGTTCTTGACCAGCTCCAGGGCGGCGACCATGCCGACCCCGCGCGCTTCGCCCACCAACGGGTGGTCGGCCAGCTCCTGCCAGCGTTTCTGCAAATACGGTGCCGTTTCCGCCTTCACCTTCTCGATGATCTTCTCTTCGCGCAGGATGCGGATGTTCTCCAGGGCCACGGCGGCCGCCACCGGGTGACCGGAATAGGTGAAGCCGTGGTAGAACTCGCCGCCCTGGTTGAGCACTTCGACGATCTCGTCGCGCACCACCACCCCGCCCATGGGGATGTAGCCGGAGGTGAGGCCCTTGGCGATCGGCATCAGGTCCGGGGCGTTGCCGTAGTACTGGCTGCCGAACCACTCGCCGGTACGGCCGAAGCCGCAGATCACTTCGTCGGCGATGAACAGGATGTCGTACTTGGCGAGGATCTCGCGGATCTTCGGCCAGTAGGTGTCCGGCGGGACGATCACGCCGCCGGCGCCCTGGATCGGCTCGGCGATGAAGGCGGCGACGTTTTCCTCGCCCACTTCGAGAATCTTCTTCTCCAGCTGCTCGGCGGCCCAGACGCCGAACTCGTCCGGCGACATGTCGCCGCCCTCGCCGTACCAGTAGGGCTGGGCGATGTGGACGATGCCCGGGATGGGGAAATCACCCTGCTCATGCAACGCCTTCATGCCGCCCAGGCTGACGCCGGCGACGGTGGAGCCGTGGTAGCCGTTCCAGCGGCCGATCACCACTTTCTTCTGCGGCTGGCCCTTGGTCGCCCAATAGTGGCGGACCATACGCAGCACGGTGTCGTTGGCCTCGGAGCCGGAGCCGGTGAAGAACACGTGGTTCATGCCTTCCGGAGCGACGTCGGCGATCGCCTTGGCCAGCTCGACCACCGGCGGGTGGGCGGTCTGGAAGAACAGGTTGTAGAACGGCAACTCGCGCATCTGCCGGGTGGCGGCCTGGACCAGCTCCTCGCGGCCGTAGCCGACGTTGACGCACCAGAGGCCGGCCATCGCATCGAGGATCTTGTTGCCCTCGCTGTCCCAGATATAGACGCCTTCGGCCTTGGTGATGATCCGCGCGCCCTTCTCGTTCAACTGCTTGTAGTCGGTGAACGGCGGCAGATGGTGGTCGCGGCTCAACGCCTGCCACTCACGGGTCTTGGCGTTGGTGATTTGGCTGTTCATGTCACACCTCTTCTATTCAAGACTGTCCGGGAGCGGCGGACCACGCCGGCCGCCCCCGGTCAGGATCAAACGGAAAGCAGGAGGAATTCCCGCTCCCAGGAGCTGATTACCCGCTTGAAATTCTCGTGCTCCGCACGCTTCACCGCGACGTAGCCGCTGATGAACTTGCTGCCGAGATACTGCTCGAGGGGCTTGCAGTTCTCCATGCGCTCCAGCGCCGCTTCGATCGTCAGCGGCAGGCGCAGGTTGCGGCGTTCATAGCCGCGACCTTTGACCTGGGCGCTCGGCTTGATGCCTTCGACCATGCCGATGTAGCCGCACAGCAGGCTGGCAGCCAGCGCCAGGTAAGGGTTGGCGTCGGCGCCGGCGAGACGGTTCTCGACCCGGCGGTTCTCCGGGCTGGAGTCCGGCACGCGCAGGCCGACGGTACGGTTCTCTTCGCCCCACTCGACGTTCACCGGCGCCGAGGTATCGGGCAGGAAGCGGCGGAACGAGTTCACGTTGGGCGCGAACAGCGGCAGCACTTCCGGGATGAACTTCTGCAGGCCGCCGATATGGTGCAGGAACAGCTCGCTCATGGTGCCGTCGGCATTGGAGAAGATGTTCTTGCCGGTCTTCACGTCGACGATGCTCTGGTGCAGGTGCATCGCGCTGCCCGGCTCGCCGGTCATCGGCTTGGCCATGAAGGTCGCGGCGACGTTGTGCTTGAGCGCGGCCTCGCGCATGGTGCGCTTGAACACCAGGATCTGGTCGGCCAGGTCGAGGGCGTCGCCATGACGGAAGTTGATCTCCATCTGCGCGGTGCCTTCCTCGTGGATCAGCGTATCCAGGTCAAGGCCCTGGGCCTCGCACCAGTCGTACATGTCCTCGAACAGCGGGTCGAACTCGTTGGCGGCGTCGATGGAGAACGACTGACGCCCGGTTTCCTGGCGTCCGGAGCGGCCCACCGGGGCTTGCAACGGATAGTCGGGGTCGTCGCTGCGCTTGGTCAGGTAGAACTCCATCTCTGGCGCCACGATCGGCCGCCAGCCCTTGTCGGCATACATCTTCAACACGCGCTTGAGGATGTTGCGCGGCGACAGCTCGATGGGATTGCCGAGCTTGTCGAAGGTGTCGTGGATCACCATCGCGGTGGGCTCGATGGCCCAGGGGACGAGGAACACGGCATTCTCGTCCGGGCGGCAGACCATATCGATGTCGGCCGGGTCGAGCAGGTCGTAGTAAATGTCGTCTTCCACGTAGTCGCCGGTGACGGTCTGCAGCAGAACGCTCTCCGGCAGGCGCATGCCCTTTTCCGCGATGAATTTGTTGGTCGGCGAGATCTTGCCGCGGGCGATGCCTGTCAGATCGGAAATCAGGCATTCCACTTCGGTGATCTTGCGTTCCTTCAGCCAGCTGGTCAGCTGGTCTAACTTGGTAGTCATAAAGACCTCAGGGTTGAGAGTCCGGCCCCAACAGCCGGACTCAACGTTGCCCCGCCCTCTTGCTGCAGGCCTTACCGAAAGCCTGGAAGATAGCGAGATAGTTGGGGTTCGTCAGAACCTGCCACTCCGGGTGCCATTGCACACCAAGAGCGAAGGCTTTTGCACCTTCTACGGAGATGGCTTCGACCAACCCGTCAGGCGCCAGTGCTTCTACTCGAAGGCCCGGCGCCAGACGATCAACGCCCTGGCCATGGATGGAATTGACCTGGAACTCGCTCGGCAAGCCGATACCGGCGAGCACTCCGCCCGGCTGCACATGCATGGCATGGCGCGGCGCGTACTGAACCTCGAGCGGCTGGTCGGCCGGCTCGCGGTGGTCCATGAAGGTTCCGACCTCGTGCACCTTCTGGTGCAGGCTGCCGCCGAAAGCCACGTTCATTTCCTGGAAACCGCGGCAGATGCCGAGGACCGGAATGCCGGCGTCGATGGCGGCGCGGACCAGCGGCAGCGTGGTGGCGTCGCGGTCGGAGTCGTGGAGGGTGCCGGGCTCGCTCGCCGGTCCACTATAATGACGGGGCTCGACGTTCGACGGCGAGCCAGTGAAGAGCAAGCCGTCGACGCTGTCCAGCAGGGCTGCCTGGTCGATCGACTCGCCCAGCGCAGGAATGATCAGCGGGAGACCGCCAGCGCCGTTGACGACGGCACGCAGATATTTGTCGCCGGCAATGTGGTAGGGATGAAGACCGATCTGCTTGGTGCAGGCGGTGACGCCGATTAACGGCAGGCGAGACATGAGACACCCGTTGTTTGTAGATGTTATGGGGTTTGGCCGAGCTTAGCGTTGTTCATTTTTTTACACAATAGGCCTGTAAAAAATTGAACACGCACTCCTGAACACCCTTCGACGCGAGGTTTTTTTCGGCTTTTCGTCCGGCGAAAATGCCCTGAAAACGGCCTCAACGCCCCACAAGAGGGCGTTTTTGGCGGCTATTGACATCCCACAGGCTTTCGGATTGACTCATAGCCTACCCCCCGCATGATTGAAATTTTTAACAAAAAAGGTGTTGCATCATGTCGGTACCCCAGCGTGCCGTTCAGCTCACTGAACCGAGCGAGTTCCTCAAGGAACATCCCGAGGTCCAGTTCGTCGACCTCCTTATTGCAGACATGAATGGCGTGGTTCGCGGCAAGCGGATCGAACGCAACAGTCTGAACAAAGTCTTCGAAAAAGGTATCAATCTCCCCGCTTCCCTGTTCGCCCTCGATATCACCGGCTCCACCGTAGAGAGTACCGGCCTGGGTCTCGACATCGGCGACGCCGACCGGATCTGCTACCCGATCCCCGGCACCCTCTCCATGGAACCCTGGCAGAAGCGCCCGACCGCGCAACTGCTGATGACCATGCACGAACTGGAAGGCGAGCCGTTCTTCGCCGACCCCCGCGAAGTCCTGCGCCAGGTGGTGGCCAGGTTCACCGAGATGGAACTGACCATCGTCGCCGCCTTCGAGCTGGAGTTCTACCTGATCGACCAGGAGAACGTGAACGGCCGGCCGCAGCCTCCGCGCTCGCCGATCTCCGGCAAGCGTCCGCAGTCGGTGCAGGTGTACTCCATCGACGACCTCGACGAATACGTCGAGTGCCTCCAGGACATCATCGACGGCGCCCGCGCCCAGGGCATCCCGGCCGACGCCATCGTCGCCGAATCCGCACCGGCGCAGTTCGAGGTCAACCTCAACCACGTCAACGACGCCCTCAAGGCCTGCGACCACGCGGTGCTGCTCAAGCGCCTGGTCAAGAACATCGCCTACGACCACGAGATGGACACCACCTTCATGGCCAAGCCCTATCCGGGCCAGGCCGGGAACGGACTGCACGTGCATATCTCGCTGCTCGACAAGCATGGCAACAACATCTTCACCAGCGAGGATCCCGAGCAGAACGCCGCATTGCGCCATGCGATCGGCGGTGTGCTCGAGACCCTGCCGGCCTCCATGGCCTTCCTCTGCCCGAACGTCAACTCCTACCGCCGCTTCGGTTCGCAGTTCTACGTGCCGAACGCGCCGAGCTGGGGCCTGGACAACCGCACCGTGGCCCTGCGCGTGCCCACCGGCAGCCCGGACGCGGTACGCCTGGAACATCGGGTGGCCGGTGCCGACGCCAACCCCTACCTGCTACTGGCAGCGGTGCTGGCAGGCGTTCATCACGGGCTGACCAACAAGGTCGAGCCGGGCGCGCCGATCGAAGGCAACTCCTACGAGCAGATGGAGCCGAGCCTGCCGAACAACCTGCGCGACGCCCTGCGCGAGCTGGACGAAAGCGAGATCATGGCGAAGTACATCGACCCGAAGTACATCGACATCTTCGTCGCCTGCAAGGAAAGCGAGCTGGAGGAGTTCGAGCACTCGATCTCCGACCTCGAGTACAACTGGTACCTGCATACCGTCTGAGGTAGCGGTATCGGCGCGCCGGTCCTGGGCCGGCGCCGTACGCAGCGAAATCCGGGGCGGTTTCGCAGACACTCAACGCGGGGGCGTCTGTGTCTGGGAAACCGCCCCGGTCCTTTTCTCGGAACCGGGAAATGTGCGCCACGGCACAGCCTGCCGCCACGCCTCCCGCCAGACTCGATGCTGGCCTGCATCAATGCCTCTGCCGCCTGGCTCCGGCACCATCGTCCGCTCCGTTCCGTCCAGCGAGAAGATTCCATGCCCCGCCTTTCCGTCCTGCTGTTCCTCGCCCTCGCACCCTGGCTGGCCCAAGCCGAGGAGACCCTGCGCGTCTACAACTGGAACGACTACATCGACCCGCAGGTGCTCGAGTCCTTCCAGAAGGACACCGGCATCCGCGTCGAGTACCACACCTTCGCCACCGCCGAGGAACTGGACAAGGCGCTGCGCAGTGGCGAGGCGATCGACGTCGCCGTCCCCTCCCACGACACCCTGCCGGCCCTGCTGAAGGACAACCTGCTGCGGCCGCTGGACTTCACCCAGCTGCCCAACCGCAGCCATCTCGACCGTCAATTGCTGAGCAAACTGGCCGCGGTCGATCCTGACAATCGCCACGCCGTCCCCTATCTATGGGGTGCCGTAGGCCTGGCCATCAATACCCCGCAGGCCGAAGCCGCCTATGGCGGGCCGCTGCCCAACAGCTGGAGCCTGCTGTTCGACGCCAGCCAGAGCCAGCGCCTGAAAAGCTGCGGCATCAGCCTGCTGGACGCGCCGGACGAAACCCTGGCGATCCTCCTCAACTACCAGGGCCGCAACCTCGGTCGTACTGCGCCGAGCCAGGTACGCCGCGCCGCCGAGGCGCTGCACGGACTGCGACCGAACCTGCGCTACGTCGACAGCGAGCGCTACATCGCCGACCTCGAAGGCGGTCGCCTCTGCCTGGCCATGGCCTGGGTCGGCGACGCCCTGCGCGCGGCCAAGGCGGGCCAGCCGGTAAGTTTCGAGGTACCGCAGGAAGGCTCGGTGCTGTTCATCGACAACCTGGTGATCCCGGCCGGCGCCCAGCATCCACGCGAGGCGCACCGTTTCATCGACTACCTGATGCAACCGAAGATCGCCGCACAGATCACCGCCGCCACCCTCTACCCCAGCGGCAACGCCGACGCCGCCGGCTTCCTCGATCCCGCCCTGCGCCAGCAACCGGGCCTGTATCCGGACCGCGACACCAGCCGCCGCCTGTTCGCCCTGGAAACGCCGCCGGAAAAACTCCGGCCGGTGGTCGACGAGATCTGGAAGGCCTTCCGCGGCGCCAGCCACTGAGCGGCTTGCCCCGGTCGCGTGAGCTGGCGTCCAATAGCCGCTCACGCCCGGAGACCCGCCATGCAGCCCACCTCGTCCACCCGCAAGCCCCGCGCCAGCAGCCAGGCCCGGATCGCCGCGATCCTCGACGCCGCCCGCGGCCTGCTCGCCGACGAAGGCATCGGCGGCCTGACCATCTATAGCGTGGCCGAACGCGCGGAAATGCCGCCATCGTCGGTCTACCACTTCTTCCCCAGCGTGCCGGCCCTGCTCCAGGGGCTGACCGGCGAGGTCCACGCCGCCTTCCGCGCGTGCCTCGAACAGCCGGTGGACCATGCAGGCCTGCGCTGCTGGCGCGACCTGTCGCGGATCGTCGAGGAGCGCATGCTGGCGGTCTACGCCCGCGACGCGGCGGCCCGCCAACTGATTCTCGCCAGCCACGGCCTGGCCGAAGTCACCCAGGCCGATCGCCAGCATGACGTGCAACTCGGCCAGGCCATGCGTGCCCTGTTCGAGCGGCATTTCCTGCTGCCACCGCTGCCGACCGATATCGAGATCTTCAGCCTGGCCATGGAGCTAGGCGATCGCGTCTACGCATTGTCGGTACAGCGTCACGGGATCATCGACGCACGCCTGGCGGAAGAAGGCATGCGGGTGTTCGACGCCTACCTGGGGCTCTACCTGCCGCCGATCCTGGAAAAGCGTAGCGAACCATTATCCGGATTTATATCCGATTTAAATCGATAGAAAATCCATAAAACCCTCTCAAGCCGCTTCACAGTCCGATTTTTATCGGATATAAATCCGCCCATCACTCGATCGGGCGCGACACCCCGTTCCCGCCCGCCCGACCCACAACCGGCCGCCGCCAAGCCCGGCAGCCATCCGAGCCAGCACACGAGGTGCTCCATGACCCGCAACGTCACCGTCGCCGCCACCCAGATGGCCTGCTCCTGGGATCGTCCGGCGAACATCGCCCGCGCCGAGAAACTGGTGCGCCAGGCCGCCGCCAGGGGTGCGCAGATCATCCTGATCCAGGAACTGTTCGAGACCCCCTACTTCTGCCAGAAGCCGAACCCGGACTACCTGCAGCTGGCCACCACGGTCGAGGAGAACGCCGCCATCGCCCACTTCCAGGCCCTCGCCCGGGAGTTGCAGGTGGTATTGCCGATCAGCTTCTTCGAACGCGCCGGGCGCGCCCGCTTCAACAGCATCGCGGTCATCGACGCCGATGGCGGCAACCTCGGGGTCTACCGCAAGAGCCACATCCCGGACGGCCCGGGCTACCACGAGAAGTACTACTTCAATCCGGGCGACACCGGCTTCAAGGTCTGGCAGACCCGCTACGCACGGATCGGCGTCGGTATCTGCTGGGACCAGTGGTTCCCCGAATCGGCGCGCAGCATGGCCTTGCTCGGCGCGGAACTCCTGTTCTACCCGACCGCCATCGGTAGCGAACCGCACGACGCCAGCATCAGCTCGCGCGATCACTGGCAGCGCGTGCAGCAAGGCCATGCCGGAGCCAACCTGATGCCGCTGGTGGCTTCCAACCGCATCGGCCGCGAGGAGCAGGATGGCTACGACATCACCTTCTATGGTTCTTCGTTCATCGCCGACCCGTTCGGCGAGAAAGTCGAGGAGCTGAACCGTACCGAGGAAGGTATCCTTGTCCACACCTTCGACCTCGATGCGCTGGAGCGCACCCGCAGCGCCTGGGGCGTGTTCCGCGACCGCCGGCCGAACCTCTACGGTCCGCTGAAGACCCTGGACGGTTCGCTGGAGTCGTGAGGCCTCGGGAAACGATCCGCGCGGGGACGCCCCGCGCATTCCGCGCCGGCGTCCGCCGCGCATAGCAACGATTTCAGGAGCAGCGATGAGCAACCCGACCAGCACCCCACGCGCCGACGGCTTCCGCATGCCCGCCGAATGGGAACCCCACGAGCAGACCTGGATGGTCTGGCCGGAACGCCCGGACAACTGGCGCAACGGCGGCAAGCCGGCCCAGGCGGCCTTCGCCGCGGTGGCCAAGGCCATCGCGCGCTTCGAGCCGGTCACCGTCTGCGCCAGCGCCGGGCAGTACGAGAACGCGCGCGCACGCCTCGACGACGGCAACATCCGCGTCGTGGAAATCAGCAGCGACGATGCCTGGGTCCGCGACACCGGCCCGACCTTCGTCATCGACGACAAGGGCGATGTACGCGGCGTCGACTGGGGCTTCAACGCCTGGGGCGGCTTCGAAGGCGGCCTGTACTTCCCCTGGCAGCGCGACGACCAGGTGGCACGCAAGATCCTCGAGATCGAACGGCGCGCCCGCTACCGCACCGACGACTTCGTCCTCGAGGGCGGCTCGATCCACGTCGACGGCGAAGGCACGCTGATCACCACCGAGGAATGCCTGCTCAACCACAACCGCAACCCGCACCTGAGCCAGGCGGAGATCGAGCGGACCCTGCGCGACTACCTTGCGGTGGAGAGCATCATCTGGCTGCCGAACGGCCTCTACAACGACGAGACCGACGGCCACGTCGACAACTTCTGCTGCTACGTGCGTCCCGGCGAGGTGCTGCTGGCCTGGACCGACGACCAGGACGACCCGAACTACCTGCGCTGCCAGGCCGCCCTCCGCGTGCTGGAAGAAAGCCGCGACGCCAAGGGACGCAAGCTGGTGGTACACAAGATGCCGATCCCCGGCCCGCTGTACGCGACCCAGGAAGAGTGCGACGGCGTGGATATCGTCGAAGGCAGCCAGCCGCGCGATCCCTCCATTCGCCTGGCCGGCTCCTACGTGAACTTCCTGATCGTCAACGGCGGCATCGTCGCGCCGAGCTTCGACGATCCCAAGGACGCCGAGGCCAGGGCGATCCTCCAGCGGGTGTTCCCCGAGCACGAGGTGGTGATGGTTCCGGGGCGCGAGATCCTCCTCGGCGGCGGCAACATCCATTGCATCACCCAGCAGCAACCGGCGCCGCGCAAGGCCTGACGGGCATCCCGCAGGGCGGATGGCCAGCCGCGGCGCTGTTCCCCCTGGCCGGCCCGACACGCCGAGTGGCGCCATGAATGAAAAAAGCCCGCGTCCTCCAGGAGGACGCGGGCTTTTTCCTGTCCGGCCGGAGCTTACAGCAGCGGCAGGGTGTAGCTGACGATCAGGCGGTTCTCGTCCTGGTCGCGCTGGTTGTTGCTCGAACCGGCAGCCGGCAGGCCGCTGCGGAAGGAGGCGTTCTTCCAGGTGAAGCCCAGGCCCTTGAAGGTGCCGTCCGGGATCACGTAGGCCAGGGAGATATCGCGTTCCCACTCGCTCTGGTCGCCGCGGGCGGTCTTGATCTTGTCGCCGCTCAGGTAAATGGTGTTGAAGGTCAGGCCCGGCACGCCGACGGTGGCGAAGTCGTAGCCGTAGCGGACCTGCCAGGTGCGCTCGCCGGCACGCTGGAACTTGCCGATCTGCACGTCGGTGATCAGGTACGCGGTGGAACCTTCGCCATCGCCACGGTTCAGGAACGGGAAGTCGCTGTCGCCGTTGAGGATCTGGTAGCCGGCGCCGATGCTGTGGCCGCTGACGGTATAGGTGAAGAGACCGCTGAAGGCGCGGTTGTCGACTTCGCCCTTGGTCACGCCGCTGCCGTAGTAGCCGCTGCTGACGTAGCCGTCGGCACGGCCGGAACGGCTGCCGTTCTTGCCGTCGGAGCTGCTGTCGAAGGCGCGCAGGTCGGTCTTCAGGACGCCCGGGCCAATCTGCCAGTTGTGGATCAGGCCGAGGAAGTGCTGCTTGTAGAAGTCGTCCAGGTTGCCGTAGTAGTACTGCAGGGTCAGGTCCTTGTTGACCTTGTAGTCGCCACCCGCGTAGTAGAACTTGTTGCTGTCGCGCGAACTGGCGCTGCTGCCGTTGGCGCCGGCGATGCTCAGGCTGCGGTTGTCGGTGGAGTTACGGCCCTTGGAGTGCTCCAGTTGGCCGGCAACCAGGGTGAAGTCCTTGAGGTCGGTCGAGGTGACCTGGCCGCCCTCGAAGGTGACCGGCAGCAGGCGGCCGTCGTTGTAGGTGACCACCGGCAGCTTCGGCTGCAGGGTGCCGTAGCGGAACTCGGTGTTGGACACCTTGGCCTTGGCGGTCAGGCCCAGGCTGGCGAAGTCGTGCACCGGCTCGCCGTTGCTTTCCAGCGGGAACACGGTGCCCGGCTGGCGGTCCAGGCCGCTCTTGCCGGCACGGCCGCCGCCGTCCAGGCGCACGCCGAGCAGGCCCAGCGCGTCGACGCCGAAGCCGACGGTGCCCTGGGTGAAGCCCGACTGGTAATTCAGGATGAAGCCCTGGCCCCACTCTTCCTGCTTGCTCGGCGAGGCGGTGCCATTGCGGTTGTCGGTATTGATGTAGAAGTTGCGCAGGGTCAGCGATGCCTTGCTGTCCTCGATGAAACCGGCGGCGACCGCCTGTTGCGCCAGGGCACCGAGGGTACCGGCAGTGATGGCCAGGGCCAGTCGTGACTTGTTGATCTTGCGACTCTTCATTGGTCTTTTCCCCATTGGTATTGCTAATTGTCTTCCGGTCGGGGGAAGTGGAACGCGTGGGCCCGACCGGTCGTTGAAACACTGAGCGCCGTACCATCCCGGAAGATGGCGCGCGCGAAACTCGGCATTCGATGGATCAGGAAACGGCGCAACCCGCGACGATGGAACGACGGGGCAGGCAAGCAGGCAGGGAGGCAGCGAACGGAAGCGTGTGCATGGGCGTACTCGTGTCTTGTTATTGTGCGGCGGGTGTCTCGACCCACCGCCAGTGAAGGCAATTTGTAAGCCAATCTTTCCATCGGGCTCCGCCTTCGCGTCCTCTCGGGCTTCCTGCCCTTCTCCCGGCTGACGGGCCGAAGGGTGTCGGCAGAAAACCGCCTATTACAGCTTCCTTTCTGGCGAGTTACCGCCACGTTTCAGAAATCGTTATTTCCCGCGCTTTATAGCGCGTGGGTAATAAACAGTAAAATATCCGCAATAAACCTAAAAAGAATTAATTATTCATATTTAATAGCTTTAAGGAATATTGTACCGCAGCCGCGACCTGCCGGTCGCCTCCCCAAAGAGGTATTCCGTGGCGCCGTCGACAAAACGGAAACGTTTGCCCAGCGGTCAGCCCACGACGATGCAGTCCTTGCCCTGGCGCTTGGCCGAGTACATCGCGGCGTCGGCCCGGCTGTAGAGGGCACCGAGTCCCTCGTCATCGGCCTGGAGGACCGTCAGGCCCTGGCTGACGGTGATCCCGAAGCTGTGCTCGCCCTCCTGGAAGCGCAGGCGTTGCACCTCGCGCTGCAGGCGTTCGCCGATCTGTCGCGCGGTCTGCTCGTCGCAGCCGGGCAGCAGCACGGCGAACTCCTCGCCGCCGATCCGCCCGAACAGGTCGCCACGGCGCAGCGCGGCACTGCCGCTCTGGGCGATACGCTGGAGGACCTGGTCGCCGACCTGGTGGCCGAAGCGGTCGTTGATCTTCTTGAAGTCATCGACGTCCAGCAGCAGGAACGCCAACGGTATCCCCTCGCGGCGACACTCCTTGAAGGCCGCCTCGGCACTGTCGAAGAAATAGCGACGGTTGCTGCTCTGGGTCAGCACGTCGGTGGTGGCCAGCCGTTGCAGCTCGCTCTCCATGTGCTTCTTGTCGGTGATGTCCTCGGCGATGCCCACCACCATCAGCGGCAGTCCCGCCTCGCCCTGGCGGCTGACGAAGCACTTGTCGTTGAGCCAGCGGACCTCGCCGTCGCCACGCACGATGCGGTATTCGCGTTGTTCCACGGCGCCACGTTCGAGCACCTGCAGCAGGCTGCTGTCGGCGTAGTCGAGGTCGTCCGGGTAGATGCTGTTGCGCCATTCCTCGTAGTCCGCCAGCAGCAGCGCCGCGGAACGGCCGAAGATTTTCTCGTAGGCGGGACTGACGTAGACCATTCGCCGGTTCTGCCAGTCGTAGGCCCAGAGCACCGAGTTGACGCTGGCCAGCAAGGCGCTGAAGAGTTGCTCGCGCTCCTTCAGCCGGGCCACTTCGGCACGGCTGTGCAGCAAGGCCAGCGCGGCCTCCTGCGGGTCTTCGGGAATGCCGGTTAGGTCGTCCATGGATCGTCGCTCTGCTCGCGGAACGGGTTCGACCGCCAACTTAGCGCAGGGGTCGCGGCGATACAGAAATGCCCGCCGAACGGCAGGGAAAGGCTCCAGCCAGTGCGCTTGATCACAATTGCCGAGCGATGCCGTTCGTATTCGCCGGAGCCTGCACGCCCAGTTGTTTCTGCGCCTCGAACAGCGAGCGCAGGAACAGGGTCAGGGTCGGTCGTTCTTCGTGTCCCTGACGGGTAATGCAATGGAATTCCGAGTCGTAGGCCAGTTGCCGTGGCCGGATCGCCCGCATGCGCCCTTCGGCGACCCAGGTGGCGGCATAGTGCGTCGGCAGGTAGCCGATGTAGGTGCCGCTGAAGACCAGGGTAGCGATGGCCTCCATGGTGTAGGCGTCGGTCCCCTGGTTGAAGCGCAGGTCGTGCGGGCGATGGTTTTCCGCCATGTAGCCGCGGCCGACATAGTCGGCGGCGCAGATCTCGTCCAGTGTCGGCTCGTCGTCCGCCCGGGCGAAGAAGGGGTGCGCGCTGCCGCAATAGAGGTTCTGCTCCTCGCGGAACAGGGGTTGGTAGTAGAGCCCGGACAACCGGTGGTGAAAGGCCCCCACCGCCAGTTGCAGGCGCTCTTCCAGCACCGCGTGCTCGAGTTCGTCGGGACGCCGCGTGTGCAGCTTGAGCAGCACCTCCGGGGCGCGCTGGCGAAACAGCCGGATGGCCAGCGGCAACGGCAGGCAATGCTGGCCGATGACGCCATCGACGCAGCCCAGGTGCAACGCCTCGCGATCGCGCCCGCCGAGGCCGCGGACCTGCTCGCGGAAACGGGCGATGTCGCTGAACAGGCCGAGCGCGGCGTCGTAGAGCTCCTGCCCCTCCTCGGTCAACTGGAAACCGCCGTTGCCGCGCCGGCACAGGGAATAGCCCAGGCGCACCTCCAAGTCGCGCACCAGCACGCTCAGGCGCGACAGGCTGGTGTTCAGGCGCGCCTGGGCGGCAGTGAAGCCGCCGGCCTCGACGATGGCGCAGAAGGTGCGCAGCATGCGCAGGTCGATGTCGTTGAGGTTGCCCAGCATTCCCGCCCCCATGGCGTTCGGTCCGCCTTCGTTATAGCGCCAAAGCCGGGCCGGCGGAACGCCGTCAGGCGCTTCGCGCGGCCGACTCGGCAAGCAGGCAGAGCAGCTCGAACATCATGGTCGCCCCCACCAGCGCCGTGGCGCCGCCGACATCGAACGGCGGCGAGACTTCCACCACGTCGGCGCCGACCAGGTCCAGCCCGCGCAGGCCGCGGACCAACTGCTGGGCCTGGAGGCTGGTCATGCCGCCGATCTCCGGGGTACCGGTGCCGGGCGCGAAGGCCGGGTCGAGCACGTCGACGTCGAAACTCACATAGGTCGGCCCGTCGCCCACCACCCGCCGGGCTTCGGCCAGGGTCGCCTCGACGCCCAGTTCGACGAACTCTTCCATGTGGATCACGCGGATGCCGCACTCGCGGGCGAAAGCGTCGTCGTCCGGCGAATACACCGAGCCGCGGATGCCGATCTGCACCGTGCGCAGCGGATCGAGCAGGCCTTCCTCGATGGCTCGGCGGAATGGCGTGCCGTGGGTGTAGGGGTTGTCGCCGAAGTAGCGGTCGTTGGTATCGGAATGCGCATCGAAATGCACCATGCCCAGCGGCCGCTCGCGACCCAGGGCGCGAAAGATCGGCAGGGTCACCAGGTGGTCGCCACCGACCGACAGCGGCAGGGTGCCGGCGGCATGGACCTGGCGATAGAAGCCTTCGATGCGGCGCAGCGAATCGAGCAGGTCGATGGGATTCACCGGCGCGTCACCGAGGTCACCGACCCGCACCAGGTCGTAGGGCGCGATGCGGCTGACGTGATGCACCTTGCGCATCAGGCTGGACAGGTTGCGCACCTCGCGCGGGCCATGGCGGGCACCGGCGCGGTTGGTGGTACCGCCATCCCAGGGCACGCCGATCAGGCCGACCTGCAGCGCCGCCGGGTCGGTGAACGCCGGCAGGCGCATGAAGGTCGGGATACCGGCGAAGCGGGGAATCTCGGCGGCGTCGAGGGGCTGCGGATGGTCGTTCGACATGGGGCGTCTCCGTGTGGCGGGAAGAAAGCGCCGGGCGCCGCCCGGCGCGGTGGGTTCATTCCGGCTGGGCTCGCAGGCTGGCGGCAGGACGGGTAGCCAGGCTGACCGCGACGAAGGTCGCCAGGCTGGCCAGCAGGCCGTAGACGATCGGCGAGTTGGCGAGCAGGCCGTCGCGGGCCATGCAGGCGATCACCGCCAGGCAACCGGCGACGATGCTGGCGATCGCTCCCTGCGGACTGGCCCGACGCCACAGCAGCGCGCCGACGATCGGCACCAGCAGGCCGCCGACCAGCAGGTTGTAGGCGATGCTCAGGGCCGCGATGACATCGTTGACCAGGCACGCCAGGACCAGCATCGCCACGCCCATCAGCAGGGTGATGCAACGGCTCAGGCGGATGTCGCTGGTGGTACCGGGGCGCAGGAAGCGCGCGTAGATGTCTTCCTGCAGCACGGTGGCCGCCGCCAGCAGGCACCCACTGGCGGTGGACATGATCGCCGACAGCGCGGCCGCCACCACCAGGCCGCGTAGGCCCGGCGCCAGTACCTCGCGGGTGATCTCGGCGTAGGCGTTCTCCGGCACCGCCAGGTCCGGCAGGAGGACCCGCGCCGCCGCGCCGATCAGCGCGCAGGCGGCGCCGTAGAGCATGCAGTAGACGCCGGCGCCAAGCCCGGCGTAGCGCACCACCGTCTCGCTGCGCGCGGTGAACACCCGCTGCCAGATGTCCTGGCCGATCAGCGCGCCGAAGAAGTACAGGAGGAAGTAGGTGAGTATGGTATCCAGGCCGATGTGGCCGAGGTCGAAGAAGCCCGCCGGCAGCACCTCCTGCATGCGCGCCAGGCCACCGGCGCCGTCGATCGACAACGGCAGCAGGACCAGGAAGATACCGACGGTCTTGATCACGAACTGGATGATGTCGGTCAGCGTAAGGGACCACATGCCGCCGATCACCGAATAGACGATGACGATCCCGCCACCGCAGAGGATCGCCGGGATCCGCGGGATGCCGAATACCACCTCGGTGACCGAGCCGATGGCGATGGTCGCGGTGACCGCCACCATCAGGTCGTAGGCGACCATGACCACCCCGCCGATCAAGCGCGAGGAGGCCTGGTAGCGCTGTTCCAGCACCTGGGTCACGGTGAACACCCGCAGGCGCGCGATCTGCCGCGAGAACACCAGGCTGAGGACGATGATCCCCAGGCCGAGCATGAACACCAGCCACAAGCCGGACAGGCCGAACTGGTAGCCGAGCTTGACCGTACCGATGGTCGACGCGCCGCCGAGCACCACCGCGGCCATGGTTCCCAGGTAGAGGCCGGGGCCGAGACGGCGTCCGGCGACGAGGAAATCGCTCTGGCTCTTCGCCTTGCGCATTCCGTACCAGCCCAGGCCCAGCATGGCCAGGGCGTAGACCAGCATGATCAGGTAATCCAGCAACATCGCCCGCGCTCCTTTTCTTGTTGTTCTGCGTGACGCCCGGCGTGGCGCCTGGGCACGCCGAAGATAGGCCGGGCGCCGCCCGGGCTGAATCCCGGATCGGGCAAGTCGACTTGCGGAGGAAGAGAAGTATCGGCGGGGCGTCGCATTGGCGACGCCGAAACGCAACGCGCCGGCAGGAGCCGGCGCGTTGCAGAGGCGGCTGACGCACCCGCGAGGGCGCGTCAGGCGTCAGGCGGGACGCAGCGAGTAGGTCTTCAGTTGCGCGGCGAACTCCTTCAACGACTGGATACCGCTGGCTTCCGCCTCATGCACCCAGTCCTTGATCGCCGCCAGCATGTCGTGGCCGTTGGCGCTGGTCTTGGCCCAGATCTGCTGCAACGCCAGGCGCTTCTCGTAGATCACCTTCAGCGCCTGGCTGTGGGCGAGCATCGAGTCGATGCGCACGTGGTGGCGGTCCTGCAGCAGGCTGGTCTCGCGCGACAGCAGGCGCTTGGCGCGGCGGAACAGGTGGCGCACCGACTCGTCGGCCTTGGCCACTTCCTGTTTGACCAGCGGCGCGATCACCAGCTTGCGGTACTGCGCCATGATCTGGAAGCGGTTGTTGAGGATCGCCATGGCGGTATCCATGTCCAGGCTGTGCTTGCCTTCGACCCGATGGGCGATCGGCGCAACCCGGGCGACCCTGGCCAGGCGCAGGAAACTGAACAGCTTGATCCAGGCCCAGCCCAGGTCGAATTCCCACTTCTTCACCGACAGCTTGGCCGAGTTCGGGTAGGTGTGGTGGTTGTTGTGCAGCTCTTCGCCGCCGATGAGGATGCCCCAGGGCACCAGGTTGGTGGCGGCGTCGCGGCATTCGAAGTTGCGATAGCCGACCGCGTGGCCGAGGCCGTTGACCACGCCGGCGGCCCAGAACGGAATCCATACCATCTGCACGGCCCAGACGGTCAGGCCAAGGGCGCCGAACAGGGCCAGGTCGATGAGCGCCATCAGCACCACGCCGCCGATCGGGAAGCGCGAGTAGAGATTGCGCTCGATCCAGTCGTCCGGGCAGTTCTTGCCGTAGATGCGCAGGGTGTCCTGGTTCTTCGCCTCGGCCTTGTACAGCTCCGCGCCTGCGCGCAGGACGGTGAACAGGCCCTTGTGCACCGGGCTGTGCGGATCCTCGACGGTCTCGCACTTGGCATGGTGCTTACGGTGGATCGCGGTCCATTCGCGCGTGTTCATCCCTGTGGTCAACCACAACCAGAAACGGAAGAAGTGCTGCAGCGCGGGGTGCAGGTCGAGTGCACGGTGGGCGGAATAGCGATGCAGGTAGACGGTCACGCTGACGATGGTGATATGCGTCAGCACCAGGGTAACTGCCACCAGTTGCCACGGCGACAGGTCGAGAAAACCGTTGAACCACATAGGCGGTACTGAACCTCGGGGGGACTTGGGAGTGATGAGGGCCTTGTCTGACAAAACCTGGGGGCATTATCACCAAGCGGCTGGGGATTACCATCCGTTCTTTTAGATATGAACAGGGCCGGATGGCCATCATTTATACTGCCCGGCCAATAATTGCCCACTGAAAATCCCATGAGCCCCCGCCTGAGTGCCCTTCGCCTGAGCCTGGCTTATCTCGCAATCGCCATCGCCTGGGCGTTCCTGAGCGATCATTTGTTACAAAACCAGGTCCAGGACCACGACCAACTGGTGTTCTGGATGACCGCCAAGCGGCTGTTCTTCTTCGCCGCAACCGGCCTGCTCCTGTACCTCTACCTGGTACGCCAGTTCCGCCGCAAGGCCCAGGCCTACGACGAACTGCACGGCAGCGAGCAGCGCCTGAACCGCGCCCTGGAAGCGGTGCGCGACGGACTCTGGGACTGGGACCTGGTGACCGACCGGATGTTCGTCTCGCCGGGCTACGCCGCGCTGATCGGCCTCGCTCCGGAGGAACTCGGCGACCCCATCGAGACCTGGAAGAAGCGCCTGCACCCCGAAGAGTACGCCACCGTGCTGGAGGCCCACCGCAACCACCTGCAGGGCCTGACCGACAATCTCGACCACATCTACCGCCTGCGCCACAAGGACGGCGACTACCGCTGGATCCACTCGCGCGGCCGGGTCCTCCGCGACGCCCTGGGCAAGCCGCTGCACTACACCGGCGTGGCCCGCGACATCACTCTGCAGCGGCTCAAGGAAGACCACCTGCGCCAGGCCGCGGCGGTGTTCGACAGCACCCGCGAGGGCGTTCTGGTCACCGACGCCCAGGCGGTGATCGTGCACGTCAACCCTTCCTTCGAGCGCATCACCGGCTACCGTTCCGAGGACGTGCTCGGCAAGACCCCGGCGATCCTCCGCTCCGGCCGCCAGGACCAGGCGTTCTACCAGCGCCTGTGGCTGGCCCTGCGCGAGCAGGACGTCTGGAGCGGAGAGATCTGGAACCGTCGCAAGAGCGGCGAGATCTACCCGCAGTGGCTGCACATCCGCGCGGTGCGCAACGACCAGGGCCAGCTGACCCACTACGTCGGGGTGTTCTCCGACCTGAGCAGCATCAAGCGCTCGGAGAACGAGCTGGACTTCCTCGCCCACCACGACTCGCTGACCGGCCTGCCCAACCGCGTGCTGCTGCGCGAGCGCATCGAGCAGGCGCTGGAGAACGGCAAGGACCGGACGGTGGCCGGGGCCCTGCTGCTGATCGACCTCGACCACTTCAAGCACATCAACGACAGCCTCGGCCATACAACTGGCGACATGCTCCTCAAGGAGGTCAGCAAGCGCCTGCAACACCAACTCGACGAGCGCTGCCTGCTGTCGCGACTGGGCGGCGACGAATTCGCCATCCTCGTCGAGAACGACGACCCGGAAGCCGTCGCGCGACTCTCGCAGCGCATCCTCGACGGTTTCAACGCGCCGTTCGACATCCACTGCCAGCCGATCTATATCAGCGCAAGCCTCGGTGTCAGCCTCTACCCGGAAGACGCCAGCGACGTCGACCACCTGATGCAACACGCCGACGCCGCGCTGTTCCAGGCCAAGGACAGCGGGCGTAACGCCTACGCCTTCTACACCCGCGTGCTGACCGCCCGGGCCCGCGCCCATGTCCAGGTGGAATCGGCCCTGCGCCATGCGCTGGAGCACGACGAACTGCGCGTCCACTACCAGCCGGTGCACGACCTGGCCAGCGGGCGGATCGTCGGCGTCGAGTCGCTGGTGCGCTGGCAGCATCCCGAGCGCGGCCTGGTGCCGCCAGGCGAGTTCGTCCCGGTGGCGGAGGAATGCGGGCTGATCGCCGCGCTGGACAACTGGGTGCTCAAGCGTGCCTGCCGGCAGATGCGCGAGTGGCAACAGCGCGGCGTCGAGCTGGAGTTCGTCGCGGTCAACGTCTCCAGCCGGCTGTTCAACCGCGGCGGCCTGGAGGAAAGGATCGCCAATGCCCTGGAAGAGTCCGGGCTGGAGCCCCGCTACCTGGAGCTGGAAGTCACCGAAAGCGCGGTGATGGAGGACTTCGAGCAGTCCCTCAACCTGCTCTGCCGCCTGCGCATCCTCGGCGTGAACCTGGCCATCGACGACTTCGGCACCGGCTATTCCTCGCTGATGCGCCTCAAGCGGCTGCCGGTGCACAAGCTGAAGATCGACCAGGGCTTCGTCGCCGGCCTGCCCGGCGCGGTGGACGACGCCGCGATCGCCCGGGCGATCGTTGCCCTGGCGCAAAGCATGGGGCTGCGGGTGGTTGCCGAGGGCATCGAGCATCAGGACCAGGCGCTGTTCCTGCGCGAACATGGCTGCGACTTCGGCCAAGGCTACTGGTACGGACGGCCGCAACCGGCGGAAGCGCTGCGCTTCGACCTGCCGCCCGTGGCGCTGCCGGAAGACTGAGCCTGGCGGCGAAGCCGGGCCGCTTCGCCGTCTTATAACCACTTTACCTATAAAGATTCTTAAACAATATTTTTAAGAATATTGCCCACTGCTTACTATGCGCCTCACGCCGCCTCCACTTCGTCGAGCAACGCGGCACCTCGAGCCACAGGAGCAGAGATCCATGAGCGCAACCCTCAGAAGCCTGGATGGCCAGGACGAAGCCACCATCCTGCGTGAAATCCAGAGTGCCCTGCGCGGCCTGCGCTTCGGCGCCGTCGAGATCACCGTGCACAACGGCCAGGTGGTGCAGATCGAGCGCAAGGAAAAATTCCGTCTGCAGCAACCGGCCGTCAAGCAGGCCTGAAGCACACGACCCGACTGGACCACCGGAGGCGTCTCGCCATGAACATCCGTTCGATACCCCATCCGCACCGGTACTGCAGCTGTCGGCCGCGAATGCGCGCCTGACGCCCCGTGTTCCCGTCGTTCCGCCAACACCCCATTAGAACAATCGAAACAGCACACACCTAGGAGCTGCACATGTCCCTTCGTCGTTTCGCCCTGGCCGCACTCGCCAGCGCCCTGGTCTCCGGCCCGGTTGCCGCAGCCACGCAACTGCTGAACGTTTCCTACGACCCGACCCGCGAGCTGTACCAGGCCTACAACGCGGCCTTCATCAAGCACTGGAAGGCCCAGGGCGGCGAGGACCTGACCGTCCAGCAGTCCCACGGCGGCTCCGGCAAGCAGGCCCGCGCGGTGATCGACGGGCTCAAGGCCGACGTGGTGACCCTGGCCCTGGCCGGCGACATCGACGAACTGCACAAGCTCGGCAAGCTGCTGCCGGCCGACTGGCAGGCACGCCTGCCGGACAACAGCACCCCCTACACCTCGACCATCGTGTTCCTGGTGCGCAAGGGCAACCCCAAGGGAATCAAGGACTGGGGCGACCTGACCAAGGAAGGCGTGGAAGTCATCACGCCGAACCCGAAGACCTCCGGCGGCGCGCGCTGGAACTTCCTCGCCGCCTGGGCCTGGGCGAAGAAGCAGTACGGCAGCGACGAGAAGGCCAAGGACTACGTGCAGGCGCTGTACAAGCACGTACCGGTACTCGACACCGGCGCCCGCGGCTCGACCATCACCTTCGTCAACAACCAGATCGGCGACGTGCTGCTGGCCTGGGAGAACGAGGCGTTCCTGGCGAAGAAGGAACAGGGCGGGGAAAACTTCGAGATCGTCGTGCCCTCCATCTCCATCCTCGCCGAACCGCCGGTCGCGGTGGTCGACAAGGTGGTCGAGAAGAAAGGCACCCGCAAGGTCGCCGAGGCCTACCTGCAATACCTGTACAGCGAGGAAGGCCAGCGCATCGCCGCGCAGAACTTCTACCGGCCGCGCAACCAGAAGGTCGCCGCCGAGTTCGCCACGCAGTTCCCGAAACTGAACCTGGTCACCGTCGACTCCGATTTCGGCGGCTGGAAGACGGCCCAGCCGAAGTTCTTCAACGACGGGGGCATCTTCGACCAGATCTACCAGGCGCAATGATCGCGACGGCAGACCCGTCGCCCGAACCACGGCCCCTCTCCCAGACCATCTCCCGGACGGGCGAGGGGGCTAGCAGGCCCGGTCCCGTACCGGGCCCACTGCCGGAAGGAACCGGCACCGGGAGAGCCACCAAGCGTTCCAACGCAGAGTAAGGACAGAACATGTCACGACGCATTTCCCCGGTCATACCCGGCTTCGGGCTGACCCTGGGATACACCCTGGTGTACCTCAGCCTGCTGGTCCTGATCCCGCTGGGGGCCATGTTCCTCAAGACCACCCAGCTCAGCTGGGAGCAATTCTGGGCCATCATCAGCGCGCCGCGGGTGCTCGCCGCGCTCAAGCTGAGCTTCGGCACCGCGCTCGCCGCCGCCGTGCTCAACGGCTTGATCGGCACGCTGCTGGCCTGGGTCCTGGTGCGCTACGAATTCCCCGGACGGAAGATCATCGATGCCATGATCGACCTGCCCTTCGCCCTACCCACCGCCGTCGCCGGTATCGCCCTCACCGCGCTCTATGCGCCGGCCGGCCTGGTCGGACAGTTCGCCAGCGACCTCGGCTTCAAGATCGCCTATACCCCCCTGGGGATCACCCTGGCGCTGACTTTCGTGACCCTGCCGTTCGTGGTCCGCACGGTGCAGCCGGTGCTCGCCGACATTCCCAAGGAAGTCGAGGAAGCCGCCGCCTGCCTCGGCGCCAGGCCGCTGCAGGTGTTCCGCCATATCCTCGTGCCGGCGCTGCTGCCGGCCTGGCTGACCGGTTTCGCCCTGGCCTTCGCCCGGGGCGTCGGCGAATACGGCTCGGTGATCTTCATCGCCGGCAACATGCCGATGAAGACCGAGATCCTGCCGCTGCTGATCATGGTCAAGCTGGACCAGTACGACTACACCGGCGCCACCGCCATCGGCGTGCTGATGCTGGTGGTGTCCTTCATCCTGCTGCTGCTGATCAACCTGCTGCAGCGTCGCATCGAAACCCCGTAAGGAGGGCGCCATGTCCAGTGCAAGCATTTCCGCTGCCACCGCCAGCGCCTCCCGCCGCGGCAACGCCGGCGGCCGCCTGGCCCTGATCGTCCTGGCCTGGCTGGTCTTCGCCCTGTTCCTCCTGCTGCCGCTCTACGTGGTCCTGAGCGAGGCGCTGAAGCAGGGTTTCGGCACCTTCTTCGAGGCGATCCTCGAACCCGACGCGCTGGCCGCGCTGAAGCTGACCCTGATCGCGGTGGCCATCTCGGTGCCGCTCAACCTGCTGTTCGGTGTCGCCGCCGCCTGGTGCGTGAGCAAGTTCGAGTTTCGCGGCAAGAGCATCCTGGTGACCCTGATCGACCTGCCGTTCTCGGTCTCGCCGGTGATCGCCGGCCTGATCTACGTGCTGTTGTTCGGCGCCCAGGGCTACTTCGGCGAATGGCTGAGCGACCACGACATCCAGATCGTCTTCGCGGTGCCCGGAATCGTCCTGGCGACCCTCTTCGTCACCGTGCCCTTCGTCGCCCGCGAACTGATCCCGCTGATGCAGGAGCAGGGCACCCAGGAGGAGGAAGCCGCCCGCCTGCTCGGCGCCAACGGCTGGCAGATGTTCTGGCACGTGACCCTGCCGAACATCAAGTGGGGCCTGATCTACGGCGTGGTGCTCTGCACCGCGCGGGCGATGGGCGAGTTCGGCGCGGTGTCGGTGGTTTCCGGGCATATCCGCGGTGTCACCAACACCCTGCCGCTGCACGTCGAGATCCTCTACAACGAATACAACCATGTCGCCGCCTTCAGCGTCGCCAGCCTGTTGCTGCTGATGGCGCTGGTCATCCTTCTGCTCAAGCAGTGGAGCGAATCCCGCATGTCCCGACTGAAAAGCAATGCTGACGAGGAATGAACCATGAGCATCGAAATCCGTAACGTCAGCAAGAACTTCAACGCCTTCAAGGCCCTGGACAACATCAACCTGGACATCCAGAGCGGCGAGCTGGTGGCCCTGCTCGGCCCCTCCGGGTGCGGCAAGACCACCCTGCTGCGGATCATCGCCGGGCTGGAAACCCCGGACGCCGGCAACATCGTGTTCCATGGCGAGGACGTCTCGCAGCACGACGTGCGCGACCGCAACGTCGGCTTCGTCTTCCAGCACTACGCGCTGTTCCGCCACATGACGGTGTTCGACAACGTCGCCTTCGGCCTGCGCATGAAGCCCAAGGGCGAGCGGCCGGGCGAGTCCGCGATCAAGGCCAAGGTCCACGAGCTGCTCAACATGGTGCAGCTCGACTGGCTCGCCGACCGCTATCCAGAGCAACTCTCCGGCGGCCAGCGGCAGCGTATCGCCCTGGCCCGCGCGCTGGCGGTGGAGCCGAAGATCCTGCTCCTCGACGAACCCTTCGGCGCCCTCGACGCCAAGGTACGCAAGGAGCTGCGCCGCTGGCTGGCGCGCCTGCACGAGGAGATCAACCTGACCTCGGTGTTCGTCACCCACGACCAGGAAGAAGCGATGGAGGTGGCCGACCGCATCGTGGTGATGAACAAGGGCGTGATCGAGCAGATCGGCTCGCCCGGCGAGGTCTACGAGAACCCGGCCAGCGATTTCGTCTACCACTTCCTCGGCGACTCCAACCGCCTGCAACTGGGCAACGACCAGCACCTGCTGTTCCGCCCCCACGAAGTGTCGCTGTCGCGTTCCGCGGTGGCCGAGCACCGCGCCGCCGAGGTCCGCGACATCCGTCCGCTGGGGGCGATCACCCGGGTAACGCTGAAGGTCGACGGCCAGGACGAACTGATCGAAGCCGAAGTGGTGAAGGACCACGACAGCCTGGCCGGCCTGGCCCGCGGCGAGACCCTCTACTTCAAGCCGAAGGCCTTCCAGCCGGTGGCCAATCTCTGATCCCGCGGCGGGTTCAGCCCGCCGTGCGCTCCGCCAGGCCGCGCAGTCCCGCGCGGCCCTTCGACGACACCTGCAACGCCCGCGAGCCGTCCTGCGGCCGCAACCAGCCCTGGCGCAGACAGGCCTCCAGCAACGCCGCCCCCAGCGCGCCGCCGAGGTGCGGCTTGCGTTCGCTCCAGTCGGGGCAGGCGCAGGCGAACTGCCGACGGCGGCGGCGGACCTCCGCCAGGTCGATTCCCAACCTGGCCAGCCCGGCCTCGCCGGTCGCGCTCAGGCGCAGCGTCCTGCCCTCCTGCTCGATCCAGCCGGCATCCAGCATCCGTGCGAACACACCGACCGCGAGTTCGCCGGCCAGGTGGTCGTAGCAGGTCCGCGCCTCGCGCAACGCCGACGGCGTGCCGTGGCTCGGCGGCAGGCTGCGCCGCTGCGGCTGCAGGGCCAGGGAGGCGCTGGCCAGCGCTTCCACCGCCTGTCCCACTTCCGGCCCGGCCAGGCGATAGAAGCGATTGCGCCCGCGCGCCTCCAGGCTCAGCACGCCGCCCTCGACCAGCCGTCCCAGGTGGCCGCTGGCGGAGGATGGCGAGACGCCCGCCAGCAGCGCCAGCTCGCTGGCCGGGCGGGCGCTGCCATCCATCAGTGCCCAGATCATCTGCGCGCGGCCGGGATCGGCGAGCAGCGCCGCCAGCGAACTGAAGCCGGGATTGAATTGCATGCTTCACCTCCGGATGAAACATTGCCTGTCGACGACGAGAGATACTGGCCGCCATCGCCCGTTCGCGCCAGCCCGAGACAAGGAAGAACCCGCATGTCCGTCGACCTCCACGCCCTGATCCCACTGATCGCCCTCACCTTCCTTCTCGCGGGCTTCGTCAAGGGCGTGGTCGGCCTGGGCCTGCCGACGGTCTCGGTGGGCCTGCTCGGCCTGGGCCTGCCGACGGTCTCGGTGGGCCTGCTCGGCCTGGCCATGCCGCCGATGCAGGCGGCGGCGCTGCTGATCGTACCGTCGATGGTGACCAACCTCTGGCAGCTCGCCTGCGGCCCGCGCTTCCTCGGCTTGATGAAGCGCCTGGCCGGCCTGCTGCTCGGGGTGATCGTGGGCACCCTGCTGGTCGGCGCATGGCTCGGCGGCGACGCACCAAGGCAGGCCACCGGCGTGCTCGGCCTGGCCCTGGCGGCCTACGCGCTGCTCGGCCTGGCCGCGATCCCGCTGCACCTGCCGGCACGCCACGAGCCCTGGGCCGGCCCGCTGGTCGGGCTGGCGACCGGCGCGCTGACCGCGGTCACCGGGGTTTTCGTGATTCCCGCGGTGCCCTACCTGGGAGCCCTAGGATTGCAGCGCGACGAACTGGTCCAGGCCCTCGGCCTGTCGTTCAGCGCCTCGACCCTGGCCCTGGCGGTCACTCTCGGCGTGCATGGCGACCTGCTCGAACCGCAGATGCTCGGCGCCTCGCTGCTGACCCTGGTCCCGGCGCTGGGCGGGATGCTCCTCGGCCAGTGGCTGCGCCAGCGGATCAGCGCGACGCTGTTCAGGCGCTGCTTCTTCGTCGGTCTCCTGCTGCTCGGCGCCAACCTCGCCTGGCGCGGTTTCCACTGACGCCAGGGACGCATTGCGCACCCGCCAGGGCGGGCCTGCGGCCTTCACGGGACTTCCGACGAACGGCACAAGCCGCTATCATCCGCCGCCGCGCGACCCCCACCGGGCGCGCGGCACCGGGCGGAACACGCCCGTCCGGCACGGAACGCCACCTATCGCAAGGAGCACACGATGAAGACCCGTCTTTCCCTTTCCGCCCTGGCCCTCGCCTGCGCCACCCTGGCCGGCTGCCAGAACCTGCCCCAGGGGGACCTCATGCAGCACGGCATGATGGCGGTGAAGGCCGCCACCCTGAGCGACGCCGAGGTCCGCCAGGTCGCCGACCAGGCCTGTGCCGAGTCCGACCAGCAGAACCGCATCGCCCCGGCCAACAGCAAGTACGGCCAGCGCCTGGACAAGATCGCCAAGGCCCTGGGCGACCAGATCGACGGCGTGCCGGTGAACTACAAGGTCTACCTCACCGAGGAGGTCAACGCCTGGGCCATGGCCAACGGCTGCATCCGCGTCTACAGCGGGCTGATGGAGCTGATGAGCGACAACGAGATCGAAGGCGTGCTCGGCCACGAGATGGGCCACGTCGCCCTCGGCCACACCCGCAAGGCCGCCCAGACCGCCTACGCGGCCGCCGCGGTGCGCGGCGCCGCCGGCGCCTCGAAGAGCGGCGCGCTGGCCGCCCTGTCCGGCTCCCAGCTGGGCGAACTCACCGAATCGCTGGTCAACGCGCAGTTCTCCCAGTCCCAGGAATCCGACGCCGACGATTTCTCCTACGAGCTACTGAAGAAGCGCGGAGTGAACACCCAGGGCCTGGTCACCGCCTTCGAGAAGCTGGCCAAGCTGGGCGGCGGCGACAGCAGCATGTTCGATTCGCACCCGGGCTCCCAGGCCCGCGCCGATCACATCCGCCAGCGCATCGCCGCGGATCGCAAGTAACGCTCCCACCCCGGTCTCCCGCGCTCGCGGGAGACCTTCTCACGCCGCCCGCTTGTGCTCGCGAATGCAGGTCGGGCCGGCGCGCTCCTCGACCTCGCGCTGCACGTCGCCGCGCAGCCCCAGCAGAAAGGCTAGTTCCGCCAGCACGAAGAGCGGACCGACGATCAACCCGCTGAGATCGTCGACGAAGGCCGGCTTGCGCCCTTCGTAGTAATGACCGACGAACTGGATGATCCAGCCGACCACGAACAGGCCGACGCCCCAGCCCAGCCAGGCAGCGGTAGTCCCCGCCGCCAATTGCGCAGCTCCCCACACCGTCAGCGCCAGCAGCGCCGTCATGGCCACGCCGAAGCGCAGGTCCAGGCGCAGGTAGAACAGCGCCGCGGCGAGCGCCAGCAGCAGCGCCGGAGACAGGCCGAACCCCAGCGCCGGCCGCGCCAGCAACACGGCGATGGAGAGGACGATCATCGGAATGCCGATGAAATGGCTGAAGATGTTGCGCCGGTCGCGGTGGTAGGCGGCGTATTGCGCAAGGTGATCGACTAGGGTTTTCATTGTTGTGGTCTCACGCCAGGGTTCTCGCATCATCGCGCCGCCCCGGTTTTCCACTCTGTCAGCTAGACGACAAACATGAACGAGCGTACCGACTACCGTTCGCAACTCCAGGCCGGCCGCTGGTTCCAGGGTTTGCCGGAGGCCTTGCAGACGCACCTGCTGGCACTCGCCCAACCGCGCCAGTTGCCGCCGGGCCAGCGCCTGTTCGCCCGCGGCGACGCGCCCTGCGGACTGTACTGCGTGGTCGAGGGCGCGATCCGTATCAGCGCGGTCAGCGAGAACGGCAAGGAGGCGCTGCTGATCCTGGTGGAAGCGCCGCACTGGTTCGGCGAGATCGCCCTGTTCGACGGCCAGGCGCGCACCCACGACGCCTACGCCGAAGGCCACACCCAGCTACTCCAGGTGCCGCAGGCGGCGCTGCTCGAACTGCTTCGCCGCGAGCCGCACTACTGGCGCGACGTGGCCCTGCTGATGAGCCACAAGCTGCGCCTGGCATTCATCGCCCTGGAAGAGATGGCCCTGCTGCCGGCCGCACAACGCCTGGCGCGGCGCCTGCTGATGCTCGCCGAGGGCTACGACAACAGCCGCAGCCGGCAGGTCCTGCACCTGCCGCAGGAGCAGTTGGCATTGATGCTGTCGCTGTCGCGGCAGACCACCAACCAGATCCTCAAGGACCTCGAAGCCCAGGGCATCCTCCAGCTCAGCTACGGCGGCATCGAGATTCTCGACCTCGCCGGCCTGCGCGCGGCCACCCACGGCTGAGCGCGAATCACACTTTCGAACGCTTGCAGGCGCGCCATGGCCGGCTACCGTGTGCAGGGCACCTGCCCTCGGTGCGGATATCCATAACGACAACAACAGGATCTCCCCATGCTCCGTCCCGCGCTTCCCGCTGTCCTCTGTCTTTACTGCCTGCTGCTGGTGCTGCCGGCGCGCGCCGCCCTCGACGACCAGCAACGCGCCCTGCAACAACTGCAGGTCCAGGCCTGTCGCGCGGTGGGCAGCCTGTTGTTGCTGCGCGGCGAGGGTTTCCAGGAACAGCACGCGGCGCAACTGGAGAAGGACCTCGCCAGCCTCGACCGCGCGCTCGCCACCGCCCCCGAGGGGGTGCTCCTGCGGCAAGACGAAAAGACGCTGGTGGCGCGCATCCGTGAAGGCGCGGCCTACGGCCCCCGCGAAGAGGACCTGCCCTGGCGCTACCCGCAGCAACTGAGCCGCGCCCTGCGTGACTTCCTCAACCTGGTGGAACGCCAGGTGCCACCGCCCCCGCCAGGCCAGCCCCTGCCGCTCTGGCAGTTGCCGGTGCGGGTCGAGTACCTGTCCCTGCAATACCTGGCGCGCGCCTACCTGGGCGGGCTGGAGACTGCCCGCGAGCAGCCCCGGGACTATCTCGGCCAGGACGAGAGCGTGCTGGTCCCGCTGATCGACCGGCGCATCGCCCTGCTGGTGGCGCAAAGCGCCAACCCGGCGGGACTGAAGAAACTGGAAAACCGCTGGGAGTACCTGAGCCAGGCCCTGCGCGACCTGAACAGCAAGAGCAGCGCGCTGGTCAGCGCTTCCGGCAGGCCCTGGGCGCCGATCATCGTCGACCGCCACGCGCGGGCCCTGAGCGAAAGCCTGATGCGCTTGAGTGCGGAGTGAGGCCACGCGCCGCACGGGGCGGATAACCTCGCGACTCGCAACGTTGCGCCAGCGTCCGCCCCGACTCCCTGGCCAGCGCATTTTTTCGAATCCGCCCTGCGGATTTTGATTTGCCGCCACGCCCTGGCGCAGGCGCAATGGTGCTCCCGAAAGGAGATCGCCATGCCCACTGCCAACCCACCCGGCCGCACCCTCTGGCTGATGGCCGCCATCGTCCTGGTCGGCCTCAACCTGCGGCCCTCCATGGCCGCCGTCGGCCCACTGCTGAACGCCATGCGCGGCGAGATCGCGCTCAGCTTCGGCGACGTCTCGCTGCTGACCGCCCTGCCGGTGCTGACCCTCGGCCTCGGCATGTTCTTCGGCCTGGGCATCGCCCGCCGCGTCGGCGAGTGGCGTTCGGTGGCCCTCGCCCTGCTGCTGATCGGCGCCGCCAGCGCCCTGCGCCTGGGCAGCCGAGGCCTGCCCGACCTGCTCGGCAGCGCCATGCTCGCCGGTCTCGGCATCGCCCTGATCCAGGCGCTGATGCCGGCCCTGATCAAGGCCCGTTTCGGCGCGCGCACGCCGCTCTGCATGGGGCTCTACGTCACCGCCATCATGGCTGGCGCGGCGCTGTCCGCCAGCGCCGCGCCGACCCTGGCGGAGCACGCCGGCTGGCGGCTCGGCCTCGGTGCCTGGGCGGCGCTCGCCGCGCTCGCGCTGCTGGCCTGGTGGCTGCAACCCGGCACCCGCCTGCGCCTGCCCGCCGCGCAGCCGGGCAGGAGCCTCCTGCGCTATCCGCGGACCTGGCTGCTGGTCCTGTTCTTCGGCCTCGGCACGGCCTGCTACACCTGCGTGCTGGCCTGGCTCGCGCCCTATTACCTGGAGCAGGGCTGGAGCGCCCAGGAATCCGGGCTGCTGCTCGGTTTCCTGACGGCCATGGAGGTGCTCTCCGGGTTGCTCGCGCCGGCCCTGGCCAGCCGCTCGCGGGATCGCCGCCCGGTGCTGGTCGGGCTAACGGCGCTGATGCTGGCCGGCTTCCTCGGCCTCGCCTGGGCGCCGGCCAGCCTGCCGCTGCTCTGGGCGCTGTGTCTCGGACTGGGCATCGGCGGGCTGTTCCCCATGGGCTTGATCGTCTGCCTCGACCACTTCGACGCGCCGCAACGCGCCGGTCAACTGGCTGCCCTGGTACAAGGCGCCGGCTACCTGATCGCCGGGGTCTCGCCATGGATCGCCGGGCTGCTGCGCGACAGCCTCGGCAGCTTCACCGGAGCCTGGCTCGGGCTGGCCACGGTGGCGGCGCTGCTACTGGGGCTGGGCCTGCGCTTCGACCCGCGGCGCTATGCGGCACTGTTCGACGAGCGACAGCCGCAAGGCGTCGGCGCCGAAAGCTTGCGCTGAGGAAAGGGACGGGTTCTGATGGCGCTCCCGACGCCGTCAGGACGCCCCGATGCTGATCGCCAACGGCCTGCGCAAGGTCGACATGCAGGACCTGCTGGTCTTCCTACAGGTCCACCAACGACAGAACCTCGTCGAGGTCGCCGAACACCTGAACCTCAGTCCGTCGACGGTCAGCTACTGCCTGAAGAAGCTGCGCCAGGCCTTCGACGACGAGCTGTTCATCGCCACCCGCGGCGGCATGCAGCCGACCCACAAGAGTCGCGCCATGCTGCCCCACGTGGAGGAAATGCTCGCCCGCATCAACGCCTGTCACGCCGCCCAGGGCAGCTTCGACCCGCGTGGCGAGCCGCGGACCTTTACCCTCTGCGCGCCGGAATATGTCGAGCTGCTGATCCTTCCGGCACTCCTGCGACGGCTCGCCGCCAACGGCCCGAGGATCGGCCTGGACATCCGCCGCCTGGGTCCCGAACTGCCCACCGAAGCATTGCTCGACGGCCAGGTCGACCTGGTCTTCGACTTCGGTCCCGAGTACCACCGACCGGCACCGGAGCTACAGGCGCTCGCCCTGTTCAGCGACGAGCTGCTCTGCGTACAGGATCGTGCCCAGCCGCGCCACGAGCGCCTGGAACTGGACGAGTTCTGCAGGCGCCGCTTCGTCTTCCCGACCCCGCTCGACGCCAGCAACGCCAACCTGGTGGACACGTGGCTGCGACGCCAGGGCCGCAGCCGCGAGGTCGCCGCGCGCGCCAACAGCTACGTCGCCGCCCTGCAACTGCTGTCGGGCAGCGACTTCGTGCTGATGCTGCCACGGCGTATCCATGCACTGCTCGACGATGGCCGCCATCACGCCTGCCTCGCACCGCCCGGGCTGCCGCCGTTCGCCCTGCACCTGTCATGGAGCCGCGCCGCCGACCAGGACCCGGCGAACCTCTGGCTGCGCGAGCAGGTACTGATCGTCTGCGCCGAGCTGGGTTTGCTCTAGCCTGCGTCATCCTGCACTTCGAGGCTCGCCGCCAGGGAGCGCCAGAGCACTTCGGCGAATACCTGCTGGATGCCGCCGGCCAGGTAGTCGAACATCTGCTGCGCTTCCCGCCACTGGCTGCACACCAGCCAGAGATCCGGCTCGAGGGCGTCCCTGCGCACCTGGTACTCCAGGCAACCCGGCGCCTCCAGCCCCGGTTCGACCAGTTGTTGCAGGCGCAGGCCAAGCCGTTCCGACTGACCGTTGCGCGCGCGAATACGGATGACCTGGCTGGCGCTCATGACGGACGCTCCTCCGGACGAACGAGCGACGCCTCAGTGGGCGCCGCGCTCCAGTGGCTTGAGGATCGGGTCGCCCTCCTTGAGCAACTCCCAGACCAGCAACTTGGCCGGCTTCATCGGATCGGGATTGCGTGCCAGCAGGTGCGGCACGTTCGCCGGCTCGTACCAGCTCTGGCCCACCGTGTAGGTCTCCACCGGGCCGCCTTCCAGTTGCGTCTGCACGGTGCCTTCGAGCACGTAGACGAACACCGAGCCGGGATGCACATGGGGCGCGGAGACCTGGCCGGGCTTGAACGACACCGTCAGCATCAACCCACGATGGCCGGGAATCTCGGCCAGGGCCTGGTCGTGCAGGGTTTCCACCTTCTCCGCAACATGGGCGCTGGCCAGCGTCGGCAGCGCGGCGAGCAGCAGGCAGGCGATCGATCGATTGGCCTTCATCGCCGTCCACCTCATTCCGGTTGCATGCCCATGCCGACGCCGAAGCGGTTCCAGGCGTTGATGGCCGAGACCGCCAGGGTCAGTTCGGCGATCTCCTTGTCGTCGAAGTGCTCGCGCAGTTCGTCGAGCAGGCCGTGCGGCAACGCCCCCTGGCTGAGGCGGGCGAGTTGCTCGGTCCAGGCCAGGGCAGCGCGCTCGCGCGGGGTGAAGTAGGGGATTTCCTGCCAGACGCAGAGCGCTTGCAGACGCTGCTCGGTCTCGCCGGCCTTGCGCGCGTCGTTGGCATGCATGTTCACGCAGTAGGCGCAACCGTTGATCTGCGAAGTGCGCAGGTAGACCAGTTCGATCAACGGGCGCTCCAGGCCGGCCTTGGCCAGGGCCTTTTCCAGGCCGAGCATGGCGGCATAGGCGTCGGGGGAGGCTTTGGCCCATTCGAGGCGGGTGGTCATGGCGAATCTCCTTGGCTGATTGGCAGCCGCGAGAGTGGAAAGCGGCGCGGCATGGGGTAACACTAAGCCTGCCTTTGGCTTCCACGAAGAGCCAATTACCAGAAATACCAGGTAGCCAATTTCGCCATGGAACTGCAACTGATCCTCGACGGCCGCCACGACCTGGTCGGCCAGCTCTATCGCCAGCTGCGCGACGCGATCCTCCATGGTCGCCTGGCCACCGGCGATCGCCTGCCAGCCACGCGCTACCTCGCCGAACGCCTGGAAGTGTCGCGCAAGACCGTCAGCGAAGCCTACGAGCGCCTCGCCAGCGAGGGCTTCCTCGAAGGCCGGGTCGGCAGCGGCACCTTCGTCGCCCGCGGGCCCGCCGGGGAAGCGCCGCCGCAGCGCGCCGACGGTCCGTTGCGGCCGGCCGCGCGCTGGGCACGCATCGAACCGCAGTCCGGTCTGATGGACCAGCGAGCACCGCTCCGCTACAGCTTCGCCGGCGGCACGACCGACAAGCGCCGCTTTCCCTTCGATACCTGGCGTACCTGCGTGCTCCAGGCGCTACGCCTGCAACAGCGCTCGCCGGCGTTCTACAAGGAAACCGAAGGCGACCCCGAGCTGCGCCTGGCGATCTCCCGCTACCTGGCGATCAACCGCGCCGTGCAGTGCGACTGGAACGCGCTGATGGTCACCCAGGGCGCCCAGCAGGGACTCGACCTGCTGGCCCGGGTGATGCTCGACCCCGGCGACCTGGCGGTGGTCGAGGAACCCGGTTATCCGCCGGCCCGCGCCAGCCTGCTGGCCACCGGCGCCGAGGTGCGCGGAGTGCCGGTGGACGCCGAGGGGCTGCGCGTCGACCTGCTGCCGGACAACGCCAAGCTGGTCTACGTCACCCCGTCGCACCAGTTCCCGCTGGGCATGCCGATGAGCCTGGAGCGGCGCCTGCAGTTGCTGGACTGGGCGCAGCGCCACCGGGCGCTGATCATCGAGGACGACTACGACAGCGAGTACCGCTTCGACGGGCGTTCGCTGGAGTCGCTGCGCAGCCTCGACCGGAACGGCCAGGTGGCCTACCTCGGGACCTTTTCCAAGACCCTCTTCCCCGAGCTGCGCCTCGGCTACCTGCTGCCGCCGGCAAGCCTGCGCGAAGCGGTGCTGGCGGCGCGCAAGCTGGTCGACCGGCACAGCGAGACCTTGCAGCAACGCGCCCTCGCGCTGTTCATCCAGCGCGGCGACTTCGCCCGCCATACGCGCCGCCTGCAACGCGAATACGCCCAGCGTCGCGGGCGCCTGCTGGAACGCCTGCACGGCGACCTGAGCCCCTGGCTCGAAGCGCTGCCGGCGGTGGCCGGGATCCACCTCGCGGCGCGCTGTCGCGAACCGCTGGATGTGCTGCGCATCGCCCGTCATTTGCGCCAGCAAGGCCTGGAGGTCGGCACCCTGCCGCCCTTCTACGCGGAAACCCCGGCACAGGCCGGCTTCCTCTTCGGCTTCGGCTGCATCGAACGGGACGACATCGACCCGGCGTTGGACCTGTTGCGCGCCGAGCTGCGGCGCTAGGCGCGCTTCCGCCCATCCACGGCCGGCAACTCGGCGGCGCGCAGGTAGGTGCCGATCTCCCCGGCCAGAGGCTCGATTGCAACCGCGTCCCATGCCCAGCGGCGCATGACGCGTCGCGTTATCCGCCCTACGGGAGGCGCCGCCCCTTGCAAAAGCCCAGCGAGGACGGCTCAGGGCTGCAGCAGTTTCGCCAGTCGTTCGCCGTCCAGGCCGAGCATGCGGGCAGCCTTGCTCTCGGCCAGTTGCTCCGCGTCGTCCTCGGGCAGGCTGGCGGCCTGGGTCGCCAGGCTGAGGATCAGCTCTTCGCGGGAAAGCACGCCACCGAACTGGTACGCCGCAGCGATCAGCCGGCGCAGCTCCAGCGGCAGCCGCCAACGCGCCCGCAGGGCCGAGCCGAAGCTGGCGCCGAAACGCCCCAGCAGCTCGTCGAGGCGCGCCTCGTCCAGCGCGCCGCCGCCATCGCACCAATCCTGCAATGTCCGCAGCAGCGCCAGGTCGCCCAGGCGATGCAGCAGCCCTGCGGTATAGCAGCGCTCGACGTCCGCGCCGAGGGCGTCGGCCAGTTCCCAGGCGATGTCCGCGCAACGTTGCGAAAGATCCCAGAAGTGCATGGCGCGCTCGGCCAGCAGCGGCTCGCCGAGCTGGATGGCCCGCTGCAGACTGAAACCGAGCACCAGGTTCAGGCTGTGCCCGAGTCCCAGCCGCCGCAGGGCCTGGCCCAGGGTCTGGCAGGCCGGACCGACGTGCCGGGCGGCGCTGTTGGCGGCGGCGATCAGGCCAGCGGTGATCTGCGGATCGCGGCCGAACTCAGCCTCCAGCACGCGCAGCGGATGCTCCTCGGCGCTCAGGCAACGATCGCTGGCGGCACGCACGTCGGCCAGCAACGGCGCCCCCTCCGCGGAGTCGCGCGCGCGTTCGAGGAAAGCCTCCAGGTTCTCGCCCGCGTCCCGCTCCGGCAGCGGACAGGCGACCACTTCGTCGCCCTTCAGCAACAACCCTCGCAGGCGTTGCATCAGGTTCTCGGCCTGGAACGGCTTCACCAGGTAGGCGGTCGGCGCCAGTGCCACGGCGGCGCGCACGCTGGCCTGGTCGGCGCGGTCGCTGATCAGGATGAACGGCTGCTCGGCGACCGAGCGGCGCAGGCGCGCTTCGCGCAGCAGCTCGAAGCCATCCACCTGCGGCAGGTTCAGCTCGGCCAGGATCAACGCGAAGCGCCGGCGTCGGCAATGCGCCAGCGCTTCTCCGCCATCGCCGCAGAGGACCAGCCGGGCATCGCAACGCACGCCGAGGACCAGTTGGCCAAGCAAGTCGCGACTCCAGGGGTCCGGGTCGGCAATCAGGATGACGGGGGCCTTTTTCGCGGCACTCATGGCGTTCCTCTTCGAACCTGGCGAACCGAGCGGGACGCACCAGGCATGACAGGCGGGCACGACACGGCCCGCGGGCACACAAGGGTATGACGGACGAACACGGTGCGCCTCTAGGACCTGTCCTAATCGCCACGAACGGAACGACCGGAGGAATGCGGGAGGATTCGTATGCGCCAGGCGCCCAAGGGTAACAGGCGAAAACCGTTCGTCGGGCGTTTCGCGGAAAACCCTGGCAGAAAAAAGAGGCTTCCGTTTCCGTGAAGCCTCTGAAAGAAAGGCCCGCGCGGACGCGCGGGCCTCGGGGGTATCGCTTTGCCGGTGAAGCTTAAGCGAGTTCGTCGAAGCACTCGGCCAGGATGGCCAGGCCCTTCTCCAGTTGCGCGTCGGGGATGGTGACGGGCATGAGGAAGCGGATGACGTTGTAGTAGGTGCCGCAGGAGAGCAGGATCAGGCCCTTCTCGCGCGCACGGACGACGATCTTGCTGACCAGCTCGGCGGCCGGCTTGTGGGTATCGCCGCCCTCGAACAGCTCGATGGCCACCATCGAACCCAGGCCACGAACGTCGCCGATCACCTTGTGCTTGGCCTGGATCTCGCGCAGGCCGGCCTTGAGGCGCTCGCCGACGGCTTGCGAACGCTCCAGCAGCTTCTCTTCCTCGAACACCTTCAGCACGGCCAGTGCCGCGGCGCAGGCGATCGGGCTGCCGGCATAGGTGCCGCCCAGGCCGCCGGGCGCGATGGCGTCCATGATCTCGGCCTTGCCGGCCACGCCGGAGATCGGGAAGCCGCCGCCGACCGACTTGGCGAAGGTGGTCAGGTCAGGAACGATGCCCAGTTGCTCGGTAGCGAAGAAGGTGCCGGTACGGCCGGCGCCGGTCTGCACTTCGTCGGCGATCAGCAGGATGCCGTGCTGGTCGCACAGGGCACGCAGGCGCTGCATGAAGGACTTGGAGTTGACGTAGAAGCCACCCTCGCCCTGCACCGGCTCGATGATGATCGCGGCGATGTCCTGGGGCTGGGCATCGTTCTTGAAGATGCGCTCGATGCTGGCGATGGAGTCGTCCTCGCTCACGCCGTGCAGCTCGCAGGGCGCCAGGGCGCGGAAGATGCCGCCCGGCATCAGGCCCATGCCGGCGGAGTACGGGACCACCTTGCCGGTCAGGCCCAGGGTCATCATGGTGCGGCCGTGGTACGCGCCGGTGAAGGCGATCACGCCAGCGCGGCCGGTGGCGGCGCGGGCGATCTTGACGGCGTTCTCCACGGCTTCGGAGCCGGAGGTGACCAGCAGGGTCTTCTTCGGGAAGTCGCCCGGCACGCGCTTGGCGATTTCCTCGGCCAGCTCGATGTAGGGTTCGTAGGCCAGCACCTGGAAGCAGGTGTGGGACAGCTTGCCCAGTTGCTCCTGGACCGCGGCGATCACCTTCGGATGCAGGTGGCCGGTGTTCAGCACGGCGATGCCGCCGGCGAAGTCGATGTACTCGCGGCCTTCCACGTCCCAGACGGTGGAGTTCTCGGCGCGCTCGGCGACGACCGGGTGGATCTGGCCCACGCCGCGGGGTACCGCGGCCTGGCGACGCTTCAGCAGGGATTCGTTGGTCTTGCTCATGGCTTCCTCAGTGGCCGCTCATCGGGTCGGCCGGGTCAAAGGATGAAGGCGGGAAGGAAGCTCCCCAAGGCAGCATGCGATGATCGACTGCCTCGGGACTTGCAGGCCCGCCAGGGCTCGGAGCCGCTTCGCGATCGGCGACCGCGTCTCCCGGTTCGTCCGGTGCCACCACCGGCAACGTCGACACCGGACGGCGCAGCTCTTGCCTGCCGTCCGGCCCCTCCGGATGCGTTCCTCGCCGGGCTCAGATACCGCCCAGGCAGAGGTACTTGATCTCGAGGTAGTCCTCGATCCCGTACTTGGAACCTTCGCGGCCCAGGCCCGAGGCCTTGATGCCGCCGAACGGCGCCACTTCGTTGGAGATCAGGCCGGTGTTGATGCCGACCATGCCGTACTCCAGTTGCTCGGCGACGCGGAACACGCGGGCCAGGTCGCGGGCGTAGAAGTAGGACGCCAGGCCGAACTCGGTGTCGTTGGACATGGCGATGACCTCGGCCTCGTCCTTGAAGCGGAACACCGGCGCCAGCGGGCCGAAGGTCTCGTCCTTGGACACCAGGGCGTTCTTCGGCACGTCGACCAGGATGGTCGGCTCGAAGAAGGTGCCGCCGAGGGCGTGCGGCTTGCCGCCGGAAACCACCTTGGCGCCCTTGGAGACCGCGTCGGCGATGTGTTCCTCGACCTTGGCCACGGCCTTGGCGTCGATCAGCGGACCGGTGGTCACGCCGGCTTCCAGGCCGTTGCCGATGTTCAGCTTGGCCACGGCGGCCTTCAGCTTGTCGACGAAGGCGTCGTACACGCCGTCCTGCACGTACAGGCGGTTGGCGCAGACGCAGGTCTGGCCGTTGTTGCGGTACTTGGAAATCAGCGCGCCCTCGACGGCGGCGTCCAGGTCGGCGTCGTCGAACACGATGAACGGCGCGTTGCCGCCCAGCTCCAGGGACACCTTCTTGATGTCCTGGGCGCACTCGGCCATCAGTTGGCGGCCGATTTCGGTGGAACCGGTGAAGGTCAGCTTGCGCACGATCGGGTTGCTGGTCAGCTCGCCGCCGACTTCGCCGGCGCTACCGGTGACCACGCTGAACACGCCCTTCGGAATGCCGGCGCGCTCTGCCAGTTCGGCCAGGGCCAGGGCGGAATACGGGGTCTGCGAAGCAGGCTTGAGCACCATGGTGCAGCCGGCGGCCAGGGCCGGGCCGGCCTTGCGGGTGATCATCGCCGAGGGGAAGTTCCACGGCGTGATGGCCGCGGTCACACCGATCGGCTGCTTGATCACGATGATGCGCTTGTCCGGCTGGTGGCCGGGAATGGTGTCGCCGTAGATGCGCTTGGCTTCTTCGCCGAACCATTCGAGGAAGGAAGCGGCGTAGGCGATCTCGCCCTTGGCCTCGGCCAGCGGCTTGCCCTGCTCGATGGTCATCAGGCGGGCCAGGTCGTCCTGGTTCTCGATCATCAGGTCGAACCAGCGGCGCAGCTTGTTGGCGCGCTCCTTGGCGGTCAGCGCGCGCCAGGCCGGCAGGGCCTTGTCGGCAGCCTCGATGGCGCGGCGGGTCTCGGCGGCGCCCATCTTCGGCACGCTGCCGATGATCTCGCCGGTGGCCGGGTTGTTCACCTTGATGGTCTGGCCGTTGTCGGCATCCACCCAGGCGCCATCGACGTAGGCTTGTTGACGGAACAGCTTGGCATCTTTGAGTTGCATGACCTGTCTCCTTCGAGGAATGCCGTGAGCAGCGGGTCTACCTCGACTACCCCGCGTGCCTGGTTGTCTGGTTCGGTTGTAACCGGAAAGTGTTGCCTGCTGGTTATTCGAAAGGGCCAGCGCCCCGGTGTTCCATTTCCTGCGCCCTGTGCCAGCGGCGTCGCCGTTACCGGCCGGCCACCGTGCGCAACGGGCGGACGCGGAAGAACGCGACCGCCGGCAGGCGTCGGGGAGGATACGAAAGGCTCGTGCGGGAAAGGGAACGCGGACGAAACGCCACGCCGGCACCACGGCGGCCCGGCAGCGCGAAAGGCCGGACGAGCGACGGGCAGGTCAGAAAGAGGTCATTCCAGGGGCACGCGGCCGGCTGAACTGATGCCAATTCCCCGGTCTCCTGTTGTTGTGGCTTTGGGGGCGTTTGAAATCTCAAACGAATCCTAGGGCCACCACTGACAAAGGGCAATACCCCGTTCGATAAAATCAACGAAAGTCGGAAAATTCTGCTGCTTTTCTGAGCACATCCTCGACGGACGGTCATTTTCGTTCGAAATCACGAACGTACGCACATGGAATGGACTCCCGCCGACGAGATGCGTATGATTGCGGCCTGCCGCGCGAGCCGCGGCGCTGCATCCGTAGCTCAGCTGGATAGAGTACTGCCCTCCGAAGGCAATACTCATCGAGTTGTGAAGGGTGTCAGCTAATGGTCAAATAGGCCGCCGCAACACATACGCACCAGTAGCTCAGCTGGATAGAGTACCGCCCTCCGAAGGCGGGGGTCGTGGGTTCGAATCCCGCCTGGTGCGCCATATCTCATTGATTTATCAAGCGTTTTATAAGAGACGATAAATCAACCTGCCCTCATCCCAGCTACGCCTTGAATTCAATCAGCCCTGCTTGAAGCGGAAAATGAGCACTGCCTGAACAGCTCGATTTAGGTTGGTTTTCGGGTTGTGCCAATTCTGTGCCTAAACCGTGCCCCCAAGTCTGGCCCGCCCGTTCGGCGAACCAGAATTTTGAGTGCTAGCCATAAGCTGGCGTCTAGGCTGCAGCTCGTTACTGAACTGAGAGCAACCACTACATATTGCATGACTACAGTCACTCGACTGGTAGAAGGTGAGTTGCCTTGTTCGCTGCTCCAGAGCCCCAGAGAGAAGCACAGATAGCCAACGAACAACGTCCATATATGCCAGGTAAGGCCACCTCAAATGATACGGTCAGATCGAACCAAGCCTGTTTTATAGGCAAACTTTCGGCTCTGCTTTAACTCGACCAATTTCCATTTGGACCAGCACCACGCACTCATGACACCTGCTGCCCCATGACGGTGCCATGAGCGCGCTCACAGACTATGCCAGCGCATCCTGCCTTGGGGACCGATAATCCGCTCTCAAATTGTCTTGCAGGAGTTGATGACCACGCATACGCATATTTTCCAGCCGCTGATGGGCTTCGCTTTTCTCGACACCCAAAATGCTCTCTGCCAGCTCTTTCAACTGCCCAAGTCTATTTTGAGCCGCCCTGAAAACCTTGGATTCCGACCCCACCATCTGCAAGATATCCAACTCAATCGAGTGAGCCAACTCGTTGACGTTCTCGACTTTATGCAGTTGTCGGTTTGCATATTCATCCAGGGTCTGGACCATCGTCTCAAACTCCTTGTACAACATCAGCGCCGCATCGGTTGAATGATCCCATTCCTGCATGACTTCACTCAGGCTCTTGCCCTCATGCAACAGTTCCTTGCCGAGCGTGGAACTGTAGGCGCAGATACCCTCGTACTGGATGCCGCTGTCCTCCAGGTGGTCCCTGATTTCTTCGATCACATCCTGAAGGGTCGACATGGGGCGCAGATCAGCCTTGTTGAGCACCACGTACAGCGGTCTGTCGTCCGCATGCTGAAGCAGGAACTCCAGGTCGTTGGCAGGCAAGGTGCCGTTGGTATCCAGCGCAACCAGCCAGATCACGGCATCCGCCTCGCTCAGAACGGCGCTGGCAATGCCATGGTCGGCAGCGGTGTCCGCAGTGTCTGAAGCAGCAGGGTCGTAACCCGGCATATCGATGAAGGCCAGGTGCTGGACCTCCAGCATCGGCGCCTCGATCACCACATGGGGCATGACCTCCTTGACGTTGAAGCCCATGTTGGCGATGAAGTCATGCGTCAACTGAGCGTACTCGTCCTTCGTCAGCGCTACATGTGCCCCTTTACGCGTGTGACCGTAGATGGAGAGTTCACGGCCAGGCATCACGTAGGTGGGAATTGCAGTGACCGGCTGGATGCCCTTGGCCAACAGTTGCGAATGCTCCCTGTGCATGAAGCTGGTAACAAAGGATGACTTGCCGCTGCTGAAGCCACCCGCCACAGCCACCAGGGATTTCGTACGCAGCGCGGGCGAGTCGCTCAGCAATTCCACATGCAGACTGATGGACTGGGCCTGCTCAAGTACCATGCTCGTAACATCCGCTGGCAACTCAAGCCGTTGTACATCCCGCGCGAATTCACCCGCAAACCAGCTCTTGAGCTCGCTCAGGGCGGGATTTTCGGCTGGCTTGCCGTTGAGGATATTGCAGACCAACCGGTAGCGGCGCTCGACCAACTCAGCTGTGGCCTGCAATTGTCCATGCTCCTCCTCAAGACGCTGATGCGCGGCTTGCAGCTGTGCATGTGCGTCCTCCAGAGAGGCATGCGCGCGCTGCAGTTGCTCCAGCTCACCTCGCTGCAATTTATGGGCTTGCGCCAGTGCCGCATAAGCGTTTGTGCGCTCACGCAATTGCTGCGTTTGTGCGGAGTGCTCTGCCTGCAACTGTCCGTGCAGGGCCTGCAACTGCTCAAGATCACTAGTGGTCGCACCCAGCTCGGCACTGACCCCTGCCAGCTCGGCCTCGATGCGCTGACGCAGCGCCTGCATGCGCAGCGTATGCTCATCGGCCTCCTCGACATGCTGCCGAAGTTGCTCGATCAGCGCCTTGCGCCCCCACGGCCAGATGCGTTTCAGACGCGTGAGGGCAGGCTCGAGCCGGGGAACAAGCAACAGATCAGACATGGCGTTGCAGCTCCTTCAGCTCGGCCAGCAGCTCATCGTAGCGCTGCAGGGTCTTTTCCTTCTCCTGGATCTGCGCCCGGAGTCCGTTGAGCTGCTCTTCGTAATGATCGAAGAGCCGGGCTCCCACATCCGCAGCCTTCAGACGTTCCTCAAAAGCTCTTGTTAGCTTTCGGGCTTCCTGGCTAGCAGCCTTCCTTAGCTCATGAAGATACTCGAGGGCGGCACTTTCAAACCGGCTGGCGTCGCTTCCTCTCAGGGTGCCATTTTGCATCAGCCTAGATGGCACCGGAGGCAACTCCGGATCATCAAATTCACTCACTTCGCGCAGAGCGGCACGGCATGCCTGCGCCAGGCGGGAGGTGTCGATATCTCGATCCTCTACAACCTTATACTCCCGCAACGCCGCCAGAACGCCCGTCTCGATCGTACTTCGCAGTCCCTGCCGAGTGCGGTCGACAATCGTGACCATTTGGGTACTGAAGGACGAATGAAATGCCTCAAGCTCGCTGCGAATTCTGGTCGCGTCAATGGTCTGGACAGTTGTGGACGTGCGCTCTGCGCTAACCAATCCAAAAGTAATTAAACTCAATGCCTTACGGCCGAAACTCGGGTCCGTATACTCGACCTCGTAGTCTTTGGATTGCTCTGCCGCATTCTGGGCGTTGCCGAAAAGCTCATCGGCCTTGCTGTTTATCTGGCTGCGCAAGCTCCCCCCTGCGTCCTCTGCAATATCCCCAACGGCAACGTTGGTTACCCGAATGGCCCTCTCACGACCGGACTGCATGGCGCTGAGCTTTTCTTCAAGATCCTCGGGCCTGGTCTTTAGGAAGGCTTCACGGTTGGCCGATACGACCCCGGGAGCACCTTCCACACTTTCCCGCAAGGCCCTGACCTGGCCCTCCAGAAACGCATTGACCTTTTCTTCGGTGATGACCTGCTTGCGCCCGCGAACCTGCTCCAACATTAGGTTGGTCTGGCCAATGCCGGCCATGGCCTCGAGATGTGGCCTGGCGCTTTCCAACTGGGTGAACTCCGCCGGGTAACCTGAGCGCAGTAGCGACCAGACATGGCGCACAGTGTCATCCCACTCGGTTTCCGGCTGGGTTAGCAGTGCGTGGGCAACGCTGGAGGTAACTACCAGGCGCTCCGCCAGTTGGCTCTTGAGCGTATCCAGCCCCTGATTGGTGGCGTTCTCCGCCGCCAGGGTGTTGCTGGCCTGAGTGGCCAGGGTGCTGCGCAACCCCTGCAGGACATCGGGCAGGCGACCGTCGTGCTTATCGCGTTCGCTGCCGAACAGCTGTCCGTCGACCTGGCTGGCGACCAGGAAGACCTCGCGCACGCCATCCTTGTAGGTCAGACGACCCATCAGATCCAGATCCTGCCTGTTCAGGAACTGCCCTGCCGGGCTGACCACGAAGACCACATCGCAGTTATGCAGCTCCTCCATGGTGCGCTCTTCACGGGAGCGGACCGGGTCATTCACCCCGGGGGTGTCCACCACATCCACGCCCTGCAGGGAGGGTATCGGCAGATACAACGTCAGACACTTCGTGAAGGGTGTGAGCCGTCCACCTGACCCGACATAATTGGCCAGCTTGCCTTGCAGGTCCGCAAGATCGCGTCCGTCAACGCGCTCCGTCTTGCCTCCCTTGTCGCCCAAACCACCTGCGTCGCAAATTCGCGCGTACATATCCTTTGCGCCGCCGAGCCTGGGGTCGGTGTCCAGTTCGCGTTTCACCGACGCGCTGAGGCGCTCCGGGTCCGGCTGCGATACGTTACGAGCGCCCGGGCGCGCCGCCCTTTCCTCAGCCGCCTTCTGCCTCTCGGCCAGGAGCACCGTGAACCGCGAGTCATATTCCTCAGCCAGCTGGCGCATATCGTTCACGTCTTCCGGGCGGAAATACTCCACCTCGGCATAAGGCATGTCTTGGTCGGTGTAGCGCAGGATGGTCAACGAGGCGGTCATGGGAGTGGCCGCCTTGGGCAGCACATCATTGCCGGCGAACATCAGCGCATTGAGCAGCGAGGACTTGCCCGCTTTGACCCGACCGATGATGCCTACCCGCAGGTTGCGCCCCTCCCTGGCCATTGCCAGCGCATCCTCCCGCACGATTTTCGCTTTGAGCGGGGCGCCCTTTTCACCGTACAGCCCATCGGTAAAGCCGGGACCGGGATATCGGTCGACGATGTCGTCGAGCTTCTCCATGCCATTGACGAGATTGGTGATGCGCTGTTCCAGCGACACAGCGTTTTCCTTGACGGTTACAACAGTCATTTTTAGTTAGTTCTCGCTGTGTTAGTGCTTGACGGTCTGGAGATGGGTATCGGCCAAGGCGCGGACTTCGGCGAGCGCATCTTTCAGCACGCCTATCCGGGCCTCCAGATTGCCGCTTTCAGCTTCCTTGTTGATCTTCTCCAGAACCTCCTTCTGCGCCTTGATCCGCTCATCAAACGCCTTGCAGACCGACTGCACGATTTGCTCCTGGGCCTGGAGCAGGAATTCGAGAAGCTGAGGACGCAAATGGCTCTCAACCGATGGAAATACTTGGGTGCGAATGGCCTCCTTGGCCTGCTCAAGTTTCTTCCCTTCACCGATGCCGCCGAAAATGGCGCCAAGCACGCTCGGCAGAATGGTGGCCACGACCTGCAGGATGGGATTGGGGATGAATCGCATCGCGGCCATGCCGGACATCATGCTGGTGATCACGGTGCCCGTGCCGCCGGATTTATCACCTAGGCCGGAAAGCAGGCCGGGCAGCAACTGCGATTGCAGCGTTTGCAGCAAGCTGTCCGTCCAATTGTTCTGGTTCTGGGACAGATTCACGTCCGTGCGCAGGGAGCCACTGACGTGCTGGCTGAACTCGGCGACCATCCGGGCGGACATGCTGTTGGTGGCGCTTTTGAGCCCAGAGGTAAGGCAACTGCGCACCTCGTTGGAGATGATGCGAGTCATCTCATCCTGACTGCGCAGGGCAGCCTGGGCCAACATATCCACGGAGCCGGCCAGGCGGTTGCGCACCGCACGCAAGATGTCATCCGCAGCCCCCTCCAGGTTACCTCCCTGGCTGGCCTCAGACTGCTGCTGACGCTCCTGCTCCAGAGCAACCAGGGCATCTTCCATGTCCTTGATCTTCCGCGCGTTGGCCTCCTTGCTGCTTTCCAGCCCTTTCAGTGCGGTGTCCAGAATGCCCTGCATGTACTGGTTATGGCCGAGTAGCGAATTCTCGAAGATCGCGCCGAAAATCCTCTCGGGATCGAAGCTGCCCAGCATCGCCTTGACCGACGCAATGTCGTTCTTGCTGACAGCGCATACCTCGGCCTCAAAGCCCTCGTCCCCAAGTTGTTCGCGGATGTAATCGCAAATGCCCTGCACATCGGCGGCAGGTTTAAGGTCAGCCTTGTTGATGCAAACGGTGAAGCCGCGCTCCATGACGGTGACTTGGTCCATGTTGCTGATGATCTGCTGGTGCAGTGCGCCTTCTTCAACACTGACCACAAACAGATAGTGCACGCCATCACCGATGTAACGGTCGATGGCTTTGTTGTGCGCATCCAACGGCGAGTTGAAGCCTGGCATATCCACCAGCACCAGCGGCGCCAGCTCCTTCAAGGCCGGGCGATTGAGGTGCAGGCGCAGGAACTTGAGCTGTTCCGCTCGGGCCTGCAGGGCTGGCAACTGGTCGACGCCATATTGCTCGGTACGCCCATCGGTAAAAAACGCCTCAATACGCTCATGGGTGTCGTGGCGCAACTCGGTTGGAATAGCCGTTTCCGGCTTGATATCCATGGGCAGGATACTGCTGCCCATAATGGCATTGAGCAGTGAAGACTTACCGGCGCTGAATGCCCCCACCACGGGCACCAGCAATTCGCGCTCGGCAACCGCCTGCGCAAACGCCTGAATCTGTGCAGGCTCACCATTAATTTCCACCTCAGCCGTACGGGCTTTCTCGATGACCTGCGCCAATTTCTTCAGGTAATCGAGAAGATTATTTTGAGTTTTCAGCATAACTACTCCCTCTGGGATATTCCTTGCCGTATGGGTGTGCTGGGTTCTTTAAAAGCAACTTCAAGCGAGTCATACGCTGTTAGTGGGCGGTCGATCTGCCCTAGATATTGCGAACTACGATGCTGGTTATGGCTCCGCCGATGGGAATGACTGTGGTGGTGCGGTAGCCGCGGAAATGGGTGAGCTTGACGGACTTAAGGCGCATGGGGATTTCCTTATCTATAGCTGGCCGGAGAAGGCTTTTTGACTCAAGGACACAAATGCGCCGTCAACATAAGCAGCACTCTCCACCACGCGCTGACCGGCAATGTTGGTCGCTCTCACAATTGAGGAAAATTTAAGTTGCCGACTATAGTCCGGCAACGAAAGAGTGAATGCCTCAAGCTCCTCACGATTGAGCTTTGGAATATTTGCACGGGCAGGCAACGACTCGGTATATGCGGTGAAGAAATCAGAGAGGAGCAACATCCATAGGAACTCCTTAGTTGCAACACCCTCCACAGGCCTGACCGGATACATGTCAGCTGAACACAAACCCACCCCTTCTGCCATTGCGCACTTCCTAAGATATGGTCGTATTTTTGAATACAACACATAGCGATCATCAAAAAGAAATTTCTTACTAATAAGTCCTTCCTCTCGCGCAGTTAGCGCGGGAAGCAGCTTGCCAATTTTTTTCTCTATCCGATCCGGGCCGATATGTATTAAATCTATATATTCGTCGACTCGCGGATCAACCATTGGCGCATCCAGCACGGCAACATCAGAAAACCTAACGACATTTTCTGCACCCTCAATCACATCGCCGAACATGTCCAGAAACACGGCACGGAGGAAGTCGTCGGCGAGTTGGATGGCTTGTTGGCGTTTGCGGCGGATGGCGTCGGCCTTGTCGAGAATGGCGGCGATGCGCTTTTGTTCGGGCAGGGGTGGAACTGGAACAACATTCTCCTTGAGAAACTTAAAGTGTCTGCTATAACCAGCAGACTCAATATTCAATGAGGACAAATAATAGAATAAGAACTTCTTGTCCAACTCAGCCTTTGGCTCAAGTACCTTTGCACCATCAGCACCCAAGCAAAATGGCTCATCTATAAATTTAAAAATCCGGGTGTGATCACCAAATACAATTGCAGGACACCCATCCAAAGAGACTACTGACTCATCATCTGTATAGCCGCCAAATTTCTGCTGCCCTTGGTCAACTATTGGAAACCTGCCTTGCTCCAAGTATTCAGATTTCTGCAGCTTCGAATATTCAGATGTGGCGTCTTTGACAGCCAAGCTGAACGGCAATACATCCCAGTGCGCAGGAAAAACTTGGCTCACAGCATCCCCTCCAGCTCATCCAGATCCGCCAGAATCTCCTGCTCCAGACCTTTGAGCCGTTGCAGAATCACCTTTGGCTCCTCAAAGGCCTCTTGCTGGTACTCCACTTCCTTGTAGCGGTTAATAGAGAGGTCGTACTTGTTGGCAGCAATATCCTCTGCGGGTACGACAAAAGCCTTTTTGCGCTTGTCGCCAAACAGGGTGTTTATAGTGCTGGCGCTGATATTGCCCTCGACCATCTGCCGGTATTTGTGCCACTGGGCGATGGCATCGGGCAGGTCGTTGCTGCCCTCGCCCTTCAGCTCGGTGCGCTTGTCGTCCAGCGAGTAGCCGTCGGCCTGCAAGTCGTAGAACCACACACGCTCGGTGGTGCCGCCCTTGGTGAAAATCAGGATGGCGGTGCTGACGCCGGCGTAGGGTTTGAATACGCCGCTGGGCAGGCTGACGATGCCTTCCAACTGGTTGTTGTCGAGCAGCTCCTGGCGCAGTTGCTGATGCGCCTTGCTGGAGCCGAAAAGTACGCCGTCCGGCACGATCACGGCGGCACGGCCACCAAGTTTGAGCGAGCGGAGGATGTGGGCGACGAACAGCAGCTCGGTCTTCTTGGTTTTCACCAGGCCGAGCACGTCGGGGTTGGTGTTTGTCTCGTCCAGGCTGCCTTTGAACGGCGGGTTGGCCAGCACCACATCAAAGAAGTTTTCTTCCTGGCGCGGGTAGTGCTCCTTGATGGATTTGCTCAGGGAGTCCTGGTAGCGGATGTTCGCGCCGTTCACACCGTGGAGCATCATGTTCATGCTGGAGACGCGCAGCATGGTGGTGTCGAAGTCGAAGCCCCAGAACATCTGGCTGTTGATGTGCTGGCGGTAGGGTTCGAGCAGGTCGCCGGAGTAATGCCGGTTGCCGTCTTCGTCGGTGAAGGTGCCTTCCGGGCTGGAATGCACGCGGTTGAGGTATTCCATGGTGCGCGCAAGGAATCCCGCCGTGCCGCAGGACGGGTCGCAGATCACATCGGTGGGCTGCGGGGCGATCAGTTCGATCATCGCGTCGATGATGTGGCGCGGGGTGCGGAACTGGCCGTTGATGCCGGCGGTGGTGAGCTTGCTCAGCAGGTATTCGTAGATATCGCCCTTCACGTCGCTCTGGGTCAGCGGCAGGTCGTTGACCATCTCCACGGCGGAGGTGAGCACGGACTCGTTCTTGATCTCCAGATCGGCGTCCTGCATGTATTCGCTGATATGGCCGAGGCCTTCGCGCTCACCGCCCTCGCCTTCGGCACTGCCGAGCTGGGCGAAGAACGGATAGACCTTCTGCTTGAGGTGGCTGTGCAGCTCCTTGCCGCTCATGTTGCGGAAGTTCTTCCAGCGCAGCAGCTGGCCTTCCGGGGTATTGGGGAACAAGCGGTCGAAGGCCTTGCCGGTGCGGTTGGCTTTGCGCTCGGCTACGTCCTCCTGCATGTCGAGCATGCGGGCGAACATCAGGTAGCTGATCTGCTCGATCACGGTCAGCGGGTTGGTGATGCCGCCAGTCCAGAATTTTTCCCAGAGCTTGTCGATATCGTTGCGGATTTTGCCGGTGAGCATTCAGTGGTCTCGATCTGTAGGTTGTGCGGCCATCAGGCGGGGGTGCCGGGCTGGTCGGGGTTCTTCAAAAAGGGTTTGAGCACGGCCACCAGCTCGGTGACATCGGCGGGGGCGAACACGCCGTCGATGCCCTCGTGGGAGATGCTGGAAAACGGCGCGTCGTAGAGTGTTTCAATCACGATGCTGCCGTGCTGGGCGATGTAGTTTTTCAGCAGGTTCATAAAGCGCACCTGCTGGGCGGTCAGGCTGGGATGGGCATGGAGGAACTGTTTGAAGTGTTCCTCAATGGCGTGTGCATCCAGGCCAATAATCTCGCGTACGGTGAGGTGCAGTTGATCGGCTGTGCGACCGTAGAACTCGTTGAGCACCTCCAGGCTGACGCCGGGGTGGCTGGTGAGGATGGTCGAGGTCAGGGTTTTCAGCTCGCTCTCGGCAATGGGTTCGCCCTTGTGGATTTTTTGCAGGGTCGGGTTGGCGGCGAGCATGCCGGCAAGGATGTCCTTGAGGCGGCGGCGGTAGATCATGGCCTCGCTGGCGCCAGTGATGTACACCGCGCGCTCGTCGCCCAGCAGGTTGCCATCCTTGGTTTTGGTGGTTCCTATGCCATCACCCGGCCCGGTGCCGGTCTGACGATATTTCATGATGCCGCGCAGTTCCTGGCGGGCGTTTTCCAGCTTGTCGATGCTCGGCTGCAGCCAGAAGTCGGCGCTGCGTACTTCGGCGATCAGGGCATCCTTCTGGCGGACGGCCTGGATATTCACGGCGAGCTTGTCCAACTCGGCCAGCAGGGCAATTTTGCCGTCCTCGAAGCAGGTGGCCTGCTCGACCAGGCAGCACTGAATACCGGCGATCAGCTTATCCAGCGCAGTGGCGTGTTTGTCGCGCAGCACGCGGGCCGACATCAACGGGGCAATGGTGTTGGCCAGCAGGTGCTGGGTTTTGCCATCGAACTGCTGCAGCTGCTGGGTTTGTTGCAACTGGTGCACGGCGCGCAGTTCACGCTTTACCGCCACGCTGGTGTCGGGCAGGTCGTTGATGTCGGCACGCAGCAGGGCAATGGCGGCGTCAAAGGCAGCGGCATGGTTATGACGCAGGGCGGCCTGGGCCAGCGCTAGGCGGGCTTCGAAGGTGGTTTGCAGCAGGGATTTGCTGCCGGTGTCTTCCGGCTCCTGATACTCCTGCTCGAAGAAATCGAAATTGCCGTAGTGGTCGAAGATCAAAAACTCGGTTTTGTCTTTACCGGGGCCAAACAGGTTTGGGCGCAGGCGCGTACCGCGGCCAATCATCTGCCAGAACTTGACCCAGGATTTGACCGGCTTGGCGAACACCAGATTGACCACTTCCGGTACGTCGATACCGGTGTCGAGCATGTCGACCGAGATGGCGATGCGGAAATCGTTATCCGGTTTTTTGAATTCCTTGATCAGGGTGTCCACGTGCGGGATGGCATTGTGGATGACCTTGCAGACCTTGGTGCCGTACTGCGGGTAGAGCTTGCAGAAGAGCTTTTCCAGGTGCTCGGCGTGGTCCTGACGCTGGGCGAAGACGATGGTTTTGCCGACCAGTGAGCCGGTCTCATCCTTGATGCCGTTGTTGATCAGGTTTTCCAGGATGATGCGGTCGGTGTCTTCGCTGAAGATTTTGCGGCCGATGTCCTTGCCGGCGATGGTGGTGCGCTTGGCTTCTTCTTCGCCGAGGTCCTCTTCGAGCTGACGCTTCTGCTCGTCGCTGAGGTCGTTGTAGTGGATGCCGTCACGCAGGAAGTCCGTGGTGAGGTCCTTCACGCGGAATGGCACCAGATACGGCGGCTCATTATTGATGGCAGCATCGAGGCCGAACTCGAAAGTCGGGTCGGTGGTTTCGCAGTCGAACATATCGAAGGTGTTGCGGCTGATGAACTTCACCGGCGTGGCGGTGAGGCCGACCTGCAGCGCGTCGAAGTAGTCGAACAGGTCGCGGTACTTGTTGTAGATACTGCGGTGGCTTTCGTCGGCGATGATCAGGTCGAAGAAGCCCACATCAAGCTGGGCGAAGCGGTTCATCATGCCCGGGTAGGTGGCGATGAAGATGCGCGCGGTCTGGTCGACCTTGCCGGTTTCGCCGATCACACAGCGCGGCTCGCTGGGCAGGTTTTGCTTGAAAGCGTCATCGGCCTGCACGCGCAGCTCTTTGCGGTCGCAGAGGAACAGCACGCGCTTGGCCCAGCCGGTGCGCAGCAGCAACTCAGCCAGGGCGATGGCCACACGGGTTTTACCGGTGCCGGTGGCCTGGATGATCAGGGCTTTGCGGCGCTGCTGCTGGAAGTGCGCGGCGACAGTTTTGATCGCTTCGATCTGGTAGGGGCGGTCGGCAATGCTCAGCTCGGGGTTGTGTTTCTCCAGGGTGGGGACGCGGTACTGGCGCTGATAGGCGAGGTATTCGAGGCTGTCCTTGCTGTAGATGCCGTACACCGGGCGGTAGGTGTTGTACTGCTTGTCGTCCCAGATAAAGGTTTCGTAGCCGTTGCTGTAGAAAATCACCGGGCGCTGCATGCCCATGCGCTCGAAGCCGTCGGCGTACATGCGAGCCTGTTCGCGCCCGGCTTGCAGGCTGAGATTGCCGGATTTCTTGGCCTCGATCACGGCCAGGGGCTGGCCGTTATCGCCCCATAGCACGTAGTCCGCACGGCCCTTGCCGGAGACGTTGCCGGGGAAGTCGACGTCCACTTCCTGGCCGACCTGCGCGGGGTTGCTGACATCCCAACCGGCTTGCAGGAGCATGGCGTCGATCAGCAATGCGCGGGTTTTGGCTTCGTTCCACTGCAGGCTGTCGGCCACCTGCTGGCTCTGCTGCTGACGCTTTTGCTGGTCAGGCTTGGCAGGCGGGTCGACCTTGTCGAGGTGGCGGGTGCGCTCCTGCTCCAGCTTGTCCATCACGCTCTGCAGCGCTTCCTGCTGCTGGTTGAGTTCCTTCTCATAGCTGGAGACGGTTTTCTGCAGACTGGCCAGCATCGCCGCTGGGTCTTTGACCTCGGTAAATGCGGGGATCGAAGCTTGCGCGGTGCCGTAGTACTTGATGGCCATGTACATGGCCAGTTGGTAGGCCGTTTTCAGAGCCAGCTGGGCATTGCGCAAATCACCTTCGGCACCGTGGGCGGTGTCGTTGCCCTGGATGCGCAGGAAGTTGATCTGGTGCACCAGGGGCTTGCTGACGCAATCAACAAACACCGGGTTTTTCACCAGGTCGTAGAAGCTCGACTGCGGCATGCGCGGCAGCAGTTCTTCCTTGTAGATGGCTTTGGTCAGTTCTTCGGCAAAGCTGCGCAGACGGGTGAGCGCGCTGCCCGGATCGATGTGCAGCACAGCCTCGGCAAGACCGGCGAGGTTGGCCAGCAGCTCGTTGCCGGGGCGGAGGAACTCGGTAAGCGTCTGGCCAACACACCTCCCCGGTTCTTCCAGCTAGCGGCATGGTGTCCACCTGTTTTTGGTGGACACCATTTCAAGCCCCTTGTGGAGGATCTCCCGTGCCAGGCCAACGCCGCTCCTATCCCAAATCTTTCAAGGCCCAGGTCGTCGATGAGTGCACCCAGCCCGGCGCCTCGGTTGCCGGCGTGGCCTTGAGCCACGGCCTCAACGCCAATCTCGTGCACAAGTGGATTCGCCGCCAGCAGGCACAGCTGCCCGCGGTACCCTCAGGTTTTATTCCATTCTCTCGTCCCGAGCGTGCCGGCTACCCCGAGTGCGGCCGACAGGGCCATCCAGATCGCAATTCCCCATCGGGCCGGCAAACTGTCGGTGCAGTGGCCGGGCAAGGACCCTGAAGGCTGCGCCCGCTTTCTGCGCGAGCTACTGAAGTGATCCGCATCGAGCGCATCTGGCTCGCCACCGAGCCGCTGGACATGCGCGCCGGCACCGAAACCGCGTTGGCCCGGGTGGTTCAAGTTTTCGGTGCGGCGCAGCCGCACTGCGCCTACCTGTTCACCAACAAGCGCGCCAATCGGATGAAGGTGCTGGTGCACGATGGCTTCGGCATCTGGCTGGCTGCTCGCAGGCTCAATCGAGGGCGCTTCGCCTGGTCGGGCAATTGGCAGGGACAGCAGTTGGAACTCAGTCCCGAGCAGTTGCAGGCCCTGGTGGTCGGCCTACCTTGGCAGCGTCTTGGGCCCAATGCCGAGATCAGACTCCTGTAGCCGGGGCGCAATTAGGCCAATGGCCTATCGCCGAGGGGGCCGACAATCCGCACACTCGGCGCCATGAGTCCTGCCGCTTTCGATCACCTGACACCCGAGCAACTGCGCCAACTGGCCGCGCAGTTGAGTCAGCGCGTCGATCACCTGGAAACGCTCAACCAGCGGTTGAACCACGAACTCGCCGTGCTGCGGCGCCACCGCTTCGCCCGCCGCAGCGAGCAGCTCAATGCCGACCAGCTCAATCTGCTGGACGAGATGATCGAGGCCGACATCGCCGCCATCGAGGCAGAGCTTGAAACGGCCCGACCAGAGCCCGCCAAGCGCGAGCCACGGCAGCAGCCCAAGCGAGCGCCGCTGCCGGCCGAACTGCCGCGCACGCTGATACTTCAACGAGCCGGACAGCACCCAGTGTGCCTGCGGCTGCCAGCTCAAGCGCATCGGTGAAGACGTCAGCGAGAAGCTCGACTACACCCCGGGCACCTTCACCGTCGAGCGGCATATCCGTGGCAAGTGGGTCTGCGCCCAGTGTGAAACGCTGATCCAGGCCCCAGTGCCTGCGCAGGTGATCGACAAGGGCATCCCGACTGCCGGGCTACTGGCTCAGGTCATGGTGGCCAAGTTCGCCGATCACTTGCCGCTATACCGCCAGGAAAGATCTTCGCCCGCGCCGGGCTGGCTATCGCGCGTTCCACGCTGGCGCAATGGGTCGGCGCTTGCGGTGTCCAGCTGCAACCCCTGGTCGATGCCCTGCGCGACTGCCTGCTCCAGCAGGACGTCATCCTCGCCGACGAAACCCCGGTGCAGATGCTCGCCCCGGGCACGAAGAAGACCCAGCGGGCTTACGTCTGGGCCTATGCACCCAGCCCCTTCGCCGACCTCAAGGCCGTGGTCTACGACTTCAGGCCGAGCCGGGCTGGCGAGCACGCGCGCAGCTTCCTGGGCGACTGGCAGGGCAAACTGGTCTGCGACGACTTCGTCGGCTACAAGGCCAGCTTCGAGCAAGGCGTGACCGAGATCGGCTGCATGGCCCATGCACGGCGCAAGTTCTTCGACCTGCATGCCGCCAACCAGAGCCAACTGGCCGAGCAGGCCCTCCAGTACATCGGTCAGCTGTACGAGGTGGAGCGCGAAGGGCGAGTTGCTCGCCGCACAGCGACGGCAACTGCGCCAGGACAAAGCCAGGCCGATCATCGATGGCCTGCATAGCTGGATGCTTGGGCAGCGGCAGAAGGTGCCGGAAGGCAGCGCGATCGCCAAGGCACTCGACTACAGCCTCAAGCGCTGGGCAGCGTTGGTGCGCTACCTGAATGACGGCAACCTGCCCATCGACAACAACTGGATCGAGAACCAGATCCGCCCCTGGGCCCTGGGGCGTGCCAACTGGCTGTTTGCCGGCTCTCTGCGCAGTGGCCAGCGTGGCGCAGCCTTGATGACGCTGATCCAGTCAGCCCGCCTGAACGGGCACGATCCGTACGCCTACCTGAAGGACGTGCTCACGCGCCTGCCGACGCAGAAGGCCAGCGCCCTGGCCGAGCTGCTGCCGCACAACTGGGTATCCGCCGGCAAGGTGTGATGCCCGTTCGCTTACGGAACTCGAAGTTGACTGATTTCATAAAGGCGATTCTGTCCATGTCGGTCCTATAGCGAGGACCGTGCCAGTTTTATTCGATGCCGTATTTGTCCATCCAATTGCTCAGCGTTTGCTGGCTTTTAAGGCCTAGCAGGCTGGCTGCCCGGGTCTTGTTATTGCCGGTAAGCGTCAGCGCCTTGCGCAGATAATGCCCTGCCACCTCGGCAATTACCTGTTGTAGATCAATACCTTGGGTAACATCCATGGCCAATACATCGGCCTGCGCTTGCGGCAGTTTGAACAGTGCTTGCTCGATATCGTGGGCAGTAATCAAATCACCCTGACACCAGAGTGCCGCGCGCAAAAAAGTGGATTGCAGCTCACGAACGTTGCCACGCCAGGGATGCTGAAGGATAAGATTTTTTGCTTCTGCGGAAATTTTCTTATCACCGAGACTGGTGTCCTGGCTGGCAATGCCTGCCAGCAGCGCTTCGGACAGCAACAGCAGGTCACCTTCGCGCTCTCTGAGCGGCGGCAAGTGCAGTACGCCCACAGCGATGCGATAGAACAAGTCTTCACGGAAGCGCCCCTGGGCGACTTCCTGCATCAGGTTGCGGTGGGTGGCGGTGATCAGTCGCACATCGACCTTGAGCTCCTGATTTGAACCGACCGGAGTGAAGGTGCCTTCCTGCAGTACACGCAGCAGTCGCACCTGTACATCTGGCGTCAGCTCACCGAACTCATCGAGAAACAGCGTGCCGCCGTGAGCCTGCTGGAACACCCCAGGCCGATCGGCAATCGCGCCAGTGAATGCGCCCTTCTTGTGGCCAAACAGGGTGGAGTCGATCAGCTCCGGCACGATGGCACCGCAGTTCACCGCAACAAAGGGCGCTGCAGAACGCGGGGCGGCGTTGTGAATGGCGCGGGCAAACAACTCTTTGCCGGTGCCGGTTTCACCGTAGATCAGCACCGGCACCTGCTTCGCCGCGAGTATTTGCGCCTGCGCCTTGAGCACCAGCATGCGCTCGCTCTGCGTCACGATGCTGTCGAAGGCTGCATCCACAGGGGCATCCAGCCCGGCGAGCTGAACCAGCTTGTCGGTGCTGATGGCATTGGCCGCTGGTACATACTCAGCCGCGATTTCAAACGGCACCTCAACCTGCTGCACGCCTTGCTCAAGTGAAGACTGGTAGAAAGTCGCCGGGTATCGCGTTTTGCCCAGCAGAATCCACACCGCTTGCATGGCCGGCGTGCCGGGGCTGAGCAGAATGGAGAGCTGGTTTGCGGGAGTATTGAGGCGCTTTAAATGCTGACTGGCGGCCTGGTAGATCTCCCCGAAATGAACGGGGGAAGACAAGGTCACGTAATGCGCGGTGACGGGTACATCGACCTGCTGGCGGAGCCAGTCCAGATAGGGTTCAACGCGCTCGGCGGGGTATGAGCAAATCAGCTCGACACAATCAAAGGACACCGTGCTCAGGGTCGCCAGGATCGGGCCTGCCTCAGCACCTGCAACTGCCTTTAGATCATTCCCGCCAACCCAACTGGCCAATACGCGTTGCTTGTTTACCACTGTCCCTGTTCTCCCGGCCTCCCTCTTGCCCATCAGCGGGCAGGAGAAAATGTGCTCTGGCTCACGTCCGGATAGTAAACCAATCCTTCAACCCGGGTCTTTAACTGCCTGACTGGATGTTCAAGTTGAGCTGTAGCAACAGCACGGCTTTTGCTCCCAGCAAATATTGGTATGAGCTGCTGCCGGGGTAGAACGATGAAGGGGCCTTTCGGCCCCTTGTGAACTTAGTTAGCCAACAGGCTTTCAAGCTTCTCGATCAGGTAATCCAGCGGGCTACGCCCCTCCAGGCGTTTTTCGAAAACTTCGTTGCGGTGGTAGGCGACCCAGGTTTCGAGGGCATGCCGGTTATCCTTCTCGTAGCCAGAGCCCAGGATGCAAACAAGCTCAGTGCCATGGGGGTTCTCGAGGTAGTGACTCATGGCTGAAGCCAGATGCTTGAGGTACTTATGCTCGCGAGCCTCCATCGATGGATACAGAGGGGTTACGTTGTCACGTTTGATCAGTTTCATGGTGGAACTCCTCAGGCCTTGAGATTGGCTTTGATCAGGTTGTCGAAGGCACTGCCATCACGCCGCGTCAGGTTGGGCACATAGCGCGAATAGACACGGAACAGCATCTCGGTGGTGGTGTGTCCCATCTGCCGGGCGATCCACTCTGGGTTTTCACCAGCCGCCAGCCAGAGGGTCGCGGCTGTATGGCGGGTTTGGTAGGGGCGCCGCCTGCGCAAACCCAGGTGGCGCAGCAGCGGGTACCAAACCCGGTCGTTAATGTTGCGGTATGCGTGCGGCGTACCTTCGCGGGTGCAGAAGACGAACTGGCCGCTGCCGGTTTTCTCCCGCTGGCCGATGAGGGCCTGGTAAACCGGCTCGGACATGTCGATTTCACGCTGTGAGCCGTCGTTCTTGGTGTAGTCGAGCTTGCCGCCCACCCAGGTTTCACGGATCAGAATCTGCCGCCGCTGAAAGTCGACGTACTTCCACTGCAAACCATCAACTTCGGCTGTGCGCATGCCGGTGAAGAAACGCACCGTGTAGTAATTGCGGAAATCTTCACGCACTGTGCTGAGGATCTGCAGCACTTCATCCAGGGTGAAGGGCTCCACGTCTGTCTTCGGGACTTTCAGTGATTTGATGTTGAGGTATGGCGAGGTAAACTCGAAGCGGTCAGCTGCCTCACTAAGGATCATGCGCAATGGCGTCATGATGTGGTTGATTCGCGTCGCTGTCAGACTCTGACCTTTCTGCCCGGGGACTTTGCCGAGTGCCGAGCGGAAGGACAAAAGTTCTGCTTTGGTGATGGCGCTGACCTCTTTTTTGCCGAACTCAGGCAGCAAATGCTTATCGAGAGTAAGCCGTACGGTTTTGGCGTGCGTTTCACGCCACTCGACCCTCATCTCCTCAAACCACAGTTCGGCAAAATCCCTGAACAGCGGTGTTTTCAGCGATGCACAGCCAGCCTGCAGCCTACTGATCTCCAGTACTTTGCTGCTTTGAGGAAAGTAGGTGGCATAGTCGAAGCTCCCAAGGGTGATTTCTGCTTCGATGCGCTCCAGGATCTTCTGCAGTTTTTTCCGGTTTGCGGGCGTATCAGGCAGCGTGGTCTGCTCGCGGCAGCGCTGATCCAGGTAGGTGAAGTCAAAGAACAACTTTTCGTTGTCTGCACGCGCTCGAATCTTACCCATGGCAGATACCCCCGCCGGCCATCGGCACCAGCCCGGAAGTCCGCGAGAATTTCTGCATGTCTTCTTCGACTGCTTCCCAGATGAAAAGAATCTTGCGGCCGCCAAAGGGGCGGAAGTAGTGAATCCCTTCCAGGAGGACTGAATCTTTCAAGCGATTACGGATGGTGCGCGCGTCGTACTTCATGCGCGTGGCCAGTTCCTCGGTAGTCAGGTATGTGTGAGACATGGCTATGCCCTCTCTGCTAAATTGAACGACAGCGGATTCTTATGAGCTTCTGAGTGCTCATAATGACCTCCTGCAGATCAATATAGCGCTCATTTTGAGCTTTGCAAGGACAAAATGATCTCCTGCAGATCATTTTTGGAGATTTAGATGGTCAAGTGCCATTTGTCTCGCTTACTCGGCGAGCGGAAACTGAAGATCAGTGACGTGGTCAGGGACACCGGGATCAACCGCGGAACCCTCACGCGGCTCTATCACGAGACCGCGCAGAGGGTAGAGCTCAAGGACCTGGAAATAATCTGCCAGTACCTGAACTGCCAGGTGGGAGAGTTGCTGGAACTGCAGGAGGATCCGGAGGGCTGAAAGCCCTCCGGACTGGGTCAGGCGCGGAAATGCCAGTCGATGGAAGCCATCAGCATCAGATAGCGCAAGGCGGCGCCGGAGTGAATGTTCTCCGCAACCTGATCCTTCACCTCAAGCTTCGCCCTGATCCCCAGGTGTAGGTTCGCTACATCGTTGCTCTCTGGCGCGTGCTGACTGAAGGGCCGGCGAATGCTCCCAAGTTGCTGGCGCCAGTAAGACTTGGTTGTCCTCGGCTTGTTGGTGTCATAAATGATCAGCTCAATGGATTGAGTCGGAACACCTATCGCACTGAGCAGCCACAGATAGTCCTGTGCATGGTCTTCGTCACGATCACGCTGGAATCGCAGCGTGGTTTCCGTCTTCCAACAGCGCTCAACAAAATCGTCAATAACACGCTGGGCGCGATCGCTGTCGGGGCCTTCGAGCAGGTCGTAGAGACGTTGTGCATAGTCGGCCACCCCTTCACGCGTTCCATGCTTCGGTGGCGATGGCAACAGCGACAGCGACGATGAAGCTTTTGCGTGCAGAGCAGGTCGCAGCCTGTGTTTAGGGCTTGCGCCGCGGGCTCCTGGGCGCTGCAGCATATCGCGGATACAGCGTGCCCGCTCCAGCATCATTTCGCGCTCTTCGGCAGAGAACTCGACCCAATCAAGATTGACCTCGCGGCCTGTCTGCTCTGCATATGAGGCATACGCCAGCATCGACTCGACAGCTTGAATGCGCCCCATCGCCCAGTTTTGATTCACCTGCTGAGCCTGAACTGGATGTGATTTTTTCCGAGTATGCCGGATGTCTTTGAGCGGCTTTATGCGGCCAATGACGTCGAGCAGCACACCGCAGTCAACTGACATGCCATCAACATACTCAGCTTTTTTGGTGGGCTGGCTGACGCCACCTATATGGGCAACGTTTGCAGCGTTGAATAGCCAATTTTGGGGGTTCCATTGCCACATCATGGCCATGACCTGCGGCAGGCTGTGGATGTAATGCAGCAGCGTAGTTTTTGGGCTGCCATGCCCGAGAATGGCACTGACAATATGAACGATTTTCCGGGTAGGGCCGTCTGTGGGCAGCATTGCTTTGCGCAATCTGAGGTCATCCCTCAGCCAGCGTACTGTCAGGGGTAGATCATGGAAAAACAGCTCGGGTGAGAGGCGGTTATGCGCCGCCATCAGTTTGAAAAACAGCCATGTCGCGCAGGAATGTCGCAGGTGGTGGTAGTGCAGGAACTCAGAGCCAGTCACTGCGCGCATACAGTTGTGCAGGGCCGGGAACAGAGCGCTTTCGCTGATCCATTGAGTTTTCAACTGCGGGATACAGAACAGGAAATCCGAGGTTGGTTTGATGCGCTCCTCAGCCCGCCGCTCCCGATACCATTCAATCAGCAATTGGAGTTCTTCTGGTTCGAGCAGCACCCGCAGTGGGAGATTCCGGACCGCATTGAGGGTTTTTAGTTGGCGCAGGACATGAGGGCGAATTAGCAGATCAACGGGCAGCTCTAGTCCGGCCAGTTCATCGCTGGATAGTCTGCGCATGTTCGGGTGGCGCGCCTGAATACGTGCTGCGTCCTCTGTCGAATACTCGGGCAAATGCAAATCGCATAGGCGCAGCTTTAGAGCCTCGTTGCGCCGCAAACCCAACCGAAACCCCAGTATCAACAACAGTCTCGCTGCTGTGACCAAGCGCGGTGTACGCAACTCCAGACCGCAGGTGCCAAGCGTCTGCAGAACAGACTGGTACTGATCCTCGCTGATAATGCGAGCATCCACCCGGGGCACGCCTTTGCCGATGCCTAGGATGGAGTAGGGGCTGACTGGCGGATAGTTGAACCGACGCTGCAGAAACGTATGAAACTCGTGGATTGCCTTGGCCAGAGTACGCCTTTTGCTATCTGTGGCCTGCGCATCCAATGTGGATTCATAGACAATTTCCAGCGCGTCAATTTCGAGCTCGAAAATGCTTATGCCATCCAGCTGAGAGGTAAGTGCTGCGCCTAGTACCCGGATATATCGATCTATGGTGCTGCGCCCGGCACTGTGGCCGTATGCAGAGGCGCCGCCCAGCATGTAGGCAATCCAACTCTGGATTAGGCCGGGAAGCTCTCCGGAACCCTCTGCCTGCAACGGCATCTCGATGGGCAGGTTATCCCGGACCCGATCGCGCAGCTCCAGCAACCATGCGGGTGGGTCAGGGCTATCCTCAGGTCCATCCGAAACAGATTCATCGTCATAAGTCCCCGCCGGATCCTCGAGATCCTCTTGGCCGCAGATATTGCCCCACGATGAGGGGCGCAGGGATTGAGAGACAAACTCTTGTCGGCAAGCAAAATTCACCAGCACCTGCGGAAGCCGCAGTTGCATTTGCATCCTAAACAGATCAAACAGCTCACTAAGATTTTGTGGCTGATCCTGTTCAGGTATATCGACCTTCCTCAGAAATGCATCCACACAGCGCATGTGCCAATTCCTACGATGCATCTTGTAACTGCTTTTTTGAACATCATCCGCGCAGCGAATTAACAGGGCCAGCGTGGCGGGGTCAGGGAACCACTGCCGAAATTCCGCGCCGGTCTTGCCACGGATTGATAAAGGCAGACGTATCTCGGGAATTCCCGCCACCCACTCAATGCTTTCCAACGATGAGCCGAGCATCGCATTCAGCTGAGCCACATCGAGCAATCCGCCGCTGTAGGCTGCGCTCAGCAGCAGTAGACCGATACGCTCTTCTCTACTCAGCGCGTCGAGATCCATTTTCAGGCCCTGTTGCAGAGCTTGAACCAGTTGGCCGCTGCGTTGAATTCTCTCGGCTGTGTAGACGTCCGGATTGATCGGGTTCGCTGCCCGCTTGATGGCAATAGCAATTCGCGCTAACGGGAACCCTGGAATCTGATCTCTGATTCGTTGGGTGATGCTACGCAATACGTTACGCAGCGTGTGATTCGTGCCGAGCCACGCCTCAAATTCACGTACGTGCGCCTTCGAAATCCCGGATATGCCACTTTCACTCAGTAGCCATCTTCCGAACGCTGTGCCTGACTCCGCAGCCTTCGATTTCAGAAGTGCCCGCATCTCAGGCATCCATTCCGGCTCATGAAGCAGAGCCGACCATATGACACTGCTCTGCTGATCGTTTAGGCGGGGCAGGTTCATTCGGTCACCCACTGGCTGCTCAGGGCTGACCAGCCAAGTTCCCGCAGTAGCGGGGTAATCCATTCATCGAGAACATTGGCATATGCCGCAGGGCAGAACGACGAATAGGCGTCTTGCGGCTCTTCGCCCCTTAGCCAGTGCCCCATGAGCGCAGTCAGAGCCTCGGGAGGGCAGCCCCGCTCAGTGAGCTCCGTACGTAGGAACTTCCGGTAACTATTGACTCGATGGCCGGTATAACCGGCTACCTGCACCATCTGTTGAACAATTGTGTCCGGGGCAATTTCAGCACGACGTATTCCAGTCGGACTAATCCACAGGAAAAAACCTCGTGACCATCTATCGCGATCATCATCCCGTGACAGATAGCCGATCAATTGCCTACTGATAGATGCGCAGTGCTCGAGGTAATTTGTTATTTGCCGCCTCAACATCGGAGGCATGCAAATCAGCCGACTCATATGACGATCATCGGCATCCTTGTCTGACAGCGCGCCCATACCCAACACAGAATCAAACTCGTCGATGAGCATCAGAGGGTTGCGGATCGCCCTACAGGCTGTAATCAGCGAAAACATCTGCACTGACCATAGGGTGTAACAGTTGTGCCAAGCGAGCATATCGCTGAGACGCCCGTTCGCTTTCTTCCGCAAAACCGCGGCCATTGCACTTACATTGTACGCAATGGTTTCGGGCAGCAGGCAGTGAGTTGCTCCCAGCCCGCCCTGTTGATCAGGATTGAGGCCGACAGGTTCATACGCCAGACCAGCACATGCATAAACCTGCGTCAGCACTCGCACCAGTGAGGTCGTATAAATGTTGCGGAGGTGGTTGGCATCGAGCTGTAGGTAATAGCGCGGGGTTTGCGCCGAGGGGATTTCAACGCCTGACAGCATGGATGCCGCTGCTACGTCCTGAGTGTCAGTGACTATTTGGTGAAACAAATAACTGCGCAGTTTGGTTCGCGTATAGCGTCGGTCGTCTTCACCCAATTCCAGCAGGAGTGCTTTGATCTCGGCGTCCAGCTGCTCAGTTTGATAGGTGAATACCTGGTTGGCAGAGTGAGGAAATGCCTTGAGCAGCTGCTTTACCAACTGGGCACTACCAGCGAGATCGGGCAATAGAATTCGCAGCAACGATAGTCGGACACCAGAAGAGGCCTGCCAACGATCGTCGCCAGCCAGGTCTGGGCGCCTGACGACCATACTGAACAGCGCCGAATCCCCTAGGATCAATGCCAGACCATCGGCGTCATCTGTTTCATCATCAACGACGGATAACTGGACGACCTGCGTCATCGACTGCCCCAGCCACAGGCTGATATGCAGAGCAACAATCGCCTCCATTCGTAGCTGGATCCGAGCTGGGTCTTTTGTGCAGGACAGTTCTTGCAGACACGAGTGGAATAGGTCGCTGGTGCGGATTTCGGAGCATCGTGACCGGCCGTTTCGGTAGATCGTGACCGGTCATTTCGCTAACGCGTGACCGCTCATTTCGGTAGCAACGTGACCGATTTTCCGCCCGTTCCGAAACCGGCGGTCACGGCTTACCGAAATCGCCGGTCACGGCTTAGCGAAAGCCTTCCCTCTCGTTGCGCATGACCTGATGCGCCGTCACCCTCGCCCGATTTCGGGAGGGGAAGATGGCGGCGCCGCGAGTAGCCATGCGAAACATCAAAGAATGTCTGCGCCTCAAGTTCGAGGCCGGTTTGTCCCACGAGAAGATCGCCCGCGCCTTGCAGTTGTCCAAAGGCGTGGTCAGCAAATACGTCACGGCGGCGCGCGTGGCCGGACTGGACTGGCCGGCGCTGGCGGCCATGGACGAGGCCGCACTGGCGGCCGCCTTGTTTGCGTCGGCGCCGACAAACAAGCCGCGCGGTGAGCGGGTGCCACCCGACGTGCTGAGCATCCACCGCGAGCTGCGGCGCAAGGGCGTGACCTTGCAGCTGCTGTGGGAGGAATATCTCGCCGCGCATGCGGGCCAGCCGACCTACCGCTACACCCAGTTCGTCGAGCACTACCGGCGCTACGCCCAGACGCTCAAACGTTCGATGCGCCAGGTGCACCGCGCGGGCGAGAAGCTGTTCATCGACTATGCAGGGCCGACGCTGCCGGTGGTCGACCCGGCCACCGGCGAAGTCCGCCGGGCGCATATCTTCGTCGCCGCCCTGGGCGCCTCGAATTACACCTATGCCTGCGCGACGCCGGGCGAAACCCAGGTGGACTGGCTGACTTCGCTGGGCCAGGCACTGACCTACTTTGGCGGTGTGCCGGAGATGGTTGTGCCGGACAATCCGCGCGCCCTGGTCGCCCAGCCAGATCGCTACGAGCCGGGTCTGAACCGGGCAACGCTGGAGTGTGCGCGGCATTACCAGACGGTGATCCTGCCGGCCCGGCCACGCAAACCCCAGGACAAGGCCAAGGCCGAGGTGGCGGTGCAGGTGGTCGAGCGCTGGATCATGGCGCGACTGCGCCACCGGCAGTTCTTCAGCCTGCATGCGCTTAACCAGGCCATCGCCGAGCTGCTGGAGGAGCTGAATCGACGCCCGTTCAAGCGCCTCGATGGCTGCCGGCGCGACTGGTTCGAGCGCCTGGATCGCCCGGCCTTGCGAGCGCTGCCGGTACATCCCTACGAGGTCGCCAGCTTCAAGCGCTGCAAGGTCAACATCGACTACCACATCGAGGTCAATGGCAGCTTCTACAGCGTGCCCTCCGCCCTGGCCCGGCAGAGCGTCGAGGTGCGGCTGACAGCGCACACCCTGGAAGTGCTGCATGGCAACCGGCGCGTGGCCAGCCATGTGCTGCTGGGCCGTCGCGGCGCCTACAGCACCCAGCGCGAACACATGCCCGCCGCACACCAGGCCCATCGCGAATGGACGCCGCAACGCCTGCTCGACTGGGGCGCGCGGATCGGCCCCTACACGCGCCAACTGATCGATCACCAGCTGACCCACAAGCCGCATCCGGAGATGGGCTACCGCGCCTGTCTCGGCCTGCTCTCGCTGGCTCGTCGCTACGGCAATGCACGCTTGGAAGCCGCCGCCGAACGGGCCGTCCAGCTGCGCGCCTTCACCGGGCGCAGCGTGCGCAACCTGCTCCAGCAAGGCCTGGATCAGCAGCCGCTGCCCACGCGCACCGCCGAAACGAGCTTACCCAGCGACCACGAGAACGTCCGTGGCGCCGACTACTACCACCCCCCGCAACAGGAGCTGTTCGATGATGCTGCAACACACCCTGAATCAACTGCACCAGCTACGCCTGGACGGCATGGCCCGCGCCCTGGAAGAGCAATGGACGCTGCCGGCCAGCCACAGCCTGAGCTTCGATGAGCGCCTCGGCCTGCTGCTCGACCGCGAACTGGCCTGGCGTGACAACCAGCGCCTGGTACGGCTGCGCAAGAAGGCCAAGCTCAAATATGCCAACGCCTGCCTGGAAGACCTCGACCGCCGCCCTGGCCGCGGCCTGGATGAGCGCCTGATCGCCAGCCTGGCAGGCGGCGACTGGATCCGCCAGCAGCACAACCTGCTGCTGACCGGCGCGACCGGCGCCGGCAAGACCTGGCTGGCCTGCGCCCTGGGCAACCAGGCCTGCCGCCAGGGCTACAGCACTCTGTACCTGCGCACCCCGCGCCTGTTGGAGCAACTGCGCATCGCTCATGGCGACGGCAGCTTCGGCCGTACCCTGCAACAGCTGGCCAAGGTCGATGTCTTGGTGCTGGACGATTGGGCGCTGGCCCCGCTGGAAGAAGGTGCCCGGCACGACCTGCTGGAAGTGATCGACGACCGTGCCGGCAACCGCTCCACCATCCTGGCCAGCCAGTTACCAATCGAACACTGGCATGGCTGGATCAACGACCCGACCCTGGCCGACGCCATCCTTGACCGCCTGGTGCACAGCGCTTACCGACTGACGTTGAAGGGCGAGTCACTGCGCCGGAAAAAGCTGAGGAGCAAACCGCATCGTGACCGATGCGATTACAATCCACAACCCGCGCAACCGGGGCGGAAGCACCGGTCACGTATTAGCGAAACGCTCGGTCACGTTCACCGAAATCCGCAGCTGGCGCCAAACAACAAATTCCGCAACTCCACCAAGGTGAGCTGGTTGTACGAAAATGGCAGGAACTGTCTGCTTCGTACTATATGCGCCTCAACATTTTGTTGGCCTAGGAGATCAGCAACATACGGACGCTCGCAACCATCATCATCGAGCACCCAAATCTCAGTTGATGGGCTGATCTCACCGGGTGCCAGATCACTATCAACGGTGTCTGTATGCCCCACTAGGATGTCGTAGTGACCAGGTAGCTGGTCAGGATCATCGGGATCACCCAGCACAAATCCCCGGGGATCCTCTGTTATGAAGTTGATCAGTTCTGGTCGACTCTGCTCCTTACGCTGGCCTCTATGTCCGCCTCCGCCGCCACCCACACGTGGCGACTCGCCGTTGCAGTAACGGACAAATCGGGCGATTGCAGCAAAACTCTCGGCATTCTCTGATCCCGACTTTCCAGGCAAAAATCCTCTACAGCTCACCACAAACTTCTCGGAGGTGTCCCAGACCTTTAACTCAGGTGGGATGAAGAAGTTTCGCTGTTCGCATAAGTTGCCGAGCGCTTTGTAAACCTCGTAGCGCTGACTGATCAGGCGATCGGTGCCTGTTTTATGAGATGCAATGAGCAACTGCGCGAGCAGTCGCTCGTAGTCCTGAGCATTTTCGTAGTCTCTGAATATGTGCAGAAAAGAGGCATAGGGAAATCCAAAAATTTTTACACCGCGCTGGTGGACAGGATTCCTTGCCGACCTGTTGTTCCCCAGCCAAAACTGCTCGCCCAAAAGCACTCGGATGTTGGGTTGGCGGGATAGGGAGATAAGCCATTCGCAGGCCTCATGTAAAACGATGTCATCAGAGTTTTCTAGACCAATCGGCACACCAACATTGCATGTGCGGAGCACTCGTACGAGCTGATCAATCGCACGTGGCAGGTCAATTAGTTCGGGGTGAAAACCTAGCAGATTGAGAATTTCACTGACGATCCAAGGAGACTGTCCCTGCTCAGAGGCGAGCCTCAACAGGATTTCGCGCTTGCTCATTTCTCACCCCCACAGCCCTTGAGCGGTTTTACCCCGACCAGCCGAGCTAGGTGGGCGTGACTCCGATATTCGTGAGGCCACTGCTCCTTTGCAGATCCGATGTTGGCGTATAAATCTCGTACCTGTTGCCGCGTAATCTGAGCCAGGGCAGGTGCAACCAAGCGCTCAATCAGTACGAGTTGGTAGGCGAACTGCTTGATTCGTCCCTTCGGCCACTCAATACAGCGCACTGGTGTTTCGGGATCCGTGTGCGCCTTGAGCCAGCGATATAGCGTCGTCTGGCCGATACACAGTGCATCTGGGCCACAGATCACCAATGGGTAAACCTCATTGATCCGAGTGGCCAACGCCTTGGGTATCAGAGCTGGATCAGGAAGGCCTATGGGGGCCAGATCCAACTCGCACTCGACACGAGAAAAATCGGGATGAATTCCGTGGATGTCGCCTAATTTGATCGTCAGCATGACGCCTCTCGCTAGTGTGGGAACTACTAGACAATGCGAGGCGTTAGTACCCTGTTTGAGGGGTGAATTGATGGACACGTGAGCTTGGGTTCGGCCGGATGGCGTGAAATACCCACTCAGTGCCAATAGCCGTTTCTACTGATTCCGCGCATGCGCGGAAAATTCCCCATGTCCTGACCGGGAAACCACCCTGGCGCGATGGAAGCCTGAGCGACGAATTCAGCCAGGATGGGGGCTTTTTGACCAAACGGGGCATCAACCAGCCAACCATCACCACCTTGCTCATGCTGGCTAAACCCCTGGGCTGCACGGGCAGCAGAAATCATCGACGAGGTAGAGCAACTCGTTGCACACCATCCCTGAGCATCGCTGCCCTTCGGCTGACCACACACCAACTGAAACGGACGTCTTGGTGGCCTATCTCCTGAGCCCTCTCTACCCCCAATCCAATCCTGCTCACCCTTGCGAAATTCCGCGCATGCGCGGAATTTCCTCCGCCTTCCCGCAAGCAATTTCATTAGCGCTGTTTCCTTGGCAGGACCTGGAACCGAAAGCTATGCCAATGCGATCTGGTAATCAGGGGTATTTCAAGGGGCACTCTTAATACAAGGCCGTATGCAAATCGAGCGAGGCCAGCCTCGGATTAGGAGCGAGCACAATGAGTGACTGGAAATCATACGCAGGGGAAATGAGCGATCGTGAAGTGGCCAGGCGTTTTGGTATCGGCGCCAGCACTGTTCGGCGCTTCCGTCATTCCAGCGACATTCCAAAGTTCTTCCCCGGAAGGGCCGAGCTTCCCGCGGCGCTGGTTACGCAACTGGCGATGGAAACCAATCATCGACTTGCGAAAGGATTCGGTGTTTCCATCAAACGTATCGAACAAGCCAGAGCAGAGCTTAAGATCCCAGAGCCAAAGACAATTCGAGAGCGCTTCAAGCCTCTCGAGGACATTTGGACCAGCGAGGCCATAGCACTGCTAGGAAGAATGCCGGACACAGAGGTTGCTGACCGGCTCGGCGTCAGCAATTTCCCGGTCAAGAAAAAGCGCAAGGAGCTTGGAATACAGTCGTACAAACGACCGCTGCCAGAAATAACCCCCGAAATTGCATCGGAGTTCGGGGGCGTTTCTGATGCAGAGCTTGCGCGCCGGTTCAATGTGTCGGTGAGCTTTATACGCAGGGCGCGGATAAAGATGGAAAAGGGCAGCTAGCAATAGACGCAGATCCGACACTGATTGGATGGGCAGCCAAACTGACTGGCTGGCTGCCTCTTACCGGTTCATGCAAGCATGCCTGCGCCATGTCAGCGGCATATCGACCAGATTCGGGCGGCTCATGTTGTCTCCAGCGCTGCGCGCATCCATTTCGGCATTCTGCAGGCCACTAATTTGCTCAGGTCTTCGGGGCTGAGAGCTTTTTTGATTACAGCAACATGTTCCGGAGTAGTACCACCTTTGCCGAGATAAAACAGTGCGCTGATGGCCACCCCCACCCTGGTCCCTGCATGCTGCATCAGCATTGGGGCGGCATGCACGAGCCTGATCTCGGCTTTCCCCACAAACAGAGATCGACTGGAGCCGCTCGTGTAATAGATCGGGATGACCGGCATCTGTGTACTCAGCCCGAAACGTCTCACGGCATCAGCGCCATGGATCTGCAGTGCCCAACGGTTCTGCCTGGCAATCAGATGCACCAAGTCCCAAGGCCCAGAACGACGAACCCGGCCGGTGTAGTGGCTGTATTTCGGCCGCATGTAGATGCCACGGTACACACGCTCAAGCTCACCGCGACGAACCAGTTGGGCGACTGCCTTGGAGATGGCCGAGCTCGAACCAAGCTCTGCAAGACACCTGATGCTGAAAGGCCTCCCCTTGCGCAGAAACTTAACCCGCTGCGTGACGAGGTGAGACACCGGCGGCTCAGAATGAGGGCGGGACATTGCTATCGTGTCGACTCCAGCGACGAGCAGAGCAACGGCTGATGGAAAGCGATTACCCGACGTCGATACTCATCTTCAGGCCCATCGCTTACCAGGCATTCCTCAAGGCGCCCCAGCGAGAAAATTTGATCGGCAGATGGATAGTGCCTGAGCAGGCTTTTCGCATAGCTGCGGATATCCTGCGGTAACCCCGAATGACGGGAGAGTTCACGCAGGAACTCCTCTGTTTTGACGATGGCGCGTGTTCTTTCATAAGGAAGAGTCAATCTCGTTATCTCCTGGTCATGAACTCAAAGTCCCAGACAGCTGGCTCGCCAGCGCCCGCCACCCAGCGCGCAGTTAAGCGCCGCGGCCATTGAGGCGAAAGTACCAGCACGCCCTTGATTAGCTCCAGTGGGTAGAACAGCAGTCCATCAACCTGGAATTCCTGCAGGCCTTCCCGCCCGCTGTGAAACCGCTCCAGATAAGGTGCAATGCCAATTAGTGTTTGCCGTGCAGAAAGCGGCAAAGCCTGCAGTCTTGGGCATGCAGACCAACCCGGATCTGTGTGCTCAATCATGACTGCACTCCGTCTTGGCCTCCTGCCGCTCCATCCACTTGGCCAGGCCCCACATCGTGCTTCCTAGCGACAGCAAAGACCAAAGCAGCCATTGCGGGATTTGGTATTCGGTACTTAGCCAAAGCCCGATGCCACCGCAAAATATCGCTACGCAAAACCATCTCATCAGCGTGCACTCCCACTCCCGATTACCTACGAGATACCACGGTAACCCGATGTTCGGTTGTGTTAACGCTGGTGCCAGAAATTTCGTCAGATCCCAGGCTGGGAAACGAGAATGATCTATTGGTGGATATGAAACACCGCCATCCAACATGGCCCAGTTATCGGACACCTCGTCCCAAGCACCACGAGCTAGATGAATCTGTCGCCTTGTTTTGAGATTGAAAAAAGGACACGATCCAAGGACAGCCTTTGAGGCAGCTCACTCGTTCACAAAAAAGGAATTATGTGTGCCGCTTGTCCAATGGATTTCAGACTTTTTATCTAGGCGTGGACTGCAAGAGCCGGATGGTCGCCCCCTATTCGCCTATAAGACCTCATCAGAAGAATTCGAGACACTGCGTCAGCTCTTGCATGGGCTCAACCTGGGGCAACACGCGCATCCCGAATATGCTCAGGCCTGGCTACTCTTTGCGGCCGAATGGTGGAAGCGCGAATATCCGGGAGGAGCATGGCGTTGGGGACCACTGTGCGAGGCAGCTGGCCAGAGAAAGGTAGCTCATGAGAAGACCCGCAGCCTGGTAATTGATGGGCGTCGTCAGTGGCGTCTGCAAACCACTATAAAAAGTGAAGGCAAACGTTTCATCGGCCTGGTCGCGGTGAATGGCGGCCTGCCCATGCGCCTTGTCGAGTCGGCACAGGGCGGGTTATCCCGCCTGCTACGCATGGTCACTGAGCAGGCACTGGAATACCGCCTGCAGGATGAGCGTCTGCGCCAGGCCATCGAGGCCCAGGCCGAGCTTTTGCCCGCCTGCTACCAGCAGGCGCCGGTCTACGAACTGCTCGACAGCTTGGTCAAGGCGGTGCTGCACATCCGCAAGGCCTATGCCCTGCAGAGCGCCCAAGACCCAATCGCCCGGCTGCAGGAAGAGTGCCCTCACTGGGAAGAGCTCTTCCCCATCGCCCTCGATTCCCAGGCCGCCGCCAGCCTGATCAAGGGTCTGGTCCGGGATACAGTCAGCATCACGCCCCAGTCGCGGCGGCCTCCTTTCCAGATCCAGCGCGGCCTGCGCTTCAGTTCCGATGGCTCCATACCCGTCTACGAGCTGTCCTTCGTGATGCAGGCTCAGGCCAGGCGCGATCAGGTTGCCGAGGCGCTGGGGATGGCCGTGGATGCGCTGCCGCCACACTTCCAGCTCCTGCTGCGCATCGGCGAGCGGGAATACCTGGTCGGCGAAGCCCTGCTTAGAGACGAGGAATACCAGCTGATCGCCAGGCCGCTGCCGGCCATCCACAGCCTGCACAATGCCGCGCAGCTGATCGTCAGCCGCTGGGGCGCCACCCTGCACATTGCCAACCTACCGGGCGGCGAAGCCTTGAGCCATGACGAGCCGCTGATCTTCGAGAATACCTACCCCTTTGCCCGCCTGCTCGCCCAGGGCGATGCGCTGGTCAAGGGCGAGTCGGCACTGGCGGCCATGCCGGCAAGAACCATCGTGTATGCCGAAGAAGGCGAGGCTCGCGAGCTGCATGACTGCCTGGCCGACGGGCAAATGCTGATGGAACTTCCCGCCGGTACCACCCGGCTCACGTACAAACAACAGCCCTTCGTTGTCACCATCAGCGCCAGCGCTACCCGCCACCCGGAAGCCTACTGGCATGGCAACAGTCTGGAGGCGCTCTCCGTGCCGGGGCTGCTGTTCCGTGGCACGCCGCGCCTACGCATTGAGCAGGGAACGGGCTTTTCCAGCTATGCGCCCGCCCATGAGCTGTTTGTCCGCACGCAGGGCAAGGAGCTGCCGCTCGCCCAAGCCCGGGCGCCGGGGCTGTGCCGGCTGATCTGGCGCAAGGATGGCCAGCGCCTGCTGAACACCCGCGCCGTGCTTCTCCCGGACGAAGCCTCCATCACCTACGCGCCGGGCGCCACTACCCTCGAGGGCAGCATTCGCCTTCACCACTGGCCTGATGTGCCCGTGCGCTGCGAGAGCGAACAGATCGCGCTGGAGCGCCGCCATGATGGAACAGGCCTGACCCTGCGGCTGAAGAGCACCGGCAGCCGGCCGGCCACCACGGTTCCGCTGTGCCTGCAGTGGCCCGACGGCGAGCAGAAGCTCACTCTGCCCTTCCCCGGCTATGGCGTCACGCTGCTGCGCAACGACACTCCTCTCAAGCTGAATCAGGCCCTGACCATCGAAGAACTGATCGGCTGCCGCGCGGTACTGATGTCGGCTCAGGGCGCCGAAAACTGGCGGATTCGCCTGACCTCCAGCGGCACCGACTCACGCTCCACCCTGTCGCAGGAAATTCGCTACACCGGGATCCGCGAAATCCGTCTGTTCGAGCTGATTCCGGCGATCCAGCAGATGATGTCCTGCCACCCGGGGCTCGATCATGTCGTGCAGCTAGAGTTGATTCATGCCCACCAGACCCACGCTCGCCTACAGGTGGGCCGCTACTCGACGCGCATCCGCCTGCACAGCCAGCGCGAGATGGCGTCACTGAACGATAGCGGCTCCGACGTTCTGCTTGAGCAGCCGCATGCCGAGGGTCTGATATTGGGCCTGCCACTGGCAGAACCGGAACATGACCCGGTCAGCCTGCCGCTGCATTTTTCCGAACAGGTGTTCACCGGCAGCTGGCTGGTCAGCCTGCCAGACGATGCCGTCGGCCCTTGGTTGCTGTACACCTCTGCCGAGTCACCGCTACACAGCCGTGCGACCATCGTGCCACCGACCGCGAGCCAACTGTCGAAGCCCCTGACCCCGCTGCGCGAGGCGCTCTGCGAAGGCGATGGCGAAGAGCGCATGCGCCAGCTCAGGGCCGCGCTGCGCGCCATGGCCGCAGACCCGCAGGCTGATGACTGGCAAACGCTGGAGCTGCTGCTGGATCGGCTGCACCACCTGCCGCTGGCCAGCCTGGATATCTGCCAGGCACTAATCCGCGAGCCGCAGGCGCTGACCATGGCCACCCTGCTGCTGGATGATTTCTCCAGCCGCCTGGCCGAGCGCCTGCCCTGCGAGCTGCCCTTCGAGTGGCTGCTGATCGCCCCGGAGCACTGGTTCGGCACCTTCGCGACACTGCGCCAGCAACTGGCCGCCGACAATCCGCGCATGCTGTCGGTAATCCGCAACGACATCCAGAGCAAGAGCCAGTTCCTGTCCCGCTGGCAGCCCGCGCTGCGCTTCATCTTCGATCAGGGCCTGCACCACTCCTTCGATCTGCAAAGCCCGGATGTGGGGTTCTTCCTGAAAAACCCGGCGATGCTCACCGCCTCCTGGCAGTCGTACCTGTTTGATGGCGAGAACTCGGCCATGCAGCAGATGTTCCGGCGCAACCCCGCCGAAACCCATCAATATCCCGGCAGCGGCAATACGGATATCGGAGCCTTCCTGAAAACGCCCCACGGGCAAATGCTCCTCCGCTGCTGCAAGCTCCCGGCCAATGACTTCAAGCTGGCCACGGTCATGCTGCCCTTCATGGCCGCCTTCGATACCTACGCCGGCCGCGGGCAGCAATGGCAAGCCGACCCGCCACGCCTGTTCAGCCTCAGAAACGCTCGCCAGTTCGATACCGTCTGGTTCGACTCGGTCTATCAACTTGGCCTGGCCATGGCGCAAGCCGCCTCGATGCAGAAGTGAATCCCATGCTCTATCAGAAGAACTATTTCTCCGCTCTCACCGGCAACCTGAGCACCCGCAGCGAGCGCGCCGCCCAGGGCCTGCTCAGTCTAGGCAATCCGCAGCTGCGGCAGTTCCTGCATGATCAGCTGACCGCCGCCCCCGGCACTCCGGGCGCCTGGCTGGCCGACCCGGTCTTCGAACCGACCTTCGGCTGGCAGGAAAGCTCTGAAACCATGAGTTCGCTGGCCGGCGGTGACCTACTACACCGACGCCTTGCCGAAGCCATGGCGGCCCCGCCCAAGGAGCCCCATGATCTTGCAGAGGAATATGCCTTCCCCAGCAATCGCCATCCTTTCACCCACCAGTTGGCGGCCTGGGAGATTCTCAACCGTCCCGAGCCGCAATCGCTGGTGGTGACCAGCGGCACCGGCTCGGGCAAGACCGAATGCTTCCTGGTGCCGGTCCTCAACCAGCTGGCCAAGGCCATCGACGCGGGCGAAGACCCGGAAGGCGTTCGCGCCCTGTTCATCTATCCGCTGAACGCGCTGATCAACTCGCAGCAGAACCGCCTGGATGCCTGGACAGACGGCTTCGGCGGGCAGATTCGCCACTGCCTGTACACCGGCGCGCTGGAGAATGAGCGCAAGACGTCCGACCAGCAGTACAAGGGTCAGGTGATCGACCGCAAGAGCCTGCGCGCCAGCCCGCCGCAACTGCTGGTGACCAACGCGACCATGCTGGAGTACATGCTCATCCGCAAGGATGATGAGCCGATCCTGCAGAAGTCGGCCGGCAAGCTGCGCTGGATCATTCTGGACGAGGCGCACACTCACATCGGCTCCCAGGCCGCGGAGATGGCGCTGCTGCTGCGCCGGGTGATGCTGGCCTTCCAGGTCAAACCGCAGGATGTGCGCTTCGTGGCGACCTCGGCCACCTTCGGCTCGGATACCCAGACCATCGAGAGCCTGCGCACCTTCCTCGCCGATATCGGCGGAGTGGATCCGCAGCAGGTGCATGTCGTGCAGGGTCATCGGGATATCCCGGCGCTGCTGAACGCCACGCCCGATGCCGAGCAGGACACCCCTGAAGCCATCGGCGCCATCGAGGCGGACCAGGAGCAGTCGACGCTGCGCTACCGGCGTCTGGAGGCCAGCCCCACCGCTCGGCGGCTGCGCGCCCTGTTCATGCCTGATGGCCAGGTGAAACCACAAAGCCTGCAAGGGCTGATCCGTGAGTCCGGTCTACCCTCGGCGCAGGTGCTCGCCTGGCTGGATCTGCTGTCCGGCACCAAGAGTGCCGAGGGCCTGTCCTTCCTGCCGCTGCGCGCACACCTGTTCCATAACGTGATTCCGGCAATCCGCGCCTGCGTGGACCGCCACTGCAGCCACAAGGCCGGCACCGCGCTGGCACATGCCGACTGGCCGTTCGGCATGGTCTATCTGGAGGAGCGGACTCACTGCCGCTGCGGCGCGCCGCTGATGCCACTGGTGTCCTGCGAGGAGTGCAACGAGAGCTTCCTGCAGGCGGCCACCAAAAGCAGTAGCAGTGCTCTGGTCGATCCGACACAGCAACAGGACGACGAGTTCGCTCTCGAAGATGAAACCACGGAGGCCGATGATCAGACCAAGGATAAGGATACTGTGTCATCCATCCAGATCCTGATCACCAATCGCGCCGTCAAGAATGGCAGTGCAGACTTCCTCGATCGCGCCACTCACCGACTGACGCCCAATCGTCCGGCGGATGGTGGCATCGAGCTGCAGCTCTTCCGCACTGCCAAGAACGAATGCCCCTGCTGTGGCGCCAATATCCAGGGCCGCAGCCTGCTGCGCCCCACGCGCATCGGTACGCCCTTCACCCTCAGCACGGTGATCGGCACCCTGCTGGAGTTCTGCCCGCCGGATCCGATGCCGACCGGCAAGCCGTTCCAGGGCCGCAAGCTGATCTCCTTCACCGACAGCCGCCAGGGCACCGCACGGATTGCCATCAAGCTGCAGCAGGACTCCGAGCGCAACCGGATTCGCGGGCTGATCTATCAGCGCCTGCTGCAGGCACAACCCGTCAATGGGCTGTCCGCAGAGGACTTGCAGGACCTGCAAGACCTTCAAACAGCAACGCAACTGAGTCGTATCGAGCAGAAACACCTGCAGTCTTTGCTCGACAGGCAGGCTGAAGCTACAAAGGGCGCGGAAATAAGCTGGACAGATATGGCCAACCATCTGGCCGGCACGCCTGAGCTACAGATGGGCATGCTCGACTACTACAACAACCTCGCGCCGAACACCTTCGGCAAGCAGGACAGTGTCGCCCTGGCCAGCATGCTGCTGGCGCGCGAGTTCTATCGCCGCCCGAAGCGCGCCAACAGCTTGGAAACCCTGGGCCTGGTACAGGTCTGCTATCCCAAGCTGGCCAACGTCACCGGCAAACCCATGGCCTGGCCCGCGCACCTGGATGCCGAGTCTTGGCGTACCTACCTGAAAGTGCTGCTGGACTTCTTCGTCCGCGAAAACACCATCCTGAACATCAACGAACGCTGGCAGTCACTGATCGGCGCACGCATTCGCCCCAAATGGGTAGTTGCGCCGGTCTTGGGGGAAAAGCCTGAAAAGCTGCAGAGCCGCTTTGTCCGCTGGCCGGCGGTCAATACCGTCAATGGCATCCAGTCGCGGGCCATCCTGCTGCTCTGCAAGGCGTTCAACTGGTCGACCGCGGCCCATCAGGACCAGATCGACTCGATCCTGAGCGAGGCCTGGCGGGTACTGACCCAGCAGGCAAAGCTGCTGATTTCGTCAGGCGACGGCTATCAGCTCGACCTCAAGGACCTGAGCTTCCGGCTGCCCGAAACGGTCTACCAGTGCCCGGTATCGCGGCGCTTCATCGACACCCCGTTCGAGCAGCTCAGTCCCTATACGCCACGTACCGACCGCGAGATGGTCGTCAAGGTGACGCCCTACACTCTGCCGCGTCCGCCCGAGGCGCTCCTGCATGTGCCGGGTGATGAGGGCCTGCTGGCGATCCGCGACTGGCTGAACAGCGAGCCGCAGATCCAGCAGCTGCGCAAGGACGCGCTCTGGTCGGACGTCATGGACCGGGTCATCGAGGGGGGCCACTACTTCCGTGCCGCCGAGCACTCGGCGCAGCAGCCGAAGAGCAAGCTGGACAGCTACGAAGGCCTGTTCAAGACCGGCAGGCTGAACCTGCTGAGCTGCTCGACCACCATGGAAATGGGCGTGGACATCGGCGGCATCAGCGTGGTGGCGATGAACAACGTGCCCCCGCACCCGGCCAACTACCTGCAGCGTGCCGGCCGTGCCGGGCGCCGCCGCGAGGGACGCTCGCTGGCCCTGGCCGTCTGCAAGAACACCCCGCACGACCAGAGCGTGTTCAACAACCCGCTCTGGCCGTTCAACACGCCCATGCGCATGCCCAAGGTGTCCCTGCAGAGCCCCGATCTGGTACAGCGCCACGTCAATGCCTGGCTGCTGTCGCACTGGCTCAAGCACGTGGTCGCCGCCCAGGAAATCAAGTCGATGACCGCCGGTGCCTTCTTCCTCGACGGCGAACTGCCTATGTCGCTGGCCGCGCGTTTCTGCCTGTGGTGCGACAACCAGGCGGTCGATACCGAAACGCTGGTGGGACAGGCCCTCAAGGACATCACCCGCCGCAGCATCCTCGACACCACCCCGCAGCCCGAGCTGTTCAAGCATGCCAGCCGCCGCATGAAAGAGATCATGCAGGCATGGCAGCAGGAATACTCGGCCAGCCACGCCCAGCTGCTGCAGATTGCCGACAAGAAGGCCGCTGCCTACCGCGCCATGGATGCACAGCTCAGCCGCATCGCGAAGGAGTACCTGCTCAGCGAGCTGGCTGACCGGCGCTTCCTGCCGGGCTACGGCTTCCCGACCGACATCGTCAGCTTCGACAACCGCTGCATGCAGACCTTGAAGCGGGAGGACGGCGACCAGCGCGAGGACAACCGCGCCCGTTACCGCTCGCTGGCTTCCCGCGACCGCATCACCGGCCTGCGCGAATATGCGCCGGGCGCCGAGCTGGTCATGGATGGGCTGGTCTACAAGTCCTCCGGCATCACCCTGAACTGGCACGCTCCCGCGTCTGCCGAAAACGTCAAGGAGCTTCAGCTGTTCAAGAAGGCCTGGCGCTGTGGGCAATGCGGTGCCAGTGACTCGGCCATCAATCCCGGACTGGAGATCAACTGCCAGGAATGCGGCGCGCCGATCGAGCGCGACAACATCCGTGAATACCTGGTGCCTGCAGGCTTTGCCGTGGACTTCTTCGACGAGCCGCACAACGACATCAGCCGCCTGCAGTATGTGCCGGTCAATGCGCCCTGGCTGAACGTGCCGGCCAGCTGGGTCTGCCTGGCCAACCCGGCACTCGGCCAGTTCCGCGCCAGCCAGCAGGCGCAGCTGTTCAACTACACCTCGGGCGCCAACCAGAAGGGCTTTGCCATCTGCCTGGAGTGCGGCAAGGCCGAGCCCATGCTGAGCTATCCCGATGCATCCGCCCCTGCCAATGAACAGTATCTGCCGGCTATTTTCCGCCAGAAGGCACAGCACCGCCGCCTGCGCGGTGGCAAAAGCAATGAACAAGGCGACGGGACAAACATCTGCCCCGGCAGCCACAACAGCTGGAAGATCAAACAGAACGTCCACCTTGGCCATGACAGCCTGACCGATGCGCTGGAACTGGTGCTGCGCAACCCTACCAGCGGCGAACTGCTCAACGACGATATCACCGCCTACTCGATTGCCGTGGCGCTGCGCGAGGCGATTGCCGCCGATCTGGGCATACAAACCGAAGAGCTGGGCTGCGCAAGCCATCCGATCAAGGTCGATGGCCAGCCAACCCGCGCCATCCAGGTGTTCGACCTGCGCAGCGGTGGCTACACCACCCAGGCCGCGGAGCGGCTGAATGAAGCCAGCCTGTGGCGAAAGGTCATCGCTCGTCTGGACAGCTGCAACTGCTCGCATGCCTGCCAGAACTGCCTACTCAGTTTCGATACCCGCTTCGAGGCCGAGCGCCTCAATCGTCACGTCGCGCTGGAGTGGATCAATCAGACTTGGCTTGCCGGCCTGGCGCTGCCCGCCGAGCTCGCTGTCTTTGGTCCGAAAAGCCAGGCAGAAATCGCCACTCTACAGGAAGCGGTCGAAAGAGCGATTACTAGGGACGACAACGCGAAGACCGTAGCCATTTACTTCACTGCACCCGCCGAAGAGTGGGATCTTGCTGTCGCACGCCGCCTGAGGCATCAACTGCATAGCTGGGAAAGCGTCGGACACCTAGTGCAATTACATTTACTGGAAAGTACCGTTTCCAGCCTGCCAAGAGACCAAAAGGAATGGTTGGCAAAGCTAGCCTTCAACGGAGTACAGATATGCCTACACAATTCCATACCGGATCTCGGGGCGCTGGCACTCAATGTCTCACTGCAAGGCCCACAAGGCTGCATTGCCTGGGCTAGCGACAATACGAACCTGGCCGCACCTGGCCACACATGGGATCTAGCGGAGGCCGGTGCACGGATCATCCGAGGCACCCCCTCCGACCTCAAGGCAGAGCGCATCTTGAATGCTGCCGATCTCATGCCGGCCCCACCCCCTGGCTTGATCAAGATCGAGATCGGCAATCAGCTGGATGGCTCGCTCGACAACTTTGCTCGTCGGTTCTGGGAGCACCTAGGTACTGAGGCCAATGGCCTGATTAATGATGCCCTCACAGGCAAGGATCCAATTACAGAACTGGTTTACAGCGACCGTTACGTATGCAGCCCGCTAGTTGTGAATCTGTTGGTCAGCGTGATCCACGAGCTCGGACGGCTGAGTGATGCAGATTTCGCTATCCGAATCCTAGGCCGACAATATCAGCGGGAAGACAATCGCTCGCCTTGGCAGTACCGGCATGACTGGCACTCAGCTCGCGAGCGCGATGAGGCCCTCCGCCAGGCTCTGGCGTACTGCGGCCGCGAGGGAGAGGTGCTAAGCCTGCCTACCTTGCCGCACTACCGCCGGCTACAGCTTAAGCTGCGCTCCGGTAATCAACTGACCATCCAGTTTGATCAGGGGCTTTCGTATTGGGAAGCCGAGCGCAGCGAAAAGTCTTACCAGCTCAGGTTCGACTTTGCATCACGCGAGCTTGGAGAAGAAATCATGGAGCGCATCAGGTGTAAAGTTTCGGCGGCTGGGGAGGAAAACACTCAGATATTCCTCTCTTCCTCTTGAGAGCGGCTCAACTGGTATGAGTATCGGAGGCAATTGCCCAAATTTCAGAACTCCGATACGCACAGTAGCGAAATAAGCCCCTGTTCAATGCAAATTTGGACAGGGTCTCTTACGATTTACGGATTACCAGCCATCTGTCGAGCGTAATTGCGATCGCTGAGGTCTTTCTTGGGGTCAGCTTTGACCCAGCGCTCAGGTCTGTTGCAGGTCGCGCAGGTCAGTATCTGCTTATCAGGGCTGAGGCTATATAGGCGGTTCTCAGAGCCGACTTTGACTTTCAATCCAACATCTGAGACCTCGAACCCTGGTGCTTCCTGCCCTATGCGATCCATGGATTCAAATCGGAACGACCAGCGTTTAATCTGATTTTTGCGCCAGATAGTCATAATGATCAAGGGGTCTTGTTTCGTTGTCCTCTGATAAACCCAGTCCCCTTCATATGCACCTAGTTTGGTTGCTTCCTCGTCTCGTTTGGCCTGCTCATAAATTTGCTCCTGCATCTTGAGCAGTTCGGCATTTAATGCTTTTTCATCCTTAAGTGCTTGGTCTTTCAGCATCCGCTCTACGTCATAGGGCCCTTGAGGGTCATATTTCCAAACCGCCGCATCATTGATTCCAAGCACCTTGCAGTTTAGACAATCGACACTCTGCTCATCTACATTTCGCGTTAGAGCCAAGCGCTCGGAGCTGTTAACGTCGTCAAGGAGAAGTTTTTTATCTTTTACTGAAACTTTCATTTTAACCAGCGGCTTGATGCGACCATCTCTCGCGTCCTCTCCAAATATCTCGGCCTCATCACCGTGAACGTTGAGAACAATGACTCTCTCCCCACCAGCTATCTTATAACGATATGCACCTGTGAAATCCTCGCTGCCGCAACCAGCAAGAATGGAGCTAACAAAAGCTAATGAAATTAACCTAGAAAAGCCTCGCATAATATCCTTTACGGCAAGCCGAATAATCAATGGCGTACGACTAGACTGACGACTGTGGAAAAACTAATCAGCCGCACTGCCCTGCTATTAATCGAACCTTAATGCTGTAGTCCATATGGCGTTCAGCTTCATGTAGATCCTTTGGCTTGAAGTCTCGTCGAGAAAAATTAACGATCTCCGAATCAGAGAACCCATACTCCTGCATCTGCTTCAGCGTACACGAGCAGAGTGCAGGTGATGTCCCACGCGCCTTAGAAGCAGACTCGCATCTTTTAACAAGCTGCTGAACTCCAGTTTCGCCAGCGAAGGCTCCTGACTGCAAAAGTATTGCAAATGATGCGAAAGCAGCTATGCCAATAATCCTCATATATTTTTAACATCCTTCTATTTAACTGCTTAATTATCGGCAATTAATCGTTTGCACCTGAATTACAGCCGATTGCGAAGACGGCATGTGTAGGAAAGCGGCCCTGCAATTCGCTGGAGGGTGACGCCATGCCATAAAGTCACGTTTTACCAAATTCACAATATACTGTGAAGACCAGAGATGACGCCGCCCAGATAGTCCTCCCTTTTGGGGAGTCATCTGTGGAAGTCGGATTGGCGTTCGGAAAGGTCCTGCGCAGACGCCGTGTCGAAGCAGGATTCACCCAGGAGCAATTGGCCCATGAGGCGGAATTGCAGCGTAACTACGTCAGCCTGATGGAACGGGGCATCAATCAGCCCACGATCACCACCTTGATCAAGCTAGCTAACCCCCTGGGCTGCACCGCAGCTGAGATCGTCGCCGAGGTAGAACAACTCGTTGCGCATCCCTGAGCACTCGGTGTCCTTCGAGCCCCTCAATCGACGACTAGTTGAATGGTCGACTCAAGAGCACTTCTCATCCTAGAGTCGACCACCAAAGGCTCCTGCTCCAACCAAAGACCTTTGTCCACGAGATCATGCACCAGCTTGGGCGCATGACGAAGATCAAGCCCAGCAGGCCATGGCTTTTTCAACTTCCTAGGCTCAACGCACTCGGTCCAGAAGGATGGAACGAACCAGCACAGATCCGACCGAAGCTCTCGTAGTTTCAGGAAGATTCGTACGCCGTTCGGGTCGAGATCACCAAAGTGAACGACAGGAACCTCGGGCTGCACCTGAGCGAGTAGATGCACAACAGTGGCTATGTCCCAGCCAGGGACATGAGCCAAAAGCCATCCGTCCAGCATCGGCAGGTCACGCCAAGCGCCAGAGTTTTCCACCAGCAAGACCGCTCGCAAGGGACCTTCCAAGATGAGGCCATCCAGGAAGGCCCGCTCCGGGATCGGTGCTTCACCAAGAATACGGGCAAGCTTCCACAGATCCAGGACACCCTGCTCGGTCTGTGCCACCAATCCACGCGGTGGTCGCAAGCGTAACAATCCGTCGTGGGTCGCTTCGGTGCCGGCAAGCGCGGCTTGCCGGCGCGGCGTGAGTACCGCTTTGGAGTGGGGCGCGGTTAGCGCGGCTGCAGTCCGGCGATTGAGACGTCCTGGCAGCGCCGGAAGCCGCCCTGCGCGGCGCGCATCTTCCAAGCGAGTCCAACCATCAGGCGTGGGGGAAAACCCACCCGCTGTAAGTGCCGCCAGCGCTTCCTGCCAGTCCGGCCATACCCGCTCAAGCAGCGCAACGAGTTCAGTGCGGCGAGCCTCTACCAAGGCAATCTGATCACGCCGGCCGGTCGAGCGGATCCAGGATAGCTCTGCCAGAGTGTCATACGCTTTCACCTGTGAGGCGCGGCGCTTGAGCGTCCCCTGCACCAGCAACTCGAGCAGAGCGATGCGCTGCTGCGGCGTCTGCCACATTAGCCTACGCTCCTAGTGCGACGACCGAACACCAGAACTTCCTCGCGCCCCTCGGGCGTCACCTGGCGCACCAAGCGATAAGTCGTATTGCCTTCGGCACGTGCCACTTCGGGGGCCGCGATCATCAACTGCAGATCCAGTGTCTGACACAAATCGAACAGGACGCCGAGATTGTCTGGCGACAGGCGATTGGCTTCGTCCAAGAACAGGAAACGCAGCGAACCGTGAGCGCGCTTACCGCGCAGCAAGGTCGCATCGCGCTCCCACTCGGTGAGAACCACCATCATCAGCGCAGCGCCGACACCGATCGCCTCGCCGGTCGACAAACGTGTCGGGTTGGCGACTTCCCACTCGGTGCCGGACTTGCGACGGATCTCCACCTGCAGATGCACGTATTCCCGATAATCGAGCAGACGCTGCCCTGCTGAGCGTCCACCGCCGTAGCGACGAAAGATTTCGTCGAGCGCCTCCTCGATCGGCATGTCCGCCTGGAATAGCAGCTCCTGAGCCGCACCTTCACGCAGGGCGCGAAGGATCTGCTCCATACGTTCGACAGCCTGCATGCGCACACGGATGCCCTGAATGCTGCCGAAGCTGACCTTTTCTAGATTCTTGGTCAAGCGAGTGACTTGGCCACGCGCCTTGCGGATCTGTACGTCAATGCCTCGTGCTACGTCTTCGCTAGCTCCACGCAGGTCGCTTTCCTGACGGGCGAGACGCTCTTCGAGGTCAGATAGTTGGTCACGCAGCCGGATGAGCGCTTCGCGCGGGTCATCGACCTCGGCCACCTGTGCCGGCAGGCGGTGGCGCAGCCAGTCGCGCACAGCCAGCCAGAGTTCAAGAATAGGATCAGCGAAAGCGGCGTCTGCCGATGGACTTCGTACCAGTTCAAGCTCAGAGAGCAGAGCGTCCCCGCCTCGTGCGTTGTGTAACCGTTCTAGCAAGACGTCACGCCGCGCTGTCGCGATCTGTACGAGATTGACATGGCCGCGAATACCGCCTGGCCCATCGGGATCATTGCCGAGTAGATTGCCTATGAGGCCGTGGCGCTGTGCCCGATCATGTAGTTCACTCCACCGCCTCGTTGCAGGCTCGGCCTCACGGCGCTCGCTGGTGAGTTTCTCATCGGCTGCGATCAGGCGTTCCTGCGCTGCTCGCTGGGCTTCCTGCTGCGTACCGACGGTTCTATTCAATTCCTGTCGTCGGTGCTCTAGAGCACGCAGCGATTCTTCCTGCCGTACGACCTCTTTAGCTGCATCCACTACCGCTTCTTCCGTCGGAGCAGGGATACCTATCCCGTTGAATCGAGTCGTTGCAGCCGCATGCTCCTGACTGGCGATTTGACGTCGGCCTTCCACTTCTTGGAAGTGCTCGGTAATTTGGTCATATCGTGCCTCAGCTTGGCTCACCCTTTCCTCGGCTGCCTCTTGCAAGCCTTCCGCTTCGCTCAGTTGCTCCTTCAGGGCCGGTATTAATTCCTGCGAGTCTTCGAGCCGGCGCGGCGCTTCCTCCCAGGCGAGCGCCTCAGCGTTGTCGCACAGGTATTCGAGGGCTTCGATCCCTGCATCGAGTTGCCGGCGCCGGCCTTCCAGAGTGTCGGCGTGGCGCGTCAGATCCTCTATGTCCGTGTCCGACAACGGAAGCTGGCGCAAATCACCAAGTCCGTTCTCCACATACAGAACATCCTCTTGGTTGGCGGTAACCCAGTCCCTGGCCTCGCCTGCCTGCGATGCCCTTTCACTGAGTATCTGCGCCCGCTCGCCGTGGTCAGGAGGATCAAGCAGAATCGCCTCGGCCAACAGCGAACGCAGCCTGCCAATACGGGGTTGCAGTGCCTGTGCAGCCGCAGCATGGCGATCAGCCATGTCGCTCTGTCGCTCGATCTGTTCACCGACCAAGGCGATCGCCTGCTGCACCTCGATGATGGCGTCCGCGGGGTCACCTGCCAGCCAGACCTCCAGCCCGGCGAGCAGCGTGTCGCCATTCTCCTGCAACCGTTCCAGTGTGCGGCGCTGGCTCCTCGCATTCTCTAGTTCGAACGTTTTCTCTTCGGCCTGCGCCTGCAGCTCGGCCGCCCGTCTCTCGCGCGCACGCCGTCCCAGCCGCGGCTTGGCAGGAATACGCGACATACGCAGGGCAATCCCTTCCTGGACGAGCAAATCACCTTCGTTAGCCATCGTAGTGTCGGAGGAATCGGCCAGACGGTAGAGATCGGCATCACGTGACACCAGTAGCACGTCTGTCAGTTCCTCTGGCCGGTCGACAGAGGCACGAGCTGCCGCAGCGGGATCATCGACGACCAGTGCCTGTGCCAGGGGGCCAAGTCGGGCCTCCAGCACAGCCGCTTCCTCGATCGCCACTTCTTCGTAGCTGCCAGCCAGCAGCTCGGCGCCGAGCCTGTCCTTGAGCTGCAGCAACGCGGGCGAGAACGGCCCGCCGGCCGACAGCAGGTCACGTGCGTCCCGGAGCAGCTGCTCCTGTACATGCCGTGCCCCCTGTTCGACCCGGGCTGCCTCGGCGTGCTCTGTGCTCAAACAGGCACGAGCTGCATCCAGACTGGCCCGGTCCGTCACATGGGTATCGAGGTGATCGGAAATGCGGACGGCGCACTCCGCCAAAGTCTGCCATTGCGGCTCGCGTGCCATTAACTGCCGATGCTGTTGCTGCAGCTCCTCACGCCGGCGCCGTAGCTCAGCAAGTTCTTCATTGGCCGCCCGTTGTGCCTGTTCATGTGTGGATTGCTCGACTTCAGTATCACTCAGCAACGCGTCGACGACTTCAATGGCAGGCGCCTGGGTGAGAACCACGCCCAGCTCCCTCGCCGTTGCACACACCCGGGCCTGCCGGGCCTGCAGCTGTTGCGCTTCGGCCAGTTTCGCCTCAATGTCGGGAAGCTGCTCGGCAAGTACGCTCAGTGTCCGATGACGGTGCACCGCTTCGGTGGTCACATCGTACGCAGCGGTGATTTCGACATCCCGTCCCGCTAGCCGCCACACAGCCTCCATGAGCTGCTCATGACGCGCACGATGCTCCAGCGCATCGGACAGGCGCGTCCTTGCCTCCCGACGTTCCTGATCGACGCATTCGAGCATGTGGCGTACCGACATAAGCTGATCGGCGAACTGCGCAGGAAGCAAAGGTACGGTCTGCAAATGCGCCTCGGCTTCCCGTAGCCGTCGAATTGCCTGACGATAAGCAGCAGCCCGGCGATGCAACTCTTCGATGCCCTGCTGCAGATCGGCGAGCCCCTTGGCAGCGCGTTTGTAGCCCTCCCGGGCACGCTTGAGTTCCTCGCGATTGCGAGTCCGCAACGTTTCAGATTCGCTTCGTAGCCTGCCCGCTTGTTGTGCCGCTGTCTCAGCTTCCGCGAGCAGGGAGACACATTGTTGCAGGTTGCGTAGCGCCGCTAAGGAGTCCTTCAGTCTGCCGTGCCAGTCGCGGGCGGTTCCAAGTACGCGGTCGAGTTCATCTTTGCAAGTATCGAGCGTATTCAGCTCGGCCAAGGTTTCGTCGAGTACTCTGCGCGCTCCCTCTTGCGCCTGGAAGGCTTGATCGCGTGCGCTCTGCGCCTCGGCTACCCGGCGTGCCAGCTCATCGGCCCGTTCACGGGTGGCAAGGAAAGCTGCTGCGAACATGGCCTGGCCGGCTTCGAAGATACTGCCGATTTCTTGCTCCAGGCGGCGCGACTCTTGCACTTCTACCCGCGTGCGCCGGCAGGAATCCAGATTCGATCGCATCCTCTGCAAGGTATCAGCGAGGCCACTTTGCTCCCTGAGCAGGAACGAGCGTAGCTCCGAAGTGAGCACCCTTGAGATGCCGCCGGTCATGCTGGTACGCAACATATCGTTGAACTTATTGCGCTCCTCATCGGTACCAAGGCGCAGGGGCATGACTCCCTGATCGAATAGCGCGGCGAAGTACTCCCGGGCGGATGGATAAGATTGTAATCGCCCACCGAGCCGCGCCGCGTTGTCGCGCAACTCCTGTAACTCCGGCACGGACTCGACGCCCCCCTGTGCAACCAGCAGCAGATCCTGCAAGCGAACCGCAGGTTCGAGGCCCCAGACTATAAATGGGGTGGGCTCCACGGAGGGTTCACCTTTGCGTTCCAGATGTACCCCAGCCAGTAGCCTCTGTGCACCCGCAAGGGCAAAATCTACCACCACGTAGGAAGGGCGTCCGGGATCACCGAGACGTCCCCAAATACCCTTGTCGCCGCCAGTCGCTCCAGTCTCGCCGAGATTGGTGAAGCGCAGGCGGGACATGTCGGGCAGCAGAGCGACATAGGCGGCAATCATCACCGTGGTCTTGCCGGCACCGTTGCTGCCCTCCAGCGCAGTGACATGCCGATCGAGTAGATAACGCTCGTAGAAGACACCTTTCCAATTGACCAGGGCTAAAGCATCGGCACGCGTTCGACTCATGACAACATTTCCTCCCCCTCCGCGTCGCCGCTATCGTCATCCATGTCGTTAGCATCACCCAGTAATACCTCTCCACGCGCAACCAGCCGCTCTAGGGCGTCGCTGGGATCTGTGAGCCCGCGAACTGGCTCGGCAAAGCGCATGAGTGCCGGACGCAGGCGCAATCTGGCCGCATCAACCACATCGATGAAACCCAGTTCAGCTAACTTACGCAGCGCCTCGTCCGCTTTCCCTCGCACAGTTTCAGCGGCAATGCGTTCGTCATACTTGCGTCTACGCGGATTTAGCGTACGCACCAGCACATCGGTGCCCAGTAATCCGGACAGCCGCTGCAATAGCGCTTCACGTGTCGCCATGCCGCCATGCTGCAAAGTCGCGGGATCGAGATACATCAGCGCCAGCACCTGCCCGATAAGCATTTCGCCGACGGATAGCTGACGTCGCCCCAGCCGCTCGCCGCTGGGCAGCAAATAGAAATAGCCATCGCTCTGCTGGATCAGCTCACAACCGAAACGCCGATAAAAAGGTTCGAGCAGCGCCTGTGCCTCCACCAGGTAATCATAGGGGCAGCCATCATCTCGACCGATATGGCGTCCACGTCGCAGCATCAGATCCACCTCGGGGAATCGCTCGTCGACAATCACCTCTTCCAGAGAATCGAATACGGCATCGCTCACTCCACTTTCCTCCGGCCCTGGACAGTCCATTCCTCGACTTCGAGCTGTTCGCCCACTTCTAGCCATAGCCGCTCGCGGCTTGAACGCAATCGGGCTAGCCTTGCAGCTGCGTCAGCGATGCGACCCGCAGCCACGTATTGGCTATCGTCGGTCAGCGTGGCGAGTACCTGCACCGTTAGCCCCGCCAAGGTATCTACGCCCTCGTCGAGCGCCCGACTCACCAACACTTCGATATCTGCCAGCGCATTTTCAGCTTCCACCCAGGCTGGTTCGGCCTCACGATCAGTCTTTGGCCTGGCCACCACCGGACGCTCGACGCGTGCTTCAAGTGTACGTAGCAGGCAGATAGAGCCTGCATGCGCAGCTAGTAGATGGAAAGGCCTGTTTCCCCACTCCGCAATCTGATCGCGCAAGCGCTGGCTCAGCGCCCGATCAGGATCCAGTCTGACCACGTCGCGCAGGTAGCGGTGTACATACTGGTAGTATTCGGACCATGCCTTTTGGCGTGCACCGCCCCAGGCTCCGATCCGGTCTACATGTTCGATGACCCGCTGTGCGGCTCCCTCGGCTTCGACATTTTCTGCTGAAACGGCCAGCGCCTGGATGTCCTGGAGCAACGCAACGAAATGGTGTGTGTCTCGCAGCAGGATTTCATTGAGCTCGCGCAATGTGTGGGTCGTTGCGTCGAGCAGGCTCTGGCATCGATCGATTGCGCTAAACCAGTCGTTCGACAGCAGGCTAGCGATTTCCGCCTGGATTTCCTCCTGCTGGGCATCAAGCCCCCGCTGCCGACGTTCGATACCCGCCACCATGTCACCGACCGTGATCCTCAGGGGGGCGACCACGCGCTGACGCCAATCCTCATCGTTATGGGCCTTCCTGGCTGTCGCCAGGATGTCGGCAAGTTGAGCGCGCAAGGTACCGGTCAGTAGGCTGAGGCTTTCCCGAGTCAGGGCCTCGTCCGCCAGAAAGTATTCGATAACCGCAGCAGCAAGTCGTGTCAGCGCATACTCGCCCGCCCGAACGATGCCGGCGCCATCAACTCGGGCCAGCATGCGCTGCTCGCGTAATCGTTGAATGGCGTGCGTCGCGCGCTTGCGCGGATTTTCGGCAGCGGGTTCGACGACATCGCAGACCTGTTCAAACAGGTCGATCAGCAGATCTTCCTCGAACGACGCAAGCCCAGCCTTGTCCGCTCGCAGGTACAGACCTGCGAGAAAGCAGACATCCGCTGTTTTCAGGTCAAGATTGACCTGATCCCGTACCAGCGAGGCGATAAGGCGATTCGGATCGGATGCTGTCATAAGCGCTGAGTAGGCTTCTCTGCTACGCAGTATGAATGTATCCAAGCCTCATATTGTTCAGGCATGGACGGCCCCCTGTGCATCGGCCTGCTGTTCCTGAGTTTTGGCCGCGATCTCAGAATCGTCTGAGTATGCTTCTCGCATCATCATCTTGTAGTGAGCCAAATGCCCGGACTTGACGAAGATCGCCTTGAAGATATTCAGGTAGCTTTCCACCATTGCATCGTCGACAGCGACATATAGGTCATCGTGTGCGAAGTGAGAACCATCGTTGACCCATGAAAAAAGCGATCGGCATATGACCTTCTCACGCCCCTCGAACAGGTTGCAGATGTCGTCGGTATCGGATCCACCCAGGATCTTGAAGTAGTTTTCAAGAATGCGCCTGAGGGTGTTCTGGATTGAAAGGTTGGATCGGTCGGCCCGTCGTACCTCCGCCCACAGCAGTTCGTATGAGGTGACTATCGGGTTGCTTGTGTGGGCCTCTACTCTTGAAGAGTGATGAGATTTTCGGACGACCCAGAAGGTTTCCTCGCTGCGCATCGCATTTCTATCAGTGCGCCGGGCGTTGAAGGTCACTTCCTTGTGGAAGTAGACGTTATGGGTCAGTACGAAAACCTGTTTGATGTGACCGGTTCCTTGGCGCACCTCATCGAACAGCGCCTTGATCAGGCTGCTAACGATGAAGAGGATGTCGCTATCCAGACTCGACACAGGATCGTCGAAGACCACTATACGGTCAGTCGTCACGCCGCTTTCCGAATCGCTGCCTTTGAGCAGATGGTAAAAATAGAGGAAGGTGACGAAGGTACGTTCGCCTTCGCTCAAGGTTTCCTTCGCATCCATACCATCCGGTCGCCGCAGCACATAGGCGGTACCGCTATCTGCCTTGGCTAGGGAGAAACCATGAAAACCGAACGAGGCTAGCAAGGTATTTATTGCATCGATGGTCGGCTGGATGCTGGTGGTCGCACGCTCCAGCTCAGCTATTTCTTTCTCCACCTGACGCCGGTCTGCTTCCGCCGCTTCGATCTTTCCGTTCAAGGCAGTGATCGCGCCCACCAACCCTCGCTTCTTCGTCGAGCAATCCTGCAATGCGGGCGCCAGCTCGATGGCGACGATGTGTTTCCACACCTGGCTTGCCAATTGCTGCTTTTCTTTGCCCAGATTAGCTACCGTAGCGTTGTGTGACTCGATCTGCTCGTTGGCAAGCGCCAGTGCCTGGGAGATCGCGCCCAGAGCGTCAGCCAGAGGTTCCAGTGCAATGAGCTGGCTTGGCTCGCGTTGCTTATCGGCAAGATGCTGACGATTGAGGGCAATCCGAGAAGCCAGCAGCGCCACTTCTGTCTTCAGTGTTTCCGCATCGAGGAATCGGGAAGGCGCATTAAGGATCTCGGACAATTGCGCCAAAAGGTGATCGGCCGCCGCGGCATAGGTCTTAGCCAGTTCATCAATGGCACGACTGTCATCCAGAAACGTTTCGTCGAAATAGGCCTCCAGACTGGCCGCGAACGAGGCTTCTGTGGCTTGCTGGCAGAAAGGGCAGACTCCTGTCGCCTCATCGAAGTAAGCCCGGCCCTGCCGCACCCAATCGCTGTTGCCCAGCGCCTTGATCATTGCCGCGATATCGACATCTTCCCGGCCCAGAACGCGCTTGCTCAGGATCGGATTCGATTCGTGGGACAACAGCGCATCGAACGAAGGCAATACGACGTGGGGCTCCAACATAGGTGAGGGGCCAAAAATGGTCTTGGCTTTCTCCTGGAGATCGGCCAACGAAACCAATGCTGCAGAATTCCCAGCATGCTCCTGCAGCACACGGACCTTGAAGTTCTCGGCATTGTTGCGTACGCCCTGGAATGCCAAAGCGAATGCACTATCGTGCTTTTTTTTCTGGGCCCAGCATGTCTCCTGAAACCAAGCCTCGAGATCGGCGAGTTCTTTGCGTTTTCCTCCCAGACCATCCAGCCCTTCTAGAGTCTCCCTCAGACTGCTGATGCGTCCACTACAGCTACCGGACTCCTGTTTGAGTGCCGCGATCTTGGCAACATTCTCGACGTTCTTTTCACCGAGGGTGAAGATGCCTTTGAGCTCTGCGGAAGGGCCGAAATTACGTGCAACGAAGTCGCGGTTGTAGACCATAGCCTGAAGGGGCACGCCGCTCTTCCAGCCAACATGGCAACTCGGATAACGAGTGGGGTTGTCGATCACCCTGGAAATTGTGGTTTTGCCACACCCATTGGCACCGTAGATAAAGTTGAACTTCGTCAGCCCATCAAGCGCTTGTACCTCTTGTCCATACGAAGCCACCCCCACTATCCGTATTGACTCAATCATTCGCCTCTCTCCCTAGGCAATCGGTGCCAATCTCTGGCCGGCTATTCGTTATATAGCTTGCAATGTCATTCGAATAGAGTGAGTGAAAGACTAGACCAGTCGAGGTCTAGTGATCTATTCCGGAGGCGCACGCTGGATATGGGCGATTTGGCGGAGAGTTCTGTCGTCACGAGGGTGTATTTGGCTAGTTCGGCGGAGGTGCCCCAGTGAGCGCTTGTGGCGGGTCAGTGGTTTTTGCAGGACTGCCACCGACATTTTGCGGTAGACGAGTGCAGCCACGGTGGCTACGGAGCGAAGTCTCGATGACCCATCAATGAACTGCCGGTGGATTAGCTGAATGTCCTCAACCTGTTTCGGCTCGACCCCACTGGCAAGAAGGGAGGTATCAAGACCCGCCGCCTGGTTGCATCCACCTCCGATACCTATCGCGCTGCACTTCTCGGGCTTGGCCAGCCTTCAAGCGATTGCCCTGCGTCGGTGCCCTGGAAGATTGCAGTTTCTGCGGGCTGCACGGCACTGCGATGCGAACAACGCAACGCTTGCGAGGATCGCCTCACGGCATTCGTCGTCGCTCGACAGCGAGAAGTGGCGTTTCGTGATGCGCTGATGGATACGCGGTGCGCACGGCGCACCCTGCGGGCCCGGCGAGGCTTGAGCGGCTGCATGCATTTCGCACCAGGCTGGCGCGTGACAGCGATTGTGCGACCTGTTGTGGTGCGGGCTGGGCGGCTGGGCGTCGCCCCACCGCCTGCCCAGGGCCGTTGTTGGCGATCTGGCATACTTTTTTCATGGGCAAGCGCATCCACTGCAAGCCGGGCTCTGCCTCGTAAGCCTTGTGACCATTCGCGCCCCCGGGCGCCGGGTAATGAAGCCCGATCCACCAGCCTGCTGGTCGATCGGGCTTTTTTCGTTTCTGGGAACACGGAAAAATGCGTCGAACACTGCCCATCGGCCTGCTGCTCTCCACCGACGGCACCTACCGCCGGATGGCCCGCCATGCGTTGGCTGGCGCCCGCGATGCCTTGGCCGAGATCAATGCCGACCCGCAGCTGGACTTCCAGCTGGCCGCCACCCACTGCAACCCGCGTGGCGAGCTGAGCCGCTACGGCGAGGCAACCGCCGCGCTGATGCAGCAGGGCGTGCGGCACCTGTTCGGCACCATCACCTCGGCCAGCCGCAAGGAAATCATTCCCGACCTGGAACAGCAGGGCGGGCTGCTCTGGTATGGCTGCCCCTACGAGGGCTTCGAGAGCAGCGAGAGCGTGCTCTACCTCGGCGCCTGCCCGAACCAGACGCTGGTGCCGCTGCTGCGCTACGCGCTGGCCACCTTCGGCGCGCGCGGCTACCTGATCGGCTCGAACTACGTGTGGGGCTGGGAGAGCAACCGGATCGCCCGCGAGGTGCTGGAGCTGGCCGGCGGCCGGGTGCTCGGCGAGAAGTACGTGCACCTGGGCGGCACCGGCTTCGCCGAGGCGATTCCCACGCTCATGGGCCAGGCGCCCTCGTTCGTGCTGAACAACCTGGTGGGCGAGTCCTCCTACGCCTTCCTGCGCGAGCTGGACGCCGCCTGCGCGCAGGCCGGCATCCGCCTGCCGGTGCTCAGCTGCAACCTCACCGAGGCGGAGCTGGGCGAGGTCGGCGAGCGGCCGAACCTGCGCCTGCTGTCCTGCGGTCCGTTCTTCGAGAGCGTGCATGCCGAATTCAGCCGGTGCCAGCAACTGGTGCACGGGCTCGACCGCTGCTCGCACTACTACACCGGCGCCTACGTGGCGGTGCACGCCTTCGCCGAGGCCCTGCAGCACACCGGCAGCGACGCGCCCGAGGTGATCTGCGACTACCTCTACCGGCATCCGCTGCCCGGCGTGCTCGGCGAGCTGCGGGTGTCGTCGCGCAACAACCATTCGAGCCTGCCCTGCCACATCGCCGAGCTGCGCGCCGGCCGCTTCGAGCTGCTGCACAGCGAGGCCGCAGCGCTGCCCGCCGACCCCTACCTCACCGCCACCGACCTCGGCGCCTTCCAGGCGCTGCGTCACGAGGTCCCCCGGCAGCACCTGAGGATCGTCAAATGAAGTCCCTGTCGCGTCCCGATTTCGAGAACGGCCGGCTGCTGCTGGTCGACTGCGACGAGCGCACCCTGGCCAGCCTGCATAAGAGCCTGCGGCGCCTGGGCATCACCGCCGAGGCGGTGGCCGCCGACACGTTGCCGGCGCTCGATGGCTGCTTCGCCGCCATCGTCGAACTGGAGCATTTCGCCAGCCCGGCGACCCTGGCCCGACTCGAGGCCGCCGGCGTGCCGCTGATCGCGCTCACCGCCCACGAGACGCTGTCGCAGATCCAGCGAGCCATCGAGCTCGGCGTCACCGCACTACTGAACAAGCCGATCACCCAGGGCTCGGTGTACACCACGCTGATGATGGCCATCGGGCTGCGCGCTCGGCTGGCCGAGGCGAACCGGCAGCAGGCGGCGCTGGCCCGGCGGGTCGAGGCCGGGCCCTTGCTGGCGCGCACCCTGGCGCGGCTGATGGTGGAGCGGACGCTGACCGAGCAGCAGGCCTACGAGCAACTGCGCGAGCTGTCGATGCGCCTCAACCGCAGCGTCGAGGCGCTCTGTGCCGAATTCGAGGTCGACCGCCTGGGCGCCGATCCGCGGCAGGAGCGGCAGCGATGAACATCCTGCTGGCGCTGCTGCGGCGCCCCTCGGTGGCGCTGTCGCTGCTGTTCGTGCTGACCGTGGTGACCTTCGCCGTGCTGGCTCCCTGGCTCAGCCCCTACGACCCCTCCGAGCAGTACATCGAGGGCCTGTCGCTGGAAGGCGCGCCGCTGCCGCCGGATTCGACCTACTGGCTGGGCACCGACCTGCTCGGCCGCGACCTGTTCTCGCGGCTGGTCTACGGCGCGCGCACCTCGCTCTTCATCGGCCTGGTTGCCAACGGCCTGGCGGTGCTGATCGGCACCCTGGTCGGGCTCACCGCCGGCTTCGTGCGCGGCTGGCTGGGCAGCGTGCTGATGCGCTTTACCGACCTGATGATGGCCTTCCCGGCGCTGCTGCTGGCGATCGCGCTGGCGGCGATCTTCCAGCCGAGCGTGTGGATCGTCGCGCTGGTGATCGCCATGGTGAACTGGGTGCAGATCGCCCGGGTGATCTACTCGGAGACGGTGGCCCTGGCCGCGCGCGACTTCGTCGCGGTGGAGCGCACCCTCGGCGCCAGCGCCCGGCGCATCCTGTTCAGCCACCTGCTGCCGCACCTGCTGCCTACCATTCTGGTCTGGGCCACGCTGGGCATCTCCACAACCGTGCTGCTGGAGGCGACCCTGTCGTTCCTCGGCGTGGGCGTACAGCCGCCGACGCCGAGCTGGGGCAACATCATCTTCGAGAGCCAGACCTACTTCACCGAGGCGCCCTGGCTGGTGTTCTTTCCCGGGGCGGCCATCGTGCTGCTGTCGCTGGCCTTCAACCTGGTGGGCGACGCATTGCGCGACGAGCTCGACCCGACCCTGTCGGGGAGACGCTGATGGCTCCTTTCATCCTGCGCCGCCTCGGCTACTCGCTGCTGATCCTGCTCGGCGTCACCCTGATCACCTACCTGCTGCTGTTCATGCTGCCGGCCGACCCGGCGCGGCAAATCGCCGGGCGCAGCGCGACCCCTGAGGTGGTGGCCAGCATCCGCGCCCAGCTCGGGCTCGACCAGCCGTTCTACGTGCAGTACGGGCGCTACCTGGCCGGCCTGGTACAGGGCGACCTGGGCCGCTCGTACATCCAGCGCAGCGAGGTGGCCGAGCTGATCGGCGCACGGCTGAAGCCTTCGCTGCAGCTGATGGCCGCCGGCATCGGCTTCGAGCTGCTGATCGGCATCGGCCTCGGGGTGATCGCCGCGCTGCGCCGCGGCGGCTTCGCCGACAAGCTGCTGATGGCCTTCTCCTTCGTCGGCGTGTCGGCGCCGCAGTTCATCGCCGCCATGCTCGCGCTCTACTTCTTCGCGGTGAAGCTCGGCTGGTTCCCGCTCGGTGGCTACGGCGGCGTTGAGCACCTGCTGCTGCCGGCGCTGACCCTTGGCGTGCTCGGCAGCGGCTGGTACGCGCGCATGACACGCTCCTCGATGATCGAGGTGCTGCACCAGGACTTCATCCGCACCGCCCGCGCCAAGGGCCTGAGCCGGCTGAGGGTGATCGCCCGCCACGTGCTGCCCAACGCCATCGTCCCGGTGATCCCGATGATCGGCATCGATATCGGCATTTTCATGGGCGGGCTGGTGGTGGTCGAGTCGGTGTTCGGCTGGCCGGGCATCGGCCAGCTCGCCTGGCAGGCCATCCAGCAGGTGGACATCCCGGTGATCGTCGGCGTGACCACCGTGTCGGCACTGGCCATCGTCCTCGGCAACCTGATCGCGGACCTCACCGTTCCACTGGTCGATCCGCGCATCGACGTCAAGAAACACTAACCAGAAAGAGGCAAGGAGCATGAAGCGCAAGGCAATTTCCCTGGCCATCGCGGCCACCCTGTTCGCCGGCCCGCTGCTGGCCGCCGAGCCCAAGGCCGGTGGCGACATCGTGGTGACCTACCAGAACGACGTGGCCACGCTAGACCCGGCGATCGGCTACGACTGGCAGAACTGGTCGATGATCAAGAGCCTGTTCGACGGCCTGATGGACTACAAGCCGGGCACCACCGAGCTGGAGAAGGACCTCGCCGAGGACTACGACATCTCCGAGGACGGCACCGTCTACACCTTCACCCTGAAGAAGGGCGTAAAGTTCCACAACGGCCGCGAGATGAAGGCCGCGGACGTCAAGTACTCGCTCGAGCGCACCGTCAACCCGAAGACCCAGAGCCCGGGCGCCGGCTTCTTCAACTCCATCGCCGGCTTCGACGCCATGGCCGAGGGCAAGGCCGAGACCCTGAGCGGCATTGAGGTGCTCGACGACTACACCGTGAAGATCACCCTGAGCGCGCCCAACGCCACCTTCCTACACGTGATGGCGATCAACTTCGCCTCGGTGGTGCCCAGGGAAGAGGCCGAGAAATGGGGCGCCGATTTCGGCAAGCACCCGGTCGGCACCGGCGCCTTCACCCTGGCCGACTGGCAGCTGGGCCAGAAGCTGGTGTTCAAGAAGAATCCGGACTACTACAAGGCCGGCATCCCGCGTCTGGACGGCATCACCTTCGAGGTCGGCCAGGAGCCCATGGTCGCCCTGCTGCGCCTGGAGAAGGGCGAGGTCGACATCGCCGGCGACGGCGTGCCGCCGGCCAAGTTCCTGCAGTTCCGCAAGGACCCGAAGTACAAGGACCTGCTGGTGGTCGGTGACCAGCTGCACACCGGCTACCTGACGCTGAAGACCACGCTGCCGCCGTTCGACAACCTCAAGGTGCGCCAGGCGGTGAACATGGCCATCAGTAAGGACCGCATCGTGCGCATCATCAACGGCCGCGCCACCCCGGCCAACCAGCCGCTGCCGCCGGCCATGCCCGGCTACGCCGAGGACTACCAGGGCTACGCCTACGATGTCGAGGACGCGAAGAAGCTGCTCGCCGAGGCCGGCTTCGCCGACGGCTTCGACACCGAGCTGTTCGTAATGAACACCGACCCGCAGCCGCGCATCGCCCAGTCGATCCAGCAGGACCTGGCCAAGGTCGGCATCCGCGCGCAGATCAAGTCGCTGGCGCAGGCCAACGTGATCGCCGCCGGCAGCGAGCCGAACCAGGCGCCGATGGTCTGGTCCGGCGGTATGGGGTGGATCGCCGACTTCCCGGATCCGTCGAATTTCTATGGGCCGATTCTCGGTTGCGCCGGGGCGGTCGATGGCGGCTGGAACTGGGCGCTGTACTGCAACAAGGCGCTCGATGCCAAGGCCGCGCAGGCTGATGCCATGGCCGACCCGGCGCAGGAAGCCGAGCGCATCGCGCTGTGGAAGGAGGTGTTCCTCGAGGCGATGGCCGACGCACCCTGGGTACCGATCTTCAACGAGCAGCGCTTCACCGTGCGCTCGGCGCGCATGGCCGGCGACGACGCGCTCTACGTCGACCCGGTGCACGTGCCGGTCAACTACGACTACATCTCGGTGAAATAACCGCCGGGCAGCGGGCGCTCGCCGTCCCGCTGCCGCGGACCTGCTAGGAGGGCCTCGCCCCATGTGTCAGAACTGCTTGGTCAAGACGATTCACAGCGTCCACAGCCACTTCGGCTGGGACAACAGCTTCACCCCGGTGGAGCGGGTGGCGCCCGGCACTACCCTCGAGTTCGAATGCCACGACTCGTCCAACGGCCATTTCACCAAGGACTCCGTCGTCGCCGACGTCACCAGCATGCCGTTCGACCGGATCAACCCGGTCAGCGGCCCGGTGTTCGTCGAAGGCGCCATGCCCGGCGACGTGCTCAAGGTCACCATCGACAGCTTCAAGCCGTCCGGCTTCGGCTGGACCGCCAACATCCCCGGCTTCGGCCTGCTCGCCGACCAGTTCCTCGAACCGGCCCTGGCGCTCTGGCAGTACGACACCGAGAGCCTGGCGCCGGCCGCCTTCGGCGACTTCGCGCGGATACCGCTCAAGCCCTTCGCCGGCACCATCGGCGTCGCCCCGGCCGAACCCGGCCTGCACTCGGTGGTGCCGCCGCGGCGCGTCGGCGGCAACCTGGACATCCGCGACCTGGCCGCCGGCACCACCCTGTACCTGCCGGTGGAGGTCGAAGGTGCGCTGCTCTCCATCGGCGACACCCACGCCGCCCAGGGCGACGGCGAGGTCTGCGGCACGGCCATCGAAAGCCGGATGAACGCCGTGGTCACGCTCGACCTGATCAAGGGCGAGAAGCTCGCCGCGCCGCGCTTCAGCACTCCCGGGCCGGTCACCCGGCACCTCGACGGCACCGGCTACGAAGCCTTCACCGGGATTGGCCCGGACCTGATGCAGGCCGCCCGCGGCGCGGTCAGCAGCGCCATCGACTGGCTCTGCCGCGAGCACAGGATGCCGGCCGAACAGGCCTACATGCTCTGCTCGGTGTGCGGCGACCTGCGCATCAGCGAGATCGTCGACCTGCCCAACTGGGTGGTGTCCTTCTACGTGCCGAAGGTGGTGTTCGCCTGACGGCGACGCCCTTCCTCGCAGGAGCGAGCTTGCTCGTGAAAGGCGCTGGCGTCCCTCGCTCCTGCCAGAACATCTACAGAGAACCGCCGTGAACACCTCGACATCCCCCGACCGCCCCGTGCTCTCCGTCGAACGCCTGACCATCGACTTTGGCCCCAGGCGGGTGGTCGACGAGCTGAGCTTCGCCCTGCAACGCGGCCGCACGCTGTGCATCGCCGGCGAATCGGGCAGCGGCAAGTCGCTCACCTCGCTGGCGATCATGGGCCTGCTGCCGCGCGCCGCCAGCGTGCCCGGCGGGGCGATCATCTTCGAGGGCCGCGACCTGCTCGGCCTGCCCGAGCGGCAGCTGCAGCCGCTGCGCGGCAAGCGCCTGGGGATGATCTTCCAGGAGCCGATGACCTCGCTGAACCCGCTGATGACGGTCGGCCAGCAGCTCGAGGAAACGTTGCGCCGGCACGAGCCGCTGGGGCGCCGCGAGATCGCCCGGCGCGCCCGCGAGATGCTCGACGCGGTGCGCATGCCGCACGCCGAGAAGCGCCTGGCGCAGTACCCGCACGAGCTGTCTGGCGGCATGCGCCAGCGGGTGATGATCGCCATGGCGATGCTCTGCCGACCGGACGTGCTGATCGCCGACGAGCCCACCACCGCGCTGGACGTGACCATCCAGGCGCAGATCCTCGAACTCATGCGCGAGCTGCAGCAGAGCTTCGGCACCGGCCTGCTGCTGATCACCCACGACATGGGCGTGGTCGCCGAGATGGCCGACGAAGTGGTGGTGATGAACCAGGGGCGGATGGAGGAGCGGGCGCCGGTGCGCCAGCTGTTCGCCGCGCCCGCCGCGGCCTATACGCGCAAGTTGCTCGCCGCGGTGCCGGTGCTGGGCAGCGCCGGCGAGCCCGAGGCGCTCGGTGAACGCCCACCGCTGCTGGAGGTGAACGACCTGTGCGTGCGCTTTCCGGTGCGTGGCGGCTGGCTCGAACCGGTGCGCAACGTTCACGCGGTGGAGCACGTCAGCTTCACCCTGCGCCAGGGCGAAACCCTCGGGCTGGTGGGAGAGAGCGGCTGCGGCAAGTCCACCACCGGCAAGGCGCTGATGAACATGCTCGCCTACCAGGGCAGCGTGAAGCTCGACGGCCGCGAGCTCAACGGCCTGCAGGGCGAGGCGCTACAGGCCGTGCGGCGCGACGTGCAGATGATCTTCCAGGACCCCTACGCTGCGCTCAACCCGCGCAAGACGGTGCTGGAACTGGTCGGCGAGCCGCTGCTGATTCACGACCGCCTGCCGCTGGCCGAACGCCGCGAGCGGGTCGCCGCGCTGCTCGAGGACGTCGGCCTGGCCGCCGACGCCATGACCCGTTACCCGCACCAGTTCTCCGGCGGCCAGCGCCAGCGCCTCTGCATCGCCCGCGCGCTGTCGCTCAACCCGAAGCTGATCATCGCCGACGAATCGGTCTCGGCGCTGGACGTCTCGGTGCAGGCGCAGGTGCTGGAACTGCTCGAGCGGCTGCGCGAGACGCATGGTCTGAGCTACCTGTTCATCTCTCACGACCTGGCGGTGGTCGAGCGCATCTGTCACCGGGTGGCGGTGATGTATGGAGGGAAGATCGTCGAGATCGGTCGCCGCGACCAGGTGCTGCACAATCCGCGGCATCCCTACACGCGGCGCCTGCTAGAGGCGGTGCCCATGCCCGACGTCGACCGCCGGCGCGACTTCAAGGCGCTGCTCGAGGCCTTCGAGGCGCCCGATCCGATCAAGCCGCAGGGCTTCCGGGCGCCGCCGCAGCGCTTCGACGCGGTCGGCGAGGATCATCTGGTGGCGGTCTGAGCGCTGCGCCGGCAGGAGTGAGGGGTGCCAGCCCGCGCCTCCGTATCCAATACCAGACGCTGGATAGCTTCCATGAGAGTGGTAACGCTAACGACGAGGGGGTCTCCCTTCACAAAAGCCTGTGTTTTGATCGTATGAACGAGAACGGTTCTCTTCATGCGATTGCCCTGGTAAAGGGGGGCCTGACGAAGCCGGCTCGCGAATCAGCGAAACCGGATCAACCACACTTGGAGTTGCCGCAATTGAGGCAGGTCGCGCAGCCGTCCATCTGCACCACCGCCTGGGTGTTGCACTTGTTGCACAGCTGCGCGCCGGCCGGGAAACCCTCGCCCGGCTCGACCGCCACCGCACCCTGGCTCGCCTCGTAGGCGGCACGCTTCTCGGCCAGGTACTTGAGCTGGGTCTCGTCCAGCGCATGGCCTTCGAGCATGCCGATGGCGATCAGATGGCGCTCCAGCACTGCGCCGATCTCGGCGACGATCGACGGCATGTAGACGCCGCCCTTCTTCAGGTAGCCGCCACGCGGGTCGAATACCGCCTTCAGTTCCTCCACCAGGAAGGTGCAGTCGCCGCCCTTGCGGAACACCGCGGACATGATCCGGGTCAGCGCGACGATCCACTGGAAGTGGTCCATGTGTTGGCGCTGATGGAAAATTGACCCACCCTGCCGATTGAAATTTGACCCAGGGCGGATTGCTGATTTTGTTACCAGCAACTGTGGATAAGTCTACCAGCGCAGCTGCTTTTGAACCCACTCCTTCGCTAGCCCAGTTCAGTTGTTTAAGACCTGCCACACGCAGCCACGTAGCAGGCCGTCGTCGCCATGAAATCAGAACGGCTCATCGTCCTCCGGTTCCTGGCCGCCCTTACGCTTTCGCTCCCGTGATTTGATCTTGGCCTGGGCCGCCAAGCTACTGTGTTGCAGGCGATAGGACTCGTTACCGGTTTCGACGATGTGGCAGTGGTGGGTCAGCCGATCCAGCAGGGCGGTGGTCATCTTGGCGTCGCCGAACACGCTCGACCATTCGGCGAAGCTCAGGTTGGTGGTGATCACCACGCTGGTGTGTTCGTACAGCTTGGACAGCAGGTGAAACAGCAACGCACCGCCTGCCTGGCTGAACGGCAGATAACCCAGTTCGTCGAGGATGACCAGATCCATGCGCAGCAGTGCCTGGGCGATCCGCCCGGCTTTGCCGTCGTGTTTTTCGCGCTCCAGCAGATTGACCAGATCGACCGTGGAGTAGAAGCGCACGCGCTTGCCATGCCGGGTGATGCCGGACACGGCCAGCGCGGTGGCTAGGTGGGTTTTACCGGTGCCTGGCCCACCGATCAGCACCACGTTCTGCGCGGTGTCGGTAAAGGCCAGGCTGGCCAGCTCGCTGATCAGGCGTGCGTCGGCGCTAGCAGGCCGTTGAAAAACTCGGCTTCAACTGCCCCAACCCGTCCGGTTTGGCGCTTTTTCAAGCGCTTTGGCCTAACGGAGTCCACACAAGGCCTGACTTCAGGCCTTTTTGACAGGTTTCAGCACCACGTTCACGCCTTTCGGCGTTTTTTGGGCGTAACTCGCCCTATACATGCGATCCTCGCCACCAACCCGACAGGCTACCCAGTCGGATCAGGTTGTAGACCGAGAAACCCAGCAATAACTGAGCACTCAGCTTGGCGCGACCGATCAGCTTGGTCTTGCGCAGGCCGCCAACCGTCTTCAGCCAGCCAAAACCTTCTTCGATCCGCTTGCGGATCTTCTGGCTGGCGGCATACCCCGGATGCCGCGTGGTGCGCCCATCGATGGCGCTGCCCTTGCGCTTCTGCGCCACATGCGGTGTCACTTTCAGCTCGCGCGCCCTCTGCACGAAACGCTTCTGGTCGTAATTCTTGTCTGCACCTACCGTGCTGCCCGGCTTGGCCGTGCGCTCCAGCATCTCCAGCGCCGCCTCTACCTCGGTACGTCCATTGAACTCGGTGCATTCCACATCCACGATCAGACCGTTGCGGTGCTCCATCATCGTGTGGGCCATGTGCGCCAGACGACTGGCATCGCCATTGCTCTTGCGCGCCAGCCGGGCCTCGGGATCGCTGGTCGATTGGTGGGTCGCGTTGCTGCGCTTCTCGCCCTTGAAGTCGGCATCGGGGTTGCGCGTGCCATCCTCCGGTGGGTCGCCGCCATCCTTCTTGATAAAAGACTTGTGCGAGGCCCAGGCGTCGATCAGCGTGCCATCGACGCTGAAATGCTCGTTGCTGGCGTACTCGGACCATGCGGCCAGCGACTTGATGCGCTGGAAGAACAGCCGCGCTACATCCTGGTTGAACAAGCGGTCACGGTTCTGGCTGAAGGTCGAGTGATCCCACATGCGCTCGTCCATCGACAAGCCGACGAACCAGCGAAACAGCAGGTTGAAATCAATCTGCTCGACCAACTGCCGCTCGGAGCGAATGGTGTAAATCACCTGCAGCAACGAGGCGCGCAGCAGCCGCTCCGGCGCAATCGAGGCCCGTCCCAGGGTGGAATACAGCCCGTCGAAGTCCCGATCCATCGAAGCCAGAACGGTATCGACCAGGCCTCGCAGGGGACGCAGCGGGTGATCGTTCGGGATGCGCTGCTCCAGCGTCGTATAACTGAACAGCTCGTTTTGTTTGAGGTCGAGTCCACGCATCGGCTTGGGCTGGCTTCGGCAGAAGAGGATGGCCGCCATTTTGCCAGAGCCACACGGGCTCTGGCTTTTTTCAACGGCCTGCTAGGGGCTGGCTAGGTGTCAAAAAGCGCTGGGCCCCATTTCTTTTTTGTGCCCTAGATACCCACCCTTAGATATCGCTAAGAGCTATAAACTGCAGGCAGTTAGATAAGGCCAAAGCTTTGCGGGACGGCACTTAGAGGCATTTTTGAACGCTTGCCACCAACCAAGATTCCTGTACCGCATTACCCTCCGAAGGCAGGGGTCGTGGGTTCGAATCCCGCCGGATGCGCCATACAAATCAAGCACTTACCAAAAGTCATTAGCCACAAGCCACCTCTCATGGGTGCATGGTGGGTGCAGTAAGCCTAAAGGAAAGCCCCGTCCTGAATCGCTCAGGCGGGGCTTTTTTATGCCGGCCAGCTCAAATGTCTGTCGTCATTTCCAGCAGGGCAACCGGGTGGCCTGCGTCGCTCCCGGTAAGTTCGATCCCCTGGCGATTGGTCAGGCAAGGTGGGATTTCCTCACTTCCCCCATTGGTGGTTGTGAGATAGCGCCGCGTTAGCCCATGGCTCAGTTCGGAGCCATCGCTGGTCGCGCCAAGGGGCGCACTTGAAATGCGCCCCTTCCCGGTAACGCGATCAACGTTAGTCCACCGTTAGCCAACGTTGCTCCAACGTTAATGCCCGAGGCCGTAACTCAGCGGGGTCGCCATCTCCACAAAATTGCGGCCACGGTCGCGCGATCATCTCCTGAAAAATCAGGGCATGTTCACTACGAATATTTTGTAGTGGCGGCTTCAGCCGGTGGCTGGAGTGAGAGTTTTACGAGACTCTCGTAATACCCCGAATCTGGGGGATTTTGTGCGTCCGAAATTCGGACGCACAAAACACCGACTGACGACGAATTTCGTCCGCAGTCAAAAGGACGTTTTGCGTACTTTTGAAGCCGGGTTTTCAAATGCGGGATATTCCCGTATTTGCGCTTGAACGCAGCGAGCCTTTGCCTGCAATGCAGGAGATCCAAAACCGGCGATTTGCCGGTTTTGAGGTCAGACTATCCGACTTCAAGCCGGCCACCCGCATTTGAACGGCGGTTGGCCCCCATTGGGGGAATACCGGCTGAGGGAGAGGTCACGCATACGGTGGAAAGGTGAGCTTGTACCGGCTGGGCTTGGTGAACGTTTGGACAATCAGACTACGCGTGCTGAAGCGTTGTTTGGATAGGGGCAGAAAATACTCCGACCATTCAGCCTCACAATCCAAAAGCCATTGTGCAACTTTTTGGTGGATAAAGCTGTGGATAGAACGCTAGGGAACAAACACCCAAAGGGCTCCGAGAGAGTGCGCAACTTTTTGCAAGCGGTGCGCAAAAAGTTGCGCAATTTTCAGTGTTCTTCCCATGAGAATCGCCAGCGAATTTTTGGCTTCCCCCAATAACGCCTTGATGGAAAAGAGTTTCAAGACTAGTGGCACGGTTCTTGTTTAGCTCCGATGCCCCCGGCATATCGCCTGGGCACTTTCAACGACAAGGAACGTATCCATGGCAACCCCCGCCTACATGTCCATCACCGGCACCAAGCAGGGCCTGATCACCGCCGGCGCCTTCACCGAGGATTCGGTCGGCAACACCTACCAGGAAGGCCACGAGGACCAGGTGATGGTCCAGGGCTTCAACCACGAAGTGATCATCCCGCGCGACCCGCAGTCCGGCCAGCCGACCGGCCAGCGCGTGCACAAGCCGGTGGTCATCACCAAGGTCTTCGACAAGGCCTCGCCGCTGCTGCTGGCCGCCCTGACCTCCGGCGAGCGCCTGACCAAGGTCGAGATCCAGTGGTACCGCACCTCCGCCGCCGGCACCCAGGAGCACTACTACACCACCGTCCTGGAAGACGCGATCATCGTCGACATCAAGGACTACATGCACAACTGCCAGGACCCGGGCAACGCCCACTTCACCCACCTGGAAGACGTGCACTTCACCTACCGCAAGATCACCTGGACCCACGAAGTCTCCGGCACCTCCGGCTCCGACGACTGGCGCTCGCCGGTGGCAGGGTGAGTTGACAGGCACACCGGTCGTACACCTGTACGGCCGGTTCTCCGTCGAGCCGAAAATGTCCGCTACTTCGCGAAATAGACACAGAGCCAAGACTTTCGGCAGCGGCTGAGCAAGAGTAACGTGGGGCTCGCTTCTCCAACGGAGGGGGGGAGGAACCGCCCGCCAGGAACAAGGAACGATCCATGCGTCAAAGGGACCTGAAATTCACCTTCGTCGTCGGCGAAGGGAAACTCGCGTTCGATGTCGTCGAGTTCGAACTGGAAGAAGCGCTCTGCGAGCCTTTCCGCCTGAACCTGAAGCTGGCCAGCGACAAGAACGCCATCGATTTCAGGCAGGTACTCGACCAGCCGGGCACCTTCACCCTCTGGCAGGACGGCCGTCCGGCCCGCTACGTCCATGGCATCGTCAGCCACTTCACCCAGGGCAGCTCGGGTTTTCGCCGGACCCGCTACGAACTGCTGCTGGAACCGCAGTTGGCGCGCCTGGAGCTGTGCTGCAACTGGCGAATCTTCCAGGAGAAGAGTGTTCCGGAGATTCTCCAGGCGCTGCTCAAGGAGCACCGGGTGCTCGACTACGAACAGCGTATCTACCACGAGCACCTGCCACGCGAATACTGCGTGCAGGCCGGCGACAGCGATCACTACCTGCACGACCGGCTGGCCTTCGAGGAAGGCCTGGTCTACTACTTCCGCTTCGACGAACACCGCCACACCCTGGTCTGCAGCGACCGGCTCTACGTCCAGGAGCGTATCGCCGGCGGCCCGGTGCTGTTCAGCGCCCAGCCGGAGGGCGACAACCCGCAGCCGGTGCTTCATTCTTTCCGCTACAGCGAAAATGTTCGTACGGCTCGACAGACCCAGCGGGACTACAGCTTCAAGCGCCCGACCTACGACCAGGAGCATCATCTCGCTGGCGAGGCGCTCGAGCATCAGGGCTCGTCCTACGAGCGCTACGACTACCCCGGTCGCTACAAGCGGAGCGGCGCCGGCCGGCCTTTCACCGAAAGCCGCCTCAGAGGGCACCGGCGCGATGCGCGGGTGGCATCGGTCAGCGGCGACGACCCGCGGCTGATCCCGGGCCACGCCTTTGCCCTGGAAGGTCATCCGCGTGCCGACTTCAACGCCTGGTGGCGGCCGGTGCGGGTGGTCCATCGCGGCACCCAGTATGCCGGCCAGGAGGAAGAATCCGCCGACGCCCCTCTGGGGGTGAGCTACGACCTGCGCGCCGAACTGGTACCCGAGGACGTCGAATGGCGTCCCGCACCGCTGCCTCGGCCACGTATCGATGGTCCGCAGATCGCGACGGTAGTCGGCCCGGCAGGGGAAGAGATCCATTGCGACGAGTGGGGACGGGTGAAAGTCCAGTTCCCCTGGGATCGCGAGGGACGTCACGATGAGTTCAGTACCTGCTGGATACGGGTCGCGCAGAACTGGGCGGGTGCCGACTGGGGACACATGGCGATCCCGCGGATTGGCCAGGAGGTGATCGTCGATTACCTGGACGGCGACTGCGACCAGCCGATCGTCACCGGGCGCACCTACCGGGCGACCAACCGACCGCCCTACGCGCTGCCCGACCACAAAATCCTCAGCACCATCAAGAGCAAGGAGTACAAGGGCAGTCGGGCCAACGAGCTGCGCATCGACGACACCACGGCGCAGATCAGTGCGGCGCTGATGAGCGACCACGGTGCCAGCGCGCTGCACCTGGGCTACCTGACCCATCCTCGGCCCGAAGGCGGCAAGCCGCGCGGCGAGGGCTTCGAACTGCGCACCGACGAACATGGCGCGGTGCGTGCGGCCAAGGGGCTGCTGCTGAGCACCGAGGAGCAGCTCAGGGCCGGCGCCGGCCATCTCGACCGAGGCGTCGTGGTGCAGGTGCTGGAGGCCGCGCTGGAGCTGGCCCGCGAGCTGGGCGACTACGCCGGGGAGCACCAGGGCGTGGGGCACGACGCGGCGCCGCAGCAAACCCTCCAGGAAGCCGTGCGCGACCTCGGCCACGGCGCCAACGACGAGTCCGGCAAGAGCAACGGAGGCAAGCCGGCGATCGCCTTGAGCGGTCCGGCAGGGATCGCCGCGGCGACGCCGGCGAGCCTGACCCTGGCCGCCGGCGAGCACGTCGACAGCGTGGCCCGGCAGAACCAGCAGGTGACCGCCGGGCAGAAGGTGGTGATCAACGCCGGCAGCGACATCGGCCTGTTCGCCCAGGGCGGCGAGCTGCGCCAGATCACCCACCAGGGCCCGATGCTGCTGCAGGCGCAGAAGAACGACATCCGCCTGGAAGCCGAGCAGAGCGTGGAGGTCAGCGCCAGCCAGCAGCACGTGCTGGTCACCGCGAAGGAGCACATCACCCTGATGTGCGGCGGCGCCTACCTGACCCTCAAGGGCGGCAACATCGAGCTGGGCATGCCCGGCAACTTCGTGGTCAAGGCGGCGAAGCACAGTCATGTCGGCGCGGCCAGCCTGGAAGCCGAGCTGCCGCAGTTCGAGGTGGGCGAGACGCAGCGGCGGTTCGTCCTCAAGCAACTGGACGGGCAGACGGCCATGCCCAACGTGCCCTATACCATCACCATGGCCAACGGCGAGGTCATCGAGGGCGTCACCGACGCCGAAGGCGCTACCCAGCTGCTGCAGAAGGATGCGATGAACATCGCCAAGGTCGATATGAAACACACGAAATCGCCCGCCTCCGCAGTTGCCGGGATAGCAGCGGCGGTTGGCGCGGCGGTTGCAGTCGGCAAGCTCCTGAGTGGCCCCGACGCCGAGGCCGGACGTGCTCTCAGCGAAGGGGAAATCAGCCTGGCGAAAGGCGTATTCGGCGATTCCATCGACTATTCCACGGTCCGCCTGCGCGACGAGGACTATGTCCCCTGGCAGGGCAAGGACTACGTGATGGCGCCGAACGGCCACATCTACTTCGGCGAGGAGTTGCGCGGCGTGGCGGACTGGAGCCTGGAGAGCCTGCAGCGCCAGGGTCTGTTCATTCACGAAATGACCCATGTCTGGCAGCACCAGCATGGCGTCAACGTCCTTCTGGTGGGGGCCTACCAGCAAGCCAGGCAGTTTCTCCTAGGCGACCAGTACGCCTACCGGTTGGAGCCGGGAAAGACGTTGAAGGACTACAACATCGAACAGCAGGGAGACATCGTTCGAGATTATTTCCTCGAGAAGAACGAGTTCGGGGAAGCCTCTGCGAACAGCAGGTTCGCTGGCGTACTGAAAAACTTCCCAACGGGATACTGACCAATGAAATGCAAGACCTTGCTCATTGCCTGCCTGTTCGGCCTGGGAAGCGCCCAGGCCCTGGCCGTTTCCAAACTGCCACCGCAGATCCCGGTCCACGCCGGCTCCGGGCGCGTGACACTGGATCTACGCCCCTTGCTGGCGGAAACCAACGACGTCGAGATCACCCGTGTTTCGGTATGTCGGCGGGTCGGCAGCCATTGCCAGGAAACGCTGTGGCGGATCGAGCTCCCGCCCGGGTGGCGTGCCGGGGAGATCGAGGTCTTCGGCGACTATCCCGGCTCCAGCGTGCTCCTGCGCCGGCCGGAGCGCTTGCAGCCAGATGGGAGCTACAACGCATTCATTCATTTCAACGAGCGTAGCCGTCGGCACCAGCAAACGGTTTCCAGCATTGCCGTCGAATTCTGCCTGGCCGGCGAACCTGGCAACTGGATGCTGCTCGACGAAGCGACCTGCCTGGCACGACGCAACGCCGAGGAGCGGCAAGGAGAGAAGCCATGAACGATAGGGTTCGGTCGAGGACGATCGTCTCTGCCCAGTCCATCACCTTGCCCAAGGGCGGCGACGTGCACCTGGTGCCGCCTCCGCCCAAGCCTTGCGTGACCATCGTGGTGCATGGCGTCAACGATCTCGCGGGTTGCTACGAACGGATCGAGCGAGGGCTCTGCCAGGGGCTCAACGAACGCCTGGACATGCCGCCGACCTTGCCCGGCGGGCAGGCCAATCCCGGCTACCTGACGCCGGCGGGCTACAGCCTGCCGGCGGACGACGAAGGCAAGGCAGAGAACCCCGACGTCGTCTACTACCGGCGCAAGTTCGCCAGTGGCGCCGGCGGGGCCGCCGTACGCAGCGTAGTCGTACCTTTCTACTGGGGCTTCCGCGAGGAAGAGCAATACATCAACAAGACCGCGGCCCACGGCGAATGGCTGGACCGCAACGGCAACCGGCTGGACAAGTCCGGCACCAAGGAAGGCGGGCAGTTCGTCAATGCCACCACCAACCTGCCGGACATGTGGGGCCAGGGTTTCAACGGCAAGCTGTTCGGTTTCATCTCGCTGGACTGGTTCGGCGGCACCATGACCCATCCGCTGTTTTCGGCGGCAGGGCGCAAGTACATGGTCCTTGCGGCCATGCGCCTGGCCATGTTGATCAAGATCATCCGCAAGCGTTACCCGGACGACACCATCAATGTCGTCGGGCACAGCCAGGGCACCCTGTTGACCCTGCTGGCACATGCCTTCCTCAAGGATGACGGCGTGGCGCCGGCGGACGGGGTGATCATGCTCAACTCACCCTACGGCCTGTTCGAACCCCTCAACGAGAAGCTCCAGGGCTGGAGCAGCCAGCAGACCAGAGAGGCGCGGCTGGCCACGCTCAAAGGTATCCTCGAGTTCATCTGCGGCCGACGCCATCCGGTCCCCGCGCTGAGCAGCGTCGCGTTGCGCAACTGCCAAGGCTACGGCGCGATAGGCGGCCCCGGCTGGGTGGGTGGCCAGGGCTGCCAGACGACCATCGACGGGGAACGGCTCAGCTTCGATGAGCGCGACAATCGCGGCAGTGTCTACCTGTATTTCACGCCCCAGGACCAGACGGTGGGACTTGCCAACGTCCAGGGTATCGGCTGGCGCGGCATTGCTGAGCAGGTCAAGGGGCTCCCGGGAAGGACCGGGCTGCCGCAGGGTTTTCACCAGCGCATCTTCACCGTACGCAAGCGCAATGGCGAGAAGGAAAAGATCGGCGGGCACGCCCCTCCCCATGTCTATCCTCTTCTGCTGGCCGGCGAGAAGACCTGGGAAGACACCGGGCTGGGCGGCAAGGACAGATTCGGCCGGGCGAACTTCGACCAGGGCGACAGCGTGCTGCTGACCGCGCCGCGTCTGCCGTTGCCGACGGAAGCGCGATTCGATTTCGACGGAGCCGTCACGGCGCCGGGAGAGAACTCCGCCAGCGGCGTCTATCAGGTGCGCGATACCCTCGATCCGATCGACGCCGCCATCGGCGTAAGCAACGGCGGCTGGAAGGAAAAGGACAGCGGGCACGCCGTCGCGCAACAGGTGGACGCCGCGCTGGCGTACCGCTACGGGCGCGACGCGCGCAGCGTGGAGAGGGCGTTGAACGAAGGCAAGGAATTGGCCCAGCAGACCCATGTGTTTTCCGCTCGTGAACTGGGCACCGGCATGGTTCTGGTCACCCGCGCGGAAACTCCCTACGAGGCCCGGCTGCGCCTGCAGACGGCGGAGGGCCATCTGGAGCCCTTGTCGTTCCACTCGGCCATACCCAACAACCCGGAGCATAACCGGCGGGTACTGGCCTATGACCTGGCCATCGGGGCCGGGGACAGCGTGGATGATGTGGTTTTCTATCAGTATCTGTGTCGGGTGGCGGATTGGCGGTTGGATTGGAATGCAACTCGCGCAAAAGGAAGAGCGCAAGTTGAGTCAGATACCGAACTAGACCTGCCTGATGAAGATGTTCGCGCCTTATATCGCGCGGAAGAAGCTGGAAACCGTAAACTGATCGATTCCACAGAGATTTATCGCAGAAGTGGGGCCATTCCCTCGATTGTTGGAAATACCTTACCTAGCTTAGTGGCGACGCAAACGATAAATGATCGCTATTACGATCGCCCTGTTTGCTTTGGAGGGCCGATCTAATGCGTTTGACGTTTCCTGTCTTGTCTCTCGTTGGGATTCTGTTGAGCTGCTCTGTCGGGCAAGCAGCCGAGCCGCAATTGTCCTCGATGCGCTGCTTCGCCAGTCCGGCGGCGCCCGTTACCGCCTACGCCCCGGCCAAGGAGGCCGCCATGTCCGCTGATGCTTATCACGCTCCGAAAACGTCGCCGCGCCTGGAAACCCTGGATGTACTCAGCGTAGGCATGAGTCTGGATGTGTTTCGCCAGGGGCAGGTGTGGAAGGCCTTGCAGGAGCAAAATGCCATGCAGGCCGAGGCCTTACATGTCGGCAGCATCCTGCCGATGGACCCGAGGAAGTATCCGGTTACAGCCGATGACAAGGATATTGCTTCTGAAAAGCGAGAGGCTGATGCTCTGGAGCTAGGACTGAAGAACTTTCTGGAGAAATGGCCTATTCCTACCGTAACGGTGGTACGTGGTTGGAACCCGAATACACCGAATTTGCGCTTCACTCCTGAAGAGACTCAGGGAAGCCTATCAGCAATGGTTAATGACATGCGCATTCCAGCAGGACTGCACTGGCATCGTATTGTCAATCTGCAGGATGGCATTATCTGCAACGATACGCCTGAAGGAGTATTGGAGGCGTTGTTCAGATTGTTCGAACGCAATCCTGACTTGCCGGCAGTACTGATATATGCCAATGAAGGCTTCAACATGGCCCTGTCCCTGATGGCAAAAGGAGAGAAGCCCATCGGTGTGGGAACTGGCCCAAGACAGCCGGGCGAGTTGACTGACACCATGGTCGCCCTGATCGTCGGCCGCCCCGAGCGGGTCGACTGGCTACGCCAGTTCGCCCCCTACACCAAGGTCAACGAAAACCGGATCGACCCCGAGTTCCGTGGCTGGGGCTGGCGCAAGCCGCCGGTGGAGTTCCGCCCCACGCCGTTCATTCCCCAGCCCTGGACCGAGCGGGCTCTGGAGCAGTGGGATGCGTTGCCGGTGCTGGCCAGGCTGCATCGGCCGGTGAGTGTGCCGCTGACCCGCCCGGATACCGGCGAACGGCTCAAGCGCGAAGCTCTCACCGCACAACTGGCCGCTGCCTGGAAGACGGCCAGTGCCGGGCTCAGGCCGGCGCCCGCCCGGCTGTTCTACGACGGCGGTTTGAACGCCACGCCGCTGGCCGAACTCACCCCGGCGCTGGGCGCCGCGCAGAGTTCGCTGGACTTGCTGGACTCGCGGGAAAGCTACGACCTGACCCAGCGCCTGGGCGACACCGGCGCGGCCTCGCCCTTCGTTGGCATCGCCCTGGCGACCATGGCCAGCTACCTCAACGGCGACAGCAGCATGGTGATGCCGTTGCGGCGCAAGGACCAGGCGACCCTGATCGGCATCAGCTCGCCGACGCCTGGGAAGAAGCCCGCTCACGACCCGTTCGGCGTCGACCTGCTGCCGCAGACCGCCAGCGGCGACGGTCCGCCGCCATCGGCCGACCCGGTGGCGCCCGCCAGTCGGCTCACGACCCGGTTGCCGCCCGGCGAAGACTATGCCCTGGAAGAGTTCCTGAGCAGCCTCAAACCCAGCACCGACTGGCAGGACGATTTGTAGGTCGATGGTGTCCCGCGCCAGATGGAGTTTTCGTCAGATGACAAGGACCGGTGACCTACAAGCAGGCCCAGGTGCGGTATGGCATCCAGGGCCGGTCGACGGTTCTGGTATGGTTGCGCAAGCATGGTCGGCAGGATTGGAGCCAAAGGGCGTCGATTCGGGCCGAGAGGAGTTGCGCGATGTCTGACCCCAAAACGCTCACTCCAGAGCAGCGGATCAAAGAGCTTGAGCAGCAGCTTGAGTTGATGAGCCAGAAGGCTCAGTTCTTCGAGACCGTCGTCGATGTCCTGAAAAATGATTACGGTGTATCGGTCGTAAAAAAGCGATCCGGCAAGTCCTCTCGCAAGGTCAAGTCGCAGGACTGAGCATTGCCAGGGCTTGTCAGTTTCTTGGCATGAGCCGACAGGCTTACTACAAGCGCAATCGAGTTGCTGATAGCAAAGCACGCCAGGCAGATCGGGTTGTCGAATTTGTTCAACAAATCCGGATACGTCAGCCACGACTAGGCACACGAAAGCTGCACTATCTGCTGCATTGCCAGCCTGATAGGCGGCTCCAAATTGGCCGAGACCGACTATTTCAGGTCCTGGGAAAGCGCCGTTTGCTGGTGTTGCCCAAGCGGGCGTATCACAAGACAACACAAAGCTTTCACCGCTTCTACCGCCATCCGAACCTACCCAAGTCAGGCCCGAACCAGGTTGTCCCGTCAGGACCGGAGCACGTTTGGGCGGCGGACATTACTTACCTGCCAGCCAGTAGCGGCCCGCTGTACCTAAGCCTGGTAACGGATGCGTATTCCAGAAAAATTGTTGGCCACCATGTGCATGAAAGCCTGCATGCCAAGTCAGTTGCACAAGCCTTTAGGCAGGCCTTACGCAAACGGCAGCGTCGCCAGTCACTGGTCCACCACTCGGATCGCGGTATTCAATATTTCTCGGCGCTGTATCAGTCACTGCATGCACGGCATGGCGTCCAGTGCTCGATGACTGACGGATATGACTGCTACCAGAACGCGCTAGCTGAGCGCATCTACGGGATCCTCAAAACAGAGCTGCTGCTGAGTAGCCCTGAAAATCTGGAGCAGGCAAGGAAGATGGTTGCTGAAGCCGTGCAGATCTACAACACAGAGCGGCCTCACATGGCCCTGAAAAACAAAACGCCCGATGCGGTGCATCGGGCGTTTTGAGGCCTATCGGCCTACCTGAGCAGGTGTAAACCTATTTCAGGACTAGACAAGACCTGCCTCACCGCCACCCGCTCCGCCGAGCAGCGCCTGTCCCTCGCCGCAGAGACCAGAGCAACCGATCCTGTCCGGCCGGGAATGGCACCCAAGGCCGGGGCCAGATGGAGGGTCGATCGGCGGATAGTTCCTCGGGGCTGGCCGTTTCACGTCTATAGTTCTGCATGCTCGGATGCCGTTCCTACCAGGACTCCCACAGGAGCAACAGGATGCGCTCATGGCATGGCGTAGTCACGAAAATCGCCAAGCAAGGCAAGGGCGCCGTGGTCAAGAATCGACTCGGCCCGGAAGAGCTTCTGGTGCCCTTCACAGTGAGTACGCTCGTCGAGGTCGACCTGGACGCAAGGATCTACGGAACGGATGTGGACGACACGCCCTGGGCGGAGGGCGACGAACGAAAGGAGGTGCTGGTCGGTACCGAAGTAGAACTGCTGACCGATACGGATACCTTTCCTACCCATGCGTCCCAGGTGCTCAGCGCCAATTTCCGTTTCGCCCTCGACATCGTCAAGGGAGGGCTCAGCGGCCCGGTCAGGAAAGGGGCGGTCCTGGTCATCTACCACGACTTCCAGCAGGAGATCCGGAGAGGCGACTCCGGCAGCGCCTTCGCGGAGGCGGTCGTCGCCTATGCGCGGAACAAGCTCTACAAGCCGGCCTTCGCGATCAAGGCAGATACCAACTACGCCCAGTTGGTTCGGGATCTAGGCAAGGTTGCCGCGGAGAGCGGCGAACAGTACTTCATCGATACGATCCTCATCGCCACCCACGGCACGGCTGGCCAACTCTGGCTGGGCAACCCCCACGGCGAGAGCACCGCGGACGTCATGGCCCGGCGTGTCCAGGGCAAGCAGTTCGTCGAGCCCCAGGCCTTTGGTGCGACCCTTCTCGAACTGTTCGGCAAGGAACTGGCCATCGCCCTCTACGGGTGCGACTTCGCCGGGGACGAGGACGGAGAAGCGGCGGCCCTCGAGCTGCGCATCGCCGCCAACGCGAGAGCGGTCTACGCCGGCAAGGGCACGGTGTATCTCAATGCCAGCAAAGAGGGTCGTTCCACGGTGACCTGCAGCATGGCGATGGTGGTCTACCGGACCGACAAGATCGAGGTACTGGGTGGAAACCAGGTACCGGTATTCGATATCTGAGGCCCCGCCCCGCACTGTCATTGCCGATTGACCAGGATCTTCGGCCCCAGACGCTCCGCCTCGCCCCTGGCCTTTTCCCTGGGGAGAGCCTTAAGATCGGGAGTCCGCACTGGGGCGGACCTTCTCTTCCTGCGGGTGGTTTCTCCGGATGCTTCCAGACAGCATGGTGGGTAGCAGCGCGCGGCGCCTTCGTTTGCGGCGGACGCGCGGGCGTGTCGGGCTCGGCCTGGTGGCCGGGCTGTCGGTACTGGCAGGCATGACCGACGCCATCGGTTTCCTCGCCACCGGCGACTTCGTTTCCTTCATGAGCGGCAACACCACGCGCCTGGCGGTATCGCTGGGCGAGGGCGACTTCGGCGGGCTGGTGCGGCTGAGCGTCGCCCTGGCCAGTTTCGTCGTCGGCAACGCGCTGGGAGTGATACTGGCGCGCTTCAGCGGGCGCCGGGCGGCGCCGATCCTGGTCTGCTGCGCGATGCTGCTGGCGTTGTCGGCGGTCTGGCCATTCGACTGGAACGTGCCGGCGCTGGTCGCCGCGATCCTCGCCATGGGCATGCTCAACGCCGTGGTCGAGCAGGTCAACGGCCTGCCCATCGGCCTGACCTACGTCACCGGCGCCCTCTCCCGCTTCGGCCGCGGCCTCGGCCGCTGGCTGCTAGGCGAGCGGCGCAACGGCTGGCGGGTGCAACTGGTGCCCTGGAGCGGCATGTGCGTCGGCGCGGTGCTCGGCGCCCTACTGGAACAGCAACTGGGCCTCGCGGCGATGGCGGCGAGCGCAGCGCTGGCGGCTCTTCTCGCGTTGCTGGCACTGGTGATTCCGCGGCCATGGCAGATGGACTATATGGTGCGTTGAGCGGCCGGGAGCTGTCCCATCAAGATTTCAGAAAATCGTTCAGGTAAGCCTGGGAAAGCAGATCCCGGGCGATGGCGCAGGTCATTTGCCCTTCGAATGTACATTTCTCATGAACGAAATGAGCCTGGCGCCAGATTTGCTCATAGGCTTTCATTCGCTTCCGCGACACCAGCTCGCGCATGACCATGTAGCTTTTCACGCACCGATAAAAACGCTCTGCGGCCTGGTCGATCTCGTCCTTGTGCGTCTGGTAACCCCATATCACCGGCAGATTGGGAAACCCGTAGGCGTAGTCCACCAGATCGGCCTTCCACGCCAATATCGCTTTCTGACGCTCTTGCCGGCGCCACGAAAACAATGCTGCCCACGCCACCAGAAGGGTGAGTACGCCGGTGACAGCCGTGATCGCATCCATAATGCCCGCTGTATCGCACGCTTCCATGTTTCCTCCACGACGGCGCTCGCCGATCCTGTGCCGCGACTGCGCAAGGAAGCTTGCCAGGGCTTCCAACCAGCCATATATCTTGCCTAGGTGGCGACCTTCCGGCCAGCCCGCGAACCGACCGGGCTCCGCTTGCCTAAAGAACGCATCAGCACATAAGATGCATGCACACGCACTTATATGGAGTGGCGAGCCGATGAACCGCAGCGCCCTGGATTTCCGCCACTTCGTCGACCACCTGCGTCGCCAGGGTGACCTGGTGGACGTGCACACCGAGGTCGACGCCAACCTGGAGATCGGCGCCATCACCCGCCGGGTCTACGAACGCCGCGCACCCGCCCCGCTGTTCCACAACATCCGCGACAGCCTGCCCGGCGCGCGGGTACTGGGCGCGCCGGCCGGCCTGCGCGCCGACAGGGCCCGCGCCCATTCGCGCCTGGCGCTGCATTTCGGCCTGCCGGAACACAGCGGGCCGCGGGACATCGTGGCCATGCTGCGCGCCGCGATGCGCGCGGAACCGATCGCGCCGCGCCGGCTGGAGCGCGGGCCGGTGCAGGAAAACGTCTGGCTCGGCGAGCAGGTGGACCTGACCCGCTTCCCGGTCCCCTTGCTCCATGAGCAGGACGGCGGGCGCTATTTCGGCACCTACGGTTTCCACGTGGTACAGACGCCGGACGGCAGTTGGGACAGTTGGTCGGTGGGCCGGCTGATGCTGGTGGACCGCAACACCCTGGCGGGTCCGACCATTCCCACCCAGCACATCGGCATCATCCGCGAGCAATGGCGCCGCCTGGGCAAGCCGACGCCCTGGGCGATGGCCCTCGGCGCACCGCCGGCGGCACTCGCGGCGGCCGGCATGCCGTTGCCGGAGGGGGTCAGCGAAGCCGGCTACGTGGGCGCCCTGGTCGGCGAGCCGGTGGAGGTGGTGCGCACGCAGACCAACGGCCTGTGGGTTCCGGCCAATGCCGAGATCGTCCTGGAGGGCGAGATCAGCCTCGACGAAACCGCGCTGGAAGGCCCGATGGGCGAATACCACGGCTATTCCTTCCCCACCGGCAAGCCGCAGCCGCTGTTCCACGTCCATGCGCTGAGCTTCCGCGACCAGCCGATCCTGCCGATCTGCGTCGCCGGCACGCCACCGGAGGAAAACCACACCATCTGGGGCACCATGATTTCCGCGCAACTGCTGGACGTGGCGCAGAACGCCGGACTGCCGGTGGACATGGTCTGGTGCTCCTACGAGGCGGCGACCTGCTGGGCCGTGCTGTCGATCGACGTGCAACGCCTGGCGGCCCTGGGCACCGACGCCGCGGCCTTCGCCGCACGGGTCGCCGAGACCGTCTTCGGCTCGCATGCCGGACACCTGGTGCCGAAGCTGATCCTGGTCGGCAACGACATCGACGTCACCGAGATCGACCAGGTGGTATGGGCGCTGGCGACCCGCGCGCATCCGCTGCACGACCATTTCGCCTTCCCGCAGATCCGTGACTTCCCGATGGTTCCCTACCTCGATGCCGAGGACAAGGCACGAGGCAGCGGCGGTCGGCTGGTGATCAACTGCCTGTACCCGGAACAGTTCGCCGGGCAAATGCGTGCCGCTACGGCGTCGTTCCGCCACGCCTATCCGACGGCGCTGCGCAGGCGAGTCGAAGAACGCTGGAGCGACTACGGATTCGGCGACGCCTGAGCGCTACAATCCCCGCCCTGGCGAAAGAGGATCGAGGAAGGTGACCGGGCCAATGACCGAGACGAACGCACTGGGGCTGCCCCAAGGCCCGCTGTACCTGATGACGGAGATCGTCCGCCAGCGCGAACGGCAACTCACCGCCCTGCTTGCCCCTCTCGAACTGGGGCTGCATGAATGGCGTGCGTTGCGGATCATCCACGCCTTCGACGGTGACGTGCCGATGAGCGTGCTCATCGAGCACTCACAGACCGACCGCACTGCGCTGGGCCGGACCATCGAACGGCTGGTGCGGCGCGGCTGGGTCAGCCGCCTGCCGGATCCGGACGACGGGCGCGCCGTGCTGGTGCGCCGCAGCCCCGCGGCACAGGCGGTGTTCGAGCAGGCCCTGGCACAGGTCGCAGGGCTCGACGAAAGGCTGCTGGCGGGTCTCGGCTCCGGCCCGGAAGAAGAGGCGCTGACCCTCGTCCTGGGCAAGTTGCTGCGGGCCTTCGACGGGCTTTCCCGCGTGAGGCAATAGCCTTTCGAGGGCATCTCCGGGTTTGCGAAGCAACTCTCATCCCGGTCATGGACTGTCCATCCGGCCCCCTATTTGCTGGCCGATTGATAGCATGGGCGGCCTTCGCAAGCCCATTCGACCTGCAATGCCACGACACCCGCACACCACCCTGCTCCTCTGCCTTTGCCTGACCCTGCCCGGTTGCGAGAGCGGCCGCAGCTACAGCCTTTCCGAAGGCGCGCCTGTCACAGGCATCCGCATCCAGCGCGACGACCGCTCGCCGTTGCAGCGCCTGCGGGACTGCGAACGCCAGGGTTGCAGCGAGCGGCAGAAGATCGACCCGTTCACCCCCGATCCTGACTACCTGCGCGCGGAAGGCCACTTCCCGCTGCCCTGGTAAGCTTCCCTCTTCGCCCGTTCCCGACGGGCTTTTTTCCGTTCCCGACAGATACCCTCAGCTGCCCTCAGCGCTTTCCTACGCACCAAGAAGGAAAGCCTCTCGCCTCTCTCGGAACGAGCCGATTTCTCGGCAGTCGCCGTTCGCATTCCATTGGTCACCCAACGGCAACCAGGATCAGCCATCACTGGTCTGCCCTCGCATGGAAACGGCCGCGCCCCCGGCGCCCCATGTCCGGCCCCACCCGCTAAGTCCAGAGGACCGAAGATGAACGACTACATCGCCCGGCTGCGCGAGAAATACGACGCCCATTTCGGTTGTGCGCCCGCCATGACCCTGGATTGCCGGGACTTCTGGAGACACTGCGTAGCGGCGCCGGAAATGGCGGTCTTCGCTTATCGCCTGGAAAGCACCCGGCGGCCGCACCATGTGGTGATCACCGCCGGGATGAGCCAGGCACCGATGCATTTCGCGCCCTACATGGGCAAGGCGCGCTGGTCCGCCGAGCTGATCTGCTATCTCGACGAACTGGGCGGCGATGACCTGCGCCACCTGCAATGGCTCGCCGGCCTGCCATTCCACGAGCGCCTCGCCCTGGGACATGGACATGCGGTGGCGTTCGGCTTCCCGCTCTACGAGCAGAGCCTGCTGCGGCACTTCCTTCTCCTCCCGGCGCCGCTGGAGGAGGATGCCTCCCTGTTCGACGGCTTCGCCCTGTCGGCGCATCCGGTCGACCTGCTGTGGGTCGTGCCGTTGACCGAGCAGGAATACCAGGTGAACGTCAAGGAACACCTCGAGGGCATCGCCAGGCTGCTGACCGACGCCGGCCACCCGCTCAGCCTCGACCGGCACCGCCATTGCTACGTCACCGGCCAGTCGCCGGAAGGGCTCGCACGGGTGCTGCACTAGCCCCGCAGGGAAAGACTAATAGCGCGGGCCCTACCTTCGTCGGGAAAGCGATGATGACGTTTTTCAATCGGTTCGATGCCGTTTTCCCCGCTTGCCGATCCGCTCGCCGTCTACGATTCTTGCTGGACGTGAGAACGGCTCCGGAGGGGCGCGTATGAAAACCGTGGCACAACTGTTGAACGCCAAGCAGAACCAGCAGGTGTACACCATCGGAGCGGACGAGATGGTGCTCGACGCCCTGCGCCTGATGGCGGAAAAGAACATCGGCGCGCTGCTGGTGGTGAACCATGGCGAGGTGGTCGGGGTGGTCAGCGAGCGCGACTATGCGCGCAAGATGGTCCTCAAGGGCCGTTCGTCCATCGGTACGCCGATCAGCGCGATTATGAGCGCGCCGGTGGTCAGCGTGGACTCGAAGCAGAGCGTCGACACCTGCATGAACCTGATGACCGATCGCCACCTGCGCCACCTGCCGGTCGTGGAAGACGGCCAGTTGCTCGGCCTGCTGTCCATCGGCGACCTGGTCAAGGCGGCGATCGCCGAGCAGGCCGAGCTGATCCAGCAACTGGAACAGTACATCCGCGGCGACTGAAGCGTACATGCCAGCCCTGCCCTTTTCCCGCCGGCTCACGCGATAATCCGCGGCTGTTCCCGTTGCGAGCCGCCGCCATGTCCTCTCCGCCGAAGATCCGCCGCTACATTCCCGCCGACCGCGATGCCACCCTGGCCATCTGGCTGGAGGCCTCGCGCGTCGGCCACGGTTTCCTCGGCGAAGCCGAGTTGCAGAAGCAGAAGGCACTGGTTCGCGATCATTATCTGGATGCCTCGGAAACCTGGCTGGCGCTGGACGGCGATACGCCGCTGGGCTTCATCGGCCTGCTCGATGCCTTCATCGGCGGCCTTTTCGTCGCTCCGGCGGCCCACGGGCGCGGGATCGGCCGGCAACTGGTGGAGCACGCGGCAACCCTGAAGGGCGCGCTGGAAGTCGAGGTCTACGCCGCCAACCGCGAGGCGCTGGGGTTCTACGCGCGCTGCGGCTTCGTCGAGAGCGGCCGACGCCCGCGTGATGATGAGGGACGCGCGCTGGAGATCGTCCAGTTGCGCCGCGAACACTAGTCGCCCTTGCGGAAAGCGCTCGGCGAGACGCCGCTCAGGCGCTTGAAGAAACGGGTGAAGTAGGCCGGCTCGCTGAAGCCGAGGCGGTCGGCGATCTCGTTCACCGTCATCGCCGTGTAGACCAGGTCGCGCTTGGCCTCCAGCAGCAGGCGCTGGTGCACGATGCCCAGTGCGGTCTGCCCGCTGAGGCGGCGCGCCACGCTGTTCAGGTGTGCCGGGGAGATGCCCAGGCGACGCGCGTACTCGTCGATTCCCAGGTGCTCGCGGAAATGCCGCTCGACCAGTTGCGAAAAGACCGATAGGTATTCCTGACCACGACCCGGCCGTGCCTCCGCCCGCCGGACCATCACCTGCCGCCCCAGCCACACCGCCAGCACGCCGATCAGCGACTGCAACAACAGCTCGCGCGCTGGCGCTGCGCCAGCATACTCACCGTCTATGGCGTCGAACAGCGTGTCGATATAGCGCCGGTCCGCGCCCACCGGGTACAACCCCGGCGCCTCCAGCGCCTGGCGCTGCGCGCCGAGGTGCGCCTGCAAGCGCGCCAGCAACGGTGCGGCGAGCGTCAGCACGTAGCCGTCGATGCGCTCGGAGAACTGGAAGCCATGGATGCACAACGGCGGTACGAACTGGATGGAAGGCTGCTCGACGCGAGTCGGCTCGCCCTCGACCTGGAGCTGCGCCCAGCCCTTGCGCACGTAGAGCAACTGAGCGAGATCGGCGTGCCGGTGCGGCTTGATCTCCCAGTCGTGCAGACGACTGCGGGCGGGGATCGACTCGCAGTGCAGCAGGTCCGGGGTCGGCCATTCGAGGGGAGCGCCGTAGAGCTTGAACACCGGGACGTCGCGGATGGAGTCCGTCATCGAGCCCTCCGAGCGAAATGGCCGATTGCCGAACAGACTTTATAAAAGTCCAGAAATAGATCGGCAATTTGCCTTCTATAGCACTCCATGGCAAACAAAAATACAGCCACCTCCAGACAAGATCAGCGCCGGCGCATGCGCCGCCGGCCAGCCATAACAGCGAGAGGGCTATCCGCAATGAAGACTCAAGTCGCCATCATCGGCGCCGGTCCGTCCGGCCTCCTGCTCGGCCAGTTGCTGCACAAGGCCGGCATCGACAACGTGATCCTCGAACGCCAGACCCCGGACTACGTGCTCGGCCGCATCCGCGCCGGCGTGCTGGAACAGGGTATGGTCGACCTGCTGCGCGAGGCCGGCGTCGACCGGCGCATGGCGCGCGACGGGCTGGTCCACGAAGGCGTGGAGATCGCCTTCGCCGGGCAGCGCCGGCGCATCGACCTGAAGCGCCTGAGCGGCGGCAAGACGGTGACGGTCTACGGCCAGACCGAGGTCACCCGCGACCTCATGGAGGCCCGCGAAGCCTGCGGCGCCACTACCGTCTACCAGGCCGCCGAGGTGCGCCTGCACGACCTGCAAGGTGAGCGCCCCTACGTGACCTTCGAACGCGACGGCGAACGGCTGCGCCTGGATTGCGACTACATCGCCGGCTGCGATGGCTTCCACGGCATCTCGCGGCAATCGATCCCGGCGGAGCGGCTGAAGGTCTTCGAGCGGGTCTATCCGTTCGGCTGGCTCGGCCTGCTCGCCGACACCCCGCCGGTGAGCCACGAACTGATCTACGCCAACCATCCGCGCGGCTTCGCCCTGTGCAGCCAGCGTTCGGCCACCCGCAGCCGCTACTACGTGCAGGTGCCATTGTCGGAGAAGGTCGAGGACTGGTCCGACGAGCGCTTCTGGACGGAACTGAAGGCGCGACTCCCGTCCGAGGTGGCGGAGAAACTGGTGACCGGACCTTCGCTGGAGAAGAGCATCGCGCCGCTGCGCAGCTTCGTGGTCGAGCCGATGCAGCATGGCCGGCTGTTCCTCGCCGGCGACGCCGCGCACATCGTGCCGCCCACCGGCGCCAAGGGACTGAACCTGGCCGCCAGCGACGTCAGCACGCTCTACCGGCTGCTGCTGAAGGCCTACCGCGAAGGGCGCGGCGAACTGCTGGAACGCTACTCGGCAATCTGCCTGCGGCGGATCTGGAAGGCCGAACGCTTCTCCTGGTGGATGACTTCGGTGCTGCATCGCTTCCCCGACACCGACGCGTTCAGCCAGCGCATCCAGCAGACCGAACTGGAGTACTACCTGGGCTCCGAGGCGGGCCTGGCGACCATCGCCGAGAACTATGTCGGCCTGCCCTACGAGGAAATCGAGTAGGCCGCGCCACCCCGGCGCACCTTTCCCAAGGCGGGACGCAACGTTGGCGCAGGCGGATATCGACGAAAGACGGCCCACGGATCGATTCTCCCCGGCACCTGTCCTACCCCAGGCGCAGTATGATGCCCGCTGCCTTCGCGTTCCGTCCGCCCCAGGTGCCGTCTTGTCCGATCTCGCCCAGAACCCGCCCGCCGTCCGTACCGTCCTCGCCGGCCTGATGCTGTCGATCTTCCTCAGCGCCCTCGACCAGACCATCGTCGCCGTCTCCCTGCCGGCGATCTCGGCCGACTACGCCGACCTCGACCTGCTGGCCTGGGTGATCTCGGCCTACATGGTGGCGATGACCGTGTCGATGCCGATCTACGGCAAGCTCGGCGACCTCTACGGCCGCCGCCGTCTGATGCTCTTCGCCATCGTCGTGTTCACCGCCGCCTCGCTGCTTTGCGGGCTCGCGCAGAGCATGGGCCAACTGGTGCTGGCGCGAGTGCTGCAAGGGGTCGGCGCGGGCGGGCTGATGGCGGTGAGCCAGGCGATCATCGGCGACATCGTCCCGCCGCGCGAGCGCGGCCGCTACCAGGGTTACTTCAGCAGCATGTACGCCATCGCCAGCGTCGCCGGCCCGGTGCTCGGGGGCCTGCTCACCGAGTACCTGTCGTGGCGCTGGGTATTCTGGATCAACCTGCCGATCGGCCTTCTCGCGCTGGCCATCTCGCGGCGAACCCTGGTCGGCCTGCCGGTGCCGCGCCGGCAACCGGTGATCGACTACCTGGGCATCGTGCTGATGGTGGTGGGCCTCACCGCGCTGCTCCTGGCCATCACCCAGATCGGCCAGGGCGCAGCCTGGAGCGACCCTGCGCTGCTCGGCCTGTTCGCCCTGGCGGCGCTCGCCCTGCTGCTGTTCGTCGCCCAGGAGCGGCGCTTCCGCGAACCGCTGGTGCCGATGCAACTGTTCGCCGTCCGCGCCGCCACCCTCAGTTGGCTGGTTGCGTTCTTCGCCAGCTTCCAGGCCATCTCGCTGACCGTGCTGGTACCGCTGCGCTACCAGAGCGTTACCGGCGCCGGCGCCGACAGCGCCGCGCTGCATCTGCTGCCGCTGGTCATGGGCCTGCCGCTGGGCGCGTACTGCTGCGGGCGGCTGACCGCCAGCCTGGGACGCTACAAGCCGCTGATCCTGCTCGGCGCCGTCCTGTTGCCCTGCGGCATCGCCGGCCTGGCCCTGGTCCCGGTCGGCGACCACTGGCTGTCCGGGCTGTGCATGCTGCTCACCGGGATCGCCATCGGTACCCAGTTCCCGACCAGCCTGGTGGCCGCGCAGAACGCCGTGGAGCAACGCCACATCGGCGTCGCCACCAGCAACGCGACGTTGTTCCGCTCCCTCGGCGGGGCAGTCGGGGTGGCGCTGATGTCGGCGATCCTGCTGGCCCTGCTCAAGCACCTGCGGATCGGCGGCGGGCTCGACCAGGGCTTTTCCGAGAGCGCCCTGCTGAGCAGCCTGGACGCCGCCAGCGGGCCGGCCCGGGTGATCCTCCAGCATGTCCTCGCGGATGCCTTCAAGGTGCTCTTCCTGGTCAACGCGGCGGTGGCGCTGCTCGGCCTGGCGGTGGCCTCGGCACTGCCCGACATGACCCTGCGCGGCCGCGGCGCGACGCAACCGACGGCAGGCGAGTGAGCGGACGCCGATAATCGAACGCTTTCGTCCCGTCGGCGACGGCGTCCGGTTTACAAAAGTAACCGTTCGGTACATTTTCCCGGCATCGATGACATCATTGCTGTGGAGGCTGCGCCATGACGCGCACGGTACTGGTCCTGAACGGCCCCAACCTGAATCTGCTCGGCACCCGCGAGCCACAGACCTACGGCCGGCGGACCCTGGGCGAAATCGCCGACGAATGCGCGGCCTTCGCCGAGACGCGCGGCTTCGCCGTGGACTTCCGCCAGACCAACCAGGAAGGCCAACTGCTCGACTGGATCCACCAGGCCCGCGGCCGGGTCGCCGGCATCGTCATCAACCCCGCCGCCTGGACCCACACCTCGGTGGCGCTGCGCGACGCCCTGGCCGCGGTGGAACTGCCGGTGGTCGAAGTGCACCTGTCCAACGTCCACCAGCGCGAAGCGTTCCGCCACCACTCCTACGTCTCGCCGGTGGCGCTGGGAGTGATCTGCGGATTCGGCAGCCTCGGCTACCGCCTGGCCCTGGAACATTTCGCCGAGCGTTTCGAGGCGGCCGCATGAGCGCGCCGCGATCGGTTCTCGCCGGCCTGATCGGTGCCGGCATCCAGGCCTCGCGGACCCCTGCCCTGCACGAGCGCGAGGGCGACGCCCAGGGCATCCGCTATCTGTACCGGCTGATCGATCTCGACCCGCTGGGCAAGTCGGCGGACGACCTGGAGTTCCTGCTCGCCGCCGCCAGCGACCTCGGCTTCACCGGGCTGAACGTCACCTTCCCCTGCAAGCAGGCGATCATCCCCCTGCTCGACGACCTCTCCGCCGAGGCACGCGGCATCGGCGCGGTGAACACCGTGGTGCTGCGCGATGGCCGGCGCATCGGCCACAACACCGACTGCCTGGGCTTCGCCGAGGGCTTTCGGCGCGGCCTGGCCGACGCGCCGCGCCAGCGCGTGGTGCAGATGGGCGCGGGCGGCGCCGGCGCGGCAGTGGCCCATGCGCTGCTCGCCGAGGGCGTCGAGCGGCTGGCCCTGTTCGACGTCGACCCGGCGCGGGCCCAGGCCCTCGCGGACAACCTCAACCAGCACTTCGGCGCGCCACGAGCGCTCGCCGGCAGCGACCTGGCCGGCGCCCTGGGCGACGCCCAGGGATTGGTCAACACCACCCCGGTGGGCATGGCCAAGCTGCCCGGCATGCCGGTGCCGGCGGAACTGTTGCGCGCCGACCTGTGGGTCGCCGAGGTGATCTACTTTCCGCTGGAAACCGAGCTGCTGCGCCAGGCCCGCGCCCTCGGCTGCCGCACACTGGACGGCGGCACCATGGCGGTGTTCCAGGCGGTGAAGGCATTCGAACTGTTCAGCGGAGTAGAGGCTGACGCCGCGCGCATGCAGGCGCACTTCGCCAGCCTGGGCGACTGAATGGCGCCCCTCTCCCGCCAAGGGGAGAGGGGACCGGAGTCAGGCACGGATGTAGCGCAATACCGCCTCGCCAATCATCCGCCGGTGCCGCTGGCGAACCTCGGCGTCGTGCAGGTCGGTGCGAAAGATCCGCGACACGGTGTAGCGATTGGACACCCGGTAGAAGCAGAACGAACTGATCAGCATGTGCACGTCGAGCGCCTCCAGCCCGGCGCGGAACACCCCTTCCGCTTCGCCGCGGCGGAGAATCTCGGCGATGCTCTGGACGATCGAGCTGTTGACGCTCTGCACCAGTTCGCTGCTGGCGATGTGCTCGCCCTTGTGGATGTTCTCGATGCTGATGATGCGCACGAAATCCACATGCCGGTCGTGGTAGTCGAAGCTGAACTCCACCAGCTTCTCCATCGCCTTGGCCGGCGGCAGCGCGCCCAGCCGCAGGGTGCCCTCGATACCGCGGATGTCGCTGTAGAGCTTCTCCAGCACGGCCTGGTAGAGCTGCTCCTTGCTGCCGAAGTAGTAATAGATCATCCGCTTCGAGGTATGCGTGCGCTCGGCGATGGCGTCCACCCGCGCACCCGAGAGGCCCTGGGCGACGAACTCGTCGATGGCGGCGCGGAGGATGTCCTGGCGGGTCTTCTCGGGATTGTTCTTGCGTCCCTTGCCGCGCGGAGCGGATTCCTCCACGACGGCGGGATCAGGCTTGGACATCGGTGACTCACTCGTGGCCGGCGGGAATTGCGGCCGATTATGCGGGGCCCGCCCGGCTGTAGGAAGAGCACCTGCCGGAGCCCCGACAATTCTCACAGCTTGACCCGGCGCACACCCCGCCGCGCTTGCGCCATCGCCGCCAGGCGCACCGGCACGTTGGCCGCGCCGTAGCCGGCGTAGCCGTGGCGGCGCTGGAGGATCTCGAAGAAGAAGCGCTCCTCGAACGGCTCGGTGAACACATGGAACAGCTCGCCGCCCTGGGCGTCGCGGTCGTAGAGGACGTTGTAGTAGGCCAGTTCGCTGAGGAACTCGTCGTCGAAGTCGAAGCGCGCGGCGAGGTCGTCGTAATAGTTCAGCGGGATTTCCAGCAGTGCGACCCCGGCCTCCTTGGCCTGGGCCACGGCAGCGAAGATGTCGGCGCAATCGAAGGCGATGTGGTGCACGCCGGAACCGCGATAGCTGGACAGCGAACGGGCGATGGCGGTGTTGCGGTCCTCGGAAATGTTCAGCGGCAGGCGCACGCTGCCGCAGGGGCTACGCACGGCGCGACTGGTGACCAGGCCATAGGGGTCGGGCAGCACCACCTCGTCATCGGCGCCGAAGTCGAACAGGCTCTTGTAGAACAGCACCCAGCTGTCCAGGCCTTCGGCGGGCAGCGCCAGGGCCACGTGGTCGACGCGCCGCAGGCCGAGGCCGGAGGTGTCGGCGTCGTTCGTCACGAAGTCGCTGTCGTAGATGCTGCGGCCCTCGGTGTGCCGCTCGACCAGATACAGCAGGCTGCCGTCGAGGGCGCGCACCGCCGGGATTTCCCGCTCGTTGGGGCCGAGCAGTCCGCGGTACGGCTGGCCTCCGTACGCACGAGCGCGCTCCAGCGCCTGGCCGGCGTCACGCACGCGCAGCGCGGTGGCGCACAAGGACGGTCCGTGGGCCTCGAAGAAACCGTGGGCGAAGGAATAGGGCTCGGCGTTCAGTACCAGGTTGATGTCGCCCTGGCGCAACAGGCTGACATTCTTCGAACGGTGCTCGCCGGCCCTGGCGAAGCCCAGTCGTTGCAACCACTGGCCAAGGCGCGCGCCGAGCGTCTCGTCGACGGCGAACTCGAGGAACTCGATGCCGTCGCAGAGGCTCGCCGGCGGCGGCGCGAACAGCTCGTCCACCGCCACGTGCGGCGTCTGGCGTTGCAGGCGCTCGCGGGTCTTCTCCTCGAGGTAGAGCAGCGAGCGCAGGCCGTCGACGGCGTTGGCGCGGGTCGGCGCGGCGCGGAAGCCGTCGTTGAAGACCTCCAGCGACAGCGGACCGCGATAGCCGGACGCGACGACCGGCGCGAGGAAGCCTGCCAGGTCGAAGCCGCCCTGACCCGGGAAGCAGCGGAAGTGCCGGCTCCATTCCAGCACGTCCATTGCCAGCAAGGGCGCGTCGGCCATCTGCACGAAGAAGATCTTTTCCCCCGGAAGATCGGCGATGCCGCGGGGATCGCCGTCCAGCGAGAGGGTGTGGAAGCTGTCGAGGATCAGCCCGAGGTTCGCCTGGTCGGCCCGCCGCACCAGGTCCCAGGCCTGCTCCCAGGTGTTCACCTGGCGCCCCCAGGCCAGCGCCTCGTAGCCGATGCGCAGGCCGCGGACGGCGGCGCGCTCGGCCAGCTGCCGGAGGTCATCGGCCAGCAGCGCCGGTTCGCCGAGGGCATCGGCAGCGACGTTGCTGCACACCAGCACCAGGTCGGTGCCGAGTTCCTGCATCAGGTCGAACTTGCGTTCGGCGCGCTCCAGATTTCGCCCCAGGCGTTCCCGGCGGCAGCCCTCGAAGTCGCGGAACGGCTGGAACAGCAGGATCTCCAGGCCCAGGTCGGCACACAGCCGGCGTACGTCGCGCGGGCTGCCGTCGTAATGAAGCAGGTCGTTCTCGAAGATTTCCACCCCGTCGAAACCGGCGGCGGCGATGGCCTCGAGCTTTTCCGGCAGGGTGCCGCTCAGGGATACGGTGGCGATCGAACGCTGCATGCTTCGACTCCTCAATGCGCCCTACGGCGCCTGGCGCCGCGCGAGGGCCGGCGGCGGAACGGCGGAGGCGCGGATAGCCCGCGCGGGATGCGCCGGGAAGCCACTTCGGGTCGCTGAGACCGCTCGCCCGGCAAGCCGATTATTGGTTTGCGCCAACTGCCGGGCAACGCAAAATGTACGAACTGGTTAGTATTCCGTTCGAATATCGAACGGAAGCACGATTATCGAATTGACGCTTTTTCGACCAATCGCGCACCATCGCTGCCACCCGTGCAGGCCGTCCCGATCTGCCGGAAGCGCTCCGCGCTTCTTTCCGGGCACCTGCGCAACCCACGCGACATAACAATTTCAAGAATCGGGTACCCGCTCATGTCCATCGCCGACCTCTCCGTCCGCCCTCCATCCCGTCCGCTGGCCGCTCGTCCGGCCCGACCGCCCCTGGCCCGCTGACACCGGCGCGGCCCCTGGCCCGCCCGCGTGCAACCCAGAACGACAAATCCAGGCCGGGCGCCCAGGCACCGGCCGCCGAAAGGATGGCCCCGTCAATGATCCACTCTTCCAGCTCTCGACTGCTCGCCGCCGACGCCCCGCGGGAATCCCGCGGCGGCAGGATCCGCAACGCCTTCGCCGTCGGCCGGACGCGCTGGGGCATGCTCGCCCTGGTGTTCTTCGCCACCACCCTGAACTACATCGATCGCGCCGCCCTCGGCGTGATGCAGCCGATCCTGGCCGAGAAGATGAGCTGGACGGCGATGGACTACGCCAACATCAACTTCTGGTTCCAGGTCGGCTACGCCATCGGCTTCATCCTCCAGGGCCGCTTCATCGACAAGGTCGGGGTCAAGCGCGCGTTCTTCCTCGCCGTGCTGCTCTGGAGCCTGGCCACCGGCGCCCACGGCCTGGCGACCTCGGCGGCGGGCTTCATGGTCTGTCGCTTCATCCTCGGCCTGACCGAGGCGGCCAACTACCCGGCCTGCGTGAAGACCACCCGCCTGTGGTTCCCCGCCGGGGAACGGGCGGTGGCCACCGGCATCTTCAACGCCGGCACCAATGTCGGCGCGATGGTCACCCCGGCCCTGTTGCCGCTGATCCTCAGCGTCTGGGGCTGGCAGGCGGCGTTCCTCTGCATGTCGGCACTGGGCCTGGTCTGGCTGGTGTTCTGGTGGCGCAACTACTACAACCCCGAGGAGCATCCGCGGGTGAAGCAGAGCGAGCTGGAATACATCCAGCAGCAGGAGCCGCCCGCCACCCGCGTGCCCTTCTCGCAGATTCTCCGCCGCCGCGGCACCTGGGCCTTCGCCCTGGCCTACTCGATCACCGCGCCGGTGTTCTGGTTCTACCTCTACTGGCTGCCGCCGTTCCTCAACCAGCAGTACGGCCTGGGCATCAGCGTGACGCAGATGGGCATCCCGCTGATCCTGATCTGGTTGACCGCCGACTTCGGCAGCGTCGGCGGCGGCATCCTTTCGTCCTGGCTGATCGGCCGCGGCATGCCGGCGATCCGCGCGCGCCTGCTGTCGATGCTGCTGTTCGCCTGCACCATCGTCGGCGTGGTGTTCGCCGCCAACGCCAGCGGCCTGTGGATCGCCGTGCTGGCCATCGCCCTGGCGGTCGGCGCGCACCAGGCGTGGACGGCGAACATCTGGAGCCTGGTGATGGACTACACGCCCAAGCACCTGATGAGCACGGTGTTCGGCTTCGGCGGCATGTGCGCGGCGCTGGGCGGGATGTTCATGACCCAGATCGTCGGCGGCGTACTGACCGCGACGAACAACAACTACGCGGTGCTCTTCACCATGATCCCGGCGATGTACTTCATCGCCCTGACCTGGCTGTACTTCATGGCTCCGCGCCGGATCGAAGCCTGAGTCCAAGCGCCCGGCGCTCGCCGGGCACCTCCCTGCCTAGAGAACAAGAACGAAGGGACACACCCATGTCGCACCCGAGCCACGTCCGCGCGCTCTGCGCTTCCCTCTGCCTGGGCGCCGGCCTGCCAGTCCATGCCGGGCAAGGTTTCCTCGAAGATGCCAAGGCCAGCCTCACCGCGCGCAATTTCCACCTGCACCGCAACTTCGTCGGCGATGCCAGCCAGGGCAAGGCCGAGGAGTGGACGCAGAGCTTCATCCTCGACGCCCGCTCCGGCTTCACCCAGGGCAGCGTCGGCTTCGGCCTCGATGTCCTCGGTCTCTACAGCCTGAAGCTGGATGGCGGCAAGGGAACGGCCGGCACCCAACTGCTGCCGATCCACGACGACGGCCGCCCGGCCGACGACTTCGGACGCCTGGCGGTGGCCGGCAAGCTGCGCGTCTCGAACAGCGAACTGAAGATCGGCGAATGGATGCCGGTGCTGCCGATCCTCCGCTCCGACGATGGCCGCTCGCTGCCGCAGACCTTCCGCGGCGGCCAGCTCAGCGCCAACGAGATCACCGGCCTGACCCTCTACGCCGGCCAGTTCCGCGGCAACAGCCCGCGCAACGACGCAAGCATGCAGGACATGTCGCTGTTCGGCCGGCCAGCCGCCACTTCCGACCGCTTCGATTTCGCCGGCGGCGAATATCGCTTCAATGGCGAACGCAGCCTGCTCGGCCTGTGGAACGCCGAGCTGAAGGACATCTACCGCCAACAGTACCTGCAACTGCAACACAGCCAGCCGCTCGGCGACTGGCTGCTGGGCGCCAACCTCGGCGGATTCCGTGGCCGCGACGCTGGCAGCGCGCGCGCCGGCAAGCTCGATAACCGCACCGTTTCCGCGCTGTTCTCCGCGCGCTACGGGCTGCATACCCTCTATCTCGGCCTGCAGAAGATCAGTGGCGACGACGGCTGGATGCGGGTCAACGGCACCAGCGGCGGAACCCTGGCCAACGACAGCTACAACGCCAGCTACGACAATCCCGGCGAGCGCTCCTGGCAACTGCGCTACGACTTCGACTTCGTTGGCCTCGGCCTACCCGGCCTGACCTTCATGACCCGCTACCTGCATGGCGACCATGTGCGCCTGGCCGGAGTCACCGACGACGGCAGCGAATGGGGACGCGAGAGCGAGCTGGGCTACACGCTGCAGAGCGGCGCCTTCAAGCGTCTCAACGTCCGCTGGCGCAACTCCAGCCAGCGCCGCGACTGGGGCAGCAATACCCGCTTCGACGAGAACCGGCTGATCGTCAGCTATCCGCTGAGCCTGTTGTGAAGCCTACGCGCCGACCCCGTTGCGTTCAGCGGCCACGGCGCCAGGCGACCACCAGGCCGCTGGCGCAGATGACGAGGATGCCGAGCAGCGCCCAGGCATCCGGCACGTGGCCGAACACCAGCAGGCCGAGCAGGCCGGCGAAGATGATCTGGCCATAGCTGAACGGCGCCAGGGTCGCCGGCGGCGCATGGCGGAAGGCCTGGGTCAGCAGCAGGTGGCCGCCCATGCCGCAACCGCCTAGGGCGATCATCATCAGGCCGTGGAGAAGACTTGGAGTCTGCCAGAAGAACGGCACCAGCAGGCTCATGATGAGCGTGTTGAAGATGCCGGCGAGGAAGTTGCTGGTGGTCGGGCTGTCGCTGTTGGCGAGCATCCGCGTGAGCAGTTGGTAGAGCCCGAAGCACAGCGCCGAGCCGAGCGGGAACAACGCCGCCGGGGTGAACAGCGCGCCACCGGGACGCACGATGAAGAGCACGCCGATGAAGCCGGTGAGCACCGCCAGCCATTGGCCGAGGCTGACCTTCTCCTTCAGCAGCGGCACGGATAACGCGGTCACCAGCAGCGGTGCCAGGAAGTTCACCGCGGTCGCCTCGGCCAAGGGCAGGTAGCGCAGGCCGGTGGTGAAGAACAGGCTGGTGCCGATCAGGCACAGCGCCCGCGCCAACTGCATGAGCGGACGGCGGCTGCGGATCACCGCGAGGCCGTTGCGCGGCACGAACACGGCGACCATCAACAGGGTGTGCACCAGGTAGCGGGCCCAGACCACCATGACGATCGGGTAGAAACCGGAAAGGAACTTGGACAACCCGTCGTGGCTGGCGAACAGGAACACCGCGGCACAGATCAGCAGGATGCCGCGCAGGGTCTGGTCGCTGGCGGGCAGCGGGGAGGTGGATGCGTTCATCGGAGGGTCCGGGCACCAGGGCAAATCGATAGCAGGCTATTTATTCTGACGGTACCCGCCATCGAGGAAAGAAACGATCGGCTTCAACGTTTGGAAACTATAGAACCCCGTTCCATTATGCAAACGGGCAACCTGCCTGCGCGGTGGCGCTACAGGCGGGCGAGCAGCGCCCGGGTCCGCTCGATCGCCAGCCGCGCCCGCTCCGCGCCATCCACGCCGCGCGCGAGCAGATCCAGCGCGGGCACCTCCAGGCTCAGCGGCAGGTTCTCCGGCAAGGCGCGCAGCAGCGCCAGCAGATCGAGCCCGCCATCGCCAGGGAAGCGCCGTTCCTCGCGGGCCTGGCGAAGGATTTCGTCCATCGACGTCGGACGCGGCCCGACGACATCGCAGAGTTGCGCGTAGCCCAGGCGCGCAGGCGGGATCGCCCGCAGGTCTTCCAGGCTGCTGGCCGAGCGGTCGAAATGGAAGGCGTCCAGCAACAGGCCGGCGTTATCCCGCGCCGCCGCCTCGACCACCCGCGCGGCCTGCCGCAGGTCGCGGATCCCGGTCCAGGGCATGAACTCCAGGTGCGGGTCGAGGCCGAGCGGCCGCGCCAGGTCGCACAACGCGGCGAAATTGTCCGCGCTGCGCCGTTCGTCGTCATCGTTGCCGGCCACCAGCACATAGCGCGCGCCGAACTCGGCGCCGACCTCCAGCACCGCGGCGAACTCGCCGACGCGGGTGTCCGGACGCAGGCGCAGGATCTCCACGTCCAGCGTGCGCACTCCGCTGTCGCGCAGCCGCGCCAGGGTCCGCCGGCGCAGGCCGGCATCGGCCAGCAGCGGATAGTGGTGCTCTTCCACGGTGGCCGGCACCAGGCGCAGGCCGACATGACTGTAGCCGGCGCGGGCGGCAGCCTCGACCATGTCCGGGGGCGACAGCTCGAGCACGGTGAGCGCCGCCAGGGAAAGAATCCTCGATTCCATGCACTACCTCATCGTCAGCGGTTCAGAAACTGGCCGGCGCGCAGGCCCAGCCACTGCGCGCGGCCTCGCGAACCGCCTCGACCAGCGCCAGGGTGCGAGCGGCGTCGGTGGCATCCATCAATGGCGCTTCCTCGCCCCGCGCGACCCGGACGAAGTGCTCTAGCTGGCGTTGCAGGGGATCGCCTGTCGCCACGGCCTCCTCGCTGGCCGCCAGCGGGTCGTGCCAGCCCTGCCGGGCCTCGGCGTAGCTCCAGCGGCGGAGCTGGGGAAGGCTCAGGGCACCCTCGGTGCCGGCCAGCAGGTAGCAGGGTTGCTCGGCCTGGCGCGGATAGACCGGGTTCTCCCCGGCTGCCAGCTCCCAGCTCCAGGGCGCCGCCGCAGCGTCGCAACCGGTCAGGCTGCCCAGGGCGCCATTGGCGAAGCGCAGGAGCAGCGCGATGTTGTCTTCGTTGGGCAGGCCACGGATAGCGTTGCCGGCCAGCGCCTGCACCTCCCGCACTTCCCCGCACAGGTGGCGGAGCAGGTCGAGGTCATGGATCAGGTTGGTCAGCAACATTCCCGCGCCGGGCTCGCGACGCCAGGCCACCTCGAAATAACTGTCGGGCTTCTTCAACTGCCAGAGCGCGGTGACCGACAGCAACCGACCGAGCGCGCCCTCGGCGATCAATTGGCGCGCCCGCACGACCAGCGGATTGTGCCGACGATGGTGACCGACCAGCAGCGGAACGCCAGATCGCCGGGCGACGGCCACCAGCTCGCTCACTTCGTCGAGCTGCACGCCGACCGGTTTTTCCAGCAGCAGCGGCACCCCGGCGGCGAGGCAGTCGAGGGCGGTGGCGACATGCAGGTTGTTCGGATTGGCGACGATCGCCGCTTGCGGCCGGGCTTCTTCCAGCAACCTCCGATGATCGCCGAACCAGGGCACGCCGGCGTCCGCGGCGAACGCCTGGCCCTGCGGATCGGCCACCGCACACAGGCGCGCACCGGCGATTCGCTGCAAGCGGTGGTAATGCTGGCGGCCCATATTGCCGGCGCCGATGAGGGCGATGCGAAGCGGTGCGTCCAAGGCGGTCCCCAATCGTTGTTTTCTTGTTCGCTTCATGATTCCAGAACGTCGTTCCAGATTTAGCGAGGGAGATTATTTGAACGAATGGCTGGCCCCGCGCAAGAGCGCTTCGAGACGGCACTACCGCCGGCGCATCCATGGAAGTGCGGAAAGGCCCGCCGCATGCGGGCTCGTGACAGGCAAGAAAGCGTTCGCTATTCGAACGCTGATGTCGGGAAAGGACTGGGGCCGGGCCGGATGGCTCAGCGGAACAGCTCGGACGCCTGGCTGGCGTGGGACAGGTCCTGCGCCGCGGCCAGGAGCAGGGGCACCAGTTCGTGCATGCGCGCCTCGCCGAAGCGTGCGCTCGGCCCGGCCACGCTGAGCACGCCGAGAGCCCGTCCGTCCTCGGGGTGGCGCACCAGTGCGGCCATCGCCGCCATGCCCGGCGCCGAGCATTCGATCTGCCAGGCATAGCCGTGCTCGCGGGCGCGCTTCAGGTAGCGCAGCAGCTCGCTCCTGGAGCGCGGCGCGTTGGGACCGAAGTCCCGCGCCGCCCCTACGCCCTGGCGCTCCACCAGCGCCAGCGCCGCCTTGTCGCTCAGGCTGGCCAGCCAGGCGTGCCCGGATGCGGTGTAGAACAGCGGCGCCTCGCGCCCCATGTCGGGGTCGTAGCGTAGCCCGGAGGTGGCGCCCTGGGACTTGGCGATCCAGGTCTGGCGATCGCCTTCGATCACCCCCAGGCGCACCAGTTCGCCGGTCTCCCGGGCGAGCCCGTCGAGCACCGGCTGGACCAGGTCGACCACCCCGCTGGAAGCGAGGAAGCGGAAGCCCAGCGCGGCCAGGCGGGTGCTGAGGCGGTAGCGGCTGGTGTCGTCGTCCTGGCGCACGTAGCCGAGCCGGATCAGCTCGGCGAGCATGCGGTGCGCGGCGCTCTTGGGGATATCCAGGCGGTCCGCCAGTTGTTGCAGGGGCAGGCCACGGGCATCGCTGGCGAGGAGTTCGAGCAAGCCGAGGGCGCGTTCGATGAGGCTACCGGCCATGGAGGGGCGTTCCTGAGTCGAGGAAAGGCAGGATTCTAGAATCTGGTTCCGGATTTTCACAGCCTGGCGAAGGTCGAGATTTCACAGGGTTTCGTTCGATCAGCGAACCGATAAACGATTATCGGATTGCCACTCCCCATGGCCCTCCGTAATGTGTCTGCACCCCGGCAGGCCGAGCGCCTCCGCTACAAAAACAACAGGGGAATCCCGACATGCCGCAGCACGCCTTGCCTTCCGCCGCCTGCACCTGAGCCACGCGTCCGACCCTCGTCCCACGCCCTCACTCTCGCCGCGGAACCCGTCCCATGAACAGCCCCAGCCTGCCCGCCGTCGAACGACTCGACGTGCAAGCCTTCATCAATGCCCAGCCGCTTTCGCCGTACCAATGGCGGATCGTCCTGCTGTGCTTCCTGATCGTCTTCCTCGATGGCCTCGACACCGCCGCGATGGGCTTCATCGCTCCGGCGCTGACCCAGGACTGGGGCATCGACCGCGCCAGCCTCGGGCCGGTGATGAGCGCCGCGCTGATCGGCATGGTCTTCGGCGCCCTCGGCTCCGGACCGCTGGCCGACCGCTACGGACGCAAGCTGGTATTGGTCGCGGCGGTCTTCCTCTTCGGCCTGTTCAGCCTGGCCTCGGCCTACAGCACCAACGTCGAGCAACTGCTGGCGCTGCGCTTCCTCACCGGCCTCGGCCTCGGCGCGGCGATGCCCAACGCCACCACCCTGCTTTCCGAATACACCCCCGAGCGCCTCAAGTCGCTGCTGGTGACCAGCATGTTCTGTGGCTTCAACCTGGGCATGGCCTGCGGCGGATTCGTCTCGGCGAAGCTGATCCCGCTGTTCGGCTGGCACAGCCTGCTGCTGCTCGGCGGCCTGCTACCGCTGGTCCTGGCGGTAGTCCTGCTGTTCCGCCTGCCGGAATCGGCGCGCTACCTGGTGGTGCGCAACCGCGGCAGCGAGCGGGTACGCCAGGTGCTGGCCCCCATCGCCCCGGCGCAGGTGGCGCTGGCACGGAGTTTCCACGTCCCCGAGCAGCAGACGGTGCAGGCCCGCAACGTGTTCGCGGTGATCTTTTCCGGTACCTACAGCGCCGGCACCCTGCTGCTCTGGCTGACCTACTTCATGGGCCTGGTGATCGTCTACCTGCTCACCAGCTGGCTGCCGACCCTGATGCGCGATAGCGGCGCGAGCCTGGAGCAGGCGGCGTTCATCGGCGCGCTGTTCCAGTTCGGCGGGGTGCTCAGCGCCGTAGCGGTGGGCTGGGCGATGGATCGCTTCAACCCGCACAAGGTGATCGGCCTGTTCTACCTGCTGGCGGGGGTGTTCGCCTGGTGCGTCGGCCAGAGCCTCGGCCAGGTCACCCTGCTGGCGACCCTGGTGCTGCTGGCCGGCATGTGCATCAACGGCGCGCAGTCGGCGATGCCGTCGCTGGCGGCGCGCTTCTATCCGACCCAGGGGCGGGCCACGGGGGTCTCCTGGATGCTCGGTATCGGCCGCTTCGGCGCCATCCTCGGCGCCTGGATCGGCGCCACCCTGCTGGGCCTGGGCTGGAACTTCGAACAGGTGCTGACCGCCCTGGTGCTGCCGGCTGCACTGGCCACCGCCGCGGTGCTGCTGAAGGGGTTGGTCAGTCACGCGGATGCGGGGTGAAACTGCCCCATCGCGTAGGACGCATAACCGCTTGCGGTTATCCGCCGCCGGGCTTCGGTGTATCGGCGGATAACGCCGGTGGCGTTATTCGCCCTACCCCAGGGGTCGGCATCGCGTAGGGCGTATAACCGCTTGCGGTTATCCGCCGTCGGGCTTCGGTGTATCGGCGGATAACGCCGGTGGCGTTATCCGCCCTACTCCAGGGGTCGGCATCGCGTAGGGCGTATAACCGCTCGCGGTTATCCGCCGCCGGGCTTCGGTGTATCGGCGGATAACGCCGATGGCATTATTCGCCCTACCCCAGGGGGCGGCATCGCGTAAGGCGAATAACCGCTCGCGGTTATCCGCCGCCGGGCTTCGGTGTATCGGCGGATAACGCCGGTGGCGTTATTCGCCCTACCCCAGGGGTCGGCATCGCGTAGGGCGCATAACCGCTTGCGGTTATCCGCCGTCGGGCTTCGGTGTATCGGCGGATAACGCCGATGGCGTTATCCGCCCCACCCCAGGGTTGGCGGCATCGCGTAGGGCGACGGCGCTTCGCTTCAGAAGGTGAATTCCATATTCAACGTCGGCGTCGAGGTGCGGCTGCCGGTGCCACCGTCGACGCCGAACTTGTTGTGCCAATACTCGTAGCCGACGCCGAGCCACAGGTTCGGCTGGCGCTTGTCGCCTGGCAGGGCGGCGACCATCAGGGCGGTGCGGACCAGGGTTTCCGCCGCGGTGTCCTTGTCGTTGTAGTCCTCGCCCTTCTCTCCCACGTAGTTGACGAAGCCCTGGAACTTCGCCGCATGGTTGCCGACCTTGAACGGCCGCATCCAGGTCAGGTTAAGCATGTAGGTGGTGTCGAAGGTGTGGTCGGGATGGCGCGCGCCGGGCACGCCGAAGTGGTTCTTCTCGCGGTAGTAGAGCAGGCTCAGGTCGAGCACGCCGGGACCGTTGAACTTGAGGGTCGGGCCGAACACCAGGGCGCGCTTCTTGGCCGAAGCCAGGTTGTTGTTGCGGCTGGCGTCGAAGCCCAGGGTGAAGGCGTAGTCCTTGACCAGGCCGGTGCCCAGCGGCCGGTCGAACACCCGCGAAGCGTAGAGCTGGTGGCGGTAGACCGCATAGACTTCGCTGCCACCATGGTCGGTGCCCTTGCGCGGGTCGCGGTTGTCGGAAAGGAACACATCGAGATTGAAGAAATTGCTGCCGTAGCGATAGCCGTCGGCGTGGGTGAAGCTGTAGATGCGCTTGGCGAACTTGTCCGGGTTGTTCGGGTTGGTGAATTGCTGGCCGTAACGGAAACCGACGCTGTTGCTCATCCATTCCAGCGCCATGCTCTCCCCGGCGCCGACGAGCGCGATCAGGGCGGCGGCGCCCTGCATCATCTTCTTCATGCTGTGTGTCCTGCTGGTTGCTTGTTGTTCTTGTGGCGACTCAGCCCCCGGTTTCGCGCCGGGGTCGCGGGGCAGTATCGGCACTTCGCCGCGCTGACCAAAGAACAGAATATCGAACATGCCGATGCCGAAACGGCATCAGCGGACGGGCAAGCTCGGGCAAGCCGTCTGGCATCGGCGCGAGCGCCGCTCAGGCCTCGTTCAGGCGCGCTTCCTCGCGTTCGCGCAGGCGCACTTCCTCGGCGATCTGCCGGGCCAGGGCGTCCACCGCCACCGGCAGGTAACGGCCGGTGCGCACGTAGAGGCCGAGGTCGCTGTGGATGCCGCCATTGTCTTTCAGCGGCAGGAAACGCAGCTCGCCCTGGGCGATGTCGGCCTCGATCCCCAGGCGGGTCTGGAAGGCGACGCCGAGCCCGCGCCGCGCCAGTTGTCGCGACAGCTCCAGGGAGCTGCTCTCCAGCACCGCCCGGCGCGGTTCGCGCAAACGGCGCTGGAGCGGCGCCAGCAGGTGATGGATGGACAGCTCGCTCTTGGCCATGATCAGGCCATGTTCGACGCAATCGGCGAAGGCGATGGCCTGGTGTCGCGCCAACGGGTGCTGCGGGGAGACGATGGCACCGAGGCGGAAATGGCCGACGCTGACCTGTTGCAGGTCGGCGCTGCGCGGCAGGGCGAAGGCCAGGCCGAGGTCGACCGCGCCACTGCTCACCGCCTCGGGTATCGCCTGGGAACCGAGCAGGGTGACGCCGACGGTGATGTCCGGGTAGCGTTCGCGCATCGCCTTGAGCACGCAGGGCAGCAGGTCGCTGGTCACCGCTTCGATGGTGGCGATCTCCACATGGCCGGTGCGCAGGCCTTGCAGCGCGTCCAGTTCGGAACGCACGCGCTCCATGTCCTGCAGGACCACGGTGACGTGGCGCGCGAAGATCTCCCCGGCTCCGGTCAGGCGCAGGCCGCCGGGCAGGCGGTCGAACAGCGGCGCACCGATCTCGTCCTCCAGCTTGAGGATCTGCCGGTTCACCGCCGACGAGGCGACGTTCAGGCGCCGCGCGGCTTCGCGGATCGAATGGCAGCGGCGAACCATGTCGAAGTAGTGGATCGCGGGCGCGTGGATATGCAGCTTGCGGCTCATGGCGGACCGAAGGGATGACGGAGCTGTCGACCTTCCGGGAAACGCCGGCGATTGGCAAGGGGAAGCGCCGCCTTGCCGACCCACGCGCAGGACGGATAACCGCCGTTGGCCCTCGGGGTATCGGCGGATAACGCCTGCGACGCCATTCGCCCTACCGCTAGCGCCGCCGGCGACCTACCGGGACGCCTGCTGCGACTCCACGCCAAGCTCGTCCCACACCGATTCGGCCAGGTGGAAGGTCGCGTTGGCCGCGGGAATACCGCAGTAGATGGCGCTCTGCATGATCACTTCCTTGATCTCGTCGCGGCTCACCCCGTTGTTCTTCGCCGCGCGCAGATGCAGCTTGAGTTCCTCGTTGCGGTTCATGCCGATCAGCATGGCGATGGTGACCAGGCTGCGGGTGTGTCGCGGCAGCCCCGGACGGGTCCAGATGTCGCCCCAGGCGTGGCGGGTGATCATCTCCTGGAACTCTTCGTTGAACGGCGTCAGGTTGGCCAGGCTGCGCTCGACATGGGCGTCGCCGAGCACCGCGCGGCGCACTTGCATGCCGGCTTCGTAGCGTTGTTTCTCGTCCATCGGCGGCTCCTCAGGCGGACAGCAGGAAATCGACCAGGCGGCGGCTGAAGGCGTCGCCCGCTTCGACGTTGGACAGGTGCGCGGCGGCGAACTCGACCAACTGCGCGTCGGCGATGCGCGCCTGCATGAAGCGGGCGTTGTCCGGAGTGGTCACGGCATCGTGGCTGCCGGCGACGATCAGCGTCGGCGCCTGGACCAGCCCGAGCTGCTCGCGGAAATCGGCGTCGCGTACCGCAGCGCAGTTGGCCGCGTAGCCCTGCGGCGAGGTGGCCGCGAGCATCGCGACGATGCGCTCGACCTGCGCCGGTTCGCGCTCGGCGAAGCCCGCGGTGAACCAGCGCGCCACCGAGGCGTCGCGCAGGTCACGCATGGCCTGCTCGCCGCCTTTCAGGACGGTATCGATGCGGGTGTTCCAGACCTCGTCGCTGGCAATCTTCGCCGCGGTGTTGCACAGCACCAGCCGGCCGAGCCGCTCGCCGGCGTGGATGCCCAGCCACTGGCCGATCAGGCCGCCCATGGACAGCCCGCAGAAATGCACGCGCGGCAGCTCGAGGGCATCGAGCAGGGCAAGCACGTCGGCGCCGAGCTGGCCGATGGCGTACGGTCCGGGGGTGACCAGCGAGGCGCCGTGGCCGCGGGTGTCGTAGCGCAGCACGCGGAAATGGGCGGTGAGTGCGGGGATCTGCGTGTCCCACATGCCCAGGTCGGTGCCCAGCGAGTTTGACAACAGCAGGACCGGCGCGCCGGCCGGTCCTTCCAGGGAGTAGTTCAGGTCGCCGTCGGCGAGGCGTACGGTTGGCACGAAGGGATCTCCAGTCAGGCGGGATGGGGTTCGAAGCCCAGGGCATGGTGTTCGGCGAGCGCGCGCTCGACCCAGGCGCGGGCCTGGCCGAGGTAATGGGCGGGATCGAGCAGGCGGTCCAGTTCGTCGCCGGACAACTCGGCGCTCACCCGCGCCTCTTCGCCGAGCACCGCGCGCAACTCGCGGCGCTGCTCGACGGCGCGGCGGCAGCACTGTTCCACCAGATGGTGCGCGGCTTCGCGGCCGATACGGCGGGCCAGGGCGATGCTCACCGCCTCGGCGAGCACCAGGCCGTGGGTCAGGCCAAGGTTGCGGCGCATCCGCTGGGCGTCCACCTCCAGGCCTTCGAGCAGGCCGATCGCCTGTTGCAGCGCGCCGGCAACCAGGCAACAGAGTTCCGGCAGGGTTTCCCACTCGGCGTGCCAGAGACCGAGGCTGCGCTCGTGTTCCTGCGGCATCGCCGCGAACAGGGTCGAGACCAGCCCCGGCGCACGGGTGGCGGCGGCGATCAGCACCGCGCTGCTCACCGGGTTGCGCTTGTGCGGCATGGTCGAGGAACCGCCGCGCCCGGCGCCGGCCGGCTCGAAGACCTCGCCGGCCTCGGTCTGCATCAGCAGGCTGACATCGCGACCGAACTTGCCGAGGCTACCGGCCACCAGGCCGAGCACGCTGGCGAATTCCACCAGGCGGTCGCGCTGGGTGTGCCAGGGTTGTTCGGGCAAAGCCAGGCCCAGCTCCTCGGCCAGCGCCGCGGCCACCGGCAGGGCCTGTTCGCCGAGCGCGGCGAGCGTCCCCGAGGCGCCGCCGAATTGCAGCACCAGCAGGCGCGGGCGCAACTCGCGCAGGCGCTGGCGGTGCCGGGTCAAGGCACCGAGCAGGCCGGCGAGCTTCATGCCCAGGGTCACCGGGGTGGCGTGCTGCAACCAGGTGCGCCCGGCCAGCGGCGTGTCGGCATGCCGTTCGGCCTGGTCCGCCAGGACCTCGGCAAGACGTTGCAGATCCTGCTCGAGCAAGGCCAGCGCACGGCGCAGTTGCAGCACCAGGCCGCTGTCCATGGCGTCCTGGCTGGTGGCGCCGAGATGCACGTAGCGCTCGGCCTCGGCGTCGCCAGCCGCCACCTGGCGGCCCAGCGCCTTGACCAGCGGGATCGCCGAGTTGCCGGCAGTGGCGACCGCCTCGGCCAGCGCCAGCGGGTCGTACAGTTCGGCGCGGCAGGCCGCCTCGATCGGCGCCACCGCCGTCGCGGGAACCACCCCGGTGCGCGCCTCGGCGCGGGCCAGGGCGGCCTCGAAGTCGAGCATGCCTTGCAGGCGGCCGCGGTCGGAGAACACCGCGCGCATCGGCGCCGCCATGAAATAGGCATCGAACAACTGGTTGGCGGGTACGTCGCTCATCGGTTTTCCTTTTCCCGGCCCGTCAGGGCTCGTCGTTCAGGTAGCTGACCTTGCGCAGGTCCGGCAGGCTCACGCAGACCAGCAGCGCCAGCAGGCACATGGCTGAAACATACCAGTAGAAGACGTTCTCCATCCCTACCGACTTCAGCCCCAGGGCGACGTACTCGGCCGAGCCGCCGAAGATCGCGTTGCCCACCGCGTAGGACACTCCGACGCCGAGGGCGCGCACCTCCGGCGGGAACATCTCGGCCTTGATCAGGCCGCTGATGGAGGTGTACAGGCTGACGATGGCCAGCGCCAGGATGATCAGGAAGAAGGCCATGTAGGGACTGCTCACGGTCTTCAGCGCGAGCAGGATCGGCAGGGTGCAGAGCGTGCCCAGGGTGCCGAACCAGAGCATCGAGGTCTTGCGCCCGATGCGATCGGAAAGCATGCCGAACAGCGGTTGCATCAGCATGTACGCCAGCAGGGCGAAGGTCATCACCGCGCTGGCGGTCTTGGCGCTCATCCCGGCGGTGTTGACCAGGTACTTCTGCATGTAGGTGGTGAAGGTGTAGAAGATCAGCGAGCCGCCGGCGGTGAAGCCGAGCACGGTGAAGAAGGCCCGCTTGTGCTTGAACAGCTCGGCGAAGGTGCCGGATTCCTTGCGCTCCAGGGTCGACTTCGAAGCGGTCTCGTTCAGCGAGCGCCGCAGCCAGAGGGCGATCACCGCGGTGATCGCGCCGATCACGAAGGGGATCCGCCAGCCCCAGGCGCGCAGTTCGTCCTCGCTCAGCAACTGCTGCAGGATCACCACCACCAGCACCGCCAGCAACTGTCCGCCGATCAGGGTGACGTACTGGAACGAGGCGAAGAAGCCGCGCTGGCCCTTGAGCGCCACCTCGCTCATGTAGGTCGCGCTGGTGCCGTACTCGCCGCCCACCGACAGGCCCTGGAACATCCGCGCCAGCAACAGCAGGGCCGGCGCCAGGGTGCCGATGCTGGCGTAGGTGGGCATGCAGGCGATCGCCAGGGAGCCGGCGCACATCATCACCACCGAGATCAGCATGGCGGTCTTGCGCCCGTGCTTGTCGGCGATGCGGCCGAACATCCAGCCGCCGATGGGGCGCATGAGGAAGCCGGCGGCGAAGACCCCGGCGGTGTTCAGCAACTGCACCGTGGGGTTGTCGGAGGGGAAGAAGGCCGGTGCGAAGTAGATCGCGCAGAAGGCGTAGACGTAGAAGTCGAACCATTCCACGAGGTTGCCGGAGGAGGCGCCGACGATGGCGAAGATGCGCTTGCGGCGTTCTTCGTTGCTGTACTGGTGAACAGGGGCAGTCATGCTGTTGTTCTCTCGACAGGGTCCGTTTCATCCTGACCGTGCGACGGAGCGTCCTGTTCCGCTGCACACGCGCCGCGCCGCCGCCGAAACATGGGCAGCGCCGCGCGACGCGCGCTCTTGATACCGGGCGGGCGACCCGGTTGTGCCAGTCAGACCCGCTCGATGGCCAGCGCCAGGCCTTGGCCGACGCCTACGCACATGGTCGCCAGGCCGCGCCGGCCGCCGCTCTTCTCAAGTTGATGGAGCGCGGTGAGGACCAGCCGCGCACCGCTCATCCCCAGCGGGTGGCCGAGGGCGATGGCACCGCCGTTCGGGTTGACCTCCTCACTGTCGTCGGCCACGCCCAGTTCGCGCAGGCAGGCCAGGCCCTGGCTGGCGAAGGCTTCGTTGAGTTCGATCACGTCGAAGGCGTCGATCGCCAGGTCCAGGCGCCGCAGCAGCTTGCGCACCGCCGGCACCGGGCCGATGCCCATGATCCGTGGGGCGACGCCGGCGCTGGCCATGCCCAGCACCCGCGCGCGCGGAGTCAGGCCGTGCTTCTCCACTGCCTCCGCGGAGGCCAGGACCAGCGCGGCGGCGCCGTCGTTGACCCCGGACGCGTTGCCGGCGGTGACGGTCCTCTCCGGCCCGTTGACCGGCTTGAGCCGGGCCAGCGCCTCCAGGGTGGTGTCGGGACGCGGATGCTCGTCGTGCTCGACCAGGGTGTCGCCCTTGCGCCCGCGAATCGTCACCGGGACGATTTCCTCGGCGAAGAAACCGGCCTCCTGCGCCCTGCCGGCGCGCTGCTGGCTGCGCAGGGCGAAGGCATCCTGGTCGGCACGCGACACGCGATAGTCGTCGGCGACGTTGTCGGCGGTCTGCGGCATCGGGTCGATGCCGTACTGCTCCTTCATCAGCGGATTGACGAAGCGCCAGCCGATGGTGGTGTCCTCGATCTTCTGGCCGCGCCCGAAGGCGCTATCGGCCTTGCCCATCACGTACGGCGCGCGCGACATCGACTCGACGCCGCCGGCGATGGCCAGCTCCATCTCGCCGCAGGCGATGGCGCGGAACGCCGTGCCGATGGCGTCCATCCCCGAGGCGCAGAGGCGGTTGAGGGTGACGCCGGGCACGCTCTCCGGCAAACCGGCCAGCAGCAGCGCCATGCGCGCCACGTTACGGTTGTCCTCGCCGGCCTGGTTGGCGCAGCCGAGGAACACCTCGTCCAACGCCGACCAGTCGACCCCCGGGTTGCGCTCGACCAGGGCCTTCAGCGGCACCGCCGCGAGGTCGTCGGCGCGCACCGCGGAAAGACTGCCGCCGAAACGGCCGATCGGCGTGCGCACGGCATCGCAGATGAATACCTCGCGGCTCATTCGTCGCTCCCCTTCTGTCCATGGGCGGCCGCGGTGCGCGCCTCGAGGTCGCGCAGCGCGGCGAGTTCGACCTCGCTCGGCGCGGGCGTCTCGGCGACCCGCTCGGCGAAGCGGATCGCCCAGCCGGTGGCCTCGACCACCTGCTCGCGGGTCACGCCCGGATGCAGCGAAGTGACCACGAACTCGTTGCTGCCGGCTTCCGGCTCCATGATGCACAGGTCGGTGATGATCGCCACCGGCCCCTTGCCCGGCAAGCCCAGGCGCTGGCGCGAGTCGCCGCCCTCGCCATGGCCGACCGAGGTGACGAAGGCCAGCTTGTCGACGAAGGTGCGGTGCGACTGCTTGAGGATGATCAGCACTTCCTTGGCGCTGCCGGCGATTTCCGGCGCGCCGCCGGCTCCCGGCAGGCGCACCTTGGGCTGGCGGTAGTCGCCGATCACGGTGGTGTTGATGTTGCCGAAGCGGTCGACCTGGGCCGCGCCGAGGAAGCCGACGTCGATCCGTCCGCCCTGCAGCCAGTAGCGGAAGATCTCGCCGGTGGGGACCACGGTATCGGCGGTCTCGGCCAACTCGCCGTCGCCGATGGACAGCGGCAGGACGCTGGGCTTGGCGCCGATCGGCCCGGACTCGTAGATCAGCACGACGTCCGGCGAGGAAGTCAGGCGCGCCAGGTTGGCGGCCTTCGACGGCAGGCCGATGCCGACGAAGCACACCGCGCCGTTGTGCAGGCGGCGGGCGGCGGCCACGGTCATCATCTCGTTGGTGCTGTAGCTGCTCATCGCTTGCCCTCCGCGAGCTTGGCCTGGAAGGCGCCGAAATCCTCGGTCCCCCGGATGTATTCGTCGATCCACGCGGTGAAGCTTTCGCGGTCGCGGGCGATCGGGTCCCAGTCCTGGTAGAAGCGGTTGTCGCGCTCGTAGTAGCCGTGGGCATAGGACGGATGCGCGCCGCCGGGCACCAGGCACACGGCGCTGAGCGCCCAGCTCGGCAGGACGCAGGCGTTCATCGGGGCGTCCAGTTCGTCGACGATCTCCTCGACGGTGACGATGCAGCGCTTCGCCGCCAGGGCCGCTTCCTTCTGCACGCCGAGGATGCCCCAGAGCAGAACGTTGCCCTTGCGGTCGGCCTTCTGCGCGTGGATCACGCTGACGTCCGGGCGCACCGAGGGCACCGCCGCCAGCACTTCGCCGGTGAACGGGCAGGTGACGCTGCGGATCAGCGGGTTGACCTTCGGCAGGTCGGAGCCGGCGTAGGCGCGCAGCACTGCGAAGGGCAGCCCGGAGGCGCCGGCGACATAGGCGTTGGCGAGGTCGGCGTGGCTGTGTTCCTCGATCTCCAGCGGTTGCGGCCAGCCCTTCTCCACCGCGTCGCGCAGGCGGTGCAGCGAACCGACGCCGGGGTTGCCGCCCCAGGAGAACACCAGCTTCTTCGCGCAGCCTGCACCGATCAGCAGGTCGTAGACCAGGTCGGGAGTCATGCGGATCAGCGTCAGGTCTTTCCTGCCCTGGCGGATCAGCTCGTGGCCGGCGGCCGTCGGGATCAGGTGAGTGAAGCCTTCGAGGGCGACGCTGTCGCCATCGTGGACGAAGCGTCGCACCGCTTCGCGCAGGGAGAGGATTTCAGCCATCGGTCGGGTCTCGTCTTGTTGTGCGCTGCCTGGACGGCACGTGACGAGAACCTTACGCCGGGGTCCGAGGGCTCACAATCCGATAATCGATTAACAGTTCGATAATCGAACAGAACGTTAGCAAGCATCCGATCGACCGAAGCCGTCGCCTCATTCGTCGCTGTGGATCACCACCAGCAATTCCGCCTGGGTCTCCCCCAGGGAGCGGATGCGGTGCGGCTTCTGTGCGTTGAAATGCAGGGCGTCGCCGCGCTCGAGGATGATCCGCTGGTTCATGAAGTCGACCTCGACCTGGCCCTCATGGACGAAGATGAACTCTTCGCCGAGGTGCTCCTTGAACGTCGAGTGACTGAAATCGCGCGGGGGGTGGACGATGAACGGCAACAGCGCGCGGGCGCCGATCTGCTGCGCGAGGGAGGCGTAGGCCGGGCCGTCGTCGCCGCTGGACAGCGACTTGCGCTGGTCGCGACGAACGATGCTGTAGCCGTCGACACCGTCGCTTTCCTCGGAGAACAGCTCCTCCACCTGCACGTTCAACGCCTTCGCCAGCTTCAGCGCGGCGGCAATGGACGGCGTGTTCAGCCCGCGCTCGACCTTGGACAGGTAGCTCTTGGTCAGGCCGGTCTTGTCGGCCAGGGTCTCCAGCGTGACCCCGAGTTTTTTTCTCAGCAATTTCAAGCGCATGGACATTGAGGACAGCCTTCTCCCGATGGCGATGAAACTTTTCTCTTGCTAATGACACTTTGTGTCATATAACTTGATCCGTGTCATTTACAGCCGGGTCGTTGCGTGGCGCGCAACTGCCTGGCGTTTCCCCCGACTCGCTCCGTCAAAGGAACCTCGCATGGCTACGACACTGGAATTACCCAAGGATCAACTGATCCAGCACGCGCTGAAGCAGATGAAAAGCAGCCTCGGCGATAATACGTGGACTGACCGGCAAAAGCTGGCCCTGACCTGCCGGATTCTCTTCGAGGCCGGCCACGACTCCGGGCTCGCCGGGCAGATCACCTCGCGCGGCCCGGAGGCGGGGACCTACTACACCCAGCAACTGGGCCTGGGCTTCGACGAGATCAGCGCCGGCAACCTGCTGCTGGTCGACGAAGACCTCAACGTCCTCCACGGGCACGGCATGGCGAATCCGGCCAATCGCTTCCACAGCTGGGTCTATCGCGCCCGCCCGGACGTCAACTGCATCATCCACACCCACCCGCTGCACATCGCCGCGCTGTCGACTCTGGAAGTACCGCTGCAGGTCTCGCACATGGACCTTTGCCCGCTATACGACGACTGCGCCTTCCTCAAGGACTGGCCGGGCGTGCCGGTAGGCAACGAGGAAGGCGAGATCATCTCCGCCGCCCTCGGCGACAAGCGCGCCATCCTGCTCTCCCACCACGGCCTGCTGGCCACCGGTGCGAGCATCGAGGAGGCCTGCGTGATCGCGGTGCTGCTCGAGCGCGCGGCGAAGATGCAGTTGCTGGCGATGGCCGCCGGGGAGATCAAGCCGATCCCGCCGGCCCTGGCGCGCGAGGCCCACGACTGGATCTCCACCCCGAAGCGCCACGGCGCCGCATTCAACTACTACGCCCGGCGCTGCCTGCCGCGCAACAGCGACTGCCTGAGCTGAACGACCTTTCCCACCAGGTCCGTCCTGGCATTTCCCACTCAATGTCACGGGTACATCCAATGTCCGCATCCATCCACGGCATCATCGGCTACACCATCACCCCCTTCGCCGCCGACGGAGGTCTCGACCTGCCGGCCCTCGGCCGCTCCATCGAGCGCCTGATCGACGGCGGCGTGCACGCCATCGCCCCGCTCGGCAGCACCGGCGAAGGCGCCTACCTGAGCGACCCGGAATGGGACGAGGTGGTCGACTTCACCCTGAAGACCGTCGCCCATCGCGTGCCGACCATCGTCAGCGTCTCCGACCTGACCACCGCCAAGACCGTGCGCCGCGCGCAGTTCGCCGAATCCCTCGGCGCCGAGGCGGTGATGGTCCTGCCGATCTCCTACTGGAAGCTCAACGAGGCGGAAGTGTTCCAGCACTACCGCGCGGTGGGCGAAGCCATCGGCGTGCCGGTGATGCTCTACAACAACCCGGGCACCAGCGGCATCGACATGTCGGTGGAACTGATCCTGCGCATCGTCCGCGAAGTGGACAACGTGACCATGGTCAAGGAGAGCACCGGCGACATCCAGCGCATGCACAAGCTGCGCCTGCTCGGCGAAGGCCGGGTGCCCTTCTACAACGGCTGCAACCCGCTGGCGCTGGAGGCCTTCGTGGCCGGCGCGAAAGGCTGGTGCAGCGCCGCGCCGAACCTGATCCCGACGCTCAACGGCCAGCTCTACCAGGCGGTGCTCGACGGCGACCTGGAGAAGGCCCGCGCGCTGTTCTACCGGCAGTTGCCGCTGCTCGACTTCATCCTCCGCCGGGGCCTGCCGACCACCATCAAGGCCGGCCTGGGCCTCTCCGGCCTGGAGGTGGGGGCGCCGCGCCTTCCGGTGCAGGCGCTGGATACCGAGGGCTGTCGGTATCTGCAGGGGTTGTTGGAAGAGCTGCGCTGATCACCCCGTCAGCGCTTTGACCCGACGGGCCCGGACGACTTGGGGCCCGTCGTTTTTTTTGCCGACGCGCAGCGCGCTCAGCGCGCCGCCCAGGCATTGAAACGCTGTTCCAGCTCCTCGCCGTGGTCCACCCAGAACTCGGCATCCACCGCCCGCGCGCCTTCGAGGTTGGCCGGCGCGGTCGGCAGCGCCTCCTGCACCGTCTTCGGCAGCAACGCCAGGGTGCCCTTGTGTACCGGCCCGTAGGGGATCTGCTCGGAGAACACCTTCTGCGTCTGCGGCTGGCTGGCGAAGGCGATGAATTTCTCCGCCAGCGCCTTGTTCGGCGTGCCCTTCACCACCGCCCAGTACTCCGGATCGTAGAGACTGCCGGGCCAGACGATGGCCAGTTTCACCCCCTCCTTCTGCGCAGCGGCGATGCGCCCGTTGTAGGCCGCGCTCATCACCACGTCGCCGGCCGCCAGCCATTGCGGCGGCTGGGCGCCGGCCTCCCACCACTGGATGTTCGGCTTGAGCTGGTCGAGCTTGGCGAAGGCGCGGCTGACCCCCTCCGGGGTGGCAAGTACCTTGTAGAGGTCCTCCGCCTTCACCCCGTCGGCCAGCAACGCCACTTCCAGGGTGTACTTGGCGCCCTTGCGCAGGCCACGCTTGCCGGGGAACTCGCGGACGTTCCAGAAATCCGCCCAGGACTGCGGCGCCCTGGCCAGCTTCGTCGAGTCGTAGGCCATCACCATCGACCAGACGTAGGTGGCCACCCCGCACTCGCTGAAAGTGCCGGGGACGAACTGCGCGGGGTCGCCGAAACGCGCCGGGTCGAGGCGTTCGAACAGCCCCTCGTCGCAGCCGCGGAGCAGTTCGGGGCTCTCCACCTCGACCACGTCCCAGCTGACCTTGCCGACGTCGACCATGGCCTTCACCTTGGCCATTTCGCCGTTGTATTCGCCGGCGACCACCTGCCCGCCGCCGCTTCGCTCGAAGGGTTTGAAATAGGCCTGTTCCTGGGCGGCCTTGGTCGCGCCGCCGAAGGAGATCACAGTCAGGCTCTGGCTCTGCGCCTGGGCCGCCGCGGCGAACGCCAGGCCGAACAGGGACAACCGGGAAAACACGTGTGCGTACTGGTGCAAGGACTTGAACATGGAACACTCCCACAGCCGATTGGCATTGTTGTGATGTTGCTGAGGCAGTTGCCGACCAGAGGCCGAAACGGTTCCGCGCGCGGTCGCCAGGCGCCGCATCGTCGTTATGGGGGGACGCTCCGTGTCGCAGGCGACCCGGCCGAGGCCGGGCCGCCGGGGCGCGTCAGAGCACGCCGATCTCGCGCGCGGTGCGATCCACCGCGATACGGGTCTTGTCGATCAGTTCGTCGATCTCGGCACGCCCGGCCACCAGCGCCGGGGCCATGATCATGCGGCCGAGGGTGGAGCGGATGATCACGCCCTCCTCGAAGCCGATGGTGCGGCAGCGCCAGGCCAGATCGTTCTCGTTGGCGAAGCGCTTGCGGGTCACCTTGTCCTCGGCGAACTGCAGCGCGGCGACGAAGCCGGCGCCCTGGACCTCGCCGACCAGCGGATGGTCGCCGAAGACCTCGCGCAGGCAGCGTTGCAGGTAGGGTCCAGTCTCCTCCCTGACCCGCGTGACCACGCCCTCGTCGCGCAGCGCCTTGAGGTTGGCGATGGCCACCGCCGCCGCCACCGGGTGGCCGGAATAGGTCAGGCCGTGGGCGAACACCCCGCCCTGCTCCACCAGCACCTCGGCGATGCGCTTGCCGAGTACCAGGCCGCCCATGGGGATGTAGCCGGACGTCAGGCCCTTGGCGATGGACAGGGTGTCCGGCTGGAAGCCGAAGTGTTCGTGGGCGAACCATTCGCCGGTGCGGCCGAAGCCGCCGATCACTTCGTCGGCGCACAGCAGCACGTCGTACTGCCGGCAGATGCGCTGGATCTCCGGCCAATAGCTTTGCGGCGGGAAGATCATGCCGCCGGCGCCCTGGAAGGGCTCGGCGACGAAGGCGGCGACGTTCTCCGCGCCCAGTTCGAGGATCTTCTCCTCCAGTTGCAGCGCCGCGCGGCGACCGAACTCGGCCGGGCTCAGCTCGCCGCCGTTGGCGTACCAGTAGGGTTCGTCGATGTGGGCGAAGTCCGGCAGCATGCCGCCCATCTCGTGCATGAACTTCATCCCGCCGAGCGCGGTGCTGCCCAGGGTCGAGCCGTGGTAGCCGTTCCAGCGGCCGATCATGATCTTCTTCTGCGGCTTGCCGAGGATCTGCCAGTAGCGCCGCACGGTACGGATCAGCACCTCGTTGGCCTCGGAGCCGGAGTTGGTGTAGATCGCGTGGCTGTAGTGGTCCGGCAGCAGGCTGAAGAGCATCTCGGAAAGCTCCACCACCGCCGGGTGGGTGGTGTGGAAGAACATGTTGTAGTACGGCAGTTGTTCCAGCTGGCGGCTGGCGGCGGCGGCGAGGTCCTGGCGGCCGTAGCCGAGGTTGGTGCACCAGAGGCCGGACATGCCGTCCAGGTAGCGCTTGCCGTCGTTGTCCCAGAGCTGCAGGCCATCGCCGCGGACCATCACCCGCGGGCCTTCGCGGTTCAGCGCCTTCTGGTCGAGGAAGGCGTGGATGTGGTGCGCGGCGTCCAGTTGCTGGTAGTCGCGGGTGTCGCGCTGCGGGTTGAGCTGAGCGGTCATCGTCTGTGTTCTCCTTGTTCCCTTGGCGCGTCAGGCCGAAGGGGATTGCAGGGGATCGAGGGCGACGGACTTGCCCTGGGCAGTCTCACCGGCCGTCTCGAGCGGTTCGGGTACGAAGAGGGGCTTGCGCATCACGCCCTTGATCCACACCACCGCCACCAGCGAGACCACGCCGAGCACCACGCCGGCGCTGGCGAAGATCCGTCCGGTCATTTCCGGGGTCGGCGAGACGTGGACCACCGCGTAGATCATCCCGGCGATGCCGAACAGTTGCGGCAGCGGGTAGAACGGCGTGCGGAACGGACGGGCGATGTGCGGATAGCGACGGCGCAGGGCCAGCACGTCGACGTGGGCGATGATGTAGGCCAGCAGCCAGGCCAGCGCGGCGGCGAGCAGCAGCAGGTTGATCGAGTCCGGGTCCTGGCCGAGGATCAGGATCGGCAGGCCGGTGATCGCGGCGACGAACAGCACCGCCACCCAGGGCGTGCGCGCCCGCCGGCTGAGCTGCTTGAATTGCGGGAAGGCCTGGCCGTTCTGCGCCATCCCGTAGAGCATCCGCGGGATCGCCGCCAGCGACGAGTTGAGGGTGCTGCAGGTGGCGGTGATCGCGGCGATCACCAGGAACAGCTGGCCGTACTCGCCGAACACGCGGTTGGCGAAGAGGAAGTGTGGCAGCGGGTCGCCGGCCAGTTCCGCCTGCGGGATGCACAGCAGCGCACCGAAGCAGTAGAGGGCGATGGTCAGGAAGATGATGCTCAGGCCGAGGATCATCGAACGCGGGATGTTGCGCTCCGGACGCCGCGTCTCCTCCACCAGCGGGCAGACGAACTCGGCGCCGACGAAGCCCCACACGGCCATCGCGGTGAGCGCCAGGGCGCTTACCCCGAGCGGGTTCCAGCCGCTCGCCAGGGCGGTCTGCGCGGAAGCGTGGTCGCTGCTCACCGCACCCAGGCCGAGCACCAGCAGGACGATCATCATCAGCAGCGCCAGCGCGCTCTGCAGGCGCGCGAAGATGTCGATGCCGAGCAGGTTGAGCAGGGTGAACAGGCCGAGCACGCCGTAGGCCACCAGCATCGGCGGCAGCGCGCCGGGGTAGACCTTGCCGATGATCAGGTCGAGCAGCAGCAGTTCCGCCGAGAGGGCGAACATCGCCACCACCACGTAGCCGGAAAAGGTCGCCAGGATCGCCGGGAAATGCCCGATGGCCACCTCGGTGTAGCTGCTCAGGCTACCGGCGCGGGGAATCATCAGGGCCAGCTCGGAAAAGGAAAAGGCGTAGCTCAGCGCCAGCAGGTAGGCCACTCCCAGCGGCACGATGAAGCCCAGGCCGGCCGTCCCGGCGCCTTGCAGCATCAGTACCATCACGCCCTGGGAAACCACCAGGCCGATGGCCACCGCCAGCAGCGGTCCCAGCCCGAGCACGCGGCGCAGGGCCGGCTCACGCACGTTCGGCGTGTCGTTCATTCGATCGTCCTCTTGTTGTCGTTATCGGCATCGAGTCGTGTCGCGTCCGTCGCGTCTTCAGCGCAACTGGAACCAGGTCGTCTTCAACTGGGTGTACTTGTCGAAGGAATGCAGCGACAGGTCGCGACCGAAGCCGGACTGCTTGCCGCCGCCGAAAGGCACCGCGACGTCCAGCGCGTCCACGGTATTCACCGACACCGTTCCGGCATTCAAGCGCCGCGCCACCCGGTGCGCACGGTGCAGGTCGTCGCTCCACAGCGAGGCGGCGAGGCCGTAGCGGCTGTCGTTGGCCAGGCGGATGGCCTCGTCCTCGGAGTCGAAGGCGCTGATCGCCAGCACCGGACCGAAGATTTCCTCGCGGGCCAGCTGCATGTCCGGGCGTACGTCGCCGAACAGGGTCGGTTCGATGAAGTTGTCCGAACCGTTGATCGTCAACTGGCGACCACCGCCGAGCAGGGTCGCGCCCTCGCCTTGCGCCCGCTCGATGGCGGCAAGGATCCCGGCGGTCTGCCGGCGGTCGACGATGGCGCCGGCGCGGCTGGCCGGGTCCAGCGGATCGCCCGGCTGCCAGTCGCGGGCCTTGGCCAGCAGGCGCTCGACGAACTCGTCGTGGATCGAACGCTCCACCAGCAAGCGCGAGTTCGCCGAACAGACCTCGCCCTGGTTGAAGAAGATGCCGAAGGCGGCCTTTTCCGCCGCCAGGTCAAGATCGCGGCAATCGGCGAACACCAGGTTCGGACTCTTGCCGCCGCACTCCAGCCAGACCTGCTTGAGGTTGGATTGCGCGGAATACTGCATGAAGTACTTGCCGACCTCGGTGGAGCCGGTGAACACCAGTGCGTCCACCTCCGGGTGCAAGCCGAGGGCCTTGCCGGCCTGCTCGCCGAGGCCCGGCACCACGTTCAGCACGCCTTCCGGCACCCCCGCCTCCAGGGCCAGCTCGGCCAGGCGCAGGGCGGAGAACGGCGACTGCTCGGCCGGCTTGAGCACCACCGAGTTGCCGGCGGCCAGGGCCGGGGCGAGCTTCCAGGCGGCCATGTCGAGCGGGAAGTTCCACGGCACCACCGCGCCGATCACCCCCAGCGGCACGCGGGTAATGGTGGCCAGGGTCTGCTGGGCGGTCGGCGCGACCTGGTCGTAGAGCTTGTCGAGGCTTTCCGCATACCAGGCGAAGACGTGGGCGGCGCCGGGTACATCGATGTTCCAGGCGTCCATCACCGGCTTGCCCATGTTCAGCGAGTCGAGCAGCGCCAGCTCTTCGCGATGGGCCAGCATCAGCTCGGCCAGGCGCAGCAGCACGCGCTTGCGCTCGACCGGGGCGAGACGCGCCCAGGGGCCTTCGTCGAAGGCGCGGCGGGCGGCGGCCACTGCCGCGTCGACGTCGGCCGCATCGCAGGCCGCGACCCGCGCCAGCAGGCGATTGCTCGCCGGATCGATGGCGTCGAAGGTAGCGCCGCTGGCGGCTGGACGCTGGCGGCCGCCGATCAGGGCCTGGTCGATGAAGCGCTGTGTCGCGGCGCGCCGTTGCCAATCGCTGAGTTCGAACACCCCACCTTCTCCTTGTTATCTCGCCGGTCTGCGCCGGTCGTGGTTCTGCACGCATGGCCCGGACCGCCGGGAGGCGGACCGCTGTCCATGGGGTCGATGGGGAAGGATGGTCGCGCAAGCCGCGGCGAAGGAAAATTATTAAAAATGTCCTCGGGACATAAGAAAAAGCTGGCCAGGCGTGCCCCGGCAAAGTGCGTCGTGCTGGGTTATCGTGCAGGCGGGCAATCGTCGTCGCGGCCAGCGCCGCGACGCCCGGCAGCGGCCTGCAACTTGCTTGCAGCGCGGCGGACACAACAATCGAGGCGCGCACGCCCGGCCCGGGGAGGATGATGCGCCGATGAGGTCTTGCAGTGGCGTCCTATACCTTGCGGCAACTCAAGTATTTCGTGACCACCGTGGAATGCGGCAGCGTGGCCGAGGCCTCGCGCAAGCTGTACATCGCCCAGCCGTCGATCTCCACGGCGGTGAAGGGTCTGGAGGAAAGCTTCGGCGTGCAGCTGTTCATCCGCCACCACGCCCAGGGCGTGTCGCTGACCCCCGCCGGCGCGCGCTTCTACCGCAAGGCCCAGGAACTGCTGCGGATGGCTCACGAGTTCGAGCAGAACGCCCTGGCCGATAACGACGTGATCGCCGGGCAGATCGACATCGGCTGCTTCGAGACGGTCGCCCCGCTCTACCTGCCGGGCCTGATCGCCGGCTTTCGCCAGGCCTATCCGGGGGTGGAGATCCGCATACGCGACGGCGAGCAGCAGGAACTGGTGCAAGGCCTCACCTCCGGGCGCTTCGACCTGGCCTTCCTCTACGAGCACGACCTCGACTCGACCATCGAGACCGAGCCGCTGATGCCGCCGCAACGACCCCACGCGCTGCTCCCCGAAGGGCACCGCTTCGCCGGGCAGGCGCAAGTGTCGCTGCGCGACCTGTGCCTGGAACCGATGATCCTGCTCGACGTGCAGCCCAGCCGCACCTATTTCGTCAGCCTGTTCGAGGAACTCGGCCTGACGCCGAACATCGCCTTCAGCTCGCCGTCCATCGAGATGGTGCGCGGCATGGTCGGCCAGGGCTTCGGCTTCTCCCTGCTGGTCACCCGCCCGCATTCGGAATGCACCTACGACGGCAAGAAGGTGGTCATGGTCGACCTCGCCGAGCCGGTGTCCACCTCCGGGCTCGCCGCCGCCTGGCTGAAACGCGCGCAACTGACCAAGCCGGCACGATTGTTCGTCGACTACTGCCGGGAGCAACTGGGCAAGCTTGCCGAGCGCCGGCACTGACCCTCAGCTTTCCGACATTCCAAGAGGAACTTTCTTTCTGACAAAGACGAATCCGATGACTGTGGCAAAAAGCCTCCGTTGCTAGGGTGGCCGGCGCTCCGGACCACCCCGGTCCGGCAGTCCGGCAGCGCCCAGGGATCGATGGACATTCGGGCCTGCCGCCTCATCGATGAATCATCATGGAGAGTCAGATGAAGAAGTTCCTGTTGCCCGCCCTGCTGTTCGCCGCGGCCTCGCTGACCGGCTGCGCCAGCTACAACGTCAGCCAGCCCATCGCCCCGGTGGCCGGCGCGGTGAAAACCGACCTCAAGGCCGACGTCGCCGTCGGCGAGCCGATCAGCGGAGACTCCTCGGTCAATATCCTGTTCGGCTTCCTCAAGTTCGGCGGCGACAGCCAGTTCGCCGACGGCGTCACCTACGGCGCAGAAAGCGGCTCGGGCCTGAGCCTCGGCGCCTTCGACCCGGTGTCCTCGGCCAAGGCCGCCGCCGCGTTCAAGGCGGTGAAGAACTCCAATGCCGACCTGATCGTGGCGCCGCGCTACGAGGTTTCGGTGAACGACTACTTCCTGTTCAAGAAGGTCGACGTCAAGGTCACCGGCAGCAAGGGCACCATCCGCTCCATCCGCTGAGTTCCGTTAGCCTATCGGCGGCTCAGGCTGCCGAAGCGGGATTCCATCCGGTCAGTGCAACTCCGCCTTCCCCAAGGCGTTTCCAGGCCGTCATGCTCCGCCACGCGCTAGGACATGACGGCCCTTTTTACCCCTCCCGCGCCGCCTCAGGCACAATCCCCCGACGCCACCGGCCAGGGGAACGCGGATGCTGATCGACGAAGAAATCACCCTCAAGAAGCTGGAAACCTTCCTCGCCTTCATGCGCACCGGCAACCTGGCGCGCGCGGCGGCGGAACTGGGCACCAGCAACGTCAGCGTGCACCGCGCCATCCACTCGCTGGAAAGCGCCCTGCGCTGCCCGCTGTTCAAGCACGAGGGACGCAACCTGACCCCGCTGGAAAGCGCCTACGTGCTCGAGGAGCGCGCGCAGAAGCTGGTCCAGGAGGTACTCGACACGGTGCGCCTGACCCGCGAGGCGGCCGGCTTCTCCGCCGAGCGTTTCAAGCTCGGCGCGCTCTATTCGCTGACGGTGAAGACCGTGCCGCAACTGATCATGGGCCTCAAGCTGCGACGCAGCGCGCTGAACATCGACCTGATCCTCGGCTCCAACGTCGATCTGTTCTACCAGCTGAAGAACATGGAGCTGGACGCCATCCTGGTGTCGCTCAACGACAGCGTCAGCGATCCCGACTGCGAGCACCTGCCGCTGTTCTCCGATGACATCTTCCTCGCCGTGCCGGTGGACTCGCCCTACGCCAGGCTCGCCGAGATCGATCTCAGCACCCTGCGCGACACGCCCTTCGTCACGCTCACCCAGGGCTTCGCCACCCATCAGGACGGCACCCGGGTGTTCCAGCAGGCCGGCTTCGAACCGCAGATCGCCATGCAGGTGAACGACATATTCACCCTCCTCAGCATGGTCAGCTCGGGGGTCGGCCATGCGCTGCTGCCCAAACGCATCGAGGCGGTCTACGAGAACCGCGTGCGGCTGATCCCGCTGCAACCGCGCTATCGCCTGCAGCAGCACATCGGCGTGGTGTTCCTCAAGGCCAAGGAGCGCGACCCGAACCTGCTGGCGTTGCTCGCGGAGTGCCGGATGTACAGCCTGCGCCTGGAGCAGGAGGCGGCGGGATAGCGGACGGAAGTCCACATTACCGCTGGCCCGCTGACCTCTCCCCAACCCTCGCCCTTCAGGAAGAGGGTGCCCGGACGAGCCCGCTCACCCAACCAGGCCGCGCACGCTGAAATACAGCAGCGACGGCCCCAGCAGGCAACCGATGGCGGTATAGAACGCCGCGGTCAGGCAACCGTAGGGCACCAGCTTCGGGTCGGTGGCGGCGAGGCCGCCGGCGACGCCGCTGGAGGTGCCCATGAGACCACCGAAGATCACCGCCGTACGTGGATTGTTCAGGCCGATGTAGGGCGCGACGAAAGGCGTCAGGACCATCACCAGGATCGCCTTCACCAGCCCGGCGGCGATGCTCAGCGCCATCACCTCGGAGCTGGCCCCCAGGGCGGCGCCGGTCACCGGTCCGACGATGTAGGTGACCGCGCCGGCGCCGATGGTGGTCAGGCTGACCGCATCGGTGTAGCCGAACGCCATGGCCACCGCGACCCCGGCGACGAACGACGAACCGACTCCGAGGAACAGCGACACCACCCCGGAAACCCCTGCCCGACGCAGTTCCTCGACATTCACCCCGAAGGCCGTGGCGACGATGGCGAAGTCGCGCAGCATGGCGCCGCCCAGCAGGCCGATACCGGACATCAGGGGCACGTCCACCAATCCTTTCTGCCCGCCGGTGGCGACGCCGCCGACGTAGGACAGCACCAGGCCGAGGAAGATCGCGATCGCCGAGCCGTGCAGGCGCCCGCGGGTGAGGCGCGCCGACAACCAGTAGGACACCGCCATGGTCACGCCGATGATGGCGAAGCCGCTGATCAGGCCGTAGCCATTGATGACTTTGTTCAGGGACTCGAACATGGCGCTCACCCCTGCACGCTGGTGCGCGGTTTCAATGGCGGGGCGCCTTCGGCTTTCTTCCGGCCGAAGCGGTCGAGCAGCGGGACCAGGGCGAAGGCCACGGCGACCGCGGCGATGCCGGCGAGGATAGCGGCCGGCCCGCCGCTCAGCGCGCCGAGGACATTCTGCTGGGCGGCCATGGCGACCACGATGGGAATGTAGACCGCGCTCCAGAACTCCACGCCCTGCTCGGTCTTCGCCGAGAGCAGGCCACGCTTGCCCAGGTAGCTGCCGACGAAGATCAGCAGCAGCATGGCGATGCCGACGCCACCGACGTTGGCCGGCACGCCGAGCAGCACGCCAAGGATCTCGCCGATGAACAGCCCGGCGAGGGTACACAGAGACAGCAGTGCGACACCGTAGATAATCATTATTGTTGTCCTCGGTTGCGGATCGATGTTGTTGTTTTTATGCCTCGAACGAACGCTTATCGGGTTCTCTTTTCCTCCTCGCGCAACAGCGCGTCCAGGGTATCCGCCCGGGAGCCTTCGAAGGCCGGCGTGGCGCAGCCGAACAGAGGCCGCGCCAGACCGCTGAGGACCCGTCCCGGCGGCAGCTCGAGATGCAGGCGGGCACCGCGCTCGTAGGCGCTGCGCAATGTCGCCAGCCACTCGACGCGGCGCGCCATGTTGCCGGCGAGATCGTCGGCCAGCGCGGCCGGTTCGGCGACCAGGCGCGCCCGGCTGCTGCTCAGGTAGGGCACGCGCGGCCGATGCAGGCGGATGCCGGCGAAGGCTTCGGCCAGGCGCGCGGCCGGTTCGTCGAGCAGCGCACAGTGCGACGGTACGCTCACCGCCAGGCGCTTCGCCGCGCTGGCGCCGGCGGCACGGGCGCGTTCGGCGAGGGCGGCCAGAGCCGCTTCGCTGCCGGCCACCACCAGTTGCCGCTCGGCGTTGACGTTGGCCAGGTAGAGCGGCGGGTGCTCGCGCCGCACCGCCAGGATCAGCGCTTCCAGTTGCGCCTGTTCGAGACCGAGGATGGCGCTCATCCCGTAGCCCTCGGGCCAGGCGGCCTGCATCAGTTCGCCACGCAGCGCCACCAGACGCAGCGCGTCGTCGAAGTCCAGCGCGCCGGCTACCACCGCCGCCGGATAGGCGCCGATGGACAGCCCGGCGACCAGCCCCGGCCGATGCCCGCGCGTCTCCAGCAGGCGGCTGGCGGCGACCCCGGCGATCAGCAGGCACAACTGCACCGCGCGGGTGCCGCGCAAGGCCTCGGCGCTCTCCAGTTCGGCCGGCGCCTGGCCGAGACAGTCCGCCGCCTGCTCCAGGCAGGCGCGCACCGGCGGTTCGTCGGGCAAGGCCGCGAGCATGCCGGGACGTTGGGCGCCCTGGCCGGGATAGGCGAACAGCACGCTCATGCCTCGACCTCCGCGATCCGCCAGGGGTCTTCCAGCAACAGCGGCGCCTCGCTGCCTTTCGCCAGCACCCGGGGCCGACCCTCGGCCCATTCGCGCAGGGCCACGCCGCCCGCCGGGGTCTGCAGTTGCAGGTCGATCCGGCAGGGACACTGCTCGAAGCACTGCAGCAGGCGCAGCGCGTCATCGCGCGGGAACGGGCGCGGGGTGCGCAGCAGCAGGTCGAGGTCGCTGTCCGGATGCAGCACGGCGACCCCGCTGGCCAGCTCGAAACCGGCGCCGCCGGTCACGCCCCAGGCCAGTCCCAGCGCGTTCAGCGGCGCACGCAGGTCGCGCAAGGCACGCCAGGCCGGCAGATCGCGCAGCATCGCCGGCTCGCGCTGGCCCAGCGCTTCCGGGCGCAAGCGCCGGGTGATTGCCGCCAACGGCATCCAGCCGGCCCAGCGCTGCTCCCGCGCCAGGCCGCGCACGCCGATGGCCACCCGCGCGGGATCTGCCGGCGCACGGCGCACCACCACCGGCCAGCCGGCCTTCAGTGCCGCGCAGACCCAGGCCGGAGCATTCTCCGGCAAATGCGCCGGCGCCATGCCCAGGAGCAAGTCATGGGGTTCCGGCCCTGCCCTGCGACGCATCGGATCAGGAGCGAGCCGTCGCCGGCTGGAGCCCCGCTGTGAGCTGTTCGCGATGACCACGGCTCGCTCCTGAATTCACCACTGCTCGCGCAGCAGCCGGCGCACCCGCGCCGACGCCTCGCGGTTGGCCGCGCCGAGGCGGCCGCCGAGGTCGCGCGGGCCGCCGAGGATATCGGCCAGGGCCTCGCCCAGGCAGGTGCGGACCCGCACCAGGTCCGCCGTCGACGGCACCTCGACGGTCTCCACCGGAAGGGTCCTCCAGAGCAGGCCGAGCGACGCGTAGCTGTCGATGTCGTAGGCCATCGGCGGCACCTTCGCCGCCAACGCCTCCAGTTCCTCGACGCTGCGCAGGGTGATCCGCGCGGCGGCGGCCTTGCCCATGGCGTGGACCATCACCCCCGGATCGTGCAAGGCGATCAGGCGGTTGGCCTGGTAGCCGTGGGCGAGGAACGCGCCGGACATCGCCTTGCCCACCAGCAGGCCGATCAGCGGATGCCCGGCGAGTCGGGCGCGGGCGTAGGCATCCACCGCCCCGGCCAGCGCCTGGTGGATACCCAGGGCCTCCTCGCGGCGGCCGTAGGCCTGGCTCGGCACGTCGACGATGGCCAGCAGCGCGCGCTTGCGTGGCGCCTCGCGGTCGGCCTCCAGCGCCTCGTCGACGGCGGCGGCCAGGCCCCAGCCCTCGAGCAGCCCGACCTCGCCCTGGCGAGCGCGCGGGAACGGATTGTCGGGATCGGGCACGACGGCCAGGAAACGCACCGGGTAGCCGTCCAGCTCGGCATCGGCGACGCGCAACGAAGCAGGATCGCCGGGACGCGGCGCGAGGCTACCGGCCAGCGCCTGGAACCAGGCCAGGCCACGGGAAGCGAACGGTTGGCTCATGTTGCATCTCCTTGGCCCAGCCCCTGGTACAGCCGGCGCACGCCGGCGGCATCCGGTTGCTCGGCGGTATCGAGGTCGCCCAGCCGCCGCAGGTAATCCTCGGCGCGGCGGCAGCGCGGCCGTGCCGGCAGGCCCTTGGCGAAATACGCGAGTACCGAGGTGCGTACCTCATCGAGGTCGTCGGCCAGGTAGGCGTCGGCGAGACCGCTGGCGAAGCGCTGCTCGCCGCCGGTGAGGCTCCAGATGAACGGCCGGTCGCGCGAGTCGTATTCAGCGATGCCGGCCTCCTGTTCGATCACCTGCGGACCGTTCAAGCCGAGGCGCGCCTCGCGGGTCACCAGCACGTAGCTGCACAGCCCGGCGGCGATGGACATGCCGCCGAAGCAGCCGACCGGCCCGGCAATCACCGCCACCACCGGCTGGTAGCGCTGCAGATCGACGATGGCCGCCTGGATCTCGGCGATCGCCGCCAGTCCGAGGTTGGCTTCCTGCAGGCGCACGCCACCGGTTTCCAGCAACAGCAGGGCCCGGGTCGGAACGCCGTTGCGATTGTCCTCGGCGGCCAGCTCCAGCGCGCCGGCGATCTTCGCTCCGCTGACTTCGCCAAGGCTGCCGCCCTGGAAAGCACCTTCGATGGCGGCGAGCACCGCCGGCTGGCCGTCGAGGAGGCCACGGGCGACCACTACCCCATCGTCGGCCTGGGGCACGATGCCCTGTCGTTCCAGCCAGGGCGACTGCACGCCGGCGAAGGGATCGAGCAACTCGCGGAAGCTGCCCGCGTCAAGCAGGGCACGGGCGCGTTGGCGCGCTCCCAGTTCGGTGAAGCTGCGCAGCGCCAGCAGGCGGGCGACGTCAGTCATGGCCAGCCTCCTCCAGTGCCTGCTCCAGGCGCAGGCGGACCACCCCGGGAGTGGCGCCGAAATCGTGGATGCGGATCGACGCGGCCGGCGCCGTGGACGCCGCGAAGACCCGCGCGAAGAGTTGTTGCCAGCGCGGGCCGCTGCCGTTTACCGAGGTCACCACCTGGATGCTCAGCGCGCCTCCGGCGGCCGGCTCGAGCAGCACCTCCAGGTCGCCGGAGCCGACGCAGCCGGCCAGGGCGCGACCGCGCGCCGGAGCGCCGGCGGGAAATTCGAAGGTCAGGGTTTCCATCTCAGAGACTCCCAGCCCACCCACCGGACACGGCGGGCAGGCGATCGAGGAAAAGACAGGCGGCCAGCAGGTCGGCGGCGCCGCCGGGCGAAGCGTTCAGCGCCAGCAGGCGGCGGTCCAGCTCGCACAGGCGGCGACGCCCGGCGAGACTGGCGCTGCCGCCGGCGGCGAGCACCGCGCGGGCGCCATCCTGCATCGCGGCGAGGCCGACGCGGCCGGCGCGGTGCAGCACGCAGGTATCGTCGAGGACGCTCATGATCGCCAGCAGCGCATCGAGCCTGGCGTTCTGCTCGCCAGCGCCGCCTTCGCGGCTGCGCCATAGCTGCGGCAGGCCGTGGCGCACTGCGCGGGGGAAGCCAAGACGCGCCTCCTCGCGGGCGCCGCCGACGCCGTAGCGCCGACGGACGCGCTCGCCGTGGCTGTCGCCGATGGCGGCCGCCGGATCGTCGAGCAGGGCGATGCGTCCTGCGCGCGCGGCCACTTCGCCGGCCTGCGTGCGGCGCGGTTCGAGAGCGGCGGCCGCGACCAGCAGGCCGAGCGCCCAGATCGCTCCGCGATGGGTGTTCACGCCTTCGGTGGTACGCAGCATCGCCGCCTCGCCGTCGCGCCCCAGTTGGCCAAGGACGCCGCGCAGGCGCGCATCGATGCGCCCATGCCGCTGTGCGGCGTCGGCCATTTCCTTGAAACACGGCCACAGGCTCAGCGCCGAGGCCTGCATCAGGCCCAGGTGCAGGTCGGCATGCGCGCCATTGCCGCGGCGGTCCACCAGGGCCGGCTTGGGCGACAGTTCGGCTTCGTCGATGAGGGCGTCCACCGCCAGGTCGGCCAGGCATTCGCCGAGGTCGGCGCACGGCGTCGCCGCGAGGTTAGCGATGGCGTTCATCACCAGCTCCTGAAACGCGCCGGCGGCTGGTACAGCCCGCCGGACCACTCGACCAGCTCGGCGATGCTCTTCGCCGCCAGCAGCTCGCGCGAGGCGTCGGTGCGGCGGATGCCGAGGTCCTCGGGCAGCGCGATCAGCCCTTCGCGGCGCATCCGCTGGGTCTCGCGCGGATCGTGGCGCAGGCCGATCGGACTGATCCCCGCCACCGCCGCGATCATCGCCTGGCGTTCCTCCAGGGAGCGCGCCTTGTACAGGTAGGCGATGCCTTCCTCGGTGAGCACATGGGTGACGTCGTCGCCATAGATCATCACCGGCGCCAGCGGCATGCCGGTCTGGCGCGCCACCTCCAGCGCGTCGAGGCGCTCGACGAAGGTCGGCTTGCCGCCGTCCTGGAAGGTCTCGACCATCTGCACCACCAGCTTCCTGCCGCGCTCCAGCAAGGCCTCGGGTTCGCCCCGCATGTCCAGCCAGGCCGGCGTCGAGTGGCGCCGGCCGCGCGGGTCGTGGCCCATGTTCGGGGCGCCGCCGAAGCCGGCCAGGCGTCCGCGGGTGACGGTGGAGGAATGGCCGTCGCCGTCGACCTGGAGGGTAGCGCCGATGAACAGGTCGACGGCGTATTGTCCTGCCAGTTGGCAGAACATCCGATTGGAACGCAGCGAGCCGTCGCGACCGGTGAAGAACACGTCGGGACGCTGGGCGATGTAGCCCTCCATGCCCAGCTCGGTGCCGAAGCAGTGCACGCTCTCGACCCAGCCGCTCTCGATGGCGGGGATAAGGGTCGGGTGCGGGTTGAGGGTCCAGTGTCGGCAGATCTTGCCCTTCAGGCCGAGGGACTCGCCGTAGGTCGGCAGGATCAGCTCGATGGCCGCGGTGTTGAAGCCGATGCCGTGGTTCAGCGACTGCAGGTTGTGCCGCTGGTAGATGCCGCGGATCGCCATCATCGCCATCAGCACGTGGACCGGCTTGATGTGGCGCGGGTCGCGGGTGAACAGCGGCTCGATGTAGAACGGCTGGTCGGCCTCGACCACGAAGTCCACCCAGGACGCCGGGATATCCACTCGCGGCAGGTCGCGCGGGTCGTCGACGATACGGTTGACCTGGACGATGACGATGCCGTCGCTGAACGCGGTGGGCTCCACCAGCGCCGGGGTGTCTTCCGTGCTCGGCCCGGTGTACACGTTGCCTTCGCGGTCGGCGACGAAACCGGCGACCAGCGCCACGTTGGGGATCAGGTCGACCACCAGCCGCGCGTACAGCTCGATGTAGGTGTGGATCGCGCCGATCTCCAGCAGGCCGTCTTCGAGCAACTGGCCGATGCGCAAGCTCTGCGGGCCGGAGAAGGAGAAGTCGAGCTTGCGCGCGATGCCCAGTTCGAACAGGTCGAGATGCTCCGGGCGGCCGACGCTGGGCATGATCATGTGCAGGTCGTGCAGCTTGCCGGGATCGACCCGCGCCAGCGAACGGGAGAGGAAATCCGCCTGCTTCTGGTTGTTGCCTTCCAGCACCACCCGATCGCCCGGCGCGATCAGCGCCTCCAGCGCGGCGACCAGGCGTTCGCGCGGCAGCACCGCGCCGTCAGCCAGGCCGCGCACGCGCTCGAGGCGCCGCTGCTTTTCCTGGCGGCGCCGCGACCACTGCGGCGGGGGAGAGATCGGTGTCGTCATGTCGGCTCCAGGTTTCACGCTGTCGTGAGGAGCCACGTTAGGCAGGCCGCCAGGCCTGTTCAATCAAGCCGGGCGACGAACCGTTACGCCAAGGTTAACGATCTGGAGGATCAGGCGCGGCGACGAGCCTGGCTGTCGATCAGGTACTGCAAGCGGAACAGGTGACGGTAGCCGGCCTCCCAGGCGCCGTGGCCGGACTTCACGTTGATGTGCCCGGCCTCGGGCAGGATCACCGTCTCCGCGCCCCAGGCGCGGGCCAGGTGCATGGCGCGCTGCGGGCTGCAGGCCTGGTCGTTGTCGGAACCCACCAGCACGCTGGGGAACGGCAACGGCTCGCGGCTGATCGGCGCGAAGTTGCGCAGCGCCTCGGCGCAGCTCTCGCGCTCGACGTCGGCCGGCGCCACCAGCAGGGCGCCGCGTACCTGGTCGCGCACCCGGCGCTCGGCCTGGGCCGCCCACAGCGCCACTGTCACACAACCCAGGCTGTGCGCGATCAGCACCACCGGCCCGGGCTGGCGGCGGATCTCGGCGTCCAGCTCGGCGATCCAGTCGGCGCGCAGCGGGGTGATCCAGTCCTGTTGCTCGACCCGTGAGGCATTGGGCAGCGCGCGCTGCCAGTGACTTTGCCAATGGGCGTCTTCCGAGCCGTACCAACCGGGCACCAACACATAACGGACGCGTTCGCTGTGCATGGAGAACCCTCCAGAAAAATTCATCACCAGGGAAGTGTAAGGGCGCAGCCTTTTTTCTCTAAGGAATAAAAAGCAATTTTAATATTCTATTAATACATATACGCCAATCGAGTTGATCCAGCGCAAGCCGAAGCCACTTTTCCGCGACAACGCCTGGGCGGCGCAAGCCATCGGCGGTATACCTGAGCGCAGGCATCAGGTATCGGGACAGGATCATGGCCAAGAAATTTCCTCTCCATCCCAGCCATCCGGAGCGCATCTGCTGGGGTTGCGACCGCTATTGCTCGGCGGAATCTATGGGCTGCGGCAACGGCGCCAGCCGCACCCAGCATCCCAGCGAACTGTTCGGCGAGGACTGGGCCGGTGAATGGGAAGTCGAAGGAACGGAGGACGCCAAGGAGCAGGATGCGCCGGCACGCCAGGCCTGAGCGCCCAGGCGTGGGACGTGCGAGCGCCGGACAGGGTGCGCGACGCATTCGCGAGCCCGGCCTCGGCGGACATGCCCGAGGAGCGTCCATCCGGAATAAAAAAGACCGCTCTCCCCTGCCCGGATCGGAGCGGTCGAAACCGTTGCCCGCCCGGCCTGCGCCGGACGGCGTGGATTCGCTTCAGCGTGCGGTGATCACCGCCAGCCTGGTGATCCCGGCGCGCTCGATGGAAGCCATGGCCTTCGCCACCTGGCCGTAGTTCACCCCTTCGTCGGCCTGCAACTGCACGCGGACCTCGGCGTCCTTCGCCTTGGCCGCGGCCAGGTTGCTCTCCAGCAGCTCCGGCTGGATCTCGTCCTTGTTGACGAACAGCTTGCCGGCGCCATCGATGCTCACCACCAGGGGATCCTTCTGCTCCGGCGGGGCCACCGATTCGGTCTTCGGCAGGTTGATCGGGATCGAGTTGGTCAGCAGCGGCGCGGTGACGATGAACACCACCAGCAGCACCAGCATCACGTCGACCAGCGGGGTGACGTTGATTTCGGAAAGGACTTCGTCGCTGTCCTGGGTCGAGAAGGCCATGTCAGGACGCCTCCTTCACGTTGCGCGAGGGGTTGCCGGCCTGGCGCGCGGCGGAGGGATGGACGATGACGCGGAACGCGCTCTTCTGCGCCAGGCTGTAGAAGTCGTGGGCGAAGTCGTCGAGGTCGGCGGCGGTCAGCTTCAGGCGCCGCAGGAAGTAGTTGTAGACCAGCACCGCCGGCACCGCGACGGCGATTCCCACGCCGGTGGCGATCAGCGCGCTGCCGATCGGCCCGGCCACGGTCTCCAGGCTCGCCGAGCCGGCCGCGCTGATCCCCTTGAGCGCCTCCATGATGCCCCAGACGGTGCCGAACAGACCGATGAAGGGCGAGGTCGAGCCGATCGAGGCGAGCACCGCCAGGCCCGACTCCAGGGAACGCCGCTCGCGCTGGATCTGCTGGCGCAGGGCGCGTTCGAGACGGTCCTGGTGGTTGATCGACTGGGCCAGGTCGGGCTGGCCGTTGTCCTGCACCTGGATCGCGGCGAAGCCGGCCTGGGCCACGCGGGCGCCGGCGCCCTGCTTGTCCTGCGCCTGCTCGCCGGCGGAGTCGAGGCTGGTGGCGCTCCAGAACTGCTTCTGGAACTGGCGGTCCTGGCGCTTCTGCCGGGCGAACTGCACGCCCTTGACCAGGGCCAGGCCCCAGGTGACCACGGAAAAGCCGACCAGCAGCCAGATGACGGCGCCTTCGACGGATTCGAGCGGGGTGGTTAACAGACTCATGACGGATGCTCCTCGTGACGCTGCAGATTCAGTTCAACTTGAAATCGATCGGTACGCTGACCCAGCCGTCCTCGGCCTTGTCGCCGCGCTTGGCGGGAACGAAGGACCAGCGCTTGACCGCTTTCACCGCGGCCTGGTCGAGGGCTTCGCGTCCGCTCGACTTCTGCACTTGGATCTCGCTCGGGCTGCCGCTGGCGAGGACATGCACCCGCAACAGCACGGTGCCCTCCCAGCCGCGGCGCATGGCCAGGGCGGGGTATTCCGGCGCCGGGTTGTGCAGGTAGCCGGCGTTCGCCGACGGCGGCGTCAGCGGCGCCGGGGCGGCGGCTGGCGCCGGCGGGGCGGGTGGCGCGGCGGGTTGCGGCGGCGCGGGCGGAGCCGGCTCGACGGCCTTCGGCGCCGGCTTGGGCCGGGGTTGCGGCTTGGGCTTGGGTTTCGGCTTTGGCACCGGCTTCGGCGGCGGCGGCTTCACCGCGTTCTCGTCGACCACCGGCGGTGGCGGTTCCTCGACCACCGGCGGCAACGGCTCGGGCGGCGGCGGTTCCACCACCGGCGGCGCCGAGGCGGTGAACTCGATGGTCATCGGCGGCACCTGTGGCGGCACCTCGGGCAGCGCCGGGGTTCTCTGCTGGCTCAGCCAATGGATCACCGCTCCGTGCAGGGTCAGGGCGAACAGGACCAGCAGGATCGTCTCGCGCCGGCTGAGCACCCGACCCTGTGCCGGGTTGTGGCGAACCAGGTGCAACGCCTGGCGAACCGGCCGACCGAGCGCCACCAGGTCGCCGCCGGGCGTCTCGCGCCAGGGCTGCGTGCGGGCATCGACGGGCTGGGGTGTTGCCATGAAAAGCTCCTTGCACTGACGAACTCGATGGCCGCTCAGGTCCGTGCTGGAGTCCTAGCGGCGCAGGGAGTTGCATGATTGGCAAGGAGGCTTAGCGCCTGAAGTAATTATTTTTGTTATGGAAATAACTTCTGGAGCTATGGGTTTCGCCCCTGTCGCCACAGGCCGCGTGGTTGGCGGGCTACAGCGATCCGACGAAAAACCCATGCCTTACGGGCATGAAAAATATTCCTGAAAGGCTGGTGTTTTCGCCGTTGGAAGCGGCGGAGAACGCTGCGCGGGCAACCCGCGAAAACGAAAAACCCCGGCCTGGGCCGGGGTTCTGGTGGACCCAGCGGGGAATCACTCCACCGCCTTGACCATGTCTTCGATGACTTTCTTGGCGTCGCCGAACACCATCATGGTCTTGTCCAGGTAGAACAGCTCGTTGTCCAGGCCGGCGTAGCCGCTGGCCATGGAGCGCTTGTTGACGATCACGGTCTTGGCCTTGTAGGCCTCGAGGATCGGCATGCCGGCGATGGGCGACTTCGGATCGTTCTTCGCCGCCGGGTTGACCACGTCGTTGGCACCGAGCACCAGGACCACGTCGGTCTGGCCGAACTCGGAGTTGATGTCCTCCATCTCGAACACCTGCTCGTAGGGCACCTCGGCCTCGGCCAGCAGCACGTTCATGTGCCCCGGCATGCGCCCGGCGACCGGGTGGATGGCGAACTTCACGGTGACCCCGCGATGGGTCAGCTTCTCCGCCAGTTCCATCAGCGCGTGCTGGGCGCGGGCCACCGCCAGGCCGTAGCCGGGGACGATGATCACGCTGTCGGCGTTGGTCAGCAGGAACGAGGCATCGTCGGCCGAACCGGACTTCACCGGACGCTGCTCCTTGGAGCCCGCCGGGCCGCCGGCGTCGGCTTCGGCGCCGAAGCCGCCGAGGATGACGTTGAAGAACGAGCGGTTCATCGCCTTGCACATGATGTAGGAGAGGATCGCGCCCGAGGAGCCGACCAGCGAGCCGGCGATGATCAGCATCGAGTTGTTCAGCGAGAAGCCGATACCCGCCGCGGCCCAGCCGGAATAGGAGTTGAGCATCGACACCACCACCGGCATGTCGGCGCCGCCGATGGGGATGATGATCAGCACGCCGAGGACGAAGGCCAGCGCCAGCATCACGGCGAAGGCGGTGAGGTTGCCGGTGAACATGAACACCAGGCCCAGGCCGAGGGTTGCCAGGCCGAGCACCAGGTTCAGCAGGTGCTGCCCGGAGAACTGCACCGGGGTGCCCTGGAACAGGCGGAACTTGTACTTGCCGGAGAGCTTGCCGAAGGCGATCACCGAACCGGAGAAGGTGATGGCGCCGATGGCCGCGCCGAGGAACAGCTCCAGGCGGTTGCCGGTGGGAATGGTGTCGCCCAGGTGCGCGACGATCCCCAGCGACTGCGGCTCGACCACCGCTGCGATGGCGATGAACACCGCGGCCAGGCCGATCATGCTGTGCATGAAGGCGACCAGCTCGGGCATCTTGGTCATCTCGACGCGCTTGGCCATGATCGAGCCGGCGGTACCGCCGACCAGCAGGCCGACGACGATGTAGCCGACGCCGGTGGTGGCGATCTCCGCGCCCAGCTTGAACACCAGGCCGACGGTGGTGGCCACGGCGATGGCCATGCCGACCATGCCGAAGAGGTTGCCGCGGCGCGAGGTGGTCGGGTGCGACAGGCCTTTCAGGGCCTGGATGAAGCAGACCGAGGCGATGAGGTACAGGAGGGTGACCAGGTTCATGCTCATCAGTGGCCCCCCGCCTTCGGCGCTTTCTTCTTGAACATTTCCAGCATGCGCCGGGTGACCAGGAAGCCACCGAACACATTGACCGCGGCCAGGGCCACGGCGAGGGTGCCCATGGCCTTGCCCAGCGGGGTCACGGTCAGGGCGGCAGCGAGCATGGCGCCGACGATGACGATCGCGGAAATCGCGTTGGTCACCGCCATCAGCGGGGTGTGCAAGGCAGGGGTGACGTTCCATACCACGTGGTAGCCGACGTACACGGCCAGCACGAAGATGATCAGGTTGTAGATCCCGTCAGAAATGATATCCATCGTTTTCACCGGTCTTCAGGGCGCAGGCGCGAGGCGTGCGCATTTATCGTTATCGAAGCATCCCGACGCAGCGGCTCAGCCGTTCTTGCGCACCGCCTGGCCGTCGCGGCACATCAGGCAGGCGGCGACGATGTCGTCCTCGAGGTTCACGCTGAAGCCTTCGGCGTTCAGGGTGAGCTTGAGGAAATCGAGGATGTTGCGCGCGTATAGCGCCGAGGCGTCCGCCGGTACCAGCGCGGCCAGGTTGCTGTGGCCGACGATGGTCACGCCGTGCCGGACCACGACCTGGTCGGCCTCGGTCAGCGGGCAGTTGCCGCCCTGGGCGGCGGCCAGGTCGATGACCACCGAGCCCGGCTTCATCTCCGCCACGGTCGCCTCGTGCAGCAGCGTCGGCGCCTTGCGGCCGGGGATCAGCGCGGTGGTGATGACGATGTCCGACTGCTTGGCGCGCTCGTGCACGGCCTTGGCCTGGCGCTCCATCCACGAGGCCGGCATCGGCCGCGCGTAGCCGCCGACGCCTTCGGCGCACTCGCGCTCTTCGTCGGTCTCGTAGGGCACGTCGACGAACTTGGCGCCGAGCGACTCGATCTGCTCCTTCACCGCCGGACGCACGTCGGAAGCCTCGATCACCGCGCCCAGGCGCTTGGCCGTGGCGATCGCCTGCAGGCCGGCGACGCCGGCGCCGAGGATCAGCACGCGGGCGGCCTTCACGGTGCCGGCGGCGGTCATCAGCATCGGCATGAAGCGCGGGTAGTGGTTGGCGGCGAGCATCACCGCCTTGTAGCCGGCGATGTTGGCCTGCGAGGAGAGCACGTCCAGGCTCTGCGCCCGCGAGGTACGCGGCGCGGCCTCGAGGGCGAAGGCGGTGATGCCGCGCTCGGCCATGCGGGCGATGTTCTCGTTGTCGAAGGGGTTGAGCATGCCGACCAGCACGGCACCGCTTTTCATCTGGGCCAGCTCGGCGGCGCTGGGCGCGACCACCTTCAGCACCAGGTCGGCGCCGAAGGCCTCGGCGGCGCTGCCGATCGTCGCGCCGGCGGCTTCATAGGCACTGTCCGGCTGGCTGGCGTTGACGCCGGCGCCGCTCTGGACGATCACCTGGTGGCCTTGGCCGATCAGCTTCTTGACGGTTTCCGGGGTGGCGGAAACCCGCGTCTCACCGGCATGGGTCTCGAGGGGGACACCGATCTGCACTCACGAATCTCCTGCGTGATTGTCGAGTAGTCCGGGGCACTGCGGATGGCGCACCGGCTGCGGAGGTCTAGCTCACATACCGCGATTCGCGAACGAACCTTGGCGCGGCATTGTGCAATCGAGCCGAAAAGCCTTCAACAAGTTCTGAAGGCATACGACAGAGAAACTACAAGTCATAAACCGACCAACAATTCCCGCCCATCACCGCCGGGCGCGTCCTGACTGGCGTGCAGCCTATCCGGGGAAGCCCGCGCGAGAATATGACATCCCTGCCGTGAATGACCGGCTATCAGGTCAAGCCGCTACGGTTTCGACGGGAAAATATCCTGCCAGCGCCGCGGAATTCCGGGGTAATTAATGTTTTTAATACGCTGTATCAGCAATCCCTGATGCCTGGCCAAAGTAGCAAAGCAAAACTTTGACTACAAAGTCAGAATCGCCTTTCCATGGGCGCTGCAGGCCAGCTCGTTAGACCAAAGGCGAATTGCCCTATGGGCAGGATAGACGCGGAGAAATGGCAGAACTGCGACAGCATGTCGCAGTTCTGCTAGCTATTCGCCGGAACGGAAGGGGCTCGCCAGAGCGGCGCGCAGCGACCTACGCCGGTCGGCAACGGAGGAGCCGGCGCACGCTGGGGGATGCCGGCTCAGAACGGACGGCTGCCCGCCAGGCTGATGCGCTTCAGGCGCCGCCGCTCGCTGGCCGGGAAGGCGTTGCGCGCATGCAGCACGGCCTGGTTGTCCCACCAGACGATGTCGCCCACCGACCAGGCGTGGCTGTAGCTCAGTTCCGGGCGCGCCAGATGTTCGCGCAGGCGACCGATCAGCGCCTGGCCCCGCGCGGGGTCGTAGCCGGGAATCTCCACCTCGGTGTGGGCGCTGAGGAACAGTACGCGCCGGCCGCTTTCCGGGTGGGTGCGTACCAGCGGGTGCTCGCTGCCCTGGATCGGTTCGATGTCCGGCGTGCGGTAGGTGGCGAAACCGCCGCCGTAGCCGCCCTCGCGCAGGCGGATGAAGGGGTTGTAGTTGATCAGGCGCAGGCCATCGATCTCGCGCCGGGTCGCCTCGTCGAGGCTCTCGTAGGCGCGCGTCAGGTTGGTGAAGCGCGTCTCGCCGCCACTGGACGGCACCTCCAGTGCGTAGAGGAACGAGCCGGAGGACGGCACCGGCGTCCATTGGTGGTCGATGTGTGCCGGCAGGGCGAAGTTGCCCAGTTCGCCGTCGCCGGTGTTGGCCACCTTGACGATGTCCGGCACCTTGCCGTCGCCACCCGAGGACAGCACCGGGATGTCCGCCGGCGGCTGGAACACCGAGCCGAACAGGGTGGCGAAGCGCAAGTACTGCTCATCGTCGAGGTGCTGCTGGCGGAACACCAGGATGTGGTGCTCGCGCAGCGCCTGCTTGAGCGCCAGGACCTGCTCCGGCGCCAGCGGCCGGCGCGCGTCGAGGCCACGGACTTCGGCGCCCAGCGGCGCCTCCAGGGGGGTGATGCGGAATGCCTCGGCGACCTCGGGTTCGGGTTGCCGGGCGGTGGCGGATTGGCTCATGTAAGGGGTCCTCGCGGGTTCGTTCTTCCTGTGGTCGCCCTCCCCGGCGAGGAGAGGGCCGGGTCCGTCATGCCTTCCGGATCGTCCGGCTGCGTTGCCCGTCGATGCCTACCGGCACGTCGCCGCCGAGGGTCACCCGGCGCACCACGCGCGGCTGGTCGCCGTAGTCGTCGATCGCGTAGTGCTGGGTCGCGCGGTTGTCCCAGATCGCCACGTCGCCGGCCTGCCAGCGCCAGCGCACGGTGTTCTCCAGGCGCGTGACGTGCCCCTGCAGCACCGCGAAGAGGTGCGCCGAGTCATGCTGCGAAAGACCCTTCAGGCGTTTCACGAAGTGGCCGAGGAGCAGCGTCCGCTCGCCGCTTTGCGGATGCACGCGGACCACCGGGTGCTCGGTCTCGTAGACGGTCGAGGTGAACACCTTGCGGTAGTTCTCCAACTGCTCCACCGAGGCGCTGGGCTTGACCCCGGCGTAGTCGTACTCGTTGCTGTGCACCGCCCAGAGCCGGTCGGCCAGCTCGCGCAGCTCCGCCGGCAGGTCGGCGTAGGCGCTCGCCGTGTTGGCCCAGACGGTGTCGCCGCCGGACTCCGGGGCCACCACGCTGCGCAGGATCGAGGCCTTCGGGTAGGCCTCGACGAAGGTCACGTCGGTATGCCAGGAATTGGCCCGGCGGCCTTCGGCGCCATCCAGCTCGAGGAGGAAGCGGGTGCCTTCGCGGGACGGCACGGTGGGGTGGGCGACCGGTTCGCCGAGCAAGTGGGCGAAGGCCTCCTGGGTCTGGTCGTCGAGATGGCTCTGGTCCCGGAAGAAGATCACCTTGTGGCGTACCAGGGCGGCCTGGATCGCCTCGACGGTGGCGGCGTCCAGTTCGCCGGACAGGGTCACACCGCGAATCTCCGCGCCGATCCGTCCGGCGACCGGCCGGACGTCGAGCCGTACCGGCGTGGCGAGGGCTTGTGCTGCATTGCTCATGTCATGTTCCTCATGCGTGGGTACTGCGTGGGTGAAGGCTCAGAAGTCGTAGCGCAGCGATACGCCGAGCGTGCGCGGCTGCCCCACCGATGCGGTGTAGGAGCCGTTGATGCTGGCGAAGGCGCTCAGGTAGTAGTCCTTGTCGAAGGCGTTCTTCAGCCATACCGAGGTGTCCAGTTGGCCGTCGCCGAGATCGCTGCGCAGACCGGCGGCGAGGTTCACCAGGGCGTAGCCGTCGATCTTCGAAAGGTCGGAGTTGTCCAGCGTGCCCTCGGCGGCGGAGCGGTAGGCGTAGCTGGCGCTGACGTAGGGTTGGAAGCGGTCGTCGAGGCGCCACTGGTATTCGCCATTGAGATTGGCGATCCATTTCGAGGCGCCGACCACGCGCTGCCCGGTGAGGTCGCAACTGCTCGGCGCGCCGGGCCGGGTGCTGACTTCCGCAGGGCACGGGGCATCCTTGAACGACAGGTAGGTGACGTCGTTATAGGAGCCGTTGAAGTTCAGGGTCAGGCCGCGCAACGGCAGCGCGGTGGCCTCGAACTCCAGACCACGCGAGCGCACGCTGCCGGCGTTGGCCAGCACCTGCACCAACTGGGTCGAGCCCGGCGCCTGGTACAGGGTGGTGGCCTGGTAGCCGTGGATGCCGGTCCAGAACAGGTTGGCGTTGAGCAGCAGGCGCCGGTCGAAGAGCGTGCTCTTCAGGCCCAGCTCGGCGTCGTTGGCGCGCTCCGGTCCGACCAGCAGCGAATCGGCGCCGGCGCTCGGTGCGCTGCCCACCGCCAGGTTGACCCCGCCGGACTTCTCGCCGTGGGACAGGCTGGCGTAGCCGAGCAGGTCGTCGCTGAACTGGTAGCTGAGGCTGAGCAACGCCGAAGGGGCGAAGTTGTACTGGCTGAGATCGCCGGAATCGTAGGCGCCGAGCTGGCCGTTGCGCACCGCCGCGCCGACCCCGCCAACCGCCGCGCCGCCCAGCGGAGCGAAGCGCTCGACCTTGGCGTTCTTCTCCTCGTAGGTACCACGCAGGCCGGCGGTGAAGTCCAGGCGTTCGGTGAGGTGCCAGGTGCCCTGGGCGAACAGCGCGAAGCTGTCGGTCTCGATCTTGCCGTTGGCCTTCGAGTAGGTGTCGTTCAGCGCGCCGAGATTGGCGCCGAGCAGGTACAGGTCGGCCAACGGTCCGTAGGAGGTGAAGGTCTTGTTGCCGAGGTTCTGCCTGAACGCGTAGGCGCCCACCACGTAGTCGAAGGCACCGCCGGTGGGCGAGGCCAGGCGGATCTCCTGGGAGAACTGCCGGTCGTGCACTTCCACCCCGGTGTCGTTGATCGCCGAGACGTTCAGTTGCTCGTCGTTGGCCGGGGTGAAGTGCCAGTAGCGGTAGGCGCTGATGGAGGTCAGGCGGTAACCGCCGGCGAGGTTCCAGTTGGCCTCCAGCGAGCTGCCACCCTGGTGCACGCTGACGTGCTGGCGGCCGTTGATGTTGACCTTCCTGCGCTGCGGATCGCGCAACGGCGAAGCGCCGACCAGCGCGGCGCGCTGCCAGAAACGCTCGGCGCCGCCGTAGACCACCATGCTGCCGTTGCTCGAATCCTCCTCGTTGTAGTCGGCGATCCAGCGCAGGCTGAAGTCCTCGTTCGGCTCGAACAGCAATTGCCCGCGCGCGCCCTGGCGCTCGCCGCCGTTGAGATAGTTGTCGTCGTGGATGTTCTTGATGTAGCCGTCGTCGCGGGTGCGATAGGCCGAGAGGCGTCCGGCGAGGGTTTCGCCGAGCGGCCCGGAAACCGTGCCGCGGCCCTGGAAGTAGCCATCCTGCCCGCCGGAGACCTCGACGGTACGCTCGGCAGTGAAGGTCGGCGCGCGGGTGCTGATGTTCAGCACCCCGGCGGTGGTGTTCTTGCCGAACAGGGTGCCCTGCGGACCGCGCAGCAGCTCCAGTTGCTCGATGTCCAGCAGGTCGAACACGGCCATTCCCGGACGTCCCAGGTAGACGTTGTCGAGGTAGATCCCGGCGCTGCCTTCCAGGCCGTCGCTGGCGGGGTTGTTGCCGATGCCGCGCACGGCGACGCTCGACTGCCGCGCATGGATGTAGGCGACATTGACGCTGGGCAGCACCTGCTGCAGGTCCTGCACCCGGGAGATGCGCTGGGCCTCGAGAGTCTCGCCGCCGAGCACGGTGATCGGCGTCGGTACCTTCTGCGAATCCTCCTCGCGGCGACGCGCGGTGACAGTGACCTTGCCCAGGGCCGTATCGGCCTTGTCCGGGACGCTGCTGGCCAGCGGCGGCGCTTCCTCGGCGGGCGCGGGAGCATCGGCGGCACTGGCCGGCAACGCACCGCCGAGGGCGAGCAGCAGGGCCAGGGCGTAGTCGGAGCCGCCGGGCGGCGTTCGGCGGAGCGGCAGGCGGTAGTGGTGCTTCATCGTGAATGTCCTCGGTTCCGGCGCAGCCGGACGCAGGCAGCAGGCGGCCATGCCGCGCAAGGCAGCGATCTGGCGAAAGGTTCGAAGGGGGCCGGCGGACGGCTCAGCCCCGGGCGACTGTCAGGGGCGACAGCCGCCGGCGACGCGGAAGGGCATTCGGAACGGCGGAGGTGGGGCGGCAAAGGCACGGTGGACCATGTTCAGCTCCTGGGGTCTATCTATGCTTATTACTAAATTGCATATTTTTCTAATTTGTTCTTTGTTGACGGAATAAGAGCTTGCATTTAAAACCAGCACATCCCGAACGGCAAATGCCTTTGTCCAATATTTCCAATGCCGGTAAAGCATCATGGATCTGCGCCAACTGCGTTACTTCATCGCCCTCGCCGAACACCGCAGTTTCGTCCGCGCGGCGGACGCCATGGGCATCACCCAGCCGGCCTTCAGCCGCAGCATCCAGGGCCTGGAGCAGGAGCTTGGCTGTCAGTTGGTGGACCGTGGCAGCAAGGACCTGCGCCCGACGCCGGAAGGCCAGGTGGTGCTGCAACACGCGCTGAGCCTGGTGCAGGGGTCGGCCAACCTGATCCACGAGATCGCCCAGTTGAACAAGCTGGATGCCGGCGAGCTGCGCTTCGGCAGCGGGCCGGCGCCGGCCCAGCAACTGGTGCCGGACGCGGTGGCCGACTTCATCAACCGCCACCCGCGGGTGCAGATCAGCCTGGACGTGGACAACTGGGAAAAGCTCAGCCGCGCCCTGCTCCGCGAAGAGATCGAATTCTTCGTCGCCGACATCCGCGACTTCGAGGCCGACCCGAACTTCCAGACGCGCCCGCTGACCCCGCGCCGCGGCCAGTTCTTCTGCCGTCCGCAACATCCGCTGCTGGGCAAAGACAGCCTGTCCACCAACGACCTGTTCAACTACCCGCTGGCCTCGACCCTGATTCCCCCGGGCATCCGCAAGCTGCTGGCGAACCTCAGCGGCAAGATCGACTTCGCCGCCAACATCCGCTGCGAGAACATGCACGCGCTGATCCGTATCGTCCGCCAGACCGACGCCATCGGCATCGCCAGCGACGAGACCCTGCGCCCCTACCTGCAGCGCGGCGAACTGCAACCGCTACAGTGGCGCAACCTGCCGCAGAACCTGGATAGCCTCAGCGCCCGCTGCGGCATCATCAGCCGCAGCGGCTACCGGCTTTCGGCAGCGGCGAAGGCGATGATCGAGACGCTGGTGGAACTGGACCAGGCGCAACACGCGGCGGCCTGAGCCGCCGCGCGCTTTCCCTTCCTCTACTGGAGTTTCGGCAACCCCAGCGCGCCGCGCAGCTCCTCGCGCACCGCGGCGAAGTCGGCGGCCACCGCCGGATCGGCCAGCAGGCTCGCCACCAGCGCCGCGGCGGCGGTCTGCCCGCCTTTCAGGTCGCTGGGGAAGTGCACGCCGGCCAGCACACGGCTCTGCGCATGCTCCTCGGCGCGGGCGAAGAACGCATCGTGATGCTCCGGCACCAGCATGCTCAGCAGCGAGGCCTTGAAGTAGCTGTCCATGGTGTGGCCGCTGGGATAGGACTCCCCCTCCGGCGGCGGCAGCACCGGCTTCACCTTCGGTGTCACTTCGTAGGGACGCGGGCGGGCGAAGTGCTTCTTCGCCGGCATCAGCACCTCGACCAGGTTTTCCTGGGCGCGGTTGAAGAAACTCCGGGTCAGCGGCAGGCGTTCCTTGTCGAACGAGGCGCCCAGCAGGTCGCCGGCGAAGGGGAAGACGTTGTCCTCCCACTGGTCGTGGGCGCGTACCCGGCGTACCTGTTCGGGCGTGCGCAGGCGTTGCGCCTCCAGCACCGCTCCGAGATCGGCGACGGCCGCAGCCGAGTCCGCCGCCGGCGGCGGCGGGAGGTAGTCGGCCAGGCGCGGTGGGTGGGCCAGCGGATAGGGCGCGGCGGCGGTCTCCCCGAGACAAGACAGCGGTGCAAGCAGCGAAAGGCAGAGCAAGAGCGAAGGGCATAGGGTCTTGTTGTTCATGAAGCGTATTCCCTGAGGCGAGGTTGCATCGGGAGCCTAGGCTCCCACCCACGGCCGTTGCGGATGACGGCCGACGCCACACTCTCCGTCGGTGACTTCCGAAATGCTTGACCCGGCCTGCCGTTGCACATGCCAGCCCCTGCCAATGGCAGGCCCCGGCAAAAGCCGAGGCAGGGAAACACAAGCGGCCTGCGGAGCGACTTCCGAGACTGCGCCCACCTGGCACTCAGGTGGGAGAAAACAATAAATGCAAAATCTCAGACGCGCTGTATTCGCCGGCCTGGTCGCCGGCACGCTTTCCGAAGGGGCGGCCGCGACGGCCGGGGATGGGGGCTTCGTCGAGGACAGCGAACTGCAGTTCCTCGCTCGCACCTACTACTTCAACCGCGACTACCGCGACAGCCCGAACAACGCCGGGCGCAACCGCTTCAAGCCCAGGAGCGAGCGCAACGGCTACCGCGAGGAAGCCACCCAGGGCCTGCGCCTCCAGTTCGCCTCCGGCTACACGCCGGGCAGCCTCGGCTTCGGCCTCGACGCCCATGCCATGCTCGGCCTGCAACTGGACAGCGGCGGCGGCCGCACCGGCACCGGCAACCTGCCGGTCGGCGCCGACGGCCATCCCGACCATCGCTACGGCAAGGTCGGTGGCGCCCTCAGGCTACGCCACGGCGAAACCCGCCTGAAGTACGGCCAGACCACCACCAGCGCGCCGGTGTTCGCCGCCAGCAGCAACCGCACGCTGGCCGGCATGGCCTACGGCCTGCTGCTGGAGGACCGCTCGTTCGACGGGCTGCTGCTCGAGGGCGGGCGCTTCACCGCCGCCTCCGGCCCCGGCGAATCCAAGGTCCGCGGCGACATCAGCACCGTCTACGGACGCCTCGGCGCCTATCCGGTGCGCCTCGACGCGGTCGGCTTCCTCGGCGGTCAATGGCAGGCCACGGAGCGGCTGCAACTGTCGCTCTACGCCTCGCGCTTCGACGACATCTGGCAGCAGGCCTATTTCGGCGCCAGCCATCGCCAGCCGCTGGGCGGGGAGCGCGCGCTGCGGGTCGACCTCGACGCCTACCGCACCCGCGACAGCGGCCAGAGCCGCTTCGGCCGTATCGACACCCTGGCCAGCTCCCTGGCCCTGGGCTACGAACAGGGGCCGCAGCGCATCACCCTGGCCTACCAGCGTGTCCATGGCGAGCAGCCGTTCGACTACATGGCCTTCGGCGACGGGCGCTCCAGCGCGTCCATGGTACTGGCCAACTCGGTGGGCTACTCCGACTTCAACGGACCGGGCGAGCGTTCCTGGCAATTACGCTATGACCTGGACCTCGGCGCGCTCGGCCTGCCTGGGCTCAGCCTGCATGCGCTGCATGCCCGCGGCCGTGCCGGGGCCAGCGCCAGCAGTGCCGCCGAGAGCATCTACGCCGGACTCTACGGGCGTGACGGGCGGCACCGGGAAAGCGACCTCGGCTTCGCCTATCGGGTCAAGGCGGGCCCCCTCGCCGGCCTCGCGCTGCGCGCCTCGCAGGCCTGGCACCGGGGCAACGCGAGCTATCTCGACGGCGACATCGACGAAACCCGGCTGGTCGTCGATTACTCCCGCTCGATCTGGTGACGCCCCGGGCCGCCCCGCGGGGCGGCCCGGGGCGTCTTCACGCGCGCGGCAGCAACTGGATGAACAAAGGCGTGGAGAGCAGCACCAGCAGCGTGGTGATCAGCACCATGCCTGCCACTTCGTTCACCGGTCCGTCGTAACGCTTGGCCAACAGGTAGGTGAGCACCGCGGTCGGCATCCCGCACTGGATGGCGAAGGTGCCCGCCGCCACCGCCTCCATGCCCAGGCCGGCAGCGATCCCATAGCCGACCGCGAAACCGCCCCAGACCCGCACCAGAGACAGCAGCAACGGCCGCCAGGTCTCGTGCAGGCGCAGACCGGCCAGCGACAGGCCGAGCATCACCAGCATCAGCGGCACGGTAATCCCGCCCAGCAGGCGGGTCACATCGCGCAACGGCGGCGGCAGGCTCCAGCCCAGGGCGATCAGGCCCAGCGCCACGGCCAGGGCATAGATCATCGGGTTGCGCAGGATGCTCGCCGGGGTGATATCGCCCGAAGCGAACCAGACGCCGAGCGTCGCGTGGCCCACCTGGATCAGGGTGGAGAACGCCACCGCATACACCAGCGCCTCCTCGCCGAAGGCCAGGTAGGCGATGGGGATGCCCATGTTCCCGGAGTTCGGCAGCATGATCGACGGCAGGTAGCGCCGCACCGGCATCCGCAGCAGGCGCAGGGCGACCAGGCCCAGCAGGGCGAACGCCAGCACCGCCAGCGCGGTGGCGAGGAACACCCCGGCCACCATGCCAATGGACAGGCCGGGGCGGTCCAGCGACGACAGCAGCAGGCAGGGAAAGCCGACGTTGGCCACCAGGAACACCAGCGCGCGGGTATCCACCGGCCCGGCGGAACGGCTCCAGGCGAAACCGATCCCGGTGCAGATCAGGATCGGCAGCACCACCGCGACGAACTGTGCGATCACAACCCCACCTTGAAGCCCAGTTCCAGCTCCGCCCGCAGGCGGCCGTGGCCGTCGAAGTTGAGCCGGCGCATCTCGCGCAGTTCGTTGGCGCAGAAGGCAGTGCGCCCGTGCAACACCGCGGTGTTGTCGAGCACCAGGATTTCCCCCGGCTCGAGCTTGATCCGCAGTTGGCAGGCCGGATCCTCGAGCGCCGCCACCAGTTCGGCGAAGGCCTCCACCGCCACAGGATGCTCGACCACCTCGGCCGCCCCGTCGTTCTGCCGGAACTTGATGCCCAGCGCCTCGCCGTTCAGGCGGAACACCGGCTGGGTGCTGCTCTGGTGCTTGCGCACGATGGTCAGGGCGTCGCCGCGCAGCAGGCCGAGATGCTTGGTCGGCATGCGCCGGCGCAGGCGCTCGAAGGCCAGTCCGGCGCTGGCCAGCAGGGTCTCCCCGCCCTCCCGGGCGTTGCGCACGCATTGCAGGCTGCACAATTGCTCCGGGGTGTCGAGGAAAGCGCCGTCGGTGTGCAGCTTGTGCTCCAGCGGCGTGGAGCCGAGGTAGCCGCTGACATACCGCGCATTGCTGATCGGCACGATGCCGTCGGCGTCGGCGCGCGGGTGGGGGGCGGCGCGGCCGAACAACTCCTTGAGCGCGAGAAGTTCCTGCCTGTCTTCGCCCTGTTCGCTGCGCAACAGCAGGAAACCAAACTCGTTGAGGGTCCGGATGATCGCCGATTGTTCCTGGCGGGATAACTTCACCAGCGTTCTCACCGAAACTTTCACGCGTTCGAGATCGAGTGTCGCGTCGAACAATTTGCTATCGAGATTCATATGACCGCTCTCCTCCGAAAGAAAATCAGGAATGCCGCCGACGCGCAGGGCGAGGCCCGGCGCTGGCGCCGCGCTGTCGTAGTGATGGGCAGGCTAGATGCGGGACGCGGCGGTTCGCCGCGAGATACTTGGAGTTGTTTCCGGGGAGGGTCGGGAGAATTGTCGGAAGGGAAAACTGGAAGAATTAGCAGTGCCGATTTTGTATCTGAATATATGGGGCGATTAACGAACGAAATGATCGCGGAATAACCTGCGGATTACCCGCGTGAAACTTTCATGACGCGATATACGCAGAATCCCCGACCAACGGCTGGATACTTCGCTCGATCCAGTCATTGGTTGGGTCGGTGCAAGAATCTCGAAACATATTACAAATTGCTACGAAACGGCGCCGCCTCGGCCGTCCCCGGCTCGGCGTCACTCCGCCGCCTGCGCCACGGCCTTGGCCTTCGCCAGCTTGCCGGCCGCCTCCAGCAGTTCCGGCGCGGCCCACTGCTCGGCGCTGAATTCGCGACGGATCAGGCCGAAACGCTTGGCCGCCTGGATCGAAGCATCCAGCCGGCCAAGGAAATCGGCGTCCAGGCGCGGCGACAGGGCGTCGCCCAGCTTGCGGCCACGGTACTCGCTCTGCAGGATCACCACCGGGTAGCTGGCCTGCTTCGACACCAGTTCGATGTAAGCGTCGCGGTTCTCCTCGCGGGCCAGCCAGTCCTGGGCCTGCAACTGCACCTTGAGCAGCCGCTCGGTGATGTCCGGATGGGCATCGACGAAGGCTCCGGAGCCGACCAGCAGCGCCTGCAGGGTGCCGGCGCCGTTCAGGTCGCGGGTGCTCAGCGGAATTTCCGCGAGCCCGCGGTCGCGCAGGGCGAACAGTCCGGCCAGGCCCCAGGTGGCATCGATCTGCCTGGCTGCGAGGGCGGACAGGGCGGCGCTGAAATCGAGGTTGATCACCTTCAGGTCCTTCTCGCTGAGACCGACGCTGGCCAGGGCATTGTCGAACGACAACTGGCTGGCGGTGCCACGGAAGATGCCTACGCGCTTGCCCTTGAGATCCTCCAGGGTCTTGATCCCGGAGCCCGGCTGCACGCCGAGATAGTGGTTGACCCCTCGCGCGGTAGCGGCCAGCAGGCGGCTGTCCAGGCCTCCGGACTTGCCGATGATCGCCGCCAGGTCGCCGAGGTAGGCGAAGTCCACCTGGCCGTTGGCGAACGCTTCGTTGACCACCGGGCCGGCGCCCTTGAAGAAGCTCCATTTCACCGCGATGCCGTCGTTGGCGAACTCCTTCTCCAGCAACTGGCGGGTGTAGAGCACGTCGACCACGCCGCCGCCCGAGTGCGAACTGCCGGCGCTGACGTCCGGCACCGCGATGCGGATTTCCTTCGGCGGAGCGGCGCTCGCCAGCGGCACGTAGGCACCGAGCAGGCCGGCGAGCACAGGCGCGGCGAACAGACCGAGCAGGGAAGACGTAAGCGCTTTCATGGGGCGGCTCCTTGGAACGGGAAGAGAGGGATTCCCGCCGGGAGCGGGTGTGCGGCTAGCTATGCACAGCGGCGCCTCGAAAATAAATAATAAAAATTCATTTTTTTATAACCACAAGCAGTATGACAGGCCGCACGGGCCTCTCCGCGTCATATGCAGCCAGAGCATGGAAAATATTCTCCAAATGCATTTGCCGCTGCCTGGTGCCTTTCTTTAAATGGCCCTTCTTAGCGAAAAAATGCATTGATTCGGCGATTTATATTCCCATGAAGAATATCGATAAAACCCTTTCGCCCGCCTGGAGCCGGCCCCTGCCGCGCCTGGCGCCGCCGCCCTCCGCGGCTTTCGCCCGGCGCCTGGGGGACGGCCTGCTGCCCTGGTTGCTGCCGCTCGGGCTGGCGCTGCTGTGGTGGGTCGCCAGCCATCGCCACTGGATGTCGGCCCAGGTGCTGCCAACTCCCGAGCTGGTCTGGCAGAGCGCCCGCGAGTTGCTCGCCGGCGAACTCTGGAGCGAATTGGCGATCAGCCTGCGGCGCCTGGCCTGGGGCCTGCTCGCCGGGGTCGCCAGCGGCGCCGCGCTAGGCGCCTGGCTAGGCTTCAGTCCGCGTGCCGAGCGCCTGGTCTTCCCCACCTTCAGCGCCCTCGCGCAAATCCCCACGCTGGCCTGGATCCCGCTGTTCATGCTGTTCTTCGGCATCGGCGAACTGCTCAAGCTGGTGGTGCTGGTGAAAGCGGTCGTGGTGCCGGTGACCATCCATACCCTGGTCGGCGTGCGCGACGCCCAGCCCAAGCTGCGCGAAGCCGCCGCAGTACTGCGCCTGCCGCCACGCCTGCTGGTCTGGCGGCTGATCCTGCCGGCGGCGCTGCCGGCCTTCCTCACCGGGCTGCGCCTGGCCCTGGCGCAGGGCTGGACCTCGCTGCTGGCGGTCGAGTTGCTGGCTTCCAGCGAGGGTATCGGCTACCTGATGGTGCAGGGCCGGCAACTGTTCATGCTCGACATCGTGTTCGTCTGCATCCTCATCATCGGCCTGGTCGGGGTGGGCATGGACCGCGCCATCCAGTGGCTCGACCGCCGCCTGCTGCACTGGCCGCAAGCCGCCACCGGCGAATTCCGCCGGCGCCCGCCGGGACGCGGCTGGCAGCGCCTGCAGGTGTGGCTGCCGCCGCTGGCGCTGCTGCTCCTGTGGCAGTCGGCGAGCAGCGCCGAATGGGTCGATCCGGCGATCCTCGCCAGCCCTCTGGAAGTGGCGCGGGCGACCTGGAGCGGAGCGCTCGACGGCAGCCTCCCAGGCGCCCTGTTCGACAGCCTGAAGCGCACGCTCGGCGGGCTCCTGCTGGGCGGCGGCCTGGGTTTCCTCGGCGGCCTGCTGCTCGGCCTGTGGCGCCCGGCGGAACGCTTCTTCGGCCCCACTTTCGCGGCACTGCGGCAGGTGGCGATCTTCGCCTGGGTACCGCTGCTCACCGCCTGGTTCGGCCTGGGCGAACCGGCCAAGCTGACGTTCGTCGCAATCGCCGCCTTCTTCCCGCTGCTGCTGGCCACCCAGCGCGGCATCGCCAGCCTGCCGCCGAGCCTCGGCGAGGCGGCCCGGGTGCTGCGCCTGGGTCCCTGGCGACGGCTGCTCCGGCTGGTCCTGCCGGGTGCCGCCCCGTCGGTGTTCGCCGGCCTGCGCCTGGCGCTGATCTACGCCTGGCTGGGAACCATCGGCGCCGAGTACTTCATGCCCTCCGACGGCGGCATCGGCAGCCTGATGATCGGCGCCCAGCAATTGTTCCGCATGGACCTGATCGGCGCCGGCATGCTCCTGGTCGGCCTCACCGGCGCCCTGCTCAATGCCCTCGGCCAACGCATCGAAGCGCGCGCCACGCGCTGGAGACACGCATGAACGCATTCACCGCGCCCGCCACGGACACCCCGCTGGTCAGCTTCCGCCAGGTGCGCAAGCACTTCGCCGTGGACGGCCGGCGACTGGAAGCGATCCAGCAGTTCGACCTGGAGATCGGCGAGGGCGAGTTCATCGCCATCGTCGGCGCCAGTGGCTGCGGCAAGTCGACCCTGCTGCGCCTGCTGATCGGCCTGGACCGCGACTACGACGGCGAGATCCGCGTCGACGGCCGGCCAATCGCCGGCATCGGCGGCGAACGCGGCATCGTGTTCCAGGAGCACCGCCTGTTCCCCTGGCTGACGGTGCAGCAGAACGTCGCCCTCGGCCTGGTCAACGAAGCCCTTAGCGAAACCGACAAGGCGGCGCGGATCGACGAATACATCCGCCTGGTCGGCCTGCACGGCTTCGAGCGTGCCTACCCGCACCAGTTGTCCGGCGGCATGGCCCAGCGCGTGGCGATCGCCCGTGGCCTGGTGGCCAGCCCGCGCCTGCTGCTGCTCGACGAGCCGTTCAGCGCCCTCGACGCACTGACCCGCCAGCAGTTGCAGGAAGAGTTGCTGGCGATCCGTCGGCGCACCCGCATCACCACCCTGCTGGTCACCCACGACGTCGAGGAGGCGCTCTACCTGGCCGACCGGGTGGTGGTGATGGAGCCGCGCCCGGGGCGGATCAGGCGGGTGGTCGAGGTGGACCTGGCGCACCCGCGCGAGCGCGGTGGCTTCGACTTCCTGCGCCAGCGCGAAGCGCTGCTGCACGAACTGACCGCCGACGGCGAGTACGTCGCGCCACCGCCGCGACGGGTGGAAAACCTGCCCTTCGAATTCCTCGCTTGCTGAAAAGCCCCTTGCCCTGGCCCTTTCCCCCTGCGGGAAGGGCGGGGGCGAGGGCCCCACCTTCTCCTCCCATCCAGACGAGACCCGCGCATGAGCAAACGCCCCAACTTCCTGGTGATCGTCGCCGACGACCTGGGCTTCTCCGATATCGGCGCCTTCGGCGGCGAGATCGCCACGCCGAACCTCGACGCCCTGGCCATCGCCGGCCTGCGCCTGACCGACTTCCACACCGCCTCGACCTGCTCGCCGACCCGCTCGATGCTGCTCACCGGCACCGACCACCACATCGCCGGGATCGGCACCATGGCCGAGGCGCTGACCCCGGAACTGGAAGGCAAGCCGGGTTACGAAGGGCATCTCAACGAGCGCGTGGTGGCGCTGCCGGAGCTGCTCCGCGAGGCCGGCTACCAGACCCTCATGGCCGGCAAGTGGCACCTCGGCCTGAAGCCGGAACAGACGCCCCATGCACGCGGTTTCGAGCGTTCCTTCTCGCTGCTGCCGGGCGCCGCCAACCACTATGGTTTCGAGCCGCCCTACGACGAAAGCACTCCGCGCATCCTCAAGGGTACGCCAGCGCTCTACGTGGAAGACGAGCGCTACCTCGACACGCTGCCGGAGGGCTTCTATTCCTCCGACGCCTTCGGCGACAAGCTGCTGCAATACCTCAAGGAGCGCGACCAGAGCCGGCCGTTCTTCGCCTACCTGCCGTTCTCCGCGCCGCACTGGCCGCTGCAAGCGCCGCGGGAGATCGTCGAGAAGTACCGCGGTCGCTACGACGCCGGTCCAGAAGCGCTGCGCCAGGAACGCCTGGCCCGGCTCAAGGAGCTGGGCCTGGTGGAAGCGGACGTCGAAGCCCATCCGGTGCTCGCCCTGACCCGCGAGTGGGAGGCCCTGGAGGACGAGGAACGGGCTAAGTCGGCGCGGGCGATGGAGGTCTATGCGGCGATGGTCGAGCGCATGGACTGGAACATCGGCAGGGTCGTGGACTACCTGCGCCGGCAGGGCGAGCTGGACAACACCTTCGTCCTGTTCATGTCCGACAACGGCGCCGAAGGCGCCCTGCTGGAGGCGTTCCCGAAATTCGGCCCGGACCTGCTGGGCTTTCTCGACCGGCACTACGACAACAGCCTGGAAAACATCGGCCGCGCCAATTCCTACGTCTGGTATGGCCCGCGCTGGGCCCAGGCGGCCACCGCACCATCGCGCCTGTACAAGGCATTCACCACCCAGGGCGGGATTCGCGTGCCAGCGCTGGTGCGCTACCCGCGGCTAAGCCGGCAGGGTGCGATCAGCCATGCCTTCGCCACGGTGATGGACGTCACCCCGACCCTCCTCGACCTCGCCGGTGTCCGCCACCCAGGCAAGCGCTGGCGCGGCCGCGAGATCGCCGAGCCGCGCGGCAGGTCGTGGCTGGGCTGGCTTTCCGGCGAGACCGAGGCGGCCCACGACGAGAACACCGTGACCGGCTGGGAGCTGTTCGGCATGCGTGCGATCCGCCAGGGCGACTGGAAGGCGGTGTACCTGCCGGCCCCGGTGGGCCCGGCCACCTGGCAGCTCTACGACCTGGCCCGCGACCCGGGCGAGATCCACGACCTCGCTGACAGCCAGCCGGGCAAGCTGGCGGAGCTGATCGAGCATTGGAAGCGATACGTCAGCGAGACCGGTGTCGTAGAGGGGGCTTCGCCTTTCCTGGTGCGATAAGCGGAACCTCTCCCCTCGCCCTCTCCCTTCAGGAGGGAACGTCTGGCCAGAAGGTCGGGGAGAGGGGCTACTTCGCCGGGTGGAACGAGGCGACCCGGGTCAGGCCGAGAAACCGCCATCGATGGTCAGGCTGGCCCCGGTGATGTAGGCCGCTTCCGGCCCGGCCAGGTAGGCGACGAAGCTGGCGATTTCCTCGCTGCGGGCGTAGCGCGGCAGCGCCATCAGGCCCTTGAGGGCCTCGGCGAAGTCGCCGTCGTCCGGGTTCATGTCGGTATCCACCGGACCCGGCTGCACGTTGTTCACCGTGATCCCGCGCGGGCCGAGGTCGCGGGCCAGGCCCTTGGTCAGGCCGACCAGCGCCGACTTGCTCATCGCGTAGGTGGCGCCGCCGGCGAACGGCATGCGCTCGGCATTGGTGCTGCCGATGCTGATCACCCGCCCGCCGTCGCCCATGTGCTTGACCGCCGCCTGGGTGGCGACGAAGACGCTGCGCACGTTGATCGCCAGGGTCCGCTCGAAGTCGGCCAGCGGCAGCTCTTCCACCGAACCGAGGGCGAGGACGGCGGCGTTGTTGACCAGGATGTCGATGCGTCCGAAGCGAGCCGCCGCTTCGTCGACGGCGGCGACGAGCGCGGCCGCGTCGGCGCTATCGGCATGCAGGGCCAGGATGCTGGCTCCGGCGCCTTCGAGTTCGGCCGCCAGGGCCCGGGACTTGTCCGCCGAGCTGACGTAGGTGAAGGCGACGCTGGCGCCTTCGGCGGCCAGCCGGCGAACGATGGCGGCGCCGATGCCGCGGGAACCGCCCTGGACGAAGGCGACTTTGCCGGCGAGGGATGCAGAGGATACGGACATGGAAATCTCCATCGGAGTGGATAGACAGGCCCCGAGTTTCCGTCGTCCATTGCAGACCTGGTAGCGGGTAATCGCTATATTCAGCCGATACCAATGGTTTATGCGGGCCCTTTCCCATGGAAACCCTCAGCAACATCCAGTGCTTCGTCCGCAGCGCCGAGGCCGGTAGCTTCGCCGAGGCCGCCAGGCGCCTGGGCCTGACGCCGGCCGGGGTGGGCAAGAACGTCGCCCGCCTGGAAAGCAACCTCGGCGTGCGCCTGTTCCAGCGCAGCACCCGGCGCCTGACCCTGACCGAAGCCGGGGAGCGTTTCCTGCAAGAGGTCGGCGGCAGCCTGGAGGGCATCCAGACCGCTCTCGCCAACGTCTCCAGCGTCGGCAACCAACCCAGCGGCACGTTGAAGGTCAGCATGGGGCTGGCCTTCGGCCGCGACTACATCCTGCCGCTGCTCGGCGAGTTCCTCGAACGCTATCCCGACATCGTGCCCGACTGGCATTTCGACAATCGCCAGGTCGACCTCATCGGCGAAGGCTTCGACGCCGCCATCGGCGGCGGTTTCGAACTGCCTCCCGGGGTGGTGGCGCGCAACCTGACGCCGGGCCACCTGATCCTCCTCGCCTCGCCCGCCTACCTCCGCGACAAGCCGCCAATCCGCCATCCAGGCGACCTGGGCGGCTTCGACGGGATCCGCATCCGCTCGCCGCAGACCGGCCGCGTGCGCTCCTGGCCGCTGCGCCGGCGCAACGGCGAGGAGGCGCCGATCGAGCTGCGCGAACGCATGACCATGAGCGACCCGGAAGCCACCTGCGAGGTCGCCGCCATGGGCCTGGGCATCACCCTGGTATGCATGCAGCACGCCTATGCCTACCTGGAGTCCGGCGCCCTGGTGCGGGTCCTGCCGGACTGGTACGTCGACGCCGGCAACACCAGCCTCTACTACGCGGCGAACAAGCTGCTACCGGCCAAGACCCGGGTCTTCGTCGACTTCGTCGTCGACTACTTCCGCCGCCAGGACCTGGCCCGGCGCTTCTCCGCCTTCCCAACCGGCTAGCGCCAGCCATCCGTCGCCTCGGCAAACGGGAAAAGGCCCTGGCACCGGCCTCGCCGGAAAAACGGCAGTTTGACATTACCGATTGGGACTCTAGTTTTAGAAAACGCCGCCGACGAGCTTGGAAGGCGTCTTCCGCACGGTCCCGAGGGACCGCCTGGAAGCCCTGCTCCGATCCGGCACATGGAGTGCAGCATGCGCGAGTCCCTCGGTGTTTCGTTACCATCCCGGCCCCTGCTGCTGAAGCTGGGCCTGCTTTCCCTACCCTGGGCGTTGTGCGCCGGGCTGCATGCCGTCGGCCTCGGCGTCTGGCTGGTCCTGGCGCTCGGTTGGTTCGCCAGCCTGGCCATGCTCGTCCTCCTCCTGCGCGCCCCTCGGCAAGCGGTAGCGAATGCCAACCCGCAGGCGGATGCCGCTTCGCCGGCCTGGAGCGCGGCGCAACGGGCGCTCGCCGACGAAACCGCGCAACTGGACGGTCACGCCCGGCAGATCGACGAACTGCTGCATTCGGCGATCCGCCAGCTCAGCGACAGCTTCCACGGCCTCGCCGAACGCATCGATACCCAGCGCGGCCTGTCCCATTCGCTGATCGAGCGCTACGACGGGCGCGGCCAGGTCGACGAAGGCATCAACTTCCAGGACTTCGTCAGGACCACCCAGCAGACCCTCAGCCTGTTCGTCGAGGCTACCCTGGAAACCAGCCGGACCTCGCAGCAACTGGTGGAACGCATGGACCAGGTGCGGCTGAAGATCACCGAGATCCTGCAGTCGACCCAGGACATGGACGCCATCGCCAAGCAGACCAACCTGCTCGCCCTCAACGCCGCCATCGAGGCCGCCCGAGCCGGCGAGAGCGGCCGCGGCTTCGCCGTGGTCGCCGATGAAGTGCGCGCGCTGTCGACCCGCTCCACGGAGTTTTCCGCCGCCATCCGCAAGCACGTCGACGTGGTCCACCACGAGATCCAGGACGCCGAGAGCGCGATCTCGCAACTGGCCGACAAGGACATGTCCTTCGCCCTCGATTCCAAGCACAAGATCCAGGGCATGCTCGATGACCTGGAGGCGATGAACCGGCACACCCTGAAGGTCATCCACGAACTGGACCGGCTCTCGCTGGAAGTCGGCCAGGGCGTCGACGCGGCGGTCACCGCCCTGCAATTCCAGGACATGGGCAGCCAGTTGCTCGGCCAGATGCGCAAGCACCATGCGCGTCTTGGCGCCTTCGCCCTCGGCCTCGGCGCGCTGGAGGCGCGGCCGCGCCAGGAATGGCCCGAACGGGTCGCGCGGGAGGTCGAGGAACTACGCCGGCCCTTGCCCAGCCCGGTGAGCCAGAACAGCGTCAACGTGGGCGAAGTGGAATTGTTCTGAGGGGTATCGATAGCCAATCCGTCTAACCGGATAACTATCCGACGAGAAACCGGCGCCAATAATTGAAATCCACCGGACATTGTCTTTACTGGAACTAGCAAAGGGCCATCAGAGCCCTCCGTCACAGCCACCTGGCACACACCACCTTCGCCGCCGAGCTTGGCGCTGCGGTAGGGACACCGTGAGGACGCAAGACCATGGGCAAACCGATTCTGATCGTCGACGACTCGGCGTCTATCCGCCAGATGCTGAGCTTCACCCTGAAGTCCGCCGGCTACGAGGTGGACGAGGCCGCGGACGGCAAGGAAGGCCTCGGCAAGGCCCAGAGCAAGAGCTACAGCCTGGTGTTCACCGACCAGAACATGCCGAACATGGACGGCCTGTCGCTGATCCGCAGCCTGCGTAACCTGGCCGGCTACCGCAGCGTGCCGATCCTCATGCTGACCACCGAATCGAGCGACGCGATGAAGCAGCAGGGGCGTAGCGCCGGCGCCACCGGCTGGCTGGTGAAGCCGTTCGACCCGCCGAAACTGCTCGAAGTGACGCGCAAGGTCCTGCCCTGATTCCCGTTCCCCCGCGGGGGAGGTCCCATGCCCCAGGATATGAGCCAGTTTCTCCAGGTGTTCTTCGAGGAAACCGAGGAACACCTGGCCACCCTCGAACTCCTCCTGATCGGTCTCGACCTGGACCGGCCGGACAGCGAGACGCTGCACGGCATCTTCCGCGCCGCGCATTCGATCAAGGGTTCCAGCGGAATGTTCGGTTTCGACGACATCACCGCCGTCACCCACGAACTGGAGACCCTGCTCGACCGCATCCGCTGTGGCCAGATGCACCTGCGGCCGGACATGATCAGTTCCTTCCTCGAAGCCCGCGACGTGTTGCAGCGCCTGCTCGACGCCCATCGCAGCGGCAGTCCCGACCCCGGGGTGCCGTTGCTGGAGACGGTCGAGCGGCTGCGCGGCTGGCTGCGGGTGCCGGAACAGGAAGCGGCGGAGGAAGGCTTCGGCCTGTTCGACGACGCGCCCGCCAGGGAAACCGCGGACGACGATGCCTTCGGCTTCTTCGACGAAGGCCCGGGCGCTCCGGAACGAGCGGCCGCGCCGGAAGCGTTCGGGCTCTTCGACGAGGCGCCCGGCGCACCGGCCGCGAGCGAAGCGTTCGGCCTCTTCGATGAGGCACCGGGTTCCCCACCTACGGAGGAACGCGCCTTCGGCCTGTTCGACGGCGCCCCCGGCAGCCCCGCCGCGCCCAGTGCGCCCGCGCAAGCCGTCGCCGCGACGGCCAGGGGCGCAGTCGCGCCCGTGCGTGGTGACGGCGAGTCCGGCTCGATCCGGGTCAGCGTGGAAAAGATCGACAGCCTGATCAACCTGGTCGGCGAACTGGTGATCACCCAGGCCATGCTCGGCCAGCTCGGCGAGCAGCTCGACCCGAGCCGCCACGAGCGCCTGCAGCACGCCCTGGCCCAGCTCGAACACAACACCCGCGACCTGCAGGAATCGGTGATGTCGATCCGCATGCTGCCGATCAACTTCATCTTCAGCCGCTTCCCCAGGCTGGTGCGCGACACCGCCACGCGCCTGGGCAAGCAGGTCGAGCTGCACCTGCACGGCGAGCACACCGAACTGGACAAGAGCGTGATCGAGAAACTCAGCGATCCGCTCACCCACATCGTCCGCAACAGCATCGACCACGGCATCGAAACGCCCGCCGAACGCCTCGCCGCCGGCAAGCCGGCGAGCGGCACGGTGAAGCTCGCCGCCAGCCACCAGGGCGGCAGCGTGGTGGTGGAGGTTTCCGACGACGGTCGCGGCCTGTCGCGTCCACGCATCCTCGCCAAGGCCCGCGAGCGCAACCTGCCGGTGCATGACGGGATGAGCGACGCCGAGGTCTGGCAACTGGTGTTCATGCCCGGCTTCTCCACCGCCGAGACGGTCACCGAGCTGTCCGGACGCGGCGTCGGCATGGACGTGGTGAAGCGCAACATCGGTGCCATGGGCGGGCGCATCGACATCGACTCGGCGCCCGGCATGGGCACTCGCATCGGCATCCGCCTGCCGCTGACCCTGGCGATCCTCGACGGCCTGATCGTCGCCGTCGAAGCGGTCAACTACGTGATTCCGCTGACCTACATCGTCGAGTCGCTGCAGGCGCGCAGCGACGACGTGCGCGGCCTCGGCGGCGAAGACAACGCGATGATCCGCGTACGCGGCGAGTACCTGCCGCTGTTCAGCCTGCACGAGCTGTTGCGCATCGGCGGCGAAGCGCCGGCGCCGGAGCAGGGCATCGTGGTGATCCTCGAGTCCGAGGGGCGCAGCTTCGCCCTGCAGGTGGACGAACTGGTCGGCCAGCAGCAGGTGGTGATCAAGAGCCTGGAACAGAATTTCCGCCGAGTGGAGGGTATCGCCGGCGCCACCATCATGGGCGACGGCAGCGTCGCCCTGATTCTCGACGTCGATGCGCTGCCACGCCTGGCGGCGCGGGAGGACACCGCCGATGAACGGCACTGAGGCAAGCCAGGCGAACGGCCCGGCGCAGGAATACCTGACCTTCACCCTGGGCCGCGAGGAGTACGCCATCGACATCCTCCGCGTGCAGGAGATCCGCGGCTACGACCAGGTCACCGCGATCGCCAACGCGCCGCCCTTCATCAAGGGCGTGATCAACCTGCGCGGGGCGATCGTGCCGATCGTCGACCTGCGCATCAAGTTCCACCTCGCCGAGGTCACCTACGACCCGTTCACCGTGGTGATCATCCTCAACATCGGCCGGCGCATCGTCGGCGTGGTGGTGGACTCGGTATCCGACGTGATCGCACTGGGCGGCGACGCGATCAGGCCGCCGCCGGAGTTCGGCGCCAGCTTCGACACCGAATACCTGCTCGGCCTGGCCACCGCGGGCGAGCGCATGTTGATCCTGGTGGACATCGAGAGACTGATGACCAGCCGCGAAATGGCGCTGGTCGACGAAGCCGCGGCCTGAGCGGCGCCAACGAGGGATAGGCAGGGGATATCGAAATGGGTCTGTTCAATGCACATGCGGTGGCGCAGCAACGCGCCGACCGGATCGCCACGCTCCTCCAGTCGTTCGCCGACGGCCAGCTCGACACCGCCGTCGGCGAGGCCCCGGCGCCCGGCTACGAGCGTCTCTACGACAGCCTGCGGGCGCTGCAGCGGCAACTGCGCGAACAACGCGCCGAACTCCAGCAGGTGGAAAGCCTGGAGGCGGGGCTGGCGGAGATGAGCCGCCAGCACGAAGCCGGCTGGATCGACCAGACGATTCCCGCCGAACGCCTGGAAGGTCGCGCGGCGCGCATCGCCAAGGGCGTCAACGAACTGGTGGCCGCGCACATCGCGGTGAAGATGAAGGTGGTCAGCGTGGTCACCGCCTACGGCCAGGGCAACTTCGAGCCGCTGATGGACCGCCTGCCGGGCAAGAAGGCGCAGATCACCGAAGCCATCGACGGCGTTCGCGAACGCCTGCGCGGGGCCGCCGAGGCGACCTCGGCGCAACTGGCCACGGCGGCCTACAACGCGCGGATCAAGAGCGCGCTGGACAACGTCTCGGCCAACGTGATGATCGCCGACAACGATCTCAACATCATCTACATGAACCGCACCGTCAGCGAGATGCTCGGTCGCGCCGAAGCGGATATCCGCAAGCAACTGCCGAACTTCGACGCCGGCCGCCTGATGGGCGCCAACATCGACGTGTTCCACAAGAATCCGGCGCACCAGCGGCACCTGCTGGCCAACCTCACCGGCGTGCACAAGGCCGAGCTCAACCTCGGCGGCCGGCGCTTCTCCCTCGACGTGGTGCCAGTGTTCAACGACGCCAACGAACGCCTCGGCTCCGCCGTGCAATGGACCGACCGCACCGAGGAACACCGCGCCGAGCAGGAAGTCTCGCAACTGGTGCAGGCGGCGGCCGCCGGCGACTTCAGCAAGCGCGTCGAGGAGGCCGGCAAGGAAGGCTTCTTCCTCAGGCTGGCGAAGGACCTGAACAGCCTGGTGGATACCGCCGACCGCGGCTTGCGCGACGTCTCGCGGATGCTCGGGGCGCTGGCCCAGGGCGACCTCACCCAGCGCATCGAGGCCGACTACCAGGGCACCTTCGGCCAGCTCAAGGATTTCTCCAACGACACCGCACAAAGCCTGTCGCGGATGCTCGGGCAGATTCGCGAGGCCGCCGACACCATCAACACCGCCGCCAGCGAGATCGCCAGCGGCAACGCCGAACTGTCGGCGCGCACCGAGCAGCAGGCGTCGAGCCTGGAGGAAACCGCCTCGAGCATGGAAGAACTGACCAGTACGGTGAAGCTCAACGCCGAGAATGCCCGCCAGGCCAACTCGCTGGCGGCCAATGCCTCGGAAGTGGCGACCCAGGGCGGCACCGTGGTGCAGAAGGTGGTCAGCACCATGTCCTCGATCAACGAGTCGGCGCGCAAGATCGCCGACATCATCGGGGTGATCGACGGCATCGCCTTCCAGACCAACATCCTCGCCCTCAACGCCGCGGTCGAGGCAGCCCGCGCCGGCGAGCAGGGCCGCGGCTTCGCGGTGGTCGCCGGGGAAGTGCGCACCCTCGCCCAGCGTTCCGCCGCCGCGGCCAAGGAGATCAAGACGCTGATCTCCGACTCGGTGGACAAGGTGGAGAACGGCAACACCCTGGTGGCCCAGGCCGGACAGACCATGAGCGACATCGTGGTAGCGATCCGCCGGGTCACCGACATCATGTCGGAGATCGCCGCCGCCTCCGCCGAGCAGAGCACCGGCATCGAAGAGGTGAACAGCGCGGTCTCGCAGATGGACGACATGACCCAGCAGAACGCCGCGCTGGTGGAGGAAGCCGCGGCCGCGGCCGAGGCCATGCAGGAGCAGGCGGGCCTGCTCAACCAGTCGGTGGCGGTGTTCAGGCTGGACACTCCGCCGAGCGTGGTCCAGCTCGCCAGCGCGCGGCCGTCCGCGCCACGCCCCAGCGCGCCGGCGCCGCTGGCCCGCAGCGGCATGGCGCGGGCCAGCAAGGCGCGCAAGGAAGACGGCTGGGAAGAATTCTGAGACCACGCCGCGCCTCCGCCAGGCGGAGGGCGGCAAGCCCTTAGGGTCGACCAGGGAAACCCGACGCCAATGCCCACCTCCACGCCTTCGCCGGTGTTCGGCAACCAGGAGTTCCACTACACCCGCGAGGACTTCCAGCAAGTACGCGAGCGGCTCTACCGGCTGACCGGCATCAGCCTGGCCGAGAGCAAGGCGCAACTGGTCTATAGCCGCCTCTCGCGGCGCCTGCGCCTGTTGCGGCTCGGCAGCTTCGCCGAATATTTCACCCACCTCGACCGCGAGCCGGGCGAGCAGCAGTTGTTCGTCAACGCGCTGACCACCAACCTCACCGCATTCTTCCGCGAACGCCACCACTTCCCCCTGCTCGCCGACCTCGCCCGCCGCCAGTTGCAGCGGCATCGCCCGCTGCGCATCTGGTCGGCGGCGGCGAGTACCGGCGAGGAACCCTATTCGATCGCCATCACCCTGGTGGAGGCGCTGGGCAGCTTCGATCCGCCGGTGAAGATCGTCGCCTCGGACATCGATACCGGGGTGCTCGACTGCGCCCGCCAGGGCGTCTATCCGCTGGAGCGCCTGGAGCAGATGCCGGCGCCGCTGAAGAAACGCTTCTTCCTCCGCGGCACCGGGCCCAACGCCGGCAAGGCGCGGGTGGTGGAGGAACTGCGGCAACTGGTGGAGTTCCGCCAGATCAACCTGCTGGAGGCAGACTGGTCGATCGCCGGGGAACTCGACGCGATCTTCTGCCGCAACGTGATGATCTACTTCGACAAGCCGACCCAGACCCGCCTGCTGGAACGCATGGTGGCCCTGCTGCGGCCGGAGGGCCTGTTCTTCGCCGGGCATTCGGAGAACTTCGTCCACGCCAGCCACCTGGTGCGCTCCGTCGGCCAGACCGTCTACAGCCCGGCCTGATCGCGATGAATCTCCAGGCCCGGGAAGGCGCGCCGCTGAACCGCTACTACGATCCGTACTTCGCCTGCGATGCGGTGAAGCTGTTGCCCGGCGAATACTTCGCCAGCGGCGAAGACCTGGTGATCGTCACCGTGCTCGGCTCCTGCGTCTCGGTGTGCCTGCGCGACCCGCTCAACGGCATCGCCGGGATGAACCACTTCATGCTCCCCGAGCGCGGCCTCGGCGGCGACCCGGCCTCGCCGTCGGCGCGCTACGGCAGCCACGCCATGGAACTGCTGATCAACCGCATGCTGGCCCTCGGCGCCAGCCGCGAGCGCCTGCAGGCCAAGGTCTTCGGCGGCGGCTCGGTACTGCGCCAGATCAGCGCCGCCATCGGCCAGCGCAACGTCGAGTTCACCCTCGACTACCTGGCCACCGAGCGTATCCCGCTGCTCGCCAGCGACGTGCTGGAGGCCTTCCCGCGCAAGATCTACTTCTTCCCGCGCAATGGCCGGGTCCTGGTGAAGTCCCTGGTGGAGCTGAAGAACGACACCGTGCTGCAGCGTGAACGCGACTACCGCCGCCGTATCGACCGCAACGCGGACGGCGGCCCCATCGACCTGTTCTGACTCTCCGGGAGAGCTCGCCATGCCCATCAGTGTCCTGGTCGTCGACGATTCCGCCCTGATCCGCAGCCTGCTCAAGGAGATCATCCAGGCCGACCCGGAGCTGCGCCTGGTCGGCTGCGCGCCGGACGCCTTCGTCGCCCGCGACCTGATCAAGCAGCACGCGCCGGACGTGATCAGCCTCGACGTGGAAATGCCGCGAATGGACGGCCTGACCTTCCTCGACAAGCTGATGAAGGCGCGGCCGACCCCGGTGCTGATGATCTCCTCGCTCACCGAGCGCGGTTCCGAAGCCACCCTGCGCGCGCTGGAACTGGGCGCGGTGGACTTCATCGCCAAGCCCCGGCTGGGCATCGCCGAAGGCATGCAGGCCTATGCCGAGGAAATCCGCGCCAAGCTCAAGACCGTCGCCCGCGCCCGCCTGCGCCGCCGTGCGGCGGACGCGCCGGCGCCGCCGGAAAGCGCGGCGCCGCTGCTCAGCACCGAGAAGATCATCGCCCTCGGCGCCTCCACCGGCGGCACCGAGGCGCTCAAGGAAGTGCTGCTCGGCCTGCCGGCGCACAGTCCCGGGGTGGTCATCACCCAGCACATGCCTCCCGGCTTCACCCGCAGCTTCGCCGAGCGCCTGGATCGCCTGACCCGGCTCAGCGTCAGCGAAGCGCGCGACGGCGACCGCATACTGCCCGGCCACGCCCTGGTCGCGCCGGGCGACCACCACATGGAGGTGCAGCGCTCCGGCGCCAACTACGTGGTGCGTTTGAACCGCCAGGCGCAGGTCAACGGCCACCGCCCGGCAGTGGACGTGATGTTCGAATCGCTGGCTCGCTGCGCCGGGCGCAACCTGCTCGCCGGCCTGCTCACCGGCATGGGCAAGGACGGCGCGCGCGGGCTCCTGGCGATCCGCCAGGCCGGCGGCTACACCCTGGCCCAGGACGAGGCTACCTGCGTGGTCTACGGCATGCCCCGCGAAGCGGTGGAACTGGGCGCCGCGGAAGACGTGCTGCCGCTCGAACGGATCGCCGCCGCGCTGCTCCAGCAAGCCGCCCGGCGCGGCAGCGGCAACCGCCTCTGAGCGGGATTCTGGCCGGCCCGCTGCGCTTTTTCGCCGCCCCCCGCAACCTCCCCCGCCGAGACCCCGCCGACGACAGGCCCGAACCACGGGCCTTTGCCTGCTCGCCATCATTGTGACGTCAAATTAATGGCGAAATAAAACCAAATTACGTTGCCTGAAATAATGCACATCTGCACAATTGGCCCTTTCGCCAAAAGTTCGACACACGCTTTCGATCCATGATTTCGGCCGCGGGCCGGGCGAGAAACTGATAGGGATAGCCATGGCGGCGAACTGGGGGTTGCGCGGCAAATCGGTGGTGGCGCTGTTGCTGGCCTGTGCCCTGGCACTGGTCCCGGCGGTGCTGCTGGGCTGGCGCGCGATGGACGACATCCGTACGCACTTCGGCCTGGCCTACGCGAAGAACTTCACCCTGCTGCACCGGCAGAAGATCCTCGCCCCGGTCTCCCGCGAACTGGCGTTGTCGCGCCGTTTCGCCGAATCGGTGGTGACCCGCGACTGGCTGCTGAAGGAAGACGACCCGGCGCGCCGCGCGCTGTTCTTCCGCGAGGCCGAGGGCTACCGCGGCGACTTCCGCGACCACGCCTACTTCATCATCGCCAGCGGCTCCCACCACTACTACTTCAACGACGGCCGCCAACCCTACAGCGAACGGCCGCGCTACACCCTGGAGGCCGGCGACCTGGAAGACGCCTGGTACTTCAATACCCTGCGCAACAGCGCCGCCTACAACATCAACGTCAATGTCGACAGCAAGCTGAACCTGACCAAGGTCTGGTTCAACCTGGTGATCCGCGACCAGGGCCGGCCCATCGGCCTGGCCGGCAGCGGCCTGGACCTGAGCGGCTTCCTCGACGACTTCATCATCGCCCGCGAGCCGGGCGTGACGCCGATGATCGTCGGCGACGACGGCGCCATCCAGGCCCACCCGGACCGCCGCCTGATCGCCTACAGCTCCGCCGCCGGCGGCGCCAGCGAACGCCACCGGGTGTTCGACCTGCTCGACCAGCCGGAACAGCGCGACGCCCTGCGCGAGGCCATGCGCCTGGCCCGCGCCAAGGCCGGCTCGGTGCACTGCCTGTGGGCCGGCCTCGACGGCCGCAAGCAACTCTTCGCCGTGGCCTACATTCCCCAACTGCGCTGGTACGTGCTCACCGCCGTCGACCTGCACGCCGCCCAGGTCCTCGACAACCGCTGGCTTTGGCCGCTGGCGGGCACGTTCCTGCTGTTGCTGGTGGCCCTGCTGCTGGGCTTCGCCTATGCCGTCGAGCGCCTGCTGTTGCGCCCCCTGCGCAGCCTCAAGCGCTCGGCCAAGGCGATCGCCGCCGGGCGCTACGACACGCCGCTGCCGCTGGCGCGCCAGGACGAGATCGGCTCGCTGTCGAAGGCCTTCGCCAGCATGGCCGACCAGGTCCGCCGGCACACCGCCGAGCTGGAAGACAAGGTCCAGGAGCGCACCCAGGCGCTGGAGGAAGCCAACCGCGAGATGGCCGCCGCGCAGAAGAAGATCGGCGACAGCCTCGACTATGCCAGCCTGATCCAGCGCGCGATCCTCCCCGACCGCCAGCTCAGCGCCACCCTCGGCGAGCATCACTTCATCCTGTGGAAACCGCGCGACGTGGTCGGCGGCGACTTCTACGTGTACCGCGAGCAGGCCGACGGCTACCTGATCGGCGTGGTCGACTGCGCCGGTCACGGCGTGCCCGGCGCGCTGATGACCATGCTCGCCCGCGCCGCCATCGACCACGCCATCGAGGCGGTGGGCAGCCGCGACCCGGCGGCGATCCTCGGCGAGACCGACCAGGCGATGCGCAGCATGCTCAGCCAGGAGCAGATCCCCCAGGCGCTGGCCACCAACATGGATGCCGGGCTGGTCTGGGTCGACCGCCGGCGCCGCCAGCTGGCCTTCGCCGGGGCGAAGATCTCGCTGTACGCCAGCGACGGCGAGGAGGTCCAGGAACTCAAGGGCGCGCGCCGGGCGATCGGCGACAAGCGCCGTGGCGACTACCGCAACATCGAGGTACCGCTGGCGCCGGGCTGGACCTTCTACCTGAGCACCGACGGTTTCCTCGACCAGGCCGGCGGCGAACACGGCTTCGGCTTCGGCAGCCGGCGCTTCGCCGACATGCTCCGCGACCACGCGCGGCAGCCGCTCCCCGAGCAGGCCGAGGCCTTCGTGGCGACGCTCGCCGAGTACCAGGGCGAGCACCCGCAACGCGACGACATCACCATCCTGTCCTTCCGATTCGACTAGGGGCACCCATGGAAACGCTAGACCTGCTGGCCATGCGTGAAAGCTACACCCGCCAACGCATCCTGCTCTGCTTCAACGGACCGATCTCGCGCAGCCTGATCGAGGAGATAGGCCACGCGCTGCGCAACTACCTGCACGCCGAACAGGCCAAGCCGAGCGAAGCGATGGACGTCTTCGCGGTGTACATCGAGATGACCCAGAACATCCGCCACTACGCCAATCTCAAGGGCTACGGCGAACACGAGGCGGCGGCCACGGTAGCCATCGCCCGCAACGAGGACGGCCACTACGTGGTGTCCGCCGGCAACCTGGTGGAACGCGACGACGGCCAGAGCCTGGTGCGCAGCATCCAGGCCATCGCCAACCTCGACAAGGCCGCCCTCAAGGCCGCCTACAAGGAGCAGCTACGCCGCCCGCGCGACAGCGGCTGCGCCAGCGGAGCCGGTCTCGGCCTGCTGGACATCGCCCGCAAGTCCAGCGAACCACTGGCCGCATCGCTGAAGGAACAGCCCGACGGGCGCGCCTTCTTCAGCCTGCGCGCCGTGATCTGACCCCGTGTTTTAGGGGGTATCCGGAATTTCTGGTTGATAAAATGCCAAAGATGTAAAGAAGAAAATCTTTCTCAGCGGATTATCTGATTGATCCTCTTCAGCCTACTCTACTGCCAATTTTCTGTTTCCACCTTCGCCTGAGTCTTCATAGCGATGCTGACTAGGGAGGACAGCGAGAGCTGGGCAAGCGTCAAAGCGGTTCTGGTTCATGCGCAATCCGGACACCTGCACAACATTCCTCTTGTAAGAAACCGATCAAATTCTCTAGGTGCCCATACTCGGATATACAGACAATCGTGCGGCTATGTTTCTCCTGCCGGATCAGCCCTACCTTGGCCATGCGCGCAAGGTGATGTGATAGCGTCGAAGCAGGAATACCCAGCCCCTTCTGGATATCTCCGACCGAAGCCCCATCATGGCCAGCTTTGACCAGAAAGCGGAACACGGACAGTCGGTGACTATTCCCTAGCTCAGCTAAGCTGGCTGCAACCTTTTCGTGATCCATAGCACGCCCCAATAATTCGATGTTTCTAGAATTATAGTTGACAGGTCGGATAAACGCAAGTAGGCTGCGTACATCATTTCGACAATACTAGAAATATAGGAGTAATATTGAATGTCATCTCAACTCCAAGACGCTCTAGGCATGTTCGCCTTTCTCGCTATCGAGCTATCGGTTTTATTCATTGGCATTAGCTTGCTGGTCGGAGTTCTTCAACGTCACATCCCACCATCCAAGGTGGAAGCGTTACTGACTTCCAGTGGGAAGCGAGGCTATTTTCTTGCTGCTGGTTTAGGAGCTATAACGCCCTTCTGTAGTTGCTCGACTATCCCCATGTTGAAAGGGTTGATTCGGGCACGGGCCGGTTTTGGGCCGATGATGGTGTTTCTTTTCTCATCTCCGTTGCTGAATCCTATCGTCGTCGGCCTGCTGGTTGCCACGTTTGGATGGACACTTACTGCTATCTATGTGCTCGCCGCTTTGGTGGTCGCGGTAGGTGCCGGATGGCTGCTTCACACGCTTGGCTTCGAGCGTTATGTGCGCCGGACGGCGACACAAGAGAGCAGTGGATGTAGTTCATCAGCAAGCCCGTGCAGTGCTACATCGACCGCATCGAGTTGCGGCACCAACAGCTGCGACACCACTCCGAAGACGGCTTCTTGCGGGGCTGATAGGAAGACAACAGTCTCTACGTCTAGCGAATGCTGTGACAGTCAACCCACTGTCACGGTTAAGAAAGAAGGGAAGTACAGTGGTGTGTGGCGGGAAGCTTGGTCGGACTTTATCGATGTGTTGCCTTACCTGCTCATCGGTATTGCGATTGGCAGCGTGATCTATGGTTTCATGCCCACTGACTTATTGGAGCAGTATGCAGGCCCAGATAATCCCTTTGCCATTCCAGTTGCCGCTGTCATCGGCGTGCCGTTGTATATTCGCGCTGAAGCCGTCATACCTCTGGCAGCGGCTCTGATGGCCAAAGGCGTGGGTGCCGGGACGGTGCTAGCGTTGATCATCGGCAGTGCCGGAGCCAGCCTGACTGAGCTCATTCTGTTGCGCTCTTTGTTCACGCTGAAGCTTTTAGCGGCGTTTTTAGCAGTCATTTTTGCTATGGCGATGATTGCCGGTTACGCCACCTACCTGTTTTTCTGATCAAGGCGGGAGATGATTAATTCGTTAAGCCTTCCTGGGTACCAGTTGGTGGATTCTGATGAGCAGAATGAAGACATACATTTTCGGCTTGAAGCACCTACACCAGTAGCCTGCGAGGGGTGCGGCGTGCAGGGTGAGTTCGTGCGGTTCGGCAAGCGTGACGTTCCCTATCGTGATCTGCCCATCCACGGCAAGCGGGTCACTCTCTGGGTGGTCCGCCGCCGATACACCTGCCGGGCCTGCAAGACAACATTCAGGCCCCAGCTACCGGAGATGGTGGACGGATTCCGTATGACACTGCGGCTGCATGAGTACGTGGAGAAGGAATCCTTCAACCACCCCTACACCTTTGTGGCGGCACAGACCGGCCTGGACGAGAAGACGGTGCGCGACATCTTCAACGCCCGCGCCGAGTTCCTGGGGCGCTGGCACCGCTTCGAGACGCCCCGCATCCTGGGCATTGACGAGCTATACCTGAACAAGCGCTACCGCTGCATTCTGACCAACATTGAGGAGCGAACCCTGCTCGACCTGCTGGCCACCCGCCGCCAGGACGTGGTGACCAACTACCTGATGAAGCTGAAAGACCGGCAGAAGGTCGAGATCGTCAGCATGGACATGTGGAACCCCTACCGGGCAGCGGTCAAGGCTGTGCTGCCCCAGGCCCGTATCGTGGTCGATAAGTTCCATGTGGTGCGCATGGCCAACGATGCCCTAGAGAGAGTGCGCAAGGGCCTCAGAAAGGAGCTGAAACCGTCCCAGAGCCGGACTCTCAAGGGAGACCGGAAAATCCTGCTGAAACGCGCTCACGAAGTCTCAGACCGGGAGCGCCTCATCATGGAGACCTGGACAGGCGCGTTCCCGCAACTGCTGGCCGCCTACGAGCACAAGGAGCGCTTCTACGGCATCTGGGACGCCACCACACGGCTCCAGGCAGAAGCCGCCCTGGACGAGTGGATAGCCACCATCCCGAAGGGCCAAAAGGAAGTCTGGAGCGATCTGGTCAGGGCAGTGGGAAACTGGCGCGAAGAGACCATGACCTACTTCGAGACGGACATGCCCGTCACCAACGCTTACACGGAGTCCATCAACCGACTGGCCAAGGACAAGAACCGTGAAGGGCGCGGTTACTCCTTCGAGGTGATGCGGGCACGAATGCTCTACACCACGAAGCACAAGAAGAAGGCACCGACTGCGAAGGTCTCTCCTTTCTACAAGAAAACCATCGGTTACGGACTGCCGGACTTCGCAGAGGAACTCAACTACGGAGTCGATCTATCAACCATCTGATAATGGTATCAGGTTGGTGGGGTAAAGGTGCCCCATCAACCATTAAATCCGTATACCCGTTTTAGGAAGAACACCATCATGAGTGACCTGCACATACCCGGCACCCAGTCCACGCCCGCCATCCAGGGCGACTGGCAGGCCGGACGCCTGTCCATGCAAGGCGATTCCTACCCGGAAAACTCCTATGAACTGTTCGGCCAGGTGATCGACTGGGTCGAGCGCTTCCTCGCCGCCGGGCAGCGGCCGCTGGAACTGGACCTGCGCCTGCTGTACCTGAACACCAGTTCGATCAAGGCCATGATGGACATCCTCGACCTGCTCGAAGAGGCCCACCAGGGCGGTCGCCCGGTCAGCCTGCGCTGGCACTACGACCGGCGCAACGAACGGGTCGCCGAGCTGGCCGAGGAGTTCCGCGAGGACTGCAGCTTCCCCTTCGCCATCCAGGCCCACGACGAGTAGCCGACGATGAGCCGCGAACGCGAACTGGACGCCTGGATCGACGGCCTGCTGGCCGATCCGCAGTTCCACGGGCATCCGCTGCACCAGGCGCTGGCCCGCCTGCGCCAGCAATCGCTGGAGCAACTGGTGCGGCTGGAGCGCATCGCCCGGATCTCCGACGGATTCCAGTCGATGGCGCGGGAGCAGAACCTGTCGCTGTCCGAGCGCTACCACAAGCAGCTGCGGCGCCTGGAAAAGGTGGCGCGGATCTCCGACCGCTACCAGCAGATGATGCGCGACCTCAACCTGGCGCTGAAGGAAGCCTCGATCCGCGACCCGCTGACCGGCCTGCCCAACCGACGCATGCTGCTGGAGCGCCTCAGGGAGGAGAACGAACGCTCCCAGCGCCACGGCCAGAGCTACGTGCTGGCAATGCTCGATGTGGACTTCTTCAAGCAGGTCAACGATACCTGGGGCCACGACAGCGGTGACCGGGTGCTGGTGGAAATCGCCCGGGCCATGGAGTCCGAGCTACGCGAATACGACCTCTGCGGCCGCTGGGGCGGCGAGGAATTCCTCCTGCTGCTGCCACAGACCCGCCTGCAGGACGCCGGCCCGGTACTCGAGCGGGTGCGCGACAGCGTACGGACCCTGGCGGTACGCGTCGGCACCGAGGCGCTGAGCGTCACCGCCAGCGTCGGCGTTACCGAACACCGCATCGGCGAAACCTATTCGCAGACCGTCAATCGCGCCGACGCCGCACTGCTCGACGCCAAGCGCAGCGGCCGCGACAAATGCGTGTTCGCCGCGCTCCCGCCGCTTCCTGCCCCTTCCCGCCCGGCTCCAGCGCGCTGAGCCTCCTCAGGCGTCCAGCCGCTGCAGCCGCACCTGGCCTCGGCTGAGGTCCACCAGCAGCGCCTGAAGCGCCTCGAAGCGCGCCACCGGCAACTCCAGGGTCAGGACGACGCCGTCGGCGCCGTAGTCTTCGGCCGCCACGCTGGCGCCCAGCGCCAGGCTGCGCGCCTTGAGCAGCGCGTGGTCGGCGAAGGCACAGGCGAAGCGCACCCGACAGCGCTCGACCAGCTCGCTGCGCGGCGCCTGCTGCAGGCACTTGGCCGCGCCGCCGCCATAGGCGCGGGCGAGGCCGCCGGTGCCGAGCTTGATGCCACCGAACCAGCGGCTGACCAGCACCGCCACGCAGTCCATGTCCTGTCCCTCGATGGCCGCCAGGATCGGCCGCCCGGCGCTGCCGCCGGGTTCGCCGTCGTCGCTGAAGCGGTACTGCGCGCCGCACTTCCAGGCCCAGCAGTTGTGTCCGGCGGAAGCGTCGCGGTGGGCGGCGATGAACGCCTGCGCCTCGTCCTCGTCGGCCACCGGCGCGGCGATGGTGTGGAAGCGGCTCTTGCGGATTTCCTCGCGGTATTCGGCGAGGCCTTGCAGGGTGCTCGGCATCGCGTTCAGGCCGCCGGCGGGGTCAGTCCGCAGCCCTTGAGGATGATCCGCACCAGGTTGTCGGCGGCGGCGGCGAAGTCCTGCCTGGACATGCGCTTGCGGCCGGTGACCAGGCCGATCTGGCTGGCGAAGTCGGCGTAGTGCTGGGTGCTGCCCCAGAGCAGGAAGATCAGGTGCACGGGATCCACCGGGTCCATCCGGCCGGCGGCGATCCAGGCCTCGAATACCGCGGCGCGGCCGCGGAACCAGCTGCGGTAGTCCTGGTTGAAATGCGCGGTGAGGCACTCGCCGCCGCTGATGATCTCCATGGCGAAGATCCGCGAGGCCAGCGGGTAGCGGCGGGAGAACTCCATCTTGGCGCGGATGTAGCGGGCCAGCGCCTCGGCCGGATCGTCGTCGACGCCGAGGGTGTTGAAGGTACTGTCCCAGAGTTCGAGGATGTTGCTCAGCACCGCCGTGTAGAGGCCCAGCTTGTTGCCGAAGTAGTAGTGCAGGTTGGCCTTGGGCAGGCCGACGTTCTGCGCGATGGTGTTCATGCTGGTGCCCTTGAAGCCGTGGCGGGCGAACTCCTCCTCGGCCGCGGCGAGGATCGCCTCCTCGTTCTTCTGGCGGATGCGCCCGGCCGGCTTGTCGCGGGCGGCCGGGTCGTGGGCGGGCACTGTCAGGGTCATGCGCAGGTTTCCATCGGCGTGATCCCCGCGTTGATACCCCAGCCCGGCCGCGGGACACAAGCCAGGCGCGGAAAAATTTGCAAACGCCCGTATCAACCCAGCGGCTTGCGCCAGCGCGCCAGGGCGCCGCCCTTCGCGCTGGCCTGCGCCGCTTCGGCAACGCGCTCCTCGGGCAGCAGCAGGTTGAGCAGGATGGCGGTGATGCCGCCGCTGGTGATCGCCGAGTCGAACAGGGTCTTCACCACCGCCGGCATCTGGTCGAGCAGGGTCGGCTGCGCGGCCACGCCGAGGCCGACGCCGAACGAGGCGGCGATGATCAGCACGCTGCGGCGGTCCATCGGGGTCTGGCCGAGAATGCGGATGCCGGCGGCGGCGACGCTGCCGAACATCACCAGGGTGGCGCCACCGAGCACCGGCTTGGGGATCTGCTGGAGGATCGCGCCGACCCAGGGGAACAGGCCGAGCGCCAGCAACACGCCGCCGATATAGATCCCGACGTGCCGGCTGGCCACCCCGGTGAGCTGGATCACCCCGTTGTTCTGCGCGAAGGTGGTGTTCGGGAAGGCGCTGAAGGTGGCTGCCAGCAGGCAACTGACGCCGTCGCCGAGCACCCCGCCGCGCAACCGCTGCAGGTACGCCGGTCCCTCCAGGGGCTGCCGCGAGAGCATGCAGTTGGCGGTCAGATCGCCGACCGTCTCGATGCTGCTGATCAGGTAGATCAGCGCCACCGGCAGGAAGGCCATCCAGTCGAAGGCGAAGCCGAAGCGGAACGGCTGCGGCAGGCTGACCAGCGGCAGCTCGGGCAACGCCCGCGGAACGAACAGGCCGGTCGCCCAGGCCGCCAGGGTACCCAGCGCCAGGCCGATGACGATGGCGGCCAGGCGCAGCCAGGGCAGGCGCGAGCGGTTCAGCAGGACGATGCTCAGCAGCACCAGCGCGCCCAGCGCGAGATTGGCCGGTGCGCCGAAGTCCGTGGCCCCGGCTCCGCCGCCGAGGTCGGTGATGCCGACCTTGATCAGGCTGACGCCGATCAGGGTGATGACGATGCCGGTGACCAGCGGCGTGATCACCCGGCGAAGATGGCCGAGGAAACGACTGAGGACGATCTGCACGAAGGCGCCGAAGAAGCACACGCCGAAGATCATCGCGAGGATCTCCTCGGGACCGCCGCCGCGCTGCTTCACCAGCATCCCGGCGGCCAGCACGGCGCCGAGGAAGGCGAAGCTGGTGCCTTGCAGGCAGATCATCCCGGCGCCGATGCCGAACGGCCGGCGCGCCTGGATCAGGGTGCCGGCGCCGGAAACCATCAGCGCCATGCTGATCAGGTACGGCAGGTGCTCGCCGAGGCCGAGCAGCGAGCCGATCACCAGCGGCGGAGTGACGATGCCGACGAAGCTGGCCAGCACGTGCTGTAGCGCGGCAAGGAAGGCGGGAAGCGGGCGCGGCCGGTCGTCGAGGCCGTAGATTAGGTCGTTGGGGCGTTGGTCTTCGCTGTGCATCGGGGCCGTCTCAGGGTGGCGCTCCTCGGGCGGCGAGGAGGATGCACGGCTTCTGCAAAAAGCTGTCCAGGTGATCAGCTTATTCCTGCCGCTCAGGCTGCAAGGCGCGCCCGGCGTGGGTCGAGCGGACAACGGGAGGCAAACGCAAGGACGAAGAAGGCGACCGTCGCGCACCGTGCCGATGCACGGCGCGCAATGACGGGGCGCGCTGGCGGGGCCCGGCCGGCAGCCCCGCGCGACGGACTCAGAAGTGGTACTTGACCAGGAAGCTTGCGGTGTTCTGGTCGGTGGTGAAGTACTGCGAGTCCTTCACACCGTACTTGTCGGACCAGTAGTCGTACTCCAGGCCCACGTACAGGTGCTTAGGCTCGTAGCCGAGGGCCTTGCCCAGGTCGTACTTGACCTGTGGGTTGAAGTGCAGGTTGGCGTGATAGTCGCTCTGGTTGCGGCGGCTGGTGCTGGCGCTCTTGTTGTTGATCACCCAGTCCATGTAGCCGTCGATGAGGATGTCGGAGTTGCCCACCGGAATGGTGTAGGACCACACCGGGGTGATCTGCCAGGCGCCGGCGCGCACGCGGTTGCCGTCGGGCTTGCGGTAGTAGAAGTTGAGCTGGAAGTAGTCGAAGCCGGGGATCGCCAGGTCGAAGCCCGGGCCGAGCAGGTAGGCCTCGGTGTCGCCTTCGCCGAACTCGTAGGTGCCGGCCAGCAGCACGTCCTTCACCGGGCCGAAGGAGAGGTCCGCTCCGGTGAGCTTGCCGAAGCTCAGGCGCGGAGTGATCTCGCCGTAGTAGGTGTTCTTGCCGTTGCTGGCGTCTTCCTTGCCGTTGTAGTTGATCTGGTCGAAGAAGATGAACAGGTCGCCCCAGGTCCAGCCGCTGGCATGTTCCAGGGTGAAGGTCTGCTGGATCGGCGGGTTGATCTTGAAGTTCTTGCCGTAGAGGTAGGTCAGGCTCTCGTTGTGCCAGAGCAGCGGCCCCGAGTCGGTCTCGTGGGTCGGCGTCATGTCATGGTCTTCGGCGACAGCCTGGCCTGCGGCCAGTAGCCCCCCGGCTAGCATCACGGTGGCGAGTGTGCGGCTCATTGAAACGCTCCTGGAGTGAATAGCTTTTCTTCTAGTGGGCGAACCTGTCCGAGCGGTCAGGCCTCGCCATGGATAGCAAGAACGAAGCCAAGACGGCGCGGGCGCTTCGCCGGGTTTCCTGCGGCGAAGGGAACGCCTGTTTTTTCAGTGTTTTGGACAAAGGCGGCGAAATGCCTCCAACCTCTCTACGACGGCAAAAACCTGACCCCAAGGACAGTTTTTGCCTTGCACTGGTGCGTGGTCGGGAGGGGCGTGCTCGACTTTGGGTTGGCAGCGCGAAGAAAACTGGATACACAAAAACGATTTGTGACAAAAAGAATCAGCAGACTTTTGTACACAAAACAGTGCGTGGTCTTTCTACACATTACCGCCCCGGCGTTCGGGCGAGAAGCGGCGCGGATGATGCCAGAGACGGCGGGCGGAATTCATCCCCGAATGGGGTTTTTCGTCGGGTTTCAGGACGCCCGGACGTAAATTCGCCAGGGCCTGGGAGACTCCGGTGGCATGACATCCAGAAGGCGCTCTCGATGTTGCGTAGCGGAGCGCGCTCGAGTACGGGTCGCCTGGCAGCCTATGCCTGCCGGGTCTTCTTGCTTCGCCATCCGCAGGGTGGATACGCCTTGGGCATTATCCGCCGGACAGGTCTCCCCGCCTCACCCACATGGGTCCCCTCACCACACCGCGATCTGCGAATCGGTGCGCGGCTCGGTGCCGCCACAGAGCACGCCGCTGGCCGGGTCGCGCAGGACGATCTGGCCGCGCCCGTAGCTGGTCGAGTCGTAGGCGATCTCCACCTGGTGCCCACGCTGCGCCAGCTCCGCCGCCAGCGCGCGCGGCGCGGCATGTTCGATGCCGACACGCAGCCCGCCCAGCCACTGCCAGCGCGGCGCGTCGAGGGCAGCCTGGGGGTTGAGGCCGAAGTCCACCAGGTTCATCACCATCTGCACGTGGCCCTGCGGCTGCATATAGGCGCCCATCACGCCGAACGGGCCGAGCGGCACGCCGTCCTTGCTGAGGAAACCGGGAATGATGGTGTGGAAGGTCTGCTTGCCCGGCTCCAGGCAATTCACGTGGTCCGGATCGAGGCTGAACTCGGCGCCGCGGTTCTGCAAGGCGATGCCGGTGCCGGGCACCACCACGCCGGAGCCGAAGCCGTGGTAGTTGCTCTGGATGAACGAGACCAGGTTGCCCTCCTCGTCGCCACAGGCCAGGTACACCGTGCCGCCCGGCCTCGGCTGGCCGGGGCTGGGATCGAGCGCGCGCTCGCCGATCAGCGCACGGCGGCTGGCGGCGTAGTCCTCGTGCAGCAGTTCCTCGACCGAGACCCGCATCGACTGCGGCTGGCTGATGTAGTGCAGCCCGTCGACGTACGCCAGCTTCATCGCCTCCAGTTGGCGATGCCAGGTCCGCGCGCAGTCGCGCTCGCCGAATTCGAAGCCCTTGAGGATGTTCAGGGTCATCAGGGCGATCAGGCCCTGGCCGCTCGGCGGAATCTCCCAGACGTCATAGCCACGGTAGTTCAGTGAGATCGGTTCGACCCACTTCGCCTGGTAGCCGGCCAGGTCCTCCGCGCGCAGGTAGCCGCCGCTGCGCTCGGCGTGGCCGACGATGGCCCTGGCCAGCTCGCCGCGATAGAAGCTTTCGCACTGGCTGCGCGCCAGCTCGTCCAGGGTGTCGGCCTGGCCCGGCTGGCGGAACACCTCGCCGGCGCGCGGCGCCCGGCCGTCGATGAGGAACTCGTCGAACCAGGCCCGCAGCTCGGGCCGCTGCGGCAACGCCGCGCGGAACTTGTCCAGGCCGCTTTGCCACAGGCGGGCGATCACCGGCGAGACCGGGAAGCCATCGCGGGCCAGCTCGATCGCCGGCCGCAGCAGTTGTTCGAACGGCAATTTGCCGAAGCGCCGCGACAGTTCGGCCCAGGCCGCCGGACAGCCCGGCACGGTGACCGGCGTCCAGCCGTACAGCGGCATCCGCTCGTGGCCGGCGGCGCGCACCCGCTCGCGATCGAGCAGGCCCGGCGCGCGCCCGCTGGCGTCCAGGCCGTGCAGGCGGCCGCGGGTCCAGACCAGGGCGAAGGCGTCGCCGCCGATCCCGCAGCCGGTCGGCTCGACCACCGTCAGCGCGGCGGCGGTGGCGATCGCCGCGTCGATGGCGTTGCCGCCACGGCGCAATATCTCCAACCCGACCTGCGCCGCCTGCGGCTGCGAGGTGGCGACCATGCCGCGGCGGGCATGGACCGGCGAACGTTGCGAGGCGTAGGGAAGCGCGTGGGCGGAGAAGTCGAGCATCGGCGTGGGCTCCGGGAAACTTGAGGCGGCAGGTTAGCCCTGCCAGACTCTGCCGACTAGCGACACGACGCCAAGTCATGACGATGAACGGACAGCCTGCGGAACTGCACCGCCCGATTCCCACCCTCGCCCGCCTGCCACGGCCGGTCTACGCGCGCGCCGAAAGCCTGCGCGCCGGCTCCTGGACCTCGCGCCACCGGCACGCCTGGGTGCAGCTTTCCTACGCCATCAGCGGCGTGCTCGGCGTGCATACCGCCGAGGGCAGCTTCTTCGCCCCGCCGCAGCGGGCGATCTGGATTCCGGCGCAACTGGAACACGAGGTGGTCACCTCCACCCGCGCCGAGATGCGCAGCCTGTACATCCGTGGCGACGCCTGCGCCTGGGCGCCGACGCGTTGCCGGGTGCTGGAGGTGACGCCGCTGGCGCGCGAGCTGATCAAGAGTTTCTGCGAGTTGCCGGTGGACTACCCGGAGGGCGACAGCGCCGAATCGCGGCTGGTGCAGGTGCTGCTGGACCAGTTGCGGCTGCTGCCGGAGGTCGCCTTCTCCCTGCCGATGCCGCGCGAGCCGCGCCTGCTGCGGCTGTGCCAGGCACTGATCGACGAACCGACCCAGAGCCTGACCATGGGCGACTGGGCGCAGCGCCTGGGCACCTCGGAAAAGACCCTGTCGCGCCTGTTCCAGCGCGAGACCGGGATGAACTACCGGCTCTGGCGCCAACGCCAGCGCCTGCTCGCCTCGCTCAACGCGCTGGAAGCCGGCGACAGCGTCACCGGCGCCGCCCTGGACAGCGGCTACGACTCGACCTCGGCCTACATCGCCGCCTTCAAGGGACTCTTCGGCTTCACTCCCGGCGAACTGTTCCGCCAGCGCTGAGCCCGGCGAAGGGCCCAGCGCGCGGGGCTCAGAGCACGTCGATGGGATAGTCGACGATCACCCGGTATTCGTCGATGTCGTTGTCCACCGCGCTGTAGCCGCCGGTGCCGCGGTGGGTGGCCCAGCGCAGGCGCAGCGAGAGGTCCTTGGCCGGACCGCCCTGGACCACGTACTGCAGGTCGAGGTCGCGTTCCCAGTGCTTGGCGTTCTTGCCGTCGGCGCTGTACCAGCCGCCGTAGCCGGGGCTGTCCGGATCGACCCGGGTCAGGTCCAGCTTGCCGCGCGAGTACGAGGCCGAGGCGCTCAGGCCGGGTAGGCCGAGGGCGACGAAGTCGTAGTCGTATTGCAGCTTCCAGGACTTCTCGTTGGGACCGTTGAAGTCGGAATACTGCTGCGAGTTGTCGAGGAAGATGCTGTCGCCCTGGTTGATGTAGTCGAACGGCGTGTTGCCGTTGACCTTCTGCAGCACCGCGGTGACGGTGTGCTGCCTGTAGCCGACCGCGAAATGCAGGCTGTAGGTGTTGTTGTCGATCCGGCCGAGCAACGAGTCGCCGCTGTCGACGGTCTTGTAGTAGTGCGCGCCGGGGTTCAGCGACCAGTTGTCGTCGATCTCGTAGGTGTAGTCGACGTCGCCGTAGTACTGCTTCCAGACGTTCTGCAGTTCGGCGGCGTACAGGCTGCTGGTGAAGCCCTCGATGCCGCCCCAGGTGCCGCCCAGCCAGCTGAGATGATGGCTGTCGCGGTCGCCCGGCAGTTCGCCGTAGTACGAGCCGAGGCGACGGTGGCCACTCTGGTTGTAGTACTTGGTGAAACTGACCTGGCCAGCCGTGAGGGTCAGGTCCTCGAAACTGTTGTTGGTCAGGCTCACACCGCGGAAGGTCTGCGGCAGCATGCGCGACTCGCCGCCGGCGACCACCGGGTTGCTGAGGAACTGGTCGCCCAGCTTCAGCTCGGTGTCGAAGGCGCGGATCTTCAGCGCCGCCCCGCCACTGGAGAACTCATCGGGCGCCTTGCCGGATTCGTAGCCTTCCTTGCTCGGCGCGGTGATCGGCAGGATGCTGGTGCCGCCGGTACCGCCGCCGCCGTCGAGCTTCAGCCCGAGCATGCCGTAGGCGTCGACGCCGAAGCCGACCACGCCGGGCGTGTAGCCGGACTGAAAGGTGGCGATGAAGCCTTGCGCCCATTCCTTGCTGTCGTGCCCGGAAGCGTGCCGGCGGTCATGGTTGAAGTAGTAGTTGCGGGTCAGCAATTGGAGGCTGGAGCCTTCGATGAAGCCTTCTTTGGCTTCCCCCTCATCGGCCCAGGCGGCGGACGCGGTGCACAGCGCCAGCGCCATCGGCGTCAAGGCGAACAGATTCCTCATTGCGGTTGCTCCTTCTTACAGCGTGGTGAAATCCGGCAAGGCCGGAAAGCGTGTTGTGGTGTCGTTCCCGGCGACGCTTCTGCTGGCGTCGCGCGGGCGATCGCTCCCATGGGGCGCCCAGCCGGGCGCAACCCGAAAAAAAAGGCCGCTGGTATCAGCGGCCTTGAGAAGACGTCGAATAGGAGCAATCAAAGTTCGGCGTCGGGAAGTCTTGCCAGTGTATTTCCGGACACTGGAAACCGGCTGGAACGCAGTCGGACTCTTCTATTGAAAGTCTCTTCGACTCATCAGGCTTTAGGCTTTCCACGTCCCGCTCTTGCATGGCGAGATCGATGAAGACAGAACGAATATCGTCGACAGCCAGCGACAATTATCCATTGAGCTGGCGCGATTATATTTTTTTGCCACTATCGGAAAAACCCGATATCCAACGAAAGTCTTTTACATATTCTGCAAGAATTGTCCGAACGGTCAGGAAGGCAAAAAAAACGCCGCATATCATATGCGGCGCAAGGACAGGGTACCCAGGCTCACGCTTCCCGAGTACCCGGGGGAAGCCATGGCGCGGCTGGCGCCATGCGCTAGATCAGGAGTCGCTGCGGGCCCCGGCCTGCGCGGCGGAGGCGGAAAGTTCCTGCTGGTGCTCGATGGCCTGCTGGTTGGCGTCGACCATGCGGTTGGTCATCAGCGAGGACTCTTCGGCGAAACCGGCCTGGGAAAATGCGAGGGAAAACAAACTGAGTATGGCGGCAGCAAGGATCTGGCGATTCATGGCGGGTCTCCGATGACACCCTGTTCACTTGGGACAGGCGCCATATTAGTTAACCGCCATGCTCGGAAAAATAGCCAAACAGACGAGAGAGTATTACCTCAATAACAACAATCCTTCACTGTGCCCAGTAACTTGAACTTTGCATGGTAGTTTCGTCGCGGGCGAATGCCTGGGGAAGTTCCTGTTGCAACAGATCGACCCAGGTGCGGATCTTCGCGTCCAGGTAACGCCGCGAGGGATACAGCGCATAGATGGTCCGCTGGTGCATGGCATGGCCGGGCAACACTCGTAGCAGCTCGCCGTTGCGCAGCGCCGCGGCCGCCACGTAGCTGGGCAGCAGGGCGATGCCGAGGTCGGCCTTGGCCGCCTGGGCCATGACCTCGGCGACATTGACCATGAAGGTGTTCTGCGGGCTGACGGTGCGCTCGCCCTGCTCGTCGGCGAAGATCCAGCCCTCCGGGTAGGCCGGGTCCTGCAGGCGCAGGCAGACGTGGCGCTCCAGGTCGTCCACCGAGCGTGGCACGCCGCGCTGCTGCAGGTAGCCGGGACTGGCGCAGAGCACGCTGTGGATGCTGCCCAGGCGCTGGGCGACGAACTCCGAGTCGGGCAACTGGCGCTCGCCGGTGATCAGCACGTCCTGGCCTTCCTCGAGCATGTCCGGGTTGCGCTGGGACAGGGTCAGCTCGATCACCACGTCGGGGAACAGTGCGCCGTAGCGGGCGATCATCGGCACCAGGTGATGCTGGCCCATGCCCATCAGCGACTGCACGCGCAAGCGGCCGCAGGGGCGGATGTGCGCGCCGGCGGCTTCGGCCTCGGCGACCTCGATGTCCTCGAGGATCCCGCGGCACCGCTCCAGGTAGCGCTCGCCGGCCTCGGTCAGGGCCAGGCGCCGGGTGGTGCGGTGCAGCAGGCGCGTCTGCAGGTGCGCCTCCAGGTCGGAGATCAGCCGCGATACCTGCGCGGTGGACAGGTCCAGGGCCTGGGCGGCGGAAGTGAAGCTGCCGCTGTCCACCACCCTGGCGAACACGCGCATGCCTTGCAATGTGTCCACTATTACCTCGGTTGCAAAACAGATTCGTAAATTGGTCGGATTTTCCCTGGCGCCGGGCTGCCTATACTGGCCGCCGTCGCCGTAGCAACGCCGGGCATACCCTGCCCGGCGTCGGGGCGGATGGCCCACCCGCCGTCCGCTCTCCTTCCCCCCGCACAGACTCTGCTACGGCGGCGCCCCCTTCCCCTTACGCCGCGCTCAGCGTCCCGGTTCCGGAATCCGGTACCAGGCGACGTACAGCGCCGGCAGGAAGATCAGCGTGAGCAGCGTGGCGGCGACGATGCCGCCGATCATCGCATAGGCCATCGGCCCCCAGAACACTTCGCGGGCGATGGGGATCATCCCCAGGCTGGCCGCCGCCGCCGTCAGCAGGATCGGCCGGGTGCGGTGGTGGGTGGCTTCCAGCACGGCTTCCCAGGGCGTCTTGCCGTCTTTCTCGAAGGCATCGATCTGGGTCACCAGGATCACCGAGTTGCGGATGATGATGCCGATCAGCGCGAGAATCCCGAGGATCGCCACGAAGCCCATCGGCGTGCCGGTCGGCAGCAACGCCGCGACCACCCCGATCAGCCCCAGCGGCGCGACGCTGGCCACCAGGAACAGCTTCTGCACGCTCTGCAACTGGATCATCAGGAAGGTCGCCATGAGGAACAGCATCAGCGGCACCACCTTGGCGATCGGGCCCTCGGCCTTGCCGCTCTCCTCCACCGTGCCGCCCACTTCGATCCGGTAGTTCGCCGGCAGGCCGTCGGCGAAGCGCTTGACCTCCGGCGCCAGCCGGGCGACCAGGTCGGTGGGCTGGATCTCGCCGCGCAGCGACGCCTTCACCGTGATCGTCGGCTTGCGGTCGCGGCGCCACACCAGCGGCTGCTCCAGCTCGTAGCTGACCTTGGCGAACGCCTTGAGCGGGATCGAGGTGCCGCTGGGCGTGACGATCTGCAGGCTCTCCAGGGTCTCCAGCGAGCCGCGCTCGCTATCCTCGGCGCGGCCGATGACGTTCACCAGGTAGATGTCGTCGCGCACCTGGGTCACCGCGCTGCCGGTCACCACGCTGTTCATGATCTGCGCCACGTCCTCGGAGGAAAGCCCGAGCTGGCGCGCCTTGTCCTGGGCGATGTCGATCTTGAGCATCTTCCCGGGCTCGTTCCAGTCGTAGACGATATCGCCGATGTTCGGGTTGCCGTCGAGCACGCCGGCCAGGCCCATGGCGTACTCGCGGACCTTGTCGATCTGCGGTCCGCTGACCCGGTACTGGATCGGCCGTCCCACCGGCGGCCCCATCTCCAGCGGCTGCACGTAGGTGCTGATGCCGACGTAGTCCTTGCGCAAGCGATCGCGCAGGCGTGCGGCGACGCGCTCGCGGGCCTCCAGGTCCTTGGTGACGATCACCAGCTGGCCATAGAAGTTGTTCTGCAACTGCTGGTCCAGCGGCAGGTAGAAGCGGATCGCGCCTTCGCCGACGTAGGCGCTCCAGTGGTCGATGTCCTCGTCGTCCTTCAGCGTCGCTTCCAGGCGGTCCATCACCGCCCTGGTCTCGTGGATGCTGCTGTTCTGCGGCAGGTTGAGGTCGACCAGCAGTTCCGGACGGTCGGAAGACGGGAAGAACTGGTGCTGGACGAACTTCATCAGGAACAGCGACACGCCGAACAGCAGCGCGGTGAGGAAGATGGTCGTCCAGCGCCGGCGCATCGCCAGGTGCAGCAGGCTGTCGAAACGCTCGGCGATGCGGCCCTTCTTCTGCTCCGACTTGTGCTTGAGAGTCTTCGGCAGGATGTGCACGGCGATCACCGGGGCGAACAGCACCGCGACGATCCATGACAGCAGCAGCGCCACGGCGATCACTGCGAACAGGGTGAAGGTGTACTCGCCGGCGGAGCTGGCGTTGAGCCCGATGGGCACGAAGCCGGCCACCGTCACCAGGGTCCCGGTGAGCATCGGGAAGGCCGTCGAGGTGTAGGCGTAGGTCGCCGAGTCGTGCAGCGAGTCGCCCAGTTCGAGGCGCGTGATCATCATCTCCACGGTGATCATGGCATCGTCCACCAGCAGGCCGAGGGCGATGATCAGCGCGCCGAGGGAAACCCGCTGCATGGTGATGTCGGTGTATTCCATGAACACGAAGACCATCGCCAGCACCAGCGGGATCGAGCAGGCCACCACCAGCCCGGCGCGCAGGCCGAGGCTGACGAAGCTGACGATGAGGACGATCACCACCGCCTCGAACAGCGCCCGGGTGAAACCGCCGACCGCCTTCTTCACCACCTGGGCCTGGTTCGACACCTGGTGCACGCCGACACCAACCGGCAGTTCGCCGGTGATCTCCTGCATGCGCGCATTGAGCGCCTCGCCGAACTCGAGGATATTGCCGCCCTCCTTCATCGCCACCGCCAGGCCGATGGCCGGCTCGCCCTTGTAGCGGAACAGCGAGGTCGGCGGGTCGACGAAATCGCGGCTGATGCTGGCCAGGTCGGACAGCCGGTAGAAACGATCGTTGACCCGCAGGTTGACCGCCTGCAGGTCCTTTTCCGAACGGAAGTTGCCGGAGGTGCGCACCGAGATGCGCTCGGGGCCGGCCTCGACCACGCCCGACGGGGTCACCGCGTTCTGCGCCTGCAGGCTCTGCACGACCTGGCGCTGGTCGAGACCGAGGGCGGCCAGCTTGCGGGTAGAGAAGTTGAGGTAGATGACCTCGTTCTGCGCACCGATCATCTGCACCTTGCCCAGGTCTTTCACCGAGCGGATGTCCAGGCGCACCTTCTCCACGTAGTCGCGCAGCTGGCGGAAGTCCAGGCCATCGGCGGTGAAGGCGTAGACGCTGCCGAACACGTCGCCGAACTCGTCGTTGAAACCCGGTCCCTGGATGCCTTGGGGGAATTCGCCCTGGATGTCGGATATCTTCTTGCGCACCTGGTACCAGATATCCGGGATGTCGCCGGCCTTGGTGGTGTCCTTGAGGTAGACGAAGACCGTCGATTCGCCGGGTCGCGTGTAGCTCTTCACGTAATCCAGCGAGTCCAGCTCCTCGAGCTTCTTCTCGATGCGGTCGGTGACCTGCTCCAGGGTGTCGTCCACCGTGGCGCCCGGCCAGCGGGTCTGGATGACCATGGTCTTGATGGCGAACGAGGGATCCTCCTCGCGCCCCAGGTTGAGGTAGGAGAACACGCCCATCACCAGCGATACCGCCATCAGGTACCAGACCAGGGACTGGTGGCGCAGGGCCCAGTCCGACAGGTTGAAACCGCCCTTCATCGCGCATCCTCGTCGAGTTTGATCTTCTGGCCGGGCTTGAGGCTGTTGACTCCGGCGCGGACCACCCGGTCGCCGTCGGCCAGGCCCTGTCCGATCACCACCTGGCGTTCGTCGCGGCTGAGCACCTGTACCTCGCGCAGGGCCACGCTGGACTGTTTCCCATCGACGACCCAGACCTGGGTCTTGCCGTCGCGCTCCAGCAGCACGCTGGCCGGCAGCACGCTGCGCACGCTACCGGCGCTGCTCAGCTGGACCTGGATGGTCGAACCGAGGCGAAACGCCTCCGGCGTCTGCGCCAGGCTCAGGCGCACGCGACGGGTGCGGGTCGAGGCGTCAGCCTGCGGACCCAGCTCGCGGATGCTGCCGGTGGTCCTGGCCTGCGGGTCGAGCTGGGCGCTGACCAGGAAGCGCGCGTCGGCCGGCAGGCTCTCGGCGACCTCGGTGGGCAGGTCGAAGACCGCCTCGCGCACTTCGGGCCGGGCCAGGGTGACCACCGCCTGGCCGGCGCTGACCACTTGCCCGGCCTCGGCGTGCCAGGTGGTGATGACGCCGTCGAAATCGGTCACCAGGCGCGTGTAGGAAAGCTGGTCCCTGGCCTGCTGCACCGCCGCTTTGGCCTGGTCGAAGCTGGCCTGGCTGGTCTTCAGGCGGGTCCGCGCATCGTCCAGGCGCGCCTGGGCGGTGACGCTGCGGGCGAACAGTTCTTCCTGGCGCCGGGCATTGGCCTGGGCGTCGATCAACTGTGCCTCGGCGCTGGCCAGGTCGCCCTGGCTGGCGCGCAACTGGTTCTGCTGGTCGGTGGGGTCGAGGGTCGCCAGCAGCGCGCCCTTGCCGACGAAGTCACCGACGTCGAACAGGCGCGAGGCGATCCGTCCGTTGGTGCGGAAGCCGAGCACGCTCTCGTAGCGCGCCTGGATGCTCCCGGCGAAGCGACCGAGGTCGTCGTTCTTCAGGGTCTTCACGGTCACCGTCAGCACCGGCCGCGGCGGTGCCGGCTGCGGCTCGTCGCCGCAGCCGGAGAGGAGCAGGGCGAAGCCGAACAGGCCGGCGAGGGAAAACGGCTTCATGGCTGGCCTCCGCCCACGGCGTCGCGGCTGGCGGTGCTCTGGGTCGGCTGCGGCGGCTGGGCCACCTCGACCACCTGGCCCGGATGGAGCAGTTGGCCGCCCACCGTGACCACCGTCTGGCCCGCCTCCAGGCCACCGTCGATGACCACCTTCTCGCTGGCGTAGCGTGCCACCCGCACCGGTTGCAGACGCGCCTTGCCTTGCTGGTCGAGCAACCAGACCGCCGGCTGCTCGCCGACCTTGGACAGCGCCGACCAGGGCAGCACCACGCTGTGCTCGGCCGGCGCGGCGACGCTGGCGTTGACCACGCTGCCGAGGCTCATTTCCGCCGGCACCGAGTCGAGGCCGACCTTGACCTTCAGCGTACCGCTGCGCTCGTCCACCGTCGGGGTGATCTCGCGGACCTTGCCGCTGGCGGTGACTTCCGGCTTGCCGAGCAGGCTGACGGTGATCCGCTGGCCGTCGACATCGTGGCTGAACAACGACTCGTAGACGTTGAACACCGCGTCGCGCTCGCCATCGCGGGCCAGGGTGAAGATCGGCACGGTGGCCTGCACCACCTGGCCGACCTCGGCCTGGCGGGCGGTGATGACCCCGGCGTCGGAGGCACGCAGCTCGGTATAGGAAAGCAGGTCGCGGGCGTTGGCCAACTGCGCCTGGGCGGCCTTCAGCGAACTCTGCGCGCTGCGCACCGAGGCCAGCGCCTGGTCGTACTCGCTCTGGCTGGTGTAGCCCTTGGGCAGCAGCGCCTTCTGCCGCTGGTAGTTGAGGTCGGCGAGCTTCGACTGCGCCTGCTGCGCGGCGACCGCCGCCTGGGCGTTCTCCACGTTGCTGCGCTGGTCCTGCGGGTCGAGCCGCGCCAGCACCTGGCCAGCCGCGACGTGGTCGCCGACATCGACCAGGCGCTCGACGATCTTGCCGCCGACACGGAACGACTGGTCGGCCTGTACCCGTGCCTGGATGTCGCCGGTGATCGAGGTGGCCGAGGCGAACTCGGCCATCTTCACCGTCTGCGCCAGCACACGGACGTGTTCCTCGGCGGGCGGCTCAGCGCCGCAACCGACAAGCAGGCTGGCGCACAGGATGGCGGGCAGCGCCATCCGCGACCAGCGACCTTTGGAATGAAAAGCGCCTCTGGCGTCTGACATGCCTTCCCCTTCGCGATCCATACAGATACCGGCCGATACGGCCGGAAACTCCCAGAATTGGCAGGGATTCTAGCCGCGTCCCCAAGGATTGCGACTATCAGATGGAAGCGGGGGTTCCTTTTCCAAACTTGTGGAGGGGATCGCCTCCGGCGTCAGGTGAACAGGCGCGCGCTCAGCTCGCGGCTGGCCTCCAGCAGCAACGGCAGGAAACGGCTTTCCAGTTCGGCGCGGGAGACCCGCCCGGCATGGGTGCCGACGTTCAGCGCGGCGAGCACATGGCCGGCGGAGTCGCGTACCGGCACCGCCAGCGAGCGCAGGCCGACTTCCAGCTCCTGGTCGACGATGCACCAGCCCTGGCGACGAATCTCCACCAGGCACGGCAGCAGGGTCTCGGGGGTATACAGGGTACGGCTGGTCTTGGCCTGCATCTCCACTCCGCCGAAGTAGGCGTGCAGCGCGTCGTCGTCCAGCGCGGCGAGGAGGATGCGGCCCATCGAGGTGCAATAGGCGGGCAGCCGGCTGCCGACGTTGAGGTCCACCGAAATCAGCCGCTGGGGAGTGGCCGAACGGGCGATGTAGAGCACGTCATCGCCCTCCAGGGTGGCCATCGAGCAGGCTTCGTGGAGCTGTTCGCTGAGGCGGTCGAGGATCGGCTGCGCGGTGATCGCCAGCGGCGTCGACGACAGGTAGGCGTGGCCGAGGGTGAGCACCTTCGGCAACAGCGAGTAGGTGCGCCCGTCGGTGGTGGCGTAGCCAAGCTGCATCAGCGTGTGCAGGCAGCGACGCACGGCGGCGCGGGGTATCTCGGTGCGGTGGCTGATCTGGGCGATGGTCAGGTGCCGCTTGCGCTCCTGGAACGCATGGATCACCGCCAGGCCACGGGCCAGCGAGGTCATGAAGTTGGGATCGCCGGTGAAGGCCTCGATGCGCTTGGCCGGCGAAAGGACGGTCGGCGGCGCCAGGGTGGCGGGGTGTTCCGGGAGTTCGCTCATGGACGTTCGGGCTCGGGTCACGGAAAGGCTCGCCGATTATCGGACACTCGTTCGATCATCGCAATTGACCGGAGCGCCTCCGACTGTAGTACTGTCGGGGCTACCCATCGCCCTCCGGGAGTAATGTCAGGTACCCATCGGCGGGTTCTGGGTACGCCCTTGCCGCTCCGGCAAGGGCGCCCTTCCTTCCCGCGCGATCGATGCGCCTAGAAGTCAAAGAACACCGTCTCGTTGTCGCCCTGGATGCGGATGTCGAAACGGTAGGCGAGCTGTCCGTCCACTTCGCAGCGCCGCGCGAGCAGGGTGTCGCGACGCGGCGCCTGCTCGATCAGGTTGAGCACCGGACAGGCGGCGTTGGCCTCGGTCTCGTCATCGAAGTACAGCCGGGTCTGCAAGTGGATGTTGATGCCGCGGGCGAACAGCGAGACGTTGATGTGCGGCGCCATCGGCACGCCCTGGGCGTTACGCACCCCCCCCGGCTTGACCGTGTGCAGGGTCCACTCGCCGGCATCGAAGGTGGTGGCGGTGCGGCCGAAGCTGTTGAACGGTCGCTCCGGATCGTAGCGCTCCTGGTAGCGGCCTTCGCTGTCGGCCTGCCAGAACTCCAGGAACGAGTCGCGCACCAGGTGGCCGTTGCCGTCGTAGACGTGGCCGAGCAGGAGGATGTGCTGGCCCGGCGCGTCTTCGCGGGCCATGCGGTTCCAGATCTCCAGGTCACGGGTCGGGTTGCCGGCGGCGGCCAGCGCCAGGCCGATGTGGACATAGGGACCGGCGGTCTGGGAAGGGGTTTCCCGCAGCAGTTCGTGGCTCATGGTCGGCTCCTCAGGCGTTCTCGAAGAAGGTCTTGCGCTGCCCGCGCAGGACGATGTCGAAGCGGTAGGCCAGGCAATCCATCGGGTTGGCCATGCTCATGTCGAGCCGGCCGATCAGGCTCTGCGCCGCCTCCGGGTCGGCAAGGGTGCGGATGATCGGGCACTTGGGGATCAGCGGGTCGCCCTCGAAGTACATCTGGGTGACCAGCCGCGCGGCGATCGCCGGGCCGCTGACAGACACGTGGATGTGCGCCGGGCGCCAGTCGTTGGGGCCGTTGCGCCAGGGATAGGGCCCGGGCTTGATGGTGCGGAAGTAATAGTGGCCCTCGCTGTCGGTGAGGGTCCGGCCGACGCCGCCGAAGTTCGGGTCGAGCGGCGCCAGGTAGCGGTCGTTCTTGTGCCGGTAGCGCCCGCCGGCGTTGGCCTGCCACATCTCCACCAGGGTGTGCGGGACCGGCTTGCCGTACTGGTCGAAGACCCGGCCGAACATGATGATGCGCTCGCCCTGGGGCAGGCCGCCGTGGTCGAAGTTGAGCAGCAGGTCGTTGTCGTGGCGGCCGAGCCTGAGGTGGGAGAAGTCCGGCCCGCTGGTTTCCGAGAGCGATTGCGGGATGCTCACCAGCGCCTGGCTCGGCGAGCGCGGCACGGAGGTCTTGTAGTCGGGGGTCAAGGCTTTGGGGTGCCAGTTTCGGTCACGGATGACGAAACGACGGCTTTCGGCGTCGTGCATGTCGGGCTCCTGTTATTCGCGTTATCGGTCGCCAGGCTTGTGGATTCAGGCATGGAAAACGAAGTCTTGCGCAGGAGGCGGGACGGGGACAGTGAATTATCCGGCCCCATACATAACCATTTGGTTATGCTTTATCAGTGCAACTCGGCGGCCACCTCGCGCAACACCGCGCTGAACCATTGCGCCCCCAGCGGCAACGGCAAGGCCGCGTTGTGGCACAGCCCGACCGAACCGCCCGGTTCGCGGATACCCAGGTCCAGCTCGGCCAGCTCGCCGTTGCCGACGTCCAGGCGCACGGCATCGCGCGGCGCCACCCAGATCGCCTCGCTGCGCAACACATAGCTGCGGCTGAGGGTCGGCGAGAGGGTTTCCAGGCGCTGTCCGGCGAGCGCGATGCCCCACTGCACGAACAGGCTGTCGGCGTGGCGGCGGATGGTGGTGCCGGCCAGCGGCAGCACCAGTGGGAATTCGGCCAGCCGCTGCGGGTCGCCGAGGGGCGCGGCGAGCAAGGGGTGGCCGGGACGCACCACCAGCATCATCGACTCGCTGTACAGGTGCTCGAAGGTCAGGCCCTGGATGTCCGGGCTATCGGTCATCCGCCCGACCACCAGGTCCAGCTCGCCGACCTTCAGTTGCGCCAGCAGGTAGGCGCTGGGTCCGGTGGCGACGCTGACCACCAGCGCACCGTGGCGCCGGTGCAGGCGCCGGATCACCTCGGGCACCACCAGGCTCTCCACCGTCGACAGCACGCCGACCCGCACCGTCTCGACCTGCGCCTCGTGGCCGCGCAGGGTGTTCACCCCGTCGCGCAGGGCCTGCACGCAGGGGCCGGCATAGCGCAGGAAGGTCACGCCCGCCTCGGTCAGCTCGGCGCCGGCCTTGCTCCGTTCGAACAGGCGCGCGCCGAGGATTTCCTCCAGTTCCTTGAGGGTCTTGGAGATCGCCGGCTGCGACACCGCCACGGCATCCGCCGCCTTGGCGAAGCTGCGCTGGCGGGCGACTTCGAGGAAGCAGGCGAGGTGGCGGAACTTGATGCGGTTGTCGAGGTTCATGGGGCGGCCGTGGCGGCGAGTGGTGCGGGCATGGTACCCAACGGGCGGGTTGGGAACGAGGTGTGGCGTGCGGCGAGGTCGTGCCAGGCGGTTCTCCGCCTTCCTTTCCCCAAAGGGAGAAGGCACTGGATGGCGGAACGACTCACGCGCCGGGCAATCCCTTCCCTGGGGGAAGAAGGAACCGGATGGAGCATGGTCGGGCAGCATCGCGCCGACCCTTCGCCCTTCAGGGGGGCCTCCACGTCCAGGAGGACGCCGGGGAACCCCACCTGGAGCGAGCGCCGACTCAGAACTCCACCGTCGTCGACACCTGGAACTGCCGGGGCTCGCCCATCGCCACGTACAGTCGATTGGCACTGGACGGGTAGTAGGTGCGGTCGAACAGGTTCTTCACGTTGAGCTGGAACTTCACGCCGTGTCCGCCGAAGCGGGTGTCGTAGCTGGCAAAGGCATCGGCCACGGTGTAGGACGGCAGGTCGAAGGAATTGGCCGGGTCGCCCGGGCGCTTGCCGACGTAGCGCGCGCCGCCGCCCAGGCGCAGGCGGTCGCCGCCGAAGAGCTGGCCGAGTTCGTAGACCGCCGACAGCGACGCGGTGTTGCGCGCCACGTTCTGCAGGCGCTTGCCCTCCAGGGTCGGGTCCTCGGTGACTTCCGCGGCGAGCCAGGCGTAGCTGCCGATCAGGCTCCAGCGTTCGCTGAGCTGGCCGGTGAGGTCCAGCTCCAGGCCGCGCGAGCGGACCCGGCCGGCGGCGCGCACGCTGCTGTTGCCAGCACCGTCGAGTTCGTTGACCAGCACGTTCTTCTTGCGAATGTCGAACAGCGCCAGGGTGCCGCTGAGACGCCCCGGCACATCCAGCTTGGCGCCCAGCTCCCAGGAGGTCGCCTCCTCCGGCAGGATCGCCGAATCGATGGTCTCGCCGGTGCTCAGCGGGGCGATGGTCGAGTTCGGCTTGAACGAGCGCGTGTAGCTGCCGTACAGCGAAACCTCGTCGCTCAGGCGGTAGACCAGGCCGCCGCGCGGCACCCATTTCTGCCCGTTGATATCGGTGTTGGCGTTGAACGGCCGGCCGCGCCCGGCGAGCTGGTCGTAGATCTGGTAGCGCGCGCCGCCGACCAGGATCCAGCGTTCGTCCAGGTGGATCGAGTCCTGGAAGTACAGCGAGTCGCTGCGCAGCTTGTCGGTCTGGTCGCTGTCGCCGGCGACCACCCGGGTCGACGGCACCACCTGGCCATAGACCGGGTCGAGGTAGTCGAAGCGGCTGGTCTTGCTGTCGCGCAGCAGGTCGGCGCGGAAGATCTTGCGCTTCTCGTGGTCCATGCCGAATTGCAGGTCATGTTGCATCCCGGCCAGTTGCAGCGTTCCGCTCAGGCCGAGGGTGGCGAAGCTGTCGCTGCTGACCGCGCCGTGGGTGCCGTCCATGCGCCGGGTCAGGGTGCCGTCGGCATTCACGGCCATCACCCGGGCCTGGTTGTCGTCGTAGGTCTCGCGACTGTAGCCGTAGCCGAAGTGGGCCTTCCAGGTGTCGTCGAGCTGCCGTTCGAGATCCAGGCGGGTCAGCTCGGAACGGCCCTCGGTGATGTTGAAGGGCTCGTCCAGGCGCCGGCTGCGCGGGATGTCCAGCGGGCGGTTGGTACGCGGATCGATGGCCGTGCCACGGTCGAACGGCGTGGTGAACTCGCGGTGCTCGTAGCTCAGGTTGACCGTCGTGTCCTCGCCGTACCAGGCCAGCGAGGGCGCCACCAGCGTCTCGCGGCTCTTGCCGAAGTCGCGCCAGTAATCCTCGTCCTCATGATCGAGGATCATCCGGTAGGCCAGTCCGCTGTCGCCCAGCGGGCCGGTGGAGTCGAGCTGGCCGCCGCTGCCGTTGCGCCCGTGGGCGTAGGCCGAGCCACGCAGGGTCAGGGCGTTGGCTTGTTGCAGTTGCGGCTTCTTGCTCACCACGTTGACCACCCCGCCCGGGTCCTGGATGCCATAGAGCAGGGATGCAGGCCCCTTCAGCACCTCGACGTGGTCGGCGGTGGCGGTGAAATTGCGGCCCTGCACCGAGGGCATGCCGTCACGCATGATCGAGCCGTCGCGGTTGTCGCCGAAGCCGCGCTTCATCACCGCGTCCTGGGTACCGCCAAGGGTGTTGGCCTGGGTGATGCCGCTGATGTTGCCCAGCGCGTCGTCAAGGTTGCGCGGGCGCTGGTCCTGCAGCGCCTGTGCCGGGACCACGCTGATCGCCTGGGGGATATCCAGTAGCGGCGCATCGCCGCGGCTGATCGAGGCGTTGGCCGCCGGCCGGTAGCCCTGCGCCGGGGCGGCGGCGGAGACCGTCGTGGCATCGAGGTCGAGCGCGCCGCTGGCGGGGATCGGTTCCAGGGTCAGGGTGCGCTCGTCGATCCGCCGCGCGCGCAGGCCGCTGCCCTGCAGCAGGCGTTGCAGCGCCTCCTCCGCGTCCAGCGAACCGTGCAATGCCGGGGCGGTCGCCTGCGGCGGCAGCTCGGCGGTGTAGAGCAGCGTCTGCCCGCTGGCCCGGCTGAACGCGTTGAGCGCCTGGGCCAGCGGCGCGGCAGCCTGGCTGAAGCGGTAGCGAACCGCCTCGGCGGCCTGCGCGGTGGCGGCGAGACAGCCGAGGCTGAGGAACAGGGCGGGGAGAGTACGCAGGGCGAAGCGCGGGAAGGGGGTCATGGGTTGCTCGTGTCGGTCGCTTTTCTAATGCGAATCAATCGCGGTCATGAGCACTACACGAAGCGGCGCCGGATTTACCTCACCCCGCAGGGCAAAAAAATTCTTCGCCGGGAAAGATTCCTGCGGCCAAACGGACCGGGGCCACCGTCAGCGAATCACCACCAGGCGTCCGAACAGGATCTGCTGGCGATAGCCGAGCACCGCCTGCAGCGACTTCAGCGCGGCTTCGGGATCATCGCTGCGGAAGCTGCCGCTGACCGGCTGGCGACCGAGCGCGTCGTCGAGCAGGAGAATGCGTCCGGGGTAGTAGCGAGCGAGTTCGTCGAGCACTTCCGCCAGCGGCCGCCGGTAGAAGCTCAGCCAACCCTGGCGCCAGGCCAGCGCGGCGGCGGCGTCGATGGCCACGGGCCGGCCCAGCTTGCCGTCGGCGAAGCCGACCTGCTGGCCGGCGCCCAGCACTTCCTCGGCGGCGCCCGCACCGGTGCCGGCGCTCACCGCGACCCGCCCTTGCAACACGGTGACGCGGGTCGCCCCGGCGCCGCGACGGACCTCGAACTCGGTGCCCAGTACCCGCGCCCGACCTTCGCCGGCCTCGACCACGAATGGCAGCGCGTCGCGCTTCACCCGCAACGCGGCGGCGCCGCGCAGCAGTTCGACCCGCCGCTGGCCGCCGTCGATACGCACGCGCACCGCGCTGCCGGCGTCCAGGCTCAGGTAGGAGCCATCGGCCAGCTTCCATTCGGCGACCTGTCCCGGCGCGGCGACATAGTCGGCACGCCAGTCCTGCAGCCAGTCGCCGGGCTGCCACCAGCCGCCCAGCCAGAGCATCGCCAGCAGGCAGGCGACGCTGGCCAGCGGGTAGGCCCAGCGCCGCGGGTTGCGCGACGCTCGGCGCGGCCGCAGGTAGGCTTCCAGGGCATCGGCCTCTTCGATGGCCAGGCGGCTCGCCGGTATTTCCGTCAGGCGCCAGAGCGCCTCGGCGCGGGCATAGGCCTCGGCATGCGCCGGCCGCTGCGCCAGCCAGTCCTCGAAGGCCCGCCGGGTCGCCGCATCCGGCGTACCGCGCAGGCGCACCAGCCAGGCCTGGGCGGTCTGCTCGAGGACGGGCTCGTAGGGCGCGGCGTCGCTATCGGGTCGGGTCATGGCTGGGCGCTCCTTGCCTGCTCGCCGGCCGGGCCGGCCAGGCTCGCCTTGCAGGCGTCGAGGGCGCGCATCATATGTTTTTCCACGGCGCTTTGGGAAAGCTGCATGGCCTGGGCGATCTCCGCGTAGGTGCGGCCGTGGATGCGATTGAGCAGGAAAATCCGCCGGGTGCGCTCGGGCAGGCCGCGCAAGGCGGCCTCGACCCGGCGCCACTGGTCGCCGGCCTCGAGCGCCTGCTCGGGACCGACCGGCTCGCCCTGGCGCTGCTCCGGCAGCCAGTCGTCCAGTTGCCGTTGCCGCGATCCTTCGCCACGCAAGTGGTCGATGGCCAGGTTGCGCGCGCTGCGCAGGAGGTAGCTGCCAAGCTCCTCCACCGGGGCGGCCGGGCGCCGCCAGAAACGCAGGAACAGCTCCTGGACCAGGTCGGCGGCGGTCGCCCGGCAGCCGACCCAGCGGCTGACCAGGCTTTCCATGCGCTGGCGCTGGGCCAGGAAGGCCTTGAGGAGATCCGCGCGGCGCGCCGCCTCGCCGTCTGCCGGCAAGGCATCCGGGCGCGGGCCGGGAGGTAGGTCGCGGTCGGGCATCGGTGAGGACGGCTGCACGAAAGCCGGCGCCGGGGCGGCGCCATGGGAATGCTGAGCAGGCCTTCAAATGATAATGCTTATCATCAATACCGAGAAGCCAGCGACGACGAAACGCCTTGCGGGTCGCGCGCCGGGCTATCCGGCACGCCGCCCCTCACTTCACCAGGCGCGCATCCAGGCTGTTCTGCGCCAGGCGCCTGGCCTGCTCCTCGGTCATTCCCAGGCTCTGCTGCAAGGCATGGAAGTTCTCGGTGACATAGCCGCCGAAGTAGGCCGGGTCATCGGAGTTCACCGTCACCTTCACGCCGCGTTCGAGCATGTCGAGGATGGTGTGCTGGCTCATGTCGTCGAACACGCAGAGCTTGGTGTTGGACAGCGGGCAGACGGTCAGCGGGATCTGTTCGTCGATCAGCCGCCGCATCAGCCGCTCGTCCTCGAAGGCGCGTACGCCGTGGTCGATGCGCTCGACCTTGAGCAGGTCGAGGGCTTCCCATATGTACTCGGGCGGCCCCTCCTCGCCGGCATGGGCGACGGTGAGGAAGCCTTCGCTGCGGGCCCGGTCGAAGACCCGCTGGAACTTGCTCGGCGGATGCCCTACTTCCGAGCTGTCGAGGCCGACGGCGATGAAGGCGTCGCGGAACGGCAGCGCCTGGTCGAGGGTTTTCTGCGCCTGTTCCTCGCTGAGGTGGCGGAGGAAGCTGAGGATCAGCCCATGGCGGATGCCCAGCAGCTTCTCGCCGTCCCGTAGCGCGGCGCGGATGCCGGCGAGCACCACCTCGAAGGGAATGCCGCGATCGGTGTGGGTCTGCGGGTCGAAGAACGGCTCGACGTGGACGACGTTCTGCGCCTTGCACTTCTGCAGGTAGGCCCAGGTCAGGTCGTAGAAGTCCTGCTCGGTGCGCAGCACGTCGGCGCCGGCGTAGTAGAGGTCGAGGAATTCCTGCAGGTTGTTGAAGGCGTAGGCCTTGCGCAGGGTCTCGACGTCGTTCCAGGGCAGGGCGATGCGGTTGCGCTCGGCGAGGGCGAACAGCAGCTCCGGCTCCAGGGTACCTTCCAGGTGCAGGTGCAGTTCGGCCTTGGGCAAGGCGTTGAGCCATTCGTACATGGGGTGGGTTCTCGATCAGGCTGGTCTTGGCCGGCAAGTTTAACCTGTCCCGGGAGTCAGGCCCGCGGCAAACCCACGAGCCGCTCCCGCGCGCGACGGGCGGCTCAGGCCGTTTCGCCGCGCCGATAGGCATAGGTCTGCGCGAAGCGCGAGGTCAGCCAATCGCCACAGGTGGTCGGCGGATACTTCGGCGGGTTGTCCGCGTCGAAGCAGCCCGGCAGGCAGCGGATCTCGGTGTCCATGTGCGGTTCGGCGAAGAACGGCATGGAGTAGCGGTGCACCCCGCGCGGGCTGATCACCCGGTGCGGGGTCGAGCGGTAACGGTCGTTGCTCCAGCGCGCCATCATGTCGCCGATGTTGACCACGAAGGTGCCGTCGATGGGCGGCGCGTCGATCCATTCGCCCTGGCGGTTCTGCACTTGCAGGCCACCGGCGGCGTCCTGGTAGAGCAGGGTCACGCAGCCGTAGTCGGTGTGCGCGCCGGCGCCGGGCTGGTCGGCGCTCTGCCGGGCCGAGGCCGGCGGATAGTGGATCAGGCGGAACACGCTGACCGGCTGCTCGAAGCGGCGATCGAAGAAGTCCTCCTCGATCCCCAGGGCGATGGCCAGGGCGCGCAGCACGGTACGGGCCAGCGCCAGCATGTCGGCATAGTGTCCTTCCAGCAGGGCCTCCCAGCCGGGCAGGTCGGGGTGTCGGTTGGGCCCGTAGAAGGATTTGCCGGCGCGCACGTCGGGATGCTCCGCCGGCAGGTGCAGGGCCATGTCGAAGGTCTCCTTGAAGTCGCTGGGCAACGCCGGGTCGAGCTGCTCGGTGGCGATCGCGCCATAGCCGCGATGATTGCGGCTACGGGTGATATCGATCTTCAGCTTCTCTTCGACGGGCAGCGCGAAGAACTCCCGCGCCGCCGCCAGCAGGGCTTCGAAGCGCGCGGCCGGCAACGGGTGTCCGGCGATGTAGAAGAAGCCCCACTCGCGGCAGGCCTGGTCGATCCGCCGCGCCACGTCGTTCCAGGCGCCACGGTCGGCGCCGTAGAGCGGGGCGATGTCGATGATGGGTAGACGGTCCAATCGCGCTCTCCTCGATGGGTCCTGTACGGAAAGTGCCTGCGCTCGGCGACTTTTTCCATACAAGGCCAGGGCTCACTTCGGCAGGTCGGCCTTGATGCCTTCCACGTAATAGTTCATCGACGCCAGGTCGGCATTGGTCGCGCTGACGCCGGCGGCGAAACGCTCCTTGCCGGACTGGTCGCGGATCGGCCCGGTGAAGGGGTGGAAGGCTCCGCTGCGGATCGACTCGATCAGCCTGCCCGCCTCTTCCCGCACCGGCGCCGGCAGCACCTCCTGGTTCAGCGGCAGGACCACCGTACTCTCGGCCAGGCCACCCCAGAAGTCCTCGGATTTCCAGGTGCCGTCCATCACCGCCTGGGCCGAGCGGATATAGTGCGGGCCCCAGTCGTTGACGATCGAGGTGAGCACGGTCTTCGGACCGAAGTGCTGCATGTCCGAGGCGTAGCCCACGGCGTACACCCCGCGACGCTCGGCGGCCTGGATCGGCGCCGGGCTATCGGTGTGCTGGAACACCACGTCGACGCCCTGGTCGATCAGCGCGTTGGCCGCGTCGGCCTCCTTGCCCGGATCGAACCAGGTGCTCACCCACATCACCTTGAGTTCGGCCTGCGGGTCGTATTTGTCCAGCGCCAGCTGGATCGCGTTGATGTCGCGGATCACCTCGGGAATCGGAAACGAGGCGATGTAGCCGATCTTGTGGCTGCGGGTCATCTTCGCCGCGAGGAAGCCGCCGACGTAGCGTCCCTCGTAGGAGCGCGACAGGTAGGTGCCGAGGTTCCTGTCGCGCTTGTAGCCGGTGGCGTGCTCGAAGGTCACCTTGGGAAACTGCCGGGCCACCTTGGCGGTAGGGTTCATGTAGCCGAAGGAGGTGGTGAAGACCAGGCCGTAGCCGTCTTTCGCCAGGTTGCGGATGACCCGCTCGGCGTCGGCGCCCTCGGCGACGTTCTCGACGAAGCTGGTCTTCACCTTGTCGCCGAAGTGCTCCACCAGTTCGCGGCGGCCCAGTTCGTGCTGGTAGGTCCAGCCGTGGTCGCCGACCGGGCCGACATAGACGAAGCCGATCTTCAGTGGTTCGGCGGCCTCGGCGGCGAGAGCGCAGGCGCCGAGGCCGAGGACGGCGGCAAGGCGGCGCAGGACGGACATGCGGGATTGCGTGCGACGGTGTTTCATGGATGGGCGTGCTCCGGTGAGTGCAGGGTTGGCCATCGGGCGTGGCTTCGCGTTCAGCCCGCCCGCCGATGCAATTACCTGACCACCCGGACAACTCCGCTCAAGCTCGCGCTTCTGCGCGCCGCGTCATGCCGGCGCGGCTGCAGGACGGTGCAGCGCGCCATCGCTTGGTGCATGCCGGCGCCGCCACGATGGCGCTACCATGGGCGCTGGCTTTCCGTAACAAGGCACGCACGCGATGACCGCGATCTACCTGGCCGGGCCGGACGTCTTCCGCCCCGACGCCGAAGCCCATGGCGAAACCCTCAAGGCGCTCTGCGCCGAGTTCGGCTTCGTCGGCCTCTACCCGCTCGACCACGCCCTGCCCGCCGACATCCGCGAGCCAGCCGCACAGGCCGCCTGGATCTACCGCGCCAATGTCGGCCTGATCGAGCGCGCCGACTGCGTGCTGGCCAACCTCGAACCGTTCCGCGGCAGCGAGCCGGACAGCGGCACCGCCTTCGAAGTGGGTTACGCCCTGGCCCTGGGCAAGCCGGTATATGCCTACCTCAGCGATGCCGGCGCCTACGCCGAGCGCCTCGCCCGGCTGGCCCCGGAATGGCTCGGCGAGCACCCCGGCGAGGACCGCGACGGTTGGCAACTGGAGGGTTTCGGCCTGCCATTGAACCTGATGCTGGCGGTGCCTTCGCGGCTGGTCGCCGGCGGCCCGCGCGAGGCCCTGCGACGCCTCGCCGAGGAACTCGAGCGCGCCTGACATCGCGGGAAGGCCGTCGCCTAGCTGCTGGCAGATAGCCGCCGCCCGGCCCGTCGCTTGCCGGCCATAATCCTGGACAACAACGGCCCCATCCGGGAGGCCGGCCTGCAAGAGGCATCCGATGAACCGATCCAAGGGTTCCAGCAGCCGTCGTACCTTCCTGCGCCTGGCAGCCCTGCTGCTGCCCGCCGGCGCCCTGCTCGGCAGCCTGCCGGGCGTACGCGCCGCGGCCAGGCCGCGGAAACTCTATCTGGCCGGTCCCGATGTGTTCCGCGCCGACGCCGTCGCCCACGGCGAAGCACTCAAGGCACTGTGCGCACGCTACGGTTTCGAGGGCCTCTACCCGCTGGACAACGCGCTGCCGAAACAGCTCGCCGAGCCGCGCGAACAGGCGGCCTGGATCTACCGCGCCAACATCGGCCTGATCGAACGCGCCGACGCGGTGCTGGCCAACCTGAACTTCTTCCGCGGCGCCGAGCCGGACAGCGGCACCGCCTTCGAGGTCGGCTATGCCACCGCCCTCGGCAAGCCGGTCTATGGCTACGTCGACGACGCCGGCAGCTACGCCGAGCGGATCCGCCGGCACACCCCGGAGCTGATCGGCGAGGATCCGACCCGCGACCGCGACGGCATGACCCTGGAAGAGTTCGGCCTGCCGCTCAACCTGATGCTGGCGGTGCCGGCAACGCTAGTCGTCGGCGACGCCGAGCAGGCCCTGCGCCAACTCGCCAGCCGGCGCCACGGCTGACCCGGCGCCGGCCGTACGGCGAGAGACTCAGGGCAGGCGGGCGATACGCTCGGTGAGCAGGTCGAAGAACCCCTGGGCGTCGCCCTCGTTGATCCACTCGACGTTGGCCGGCTGCTTGAGGCCGCCGTACCAGTCGGCCACGGTCTGGCCGAAGGTGATGCCCTCGCGGCTGTCGACCTGCACGTTGATCCGCTTGCCCTTGAACAGCGAGGGCTTGAGCAGGTAGGCGACCACCGTGGCGTCGTGCACCGGGCCGCCCTTCAGGCCGTAGTACTTGATGTCGTACTGGACGTAGGCGTCGAGGATGTCGGCGACGGTCTTGCCGGCCTGGTTGCCGAGGTTGCGCAGCTTGGCGATGCGCTCGGGGCTGGTGAGGATCTTGTGGGTCACGTCGAGCGGCAGCATGGTGATCGGCGCCCCGCTCTTGAGCACGATTTCCGCCGCGTGGGGGTCGGCGAAGATATTGAATTCGGCGGCCGGGGTGATGTTGCCGCCGTTGAAGTGGGCGCCGCCCATGATCACGATCTCGCGGATGCCCTTGACGATGTCCGGGGCCTGGGTCAGGGCCAGCGCGAGGTTGGTCTCCGGGCCGAGCATGGCCAGGGTCACGCTCTTCTCCGGCGCCGCACGCAAGGTGCGGATCAGGTAGTCCACGGCGTTACCTTCGGCCAGCGGCTGCTTCGGCTCATGCACCTCGACGCCGCTGATGCCTTCGCTGCCGTGCACGTCGGCGGCGTAGATCGGCGTGCGCAGCAGCGGTCGCGGGGCGCCGGCGTAGACCGGGATATCCGGACGCTTGCCCCACTCGCGGGCCAGCCGGGCGTTACGCGCGGTCTTTTCCAGCGGCACGTTGCCGGCGACGGTGGTCAGCGCCTGGATCTTCAGCTCCTTCGGCGAGGCCATGGCGAACAGCAGGGCGATCACATCGTCGGCGCCCGGATCGGTGTCGATGATCAGCGTCCGCGGCGATGGCGGCGCCACCGTTTCGGCAGCGGACAGAGGAAGGCTGGCGGGCATCAGCAGGGCGAGTCCTAGCAGAAGGCTGCAAAAGCGATTGCATGGGCGGGCGGCGCGTGACATGGGGCGGCTCCTGGTGGGGAATGCCACAGTCTAGCCAGTTGCGGGCCACGCGCCGACCTATGCGAACCGACAGAGGAAGCCTGGCGCCTCCTCTGTCGGCGCCCGCCTCACCCGGCGATCAGGGCGCTCGCCGCCTCGCGGTGGCGGGCGATCAGGGCGGCCAGGTCGAGCCCTTCCACGGCACCGTCGACCACTCGCCAGGCGCCGCCGACCATTACCCGGTCGGCACGGTCGGCAGCGCACAGCAGCAGCGCCGAGAGCGGGTCGTGGCTACCCGAGAAGCGCAGCTCGTCGAGCTTGAACAAGGCCAGGTCGGCCTGCTTGCCGGGGGCCAGCTCGCCGATGTCGCTGCGCCCGAGCAGGCGTGCCGAGCCACGGGTTGCCCAGCCCAGGGCGAGTTCCGGGGTGATCCGCTCGGCGCCGTAGCGCAGGCGTTGCAGGTACAGGGCCTGGCGCGCCTCGAGGATCATGTTCGAGGCGTCGTTGGAAGCCGAGCCATCGACTCCCAGGCCGATCGGCGCGCCGGCCGCCTCCAGCTCCACGGTCGGGCAGATGCCCGAGGCCAGGCGCATGTTCGAACTCGGGCAATGGCAGATACCGGTGCCCGCCTCGCCGAGCCGGCGGATCTCCTCGGCGTTGAAGTGGATGCCGTGGGCCAGCCAGGTGCGCGGGCCGAGCCAGCCGACGCTATCCAGGTAGTCCACGGTACGCAGGCCGAAGCGCTGCAGGCAGAAGTCTTCCTCGTCGAGGGTCTCCGCCAAGTGGGTGTGCAGGCGTACGTCGTGGCGCGCCGCCACTTCGGCGCTGGCGCGCATGATCTCCGGAGTCACCGAGAACGGCGAGCAGGGCGCCAGGGCGATCTGCACCCGGGCACCGTCTCCGCGCTGGTGGTAGCGGGCGATCAGTCGCTCGCTGTCGGCGAGGATGGTCTCGGCTTCCTGCACCGTCTGCTGCGGCGGCAAGCCGCCGTCCTTCTCGCCGAGGCTCATCGAGCCGCGGGTGAGCATGGCGCGCATGCCCAGTTCCTCGACCACCCCGGCCTGCACGTCGATGGCCTGTTCGAGGCCGCCGGGAAACAGGTAGTGGTGGTCGGCGGCAGTGGTACAGCCGGACAACAGCAGCTCGGCCAGCGCCACCTTGGTGGCCAGTGCGAGTTTCTCCGGGGTCAGCCGCGCCCAGACCGGGTAGAGGGTCTTCAGCCAGGGGAACAGCGGCTGGTTGACCACCGGCGCCCAGGCGCGGGTGAGGGTCTGGTAGAAGTGGTGATGGGTGTTGACCAGCCCCGGCAACACCACGTGCCGGCTGGCGTCGAACTGGCTGGCGCAGGGCTGCGCGGGCTGTTGGCCGGCGCCGAGCAGCTCGACGATGCGGCCGTCTTCGACGACCAGGCCGCCGGCGGCGTCGAGACCGTTGGCGGTGAAGATGGCGAGGGGATTGCGAATCCAGGTGCGGGACATGTGCGGACCTTCGTCGGATCGGCGGGCCGGCGCGAACGCTGCCGGCCCTCGGTTGATGAGAGCCAGCTCAGTGTTCACCCTGTCTGCTGATCCAGGTCCGCGGGGCGACGACGGGGCGCCACGCGCGTGGCGATATCCTACAAGGGATTTCTGGAGAGGTGTAAGGCTTTCCTCCCGGTGGCGGCCGGGCGCGGTTTGATGGGGGTCAACGGACGCCTCCCGGCAGGGGCATAGAGTGGGGGACTGCATAGCTGAAAACGTAGAACGGAAGGAGTCCCGCATGAGCGAAGAACCCACTGTCAGTCCCCCCTCCCCCGAGCAACCCGCCGCGCAGCCGGCCAAGCCGGCCCGGCCAGCCGCCCGCCGCGCCCCGCGCAAGCCGGCGACCCGCCGCCCGCGAGTGGCCAGCCCGGCGCAGAAGGCCCGCGAGGAGATCCAGGCAATCAGCCAGAAGCCGGTGGCCCTGCAGGTCGCCAGTGCGCCCCACGGCAGCAGCGAGGACAGCACCTCGGCGAGCCTGCCGGCGAACTATCCCTATCACACGCGGATGCGCCGCAACGAGTACGAGAAGGCCAAGCACGACCTGCAGATCGAACTGCTCAAGGTGCAGAGCTGGGTGAAGGAGACCGGCCAGCGCGTGGTGGTCCTGTTCGAAGGCCGCGACGCCGCCGGCAAGGGCGGCACCATCAAGCGCTTCATGGAACACCTGAACCCGCGCGGCGCGCGGATCGTAGCCTTGGAGAAACCGTCCTCCCAGGAGCAGGGCCAGTGGTATTTCCAGCGCTACATCCAACATCTGCCCACCGCCGGCGAGATGGTCTTCTTCGACCGCTCCTGGTACAACCGCGCCGGCGTCGAGCGGGTCATGGGCTTCTGTTCGCCGCTGCAATACCTGGAGTTCATGCGCCAGGCGCCGGAGCTGGAGCGCATGCTCACCAACAGCGGCATCCTGCTGTTCAAGTACTGGTTCTCGGTGAGCCGCGAGGAACAACTGCGGCGCTTCATCTCGCGCCGCGACGATCCGCTCAAGCACTGGAAGCTGTCGCCCATCGACATCAAGTCTCTGGACAAGTGGGACGACTACACCGCCGCCAAGCAGGCGATGTTCTTCCATACCGACACCGCCGACGCGCCGTGGACGGTCATCAAGTCCGACGACAAGAAGCGCGCACGACTCAACTGCATCCGCCACTTCCTGCACTCGCTGGACTACCCGGACAAGGACCGGCGCATCGCCCATGAGCCGGACCCGTTGCTGGTGGGGCCGGCCTCGCGGGTGATCGAGGAGGACGAGAAGGTCTACGCCGAGGCGGCCGCCGCGCCGGGCCACGCGAACCTGGATATCCCGGCCTGAGGCGGGCGGTCGCGCCAACGAAAACGCCCGGGGCGCTTTCGCGCTCCGGGCGTCCCTGGTTCGACGGTCGCTGGCCGGGTCACTCCGGCGCGGAGGTCCGGATCAGGTGGTCGAAGGCGCTCAGCGAAGCCTTGGCGCCCTCGCCCACGGCGATCACGATCTGCTTGTACGGCACCGTGGTCACGTCGCCGGCGGCGAAGATGCCGGGCAGCGAGGTCTCGCCACGGGCGTCGACGATGATCTCGCCGCGCGGCGACAGCTCGACGCTGCCCTTGAGCCACTCGGTGTTGGGCAGCAGGCCGATCTGCACGAAGATGCCTTCCAGCTCGATCGACTTGAACTCCTCGGAGTTGCGGTCCTTGTACACCAGGCCGGTGACCTTCTGGCCGTCGCCCTTCACTTCGCTGGTCAGGGCGCTGGTGATCACCTCGACGTTCGGCAGGCTATAGAGCTTGCGTTGCAGCACGGCGTCGGCGCGCAACTTGCTGTCGAATTCCAGCAGGGTCACGTGGGCGACGATGCCGGCCAGGTCGATGGCCGCCTCGACGCCAGAGTTGCCGCCGCCGATCACCGCCACGCGCTTGCCCTTGAACAGCGGGCCGTCGCAGTGCGGGCAGAAGCACACGCCCTTGGCCTTGTATTCCTGCTCGCCGGGCACGCCCATTTCGCGCCAGCGAGCGCCGGTGGCGAGGATCAGGGTCTTGGCCTTGAGGCTGCCGCCGCTCTCGAACTGCACCTCGTGCAACTCGCCGGTGTTCTTCGCCGGAACCAGCTTGCTGGCGCGCTGCAGGTTCATGATGTCGACCTCGTAGTGACGCACGTGCTCTTCCAGCGCCCGCGCCAGCTTCGGCCCTTCGGTCTCCTGCACCGAGATGAAGTTCTCGATGGCCATGGTGTCCAGCACCTGGCCGCCGAAGCGCTCGGCGGCGACGCCGGTGCGAATGCCCTTGCGCGCGGCGTAGATCGCCGCCGCGGCGCCGGCCGGGCCACCGCCGACCACCAGCACGTCGAAGGCGTCGCGGGCGGTCAGCTTCTCGGCGTCGCGGGCGGCGGCGCCGGTGTCGATCTTGGCGAGGATCTCTTCCACGCCCATGCGGCCCTGGCCGAAGACTTCGCCGTTGAGGTAGATGCTCGGCACCGACATGATCTGGCGCGCCTCGACCTCATCCTGGAACAGCGCGCCGTCGATGGCGACGTGACGGATGTTCGGGTTGAGCACGGCCATCAGGTTCAGCGCCTGGACCACGTCCGGGCAGTTCTGGCAGGACAGCGAGAAGTAGGTTTCGAACTCGAAGGTGCCCTCGATGCCCTTGACCTGCTCGATCACGTCCGCGTCGAGCTTGGAGGGGTGGCCGCCTACCTGCAGCAGGGCCAGCACCAGCGAGGTGAATTCGTGGCCCATGGGGATACCGGCGAAGCGCAGGCCGATGTCCGCACCGGGGCGGTTCAGCGAGAACGACGGTTTGCGCGCATCGCTGCCGTCGGTCTTCAGGGTGATCTTGTCGGTCAGGCCGACGATGTCTTGCAGCAGGCCCAGCAGCTCGCGGGATTTGTCGCTGTCATCGAGGGACGCGACGATCTCGAACGGCTGGCTGACCTTTTCCAGGTAGGCCTTCAACTGGGTTTTAAGATTGGCGTCCAACATGGTTCAGCTCCTCGAAATTCGGGCAAACGTATCCCCGGCGGATGGGACATCCGCCCTGCACGGCGCGTTGGCTGGGTGAAGGGCGGACGATCCGCGAGGATCGTCCGCCGGAGAGGCTGGCGGCGAATGCCGCCGGCGCGGTCTTAGATCTTGCCGACCAGGTCCAGGGACGGAGCGAGGGTCTTCTCGCCTTCCTTCCACTTGGCCGGGCAGACTTCGCCCGGGTGGGCGGCGGTGTACTGGGCGGCCTTCAGCTTGCGCACGGTCTCGCCGACGTCACGGGCGATCTCGTTGGAGTGGATCTCGACGGTCTTGATCACGCCTTCCGGGTTGATCACGAAGGTACCGCGCAGGGCCAGGCCTTCTTCCGGGATGTGCACGCCGAAGGCGTTGGTCAGCTGGTGGGTCGGGTCGCCGATCAGCGGGAACTGGGCCTTGCCGACTGCCGGGGAGGTTTCGTGCCAGACCTTGTGCGAGAAGTGGGTGTCGGTGGTCACGATGTAGACCTCGGCACCGGCTTTCTGGAACTCGCCGTAGTTGTTGGCGGCGTCTTCGATCTCGGTCGGGCAGTTGAAGGTGAAGGCAGCCGGCATGAAGATCAGGACCGACCACTTGCCCTTCAGGGATTCCTCGGTCACCTCGATGAACTTGCCGTTGTGGAAAGCGTTGACCTTGAACGGTTGGACTTGAGTGTTGATCAGGGACATCAGTCGTTCCTCTCTCAGTTGAATGGGGTGTTTCAAATCGACTGGGAGAATCTTAACGGGGTTCGGCAAAAATGCCCCATTGATTTAGGCCATCAGTGAAATTATCTAAATCTATCGAAGAATATATAAATAGTTAAAACAACTAATCGAAGAACCTGCCCTCGTCAGTGCCCGGCCTTCCACGGCTGGCCCAGGGAAACCGGGGCATACAGCCGGGTGCGCAGGGCATCGCGGGAGAGCAGGACCAGCACCAGGATGGTCGCCGCATAGGGCAGCATCGCCAGCAGGTTGGCCGGAATCGACAGCCCGATCCCCTGGGCCACCAGGTGCAGGATGCTGGCCAGGCCGAACAACCAGGCACCGAGCAGCACGCGGAACACCCGCCAACTGGCGAAGACCACCAGCGCCAGGGCGATCCAGCCGCGTCCGGCGGTCATGTTCTCCGCCCACATCGGCGTGTAGGCCAGCGATAGGTAGGCACCGGCCAGGCCGGCCATGGCGCCGCCGAAGAGCACCGCCAGGGTGCGCACGCGCAGCACCGGCAGGCCCATCGCGCTGGCCGCGTCGGGGTTCTCGCCGACCGCCTGGAGAACCAGCCCGGCGCGGCTGCGCAGGAGCATCCAGGCGACCGCGGCGAACAGCGCCAGGCTCAGGTAGACCAGCGCGTCCTGGGCGAACAGCATGCGCCCGAGCAGCGGCAACTCGCCCAGCACCGGCAGCGCCAGCGGGGCGAACCCTTGCAGCGGCTTGCCGACCCAGGCGGCGCCGACGAACGACGACAGGCCGACGCCGAAGATGGTCAGCGCCAGCCCGCAGGCCACCTGGTTGGCGTTCAGGTACAGGGCGACCCCGGCGAACAGCGCCGCCAGCAGCATGCCGGCGAGCACCGCGAGGAGCACGCCGAGCCACAGGCTGCCGCTGGAGAAGGCGACCATGAAGCCGATCACCGCGCCGAACAGCATCATCCCCTCCTGGCCCAGGTTGAGCACCCCGCTTCTCTCGCAGACCAGTTCGCCCAGGGCCACCAGCAGCAGCGGAGTACCGGTGCGGACCATGGCGAACAGCAGGTTGTCGAGCAGATCGATATCCATCGTGGTTCCTCGGCGGTTCGGTCAGGCCAGGGCGTCGCGCAGCGCCGGGCGCTTGCGCCAGCGTCCGTGCAAACGTGGGCGGTAGAGGATCAGCACGTCACAGGCGAGGAGGAAGAACAGCATCATCCCCTGGAACAGCCCGGTCAGCGCCAACGGCAGGTTGAGGCTCATCTGCGCGGCCTCGCCGCCGAGGTAGAGCAACGCCATCAGCAGGCTGGCGCAGAGGATGCCGAACGGATTGAGACGGCCAAGGAAGGCCACGGTGATCGCCGCATAGCCGTAGCCCGGCGAGACCTGCGGCACCAGTTGGCCGATCGGCCCGGCGACCTCGCAGACGCCGGCCAGGCCTGCCAGCGCGCCGGAGAACAGCAGCACGAACCAGACCAGGCGCTTCTCGCGGAAACCGACGAAACCGGCGGCGCGGCGGTCGAGGCCGAGCACGCGGACCTGGAAACCGAGGAAGCTGCGCTGCGCCAGCACCCAGACCGCCGCCAGCGCCAGCAGGCCGAACAATGCGCCAAGGTGCACCCGGCTGTCCTCGAACAGCGCCGGCAGGCGGCTGGCCTCGCCGAACAGCGCCGACTGCGGGAAGTTGAAGCCATCCGGGTCCTTCAACGGCCCGTGCACGCCGTACAGCAGCAGGTTCAGCGCGATGTAGTTGAGCATGATGGTGGTCAGGATCTCGTTGGCGTTGAAGCGCGTTCGCAGCCAGGCGGCGAACCCGGCCCAGAGCGCCCCGGCAGCGGTGCCGGCGAGCAGCACCCAGGCCAGCGCCCAGCGGCTCTGCCAGTCGAGCAACTGGATCGCCACCGCGCTGCCGGCCAGGGCGCCGACCAGCAACTGGCCCTCCGCGCCGATGTTCCACACGCGCGCCTGGTAGGCCAGTGCCAGGCCGAGGGCACAGAGCAGGATCGGCATGGCCTTGACCAGCAGCTCGCCGAGCCCATAGAGGTCGCTGAGCGGCTGTACCAGCACGGTATGCAGGGTCTGCCACGGATCGTGGCCGAGACAGGCGAACAGCAGCGCACCGCAGACCAGGGTCAGCAGCCCCGCCAGCAGCGGAGAGGCCAGCAGCATCCAGCGTGACTGTCGGCCGCGCGGTTCCAGGGACAACAGCATCACAGGCTCCCTTGGGCAACGGCGCCGGCGACCGCCGCCGGCGCCTCGAATTGACCGGCCATCCAGCCGCCGACCTGCTGCGGCGAAGCGCTCGCGGTGGCGACCGCCGGGCACAGCCGACCCGAACACAGCGCGGCGATGCGGTCGCTGAGCAGGAACAGCTCGTCGAGGTCCTCGGAGACCACCAGGATCGCCGTACCGGTATCGCGCAAGGCGATCAGCGCGCGGTGGATCAGCGCCGCCGCGCCGACGTCCACGCCCCAGGTGGGATGCGCCGCCACCAGCAGGCGCGGGGCCTGGAGGATCTCGCGGCCGAGAATGAACTTCTGCAGGTTGCCGCCGGAAAGGCTGCGTGCCGGCGCCCCGGCACCCGGGGTCTTCACGGCGAAACGGCGGATGATCTCCTCGGCCAGCGCCAGCACCTTGCGCCGCCGGACCAACCCGCGCTTCACCAGACCCTGCTGGAAGGCGGTGAGCAGCGCATTGTCCGCCAGGCTCATCTCCGGCACCGCGCCGTGCCCCAGCCGCTCGGCGGGCACGAAGGCCTGGCCGGCGCGGCGCCGCGCATCCGGCGCCAGGTGCGCGCCGGCGCAGCCGCCGAGGCGGATGCGCTCGGCCTGGGCGCGCGGCAGGCGCACTTCGCCGCTGAGCAGGGCAAGCAACTCGTCCTGGCCGTTGCCGGCGACCCCGGCGATACCGAGGATCTCGCCGCTGCGCACCTCCAGGTCGAGGCCAGCGAAGGACACGCCGAAGGGGTCCGGGTTGCGCCAGTGCAGGTCGCGCACCTGGAGGAAAGGCGCGCCGCCGGTGACCTTCGGATACTCCGCCGCCAGGCCCTCGGCGTCGCCCACCATCAGCCGCGCCAGCTCGAGATCGGAACATTGCGCCGGCACGCACTGTCCGGCCACCCGTCCGCCGCGCAGCACCGTGGCGCGCTGGCAGAGCGCACGGACCTCGGCCAGCTTGTGGCTGATGAAGAGGACACTGCAGCCCTCCTCCGCAAGACGGCGCAGGGTGACGAAGAGATCCTCGGCCTCGCGCGGGGTCAGCACCGAGGTCGGCTCGTCGAGGATCAGCAGGCGGATGTCCTGCATCAGGCAGCGCACGATCTCCACCCGCTGGCGCTCGCCGATGGACAGCCCATGGACCAGCCGGCGAGGCTCCAGCGGCATGCCGTAGCGCTGCGACACCTCGCGAATACGCGCCTCCAACCGGCGCGGGCTGCCCGCCTCGGCGCCGAGGGCGAGCGCGATGTTCTCCGCCACGCTGAGCGTCTCGAACAGGGAGAAATGCTGGAACACCATGCCGATCCCCAGCGCCCGGGCGCGAGCCGGGTCGCGTACCTGCACCGGCTCGCCCTGCCAGCGGATCTCGCCAGCATCGGGACGGGTCACGCCGTAGATGATCTTCATCAGCGTGCTCTTGCCGGCGCCGTTCTCACCGAGCAGGGCGTGGATCTCGCCGGCGTCGATGCACAGGTCGATGCGGTCGTTGGCCAGGCAACCCGGATAACGCTTGCTGATCCCGCGCAGTTCGAGGCGCGGCGGCGCGAAGGAGGAAGGTGCGGACATGGCGGACCCGATCGGTTGCTCGACGATGCGGCGGCCGGTGCAAATACCTGGCCAGGAGGTCAGGAAAGCCCTGGAACGCGGCTTGCACCGGGAGCCACGGGCCAGGCTCCCGCGCCGAGCGGCACCAAGCCGGGGCACGCCTGGGACGCCGCGGCACATTTGCGGGCAACCCTGCGGCGCACCCGCGTGAGCATTTGTCGCAAAACAGTCATCACCACCTTGCTCACAGAGTTATCCACAGCGTGTCGGGAGCCCATCCGGGACCTTGGGAAGCCTCCCGCGCCGATCGTCCCGGCGATTTTCGCAACATTGGCGATGGACAGAAAACAGCCAACCCGGCAGGCCATGGGCGCGACCTGGCAAGGCATTTTTTCCAACACTTTGCCAACAGCTTTATCCACAAGATATCGACAGCCGTTCGGAGGAGCACGGCAGGACGATCTCTCCCGGCCAAGCCACGGGTCGGCCGAATCCCTGGGGCAGCCCCGGCGGCCCGCTTCCGGCAAAGTTTGCCAACAGCTTTTCCACAGGAAACCCGCGGAACGGGAATGCCCGTGAAAATGTCTCCAGGACTTCCCCTTTAGACGCCATGATGCCCATGAATACTGGGTTTTCCGGCTTTCCAGGAAAGTCCGCGGCGATCGACGGAAGCATGCTCGGCGGCGCCATGGGTGGATCCGCTGTCCACAGTTTCGCGATGCACCGTCGTGGCGCATTCCACAGCACCTTTTCCCTGGCTCTTTCGCCAACCGGGAGAAATCCTGCGGCTCCGTCCAATGCCTTTCCCCCGACCGCCGAAGGCATTTTTTCAACGGGGAATGCGAACAGCTTTTCCACAGACAAACCCACAGAAGCGCCAGTTGCCGACCGGGCATTGCGCAAGGCGGATTCAAGGTGCCGGAACGCTTTCCGCGGATCGCCTGCCGGAAGCCAGATGGGCACATCCCGCAATGGCTCGTGCAATCTTTCCGCACACGCGCTACACACAGACTTATCCACAGCATGCGCACAGTGCATAATGGCGGAAGCGAGATCACGCGCCAAAGACGGGATATTTCCGTCGATTTCCCGGACTAAAGAGGCGAAAGCGCCATTCCGGCAGCAGAGGAGATGAACGATGCAGTACCTGCTGGCAACTTCGTCCCCCCACTTATCCTGCACTCCGACCACGGCGGGAGCGCGATGAGCAGTTCGGCCCATCGCGGGCGGATCCTGCATTTCCTCGGCGACCCGGCGAAACTCGGCGACAAGGCCTGGGAGTATTTCGAGGACGGCCTGCTGTGGATCGAACACGGCCACGTGCGCGCGCTCGATCACGCAACCTACCTGCTGCCGCAACTGCCCGCCGACCTGCCGCTGGAGGAGCATCCGCAGCGCCTGCTGCTGCCCGGCTTCGTCGATTGCCATGTGCATTACCCGCAACTCGGAGTGATCGCCTCCTACGGCACCCAACTGCTGGACTGGCTGGAAACCCACACCTTTCCCGCCGAGCAGCGCTTTGCCGATGCCGGCTACGCCGCCGCCCAGGCCGAGCTGTTCCTCGACGAACTGCTGCGCCACGGCACCACTACCGCGCTGGTGTTCGGCACGGTCCATGCGGTATCCGCCGAGGCATTCTTCCAGGCCGCGCAGAAGCGCCGCCTGCGGATGATCGCCGGCAAGGTGCTGATGGACCGCAACGCGCCGCCGGCGCTGTGCGATACCGCGGCCAGTGGCTACGCCGAGAGCCGCGCGCTGATCGAGCGCTGGCACGGCAACGGGCGCCTGCAATACGCGGTCACCCCGCGCTTCGCGCCGACCTCCTCGCCCGAGCAACTGGCCGCGGCGGCGCGCCTGCTGGACGAGTATCCCGGCGTCTACCTGCACACCCATCTTTCGGAGAACCTCAAGGAAGTCGCCTGGGTCGGCGAGCTGTTTCCCCAGGCGCAGGACTACCTGGACGTCTATCATCGCGCCGGCCTGGTCGGCGAACGCAGCGTGTTCGCCCATGGCATCCATCTCTCCGAACGCGAATGCCGCTGCCTGGCGCACAAGAACGCGGCGCTGGCGCACTGTCCCAGTTCCAACCTGTTCATCGGCTCCGGCCTGTTCGACCTTGGCCGCGCCCAGCAATACGGCATCCGCGTCGGCATCGGTAGCGACGTCGGCGGCGGCACCAGCCTGTCGCTGCTGGCCAACCTCGCCGACGCCTACAAGATCCAGCAATTGCGCGGCACCAGCCTCGATCCGTTCCAGGCGCTCTACCTGGCCACCCTCGGCGGCGCCAGGGCGCTCGACCTGGACGGCCTGGTCGGTAACTTCCTGCCCGGCCGCGAAGCCGACTTCGTCGCCCTCGACCTGGCCGCCACGCCGATGATCGCCCAGCGCATGGAGCATGCGCGCGGCCTGGCCGATACCCTGTTCGTGCTGAACACCCTGGGCGACGACCGCGCGGTGGCGGAGACCTGGGTGATGGGGGAGCGGCGCCATGTGAAGGGGTGAGAGTCTCTTTCCCGCGTTGGCTCGGCCCGTCGCTGCATGCCACCTCCTCGCGCCGTAGAGAAAAGACGCCGTTCGGCGGGCGGCCGAAGCTCGCGTTACTCCATCCGCGCCCTCACGACACCGCCACCGCCTCCAGGAAGCGCTCCAGCACCAGGTTCGGCCGGCGTCCCTTGCGGGTCACGATGGTCAGCGCGATGGCATAGTGGAAACGCTCCGGCAGCAGGGGCCGCAGCATCCCGGCGGCGACCCAGTCGGCAGCGTAGTGCGACGGCAGGTAGCCGATGAAGTTGCCGGTCAGGATCAGGAATGCCATGCCCTCACGGTCCGAGGCGCTGGCGCTGTTGTTCAGCTCCTGATGGCGCGCCTGGGCTTCGGCGGGCAGGCGGTAGCTGGGCGCCACGGCGTCCGCGGCGAGCACCTCGTCCACCGCGATATCGCCGTCGGCGCGCTCGAACAGTGCGTGGCCGCGGCTGCAATAGAGCTGCGCGTGCTCGTCATACAGCGGCAGGTACTCGAGCCCCGACAGCGGACTGATCAACGGCACCACGCCGACATGCAGGTGGCCGTCGAGCACGCCCAGTTCGATCTCGTTGGGGGTGGTCATGCCGATGTTGATCCGCACCTGCGGTCCCTGCCCCTTGAGCGCGCTGAGAGCGTGGGTGATGCGCATCTGCGGCAGGGTCACCAGGTTGTTGATGATGCCGATGTTGAGTTCGCCGCGCAGGTGCTGGTGCAGGTCGTTGACCTCGGCGCGGAACCCCTCCAGCGCCGCCAGCAGGGTCTGGGTCGCGCGATAGACCTCGCGGCCCTCGTCGGTCAGGGCGAAGCCGGCGCGGCCGCGCTGGCACAGGCGCATGCCCAGGCGCTTCTCCAGGTCGCCCATGTGCAGGCTGATCGCCGAGCGGCTGAGGCCGAGAGTGCTCTCCGCGGCGGAGAAACTGCCGCACTCGACGATGGTCTTGAAGATGCGCAGCAGGCGGATATCGAAATCGCTGACCTGGCCGAGCGACGGGTTGCGGGATTTGGCCATTATTGTTTTACCCAGTCGAAACTAAACGTGAGAAGAATAAGCTTTATCTAACCTTTCGTCAGGGCCAAGCTTGATCCAACGCTCCGCCGCCGCGTGCGCGGAACCTTCCAACAAGAAAGCCCGAGGATCGAACGATGAACCAGCCGCTCAACGTGGCCCCGCCGGTTTCCAGCGAACTCAACCTGCGCGCCCACTGGATGCCCTTCTCCGCCAACCGCAACTTCCAGAAGGACCCGCGGATCATCGTCGCCGCCGAAGGCAGCTGGCTGACCGACGACAAGGGCCGCAAGGTCTACGACAGCCTGTCCGGCCTGTGGACCTGCGGCGCCGGCCACTCGCGCAAGGAAATCCAGGAGGCGGTGGCTCGCCAGCTCGGCACCCTCGACTACTCGCCGGGCTTCCAGTACGGCCATCCGCTGTCCTTCCAGTTGGCCGAGAAGATCGCCGGGTTGCTGCCAGGCGAACTGAACCACGTGTTCTTCACCGGTTCCGGCTCCGAGTGCGCCGACACCTCGATCAAGATGGCCCGCGCCTACTGGCGCCTGAAAGGCCAGCCGCAGAAGACCAAGCTGATCGGCCGCGCCCGCGGCTACCACGGGGTCAACGTCGCCGGCACCAGCCTCGGCGGGATCGGTGGCAACCGCAAGATGTTCGGCCAGCTGATGGACGTCGACCATCTGCCGCACACCCTTCAACCGGGCATGGCGTTCACCCGCGGGATGGCCCAGACCGGCGGCGTCGAGCTGGCCAACGAGCTGCTCAAGCTGATCGAACTGCACGACGCCTCGAACATCGCCGCGGTGATCGTCGAGCCGATGTCCGGCTCCGCCGGCGTACTGGTACCGCCGGTCGGCTACCTGCAGCGCCTGCGCGAGATCTGCGACCAGCACAACATCCTGCTGATCTTCGACGAGGTGATCACCGCCTTCGGCCGCCTGGGCACCTACAGCGGCGCCGAGTACTTCGGCGTCACCCCGGACCTGATGAACGTCGCCAAGCAGGTCACCAACGGCGCCGTGCCGATGGGCGCGGTGATCGCCAGCAGCGAGATCTACGACACCTTCATGAACCAGGCGCTGCCCGAGCACGCGGTGGAGTTCAGCCACGGCTACACCTACTCCGCGCACCCGGTCGCCTGCGCCGCCGGCCTCGCCGCGCTGGACATCCTGGCCAGGGACAACCTGGTGCAGCAGTCCGCCGAGCTGGCGCCGCACTTCGAGAAGGGCCTGCACGGCCTGCAAGGCGCGAAGAACGTCATCGACATCCGCAACTGCGGCCTGGCCGGCGCGATCCAGATCGCCCCGCGCGACGGCGATCCGACCGTACGTCCGTTCGAGGCCGGCATGAAGCTCTGGCAACAGGGTTTCTACGTGCGCTTCGGCGGCGATACCCTGCAATTCGGCCCGACCTTCAACGCCAGGCCGGAAGAGCTGGACCGCCTGTTCGACGCGGTCGGCGAAGCGCTCAACGGCATCGCCTGATGAGCGGCCGCCCGCAAGCCGTACCCACCGTGCAGGTGGACAACGCCGAGGTGATCGTGACCGAATGGCGCTTCGCCCCCGGCGCGGAAACCGGGCGCCACCGCCACGGCCACGACTATGTGGTGGTACCGCTGACCGACGGCACGCTGCTGCTGGAAACCCCCGAGGGCGACCGCCACGCGCCGCTGGTCGCCGGACAGGCCTACTTCCGCAAGGCCGGCGTCGAGCACAACGTGATCAACGCCAGCGCACACGAAGTGGTCTTCGTCGAGACCGAGATCAAGTAATCCGCACCCGCTCCCCAGGGAGCGGGTAAAGGGAAAGGGCCACGGCCCTTTCGTCACCCCTAGCGAAGAGAGAACAAGACAAGATGGGCACCCTCCACCACCTGATCAACGGCGAAATGGTCGCCGACAACGGCCGCAGCGCCGACGTCTTCAACCCCTCCACCGGCGAAGCCATCCACAAGGTCCCGCTGGCCGACGGCAAGACCCTGCAGAAAGCCATCGATGCCGCCAAGGCCGCTTTCCCGGCCTGGCGCAACACCCCGCCGGCCAAGCGTGCACAGGTGCTGTACCGCTTCAAGCAACTGCTGGAGCAGAACGAGGCGCGGATTTCCAAGCTGATCAGCGAAGAGCACGGCAAGACCCTGGAAGACGCCGCCGGCGAACTCAAGCGCGGCATCGAGAACGTCGAGTACGCCTGCGCCGCCCCGGAAATCCTCAAGGGCGAGTACAGCCGCAACGTCGGCCCGAACATCGACGCCTGGAGCGACTTCCAGCCGATCGGCGTGGTCGCCGGGATCACCCCGTTCAACTTCCCGGCGATGGTGCCGCTGTGGATGTACCCGCTGGCCATCGCCTGCGGCAACACCTTCATCCTCAAGCCCTCCGAGCGCGACCCCAGCTCCACCCTGCTGATCGCCGAGCTGTTCCACGAAGCCGGCCTGCCGAAGGGCGTGCTGAACGTGGTGCACGGCGACAAGGAAGCCGTGGACGGCCTACTCCAGGCGCCGGAAGTGAAGGCCATCAGCTTCGTCGGCTCGACCCCCATCGCCGAATACATCTATGCCGAGGGCACCAAGCGCGGCAAGCGCGTGCAGGCCCTGGGCGGCGCGAAGAACCATGCGGTGCTGATGCCCGACGCCGACCTCGACAACGCCGTCAGCGCGTTGATGGGTGCCGCCTACGGCTCCTGCGGCGAGCGCTGCATGGCGATCTCGGTGGCGGTATGCGTCGGCGACCAGGTGGCCGACGCGCTGATCGCCAAGCTGGTTCCGCAGATCAAGGCGCTGAAGATCGGCGCCGGCACTTCCTGCGGCCTCGACATGGGCCCGCTGGTCACTGCCGCCGCGCAGGCCAAGGTCACCGGCTACATCGACAGCGGCGTGGCCCAGGGCGCGGAGCTGGTGGTGGACGGCCGCGGCTACCAGGTCGCCGGCCACGAGAACGGCTTCTTCCTCGGCGGCAGCCTGTTCGACCGGGTGACCCCGGAAATGACCATCTACAAGGAAGAGATCTTCGGCCCGGTGCTGTGCGTGGTTCGCGTCAACAGCCTGGAAGAGGCCATGCAGTTGATCAACGACCACGAATACGGCAACGGCACCTGCATCTTCACCCGCGACGGCGAGGCCGCACGCCTGTTCTGCGACGAGATCGAGGTCGGCATGGTCGGCGTCAACGTCCCGCTGCCGGTGCCGGTGGCCTACCACAGCTTCGGCGGCTGGAAGCGCTCGCTGTTCGGCGACCTCCACGCCTACGGCCCGGACGGCGTGCGCTTCTACACCCGGCGCAAGGCCATCACCCAGCGCTGGCCGCAGCGGGCCAGCCACGAGGCCTCGCAATTCGCCTTCCCCAGCCTCTGAAGGCTGACGACGACAGGCATGGTCGGTAACGACCATGCCTTTTTTCTTTTTCCGCAATCAGGAGTCCGCAACGTTCCACCGCCGTGAAACCTCACCCACGGCCGCACCCATGGCGTCGCCCACAAGGCGGCCCAGACCTTGCCCAAGAACAATTAAAGGGTCTCAACGATGTCCAAAGTCGTACTGGCTTCACAACTGCCGAACAAGCGCAACGCCTCGCTCGCGCCCGGCCTGAAACAACGCCACGTCACCATGCTGTCGATCGCCGGGGTGATCGGCGCCGGCCTGTTCGTCGGCTCCGGCCATGCCATCGCCGCCGCCGGCCCGGCCGCCCTGCTCGCCTACCTGATCGCCGGCACCCTGGTGGTGCTGGTCATGCGCATGCTCGGCGAAATGGCGGTCGCCTCCCCCGATACCGGTTCCTTCTCCACCTACGCCGACCGCTCCATCGGCCGCTGGGCCGGTTTCACCATCGGCTGGCTCTACTGGTGGTTCTGGGTGCTGGTGATCCCACTCGAAGCGATCGCCGCCGCGGCCATCCTCAACGCCTGGTTCCCGGCCATCGACACCTGGATCTTCGCCCTCGCGGTGACCTTCCTGCTCACCGTCACCAACCTCTTCAGCGTGGCCCGCTACGGCGAGTTCGAGTTCTGGTTCGCGCTGCTCAAGGTGATCGCCATCATCGCCTTCATCGTGCTCGGCGCGGTGGCCATCGTCGGCGGCCTGCCGGAGCGTGAGGTCAGCGGCCTGTCCAGCCTGATGGCGAGCCACGGCGGCTTCGTGCCGAACGGCTACGGCGCGGTGCTCGGCGCCCTGCTGACGACCATGTTCAGCTTCATGGGCACCGAGATCGTCACCATCGCCGCCGCCGAGTCCAAGGACCCGGCGAAGCAGATCACCCGCGCCACCAACTCGGTGATCTGGCGGATCGGCCTGTTCTACCTGGTGTCGATCTTCATCGTGATCTCCATCGTGCCGTGGAACGACCCGCTGCTGATCCAGGTCGGCTCCTACCAGCGCGCCCTGGAGCTGCTGGACATCCCGCACGCCAAGCTGATCGTCGACCTGGTGGTACTGGTCGCCGTGGCCAGTTGCCTGAACTCGGCGATCTACACCTCGTCGCGGATGGTCTTCTCCCTGGCCAAGCGCGGCGACGCCCCGAGCGTGCTCAAGCTGACCAACACCGCCCACGTACCACGCCCGGCGGTGCTGGCCAGCACCGCGGTGGGCTTCCTCACCACCATCGTCAACTACTTCGCACCGGAGAAGGTCTTCACCTTCCTCCTCGCCAGCTCCGGCGCCGTGGCGCTACTGGTGTACCTGGTGATCGCCGTGGCCCAGTTGCGCATGCGCAAGCAATTGCAGGCCAGCGGCCAGCCCATCGAGTTCCGCATGTGGCTATATCCCTGGCTGACCTGGGCGGTGATCCTGTTCATCGTCGCCGCGCTGAGCATCATGCTGATCATGCCGGAGCACCGTCACGAGGTGTTCGCCACCGCTCTGCTGACGATCTTCACCGTCTGCCTCGGGCTGCTCAACGCGCGACGCAAGCCGCGCCTCGGCGAGGACTACGCCGGGAAGACGGCGCGGGTCTGAGTCCACCACCGGGGGAAGAACACAGACAGCCCTCCAAAGAAAAGCCCGGCCAATGGCCGGGCTTCTTCAGGCAAGGTCGTCTCAGACCTTCCTGACGAATTCCGATTTCAGCTTCATCGCGCCAATGCCGTCGATCTTGCAATCGATGTCGTGGTCGCCGTCCACCAGGCGGATGTTCTTCACCTTGGTGCCGACCTTGACCACCAGCGAGGAACCTTTCACTTTCAGGTCCTTGATCACGGTGATGGTATCGCCGTCCTGGAGAACGTTGCCCACCGAATCCTTGATCACCTTGCCATCATCGGACGCCGTAGCGGCCTCGTTCGGCGACCATTCATGGGCGCACTCCGGGCAGACCAGCAGCGCACCATCCTCGTAGGTATATTCGGAGTTGCATTGGGGACAGGGCGGCAGCGTGCTCACGGCATTCTCTCTTCAGCAGGGGGACGAAAACCGCAGATTATATAGGGTTTCTCGCTCCCCTGCCGAACCGACTCAGAGCCCCTTGGTCTTCGGCGCGTCGACGGCCGGCCCGGAGAAGTCGAGGGTGCCCTTTTCGCTGAAGCGCACGGTGCCGAACAGGCCTCCGGCGAGCTTGCCCTTCACCACGTAGGGCATGCCCCGGGTCGGCGCGTTGTTGCTCAGGCCCCAGGCCTGGCGGAAGGCGGAAAAGGCGGAGACGGTCAGCGGCACGCTCACCACCCGCTCGCCGAAGCGCGGCACCTCGCCGGTCTGGTCGCTGACGCCGCTGGCCAGGGGCTGGCCGTTGACGTCGAGGTCGAGGGCGATGCCGTTGTATTCGATCGGCTCGTCGTTGGGGTTCTGTACCCGCAGCTTGACCATGAAGCGCATCTCCATGCCTTGCCCCGGCAGGGGTTCCAGGCCGACCAGGTCGATACGCAACGGATCGCGCTGGCCGAAGGTGCTGCAGGCGCTCAACAGGACGCCCAGGCACAGGGCCGGCAGCAGGCGGCCGAGGTTCGCAGGCAGGCGCATGGGTTCTCCTCCTTGGGTCGAATGTGCGCCCATGGTGCCACAGCCGCTAGAATTCGCCGCGCAGCCGATCCGGCTGCGCCAATGGACAAAGGACATGCCCATGCCTACACGCGTTCTGCGCGGCCTCGTCGCCGCCCTCCCACTGTTCCTCGCCGCCTGCTCGGACTCCGCTCCATCCAGCGAGGAGATCGCCCGCCTGCTCGCCGAGCGCGGCTTCGACAAACCCGCCTGCGCCAGCTCCACCCTGTTCAAGACGTTCCCGGTGACGCTCTCCGACAGCTTCTCCGGCCCCGGCCCGGCGAAAGGCAACGCTGCGGTCTACGACGCGCTGGTCGGCGTCGGCCTGCTGCGCCGCGACGGCGATTCCTACGACCTCACGCCCGCCGGCCGCGAGGACTACAAGCCCGAGTCGAAGGCCTTCTGCTACAGCAGCGGCTTCGACGTCAGCGTCCGTTCGGTGGACCCCGCCAAGCCCGACGACTACGGCCCGGCCGTGGAAAAGGGCTGGTTGGTCACCGTCGAGGTCAAGCCACGCGAAGTGAAGGACTGGGCGAAGAACCCCGAGGTGCTCAAGCAGGCCAGCCTGACCACCCTGCAACAGATCACCCAACCACAGGTCGGCCAGGTCTCGCTGGTCAAGCCACGCGGCGAGGAAGGCTACAAGCTCGTCAACACCCGCTTCTCGCCCAGGCAGGGCTTCCACTTCAACCAGGCCTGGTAATCCCGCGCCACCCTTCCGCCCGCCCCGCTCGGGGCGGGCTCCTCATTCAACCCACTGATCGATAAAGGTTTTTTCGTCGGACGAAACAGCCTGGCGATTGCTCGCCCGAGGGCTTTCGTATACATTCGTTTTCACTGTAAACACCGTATACAACGAAAACGAAGCTGATCAGAAAATGAGCACCGTAGTCTCGTTCCGCGCCGATGACGCCCTGGTCGCGGCCCTCGATGAACTGGCCCGCGCCACCCACCGCGACCGCCCGTATCACCTGCGGCAGGCGCTCGCGCAGTACCTGGAAAGGCAGCAGTGGCAGGTCGCTGCCATCGATGAAGGCTTGGCCGATGCCAATGCCGGTCGCCTGCTGGAACACACCGAGATCGAGAAGCGCTGGGGGCTGCAATGAGCCTGAAGTGGACCCGCAAGGCGGCCGCCGACCTGGACGCCATCTACGACCATTACGTCGTGCTGATCGGCCCGGAAAAAGCCCTGAAAGCCGTCCAGGACATCGTCGAGCAGGTGAAACCGCTGCAGCAGGTAGCCAACCAGGGGGCAGGGCGGCCCAGCGAGGTGCCAGGCGTACGCACCCTGACCCTGGAGCGCTGGCCGTTCAGCGCCCCTTTTCGGGTAAAAGGTAAGGAAATCCAGATTTTGCGCATCGACAGGGTCGAAATTACCCCCTAAAAGTGGTCACACGGTTACAAGATGTTTCAAAACGAATATTTACCTTGACTTGTACGTAGTTACTTATTTCGGACAAAACATCCATAACTCACAAGAAATGGACATTTTTCGACCAGACAAATGAGAGCGACCAACTTGCGACCACTGCAACCTGATTAGTTCTTTAACTGACTTATGCTTCGCTCCCATACGCATCCGTATTTTTCCGAAACCCGACGACCTCGCCCGCTGGGCACGCTTTCTCGCGCTTTTTCCGGTGATTTTTTCCCAGACGCAGTCTCCCGCAAGGAGGAACCGGCATGGATTCGCTGAAAGGCATGGCGATCTTCGCCACTGTGGTGGACAAGGGCTCGATGGCAGCCGCGGCCCAGAGCCTGGGCATGACCCCTTCGGCAGTCAGCCAGCAGATCCGCAAGCTGGAGAGCCGCGCCCAGGTCACTTTGCTGCATCGCACCACCCGCCGGCTGACCCTGACCGAGGCCGGCGAGGCGTTCTATCGCAGTTGCGCGCAGATGCTGGCGATCGCCGAGGAAGCCGAGCGGCGGCTTGGCGAATGGCGCGATGCGCCGGTGGGCGAGTTGCGCTTGGCGGCGCCGGTGGGGTTCTCCGGCACGCTGATCACCCAGGCGCTGAAACCGTTGCTGGAGAACCACCGCCAGTTGCGCCTGCAACTGTTCTTCCAGGACGAGCGCATCGATCTGGTCGCCGAGCGCATCGACCTGGCGATCCGCGTCGGCAATCTCGCCGACTCCAGCCTGGTGGCGCGCCACCTCGGCGACTGGAGCAGCGTGCTCTGCGCGGCGCCGGCCTATTTGCGCCAACGGGCGCCGATCAACCGTCCGGAGCAGTTGACCGAGGTCGACTGGATTTCCCTGAACACCTCGAACCACCTCAACCACCTGACGCTCAGCGGGCCGGACGGGGAAGTCTGCAAACTGCGCCTGGAGCCACGGGTGGCCGCCAACGGGATGCTCGCGGTGCGTCAGTTCACCCTCGACGGACTCGGCGTGTCCTACCAGCCGCTGCCGGAGGTGCGCGACGCGCTGAACGACGGGCGCCTGCAACAGCTATTGCCGGAGTGGAGGATTCCCGGGCTCGGCATCTATGCGGTGACGCCACGGCGCGAGGCCCAGCCGGCCAAGGTGAAGGTCGCCATCGAGGCGCTGCGGCGAGCGTTCGCCACGGACGGGGATGAGCGCTGGAGCTGACCGACGGACTGCCGGCCAGCTCCAGGTACCGTCAGGAGAAGCGGCCGAGGGTCAGGGTGACCTCGCCGATGTCCGTGCCCGTGGCGTTGCCGCCGCTGGTGATGCCGGCATAGTCCGCCGATGCCGGCGTGAAGCCCCAGGTGTTGGTGGCGCCGGATTTCCACGGGTCATCCCAGCTGAAGGTGCCCATCTTGGTGTTGCCGTCGTAGCAGTCGAAGCTGCCCTGGGTGCCGGACGAAGCGTTCTCCCGTCCGCAGGAGGCGATCCATTGCGGGCTGCCGGCCTGCACGTTCATGCTGCTGACTTCCTCGGTGGAAATCTCGTCGTCCTTGTTGGTGTAGCGGTAGAACTTGCCCCATTGCAAGGTGGCGTTGCGGATGCCCACCGTGCCGATGGATTTGGATACCACGACCTTCACTGCGATCCATTCTGCGTATGCCATGTCGATCTCCGTTAACCATGCGTTCACAGCTTCCTGTAGGACGTCACGGACAGGACCGGGCGCTCACAACGGACCCTTGGCTACTTCGACCAGCACGGCGCCATCCCTGACCCGCTTCACTATAGGCTGGCCACCAGCCACCACCGCCTGCCAGATCTGGTAGGCGGCGGCCGGGGAGGTCAGGCCCTCCGGCGTTTTTCCCCGCGAGGGGCCTTCATGCCGAATGCCTCGCGCAGGTCGGTGGTGGGTGGCGGCAGGAAGCGCATGCGGGCGAACAGGCCTCGCAGGTAAGCGTCCATCAGCGCAGCCGCCGCCGCGCTGTCGCCGTCCTCCAGGGCATCGAGCAAGGCGCGCTGCGCGGCGCAGGCCTCGGCGGTATAGACCGCCCCCTTGTTCAGCGCGATGTCCAGCGAGGCGCGTGCCACCAGGCCGCGGACGAAACCCTGCAGCAAGGGATTCTCGGTCAGTTCGGCCAGGCGCAGGTGGAAGCGCCCGGCGAGACGGATCAGCCCGGCGCTGTCGCGGGCCGCGAGGCAAGCCTGCTCCTCGTCGACCAGCGCCCGTAGCTCGGCAAGGGCGGCGGGATCCAGCCCCGCGGGCAGTTGCCGCACCACTTCGCTTTCCACCAGCAGGCGCGCGTCCAGCACCTGCCGCGCCTGGCGCTCGTCCGGGCGGGCGACGCTGGCGACCTCCTTCGGCGGCATCACCACCGCGCCGTCCTCGGCGAGACGGGTGAGGGCACGCTGGATGGTGCCGTTGCTGACCCGGAAGATCTGCCCGAGGGTTTCCTTGCTCAGCTTGGCGGCCGGCGCCAGGCGCTTTTCCAGGATTGCCGTGTAGATGCTTTCGTAGACGAAATGGCTGGTGGGGCGCAGCGCGGCGCCCTGCTGGGTACGTGCTTCGAATCCGACCATGTTCACACCTGTCGAGTCGTGCTTGTGGGCCTTCGCAGGCGGCGGACGAAAGCCGTCCGGGCGCCGCGACGGACCCGGGTTGGAACCCTGGCGCGGGCGATCAGACCTGCGGCAAGCGCAGGTCGATGTTCAGGCGCGCGCCTTCGTTGAGGATGTGCTGACGCATCGCCTGGCTCGCCCGCTCGCTGTCGTGCTGGCGGATCGCACGGAGGATGGCGTCGTGTTCCTGAAGGATCTCCTCGGCGTATTCCGGCTGGCGGCGCACCAGGTTGTCGCTGCGCTCCAGGGCGCTGCCGATCTGTTCGGAAACGCTGAGGAAGATCGGGTTCGAGGTGAGCTTCACCAGGCGCCGGTGGAAGGCCGTGTAGGCCTCAACCAGAGCCTGCGGGTCGCCATCCTCGACCGCTTCGCGCAGGTCCAGCAGCAACAGCCGCAGTTCGCTGATCTCCGCCGCCCCGGCGCTCTGCGCGACGATGCCGACGATGAACGGCTCCAGCGCATAGCGCAGTTGCAGGACGTCTTCCATGGTCGCCTCGCCGGGCGCCGCGACCTCGCGCAGCGGTTCGCTGCGTTCGAGGACCATCACGCCCTTGCCCGGCAGCGAACGGACCACGCCCAGGGTCTCCAGGACCATGATCGCCTCGCGCAGGCTCGGCCGGCTGATTTCCATCTGTTCAGCCAGCTCGCGCTGGCCGGGCAACATCTGGCCGGCGACCCAGCGACCCTGCTCGATGGTGTCGAGCAGGCGCTGGGCAACCGCGTTGACCAGCTTGGACGAAGAAAACATGTCGCCTCCCTTTACTTGCCAATCGGACGTGCAACGCGCCTCGGCGCGTCAGCCATGCAGCTTGCCTTCCCCGGCCACCGCGCTGCGCTTGAGCGGCTCGCCGTCGGCCTTGGCCGGCGCCTCCAGGCGCCCGTCGAGTATGGCCTGCGCGCGCGGCATATCGATGTCGTTTTCCCAGCGGGCGATGGTCACGGTGGCCACGCAGTTGCCGATCAGGTTGGTCAGCGCGCGGCCGATGCCCATGAACCAGTCCACCGAAAGCACCAGCACCAGGCCGGCCACCGGGATCGCCGGCACCGCGGTGAGGGTGGCGGCGAGGATCACCAGGGCCGAGCCGGGAATGCCGTGGGCGCCCTTGGAGGTGACCAGCGAAACCAGCAGGATGGTGACCAGGTCGGTCATCGCCAGCGGCGTGCCGGTGACGTGGGCGATGAACACCACCGCCAGGGTCAGGTAGATCGAGAATCCGTCGAGGTTGAACGAGTAGCCGGTGGGAATCACCAGGCCTACCGTGGAGCTGCGGATGCCCATGTGCTCGAGCTTGCGCATCACCTGCGGCAGCACCGCGTCGGAGGAGGCGGTGCCCATCACGATCAGCAGCTCTTCGCGGAAGTAGCGCAGGAACGGCAGCATGCGCACCCCGGAGAGACGCAGGACGCTACCGAGCACCGCCATGACGAAGACCAGGCAGGTGGCGTAGAACACCAGCACCAGCGCGCCCAGGTGGCTGAGCGAGTCAACGCCGTAGCGGGCGGTGGTGAAGGCCACCGCGCCGAACACGCCGAGCGGTGCCAGGCGCACGATCATGCCCATGATGCGGAACACGATGTGGCTGAATTCGTTGATCAGGCGGGCCACGCCGCTGGCCTGCTCGCCGACCAGGTTCAGGGCGCTGCCGAACAGCACGGAGAACAGCAGGACCTGGAGGATGTCGTTCTCGGCGAAGGCGCTGAACACAGAGGTCGGGATCAGGCCCATGAGGAATGCCACGGGGCCGTGGATCTCCTGGGTGCGCCCGGTATACAGGGCGACGTCGCCGGCGGGCAGTTCGTTGAGATGGATGTTGGCGCCGCTGCCCAGGCCCAGGCTGTAGGCGACCACCAGGCCGAGGACCAGGGCGATGGTGGTGAGGATTTCGAAGTAGATCACCGACTTCAGGCCGATGCGGCCGACCTTCTTCAGGTCGCCGGCGCCGGAGATGCCGTTGACCACCACGCAGAAGACGATCAGTGCGATGAGCATCTTGATCAGCTTGATGAAGCCATCGCCCAGCGGCTTCATCTGCACGGCCAGGTCGGGAATGCCGACCCCGCAGATCACGCCTATCACCAGGCCAATCACGACTTGCAGGAATATCGAGCGGGAACAGCGCTTGATGAACATCGCAGGAGTCTCCATTCGGCGCTTCCATCGGGCCTCGCGGAGGCGGGCGATGAACGCATTTTTATTGTGGTATTACCGGTCTGACCAGTTCAGCCTATACGCAAAGAAGTCAGCCTGACAAGCCGCTATCGGCGGGCGCGACGAATGGCCAGGAACGACGGCACGCGCGGGCCGCAGCCGGGAGGAGGGCGCTCGGATGGCGCAAGGCGGCGGGCCAGAGCGGCTCGCCGCGGGGAAGGGGAGGTCAGCCGGCGAGGGCCTCGGCGACGAAATCGAGGCGATCCTGGCCGAAGAACAACTGGTCGCCGACGAAGAAGCTGGGCGCGCCGAAAACGCCGCGCCGCACCGCCTCTTCGGTGGTCGCCTTGAGCCCCTCCTTGACCTGCTCGTCGCCAACCAGGCGGAGGAACTCATCCGGATCGAATCCAGCCTCCGCCAGCACCTGGGCGACCACCTCGGGCTTGCCGAGGTTCTGCTGTCGTACCCACAACGCTTCGAACACCGCTTTCAGGTAGGGCTGGAACCCTTCGCCGCCGAGATAGCCCTGGGCGCCGCGCATCAGCGTCAGGGTGTTGATCGGGAAGGCCGGGTTGAAGGCCAGCGGCACGCCGTAGCGTTTCGCATAGCGCGCCAGGTCGTGGAGGGTGTAGCGCCCCTTGGCCGGCACCTCGATCGGCGAATGGTTGCCGGTGGCCTTGAACACGCCGCCCAGCAGCATCGGCCGCCAGGCGATGCTCGCGCCATGGGCGGCGGCGATGCGCGGCAGTTGGGTCCAGGCGAGGTAGGTGGTGGGACTGCCGAAGTCGAAGAAGAACTCGATTTGCTTGCTCATGCGTGGCTCTTTCCGTGGCGGGGATCAGAAGGTTTCCATCCAGGGGCGCAGGTCCAGTTCGTGCACCCAGCAGTCGCGCGGCTGGCAGTGGATCTGCCAGTAGGTCTCGGCGATGTGCTCGGGATCGAGGATGCCGTCCTGCTCCTTGCGCTTGTACAGCTCGGGCAGGGTTTCGCGGATGAAGTCGGTGTCGATGGCGCCGTCGATGATCGGGTGGGCGACGTGGATGCCCTTCGGCCCCAGCTCGCGCGCCATGCTCTGGGCCAGGGCACGCAGGGCGAACTTGGCGCCGGAGAACGCGGCGAAATGCGCGCGGCCGCGCAACGAGGCGGTGGCGCCAGTGAAGATGATCGTTCCGCGCTGCCGCGGCAGCATCACCCGCGCCGCCTCGCGGCCGGTGAGGAAGCCGCCGAAGGCGGCCATCTCCCAGACCTTGCGATAGACCCGTTCGGTGGTTTCGGTGATCGGGAACCAGACGTTGGCGCCGACGTTGAAGATCACCGCCTCCAGCGCACCGACCTCACCCTCGATGCGGGCGAAGAGGTCGATCACCTGCTGCTCCTGGCGTGCGTCGCAGCCGCAGGCCAGGGCCTCGCCGCCTTGGTCGCGGATGGCCTGCACCAGCGGCTCCAGCTTCTCCGCGTTGCGCCGGGCGACGCACGCCACGTAGCCCTCGCGGGCGAACCGCCGGGCGATGGCGCCACCGGTGGCGTCGCCGGCGCCCATTACCAGAACCGCTTTGCGCTGGGTCATTGCAGAGGCCTCTCTTGTTAGTTCTTTTTTAGAACCCAATAGAGACGATAGTTAGTTCTTAAAAGGAACTTGTCAACTGGCAAGGGCTCGAGTGATATCCGCGCACCAATTACTCTGCCTGTCCCGGCCTGCCCGGCACGTCCTCTCCCTGAAGAGAGGGGACCGGTCGGCGGAGCCTGGTACGACAGCGTCCTTCCTGCCGTAACGCCATCGGCGTTTATCCGCCGATTCGCGTCGGCGGCCAGGCCTGGAACGCTCAGCCGCGCCGCAGCAGGCGCCCCTTCCAGAACAGCCCCTCGCGTACCGTCACGTCCCGCGCGTGCAGCGGCTCACCGCATTCGGAACAGACCAGCACGCCATGCATGTGCTGGCCGCAATGCTTGTGCACATGCTCGAGTGGCGGCCCCTCGACGCCGGCGAGGTGGCGGTCGCCCCAGTTCACCAGGGAAAGGATGGCCGGGTACAGTTCCATCCCTTTCTCGGTAAGCCGGTATTCCTCGCGCAGCGGCCTTTCCTGGTAGGGCACCTTGGCCAGTATCTCCGCTTCGACAAGGCGCTTGAGGCGGTCGGCGAGGACGTGGCGGGTCACGCCGAGGCTGCGCTCGAAGTCGTCGAAACGGCGCACGCCGAGAAAGCAGTCGCGCAATACCAGCAGGGTCCAGCGATCGCCGAGGATCGCCAGCACCCGCGCCAGCGAACAGGGTTGTTCGCTCAGTTCTTCCCAACGCATGAGACACCTCCAGCCGTTCGGCAAAGGATAGCCGCGTGGGTTCTGAAACGAAACCGACCGGCCACGCCTTTCCAGCGGCCCGCCGCCCATGGCATAACCGCGTTCCTGTCTCCTGTCCCGGAATCCCGACCATGTCGCTCGACTGGACCTGCAAGCACCACGCCGACCTCACCCTGAAGGAACTCTACGCGCTGCTGCAATTGCGCACCGAGGTCTTCGTGGTGGAACAGAAATGCCCCTACCAGGAAGTCGACGGCCTCGACCTGGTCGGCGATACCCATCACCTGATGGCCTGGCGCGACGGCCAGTTGCTCGCCTACCTGCGCCTGCTGGACCCGGTTCGCCACGAGGGCCAGGTGGTGATCGGCCGGGTGGTCAGTTCCTCGGCCGCGCGCGGCCAGGGGCTCGGTCACCAGTTGATGGAACGCGCGCTGCAGGCGGCGGAGCGCCTCTGGCTGGACACCCCGGTGTACCTCTCGGCCCAGGCCCACCTGCAGGCCTACTACGGCCGCTATGGCTTCGTCGCGGTCACCGAGGTCTACCTGGAAGACGACATCCCGCACATCGGCATGCGCCGGGCCTGAGGCCCGGAACGCCGCGGACGGTGGGGGAAGGAAAGGGAATCAGGCCTGCGGCTTGAGCACGCCGGGCAGTTGGGCTTCCAGCTTGGCGTTGTTCAGCGGCGCGCGGATGAAGCCGTGCTGCTCGCCGTCCGGACCGATGATCACCAGGTTGCCGCTGTGGTCGACGGTGTAGTTGGGCTTGCTGGTGTCGGCGGGGATGTAGGGGATGCTCATGGCGTTGGCCAGCTTCTGGATGTTCTCCGGAGTGCCGGTGAGCCCCTGGAAGCCGGCGTTGAAGTAGCCCAGGTATTGCTTGATCTGCTGCGGCGTGTCGCGGTTCGGATCGACGCTGACGAATACCACCTGCAGGTCGTCGCGCACCTCCTGCGGCAGCTTGCCCTGCAATTCGCGGAGCTGGGCGAGGGTGGTCGGGCAGACATCGGGGCAGAAGGTGTAGCCGAAGAACAGCAGGTGCCAGCGACCCTTGAGACTGGCAGTGCTGACCGCCTGGCCGTCCTGGTTGGTGAACTCCAGCGCCGGCACCTTGCGCGTCTGCGGCAGGATCACGATGCCGGCGTCGAGCAGCACGGTGGGATCGGCCTGGCGCTGGGCGGTGAGCACCTTGTGCACGGTGAGGCCGAGGACCAGGGCGACCAGGGCGACGAGGACGAGGACGGTCTTGTTGACTCGAGTCATGGGTGGGCAAGGCTCTAGAGTGGGATCAGAGAAGCAGCTTCAGCGGCAGATAGTGGTCCACCAGCAGCGCCATGAACAGCAGGAACAGGTAGACGATAGAGTACTTGAAGGTCTTTATCGCCGCATGTGGCCGGCTGTCACAGTAGAGCGCCCAGGCCCAGTCGAGGAAGCGCGCGCCCAGGGCCAGGGCGCAGAGCAGGTAGACCAGCCCGCTCATGTGGATGACGAACGGCATCAGGCTCACCGCGAACAGCACCAGGGTATAGAGCAGGATGTGCAGCTTGGTGTAGCGCTCGCCGTGGGTCACCGGCAGCATCGGGATGTCGGCCTTGGCGTATTCGTCCTTGCGGTGGATGCATAGCGCCCAGAAGTGCGGTGGGGTCCAGGCGAAGATGATCAGTACCAGCAACAGCGGCTCGGCGCTCAGGTGGCCGGTGATGGCGACCCAGCCGAGCAGCGGCGGCGCCGCCCCGGCGAGCCCGCCGATGACGATGTTCTGCGGCGTGGCGCGCTTCAGGAAGCCGGTGTAGAGCGCCGCGTAGCCGAGCAGCGAGGCGAGGGTCAGCCAGGCCGTCAGCGGGTTGGTGAAGGCCAGCAGCACGGCCATCCCGGCCAGCGCCAGGAGCAGCGCGAAGCCCAGCGCCATGCTCGGCGACACCCGGCCCTCGGCCAGCGGCCGCTTGTGGGTCCGCGCCATGATCGAGTCGATGCGCCGGTCCACCACATGGTTGACCGCCGCCGCCGCGCCGGCACAAAGGCCGATGCCGAGGTTGCCGAAGATCAGCACCTGCCAGGGCACGAAGCCATCCAGCGGCGCCTTGGTGGCGAGCAGCATGCCGATCAGCGAGGTGATCAGCATCAGCACCACGACCTTGGGCTTGGTCAGTTCGAGGAAGTCGCGCCAGGTCGGCTGGCTGTGGCGATCGATGACGGTGGCCATATCCTTACCTCCATCCTTCTGTCTGTCAGGCGGCCTTCAGCCGCGAACCTTGCGCCGGCGGCAGCGTGCGGCGCACGCGCTGCGGCGACGGTGCCGGCGCGCGGACGCTGGCCGGCGCGCGCAGGCGATAGTTGACCAGAACCAGGCTGAGCAGCAGCAGGGCGCCACCGCCGTTGTGCGCCACCGCCACCGGCAGCGGCAGGTGCAGCAGCACGTTGCTGATGCCCAGGCCGATCTGCAGCGACAGGCCGAGCAGCATCAGCGCGGTCGGCCAGACCAGGCCGCTGCGCTGCAGGCGCCAGGCGAGCAGCAGGAGGACCAGGGTCACGCACAGCGCGCCGATCCGGTGGGTCATGTGGATCGCCGTGCGCGCGTCGCTGTCGAGCTGGCCGCCGAGGTAGTTGGGGCCGATGTGCTGGGTCAGGTGGAAGCCGTTGGCGAAGTCCATCCGCGGCCACCACTCGCCATGGCAGGTGGGCAGGTCGATGCAGGCCACCGCCGCATAGTTGCTGCTGACCCAGCCGCCGAGGGCGATCTGGCCGATCACCAGGAGCAGGGCCAGCCCCGCCAGTCCGCGGGTCGCCGCCGGGTAGCGCCGCGCCGCGAAGCGTCCGGAGAGGCGCAGGGCGAGGAGAAAGAGCAGCGCCAGGGTGGTGAAGCCGCCGAGCAGATGGGCGGTGACCACCTGCGGCCAGAGCTTGAGGGTCACCGTCCACATGCCGAAAGCGGCCTGCGCGATCACCACCGCGAGCAGCAGCAGCGGCAGCTTCAGCGGTTGGCCGTCGCGCCCGCGGCGGACCAGCGCATGCAACGCCAGGCCAAGGATGAGCAGGCCGAGGGCGCCGGCGAAATAGCGGTGGATCATCTCGTTCCAGCCCTTCTGTGCCTCCACCGGGGCGTCGGGGAAGTGCAGTTCGGCGTGGGCCAGTTGCGCCTCGCTCAGCGGCACGTGGACGAAGCCGTAGCAGCCTGGCCAGTCCGGACAGCCGAGGCCGGCGTGGGTCAGCCGGGTATAGGCGCCGAGCAGGACCACCACGGCGGCCAGCAGGGTCGCCAGCACGGCGACGGTGAAACCGGGTTTGCGGGTTGCGCCTGACATTCGCGGGCCCCTTTTTCTTGTCGTTCTGTCCTCATCGGGCCGGGAACCGCGCCGGCCACGCCGATCAACCGATATGCGAGAGCTTGAGCAGCAGTTGCACGTCCTTCAGCAACTTCTTGCCGTTGGCCTTGGCGTCGTAGCGCAGCACCAGGTTGCCGTGCGGGTCGACCACCCACAGCAGCGGCCGCTCGCCACCGCCGGCCTTGTCGTACAGGGCCGGGTCCAGGCCGTAGCGCTGCAGGCGCGGGTAGTCCTGCCTCACCAGGTTGGCGAAGGCCGCCGGCAGCTCGCCGCTGGCGGCCAGGGCGTGGCCGGCGCGCGAGGCTTCGCGGCCGAGGGCGATGTTGACTTGGCGGGCCAGGTAGACCAGTTGCCGGCAGTCCTCGCCGCAAGTGCCCGGCGCGGTCACCAGCAGTTGCCACTGCTCGCCCTGGCTGCGTCCCTGCACGCCGAGGTCGGCGGGGGTCTGGCCGTTGCCGATCAGCGCGCCGCTGTAGCTGCGCCCCTGTGGCACCCAGAAATTCCATTTGTACATGGCGCTGGCGAGCAGCATCGGCCCCACCACCAGGCCGATGATCGCCAGCAGTTGCAGGCGGCCGCGGGCGCGGCGCGGACGTTCAGGCATCGGAATCGCGAGACTCATGGTTTTTCTCCCGTGCGCGGCGCACACCGAGGTAGAGGTAGAGGGCGAGCAGGGCCGTCGCCAGGGCGAACCACTGCACGGCGTAGCCGGTGTGCCGCTCCGGCGGCATCGAGACCAGGGGCCAATCGGTGTCGAAGCTGGCGTCGCCCGGTTCCAGGCGGATTTCCCAGGGCAGCCCGGCGCGACCGAAGGCCTGCCACAGCGCCGGGATGTCGAGCTGGGTCACCAGGCGCGGCCAGCCGCCGGCCGGCGCGTCGGCCAGGTGCAGGCCGCCGGGTGGCGGCAGGTAGGTCCAGGCATCGAGCAGGAGGACGCGGTCGGGGGTTTCCAGCGCCGGCGGCGAGCGTCGGTCGCTCCAGGCGACCCAGCCGCGGTTGACCAGCAGCCAGAGGCCGCTGGCCTGGTCGTAGAAGGGTTGCAGCACCTCGACCCCGGCCTGCCCGTTGCGCAGCCGGTTATCCAGCAGCAGCGTATGCCGCTCGTCGAAGCGGCCGTGCAGGCGCACGCGGACGTACGCCGGGTCGCGCAGCCCCTCTAGCTGCCCGGGCGACACCGGCTCGGCGCCGCGCCGGGCCTCGTAGCTGGCCAGCAGGGCGCGCTTCTCGTCGGCCCGCTGCAACTGCCAGGTGCCCAGCCAGAGCAGCACCGGCAGCAGGCCGAGGACCACCAGGGTCGGCAGCAGGCCGGGGCGGAACACGCCACGCATGCTGCGTCTGTCATTGCGTCCGGCCTCCCCGAGGCGCTGGCTATACTGCATGAATCCCCCCATCGCCGGAGTCCCACCATGTTGAAAGTGGCGATCGTCCTGCTACTGCTGGCTACCCTGGTGAGCCTGTTCAGCGGCCTGTTCTTCCTGGTCAAGGACCAGGGCCATGGTTCCCGCGTGGTCAATTCGCTGACCGTCCGCGTGGTGCTCGCCGCGGCGACCCTGGCGCTGGTCGCCTGGGGCTTCTACAGCGGCGAGCTGAACAGCCACGCGCCCTGGCATTTCTGATTCCCCCGGTGGCGGTCAGATCACGTAGACGAAGATGAACAGGCCGATCCAGACCACATCGACGAAGTGCCAGTACCAACTGGCGGCCTCGAAGCCGAAGTGGTGCTCGGCATCGAAGTGACCGCGCAGGATGCGGATCAGCATGATGCTGAGGATCAGCGCGCCGAGGGTCACGTGGGCGCCGTGGAAGCCGGTGAGCATGAAGAAGGTCGAGCCGTAGATACCGGCGCCGAGGGTCAGGCCCAGCTCGTTGTAGGCGTGCACGTACTCCTCGGCCTGCAGGATCAGGAAGGCGATCCCCAGCAGCACGGTCAACGCCAGCCAGGCCTTGAGCGGGCCGCGCTTGTTCTTCTTCAGGGCGTGGTGGGCGAAGGTCACGGTGAAGCTGGAGGTGACCAGCAGGATGGTGTTGATCAGCGGCAGCTTCCACGGCTCGATCACCGCGCTCGGCGGCGGGAACAGCTTCGGGTCCGGGGTCTGCAGCAGCGGCCAGCTGTACTGGAAGTTCGGCCAGAGCATGTGCGCCACGCCCTTGGCACCCTCGCCGCCGAGCCAGGGACCGGCGAAGTGGCGGACGTAGAACAGCGCGCCGAAGAAGGCGGCGAAGAACATCACCTCGGAGAAGATGAACCAGCTCATGCCCCAGCGGAACGAGCGGTCCATCTGCGCGCTGTAGAGTCCGGCGCGGCTCTCGCGGATGACGTTGCCGAACCAGCCGAACAGCATGTAGGCGATGATCAGCCCGCCGACGAAGAAGATCCACGGGCCATGGGACTCCTTGTGGCCGGCGGTGAGGTCGTTGAACCAGGTACCCAGGCCGAACACCGTCACCAGCAGGCCGATGCTGGCGATGATCGGCCACTTGCTCTGGGCGGGGACGTAATAGTGTTCGTGGCTTGCCATGTTGTTCTCCTTATCGCCCCGCAACCGGTACGGGCGGCTTCCGCGCAGTGATATCGAAGAGGGTGTAGGCCAGCGTCACGTGCCGCACATCCTTGGGCAGATCGCGGTCGACGATGAAGCGCACCGGCATCTCGATGCTCTCGCCGGGTTGCAGCACCTGCTGGGTGAAACAGAAGCATTCGGTCTTGTGGAAGTAGGCGGCGGCCTCGGCCGGGGCGATGCTCGGGATGGCCTGCGCAGTCATCGGCTTGTCGCTCGGGTTGCGCGCGTAGAACACCATCTGGTTCACCGCGCCGGGATGCACCACCAACTGGTCGCCGGCGGAGCGGAACTCCCAGACCATGTCGATATTGTTCGAGGTCATGAACTGCACCTTCACCTCGCGCCCGACATCCACCTGCTGTTCGCCGCTGTAGGCGCTGCCGGCGGTCTTGCCGTTGATCCCCAGGGCGCGGCACATCACGTCATAGAGCGGCACCAGGGCGAAGCCGAAGGCGAACATCAGCACGGTCACCAGCAGCAGGCGGCCGACCAGGCGGCGGGTATCGACCTTGGCATCGCTCATGACGCGCTCCTCACTTGACCTCGGGCGGGGTGCTGAAGGTGTGGTAGGGCGCCGGCGAGGGGATGCTCCACTCCAGGCCCTCGGCGCCGTCCCAGGGCTTGGCAGGGGCCGGCTTGCCGCCGCGGATGCACTTGATGACGATGAACAGGAACAGCAGCTGGGTGGTGCCGAACATGAAGGCGCCGATCGACGAAACCATGTTGAAGTCGGCGAACTGCAGGTTGTAGTCGGGGATCCGTCGCGGCATGCCGGCGAGGCCGACGAAGTGCATCGGGAAGAACGCCAGGTTCATGCCGATGAAGCTCATCCAGAAGTGCAGCTTGCCGAGGGTCTCGTCGTACATGTGGCCGGTCCACTTCGGCAGCCAGTAGTAAGCCGAGGCGAAGATGCCGAAGATCGCGCCGGGCACCAGCACGTAGTGGAAGTGGGCGACCACGAAGTAGGTGTCGTGGTACTGGAAGTCTGCCGGGGCGATCGCCAGCATCAGTCCGGAGAAGCCGCCGATGGTGAACAGGATGACGAAGGCCACGGCGAACAGCATCGGCGTCTCGAAGGTCAGCGAACCCTCCCACATGGTGGTCACCCAGTTGAACACCTTCACCCCGGTGGGCACCGCGATCAGCATGGTGGCGTACATGAAGAACAGCTCGCCGGTGACCGGGATGCCGACCACGAACATGTGGTGCGCCCAGACCACGAAGGAGAGGAAGGCGATGCTGGCGGTGGCGTAGACCATCGAGGTGTAGCCGAACAGCGGCTTGCGCGCGAAGGTCGGGATGATCGCACTGACCGCACCGAAGGCGGGCAGGATCATGATGTACACCTCGGGGTGGCCGAAGAACCAGAACACGTGCTGGAACAGCACCGGGTCGCCGCCGCCGGCGGCGCTGAAGAAGCTGGTGCCGAAGTGGATGTCCATCAGCATCATGGTCACCACGCCGGCCAGCACCGGCATCACCGCGATCAACAGGAACGCGGTGATCAGCCAGGTCCAGACGAACAGCGGCATCTTCATCAGGGTCATGCCCGGGGCGCGCAGGTTGAGGATGGTGGCGATCACGTTGATCGCGCCCATGATCGAGCTGATCCCGGCCAGGTGGATGGCGAAGATGAAGAAGGTCACGCTGTGCGGGGCGAAGGTGGTCGACAGCGGCGCATAGAAGGTCCAGCCGAAGTTGGGGCCGCCGCCGGGCATGAACAGGGTGCTGACCAGCAGGCCGAAGGCCGCCGGCAGCAGCCAAAAGCTGAAGTTGTTCATCCGCGGCAGGGCCATGTCCGGCGCGCCGATCATCAGCGGGATCATCCAGTTGGCCAGGCCGACGAAGGCCGGCATCACCGCGCCGAAGACCATGATCAGGCCGTGCATGGTGGTCATCTGGTTGAAGAACGCCGGCTCGACGATCTGCAGGCCGGGCTGGAACAGCTCGGCGCGGATCACCATGGCCATCGAGCCGCCGAGCAGGAACATCATGAAGCTGAACCACAGGTAGAGGGTGCCGATGTCCTTGTGGTTGGTCGTCAGCACCCAGCGCATCAGGCCCTTGGCCGGTCCGTGGTGGTGGTCGCCGGCATGGTGGTCGGGCGTATCGATCACAGCACTCATGGCGGTCTCCTATTGTTGTTTCTGCTTGTAGGCGACGACGTCTTTCGGGGTGACCATGTCGCCATCGTCGTTGCCCCAGGCGTTGCGCTCGTAGGTGATCACCGCGGCCAGGTCGACCTCGTTGAGCTGCTTGCCGAAGGCCGCCATGGCGGTGCCGGGCACGCCGTTGAAGACCACTTCCAGGTGGTGCTCCTTGGGCCCGGTGACGATCTTCGAACCCTTCAGCGCCGGGAACATCGGCGGCATGCCCTGGCCTTCGGCCTGGTGGCAGGCGGCGCAGATGGTGTGGTAGACCTTGTCGCCGCGCGCGACCAACTCTTCCTTGGTCCACTCCTTGCTGGTCAGTTCCTTGACCTTCGCCGCCTCTTCCTTGCGCTTGGCCAGCCACTGGTCGAACTCGGCCTTGGGCTTGACGTCGACCACGATCGGCATGAAGCCGTGGTCCTTGCCGCACAGCTCGGCGCACTGGCCACGATAGATGCCGGGCTCGTCGACCTTGGTCCAGGCCTCGTTGACGAAGCCGGGGATGGCGTCGCGCTTGACCGCGAAGGCCGGCACCCACCAGGAATGGATCACGTCGCTGGAGGTGATCAGGAAGCGCACCTTGGTGCCCACCGGCAGCACCAGCGGCTCGTCCACCTCCAGCAGGTAATGCTCGTCCTTCGCCTGCCGGTTGTGGATCTGGTCCTGCGGGGTGGCCAGGTTGCTGAAGTACTCGACGTCCTGGCCCAGGTACTTGTACTGCCACTTCCACTGGTAGCCGGTGACCTGCACGTCCAGCTCCGGCTCGGAAGTGTCGTAGATGTGGATCAGGGTGCGGGTGGCGGGCACCGCCATCACCACCAGGATCACGAACGGCACCACCGTCCAGAGGATTTCCACCGTGGTGCTCTCGTGGAAGTGCGCCGGCTGCTGGCCGGTGGAGCGGCGGTGGACGATCATCGACCAGAACATCGCGCCGAAGACCAGCACGCCGATCACCACGCAGATCCAGAAGATGGTCATGTGCAGGTCGAAGACGGACCGGCTCACCTCGGTAGCGCCCGGGGCCATGTTGACCGTCCAGGCGGCATTCGCCTGGCTGATCGCCGAGAGCAAAAGGAAGCCCATCCAGACTCGTGGATGTCGCAGCATTCGGGTTCCCCTTATCGTTGTTTTTATCCCGCCGGCAGACGCCAACGGCCAAGGGGTGGACCGCCAAGACAACGAACTTTGACCGTCGCACCTCGGCACACAGCAAGGCAGGCCGGGTTCATCAGGTTCAGCATTCGAGTGGGAGTATAGACAGCGGCTGCGACATAACAACGCAGCGTAAAAACGTCGCTGGAAAGTGCCGATTCTTCTCTAAAAGCCGCGAGCGGCGTGGCTTTGCAGGCGAATGGTGGCCGCCTGATATATCATCCTCGCATAACCACGAAGCGATTATGACAATCGCGTCTTAGCCGGCGCGCGCCGCCGGCTATGTTTCTCCTCTTCTTCACCATCCCCGTTGTATGGGAGACCCCATGAACACCGCTGCCCTCCGTGAACTCATCCAGCAGGCGCACCTCAGCGAAGCCCGCCACGGTTACCTGGCTGATCTGATAGCCAGCCGCCTGCCCCGCCTGCATCGCACCATCCAGCCGCAAGGCGAGAACACGGAAGACATACTCACCCGCTTCGTCCACGCCTACGTCGAACAGGTACCGGACCTGCTCGACGCCGCCAACAGCGTGGCCCGCGAAGCCGGCATCGAGGAACGGATCAAGCCGGTGCTGAAGGTCGCCGAGCAGTTCTTCCTCACCCCGCCGGCGTTGCTCGCCGGCCACGACGGCCTCGACGCCCTGCTCGACGAAGCCTACCTGGCGCACCGCCTGGTGGAAGAAGTGAACGACCGCTACATCGCCCACTTCGGCCAGGCACTGATCCCACTGGACACCACCGTAGCCAACCTGGTGGCCCACCAGTTGATCGGCGAGCCCTTCGCCAACCGGCTGGACGAAGCCGTCCACCATGCAGTGGAGAACATGCTCGACGCCACCACCTTCGACGCCGACTCGGCCCGCGCCTACCGCGAGAACCTGAAGAACCCGCGGGTGGTCGCCGCCTGGCAGCAGTGGCCGTGCCTGTCGAAGCAGCTCGGGGTGGAACTCAGCCTGGGCTGACCGCCCCGCCATTGCGCGCGCCGCCCAACCCGACGCTGCCGCGCAGGCGCCCTTCCAGGCGACGCTTCAAGGCGCGCGGTTCGATCACCAGGCGCGAGCCCTGCACCGGTGCCATCCGCCCCCAATCCTCGAGCAGCTCCATGCAGGCATGGTCGACATAGCTGAGGTTATCCATCGGTACGTGCAGGGTGGTCCCCGGCTTGACCTCGTCGAGCACCCGCGACAGCGCCGGCACCTTGAGGAAAGTCGCGGCGCCGCTCAGGCGCAGCTCGGCTTCATGCTCGCCGGTGTAGCGCAGGGCGATCTTCAGCCGCGCCGCCTTCAGCACCAGCTTCAGCAGGGTCAGGGCGAAGCCCACCAGCACGCCGGTCAGCAGGTCGGTGAAGACGATGGCCAGGGCGGTGGCCGCGTACACCAGCATCGGCATCCGGCCGTAGCGAGAGAGGTTGCCGAGGGCCTTGAAATCGACCAGCTTGACCCCGGTATAGACCAGCACCCCGGCCAGGCTCGCCACCGGAATCTGCCGCAGCAGGCTGCCGAGCAGGAGGACGAAGGCGAGCAACCAGAGGCCGTGGAAGATCGCCGAGGCGCGGGTTCGCGCACCGGCGTTGACGTTGGCCGAGCTGCGCACGATCACCCCGGTCATCGGCAGCGCGCCGAGCAGGCCGCAGAGCATGTTGCCGACACCCTGGGCGGACAACTCGCGATCCATGTCCGAGCGCGGGCCGTCGTGCAGGCGATCCACCGCCGCCGCCGAGAGCAGGGTCTCCGCACTGGCGATGAAGGCCACCACCACCGCCGCCAGCAGCAGGGAGGGATCGGCCAGGACCAGCAGGTCGGCCGGGCGTAGCCAGTCGATGGCCTCGCCGAGGTTGGCCGGTACCTCGACCCGCCGCACGTCCAGCGCCAGCCAGAGGCTGGCCAGGGTCGCCAGGCTCACGCCGAGCAGCGCGCCGGGTAGGAAGCGCAGGCGTTGCGGACGCAGCTTGTCCCAGCCCCACATCACCGCGATGGTGCCCAGCCCGAGCAGCGCCGCGTCGAGGCCGCTGTCCATGCCCAGCGAACCGAGCGCGGCGAACGCCGCCTGGGGGAATGCCAGCAGGTTGTCGAGGCCGGACGCCTTGGGCGCCAGGTCGAGCATCACGTGCAATTGCGAAAGGACGATGAGGATGCCGATGCCGGCGAGCATCCCGTATACCACCGCCGGCGAGGTGACCCGGAACCAGCAGCCCAGGCGCAGCCGCCCGGCGAGCAGCTGGATGGCGCCGGCGAGCAGCAGGATCGGCCCGAGCATGGCCACCCCGTAGGTACGCACCAGTTCGAAGACCAGCACCGCGAGGCCGGCCGCCGGGCCGCTGACCTGTAGCGGCGAGCCGGCCAGGAAGCCGACCACCAGGCCACCGACGATGCCGGTGAGCAGGCCCTTGGCCGGCGGCATCCCGGAGGCGATGGCGATGCCCATGCACAGCGGCAGGGCGACGAGGAACACCACCACGGAGGCCATCAGGTCCCGCGGCAACGTGTCCCGGAGGGACGGAAACACCTTTGAAACATGCATGGCACAGTTCTCCTGCGAATTTTTTCCACGACGAGGGAGCGACGCCAGGACCAGGCCCGGCGCCGGTTGTGTGTGCGCAGTGTGTTTTTTCTTGTAATAGCGACCCGTTCAGCCCCGGAACGGGGCTTCCCAGAGGTCGTCCATGGCAGGAACGGCGAAAGGTGACGCGAAAACGCTGTTGTTATCCGGCGGCCCGCACGGCCGCCGCTATCACGAGGTCAGGTAGCGCGGCGCGGGCGTGGCCATCGGCACCGGATGCTCGCCGTCGAGGGGCAGGAAGCGACCCTGCTTGGCGTCGTAGGCGCGGATCTGCGCACTCTCGATGTCGTACACCCAGCCGTGGATGAACAGTTGCCCACTGGCCAGGCGCGAGGCCACCGAGGGGTGGGTGCGCAGGTGATCGAGCTGGGCCACCACGTTCTCTTCGGTAAGCACCCCGAGGGTGTCGTGGCTGGCGCCGCAGTCGCAGTTGTCCGCCACCACCGTGCGCGCCACCTCGGCGTGCCGCAGCCAGGCCTTGACCGTCGGCATGCGTTCCAGGGTCTGCGGGTCGAGCACGGCGCGCATCGCCCCGCAGTCGGAGTGGCCGCAGACGATGATGTGGTGCACGCCCAGCGCCAGCACGGCGTATTCGATGGCGGTGGAGACGCCGCCGTTCATCTGCCCGTAGGGCGGCACCACGTTGCCGACATTGCGGGTGACGAACAGGTCGCCGGGGGAACTCTGGGTGATCAGCTCGGGAACGATGCGCGAATCCGCGCAGGTGATGAACATCGCCCGCGGCCGTTGGCTGTTGGCGAGCTTCTTGAACAGCGCCTGCTGCTCGGGAAAGACCTCCCGGCGGAAATGCTGGAATCCATCGACAATCCTTTTCAATGCGTCGTCAGCGCTTTCCTGCTCTGGAGAATCGGACTTAACGCCCCGCATACGGTCTGGCATGGTTCGGAACCTCGATGAATGGATCGATTGAATTTTCCCACGTCTGCCGACGCTTTCCCCATAGGAAAAAGGCACAACAAACGCAGAGCGACCTACGTGACCGATCGGTCACTTCTGGTGCTCAACGCTAATGCCCGAAGCTTAACCATAAATTAAAAAATCCCTCTATCTCGCACGTTGCCAGCTTTTTTCACGATATTTCCAGAGGATGTCGACAGGCTATCATGGCAAACGAGTGGCATTTCCATTCGCCCCGCATAAGTGGTGAAAGGTTTCAGTCAACCGGTTGGCTACGTGCAGGGAAATTCGTCGAATGGGAAAACCCGGCGCACCGCGCCAGCGGCCATGACCTGGCCGCCCGGCGCCAGCCAGCTATCAGAACAGGTCCAGTTGGCGGCGCACCGGCGCACCGGTGGGGAACAGCGGCAGGTTCGGCACGAAGCGCGCCAGCAGGCACGCCGCAGCCATTCGCTGGCGTTGCTGGCCGTTGCGCAGGACCTGGCGGCAGCGCGCCTCGCCCAGAGGTTCGCCGAGCAGGTAGGCGCGCCCGGCGACGAAGCGTGCGCCGTGGTCCCGCCACCAGGCGGTAACCCGCGCCGCGTCCGGCCAGGTGAGGTTCTCATCGTCGTCGAGGGCGACGTCTTCGTCGTCGGGATCGTCGTTGGGGCCAGGGTCGTAGTCGGGCAAGGCCTCCAGCTCCAGGTCGAGCAGCGCCAGGTCGGCGCCGGTGATCAGGCTGAAGGCCTCGCCGGCGACCCGCGCCAGACTCTCGTCGCGCATCTGCTGGATCAGCCAGGGCACCGCCACCGGATCGCCGAACAGGCCGGTGGCCTGGATGCCGATCCGCCGCGTGTCCGCCGCCTGCATCAGTTGGCGAATCCAGGCCATGCTGGTGTCACGCGGCTGCCAGGCGAGCAGCACCATGGTCGCCGGCAGCTGGAACGGGCCGGGCTGCCCGGCGAACGCACGCAATGGCCCTAACGCCTCCTCGTCGCCCATCTGCGCGGTGGCCCAGTTGGCCCAGAAGCGCAGGCTCGGGTCGTCGTGGGCGCGGTAGGCGCGGATATTCGCCATCAGGTCGCGCCGACGCAGTTCGCCGGCGGTGCGCGCGGCGCGCGCCAGCACCGCCGGGTCGGCGTGGCCAAGGGCGGACAGCAGCGCCGGCCCCGGGTCATGCCGGTGCATGCCGCAGGCGGCCAGGCCAATGGCGCGGAACAGCGGCTCGGGCGAGGCCAGCAGGCGCTCCACCCAGGGCCGCGCCTGGCCCCAGTCGAGCCAGCCGAGGGCTGCGGCGAAGAATCGCGCGCCCTCGGGAAAACGCCGTAGGTGCTCGCACAACTGGGCCAGGGCTGTACCGTTCGTGCCACGAAACACCAGTATCGCAGCGACGAAAACCTCTCCCTCGGCGTTTGTGTCCAGCGCCTTCAGCACCAGGTCCAGGCTCCTCAGTCCACCTATCTGCAACGCATCCAGATGCGCCTCAATCCGATTGTCGAGATCCAGCAGGTGCGCCAGGTCGTAGTGGGGAGCACGCACGGCATGGTCGCGCAGCCCCGCCAGAAAGCCGGCCTCCTCGACGTGCTGGTCGATGACAGCGGCGACATTCATCGTCGATCAGTTCTCCGGGCAGACATGACGCTGCCAGGTGCCGCCGTCGTAGCTGAGCACGCATTCATCGCCCACCACCCACATCACCTCGGGTTTGGCATCGATGGCGTAGTAAGCCTTCTTACCCTGCACTGGCACCTTGGTCTCACTCAGGCGCGTACCGTCGTACTCGAGCAACTGGTCGGTCGCGGTCACATAGAGCTTGCCGGCGAACTCCACCATATTCTCCAGTACCTCCGAGCACAGGTCGCGGTCGCCGATATCGGTCCAGCCGACCTGTGCGCTGCCGCGTAGCAGGATGCCGCCGGAACCGCCTATGTAGACAGTGCCATCGGCGGCGCAGTGCACGCAGTAGAGCGGCAGGTTGGTGGGCGCCGCCGATGCCTGCCAGCCCTTGCCGTCCCAATGCCAGATGGCGCCGGCATCGCCGACGGCATACACATCGTCGCGCGAAAACCCGTCTATACCGTTCAGGCAAGCGGTAACCTCGTCCCCCAGGGGGACATAAAGCCCCTGGTCGATACGCTGCCAAACGCCCTTGTTCTGCCGCAGCACCTGGTTCTGGGTGCCGCAGGCATAGAGCTCACCGTCCACCTCGCAGAGATCCATCAGGTAGACGTTGTCGATGTCCAGCGTGGCATCCGTGCTGGACTGCCCGGACGGGTGTTCACGCAACAGGCCGGCGCGTCCCAGGAAGCAGTAGTCACCTTTCTGCTGCCCGCGCCGCGGACTCCTCTGCAGGGCGCTGTAGACGACTTCGGGGATATCGTAGACGTGGAACCAGTCGTCCTGGTCGATCATCATCACCCGGGTCACGCTGGGTTCCGCGCCCTCCAGGTAGAGGTGCCCGGCGAGCAGCGCCTCTTGAGGCCCGATCGCAATGACGTTGGTGAAATAGAGGGCGGTCTCGCTCTTTGCCATGGTTCAGTTCCTATGGACGTCCCGCAGGTGCCGGCGCGGAACGCGCGGGTGGTATGACTTTTCCCGCCGCGCCCGAGGCGCGGAGGTTCGTGGCGGTGGTGCAGCCCGCCCCCTTCTTGGGCTTGGCCTTGTAGTACTGGTCGAGCTGGAAGGCGACGCACTCCTTTTCTTTTTTCGTCAGCTCGCGCGGCGGGCTCAACGCTCCCCCTGCCGAAGCAGCCGCGGTGTTGCGCGCGGTTTCGTACTTGAACGGCTTGCCTTTGTCGAAGTGGTCCAGTTCGACCGGATCGAACTTCGCGTGACAACGCTTGTGCGAGCCCTGGTGCTGGTTGCCGCGCGACACACAGATCACCGGGGCCTTGGAGTGGCTGTAGCCGGCCTTGCCGCGCATACAGCGACCAGGAATCAGGTGGTGGCCGGTCTGTGCGCCCCCGCCCGCCGTGCTAGGGCACGCCTTGCTGTAGGGCTGCAGGCGCAGGTGCTCCATGCCGGCACACTTGCCGCCCGGCTTGAAGGCCGCCTTCATCTTCGAGGTGTGCGGCCAGGTCGCGGTATTGCCGGGAGAGGGGTTGTGGTTGTGGGTGGTCAGGTCGAGATGGCGGACGACGTTCAGGCCTTCGATCTTCACGTCCATCGACCATGAAGTGAAATAGACCTTGCCGGTATTGGTACTGGTGATGATGCCTTTCTTCGGCGCACGCCCAGCCTCGTCGCCGTAGCTCTTCTTGAAGTGGCTCTTGTTCTTGAGCATCACTTCCTTGCGGGTGATCCTTACGGTCCGGCTACCTCGGGTGGTGTCCTTCGACATGCCGGTATTAGGGTAGGGGACCGGCACGCCCAACGGCGTCGGTGGTGCCTGAGGCGGCGTGAAGCAGACGTCGGGGAACGACGCTATCGATTTCCCCGAGGCCGACTTGCAGGAGAGCTCGCGGCCGTTGGCATAGACCTCGTTGGCCATCTAGTTCGCCCTCACTCGCTGGTAGCCAAGCACCACCGCGGCCCGTTCGCCAGCATCGTTGCCCGAATGACAGAGTACCTGCGGGCCGTGTGCATACCCCTTGCGTGAGGCGGCAAGGGCGATGCACAGCAGCGCGGGGCCTGTCATCGCTCCGCACTCGCCGATGCAATCCGCAGGGCTCCAGAGTTCGACGCGCTCCTTGCGCACCCGCAGGGTTCGACTCAAGGCCAGCGCGGCCTCCTTGAAGTAATACTGCTCGCCGGGGAGGTCTGCCAGGCGATAGTCGACAAGTTCGTAACCGAACCCGCAGTCCGCGAACGCCGCTTTCACCGCCTGGGTGAGGCCGTCCGCCCGCAGCGGCAGGCCCTCGCTTTCGACGGTAGCCTTCTCCACCCCGAACCCCAGCCCCAGGCACAGCAATTGCGGTTCCTCGCTGGCGCACGCGGCCGTCACCAGTACCGCCGCCGCGCCTTCGCCGGGGATGAAGCCATCCTGGCAGTGGCTGCCCAGCAGCCGGTCGCGTTCCTGGTAGGCCGCCAGCGTCGCCGCGGTCAGGTAGGAATCGACTCCGGCGATCAGCACCTTCGAACACCCCTGTTCGATGAGCTTGCGCGCGTTGAGGAGCGCCACCGCGGCGCTCACCCGACCGCGCGGGATGACACAGGAACGTTCATGGAAGCGGTAACCCAGGCGCTCTTCGATGGCCTGTAGCAAAGGCTGCTCCAACCCCGCCAGTCGTCCGGGCCGGTCGACTTCGGCAACGCCAAGCAGCAACGGCATTTCGCGAATGTCCTCGGCGGGCAACCCGGCCACACATTCGGCGATGGCCATGGCAGCCATCCCCACCAATTGCGCGTAGCCGGAGGACGGCTCGGGCAGCATCACCGGAGCGCCGACCAACCATTCGCCGCCCTGGTCGATGAAACGCGTCTCCTGGAAGTTGTCCAGGGCGCAGCGGATCGCCGCGCAGCTGGCCGGCGCGCTGAGGCCGACCGCGCTGACCATGCCGGAGGCGACGATGCTCAGGACCTGGCTCATGCCTCGTCCTCCTCGGCCTGGCGGCTGCGTACCAGTGCGGCAAGCGAGGGGTAGTAGTCCTTGCCCAGCTCGCGGGCACGCCACCAGGCGGCGGACTTGCTGCCGACCAGCACCTGGGCGATCTCGAACAGGTTGCGCTTCAACGGTCGGCGAATGCGCCAGGTGACTTCCACGCGACGGGCGTCGCAGTCCACCAGCAGGGTATCGATCCGTGCCTGCGCGGTTTCGTGGCCACCCTTTTTCAGGAAGAAGGTCACCGGGACCTCCCTGCGCGGCACGCGGAAGGCCGCGCGCTCCTCGCCGGTGAGGTTGAGCAGCAGGACCTCCTCGCCGCCGCGCAGATGGTCGGTCCACTGGTCGGCCGGCGCGGACTGGAAGTAGCGCTCGTCGAAGTCGGCGGGCAGGAACGGGAAGCGCTCGGCCAACCAGGCGTCGTCGTAGCGGCCGGCGAAGCCGACCCGGGCCTGCCAGTGGCGGCCGAGCGGGCCGAGCGCCATCGGCGTGAAGCGGCCGTGGGGGCTGTCCACCGGCTCGCCGAGCTTTTCCGTGGCCGGCATCGGCGTGCCGACGATCTCGGCGGTGTCGGCGCTGCGCGGAAACCAGCCACATCCGGCCGGATTGGCCATGTAGCAATCCATGAAACCGGGGTTGTCCGGCGAGGCATGGCTGCCGCCGAAGGCACTGGCGTAGGAAATGTCCTGGCTCTGGAACGGCTGCGCGACGCCCGCGCCGGCACCGAGCAATCCCGGTTCCCACTGGCGCGGCCCATGCACCGTCAGCGCCTTGCTCACCCGGCCGACGCGGATGCCCGCGGTCAACTGCTGTACCGGCCGCCCGCCGGGCGCCTGGGCGCTGCCCAGCACCAGCACATCGCAGAACGGCTTGAAGGGAACGAACTCGCACTCCCGGCGCGGCGCGGAAAACCCCGGCTCGCCATAGAATTCATCGACCATCAGCAGCGTCTGCTGCTCGTCCAGCAGGCGCGCCTCGCGACCGTCCAGCGGCAGGTCGAAACTGCCCTTGGCGATCACCACCAGCGACTCCCGGCCTTCGGCGTCGAGCCCCTGGTTGTAGGCGGCGGCCAGCGGGGTGGCGTTCAACAGTTCCATGTCGGGCCCGCCGCGCTCAGTTGATCTGCACCGAACCGCCCTTGATCCGGTTGACCCCGGTGGAGCGGCTGGAAAGATAGGCGCCACGGATGATCACCTTGCCGGCGCGGGTCAGGGTGATGCTGGCCTTGCCACAACGCAGGACGATCTCGCGTTCGGCACTGAACTCCAGGCGCTCGCCGTCCAGTTGCGCCAGCGCTTCCTGCGGCAGGCGCTGGATGCGGCCGATCAGCAGCGGCTGGCGCGGATCGCCGGCGACGAACATCAGCGCTACCTGGGCGCCGATGTCGGCGCGACTGAGCTGGGTGGTGGTGGCCGCCGCCAGGCCGTGCTCGCTCGGGCAACCGGGATAGGCGACCACCGGAGCGGCGGCGTCCGGCACGTCGAGGAGGACGCCGATGACCACGCCGTCCAGGCGCGCGGGAAGGGCCGTCGTGGCCCCGGGTAGATGGATCTCGACACTCATGCGCTGACTCCCTGGCTCTGCGCCGCTTCAGTTCTGGAGGATCTTGCGTCCCTTCACCACCACGTTCTTGTCGGCCTTGACGTTGATCGCCCCGGATCCGTCGATGGTGATGTTCTTGCCGCTGATGACGATGCTGCCGTCCTTCTTCATGCGGATGCTGGCGGCACCGGTGACCAGGGTGATCGAGTCGCCGGCGTTGAGCGTGAAGCTCTTGCCCACGTCCAGGCTATCGTCCTTGCCCACCGAGGTATCGCGGCCCTGGCCGACGCTGCGCGACTCGTTCTTGCCGATGCTGGTGCTCTGGTTGCCGCCTATGTCGATGGTCTCGTTGGCGCCCACCGACTCGCTGCGGTCGGCGCCGATGCTGATCGTCTCGTTGTTGCCCACCGACTCGCTACGGTTCGCGCCGATGCTGATGGTCTCGTCGTTGCCGACGTCCTCGGTGCGATTGGCACCGATGCTGATCTTCTCGTTGCTGCCGACCTTCTCGGTGCGGTCGACGCCGATGCTGATGGTCTCGTTGCTGCCGACGTCCTCGGTGCGGTTCGCGCCGATACTGATCTTCTCGTTGTTGCCGACCTTCTCGGTGCGGTCGACGCCGATGGTTATGGTCTCGTTGTTGTCCACGGTCTCGGTGCGATCGTGCTTCACGTGCACGGTCTCGTCGTGGTCGATGGTCTTGGTCCGGTCGTGGCCGACCCAGTGGGTCTCGTCGTTCTCGACCTCGATGTCCTGGTTCTTCTCGGCATGGATGAACAACTGCTCGGCGCCCTTCTTGTCCTCCATGCGGATCTCGTTGAAGTTGGCCGGCGTGCCGCCCTTGCTCGAACGGCTCTTGGTGCCGCTCTGGGTAGCGTTCGCCGGCAGCTCGTAGGGCACCGTCTGCTCGGCGTTGTAGACCCGCCCGGTGATGATCGGCCGGTCCGGGTCGCCTTCGAGGAAGCTGACGATCACTTCCTGGCCGATCCGCGGGATCTGGATCGAGCCCCAGTTCTTCCCCGCCCAGGCCTGGGAGACGCGCATCCAGCAGGAGCTGTTCTCGTTGGACTGGTCGTGGCGGTCCCAGTGGAAATGCACCTTGACCCGGCCGTACTGGTCGGTCCAGATCTCCTCGCCCTTGGGCCCGACCACCACCGCAGTCTGCGGGCCACGGACGATCGGCAGCGGAGTGGTCGGCAAGGGGCGGTAGGCCTGGCCGGCATCGATGCAGTCCAGCTCGCTCTCGAACTGCGCGCCGACCCCGCCGCCGCCGGTCTCGTAGAGTTCCTGGACCACCCGGTACTCGGCGCCGACCACCAGGTACTCGCGGTTCTGGTCCTCGCGCGGGTAGCCGCTGAGCTTGAACAGGTGGCCCGAACCCAGGCCGCGGGCGCGGCCGCGCAGGCGCACCCGTTCGTAGCGCGCCTGCAAGGCTTCGATACGGGTCCGCGCGTACTGCTCGCCGTCCTGGCTCTGCACGTATTCGCCGGGGTAGTCGTACAGCGGGTAGTCGGCCGCCGCGTGCGAGCGGGCGATGTTCGAACGCACCTCCAGGCGCGCGCCGGGACGCTGGAAGTCGTAGTCGTTGAGGCTCAGTGAGCCGGACTGCACCTCGCGCGCCATGTGCCAGTCGTAGAAATGGTCGCGCTCGCGCTGTTCCAGGGTCGGCGGGTAGTAGGGCACGCTGGCGTAGTTCGGTGGGCTCTGGTGCGCGCCGTAGGCGTCGGAGAGCACCAGGATGTGGCGGCTCTGCTCGTGGCGGAACCAGTAGTAGATGCCTTCCTGCTCCATCAGCCGGCTGACGAAGTCGAAACTGGTCTCGCGGTACTGCACGCAGTATTCCCACTCGCGGTAGGAGCGGCTCAGGGCGTCCTCGAAGTCGGAGAAGCCGAGGTCGCGGAACACCTGCTTGATGATGTCCGAGACCTTCTGGTTCTGGAAGATGCGGCAGTCGGAGGTGCGCGTCAGCAGCCACAGCCAGGGGCGCAGGGTGACCTGGTAGCTGGCGAACTGGCCGTTGCCGGATCCCTGGCTGCAAGCGGCGACGATGCCGTGGAAATGCCGCCGGCTGCCGTCGTGCAGTTCCAGCGCCAGGCTGGCCGGCTTGCCCAGCAGCCCGTCGAGTGGCAGGTCGGGGTTTTCCGAGATCAGTTCCAGCTCGTAGGCGAACGGCCGGCCGAGCTCTTCGCGACCCTCCATTCGCTGCAATTGCAGGACCTCCGCGCCGAGCGGACTGTCGACCCGGACCAGGCGGGTCTGTTGCGCAAGTGCCATGAAATCATCCTTGATCCACGTCCATCACTGGCGCCGTTGGAGCGGCGCCACCCAAGCAGCATAGGCGCGGATGCGGTGGAAAGGGGAGATGCGTGACACAGATTCCGACGAGCGCCCCGACCGACGGCGAACAGGCAGAAGGCCATCACGAAAGGCCGCTTCGGGCCAGGAAAGCCTTGATTCGCGAGCAACATTCCGTAAAGCTTTTGTCCAGCAATGACTCACTCAGAATCCTAGGGAAGGGGTTAACACAGTGACGCTCTATCGCCTCCACGAAGCCGATCTCGAGATTCCCGATGCCTGGCAGGACCAGAGCATCAACATCTTCAAGCTCCCCGCCAGCGGCCCCGCCCGCGAAGCCAGTTTCGTCATCAGCCGCGACGCCAGCCAGGGCGACGCGCCGTTCGCCGACTATGTCGCCCGCCAACTGGAGAATGCCGAGAAGCAATTGCCCGGCTTCAAGCTGCACAAGCGCTGGGACATCAACATCCACGGCCACGCCGCCGTGCTCCTCGACTACCAGTGGCAGCGCGAGGGCCGCGACCTGATGCTGCGCCAGGTGTTCATCGAGCGCCGCCCGGCGGTGCTGATCACCACCCTGACCACCACCCCGGCTGACCTGCCGCACCACGAGCCGGCCTGGAAGCAGGCGATGCAGACCCTGGTCCCGCGCCCGACCCCTAGCTGATCCGAGTACCGACGCATGGATGCGCAAGCCGCCGCCCGACTGGGCGATGAGATAGCCCACGGTTTCGGTGTCGCCGCGATGGTCGCCGGAGCCGTGGCCGGAGCCCTGATCGGCGCCGCCGTGGTCGCCGCCACCGCCGCCACCGGCGGCCTGGCCGCGGTGATCCTGGCCGGTTCGATCGCCGCCGGCGGGCTGTCGATGTTCCAGATCGTCAAGGGCCTGACCACCATCTTCGAGCTACCCGAGCCGACCACCGGGGTGCTCATACGCGGCAGCTTCAACGTCTACGTGAACAGTCGCAACGCGATGCGCGCCGGCGACGACGTCTCCGCCACCTGCAGCGGCCTGCCGCTGAACCATCCGCTGTGGCCGTTCCCGGTGCTGATCGCCGAAGGCAGCGCCACCGTGTACATCAACGGCAAGCCGGCGGCGCGCCTGCAGAGCAAGATGGTCTGCGGCGCGCACATCAAGACCGGCAGCCAGGACACCTTCATCGGCGGCCCCACCGAGCGGGTGGCCTTCGTCCTCGACCTGGAGGAATGGCTGCACACCGGCCTCGAGGCGCTGGGCCTGGCGGCCCTTGCCGGCGGCCTGCTGCTGGCGGCGATGGCCGGGGTCGCGGCGCTGGCCGGCTTCGTCGCCATCGGCGGGCTGATGATGGGCGGCATGGCCCTGCTCGGCGACCTCGGCGACCGCCTCGGTCCCGGCTACCGCGACCTGTTCCAGGGCGTGGCGGGGATGGCATTGCTGGGCTTCGGGCCGAAACTCGCCGGTCGTCGTCCGGCAGCGGTGACCTCCGAAACCGCGCAACGACGCGCCTACCTGAACAACAAGTTCGGTCGTTCCGGCAACCTCGACCACGACATCAACTACCGCGGGAATCGTGAAACCGCCGCCAAGTTCTTCAAGTCGAAGGACATCGATCCTGCCGATGCCGAGTCGTACATGAACGGCCTGGACTTCAACCATCCGGTCCGTGTGGAAACCCTCGCGCCCGGCAAGAACCTGTGGCAGTACCAGTCCCCCGGAGCGCCGCAGGGCAACTGGTATACACTCAGCCCGCGCGTGCAGCCCACGGAGCTGGGAATCAACCCCATGGGCACCAACCGGGCGGCGAACACCATCGAACCCAAGGTCCTCAACTCCTACAGGACGACCCAGAAGGTCGAGGTCCTGCGCAGCACCGCTGCGCCGACCGATGACTTCTGGTCGGTAAAGGGACAGTCATATCCCGCCAAAGGCGGCGCGCAACAACTGTTCTCCAACGAGAAAGGCTCCTTCGGTCTGCTTCCCCGGGAGGGATCATGACACCCATCGAATACATCGACCGCGCTCTGGCGCTGGTCGTCGACCGGCTGGCCCGCTATCCGGGATACGAGGTCCTGCTGTCCGCGGAAAAGCAATTGCAGTACATCAGGTCCGTCCTGCTCGACCGCAGCCTGGATCGTTCCGCACTGCACCGGTTGACCCTCGGCAGCATCGCCGTGAAGGAATTCGACGAAACCGACCCGGAACTCTCCAGGGCCCTCAAGGACGCCTACTACGTCGGTATACGCACTGGCCGCGGCCTGAAGGTCGATCTGCCCTGAGCGCAACACCATCGGTCTTGAGCGACCGCCGCTTCTGCCTGGCGAGGACATGCGCGAATCGTCAAGGCTCCCGCGGCGTCCCGCCCAAGGGCGGGCAGCCAGGATGCCGCCGCCTCAGCCCTTCGCCGGCGGCGGAAACATCGCCTGTACCTGGCCGTCGATGGTGCCCTGCACGCCCTTGCCCTTGGCGTCGACCTCGCTGGCGCCGCCGGAATTGAGGTCGAGGCGGCCGCCGGTGTCGATGTTGCCGTTGCCGCTGGCGTAGAGGTTGAAGGCGCTGCCGGAGATATTGATGGTGCCGTCGGCGTTGAACTCCACCACGCTCTTGCCGCAGACCAGGCGGATCTGCGCGCCGGCCTCGATCAGGTAGGTGCCGGTGACGCTGTCGCTCTTCGCCCCGCCCACCAACAGGGTGTCGTTGAGCTTCACCGCGCGGGTGCGGTTGTTGCCGATGCGCGCCAGCTCGTCGTGGCCGATGCTCTTGTTGCGGTCGTGGCCGACCGACAGCGAGGCATCGTTCTCGACCAGGTTGTCCTGGTTGCGCTCGGCGTGGATGTATAACTGCTCGGCGCCCTTCTTGTCCTCCATGCGGATCTCGTTGAAGTTGGCCGGCGTGCCGCCCTTGCTCGAACGGCTCTTCATCCCGCTCTGGGTGGCGTTCGCCGGCAGCTCGTAGGGCACCGTCTGCTCGGCGTTGTAGACCCGCCCGGTGATGATCGGCCGGTCCGGGTCGCCTTCGAGGAAGCTGACGATCACTTCCTGGCCGATCCGCGGGATCTGCATCGAACCCCAGTTCTTCCCGGCCCAGGCCTGGGACACGCGAATCCAGCAGGAGCTGTTCTCGTTCGACTGGTCGTGGCGATCCCAGTGGAAGTGCACCTTGACCCGGCCGTACTGGTCGGTCCAGATCTCCTCGCCCTTGGGCCCGACCACCACCGCAGTCTGCGGACCCCGCACCACCGGTACCGGAGTCTGCGGCAGGAGACGGAACGACTGGCTGGCGTCGATGCAGTCCAGCTCGCTCTCGAACTGCGAGCCGGCGCCGCCGCTGCCGGTTTCGTAGAGTTCCTGGACCACCCGGTATTCGGCGCCGACCACCAGGTACTCGCGGTTCTGGTCATCGCGCGGATAGCCGCTCAGGCGGAACAGGTGCCCGGCGCCGATCCCGCGCACCACGCCGCGCAGGCGCACGCGCTCGTGCTGCGCCTGGATCGCCTCGATGCGGTTGCGCGCGTACTGCTCGCCGTCCTGGCTCTGCACGTATTCGCCGGGATAGTCGTACAGCGGGTAGTCGGCCGCCGCGTGCGGCCGGGCGATGTTCGAACGCACCTCCAGGCGCGCGCCGGGGCGCTGGAAGTCGTAGTCGTTGAGGGTCAGCGAACCGGGCTGGACCTCGCGTGCCATCTGCCAGTCGAAGAAGTGGTCGCGCTCGCGATGGCCGAGGGTCGGCGGGTAGTACGGCACGCTGGCGTAGCCACCCGGGCTGCGATGCGCGCCGTAGGCGTCGGAGAGCACCAGGATGTGGCGCTTCTGCTCATGGCGGAACCAGTAGTAGATGCCCTCCTGTTCCATCAGCCGGCTGATGAAGTCGAAGCTGGTCTCGCGGTACTGCACGCAGTATTCCCACTCGCGGTAGGGGCGCGTGAGGGCATCCTCGAAATCGGAAAAGCCGAGGTCGCGGAACACCTGCTTGATGATCTCCGGCACGCTCTGGTTCTGGAAGATGCGGCAGTCCGAGGTGCGCGTCAGCAGCCACGGCCAGGGCCGCAGGGTGGCCTGGTAGCCGGCGAACTGGCCGTGCCCGGCCACCTGGCTACAGCGCGCGACGATGCCGTGAAAGAAGCGCCGGCTGCCGCCGGGCAGCTCCAGCGACAGGCTCATCGGCTTGCCGAGCAACTGCTCCAGCGGCAGGTTGGGATTTTCCGATACCAGGTGCAGCTCGTAGGCGAACAGCCGTCCCAGTTCCTCGCGTCCCTCCATGCGCTGCAACAGCAGCACGTCCGGCCCCAGCGGGCAATCCACCTGGACCAGGCGGGTCAGTTGCATCAATCCCATCGACGGTTCCTTCTACTGCTCTACGTGTCGCTGGTTGTCACTCGGCCTCGGCGAAGTCGTAGTGGAACTGGTTGTCGCGGCTACTGATGCGTACCCCGGCCAACGGCTTGCCTTCGAGCATGCGGGTGAGGAACTCGCGGCTCATGTCCGGCAACAGCGTGTTGGTGAGGATCGCGTCGATCATCCGGCCACCGCTCTCGGTCTCGGTGCAGCGCGAGACGATCAGGTCGACGACGCCCTCGTCGAACTCGAACGGCACCTTGTGGGTCGCCTCCACGCGCTTCTTGATCCGCCCCAGTTGCAGGCGCGAAATGGCCTTGAGCATGTCGTCGCTGAGCGGGTAGTAGGGGATGGTCACCAGGCGGCCGAGCAGCGCCGGCGGGAAGATCTTCAGCAGCGGTTCGCGCAGCGACTTGGCGATGGCTTCCGGCTCGGGCATCAGTTCCGGATCGGCGCAGAGGCTGGCGATCATCTCGGTGCCGGCGTTGGTGGTGAGCAGGATCAGGGTGTTCTTGAAGTCGATCACCCGGCCTTCGCCGTCCTCCATCACACCCTTGTCGAAGACCTGGAAGAAGATCTCGTGGACATCCGGGTGGGCCTTCTCCACTTCATCCAGCAGCACCACGCTGTAGGGCTTGCGACGCACCGCCTCGGTCAGCACGCCACCCTCGCCGTAGCCGATGTAGCCGGGCGGGGCGCCCTTGAGGGTGGAGACGGTGTGGGCTTCCTGGAACTCGCTCATGTTGATGGTGATGACATTCTGCTCGCCGCCGTACATGGCCTCGGCCAAGGCCAGCGCGGTCTCGGTCTTGCCCACCCCGGAGGTGCCGGCGAGCATGAACACGCCGATCGGCTTGCTCGGGTTGTCGAGGCCGGCGCGGGAAGTCTGGATGCGCTTGGCGATCATCTCCAGCGCGTGGTCCTGGCCGATGATGCGCTTCTTCAGGTGCCGGTCGAGGTTTAGCACGGTCTCGATCTCGTTGCGCGCCATGCGGCCGACCGGGATGCCGGTCCAGTCGGCGACCACCGAGGCCACCGCCTGGTAGTCCACGGTCGGCAGGATCAGCGGCTCTTCGCCCTGCAACGCGCTCAGTTGCGCCTGCAGCTCCGCCAGCCGCGCATGCAGCGCCTGGCGCTGTTCCTCGTCGAGACGCGCCTCGCCTTCGCCCAGCGGCACGCCGCCGGCGTCCACCGCTTCGGCGGCGGCACGCAGACGGGCGCGGGTCTCCAGCAGTTCGTCGACCAGGCGTTTTTCCTCGGCCCAGCGCTGCTCCAGGGCGGCCAGGCGCTCGCGCTCCTCGGCCAGCAGGGTCTCGGCGTTGCGCTGGCGTTCGGCGGTGGCGACGCCGATGGCGCTCTCGCGGCGGATGATCGCCAGCTCGGTTTCCAGCGCCTCGATGCGCCGGCGGCTATCGTCGACCTCGGCCGGCACCGCGTGCAGGCTGATGGCGGTGCGCGCGCAGGCGGTATCCAGCAGGCTCACCGACTTGTCCGGCAGCTGGCGCGCCGGGATGTAGCGGTGCGACAGCCGGACCGCCGCCTCCAGCGCCTCGTCGAGGATCTGCACCTGGTGGTGCTTCTCCATGGTCGACGCGACACCGCGCATCATCAGGATGGCCTTGTGCTCGGACGGCTCGTCCACCTGCACCACCTGGAAACGCCGGGTCAGCGCCGGGTCCTTCTCGATGTGCTTCTTGTACTCGGCCCAGGTGGTCGCCGCCACGGTGCGCAGGGTGCCGCGCGCCAGGGCCGGCTTGAGCAGGTTGGCGGCGTCGCCGGTTCCGGCCGCGCCACCGGCGCCGACCAGGGTGTGGGCTTCGTCGATGAACAGGATGATCGGCTTCTCGGAACTCTGCACGTCTTCGATCACCTGGCGCAGGCGCTGCTCGAACTCGCCCTTCATGCTCGCCCCGGCCTGCAGCAGGCCGACGTCGAGGGCGCGCAGTTCGACGTCCTTCAGCGCCGGCGGGACGTCGCCGGCGACGATGCGCAGGGCGAAGCCTTCCACCACCGCGGTCTTGCCGACGCCGGCCTCGCCGGTGAGGATCGGGTTGTTCTGCCGGCGGCGCATGAGGATGTCCACCAACTGGCGGATCTCCTCGTCACGCCCGACGATGGGGTCGAGCTTGCCGCTACGGGCCTGCTCGGTGAGGTCCACGGTAAAGCGCTTGAGCGCCTCCTGCTTGCCCATCGCGCTCGGCGCCAGGGCGCCGCTGGCCTCGCCCGGGGCGGCGCCGGCGTTGAAGCCGTCGCTGGCCGACAGGCCGTTCTCCGGCGAGGCGCCGACGTACTCGTCGAAGCGCTCGGTGAGCGCCTCGACCTTGAGCTTGGCGAATTCCGCCGACAGCCCGGTGAGGGCATGGCGCAGGCTCGGCGTCTTGAGGATGCCGATCACCAGGTAGCCGGTGCGCACCTGGCTCTCGCCGAACATCAGGCTGCCGTAGACCCAGCCGCGCTCCACCGCTTCCTCGACATGGGAGGACAGGTCGGTGATCGAGGTCGAGCCGCGCGGCAGGCGGTCGAGGGCCTCGGTCAGGTCCTTGGCCAGGCGCGCCGGGTCGATCCCGGACTGGCGGACGATCTGGTGCAGGTCCGAGTCCGGCAACTGGAGGATCTGGTGGAACCAGTGCACCAGCTCGACATAGGGATTGCCGCGCAGCTTGCAGAATACCGTGGCGGCCTCGATGGCCTTGTAGGCCAGGCTGTTCAGCTTGCCGAACAGCGCAACGCGACTGATCTCACTCATGTTCCTTCTCCTTGTGCTCGTGCGGCCGCGCAGTGGCGTACTGGCGGGCCAGCAGTAGATCCCTGGCGTCCTGGCCGGGATCGCCCAGCCAGGTGTTGAAACCGAGCCGCCCGCCGCCCTGCAGGCCCAGCGGGGGTACTTCGTGGCGTTGCAGGACCAGGTTGACGTCCCAGTCCAGCTCCTCGCCCAGGTATTCGGCGACCCAGGCGGCCAGCTCGACGAAGTGGTCGCCGTCGGGCAGGAAGCGCTGGTATTGATCGAGGTCCAGCGGCCCCAGGCGCAGGCGGAACTTGTGCTGGCGGTCCCAGACGTGGGTGCCCAGGCAGACGTCCATGCCCAGGCTCGTCGAGTCGACGCCGAGGCGGCTGCGCTCGGGCAGCTCCAGCCATTGGCCGACGTATTCCTCGACCGCCACCGGGACCTCGAAATACTCCGCGAGGATCACCCGCAGGCCGTCCGGGTAGCGGGTCTGCGCGGCGAGGTGGCCGGTGTAGTAGTAGCGTGCGGTATCCGCCAGCGGCTCGCGCCCCCGCAGGCTCGGCATGCCGCGCCCGGAGAGCGCGGCGAGGCGCGCCGACCAGTAGTCGTCGTCGATCCGGTCGTGGCTGATCTCCGGCCGCGCCTCCGCCCAGGCCCGGTAGAACAGGGTCAGCAGGCGGTGGTGGAAGACGTCCATGAAGCGCTTGAAGGTCGCGTCGTTGACGTTGCGCTGGCGTTCCCGGGCGTATTCGGTGAGGTGCAGCGGCAGCGGCCCGTTGGGGCCGGTGAGGCCGAAGAAGAACTGGTCCAGGCGCGGCACCGCAGCGGTGCCGGCCTGGCTCACCGAGGCCAGGGTCGAGGGCGCGAAGGTGCAGTCGGGCTTCTGCCCGAGACGCAGCGGGTCGTCCGCCAGCCGCACCGAATGACCGAGGCGCGGCAGTTGCGGCGACTCGCACTCGATGCGCCGCAGCGCCTGGAAGAAGTCATAGTCCCAGGGCGCCGCCGCCATCCCGGCGAGCAGGTTCAGAGGTTCGGACGGCTGCCCGGCTTCGCCTGCCATCTCATCACCTCGCCCCGTTCGCCGGTGCGCAGCACCGTCTCGGTAAAGCTGTTGATCGACACGTAGCGTGCCAGGAAGCGCTCGAACACAGCGCCGAGAAGGAACACCCCGGTGCCGCGGAACGCGTTCTCGTCGAAGTCCAGGGTGATCTCCAGGCCACGGCCGAAGACGATCGGCCCGGGCATCGGCAGGCGCCGCGTGCAAGGCTTGCTGCTGACCTCGCGCAGGCCCTCGATCTGCAATTGCAGCGCCGGATCGCCGCTGTCGCCGTAGAGCCGCAGCAGCTCGCGCAGGGCGGCGGCGCCCTGGCCGCGCTCGGCCAGCGACAGGTAGTTCAGCGACAGCTGGCTGATCAGCCGCCAGGCGCTGGCATCGTGGGCACGGCTGGCGCGCGGCCGGCTCGGTCCGGCGAGGCAGCGCACCTGCATGACCGGCGCGCTGTCCTCCAGGGTGAAGTCGCTCTTGTGCGCGCCGATCGGCATGAACAGCGGCAGGTCGCGGTTGGTGCACAGCGCGGCGATGCCGAGCTGGCGCAGGTCGTGGCGATAGGGCGCCTGGTTGGCGTCGACCAGGGCGACGAAGGTCTCGCTGCCGACGTAGGTCGAGCGCGGGCCCTTGCGCCGCTGCTTGCTGGACAGCACGCGCGGTTCGCGGCGCACGCTGAAGTAGGCCTGCTCGCGGCCGTAGCGCGCCGGGTCGCGCACCGCGTAGAACGGTTGGAAGGGTTGCTCCGGACCGCTGCCGTGGCCGCTCACCTGTTGCAGCGAATGCACCTCGAAATCCAGCGGACGGGTGCGGTCGACGATCACGTGATGCTCGTTGACCCGGTCGGACAGGTGGATGCGGTCGCAGCGGCGCGGGAACAGGTTGATCGCCGGGGTGCAGAACGGCACCAGTTGCTCCGCGTCCACCGTGCCCTCCAGGCGCTGGTCGTGCTTGCCGAACAGCACGACCAGTTCCAGCTCCTCGCCGTGGCATCGACGCAGGGCGCGGTTCAGGCCGGAGAACTCGACGAACAGGAAGCGCGCCGGCAGGGCGAAGTATTCCTGCAGCAGGCGGTAGCCCTGGAACGCCCGCGGCACCACCGGCAGCAGCGCGTCCTCGTCGTCGAAGCCGCGCGCACGCAGGCTGCTCGTCGGCAGGCGTTCGACCCAGGCATTGTCCGGGGCGCGGACGAACACCGCGCAGGCGTTGCCGAGCAATTGTTCGTAGAGGCGGTAGGGTTGTTCGTCGGCGCCGTGCAGGTAGAGCGGCAGGGCGTCCAGCGACAGGCTGTCGAACGGGATGCCGGCGCCGCTGCGCAGGCGGATGCGCAGGCCGGCCTTGGCCCGCGGCTCGCTGGCGGCGAGGCGGCCGAGCACCGCGGCGGGATTGCCGAAGTAGTCGGCCTGGGCCACTTCCAGCGGCCACAGGGTCACCGGATGGGCGGTGCGGTATTCGCAGGCGGTCTGGTCATCGGGGCCGAGCTGGCCGCGCAGGGAGGCCCCGCGCTCGACACTGAAGCCGCTGCTCAGGGCGCCTTCGTTGGGGTCCGGGCGCAACTGCACCACGGTCATCGACGGGGTCGGCGCCAGGTAGTGCGGGTAGGCGATTTCCAACAGGTTGTGGGTGAAGGTCGGGTACTCCGCGTCGAGCTTCAGCTGGACCCGCGCGGTGAGATAGGCGAAGCCTTCCAGCAGGCGCTCGACGTAGGGGTCGGCGCACTCGAAGCCGGACAGCGACAGGCGCCCGGCGATCTTCGGGAATTCCTCGGCGAACTCCGCGGCGCTTTCGCGGATGTGTTGCAATTCCTGGTTGTAGTACTCGAGCAGGCGCGGGTTCATGTACGCCTCCGCTCGCCCTGGGCGACGCGCACGTGGCCGGTCTCCAGGTCCAGGTTGGTGGTCAGCAGCAGGCGCAGCGGCGCCGGTTCGGCCCAGAGGTCGCCCTCGATCTCGAAGCTCAGGGCGTTGTGGTCCATCTCGCCGGGCAGCAGTTGCGCGCGCACCCGCAACGAAGAACGGATGATGCGCGGCTCGAAGGTGGCGATGGTCTCGGTGAGCAGCGCCTCGATGGCATGCACGTCGACGCTCGACGCGGTGTGCCCGGCCAGCGCCGGCAGCCCGTAGTTGAGCACCGAGTTGCCGGCCGGCATCCGTGCGGCGGGGCCGTGGTCGAACAGCGAAGTGGTGTTGAACAGCCACGCCAGGTCGCGCAGCACCGAGGCCTTCAGCTGGTTCAGGGTCAGCACCCGGCGCTCCGCGGCTTCCTTGAGGTTGCCCGGCTCGTCGTCGGTGAGGCGGTCGAGCAGCGACGGCTGCAGGCGCTCCTGGAGGGTCAGTTCGGCCATGTCAGGCGTCCGTCGGCTCGAAGTCCAGTTCACGCAGGTCGAACAGCGCGGTCTCGCCGGCATCGGTGACGAACAGCCGCTGGCCGACCGGCAGGCCGCTGTCGAGCCATTCGGTCTTGCGCCCCAGGCGCGCGGCGTCGTCGCCGTGCTCGACGGTTTCCGCGTAGCGCGCCGGCAGCAGCGCGACGGTGGCGCCACCGTTGGCCAGGGTCAGTTCGGCCGGCAGCCAGACCAGATCGCGCAGGTCGCTCGGCGCCTCGACCTTGAGGCTGCGCAGGTTGCTCATCGGCAACCAGGCATAGCGACCGTTGACGATTACCTCGAGCACCGGGCCGAGGCGCGTGTCGGCATCCGCCAGCCAGGCGAACGGCGCTTCGCCGATCCGCCCGGGCACCGCCGGCGCGGCGTCGAAGGCCTGCTCGCGCAGGGCCTGGGCGGCCTCGCCATGGCCTTCGGCGTCCAGGCTCAGGGCCTGCAACAGCGGCGCGATCCATTCCGCCGGCTGGCCGAGGATCACCGGCGTCAGGCGCCCGGCGAACACCTCGCGGCGCAGCGCCTCGCAGTCGATGGCGGTGGAGTAGGTCTGTACCATCGGCAGCGCCGAGGCATCCAGTTCGCCGACCACCTTGAGCTGGTTCTGCGCCCGCGCCCACTGGCCCATCACGGCCAGCAGCTGGAACAGGAAGATCCGCAGGGTAGCGTTCGACGGCTGGCTGCGCACCTGTTCCTGCAAGGCTTTCAAGGCATCGTCCAGGCGCCCGGCGCGCAACAGTTCTTCGGCGATCATCGCGATACTTCCCTGTAGCCGGGAGCCCAGGCGCCCGGATGCGAATGAAGGGTCGGCCATGGCGCCCGGCGGACGCGACGGACGACCCGGTGGAATTCAGTACCTCCGGCAGGAGGTCGGGCGGACGAGGTCCGCGGCGCGCCGCGCGCGCCTTCGGCACCCGGCATGGCGGGCGCTCGCACCGGCCACGGCATGGCCTGGCCACGCCATGACCGGCAGCCGGCTCATCAGGCCTGCACGTTCTGGCGGATGTTCCAGCCGTACTTGACCGGACCGCCGTCCTTCGCGCCATCCGCCTTCTGCGGCTGGTAGTCGACCTGGACCTGGGCGAAGTTCAGGGTCACGTTCTCGGTCAGGCGATCCTCGCCACCGCTGCCGCCGGTGCTCACCGAGGACACCAGGACTTCCTTCAGGGTGATGATCAGGTACTCGACCTGGTTCTCGCCGCCGGCCTTGCGGATGGTCAGCTTCGCCTGCGGATAGTGCTTGCCGCTGGAGCAGGCCATCATCAGGTTGGGCGTGGACTTGTCGATGTACTTGGTGAACGACAGGTCCTGCACGTTGACCTTGCCGGCGCCGCCGCCACCGCCCATGTGCATCGACCCGGACTGGGACATGCCCCAGCTCCATGCCAGCACGTCGATTTCCTCGGCGTGAGTCTTGTCCTTGGACTCACCCTTGACGTCGCCGATCTTGATGAACATATCAACAGCCATCTTTCCTCCCGTGTGGCTCGCGCCACTACGCTATGCAAGCGCCCGCCACCATGGCAGGCGCTGTCGTTGAATGCCTCAGGCCTCTTTGGCCGAAGGCAGCTTGGATACCAGGCGTAGCGATACCGTCAGTCCCTCGAGCTGGTAGTGCGGGCGAAGGAAGAACTTCGAGTTGTAGTAACCCGGATTGCCTTCGACTTCCTCCACCACCACTTCGGCCGCCGCCAGCGGGTGCTGGGCCTTGGTGGTCTCGGTGGAGTGGGCCGGGTCGCCGTCGACGTAGTTGAGGATCCAGTCCTGCAGCCAGCGCTGCATCTCGTCCTTCTCCTTGAAGGAACCGATCTTGTCGCGAACGATGCACTTCAGGTAATGGGCGAAGCGGCAGGTGGCGAACAGGTAGGGCAGGCGCGCCGCCAGGTTGGCGTTGGCGGTGGCGTCCGGATCGTCGTACTCGGCGGGTTTCTGCAGCGACTGCGCGCCGATGAAGGCGGCGAAGTCGGTGTTCTTCTTGTGCAGCAGCGGCATGAAGCCGTTCTTCGCCAGCTCCGCCTCGCGGCGGTCGGAAATGGCGATCTCGGTCGGGCACTTCATGTCCACGCCGCCGTCGTCGGTGGGGAAGGTGTGCGCCGGCAGGCCCTGCACCTCGCCGCCGGACTCGACGCCGCGGATCCGCGAGCACCAGCCGTAGAGCTTGAAGGAGCGGTTGATGTTGACCGCCATCGCGTAGGCCGAGTTGGCCCAGGCGTACTTGCTGCTGTCGGCGCCGTCGGTTTCTTCCTCGAAGGCGAACTCTTCCACCGGATCGGTCTTCGCCCCGTAGGGCAGGCGCGCCAGGAAGCGCGGCATGGTCAGGCCGATGTAGCGGGAGTCCTCGGACTCGCGCAGCGAACGCCAGCCGGCGTATTCCGGGGTGGTGAAGATCTTGGTCAGGTCGCGCGGGTTGGACAGTTCCTGCCAGGAACCCATGCCCATCACCGTCGGCGAGGCGGCGGAAATGAACGGCGCGTGCATGGCGGCGGAGATCTTCGCCATCTCGCCGAGCAGCTCGACGTCCGGCGGCGACTGGTCGAAGTAGTAGTCGCCGACCAGGCAGCCATAGGGCTCGCCGCCGAACTGGCCGTATTCCTCTTCGTAGAGCTTCTTGAAGATCGGGCTCTGGTCCCAGGTGGTGCCCTTGAATTTCTTCAGGGTCTTGTGCAGCTCCGGCTTGGAGATGTTCAGCACGCGGATCTTCAGTTGCTCGTCGGTCTCGGTGTTGTTGACCAGGTAGTGCAGGCCGCGCCAGGCGCTTTCCAGTTGCTGGAAGTCGGCGTGGTGCATGATCAGGTTGACCTGCGCGGTGAGCTTGGCGTCGATCGCCGCGATGATCGACTCGATCGACTTGATCGCGTCGTTGGAGATCAGGCTGGTCTGCTCCAGGGCATGCTCGGCGAGGGTCCGCACGGCGGTCTCCACCGCTTCGCGGGCGCGCTCGGTCTTGGGCTTGAACTCCTGCAGCAGCAGGCTGGCGAACTCACTGGTCTGCTCGGTGGTGGTCTGGCCCTGGGCCAGGTTCTCGGTGCTCAATTCGGCCATGCTGGAATCCTCTTACGCCTGCGGCTCGTCGTCTTTGGGCTTCGGCGCGCTGGCCAGGGCCTGAAGCAGGGCCGGGTCCTTGATCGCCTTCATGATCATTTCCTCGGCGCCGGTCTTGCCGTCCATGTAGGTCAGCAGGTTGGCCAGCTGGGTACGCGCCTCGAGCAGCTTGTTCAGCGAATCGACCTTGCGCGCCACCGCGGCGGGGCTGAAGTCGTCCATGCTCTCGAAGGTGATGTCCAGGCTCAGGTTGCCTTCGCCGGTCAGCACGTTCGGTACGTTGAAGGCCACCCGCGGCTTCATCGCCTTCAGCCGGGCATCGAAGTTGTCCACGTCGATCTCCAGGAACTTGCGGTCGGCGACCGCCGCCTGGGGTTCGGCGGGCTTGCCGGCGAGGTCGGCCATGACGCCCATGACGAAGGGCAGCTGGACCTTCTTCTCGGCACCGTACAACTCCACGTCGTACTCGATCTGCACGCGTGGCGCCCGGTTCCTGGCGATGAACTTCTGACTGCTGGTAGTGCTTCCCATCTTGTTTCTCCCTCGCGCGACGGCGGTTGTTAGCGCCGTCGGAATCGCCCCGGCGGCTTGCAGCGTTGGCCCGGACGGCCGCTAGGCGTTACTCGCTTTCCGGGCCTCGCAGGGTTTCGAACTGGGAAATCCCATCGGGGATGAGATTCCTCACGATTTCGGCGAAGTCGGCCGTCACCAGTGTCTTGGCGCGCTTGAGCAGCACCGGCACCGGGCTCGACGGCTCGTGGCGAACGTAATACTCGAGCAGGCGGTCGAGCTGGCGCAGGACGTCTTCGCGGTTGGCGATCTCGCCGCTGGCTCGCGGTGCCGGCGCGGCGACGGCTGCGACAGGCGCGGCGCCCCCCTGCTCGTCGGCGGCCGCTTCGGCGCCCGGCGCCAAGGGCTCGCCGGCGCCCTGCGGGCCGTACAGGTCGAACACCTGGAGGGCCTGGCGCAGCAGTTGACGAAGGGGACCGAGGTCGAGTCCCTGGGCCGAGCCGACCCGTTCGGCGACGCCGCTCTCGATGGCCAGGGCATGTTCCTGGGCGCCTTCCAGGGCGCGCCGGGTGGCGGCCAGCGCATCGGCGTCGGCATCGGCGAAGGCGCCGGCGATCTGCTCGGGACTCAGGGTCTCGCTGGCGAAGCGTTGCAGCCCGGCGGCGTTCAGCGCGGCGCGCAGGTTGACCGGGCCGAACGCCCGCGAGCGCACCAGCGGGATCGCCCAGACCAGTTGCAGCAGCGGTTCGGCGACCAGGCCGGTGAGGGCGTTGATACGGAAGGTGGGGTCGTTGTCGTCATCGGCGTCGAGCAGCGGATAGACGCCGTCCCAGTACTGGCCGAGCAGCTCGCGGACCAGCAGCAGGCCGTCGGCGAGCCCGTCCAGGCCGTCGAGGGCGACGTTGCTCTGCAGCAGCAGGTTGGCTACCCGCAGGTCCTTGCTACGGCCGAACAGTTCGCTGGCCAGCGCGCGTACGCGCGGCCACTCCGGCGGCTCGGCGGGCAGCACGGCATCGCCCATCTGGCGCTCGGGTTGGCCCTGGGCGATGCGTTCGAGTTCGAGGAACGCGGCGTCGTACTCCAGATCGTCGCCACAGGGCGAGTCCGGGGATACGGCAGCCAGCAAAACGGGTACATCCAGCACGGTGACGATCTCCCTATCATCGAAGCCGCTGCGCGGCCCTCACCTTCGCTTGTAAGATCCACTCCGTCGGATCTTGTAGGAGCCATTGATGAATATCGGATGACTCGAAAGGTTGGCAAAATTCTTGTGGCATGCCGCAAGGCTTGTCAAGGAAGGCACAACGCCACTAGTTGCATGACACCGCAGATCGGACAAATCTTTAAAAGACGTAGGATTAGTCTTTTATAATCCGGTACCACCCGATGTGTCTTCCCGAGGCGACGAAACGCCGGAAAGCCGTCGGGCCAGCCTGGATGCGAACCGAAATCCCTCGGGCACGGGGGTGAGCGCCTGGAAGAGCCGGGCGCTGGCAATGCAAGGAGTAGCAATGCCGCTGCGATTGACCATCACCAGCTACCACAAGCTGACCCCCGGTCAGTGTTCGGAAAAGGTACTGGACCAGGGACAGCTGACCATCGGTCGGGGCCCGGACAACGACTGGGTCCTGCCGGACCCGGAGCGCCTGGTCTCCAGCCGCCACTGCACCATCCTCAACCGCGACGGGGTGTACTACCTCACCGACACCAGCACCAACGGCGTGCTGCTGGTCAATGCCGGGCACCGCCTGCGCCGCGGCAACAGCGAGCCGCTGCAGGACGGCGAGACCGTCCGCCTCGGCGAATACGACATCCTCGTCCAGCTCGGCCATGACATCGCCCTGCCCGGCAGCGGCAATCCGCAGACCGATCCGTTCACCAGCTTCGACGCCCTGATGAGCCGGCAGGCCGCCGGATCGGCGCCTGCCTTCGCCGAACCGGCGCCCACCCCGCACCCCGCGGTGACGGCGCATTTCCAGGGCGGCTCGCCGCTGGACACCAAGCCCGACCTGTTCGACTTCCTCACCCCGCCGCCGCCCGGCGCGGCGCCGCGTCCGGACCATGTACCGGCCGAACAGCACGACTTCCGCCCGCCGGAACCGGTGATCCCGCCGCCCCCCGCGACCACCCCGGCGCCACCGCCCGCTGGCGGCGCACCGCTGATTCCGGCCGACTGGGACCCGTTCGCCGAACTGCTCGGCAACACGCCCGCGCCAAGCGCCACGCCCGTCGCCCAGCCGCTGCCGACGGCCGAACCGACGCCGCTGGCGATGCCCTTCGCCGACCCAGGGATCACCCAACAGCCACAGCCACAGCCACAGCCACAGCCACAGCCACAGCCACAGCCACAGCCACAGCCACAGCCACAGCCACAGCCACAGCCACAGCCACAGCCAGCCAGCGTGGCGGCGCCGACGCCGCCGGCAAGCGCCGCCGCGACGGCCGGCGGCGACCTGCTGCAAGCGTTCCTGCGCGGCGCCGGCATGACCCAGTTGAAGGTCGACCCGGCCGGCGCCGAAGCGCAGATGGAAGCCATCGGCCGCAGCTATCGCGGCCTGGTGGAAGGACTGGTGGACGTGCTGCGCGCGCGGGCCAGCCTGAAGGGCGAGTTCCGCATGGCGCAGACCATGATCCAGCCGGTGCAGAACAACCCGCTGAAGTTCGCGCCGAACGTCGAAGAAGCCATGCTGCTCCTGCTGCGCCGCGACAACCAGGCGTTCATGGCGCCGGATCGCGCGGTGGCCGACAGCTTCGAAGACCTCAAGGCGCACCAGCTGGCGGTGATGGCCGGCGTGCAGGCCGCCATCCGCCACCTGCTGGCGCGCTTCGAACCGGCCGCGCTGGAAGCCCGCTTCGGCAAGCCGGCCGGGCTTTCCGGCCTGCTGCCGGGGGCCCGCCAGGCACAGAACTGGGACAGTTTCACCGAGCTGTACGCGAAGATCCTGCGCGAGGCGGAGGACGACTTCCAGGAGCTTTTCGGCCGCGAATTCAGCCGCGCCTACGAGGAACACAGCGCTCGACTACGGCGTTCCTGACGCCAACGAACACCAGGAGAAACAACGTCAATGAGGACGACACCATGCAGAAACTGATCGTCGCGCTGTTCGGGCTGCTGCTCGCCGCCTGTTCGTCCAGCCCGCCGGAAACCCCGCCGACCCGGGTGGTGATCTGGCTCCACGCCGCACCGAACCTCAACCCGTCCGCCGCCGGCCAGGCGGCGCCGCTGCGCCTGCGGCTGTACGAGCTGAAGAAAGACACCGCGTTCGGCCGCGCCGACTACTTCGCCCTCACCGACAACGCCCAGTCGACCCTCGGTGGCGACCTGGTGGAGCAGGACGAGTTCCTCCTGCGTCCGGGCGAGGAACGGCGCATCGAACGCACGCTCGACGAGCAGACCCGCCAGCTCGGTTTCGTCGCCGCCTACCGCGACCTCGACCGCGCCACCTGGCGCCAGGTCCTCGACGTGCCGGGGCAACGCACCAGCCATCTCGACATCACGCTCGGCGCGCAGGCCATCGGCATCGTCGCGCGTCCCGCGCCCTGAACCTTCGGAGTCCCTATGTCCTGGAATAACCGCGTGGTGTGGTCCGAAGGCATGTTCCTGCGGCCACAGCATTTCCAGCAGCACGACCGCTACCTGGAAACCCTGGTGGATGGCCGCTGCCGCTCGCTCCTGGCGGGCGGCTGGGGCTTTTCCGAGCTGAAGCTGGACGATGCCCTGCTGACCCAGGGCAAGCTGGCCATCGTCAACGCCCGCGGCGTGCTGCCGGATGGTACGCCGTTCAACATCCCCGCCGACGATCCGGCGCCGGCGCCGCTGAATGTCGAGGAAAGCCTGCGCGATGGCATCGTCTACCTCGGCCTGCCGCTGAAGCGGGTCGGCACCCGCGACACGGTAGAGGAGGGCGAGGCCCTCGGCGGCGCCCGCTACGTCAGCCAGGTGCAGGAAGTGCGCGACGACAATGCCGCCTTCGAGAGCCGCGCCCCGGTGGCCCTGGGCAGCCAGGCGTTCCGCCTGCTGACCGAGCGCGACGGCCTCGGCGAATACGCCGCGGTGGGCGTCGCGCGGGTCCGCGAGAAGCGCGCGGACCAGGCCCTGAGCCTGGACGAGGACTACCTGCCGCCGGTGCTCGACATTGCCGCCGCGCCGCCCCTGGCGTCCTTCGCCAAGGAGCTGCTGGGCCTGCTCCACCAGCGCGGCGAAGCCCTCGCCGGGCGGGTGGTGGCATCCAGCGCCGGGGGCGCCTCGGAAATCGCCGACTTCCTGCTGCTGCAACTGGTCAACCGCGCCGAGGCCCTCACCGGTCACCTGTCCCGCGTGCGCCCGCTGCACCCGCAGGAGCTGTACCGCGAACTGGTGGCCCTGGCCGGCGAGTTCTGCACCTTCACCGCCAGCCAGCGGCGTCCCGAGGAGTACCCGGTGTACAACCACGACGACCTGGCCGCCAGCTTCGCCCCGGTGATGCTCGCCCTGCGCCAGGCGCTGGCGACGGTGATCGACGCCAAGGCGATCGCCATCCCGATCGTCGAGAAGGCCTACGGCGTGCACGTCGCGATGCTCAGCGACCGCAGCCTGATCGACAACGCCAGCTTCGTCCTGGTGGTGCGCGCCGACGTCCCCGGCGAGAGCCTGCGCGGGCACTTCCCGCAGCAGGCCAAGGTCGGCTCGGTGGAGCACATCCGCGACCTGGTCAACCTGCAACTGCCGGGTATCGGCCTGCTGCCGATGCCGGTGGCGCCGCGGCAGATCCCCTACCACGCCGGCTCCACCTATTTCGAACTGGACCGCGGCAGCGCGCATTGGAAGCAGCTGACGCACTCCGGCGGCTTCGCCTTCCACATCGCCGGCCAGTTCCCCGGGCTGAACCTGGCCTTCTGGGCCATTCGAGGATAAGCAACGATGCCTCCCATCGACGATCCCTTCGGCACCCCGGCCGGCGGCGGCAACGGAAGCCCGCCCGACGACCGCACCATGATCATGCCGCGTCCCGGCGGCCGCGCCCCGGAACCGGCCGGCGGCCCCCGCGGCGGCGATCCCTACACGCCGCCGCCGATGGCCAGCCTGGCGCCGCTGAGCGGCCGCGGCGACGGCCTCAACCCGCTGGAGCAGGCCGCCGGCCCACTGCTGGCGATGCTCACCCGCCTGCGCAACACCATCGCCCATCCGGCGCCGGCCAGCCTGCGCGCGCAACTGCTCGGCTACCTGCGCCAGTTCGAGGAGAAGGCACGCCAGGCCGGCGTGGCGCCGGACGAAGTGATGCTGGCGCGCTACGTGCTCTGCACCGCCCTCGACGAAGCGGTGCTCAGCACGCCGTGGGGCAGCACCAGCGACTGGGGCAAGCAGAGCCTGCTGATCACCCTGCACAACGAGGCCTGGGGCGGCGAGAAGGTCTTCCAGTTGCTCGAACACTGCCTGCAGAACCCGCACCAGCGCCTGCACCTGCTGGAGCTGCTGTACCTGTGCACCAGCCTCGGCTTCGAAGGCCGCTACCGGGTCATGCACGACGGCCGCAGCCAACTGGAGGCGCTGCGCGAGCGCACCGCGGCGGTGATCCGCAGCACCCGCGGCGAGTACGAGCACGAACTGTCGCCGCACTGGCGCGGCCTCAGCGTGATGCGCGACCGCCTTTCGCAATACCTGCCGCCGTGGGTCGGTATCGCCATCGGCCTGGCCTTGCTGCTGGCCTTGCTGTTCGGCCTGCGGATGAAGCTGGCCGCCGACGCCGAGCCGGTGTTCAAGCGCATCCACGCCATCGGCGAGATCCCGGTGCAGGCCATCGACCGCCCGGCGGTGCAGCCGCGGGTGATCGAGCGGCCACGCCTGGCGCGCTTCCTCGCCGACGACATCAAGGCCCAGCGAGTGGCGGTGGAGGACGCCGTCGACCGCTCGGTGGTGACCATCCGCGGCGACGAGCTGTTCGCCAGCGCCAGCGCCAGCGTGCGCGACGAGTTCCAGCCGCTGCTGCTGCGCATCGCCGACGCCCTGCGCAAGGTCAAGGGCCAGGTGCTGGTCACCGGCCATAGCGACAACCGGCCGATCGCCACGCTGCGCTACCCGTCCAACTGGAAACTGTCCCAGGCCCGCGCCCAGGAGGTCGCCGACCTGCTCGGCGCGACCACCGGCGACGCCGGCCGCTTCACCGCCGAAGGGCGCAGCGACACCGAGCCGGTGGCGAGCAACGCCAGCGCCGAAGGCCGCGCACGCAACCGCCGGGTGGAAATCACCGTATTCGCGGAGGGCGCGCAATGAAAGGCTTCCTCAACTTCTTCGCGCGCTGGGTGGTGCCGGTGCTCGGCCTGCTCGCCCTGAGCCTGATCATCTGGTTCCTCGGCCCGCTGCTGCGCCTGGGCAACTACGAACCGTTGGCCTCGGCGACCAGCCGCTGGGTGCTGATCGTCCTGCTGTTCCTGGTCTGGATCGGCTTCCGCGTGCTGCGCATCGTGCAGGCCCGGCGCAACGCGGCGAAGGTCATGCAGAGTCTCGCCGAGGTCAGCGCGCCGGACGCCGCCAGCGTCGCCACCGCCGAAGAGCTGGCGACCCTCAAGCAACGCATGGACGAGGCCCTGGCCCTGCTCAAGCGGGCCAAGCTGGGCGGCAGCGAGCGGCGCAACCTGTACGAGTTGCCCTGGTACGTGATCATCGGCCCGCCCGGTTCGGGCAAGACCACCGCGCTGATGAATTCCGGCCTGGACTTCCCGCTCGCCGCACAGATGGGCGCCGGGGCGATCCGCGGGGTCGGCGGCACGCGCAACTGCGACTGGTGGTTCACCGACGAAGCGGTGCTGCTGGACACCGCCGGCCGCTATACCACCCAGGACAGCCACGCCCAGGTGGACAAGGCCGCCTGGCTGGGCTTCCTCGACCTGCTCAAGACCCAGCGCAAGCGCCGCCCCATCGATGGCGCGTTCATCGCCATCAGCCTTTCCGACCTGCTGCTGGGCAGCGACGCCGAGCGCGCCGCCCATGCCCAGGCGATCCGCGCACGCATCCAGGAGCTGTACCAGCAGCTCGGGGTGCGCTTCCCGATCTACGTGATGCTGACCAAGTTCGACCTGGTGCCGGGCTTCATGGAGTTCTTCGACAGCCTGAACCGCGAGGAACGCGCGCAGGTCTGGGGGATGACCTTCGCCCTCGACGACGGCAAGAGCGCGGAAGGCCCGCTGGCGGTGTTCGACAGCGAATTCGCCCTGCTCGAACAGCGTCTCACCGCGCGCCTGGTGGAACGCCTGCAGCAGGAGCGCGACCCGGCGCGGCGCGACCTGGTCTACGGCTTCCCGCAGCAATTCGCCGCCCTGCGCGAATGCCTCGGCGAGTTCCTCAACGGCGTGTTCAAGCCCAACCCCTACGAGGAACGCCCGCTGTTGCGCGGCCTGTACTTCACCAGCGGAACCCAGGAAGGCAGTCCGATCGACCGCCTGATCGGCAGCATGGCGCAGTCGATGAACCTCGACCGCCAGCACCTGGCGCGGCAGACCGGAACCGGGCGCAGCTACTTCATCGAGCGGCTGTTCCGCGAAGTGGCGTTCGGCGAACGCGGCCTGGTCGGCACCAACCCGAAGGTCGAGCGCCGCCGCAAGTGGCTGACCATCGGCGCGCTGAGCGCCACCGCGCTGGTGGTGCTGGCGGTGACGGCGGTATGGATCGCCAGCTACCGCGCCAACCAGAGCTACATCGCCGCGGTCGACCAGCGCGTCGACCCGCTGGCGCGCGGCATCGAGTCGCTGAGCCCGGCCCAGCGCGACGTCCTGGCCGTACTGCCACAGCTCAACGCGGTGCAGAATCTCGCCGGCGACGCGCCGAGCTGGGCCGAAGGCTACGGGCTGTACCAGGGCGACATGCTCGGCGAGGAGTCCGCCAGCGTCTACCGCAAGCTGCTGATCGCGGTGTTCGCCCCGCGCCTGGTGACCCGCATCGAGGAACAGTTGCGCTCCGGCGGCAGCAGCGATTTCCTCTACGAGGGCCTGAAGGCCTACCTGATGCTCGGCAGCCCGGACCATTACGACGCCGACTTCATCAAGGCCTGGATCAGCCTCGACTGGGAACGCAACCTGCCGCGCGACCTCTCGCCGGAACAGCGCCAGGCGCTGCACGCGCACCTCGACGCGTTGCTCGAACGACGGCCGCCGTCGGCGCGCCTGGACCAGGACCTGGTCGAGGACCTGCGCCGCCAGTTGCAGCAACTGCCGGTGGCGCAGCGGGTCTACGACCGGGTCAAGCGGCAGAGGCTGCCCAAGGACGTGCCCGACTTCCGCATCAGCGACGCCGCCGGCCGCGACGCGCCGCTGGTGTTCGCGCGCAAGAGCGGCAAGCCGCTCACCGACCCGCTCAGCGGCTTCTTCACCTACCGCGGCTATCGCGAGGTGTTCCTCACCGCCAGCCTCAGCCAGGCCGGCACCATCGCCGAGGAACAGTGGGTGCTCGGGCGCGACCTGAACGATGCCGGCGACGCCGCCAACCTGGCCCTCGACGTGCGTCGCCTGTATTTCCAGGACTACCTGCGGCAGTGGGACGACCTGCTCGCCGACCTCACCGTGGTGCCGATCACCAATGTCACCCAGGCCGCCGACGTGCTGCGCATTCTCTCCGGACCGACGTCGCCGTTCCGCAAGCTGCTCGAGGCGGTGGCCCGCGAGACCGACCTGCAGAAGGGCGACCGGCTGGTCGCCGCGCAAGTGAAGAAGGCCGCCGACGGCACCGTGGACAAGCTCAAGCAGCGCCTCGGCTCGCTGGTCGGCCAGGAGGAAGAGGGCGCCCGCGAACAGCCGCGGCAGGTCGACAGCGACCCGATCAGCGCCCACTTCGCCGAACTCAACAGCCTGGTCAGCAAGGGCGAGGGTGGCAACGAGCCGGCGCCGATCGACAGCCTGCTGGAGGACATGAACGCGCTCTACGTACAGGTCAGCGCCATGGCCGGAGCCAGCGGCGACTCGCTGCTCGGCGACGCCAAGAACCAGGTGGCCGCCGCCGCCTCGCGCGTGGCCCTCAGCGCCGAGCGCCAGCCGCCGGTGGTCCAGGGCCTGGTGAAGAACGTGGTCAACTCCACCACCAGCAGCATGATGGGCAGCGTGCGCAACCAGCTCAACGCGGCCTGGATCAGCGACGTGGTCAGCGTCTACCGGCAATCCCTGGCCGGGCGCTACCCGATCGCCGCCGGCAGTTCGCGCGACGCCACCCTGGAAGACTTCGGCCACTTCTTCGGTGCCGGCGGGGTGATGGACAGCTACTTCCGCCAGTACCTGCAACCCTACGTCGACACCTCCGCCAGCACCTGGCGCTGGCAGCCCGGCGCGGCGCAGAAGCTCGGCATCAACCCCGGCGTGCTGCACACTTTCCAGCGCGCAGCGGCGATCCGCGACGCCTTCTTCCGCTCCGGCGGCATGCAACCGACGGTGCGCTTCGAGCTCAAGCCGGTGACCATGGACGCGGCGATCAGCCAGTTCATCCTCGACCTCGACGGCCAGCAGCTGACCTACGACCACGGCCCCGCCCGCCCGGTGGCGATGCAGTGGCCGAGCGCCAACGGCCTCGGCGTGGTCCGCCTGACCGTGACGCCGCCGCCCAGCAGCGGCCGTTCCGGCCTGACCCTGGAAGGCCCCTGGGCCTGGTTCCGCCTGCTCGACCAGTCGGACCTGGAACGCGGCAACTCGCCGGACCGCTTCACCCTGCGGCTGCGCATCGACGGCTCCAGCATCGCCTGCGAGCTGCGCGCCAGCAGCGCCTTCAACCCCTTCAAGAGCCGGGTCGTGTCCGGCTTCAGCCTCCCGGAGCGCCTTTGAACAGCGTCGGTTTCTACGGCAAGCTGGCCGGCCGCGGCGATTTCGTCAGCCGCGGCCTGCCGAACACCTTCGTCGAACCCTGGGACGCCTGGCTGGCCAGCGGCATGCGCGCCAGCCAGGACGAGCTCGGCGCGGCCTGGCTCGACGCCTACCTGACCAGCCCGCTGTGGCGCTTCGCCATCGCCCCCGGCCTGCTCGGCGGCGAAGCGGTGACCGGAGTGGTGATGCCGAGCATCGACCGGGTCGGTCGCTATTTCCCGCTGACCGTCGCCTGCCTGCTACCGGCGAACGCCGACCTCGGCGGGCTGGTCGGCGGCGACGACGGCTGGTTCGAACAGGTCGAGAGCCTGCTGCTCTCCACCCTCGAACCGGAGGCCGAGGTCGAGGCCTTCGAGCAGGCGGTGGCGCAGCTCCCGGCACCGCCCTGCGGACCGCGCATCGAACAATCGCTGATCAGCGGCAACCTGCTGCGCAGCGAAGCGGTGACCCCGGCGCAGCGCCTCGCCGCGCTGGCCCAGCACGCCTGCGACGGCGCCAGCCACTGGTGGGGACGCGGCTCGGCACGGATCTCCGCCGGCCTGATGCGCTACCAGGGCCTGCCGCCGGCGCCGGCGTTCGGACGATTCCTCACCGGAGAGGGCGAGGTGATCCCGCTCTTTCCCGGCATACCCGGTTAAGGACAACTGATGGTGCCCAACTCAGTCAGCTACTACAGGTCGGCCAGCTACAGCCACGTCGGCATGGTCCGCAAGGTCAACGAAGACGCCAGTCTCGACGCCCCCGAGGCGGGACTCTGGGTGGTCGCCGACGGCATGGGCGGCCACGCCGCCGGCGACTTCGTCAGCAGCCTGATCGTCGATACCCTGCGGCGCATCCCGGCGGCCTCCTCGCTACCGGCCTATGTCGGCGCGTTGCGCACCGGCCTCGCCCAGGTCAACGAGCGGGTTCGCCAGGAGGCCGGCCTGCGTGGCGTCAGCGTGATGGGCAGCACCCTGGTACTGCTCGCCGCGCGCGGCAACCAGGCGAGCTGCCTGTGGGCCGGCGACAGCCGCCTGTACCGCCTGCGCGGCGGCGTGCTGGAAGCCATCTCGCGGGACCACAGCTACGTCCAGGAGCTGCTCGACAACGCATTGATCAGCGAGGAAGAGGCGCGCCACCATCCGCGCGCCAACGTGGTCACCCGCGCGGTCGGCGTGCACGAGCAACTGGAACTGTCGGAAGCCGCGCTGCACGTGCTGCCCGGCGACAGCTTCCTGCTCTGCAGCGACGGCCTCAACAAGACCGCCGACGACAGCGAACTGCGCGACGTGCTCAGCCACAGCGATCCCTATGCGGTGGTCCGCAGCCTGGTCCACCTGGGCCTGACCCGCGGCGCCCCGGACAACATCACGGCCCTGGTGGTCAGGGCCTTCTGAGACGGACATGGACATAGAACTTCCGGGATTCGACATCGAACGCGAGCTGGGCGAAGGCGCCATGGCCACGGTCTACCTGGCCACCCAGCGCTCGCTGCAGCGCAAGGTGGCGCTGAAGGTGATGGCCGCGGCGCTGGCCGCCGACCCGAGCTTCGCCGAACGCTTCCTGCGCGAAGGTCGGACCCTGGCGCGGCTGTCGCACCCGAACACGGTGACCATCCACGACATCGGCAACGTCGGCAGTTGCTACTACATGGCCATGGAATACCTGCCCAACGGCACGCTCAAGGAGCGCATCCAGCAGGGCCTCGATCCCGAGCTGGGCCTGGTCTACGTACGGCAGGTGGCCGCCGCGCTCGGCTACGCGCACTCCCAGGGCCTGGTGCATCGAGACGTGAAGCCGGCCAATATCCTGTTCCGCGCCGACGGCACCGCGGTGCTCTCGGACTTCGGCATCGCCAAGTCGATCGAGGACAATACCCAGTTCACCCAGGTCGGCTTCGCCGTCGGCACCCCCAGCTACATGAGCCCGGAGCAGGCCCGCGGGCAGGAGATCGACGGCCGCGCCGACCTCTACGCGCTGGGCGTGGTGCTCTACGAGATCCTCACCGGCAAGCTGCCCTACAACGGCAAGGATTCGCTCTCCACCGCCCTGGCCCACCTCACCGAGCCGCTACCGGAACTGCCGATCGAGCAGGGCCGCTACCAGGACATCCTGCGCCAGTTGCTGGCCAAGGACCCGGCCGAGCGCTTCCCCACCGCCGGCGCGCTGATCGCCGCCCTCGACCGCCTGGCGCCGAGCGCCCTGGAAGCCACCCAGATCCGTCCGCTGGCGACGCCGCAGGGCTCGCCGCGAGCGAGCAACCCGCCGCCTGCCGAACCCGCGCCCATGCCGCCCGCCGACCTCGGCGGCCTGCAACCGGTATCGATCCAGTTGCCGCCGGTCACGCCCAGCGCCGGCGGCGCCACGCCGCCCCCGCCCCCGCCTCCGCCATCGCAAGCGGCGAAACCGCCATCGCCCCCGCCGCCTCCGCTGCCACCGGCGAAGCCGCGTGCCGGCGGCAGCCGCACGCCGCTGATCGCCGCCGCCGCGGCCGCCGTGCTCCTGGCGATCGGCGGCGGCGCCTGGTGGCTGCTGGGCTCGGACGACGCGCCGAGCGCTGCCGATCCAGCGCCGCTGGGACAGACGCCGGCGGACAAGCCGCAGCAGCAGACCCCGGTGGCCGATGCCGAACAGGACGGCGGCGAGCGTCCGCTGCTGATGCCAGGCAAGAAGACCCTGTTCCAGCGCGTCCTGACCAAACCCGGCGCGGCCATCTCCGCCGAGGCTGGCGGCCCGCCCCGGGCCGGCGCGGTGCCGGCCTTCTCGGTGCTCTACGTGTACGCCCGCAAGCAGGTCGGCGGCAGCCCCTGGCTGCGCGTCGGCGCCTCCAGCAACGGCGAGGGCGACGGCTGGCTGCCGGCCAGCGCGGTGAGCGACTGGAAGCAGAGCCTGGTGCTGAAGTTCACCGAACGCTCCGGCCGCGCGCCGGTGATGTTCCTCAACAGCGCCGAGCAGGTCGAGCGCCTGCTCGGCGATACCCGCGCAGCGCGCGACACCCTGACCCAGGCGGTGGACCACAAAGGCGATCCGCAGGTGGTCGCGGTCGAGCCCAACGACCGGGCGATCCCCCAGGACCAGTTCTACCTGCTGCCGATCTTCGACTCGAAGGAAAGCTTCGACGCCGACGGCCAGCCGGCGCAGTTGCTGGAGGTCGCCTCGATCGACCCCGGCGGCAGCGCCGCGGCACCCCAGGCGCCGGGCCAGGCCGGGCAGGGCGGCGCCAGCGGCGCGGCGAGCGACACCTTCCGCACCGGCATCGTCCTGGTGGTGGACACCTCGGTGTCGATGCAGCCCTACATCGACCGCGTGCGCGAGGTGATCGACGGCCTGCAGCGGCAGATCGGCGAGCGCGGCGACCTGGACAAGGTCAGCTTCGGCCTGGTCGGCTTCCGCAACAACACCGACAAGACCCCCGGCCTGGAATACGTCAGCAAGACCCTGGTGCCGCTGCAACCGGGCAACGACGCGCAGCGCTTCGCCGAGTTGAGCAGCCAGGTGCGCGCCACCGACGTCTCCAGCCACTCGTTCAACGAAGACGCCTTCGCCGGGATCATGCAGGCGGTCGACGAAATGGACTGGTCGCCCTACGCCGGGCGCGTGGTGCTGCTGGTCACCGACGCCGGCGCGCTGCGCAAGAACGACCCGCTCGGGCGCACCCAGATGAACGAGGCCGAGGTCCGCCAGGCGGCGCTGCGCAAGGGCGTGAAGATCTATGCCCTGCACCTGCGCACCCCGGCCGGGAAGAACAACCACGGCTACGCCGAGCAGCAGTACCGCAGCCTCACCGCCGACGCCAACCCGAAGATCGCCGACCTCTACATCCCGGTGGCCGGCGGCGAGGTGAACGCCTTCGGCAACACGGTGAAGGAGATCGGCACGGTGTTCGCCGACCTGGTCCACGACGCCGGCAACCGCAAGCCGCAGGCGCCGCGCTTCGACGCCGCGCCAAGCGTGGCGAGCAAGTCGGCGGCCATCGGCTACGCCATGCAGATGGAATTCCTCGGTCGCCGCGACCCGGTGCGCGCGCCGCAGGTCGTCACCGCCTGGACCGCCGACCGTGACCTGACCAACCCGGCGCTGCCGGCGTTCCAGGTCTGCGTGCTGCTGAGCAAGCTGCAACTCAACGAACTGCAACAGTCGCTGAAACTGATCGTCGACGCGGCCAAGCGCACCCAGACCTCGCCCAAGGACTTCTTCCAGGAAATCGCCAGCGCCAGCGCCTACATGAGCCGCGACCCGGCGCAACTGGTGAAGGGCAGCAACCTGGCACAGAGCGGCGTGCTCGGCGAATACCTGGAAGGCCTGCCGTACCGCAGCAAGTCGCTGAACATGACCCAGGACCTCTGGCTGTCGCTGAGCGTCGCCGAACAGCAGGACTTCATCGACGAACTGGAGTCGAAGATCCGCCTCTACGAAACCTTCCACAACGACGTCGCCAACTGGGTCCGGTTCGGCGACGCCGACGCCGGCGACGCGCTGTACCGCGTGCCGCTGTCGACGCTGCCATGATCCTGCGCCTGCACGAGGTCGCCCGCAGCCACGGCGCCGGTCGCCAGCGCTACCGCCTGCGGGTGCCGGCGCTGGAATTGCGCGCGGGTCGCCAGCTGGCCATCGTCGGCCCCAGCGGCTGCGGCAAGAGCACCCTGCTCGACCTGCTGGCGCTGGCCCTGGCGCCGGACCCGGGCGGGCGCTTCGAATTCCTCGCCGGGGAACGCCCGCAGGACATCGCCGCGCTCTGGCGCGACGGCCGCCAGGACCGCTTGGCGGCGCTGCGCCGGCAGCACTGCGGCTACGTGCTGCAAAGCGGCGGGTTGCTCGAGTTCCTCGATGTGCGGCGCAACATCGGACTGCCCTGCGCGTTGCTCGGCGCCCCATCCGCCGAGCGCGTACAGGCGCTGGCCGAGCGGCTGGAAATCGGCGACCAGCTGGACAAGAAACCGGCGGCGCTGTCGGTCGGCCAGCGCCAGCGGGTCGCCATCGCCCGCGCCCTGGCGCATGCGCCGCGCCTGTTGCTGGCCGACGAGCCGACCGCGGCGCTCGACCCGCTGAACGCCGAACGGGTGATGCGCCTGCTGGTGGAGCAGGCCCGCGAGCGCGGCGCCTGCACCGTGGTCGCCACCCACGACGAGCGCCTGGCTCGCGCCGCCGGCCTGGAAGTCCTGGCCATCCGCTGGCAACGCGAGGCCGACGACAGCGTCGGCGCCTGCCTCGAGGAAGTTGGCTGATGCGCGCCGGCCTGCTGCTCTCGCTGGCCTGGGCCGACTATCGCGGCGAGGCGCGCCTGTCGCTCTGCGCGATCTTCGCCCTGGCGGCGGTGATCACCCCGCTGCTGGTGCTGTTCGGCCTCAAGTACGGCCTGGTCAGCACCCTCACCGAGCGGCTGGAGCGCGCGCCTTCGGTGCGCGAGATCATTCCGGTCGGCGGCGCCCGCTACCGTGCCGAGGACATCGCCGCCCTGGCCGCACGCGCGGACGTCGCCTTCGCCGTGCCGCGCACCCGGCAGATCGCCGCCACCGCCGACCTCAGCGGCGGCGGCGAGACCGCCCTGAGCGTCGAGATGATTCCCAGCGCCGCCGGCGACCCGCTGCTGGCCGGCCTGCCGCAACCCGACCGGCCGACCCGCGTGGTGCTCAGCCACGGCGCCGCGGAAAAACTCGGCGCCCAGCCTGGCGAGCGCATCGTCGCGCGCATCGGCCGGCGCATGGATGGCCAGGCACAGAGCCAGCGCCTGGAGCTGGAAGTGCTCGCGGTGCTGCCGCAGGAGCGTTTCGCCCGCGACGCGCTGTTCGCCCCGCTGGCCCTGCTGGAAGCCGCCGAGGACTATCGCGACGGTCGCGCGGTGGCCGCCTACGGCTGGCCGGGGAAGGCCGGCGAGACCCCGCGCGCACGCATCTACCCGGGCTTCCGCCTGTACGCCCGAGACCTCGATGCGGTGGAAGGGCTGCGCCGGCACTTCGTCGCGAGTGGCGTGGAAGTCGCCACCCAGGCCGAGGCCATCGCCCAGGTGCGCAGCCTCAGCCGCAACCTCGGCCTGGTGTTCTGGATCGTCGCCGCGCTGGCCATCGGCGGTGCCTTCGCCGCCATCGCCGCCAGCAGCCTGGCCGCCGTCGAACGCAAGCGCCGCGCCCTGGCGGTGCTACGTCTGCTGGGCTTCCCGACCGCCGCGCTGGTCGGCTTCGTCATGCTCCTGGCGCTGTTCAGCGCCGTCTTCGGCCTGTTCCTCGCCGGGCTGCTGTACGCCGCCACGGCCGGCGCGCTGAACCACCTGTTCGACAACCAGAGCGGCGAGTTCGTCTGCCGCCTGCTGCCCAGCCACTACCTGACGGCGCTGCTCGCCACGCTGCTGTGCAGCGTCCTGGCCGCCGCCAGCGGCGGCTGGCGCGCGGCGCGGATCGAAGCCGCAGAGGGATTACGCGATGTTTGAGAAAGCCATTCTTCCGCTCGCCCTCGGCGCCTGCCTGGCATTTGCCGCGCCGGCCTGGGCCGAAGGCGACTCGCCGGACAATCCCAAGCCGCTGGCCGACGACGTCGCCCTGCCGCTGCCGTGTGGCGGCGAGATGGTCTTCCGGCATGTCTACGTACTCGCCGAAGGCGCCCTCGACGATCGCGAGGTCAACCTCGGCTACGCCTTCAACGAAGGCGAGGCGGGCTACCAGCAGTCGTTCATCTCCGGCTACCGGCGCGACTACGTGAACGGCCAGTTCAGCCTCGCCGACCTGGCACCGGCCTGGCAGCAGAAGCTCTCCGCCAGCCTGCCGAAGCCTGCCGCCGGCACCCCGCTGAAGCCGATGCTGTACTTCATCGGCAAGTACGAGGTGACCGCCCGCCAGTACGCCGCGGTGATGAGCCAGGCGGCCGCGCTCTCCGGCCAGGGCGAGGCGCCGGCCTGCGACGTGCCGGACGGGATGGCCGCGCGGCTGCCCAAGGTCAACCTCTCGCGCTTCGACGCCGAACGCTTCGGCGCGGTGTACAGCGCCTGGCTGCTGAAGAACCACCCGGAACTGCTGCCGGTCAGCGGCCGCGGCAAGAATCCCGAGGACGGCGGCATCGGCTTCGTCCGCCTGCCCACCGAGGTCGAGTGGGAGTTCGCCGCGCGCGGCGGCCAGGCGGTAAGCCGCCAGGAACTGGAAGGCCGGCTGTTCCCGCGCAAGGTCGAGGGCAGCGACCAGGAAGGCCCGCTGGGCGACTGGGCGGTGTACAACCAGGTCGCCGGCGGCACCGGGCAGGCCGCGCGACTGTTGCCGGTAGGGATGAAGCGGCCGAACCCGCTGGGCCTGTTCGACGTGATCGGCAATGCCGCGGAGATGGTCCAGGAGTCCTTCCAACTGGTCCACGCCGGTCGCCGGCAGGGCACATATGGCGGTTTCGTGGTGAAGGGCGGGAACTATCTCGAAGGCGAGATGACTCTATTCACCGGGATGCGCCGCGAATACCCGCTGTTCGCCGCCGACGGCAGCGAACAGCGCAACGAGACCACCGGTTTCCGCGTCGCCATCGGCGCGCTGTCCGCGCCGCGCTCGCGCTATCCCGAGCTGTTCGCCCAATGGCAGAAGGAAGGCCGACTAGCGGCATTGACCGATGCCATCGATGACGCTCAAGATCCCACCAAGCAATTGGACGGAATCATTGCCGCCACCCGCGACCCGCAGATGCAGGCGCAGTTGGCCCAGATAAACGAGGAGCTCAAGCGTAACGTTTCGTTGATCGCCCGGCAGCGCGAAGAGGCCGCCGGAAACCTGATACAGTCGGCGGCACTGGTCGCCGAGACGATCAACAACTACAACATACGCCTGACCAACCTCAAGAAGGACAGGGAGAAAGCCGTGGCAGCCAGGGATCAGGCGACCGCCCAGCTCTATGCCGGCGCCATCGCCAACGGGCGCAGCGCCCTCGATGGCGCATTGGCCATCTACATCGACAACCTCGCCACCGGCACCCGTTACACCGACGCGGTGATCCAGGCGCAGTTCCAGCGCATCCAGGAAGAACTCAATCGCAACCCGGTTCTGGGCAAGAGCCTGGTCAAGCGCGCGACCCTGTTCGTCAAACACGTCGGAGATTATCGCCAGCAGCACCGGGCCGAGCCGGAGGCGGTATTGAAGGAATTGCTCGCGTCCAGCGGGCGTTGAAGGAGTTCCGTCCGGCCCCTCTCGGCAGCCGGGCGGTTCATCAAACCAGGAGTGAGATGCAATGAGCCAACCCAGCGAAAACTGTTTGATCACCTCGGCGCGCTACGCGCTCTGCCTGTTGACCGCCAGCGGCGTGCTGCTCAGCGGCTGCGCCAGCAGCGGCGTCGGCTCGGTCGCCCAGACCACCCGCGCGGAATACTACCCGTCCTGCTACGAGCCGGTGTCGCACCTGCGCAGCACCGATAACGCAGTGCGCAATTCGGCCATCACCGGCGCCATTACCGGCGGCCTCCTGGGCGGCCTGGCCGGCGGCCTGGCCAGCGACGAGAACCGCGGCCGCAATGCCGCCCTCGCTGCCGCAGGCGGCGCCCTGGCCGGCGGCGCGGCGGGCTACTACATGGAGAAGCAGAAGCAGATCAGCGATGACCGCGCGCGCATCGGCTCCTACGGTACCGACGTCGACCGCAGCACCGTCGAGATCAACCGTAGCGTGGCCTACGCCAAGTCGGCGCAAAGCTGCTACCAGAGCCAGTTCAAGGCTCTGCTCGACGGTCGCAAGAACAAGTCGATCAACGAAGCCGAAGGGCGCAAGCGCCTGGCCGAGATCGTCAGCGGCCTGCAGGAGACCAACGCCTTGCTGGTCGCCGCCAACGGCCGTGCCGGCGAGAACATCAGCAACTACACCCAGGCCTACGAGAAAGACCTGCAGCAGGTCGGCGTACCGCGCGCCGAGGTGACCAAGGTCGCCGAGGCCGAGAACCGCGCCAGCACTACGAAAGGCGGCAGCAAGCCCAAGACCGGCAGCAATCCCAAGGTGCCGAAGGAAGCGGTCGCCACCGAGCAGACCATCCGCAAGGCCCAGGACGCGCAAAGCGAAGGCAACAAGGTGGCCTCCCAGGGCCAGGGCATGATCCGGGAAGTCTGCAACAGCCCGGACATGGGCGACTGGGCGCCGCCGAGCTGCGCCAAGGCCTGATCGGCCTCGTTACCGGCACGAACGCGACGGCGACCTTCGGGTCGCCGTTTCGTTGAGGGGGCTGGCGCGCTGACCCGACCGGCCTGAAGGTCGAGCGTTCGCCGGGACGGCTGCTTCCGACGTTTCCGGCTTCCCGGCGGCAGCGGTTCTTCCCGCAGGGCGGATATCGCCACCGGCACGCTCCGCCGCTACTCCGCCCTATACGAAATGCTGCACCGCGGGGAAAACGCTAGAACAACGCCATCTGCGCCCCCGGCACGGCGAACCGGCTGCAATCCAGCCCGAAGCCCTCGCGGCGGTCCAGCCCGAGGCGCTTCATCGCCACCGCGAAACGCTGCGCCAGCAGGTCGGCGAACGGTCCCTGGCCACGAAAGCGGTGGCCGAAGCGGCTGTCGTAGACCTCGCCGCCACGGCATTGGCGGACCAGGCTCATCACATGCTCGGCGCGTTGCGGGTAGTGCGCCGCCAGCCATTCCTCGAACAGCGGGCCGACTTCGCGCGGCAGGCGCAGGAGCATGTACGCGGCGCTGCGCGCGCCGGCGTCCCGCGCCGCCTGGAGCAGGCGCTCCAGCTCCATGTCGTTGACCATCGGGATCATCGGCGAGCAGAGCACGCCCACCGGGATGCCGTTGCCGCTGAGCGTGCGGATCGCCCGCAGTCGCGCCGAGGGCGCCGCCGCGCGCGGTTCGAGAATGCGCTTCAGCTCGTCGTCGAGGGTGGTCAGGCTGATCATCACCGCCACCAGGTTCTGCTCCGCCAGTTCGCGCAGCAGGTCGAGGTCGCGAAGGATCAGCGAGCCCTTGGTGACGATGGTCAGCGGGTGACGGAAGCGCAGCAGCACCTCCAGCACCTGGCGGGTCAGGCGGCGTTCGCGCTCCAGCGGCTGGTAGGGGTCGGTATTGGCGCCCAGGTTGATCGGCGCGCAGCGATAGCCGGGCTTGCTCAGTTCCTGCTCCAGCGCGCTGGCGACGTTGCTCTTGGCGATCAGCCGGGTCTCGAAATCGATCCCCGGCGAGAGGTCCCAATAGGCATGGCTGGGCCGCGCATAGCAGTAGATGCAGCCCGTGCTTATCCATTAAGTCAACCCCTAGACACCGATGTGTGAAGGTATCACCAGGGAGAGGTAGAAATACCGGGTCTAACAGACATGAATCGCATCCGCGGCGTGACCTAGGGCCAACGGGCTCATCGGCATTGGCTGCCCAGCTAACAGCAGATGTCGGCTCCTTAACAAGCCTCGACCAGCACCGAACCTGCCACTACGCCATAGATTTATGGCTGCAGGTAGTGAATCGGCCCAGCTTTTGAGACACACGATGTCCACATTTTGCCGGGATTTCTAAGTTGGACTACCCCCGCTCCGGTAGACATCCCCGGCCAGTCGACGAGCTTCAGCATTGGTTCGACAGGCAAAGCGGCTGAATTCACAGTCCACCCGCCAGCCGCGCATCGAGCAAGGATGATGGCCGGGCGGCTAAGGTACGCTGGCTCGGTGAGCTCAGAGAGTTCCTGTCGTAGGGTCTTCTCCAGGGTGACGGTTGCCACTTCGTTCTGGTCGTTGGCTTCTGTTGCGTCCTGCACCTCGTTTTCCACGAGCTGAACTTCATCCAAGCCGTATTCATCATCCGGATAGCTGCAGAAGATGCAGAGCACCTTGATGGCGCCGACTTGATCGTAGGCGGCCACGATGTCGTTGTCTCCTACTTGGTAGGCCTTGAGGGTTTCGATGGTCATGGTGATACCTCGCCGGGTGGCGTTAGATTTTCGTTTGGAGTATCAATGCAGACCCATATGGTCCGTGTTTCGAGGAGAGCTCAGTGGTAGGAATTACTCAGCTGGCCCAGTACCAAGAAGCCTATAAAGTTGCTTTGTCTTTGCATCGGCAGATGGAAGGCCTAGATGCTCCCGCCCTGCTGGTAATCTTTCGCCAGTTTGAGAACCTGATCGTTCCCCTGGTGACGGAGGTCGATGAGGGGTGGGCTCATTGCGGCTCGCTTGGCAGGCACATGACATTCCTGAGGCGCTACCTCGAACAGGGCAATAAGGCTTACTGTGCAAGCGATGCGTTCGATATAGTTTTTCATGACATGCCTGCCTTGGCTGATTACCTTTTTCAGGCGGCAGCCCGTCCTCACCACCTTGATGAGAGGCTTGCGGAGGCGACCTCCCGGCTATTTGAAATCGAAGACTATGGTTCTGTCATAAGGGCAACTTTTCCTGTCCTTTCCTCCCGCATTAGAAGGCTATTTGGGGTTGACCCTGGTAGCGATGGTGAGAATTTGGTCAATGAAGTTTTTGCCAGAAGTGGGGGCACTAACCCGGTTGTGCTTCCTGCGGAAGTTAAAACAGCCTATCGAAATCTGCTTGCTGGCTTCTATGCGATTTTTCGCAATAGGCTGAATCATGAAGATTTCCGGCCAAGTTTCACCCAGGCTCGCGGGGTGGTTGAAATGGCAAACTCTTTAATCAAAGACTTAGAGGCGGTTGCCGAAGAGTCTCTGCAAGCCAACTCGCAAGAGCTATAGGTAAGAGTTTCCTAACTGGCCATCGCATTGAGCAAGGAAGCTAGCCGGGCAGTTGGTGTGTCAGGTGCTAGGCTTATGTGCTCCAAGCCAGGTAAGCGAGGTGGCACATGACTACTCGAGCGAGCGGGACGTTCACCGTCAAGGAAACCGGAGACGGGAGGCCGTATATCGTGTTTGAGCCGGACACTGCTGAACCAGGTTTCCCCAAAGGCCAACTCGGTATCGAACTGGGACACGGGACCGATATCGAAGAGGCCCAAGAAATTGCCAAGTATCTTCGCCAGAAAGTTAGGGGAGTTTCATTCACATCTTGACAGCCTGGCCGCTGGCCGAGCGAGGCTGTCAATAGGTGGTCCTAGCGAATCTCTCGTAATGCTTAAAGATTCAATACTGAGCACCGCCCTCGGCTGCCGGCATGTGGGCGCAGAATGTCGGCGAACTCACTCTGAAGAGGTTCTTGCCATGACTGACTGCCTGATCTGTGGTGCCAATGCCAGAAAGATTGAATCCGGCCTGGACGGCGAAGAACTGAATTGCCCGGACTGCGGACATTACGGGGTATCCGGGACTTTCTTAGCCACGAAACGAGACCGGCGATTTGACATTAATCAAACCCGCATGTGGCTGGAGCGGCATAGGCATGCACGTCCAGGCAACCTGCCGGTGATTAGTGATCTATCCGCTTTATGGGCGATCTGAGCCTGAGGTTTCCCCTAAAAAGAACAATCAGGGACACGATATTGATGATGCTGAGCGTCCGCATCGGGTCGACTTCTGCCGGTCGCGACAGGCCGGAGTCGGCCAAAAGCGGACGTTTGCAAGAAGGATCGTGAGATGGAAAGGGAGCCCTGTTTCAGGGGCGGAGTGAAAAGCCTCTAGTCATTTTGATACTGAATTCACTGTTCGTCGGGCGGTCATGGGCAAATCTTCCTGATACTTAATGCCACTGTTATGTTATGTAGTAACATAATCTCCCCTGCGGGTTACCCATGCGCTGCCTCTTTTTCATCTTCTCCACAATTGCATACCTAACCACAACCTCTGCACTAGCAGAGGTACGTATCGTAGCCAGCATCAAGCCCTTACAACTCATTGCAGCAGCGGTACAGGATGGCGTTGGCACGCCTGAGGTACTACTCCCGCCAGGCGCATCTCCCCATCATTTCACCCTGCGGCCTTCCGACATCCGCAAGGTGCGGGAGGCCGATTTGTTCTATTGGATTGGCCCTGATCTCGAGACGTTTATGCCAAAGGTTCTGGAAGGGCGAAATGCACCCAGCTTGGCGGTACAGCACATCGATGGTCTTCACCTGCGTCGCTTTGGCGACGAACATCGGCACGACGACCACGCAGACGAGCATGCAAATGAGTCACAGGCTGATGGGGATGCGGAGGGCGCGCATGATGAGCTCCACCGACCTGGAACTCTGGATGCCCACCTCTGGCTGGCACCTGACAACGCACGACTGATTGCCAAGCGCATGGCAGACGATTTATCGGCTTCTGACCCAAGCAATGCACGTCGATATGACGCCAACCTCGCTGCATTCAACGAGCGTCTTTCGAATCAGGATGGTCAGTTGAAAGCCCGGCTCAAGCCGCTCGCAGGCAAGCCGTTCTTTGTCTTTCATGAGGCGTTCGACTATTTCGAAGAAGCCTACGCTCTGAAGCACGCGGGAGTGTTTGCAGTCAGCGCTGATGTGCCCCCCGGCGCCAGGAAGGTGGCCAATATGCGTAACCGCTTGGTTTCTGCTGGCCCCAGTTGCGTGTTTAGTGAACCGCCAGTACAGCTTCGTCTGGCCCAAACCTTGAGTGAAGGCTTGCCGGTGCGAATGGCGGTGCTGGATGCGCTTGGCTATGACATCGAAGTGAGTGCAGTTGGGTATGAGCGCTTACTGTCATCGCTTGGCAGTGATCTGGCGGAGTGCCTTGAGCAGCTGTAACAACCGGGTGAGCATGGGCAGCCGCGGTAACGAAGCATGATCGTCCTGCTCTATCGATAACCTTTCACATCCCGTCCATGTCCTGGTGCTGATACCGCACCAGGGTATGGAGCTTCGTTTCATCATTGCTTTGGCGTGAGCCTGAAGCGAATCACATTCCTCCTCCCTTCGTTGACCATATCCCCCTGGGGGGGATAGGATTTGGCCAGCGCTCTCTTCTGGGCGCCGGCCATGGCGAAGATCAGTAACTCTGCACCTCTGGTCATCCGAAGGGCTATTTCGTCTACCCGGAACCTATGCCGCGCCGCTGAACATCAGTTCTGCCCTGCGGTGACTTGGTATTGGAGGTTCACATGCTTTCCGTTTTGGCCAATCGCACTTACCGGCATTTGTTCTTTGCCCAGGTAATCGCGTTAGTCGGTACAGGCCTGGCGACTGTTGCTCTCGGATTGTTGGCCTTCGATCTTGCCGGGGCGCAGGCCGGTGCCGTATTGGGTACAGCGCTGGCCATCAAGATGCTCGCATACATTGGCGTGGCTCCCGTTGCGGCAGCCTTTGCCGAGCGCCTGCCAAGAAAGGGCATGTTGATCACCCTGGATCTGATTCGAGCATCTGTGGCAGTCGTGCTGCCGTTCGTCACGGAGATCTGGCAGGTCTACGTGCTCATCTTCGTTCTGCAGTCTGCGTCCGCGGCCTTTACGCCAACGTTCCAGGCGACCATTCCAGACATCCTTCCTGACGAACGAGAGTACACGCGGGCGCTCTCTCTTTCGCGGCTGGCCTATGACCTGGAGAGTGTCATCAGCCCCATGGCGGCGGCGCTGCTACTCACCGTGGTCAGCTTCCACAGCCTGTTCGGCGGAACCGTCGTAGGCTTCCTGATTTCGGCAGCAATGGTTGCAAGCGTTACCTTGCCGGCTGTGCTTGCCGGGCCCAAGAGGAGTATCTACGAGCGCACCACCAGGGGGATGCGGATATTTCTGGCGACACCGCGCCTGCGCGGGCTTCTGGCACTCAATCTGGCTATTGCTGCAGCCAGCGCCATGGTCATCGTCAATACCGTGGTACTCGTGCAATCCCGATTTGGCTTGCCGCAAAGTTCGACAGCCACAGCCCTGATGGCCTTTGGGGCTGGCTCCATGCTGGTGGCCCTGATTCTGCCGCGCTTGCTGGATCGGCTTGATGATCGCAAGGTCATGCTGGCCGGCGGCGGTATTCTGGTTGCAGGCCTCTTCCTGGGGATACTCCTGCCCAGTTACCCGAGCCTCTTGGTGCTATGGCTGCTGCTCGGCGCAGGCTACTCACTGGCTCAGACCCCATCCGGTCGGGTGTTGAGGCGCTCATCGAGTACTCAGGATCGGCCGGCGCTGTTTGCTGCACAGTTCGCCCTGTCCCACGCCTGCTGGTTGATCACTTATCCGCTGGCCGGGTGGGTCGGGGCGAATTGGGGAATGACCGCATCCTTCGTTGGACTGAGCCTGCTGGCTCTGGCCGCTCTCCTTGTCAGCCTGCGAATCTGGCAGCCAGAGCATGACCGTGATGTGGTTGAACATCGCCATGAGGATCTGCCGGAAAGCCATCCCCATGTTGCCAGTGGCAAAACCCATGCTCATACCTTCGTCATCGACGATGAGCACCAACGCTGGCCAAAGGACTGAGGACGGTGTGATCGGGGCTCACTGAATCGACCTGCGTCGCTCTGCCGGCAAGATAGCGAGGAAGTTCGACAGAGCGACCTGGTGTGCCACCTGGTGTGGGAGTGCATTCAGGAAGGGGGCGAAGCTGAACATGTACTTTTTCAGGCTGCCAAAAGTACCCACGACATCGGAGCCCAGCATGAAGCGAGTCGGGTAGCGGCTAACCAGCTGTATCCAGGCTGGATCTGGGTCACCTTGCTCATCCAGCAGATAAGGGGTCAGCACCGTCCAGGACAGATCGATGTAGAGGTTCGGGTACCGGGCAAGCAACTGCGCCAGGGCTGGAAGAAGGAAGTCCATCTTGCCCTGTGTGCGATGGATTTCCATGCTCGTTCCTGCATGGGCCCAGATGAAGCGCACGTCCGGGTTGTCGCGTAATGCCGCTTCAAACTCTTCCAGGTAGAGCGGATAGCGTTCTCGCTTGGAGGTGATGTTGGAGTGCATCAGAACCGGCAGGTCGAATTCGGCAGCGACCCGATAGACTCTCGCAAGCGCCTTGCTGTTTGCCCGCGGTGCCTTGCCGTAGACCAAGGCTGTCAGGTAGTCGTGACGGGTAAAGACCTCTCCGATTCCTTGCCATAGGCCAGGATCGAGCTCCAATAAACGTCGCACTTGAACATCGGCATTCATGTCGTTCGGATTGAATCCGGAGATGAATGGGTGAAAGCGCCTTCGCTCATCCTCGGGCAACTGTTTGTACGCGTGGGCAATCAATGTGTCGGTCGCGCTGTACCAGTAGGCTCTGGCATCGTCACCTGCGTAGTAGCGGGGTCGAGTGGGCTCGTTTTCATCCCACTCCTTGGCGACCGAGATACCAGTAAGCATGGCGTGATCAATCCTGGCAGCCGTCATTTCCTTGAGCAGTGACGCTGTCCCTGCCGTGCTCTGGAAGAAGTCGACGAAATGCAGGTGCGTGTCGCTATAGCGGAAGTTGTCGGCTTGAGCATTGATCGCCAGAAGGCCGGCAATCAGGCTCGGAAGAATGGTTTTAACAGGCATAGGTTTCCCCTTGGAGATGGCGTTTATGCTCAATCTCCAGCGGCGGGTCGAGTGGCTAATAAGTGAAAGTCGGTTTCTGCAGGTGCAGATTTACGCAGGCATGACTTTCCCGTATCGCCCGCACCGGGGCGGCGGGAAGGATTCAGGGGTATGACAGCGCCCCTTTCCCGATAATGGGAAAGGGGCGCCTCGCTTCAGATCACACGCTTGATGCTGATGTAGTCGCCCTGCGTACGCAGGGTGACAGTGACTGGCTTGTTGGTGCGGTTACGCCAGAACCAACCATGCTTGCCGTCGAATGCCGCTTCCAGAACGCCAGAATCCTCTGGGGTAGCACGGCCTTTGCCATAGCCGTGGTAGAAGTCGCGCGGAGCGTTGTAGGGGTCACCGTGGGTGTCGTAGTTCACGACGCTGCCGTTGGCAGTCCACAGATAGTTCACCTTGGCACCTTCCTTCATTTCCAGCTTCACTTCAGCGCCTTGGCTCGGTTCCAGCGTGATGCTCATTTCATGTTGCTGACCTGCCACCTGTGGTTCCGGCGCAGCCGGCTGAGTTTGCGCCGGGGCTTGAACCTGGGGAGCTACTGCGGGGGCGGGGGCTGGCATCGGAGCAGGAGCTGCAACTGGTGGAGTCGGTGCAGCAGCCACCGCTGGGGCCGACGGCGTAGCGATCGCCTGGGCAGCCGCCTCGTCAGCAGCCGCTTCTTCAGCGAGTTGCAGTTTGATCTCACCCATCTGGGTCAGCCCAAGGGCACCGCCTACACCGGTGGGATCGATTGCGTACTCCGATGGCATCACAACAGTCACGAGCAGCACGCCAGCAGCGATCAGGGCGATCACGGTGGAGCGCAGCAGTTGGGCCGAGGATGGGAGTTCGTTGAGCGTCGGGAGTTTGGTATTGAACATGCTGAGAATTCCTTACTGGGAGACGATAAGACCGGTGAGCTGGTAGCCCATTAGCAGGAAGCCTGCGCTCATCATGGCGACGTTGGCGCTGTATGCGTGGCGCCAGAAACTGGCGGTACGTCGCCAGTAGCCCATCAGGATGAGGATGCCTCCGAGGGCCAGGAGCTGGCCTATTTCGACACCGACGTTGAAAGCAATCAGATTGGTTATCAGGCCGTCCGGGGATATCTCGAACTCCTGGATCTTGGTCGCAAGACCGAAGCCATGTAGGAGGCCAAAGATCAGCGTGGCAGCGCGTGTGTCGGGCTGGTAACCGAACCAGCGCTGGAAGGCTCCGAGGTTGTCGAGAGCCTTGTAGACCACGGAGAAACCGATGATGGCGTCAATCACATAGGAACTGATGCTGATGTCGCTCAATACCCCAAACAGCAACGTGACCGAATGGCCCGCCGCAAAGAGAGTGACGTACAGCCCGACGTCCTTCATGCGGTAGAGGAAGAAGATCACCCCGAACAGAAACAGCAGGTGGTCATAGCCGGTAATCATGTGTTTGGCGCCCATGTAGATGAAGGGCATCAACAGGACACCGGTGCTCTCCTGGATGAAGCCTTTGTCACCTTCGGGGACACCATGTGCGAGCGCTTCTGGAACCGACACCAGCAACAAAATGATGGCGAGCAGAGGCAAGTAGAGCGGTCGGCGCAGGCGTGCGAAGAATGCGCCTGCACCGCTCAGCGGGAACGAATGCATGAGATGTATTCCTGGAACTAATGATCTGGAGCCGCAAAGCGGCTGGTTTCAGAGCACGAACCTGGAGCGGGGTGGGCGTTCGATGAGAAACACCGGGCCGGTAGGGCGGACGGAAATCTGTGGCACGTCGAGAATGCGACGATCTGGCAAGGAAGCCAGGTCGAGCAGCGCATTCAGATGAGGCGTTTCATGCACATGGTCTGCGGTAAAAGGCGCATGAAAATGGTCGGAGCATGCCTGGCAGGCGATTATCTCCGGCTCGTCGTGGGAGTGAGGATGCCCGTCGCTTATCACCGTCTGCTGGTTGGCAGGCATCAACAAAGCCGAGGCATGCCCTACCCATCCCATGAACATGGTCAGGAGCAGTGCAAATACCACACGGGTTGTGACGGTCCTACTTAGCATTCCGAGCTACCAGAGCGCGACAAGGCGAAACGGTTGATTTGACCGCATCCCCCCTGGGGGATAGGATGCCGCGGCCAGTATGGTTGCACGGACCTCATCGATGAGCAAGCACGAACACGGACACCAGCACCAAAGTCATAAGGACATCATCAAAAGGTTGAAGCGCGCTGAAGGACACATGCGCAGCATCGTCACCATGATCGAAGACGGTCGCGCCTGTGTGGACATCGCCCAACAGCTGTATGCGGTTGAAAAAGCGGTCTGCCAGGCCAAGCGCACTCTGATTCAGGATCACATTGATCACTGCCTGGAGCACACCGTCGGCGCCTTGAACAGCGGTGAACGCGCACCACTGGAAGAGTTCAAGCAGATAACCAAGTACCTGTAGAGCCCACCATGGCGACTCACATCTTCTCGATCATGGCAGGGCTGGCTTAGTCACCTAGGGAGTCTATGTGTGGGACTTGCCGGCCTACCTCGGCCTGTTCATCGCAGCCTTCGGCGCTGCGACCCTTCTGCCTCTGCAGTCAGAAGCGGTGCTGGTTGGCCTGCTGCTGACAAGCGATTACTCCATTACTGCACTGTTGCTGGTGGCCACTGCCGGCAACGTCCTAGGCTCAGCAGTCAACTGGGTACTCGGTCGCTATATCGAGCGATACCGGAGTAGACGTTGGTTTCCGCTCAGTGAAGAAAAGCTAGGCCGTGCACAACGTGCCTATCACCGATACGGGCGCTGGTCGCTACTGTTGAGCTGGGTGCCAGTCATTGGTGATCCGCTAACCATGATCGCTGGGGTAATGCGCGAGCCACTCTGGAGCTTCCTGTTGATCGTCTTGGTCGCCAAAGCTACTCGCTACATGGTACTTGCAGCGCTGACTCTGGGTATCGCGGGATGAGGCGTGACGCAGGCCTAGATCTCATCAAGTGGCTGGCCATGCTGACGATGGTCGTCGACCACCTACGCTACCTGTGGCCACAAGCAGAAGGATGGTTGTTTTTTATTGGCCGGCTGGCCTTTCCGCTGTTCTGCCTGGGTATTGCTGCCAACGTATCCCGTTCACGCCCAGGGCAGTTTTACACCACAGGTAATGCTCGATACCTGATATGGCTGGCGGTTTTCTCGGTTGTATCTGAGCTGCCTTATCACATGCTTTCCACCGAAAGCAGTTCGATGAACATCATGCCCACGCTCATGCTGGGCTTGTTGATAGCTTGGAGCGTCCATCATCAAGGACGTGACGGCTTGCTTATCGGTGTTGTGAGCCTAGCTGTCGCATTCATTCTGCATGACCGGCTCATGTATGGCTCTTTTGGAGTACTGCTTCCTGCCGCATTGGTTGTGGCCATACAGCGCCCGGGCCCAGCCGGGCTTCTACCTGCAGTGCTCTGTGTCTTGGCCAACAGCCGTAATCGCTGGATTGAAGGCTGGGGGCTCGAATCTGCGGGGGCCAGTATCGTTGCGGAGTTCATGGCCCCTCTGATCGGTTTATGGCTACTGCGTGCGCCCATCATGTGGCGTATCTGGCCGGTGAGGCGGTGGGGATACTTCTTCTATCCCGCTCATTTGCTCATGCTCTCAGGCCTTCGGTCAGTGGTGTAAAAACTATTGTTCCTGGCGCGTCTTGCGCTATGAAGGCCTTTTGCCATACTGCGACTTCATGGCCTGATGCTGTGAGTGAGAACATCAAGGAATAGGAGTTCCAGATGAAAAAGCTTTCTGCTGCACTTATCGCCGCCCTAATTGCCCTGACCTCTGTAACGGCACTCGCCCACAGCGGTGGTACTGACTCAAAGGGATGCCATCGTAACCATAAGACTGGCGACTACCACTGCCATTGAGTTAGGTACAGGCCAAACCGCCAATGATTGGCGGCTTGGCTCTTTAAACGATTAACTTCTTTCTTAATAGAGCAGCCAATACATCAGTAGCCCTGTCAGGGCACATCCGATCAGTACTTGAATGACGCTGCGCTTGTAGCGGAACAGAGCGACAGCGGCGCCCAGCGCAATCAACGCAGAAGGCCAGTCGAATTGCCCACCGAAGCCCTGAGGCCAGAGGACGTGGTAGCCGAAGAACAAGGCAAGGTTGAGGATCACCCCCACGACAGCGGCCGTGATACCGGTCAGCGGCGCAGTGAACTTAAGCTCATTGTGGGTGGATTCCACTAGAGGGCCGCCGGCAAGGATGAACAGGAATGACGGCAGGAAGGTAAACCAGGTGACCAGTGTCGCGGCCACCGCTCCGGCGAGAAAAGCCTGATCCGCCCCAAAGACCTGCTGAACGTATGCCCCCACGAAAGCAACGAACGCCACCACCATGATCAGTGGGCCAGGCGTACTTTCCCCAAGGGCCAGGCCGTCGATCATCTGTGTAGGCGTCAGCCAGCCGTAGTGGCCGATAGCGCCCTGGTACACGTAGGGCAATACCGCGTAGGCACCCCCGAACGTGAGCAGCGCGGCCTTGGTGAAGAACCAGCCCATTTGGGTCAGGGTGCCGTCCCAGCCGAAGGAGATGATCAGCAACCCTATCGGCAGCACCCAGAGCGCCGCACCTGTCACCAGTAACATTGCCAGACGCGACCATCGAAAACGTGCGTGCTCGGGCGTGGGGGTGTCATCGTCGATCAACGCCGGGCCAAAGCTCTTCTTACCGGCGGTGTGTCCGCCACCTACGCGAAACTTCTCCGGGGCCAGTTTGCCGCCTATGAAGCCGAGGATCGCCGCACCCAGCACAATCAATGGGAACGGTACGTTGAGCGCGAAGATGGCGACGAAGGAAGCCCCGGCAATAGCCCACAGCCAATTATTCTGCAGCGCCCGGGAACCGATCCGATGGGCTGCTTGCACGACAATGGCGGTTACCGCTGGCTTGATGCCATAGAAGATCCCGGCCACCAATGGAACGTCACCATAGGCGATGTATACCCACGACAGCCCGATCAGGATGAACAGCGAGGGCAGCACGAATAGTACGCCGGCGATCACCCCACCCCAGGTTCGATGCAGCAGCCAACCTATGTAAGTCGCCAGCTGCTGCGCCTCTGGCCCAGGTAGGAGCATGCAGTAGTTGAGGGCATGCAGGAACCGGCGTTCGGATATCCAGCGTCGGCGCTCGACCAACTCCTGGTGCAGAATCGAAATCTGCCCGGCGGGCCCCCCGAAGCTGATGAAGCCAATCTTGAGCCAGAACAGCACAGCCTGAATCAGACTGACGGATTCGACGCATTCCAGATCCTGGGTACTGCTCGTGGTGACTTCACTCATCGCCTTTCTCTTCTTTCTCGAAGGCCGCCAGTAGCCCATCGAAGATGGCGCAAGCTGCTGTCAGCAAGTGGTCGTCGTTGGTAATGGTTTCCCGCAGTCCAGCCAATACTCGCTCGATCCCCGAGGCCTCGGGCGGCTGCGAGCCCCCTACATCCAGGTAGTGCACCAAGGCTGAAACGCGATCCAGGCCCGGCTCATTCAGGGCAAAGCTGGCTTGCAGGGTCTCGAATGTGACGAGCGGCCCGACATGACTGAAGGCCGCACCATCGAAGTCGAAACCTAGCGCATCAGGCGGGCAATCACCTGGGGACTCCAACCAGAGGATCGTGGCTTTCGGGTCGATGAAGCGCCGTATCAGCCAGGCGCTGGCCAGGCGATCTACCCAGGGTCTCCTGCGGGTCGCCCAAACTCGTCCTTGATAGCTGTGTCGCTCAAGCTGCTCGATGGGATGGTCATGGCTGCTCGGTTCGTCCTGCGACAGCGCTCGGCTAATGGCGAGTTCCAGCGCTTGCAGCGCAGCGTCGGTGTGCTGTCGAACCGCCGTGGGAAAGAAGTCGATGGCGGTAATCTGAGCAAACGCCTTACGCAGCTTGCGTACCTGCTTGGTACTGGCAAGGGCGTTGTCCGGTGTGAGTTGCGCTTGGCACGCCTCGATCTCGATTCGCAACTTGGCGTAATCCTCGTTACGGTCGAACAGCTCAACAAACCGAGAGCCCTGCGGATCATCGATAGGAAGCAGAAAGGCCGTGCCGTTGATAGAGAGAATATCGCGCTCAACAGCAGACAAGGCTTCTAGGCACTCTTCATTGTTCGGCAGAAGGTATACGCCGTCGCGAAGGACGGCGGCGCCGCTGGCCTTCAGCGCACGCCACGCCCGCATACGAGCTGTGGCGTTTGCCGTAGGAAGTCCGATAACGAGCGCTAGCCAGTGATTTTTCATGTAGAGAGTGAAACATAAAATGATGTTATATCTACATTAAACTTTGTTGCGATAGCTGAGAAGCCCCCTGCGTTGATTTCCAAGCAGGCGGGGACTAAAGAACGTATGGGGTCAGGATTGGTTATCTGAGCAATCTAGGGCACTGAGCTAGGCGGTATCTACTACCACTCCTAATGAGCGTGTAAGCGACTGACCAACTTACCCGATGCAGACCAGATCGCTTGCCGGACCTTCCATGGATTCGGCCTTTCGGTGATTGGTGAGGCTACGGGCTCAAAACCCCGGCCGGCAGCCTGGCTCGAGGGCGGCCAGGATGTGGCAAAAGTACTTTCGATCATGGAGGAGCTCAGCAACTCGGACCCGGTATTCCGGACGAACCTGATGCTGGTGCGTACCGTGTTCTCGCAGCCGATCGGCAATATGCCCGGCACCAGCACCACCGAGGAACTCGAAAAGGACCTGGTGACCTCCCGGGGCGAGTTGGTTAAAAGCCGTGAGGAGCAGCTCATCGCGGATTGGTTGTTCTTTCACGGGGTGGACTACAAGTACGAAGCGCCCTACCCGCACAGGACTGCTGACGCCGAGCACAGCCAGTACCATCCCGACTTCTACTACCCAGAGGTGGATCTGTTCCACGAGCACTTTGCGCTAAATGCTCAGGGCGAGCCGCCGAAGGAGTTCAAAGGCTACGCAGAGGGCGTCGTATGGAAGCGTGCGCTTCACCAGCAGCACGAGACCGCCCTGTTCGAAACCACCAGTCATACCCTGCGCTCAGGCGAAGGGCTGCCAGCATTGAAAGAGGCCCTGGAAAGCCGTGGGCTCAAACTAAAACCCGACTCCAACCGCATTCCTACCGGACGCCCCGCCCTTGAGACTGACGTGCTGGCGCGGATCATTCGGAACCTGATGCAGCACGCCAAAGGTAACCAGCTCTCGCCTGAAGAACTCAGCCAACGGGCATCTAGGCTCGATCCTATTCGAGGCCCCCTCATCATCGATCTGTACGCCAAGGTTTTGCAGCGCTGGCAGGATGAGCTCAAGGCCACCGGTACAGTCGACTTCGACGACATGATCAACCTGGCCATCGAGCATGCCGAGTCAGGCCGGTACCGGTCACCGTACAAGCTGGTCATTGCGGACGAGTACCAGGACGCCTCGGCCGCCCGCGCACGCATCCTGAAGGCCATCACCGCTCGCCCCGACACCTTCCTCACTGCTGTTGGTGACGACGCGCAAAGCATTAACCGCTTCGCCGGTGCCGACATCAGCGTTATGCGTAACTTCCTGGTGTTCTATGGCTCTGGGACGATTCTTCAGCTGACCCTGACTTTTCGCTGTCCGGATCAGATTTGCAAAGTCTCCAGCGAGTTTGTGCAGGAAAACCCCAAGCAGATCCCCAAAGAGGTGCGAACCAGATCATCGGTGCAGGGCAAGGCTATCCAGTGTTTTGCCGCCAAGCATGAGCGCGAGCTCGGCTCACTGGTGAAGGACCGTCTAACCAAGATCGTGATGAAGCTACGTGCCGTGTGGGACCAGCCGCGCAAACCATCCATCATGCTGCTGGGTCGGTACCGGAGTGACCGCCCGCATAACATGAATGACCTCAAACAGATTTGTGGCCCCGATATCGACCTCTACTTCACAACGGTGCACAGCAGTAAGGGCACAGAGGCCGACTACGTGCTGATGCTCAATGTCGTGGGTGGCCGCAAGGGCTTCCCTAGCCAGATTGAAGATGATCCGGTTCTTCAATGCGCCATGCCAGAACCCGAAGACTTCCCCTTTGCCGAGGAAAGGCGCCTGTTCTACGTGGCGCTCACCAGGGCCCGCCGCGGCGTGTTCATCTTCACGGTCTCCGGCCGGCGCTCGGCCTTTGTCACTGAGCTGGCCAACAAAGGTCATATCAACATTGTCGACAAGGATGGCCAGGCGGTTTCGTCCCAGGCCTGTCCGTCCTGCGGAAAAGGGTTTCGTACGCAACGGACTGGAAAGTACGGAGATTTTATAGGTTGCTCGGAATACCCACGGTGCAATTGGAAGGCCAAATAACTCAAGTCCAGAGGCTGGCATCAGCGACTATTCATGTTCACAAATATCATCACCCCGACCCGCAATAGGCACATAGTCGCTTCTTCAGCGGCCAATACAGTTCGGCTGGGCTATAAAGACTCCCAGGTTGGCGTCCAGAGCCAAGCAACAATTTGATCTACACGAGGAAGGAACCACATGGCCCTTAGTGACTATTGGAAGGGACCTGAGCACCGGAGGCGGGCCGATGATCTTGACCTGCAACTGACTGACCTTCAGGCGCGCTATCAGCAACTTCAGGCACTCACCAGGCAGATCGGCGCCATGGAAGTCGTAGAGGTCAAAAATCTGATCGCTCAGGAGAAAAGAAAGCTGGCGGCCGTGCACCAGGAGGTTCAGCGAGCTGAGCAAGATGCAGCTGCGCTCGCGCAACGCTCCTCTGACTTGCAGAGGGAGATCCTCGTCTGGGAAGAGACACTGCTTCTTGAAAGCTTTGCGCTCTACGAGCCCAAGTTCAAGTTGAACTCCAGCCATGAGTACAAAGCCCGACTGGTCGGGGTTCGCGAGCAGCAGAAAGCCTTAATCAAAAGTGGAACGGCAGCGAGTGGAAACACTAACTGGGAGGTGAATGGGAGCAAGGTAGAAGGTCGGAAGCTGGTCAACGACATGATCAAGTTGGTGCTCCGATCATTCAACAATGAAGCTGACTACTGCGTCGACAATGTAAAATTCGACAACGTAGAGCTGGGCGAAAAGCGCATTCTGAAGTCCTTCGAAACCTGCAACCGTCTCGGCAGAGTGATGTCCGTTGAGCTATCGCGGAAGTACCTGAGCCTCAAGATTGACGAACTGCACCTTGCCCATGAGTTTCAGGTTAAGAAGCAAGAGGAAAAGGAAGATGCCAAGCGCGCCCGAGAAGAGCTGCGGGAACAGCAGAAGCTAGAGCAGGAGATTCGCGCCGCTCGGGAGAAGATCGCTAAGGAGCGCAAACACTTCGCGACCGCAATGCGCGAGCTACAGGCTCGCTTGGAAAAGGCACAATCGGAGGAGGAACGCGCGCCGCTTGTGGCCAAGTTGGCAGAGATTGAAGCAGGTCGCGCTGCGCTGGAAAGCGAAGAGAAGCTTATCGACTATCGCGAACAGAACGCCAAAGCTGGCTACGTTTATGTGATCTCCAACGTCGGAGCATTCGGGGAAGGAATTTACAAGATCGGTATGACCCGCCGCCTGGAGCCAATGGATCGCGTCGATGAGTTAGGTGATGCGCCGGTGCCATTCTGGTTTGACGTACATGCGATGGTTTTCTCGGATAACGCCCCAGCATTGGAAGCAAAGCTTCATGAACGTTTTGCGGCCGGTCGGTTAAATAAGGTTAACGGGCGCAAGGAGTTCTTCCGCGCCGACATTGCTGAAATAGAGGCGGTCATTCGAGAAAACTACGATGCTGCTGTCGAGGTCACTCACGAAGCTCCAGCAGAGCAGTATCGAGAGAGCCTACGGATGGAATCACCCAAGGCTACAGTTCAGCAATTAGAACCAGCTGCAGCACAGAGCTGAATCCCCGGTTTCGTAGGTACCTTCAAGCCTTAAATGGAAGTCCTCTAAGTATCTGCATGATCGGCCGCTTCTGGCCGCTAGTGTGCGCTCTCTTGCTTGGATGGCATTACGTTCTGGCCCAACGTTACTGTAGCGAATCCGCAGCAGTATCAATCAAAGCCTCCTGTATCCCGCGTGAAGAAAGACGCTACGTTGCGCCCGTTCTTCCACGGCTTCGCTTGCCGCCCCGCTACGGCAGATTCGAAGCATTCATCGAAATGTCATCATTTAGAAGCAGTGCGTTAACAAGGAATTTCTACCCTTTGCATCGCGAACCGCAATTGTGCGGCCAGCAATATTGCGAAAGGTGATCAAATGACGCCCCATCCGATACAGGACGCCGTGCTGCGGGTCGACCGGTTGAGCGTCGTCTACCCAGGCGGCGTGACAGCCCTACGCGATACCTCGATTGCATTTCGGCGTGGTGAGTTCACCGTGCTGCTTGGTCTCTCGGGCGCAGGCAAGTCGACCTTGCTCCGTAGCCTCAATCGACTCGTCACGCCCACTCGCGGCAGTGTCACCAGCGAGCTCGGTGAGCTCGGCAGCGGCTCGGCCTTGCGTCAGCATCGTCGGCGTACCGCCATGATCTTTCAGCACCACCAGCTAATCGAACGTCAAAGCGCACTGGCTAATGTGCTTACCGGTCGGCTGGCCTTTCACAACACGCTCCGCTCGCTGTTTCCTCTGCCGCGTGCCGATCAGGAGATTGCGCTCAGTTGCCTCGCTCGGGTCGGTCTGGCAGACAAGGCGCTAAGCCGGGTGGACAAACTGTCCGGTGGCCAGCAGCAGCGGGTAGGCATCGCGCGTGCGCTAGCGCAACAGCCCGCGATCATTCTTGCCGATGAGCCGGTAGCCAGTCTCGACCCGGCCACTTCGGTCCGTGTTCTCGGACTGCTGCGCGACATCTGCAAGGAAGACGGCATCACCGCCATCGTTTCGCTGCATCAACTCGAATATGCCCGCCGCTTCGCCGATCGCGTCGTCGGGCTGGCCGATTCTCAGATCGTTTTCGATGCCGCGCCCTCGGAACTCACCGATGCGCAGCTTGAGCGCATCTATGCAGGCCGCTCTACGACTCAGCCAGCAACTGCTCCGGCTGAAACCCCTGTCATGCTCGCACCTTCACTGGAGATGTCCCGATGAAACGCTTATCCGCTCTCTTATTGACCTGTTTGCTGTCCGCTGTTTCAAGTCTGTCCGCCGTAGCGGCCGATGCCGATCCGGATGTGCTAAAGGTTGCGCTGCTGCCGGACGAAAACGCCTCGGAGTTGATCAAGCGAAACCAGCCGCTGAAGGATTATCTGGAAGAGCATCTGGACAAGAAGGTGCAGCTGATCGTAACCACCGACTATTCCTCGATGATTGAGGCGATGCGCTTTGGCCGTATCGACCTGGCGTATTTCGGTCCGCTGTCCTACGTCATGGCCAAAAGCAAAAGCGACATCGAGCCCTTCGCTGCCATGGTCATCGACGGCAAGCCGACCTATCGCTCAGTGATTATCGCCAATGTGGCGTCAGGCGTGAATGAGTATGCCGACCTTAAGGGCAAGAAGATGGCCTATGGTGACCGGGCATCGACGTCCAGCCATCTGATTCCCAAAACCGTGCTTCTTGAGACGGCCGAGCTGACGGGTGGGCAGGACTACGAACAACATTTTGTGGGCACGCATGACGCCGTTGCCGTCAACGTGGCGAACGGAAACGCCGATGCGGGTGGGCTGTCGGAGGTAATTTTCAATCAAGTAGCCGAACGTGGCCTAATCGATCCGAGCAAGGTGAAAGTACTTGGTTACAGCGGCGAATATCCCCAATACCCCTGGGCGATGCGCTCGAACCTGAGCCCCGAGCTGAAAACCAAGGTGCGGGATGTATTCGTCGGTATCGACGATCCCGAAGTGCTGCGCAACTTCAAAGCCGAGGCCTTCGCGCCAATCACCGACGCCGACTACGATGTGATTCGCAACATGGGATCGCTGCTCGGCCTCGACTTCGCCACGATGTGAGCACCGATATGTCTACTCATCATGACGTGCAGGCGCTGCCTGCAGAGCAACGCGAGCACATCCTTCGAGGCTTCGGCCTCGGTTGGTGGCGCCAGCTGGGGCAGGTGGCAATTGTACTCGGAGTGGTGCTGTTGGCCTGCTGGTACGTGGGGCTGCTCGATGCCACCACGCTGCTGAACGGGCTGCCCTCCATCGCGACCCTGGCAGGCGAGGCCATGCCGCCAGACTTTTCGGGCTATCGAAGCTGGATTCGCCCGTTGATCGACACGCTGGCGATGAGCATCGCCGGCACGGCCATCGCAGTGGTGTTCTCGCTGGTGGTGGCCTTCGTTGCAGCGCGCAATACGGCGCCGCACCCCCTTGTGTTCGGTGTTGCCCGGGTGCTGCTCAATGCCCTGCGGTCGGTGCCGGAGCTGATCATGGGCATCATCTTCGTTGCAGCCGTAGGGTTCGGCGCCTTGCCGGGCGTGCTTGCCCTGGGTCTGCATTCGATCGGCATGGTCGGCAAGTTCTTCGCCGAGGCCATCGAGCACGTCGACGAAGCGCCGGTGGAAGCCGCTCGGGCGGCGGGGGCTACGCCGATGCAAGTGCTGCTGCACGCGGTTTTGCCACAGGTGACTCCGCAGTTCGCCGACGTGGCGATCTACCGCTGGGAATACAACTTTCGCGCCTCCACCGTGATGGGCATGGTTGGCGCCGGCGGTATCGGCTTCGAACTCATGGGCTCGCTGCGCATCATGCAGTACCAGGAGGTTGCAGCAATCCTGCTGGTCATCCTGGCCATGGTCACGCTAGTAGACGCCTTCAGTGGCGTGCTGCGCAAACGTTTCAAATAGGACAAACCATGCTGCCGAAACTCGTTATAACTCACCGAGTACACGATGAGATCCTGCAACTGCTGGCGCCACATTGCGAGCTGATGACCAACCAGAGCGACAGCACGCTGACGCGCGAGGAAATTCTGCGCCGCTGCCGCGATGCTCAGGCGATGATGGCGTTCATGCCCGATCGGGTCGATGCAGAATTTCTCCAAGCCTGCCCCGAGCTGCGTGTGGTCGGCTGCGCGCTCAAGGGCTTCGACAATTTCGATGTGGACGCCTGTACTGCCCGCGGGGTCTGGTTGACCTTCGTGCCTGATCTGTTGACGGTCCCGACTGCCGAGCTGGCGATCGGACTGGCGGTGGGGCTGGGGCGGCATCTGCGCGCAGCAGATGCGTTCGTCCGCTCTGGCGAGTTCCAGGGCTGGCAACCACAGTTCTACGGCACGGGGCTGGATAACGCGACGGTCGGCATCCTTGGCATGGGCGCCATCGGACAGGCCATGGCTGAGCGCTTGCAGGGATGGGGCGCGACCCTGCAGTACCACGAGGCGAAGGCTCTGGATACACAAACCGAGCAACGGCTCGGCCTGCGCCAGGTGGCGTGCAGCGAACTCTTCGCCAGCTCGGACTTCATCCTGCTGGCGCTTCCCTTGAATGCCGATACTGAGCATCTGGTCAACGCCGAGCTGCTTGCCCTCGTACGGCCGGGCGCTCTGCTTGTAAACCCCTGTCGTGGTTCGGTAGTGGATGAAGCCGCCGTGCTCGCGGCGCTTGAGCGAGGCCAGCTCGGCGGGTATGCGGCGGATGTATTCGAAATGGAAGACTGGGCTCGCGCGGACCGGCCGCGGCTGATCGATCCTGCGCTGCTCGCGCATCCGAATACGCTCTTCACTCCGCACATAGGGTCGGCAGTGCGCGCGGTGCGCCTGGAGATTGAACGTTGTGCAGCGCAGAGCATCATCCAGGCGTTGGCAGGTGCGCGCCCAATCAACGCTGCGAACCGTCTGCCCCAGGCCGAGCCTGCCGCATGTTGAATCCGGTCTGGCTGAAGAGCCTGGTAGCGATCGTTCAAACAGGCAGTTTTCAGAGCGCGGCGAGGGCGTTGGGGCTGGCCCAGCCGACGGTGTCGCAGCACTTGCAGAAGCTTGAAGAGCAGGTCGGCGTAACGCTGGTGCAGCGCAGTCGTAGCGGCTGCCAGCCTACCACACGTGCGCTGGCCTTCATGCCGCATGCGACCGCCTTGCTCGACATGCACGCCCGGGCGCTAGAAGCCCTGCATGGAAATAGTGAGCGCGTCGGGGCCAGCTCCAACATCGGCACCTACCTTCTCCAGCCATTCGTGCGCAGCTATCTGACGACCGCAAATGAGAGGGGCGAGGTGGATCTGCGCATCGCCGCCAACCCGGATGTGGCCGACCAGCTACTGGCGGGCCAGCTCGACGCCGCGATCATGGAATGGTGGCTACCTCACCCCGACTTCGAACACCGCCTCTGGCGGGTCGAGCCGCTGGTACTTATCGTCAGCCCCGACCATCCGCTGGCTGAAGCAGGGTGCATAGAACGCGATCGTCTGGTGGACCTGCCGATGCTGGGAGGTGAACCGGGTAGCGGTACCGGACGGCTTCTGACCGAATACTTTGGCGAGCTGGGCGTGCCTCGCAGCGGTATGCAGCTAGGCAGCACCGAGGCAGTCAAACAAGCAGTCAGGGCGGGACTCGGCGTGTCGTTGGTGATGGCTTCCGCAGTACAAGACGAAGTTCGCAGTGGCGCGCTGGTAGCTCTTCCCATCCCGGGGCTTGAAAAGCGTCTCCAACTGATCTGGCGCAAACCGCCCGGAAATCTGCACCCGCCGGGATTTGTGCGGCACTTATTGGCCGGTTAGCGACCACCGTTCAGGCTAGCCATTCTTGTCCTCCCACACGTGGAGGACTTGCTATGAACATCATCGCTACCTGCAGCCGCCAGCCCTGGAACAAAGGAAAACTGGTCGGACAGAAAACCCCACTCCGACTGAGAGATATCTGGGCCATCCGAGTAAGGCTTCAAATTGCAGAAAGAACTCGGGATCTGGCTCTCTTCGACCTGGCCATCGACAGCAAGCTTCGAGCCTGCGACTTAACCAAGCTCCGTGTGCGGGACGTTGCCCATGGTGAGCAGGTGTCATCACGAGCAATAGTGATGCAGCAGAAAACACAGCGGCCAGTGCAGTTCGAGATCACTGAGCAAACTCGGGCGGCGCTCGCGGCTTGGATACATCAAGTACAGCTCCGCGGCGAGGACTACCTGTTCCCGAGTCGACTGCATAACTCAGACCATCTATCCACTCGTCAGTACGCCCGTATCGTCAAAGGCTGGGTGAAAGCCATTGGCCTTGACCCAGCCATGTATGGCACTCACACAATGAGACGCACGAAGGCATCACTGATCTATCGCAGGACGAAGAACCTGCGGGCCGTTCAACTGCTGCTCGGCCATACGAAGCTGGAGAGCACCGTTCGATATCTGGGAATTGAGGTCGATGACGCCTTGGAAATGGCGGAACAGACCGAAGTGTGACCATGTTTAGCGACGGCCAAAGTCAGGCCGTCGCTAACCGGCCCAGAGTGTGTAAAAACATCCCGGTAAACCCTTGCTATGATTTCCGAGAATCTCATCGCAAGGGACGCCCATGAAACGGTTTATCCAGGGTGAACATCGAGGTCAAAGCACCTTACTTCCCGAAAGCCTCGACGACTACGTCAGCGATACCAATCCGGTTCGGGTGGTTGACGTTTTCGTCGATGAACTCGATTTGGCCAATCTAGGTTTTGATGGCGTCATTCCAGCCGAAACCGGCAGACCTGCCTACCACCCGGCGATCCTGCTGAAGATCTACATCTACGGTTACCTAAACCGAATTCAATCGAGCCGACGTCTGGAGCGAGAAGCCCAGCGCAACGTCGAACTCATGTGGCTAACCGGGCGTTTGATGCCCGATTTCAAGACCATCGCCAACTTCCGAAAAGACAACAGCAAGGCCATTCGCGGCGTCTGCCGCCAGTTCGTTTTGCTCTGCCAGCAGTTGGGGTTGTTTGACGAAAACCTGGTTGCCATCGACGGCAGCAAATTCAAGGCAGTGAACAACCGTGACCGCAATTTCACCAGCGCCAAACTGAAGCGGCGCATGGAAGAAAATCGAGGCGAGCATCGGCCGTTATTTGGCTGCGCTCGATGCGGCTGATCGACAGATTCCTAGCGCCTCCGCGCCAGACATTGCCAGCCTGGAAGATAAAATCGCCAAGCTCAAATCGCAGATGAAAGAGCTTCAAGGGATCGAAACTCAGCTCAACGATTCCCCTGACAAACAGGTTTCGCTGACCGACCCGGATGCCCGTTCGATGATGACGCGCGGCAGCGGTATCGTCGGCTACAACGTGCAGACGGCGGTCGATACGCAGCACCATTTGATTGTTGCTCATGAGGTCACCAACAGAGGTTCTGACCGCGACCAACTCAGCTCGATGGCCAAGCAAGCTAGGGAAGCCATTGGCGCAGAAACATTGTCGGTAGTCGCCGACCGAGGCTACTTCAAGGGTGAAGAAATCCTCGCCTGTCACGATGCAAACATCACCGCTTATGTGCCAAAGCCGATGACTTCAAGCGCCAAGGCTGATGGCCGGTTCAACAAAGATGCCTTCGTTTATGACGCGACGAAAAACGAATATACATGCCCGGCTGGAGAGGCACTGATTTGGCGATTCTCCAGCGTTGAGAAAGGCATGAATATGCACTGTTACTGGAGTTCAAAGTGCCAGAGTTGCGCGCTGAAAACCCAGTGCACGCCAAGCACAAATCGTCGAGTAAGGCGCTGGGAACATGAAGCGGTGCTGGAGGAAATGCAACGCCGGCTGAACCAAGCACCGGAGATGATGCGGGTTCGAAAACGGACTGTTGAGCATCCCTTCGGGACGCTCAAACAATGGATGGGAGCAACGCACTTCCTGACTCGAAAACTGAATGGGGTGAGCGCAGAAATGAGCTTGAATGTGCTCGCCTACAACTTGAAGCGGGTGATGAAAATCATCGGCACCGAAGGCTTGTTGAAGGCGATGGCGGCGTAAAAGCCCAGCTTTTACTGCCCCAAGAGGTGCCAAAGCGCTTCATACGCGCTCTGAAGCGTTACCGGCGCTGATCGTGGTAAATAATCGGGAAATCGCCACGCCCAGGAGCAATGGGCTGAAGCACGCAAGATAAGAAAGTGTTTTTACACACTCTGGGCCAGAAGCGGACGCTTGGAATTATCGAAAATCGAGCGAATTCTGATGCAACCGCTGACGGCAGCGGACGATATTGCCAGCAACACAATGGTGCGCGACTGGTTGGCGGAGAGCGAAAATGGTGCCGATCTACCACGCTTTGTCAGCTACCTGAGTGGAGTGTTGGAGCAGCACAAGGCCGCCACGGCTTTCGTGATTTCTTCGGCAACCAGTCGCCATTACAGTGAAAAGGGGCTGGAGCGCACGCTGAGCCGCGCTAACGCCCAAGACGCCTGGTATTACCGTTTCCTCGACAGTGCGCAGCGCCGTGTCGTCGAAATTGGTACCGACGGCAATACCGGCGCCCTCACGCTGTTTATCGATCTGCGCGTGGAAAAAGCTGGTCAGTTGCTGGGCGTTGCCGGCCTCGGTTTGCGCATGGACGAGCTCTCAACTCTGATCAAAAACTTCAGTTTCGGCGAGCGCGGCAAGGTGTACCTGGTGCGCAACGACGGCCTGATTCAGATCCATCCGCAAACCGATTTGAACGGTGATCGCCAACTCGCCGAGCAGATTGGCGCACCGGCAGCACGGGCCGTACTGGGCAAGTCTGCGCTGTCATCGGCGGCTTTCGAGCGCGAGGGCGAGCCCTATCTGGCGATCAGCTTGCCATTGCGCGATTTGAATTGGACGTTAGTCGCTGAGGTGCCGGAAGCACAAATCTATGCGCAAGCGCACCAGGCGCTGTGGTTGACCAGCCTGATCGGTGCGGGTGTGGCGCTGGTGTGTCTGGCATTGGTGGTTTGGTTGGCGCAGAGCCTGGTCAAGCCTATCCAGCAGGTTACCCGTGCCTTGGTGGCAATTGGCAGCGGCGGCGGTGACCTTACCCATCGCCTGGATGACAGCCGTGCTGATGAGTTGGGGGATCTGGCCCGTGGCTTCAACCGCTTTTTGCTCAGCCAGCGCGAGATGATCGCGGACGTGCTGAATACCAGCGAGCGGCTGCGCTCCACGGTTGGCCAAGTGGCGAAGGTGGTGGACAACACCGCCACGCGTGCCGACCGCCAACAGGAAATGACTGAGATGGTGGCCACTGCAGTTCATGAAATGGGGCTGACGGTGCAGGAGATTGCGCGCAACGCCGGCAGTGCGGCTTCTGCGTCGCATGGCGCTCGGGAGGAGGCGTTGCAGGCCCGAGAGGTGGTGCGCGGCTCCATTTCCCATATTGAAAGCATGTCTGACGATATCGGCACGGCTTCGGGCGCGGTGGGCGAGCTGGCCCGGCAAGTGGCCTCCATCGACCAAGTGCTGGCAGTGATCCGTGGCGTCTCCGAACAGACTAATCTGCTCGCCCTGAACGCAGCGATTGAAGCGGCGCGGGCCGGCGAAATGGGCCGCGGCTTTGCAGTGGTGGCGGATGAAGTACGCACATTGGCGCGTCGTACGCAGCTGTCCACCGACGAGATTCAGAGCATGATCGCCGGCCTTAAGCAGGGCGCGGAAAACGCTGTGGCTTCGATGCACAAGGGGCAGGCGGCTACCGGGACAGGGGTTGCCTCCAGCCAGCGCACGGGACGTTCACTTGAGGCGATCACCGAGCAGGTGAACCGCATCAGCGACATGAACCATCAGGTGGCGGCCGCTACCGAGGAACAGTCGGCGGTGACCGAGGAGATCAACCGCAACGTACAAGGCATTTCCGATCTGGCGCGTGCTACCGCGGGGGAGGTGAATGATTGTCGTCAGGAGTGCCGCACCTTGAGCGGCCTGGCCGACGACCTGGCGCGGCAGATGGGCGGGTTCAAGCTGTAGGCAGCGCGGGCGGGAGAGGCAGTTAAGGCTTCTCCCGCGTCGGGTTACAGACCCAGCACCGCTTTAAGGTCGATATCCGGCGGCACCGTCGTGTTGAACTTGTAACCCTTGATCACCAGGTTGTAGTGCGAGGCCAGCAGGTTCTTGGCAGACGCCGCGTCGCGGCGCTCGAAGCAATCCACCAGGCGGGTGTGCTCGTCACGCAGCTGGCAGTAATCGAAGCCCGAGCGGTATAGCGCGTTGATCAGCGCTTCCTGCCGGCGCAGCTGGTTGTGGATGTTGTTGAGAATGTCGTTCTTCAGGAACGAGATCAGCAGCGAGTGAAACTCACGGCCCAGTTTGTCGCCCAGATCATGGTCGTGGGCTTGGTGCGCGGCCTGCTCCTTGAGGGTGTGGGCACGCAATATCTCCAGCTCGTTCTGGGTGATCGACTTGGTCAATTGGTCAATCACACCGCTCTCCAGTACCAGGAGCATCTGGTAGAGCTGGTACGCATCGTCGAAGGTCGGGCAGGCCACGGATGACGAGCGTTTGGGTGACACCTCCACCAGGCGATCCTGCGAAAGCCGGATCAGCGCCTGCCGGACCACCGTCCGGCTTACATCGAACAACTCCGCAATATCCCGCTCATTTAGCTTTGTGCCTGGCGGCAAGCGCCGGTGGTAGATCGCATCCGATATGGCAGAGACAATTTTCTGGGTGAGCATGGCACCAGCTATCAATAGACGTTCGCAGCCGCGAAGTCTACCACAGGCCTTTATCCGCCTTCACTGAGCACCATCTTGGGGATGGGTAGCGGTCTGGCGATCGTATGTGGGGCATATTCCCCGTGGTGGGTCACGCCTTTTCAGAAAATTCACCGCGAGTAACCTGACCAATAAGACAAATTGTCGATCTGGCATGGAGAATGCTTTTTGTCATCGCTCTGGTATACCAGTTGCTCAATATTGGTACTCCAGTAATGAAAACTGGTCATATTTCAGGATTCGACCAACGACCTTTGTGATGACGGATCAGGCCGCGAGGCGGGGGCACCCCGCCGACGTTCGCAGGAAGCGCGGACTGCTCCGTCCCAGCCACCAGTGCAGGGTTTTATGAAGACAATCTCGGCTCCAAACAAGGCGCAATACCTGCGCATGCTTCTGCTGGCGTGCCAGCATGTGATGGTGATGTATGCCGGGGCAGTGGCCATTCCCCTGGTGCTTGGCGCGGCGCTGGGTCTGTCCAAGACCGACATCGCCTTTCTGATCAATGCCGACCTTTTCGCCTGCGGGATCGTGACCATCATCCAGGCCATCGGTATCGGGCCGGTCGGTATCCGCATGCCGGTGATGATGGGCGTGACCTTCACGGCCATCGGCCCAATGATCGCCATCGGCTCCGATCCCAGCGCTGGTTTGTCGGCTATTTTTGGGGCCACCATCGCTGCCGGCTTGTTCGGCCTGGCCATGGCACCTCTAGTGGGCAAGCTGCTGCGATTCTTTCCGCCGGTGGTCACAGGTACCGAGATTGTCGCGGTGGGGCTGTCGCTGATGTCAGTTGCCGCGGCATGGTCCGCCGGTGGTTTTGGCAACGCCGAATTCGGCCGCCCGCTGTACCTGGCAATCGCCTGTGCGGTACTGCTGTGCATCTTGCTGATCGTTCGTTTCACCAAGGGTTTCCTCAACAACATCTCGGTGTTGCTGGGCCTGATATTCGGTTTTGCCCTGTCGGCTGGCGCAGGTTTGGTCAGCCTGGACGGCATCGAGGACGCCACGGTGTTCGGTGTGATCCTGCCGTTCCATTTCGGTATGCCGACGTTCCATTTGTGGCCCATGGCGGCCATGTGCATCGTGATGCTGGTGACCTTTATCGAGTCGACAGGCATGTTCATTGCCTTGGGCGAGATCGTCGACAAGCCCATGGATGAACGCACCCTGGTTCGTGGCTTTCGTGCCGATGCCCTCGGCACGGCGGTGGGTGGCATCTTCAATACCTTCCCGTACACCTCGTATGCGCAAAATATCGGTCTGGTCAGCATCACGGGCGTGCGCAGCCCCTGGGTGTGCGCGTTGGCCGGGGCGATTCTGATTGTGCTGGGTCTGTTTCCCAAGGTGGCCTACTTCGTGGCGTCGATTCCGCCCTATGTGCTGGGCGGTGCCGGCATCGTAATGTTCGGCATGGTTACGGCCAGTGGCATGAAGGTGCTCGGCCGGGTGGATTTCAAGAATGTCGGCAATCTTTATATCGTCGCCATAAGCCTGGCGGTGGGCATGTTGCCCGTGGTCTCGCCGCACTTTTTCAGCAAGTTGCCTTCCTCGTTGGGGCCGATCCTGGAAAGCCCGATTCTGCTCACGGCAATTGTCGCGATCACCTTGAATATCTTTTTCAACGGTATCGGTTTGAGAAAACCGCAGAACGACGCCGCGACTGGCGAGGGTATTGGTCAACACTCCAACTGATATCTCTGATTGTTTGGTGATAATTAAGTGAAACGCTACCTGTCTTGATAGCTACCAGGGGGCAGGTAATACACTAGAGCGACCTTATAGGTCGCTTTTTTTTGCGCTGATAGTTACCTTGGTAAGTGCATTTAATAATACAAAAAAACACGCACTAAATTACTTCACCACACCAAAAACCGCCCCCAATAGCAGCAAAAATGCATTTCAAGAGCTTGTAAACTCCTGCAAAGTCTGCGCAATTCGTGCATTTATTGGCCCATTACTTGCTATATGTAAATGCTGACTATTCGATCAGCTTTATATATGGGGGATAAGATGAAAGTTAACAATAAGTCCACTGTTTTTGCAGCAAGCTTTTTGGGGTTTTCGTGTTTGCCATCGGTATCGCATGCCGATATGAATTGGCACAGCGAAAGTCTCACTTATCAATACGGCAAAGAGTTCAAGGTGGATGCACGCACCGTACAAACCATTACCTTCGAACATGCCAGCGACTGGTCGTGGGGCGATGTGTATTTATTTATGGACAACAATTGGTACCCAGGCGGTGGTACTTACAATGATGGACACCATTCCATTTACAGTGAATTGGCGCCGCGACTTTCGTTGGGCAAAGTGTTTGATAGCAAACTGTCGTTCGGTCCCGTCAAGGACGTATTGATTGCGTCGAGTTTTGAATGGGATAAAAACGAAAAGCATGGAACGCACGATCAGGTTAACTATTTGCTCGGCCCGGGCTTTGATCTCGATCTACCGGGTTTCGATTATTTCCAGCTTAACTTCTACTACCGCAAACCAGACGGCGGTGTAGCACCTAGTGGGCAATGGCAAATCACGCCGGTCTGGTCGTATACCATTCCGATCGGCCGCTCCGACGTGGTGATCGATGGTTATATGGACTGGGTGGTCAATAATAAAGGCACGTATCACAGTAATCTGCTGTTCAACCCGCAGATCAAATATGACCTGGGCAAGCACTTTGGTTATGAGCCCAAGCGCTTCTACGCCGGGGTCGAGTACAACAACTGGACAAACAAATACGCGATCAAAGACACCCGCGCATTCGACACCGATCAGAATGTGACCAGTCTGATTGTGAAGGTGTATTTCTAAAACAACACCGGGCGGTTATCCGCCCGGTTCAGCCTTGCCAAAAGCGAGGCATGAAAAAGGCCACTCGCTAGTGGCCTTTTCCGCTGTCGGCGCGTTATGCCGTGGCTTTCTTGACCCCGAAGGTCTTGTCGAACATAGCCGCGATATGACCGCCGACAGTGATGGGCGCCGGATAGACCTCATCGGCCTTGCGCAGCGTGGGCACCACCGAGGCTTCGTAGTAGTAATCCAGGTCGAAAAAAGTTGGCACCGAGTAGCGCGGGGTGTCTTTTTTGGAGTTGAACACGCGGTGCATGGTCGAGTGATAGAGGCCATTGGTGAGCACCGGCACCATATCGCCGAGGTTCACCACAAAGGTGTTCTCGATAAACGGCGCTTTCAGCCACTCACCGTCGGCATTGCGCACCTCGAGACCGCCGACTTCATCCTGCAGCAGCAAGGTAATCAGGCCCCAGTCGGTATGGGCACCGGCGCCAATCTGGTTTTCACGGGCATCGGCCGGCTGGCTGGGGTAGTGCAGCATGCGGGTAATGATCATCGGCTCTTTGAGGCCCTGGTCGAAAAAGTCTTCGGGCAACTGCAGCGACAGGGCAAGCAAGCGGACGATCTTGCGACCGAGCAGTTCCATGTAGCGCATATAGTCTTCGGTCTGCTGGCGGAAACGGGGGTTGCCCGCTGGCCATTGGTTCGGGCCGTGATAGGGTGTTTTGCGAATAACGTGCGGATGTGCGTCGTCCAACTCGCGACCCAGCAGAAACCCTTCTTTCAGATCGGGCGGCGAACCTTCATCGAGAATTTGCGCCGCAATCGGTTCATACCCTCGCAGGCAACTGGAGTTTTTCGAGTTGACCAACATTTTTTCGTGCAGCGGCGTTTTGAAATATTCCTTGGCTACATCAAACTGCGCTTTCTGCAGTTCTACCGGTACGCCATGGTTTTTAATATAAAAGAAACCGGTCTGCCGTGCCGCCTTATGAATTTCCCAGGCTACTGCCTTGCGCTTCTCGATATCGTGGGAAAAGCTGTCCGCCAGATCGATAACCGGAATGTTTTTGGCCACTGAAGGCGGGGTATATATGACCATCTGCAAAACTCCTGTTGATTACTAAGTGGTGTAACAAGGCAGAGTGGTAGGGCAACGTGCTGTCAGAACCGCTGTTATGGTTATAGTGCGGGGCAAGTAGCCACGTCTTTTGATGTTCTGACGATAAGAGTAATCAGGGTTTGCCGGCCGGGAATATGCCGGCCATTACGGTAAAGCCTGGAATACGTCTGACTTCATCCAGCCAGAGACGCACCGAGGGATAATCCTGCAACGAAAGCCCGGCTTCATCGGCCATGGCCACATAGGGAAAGCAGGCAATATCGGCAATAGTCGCGTGCGCCAGTGGACAGAGAAACTTGAAATCCTGTTGGCGATTGATCCACAGATGTTTATCCATCACCTCCAATAATGTTTGAGCACGCGCGCGACAGGCGTCGGCGTCGAAGTCATACATGAACAACTCATGTAAACGTGCGGCAGAAAGTGATCCGGTCAGACTATCGGCAAATGCCAGCCACACCTGGATATCACCCAACACCTCCGGTTGATCCAGCGGATACCATTTGCGACTCGGATCAAATATTGATGCCAGATAAACCAGAATGGCCTGGGAGTCGCGAATGATCTTTTCGCCATTCTGCAAAACTGGTAATTGACCCATAGGATTGATGCGCAGAAATGCAGGGCGCTTATGTTCACGCCCCGGGTGGAACTCGACCACTTCGGTTTCGTATTGCACGCCCAGAATCGATAGCAGCAAACGCACCTTGAAGCAGTTTCCGGATAACTCGTAATCGTAAAGTTTCAACATCAGACACCCATTAGATATCCAGAATCAGCGTTTCAGAGCGGCAACCCGATACACACGGCATGATCAACGTGCCGCTGTCTTTTTCTTTGGCCGAAAGATAAACATCGCCGTGCTGCAGTTCGCCGCTGACCACCTTGGTCATGCAGGCGCCGCATACCCCTTGCTCGCAGGAGTAATCGATGGCTACCCCGTGATCGAGGCAGGCTTGCAGCAGGGTCTGCCCGGGGCTGACGGTGAAGGCTTTGCCGCTGGACTTGATGGTCACTTGGTAACTGCCCGACTCGGCAGCCGGCGGCTTGCTGCTGGGGGCCAGCGCAAAGTACTCGAAGTGAATCTGCTCGCTGGCAAAGCCAGCTTCGCGTGCCAGCTCGACGACCAGATCAATCATCGGCTGCGGCCCGCAGACATAGACGTCATGCCGTGCCGGTTCCCGGTCCTGGAGCAATTCACGCAATGTCTGCTGCGTGCCTTCGATATCGAGGCCCAGGTAGATCGTCGCTTGTTTACCGAGCGCGGCAAGCCGCTGGGTAAAGGCCACATGTTCCTCACTGCGCGCCAGGTAATGAAAACTGTACGGGCGCTTGGCGCGTTGCAGATGCAGGCCCATGGCCAGAATCGGGGTGACCCCGATGCCACCGGCGATCAGCAGGGCGTGACGGCCCGGCGGCTGCAGCTGGAACTGATTGCGTGGCAGCGTCAGCTGCACCTGGGTGCCTACCTGAACATCCACGTGCATGCTGCGCGAGCCACCGCGTGATTGCGGCTCGTGTTTGACGCCGATCACCAGTACATCCTGCTCGTCAGGCGTGTTGACGATCGAGTACTGGCGTAGGTGGCCAGAGGGCGTGGTCAGGCTCACGTGCATACCCGGTTCCAGCGCCAACAGCCGCCCGTCATCCGGTTTCAGCCAGAACGAAGCGATGTCCGGGGTTTCGTTTTGGCGCGCGATGACGGTGCACGAGAACGGCTCGCCCGGCTTATCGGCGGCGGGTGGGTTGGGAGTCTTCAGAGGCACCGCGTCCGAGGCGATAAGCCGCGCGGTCGGCGCTGGCGTGGGGCTTTGCAGTACGCGGGCAAACAGCTCGTCGAGCAGTTGGGTAAAGACGATTTTGCGTTGCAGGGGCAGGGCAGCAGCGGCGTAAAGGCGGGCATGCACCACGGCCTTGGAGTCCGATTCCGGCTGGACAAAAATCCGCACGCTGTCGAGCAGCCCGGCGCAGCTCAGGTCAATGCTCAGGCCGCTTACCAGCGTTTGCACGCGGTCGGCCTGTTCTCCCAGCAGCGGCGCGAACGAGGGGGCGGCCTGCTGGATGGCCTCGACGACGGCCTTGGCGTTCATTGCCACTGGATGGCTGCGCAAATTGGTGGACAGCGCGGCACCGAGCGGACGCTGTCTCCCGGGTTTGGCGTTGCCAACCGGGGCTTCGAGCTGGGCGAACACCAGGCCGTCCACCTCGGCGCAGGGGAAGGTGCGCACACAGGCGGCGCTGGGTTTTGCCGTGCGGTGAGCGGGCACAAAGGCACAATGGCCCGAGCCGCTTTCATATTTCCAGCCATGGTATTGGCACTTCAGCTGGTTGCCGATGTTCACCCCAAGGCTCAGGCGTACACCGCGGTGCGGGCAGCGGTTTTCCCACACATTTACAACACCGTTGTCGTCACGCCAGACCGCCAGCTCCTGACCGAGCAAGCGCGTTTGGTACACGTGGCGAAACGGAAGGTCTTCGGAGCTGGCGATCACATGCCATTCCTGATGTAACGAACCCATATCTGATTACCTGCTAATACGGCTCAGCGAGCGGTGCCGAACGTGACGTTGCGTGCTTTGATCCAGCGGCGGTAGGCACTGGACAGTGCATCCGCGCGCACGGGCGTTTCGTGCCGGGGATCCAGCGGCAGGCCCTTGGGCACCTGATTGAGCAAAATCATGATGTCCTGGCCAAAGATGCGTTGCTGGAAGTCGCGCAGCTGCTTGTCGGTGTTGATGTCGTCGAGGTAGCACATGATCGTGTGGGCGATGCAGCTCTCCTCATCCACGGGCTGCACGTACAGGCCGAGCACATCCAGGCGATTGGCGTCGATGACGCAAGTCTTGTAGAGGATGGCGATAAAGGGGCGGGCGATGCGGTACACGTACTGCATCTCCACCGGTTCGCTGGCCGCCGCCGAACCCTTGGGCTGCGGAAAGCGGCAATTGACTGCCAGCACCTCATCAGCCTGTTCGTCGATCTCGACGTCATAGGCGGCCACTTCGGTGAGCGGTTCGGCGCCGAGAATATCGGTGTGCACGAACGGGAAGTGAGCCATGTCGAGGAAGTTTTCCACCACCCGCAGCCCAGAGGTGGCAACGCGGATCGAGCCGGCGCTGACGACGCGGCGGTCCGTTTCTTCGAACTCGGGAATGGCCAGAATTCGGCGTGGTTGCGCGGACAACGACACCCAGAGCAAGCCGTAGACGATCAAGGTTTTCAGCGGCTGAGAACTGTCGGCAAGGTGCGCGATCAGCCCGTCGGGGGTGCGGGTGTAGCAGATGGCCTGACCCAGAATCCGGGTATGGCATGGCTTGCCAACGACGGCCTCGGCCAGCGCACCAACCGGATGCCAGTCGTCGTAGACAAAGCTGTTTTCTTTTAACATAACGGTGGCCCGTACAAGGCTTGGCGGCGCCGTGACGACGCCAAGCGCAGAGGAGGTATTACGCCCGGTACTGAGCAACGAATTCAGCCGCCGACTTGGCGCTGCGCGCCTCGTGCACAGCCGCGCGCTCGGCGTACAACTCGCGGACGAACTGCGCGTAGGCACAGCTGTCGGCAAACATGTTGTACATCCAGCCCAGGCCGTAGGCGTTTAGGGATGGTCTGAAGTAGCCACGTATTTCTGGCCGACTACAGACCTCGCTGTTTTTTGAAGCGATCCATCGATCAAAAAGCGCTCAGATCGTCGTCTTATGTAGGGTTTTTAGCCGCTACGCGTACCCCGTAGCGGCTATTCGCCGTGTTACAGGCGCACCTCTCCTGTGTTCGCGAGTAAATGCCGCCGCGCCATCCACAGATTCGACAGCGCAAACAGCGTAATCAGTTGTGCGGTGTTCTTGGCCAGGCCACGGAAGCGCACCTTGGTGTAACCAAACTGGCGCTTGATCACCCGGAATGGATGTTCGACCTTGGCACGTACCTGCGCCTTGGCCTTCTCGATTTTGCGCTTGGCCTTGTACAGCGGGCTGCGCTTGCTCAGTTGCTGGTAAGTGCTGCGCCGCGCCGCAATCTGCCAGATGACCGAGCGGCCTGCATGCTCGGCACGCTTCTCGACGCCGGTATAGCCGGCATCGCCGCTGACCAGGTTCTCTTCGCCGTGCAGCAGCTTGTCCACCTGGGTGACATCGGCCACGTTGGCCGCCGTGCCCACCACGCTGTGTACCAGGCCGGATTCGCTGTCGGCGCCGATGTGCGCCTTCATGCCGAAGTGGTGAGTCGGCCGCGGAACTGCCCCCGCAGCCGCTCGCAGAACCGTACGTGACACTCTCGCGTCATACGGCTCCCGTTATCCAACCTTGCTGCCCGGTCACTCGCCAGTGATGAAACAGCCGGGGTACCACAGTCCGCATCTTGTCCAGCCATTGGCTAACGCGCCGCTTGCGCCTATGAAGAGCCTTGTATTTTCGTCGGGCCCAGCGTTCAAGCGCGCGGTCAATGTGCTGGAAGATGCCAAGCATGGCTGTCCGATAGAACGAGCCATAGTATTGCCACCACCCCTGTATCACTGGATTGTAGAGCCGAGCCACGTCGACCAGCGTCACGTGGGTTTGGCGATTGAGTCGCCACCTGCGTACCGCTTGCCGCATCCGCTTTAAGGCATCCGCACTCGCTCCCGGAAGGAAGCTCGTGAAGAGCTGGTCTTGTTTGCTGAGCGCCTTCCTCGGCCTAAAGGTGAAGCCGAGGAAGGTAAAGCTCACATGCGGATAACCTGCGCGACGGTTACTGTCCTTGCAGTACACGACCTTCGATTTCTCGGGGTGCATCGTCAAGCCACAGGCAGCCAGCCGTGAAGCAATGGAGCGCATCACGTACTCCGCTTGCTTTCGACTGCGGCAGTGCACCACCGCATCATCGGCGTAGCGGGCAAACGGGCAGTTGGGGCTGGTACGTTGCATCCAGGTGTCGAAGGCATAGTGCATGAACAGATTCATCAGGAGGGGACTGATCACTCCACCTTGCGGGTGCCGCGTTCGCGTGGGACGCGCATGCCGTGATCCGTTTCGAACGGCGCAACCAGCCACCGCTCGATGTACAGAAGTATCCAGTCCTCCTTGATGTGCAGGCGCACCGCCTTCATCAGCAACCCATGATTGATCTGATCGAAGGCTGCCTTGATATCAAACTCCACCACCCAGTCGTATCGCCAGCAGCGCTCACGCGTGATCGCCACCGCCTGCTTCGCTGATCGTCCCGGCCGGTACCCATAGGAGTCCGAGTGGAAGATCGAGTCCAGCTCCGGCTCGATGAGAAGCTTGACCACGGTTTGCGCGACACGATCACCAACCGTGGGCACTCCCAGCTTGCGCGTGCCTCCCGATGCCTTGGGAATTTCTACTTGCTTGACCGGAGGCGGGAAGTACGACCCCGACGACATCCGATTCCACAGCTTGTAGAGATTCTTAGACAGATCCCGCTCGAAATCGGCGATGGTTTCATCGTCGATGCCGGCAGCACCGCGGTTGGCCCTGACCTGCTGGTAGGCGTCCCATACCGTGCGTTTCGCTATGTCATAAGGTTTCGCCGAGCTCACGCCACTCATCCCCGGAGGTTGGCAACGCTCGTCGGCCGGATAACGCCGCCCCTTCGCTCCACCTCCATTACAGAGACTTCATCGCTACTACGGGAGGCTCCGCCCCTCGTTCCAGCATCGGTATTCTTCCTCATGGTGTTGGCCATTTGTCATTTTCCTTCGCATCTGGAACAAGGTTCTCACGTTCCGTACCAAAGCCTGTATGAAGATCATGCCGCCTATACACCGGCTGCCATCGGGTCCGTAAGCAGGTAACGCCCCGACTTGTCCTGAAGCCAGTACTCCACCTCAGTTTCGGCAGCACCTTGGGCATAACGATGCGTCATCGGACGGTTTGCTTTCGCTCATCTTCTCCATACTCACCTGCCATCCTCAGGGATGACTTTTCCTCGGTCGCTCACCACCACACCTTTTGGATGCAGCAGCACCGGGTGGTTTGAAGTCCGCTCCTGCAAGCCGACTTCGGAAGGCCTACTTCCATCTTCGGCACAGCAGCACAGGTCATCCGACCTGTGTTCGTGACACACAGTACTGGTTGCCCTTCTTGGTCTGGTGCATCTCGGGATCGCGCTTGCCGTCCTTGTTCTTGGTCGAGCTCGGCGCATGGATCAGCGTGGCGTCGACGATGGTGCCCTGGCGCAGCGACAGGCCACGGTCGCCCAGGTAGCCATTGATCACCGCCAGAATCCCGGCCGCCAGCTCGTGGCGCTCCAGCAGGCGACGGAAGTTGAGGATGGTGGTTTCGTCGGGGATACGCTCCAGGCTCAGCCCGGCGAACTGGCGCAGGATGGTCGTCTCGTACAGCGCTTCCTCCATCGCCGGGTCGCTGTAGCCGAACCAGTTCTGCAACAGATGCACGCGCAGCATCGCCATCAGCGGATAGGCGGGACGACCGCCTTCACCCTTCGGGTAGTGCGGCTCGATCAGGGCGATCAGGCCCTGCCACGGCACCACCTGTTCCATTTCGATCAGGAACAGTTCCTTGCGGGTCTGCTTGCGCTTGCCGGCGTACTCGGCGTCGGCGAAGGTCATCTGCTTCATCGGAAAGCTCTGCGGGTGAAGTCGGCGGATTTTGCCAAATCAGGAAGTCTTTTTCAGAGTTTCCTTAGGTTGATGTTGTCGATGGTCATCAGCGACAGGTTGGTAGCGGGGTTTTGCAGGTAGGCATCGATGACTTTGCGGGTGACTTCCTTGGTGCACGCCAGCTTGTGCGCATGCCACATGTCGGTATGCCATTCGCCTTCGGCAGGACGCCGGAACGGGTACTGAATGGAGCGCCCTGGACGGTCGATACCTTTGGCATCCCAAGGGCCGGTTTCAAAGCCCCACCAGTTCAGCGGGCCGTTAGGCGCGGCCGGGCGCATCTGGGCCCAGTGCACCAGGTTGCGGTTCAGCCATTCGTCCGCGTAACTGTCGTCGTTGAACGGGTCAAGTTTGGCGATGGCATCGTTGTCGCCACGCATCTGCGAGACGGCGTGCTCCACTTCGTTTTCAATCTTGAAAATGCAGTGGCTGTAGTCAATGGCCACGTTGAACTTCGCGCCGCGGGCTTCCACCAGATCGGCTACTTGCGAGACCCGGCGATAGTCTTCGGACCACATGTCCACATGGTTTTCGAAGGTGATGATCACCCCGGCTTTTTCCGCGTACTCGTACGACTCCAGGTAACACTCGGCGACCTCTTCGTTGGTCACGTAGTGGCGGTCCTTGTGCTTAGCCCAGATCATGAAATTGTGGTACTTGCCGCCGACCTCGACGGTCAGGTCGATGTTCTCTTTGATCAGGTGATCATCCAGGCCCAGGGTGTACAGGCCGCTCCCCGACAGCACCGGCAGGTCGTAAAGTTGGCTGCCCTTGATGTACTCGTCCAGCTCCTGGCGGTTGTTGGGAATGCGATCGATGAAGTCCCAGACCTCGGCTTCCTTGACCAGTTTGAATTGCTCGAGAATCGGCAACTCGGTCAGTGACACCGGGTTCTCACGCGACGACGCCTGGATACCCAACCCGGCACAGCCCAACTTGAACATCTTTTTCATGTACTGCTCCTGCAAAAACGTAGCTTCGAAAGGGCGCTTGGCCCATGGGTGTAGGCCTTAACGCTCCTCGAGCACTTCGCTGAGGAGGGCCGCTTTGAATTCGTCCTTGCCGACCAGCGCCGCTTGCGACAGTTCGCGGTGCCATTTGCGGTACTGGATGGAGATCTTGTCGGTGACTACCGACAGTTCGGCGCTATCGAGCTCGATAGGCCATTGGGACTGGATCACCGGGCGGTCTTCTTCCAGCACGCGTTTCTGGAAAGCCAGGTGCACGTGGTCGGGCTGCTGGTCTTCGGTACGCACGATGACCATGAAGTTGCGGCAAGTTCTGTCGTCCACCGGGCTGGCGGTGGTCCAGAGGATGAATTTGGAATCGTCCTTCCACAGTTTGATTTCCAGGTTCACCGAGTACGGCATCGAGCAGCGGTAGGTGAAGTCGCCCATGGGCGCTTCTTCCGGCAGCGTTTCGTACATCTCTTTGGGCGGCGCCAGCTGAAAGCGCAGTTCACCGTGGCTGCGATCGACGTTTACCGTGGGGTGACTGGCGAAGAAGGGGTCGTACAGAGTGCCGGGGTGAACGAAGGCGAAATGGGAGAAGTCGGTGAAGTTTTCCCAGCGGCGCTCGGCCGAGGTTTCCCACACATACGACTCCGCCACCACGACTTTCATGCCTTCGCTGTCCCAATCGCCCAGGTAAGGGATTTCGGTGCAGTCGAACGAATTGTCCAGGCGCACCCAGACGATGCCGTAGCGAATGGCGCAGTCGTATTTGGCGATTTTTGCGCGCGGCGGAATAGGGCGGTCGGGGCAGGCCGGCACCAGCGTGCATTCGCCGGCGTCGTTATAGCGCCAGCCGTGGTAGGGGCACTGCAGGGTGTCTTTGCCCTGGTGCTTGCACACGCTCCCCAGCGACAGGCGCGCCGAGCGGTGCACGCAGCGGTCATCGGCGGCCATCATCTGCCCGTCCAGACGGGCCAACACCAGGTTCTCTCCCAGCAGCTTCACCGACATCGGGCCATGCCCGGATGCGTTGGCTTTCTCGAACTCGCTCAAGGTACACACCGGGTGCCAGAAATGGCGGAGGTAACCTTTGTGTTCTATCAGGGGCTTCCATTGAGCGGACATCGCCGATCCTCATTACGGTTGATCACATTGCTGGCTTTTCAGAAATACAATCTGGTATACCAGTCTCGGCATCGCTAAAGCACGTCTTGTGCCAACGCGAAGAGGCGATCAGAAAAATGCTCGCAATGCCTCGTAGTTGACTGCCTGGACAGTTTTTAGACGAATTTTTTCAGCAGTTGGCGGGCGTGTTTTTCGCTCTGGCATGGTGCGCAGCGGCAGCTCGATGCACTTTCCTGGCGCGAAAAGAATCCGCGTTGGGCAACATTTCGAAGTTAGGAAGTCAGGTAAAACCATGGTTCGGCGGTTACGGTTTCATTCGGTGTCGGTCAGCTACTTCGACATGGTTCAGCACTGCGGCTCGATCCGCGAAGCGGCCCGGCGCCTGAACGTGGCTTCGTCGGCGGTCAATCGGCAGATCCTCAAACTGGAGGACGACATCGGTGCGCCGCTATTCGACCGGCTGAGCTCCGGACTGAAACTCACCCCCGCCGGCGAGTTGTTCGCACGCCATATCGGTGTGGTGCTCCACGACGTAGAACGGCTGCGCTCGGAACTCGAAGCCATGGAAGGAATCCGGGCAGGGCATGTCGAATTGATCGTTGCCGAGACCCTGGCTGTGGACCTGTTACCCACCGTGCTCGAACACATGCACGCGCGTTATCCACGGGTGTCTGTCGGTGTCACCGTTTCCGGCTCGCAAGGCATTCCGCAGGCGATCATCTCCGGGGCGGCGGACCTGGGTCTGGCTTTCGCGTTGCCTAAACACGAGCAGCTCCAGCAATTGGCCCTGGGGCATTTCCGGCTGGCGGCGATCGTGCCGCCCAATCACCCGTTGGCCGATAAAAGCCAGGTCAGTTTTGGCGCCTGCGCCGACTACGACCTGATCCTCAGCAAGCCGGAAATCTCGACGCGGCAACGACTCGCGCCACTGCTCAAATCCGCCCATTTTTCCGGCAGGACCCGCCTGGAAACCGCATCGCTTGAACTGGCCAAGCAGATGGTAGTGCGCGGCAGGGGCGTGGCGTTTCAAACCGCGTTCGGCATCGAGGCGCAGGTGGCCGCCGGTGAACTGAAGATGCTTCCGCTCACCGACAGCGGCGGTATTTTCTGCGACCTGGGCTTGTACATGAGCAGCGGCCGCTACATTCCGGCTGCCGTGGATGCCTTCGCCAGAATTCTCACCGACGAGATTTTGCGTCGCGAGCGGCACGAGGCCAGTCAGTTCGGGGCTCTTGGCTAGCGCTGCCAAAAAGGCATCAGGCCTGGCGATATTCGATGCTTTCCGCGCTCTGCCTGAGCAGATAACACTCCGGCCCATTCAAGTAGGAGTCGCTCACATGGCACACGCCCAACTCGCACCGTCACCTCTGGAGGCCTCGCAGGCCACCACGCTTCCAGTTATCGACATCTCGGGCCTGCGCTCGGCATCACTGATCGAACGCACCCGGGTCAGTCAGCAAATCGGCCAGGCCTGTCGTGACAAAGGTTTTTTCTACGTCATCGGTCATGGTGTACCGGCAGCTTTGCAGCAGCAGGTGATCGACCAGGCGGCCACGCTGTTTGCTCTGCCGCCCGAAGAAAAGCGCAAGGTCGACAAGTCACTCTCCATGGCCAATCGGGGCTACGAACCGTTGCGTAATCAGGTGCTCGAAGCCGGCGCGCCACCGGACGTCAAAGAAGGCTTTTACATCGGCCAGGACAAGCCGCTGGATCATCCCGATGTGCTGGCTGGCAAATTCAATCAGGGGCCGAACCTGTGGCCGGCAGACCTCCCCGAGTTTCGCCAAACCATGGAGGCCTACCAGCGGGAACTGGAGTCAGTGGCTCGCCTGCTGATGCAGGGCGTGGCTCTGTCGCTGGGCCTGCCGGAGCAGCACTTTGCCGCGTTCTGCGAGGACGCCATGACCACGCTGCGCCTGCTGCATTACCCACCGCAGCCGACCACTGCGGCACCGGGCGAGAAGGGCTGTGGTGCGCATACCGACTGGGGTGGCCTGACTCTGCTGTTGCAGGATGAAAACGCCGGGTTGCAGGTGTGGGATCAGGAGCGCAATGGCTGGATCTGGGCCACACCGGTTCCCGAGGCCTACGTGGTCAACCTCGGCGATCTGATCGCGCGCTGGACCAACGATTTGTACAAATCGACCCTGCACCGCGTGGTCAATGTCTCGGGTAACGAGCGCTATTCGGTGCCTTATTTCTACTCCGGCAACATCGCCCACGAAATCGCCTGCATCCAGGCCTGCCTGGCACCCGGCGAGTCACCCAAGTACCCGGTCATCAGCGTCGAAGACCACTACAAAAACATGTTCCGCAAAACCTATTCGATGTGATCACAGCCGCGCAGACGGAGCCTGTTTCAATGCCTGCCTTTATCCCGGGCTAACCGCCTAACCAATAACGTATGGGGAGCAATACGCGCATGAACATGCCTGGATTCAGGAAAGTACTGGCAGGGTTATTGAGTGGTATCGGTCTGGCAGCAGCCATCACCGCATACGCCGACGAGCCGCTCAAGGTCGGCTTCGTCTACACCGGTCCGATTGGCGACCACGGTTGGACATATCAACACGAGCAGGGCCGTAAGGCGTTGGAGCAGGCGCTGGGCGAGAAAGTCCAGACCACCTACGTCGAAAACGTTGCCGATGGCGCGGACTCCGAACGGGTGATCCGCAACATGGCAAAAAGCGGCTACGACCTGATCTTCGGCACCTCGTTTGGCTACATGAACCCGATGGCCAACGTGGCCAAGCAATTCCCCAAGACCGCGTTCGAACACGCCACTGGCTACAAGCGCAGCACGAACCTCGGCACCTACCTGTCGACCTCGTACGAAGGGCGCTACGTGGCCGGCTACCTGGCCGCGAAAATGACCAAGAGCAAGACCGTCGGTTATGTCGCGTCCTTTCCGATTCCTGAGGTTATCCGCGACATCAATGCTATTCAGGTCGCGTTGAACAAGTACAACCCAGGGGCGGTGGTTAAAGTGGTGTGGCTGAACACCTGGTTCGATCCCGGCAAGGAATCCGACGCCACCAACACGCTTATCGACCAGGGCGCCGATGTGATCTTCCAGCACACCGCCAGCCCAGCACCGATTCAGGCAGCCGAGCGCCGCGGGGTGTACTCGGTGGGCTATGCCTCCAACATGGCCAGCTTCGGCCCCAAGTCGGTAATTACCTCCATCGAATACAACTGGGCGCCGTTCTACATCCGCACTACTGAGTCTGTACTGAACGGCACTTGGAAATCGGCTGACTACTGGGGTGGGCTGGCCGATGACGCCCTGACCATGCCGATCAGCGATATCGTTCCCGCTGAATTTAAGGCCGAGGCGCAGCAGATCATTGCCTCGATCAAGAGCGGCACGTTCCACCCCTTCGATGGCCCGGTTGCCGACCAATCCGGCAAGGTCAGAATTGCGCCAGGAGCCACGGCCAGCAATGCGGATCTGGCAGGTATGGACTACTACGTCCAGGGCATCGCTGCGGAGTTTCCGAAGCAGTAACGTTGCGGGTCCCGCTCGCTAACCGGGCGAGCGGGGTGGCTGAATACCTGAAACGGATCGACATCCTCGATCCGCCTGTGCCGCTCCTGTGCAACAACACCTAAGAAGCTCAGGCAAGCAACTGTCTTTTCAACACCTTGCCCACAGAGCTGCGGGGCAGGGCCTCAAGCATGTGCACAGACTTCACGCATTTGAAGCCCGCCAATCGCTGGCGGCATGCCTCGACAATCGAGGCCTCGTCGGTAGCGCCTGGTTGGGTCGCGACCACAAATGCGATCGGCACCTCGCCCCAGCGCTCGTCGGCCTTGCCCACCACGGCAACCTCGGCCACGCCGGGCAGCGACGCGATCACCGCCTCCAGTTCTGCGGGATAGATGTTTTCGCCACCGCTGATGATCATGTCCTTTAAGCGATCCACCACGTAGAGGAAGCCCTGTTCGTCCAGACGGCCAATGTCGCCGGTTCTGTACCACGTCAGTGTTTTCCACCGGTGTGCTCGTCATCCTCTTCGCCATCTGCACGAGTCTTCGTTTTCAGCTGCGAGAGCGCCTGCTCATTGATGATGGGTAGAACGCCTTGCTCGGTGTCGACTACCCACATCTGCTGCTGCTCGCAGTAATACCCAGGTAGTTGGTCTTCGCCTGTACGAAGTGTGCTGGCACTTGCCAGGAAGGGCGAAATGTTCGCATGACGATGGCGGGCGCGCGCGTCCCTATCGGTGGTGTTTTCCATGCATCAAGTCCATTTAGATCGGTTTGGTGTGCAGATTGATACTACTTTGCCATCAATGACCGAACAACATAGTTTCCGCATGCTGGTGGGCGGTCGTAGCATGCTTACATCAAAGATTCGCTACTAAAAAATAAGGTTCCGCTCGCGACGACGGCAAGCAGTCAGGTTGCTTGATCTGGTAGTCGCCTGATCCACTTGCGATTTGCGTTTGCGACCTTCCTGGTAAGGCTGACAGAGCCGGTATGAGCGCCGACGCAGAGAACATCGAATCGGTGCGTTGGCGAGGCAGTAACAAAGCCCTCATAGAGCCAGCCGAGCAGGTCATCAAATAGGCCGTCATTCACTAGGACTGAATCGGCCCTAACAGTCCGCTATTGGCCGGTTGTTGCCTACCACGACCGATAGCCGTGGTTCGACTTCAGTCTGTCGCGACCGGCAGCAGCTGACTTAATGGTAGTGGGTCTTTCACACCCTCCTTTATCTTTGGAACGCTTGGTAGGTCGCTGTCAGCAACGGCGGCTCCCTCACCTGTTCATGATCTAACGTACCCTTGGCAGCTCGTCCCAGCGGCAGGTGTACCCCGGAGAACGCAGCTCCTGCTTCATCGACCAGCCGCCCAGGGCCGGCACGCGCGCCAGGCGCACGGTGCCGCGGCCCATGCTGGTGTTGATCCTGTCCACGGTTGCCATCAGCGCCGCGCTGCGCGGCCGCGGCGCCGGGGCGAACAGGTCGGCCTGTACCTGCCCGGGGCTGGCCAGGTTCATCAGCATCACCCCGGCTTTCTGGTACCGGTAGCCGGGCCGGTAGATACCCTCCAGCCCGGCCAGCGCCGCCTGCACCAGGTCGCGCGAGTCGTTGCTCGGCGTGTGCAGCGGCACGCTGGCGGTGCGCGCGTAGCGCGGCTCGTCCGGGTTGAACACCCCGGTGCGGATATACACCTGCAGCAGCTGGCACACATCGCCTTGCGCGCGCAGCTTCTCAGCTGCGCGGCAGGCGTAGCTGGCCACCGCCTCGCGCAGCGGCGCCAGCTCCGTCACCCGGCGCGAGAAGCTGCGGCTGCAGGTGATCATCTGCTTCGGCTCCGACCCCTCGTCCAGGGCGAAGCACGGCTCGCCACGCAGCTCACGAATGGTCTTCTCCAGCACCACCGAGAACTGCTTGCGCATCGTCCAGGCGTCCTGCTGCGCCAGATCCCAGGCGGTTTTAACACCCAGCGCGCCCAGGTGCGCCTGCAGCTTGCGCCCCACGCCCCACACCTCGCCCAGCGGCGCGTCCTTGAGCAACGCCGCCTGCTGCTCGGGCCGGGTGGCCACCACCACCCCGCTCTGGCTACGCCGCTTGGCGGCCCAGTTGGCCAACTTGGCCAAGGTCTTCGTGGTGCTGATGCCCACCCCCACCGGCATGCCCGTCAGCAGTTGCACCTCCGCGCGAATGTGCCGGCCGTAACCGGCCAGCGGCCGGCCGAGGCCCGCCAGGTCGAGAAAGCTCTCGTCGATCGAATAAACCTCCAGACGCGGTGCCAGCCCGCGCAGCACCCGTACCACCCGTGCGGAAACGTCGCCGTACAGCGCATAATTGCTGCTGAACGCCAGCACGCCATGCGCCTGCACCAGGTCGCGGATCTTGAAGAACGGCTCGCCCATGCCAATGCCCAGCGCCTTGGCCTCGTTGCTGCGGCTCACCACACAGCCGTCGTTGTTGCTCAGTACCACCATCGGCACCGTGCGCAGGTCGGGGCGGAACAGCCGCTCGCAACTCACGTAGAAGTTGTTGCAGTCCACCAGGGCATAGGTCGGCATCAGCACCCCGGCAGCTTGTGAATGCAGCGCGTCGCCACGCCGAACACCTCCAGGTCCTCGCCGTCGCGCAGGCGAATGTCCGGGTAGGCCTTGTTCGCCGCGCGCAGCACCGGCGCGCCGTGCTCATAGGCCAACTGCTTGCAGGTGAACTCCCCGTTCACCACCGCCACCACCACCATGCCCGCGCGCGGCGTGATCGAGCGGTCTACCACCAGGATGTCGCCGTCGAAAATCCCCAGGCCGGTCATACTGTCCCCCACCACCCGCAGAAAGAAGGTGGCCGCCGGGTGCAGTACGCACAGCTCGTCCAGCGAGAGGCTGGCCTCGATATGGTCCTCAGCGGGGGAAGGAAAGCCGGCGGCAACGCGGCTCAGGAACAACGGTAGCCGCAGACCTGGCCGCAACGGGCGGCCGATCACTGTCAGGGCCATGGATAACCTCACTAATACTGTATATGAATACAGTATTATCAAACCCCAACCTTGGCAACGACAATAGACGGGAGGCACCTCATGTGCGGCGGCGTCGAAGTGGCTGGGCGCTACACCCAAACCGGCCAGCAACTGCGAATCTACTTCCCTAACCCACGCGCCGCCCTGCCCGTGCGTCAGGCCGATGGCGCCGTGGCCTGGGTCCCCTGGGGCCGCCGCAAAGAGCAACCCGGCCACCTGCCCGCCACCGGTTGGGCCCGAACCGACTCCATCACCGCCGGCAAATGGGCGCGCTACCACCCGCAGCCAGTGCAGGTGCTGGCCGAACGCTTTATGGAGAAGAATGCAGCCGGTGCCTCGCACTGGTTTGACCTGGAGCCAGGCCAAACCATTGAGGCGCTGCTCATTGAGCACGGGGAAGAACGGCGGGTCTACGTGGTCACCACCACACCGCCGCAGGGTGGGCCAACGGTGCACGACCGCTGGCCGAGCCTGGTAACGGCCTAGAGCGGGTCACCCTCCAGCATCGCAGCGCTGACCTCGAACTCGCAGTCATCGCCCTGCGGCACCAGCTCCAGCGAGGCGGAGCCGGCCGGCAGTGCGACCACCAGGCTGCGTGTCACGCACTCGGCCTCGGGCATGGTCGCCGTGGCATGCAGCATCTGCTCCGTCCACTCCACCACTTCGTAGTCGAACACCTGGGCTTCCAGGTCTTCGCCCTCGTCGTGATGGTGGATCGAGGCAAAAGCCTCCTGGCAGGTGCCGCGGCCGCGGTTGCAGCGAATCTCCACTGCATTCACCCCGGGCGGCTCGTAACCGGCCACCGTATTCCAGCCACCCCACAACAACAGATCGTCCCCCTGCTGCTGAATGATCAGCGGCGGGCGAACAACCGCATGGGGCTGTTCCAGGGGCGCGGGGTAGGCCAACCACAGGGCCGTATAAGCGGCCACCAGGGCGGAAGCAAGGGAGACGGAAAGGTAGCGGAGGATCGTAGGCATAGTCGAATTCCTTTCGAGGGGGGCTGCTGTCCTAGCCGGTTATATATCTTGAATGCGACATCTGACTTTAGGCTAGGCTCAGCATGATTTCACGCAGGTAATTCATATCGTGATCATGGCCGTCAGGGCCCGCCACGGAACGGGCAGCAGGAACCGGTAATAAACGTCCAGATACACTTTTGTGTAGTGAGTTCAGTCAGAACAGAGTGCTGGTTTGAGAAAGCTACGAGCGGCGACAGTCGCCCCAAACCAGCCAAACGTGACAGGCAACAAGCGGCCCAGGCTGTGTAAAAACTTCAGCTGAAATTCAACGTGCGCGTTACTAGGCGAAATCCCTGAAGCTTGGCCGGGCTGGAGTGCTCAGAATTCGTTAGGAAACGCCGATGTTGATCATCAAATGATCAGTGCTCGGTGCTCGGTGCTCGGTGCTCGGTGCTCAAAATATCTGTCGCCAGCCGCTTATGATCATTGGTTCTTACAGCCCCTACCCTGCAGTTCGCAATGCAGCGATTTCGCTATTGCGCTTCCAATGCCGTTCGCATCCATTTCGGCAGTTTGCAGGCCAGCAATTTGACTAAGTCTTCAGGTCGGAGCCCTTTCTTGATCGCCGCAATACATTCAGGAGTTGAGCCGCCTTTACCGAGATAAAACAATGCACTGATAGCGGCACCCATCTCAGTCCCTGCATGCTGCATGACCATAGGGGCCGCATGTATCAGCCTGATTTCAGCGTTCCCAATGAATACTGAACGGCTGGCTCCGTTGGTGTAATAGATTGGAATGAGTGGCATCTGGGTGCTGAGCCCAAACCTTCTGACGGCATTGGCGCCGTGGATCTGCAGAGACAAGCGTTTCTGCTTGGTAATCAGGCTAATCAATTTCCAGGGATTGGGGCGAGCCCTGGCAACGTAGCGTCCGGGTTTCGGGCGCATATAGATCCCGCGATACACCCGTTCGAGCTCGCCTCGGTTGACCAGTCGAGCTATTGCTTTGGATACGGCGTTTTTCGTTCCAAACCCTGTGAAACGGCTAATGCTGAACGGCTGCCCTTTAGGTAGGCGCTTGACTCGTTGCGCAATCCGGGCGGATACCGACTGGGCTTGATCAGTGCTGAGCATCGTGGCGTTCACGCCTATAGCGTGAAGTCTAACGACGAACTGAAAAGCGGCTGATGGAACGCAATCACCCTTCGCCGATATTCATCATCTTGAGCGTCGTTTACCAGGCACTCTTCGAGGCGCCCCAGCGAGAAAACTTGAACGGCGGACGGGTAGTGTCTGAGCAGGCTTTTCGCATAGCTGCGAATGTCATCAGGTAGTTCGGTGTTACGAGAGAGGTCGCGGAGAAAAGCTTCGGTCTTGACGACACTCCGGGTTCTTTCATGCGGAAGGGTCAAAGCGGCTACCTCCTTATTCAGTTATTCCAATCTACGAGACCAGAACGGGCAAGCCGCGCGCTTACCCCTAATTTGTCCGCGATTCGACGTGGTGCGGCTGATGGATTTTCAACCCTACAATCAGTTCTTTCCCCAGTAGTTGTCTTTGCTGACCAGACCAAAATGTTCGGAAGCAAATGGCTGATCATCATCGAACATTCCATTGACCATACGCTCACGACGCAATCCACTCAGTACCCTGAAGAAGCAGGACTCGCAGAGATGCACCCGGTAGTGCTCGCCGTCATGCTGCGAGCCATATCCCCATTGGGCTTCAAGCGTGCCGTGTTGGAGGCCATAGCCGGGAACTCGCGTTCCAGAACGGCACACGTCGCAGATCACATCCTCAACGACATCGACCAATGCCTGCGACTTAATTTCCATACGCACCTCTCGATTACGTTCCAGGCAGCACCGGCCGGTTGTGGATTCATGCACACCGATATCGTGTGATGAGCTTCGACTGGCCGAGCATCAAAAACAAGCCAGAAGCTGCTGCCGGTAATGCTGAGAAAAACTGACCTGGTAAGCGGGCTCAATTGCAAAGCCACCCAGCGAAATGATGTTCGTAGCCTGCGACCCAACATTAGGCTCTGCACCACCAAACCCTACATCGCCGATGCCTTCGGCATGCCCCAAAGTCCCCACCAGGTCTGGCCGGGAGCCTGGGGTTAAACTTGGCATATGAGCATCGCTCAAAACAGCCAGATCATCCGGTAAGTCATCCGCAATTCGCTCCGCAAAGCCCTGAAGCGTTGGCTCCGCCAACATGAATAGCCATGCCTGGTCGTCGGACTCACCTGTGCGCCGCAGCACTCGCCCCAGCACTTGCCGGTAATGCAGTTCGGTGCGGATACGGCTGAGATAGCAGCACACTTGCAGGCGGGGAATGTCGGTGCCTTCGCTGATCATTCCGACGGCCACAATCCAGCGGCAGGCGCTGCTCCGGAATGCATTGATCACCTGCTGCGCATCCGGGGTTTTGTTGGTCACGATGCGGCACTCTTCACCCATTGCTTCTAGAGCCAGTGCAACTTGCTGGGCGTGTTCGATGTCTGTGGCCACCACCAAACCAGCGGCATCAGGTTTGATCTGGCGTAGCTCGTTCAACTTGCTGCAGCCAAGATCGAGGATTGGATTGATCACCTCGTCATGACGCAGAAGTTCCTCATAGGTGACAGGTGACTCCCCTAAAAGCTTGGCGATGCTGGGAAACAGCCTCACGGAGCTATCCGCGCCAAGCTCTTCCGTAAGTTTCACCTTCTGATTGTCGAGCAACACGATGCGAGGTGATCGACACACGCCGTCGGCAATGGCATCTTTCAAGCCATAACAGTAATCACAGATCAAATGCCCCTCGGGCGAAGAGTAGCGAGCCAATGCGATGGCCTTGTCATCCGAACGCCAGGGCGTGCCAGAAAGGGCCAACGTGAAGGCAGCCCGATCCTGTATCCGATGCAGTATCTGCTGCCCCCAGGCATTGCTGAGCAGCGGATCGTGGCCGGCGCAATGGTGGATCTCATCGAAGACCACGAACACCCGGTAGTCATCAAGCAGCTGCCAGAATCCCTCATCACGGTATTCCATGGCCTGATAGGTATAGGCAGCGCCCACGGCACCTATCTGACCATCTAGGCGTCTGCCTAGGACTTCCGCAAAGGTCGAACGAAAACCCTCCACGACCTGGCAGGACGGCGCAAAGCACAGCACCAAATCGATTCTGTCCTGCTCAAGCAGTTGGCTGACCAGTTCTGCCGCCATGCGCGTCTTTCCGGCTCCCGGGGTTGCCTGGCAGAAGAAGTGCGGCGTGACGGTGAAGTGCTCCAGCGCCTTGGTGATGCAGCTGTTCTGCCAGCTCCGTAGCGATCTACTCATCGTGGTGCGGCGAGCGTTTTGAGGGTCTTCTCGATGGCGCGCAGATGCCCCAAAAGACGAGAACTACGATCCCTGGCCTCCAGGTACTCGCCTTCAACCTTGCCCCGCAAATGTGGCATCTCATCCAGAAGCAGCTTGAATCGTTCCGCCTCGCCCATAGAGGACAGGAAGTCCAAGCGGATTTCCTTGTGGAGCGCTTCGAGCTGCTGATTCGTATTTGCTGGAGATTGAAGCGGTAGCGCCTCCACTTCGAACGCAGCCGGTGCCTGCTGGGGTTCCCCGGCAATCTTGAGGCTGCTCTCAAAGCCGTTGTCGATCAATTCCAGTTGCAGATGTGCCGGAATCGGCTGCAGATGGTAGACCTGCCCTCGAACACGACGATCCTCATCCAGCACAACCCAGCCCGCGCGCAGCAACCGGCGAATCTGCTCATACACATAGCGGCGCACATCGGCGATACGGAAATGTGTGCCGTTTAGGCGAGCGGCATAAGCATCGCGCAGTTCACGGGTCGTAAAGGTTGCACGCCCTGGCTCCTGAAGCAGCTCATACAGACGCCTGTCGAAGATAAACGAGGCCGATTTCATTGAGGGCACCAGAAGAAATAGCGCGAAAATGCGGATTATAATCCGTGGCCTATACGTCCGCAAACGCACGATAGTGCCGCCTCAAGTTGAATTGAGACGGTCATGGATAAGTTGGCGAAGGCGTTAGGGGAACGCATCCGAATGCAGAGGAAGGCCTGCCGGATTTCCCAGGATGCACTGGCGCTGGCGTGCAGTCTCGACCGCAGCTATGTAGGCCGGATCGAGCGTGGTGAGGTCAACATCACCGTCGAGAAGCTCTACCGCATCGCAGGCGAGCTCGCCTGCGATCCTTCAAGCCTTCTGCCACAGCCGTCTGAAATCTAACCCGAGCACGTAATACGGTTAGACAGCCGCGCTGCTATTACCTTGCTCCAGCCCCGCCTGCTGCGTCAGCATCTTCAAAATCACCAACGCAAACGCCCGGCTCTTGGTCTCGTTATCCAGCACTTCCAACGACATCTTTTCGTTGTCAGTCATGGCGTCCAGCACGGTGTCGAGCACGCGCTTGGGGAACAGGCCATGCATCACCTGTTCGACCGAGTGGTTGTTGACCTGGGCCATCACATCCTCCTGACGACTGATGCGATTGGCGATGCCGGTGAGGAACTGCAGCTGATCCTCATCACTCACCTCGGCGCCGAAGATATCGTTCAGCGCCTCGATGATTTCCGACAGCCGCTTCTTCTCCGGGTCATGGGGCTTGCCACTGCCCAGCCCCGTGGCCGGATCGAGGCCGTAGTCGCCTTGTTCCTCGCTCAAGCGCAGCTGGTGCTCGGCGCGCTTGGTCAGGCGGTAGTGGGTCAGTTGCAGTTCGCCCACGTCCACGTCTTCCTGATCGAGGCGATCCACACGCAGCAGCGGGTGCAGGTGTTTGGCATACACACACAGCTGCTCCAGCTCGCGATCCTCATAGGGAATGATCTGCGAGAGGAACTCGTACAGGCGCACGAAGCTCTGCAGGTTCTTCTTGAACAGGTCGAGCTGATCCACCTGCTCGCCGGCTTCCTTGATTGCCGCCTCGGCCTTCTTCAGGCCTGCGCTGTCGCCGTTCTGCTCGGCGGTACGCTTGAAATCCAGCGCATGCTGGCGTGACTCCTGGGCCAGTTTGTAGCGCTTGGCAAAGCGCTCCTTCGCCGGTGCGCAGTAGTAGCTGAGCTTGCTGGCGGCCGCCTTGGGATCGAAGAAGGCCAGCGCGAACGCCGCCACTTCTTCCCAGTGGTAGATGCCCTCGGCATCCAGCTTCTTCTGCAGGTCGTAGATGAGCTGCGGGTCGGTCACGTCGGTCAGCTCGGCCTTGGTGTAGTACGGCAGGAAGGCGTCGAGAATGTCCTGGGCGTCGTTGAAGAAGTCGAGGATGAAGGTCGGCTTGCTGTCGCCAAAGGTACGGTTCAGGCGCGACAGGGTTTGCACGCAGTCTACGCCCTGCAGCTTCTTGTCCACGTACATGGCGCACAGCTTCGGCTGATCGAAGCCGGTCTGGTACTTGTTGGCCGCGATCATCACGTTGAAGTCCTGGGTGTCGAAGGCTTCCGCCAGATCGCGCCCGTTCAGGCCGGGGTTGAGCAGGCTGCTGCTTTCCGTCACCTCTTCGGGGATCACCCCGTCCGGCAACACGCTGCCGGAGAAGGCCACCAGCGGATGCACATCGCCGTAGCCCATCTGCTGCACATAGGCCTGCACCGCCAACTGGTAGCGCACGGCCTCCTGCCGGCTGCTGGTGACCACCATGGCCTTGGCCTGGCCGCCCAGCAGGTGGCGGATATTGGCGCGGAAGTGCTCGACGATCACCTCCACCTTCTGGCTGATGTTGTACGGATGCAGGCGCACCCAGCGCGCCAGCTTCATGCGCGCCTTCTTCGAGTCCACTTCCTCGTCGTCGCCGTCCGGGTGGGCGATCTTCCAGGCGGTGCTGTAGGTGGTGTAGTTCTGCAGCACATCGAGGATGAAACCTTCCTCGATGGCCTGGCGCATGGAGTACAGGTGGAACGCCTCGGGCTTGTTGTCGGCACTCGCCGGCAACGCCGGGTTGGCTGGGCGACCAAACAGCTCCAGGGTCTTGGCCTTGGGCGTGGCGGTAAAGGCGTAGTAGCTGATGCGTTCGTTGGGTGCGCGGGCGGCCACGGCGGCGTCCAGCAGCTCTTCGGCGCTGATCTCTTCCGCATCCGGGGCATCACTGCCGAGAATCTGCTTGAGCTTGCTGGCCGATGAGCCGGTCTGCGAGGAATGTGCCTCGTCAGCGATAACCGCATAGCGGCCGCTGGCCAGCTTGGGGTACTTGTCCAGCGCGTCGAACAGCGCCGGGAAAGTCTGGATGGTGACGATGATGATGCGCGTCTGCTCGGCCAGCGCCTCGGCCAGTTGTTCGGATTTGCTCTGGCTGCCGATATCACGGGTGATGCACTTGACCACGCCCTGGGCGTGCTCGAACTGGTAAATGGTGTCCTGCAGCTGCTTGTCCAGCACTGTGCGGTCGGTAATCACGATCACCGAGTTGAACAGGCGCTGGCCCTCGGCATCGTAGAGCGAGGCCAGCTGATGCGCCGTCCAGGCAATCGAGTTGGACTTGCCGGAACCGGCGCTGTGCTGGATCAGGTAACGCTTGCCCGGCCCTTCAGTGCGGGTGGTCTCGATCAGCCTGTTGACCACTTCCCACTGGTGGTAGCGCGGGAAGATCAGGGTTTCCTTGGTGACGCGATTGCCGTCGGCATCCTCCTTCACGCTCTTCTGCAGGTGAAGGAAGCGGCCCAGCACCTTGAGCCAGGCATCCGGCTGGAACAGGCGCTGCCACAGGTAGCCGGTGGCGTACTGGCTATCGTCTGGCGCGGGCGGGTTGCCGGCACCGCCGTCGAGGCTGCCCAGGTTGAACGGCAGAAAGAAGGTGTCCTTGCCGGCCAGCTTGGTGGTCATCGCCACTTCATCCTGGCTCACGGCAAAGTGCACCAGCGCACCGCGCTTAAAGGTCAGCAGCGGCTCGGGCTTGCGCGTCAGCGGGTCTTTCACCGGGCGGTCATAGCGGTACTGGCGCTTGGCGTTTTCCACGCTCTGCTTGAACTCGCTTTTCAGCTCCAGCGTGGCGACGGGGATGCCGTTGACGAACAGCACCAGATCCAGACGCGGGTTGTATTCGCCCTCACGGTGGTGGGGTGAATAAGACACCTCCTGCACCACGCGCAGGCGGTTGCACTGGTAGCGCTTGAGGGTGTCCGGGTTCATGCCGTGGTCGGGCTTGAAGCTGCACACCTCAATCTTCACCCCCGGCAGCTTGAAGCCGTGGCGCAGCACATCCAGGGTGCCGTCCTGCTCCAGCTCACGCACCAGCTTCTGCACCAGCACGCCTTCCGGGTTGTTCGGGTTGGCCTTGGCGAACTTGTCCCAGCGCTCCGGCCAGGCCTCCTTGAAGTAACCGAGAAAGTCCTCGGTATACAGCGCCGTACCCCGGTCATAGCCGCTGGCCGGGCCGGTGAGCCAGCCCTGGGCGACCATGGCGGCGATTATGTCCTGTTGGAGTTGGGCTTCCTTGCTGCCTGCCATTACACGACCTCTGCTACGGCTAATTCGGGGGCTTGAGTGCTGACCGGGGGCTGCCAGCCGCGCACATCAATCTTGCCGGTTACGGCGGCGGAGATTAGGGCGGAGCGGCGCTCTTGGAGTAGCTCGACAGTCGATACAGCCACAGCAGTTAGCTCCTCATGCCTACTGCGGTCTGCTTCGAGATAAGTCAGGATTTCCAGTTGCTCCTTCTCGGAAGGAATCGGTAACGCCAGACTCATGACATTACTTGCGGATATGGACGCAAGATTGGTGCTCTGCTTAGAGTTCAAATAAAAATAAGTCCGCGCCTGCTCTGCCTGCGTAAAGGCTGCCAACCATTCTGCTCTCAGCAAACCATTAGGCCGGATTGCGAACACATGATTTTGGTGGAGGCATGGATCTATTTGAGCCTGCCAAACCGTGCCGCGCCCTAACTTATCGTTGTCGCCGCCTTCGTTCATAAGCACGTCACCAGCTCGAAGCCTGTAACGCTCGACCTCAGATTCAAGTACGGCTATTTCTTTTACCTCAGCTAAATCCACGTAGCCATTCTGCACATTTGCCACGCGCAGGTAGGGCATAACCACGGTTTCGCGCCCCTCATAATCCTTACCCTTTGCCACACCTCCCTGGATGGTCGCGTACCAACGAAGAGTGCCAACATTCCAGTGCGCCGGCACCTCACCCAGCCACTCAACGCCGGATTCTTTCATCGACACCGTCGGGTCGAGGCCTTTGGTGACGGCGTGGGAGATCACGGCCTGACGCTTTTCCTTGAGCAGTTCGATCAGGCGCTGCTGCTCTTCGATCAGCGCGTCGATGCGGGCGGTTTCGTGGTCGAGGAAGCGGGCGATTTGGGTTTGTTCGAGCTTGGTCGGGATTGCTGCTGGATGGTTCAGCAAATCGGCCTGGGTCATGCTCGGTAGGGCTGTGCTGGTCGAGTAATAACCAAATGGGATAGTGAGCGAGTTGTAATAAAAAAACTTCGCGCAGGCTCCTTTGGAAATCTCGGTGTAAAACATGGTGTCCACCGTCCAGAACCTGCCATTGATATAGAGCGGTTTGTCAATGGTCCCCTTGCGACCAAGCAAAACCGACTCACCCTCATAAAGGTACTGAGTGGCATTCGAGAACTGCCCTCCAGAACCAATTACTGGGTACTCTCCATCTGAGCTTTCAACCTCCTTGTAGTCTCTCCCATTGCGTATCTGCGCCATATTTTTCAGGGAGCCCATGACCCAATGCTCGGGGACTTCCCCCAGCCATTCAACCCCGGAATCCTTGTACGTCGGATACGTCGGAAAGCTCATGCCGACAGCCCCTCGATCATCTGCTTGATGCGGTCGGTGCAGGCTTTCAGGTCGCGGTCGATCTCTGCCAGCGGGCGCGGCGGCTGGAATACATAGAAGTGGCGGTTGAAGGGAATCTCGAAGCCAACCACGCCGACTTCGCCGTCCTGCTCATCACGCTTGCTCTCGTCGATCCAGGCATCCGGCACATGGGGTTTCACTTCACGCTCGAAGTAGTCGTACACCGACTCACCCAGCGGCACGTTCTCGTTATCGCGCAGGCCGGCATCGGCTTCCGGCTGGCCTTTGACCATGCAGATATCGGCCTCGGGGTCGCGCTCGCTCAGGGCGTTGAGAATGGCTTTCAGCTCGGCACCACTCACGGCGACGTTGTGAGCGTTAAGGGTTTTATTCAGCAGTTTGCTGAACTGCTCGCGGTTGCGGTGCAGTTGGTTGGCGTCCAGGGTTTGCAGCGCTTCGATTAGCTGCTGGCGGGCGCTGGCATCGCGTTTCTGGATGGCCTTTTCTGCCAGCACTTTTTCGATGCGCTCCGGGCTTACCTGGAAATTCAGGCGCAGCGGGCGCTCGACGGTAATGCGCCGGTAGCCGAAGGCTTCGACAGGGAAGATTTTGCTCTGCGGGGTTTGCTCGAAGCGGCCATACAGACGCACCAGTTCGTCGATCTGCTCCTCGGTGAGGTACTCGCGCTTGCTGCCCAGCGATTTGCGCATCTTGGCAAAGTGCTGGCTGCCGTCGATCAACTGCACCTTGCCCTGGCGAACGGCGGCCTTGTGGTTGCTCAGCACCCACACATAGGTGGCGATGCCGGTGTTGTAGAACATATCGGTGGGCAGGGCGATGATGGCTTCGACCAGATCGTTCTGCAGCAGGTAGCGGCGAATCTCCGACTCGCCCGAACCGGCGCCGCCGGTAAACAGCGGCGAGCCGTTGAGGATGATGCCGATGCGCGAGCCGCCTTCACGCGGGTCACGCATCTTGCTGACCAGGTGCAGGAGGAACAGCAGCGAGCCATCGGACACACGCGGCAGGCCGGGGCCGAAGCGGCCGTTAAAGCCCTTTTCGCTGTGCTCGTCGGTGATCTGCTTCTGCACCTTCTTCCACTCCACGCCGAACGGCGGGTTGCTGAGCATGAAGTCGAAGCGGCTGTCGGCCAGTTGGTCGTCGGACAGGGTGTTGCCCAGCTTGATGCTGGTGACGTCCTGGCCCTTGATCAGCATGTCCGCCTTGCAGATGGCGTAGGACTCGGGGTTCAGCTCCTGGCCATGCAGCGACACGGTGACCTGCTGGCTGATGGACTGGAGTAAGCGTTCATTCCACGACGTACTGGACTTACTTTACGTCCCGAAGGGGCCTTAGCAATTCCGGTGAGACCTTGTACTGTTTCGTGCCGTTCTCGGCCAGGACGATCACGCTCTTGCGGTTGATCTTGGTGACGATCCCCATAGTCAAGCCAGTTCGGCTTTCGAAGGTCACCTTCAGCCCCACGTGCAGCCGACTCAGCGCCTGCAGGTTTTCTTGATCTTGCAGTTCATCAATGCGCCGGCAGATCATTCGGTTCAGCTCCAATAGCTGATCGATGCTCATGTCTTCAATGCGCATGGAGGGGTAAGCGTTCATTCCAAGACATCCTGCCATCCCGCTGACTTCCGCCCTAGAGTGACCTCGCATTCAACAACGCGAGGTTATTTCCATGAGAAAACACCGCACCGCAGAACAGTGGCAAGTCCTAATCGGTCAGCAGCGTGACAGCGGCCTGTCGGCCACGCAGTTCTGCAAGGAGCACAAACTCGGTTATGCCAGCTTCTGTAGTTGGCGCAAGCGCCTGTTGAGTCAGCCGGTCGGTGAGGCTGCGGATTCTGGTTATGCCAGCTTCCTGGATCTGTCATCGCTGATGGATGACTCGGCCTCTCCCGGAAGCGGCTGGAATATCGTGCTGAGCCTGGGTAATGGTGTTGAGCTAAGGCTGAGCCAGATCAGATGATCGGTCTGGATAGCCAGGCCCGGATCTGGCTGTGCACCGAGCCCACGGATATGCGTAAATCCTTCCGGGGCTGAGCGCTCTGGTCCGCAATCAACTCAAGCAAGATCCGCTCAGCGGGCAGTATTTTGTCTTCGTTAACCGTCGCAAGACCCAAATGAAGATGTTGTATTTCACGCCCACGGGCTACTGCCTGTGGGCCAAGCGACTGGAGCAGGGGCAGTTCCGGGTACGGCCGTCTTCTTCGGGACAGCGCCCCTTAAACCTGACTGATCTCCAGTTGCTGATTGACGGTATCGAGGTGCAAAAGTACCGTCAGTTCAAGCGTTTTCGGGGCACGTAGCGGGTTGTGTTCCGGTATAATATCGGCCATGAATTCAATGGCTTCCGCGTCCTATTCCAACGCCCCTTCCTACTCGGTACTGGCCGAGGAGAATGCCCTGTTGCGTGAGCAGCTACAGGTCATGCAGCGGCAGTTGGACTGGTTCAAGAAGCAGCTGTTCGGCCCCAAGTCCGAGAAGCAGGTGTATGACCTCCCGGAGCAGGGCGGCCTGTTCCAATCGAATGATGCGGCTAGCCCGGAGAAGCCTCTCGATGCGGAGAAACGCCCGGTTCGGGCTTATCAGCGAGGCACCGGAAAGAAACAGCGGGACGACGACTGCCTGAACGATACGGGTCTGCGTTTTACAGCGGACGTGCCAGTGGAAGTTGTTGAACACCTGCCGCCGGAGCTAAGCGGCCCCGACGCCGACCAGTACGACATCCTTGGCACCAAAACGACCTATCGGCTGGCCCAGCGGACGTCCAGTTACGTGGTGTTGCAAGTGGAACGCCCCGTATTTCGGCGCAAGGGCAGCGACAAGCCCGTGACCACGCCGGCCCCGTCCAACGTACTGGACAACAGCCTGGCCGACGTCAGCTTGTTGGCGGGTCTGATGGTCGACAAGTTCCAGTTTCACCTACCGCTGTATCGCCAACACCAACGCATCCAGCAAGCGGGTATTACCCTCAGCCGCAGCACCCTCACCAATCTGATCAAGCGATCTATTGATCTGCTGCGGCCGATCGTGGATGCCCAGACCGACAATGTTCTGCGCAGCCGGGTGTTGGCGATGGATGAGACGCCGATTAAAGCTGGCCACCAGGGTCGGGCAGGCCCACAAAAAGGCAAGATGAAATCCGGCTGGTTCTGGCCGTTATACGGCGATGCCGATGAAGTGGTGTTCACTTACTCGAACAGTCGAGGCCGAGCCCATATCGAGCAGGTACTGAACGAACAGTTCAGCGGAACTCTGATCAGTGACGGCTATGCTGCTTATGCCCGCTATGCCGCCGCACAGCAGAACATCATCCACGCGCAGTGCTGGGTGCACAGTCGTCGTTACTTCATTGAGGCGCAGAAGGACCACCCGATAACTGCCACCGAAGCCCTTCAGCAGATTGCCAAGCTATACACCAACGAAGAAGAGATCCGCGTCCAGCAACTGACCGGCGAAAAGAAACGCCAGTACCGGCTGCTCCACTCAAAGCCGGTGGTCAGCGACTTCTTCCAATGGTGCCGGGATCAACTGGCACAGGGCGGTCTGCTGCCCAGTGATTTATTGACCAAAGCACTGAACTACGTGCTCAGCCGTGAAGCCAGCCTGACCGTCTTCCTGGAAGACCCAGACGTCCAGCCAGACACCAACCACCTGGAACGGGCCCTGCGCCCCATTCCCATGGGACGCAAGAACTGGCTGTTCTGCTGGACTGAACTCGGCGCGGAACACGTGGGCATCATCCAGAGCCTGATCACTACGTGCAAACTGCACGACATCAACCCGTACACCTATCTGGTGGACGTGCTGCAGCGCATCAGTCAGCACCCGGCCAGCAAGGTCGCTGACCTGACGCCTCGGCTCTGGAAGACCCGGTTCGCCGATAATCCGTTACGCTCGCTGATCGATCCGCGCCATTCTGATCGACAGACCGCACAGCCAAAGGGCACCCTCCATGTAAGCGTTCATTCCACGACGTACTGGACTTACTTTACGTCCCGAAGGGGCCTTAGCAATTCCGGTGAGACCTTGTACTGTTTCGTGCCGTTCTCGGCCAGGACGATCACGCTCTTGCGGTTGATCTTGGTGACGATCCCCATAGTCAAGCCAGTTCGGCTTTCGAAGGTCACCTTCAGCCCCACGTGCAGCCGACTCAGCGCCTGCAGGTTTTCTTGATCTTGCAGTTCATCAATGCGCCGGCAGATCATTCGGTTCAGCTCCAATAGCTGATCGATGCTCATGTCTTCAATGCGCATGGAGGGTGCCCTTTGGCTGTGCGGTCTGTCGATCAGAATGGCGCGGATCGATCAGCGAGCGTAACGGATTATCGGCGAACCGGGTCTTCCAGAGCCGAGGCGTCAGGTCAGCGACCTTGCTGGCCGGGTGCTGACTGATGCGCTGCAGCACGTCCACCAGATAGGTGTACGGGTTGATGTCGTGCAGTTTGCACGTAGTGATCAGGCTCTGGATGATGCCCACGTGTTCCGCGCCGAGTTCAGTCCAGCAGAACAGCCAGTTCTTGCGTCCCATGGGAATGGGGCGCAGGGCCCGTTCCAGGTGGTTGGTGTCTGGCTGGACGTCTGGGTCTTCCAGGAAGACGGTCAGGCTGGCTTCACGGCTGAGTGCGGATTTCGGAGCATCGTGACCGGCCGTTTCGGTAGATCGTGACCGGTCATTTCGCTAACGCGTGACCGCTCATTTCGGTAGCAACGTGACCGATTTTCCGCCCGTTCCGAAACCGGCGGTCACGGCTTACCGAAATCGCCGGTCACGGCTTAGCGAAAGCCTTCCCTCTCGTTGCGCATGACCTGATGCGCCGTCACCCTCGCCCGATTTCGGGAGGGGAAGATGGCGGCGCCGCGAGTAGCCATGCGAAACATCAAAGAATGTCTGCGCCTCAAGTTCGAGGCCGGTTTGTCCCACGAGAAGATCGCCCGCGCCTTGCAGTTGTCCAAAGGCGTGGTCAGCAAATACGTCACGGCGGCGCGCGTGGCCGGACTGGACTGGCCGGCGCTGGCGGCCATGGACGAGGCCGCACTGGCGGCCGCCTTGTTTGCGTCGGCGCCGACAAACAAGCCGCGCGGTGAGCGGGTGCCACCCGACGTGCTGAGCATCCACCGCGAGCTGCGGCGCAAGGGCGTGACCTTGCAGCTGCTGTGGGAGGAATATCTCGCCGCGCATGCGGGCCAGCCGACCTACCGCTACACCCAGTTCGTCGAGCACTACCGGCGCTACGCCCAGACGCTCAAACGTTCGATGCGCCAGGTGCACCGCGCGGGCGAGAAGCTGTTCATCGACTATGCAGGGCCGACGCTGCCGGTGGTCGACCCGGCCACCGGCGAAGTCCGCCGGGCGCATATCTTCGTCGCCGCCCTGGGCGCCTCGAATTACACCTATGCCTGCGCGACGCCGGGCGAAACCCAGGTGGACTGGCTGACTTCGCTGGGCCAGGCACTGACCTACTTTGGCGGTGTGCCGGAGATGGTTGTGCCGGACAATCCGCGCGCCCTGGTCGCCCAGCCAGATCGCTACGAGCCGGGTCTGAACCGGGCAACGCTGGAGTGTGCGCGGCATTACCAGACGGTGATCCTGCCGGCCCGGCCACGCAAACCCCAGGACAAGGCCAAGGCCGAGGTGGCGGTGCAGGTGGTCGAGCGCTGGATCATGGCGCGACTGCGCCACCGGCAGTTCTTCAGCCTGCATGCGCTTAACCAGGCCATCGCCGAGCTGCTGGAGGAGCTGAATCGACGCCCGTTCAAGCGCCTCGATGGCTGCCGGCGCGACTGGTTCGAGCGCCTGGATCGCCCGGCCTTGCGAGCGCTGCCGGTACATCCCTACGAGGTCGCCAGCTTCAAGCGCTGCAAGGTCAACATCGACTACCACATCGAGGTCAATGGCAGCTTCTACAGCGTGCCCTCCGCCCTGGCCCGGCAGAGCGTCGAGGTGCGGCTGACAGCGCACACCCTGGAAGTGCTGCATGGCAACCGGCGCGTGGCCAGCCATGTGCTGCTGGGCCGTCGCGGCGCCTACAGCACCCAGCGCGAACACATGCCCGCCGCACACCAGGCCCATCGCGAATGGACGCCGCAACGCCTGCTCGACTGGGGCGCGCGGATCGGCCCCTACACGCGCCAACTGATCGATCACCAGCTGACCCACAAGCCGCATCCGGAGATGGGCTACCGCGCCTGTCTCGGCCTGCTCTCGCTGGCTCGTCGCTACGGCAATGCACGCTTGGAAGCCGCCGCCGAACGGGCCGTCCAGCTGCGCGCCTTCACCGGGCGCAGCGTGCGCAACCTGCTCCAGCAAGGCCTGGATCAGCAGCCGCTGCCCACGCGCACCGCCGAAACGAGCTTACCCAGCGACCACGAGAACGTCCGTGGCGCCGACTACTACCACCCCGCAACAGGAGCTGTTCGATGATGCTGCAACACACCCTGAATCAACTGCACCAGCTACGCCTGGACGGCATGGCCCGCGCCCTGGAAGAGCAATGGACGCTGCCGGCCAGCCACAGCCTGAGCTTCGATGAGCGCCTCGGCCTGCTGCTCGACCGCGAACTGGCCTGGCGTGACAACCAGCGCCTGGTACGGCTGCGCAAGAAGGCCAAGCTCAAATATGCCAACGCCTGCCTGGAAGACCTCGACCGCCGCCCTGGCCGCGGCCTGGATGAGCGCCTGATCGCCAGCCTGGCAGGCGGCGACTGGATCCGCCAGCAGCACAACCTGCTGCTGACCGGCGCGACCGGCGCCGGCAAGACCTGGCTGGCCTGCGCCCTGGGCAACCAGGCCTGCCGCCAGGGCTACAGCACTCTGTACCTGCGCACCCCGCGCCTGTTGGAGCAACTGCGCATCGCTCATGGCGACGGCAGCTTCGGCCGTACCCTGCAACAGCTGGCCAAGGTCGATGTCTTGGTGCTGGACGATTGGGCGCTGGCCCCGCTGGAAGAAGGTGCCCGGCACGACCTGCTGGAAGTGATCGACGACCGTGCCGGCAACCGCTCCACCATCCTGGCCAGCCAGTTACCAATCGAACACTGGCATGGCTGGATCAACGACCCGACCCTGGCCGACGCCATCCTTGACCGCCTGGTGCACAGCGCTTACCGACTGACGTTGAAGGGCGAGTCACTGCGCCGGAAAAAAGCTGAGGAGCAAACCGCATCGTGACCGATGCGATTACAATCCACAACCCGCGCAACCGGGGCGGAAGCACCGGTCACGTATTAGCGAAACGCTCGGTCACGTTCACCGAAATCCGCAGCTGAGCACGTAGTTCAGTGCTTTGGTCAATAAATCACTGGGCAGCAGACCGCCCTGTGCCAGTTGATCCCGGCACCATTGGAAGAAGTCGCTGACCACCGGCTTTGAGTGGAGCAGCCGGTACTGGCGTTTCTTTTCGCCGGTCAGTTGCTGGACGCGGATCTCTTCTTCGTTGGTGTATAGCTTGGCAATCTGCTGAAGGGCTTCGGTGGCAGTTATCGGGTGGTCCTTCTGCGCCTCAATGAAGTAACGACGACTGTGCACCCAGCACTGCGCGTGGATGATGTTCTGCTGTGCGGCGGCATAGCGGGCATAAGCAGCATAGCCGTCACTGATCAGAGTTCCGCTGAACTGTTCGTTCAGTACCTGCTCGATATGGGCTCGGCCTCGACTGTTCGAGTAAGTGAACACCACTTCATCGGCATCGCCGTATAACGGCCAGAACCAGCCGGATTTCATCTTGCCTTTTTGTGGGCCTGCCCGACCCTGGTGGCCAGCTTTAATCGGCGTCTCATCCATCGCCAACACCCGGCTGCGCAGAACATTGTCGGTCTGGGCATCCACGATCGGCCGCAGCAGATCAATAGATCGCTTGATCAGATTGGTGAGGGTGCTGCGGCTGAGGGTAATACCCGCTTGCTGGATGCGTTGGTGTTGGCGATACAGCGGTAGGTGAAACTGGAACTTGTCGACCATCAGACCCGCCAACAAGCTGACGTCGGCCAGGCTGTTGTCCAGTACGTTGGACGGGGCCGGCGTGGTCACGGGCTTGTCGCTGCCCTTGCGCCGAAATACGGGGCGTTCCACTTGCAACACCACGTAACTGGACGTCCGCTGGGCCAGCCGATAGGTCGTTTTGGTGCCAAGGATGTCGTACTGGTCGGCGTCGGGGCCGCTTAGCTCCGGCGGCAGGTGTTCAACAACTTCCACTGGCACGTCCGCTGTAAAACGCAGACCCGTATCGTTCAGGCAGTCGTCGTCCCGCTGTTTCTTTCCGGTGCCTCGCTGATAAGCCCGAACCGGGCGTTTCTCCGCATCGAGAGGCTTCTCCGGGCTAGCCGCATCATTCGATTGGAACAGGCCGCCCTGCTCCGGGAGGTCATACACCTGCTTCTCGGACTTGGGGCCGAACAGCTGCTTCTTGAACCAGTCCAACTGCCGCTGCATGACCTGTAGCTGCTCACGCAACAGGGCATTCTCCTCGGCCAGTACCGAGTAGGAAGGGGCGTTGGAATAGGACGCGGAAGCCATTGAATTCATGGCCGATATTATACCGGAACACAACCCGCTACGTGCCCCGAAAACGCTTGAACTGACGGTACTTTTGCACCTCGATACCGTCAATCAGCAACTGGAGATCAGTCAGGTTTAAGGGGCGCTGTCCCGAAGAAGACGGCCGTACCCGGAACTGCCCCTGCTCCAGTCGCTTGGCCCACAGGCAGTAGCCCGTGGGCGTGAAATACAACATCTTCATTTGGGTCTTGCGACGGTTAACGAAGACAAAATACTGCCCGCTGAGCGGATCTTGCTTGAGTTGATTGCGGACCAGAGCGCTCAGCCCCGGAAGGATTTACGCATATCCGTGGGCTCGGTGCACAGCCAGATCCGGGCCTGGCTATCCAGACCGATCATCTGATCTGGCTCAGCCTTAGCTCAACACCATTACCCAGGCTCAGCACGATATTCCAGCCGCTTCCGGGAGAGGCCGAGTCATCCATCAGCGATGACAGATCCAGGAAGCTGGCATAACCAGAATCCGCAGCCTCACCGACCGGCTGACTCAACAGGCGCTTGCGCCAACTACAGAAGCTGGCATAACCGAGTTTGTGCTCCTTGCAGAACTGCGTGGCCGACAGGCCGCTGTCACGCTGCTGACCGATTAGGACTTGCCACTGTTCTGCGGTGCGGTGTTTTCTCATGGAAATAACCTCGCGTTGTTGAATGCGAGGTCACTCTAGGGCGGAAGTCAGCGGGATGGCAGGATGTCTTGGAATGAACGCTTACGGACTGGATGTACTCGTCGCCCTCGGAGAGGAAGCCGCCGGTGCCGGCAGTCGGGTCATAGATGGTGACGATGCTGTTGGGCTTGAGCTTGTCGTCCTGCCCGGTGATCACCAGCGAGGTGGTCAGGTGCACGATATCGCGCGGGGTGAAGTGCTCCCCGGCGGTTTCGTTGGAGCTTTCCGCGAACTTGCGGATCAGCTCTTCGAAGATGATGCCCATGCCGAAGTTGCTGATGCGCTCGGGGCTCAGGTCGGTGGCGGCAAAGCGCTGCACCACCTGATACAGCAGGTTGGCTGACGAGAGCTGCTGTACGAAGTCTTCAAAGTGGAAGTGCTCGAAGATCTCGCGGGCGTCCTTGCTGAAGGACTGCACATAGCTCATCAGGTCAGCGGCGGTCTGGGTGTCGGACAGCGTGCCCAGGGTCAGCTTTGAGGCATTGAAGAACTGCTGCCCGGCCGCGCGCAGCAACAGCCGCTCACGCACCAGATCAGGCCGGCCTTCCTGGGCGTAAGACTCACGGATTACCGCTTCCTTGGTCGGATCCAGAACACATTCCATCCGCCGCAGCAGGGTGAACGGCAGGATGATGCGACCGTACTGCGACTGCTTGAAGTCACCGCGCAGGAGGTCGGCAATCGACCAGAGAAAGGCGGCCGTCTGAGAATGGTTTTCCGTGTTCACGCAACTGCTCCTTGAAAGGCGTGCAAAGCGCCGAGTGTAACTGAAGAGGGGCAGGCGAAATCACTTCGAACCCAAAGCCGTTGGCGTTTAAAGCGCTGAGGCGTCCAGACCTATCTACAGAGGCAAGTCAGCCGGCGGCACCTTCCCGATTTGTCCTGATCGTATGCACTCCCATATCGACGTGTCCAGAGCTGCTCACCAAGAAGGCAGCATGTCTAGTGCCTGTTCTATACCACAATCTCAGAGTAATTATGTCGGTCTAAAATAGCGGACAAACCAGCATCAACGCGCGAACGATGAAGATCAGTCAGAAGATTGTCGTGCACATATCGGTTGACTAGATGAACATAGTATTCAAGTGTAGTTCTAACATCAGTGTGGCCCAGCATTTTCCTGAGATCTTCGTCGAGCGCTGCATCGTAAACAAAACTCCTTCCAAGTCTATTCTGGGCTTTCAACGCCTCATAAACAAAATATGTCGCACAGGTGTGCCTGAGCATTCGTGCATTGAATCGTATGGCTTTAAAATCAGTAGCGCTCTCGGAGTTCTTCGCTGCAGAAACCACCTTGCTAAAGTTATAACCAAGCATTCCATGAGTAACAACATCACCACGAGCGGAAAGAAACAAGTCGCTATTCCTTGGTGGAATGCCATGCTTAGCCTCATATAGCTTCGCTCGTTGCCGCCTTAAGGGTAAATAATACTCGCAAATAACTCTCCACAGCTTCCCTGGAAAGTCTATGGAGCGCCATTTTCCCTTGGACCTAAAATAATAATAGATCGCGCCATTATCTAACCCTTCTGGGTACTCACCCTCATCATAAGGAATGAATCCATAATTTTCATTTCTCCCTCGGTAAGGCAATTGAAAAAGATCAATCGGTCTAAGCCCGGTAATTCGTATGATCGCTGCGATAATTTGATAAACAGGATCATTCAACACGCTGAGAGCTATTTCATAATCAGTTTGCCTTACAAATTTCTGCATTTCTCGTTGATGCATTGCTGGTCTACCACTGGGCAGATTAAATCCCAAGGTAGTAACTTTAACCACTGGGTTGATATGGGCCAGGAGTTTCTGGTCTTTCAGCATGTATCGGATATCAGTCCTACTGATATCCAAATAGTGTTTATAGCCCTGCTTTTCGGCCCACTGATAGAAGCTCCAGACCCTTGCCGCAATGTGATACATGGTTTTGTGAGACGGACCATCAGGAAGCGCATCCGTTGGAGATGCTATGTGAACAAGGAAGGCATCAAATACATCCTCATCCACCAACTGCCAGTTCTGCGCGCCAAATACAACTTCAGCCCCTTCGATTGGGCTATCGTCCAACCACTGCAAAAACCTTCTCAGGATATTCGCATAGTTTCTTGTCGTTTCATCACTCCTTGAACGTATCTTCGAGACAGCCATCGCCCACATGGTCGGTGCTTCAAGGACGTTATGATTATCATCAAAATAAATCCCTACGCGCTCTCGCATATAGCCAGAGTGGCTGGCCAAACCGTTTCCAAAATGAAGGATACACATAACTATTTTGGCCTCGACAAGGGGTACACCACAAGCGAATTAGAAACTTCATTTAAATAGTCATTAAACTTACAAAGCGAAGCAGACAAATCTCCTAACCGCTGCTCTAATTCTTCATCATGAGTTAAACCATTTTGGTGAGCACAATTGGCATCCGCACTGCGCCCATAAAGAACACCATGCGCTCTTAATTCGGACTCAAGATCACGAAGCAGAGTTACTACCTGTGAGTTTTGATAAATTATGCTTCGCTGAATCCCACACGCTTCAACCAGCTTTACTCTTGAAAGCCTAGTCATATCTGCTGAAACGAAATCAGCCCAGTCTCCCATGCGACGTCGCTCTTCAACAAACGATTGGAAACGCTTAAGACCATTCACTGATTTCAAGCCAAGATGATTGAGTCGAAATTTTCGCTGAATTGTATTTCTTCGAACCGCGCAGCCACAACTTTGATGGATGAAATATTCAATTCAAGAGCCGCACCATTGAACTGTTTTTCGGCCCTAGCGATACAGGCATCAAGGCCTAGGCTAAATCGAACACAGTGCACAGGCGCGTTAAATTCTTTCCTAACCCTAGAAACTAACAAATTCCGAGTTGAAACTGTATCACTTGCCCCACTGACATATAAGGATACGCCTGGAGTAGGTGGCTTGTGATTATCAATCCAAGATGACTTGCCGCACATTGGAAGACCACACATTATGTAGACTGCGGTAACAAGTGAAGATCGATTCTGACTAGATAACGAATCCAGTTTCTCCAAAAAACTCAGAATGGCCTCAGAATCTGAGCCTGCATTAGGCACTTCCAAAATAATCTTTGAAGTGATAAATCCTGATACCGAAGGAGTTAATGATTCAGCAAGAGCCGCCTTGAGATCTGCACGTAGGATTGCGTTCTGATTCTTCTGATGAGTTAGCTCTTGAAGGAGCTTAGCCTTCTCAACTTGCTTAGCAGGCTTTTCACTAGCCAACGCAAAGTAATATTGTACCCTGTCGATCAACTGATTATATGTGGTGCTAGCGCGCTCCCTTAGTAGGGCTAACTGCTCCTCCAACTCTTTCAGTCGATGATGTATTTCTTGAGTGTTTTTGAGTGGCTTTTTGACATCCTCACTTGAATCCTTTGTATAAACCCCAGAATGAGTTGTTCCTTTTATGACTTCTCTGACCTTCACCCAGTCAGGATCATGCTTTTGATTGATTGTTGCACGACCGACACCAGATAATTTAGAAACTTCCATCACTGATAACTTTTTTCGGCCGTCGCTTTGGAGCGCTGAAATAGTCGCATACACCCGATTGAGGAGATCCTGCTTAGCCATGCGCTACCTGCTTTAGGAAATTATGTGCTTCATCCCCTACAACCTCGTGAAGTCGCTTAAAGGCTTCAGCGATACGCCTCTGCGAATATTCCTTCTGAGTCGCTCCACAGTACCTATGCTTAATCATATTATCGTGGAAAATTATCTCATTTTTTAATGATGGAACATTGGCCTCGACAAATGCAGCATATCTACAATTATATGGGTCACACGCAAACAAGTTTGGATGAAGCCTCGACCCAGGGCTATCACTCTTAGCATCACAAGGTGACTCGCTGGTAAGACCCGGCGTTCGCATACAGATTGCAAGATTCGTTCTATGCAGAAGCTTCACACCTTCATCAAGCAAAGAGGCGACATACTGACTTAAACTCTCTTTTCCCGCGTTTTGCAATTTAGCCCTGAGTATTGGAGACGAATTAGCAGTCTTGGCCAATCTTTTGCCGCCAATGCCCCCAATTTGACCAGAAATTACACCTTGCAAAACCTCGACGAGAATTTCCGTATTTTCTTCAATCAACGTAGCTTTGACTTCATCGTTCATGCCTGGTAAAGAAAGGATGTACCTTAACGTCATTTTTAAGCTGCGGTGAGAAAAGAGGCGTTTAATAATTTCAAGATTCCGCGAATCTTGATGAATTATATAAAGGGCAAGTGACTTCCGAAAACGATGTGGGTGTACTCTATAATCAATACCCAGGTTGTTTGCCACTCGATTGCAAGCTCGCCCTACCACAGTGGACTGCGGAGTGTTTCCAAAACTTAACTTTGGTATCTTGACAAACAGATAGTCGTGATTACCGTAAGCACGAGCATCCCGCCCTATTTCAATTATTACTTCAATTGCGTCAGCAGCAATTTTTGGGATAGGTATTGTTTTAATGTCGCCCTGTGACGAAATAGAGGTTTTGAAAACAGTATAAGTAAGCCAATAACCCTCAGACTTAAACGAAAGACAATCCACCTTAAGTCCAATGACCTCTGATCGGCGCATCCCAGTAAGACATAGAAGAAGCACGATACAAGCATCGATCAGAGAGACAACAACGCTAATCACAGCAGTTTGATTTATATACTCCCCCTCATCATTCTCATGCGTTCTTTCCTTGATTTCTATTCCCCACCAGGGAATACCGCTATCTAGTAACTTAGGTTTATAAGCCCTAAATCTTTTAACTCCCTCAACGGACGCCGTTGACACACCAAAATTCATCGCGGCAAGCTTTTCGGGGTTCTCAAAAGCACCTACTATGGTTGGCGCAAAATTTTTATACAGCCAAAGGACGTCATCACTATAGTTTTCAACAAACCCCACACAGTATCTAAATATTTCTGCATAGTCATCGAGCGGAATGGGTTCGAAAGGTCGAGAGGACTCGTCGTATTCTCTTCTATATTTGGCGACAAGCTCTTTAGTTACGTATGAATCGTATAGTGAGTACTCTGACGGAAGCATACCCATCGATGACACGCCCTGCCAGAAGGACATTAAGTAACAGAATTCCCACTTAATCCCAGATGTGGGCAGCGACTCTATATAGTGCTCCACACTCGACTTGGCCAAATCATTCACCGTCCTAAAATCTGGTGAATTTTCCGAACCTAAATATAGACCTTCGGCATGAAACAACCCGATAAGTCTTATTACTTTTGTTTTATCTGACTCAAGAGATGTATAAGCATTAATACGACCATGAATTCCGAAGTGCGGTACACGGTAAAATAGTAGCGCCCTAGCAATATTCACCCAATGTTCGTGACCTACTCCACAAACATTCACGCCATACATATTCACATAATCAAAATTGATGCGTATGGGAAATCCATTAGGGGAGGGGTAATCCCCAAAATCCCAAACCGGATCGCCGAAAGAGCTTCTAGGACTTACCCTAATATAACTCCACTCGTTCTTATCAATTCTGGAAAGATTGAGTAAATTTATACTATCGCAAATGATCCCAAGTGAAGAGTCGCCACTCAGAATCTCATCATCTTCTTCAGTAGCGATAGGCTCTGACTCTTCCTCGTGACAACCCAGTCCATTCCTTATTTCTTCTAAAACGGCTTTTATTTGGTCACGTGTTGGAGTTGTCATGAGAGTCCTATCATTGTCAATGGCAGTGCAAAACCGTTATGTACTGATCGATCTATTGCCTCAGCAACCTCAATCGGATCCCCCCAGCCCTCTAGAACCCCCTTCCACGCTAAATACTCAGCGCGATAGCTTTTCTCCCATTCTAAGGGATTTAACCGCTCCCTCAGACCGTCAAGGTCGGAAATTCTTCTTGCAATAAAAGGTAATGCTTCTTTGAAGATCACACACTGTGAGCATAACGGGCAACGATTGAAGTAGTTGCAAGGCGTATCCGTCCTAAGAAAACTTTCAGCGCCTGGCCAATCTGGTCGTCTTGAATTTAGACAACTTGCAATGAATGTCTGACCTTCCGGAGAAAGCAACTGTATTACCGAATCTTCAGAAGAATTCAGCCTGCCGACTAATGGTGCAACAACTGACCGTAGTTCTTCTTTGCTACCGCAGCGTAGAGTGGCTTCACGCAGCTCAACCAAAGACACATCTGTAAGAAGATTTGCTGAGTAACGCCTAAAATCTTCTTCATGCTTTCTCTGAATCTTTCTTAGACGCCCATTTAATATTTCTGCCGACCCCCAGTCACTATCATAATGATTCACTGTGGTATCGATATCCGAATGCCCCATCATTGTCGAAACTTCGTCTATATCTAAACCCTGTTCTCTCCGTCGAGTTTCGTAAGTAGTTCGAAGACGTTTCGTTTCAATTCTGGGGGATTTGGTATCCGTATCCAATTTTATGCGGTGGCGATGTAGAAACTCCGTTGATGCGTGCCCAAAATTCGTAGTGGTCACCGGCGTGCATAAGCGGCCAAACTTATTCCACAGATTCTTCGAAATGACACACTGAAATAATTTACCCTTTAAATAATGAGGCGACGAGAAATGCTTGGTTACTTCAGCGGCAACAAAGCGCAAGATCTGATACGTGCCAAACTTATCTCGCTTGTTTGATCTATGCATTTGGCTTTTGTTGGACCGTCCCTTGTACCCATAAATAATCACATAGTCATCATCCAGAAGGTCCTCCTCAATGTGGTCGTCTAGGTTATCGCTTATCGATACCACGACCTCAAAGTTCCAGCCCGTCTGCAACATCACGAAGAGAAAGAATGGGAATATAGTTCCCATTGTGAAGGCTACTCTGCTGAAGTATGCCATTTGACCTACTTCATAGGGTAGGTGCTCTGGCCCAACCTTCATATATATCAAGGCCGACCGTAATCTTTTTTCCAGCGTAGAATATTTTTTGTTTGTTCCGTGAGCGGTGTTTTTACTCCACTCAGCGGAAAAGAGATGTCCAGCTTCCTCGAAGCTCACTTGCATAGGCCAATCAGGATAAAGTCTTCCTACATTTGCAGTTGCAATTCGCCCAGATTCTTCTCGATCACAGCCATACACCATCCCCCGTTCACTGACCTCAGTACCAACTACAGGGCGACCTTTAGCCGCCAGTTCATGGGCGCGGGCTCGGTAAATGCCCAGAAACCTCTCTATACTTATTCCATTTGCCCGTATGTATTCTTTAACATCTCCAGTGGAGCGTATAACCCACTCAAACCCTTTAATGTGTGTCGCCTTGATTGACCCGTTGGATCTTTTAGTTTGCTCTTTTACAACCAGATCAAACATCAAGTTTTCTAATGAAAGATCGTATGCCAGAATTGGCTTCTCGCCTTCCACTACACTGTTGTAACTCTCCATCCACTTCATAATAAACTTAATATCGATCAGGCATCCCTCCACAAGCTTATTATGAATCTCCCTGCTGTATCCTTCTGTTATTTGCTCGTTCATCCCCGGTCCAGTCGGCCATTCAAACCCTTTGCCGACCCAGCCCTGCCCTTTATATTTATTTTTCAACGAAAGAAAGATATTTTTTAATGCGCCGTATCTTTTTCTATTTACGGTGCGACCTGGATACGAACGAATTAGAAATGACCTAAAATTCACGCATACCTGCCCATCGACATCAGCAACACCTTTGACTGATTTATTGATCGGCTCAGCGCTGTTAAGAAACAGCACAAACTCTTGAATTGAGTAATAGATGTCTTGATGGGATTGATATGTGATCAATCTCTTTGCGGAATGGAGCTGCGCACCTATAAGTAACTGCTGGACAATTAATTTATGGTGCGGATACTCAGTGACAAGATCTGTGAAGTCACGGACGTATTCCCTTGTGCCAGTAGTCTTGTTTCGGACAAGCAACCCTTGAGCTGAAACATCGACTTGTCCCCTAGCAGTGCTTCTTTCTTGAATCGCTTGGGGGGTGTTTTCTGGGAGCTTTCGCTGGAGGGTCGGTCGTTCTCGCGACTCAAGTGCAGACTTGGAGAAAGGCTTTCGAGGCATCTGACGTCCATTTGGATGGGTCTCTAGCCAGCAGTATCAAGGATAGCTAGACACTCTGGCCATACATTTCTTTGTCAACGATAACATGCTCGCAACCACGGTAGGGATTGATCGAACGATCGAAAGGGAGGTCCGGCGACTGGTTGCGGGAGATCACCGTGCGGGCGATCTCCTCGCGCACCTCGGTGAGCTGGATCGGCGGCACGTCCTGCTCCCAGCCATCGTCGAAGGCCTCGCTGTGGGTCGGGGCGAAGCGGTTGAGGGGGTTGCTGGCGGTACCGCGACCGCGCGGGGGCAGGGGAGCGCTCATGAGGGGAACCCGGCGAAATACTGTATATGGATACAGTATCGCACCGGGCCCCGGCCCACAGCCATCGCCGCCGGTCGGCGGCGAGCGGTCAGGCGTCGGGCTTCTTCTTCAGCTTGGGATTGGGGAAGAACTGCACCGACTGCACCTTCGGGTTGGCCGGCTTCGGCGCGTTCTGGTTGACCCGCGTACCCAGCTCCTTCGGGATCGACTGGCCCTGGGCGTTGAGCGTGTCGGCGTAGCCGCAGGCCACGCATTCGCGGTGCGGCACGCCGTCCTCTTCCCACATCTGGATCTTGTCCTGTTCGCTGCACGCCGGGCAGACCGCCCCGGCGATGAAGCGCTTCCTGGTGATCGCCGGGCTCATGCGGCCTCCCCGACCAGCCCGGAGTGACGCAGCAGGGCGTCGATGGACGGCTCGCGACCGCGGAAATCGACGAACAACAGCATCGGCTCGCGGGAGCCGCCGCGGGCCAGGATCGCCTCGCGGAAGGCACGCCCGGTATCGGGGTTGAACACGCCTTCTTCCTCGAAACGCGAGAAGGCATCGGCGGACAGCACCTCGGCCCACTTGTAGCTGTAGTAACCGGCCGCGTAGCCGCCGGCGAAGATGTGCGCGAAGCTGTTGGCGAAGCGGTTGTACGCCGGCGGACGCATCACCGCCACTTCGTCGCGGATGCCCTCGAGCACCTGCAGCACGCTGCGGCCGTCGCCGTGGGTGGCGTGCAGCTCGAAGTCGAAGAGGGAGAACTCCAGCTGGCGGACCATCATCATCCCGGACTGGAAGTTCTTCGCCGCCAGCATCTTCTCCAGCAGGTCCTGCGGCAGCGCCACGCCGGTCTCGTAGTGGGCGGAGATCAGCGCCAGGCCTTCCGGTTCCCAGCACCAGTTCTCCATGAACTGGCTGGGCAGCTCGACGGCGTCCCAGGCCACCCCGTTGATCCCGGAGGCGGCGGCATGCTCGACGCGGGTCAGCAGGTGGTGCAGGCCATGGCCGAACTCGTGGAACAGGGTAGTGACCTCGTCGTGGGTCAGCAGCGCCGGCTTGCCGTTCACCGCCGGGGTGAAGTTGCACACTAGGTAGGCCACCGGGTCGATCAGCCGGCCCTGGGCGTCGCGCCGGCGGTCGCGGGCGCCGTCCATCCAGGCACCGCCGCGCTTGTTGGCGCGGGCATAGAGGTCGAAGTAGAAGCGGCCGACGTGCTCGCCGTTCTCGAGGATCTCGAACAGGCGTACGTCGGCGTGCCAGCGTTCGAAATCGTGCAGTTCGCGGATCTGGATGCCGTAGAGGCGCTCGACGATGGCGAACAGGCCGGAAAGCACCTTGTCCACCGGGAAGTAGGCACGCAGCGCCTCCTGGGACACGCTGTAGCGCGCCTCGCGGAGTTTCTCGGCGTAGTAGCCGGCGTCCCAGCTCTGCAATTCGGTGCAGCCCTGCTCGGCGGCGTAGGCGCGCAGCTGCTCCAGGTCGCGGGCGGCGAACGGCTTGCTGCGCACCGCCAGGTCGCGGAGGAAGCTGAGCACCTGGTCGCTGGACTCGGCCATCTTGGTCGCCAGCGACAGCTCGGCGTAGTTGGCGAAGCCGAGCAGGCCGGCCAGCTCCTGGCGCAAGTCGAGGATCTCTTCCATCACCGGACCGTTGTCGTTCTGCCCGGCGTTCGGGCCCTGGTCGGAGGCGCGGGTGCAGTAGGCGGCGTATACCTCTTCGCGCAGGGCGCGGTCATCGGCATAGGTCATCACTGCGTAGTAGCTGGGGAACTCCAGGCTGATCAGCCAGCCGTCCAGGCCCTTGGCCTCGGCGGCCTGCTTCATCTGGGCCTTGGCCGAATCGGTCAGGCCGGCCAGCGCGGCTTCGTCGGTGACATGCTTGGTCCAGGCCTGGGTGGCGTCGAGCAGCTGGTTGGAGAAACGGCTACCCAGCTCGGACAGGCGCGACTGCACCTCGGCATAGCGCTTCTGCTTGTCCGCCGGCAAGTCGATGCCGGACAGGCGGAAGTCGCGCAGGGCGTGTTCGAGGATGGTTTTCTGGGCCACGTCGAAGCCGGCCGCCTCGGGGCTCTTCGCCAGCGCCTCGTAGGCCTCGAACAGGGCGCGGTTCTGCCCCAGCTCGGTGGAGTAGGCCGACAGCTCCGGCAGGCAGGCCTCGTAGGCCTCGCGCAGCTCGGCGCTGTTGCACACCGCGTTGAGGTGGCTGACCGGACTCCAGGCGGCGCCCAGACGGTCGTTGAGTTCGTCCATCGCCAGCACCAGGCCCTTCCAGGTCGGCTGCTCGCGCTGGGTTTCCAGCAGGCGGGCGATGGCGGCGCGGTTATCGGCGAGGATCCGCTCGATGGCCGGCTTCACGTGTTCCGGGCGAATGGAGGAGAAAGGCGGCAGGTCGTAGGCCTGCAGAAGGGGATTCGCGCTCACGTTGGCAACCTTGGCTAAGGAAATACCCGACCATCTTAAATACAATCGGCGGCATCCGCAGCCTGAGGAAAACTATCGTGACCATTCGTTCCTACCAGGGCAAAACGCCACTGCTCGGCGAGCGGGTCTTCGTCGATCCCTCGGCCGTGCTCGTCGGCGACATCGAGATCGGCGCCGACAGCTCGGTCTGGCCGCTGGTGGTGATCCGCGGCGACATGCACCGCATCCGCATCGGCCAGCGCAGCAGCATCCAGGACGGCAGCGTGCTGCACATCACCCACGCCGGCCCCTTCAACCCGGACGGTTTTCCGCTGAGCATCGGCGACGAAGTGACCGTCGGGCACAAGGTCCTGCTGCACGGTTGCAGCATCGGCAACCGGGTGCTGGTGGGGATGGGCTCGATCGTCATGGACGGCGCGGTGATCGAGGACGAAGTGATCCTCGGCGCCGGCAGCCTGGTGCCGCCGGGCAAGGTGCTGGAGAGCGGCTTCCTCTACGTCGGCAGCCCGGCGAAGAAGGCCCGTCCGCTGAGCGACAAGGAGCGCGGCTTCTTCGCCTACACCGCCGGCAACTACGTGAAGCTCAAGGACCTGCACATCGCCGAGGACTACCATGCGTGACGCCGCGCTGCGCTACCCGAACATCCTCTTCGATCTCGACGGCACCCTCACCGACCCACGCGAGGGCATCACCCGCTCGGTGCAGTTCGCCCTCGCCCGCCTGGGCATCGACGAGCCGGACCTGGCGCGCCTGGAACACTTCATCGGCCCCCCGCTGTTGCAGTGCTTCATGCAGACCTACGGCTTCGACGAAGCGCGCGCCTGGGAGGCGGTGAACCACTACCGCGAGCGCTTCAGGGTCACCGGTCTCTACGAGAACCGCGTGTTCGACGGCATTCCCGAGCTGCTCGAAGCCCTGGTCGGACGCGGCCACACGCTCTACGTCGCGACCAGCAAGCCCGGCGTGTTCGCCCGCGAGATCGCCCGCCACTTCGCCTTCGACCGTCACTTCAAGGCGATCTACGGCAGCGAGCTGGACGGCACGCGCACGCACAAGGACGAACTGATCCGCCATCTGCTCGACAGCGAAGGCCTGGCAGCGGAGCATTGCCTGATGATCGGCGACCGCATGCACGACCTGCTCGGCGCCAGCCGCAACGGTGTCGCCTGCATCGGCGTCGGCTACGGCTTCGGCAGCGAAGACGAACTGCGCGCGCACCAGCCGACCCATTACTGCGCCGACCTCGCCGCCCTGCGGCAGGTATTGGAATCCCACTGACCCATGCTCCGTTTCAGACAAGGACGCCTGACATGACCGACAACCCCTTCGCCACCCCCACCGCCCCGGTGCAGCCGCCGGCCAGAGAGGTGCCCGCCACCACCCAGCCCTATGCGTTCATCGCGGTGCTGGCGCTGGTCACCTGCCTGTCCTTCGCCGTAAGCCTGGGCATCCAGTGGTACAACGACATTGGCGAGATCCGCCAGCGTTTCTCCGAGCACCTGCAACTGATGGCGCCGCACTGGTTCACCGGCCTGGTGTTCTACGCGGCGGCCAACCTGCTGGTGCTGCATGCCTACCGCGAGAAGCGGCAGCTCGTCGAGTTCCGCCCGCTGGCGCTGCTGCTGATCGGCTACGGTCTGCTCAACCTGGTCTGCGGCATGCTCGCCGGGATCGGCCTGGCACCGCTGACGCTGCCGTTCTACCAGTGGGTGACGGCGCAATCCAGCTACGGCGTCTGGCTGATGGCGTTCAACGAAGCGATGAGCTGGGTCTACCTGCTCCTGGGCAGCCTGCTGCCGTTGGGGCTGGTGCTGCTCGGCAGCCGGGTGAACTCGCCGCGCCTGGCCGAAGGGGAAGAAGCCCGCGTCGCTGCCTGGCAGGTCGCCCTGGGCGCCGCGCTGTGTTTCGCCACGCTGTGTTTCAAGCTGATGCAGTTCCTTCCCTACGCCCTGCTGCGCTACGACGAGCCTTGGCTATACGGCCTGTACCTGAGCGGCGTGGCGTTGCCCGCGGCGCTGCTCTTCGGCGCCGTCTGCACGCGCCTGCCGGCGCGCCTGCAACGCTTCGCCGCCGGCCGCGCGCTGCTGCTCGCGGTGGTCGCCATGCTGCTCTGGAGCGTCGCGCTGCTGGCGGTCGGCGGGGGGCTGGCGCTGCTGATGATCCTCGGCCTGGCGCCCGCTGGCATCGGCTATACGCTGCTGGTGGCGCTGCTCGGCGTCGGCCTGTTGGCGCTGCTCTGGCCGATCGGCCGGCTGGCCACGCGCTGGTGCTACGCCGACCAACTCGCCGCCTGAGCAGGCGTCAGGGCGCTGCGGCGGCCAGCCGCTGCAACGCCGCCTGGCGCTCCGCCAGGGGGAGCTGGCCAAGGGCACGGACCCGCGCATAGAACGCCGGCCAGTTGCCGCCGACCTGGCGGAACAGCACGGCGAACGCCGCCACCCATTGGTCGTAGAGGCCGAAGGGAAGCAGCTTGGCATTGTTGAACGGCGCGTCGATCCAGGCCTTGAACGGCGACTCGCCACCCCATTCGCGCTGGCTCAGCGCCGCGTACTCGCGGCGCAGGCGCTGGAATTCGGCAGCCTTGCCGGCACGCTTGGCGGCATCGTCCAACGGCCCGGCATAAAGTGCTTCGAGGCGCGCACGACTGGCCAGGACCAGCGCGGTGAACTGCTCGCGGCGCTTCTCCTCGCGGCCGTCCGCCGGCGGCAGTCCACGATACTCGCGCCACTGGCGGGTACCTTCCTGTTCGACGAAGGTGGCGAAGGATTCGTTGAAGGCGGTGTCGTCGCGCAGGTAGAACTTCTGGTGCGCCAGTTCGTGGAAGATCAAGGTCGCCAGCCGTTCGTCGTCCCAGCGCAGCATGCTGCTGAGGATCGGATCGTCGAACCAGCCGAGGGTCGAGTAGGCCTGCACCCCGCCGACGTAGACGTCGTCGCCGAGCGCCCGCTGGCGCGCCGCCTCGGCGCGCGCGGCGGCCTCGCTGTAGTAGCCGCGGTAGGCCACGCAGCCGGCGATGGGGAAGCAATGGGTGACCGGCTGCAGCGACAGCTCCGGGGTGGCGAACACGTTCCATACCACGTAGGGCCGGCCGATATCGGCGTACAGGCGATAGCTGCGGTTGTCCGGCAGGCCGAGGCGTTCGCTGGCGAATTGCCGGGCCTTTTCCGCCTTCGCCAGGCGTTCGCGCAAGCGCGCGTCGCGCTGCGGGTCGGCGATCACCGCGGCGGCCGGCTCGCGGGCGCGCAGCAGGGCGAACTGGCCGCTGGCCAGTTGCCCGTAGTAGGAGACGGTCGAGCAACCGCTCAGCGCCAACAGCGCCAGGCAGGGAACCCAACGGGGCAGTCGAAGGTCAGCAAGCGGATGGCGAAGGCGGCGTGGCATGGGCGGAACATAGCACAGCACGCGGACCGCCCGCCGCCCTACCAGCACCGGTCCGCGATCCGGCGAGGCGGAGGAACGCAAGGCGTTTTTCCAAGGCGCGACGGATGGCGGCCGGGTTAAAGGAGCTTCGGAGTCTTCTATGCGTACGCTGCTGCTTGCCGGTGGCCTGCTCGTCCTGAGCGGCTGCTCACTGCTGATGCCCACCCCCGACCCGAACCGCGCCTGGGTCGACCTCGATACCCAGCCCGACGCCGATCTCGCCGCCGTGGAAGTCGACGACAAGAGCTGGGACCGCACGCGCTACTTCGAGGTCGATCCCGGCACCCGCGAACTCACGGTGCGCTACCAGTTCACCGTCGACCCGACCAACATCGGCCCCGTGGACAGCCCGCTCTGGCGCGATTGCCAGCTCAACCTCAAGTTCAAGGACTTCAGCGCCGGCCAGCGCTACCGCCTGGAGGCCGGGCACATCGGCTTCCGTCCCTGGGCGAAGCTCTACGACCAGGACAACAGGGAACTGGCGCGCGGCCGCGAGGGACGCTGCGCGAAGGTCTGAACGGCGCAAGGCGAGGGCGCTATGCTAGGAGCTGAACGCCCTCCGGAGCCCGCCCCATGCGTCCACTCACCCGTCTCGTCCCGCTCGCGCTGCTGCTCCTCGCCGGCTGCGCCGGACCGCTGCCGCAGCCGGACCCGCAGATGGCCTGGGTCGAGCTGCGCAGCGCGCCGGCCAACACCCTGCTGGCCGAGCGCCTGGACGGCGAGCGGTTGAGCGACGGGCGCTACTTCCAGGTCACTCCGGGACGCCATGTGCTGGAGGTGCGCTTCCAGTACGAACTCTATGGCGGTTCCGGCGGCGGGGGCGGCGGCTTCGGCGAGCCGGTGCAGATCAACTGCTACCAGCAGGTGGTCTATGACGGCTTCGAGGCGGGCCGGCGCTATCGCCTGGAGGTGCGCCCGCAATTGCGCAGGGCGCTGGCGCTACTGAGCGACGAGCGCGGCGAGGTGGTCGCCCGTTCGAACTTCCAGACCAGCCGCTGCCCGCCGTACTGAAACGCAGCGGCTCAGTCGTCGTTCTTCTGGTAGATGATCTTCTTGGTGCCGTTCTCGCAACTGCCGACCACCATGTTCGGGTCGCTGACTTCGTCGTTGCGCACGATCTCCAGGGTGTAGGAGGTCACCCCGGCCGACTGGATCTTGGTCTCGATCTCCGCCTTGAGTTCCTCGCACGGCTTCGGCGCGGCCAGCGCCGTGGCGCTGAACAGCAAGGCGGCAATCCCCAGCCCGATGGTTTTCATGACCCGTCACTCCTCGTCGATGCCTGGCAGCCGAGTGCTGCGCAGCGCATCCTGCCGCATTCGACTGCGGCAGGCCAGGGCCAGTTCGCCGGGCTGGGGAAGCGTTCCGCTCAGCCGTCGAGGCTGGCGTCCAGGCTGATCTTCGCGTTGAGCACCTTGGATACCGGGCAACCGGCCTTGGCCTTGTTGGCGATCTGCTCGAAGGTCTGCGCGTCCGCCCCCGGCACGCGCGCCCTGAGCACCAGGTGCACGGCAGTGATGGCGAAACCGTCGGACTGCTTGTCGAGGGTGACCTCGGCGCGGGTCTCGATACGTTCGGCGGTCAGGCCGGCCTCGCCGAGCATCATCGACAGGGCCATGCTGAAGCAGCCGGCGTGGGCCGCGCCGATCAGCTCTTCCGGGTTGGTTCCCGGTGCGCCCTCGAAGCGGGTATTGAAGCCATAGGGGTTGTCCTTGAGCGCGCCGCTTTCAGTGGAAAGGGTGCCCTTGCCGTCTTTCAGGCCGCCTTGCCAGACCGCCGATGCCGTCTTCTTCATGTCGACTCCTCCGGAGCTGTGGATGGACATCCGCTCGCGTCGGCGAGCGGGCATGTCTACATGGGAGGACGACGCAGCCGGACAAGTTCAGTCCGCCTGCGCGGCGGCGGGATTCAGGCGCAACCGTCGATGCGGCAGAGCGGCGCCGCGGCCCCGCCCACGGCACCGCTGCCGCCGGCAAGGCGCAGCTGCGTTTCGAGGAAAGCCCGCCAGTCGTCCGGCTGGCCGAGGTAGCGCCCGGTGTCGAGCACCTGCAGGCGGCCGTCGCGCTCCAGGGCGAAGGTCGGGAAGCCAGCGGCGCCGAGACGGTTCATCAGCCGCCGACTGTCGGCGAAGTGCGCGCGCAGCGGCTCGCCGGCGCAGGCGTCGAACGCCTCGGCGAAGCCCTCGCCAAGCCCCAGTTCGGCACCCAGCTCGAGCAGCACCGGACGCTCGGCGATACGCCGGCCCTCGACGTAGTGGGCACGCTGGATCCGCGCCAGCATCGCCGCGCCGAGGCCGTCGAGCGCTTCGGCGGCAAGCACGGCGGCGGTCGGCGGGGCCGAGTCGAATACCGCGCTGGTGTCGCGCAGCAGGCCGTCGAAGTAGTCCTTACCGAACGGCTGGCCGGTCAGTTGGGCGATCCGCAGGTCATGGGGCATCACGTAGTGGCGCAGACCGGCGCCGACCGGCTGGCGGTTGGCATCGGTCATCATGCCGCCGCCATGCAGGCGTACGTCCAGACCTGTCACCTCGCGGGCGGCGGCGAGCAGCGGTGAGGCGCCGTAGCACCAGCCGCAGAGCGGATCGTAGAGGTAATGCAGGGTGAGGTCGTTCATCTCGGTCTCCACGAGACGCCCCGCAGGGGACGCCTCGATCAGCGGCTATCGGCGGGCGCGGCTCAGGGCCACTGCATCTCGCCCTTGAGCACCTTGGCGCTCAGCTCCAGGCCTTCCTCGCCCGGCAGGTTCGGGTAGCGGCGCTTCATCGCCTCGACCAGCGCGGCGGAATCCCTGGCCTTGGGCAGTTCGGCTTCCAGGGCCTTCAGGTAGTCACGGGTGAAGCGCACGCCGTCCAGGCCCTTCGGCTCCTCGCCGGTGAAATGGCCGGGCACCACGCGCCGCGGTTGCAGCGCCTCGATCCGGTCGAGCATCGCCACCCAGGCCTGGCGCGAGGCCTGGGTCTGGGTATCGGCGGTCCAGACGTGCGAACCGGATTCCACCAGCACGCCACCAACCACCGTCTTCAGCGACGGAATCCACAGCACCGTGCGGTCCGGGCTCGGCCCCTTCAGGTCGACCACCTTCAGGGCATGGCCTTCCAGCTTCAACTGGTCGCCCTTCAGCGGCTCCGGCACCACCAGCGACGTCGGCGCGTTGTCCTTGAGGATCGGCCCCCAGTAGGCCAGCTTGGCGTCCTTGGTCGCCTGGATGTGTGCGACGGTCTGCGCCGTCGCGAGGATCTTCGCCTCGGGGAAGGCGGCCTTCAGCACGTCGAGGCCGAAGTAGAAGTCCGGGTCGCCGTGGCTGATGTAGATAGTGCTGAGGGTCTTGCCGCTGGCCTGGATACGCTTGACCAGTTGCTCGGCGTCGGCGCGGGAGAACTGCGCGTCGATCAGCATCGCCTCGCGCTGGCCCACCAGCAGTTCCGAGGACACGGCGAAGATCGCCTTCTCGCCGGGGTTGTAGACCTCCAGCCGCAGCGGTTCGGCGCTGGCGGCGAAGACGCCGGCGGCACCCAGCAGGGCGGCGGCGGCGAACAGGGAACGAAGCAATCCATGGCGCGACATGAGCGGTTCTCCAGGCAGTGGGATCAGAGGCTTGCCATGTTAGTTGCTTGAAAGCGCGCAAAAATCCCCGCAATAATCACAGCTTTGTTGCATGGATCGAGCGAATCATGGACCGCCTGACCGCCACTCGCGTCTTCGTCGAAGTCATCGACAGCGGCAGCCAGACCGCCGCCGCCGAGCGTCTGGACATGTCCCGGGCGATGGTCTCGCGCTACCTCGCCGAGTTGGAGGAGTGGGTCGGCGCACGCCTGCTGCACCGCAGCACCCGCCGCCTGAGCCTGACCGACGCCGGCGCGGAGCTGTTGCCACAGTGCCGCGAGATGCTCGCCGTGGCCGACGCCATGCAGGCCACCGGCCAGACCCGCCGCGACAGCCCGCGCGGCACTCTGCGCATCACCAGCAGCCTGTCCTTCGCCCAGGCCTGGCTGACCCGTGCCGCCGCCGCCTTCGTCGAGCGCTACCCGGGCACCGCCATCGACCTGCAGGTCAACAGCCAGGTGGTCAACCTGGTGGAGGAGCGCATCGACCTGGCCCTGCGCATCGCCAACCAGCTCGACCCCAACCTGATCGCCCGCCGCCTCGGCGAATGCCGCTCGGTGATCTGCGCCGCGCCGGACTACCTGCGCGGCCACGGCACCCCGCGGCGCCCGGAGGACCTGGCGCTGCACAACTGCCTGACCTACTCCTACTTCGGCCGCAGTCTCTGGCAGTTCGAGCGCGACGGCGAGCCGACCAGCGTGCCGGTGGGTGGCAGTCTCAGCGCCAACGAATCCACCGTGCTGCTGGAGGCCGCCGCCGCCGGTGCCGGGATCAGCCAGCAGCCGCTGTACTCGGCAGCCCCGCTGATCCGTAGCGGACGCCTGGTGGCGCTGCTGCCGGAGTGGTCGCCGCAGGTGCTCGGCATCCACGCGGTGTACGCCTCGCGCCGGCAGATGCCGCCGGCGCTGCGGGCGCTGCTGGACTTCCTGGTCGAACGGATGGCGGCCGATCCGCACTGGGACGAGGCGGGCCCCCTGGCGCTGGCGTGAAAGCCGGGTAGACTGCTGGACGCGCCGCCTTCGACGCACCTTTATCCCCTGTCTGGAGCACGTCCATGTCCCTGTCGATCTACCAGGCTTCGATCCCGACCTTCCTGCGCACCCTCGGCAACCTCTCGGCGATCCTGAAGAAAGCCGCCGCCCACGCCGAAGCGAAGAACATCGATCCGCGCATCTTCATCGACGCCCGGCTGGCGCCGGACATGTTCCCCCTGGCGCGCCAGGTGCAGATCGCCAGCGACGCCGCCAAGGGCGCCGGCGCGCGGCTGGCCGGGCTGGAAGTGCCGAGCTACGCGGATACGGAAACCACCTTCGACGAACTCCAGGCACGCATCGCCCGCACCGTCGAGTTCCTCGAGGGCATCCGCGAGGAACAACTGGACGGCGCCGAAGAGCGCAACGTGACCCTCAAGGTGCGCGGCCAGGAGATCAGCTTCAACGGCCGCGACTTCCTCTTCGGCTTCGCCCTGCCCAACTTCTTCTTCCACGTCACCACCGCCTACGCCATCCTCCGCCACAACGGCGTCGAACTGGGCAAGATGGACTTCCTCGGCGGCGCCTGAGGTTCCCGCGCCGGGATGGCACGCACAAGGACCATGGAATGGATCGGAAAACCCTCGACGACACCAGCAAGTTCCTCAGCTATGTCCTTCGCCACCAGCCCGAGGCCATCGGCCTGACGCTGGACGGCGAAGGCTGGGCCGACATCGACGCCCTGATCGCCGGCGCGGCGCGGGACGGCCGCGCCCTCGACCGCATGCTGCTCGGCGCGGTGGTCGAGAACAACGACAAGAAGCGCTTCGCCCTCTCCGCCGATGGCCAGCGCATCCGCGCCGTGCAAGGCCACTCGCATGCCGCGGTGGCCATCGCCTACGCCCCCGCGGTCCCGCCCGCAGTGCTCTACCACGGCACCGCCAGCCGCTTCCTCGACTCCATCCGCGAGCGCGGCCTGGTTCCCGGCAGCCGCCACCACGTCCATCTCTCCGCCCGCCGCGCCACCGCCCTGGAAGTCGGCCGCCGCTACGGCAGCCCGGTTCTGCTGGAAATCGACGCGCGCGACATGCACCTGGCCGGGCACCTATTCCACCAGGCGGAGAACGGCGTCTGGCTGACCGAGCGGGTACCCGTGCGGTTCATCCGCGAGGCTTGAGAAGGCGTTCTACGGACTAACCAATGCCCAAGCGGGCGACCATTCGCTCGAAAGCGTCGCTGTCCGGCAGGTTGTAAGCGTCGAATGGTCTGTGCCAGTAGAACATCCAGTCTTCCAGGTCCTGAACGCTCGCTTCACGAGTCACGAGGGCGACCATGATGTCGACGAAGTCCTGAGCGGGCCCCGTCAGCTCTATGCCATTGAGCAGGAGGAAAACCGTAGCGGCCGCCGCCGCCGTGCGTTTGTTGCCATTGGCAAAGCAGTGGTTCATTGCCAAGCTTTCCGCAAAGACCGCAGCCAGCGTGATGATATCGTCGGTTCGAGCATAGTAACGATGGTTGGCTGGCCGTTGCTGTGCGGACTCCAACTCGTTCGGTTTGAGGACGCCTATCGGCTCGTCCGGAGTCTGGGCCAGGATGAGCAACTCATTGAGGCGAACGAGATCTGCAACGGAGAGATAGCGTATCCCTTGCTGGTCTTGCGACATGCTTAAACCTTGGCCAGCTCTTCGAAGGTTTTTTCGTAGCGTTCGAAGGCCAGGGCAAAGGCGTTCTCGACCTGCTTCTGATGTTCTCCCAAGGCCGGGCGCGCGCGCACGACCTCATCGCGAGGACGGGGAGGAATGACGAGTTTCTTCGATTTGCGCAGCGATCGCGACATATGTACCTCCAAGGATCCACTTCCCGGACCTGCCTGCCCCGGGCAGGGGACGAATATTCAGTGTTCAAGCATATACCAGTGCAGGCAGGGAACAGATGTCCTCTCGAAACCGGAAGCACTGGCAAGGCGCACCGCAACATGGCCTAGCAGCCTGCAGACGAGCCTCGAACGTTGATGGCCCGCTGCCGCCTAGCAGAAGCGGCAGTGGAGCAGGCGGTGAAAGCCGGCTTGACTGAGGAAAAATACCGACAAGCGCAGGACGCCCGATGGACCTTCGCCCCAGCCACGTGCATGTGTTCCCACCCAGCCGCGACCTCCCGGCCGCAACCAGTCCGCACCGCGAAACCCTGCTGCGCAGCGGCTGCGCCTGGAACGGCTCGCTCTACCTCGGCTATCCCCTTGGCCAGCCGCAGCTCACCGTGCAGCGCCTGAGCCTGGCCGCCCTCGAACGCCTGGACTGGCAGGTCCATCCGATGCCCAGCGCGCTTTACGTGCTCAAGGGCGAACTGCGCCTGGAGACCCGCGACGGAGCCCAGAGCACGCGGGTGCTGGAAGCCGAGGCGGCGGGTTGCCTGATGAACATCATCCATCGCCTGATAGCCGGGGCCGAACCGGTGGAAGCCCTGCTGTTCCATGCCGGCGTGGAAGGCATGCCGGTGGGGCTCGGCGAACGCGGCGAAATGCCCGACGCCTGAAGACGCCGGCGGGCCGGACAGCAGCCCGAACCCGCCACGCCCCGCGTCACGCTCAGGCGGAGAGCCCGTACAACCTGAGCCAGCCTTCCAGCGCCAGTGCGGTCTCCAGGTTGTGGCGGCTCACCTGGGTGTTGAAGTACCCCTCCGGATGCTCCAGTTCGGCGGCCAGGAACTCTCGCGAAACGATGCCGAACACCGGGTTCACCGCGTCCTCCAGCAGGCGCCGCACGCTCCCGCGCAGGAAACGCTCGTAGCCGAGGTTGGCAGAAGTCGGATAAGGGCTCTTGCGGCGCTTGAGCACGGCTTCCGGGACATAGTCGGCGCAGGCCCGCTTGAGCAGCCACTTCTCCTCGCCGTCCCGGCTCTTGATCGACCAGGGCACGTTGTAGACGTACTCCACCAGCTCATGGTCGGTGTAGGGCACCCGCACCTCCAGGCCGTTGCACATGCTCAGGCGATCCTTGCGTTCGAGCAGCAGCACCATCCAGCGCTTCAGATGCAGGTGGCTGAACTCGCGCATCCGCCGCTCCTCCGGGCTGTCGCCGGCCAGGTGTTCGACCTGGCGCAGCCCATCGTCGTAGCTGGCCTGCTGGTACTGGAGGAGATCGCAGCGGCGGTTGAAACCGGCGTCGATGAAGCCGGCCGGCAGGCGCACCCTGGAGGCCCAGGGGAAGCGCGCCGCAGCCACCGCCTGCGGATCGCGGAACCAGCCGTAGCCACCGAACAGCTCGTCGGCGCCTTCACCGGAGATGGCCACCGTGGAATGCCGGCGGATCTCGCAGAACATCAGGTGCAGCGAGGTATCCATGTCGCCGAAGGTGAAAGGTACGTCCTTGGCCCGGAATACCTCTTCGCGCGCTCGTTCGCAGACCAGTTCGGCATTGTCGATGAGCACGGTGCGATGACGGCTGCCGATGTACTGCGCGGCCAGCAGGGCGAACGGCTGGTCCTGGTCGGGACGCAGGTCGTCGCTGCGGAACTGCTCGGCCTGGCCGACGAAGTCCACCGAGAACGAATTGATGTCGCCGCCGTGCTCCGCCTTCGCGATGCGCTGGGCGATGCCGGTCAGGGCGGTCGAATCGAGCCCACCCGATAGCAGCGAACACACCGGAACGTCGGCGTGCAATTGCGCCCCCAGGGCGCGGGTGACCAGTTCGCGGGTGCGCTGCACGGTGCTCTGCAGGTCGTCGGCATGCTCCTGGCGGCGCACCTCCCAGTAGCGGCGCAACTTCGCCTGGGAATTGGGACGCCAGGACAGCAGGTGGCCGGGCAGCAGTTCCTGGACCTCGCGGAACGGCGTCTGCGAAGTGCCCCGGGACAGCGTCAGGAGGTCGACCAGGCCGACCGCGTCGAGCCTGGCGGCGAATTCCGGATGCGCCAGGATGGACTTGATCTCCGAGCCGAACAGCAGTCCCTCGCGGTGCCGCGCGTAATACAGCGGCTTGATGCCCAGGCGGTCGCGCACCAGCAGCAGGTGGCCGTCGCGGCCATCGAAGACGGCGAAGGCGAACATCCCGGTCAGGTACTCGCAACAACGCTCGCCCCATTGCAGATAGGCGTGCAGGACCACCTCGGTATCGCTGCGGGTGCGGAACTCATGTCCGGCCCGGCGCAACCGCTCGCGCAGGGCATCGTGGTTGTACACCTCGCCGGTGTAGACGAGGGTGACCTCCTGGCCGGTGGGGAAGCGATAGGACATCGGCTGCACGCCGCCGCTGAGGTCGATGACCGCCAGCCGCCGGTGAGCCAGCAGGGCGTTGCGGTGCTTCCAGATGCCCTCGGCATCCGGCCCGCGCAAGGCGAGCGTATCGGTCATGGCGAAGATCGCCGGAAATTCGTCGTCGAGCTTGCGCGTGTAATCCACCCAACCCGCGAGACCGCACATAGGGAAACTCCTCTAATTTATGTTTATCGGGAAACTCATCCAGAGAACATGCTGAAAACACCCGTGCGGCCGGACAGATTTCCGGCGTACGAATGCTTCGCCCAAGGCGGTCGATGTATGAACTTTTCGAGGACCTGAAGATAATCAGTTTCGGCAGGCCTGCGCCCAAGGAAGGCCAATGATAGAACAGGAAAAAACGTGGCCGAGTTAATTAATATCTATCTAAATCTGGTAGCTGTTTTTAAAAAAACAAAGGAAAAACAATAATCTACAAAATTAATGAAATATCCTGAAACATCATTACGCGGCTCTACAACCAGATATTACAGGGTCGTTCACGGCTCTTTCCAAAGACTTAGAAGGCCAATCCAATTAAACTTATAATTGCTTTACGGCAATCATATGAATAGCCAACTAAGCAAATGACTACAACAAACTCAGATCGTACAACTATTGAATATAAGAGTTGTCCATCGACGCTGATTTCGTGGCAACGTTCGACGCGACGATGGACGAGCGGGAAAAGTAGGGCGGCGCGGGGAATGGAGAATTAAAGAAGGCAACTTCGAGCGAGCGATCCATCCGGAAGCGGGCCCGCTGCACCGGGCCCGCCAGACGACCTACCTCAAGGGCATTCGCAGGTCGACGGACCGAACACCGGCCCGCTGCACGGGTCCTCGGACGGGCCGAAAACCGGGCACGCGGCCTGGGCGGTAAGAGAGAAGCCACAGAGCAGGAACACAGCCAACAGTACTTTCTTCATTTGCAACCTCCTGGTTGGTAATCGAACGCTCCCTGTCCCTGGTCGAGGGTACAGTCGGTCATCACGGGCACTCGCAGACGGTCGGTCCCAGCACCGGGCCCGCGCAGGGATCTTCCCCGGCCCGAGCACCGCGCAGTCCGCCTGCGCCGTCAGCGAGAACATCCACAGCAGCAGCGAAGCCGCCAGCATCTTCCTTTTCATCTGACCTCCTTGGTCGAAACAGCGATCAACGATCCGTGTCCTTCTCCGAAAACAAGGGCATTTGCCTGCAGAAGGACCGAACGCCCGTCCGCTCGCGGCGCACCGCAAGACTCGCCGGCGAGCCGCCGGACCCCGGAGAGCAAAGACCAGCCCGAGCGAACGCGCCAGTGCGGTGGATTGCCGCAGCGCCAGCGAAAGTACCGGGACAGGGGGCTTCGGCACCGGTTCGCCATCAACTTTTCCTATCCCCGGCGGCCACATAAATTCGTTGGACGCACCGCGCCGGCGCCTCCAAGAATGCCGCACGGGTGCGAAGTCCGGCCGTGCACCCACCGACGCCCCACAACAGCAAGAACAACGATCGGTGCATCCATGGCAAAGGACCTGACTTTCCCAGACGCCTCCGCGTCGTCCCGCAACCCTCCCTCCGCGCGCCTCCGTCTACCGGCGACACGCGCCCCCTAGCACCGCCCTCGCGTCCGCCACCGCAGCAACCCGCGACGCACCTTGCGTCGGTCCCGGCCCCCGCCGCCGGCGGGCGCCGCTCGCCCGCGCTCCGCCCGCCGCACCGATCGACCCATGAACCGAACAAGAACAGGAGTCCACCCGATGCGCTACGCCCCTCACGCAAGCCGATACTCCCTCTTCGCCCTGGCCGTCTCGGCAGCCCTGCTGCCCGGCGCCGGCTGGGCCGCCAACGGCGACCTCGCCGGCGCCCGCAAACCGCCCAGCGTCGCCTGCTCCTGGAACCGCGAGGCAGCGTTGTCCTACGAGGAGCGCCGGCTCGACACGCCGCTGCCGTTCAGCGGCGCCAACGTCGTCACCCATGACCAGACGCCGCTGGCCGAGCGCATCGTCAAGGGCGCCGGCTTCGACGGCTTCGAACCGGCCTTCGCCAAGCGCCTGTGCGCCGCCGACGGCCGCACCCCGGTCAGCAGCTACGCCAAGGCACTGAAGCTGGTCACCGAAGAGGGCCGCGCGCTGTGGCGCGCCGCCGTCGACCGGGCCCAGGGTCGCCGCGCCATTCCCGCCGGCGCGCTGCCGGCCAGCGATGACCGCATGCTCTACTGGACGCGCCTCTACATGACCCGCACCCTGCGCCAGTGGGCGCCATCCTTCCACCTCGGCAAGGCCCAGGCCCAGGCGCTGCAATGGCGCTTCGAACGCGCCTCGCGCGGACAGCTGGACATCGACCTGCCGCGCCGCTACGCCGCCGACGGCTCGCGCTACCGGCGGATGATCATCAGCGGCTTCGACGTCTTCACCCTGGGCACTCCCGGGACGGCGAACACCGGCCTGCGCAACGGCAACCCCTCGGGCGCCACCGCCCTTGCGCTGGACGGCCGCGAGTTCAGGCTGGCCGACGGCAGCCTGCTGCGTATCGAGGCCTACCTGTTGCCGGTCAGCTACGACCCGTTCAACCGCGGCATGCAGGAAGACACCCTGGGCCCCTGGTTCCGCCCAGGCCCGCGCCGGGTCGACGCCTCCATCACCATCAGCCAGGGCGGCGCCAACCAGTTCTGGCTGGAGGCCTGGAACGGCCGCTTCCACGGCTCCTCCGCCGGCAACGACGGCATCGTCTACTGCCCCGCCGACAGCGCTTTGCCCAACTACGTGCTTCCCCTGGGCAGCGTGACCAATCCCGGCACCGCGCCGATTTCCCTGCGGGGCTCCGGCTGCAATATCAACCCGCCGCGCCGCTGGCTCGGCTACGACAGCGCCAGCCGCTGGCGGCAGAACCTGCCGGCACAGTTCTCCAAGGCCTCGCTGCCGGTCCGCCAGTTGCTCGCCGCCGATACCTGGCGCGGCATCGAGCGGCCGCCGGGCGCTACCAGCCAGGCCGCGGAAGGCTTCGACGTCACCTGGCACACCAACTACGACTTCTTCCCCGATTGCGCCAACCCGCGCACCGAAAACGTGCCGACCAACGGGGTGATGAACGCCATGCCCGATCCCTCCCTGGTGCTCCCGCCGAACCGACGGATCTGCGCGCGCAACGGCGGTGGCGGCGACTACCTGTCCAACGAGAGCGCCTACCGCAACACGGTGCTGCGCGACGCGTTCCGCCTGGAGATTCCCGCCGGGCACATCCATGTCCCGGTGATGAACAACTACTACACCGGCGTACCGGCGAGCGGCGGCGGCGCGCGCAACGACAACGCCATCAGCGACGCCCGCTACGAGGCCTACCGCAGCGCCATCGTGGCGCAGACCCGGGCGCTGCTGGTGGGCGTCGGCAACGCCCTGGCGCAGGGGGCGCAAGCGGACTAGTCCTCGCCAGGCGCAAGGCCCTCGCGTCCTATCGCTTCGCCGCGGAGCCAAACTGCCGCCGACGTAGGCCAACGGGACGGTAGCCCGTCGCTTCAGCCTCTACTGAATCGAAAAAGGCGGCACGCGGGGAAACCTCGGACTCACGACCCGGAGCTTTCCCAGGCCCGCGCCGGAACGGTAGGGCAGAGTCAAAGAGTGCGAACGCCGATGATGGAGACAACCGCCATCGCCCGCATCACCGGGGCGGTGGCAAGGATTTCCCCTGACTTGGAGAGTTTTCCATGAGCTTCGCGCAGAATCTCCTACGCCTACGCCAGCAGAACGCCCTGACCCAACGGCAGATGGCCGAGCGATTGGGCGTCACCGTGAGCCAGTTGCGGCACTTCGAAACCAAGGGCGGGCACCCGTCGCTGGTGGTGCTGCAAACCATCGCCGGACGTTTCGCGGTGCCCCTCGACTGGCTGGTCTGCGAGCGCAGCGAGCGGCAGGCGCTACCGGAAGACCTGCGCCTGCAGTTCGAGGCCATCGGCCGCCTGCGGCTGGACGAGCGGCGCGCCATCCGGGCGTTGCTCGACGACCTGATCCGCCAGTACATGGCCAAGCGCAACGCAGCGGCCAAGCCCCTCCCGGCGGCTTGCGCCGAGGCCACGGAGACGTCCCCGTAGCCCTGGCGCACGGCTCAGTCGCTGCCGTACCTCGGCGAGCGCGGGCCGTACAACAGTCCGCCCGGCTGGCCGGCCGAGAGCAGGCGCGCACTGGTCATCCCGGCGATCGGATAACCGGCGTCCTCCACCGAACTGTTGATGATCTGCTTGACCGCCGCGGTGATCAGCATGCCCACCAGGCCGCCGTTGTTGCCGCCGTTGCCTTCCTCGCTGGAGGCGGTCGCCGAGCCGGTCCACAGGGTGGTGCCGGATCGCAGGTCGACCAGCTTGGCGCTGGCGGTGACGATGGTCGCGCTGCTGATCACCATGTAGCGCGTGCCGTAGTCGCTCACCGTGACGTACAGCGCCGCGTCGGCGCCATAGATCTCGCGCAGCTTGGCCGGGGACACCTGGTGCACGTCGCCGGCGCTGGTCAGGCCGTTCTGGCGGAAGGTCTCGTCGGCCAGCGCCACCGGCACCACGTAGTAGCCGGCCTCGGCCAGCGGGAAGGTGACCTGCGAGAGCATGCTGTAGGTCGCCTTCACGTCGGGCGACTCGTTCAGCGGCGGCAGGACCAGGATCGAGCGCGGCTTGGCCTGCTTGAACGCCGAGTAATCGACGCTCTTGGTCGGCGCGCAGCCGCCGAGCAGGGCCAGCAGGGTGAAACCGGCCACCAGGCCGGACAGTCGGGCGAGTTTCAACGGGCACCTCCACGGGCGTTGTTCAGGAGGAAGTCCATGTAGGTCGCCGACTCGGGAAACAGCGCCTTCTCGGTCTCGAACTCGCGGACCATCTGGTCGTCCTTGCCGATGCTGGAATAGAGCAGCCCCAGCTGGGCGTGGTAGCCCGGCGGCACCGCGCCGTTCTTCGCCCGGATCTTCTCGAGGTCGGCTTCCAGCGCCTGCGCCTGGGCCTCCTTGGATTCACCCTTGAAGTATTCGTGGACCTGGGCCTGGTAGCCCTCCCACTGGTACAGCGTCTTCGGTCCGCTGCACCCGGCCAGCGCCATGCTCCCCAGCAGCGCCGCCGTCCATGTGATCGTCTTGCTCATGTGTGCCGTGATTCCCTGGTTTCTGGTGGATTATTGGTTCTGTGGCTTCCAGGCGCCGCTATCGACCGCGTTGACCAACTTGTTCACCGCCTCGCGCATGGCCAGGTCGAGAACCTTGCCGTTGAGGGTCGAGTCGTAGCTGGCGGTGCCGCCGAAGCCGATCACCTCGCGGTTGGACAGGGCGTACTCGCCAGCGCCCTGGGTCGAATAGACGACCTCCGAGGTAGAGATGTTGACGATGTTCAGCGCCACCTTGGCGTAGGCGATCTGCGACTTGCCGCGGCCGAGGATGCCGAACAGCTGGCGGTCGCCGACTTCCTTGCGGCCGAACTCGGTGACGTCGCCGGTCACCACGTAGTCGGCACCCTTCAGGCGCTGGGCCTGGCCCTTGATCGCCGCTTCCTGCTGGATCTCGCTCATGTTGTCGCGGTCCAGCACGTTGAAGCGATTGGTCTGCTGCAGGTGGGTGATGAGAATGGTCTTGGCCTGGCCGCCGAGGCGGTCGACGCCATCGGAAAAGATCCCGCGCATGTAGCTGGAGCGGTTGTCGAACTTGCCTACCGCAATCGGCGAACGCACGCCGCTGTAGGGTCGGTTGACGCTCTCGACCTGCTGTACCGGCAACGCGGTGGAGGTCTCGGTGGCGCAGCCCGCCAGGCCGGCCAGGGTGGCGACGGCGAGGAGCGGCAGTAGTGCTTTCTTGGCGCTGTGACTCATGGGGTTCTCCTGGAAAAAAACGCTATCGACGCGGAGCGGCTTCTAGCCGACCCGTGTGCGGAAAAGAGGGCGTAGTGAAAATCGAGGAAGGCCAGGCGGCACGGCGGCGCGCCAAGGCGAGGGGCGAAATGGGGTGGCCACGATTTCTTTCCTTGAAATACGAATGCGTCGATCAACCGGCGCTCCCGGCCGGCCTTGGAAATCCGAAACAATCGTGCGGGAAGCGATGCACGAACCGTATGAGCCATCAATAGGCCATCTCGGTGGGCGGCAAAGTTACCACAGTTATTCCGATCGTTTCGTTATGCAGGAAGCATACTCGGAGAATTCTGACTGCGTCTCGTTCGCAGGATCGAGGTGGGACGCCGGGCACCGGTGTCCGCCACCAACCGGTGGCAGCCAGGCAGGCCTCCTTGCCGCCCATTGCGCCCGACGCTGTACGGCGCAAATGAAAACGGACACCCCTTGGGAGTGTCCGTCTCTGCCGTCGACCGGTCAGGCCAGGTCGAGGCCGCGCATTCTCAGGCGCAGGTCCTGTTCCTGGGGCTTGCCTGAACGATCCGTCCCGGTTGCCAGGTCCAGGGCATCGAGCAGTCCCTCGCCGTGGCCGCTCCGTTCCCCCAGCGTGGCCTCTTCGAGCACCCGACGGGTCACACCCTGCCCATCCTTGGCGCTGAGAAGCACGCGCATGTCGGTCCCCTTGTCGTAGAGGATCTCCTGCTCATCGCCCTCGATCGATATCTCGCTGACATCGATCCCGGATCTGCCGAACAGGGTGGTTATCGTGCCCTGGCCCGCGAAGCTCCTGGCAACGCTGGGGTCCCGGGAGGTGGAGAGATAGCCGGCGTCGTGGCCGACCTGGCCCTCTTTCACCGCCTCGAAGGCATCCCTGCCCTGGGTGCCGCGGAAGGTCTTCACGACCTGTTCAGCCGGTCCGCTCTTTTCGAACGCGGCAGACATGCCCCGGTCGATCAACGCCTGGCCCACATCCAGCTCCCGTCCCTGACGCAGGGAACGATTCAGGTGCTGGTACTCGCCGTTGGTATAAAGACCGAGCGCCATCACCTCGGCATCGCTGTACGGCCCGTCCGGGTGTTCGCCGAGGTACTGCTCCGCCTCCAGCCCGAAGTGCTCCACCAGGCCATCCGCCAGCGCCTTGTCGACAGGCTCGCCCTTTACCTCGCTCTCTACCGCGTGGCGCAACAGGGCGACCTTGTCCATTACCGCATGCAGTTGGACGGCGATTTCGCGCAGTTGCTCCGGGCTTGCGCTGAGTACATGCTGGCTGGCGGCACCGCCCGCGGTCCCCCACTGTTGCAGCGCGATCCCCCCAACGCTCTGTTCGAGCAGGCGGGCAGCCTGGGTACGGGAAGCCTCGATCCGGCTGCCATCGCGAATCCCGACCAGGGCGGTGGCCAGCGAGCGCAGGGCGCCGTCGCCGCTGGCCAGGCGCGTGTGATCCTTCGCCAGCCTCTCCGCTGTCAAAGTCGCCAGCTCGCTCGCCTTGCCAAGTCCGCCCAAGGTCAGGGGCAGTGCCTTTTGCAGCATCATCTGCTTGATCTCGGCGGCCGAGAGACTGGCGGCAGGCGGCGCGTCCTGACGGGAGAGCGGCGCCTGGGTGGAGGCGTGGGCACGGCTCCCCAGCAGTTTGCCCAGCCACTCGATGATCGCCACGAAGGGACGCGCGAGGGCGGCCCCCAGGCGGGAGAGCAGGCCCTCGCCCTTCGGTGCTTCCTGGCGCTGGGCCAGTTGTTGCGCCTCCCGGGGAGTGGCCACCTGGCGGGCCTCGACCTGTCCCAGGCGCCCGGCCACGGCCTGGCTCAACTCAGCCACGAAAGACGGGTTCTGCTGAGATGATTGAATATGCATGATGATTGACGTCTCCTGATGTTTCCCCGCCAGTCTAGGAACGAGGCGCCCCTCCGCCTATCAGGATTGGCCGTGGTTTTTTTACTGTTGGCGGCCGTCGGAGCACGCGGAAAGAGAACCGTCAGCGGCCGAAAAACAGCGGACTTTCCCTACGCCAGCTCCCGTGCGCCTACACCGGGGCGGAGAACCCGATGGATATCGGCGGCAGCGACGGGCTCTTGGTGGACGGCGCACCGCCGTGCGGGCGCCTCGGGGTCGTCTGCTGCTATGGTGCGCACAGGCACGTCGCCATCCTCTCTCCCGGCGAATGGAATCGAGCATGACGCTTTCCCTGGATCTGTTGTTGAGCCTGTGCACGGCCCTGGCCATCGGCCTCCTGATCGGCGCCGAGCGCGGCTGGCAGGAGCGCGACCACGAAGATGCGCGGCAGATCGCCGGAATCCGCACCTTCAGCCTGGCCGGCCTGCTCGGCGGCTTCGCCACCCTGCTCGCGGGCGAACTGGGCAGCGCAGTCTGGGTAGCCTTGCTGCTGGCCCTCGCGGCGCTGGCCGTGGCCGGCTACGTGAGCGATGTCAGGCGTGGCGGCGACCAGGGCATGACCACCGAGATCGCCCTGCTGATGACCTTCCTCCTCGGCAGCCTCGCCCTCACCGAACAGCGCCTGCTGGCTGCCGCCGGCGGCATCGTGCTGACCCTGCTGCTGAGCCTCAAGGACAAGCTCCACGCCCTGCTGAAGCGCCTGACCGCCGAGGAGCTATCGGGCACCCTCAAGCTGCTGTTCATTTCCGTGGTCCTGCTGCCGGTGCTGCCCAACCAGGGCTATGGTCCCTGGGCGTTCTTCAATCCCTACCTGACCTGGTGGATGGTGGTGCTGATCGCCGCCCTCGGTTTCTCCGCCTACCTGGCCATCCGCCTGATCGGCTCGCGCAAGGGCCTGTTGCTGACCGCGGTGCTCGGCGGCCTGGTGTCCTCCACGGTGATGACCCTGACCCTGGCGCGCCTGCGCGAGCGCATGCCCGACGCCCTGTTGGCGTGCGCCCTGCTGGCGACCTCGGCGCTGATGTTCCCGCGCATCCTTGTCGAGATCGGCGCGATCCACCCGGCCTTGCTGAAGGAGCTGGCCCTGCCATTCGCCGCCACCACCCTCGTCTACCTTGGCGGCACGCTGTTCCACGCCCTGCGCGGCGGCCGCGCCAGCCAGGAGGCGCCCGACGAGCCAGGCCTGCGCAACCCCTTCGAACTGCTCCCGGCCATGCGTTTCGCCGCCTTGCTGAGCGCGATCCTGCTGTTGGTGGAGGTCGGCCGGCGGCTGTTCGGCGACGCCGGCATCTATGCGGTCGCGTTGCTCTCCGGCCTCGCCGACGTCGACGCGATCACCCTGTCCCTGGCCCGCGCGGCGCAGGGCGAACTCGATCCAGGCGTGGCCAGCCGCGGCATCGCCCTTGCCGCCCTGAGCAACAGCCTGGTCAAGGCCGGCCTGGTCGTGCTGGTGGGCGGCAAGCGGCTGGCCCTGCAAACGCTACCCTTCAGCCTGGCGGGGCTGCTGATAGGAGCGCTGCTGATCCTGTTGTGAGGCGCCGGGGAAACCCCGGAGCGCCGCTGGACGAACGCGACGGCAACCGCCTGGCGCCCCGCATCAACCTGCGCGGCTACTGGCTGCAACGGCCGGGTTTCGAGGACCGGACCAGGACCCGGGTGAGGCAGGGCGGCCTGGCGATCACGGCGGAGCGAGGGGAGGGGACGCCTCCGCGCTGGACTGAGGCGTCTCTGCGAGGTCGGAGACAAGGCGGTGGCTGGCTGAGCCAATCGCCCTTTGCGGCGTGAAGAGCGCCTGGAACTAGCGGCACTCACCCCGCGCGGTCGCATCGACCACCCGGCCCGAGGCGTCGGCAAAGAATTCGTAGATGCAGGTGTAATAGCCGCTCTGGTTGGCCGTGCCGGTCTTCTGGTTCAGGACCGAGCTGTTGGGCGTATTGCCATGGCCCTGCTCGTAGTAGGTGTAGTCGTAGTCGTGGCTATAGTTCTCGTACTCCTTCCACACGTACTTCTGCCTGGCGGCATCCCCCGTCACGCGTTCCGGCTCGCCGAAGCGCTTGATCACGTCCTGGATTGGCAAGCCGATCCAGGATTGCGCATCGCTACGCGCGCGACTGCCATAGGCCTCCATGACGCACCCCGACACGCTGATCGCAAGGGCCGCCAGGGCGGTGAGTCTCAGAGCCAGTACCGGCATATGTGCTTCTCCTTCCATGGCGGCCTGCCTACGCGGCATCCCGCTCCCTTTGCGCGGGTCGGTGTGCTGCGAATGGTAGGGGGCCGGGGCCCGCCCGTTCAACGGGAGACGGCGGTTTCCGGTGTACTAGTACATTGGGGCGCTGTGCGACGGAGCAGTAGAAAGGAGGGCCGGCAAGCCGCCAGGAGCAGATGGATATGGGTGGCCATCAGGCAAAATGCGTAGACCTTGATACCGAAGGCATCCTCGAGGTCTTGAGGGTCGGAGAGGTAGCGTTGGTAGTCCTCGTCCTCGGCGAATACCACTTGCCGATTGTGTCCCCGCTGGACCACGTGAAGCGGATAATTCGGTAAAACCACTCGCCCTTGCCTAGGCATCGCGGAGCCTCCTTACGGCGTCTGCGCTGGAGCCTCCTTGCTTAGAAAATTAGAGCAGGGAAAATAGATCTGTCCCCTTTGTTCTCTATCCCGGGCGAGAACCGGGGGGCTTCAAACGTCTGGAATCTCAATGTGAAATGACTTCGCATAAATATACCAAAGCATCCAGCCCGGCCCCGGCTGAACTTCGAGAACCCCCTCTAACAAATACTCTCTGGAAAGAGCATCAATACAAGAACGGGAACCAAACTCTTGAATCACTTTATTTCCAGCAGACTCTTCTCGACCATCTGTATATTCATTAGTTATCCTTTTTGAAAAGTGAGCGCCTTCAAAAACAAACCAGCAACCACCAACAAACTCATGCATAGCGTATTGACTGTCGGCTTTGCTTGAGAAAAAGGGACAGATTTATTTTTACTACTCTAGTTTCGGCGACTGCGCCCACGCCGAACCCAAAGCGAATAACTCGCTAAACCATGCGCCCTTACCTAGGCATGTCGCCCCCTTGACGGAGCCTGCGCTGGAGCCTCCGTGTTCAGAAGTTAGGATAGGGAAAATAAAAACTCTTCCTTTATGTTAATAATTAGAAATAAGTTTATCTACGTACTCTTTACGGTATAAACCCAAATCAGCCTGCTCCATCATAAACTCTCTACTAACGAACTCGCCAAAATCAAAATTCGAATATACAGATCTCGTTTCATCCAACATAACCAAAACCCCTATCTCTTCTAAAACCTCTTCATACAGAACCCATGAGACCATATCTGAAAAAGCTACTATTCTACCTACCTCTCCAACTAAAACATGCTCTTCATATAAAGAAAACAGCCTATTCTCTATCTCAGTAAAATTAACTTCAAGCAGATCAACCTCATAAACCGAGGAGATCTCAAATTTATTTTTTTGGGCTACCAAAAAGCAGAAAAATATTTTTTTCGCACCACAATTAACGCTAACAAAAAATAACAATTTTAAAATACTCAAACTATATAGAGCCGATCTCTCAACAAAAAATGCCATCCCTTTCTTTACCTTAACAACATTATCTGGAAGCTTCTTTGAAAAGTCCATCAAACCACATAAAACATGCTGACAGGAACTATTCATATTACACCCCTAAGGATTTTCAAAACGAATCTTTACAGCAATATTGTTCTTATTATTTCCACCTATCTTTAGTTCCGCAGAAGGTAGCCCCGTAGTTTTTGATCTTGAGTAGAACGTGTATGTTTTATCTCCTTTAAATTAGAGTAGGGAAAATAAATCTGTCCCCTTTATGCTCTGCAGCCCATAACTTGACCAGGGATAGGCCGCCACATCGTCCACCATCCGCGCCCGAATAGGGTTCAGTTCGATGTACCGGCAACACGCCAGTTATAGCGACTTTCCCACAACGTTCCGGAACGGCCCTCCAAGCGATTCCGATATCGTGTCGTGCGCGCCGCCAGCGTTTTCATCAGTTGCGCCAAGCCAGACAGCGAATCACCAGGCGCCAAGAGCAGATGGACATGGTTGGTCATCAGGCAAAATGCGTAGACCTTGATACCAAAGGCATCCTTGAGGTCCCGTAGATCGGAGAGGTAACGCTGGTAGTCCTCGTCCTCGGCGAATACCACTTGCCGATTGTGTCCCCGCTGGACCACGTGAAGCGGATAATTCGGTAAAACCACTCGCCCTTGCCTAGGCATCGCGGAGCCTCCTTACGGCGTCTGCACTGGAGCCTCCCTGCTTAGAAAATTAGAGTAGGGAAAATAAATCTGTCCCCTTTATGCTGTTGGCGCAAGATCAACAAACTCTTGCCGTTCGACTAAATGTTTCTGGAACGCGTGGCCATTCGCAACCTCCTCAGACAGGAGCTGAGAATTAAGCCTGCCTTGATTGATAGCACTTTCTGCGCCGGAGCTACCTTTTGCCCCAACTAAATATCAAAAGACTCTCTGCGACGGTATACAACCCTACCCACCTCCGAAAGCCCCGGAAGGCGTTCACGCCCCACGATCAACTCAGACCTGCATCTCAAACTAGAGCCCTGATATGCCGTATATTGGCAAACAACATCCTCAATCTCCTCAACGTCCTCTTCGTTGCTCTCTTCAAGATAAAATCTCAATACCCACTCATCGCCATCCCATAACAATGCAATCATTCTAAAATTGGCAGATATCGCACCTACCAACGCTTGAATTAGCATTAACACTTGAAAATTCCATTCTTCCAACGTTGGCTGGCTACTCATTTGGGACTCCAGTTTGGATTTGTAGGGACAATACTTGGACTCTTTGTGCCCTTGATAATAAATACATTGGTTGCCTGATCAGTTATACCAACACCGAGATTAACGTTAGTTCCAGTAACGCCCTCAAACTTGACTACTGGGAATCCCTGAGCATTTCTCCCTAGGATTTTCACTTGGCCGGTATGGTAGGCATCAAGCACTTTTTGAGCATCAGAGACACTGTTTAAGAAACCACCGCCTCCCCGTGCCTCAAGCTGCTGTGTTCCAGCAATATGGCGAAGCTGCTTCTGGCTTATCTTGGTAGAGACATCAGGAAAATCTTTCAGTGTAAGTATTCCTTTCGGACCATCCGTAACGACGCCCTTGCCTGCCCCTGCCAACCCTCCATCAATGGCCAGCCCAACCTCAACTCCCAATGCAGTCGAACTCGCGGCGTTGTCCCGCACCACGCTGGCACCCTGGCCTTGCATGGTGTGCAAGGCATCCAGATAGCCTTTCATACGGATGTCTTCAGGTAACGAGGCAACCGAGTTCCAAGCGTTCTGGATATCCCGCTCCGCACAGCTTGAACAGGTTAGCGCACCCATCAACCACAAGGCAGTTTTTGAAGGCGCGCTGACGATCCCTTCCAGTGCCAGCCCAAAGCCCGCTTGGCTACCTTCACCTTTGGCATTCAGCACTTCCGCACGGTTCGCGGGGTCCCTCGTATAGCTCGCGGGATTCGCTAGGGCTATGTTTTCCAGAACGCTGGTCAGGGCCTCCTTGTTCTTGAATAGCGCCGTCAGCCCCACCCGCTCGTTGTAGTAGTCAGCCTGGGTCACCTGGAAGAGATTGCTGTCCGGGCCTGTGCCCAGCTCCGTACGCAGATACTGAGCAGCCCGGGCAGCGTTGATGTCTGTGCCGGCCAAGGCCTGGTTCCAGCCATTGTCCACCATCATGGCGGCCGTGCTGAGAAGCTCTTTGCGGGCGGTGTCCTCGCTCAGCCCATTTTCCTGGGCATAACGTTTGACGCGCTCCACATCCGATGCGAATTTGATTTCATCTGGGTGTAGCTGCCGGTTGTACGCCGTCCCGCTTTTGGCGATCTCGGCGCCCAGACTCACATCGCCATTGACCGCACTTGCCGCGGCTACGCCAACGAGTTGCGAGGCCATCAGTTCGAGGTTTTGATCGCCACCTACCATTTTCCCAAGGAGGTTGATCATGGCCTCGTTGGCACCAGCGGCCGCCGCTCCAGTCTTGAAGTCACTGCCGGAGGCTTCGGCCAGCAGACCTCCCATCAGGGCGTGAGCCATGATTTTCGGCGGGCTGCCATCAGGGTATTTGACCGAGTCGCCAATGAAATTGAAACCTACCGCCATTCCCAGGTTGCGCGCCTGACCTGCCATGGCATTACCGAGGTTGTCGATGTAGCTGCCGCCATAGGCGGCCTGCTGCATGACCGATTGAGCAAAGCCTTGGGCAATGCTGTAGGCAGCAAATCCACCGATTCCCTCAACTGTGCTGAGCTTGAATCCTTTGGTGACTTTGTTGATGTTGTCACTGGATACGCCGAATGCCTTGTCCAACTGCGGGCTGACGAGATAAGCCGTGGCCGCTGCGATGGCGTACCCTTTCAGACTGTCAGCGCTGGTGGCCTGTTGCAGCCCCTTGCCAAGGTCACCGCCATTGTTGATGGTGCCAATGGCGAGGTTGCTGGCCATTGCGCCATACACCGGGCCGAGGTAAGCAGCTGCAACGATGGCAATGGCCAGTGACGGCGCAGCCCCCAACCCCGAGTTGCTGTACTTCCAGCTATCGTGCACCTCCTGCACCATGCGCCAGTCCACATCCCCGCGCTGCTCGGCCTCCTTCAGCCACGCCAGTTGCGGATCCGCCTGCACCATCGCGTCGATGGTCTGGCTCACGGTCTTCTGGTCGATATGCTTGAGGTCGATCTTCAGCCCTTCCACGGCCTTGATCGCCAGATTCCCCTGGGCCACGATCTGGCTCTGGCGCACGGTTTCGTCGGTCTGGCCCTTGCCCTTCGACGACTGCCACGCCAGGTCGCCCTTGCTCTTCTCGTGGCTTTCCTGGTGCAGGTCCTTTACCGCCTCGAAGGTCACCGCGCCGCCGCTGACGATGGCCAGGTCGTTGCCCGATTCCAGCTTCGCGCCCTGGTAGGTCTGGTCACCACCGCTGAGCAGGGTGAGGTCGCCGCCGCTGCTGATCTGGCTGCCCACCGCCTTGACGTCGGTGACTTCGTCGCGCCGGGTTTCCTTGCGGCCGAAGTCGCCTTTCTTCTTCTTGTCGTACAGGTAGTAGTTGCTGTCGTTGGCGGCCAGCAGTTCCAGCTTGTCGCCGGCCACCAGGTAGGCCTCGTCGCCGGCGCTGGCCTGGCTCGCGATCAGGCGCAGGTCCTGTCCGGCATTGATCGCCAGGTCGCCGCCGGCATCCACGCGGGTGCCTTGCTGGGCGACCTTGTCTTCCTGGTAGGTGACCTTCCTGGTCTTGCTGTAGGCATGCTCCTCGTTCGCCGCCGCCGCCAGGGTCACGTCGCGCCCGGCGGAGAGGGCGATGTCGCGGCGCGCTTCGAGGGCGCTGGCCACTGCGCTGAGGTCGCGCCCGGCGCTGACGTTCAGGTCCCGCCCGGCACTGACTTCGGCGCCGAGCTGGGTCACGCTCTGTAGCCGCGACGTGTTCCAGCGGGTCTGGCCCTGGCGGTCCTCGACGGCGGCGACGGTGACGTCGCGTCCGGCGTCGAGGCTGAGGTCGCCGCGGCTCTGCAGCACCCCGCCGAGGTTGGCGATGTCGCGTCCGGCCTGGACGTTCAGGCTGTTCGCCGCCTCCACCCGCGCGGCGCTGTCGGCGAAGCTGCGTTCCCAGGTGCGGCCGTCGAGCGCGCTGTCGTAGCGGGTCACGCTGCGTTCGTTGATCACGTCGCCGGTCAGCGCGGTGAGGCTCACGTCGCGCCCGGCGATGACCCCGCCCTGGCGGTTGCGGATCGAGTCGCCGGCGAGCAGGTCGAGGCGCTTGCCGGCCTCGATCAGGCCGCTGTTGTCGAGGTTGTCGGCTGTCGCGCTGAGGTCGTTCCGCGCGCGCAGGGTGCCGACGTTATGCAGGTCGCCGCCGCTCACCAGCTTCACGTCGCGGCCCTGGATCAGCGCACCGTTGGGTGCCAGCCGACCCTCCGCCTGGGCCAGGTAGACCACCGGCGCGAGGACCTTCTCGCCGTTCACCTCGACCTCTTCCAACCACACGATGTCGTGGGTCAGCGCCGCCATCTGCTCCGCGCTCAAACCCACGCCCAGTTGCAGCTGGAGCTTGTCCTTGTAAGCGATGGCGTTGTCCATCAGGTAGCGGAACAGTGCCTCGTCGCTGCTCAGCCCGTCGATGTAGCGCTGGCCGGTGCGCGCCACCACCGCGTCGCGGATCAGCCGCTGCTCGTAGAGACCGTCGCCGAGGCGCTTCTTGCTATCGTCCGGGTTCATGCCCAGGCCGCTGAGCAGGTAGTCCGAGTTGAGGAACTGCTTCAGCTCGGTGAGCGCCGGGTTGGTCTCGATCAGGTACTTGTGGCTAGCGCTCGGCGTGGCGTTGCCGGGCACGCCCTGGACCCGGGCGACGCCCGGCAGGCTACCGCCGAGCGTGCTGCCGCCCTGACCCTGGACGTTGGCCGCGCCAGCCAGGCCGTCGACTCGCACGCCCTGGCCCTGCCAGGTACCGGCGACGTTGCCGGCGCCCTGCTGGCCGACCGAGACGCCGCTGCCGCCCTGGGTGAGGTCGGCGCCGGCACCGAGCGCGGCGCTGCCGTTGCCGTCCTCGGCGAAGCGCGAGCTGAGGCGAAACAGGCCGTTGTCGCCCTGGGGCAGGCTGAAGCCGGGCAGGGTAACCGGGTTGACCTGGCGCCGCGCCAGGTCGGGCGGCAGTTGCGAGGTCAGCGGCACGACCACCGAAACCCCGCTGCCGCCCACCGCGCTGTCGCCCACCTGGCGGCCGCTGCCGACGAAGGTGTAGCCGGGGCGGGTGACGCCGTTGTCGATGCGCGTGCTGGCATTGACCGTGACGTCGCCGGCGGCCTGGATCACCGCTGCGTAGGACTGGTCGCCACTGCTGATCGGGGTCGGTCCCTTGCTCGGGAATTCGTACTCGAAGGACCAGTCGCTGAGGATCGCGTTGAGCGCGGCGGGAATCTCGCCCGCGCGCGCCGGGTCGAAATTGGCGCTCTGGTACCAGTAGAGGTTGGTGAAGTTGCGCGACTTCTGGTCGATGCCGCCGATATCGCCGCCGCGAGCGGTACGCAGCACGCGGATGGTTTCCAGCTCGCCGGTTTCCAGGCCCTGGTTGTCGAGGACTTCGAGGTTGGCGGTGAGGTTGCCGCCGCTGCCGATCAGGCTGGAAAGGTTGTTCAGGGTGCCGCCGTCGATGGCGAAGTCGCCTCCGGCCAGCAGTTGCCCCATGGCGCTGCTGGCGGTGACCTCGGTCTTGTCGCGCTGGGTGATGGTCCAGATGGCGTTGCGCTTGCCGCTGCAGTCGCCCGCGTTGACGCCTTCGATGCAGGCGGTCTGCTCCATCTTCGCGGTGTACAGGCCCGACTTGCTTTCCAGCACGGCGCGACGGTTCTCGATCAGGCTGGCACGCAGGCTGAAGTCCTTGCCGCTCTCGATCACCCCGGAAAGGTTGCGCAGGCTGGCGGCACGGTTGCCGGCATCGTCGCGGGCGATATCCAGCCTGCCGAGGCTGTACACATCCCCGTAGAGGTTGGTGATGTCGCCGGCGCGCAGGGTCATGTCGGCGCCACTGAACAGCAACCCGCGCTCGTTGAGCAGGGCGGGCGCGTTCAATCGCAGGTTGCCGCCGCCGCCCAGGGTGCCGTAGTTGTTCAGGCTCGCGGCGCTGGCCACGAGGTCGCCGGCGGCGGTGATCCGCCCACGGTTGACCAGCAGGTTGCCGGCGCCGAGCGTGACATTGGCGCCGCCGGCGAGGCTGGCGGCATTGCCGAGGTCGAGGCTGGCGGCGTTCAGGGCGAAGTCGCCGAGGCTGGTGGCGCGGCCGTTGCCACGGTAGCCGCCGCTCAGCTCGAGGCGCAAGCTGCCGTCGCTGGCCAGCAGGCCGTCGTTGCTCCAGTCGCCGCCGCGGCCAGTGAAGGACTGCACCGCCAGCAGCTTGCCCTCGGCCGTCTGGCGGAAGGTGCCGATGTCCAGGTTCAGGCGTCCGGCTTGCAGCACGCTGCTGTTGGTCCATTCGCTGGCGCGGATGTCCAGCAGGCCATTGGTGGTCAGTTCGCCGCCGGCGCGGATCACCTGCCCGGAATCCAGGCCGAAGGTGCCGTTGCCGGTGTGGAGGATGCGCCCGCCGGCGTTGGCCAGGCTGCCCAGTTGCAGGTCGAGGTCCTGGTTGGCGCTTTCCAGCACGCCGTAGGCGTTGTTCAGGTCGCCAGCGACCAGCCGCGTGCTGCCGCTGCGGCCAAGGGCGCGCAGGCTGCCGCCGCTGTTGTCGATCGCGGCGGCGCGCAGGTGCAGCTCGCTTTCGCTTTCCAACTGGCCGAAGCGGTTGGCCAGCGCGCCGGCCAGGCTGAAGTCGATGCGCCCGGCGCCGACCTTGCCGCCCTGGCCCGCCGCCGCGCCCTGGTTGAGGAAGCGCTGGCCGTCGAGGCTGAGCAGGCCGCTGGCGTAGAGGCCGCCGCCCTGGTTGTCGAAGTCGGCGGTGACGATGCGGTTGTCGCCGCCCAGCGCCGAGAGATGGCCCTGCTGGTTGCGTACGCCTTGCCCGGCGCGAATCTCCAGCGACTGCGCCTGGGTAACGCCGGCGCTGTTGTCGAACAGCCCGGTGACCAGCTTCAGCCAACCCTTGGCGCTGTTGAGCACGCCGCCGGCGCCGTTGTCGAGGCTGCCGCTCTGCAGGTCGAGGTTGCCGGCCCGGCTGTCCAGGCGGCCGCCCTGGTTGTCCAGCGCGCCGCCGATACGCAGCCGGTTGTCGCCCTGGGCCTGGAGCGTGCCCTGGCGGTTGTCCAGGCTGCCAGCCTGCACGTCGAGGGCGCCGGCCTGGCTGAAGATCAGGCCGTCCTGCTGGTTGCGCAGGGCACCGCCGCCCAGGCGCAGGCTCATGCCGGCCTGGCTGGCGAGGGTGCCGGAGGCGCTGTTGTCGAGGCTGCCGGCGCTGATCTCCAGCAGCCCCTGGCTGACCAGCTTGCCGCCGCGGTTGTCGACGCTGGCGCTGCGCAGCAGCAGGTCGCCGCCGCTGGCCAGGCGCGCCGCGCCGGTGTTGACCAGGGCGCCGCCGAGGATGGCGTCGAGCCGGCCCTGGCTGATCAACTGGCCGTCGCTGTTATCCAGGCTGGCGCCCTTGAGCAGCAGGCTGCCGCCGTTGATCCGGCCGCCGGCGTTGTTCAGCAGCGTATCGTCGCGCTCGAAGCTCAGCGCGCGCTGCGCCGAGACCAGGCCGCCCTGGCCGTTGTCCAGCTTCCCGGCGATGCTCAGGGTCACGTCGCTTTCGCCGGAGACGATGCCCTGGGCGTTATCCAGGCTGGCGGCGTCGATCTGTTGCGCGCCCTTGCTGACCAGCGCGCCCTGGCCGTGGTTGTCCAGCGCGCCGCCGAGGCTGATGGCCAGCTCGCCGTCCTTGCTCGAAAGGGTGCCGCCGGCGCTGTTGTCCAGGCTCCCGCCTGTCACCGTCAGGCCCTGCCATCCGGAGAGCAGGCCGGCGCCGGCGTTGCCCAGCGCGTCGGCGTCCAGGCGCAGTTTCCCGGCGCTGATGATGCGCCCCTGCTGGCCGTTGTCGATGCGCCTGGCCAGCAGCTCGAAGCCCTGCTGGCTGGAAATCTCGCCGCCCTGGCGGTTGTCGAGGACGTTCAGCCGCTCGATGCTCAGCGGGCCGCGGGCACTGATCAGGCCGCCCTGGTTGTCCAGGTCGCCGCCCCGCAGGTCGAGACTGACGCCGCGCTCGCCGACCAGCCGGCCCTGGCGTTGCACCAGGCGCTCGACCGTCAGGCGCAGGTCGCCCCGGGCGGAGATTTCGCCGCCGTCGGCGGAATCGACGCGCCCTGCCGTCAGTTCCAGTTCGCCGTCGCTGGTGAGCAGGCCGCCACGGTTGTCCAGGTTGGCGGCGCTCAGGCGCAGCGACTGCTTGCCACTGAGGGCGCCGCCACGGTTGTCGAGGTCGGCGCTGCTGACGTCCAGCACGCCCTGGCTGATCAACTGGCCACCCTCGGCGTTGTCCAGCGCGCCAGTGACGACGCTCAGGCCGGCGTTGCCGGAGAGCAGGCCCTTGCCGCTGTTGTCCAGCGAGGCGCTGGCGAGCGTCAGGCGGGCGCCGGAGACGGTGCCTTCGGCGTGGTTGTCCAGCGCGCCGTCGACGCGCAGGTCGATGCCGGCGCGGCTGGCCAGGGTGCCCTTGGCGCTGTTGTCCAGGCGAGCGGCCGCGATGTCCAGGCCGGCGGCGCCGGAGATCACCCCGCCCAGGCTGTTGTCCAGGGCCTGGGCGATGCGCAGGGTCAGGCTGTCGGCGCCGATCAGGCGCCCGCCGCGGTTGTCCAGGCTGGCGGCGGCGAGGGTGAAAGCGCGGTCGCTGGAGATTTCCCCGCCGGCGCCGTTGTCCACCGCGCCGAGCTGGCGCAGCAGCAGCGCGCCGGGCGTGGCGATCAGGCCGCCGTCGCGGTTGACCAGCGTGCCGCCATTGAGGTCGAGGGTGACGCCGGTTTCGCTGACCAGGACGCCGCCTCCGCGCTGGTCGAGGCCTTTCAGGTTGGCGTCGAGCAGGCCCTTGGCGCTGACCCGGCCCTGCTGGCCGTTGTCCAGCCGGGCGGCCACCAGGGTGATGCCGGCGTTGCTGCCGATGCCGCCGTTGCGGCTGTTGTCCAGTACGCCGGTGCGGATATCCACCGCTCCCTTGGCGCTGATCACGCCGGAACGGCTGTTGTCGAGGCTGGCGCCCTGCAGCGTCACGCCGGCATCGCTGAGCAGCCTGCCGCCCTGGTTGTCCAGCGCGGCCTGGCTGGTCAGCGCCAGCGCACCGGCGCTGGAGAAGGTCCCGCCACGGTTGTCCAGGCGCGCGGCGCGCGCCGTCAGGCTGCCTTCGCTGACCAGCGCGCCGCCCTGGTTGTCCAGCACGCCGCCGAGGCTCACGCTCAGGCTGTTCTGGCTGTCGAGCCGCCCGCCGTCGCCGTTGAACAGTTCGCCGCCGTCCAGGCTCAGGCCGTCGCGCCCGGCCAGCACCCCTTGGCCTGGTTCAGCAGGCGCTGCACGGTGAGGCGCAGGCCGCTGTCGCCGATGACCTTGCCGCCGCGGTTGTCCAGTTGCTCGCGGGCGTTCACGGCGACCTTCGAGGTGCTGGAAATCTCGCCGGCGCGGTTGTCGACCTGCCGCGCCTCGATAGCGATGCCGCCATTCGCGGCGATCAGCCCGGACTGGCTGTTGTCGAGCGTGTCGGCCGCGACCTTCAGGGTCTTTTCGCTGACCAGTTCGCCACCTTGCTGGGCCAGGCTGCCAAGCGTCGCCTGCAGGTCGCCCTTGGCGGCGATACGCCCTCCGGCGTTGCCGACGGCGTTCGCTGCGAGGTCCAGGCGGCCATCGCTGAGCAGCTTGCCACCCTGGTCGTTGCGCAGGCTGGCGACCTCCACGCGCACGCCAGCCTTGCCGCTGGCGCTGCCGCCGTCGCGGTTGTCGAAGGCGCCTCCCGTGGCGCTCAGGCCAGCGTCGGCCACCAGCACGCCGCCACGGTTGTCCAGGCTGGCGCCGTGGACGTTCAACTCGCTGCGGCTCGACAGCAGGCCGCCGGCGCGGTTGTCCAGTTGCCCCACCGTCACGCGCTGCGCGCCCTGGCTGAGCAGGTTGCCTTCATCGCGGTTGTCCAGCAGGCCGCCGAGGCTGACCTCCAGGCCGCCCCGGCTGCTCAGCGTGCCCTTGCCGCTGTTGTCCAGGCTGCGCGCCCGCAGGTCGAGGCGGTTGGCCGCGGAGAACAAGCCGAGGCGGTTGTCGATGGCACCGCTGGCGACCACCAGCAGGTCGTCGCCGATCAGCTTGCCGCCGCGATTGTCGAGGCTGCCGACGCGGGCCTCGACGCGCTTGCCGGAGACTTCGCCGTCCCCCCGGTTGACCAGCGCCTGGGCGCTGACGCGGGTGGACTGCTGGCTGCCGAGCAGGCCTTGCTGGCCGTTGTCGAGCGTCGCCGCGCCGACCTCCAGGTCGTTCAGGCCGATCACCTGGCCGCCACGGTTGTCGAGATCGCCACGGGTCTTGACCACGGCGCGGTCACGGCTCTGCAACAGGCCGTCCTGGCGGTTGTCCAGGCTGCTCGCCTCGACCCGCAGTTCGCCCTCGGCGAGCAGCTTGCCGCCACGGTTGTCCAGGTGCCCGGCGTCGACCCGGACGGTCGCCCCCTTCAGGCTGCCGCCCTGGTTGTCCAGCGCCTGGCTCGCCTTCGCTTCCAGCGCGCGGCTGGCCACCAGGCTGCCGGCGTTGCGCAGGGTGCCGCTGCGCAGCTCGAGGTCGCCGCGCGCGTTGCGCCGCTCGTCTGGCTCGACGCCGGCTTCGATCACCCCGGCGTTGTCGATATGCGCCGCCTCCAGCGCGATGCGTTCGCGCGCCGCCAGGCTCTGCCGGTTGAGCAGTTCCTCCGCGCTGCGAATCTCGGCGCTGCCGCCGGCGTAGGTCTTGCCGTTCAGCTCCACGGCCTGGGCCGCGATCTTCAGGTCGCCCTGGCTGGAGGCCTGGGCCAGGCTCAGCTTGCCGCTGGCGTCGATGCGGATGTCGCCGCCGCTGGCGGCCATGTCGCCGGCCAGCCTCACCCCCACGCCCTGCTCGGTGCCGACCAGGCGGATCGCCCCGGCGTACATCCCGCCCAGCGCCGAGCTGTCGATCGCCAGCTGTGGCTTCTCGCTGCCATCGGCGGCGCGCGGCGTGGCCTGCAGGCTGTCGGCCTGGACGTCGTTGCGGCCGGTGACAATGTTGAGGTTCTTCGCGTAGAGCTTGGCGTTGAGCTTGGCGCTGCGGGTGATCAGGTCGAACTGTTCGAGGTTGCCGACGTTCAGTTCGGCGCCTTCGACGACGATGTCGCCGCCGTCCACCTGGAAGCGCTCCAGGCGCTGGCCGTCCATGATCGGCTTGCCGGTGGTGAGGGTCGCGCGCGGCGTGTTGATGAAGCCGCAGCCCTGGCAGGTGATGCCGTGCGGGTTGGCGACGATCACCCGCGCCGACTGCCCGGCCACCTCGGTGTAGCCGGCCAGGGTGCTGCGGTTGCCGCCGGTGACCTGGTTGAGGATCACCTGCGCCGCCTGGCCCTTGAGGTTGGGGTTGCCGAGGATGATCCCGCCGAGCTGGGTACCCTGGGTCTTGCCGGTGGCGTTGTTGAGGATCAGCCCGTTGGCGCCGACGTTGTAGTCGCGGAAATGGTTGTTCGACAGCCCGGCGCCGTTGGGCGTGGCGATATTGACGACGGGCACGCCGTTGCCCGCCTGGCCCAGGCCGGTGTTGCCGCCGGCGGCCTTGTCCAGCGCCAGCCCCGCCGCCGCGGCGACGATCGGGTTGAGGAACAGGATGCCGGCCAGGGACAGGGCGATGCACTGGTTCAGCGGGCTGCGGATGTCCATATCGTTACTCCTTGGCGGGTAGGGGCCCGGCGAGGTTAAGCAAGGTTTTCCAAGGAAAGGGCCTCGATGCAGGTAGGCGCTTTCCTAAAGCGTTCAGGAGGTCGCCGCGTCTTCAGAAGAACGCGTCGACCCGGAAATAGATCGGGTGCTCGCGCCGCTCAATGGCGCTGGGCCGCTCCAGCGAGCGGGCGAAGCCGACGCTGGCGGCGAAATAGCGGCCCCGGGCATCCAGTTCGATGGCGTTGCCGCTCATGCGCCCGCTGGCGCCGTCGTTGTAGCGGTCGTGGCGGATCACGCCGACGTCGTAGGCGAAGGCCACGCCGTATTCCTGCAGCCAGGGCCGCAGCGGCGCCCATTCCACCGCACGCCGCCAGCGCAACTGGTTGCGCCAGTAGCCGCCGCTGTCGCCGGTCAGGGTCTGGTCCTTGAAGCCGCGCACCGAGCTGTTGCCGCCGAGGCTGATGCGCTGCGGGCTGAACAGCACGTCCTCGCTCCTCTGCCCGGTGGCCAGGCTGTCGAAGCTGAAGCGCTCGCCCCATAGCTGGAACGGCTGCAGGTAGCTGAGGGTCAGGCTGTACTTGTCGTAGCGCGCATTCGGATCGCCCGCCTGCGGGTGGCCGCGACCCTGCGCGCCAAGGGCGCCGATGCCCTGCTGCCAGCCGAGGTCGAGGTTGACGAAACCGCTGCCGATCCGCCGACCGTGGTTGAAGCCGAGCTGGGTCTCGGTGATCCGCGTGCTCTGGTCTTCCAGGCGGGTGTCTTCGACATAGTTGTTGGTGCGCTGGTGGCTGAGCCCCAGGCTCATGGCGGTCTTGCTCACACCGTCGCGGTGCAGCACGCGTTCGGCGCGGAACTGATGGCTGCGGCTGTCGCCATCGAGCTTGAAGGGAAGCCGCTGGCCTCGTTGCGCGTGCGGTAGTCGCTCTGGCTGTAGCCGTAGGTGAAGGTCCACCAGCCCCAGGGCAGGCTGTAGAACAGGCTCTGGCTGTCGGAATGGCGCCAGCGGTCGGTCACCGCGTCGCGGTTGGCGCGCAGGTTGAGCTGGTCGGCCAGGCCCAGCGGGCTGTCCCAGTCCAGACCCAGGCCCATCTGCTGCTCGCCGGTGCTGACGTCGCCGTCGTTGTTGCGCGTGGCGGAGACCCGCCAGGGCTTGTCGCGCTCGCCCTTGAGACGCACTCGGCTGCCGCCGACCTCGCTGCCGGGCACCAGCTCCAGTTGCGCCTGGCGCGACGGCAGGCGACTCAACTGGTCGACCAGTTGCTCCAGTTCGCGCAGGTCTAGCAACTCGCCGGTCCTGCCCGGAAAGCTCATCGTCAGTTCGCGCGGGCTGGCCAGCGCGGAGCTGTCCAGGCCCTCCAGGCGGCCTTCGACGACGATGATGCGCAGGGTCCCGGAGGCCAGGTCCTGCTGTGGCAGGTAGGCGCGGGTGGTGACGTAGCCGCGATCCAGGTAATGGTCGGTGACGGCCTTGAGCAGCGCATTGAGCTGGCCGACGCCCAGGCAGCGCCCCTGGTAGGGCGCCAGTAACTGGCGACGCGCGCTTTCGCCGAGGTGCCCGGCGCCTTCCAGCTCGATGCGGCGAATCTCGAAGCAGCGCTCGTCGTCGCCGGAGGCATCCGCAGCGGCGGGCGCTCCCTTGCCGGGCAGTTGCTGGAGTTCCTCCAGGCGCTTGCGCTGTTCGTCCAGCAGGCGCTGCTGGCGGTCGCGGATCAGGTCGCGGTCGCCGGGGGAGGTGAAGGGGGCGGCGCTGGCCATGAGCGGCAGGCACAGGAAGATAAAGGCCAGGCGATGGAGAGCCACGATTTCATTCCTTGAAATACAGAAAGGCGCGATGTTGGCCCAGCGGCTACAGCGGGTAAGCAGGAATATTCCGAAATCCGTCTTCCATGAGTCGGACAATCCGGAAGTAAGGCACAAGGCCATCTGGGCGTGCCGAAAAACCTAACACAGACTTTGGGATTAATCCGTTAGATGGCACGCTTTCTCGACGAGCTGCAACAAGACCCATCGTTGGCAGGGTACTCATCGCGGCAAAAAGAAAGGGCCGGCTCCCATGGGAAAGCCGGCCCCGGATACTGCTCGTCGCAGGCGCTGCATCAGCCGCGCTGGTAGACGATTTCCTTGGTGCCGCCGTCGCAGGTGCCGACTACCTTCTTGTCGGTGACGCTGCCCTTGTCGACGATTTCCAGGGTGTAGGCAGGAACGCCGTTGGCCTTGATCTTCGCATCGATCTCGGCTTTCAGTTCCTCACAGGGCTTGGCGGCGAATGCGCTGCCCGCCACGGCAAACAGGCCGACTGCCAACATCAACTTCTTCATGAACACATTCCCTCGTTGCATGGATGAAGACCCGAACGGGTCAGGCTTGCCAAATGCGGCAAGGTTGAGACGAGCGCGCCGCCCATGGAGGCACGCCGCCCTCATAGCCTGTGCATGATCCGGCGAAGCGGAAAGACACGGCGGCCTTTCCAGGGCGCAGGCGATCGTGGACAGGTTTCCAGGGTGCCATCAGCTATTGGCGATACGGAACCCTACTTTCAGGGTCACCTGGTAATGGCCGACGGCGCCGTTCTCGATGTGCCCGCGGGTATCCACCACCTCGAACCATTCCAGATGCTGAATGCTCTTCGCCGCTTCGGCGAGGGCGTTGTTGATGGCGTCCTCGATGCTGGTCTTGGACGAGCCGACCAGTTCGATCTTCTTGTAGGTGTGGTGATTGGACATGAACTCTCTCCCCGGACGATGCCTGGTTCTTCGCGCCCGACGGGCGCCTCTGTTCAATGGACACTAGCCGAGCCGGAAAAGTGCAGCAAATCGCCAGCGCTCAGCCTGCCAACTGCTCCCGCAACCATTGCGCCAGGCGCCCGGCACGCGGATCGTGCAGGCGCGCCGGTACCCACAGGGCCAGGCGCGCATCGGTCTCGATGAAGCCCCAGGGCGCCGCCAGGCGGCCCGCGGCGAGATCGTCGCGGACCAGCGCCTCCGGGGCGATGGCCACGCCGAGGCCCGCCACCGCCGCTTCCAGCAGGTAGTAGAGATGCTCGAACCCCTGGCCATAGCGCAGCGCCTCCGCCGCCAGCCCCTGGCTCGCGGCCCAGGCCGGCCAGGCCTGGGGTCGCGAGGCGGTATGCAGCAGCGGCTCCTGCAACAGCCGCGCGGCGGGCGCCTGGGCCAGGCCGGTTTCCTGCGCCAGGCGCGGGCTGACCACCGGGCCCATGCGCTCGGGCGCCAGTTCGAAGACCTGCATGTCCGCCGGCCAGGGCGGCTCGGCGAACCAGAGCATGGCGTCCAGGCCGGGACGACGCGGATCGAACTCGCCCTCGCTGGTGGACAGTTGCAGGCGCAGGTCGGGGAGGGCACGGTTGAGCCGGTCCAGCCGCGGGATGAACCAGCGCGCCAGCAGGCTGCCGGGTACGCCGAGGACGAACGGGGCCTCGGCGGTCTGCCGGCGCAGCTCGGCACAGACGCCACGCAGTCGCTCGAACGCATCGCCGCAGGCGTCACGCAGGCGAACGCCGGAATCGGTGAGTTTTACGCCGCGCCCATCCTTGCCGAACAGGGCCACCCCTAGATCGTCCTCGAGCAACCGCACCTGCCGGCTCACGGCGCCATGGGTAACGTGCAGTTCCTCGGCCGCCAGGCTGATGCTGTGCAACCGGGCAGCGGCTTCGAAAGCGCGCAGGGCATTCAGGGAGGGCAGGTCGCGGCTCATGGCTATTCGTGAGTTTTTCTGACAGGTTTGCGCAATCTTATCGGTTTCTTTTACCCGGCGGGGGGATTAGATTCTGCCCATACGTCATTTCCTGGAGCCCTCCATGACTTCCTATCGCAACGGCCCCGACGCCAAGGGCCTGTTCGGCCGCTTCGGCGGCCAGTACGTCGCCGAGACCCTGATGCCGCTGATCCTCGACCTCGCCCGCGAGTACGAGAAGGCCAAGGACGACCCGGCGTTCCAGGAGGAACTGGCCTACTTCCAGCGCGACTACGTCGGCCGGCCGAGCCCGCTGTACTTCGCCGAGCGCCTGACCGAGCACTGCGGCGGGGCGAAGATCTACCTCAAGCGCGAGGAGCTGAACCATACCGGCGCGCACAAGATCAACAACTGCATCGGCCAGATCCTCCTGGCCCGGCGCATGGGCAAGAAACGCATCATCGCCGAGACCGGCGCCGGCATGCACGGCGTGGCCACCGCCACCGTCGCCGCGCGCTTCGGCCTGCAGTGCGTGATCTACATGGGCACCACCGACATCGACCGGCAGCAGGCCAACGTCTTCCGCATGAAGCTGCTGGGCGCCGAGGTGATCCCGGTGACCGCCGGCACCGGTACCCTGAAGGACGCCATGAACGAGGCGCTGCGCGATTGGGTGACCAACGTCGACAGTACCTTCTACCTGATCGGCACGGTCGCCGGCCCGCATCCGTACCCGGCGATGGTCCGTGACTTCCAGGCGGTGATCGGCAAGGAAACCCGCGAGCAACTGGCCGAGAAGGAAGGGCGCCTGCCCGATTCGCTGGTCGCCTGCATCGGCGGCGGCTCCAACGCCATGGGCCTGTTCCACCCGTTCCTCGACGACGCCGGGGTGCAGATCGTCGGCGTGGAAGCCGCCGGCCACGGCATCGACACCGGCAAGCACGCGGCCAGCCTGAACGGCGGGGTTCCCGGCGTGCTGCACGGCAACCGCACCTTCCTGCTGCAGGACGCGGATGGCCAGATCATCGACGCACACTCCATCTCCGCCGGCCTCGACTATCCCGGCATCGGCCCGGAACACGCCTGGCTGCACGACACCGGCCGCGTCGAGTACACCTCGATCACCGACGACGAAGCCCTGGAGGCCTTCCACACCTGCTGCCGCCTCGAAGGCATCATCCCGGCGCTGGAAAGCTCCCATGCCCTGGCCGAGGTCTTCAAGCGTGCGCCCAGCCTGCCCAAGGAGCACATCATGGTGGTGAACCTGTCCGGTCGCGGCGACAAGGACATGCAGACCGTCATGCACCACATGCAACAGGAGTCGAAAGCATGAGCCGCCTGCAGACCCGCTTCGCCCAGCTCAAGCAGGAAAACCGCGCCGCCCTGGTGACCTTCGTCACCGCCGGCGACCCGGACTACGCGTCTTCCCTGGAAATCCTCAAAGGCCTGCCGGCGGCCGGAGCCGACGTGATCGAACTGGGCATGCCGTTCACCGATCCGATGGCGGACGGCCCGGCCATCCAGTTGGCCAACATCCGCGCCCTCGAAGGCGGCCAGACCCTGGCCAGGACGTTGCAGATGGTCCGCGAATTCCGCAGCGGCGACAGTGAGACGCCCCTGGTGCTGATGGGCTACTTCAACCCGATCCACCACTACGGCGTCGAACGCTTCATTGCCGAGGCGAAGGAGGTGGGGGTGGACGGCCTGATCGTGGTCGACCTGCCGCCGGAGCACAACGAAGACCTCTGCGACCCGGCCCAGGCCGCCGGCCTCGACTTCATCCGCCTGACCACCCCGACCACCGGCGACCAGCGCCTGCCGACGGTGCTCGAAGGCAGTTCCGGGTTCGTCTACTACGTGTCGGTGGCCGGCGTCACCGGCGCCAACGCGGCGACCCTGGAGCACGTCGAGGAAGCAGTGGCGCGCCTGCGCCGGCATACCGACCTGCCGATCGGTATCGGCTTCGGCATCCGCAGCGCCGAACACGCCGCCGCGGTCGCGCGGTTGGCCGACGGCGTGGTGGTCGGCTCGGCGCTGATCGACCGGATCGCCAAGGCCCGCGACAATGCCCAGGCGGTCAAGGATGTCCTCGCCCTGTGCGGCGAGCTGGCCGAAGGCGTGCGCAACGCACGCTGACAGACCCTGACAGCGGCATTCGCCAGGCGCAGGCAACCCGCTGCGCCTGGCCTTGCGTTGCACGCTGCCAGAACCGTGAGGAAAAATTCACGGTCACTTTCAGAAACGTCTTATTGTCCGCCGACTCTGCCGAAGCCTTGAATAGCGCCTCACCCAAATAGCCAACGCATTCAAAGAAGGTTCGCATGAGTAAGGTGCTGATCGTCGATGATCATCCCGCTATCCGCCTGGCCGTGCGCTTGCTGTTCGAGCGCGACGGTTTCACCATCGTCGGCGAGGCCGACAACGGTGCCGAAGCCCTGCAGGTAGCCCGCAAGAAGTCTCCCGACCTGGCCATCCTGGACATCGGCATCCCCAAGATCGACGGTCTCGAAGTGATAGCCCGCCTGAAGTCCCTGAAGCTGGACACCAAGGTCCTGGTCCTGACCCGGCAGAATCCGGCGCAGTTCGCCCCGCGCTGCCTGCAGGCCGGCGCCATGGGCTTCGTCAGCAAAAGGGAAAACCTCTCCGAGCTGCTGCTCGCCGCCAAGGCCGTGCTGGCCGGCTACATCCACTTCCCCACCGGGGCGTTGCGCAGCATCAACCAGCAGAGCCGCGACAACGAGACCCGCATGCTGGAAAGCCTTTCCGACCGCGAGATGACCGTGCTGCAGTACCTGGCCAACGGCAACACCAACAAGGCCATCGCCCAGCAGCTGTTCCTCAGCGAGAAAACCGTGAGCACCTACAAGTCACGCATCATGCTGAAACTCAACGCCCATTCCCTGGCCGGCCTGATCGATTTCGCCCGCCGCCACGAGCTGATCTGAGGATCCCATGCGAACGTTCGACCTGACCGCCGCCCTGGGCGACCGCGCCAACCAACCGGAGATCAGCCGCCTGCTCGTCGCGCAGCTGATGACCAGCAACAACGAAGACACCCGCAAGCTGCGGCGCGCCCAGGAGCGCGAGCAGACCCAGGAACTCAACGAGCTGGCGCACCGCCTGGCGGGCATGGCCTCGCTGATCCACGCCCACGCCGTGGAACGCGCCTGCCACCAACTGGAGATCGCCTGCGGCGAAAGCTCCGTGCGCAAGCTCGCCGATGCCGTCGACGACCTGGTGACGGCACTGGGCGAGCTGCAATGCGAACTGCACGACTGGATGACGATGACCGCGCCTCAAGGCACGGCGAAGTCATAGCGTTGCGGGCCTTCGTCCAGGATCGACAGGTCCAGCGGGCGAATGGCTCCCATCCAGATGGCTCGGTCGCGATGGTCGAGCAGATCGTTGCCGGTGACCGGGTGGATGAACACCACCAGGTCCTGCCGATGGATGGCCAGCCAGGGCACCAGCTCGCCGAACACCTCGGGAGCGAACGCCAGCTGGCAGCTCCAGTCCGGATGCGGCCCTACCGGCCGCTCATGGACCCGCCCCATCTTCAGCGGAAAGCGCCGCGCCGCCTCTTCGCAAAGGGCGCGGGCTCGCTCGATGCTCTGCGCATCGAAATAGACGTGAGCATGGAAGCCCTGGATGCGGGGGGTGGAATACTCGTTCATCGTCACCTCTTCAAGCGCCGCCGGCCTGCAACTCGGCCTGTAGCCAGTCGACGAAACCGTCGACCAGCCGCTGGCGCCGCTTGCGCTCCGGCAATACCGCATAGTACCCGTATCGCGACAGGCAGCTCTCGCCAATGGGCCGGCAAAGCAGCCCCTGTTCGAGCAGGCCGTCGACCAGGTGGCGCCAGCCGATGGCCACGCCCTGGCCGGCGATGGCCGCCTGGATCAGCAAGGTGTAGTTGTCGAAGCTGAGCACCGCCGGAATCGGCTGCCGATCGATGGCCAACGCTTCGAACAACGCCGGCCAGTCGAACCAGCGGGCGTGCTGCGCCGGCTTCAGATGCAGCATCGGCAGGCGCGCCAGGTGCGCCTTGGCCAGCGGCAACTGCAATCCCTCGACCAGCCGCGGGCTACAGACCGGGAACACCTCCTCGCGAAACAGCCGGTGCGCTTCGCCGTGCTTGGAACGACCGTCGCCGAACAGGATCGCCACGTCGATATCGCCGCGCTGGCCGGCCAGGCCGCGCTCGCTGGTCACCAGGCTCACGTCCAGGTGCGGATGGGCCTGGTGGAAGCGCGGAAGGCGCGGCATCAGCCAGTAGGCAGCGAAGGCGTAGTCGGTGGCCACCTGGAGCACCTCGTGGCGCTGGCGCGCGCCCAGCGCGGCGATGCCGGCATCGATCGTCTCGAGGCCGGCGGCCACGTGGCGGAGCAGGAGCTGGCCGGCGTCGGTGAGCACGATGCCTCGATGAAGGCGCTGGAACAGAGGGGTCGCCAGCTCTTTCTCCAGGCGTTTGATCTGCTGGCTGACCGCAGGCTGGGTGGTCCCCAGTTCCTCGGCGGCAGCGGTGAAGCTGAGCTGGCGGGCGGCGGACTCGAATACCCGGAGCAGGTCGAGGGACAGCGGCATGAGGCGTTCTCCCATAAGCCAGGCTTATCCAACGCATCCAGCCCCATGCGGTTTACCAGGGATTTCGATGCACTGATGATCGACGCAGCACTATCGCATAACCCAATCGCATGGGATAAGCCGCCCGATGAAGACCTCGCCGAACATCCTGTTCATCATGGCCGACCAGATGGCCGCGCCGCTGCTGCCGCTTCACGATCCGCGCTCGGTGCTGCGCATGCCTCACCTCTCGAGCCTCGCCGAACGGGCCGTGGTGTTCGACTCGGCGTACTGCAACAGCCCGCTCTGCGCGCCGTCGCGCTTCACCCTGGTCAGCGGTCGCTTGCCTACCCGCATCGGCGCCTGGGACAACGCCGCCGACTTCGCCGCCGATACCCCCACCTACGCCCACTACCTGCGCAACCTCGGCTATCGCACGGCGCTGTCGGGCAAGATGCACTTCTGCGGTCCCGACCAGTTGCACGGCTACGAGGAACGCCTGACCAGCGACATCTATCCGGCGGACTATGGCTGGGCGGTGAACTGGGACGAGCCGGAGGTGCGCCCGAGCTGGTACCACAACATGTCCTCGGTTTTGCAGGCCGGTCCCTGCGTGCGCACCAACCAGCTGGACTTCGACGAGGAGGTGGTGTTCAAGGCCCGCCAGTACCTCTACGACCATGTTCGCCAGCACGCCGGCCAGCCATTCTGCCTGACCGTGTCGATGACCCATCCGCACGACCCCTACAGCATCCCGGCGAGCTACTGGAATCTCTACCGCGACGAGGACATCCCGCTGCCGCGCCAGCGCTTCGCCCAGGAGGAGCAGGACCCTCATTCGCAACGCCTGCTGAAGGTCATCGACCTGTGGGACAAGCCGTTGCCCGAGGAGCGCATCCGCGCCGCCCGGCGTGCCTACTTCGGCGCCTGCAGCTACGTCGACGCGCAGATCGGTGCGCTGCTGGCGACCCTGGAGGAATGCGGGCTGGCCGACGACACCATCGTGGTGTTCTCCGGCGACCATGGCGACATGCTCGGCGAGCGCGGCCTCTGGTACAAGATGCACTGGTTCGAGATGGCCGCGCGCGTGCCGCTGCTGGTCCATGCGCCGGCGCGCTTCGCGCCGCGCCGCATCGGCGCTTCGGTATCCACCGTGGACCTGCTGCCGACCCTGGTGGAACTGGCCGGCGGCCAGGTCGATCCACGCCTGCCGCTGGAAGGCCGCTCGCTGCTGCCGCACCTGCGCGACGGCAGCGGGCATGACGAGGTGATCGGCGAATACACCGCCGAGGGCACCCTCAGCCCGCTGATGATGATCCGCCGCGGCGACTACAAATTCATCTACTCCGAGCAGGACCCCTGCCTGCTCTACGACCTGCGCAACGATCCGCAGGAACGCGAGAACCTCGCCGCCAGTCCGGCCCATCGCGGAACGTTCGAGGCGTTCCTCGACGAGGCCCGGCGACGCTGGGACATCCCCGCGATCACCCGCGCCGTACTCGACAGCCAGCGCCGCCGACGCCTGGTGGCCGCCGCGCTGGCGCGAGGACGGCTGGCCAGCTGGGACCACCAGCCGTGGGTCGATGCAAGCCAGCAGTACATGCGCAACCATATCGACCTGGACGATCTCGAGCGCCGCGCGCGCTTCCCGCAACCCTGAGCACGAGGGCACTTCCATGAACCGGCTTCCCACCTGCCTGCTGGCCGCCACCCTGTTCCTGGGCAGCGCCTCGCTATACGCCGAAGACCCCGCCTGTGCCCGCGTCAGGCTGGCCGATCCAGGCTGGAGCGATATCGCGGTGACCAACGCCACCGCCGCGTTTCTCCTGGAAAGCCTCGGCTACCAGGTGAAGATCGATACCCTGTCGGTGCCGATCATCTATGGCGGCCTGCGCGACGGCCAGGTGGACGCCTTCCTCGGCGGCTGGATGCCCGCGCACCAGGACTATCACGACAAGTTCGTCGCCAGCGGCCAGGTCGAACGCCTCGGTCGCAACCTCGACGGCACCCGCTTCACCCTGGCGGTGCCGCGCTACGTCTGGGACGCCGGCGTACACCGCTTCGAGGACCTCGCCGCGCAAGGGCAACGCTTCAACCGCAAGCTGTACGGGATCGGCTCCGGCGCGCCGGCCAATCAGTCGATCCAGAAGATGATCGACGCCAACCAGTTCGGCCTCGGCGACTGGAAGCTGGTGGAGTCCAGCGAGCAGGCGATGCTCGCCGAACTCGGCCGGGCCGAGAAGCGCCAGCGCTGGCTGGTGTTCCTCGGCTGGACGCCGCACCCGATGAACATCCGCCATGACCTGCGCTACCTGGAAGGCGGCGAGCAGTACTTCGGCGACCGCGGCCAGGTCTACACCCTGGCACGCAAGGGCTACGCCGCGCAGTGCCCGAACCCGGCGCGGCTGCTGGCCAACCTGCGCTTCGACCTGGATATGGAGAACCGCCTGATGAGCGACGCGCTGGAAGGCACGGCGACTCCGGCCTCGGCGACCCGCGCCTGGCTCAAGGCCAACCCGCAGGTGCTCGAGGCCTGGCTGCAAGGGGTGACCAGCCGCGACGGCGGCGACGCCCTGGCCGCGGTTCGCGGCCAGCCATAGCGCCATGTGGACGCGCCTGCTGCCGTTCCTCGCCTGGCTACCGGGGCTGCACCGGGGCATGCTCGGGCGCGAGGCCTGGGTCGGCCTGAATGGCGCAATCCTGGCACTGCCGCAATCGATGGCCTATGCGCTGATCGCCGGCCTGCCAGCGGAGTACGGCCTGTACGCGGCGATGCTGCCAGTGGCGATCGCCTGCCTGTGGGGCTCGTCGCGCTACCTGGTGAGCGGTCCCACCGCGGCGATCTCGGTGCTGCTGTTCAGTTCGGTGGCCCCGCTGGCGCCGCTGGGCAGCCCGCAATACGTCCAGGCCGTGCTGCTGCTGACCTTTCTCGCCGGCGCCTTCCAGTGGCTGCTCGGCGTCCTGCGCGTCGGGTCGCTGGTCAATTTCGTCTCGCATTCGGTGATGCTCGGCTTCACCCTTGGCGCGGCGCTGCTGATCGTCCTCGGCCAACTGCCCTATCTTCTCGGCCTGGCCGCGAGCGGGGAGGGCGCAGCGCCGGGAAACGGCTGGCGGCTGCTGGCGCGGTTCGCCGAGTTCGATGGCCCATCGCTGCTGGTGGGCGGCTTCAGCTTCGCGCTCAGCCTGCTGGTCAGGCGCCTGCGACCGCGCTGGCCGGCCCTGCTGCTTGGCTTGCTGGGCGGTGCCACGCTGGTCTGGGCGCTACCCGGGACCTTCGCCTCGGTAGCCCATGTGCAGGCCTTATCGAGCGCACTGCCGGGCTGGAATCCGCTGGTCTTCGATTCCCGATCGATCCTCGACCTGCTACCTGCGGCGGTGGCCTGCGGCATGCTCGGGCTGGTCACCAGCCTGTCGATCGCCCGCGCCCTGGCCGCGCGCCAGGGAGACGCGTTCGATGCCAACCAGGAGGTCCGCGCCCAGGGCCTGTCGAACCTGCTCGGGCCTTGGCTGTCGGCGAGCCTGTCGGCGGGCTCCTTCACCCGCTCTGGGCTGAATCTGGAAGCCGGTGCGCGCTCCCCGCTGGCGGGTGCGTTTTCGGCGCTCTGGGTGGCACTGCTGGCCGTGCTCGGTGCGCGCCTGATCGAGCATGTGCCGTCGCCGGCGATGGCCGCAGGCATCCTGCTGATCGCCTGGGGCCTGATCGACCGCCCAGCGCTCCGCGCGCTCTACCGCAGCGGCCGCGCCGAATGCCTGGTGGCCGGCCTAACCGCCCTGGCCACGCTGCTGTTGCCGCTGCAGAACGCCATCTACGCGGGAGTGCTGGCGTCGCTGGTCTTCTACCTGCGGCGCACCTCGACACCACGCGTACTGCGCCAGCACAACGACGAGGAAGAAGTGCTACGCATCGAAGGCTCGATCTTCTTCGGCGCCTGCGACTACCTGCAACGCCTCATGCGCCAATGCGACAGGCCACGGCTGGTGCTGGACGCCCGCCAGGTGAACTTCATCGACTTCGCCGGCGCAGTGCTGTTGCAGCAGGAAGCCCGCCGCCTGCACGCTGAGGGCCGCCGCCTGGTATTGCGCCACGCCCGCCCGCAGGTCCGCGAAGCGCTGGGCCGGCAGGCCGACGAAGGCTGCCGCCTGCACTACGAAGGTTGACGCTCAGGGCGCCGCCGGCGATGTCGGTGCGCTGTCGCCGGGCAGCAGTTGCGGCGATTCCCGCTGCAGCTTGTCGCGCATCATCTCCAACTGTCCAAGGGCGGCGCGAGCCTCGTCGATTTCCTCGGCGCTGCGCTCGCCACCCTGTTCGGCCGCCTCGATCCGCGCGCGGATTTCCGGTATCTGCTGTACGCCGCTGGTGTAGGCCTGTACCAGTTCGCGGGTCTGTCGTTCCTCGAAGGCCTGGTACTGCTTCGGATCGGCCAGCTCCTGCGCCGTCGCGCCCTGGCGTGGTTGCAGGCCGCCGAGCGGCGGGCTGCGCGGGTCGCCCTCGTCGCGCAGCATCTGCATGAACTGGATCGCCTGCTCGCGATCCAGTTCCGCCACCGGCGGCTCCGCCTCGTACCCCGGTGCTGCCGCTTGCGATCGCACCGGCGCCAGCGGCGGCGGACGGCCGTCGACCGCGGGCAGTGCCGCAACCGTCCTGGCTGGCGACGGAGAAGACGAGGAAGCGGCCATATCGGCAGGCGCCAGCAACACGCCGGCGCAGGCCAGGGCGATCGCCAGCCCGCTGCAGCCGAGGGCAACGCCGAGCCAGCGCTTCACAGGCCTTCCACCCTGGCGCCGGCCAGCAGGTTGCGCAGGCGCGTCTCGAACTGCGCTGCCAGTTGCTCGCGCGCCACCGCCTGGTTCACCTCGAAGCGCACGCTGCGGTCGTCGAGGGGCAACTGGCGATCCTCGCGGCTACGCACCCGGACGATCTCGAACGCGCCGTCGATGCGCATCGGCTGGGAAACCGTATCGGCCTTCTGGATCAGCGCAGTCTTGCGCAGCAGGTCGAGCCGGCCGTCCTGGGGCCGTATCAGGCCTAGGTCGCCGGGCGGGTCGCGGTCCCTGTCGTCGGCCAGGGAATAGCGGCGTACCGCCTCGTCGAAGGCCAGGCCGCCGCGCAACTCGGCGTAGACCTTGTCCGCGCTCGCCTGGTCGGCCAGGCGGATATGCGCCGCCTGCACCTGCGCGACGTTGCGGTAACGCTCCAGGTTGCGCCGATAGTAGGCCTCGGCGTCCTTGTCGCTGACCTTGCCGGCGAGTTCCCGCAGCGCATCGGACTCATGGTGGAAATCACTGTAGAGGCCGATCTGGTGCAGATAGCGATGGCGCACCAGCTTGTCCCGCACCAGGGTCCTCACGCCCTGCCGCTCTGCCGGGCCGAAGCCGTCCCGGGCCAGGCGGTACCAGAGGTAGTCGCGGCGGATGCGGGTCTGGACCTGGCGCGCCAGGTAAGCGAGGTTGCCCTGTTGCAATTCCACCTGGCCCTGGACGTTGTCGCCTTCGTACAGCGATAGCAGGTCGAGGACCTGTGCCGGCTGGCCGGGAAACTGCCAGCCGATCAGCTCGACCCCGGCCGCCTCGCGGCGCTGCGTCTCGTCCAGCAGCAGGCTGTTTTCCACCAGGCCGCGGCTCCTCGGCGCCAGCACCTCGCGCAAACGCTCCGCGCTCAGGGCCCGGGGCTGGCGCAGGTATGGCCCGAGGTCCTCGCGGTAGCGCCTGCCGTATACCTGTTCGAGCAGGTTGCCGGCCTCGATCTCCACGCTGGCGTCGAGATCGGCGCGGCTCTGCGCGGTGAGCTGGTCTTCCACCGCGCGCGCCAGCAGGCGGTTTTCCACCAGGCCACGGCGCAACTGCTGCGGGTCGGTGTTGAACTTGACCCGCGACAGGGCCTGCTCGAGCAAGTCGATGCTTCTCCCCGGCAGCACCTCGCCGTCGATCCGCAGATCCTGCGGCGCCTTGGCGGGGACGCCATGGGCGCTCCACGCCAGCAGCCCGAGGACGATCCCGCACAGTGCGCGACGCCAGCCCCGGGCGCGATCAGAGAGCAGTCGGTGCATCGAAGCTGTTGGCGCCCTTGGTCAGTACGGTGACGGTCAGGGCGATGGACTCGGGAATCAGCTCCTTCGCCACCCGCAGGCGCGTCTCGTAGCTGGTGTCGTAGAGCGGCTCGGGGCGCGCGTAGGCGACCTGGCCGGTCTGGGTGAGCAGGTCGCGGATGCTCTTGCTCGGGTCGTAGCGCCCCACCAGGTTGGCCACCGCCGCCGGGTCGTTGAGCTTCTCGCTGGCGTAGTGGTCGTCGACCCAGCCTTCCCAGCTGGAATGGCCGTTGGCCGAGGTGATCCACACATGGTGCGGCTGGGCCACGTCGCCGGTGGCATGCAGGGCATAGCCGATGGTCTGCAGCGAAGGCGCGGCGCGGAACTGCTCGAACCAGTAGGTGGCGAGGTTATCGATCGGCTGGAAGGCGGCGGTCTGGAAGTCGCCGTAGTGCTCCTGCCAGTCCGAGCGGGTGCCCTGGCGGTAGTGCGCCTCGGTGGTGTCGAAGTCCTCGCGCTTCAGCTCGCGGTTGTAGAGATAGACCATGGCGTACCAGTCGACGTCGGCGATGCCGCCGTCGACCTTGTGGTAGCGGTAGTCGTAGCCGCCGTGGGGGTTGCCATGGGAGTCGCCGTCCCGGGCCAGGTTGAGGAAGTGCCAGTACGAGGTGTAGTTGACGATGCCCGAAGCCGCGCCCCACAGCGGCGCGTGTTCGTAGCCGACCCACCAGCCACCGAGACGGGTGTCCTTGAAGTCGTCCACGTCGAAGGCCGCCTGGCCGAGGATCTCCCCGGCCTGCGCCTCGCTGCCGGCGGCGCTCACGTAGAACCGGTAGGCCTGGCGCATCTCCTCGGTGGCGTAGGAGGAGTTCATGAAGGCCAGGGCATCCTTGACGATGTTCTTGTGGGTCGGTTGCGACCAGGCGTTGGCCTGGCTGGCGATGGCGCAGATGCAGAGACCGGCGGCCAGGCGGGCGAAGGTTTTCATCGGCAGCGCTCGAGAGTGAGTGAAGCCTGAAGTCTTAACCCGGTTTTGTGATTCCTACATGTCAGATGGAAGCCAATTTGAGACGTACGTCTCAAATGCCGCCTGACAACTCAGACAGTTGCCAACTGTCGGCGCAGCGTCTCCAACACTGGCGCCGAGGCAGGACGCACGCCGCGCCAGAGGAAGAATGCCTCGGCGGCCTGCTCCACCAGCATGCCCAGGCCATCCAGGGTACGCGCCGCACCGCGTTCGGCGGCCCAGCGGTTGAAGGCAGTCGGTTCCTTGGCATACATCATGTCGTAGCAGACGGTACGGCCGGGCTCGATCACGCTCTGCGCCAGCGGCGGCACGTCGCCGGCAAGACTGGCCGAGGTGCCGTTGACGATCAGGTCGAAAGGCCCTTCGACCTCGGCGAAACCGCAGCCGTGCACCGCGCCGAGGTCGGCGAACCGCTCGGCCAGGTCCACGGCCTTCCGCGCCGTGCGGTTGGCGATCAGCAACTCCGCCGGGCACTCGCCGAGGAAGGGTTCGAGCACCCCACGCACCGCACCGCCGGCGCCGAGCAGGAGAACCCGCTTGCCGCGCAGCTCGACCCCGGCGTTCGCCGTCAGGTCCCGCAGCAGGCCGGCGCCGTCGGTGTTGTCGCCGCGCAGGCGACCGTCGGCGAGGCGGATCAGGGTGTTCACCGCCCCGGCCCGGGTGGCCCGCTCGCTCAACTCGTCCACCAGACGATAGGCCTCTTCCTTGAACGGCACGGTGACATTGGCGCCCTTGCCCTGCTCGAAGAAGCGCCGGGCGAACCCGGGGAAATCGTCCAGCGGCGCCAGTTGCGCGTCATAGACCAGCGCCTCGCCGGTCTGCTCGGCGAACAGGCGGTGGATCAGCGGCGACTTGCTGTGGCCGATGGGGTTGCCGAATACGCAATAGCGGTCCATGGGTCGTTCCTTTGCCGGAGTGGGACGGGACGAGCGGACTCGTCCCCTGCGGGCGGGTCAGGGCTGGCCGGCGAGCCAATCGCGGTCGGCGAGGAAATACTCGGTCAGGCGCGCTTCCTCGCTGCCCGGCTCGGGTTTCCAGTCATAGCCCCAGCGCACCTGCGGCGGCAACGACATCAGGATCGATTCGGTACGGCCGCCGGACTGCAGGCCGAACAGGGTGCCACGATCGAAGACCAGGTTGAACTCCACATAGCGACCGCGACGATAGGCCTGGAACTCTCGCTGCCGTTCATCGAACGGCGTGTGCTTGCGGCGCTGGACGATCGGCAGGTAGGCATCGATATAGGCGTCGCCGATAGCGCGGATGAAGGCGAAGCAGGTGTCGAAGTCCCACTGGTTGAGGTCGTCGAAGAACAGGCCGCCGATGCCGCGCGGCTCGTTGCGGTGCTTGAGGTGGAAGTAGCGGTCGCACCATTCCTTGTAGCGCGGGTAGACGTCCGCGCCGAACGGCGCGCAGGCGTCGCGAGCGACCCGGTGCCAATGCACGCAGTCTTCCTCGTGGGCGTAGTAGGGGGTCAGATCGAAGCCGCCGCCGAACCACCAGACCGGCTCCTCGCCTTCCTTCTCGGCGCAGAAGAAACGCACGTTGGCATGGGACGTCGGCACGTGGGGGTTTTCCGGATGGATCACCAGCGACACGCCGAGCGCCTGGAAACCGCGCCCGGCCAGTTCCGGCCGATGGGCGCTGGCCGAGGGCGGCAGGCTATCGCCGAAGACGTGGGAAAAATTCACCCCGCCCTTCTCGATCAATGCGCCGTCGCCGATTACCCGCGTCCGTCCGCCGCCACCGGCCGGACGCTCCCAGGCGTCCTCGGCGAAGCGGGCCTTGCCGTCCTCCGCCTCGAGGGCGGCGCAGATGCGGTCTTGCAGGTCGAGCAGGTAGGTTTTGACAGCGGCGATACGGTCGGTCACGGAGTTCACCTTGGAGCGGGGAGGCCGCGCGGGGCGCGGGCTGGCGACGAAACGAGGGCGCAAGCATACCACCCTGGATGGGTAGCCGGCGCTTGACGGCCGTCAAGGGGAAGGCTTGGATGAAGGCCTTTACCCAGGGTCGCCCACCCGGCGCGACCGTCCGAAACCCTGACGAAGCAGGAGTTCCAGCATGGCCAAGCGCATCCAGTTCGCTGCCTACGGCGGCCCCGAAGTCCTCGAATACCGCGACTACCAACCCGCCGAGCCGGGCCCCCGGGAAGTCCGCGTGCGCAATCGCGCCATTGGCCTGAACTTCATCGACACCTACTACCGCAGCGGCCTCTATCCGGCCCCCGGCTTACCCTCGGGACTGGGTAGCGAAGGTGCCGGCGAGGTCGAGGCGGTGGGCAGCGAAGTGACCCGTTTCAAGGTCGGCGACCGCGTCGCCTACGCCACCGGCCCGCTGGGCGCCTACAGCGAACTGCATGTGCTGGCGGAGGAGAAGCTGGTCCACCTGCCCGACGGCATCGACTTCGAACAGGCCGCCGCGGTGATGCTCAAGGGGCTCACCACCCAATACCTGCTGCGCCAGACCTACGAACTGCGGGGCGGCGAAACCATTCTCTTCCATGCCGCCGCGGGCGGCGTGGGCCTGTTCGCCTGCCAATGGGCCAAGGCCCTTGGAGTGCAGCTGATCGGCACCGTCAGCTCGCCGGAAAAGGCGCGCCTGGCCAGGCAGCACGGTGCCTGGGAGACCATCGACTATAGCCATGAGAACGTGGCGCGGCGGGTGCTCGAACTGACCGACGGGAAGAAGTGCCCGGTGGTCTACGACTCGGTGGGCAAGGATACCTGGGAAACCTCGCTGGACTGCGTGGCGCCGCGCGGCTTGCTGGTCAGCTTCGGCAACGCCTCGGGGCCGGTGACCGGGGTCAACCTGGGCATCCTCTCGCAGAAGGGTTCGCTGTACGTGACCCGGCCGACCCTGGGCAGCTACGCCGATACCCCGGAAAAACTCCAGGCGATGGCCGACGAGCTGTTCGGCCTGATCGAGCGCGGCGACATCCGCATCGAGATCAACCAGCGCTTCGCCCTGGCCGAAGCAGCCAGGGCGCATACCGAACTGGCCGCACGGCGAACCACCGGCTCGACCGTACTGTTGCCCTGAAGCGCGTACTCAGGCCGGGCGGATGACCTGTCCGGTCACCAGGTCGCGGATCAGGCTGGGGTTGCGGCGCCCGCCAAGGGCGCCGCCGAGGATAGCGTCCAGCTCGTCGTGGAAGTATTGCTCCACCCGCAGCCGCGTGCGCGCCGCCGGGCGCCCGGCCGGATTGGCCGAGGTGGAGATCAGCGGACCGGTGAGATGGCACAGTTCCTGTACCAGGGGATGGTCGGTGACCCGCACGGCGACGCTGTCGTGGACGCCGGTGACCCACTCCGGCAGGCGCTCCTGGTGCGGCACCAGCCAGGTGTTCGGCCCCGGCCAGGTACCGGCCAGGCGGTCCAGCCAGACGTCCGGCAGGTCTTCGAGAAGGAAGTCGAGCTGGTGGATATTCGCCGCCACCACGATCAGGCCCTTTTCCACCGGCCGCGCCTTCAGCGCCAGCAGGCGATACACCGCATCCTCGTTCCACGGGTCGCAGCCGAGCCCCCATACCGCCTCGGTGGGATAGGCGATCACGCCGCCCTCGCGGACGACCCGGGCGGCGCATTGCGCACGAAAGCTGCTGATCATCGACTCACTCCAGCGGACAGGGTGCGCGAAGTGTACGGTTTCAGCCGGAGCGATGCACCCAGGTGCCGGCCTCGCAGGCGACCCGGCCGTCGAGTTCCAGTTCGCAGAGCGTCGCCAGCACATCGGGCAGCGTCATGCCGCTGGCGGCGGCCAGGCCTTCGCTGGTGTAGGGCGCGGCGCGCAGCAGCGCCAGCAAAGGGTGGGGCAGGGGCTGCGCCGGCGCTTCCGCTGGCTCCGCCTGCGCCCAGCCGCGCAGTGCTTCGAGCACGTGCCCGACGCTTTCCACCAGCAGCGCGCCATCGCGAATCAGTTGGTGGCAGCCACGTGCGCCGGGATGGTGGATGGAACCCGGAATGGCGTACACCTCGCGCCCCTGTTCCGCCGCCAGCCGCGCGGTGATCAGCGAGCCGCTGGCGGGTCTTGCCTCGACCACCAGCACACCCAGCGAGAGTCCGCTGATGATGCGGTTGCGCCGGGGAAAGTTTGCCGGCAGCGGCGGGCTGTCCAGCGGCAGCTCCGAAACCAGCGCGCCGCCACCCTCGACGATGCGCCGCGCCAGCGCCTCGTGGCGCCGCGGATAGAGCCTGCGCAGGCCGGTGCCGAGGACTGCCACGGTCGCGCCGCCAGCCTCCAGCGCGCCCTCGTGGGCGGCGCCATCGATGCCCAGGGCCAGCCCGCTGGTGATGGCGAAGCCGCCCTGCGCCAGGCTGCGCGCAAAGCTCCGGGCGGTGCCCAGCCCGGCGGGGCTGGCGCGGCGGCTGCCGACCATCGCCAGTTGCGGCCGTTCCAGAGTCTCCGGAGCGCCTTCGACGTACAGCAGCGGCGGGGCATCGGCGACTTCGGCGAGCAGTGCCGGGTATCCCGGGTCGTCCCACATCAGCAGGTGCCTGCGCGGACCTTCCAGCCAGCGCAGGGCTTCACCCGCCGCTTCCCGCACCGCCGGGCTGCGCCGCGCGGCGGCGGCCTCGGCAGGCACTCCCAGGGTGCGCCAGGCGCCGGCTGGCGCGGCAAGCGCGGAAGAGGCCGAACCGAAGGCCTCGATCAAGCGCAGGAAGCGCATGGGTCCCAGTTCGGGCAGGCCATGCAGGCGCAGCCGTGCTTCCAGTTCGGCTGGAGAATGGTTCTTCATCGCGACTCATCCATAGCAGGCAGGTCCATCGCTGACAGGAAGAGGGGAAGGGTCCGGCTTCCATCCTGGAAACCGTCGTATGAAATTTCCTTCCCCCAGAAACGCGAAACCCCCGCCGAGGCGGGGGTTTCGAGTCAGGGATTCTGCACCCTGTCGGTTACCGAGAGCGGCCTGCTGGCCATCAGAACCAGGGCGTAGCTCAGCTTCTTGTAGGTACGGAACACCATCAGCAGGCCGGCGCGTTCGTCGGGAATCTTCACCGACTCACCGGTAACGCGGTCGCGCACCGTCTCGCCGACCTTGTAGATCGCCAGCACGTTGCCCTCGGCCAGCCCGTCGCGCTGGCCACGGTTCAGGGTGACCACGTCGAACTGGCCGATCTGGGTCACGCCGCGCGGTACGTCGATGATTTCGCCCTTCACCTCGCGGCTCGGCTCGCCGGGCATGAAGGTGGAATTCACCGCACGCTCCTCGGTGGGGAACAGGCGGTCGCCCAGGCGCACTTCCTGGGTGGTGCGGGTCAGCGCCAGGGTCGCGACGTCGCCTTCGGTGGCCACCACCTCGCCGCCGCCGATGTCGTCGGCGTTGATGCCGAGGACTTCCTTGGTCTTCGGATCGATGTAGACCTTGCCCTGGCGGAAGATGCCATAGGCCGGCTGGCCGTCGGCGAACTTGCCGCGGGCATAGATGCGGTCGCCGGTGCCGCTGACGATCCGCTCGGCGTTGCCGGCGACGATGTACGGCGCACTGGTGAAGGTCTTCTCGTCATCGACGATGCGGTTGGCCAGCAGGAAGCTGTTGATCTTGTCCAGCGGGATGGTCGGGATGGCCTCGGCGATCGGCGTGCTGCGGATCTTCGGCGACAGCTTGATGGTCCCGCGCGATTCGCCACGGTTCAGCACCAGGCGCGGCTGGCCATCGACGTAGACCAGGCTGAGTGTGTCGCCGGGGTAGATCAGGTGGGGATTCTGGATCTGCGGGTTGGCGTGCCAGAGTTCCGGCCACTTCCATGGCTGGCGGAGGAATTTCCCCGAGATGTCCCACAGGGTATCGCCCCTGACCACCGTGTAGCGGTCCGGATGCCCTTCCCTGAGGTCGACCTGGGCCTGCGCCAGACCGCTCGCGGCAAGGAGCAGAAGGGCGACTAGTGATTTCCTCATGCAGTGAATCCCTTTATCATGTCGACATACGCGAAACGCCCGAAGCCCGCGAGAATCGCGGTCTGAAGCCGTTTTCAAGCTGCGCGCCATCTTAGCAGCGGATTTTCAATCGATTCCACAAGTGCATCACAAACGCATATGGCCATCCTGAACATTCTCGAATTCCCCGATCCGCGCCTGCGGACCATCGCCAAACCGGTGGAGGTGGTCGACGACGCGGTGCGCCAGCTGATCGACGACATGTTCGAAACCATGTACGAAGCCCCGGGCATCGGCCTCGCCGCGACCCAGGTGAACGTGCACAAGCGCATCGTGGTCATGGACCTCAGCGAAGACAAGTCCGAGCCGAGGGTATTCATCAACCCCGAGTTCGAACCGCTGACCGAGGATATGGACCAGTACCAGGAAGGCTGCCTGTCGGTACCCGGCTTCTACGAGAACGTGGACCGACCGCAGAAGGTCCGGATCAAGGCCCTCGACCGCGATGGCAACCCCTTCGAGGAAGTCGCCGAAGGCCTGCTGGCGGTATGCATCCAGCACGAATGCGACCACCTCAACGGCAAGCTGTTCGTCGACTACCTGTCCACCCTCAAGCGCGACCGCATCCGCAAGAAGCTGGAAAAGCAGCATCGACAGCAGGCGTGACCCCATCCCCCAAAGGCTTGCCCCGGCAAGCCTTTTTCTTTTAGCGAGCCCCGCATGAGCCAAGCATTGCGCATCGTCTTCGCCGGAACCCCGGAATTCGCCGCCGAGCATCTCAAGGCCCTGCTCGACACCCCACATCGGATCGTCGCCGTCTACACCCAGCCTGACCGGCCGGCCGGCCGCGGGCAGAAACTGATGCCCAGCGCGGTGAAGAACCTGGCCCTGGAGCATGGCCTGCCGGTCATGCAGCCGCAGAGCCTGCGTAATGCCGAGGCCCAGGCGGAGCTGGCGGCCCTGCGCGCGGACCTGATGGTGGTGGTCGCCTATGGCCTGATCCTGCCCCAGGCGGTACTCGATATCCCGCGCCTGGGCTGCATCAACAGCCACGCCTCGCTGCTGCCGCGCTGGCGCGGCGCCGCGCCGATCCAGCGCGCGGTGGAAGCCGGCGACGCGGAGAGCGGCGTCACCGTGATGCAGATGGAAGCAGGGCTCGACACCGGCCCGATGCTGCTCAAGGTGAGCACGCCGATTTCCGCCGCGGACACCGGCGGCAGCCTGCACGACCGGCTCGCCGCGCTCGGCCCGAAAGCGGTGGTCGAAGCCATCGCCGGCCTGGCCGCCGGCACCCTGCATGGCGAGATCCAGGACGACGCCCTGGCCACCTACGCGCACAAGCTGAACAAGGACGAGGCACGCCTCGACTGGAGCCGTCCGGCCGTCGAACTGGAGCGCCAGGTCCGCGCCTTCACCCCCTGGCCGGTCTGCCACACCAGCCTCGCCGATGCTCCGCTGAAAGTCCTCGGCGCCAGCCTGGGGCAGGGCAGCGGGGCGCCCGGAACCATCCTCGAGGCCAGTCGCGACGGCCTGCTGGTCGCCTGCGGCGAAGGCGCCCTGCGCCTGACCCGCCTGCAAGTGCCGGGCGGCAAGCCACTGGCCTTCGCCGACCTCTACAACAGCCGCCGCGAGCAATTCGCCGCCGGCCAGGTGCTCGGCCAATGAACCCGCGTCTCGCCGCCTGCCAGGCGCTGGCCGCGGTGCTCGCCGGACGCGCCTCGCTGTCTGGCGCGTTGCCGCCGCAACTGGACAAGGTCGCCCCGCGCGATCGCGGCCTGACCCAGGAGCTGGCCTTCGGCGCGGCGCGCTGGCAACCGCGCCTGCAGGCCCTGGCCGCGCGCCTGTTGCAGAAGCCGTTCAAGGCCGCCGACACCGATATCCACGCCCTGCTGCTGATCGGCCTCTACCAGTTGCTCTACACGCGGATTCCGCCGCACGCCGCGATCGGCGAGACCGTCGGCTGCGCCGACAAGCTGAAGAAGGGCTGGGCCAAGGGCGTGCTCAACGCCGTGCTGCGCCGCGCGCAGCGCGAAGGCGAGACGCTGCTGGCCGAGGTCGACCGCGATCCCTCAGCGCGCCTGGGACATCCGCGCTGGCTGCTGAAAGCGCTCAAGCAGGCCTGGCCGGAGCAGCTCGACGCGCTCTGCGCAGCGAACAACGCACACCCGCCGATGACCTTGCGGGTCAATCGGCGCCACGGCGAGCGCGATGCCTACCTGGCCGAACTCGCCGAAGCCGGAATCGAGGCCCGCGCCTGCGACTACAGCCGCGACGGCATCCAGCTCGCCGCGCCGCGCGACGTGCGCGAACTACCGGGCTTCGCGGAGGGCCGCGTCAGCGTCCAGGACGAAGCCGCGCAACTGGCCGCCGAGCTGCTCGAAAGCGCGCCCGGCCAGCGTGTCCTCGACGCCTGCTGTGCGCCTGGCGGCAAGACCTGCCACCTGCTGGAAACCCAGCCGGAACTGGCCGAAGTGGTCGCCGTCGACCTCGAGGAGAGCCGCCTGGTAAGGGTCCGGGAAAACCTCCAGCGGCTCGGCCTGCAAGCCAGCCTGGTCGCCGCCGACGCCAGGGCCACCGGGGAGTGGTGGGACGGCAAGCCGTTCCAGCGCATCCTCCTCGACGCGCCGTGCTCGGCCACCGGGGTGATCCGCCGCCACCCGGACATCAAGCTGGCGCGCAAGCCGGAAGACATCGCCGCCCTGGCGCACCTGCAGGGTGAATTGCTCGACGCGCTGTGGCCTACCCTGGAAGTCGGTGGCGTACTGCTCTACGCCACCTGTTCGGTGATGCCGGCGGAAAACAGCGACAGCATCGCCGCCTTCCTCGCCCGCACGCCCGGCGCCCGCGAACTGGACCTTCCCGGCCCCTGGGGCATGAAACAGCCCCACGGCCGCCAGTTGCTGCCGCAGGTGGAGGGCCACGATGGCTTCTACTATGCCAAGCTGATCAAGATATCCGCCCGTTGATCGAAACCTGACGAGCCGTTTCCTGCCATGAAAATCATCATCCTCGGTGCCGGCCAGGTCGGCGGCACACTGGCCGAGCACCTGGCCAGCGAAGCCAACGACATCACCGTGGTCGACACCGACGGCGACCGCCTGCGCGACCTCGGCGACCGCCTCGACATCCGCACCGTGCAAGGCAAGGCCTCGTTCCCCACGGTGCTGCGCCAGGCCGGCGCCGACGACGCCGACATGCTGGTGGCGGTGACCAATAGCGACGAGACCAACATGGTCGCCTGCCAGGTCGCCTACACCCTGTTCAACACCCCGACCAAGATCGCCCGCGTCCGCGAGCCGGCCTACCTGACCCGTACCGGGCTGTTCGACAACGAGGCGATCCCGGTGGACGTGCTGATCAGCCCGGAGCAGGTGGTCACCAACTACATCAAGCGCCTGATCGAACACCCCGGCGCGCTGCAAGTCATCGACTTCGCCGAGGGCAAGGCGCAGTTGGTCGGGATCAAGGCCTACTACGGCGGCCCTCTGGTAGGGCAGGAGCTGCGCCAGCTGCGCGAGCACATGCCGAACGTGGATACCCGCGTCGCCGCGATCTACCGCCGCAACCGGCCGATCATTCCCCAGGGCGACACGGTGATCGAGGCCGACGACGAAGTCTTCTTCATCGCCGCCAAGGCCCATATCCGCGCGGTAATGGGCGAGATGCGCAGGCTCGACGACAGCTACAAGCGGATCATCATCGCCGGCGGCGGCAATGTCGGCGAGCGCCTGGCCGAGGCCATCGAGAGCCGCTACCAGGTAAAGATCATCGAGCGCAGCCCGCTGCGCTGCCGGCACCTCTCGGATACCCTGGACAGCACCATCGTGCTCAACGGCAGCGCTTCCGACCGCGACCTGCTGCTGGAGGAAAACATCGGCGAGACCGACGTGTTCCTCGCCCTGACCAACGACGACGAGGCCAACATCATGTCCTCGCTGCTGGCCAAGCGGCTCGGCGCGAGCAAGGTGATGACCCTGATCAACAACCCGGCCTATGTCGACCTGGTGCAAGGCGGCGAGATCGACATCGCCATCAGCCCGCAACTGGCGACCATCGGCACCCTGCTGGCCCACGTTCGCCGCGGCGACATCGAGAGCGTACACTCGCTGCGCCGCGGCGCAGCCGAAGCGATCGAAGTGGTAGCCCATGGCGACGCCAAGTCGAGCAAGGTGATCGGTCGCTCGATCAACGAGATCAAGCTGCCGCCGGGCACCACTATCGGCGCGCTGGTGCGCGACGAGGAAGTGCTGATCGCCCATGGCGACACCCGCATCGAGAGCGGCGACCACGTGCTGCTGTTCCTGGTCGACAAGAAATACATCCGAGACGTCGAGCGACTGTTCCAGGCCGGCCTGACGTTCTTCTGAGGCACGCCCTATCGCGAACGGCGATAGGGCTTCGGCCTACGAACACCAAGGGGCCGCGTGCCTCCTTCGCAAGGGCCGAATCCCCCTGTTCCGTGCAAAGCCTGGCCGGAGCCGGGCACAATGGCCGACATCGTTGGAAGAGGGCAGGATGATGATCGAAGGTCTGGAAAAGATGCTGGCCAAAGGCGTGGACAATGCGCTGCTGCGCTTCGGCCTGGGCAAGGGCTACCTGGACGCGGGCGACGCCGAACGCGCGGCGGAACACCTCCAGCGCTGCGTAGAGCAGGACCCGAAGTATTCCGCCGGCTGGAAGCTGCTGGGCAAGGCGCGCCAGGCTGCCGGCGATCTCGCGGGCGCCCGGCAGGCCTGGGAGCAGGGCCTGGCAACTGCCGCGACGCATGGCGACAAGCAGGCCGAAAAGGAAATGACGGTGTTCCTGCGCAAGCTCGACAGGGCGAGAACCTGAGCGTCCGGCCAAGGCTTGCGCAGCGCGTTCTCGCCATCCGCCGGCCGGAGTTCCGGCAGACGGGTCGGGCGTGCTCATCGAGCGCTGGCAGAACGGTTCGAGCACGCCCCGACGACACTTTTACAAAGACCTGTTCCACACATTCGTAGGCAACTTCTGTCAACGATGTAGCCTGCATCCCGAACGCCCAAAACCCCATTGAGCGACCGCTGCCGGCCCTCTAGCTTCGACTCATCGCTTCGGTCAAAGCCCGAACGCGACACCTGACTTCAACTACTTTTCCGGAGCCAACATGTCGAAGCAAGAGCGTTCAGTCCCGTCCTATGTCGAATACCCATACGAGCAAGCGATTCTCTACGTTCACCGGAACGCCTCCGCCAATGAGATGCTCGAATCCGTACAGGAGCGCCTCAGGGCTCTCCTCGGCCTCCTCCATGCCTTGGAAAGGATCGAAGTGCGGACAGGGCAGGGCGTTCCCATTCAGCGCGTGGCGCACATCCTGGTCACGCTCGGCGGCGATGCCCTGACGCTGCTCACGGCAGCGCACCGGGCTACCACCTCCTGAATGAAGAAGGGCGCAACGGTCACGGCCGTTGCGCCCTTCCTCCAGATTGCCTCGATAAGCCTCAAGCGTTGCTCTGCGGCCGCCCCGGCAGCATCTTCAGGATGCCGTTGAGTAGCATGCCGTAGAGCGGCACGAACAGCAGAAGGCTGATGCTCAGCTTCACTCCGTAGTCCACCGTGGCGATTTCCACCCAGTGCTGCGCCATGAACGGATTGTCGCTGCGCCAGAACGCCACGAAGAAAAAGGTGAAGGTGTCCAGCAGGTTGCCGAGGATGGTCGAGGCGACTGGCGCGTTCCACCAGTGCCGGGAACGACGGAGGCGGTCGAATACCTGGATATCGAGGATCTGTCCGAGCACATAGGCGAGGAAGCTTGCCAGGGAGATCCGGGCGACGAAGGTGTTGAACTCGAGCAGCGCGGAGAAACCACGGAACGCCGCTTCCTGGAATAACACCGAGACTACGTAGGAGGCGATCAACGCCGGGATCATGACCCGGGCGATGACCAGCCGGGCAGGGCCCTTGCCCAGCAGGCGCACGGTGAGGTCGGTAGCCAGGAAGATGAACGGAAAGCTGAAGGCGCCCCAGGTGGTGTGCCAGCCAAACAGGGTGATCGGCAACTGCACCAGGTAGTTGCTGGCGATGATGATGAAGATGTGGAAGGCGATCAGGCCGGCCAGGGTGCCGCGCCAGGCCGCCGGAGAAGAGGCTGACATGTGCTGTCCTTTTTGCGCGATGGGGTGAGGGAACCCATGCCCGGCACCATGCCGAGCGGCGCGCATTCTAGCCGATAACCGGCAGCGGTTTCGCCCACTCTGTGATCAGTGGCTCATGCCTGGGGTTCCACGTGGAACACCACCGTTCAGGCTTCGCTGAGAAAGCGCAGGCCGACGCCTTCCGCATCGACTCGCACGACTTCCATCTGCAGGATCGGCGCGTCGATCGGCAAGTCCTGTACCTGGCCAGTAACGACACTGCCTGTTGGGAGCTGGGTCAGCTCCGGGTGTTTGACATAGACCCCGGTGTCGGACAGGTCGCGTGTCTGCGCCATCAGCTCGCCAAATAGCGGGTGACTGATACGGATTCGGCACTTGAGCGGGGTTCGTGGGTATTGTCGTTGATTATCCATCGAGTCCCTCGGGACCTGCGGAGGAGGCGGCAGAGCTGAGCATAGTACCCGGATATGAAAAAGGCGTCTTCCGACGCCCTTTCCTCAGTACCATTTTTTCTCGCCATCCGGGCGGTTCTTGAAGCGTTTCATGCTCCACATGTACTGGCTGGGATAGGCTCGTACATACTTCGCCAACTCGCGGCTCATGGCTGCTACAGACACTTCCAGGTCCTTGTCGTACATGTCCGCCGGAGCCGCTTCGAGGATCACCTTGTAACCGCTACCATCGGGCAGGCGCACCGCATGGAAGAACACTCCACGCGCCTTGCCGCGTGAAAGCAACTGCGGGACGAACTTGCTGATCAATGCAGTGGTGCCCAGGTAGGGCACGAAGAGCCCAGCGGTACGCGCGGGCTCGGGGTCGGCGGGAATTCCTACGCAACCGCCTTTCTTCACTTCCTTGATGACGCTGAGGATACCCTCCGGAGTGGAAGGTGCGACGCGGTTGCCCAATTGCACGCGTTGCTTCTTCAGCAATTCGTCGACTGCCTTCAGCTTGGGCGGACGATAGAAGATGATCGGCTTGGCGTAGGAGCAATAGAAGTGGTTGAGTACTTCCCAGTTTCCCAGGTGACTGGTAATGCCGACCAGGCCATCGCCGGAAGCCAGCGCTTCCTCCAGCACCTCCATGCCTTCGACCTCGCGGATGTATCTCAGCGACTTTTCAGGCGGCCAGATCCAGGCGCAGGCACTTTCGGTGAGGGTCCGGCCAATATCCATTAGGCTTTGTCCGACCAGCTTTTCCAGTTCGGTTTCAGACAACTCGGGGAAGCACTTGGACAGGTTGATCCGCACTACCTCGCGGGATCGATTCGGCAATTTCCACATCAGCCAGCCTATGCCGGCCCCGACGCCTTGCACGGCACGCCAGGGCAATAACGCGAACAGGCGTAGGGCCCCCACCACCAGGGCACCTTTGAATTTCTCCACGAAACACTCCTCGCTCGACTCGAACGCGCATTGTACGCCAGGAAGAAGGCGAGGGCGGCAGCCAAGGAAGCGGGGCGACCAGCTATGCTGCGCGCCGATGTTCCACGTGGAACATCCGAACGCATCCGTCAGGGAGCGCCCGGCTAGCCGACGAGTTGGGCGTAACGGTCGCAGTCCTGGGTATGGTCCATGACCATGCCGCTGGCCTGCATGAAGGCGTAGCAGATGGTCGGCCCGACGAAGTTGAAGCCGGCCTTGCGCAGCGCCTTGCTCATGGCCTCGGCTTCCGGGGTAATCGCCGGCACCTCGGCGCGACCGGCGAAATGGTTGATCTTCGGCTGGCCGCCGACGAAGGACCAGAGGAACCCAGCCGGGTCGTCCAGCTCCAGCCAGGCCTGGGCGTTCTGCCGCGCAGCGTTGAGCTTGGCCCGATTGCGAATGATGCCGGGGTCGAGCATCAGTTCGTCGATCTCCGCGTCGCTCATCTGTGCCACCCGCTGCACGTCGAAGCCGAACAGCACCTCGCGGTAGCGCTCGCGCTTCTTCAGCACGGTGATCCAGGACAACCCGGCCTGGAAGCCCTCCAGCAGCAGAAGTTCGAACAGCGTGTCGGGATCGCGCTGCGGCACACCCCACTCCTCATCGTGGTAGGCCATGTAGAGGGGATCGTCGTTGCACCAGAAGCAGCGTGGCATAAGGCTTTCCGTGGTTTTCCAGGGATCGGGGGGACGGGCGAGGCGGCGCAGGAATCGGGTATACTTCCGCGTTTTGTATCGAAGCCTCAGCACAGGTGAATTTCGTGAGCCAGACTACGCCCGCCGTGCGCACCTTCCAAGACCTGATTCTCGCCCTGCAGAACTACTGGGCAGAGCAGGGCTGCGTGGTGCTGCAGCCCTACGACATGGAAGTGGGCGCCGGCACCTTCCACACCGCCACCTTCCTCCGCGCCATCGGCCCGGAGACCTGGAACGCCGCCTACGTCCAGCCGAGCCGCCGCCCCACCGACGGTCGCTACGGCGAGAACCCCAACCGCCTGCAGCACTACTACCAGTTTCAGGTGGTCCTGAAGCCGAACCCGGAGAACTTCCAGGAGCTGTACCTCGGCTCGCTGAAAGCCATCGGCATCGACCCGCTGGTCCACGACATCCGCTTCGTCGAGGACAACTGGGAGTCGCCGTCCCTCGGCGCCTGGGGCCTGGGTTGGGAAATCTGGCTGAACGGCATGGAAGTCACCCAGTTCACCTACTTCCAGCAGGTCGGCGGCATCGAGTGCTATCCGGTCACCGGCGAGATCACCTACGGCCTGGAGCGCCTGGCCATGTACCTGCAGGGCGTGGACTCGGTCTACGACCTGGTCTGGACCGACGGCCCGTTCGGCAAGGTCACCTATGGCGACGTGTTCCACCAGAACGAGGTGGAGCAATCCACTTTCAACTTCGAGCACGCCAACGTGCCGAAGCTGTTCGAACTGTTCGACTTCTACGAAAGCGAAGCCAACCGCCTGATCGCGCTGGAGCTGCCGTTGCCGACCTACGAGATGGTCCTCAAGGCTTCGCATACCTTCAACCTGCTGGATGCGCGGCGCGCCATCTCGGTCACCGAGCGCCAGCGCTACATCCTTCGCGTGCGTACCCTGGCCCGCGCCGTGGCGCAGAGCTACCTGCAGGCCCGCGCGCGCCTCGGCTTCCCCATGGCCACCCCCGAATTGCGTGACGAAGTACTGGCCAAGCTGAAGGAGGCCGAATGATGAGCGCCAAGGATTTCCTGGTCGAACTGGGCACCGAAGAGCTGCCGCCAAAAGCCCTCAACAGCCTCGGCGAAGCCTTCCTCAGCGGTATCGAGAAGGGCCTCAAGGCTGCCGGTCTGAGCTATGCCGCTGCGCGTTTCTATGCGGCGCCGCGTCGTCTCGCCGTGCTGGTCGAGCAACTCGCCGTGCAGCAGCCCGACCGTACCGTCAACCTAGACGGTCCGCCGCTACAGGCCGCCTTCGACGCCAGCGGTAACCCGACCCAGGCCGCCCTGGGCTTCGCCAAGAAGTGCGGCGTGGATCTGCAGCAGATCGACAAGAGCGGTCCGAAGCTGCGCTTCAGCCAGACCATCGCCGGCCAACCGGCCGCCGGCCTGCTGCCGGGCATCGTCGAGGCCTCGTTGAACGAACTGCCGATTCCCAAGCGGATGCGCTGGGCAGCTCGCCGCGAGGAGTTCGTGCGTCCGACCCAATGGCTGGTGATGCTGTTCGGCGACGATGTGGTCGAGTGCGAGATCCTCGCCCAGAAAGCCGGGCGCGAATCCCGTGGCCACCGCTTCCACAATCCGGACAATGTGCGTATTTCCAGCCCGGCAGCGTATCTGGAAGACCTGCGCGGCGCTCATGTGCTGGCCGATTTCGCCGAGCGCCGCGAGCTGATCGCCAAGCGCGTGGCCGAACTGGCCGCCGAGCAACAGGGCAGCGCCATCGTGCCGCCGAGCCTGCTCGACGAAGTGACTGCACTGGTCGAGTGGCCGGTGCCGCTGGTCTGCTCCTTCGAGGAGCGCTTCCTCGAGGTCCCGCAGGAAGCCCTGATCACCACCATGCAGGACAACCAGAAATACTTCTGCCTGCTGGACGCCAACGGCAAGCTGCTGCCTCGCTTCATCACCGTCGCCAACGTCGAGAGCAAGGCGCCGGAGAACATCGTCAGCGGTAACGAGAAGGTGGTTCGCCCGCGCCTCACCGACGCCGAGTTCTTCTTCAAGCAGGACAAGAAGCAGCCGCTCGAAAGCTTCAATGAGCGCCTGCGCAACGTAGTGTTCCAGGCCCAGCTCGGCACCGTGTTCGAGAAGGCCCAGCGCGTCTCCGGCCTGGCCGCCTACATCGCCGAACGTATAGGCGGCAATGCGCAGAACGCCGCGCGCGCCGGCATCCTGTCCAAGTGTGACCTGGCGACCGAGATGGTCGGCGAGTTCCCCGAAATGCAGGGCATCGCCGGCTACTACTACGCCACCCACGGCGGCGAAGCGGAAGACGTCGCCCTGGCCCTCAACGAGCAGTACATGCCGCGCGGCGCCGGCGCCGAGCTACCCTCGACCCTGACCGGCGCCGCCGTGGCGGTGGCCGACAAGCTCGATACCCTGGTCGGTATCTTCGGCATCGGCATGCTTCCCACCGGCAGCAAGGACCCCTACGCGCTGCGCCGCGCTGCGCTGGGCGTGCTGCGCATCCTCATCGAGAAGCAGCTCGACCTGGACCTGGTAGCCGCGGTCAACGCCGCCGTCGAGCAATACGGCGACAAGGTCAAGGCCGCCGGCCTGGCCGAGCAGGTGCTGGACTTCGTGTTCGACCGCCTGCGCGCGCGCTACGAGGACGAAGGCGTGGACGTGGCCGTGTACCAGTCGGTGCGCGCGCTCAAGCCAAGCTCGCCGCTGGACTTCGACCAGCGCGTACAGGCCGTCCAGGCCTTCCGCCAGTTGCCTGAAGCCGAGGCCCTGGCCGCGGCGAACAAACGGGTGTCGAATATTCTCGCCAAGTCCGAGGACGAGGTTCCGCCGAACGTGGATGCCAGCCTGCTGGTGGAAGCCGCCGAGAAGGCCCTGGGCAGCGCCGTGGCGAACGCCGAAAGCGAAGTCGCGCCGCTGGCAGCGGCACGCGACTATCGCGCCGCGCTGGCCCGCCTGGCGGCCTTGCGCGAGCCGGTGGATACGTTCTTCGCCGATGTGATGGTCAATGTCGACGACGCGGCGGTGCGCGCCAACCGCTATGCGCTGCTGGCCAAGCTGCGCGGGTCGTTCCTCGGGGTGGCGGACATCTCGCTGCTCGGCTGAGCCAGTCCCGCCTCGAAGAAAAGGCCCGGCGTCCTCGCGACACCGGGCCTTTTTCACTACAGGACCTTCAGATACTCCAGCAGCGCGCGCTTCTCCTCGGCCGACAGGCTGGTGCCGTACTCATGGCCGCAGCGGCTGTTGCCGGAATCACGCTGCTCGCAGCCGGTGGTCTTCAGCACATAGCTGCCGAATTGGGTCTGCTGGGCGGCGAGGCCGACCTTGTCCACGTCGTAGGCCGAGCCCACCGGGAAGGATTCCACCCGCTCCGCGGCCGGCTTCAGCAACTCTTCCAGGGTCGGCACCGAGCCGTTGTGCAGGTACGGCGCCGCTGCCCAGATCCCCTGCAGGACCCGCGACTCGTAGGGGTAGGGGTCGGCCTGGGTACGCACCGGCTTCTGGAAGGCGGTCAGCAGTTGCCGGGTTTCGTCGGTCATCACGCTTTCCGGCTTGACCGCCGCCGCCTTGGCATCGTGCTTCTCACCGAGGATCGGCACGAAGTGCTGCAGGATCGAACCGGCCACCGCTACGGCGAGTACATCGAAGGCTCCGTCGGTCGCCTTCAGCGGCTGGCCGAACGGCATCCGCGCGCCCTCCATCACGCCGGTCTGCACCTGGCCATCGAGGATGGCGTGCTGGCGGCTGTCGCTGCCGACGTCCCTCAGCGGAGTGTCCCAAAGCACCAGGTCCTTGATCCGGATGCCGTGGCACTCCACGCAGCCACCTTCGTCGGTCTTGCGGGCGAAGATCAGCGCGCCTTTCCTGGCCAGGTGCTTGTCCACCGCCCAGGGCCACTTCGGCGGGCCGATCTTCTTGATCAGGTCTTCCAGCTTGCCCAGACCGTGGAAGTTGGCCGAGTTGATCTTCAGGTAGTCCATGCCCAGCAGGTGGAACTTGCTCTTCTGCGGGTGGAAGGTGGCGAACACCCCGTAGACCTCGCCGACATTGCGCGCCAGGCCGAGCAGGTCGTTGCCGTTGGCGGCGAAGCCGGGCCACTGGGTCTTGTTCTGCCGCGCCGCGTTCCACAGGAACGGATAGCGCACCGGCGCATCCGCCGCCTTGATGTTGTCGGGAATCAGGTAGGGCGGCGCGGTGCCGATATCCAGCCCGGTAAGGCGGTTGAAGATCATCGATACCGCGTCCAGCCGCGCCGGTCCCCAGGTGTCCTTGGGCAGCGCGCGCTCGATCAGCGTGTGATAGGGCTCGTACCATTCCTTCACCGCCGCGAGCAGGGCATCGCGCGCACCGGGAGGCGGATTGGCCCCGAGGATCTGCTTGGCGAAGGCGTCGAAGGCGGCGTCATCGCTGGTCAGCGGTCCCACGGCCCGATCGAGGTCGGCGAGGAATGCCTGGAAGTCGACGATCGCCGGACCGCCGTCGATCCGATAGGCAGTGCCCTTCACCTCGATCTGCCGGGTATGGCAGGCCGAACAGGTCATGCCGACCATCTGCCGGGCGCCCGTGCCGGCTACGGTGAAGCCCACCGGCAGGCCTTCCGCGGGCGCCTTGGGGTTGGGCAAATAGCCGTAGCGGGCCAGGCTGTCGGCGAGGAAAGGCGTTCCATCCGGCTGTCGCAACGCCTTGAGCCAGGGCAGGGGCATCACCTGCGAGCCCTGGTCGCGGCTGTAGAAGTCCTGGCGGTGGCTTTCGGTCCATTCCTTGCCCTGGTCGAGCATGACCGGAGCGGCCGCCAGGGCGGCGGAAGAAAGAGCCAGGGAAGCGAGGGACAAGCTTGAAAGGTGCAGTGTCTTTTTCAGGCGTTTCACGGTTACCGTCCTTGGGAACGGGCAGACGCCCCGGAACTCCCCGTCGTCATGCCCGCTCCACCTGTGGTGGAAACACGGCCGGTCGGCCGTGCTGGCATGCGATAGGCGCTTACTGCATTACTCCGGTGATCCACCCGCCAAGGGGTTCGCACGTACTCCGAGACACCCACTGCTGCGTGCCAAATGACTCCCTGGCCTGGGATTGCCATTCCATTGCCATTATTGAATCTAGTACAGATTGTCCAGCGTAGGGGGCTCGTCGAACCATCCGCGATGCTCCGGCTGGCTGAGGTAGAATCGATCCTTTCCGTTCATGGCCAACTGCGCATCGATGTCCCGTTCCCTGCTGATTCTCGACCGCGATGGAGTCATCAACCTCGACTCCGACGATTACATCAAGACCCTCGACGAGTGGATCCCCATCCCCAGCTCGATCGAGGCCATCGCCCGCCTGAGCCAGGCCGGCTGGACCGTCGCGGTGGCTACCAACCAGTCCGGCATCGCCCGTGGCTATTACGACCTGGCAGTGCTCGAGGCCATGCATGCGCGCTTGCGCGAACTGGTCGCGGAGCAGGGCGGCGAGGTCGGCCTCATCGTCTATTGTCCGCATGGACCGGACGACGGTTGCGACTGCCGCAAGCCGAAGCCGGGTATGCTGCGGCAGATCGGCGAGCACTACGGGGTCGATCTGTCGGGTATCTGGTTCGTCGGCGACAGCATCGGTGACCTGGAGGCGGCGCGGGCCGTCGATTGTCAGCCGGTATTGGTAAAGACCGGAAAAGGTGTACGTACGCTGGGCAAGCCCTTGCCAGAGGGCACCCTGATATTCGACGATCTGGCGGCAGTCGCCAGCGCATTACTTCAGTAAGGTCAGAATACATGTCGACAGTGCAGGCCATCAGAACCGTCCTCTTTTACCTGCTGCTGTCCGCCAGCGCGTTCGTCTGGGGCACCCTCAGCTTCTTCATCGCGCCGATCCTGCCGTTCCGCGCCCGCTACCGCTTCGTGGTACAGAACTGGTGCCGCTTCGCGATCTGGCTGACCCGCGTGGTCGCCGGCATCCGCTACGAGGTGCGCGGACTGGAGAACATCCCGGAAAAGCCCTGCGTGATCCTCTCCAAGCACCAGAGCACCTGGGAAACCTTCTTCCTCTCCGGCTTCTTCGAGCCACTCAGCCAGGTACTCAAGCGCGAGCTGCTCTACGTGCCGTTCTTCGGCTGGGCCCTGGCCCTGCTCAAGCCCATCGCCATCGACCGCAGCCAGCCCAAGCTGGCCCTCAAGCAACTGGCCAAGCAGGGCGACGAGTGCCTGAAGAAAGGCGCCTGGGTGCTGATCTTCCCGGAAGGCACGCGTATTCCGGTGGGGCAGATGGGCAAGTTCTCCCGCGGCGGCACCGCCCTGGCGGTCAACGCCGGGCTACCGGTACTGCCGATCGCCCACAACGCCGGGCAGTATTGGCCCAAGGCCGGCTGGGCCAAGTACCCGGGCACCATCCAGGTGGTGATCGGCCCGGCCATGCACGCCGAAGGCGAAGGCCCGCGCGCCATCGCCGAGCTAAACCAGCGCGCCGAAGCCTGGGTCAGCGAGACCATGGCCGAGATCAGCCCCATCCAGCAGCGGGTCAGCCATCCGGAGCCGTCGGTGGTCTCGTGAAGGGCCGCAAAGCCCCCTGCAAGGCGCACTGTGCGCCGATTCGATAAAAGAAGCCCCGCCATAGCGGGGCTTCTTGTTTTCACGCGAGGCGCAAAGCAAGGCCGGCTGGCAACGATCGACCGAACCGACCGACGACCGCTGCCCACAGGAGCGGTGCCACGCCGCCAGGAGGCCTGGGTCCAGGGTGCCAATGCTGGCGAGCAACCGGGGCTCGGCCACACCTTGGCAAGGCACATATCCAGGCTACCTGGCGCAAAAAGAAAACCCCGGCGCCAGGCCGGGGTTTCCATGAGGGTCGGTCTGCCGACCCGTCACACGTCCAGGTTCGACACCGCCAGCGCGTTGCTTTCGATGAAGTCGCGGCGCGGCTCCACGGCATCGCCCATCAGGGTGTTGAAGATCTGGTCGGCGGCGATGGCGTCCTCGATGGTCACCTTGAGCATGCGCCGGACGTTCGGATCCATGGTGGTTTCCCACAGCTGCTCAGGGTTCATCTCGCCCAACCCTTTGTATCGCTGGATGCTGTGGCGCTTGGTACCTTCGGCCATCAGCCAGTCCAGGCCGTCCTTGAAGGCGCTGATCGGGCGCTTGCGCTCACCCTTCTGCACGTAGGCGCCGTCTTCCAGCAGGCTGTTCAGCTGGTCGCCGAGCAGCGACACCGAGCGGTAGTCATTGCTGGCGAAGAAGTCACGGTTGAAGGTGACGTAGCTGGACAGGCCGTGGGCCACCAGTTCCACCTCGGGCAGCCACAGGTGGCGCTCGCGGTCTTCGCGCAGGCTGGCCTTGTAGGTCAGGCCTGACTTCTCGGCGGCGGTCAGGCGCGCCTGGAACTTCTCCAACCAGCCCTGCATGGCCGACTCGTTAGCCAGGTCGTCCACCGACACGGTAGGCAGGTAGATGAAGTGCTCGGTCAGCTCCTGGGGGTACAGGCGCGACAGGCGCTTGAGGGTGGCGATCACCCCACGATACTCGTTGACCAGTTTCTCCAGCGCCGCCCCGGACAGGCCCGGAGCGTGCTCGTTGACGTGCAGGCTGGCGTCTTCCAGGGCCGACTGGGTCATGTACTCTTCCATGGCCTGGTCGTCCTTGATGTACTGCTCCTGCTTGCCGCGCTTGACCTTGTACAACGGTGGCTGGGCGATGTAGATGTAGCCACGCTCGATCAGCTCGGGCATCTGGCGGAAGAAGAAGGTCAACAGCAGGGTGCGGATGTGCGAACCGTCGACGTCAGCATCGGTCATGATGATGATGTTGTGGTAGCGCAGCTTGTCGATGTTGTATTCCTCGCGGCCGATGCCACAGCCCAGGGCGGTGATCAGCGTACCGACCTCCTGGGAGGAGAGCATCTTGTCGAAGCGCGCCTTTTCGACGTTGAGGATCTTGCCCTTGAGCGGCAGGATCGCCTGGGTCCGGCGATTGCGGCCCTGCTTGGCGGAACCGCCCGCGGAGTCACCCTCCACGATGTACAGTTCGGAGAGCGCCGGGTCCTTTTCCTGGCAATCGGCCAGCTTGCCGGGCAGGCCGGCGATGTCCAGTGCGCCCTTGCGGCGGGTCATCTCGCGCGCCTTGCGCGCGGCCTCGCGGGCACGGGCGGCGTCGATCATCTTGCCGACCACGGCCTTGGCTTCGTTGGGATTCTCCAGCAGGAAGTCGGCGAAGTACTTGCCCATCTCCTGTTCCACCGCAGTCTTCACCTCGGAGGAGACCAGCTTGTCCTTGGTCTGCGAGCTGAACTTCGGGTCCGGTACCTTCACCGAGATGATCGCGGTGAGGCCTTCGCGGGCATCGTCGCCGGTGGTGGCGATCTTGAATTTCTTCGCCAGGCCTTCGGCCTCGATGTAGTTGTTCAGGTTACGCGTCAGCGCCGAACGGAAACCGGCCAGGTGGGTGCCGCCGTCACGCTGCGGGATGTTGTTGGTGAAGCAGAGCAGGTTCTCGTTGAAGCTGTCGTTCCACTGCAAGGCGACTTCCACACCCACGCCGTCCTCTTCACGCTGGACGTTGAAGTGGAATACCTCGTTCACCGCGGTCTTGTTGGTGTTCAGGTACTCGACGAAGGCCTTCAGACCGCCTTCGTACTTGAACAGCTCCTCCTTGCCGGTACGCTCGTCGCGCAGCAGGATGCCGACGCCGGAGTTGAGGAAGGACAGCTCGCGGATGCGCTTGGCCAGGATGTCCCAACTGAAGTGGATGTTGCTGAAGGTCTCCGGGGACGGCTTGAAGTGAACTTCGGTGCCGGAGCCATCGGTCTCGCCCACTTCGCGCAGTGGGAACTGCGGAACGCCGTGGTGGTAGACCTGTTCCCAGACCTTGTTGTGGCGACGGATGGTCAGGCGTAGTTCATGGGACAGCGCGTTCACCACCGAGACGCCCACACCGTGCAAGCCGCCGGACACCTTGTAGGTGTTGTCGTCGAACTTGCCGCCGGCGTGGAGGACGGTCATGATCACTTCCGCCGCAGAAACCCCTTCTTCCTTGTGGATATCCACCGGAATACCGCGTCCATTGTCGCGGACAGTGATCGACTCATCCGTATGGATGGTGATGCTGATTTCGCTGCAGTAACCGGCCAGCGCTTCGTCGATGGAGTTATCCACCACCTCGAACACCATGTGGTGCAGACCGGTGCCATCGTCGGTGTCGCCGATGTACATGCCGGGGCGCTTGCGTACGGCATCCAGCCCCTTCAGCACCTTGATGCTGGAAGAGTCGTACGTGTTGTTCTCGCTCATGCTTCACTCCCGATGGTCGTGGTCTGAGAGACTTTTCCATGTTCCACGTGGAACATGGATACCGGCGTATCCGTGCGCCAGCCGTCTTTCAATAGTTGCGGGTCCACGCAGGTGATGAATACCTGGCAACCCAAATCTTCAAGCAAGCGGCAAAGAGCCATTCGATGCTGCTCATCCAGTTCCGAGGGCAGGTCGTCCACCAGGTAGACGCACTGTCCGCGCTTGGCGCGATTGATCAGATGGCCTTGGGCGATGCGCAGGGCGCATACCACCAGCTTCTGCTGACCGCGCGAGAGAATCTCCGCGGCGTTATGACCTGCCAACCGTATGCGAAGATCCGCACGCTGCGGTCCCGCCTGGGTGTGGCCCATCTGCTGGTCGCGTAACAGGCTGGAAGCCAGGACCTCCAGGAGGTCCCGATCCTTGTCCCAGCCTCGGTAGTAGCTAAGGGTCAGGTCATCCAGTGAAACCAATTCGGCGAGGGTTTCCTCGAATACCGGTTTCAACGCCTGGATATAGCTTCTGCGGTAGGCATCGATCTCATCGCTGGCCAGGCTCAATTCCCGGTCCCAGGCCGCTTGCGACGCGGGGTCCAGTTTACCATGCCGGAGCCAGGAGTTCCGCTGGCGCAGCGCCTTCTGCAGGCGCTGCCAGACGGGCAGAAACCGAGGTTCCACGTGGAACACTCCCCAATCGAGGAACTGTCGGCGGATCTTCGGCGCTCCCTCGAGCAACCGAAAGCTGTCCGGGTTGATCAGTTGCAGTGGAAGAGTTTCCGCTAATTGAGCCGCACTTCGGGCGTTCTGCCCATCGATGCGAATGGTGAACTCGCCCTGGCGCTCACGGGAAATCCCCAGGTTGCTGGCAATGCCGTTGGCCAACATCACCTGGCCGAATACGGTGCAGGCCGCTTCCTCGTACTGGATCACCGGCTGCAAGCGCGCACTGCGGAATGAACGCGCCAGGCCCAGCAGGTGGATGGCTTCGAGCACGCTGGTCTTGCCGCTGCCATTATCGCCGTAGAGGATGTTGATGCGGGGGGAGGGGGAGAGGGTCACCGGGTGCAGGTTGCGCACCGCGGTGACCGAAACGCGGGTCAGGGACATTCAGTGTGATTAGAGGCGCATCGGCATGACGACATAGGCAGAATCGTCATTGTCGGCCTCGTGGACCAGGGCGCTGCTGTTGGAATCGGAAAGGATGAAGCGGACCTGCTCGGTACCGATCACACCCAGCACGTCGAGCAGGTAACTGACGTTGAAGCCGATCTCCAGGTTGCCGCCGTTGTACTCGACCTGCACTTCTTCCTCGGCCTCTTCCTGCTCCGGGTTGTTCGCCTGGATTTTCAGCAAACCGTTGGAAAGCTGCAGGCGAATGCCGCGGTACTTCTCGTTGGAGAGGATCGCGGTGCGGCTGAAGGCTTCGCGCAGTTGCTGGCGGTCACCGACCACCAGCTTGTCGCCACCGCGCGGCAGTACGCGTTCGTAGTCCGGGAACTTGCCGTCCACCAGCTTCGAAGTGAAGGTGAATTCGCCAGTGGTGGCACGGATATGGTGCTGGCCCAGGACGATACCGACTTCGCCGTCCTGCTCGGTGAGCAGACGAGCCAGTTCGAGGATGCCTTTGCGCGGCACGATCACCTGGTGGCGGTCCTGCGACGGGATCTGCGCATCCAGCGAGCACATGGCCAGTCGGTGGCCGTCGGTGGCGACGGAGCGCAGGGTGCCGCCGTTCACTTCCAGCAGCATGCCGTTGAGGTAGTAACGCACGTCCTGCTGGGCCATGGCGAAGCTGGTGCGGTCGATCAGGCGACGCAGCTTGCTCTGGGCAATGCTGAAGTTCAGCGAGCCGGGACCTTCCTCTACGGTGGGGAAATCGTTGGCCGGCAGGGTGGACAGGGTGAAGCGGCTACGCCCGGCCTTCACCAGAAGTTTCTGCTCTTCGACACGGATGTCGATCAGCACGTCGTTCGGCAGGCTCTTGCAGATGTCCATCAGCTTGCGCGCCGGTACGGTGATCTCGCCGGGTTCGGCGGCATCTTCCAGTACCACGCGACCAACCAGCTCGACTTCGAGGTCGGTGCCGGTCAGCGACAGTTGCTGGCCTTCGACCACCAGCAGGACGTTGGAGAGAACCGGCAATGTCTGGCGGCGTTCCACGACGCCGGCGACCAGTTGCAGCGGTTTCAACAGGGCTTCGCGTTGAATGGTGAAATGCATGGTCTAGTCCCTTGCCTCGTGGGCTGCGTCAGGTTGTCAGGGTACGCAGCAGGTTCTTGTAGTCCTCGCGGATATCCGCGTCGGATTCCCTAAGTTGAGCGATCTTACGACAGGCGTGCAACACCGTGGTGTGATCCCGACCGCCGAAGGCCACGCCGATCTCCGGCAGGCTGTGGTTGGTCAGCTCCTTGGAGAGCGCCATGGCCACCTGGCGCGGGCGCGCCACCGAGCGCGAACGCCGCTTGGACAACAGATCGGATATCTTGATCTTGTAGTACTCGGCGACGGTGCGCTGGATGTTGTCGATGCTGACCAGCTTGTCCTGAAGGGCCAACAGGTCCTTCAGCGACTCGCGAATCAGCTCGATGGTGATCGGCCGGCCCATGAAGTGCGAGTGGGCGATCACCCGCTTCAGCGCACCTTCCAGTTCGCGCACGTTGGAACGGATGCGCTGGGCGATGAAGAAGGCCGCATCGTGCGGCAGCTCGATCTTCGCCTGCTCGGCCTTCTTCATCAGGATCGCCACCCGGGTTTCCAGTTCCGGCGGCTCGACGGCCACCGTCAGGCCCCAGCCGAAGCGGGATTTCAGCCGCTCTTCCAGGCCTTCGATTTCCTTCGGATAGCGGTCGCTGGTGAGGATCACCTGCTGGCCGCCTTCGAGAAGGGCATTGAAGGTGTGGAAGAACTCCTCCTGGGAGCGCTCCTTACGGGCGAAGAACTGGATGTCGTCGATCAACAGTGCGTCCACCGAGCGGTAGAAGCGCTTGAATTCGTTGATGGCGTTGAGCTGCAAGGCCTTCACCATGTCCGCGACGAAACGTTCCGAATGCAGGTAGACCACCTTGGCGTTCGGGTTCTTCTTCAGCAGGTGGTTGCCCACCGCATGCATCAGGTGGGTCTTGCCCAGACCGACGCCACCGTAGAGGAACAGCGGGTTGTAGCCGTGCTTGAGGTTGTCCGCCACCTGCCAGGCGGCGGCGCGGGCCAACTGGTTGGACTTGCCCTCGACGAAGTTCTCGAAGGTGAAGGTACGGTTGAGATAGCTGGTGTGCTTCAGCGCACCTTCGACCTGGACGTTGCGCTCGGTGCGCACCGCAGGCGCTGCTCCGGCCGGCATGGCGGCGGCCAGCGGATCGATGCTGGGTTCTTCCGGCTCATAGGGATCGCTCGACACGCTGGGAGCCGTCGTCACTGGCGGCAGCTCTTCACGTGGCACTACCACGGGCGCGGCCGATACCGGCTGCACTGGCGCCGGCGGCGGAGCAACCGGAGGCGGGGGAGCCACGTGGGTCTGCGATGGGACGATGGCGGCGCGCGGCGTACGGCTACGCTTGCTGCCTATTAATAAGGAAAGCGCGGGCAACTGACCCTCGCCGCGTTCACCGAGCAGTTCCAGAAGCCGACCGAGGTATTTCTCGTTCACCCAATCGAGGACGAAACGGTTGGGTGCATACACACGCAATTCGTCGCCTTCGGCTTCGACCTGCAAGGGACGGATCCAGGTGTTGAATTGTTGGGACGGCAGCTCATCGCGGAGAAGATCCACGCACTGCTGCCAAAGTTCCACGGACACGGATATCCCCCAAAGATTGGAAAGGCGGCACAACGAAATAAGCGCCTATTGTAGCCGGACGGGCCGGACTTATCCACATGCCGATGCGCTGAGGCCCCAAGCAAATCAAGACCTTAATAAAAGCAGGCAGGCCGACGGACGGTCGTCCTGGACTTTGTGGATAACCCTTGCTTTGAAGGGGGTACATCCCTGCGCACAGCCGTGTGGAAAAAACCGCTGTGGATAACCATCTCGTTCATCCCCAGGCTTCGCTCAGGAAGGAAACAGCCTCGACACCGGTTCTCGACAACCTTTTGCCTGCCGGAGAAACACGCAATTGCTGGGCTTCATCGAGTTATGCACAGAAAAGCGCCGTCCCAAGAGCATTAACCGTTTCTATCCTTTAAAAGAAAAATGACTTCCTAGTATCTATCTATTACGTCATCGCTGGTTGGAAATTGACCTGCCCGTTCGATTTCACTAGAATCGCCGGTCTCTTTAAACGGGGTCACTGCGACCTCAAGTCGTCAACCCAGGTACCGAATCATGAAACGTACTTTCCAACCCAGCACCCTCAAGCGCGCTCGCGTCCACGGTTTCCGCGCCCGTATGGCCACCAAGAACGGCCGTCAGGTTCTGTCGCGTCGTCGCGCCAAAGGCCGTAAGCGTCTGACCGTCTGATTTATCCGGTACGGGTGGTGAGTCGGGACTTCGACCGGGACAAGCGTCTACTGACAGCCCGGCAATTCAGCGCAGTCTTCGACTCTCCGACCGGCAAGGTCCCCGGCAAGCACGTCCTGCTGCTGGCGCGCGAGAACGGTCTCGATCACCCCCGCCTGGGCCTGGTGATCGGCAAGAAGAACGTCAAGCTCGCCGTCCAGCGCAATCGCCTCAAACGCCTGATCCGCGAATCGTTCCGCCATAACCAGGAAACCCTGGCTGGCTGGGATATCGTGGTGATCGCGCGCAAAGGCCTGGGCGAACTGGAAAATCCGGAGCTGCACCAGCAGTTCGGCAAGCTCTGGAAACGCCTGTTGCGCAATCGACCTCGCACGGAAAGCCCTGCTGACGCCCCTGGCGTGGCCGACGGTACTCATGCATAGGTCGATGCCCGCGCATCCCGATCCCTGTAGTGTCATCCCCCCTTCGATGACCCGGCACCGTCGTTCCCAGCCAAGTTGTACTTCCCTAGCGTACGAGGCTATCGCGCAGCATGGCCCGCGACGCAATGGTCGCCCGAGTGCGGTTTCCTCCACTCGGCTCCATCACTGGCAATCCCGTAGCCGCGATCTGCTACTGTCAGTTTCCTTCAAGCACCGCCCTTTCTCGATGGCCGAGTAACCATGGACATTCAACGCTCGATTCTCATCGTCGCCCTTGCAGTCGTGTCCTACCTGCTGGTTCTCCAGTGGAACAAGGATTACGGTCAGCCTGAGCTGCCCGCCGCCAGCGCTTCGATGAACACCACGCAAGGCCTGCCGGACACTCCGTCCGCCTCGGGCACCAGCAGTGACGTTCCCACTGCCCAGAGCAGCGCGGCCGGCAGCGAAGCCGCCGACAAGCCGGTTGCGGTCAGCGACAAGCTGATCCAGGTGAAGACCGACGTCCTCGACCTGGCCATCGATCCCCGTGGCGGCGATATCGTCCAGCTCGGCCTGTTGCAGTATCCGCGCCGCCTGGACCGTCCGGACGTGCCGTTCCCGCTGTTCGACAACGGTCGCGAACGTACCTACCTGGCGCAGAGCGGCCTCACCGGTGCCGACGGCCCGGACGCCAGCAGCGCCGGCCGCCCGCTGTTCCACAGTGCGCAGAGCAGCTACCAGTTGGCCGACGGCCAGAACGAACTGGTCGTGGACCTGAGCTTCAGCCACGACGGTGTCAACTACATCAAGCGCTTCACCTTCCACCGTGGCCTGAAAGCCGATTGCTCGGACAAGGAAAAGGCCCAGAAGAAGATCGAGTGCATCAATGAAAACGCCTATCAGGTCGGCGTCAGCTACCTGATCGACAACCAGAGCGGCAAGACCTGGAGCGGCAACCTGTTCGCCCAGCTCAAGCGCGACGGCAGCGCCGACCCGTCCTCGACCACCGCCACCGGGGTGTCCACCTACCTCGGCGCCGCGGTCTGGACCCCGGATTCGCCGTACAAGAAGATCTCCACCAAGGACATGGACAAGGAACAGTTCAAGGAGTCCGTGCAGGGTGGCTGGGTCGCCTGGCTGCAACACTACTTCGTGACCGCCTGGGTTCCGACCAAGGGCGAGCAGCACCAGGTCATGACCCGCAAGGACGGCCAGGGCAACTACATCGTCGGTTTCACCGGCCCGACCCTGAGCGTTCCGGCGGGTAGCAAGGTGGAAACCGACCTGACCCTGTATGCCGGCCCGAAACTCCAGAAGCACCTGAAGGAACTCTCCCCGGGCCTGGAACTGACCGTCGACTACGGTTTCCTTTGGTTCATCGCCCAGCCGATCTTCTGGCTGCTGCAACATATCCACAGCCTGATCGGTAACTGGGGCTGGTCGATCATCGCCCTGACCGTCCTGATCAAGCTGGCCTTCTTCCCGTTGTCCGCCGCCAGCTACCGTTCGATGGCGCGCATGCGCGCGGTGTCGCCGAAGATGCAGGCGATCAAGGAACAGCACGGCGACGATCGGCAGAAGATGTCCCAGGCGATGATGGAGCTGTACAAGAAGGAGAAGATCAATCCGCTGGGCGGCTGCCTGCCGATCCTGGTCCAGATGCCGGTCTTCCTCTCCCTCTACTGGGTACTCCTGGAAAGCGTGGAAATGCGCCAGGCGCCGTGGCTCGGCTGGATCACCGACCTGTCGGTGAAGGATCCGTTCTTCATCCTGCCGATCGTCATGGGCGGCACCATGCTGATCCAGCAGATGCTCAACCCGACCCCGCCGGACCCGATGCAGGCCAAGGTGATGAAACTGATGCCGATCATCTTCACCTTCTTCTTCCTCTGGTTCCCAGCCGGTCTGGTGCTGTACTGGGTAGTCAACAACTGCCTGTCGATCGCACAGCAGTGGTACATTACCCGCAAGATCGAGGCAGCCGCGAAGACCGCCTGACGTCTATCGCGAAAACTGTCCACAACAAGACGCCCCCTCGAGGGGCGTCTTGCTATCCGGAGATATCCACATGCAAGCCGCCACCGAAACCATCGTCGCGATCGCTACCGCCCAGGGCCGCGGCGGCGTGGGAATCGTCCGCGTCTCCGGACCTCTCGCCGGACAGATGGCCGTGGCCGTGAGCGGACGCCAGCTGAAAGCCCGGCATGCGCATTACGGACCGTTCCTCGATGCCGGTGGTCAGGTGATCGACGAAGGCCTGTCACTGTATTTCCCAGGCCCGAACTCGTTCACCGGCGAAGACGTACTCGAACTGCAGGGGCACGGCGGCCCCGTGGTACTCGACCTGCTGGTGCAGCGTTGTCTGGAACTGGGCGCCCGCCAGGCGCGACCGGGCGAGTTCAGCGAGCGCGCGTTCCTCAACGACAAGCTCGACCTGGCCCAGGCCGAAGCCATCGCCGATCTGATCGAGGCCAGCTCGGAGCAGGCCGCGCGCAATGCATTGCGTTCCCTGCAGGGCGAATTCTCACGCCGGGTACATGCATTGACCGAGCAACTGATTTCCCTGCGCATCTATGTCGAAGCCGCCATCGACTTCCCCGAGGAAGAAATCGACTTCCTCGCCGATGGCCATGTACTGGGGCTTCTGGAAAAAGTACGCACAGAATTATCCACAGTGCAGCGCGAAGCTTCCCAAGGCGCCCTGCTGCGCGACGGCATGACCGTGGTCATCGCCGGACGACCGAATGCCGGCAAGTCCAGCCTGCTGAATGCCCTGGCCGGTCGCGAGGCGGCCATCGTCACGGACATAGCCGGCACCACCCGCGATGTACTACGCGAACATATCCACATCGATGGCATGCCCCTGCATGTGGTGGACACCGCAGGCCTGCGGGATACCGAGGACCATGTGGAAAAGATCGGCGTGGAACGTGCGCTGAAAGCCATCGGCGAAGCCGATCGCGTGCTGCTGGTGGTGGACGCCACCGCCCCGGAAGCAGCAGACCCGTTTTCCCTATGGCCGGAGTTTCTCGACCAGCGACCGGAACCGGGCAAGGTCACCCTGATCCGCAACAAGGCGGATTTGTCCACAGAGTCCATTGGCCTCGAGGAAAGCGCGGACGGCCACGTCACCATCACCCTCTCGGCGCGCACCGGCGCCGGCCTGGAGCTGCTGCGCGAACACCTGAAGGCCTGCATGGGCTTCGAACAGACCGCGGAAAGCGGTTTCAGCGCCCGCCGGCGCCACTTGGAAGCGCTACGCCTGGCAGGGCAGGCGCTGGAGCATGGCCACAGCCAACTTATCCACAATGGCGCCGGCGAACTGCTGGCCGAGGATCTGCGCCAGGCCCAGCAGCACCTGGGCGAAATCACCGGCGCATTCACCCCCGACGACCTGCTGGGTCGCATCTTCTCGAGTTTCTGCATCGGCAAGTAATGGGGCTCGGCCCACGCCGAGTTGTGGATAACCAGGGCAAGGTTCGCTCCGGTTCTGCGTACTTTCCCTTCACTGTGCCCTTTGCCGCCGGCACTCAACCACGCAGGCATGGATTGCCGGCGCGCCGCTTCGTCCCCGAGAAAACCATCTGCGCCGATGTCGGTCTGCATGGGATGGATATCCACCTGGGAGAGGTTTATGCACAGGCACCGCGCTCCGATCCGGCGTCCGCGAAGGCGCTGCGCTGTGGTCAATCTCTATCTGCTCGCCCCTCTCGAACGGCGTATCTATCCCGTTGTCTCGCCTGGCGCTATCGCCACGCGCCGGGACGTTCCGTGCACGCAAGTCAACCCGGTAAGCGGTTTATCCACAAGCCTGGAAGAGATTCTGCGAAAAGAGCTGTTGCAGACCCTGGACTCCGTCGATACCGGCCAGGCGGGGCCCTCGCCTTCGGCTCCCAAGGCGTCCCACGGCGAGCACTCGGACACTACAGCATGGAGATCGTAGCCAACCTGGCGGTGTGGCTCGGCGGCGAATGCCAGGTCGGACAGATGATCGACTGGTTCGGCAGTTACGACCGCACTAGCGGGCTCAGTGCTCGGCTACTGCTGCGCAAACCCGCTAACGAGGGCTCCGAGCGGGATTTACAGGTCTCCGCCAAGCGCCGCTTCGAGCGCCTGTCGTCATCCATCGATACGCTGGAAAGCGGCAACGACTGAGCCTTTCCCACGCCTTTCCATCTCCTTCTTCCTACCTGGCTGCGGTCCTGCCGCGGCCCGGATACGCTCGCCTGAAACCTGTGGAAAACCCCAGGGACAGGAGGGTAGATAAACCCGCCGAAGCTCTGTGCATAACTCCACATGTTGATAACGAGCCATTCCATCCACAGCTAAAAAACGCTTATCAACAGGGCCCAGATAGGGTTTGGGACAGCCTTATCATTCGCTACAGGCTATGTCTTTACTGGGCTCGACGTACTTATCAACAGAAAAGCCGCTGCTAAGTAATAAACACAAGTTCTAAAAAGATATAAACATTCCTTTCCTTTTATTTTTTGTAAGCCCGCCGAGCCGTTTTGCTCCCTCGATATGGATTGGCTATTTTTTGTCCAGGAGTCTTCATTCAGGTTCGCTAAATCCTTATACTGTCCGGCTTTCCTGAATTCCTGCTTCTGAACAGGCCGAGGTGCGTGGTGGATTTCCCTACCCGTTTTGACGTAATCGTGATCGGCGGTGGCCATGCAGGCACCGAAGCCGCACTCGCGGCTGCGCGCATGGGTGTGAAAACCCTGCTGTTGACCCACAATGTGGAAACCCTGGGGCAGATGAGCTGCAACCCCGCCATCGGCGGCATCGGCAAGAGCCATCTGGTCAAGGAAATCGACGCCCTTGGCGGCGCCATGGCCGAAGCCACCGACAAGGGCGGTATCCAGTTCCGCATCCTTAACAGTCGCAAGGGGCCGGCAGTGCGCGCCACTCGTGCACAAGCCGATCGCGTGCTCTATAAGGCCGCTATCCGCCATACACTGGAAAACCAGCCGAACCTGTGGATATTCCAGCAGGCCTGCGACGACCTGATCGTCGAGCAGGATCAGGTCCGCGGCGTAGTGACCCAGATGGGACTGCGCTTCCATGCCGACAACATGGTCCTGACTACCGGCACCTTCCTCGGCGGACTTATCCACATCGGCCTGGAGAACTACTCAGGCGGACGCGCCGGCGACCCGCCGTCCATCGCACTGGCGCGTCGTCTGCGTGAATTGCCGCTGCGGGTCGGCCGGCTGAAGACCGGTACGCCGCCGCGGATCGACGGGCGCAGCGTGGACTTCTCGGTGATGACCGAGCAGCCGGGCGACACGCCGATCCCGGTGATGTCCTTCCTCGGTTCGAAGGAACAGCATCCCGAGCAGGTCAGTTGCTGGATCACCCATACCAACGCCCGGACCCACGAGATCATCGCCGCCAATCTCGATCGTTCGCCGATGTATTCCGGTGTGATCGAAGGCATCGGCCCGCGCTACTGCCCTTCGATCGAAGACAAGATCCATCGCTTCGCCGATAAGGAAAGCCATCAGGTCTTCCTCGAGCCGGAAGGCCTGACGACCCACGAGCTGTATCCCAACGGCATTTCCACGTCCCTGCCGTTCGACGTGCAACTGCAGATCGTGCGTTCCATCCGTGGCATGGAAAACGCCCACATCGTGCGGCCGGGCTATGCGATCGAGTACGACTTCTTCGATCCCCGCGATCTCAGGTACAGCCTGGAGACCAAGGTCATCGGCGGCCTGTTCTTCGCCGGCCAGATCAACGGCACCACCGGCTACGAGGAAGCTGGCGCCCAGGGCCTGCTGGCCGGCGCCAATGCTGCGTTGCGTTCGCAAGGCAAGGACAGCTGGTGCCCGCGCCGCGACGAGGCCTACATCGGCGTGCTGGTGGACGACCTGATCACGCTCGGCACCCAGGAGCCGTACCGCATGTTCACCTCGCGGGCGGAATACCGCCTGATCCTCCGCGAGGACAACGCCGACCTGCGTCTCACCGAGAAGGGACGCGAGCTGGGCCTTGTCGACGATCGGCGCTGGGCTGCCTTCGAAGCCAAGCGCGAAGGTATCGAACGCGAGGAACAGCGGCTGAAGAGCACCTGGGTGCGGCCGAATACCCCGCAGGGCGACGCCATCGCCGAGCGCTTCGGTACGCCGCTGACCCATGAATACAATCTGCTCAACCTGCTGAGCCGCCCCGAGATCGATTACGCCGGCCTGGTGGAGATCACCGGCGACGCTGTGGATAACCCCCAGGTGGCCGAGCAGGTGGAGATTCGCACCAAGTACGCCGGCTACATCGACCGCCAGCAGGAGGAAATCTCCCGTCTGCGCGCCAGCGAAGATACCCGCCTGCCTGTGGATATCGATTACCTGGGGATTTCCGGCCTGTCGAAGGAAATCCAGAACAAGCTGAACCAGGCCCGTCCGGAAACCCTCGGACAGGCTTCGCGGATCCCCGGCGTCACGCCGGCTGCGATTTCGCTGTTGTTGATCCACCTGAAGAAGCGTGCCTCTGGCCGCCAACTGGAGCAGAGCGCTTGATGTCTGCGGTAACCCAACACCACGCCGACGAACTCGCGCGCGGTGCTGACGAGCTAGGCGTCGCCCTCGACGCCGACAAGCAACGCCAGCTGCTGGCCTACCTGGCCCTGCTGATCAAATGGAACAAGGCCTACAACCTGACCGCCGTACGCGACCCGGACGAGATGGTTTCGCGCCACCTGCTCGACAGCCTGAGCATCGTGCCTTATGCCGAGGCTGGGGATAACTGGCTGGATGTCGGCAGCGGCGGCGGCATGCCCGGCGTGCCGCTGGCCATCCTGTTCCCGGAAAAGCGCCTGACCCTGCTCGACAGCAACGGCAAGAAGACCCGCTTCCTGACCCAGGTGAAGCTCGAGCTGAAGCTGGCCAACCTCGAAGTCGTGCACAGCCGGGTGGAAGCCTTCCGTCCCGAGAGCCCCTTCGATGGCATCGTTTCCCGCGCTTTCAGCAGCCTGGAGGACTTCGCCAACTGGACCCGCCACCTCGGTGGCCAGGAAACCCGCTGGCTGGCGATGAAGGGCGTGCATCCGAACGAAGAGCTGGCGGCACTCCCGGAGGATTTCCGGGTCGAAGCCGAGCACGCGCTGGCGGTACCCGGTTGCCAAGGTCAGCGGCATCTGCTGATACTGCGGCGCACAGCATGAGGGGGAACAGGGATAACCATGGCTAAGGTATTCGCGATCGCCAACCAGAAAGGCGGTGTCGGCAAGACCACGACCTGTATCAACCTCGCGGCCTCCCTCGTGGCGACCAAGCGCCGCGTCCTCCTGCTGGACCTGGATCCCCAGGGCAACGCCACCACCGGCAGCGGCATCGACAAGCACAACCTGGAGCACTCCATCTACGACGTGCTCACCGGCGAGTGCAACCTCGCCGAGGCCATGCAGTTCTCCGAACACGGCGGCTACCAGTTGCTGCCGGCCAACCGCGACCTGACCGCCGCGGAAGTGGTGCTGCTGGAAATGGACATGAAGGAAAATCGCCTGCGCAACGCGCTGGCGCCGATCCGCGAGAACTACGACTACATCCTCATCGACTGCCCGCCGTCGCTGTCGATGCTCACCGTCAACGCGCTGACCGCCGCCGACGGCGTGATCATCCCCATGCAGTGCGAGTACTACGCGCTGGAGGGGCTGACCGACCTGATGAACAGCATCCAGCGCATCGGCCAGTTGCTCAACCCGACGCTGAAGATCGAGGGTCTGTTGCGGACCATGTACGATCCGCGCATCAGCCTGACCAACGATGTCTCCGCACAGTTGCAGGAGCATTTCGGCGACACCCTCTACAGCACCGTCATCCCGCGTAACGTGCGCCTCGCCGAAGCCCCCAGCTTCGGCATGCCGGCGCTGGTTTACGACAAGCAATCCCGCGGCGCCATCGCCTACCTGGCGCTGGCCGGCGAGCTGGTCCGCCGCCAGCGCGCCAAAGGCCGCGCCGCAACCGCATAAGGAACCCGCATGGCAGCCAAGAAACGTGGACTGGGACGCGGGCTCGATGCCCTGCTGGGCGGCTCGAGTCCCGCCAAACTGCAGGAGGAAGCCGTACAGGCCGACCGCCGCGAGTTGCAGCAGATCCCCCTCGACCTGATGCAGCGCGGCAAGTACCAGCCGCGTCGCGACATGGACCCTCAGGCGCTGGAGGAACTGGCGCAGTCGATCAAGGCCCAGGGCGTGATGCAGCCCATCGTGGTGCGGCCGATCGCCAATGGCCGCTACGAGATCATCGCCGGCGAGCGGCGCTGGCGGGCCAGCCAGCAGGCCGGACTGGAAAAGATCCCGGCGCTGGTGCGCGACGTGCCGGACGAAGCGGCCATCGCCATGGCGCTGATCGAGAACATCCAGCGCGAGGACCTCAACCCGATCGAGGAAGCCGCTGCCCTGCAGCGCTTGCAGCAGGAGTTCCAGCTGACCCAGCAGCAGGTCGCGGAAGCGGTCGGCAAGTCGCGCGCGACCATTACCAACCTGCTGCGCCTGATCGGCCTGCCGGAAGAGATCAAGACCCTGCTTTCCCATGGCGACCTGGAGATGGGCCATGCCCGTGCGCTCCTCGGTCTGCCGGCAGAACGGCAGGTGGAAGGGGCGCGACATGTTGTCGCACATGGGCTGACCGTACGTCAGACCGAAGCCCTGGTTCGGCAGTGGACGCATGCCCCGGGCAAGCCTGCGGGACCGGTCAAGAGCGACCCGGACATCGCCCGCCTGGAACAGCGCCTGGCCGAGCGCCTGGGCGCTTCGGTGCAGATCCGGCATGGTCAGAAGGGCAAGGGACAGTTGGTCATCCGCTACAGCTCCCTGGATGAACTGCAGGGCGTTCTCGCCCACATCCGTTGACACACTTTGGGTTGTAGCGGGTAGTCGGAAATCACTACCAGCCAGTTGAACAGGGGGGACTCCCCCCCTATACTCTGCGCGCTATTTTGTGGGCACTTTTTATGCCAAGTCGTTGATTTGGCAGTGCCGACACCAGAAGACTGAGAGCGCGATGGAGTCCCGCATGCCAAGTCGCCTGCCGGCATTCAGATTGCTGCTCGTCCAACTGGTAGTAGTGCTTGTTGCTGCGATCTCCCTGTGGATTTCTTGGGGACCGGTAGCCGGATATTCCGGACTGCTGGGAGGGATGATCGCCTGGTTGCCGAATTGTTATTTCGCCTACAAGGCGTTCCGTTTCAGCGGAGCGCGGGCTGCCCGGGAAATCGTTCGCTCTTTCTATGCGGGCGAAGCCGGGAAACTGATTCTGACGGCGGTGCTCTTCGCACTGACGTTCGCAGGCGTGAAGCCACTGATGGCGCCGGCTCTGTTCGGTGTCTATCTGCTGACCCTGATGGTCAGCTGGTGCGCACCCCTGCTGATGGGAAAAACATTTACAAGACCTTAGAGCGATTGAGGCAAACATGGCAGCAGAAACCGCTTCGGGTTACATCCAGCACCACTTGCAGAACCTGACCTTCGGGCGTCTGCCTAATGGTGATTGGGGGTTCGCCCACACCGCCGAGCAAGCCAAGGAAATGGGCTTCTGGGCATTCCACGTAGACACCCTGGGCTGGTCGGTACTGCTCGGCGTGGTGTTCCTGTTCATCTTCCGCCTGGCGGCCAAGAAGGCCACCAGCGGCCAGCCGGGTGGACTGCAGAACTTCGTCGAGGTGATGGTCGAGTTCGTCGACACCAGCGTCAAGGACACCTTCCACGGGCGTAACCCGTTGATCGCGCCCCTGGCCCTGACCGTGTTCGTCTGGATCTTCCTGCTCAACCTGATCGACCTGGTACCGGTGGACTACCTGCCGATGCTGGCCGCGAAGATCACCGGCGACGAGCACCTGTTCTTCCGCGCGGTGGCCACCACCGACCCGAACGCCACCCTCGGCCTGTCGATCTCGGTGTTCGCCCTGATCGTCTTTTACAGCATCAAGGTCAAGGGTATCGGCGGCTTCCTCGGTGAACTGACCCTGCACCCCTTCAGCAGCAAGAACATCGTCGTTCAGATCCTGCTGATTCCGGTGAACTTCCTGCTCGAGTTCGTGACCCTGATCGCCAAGCCGGTTTCGCTGGCGCTGCGTCTGTTCGGCAACATGTATGCCGGCGAACTGATCTTCATTCTGATCGCCGTCATGTTCGGTAGCGGAATGTTCCTGCTGAGTGCCCTGGGCGTAGCCCTGAACTGGGCGTGGGCTGTGTTCCACATCCTGATCATCACCCTGCAGGCCTTCATCTTCATGATGCTGACCATCGTCTACCTGTCGATGGCGCACGAAGACAACCATTAATCGATTCGCTTCAACCTTTAACCAACACGACAAAAAGTCGGGAGGAAAAATGGAAACTGTAGTTGGACTGACTGCTATCGCCGTTGCTCTGCTGATTGGCCTGGGTGCCCTGGGTACCGCCATCGGTTTCGGTCTGCTGGGTGGCAAGTTCCTGGAAGGCGCAGCTCGTCAGCCTGAAATGGTTCCGATGCTGCAGGTGAAAATGTTCATCGTCGCCGGCCTGCTGGACGCCGTGACCATGATCGGTGTGGGTATCGCCCTGTTCTTCACCTTCGCGAATCCCTTCGTTGGTCAAATCGCCGGCTAATCACTCGAATCATTCGATTTGAGTGTTTGACGGACAACGAACGAGCGAGGTGTTGGCGTGAACATTAATGCAACCCTGATTGGCCAGTCCGTTGCGTTCTTCATCTTTGTGCTGTTCTGCATGAAGTTCGTGTGGCCTCCGGTCATCGCGGCTCTGCAAGAGCGTCAGAAGAAGATCGCTGACGGCCTGGACGCTGCCAACCGCGCGGCTCGTGATCTGGAGCTGGCTCATGAGAAAGCGGGCCAGCAACTGCGCGAAGCCAAGGCTCAGGCAGCCGAAATCGTCGAACAGGCGAAGAAACGCGCTAACCAGATCGTCGATGAAGCCCGCGACCAGGCCCGTACCGAAGGCGAACGCCTGAAGGCCCAGGCCCAAGCGGAAATCGAACAGGAACTGAACAGCGTCAAGGACGCCCTGCGTGCCCAAGTGGGTGCCCTGGCCGTCACCGGCGCAGAGAAGATCCTGGGTGCTTCGATCGACGCAAACGCGCACGAGCAGCTGGTTTCCAAACTGGCAGCCGAGATCTAAGCGAGGGCGCTATGGCAGAACTGACCACGTTGGCTCGTCCCTACGCAAAGGCGGCTTTCGAGTACGCCCAGGCTCATCAGCAACTGGCCGATTGGTCGGCTGCGCTGGGTGTGCTGGCCGCAGTGTCGCAGGACGACACCGTGCGCCAGCTGCTCAAAGAGCCTCAGCTGACCTCTTCGGCCAAGGCCCAGAGCCTGATCGATGTGTGCGGCGACAAGCTGAATGCACCAGCCCAGAACTTCGTCCGGACTGTGGCTGAGAACAAGCGGCTCGAACTGCTGCCGACCATCGCTGAGATGTACGAGCAGTTGAAGGCCGAGCAGGAAAAGTCGGTCGAGGTAGAAGTCACCAGTGCCTTCACCTTGAGCAAAGAACAGCAGGACAAACTCGCCAAGGCTCTCAGCGCCCGGCTCAGTCGCGAAGTGCGGCTACATGCGTCGGAAGACGCGAGCCTGATCGGCGGCGTGATCATTCGCGCCGGTGACTTGGTAATCGATGGCTCGGTGCGCGGCAAGCTCGCGAAACTGGCCGAAGCGTTGAAATCTTGAGTTTGAAGGGGCAGCGGCATGCAGCAACTCAATCCTTCCGAAATTAGTGAAATCATCAAGGGGCGCATCGAGAAACTCGACGTCGCCTCCCAAGCACGAAACGAAGGCACCATCGTCAGCGTGTCCGACGGTATCGTGCGCATCTACGGTCTGGCCGACGTCATGTACGGCGAGATGATCGAGTTCCCGGGCGGCGTCTACGGTATGGCGCTGAACCTGGAGCAGGATTCCGTGGGTGCCGTGGTCCTGGGTGAATACCAGGGCCTCGCCGAAGGCATGAACGCCAAGTGCACCGGGCGCATCCTGGAGGTTCCGGTCGGTCCGGAACTGCTGGGTCGCGTAGTCGACGCACTGGGCAATCCGATCGACGGCAAGGGTCCGATCGACGCCAAGGCCACCGACGCGGTCGAGAAGGTCGCTCCGGGCGTGATCTGGCGTAAGTCGGTAGACCAGCCGGTACAGACCGGCTACAAGTCGGTCGACGCCATGATCCCGGTAGGCCGTGGCCAGCGCGAGCTGATCATCGGCGACCGCCAGATCGGCAAGACCGCCCTCGCGGTCGACGCCATCATCAACCAGAAAGACAGCGGCATTAAGTGCGTCTACGTGGCCATCGGCCAGAAGCAGTCCACTATCGCCAACGTCGTACGCAAGCTGGAAGAGAACGGTGCCCTGGCCAACACCATCGTGGTCGCCGCCAGCGCTTCCGAGTCCGCCGCCCTGCAATACCTGGCGCCGTACTCCGGTTGCACCATGGGCGAATACTTCCGCGATCGCGGTGAAGACGCCCTGATCGTCTACGACGACCTGTCCAAGCAGGCCGTGGCTTATCGCCAGATATCCCTGCTGCTGCGCCGTCCGCCGGGCCGCGAAGCCTACCCGGGCGACGTGTTCTATCTCCACAGCCGTCTGCTGGAGCGCGCTTCCCGCGTTTCCGAAGAGTATGTCGAGAAGTTCACCAACGGCGCCGTGACCGGCAAGACTGGCTCGCTGACCGCGCTGCCGATCATCGAGACCCAGGCCGGCGACGTTTCCGCGTTCGTTCCGACCAACGTGATCTCGATCACCGACGGCCAGATCTTCCTGGAATCCGCCATGTTCAACTCGGGTATCCGTCCGGCCGTCAACGCCGGTATCTCGGTATCCCGCGTAGGTGGCGCGGCCCAGACCAAGATCATCAAGAAGCTGTCCGGCGGCATCCGTACCGCTCTGGCCCAGTACCGTGAACTGGCGGCCTTCGCCCAGTTCGCCTCGGACCTGGACGAAGCGACCCGCAAGCAGCTGGAGCATGGTCAGCGCGTTACCGAGCTGATGAAGCAGAAGCAGTACGCGCCGATGTCGATCGCCGAGATGTCGCTGTCCCTGTATGCCGCCGAGCGTGGCTTCCTGCAGGACGTCGAAATCGCCAAGGTCGGTAGCTTCGAGCAGGCGTTGATCTCCTACTTCCAGCGCGAGCATGCCGCTCTGCTGGCGAAGATCAACGAGAAAGGTGACTTCAACGACGAAATCGACGCGGGCATCAAGGCCGGCATCGAGAAGTTCAAGGCCACCCAAACCTGGTAAGCCGCAGCGGGAGCCGCGAGGCTCCCGCCTGCTAACCCGATAGGTGTCAAATGGCAGGCGCAAAAGAGATTCGCAGCAAGATTGCGAGCATCAAAAGCACGCAAAAGATCACCAATGCCATGGAAAAAGTGGCGGTGAGCAAGATGCGCAAGGCACAAATGCGCATGGCGGCCGGCCGTCCCTACGCGGAGCGTATTCGCCAGGTGATCGGCCATCTGGCCAACGCCAACCCGGAATACCGTCACCCGTTCATGGTCGAGCGTGAAGTCAAGCGCGTCGGCTACATCGTGGTGAGCAGTGACCGTGGTCTGTGCGGCGGTCTGAACATCAACCTGTTCAAGTCCCTCGTCAAGGACATGAGCGGCTACCGCGAGCAAGGGGCGGAAATCGACCTTTGCGTGATCGGTAGCAAGGGCGCTTCGTTCTTCCGCAGTTTCGGCGGCAACGTCGTGGCAGCTATCAGCCACCTCGGCGAAGAGCCTTCGATCAACGACCTGATCGGCAGTGTCAAGGTGATGCTCGACGCATACCTCGAAGGCCGTATCGATCGCCTGTTCGTGGTCTCCAACAAGTTCGTCAACACCATGACCCAGAAGCCGACCGTGGAACAGCTGATTCCGCTGGTGGCCGATGACGATCAGGAGCTGAAGCACCACTGGGACTATCTCTACGAACCCGACGCCAAGTCGCTCCTCGACGGGCTGCTGGTGCGTTACGTGGAATCCCAGGTGTACCAGGCCGTGGTTGAGAACAACGCCTGTGAGCAGGCGGCCCGGATGATTGCAATGAAGAACGCTACCGACAACGCCGGCGAGCTGATCAGCGATTTGCAGCTGATCTACAACAAGGCGCGTCAGGCGGCGATCACCCAGGAAATCTCGGAAATCGTCGGCGGCGCTGCCGCGGTGTAAGAACAGGTTCAAAATTCAGAGGAACCAGACATGAGTAGCGGACGTATCGTTCAAATCATCGGCGCCGTGATCGACGTGGAATTCCCGCGCGATGCCGTGCCGAGCATCTATGAAGCCCTGAAGGTTCAGGGCGTTGAAACCACCCTGGAAGTCCAGCAGCAGCTGGGCGACGGCGTGGTTCGTTCCATTGCGATGGGTTCCACCGAAGGCCTCAAGCGTGGCCTGAACGTGGACAGCACTGGTGCTGCCATCTCCGTGCCGGTCGGTAAAGCGACCCTGGGCCGGATCATGGACGTACTGGGCAACCCGATCGACGAAGCCGGTCCCATCGGCGAAGAAGAGCGCTGGGGCATCCACCGCGAAGCTCCGTCCTATGCCGACCAGGCTGGCGGCAACGAGCTGCTGGAAACCGGCATCAAGGTGATCGACCTGGTCTGCCCGTTCGCCAAGGGCGGCAAGGTAGGCCTGTTCGGCGGCGCCGGCGTGGGCAAGACCGTCAACATGATGGAACTGATCCGTAACATCGCCATCGAGCACAGCGGTTATTCCGTGTTCGCGGGTGTGGGCGAGCGTACTCGTGAGGGTAACGACTTCTACCACGAGATGAAGGACTCCAACGTACTGGACAAGGTAGCCCTGGTATACGGCCAGATGAACGAGCCGCCGGGCAACCGTCTGCGCGTCGCACTGACCGGCCTGACCATGGCCGAGAAGTTCCGTGACGAAGGCCGTGACGTTCTGTTGTTCATCGACAACATCTACCGTTACACCCTCGCCGGTACCGAAGTATCCGCACTGCTGGGCCGTATGCCGTCCGCGGTGGGCTATCAGCCGACCCTGGCCGAAGAGATGGGCGTTCTGCAGGAGCGCATCACCTCCACCAAGAAAGGCTCGATCACCTCGATCCAGGCCGTATACGTTCCCGCGGACGACCTCACCGACCCGTCCCCGGCGACCACCTTCGCCCACCTGGACGCGACCGTCGTACTGTCCCGTGACATCGCCTCGCTGGGTATCTACCCTGCGGTCGACCCGTTGGACTCCACCTCTCGCCAGCTCGATCCGCTGGTGATCGGCCAGGATCACTACGATACCGCTCGCGGCGTCCAGTATGTTCTGCAGCGCTACAAGGAGCTGAAGGACATCATCGCGATCCTGGGCATGGACGAACTGTCCGAAGCCGACAAGCTGCTGGTGGCGCGCGCTCGTAAGATCCAGCGCTTCCTGTCCCAGCCGTTCTTCGTAGCGGAAGTCTTCACCGGCTCGCCGGGCAAGTACGTTTCCCTGAAGGACACCATCGCTGGCTTCAAGGGCATTCTCAACGGCGACTACGATCACCTGCCGGAGCAGGCGTTCTACATGGTCGGCGGTATCGAAGAAGCGGTCGAGAAAGCCAAAAAACTGTAATCCTGTGCGCCCGGCGACGGGCGCTCATGTGAGGCAAGCGTATGGCCATAACAGTCCATTGCGACATCGTCAGCGCCGAGGCGGAGATCTTCTCCGGCCTGGTCGAGATGGTTATCGCGCACGGCGCTCTGGGTGACCTGGGTATCGCCCCGGGCCACGCGCCGCTGATCACCGACCTGAAACCGGGCCCCATCCGCCTGGTCAAGCAGGGCGGCGAGCAGGAGGTGTACTACATCTCCGGCGGTTTCCTCGAAGTCCAGCCGAACATGGTCAAGGTCCTCGCCGACACCGTGGTTCGTGCCGGCGACCTCGACGAAGCGGCCGCCCAGGAAGCCCTGAAGGCTGCCGAAAAGGCGCTGCAGGGCAAGGGCGCCGAGTTCGACTACAGCGCCGCTGCCGCGCGTCTGGCCGAAGCCGCAGCCCAGCTGCGCACCGTCCAGCAACTGCGCAAGAAGTTCGGCGGCTGATTTCCAGCCGGTACTTCTAGCGGTGTCAGGGAAAAGGGTAGCCTGTGGGCTACCCTTTTTTCGTTTTGCATCTTCACTCACAGGTTTTGCCTGTGACCACCAGGAACGGTAGTCCAGTCCATGTCCCTTGAAATCGTGATTCTCGCCGCCGGCCAGGGCACCCGCATGCGTTCGGCCCTGCCCAAGGTCCTCCATCCCATTGCCGGCAAGCCGATGCTCGGCCACGTCATCGACTGCGCGCGCCAGTTGCAGCCGGAACGGATCCACGTGGTGATCGGCCACGGCGCGGATCTGGTGCGTGAGCGGATGGCCGCCGACGACCTGAATTTCGTGCTCCAGGCCGAACAGCTCGGTACGGGCCATGCGGTGGCCCAGGCCCTGCCGTTCCTCAGTGCAGACCAGGTGCTGATCCTCTACGGCGACGTGCCGCTGATCCAGCTGGACACCTTGCAGCGCCTGCTGGCGCAAGTCACCCCGGACCAGTTGTCGTTGCTCACCGTCGACATGCTCGACCCCACCGGCTACGGCCGCATCGTCCGTGACGATCAGGGCGCGGTGCAGGCCATCGTCGAGCACAAGGACGCGACCCCGGCGCAGCGCCAGATCGGCGAGATCAACACCGGCATCCTCGCGGTGCCGGGCAAGCGCCTTGCCGACTGGCTCGGCCGCCTGTCCAACGACAACGCCCAGGGCGAGTACTACCTGACCGACGTGATCGCCATGGCGGTCGGCGACGGCCTGGTGGTAGCCAGCGCCCAACCGCTGGACGCGATGGAAGTGCAGGGTGTTAATGACCGCATGCAACAGGCCCAGCTGGAGCGTCACTACCAGCGCCTGCGCGCGGAGGAGCTGATGCGCCAGGGCGTGACCCTGCTCGATCCGCAGCGCCTGGATGTCCGTGGCGAAATCTCGGTCGGCCGCGACGTGCTGATCGACGTCAACGTGGTGCTGGAAGGCCGCGTGGTGATCGAGGACGACGTGCACATCGGACCGAACTGCGTGATTCGCGACAGCGTCCTGCGGCGTGGCGCGGTGATCAAGGCCAACAGCCACCTGGAAGGCGCGGAGCTGGGCGAGGGTAGCGATGCCGGTCCGTTCGCCCGCCTGCGTCCGGGCAGCGTGCTCGGCGCTCGGGCCCATGTCGGCAACTTCGTCGAACTGAAGAATGCCCGCCTGGGCGAGGGCAGCAAGGCCGGCCACCTGAGCTACCTGGGCGATGCCGAGCTGGGCGCCAACTGCAATATCGGCGCCGGCACCATCACCTGCAACTACGATGGCGCGAACAAATTCCGCACCGAGCTGGGCGACGATGTGTTCATCGGCTCGAACAACTCGCTGGTGGCGCCGCTGAAGATTGGCGATGGCGCGACGACCGCGGCCGGCTCCACCATCACCCATGAGGTTCCGGCGAAGAACCTGGCTTTCGGCCGCGCCCGGCAGAAGAACCTGGAAAACTGGAAGCGCCCGGAAAAAATCAAGAAGTAACGGAGCGGCACGGATGCCGAAGCCTGCGAAATGGATCGTGCTGGGGCTGCTCATAGCCGGGGCGGTGCTACCCGAATGGCCGCGGATACCCGTCGAAGGCGCCAGTGCCCGCGACTGGAATCCGCGAACCTTCTGGTTCGAGCCCTGGGGGCGCTCCGGAGTGCACAAGGGCATCGACATCTTCGCCCGCAGCGGCACCCCCGTACGCTCCGCCAGCTACGGCCTGGTGCTCTATCGCGGGGAGATCGCCCTCGGCGGCAAGGTCGTCCTGGTGCTGGCGCCCAAGTGGCGCCTGCATTACTACGCCCATCTCGATAGCCTCGACGCCTATCCGGGCCAGCCGGTCCTCGCCGGTTCCCGCCTGGGTGCGGTCGGAACCACCGGCAACGCGCGCGGCAAGCCGGCCCACCTGCACTACGCGATCATCACCTTGCTGCCCTATCCCTGGCTGGCCGACGCCAGCACCCAGGGTTGGAAGAAAATGTTCTACCTCGATCCCAATACGGTGCTGCCGAGCCGATGAAAAGTCATTGACGGGAATCGCCGGATAAGTTTTGATTCGCACACTTTTCTTTCGAAACGAAACTTAAGTGATCTCGAAACGTAATACGCCGCAACGTCGCCATGCCATCCTCGCGCTGCTTTCCGAGCAGGGCGAGGTCAGCGTGGACGCACTCGCCAAGCGCTTTTCCACCTCGGAAGTGACCATCCGCAAGGACCTCGCCGCCATGGAAAGCCACGGCCTGCTGTTGCGTCGCTACGGCGGTGCGGTGCCGATGCCGCAGGAACTGATCGGTGAAGCTGCGCAGCCCGTCTCGCCCTACAAGCAGGCTATCGGTCGCGCCGCCGCGGCGCGCATCCGCGAGCATGCGCGGATCATCATCGACAGTGGCAGCACCACCGCGGCGATGATCCCCGAACTCGGGCACAAGCCGGGCCTGGTGGTGATGACCAACTCGCTGAACGTGGTCAACGCCCTGCGCGAACTGGAGCACGAGCCGGTGCTGCTGATGACCGGGGGGACCTGGGATCCGCATTCCGAGTCGTTCCAGGGGCAGGTTGCCGAGCAGGTGCTGCGTTCCTATGACTTCGACCAACTATTCATCGGTGCCGACGGCATCGATCTCGAACGCGGGACGACCACGTTCAACGAATTGCTGGGCCTGAGCCGGGTGATGGCCGAGGTCGCCCGCGAGGTGATCGTCATGGCCGAGGCCGACAAGGTCGGTCGGCGCATTCCCAACCAGGAATTGCCCTGGAGCAGCATCCATACCCTGATTACCGACGAGCGCCTGGAATCTTCCGCGCGCGAACAGATAACCGCCCGGGGCGTCACGCTGATCTGCACCCCGGTCGAGGCCTGAAAGGAGAAAGACCCCATGTGTGGAATCGTAGGCGCGATCGCCGAGCGCAACATCACCCCCATCCTCATCGAAGGCCTCAAGCGCCTCGAGTATCGCGGCTACGACAGCGCCGGCGTGGCGGTCTTCGATAACGAAGGCAGGCTGCAGCGCTGCCGCCGGGTCGGCAAGGTCGCCAGCCTGGAGGAAGGCCTGGCCGGTACGCCGCTGCTCGGCCGCCTGGGCATCGCCCATACCCGCTGGGCGACCCACGGCGCGCCAACCGAAGGCAACGCCCACCCGCATTTCTCCAGCGACGAACTGGCGGTGGTGCACAACGGCATCATCGAGAACCACGAACCTCTCCGTGAGCGGCTCAAGGGGCTGGGCTACGTGTTCACCTCGCAGACCGACACCGAGGTCATCGTCCACCTGCTGCACCACAAGCTGCAGTCCATCGGCGACCTGACCCTGGCGCTGAAGGACGCGGTCAAGGAATTGCACGGGGCCTATGGCCTGGCAGTGATCAGCGCGGCGCAGCCGGACCGCATCGTCGCCGCTCGCAGCGGCAGCCCGCTGGTGATCGGCCTCGGGCTTGGCGAGAACTTCCTCGCTTCCGACCAACTGGCGCTGCGCCAGGTGACCGACCGCTTCATCTACCTGGAAGAAGGCGATATCGCCGAGATCCGTCGCGACAGCGTGCGCCTGTGGGATGTCCAGGGCAACGACGTGCAGCGCGAGACCGTGCAGTACCACGAAGGCGCCGAAGCCGCCGACAAGGGCGAGTACCGGCACTTCATGCTCAAGGAAATCCACGAGCAGCCCAGCGTCGTGCAGCGCACCCTGGAAGGCCGCCTCGGGCAGAACCAGGTAATGGTTGAAAGCTTCGGTCCGCAGGCGGCGGAGCTGTTCGCCAAGGTCCGCAACGTGCAGATCGTCGCCTGCGGAACCAGCTACCACGCCGGCATGGTCGCCCGTTACTGGCTGGAAAGCCTGACCGGGATTCCCTGCCAGGTGGAGGTCGCCAGCGAGTTCCGCTACCGCAAGGTCGCGGTGCAGCCGGATTGCCTGTTCGTCACCATCTCCCAGTCCGGTGAGACCGCCGACACCCTGGCTGCCCTGCGCAACGCCAAGGAGCTGGGCTTCCTCTCCAGCGTGGCGATCTGCAACGTTGCCACCAGTTCGCTGGTGCGCGAATCCGACCTGACCCTGCTGACCCAGGCCGGCCCGGAAATCGGCGTGGCCTCGACCAAGGCCTTCACCACCCAGTTGGTCGCCCTGCTGCTGCTGACCCTGGGCATCGGCCAGGTGCAGAAGCGCCTGGCCGATGGCGTCGAAGCCGAGCTGGTGGACGAACTGCGTCGCCTGCCGACCCGGCTGGGCGAGGCGCTGGCGATGAACCGGACGGTGGAGAAGGTTTCCGAGCTGTTCGCCGAGAAGCACCACACCCTGTTCCTCGGCCGTGGCGCGCAGTTCCCGGTGGCCCTGGAAGGCGCGCTGAAGCTCAAGGAAATTTCCTATATCCATGCCGAAGCCTACCCGGCCGGCGAACTCAAGCATGGCCCGCTGGCGCTGGTGGACAGCGACATGCCGGTGGTTACCGTGGCGCCGAACAACGAGCTGGTGGAGAAGCTCAAGTCGAACCTGCAGGAAGTCCGCGCCCGCGGCGGCGAACTGGTGGTGTTCGCCGACGAAGGCGCGGGCATCGAGGCCGGCGAGGGCACCCATGTGGTGGGCATGCCGCACATCGGCGACGTGCTCTCGCCGATCCTCTACACCATCCCGTTGCAATTGCTCTCGTACCATGTCGCCGTGCTCAAGGGCACCGACGTCGACCAGCCGCGCAACCTGGCCAAGTCGGTCACCGTCGAGTAACGCCGGCCGCGTACCCGAAAGCCGGGGCAGGCATGCGGCCCCGGCGCTCGCGGCGCTCGCCGTCAATCGCGCAACGGCAGCGCCTCGTCGCTCCTGCGGCTGGCGAACCAGTCCAGCACGGTGAACCAGGCGCCGATCCCCAGGCCGATGCCCAATACCCACAGGGTGGCGGGCGGCCCCTTCAGCTCCAGCAGTCGCACAGCCAGGGGCACGCTGGCGAGAATGGCGATGTTGTTGAACGTCTCGGCGAACGACAGCACCATGCCCTTGTCCGGCCCGGAGCGCGAGGCGAGTACCACCGTGCCCGCCGGCGCGCCCAGGCCCAGCGCGGTGCCCCAGGCGCCCAGGCAGAAGAGCGCCACGGGCAACGGTAGCGGCAGGAGCATGAAGGTCGACATCGATAGCACCAGGAGCGCCAGCACCAGCAGGAGCATGTCTTCGTCGCGCTTCAGGTAGCGCCGCAGGTAACCCGCGGCGAGGTTGCCCACGGCCAGGCCCACGCCGAAGGCGGCGATGCTGACGCCTATCTGCGCGGTGCTGAAGCCGTAGCGCTGGCGCAGCACCTCTCCCGAGAGAAGCAGGCCGGCGACCCCGGTGCCGTTCCAGGCCCCCTTGGCGATCAGTGGCCTGAGGATGCTCCATTGCCTGCACCAGCCCAGCGCGTGGCCCTCGGCGCGCGGTGCCACGGCTTGCACGGGAAGGCGCTGGCGCGCCATCAGGAAGACCAGCACGCAACCGCACGAGACCATCAGGAAGGGCGTCGCCCAGCCGAAGAAGTCCGAGAGGAGGCCGGCCAGTGCCGGGCCGGCGGCAATGCCGAGGGTCATGCCGAGCATCACCTGGCCCATGGCACCGGCCTGTCTTTGCGGGGCGACCACCTCCGCGACCAGGGCGAAGGTGGTCGGGATGATGATTGCCGAGGCGATGCCCCCGATCACCCGCAGGACGACGGCAATTTCCAGGGTCGGGGCGATGACGATGGCCAGAGTATCGACCGCGAAGAGGACCAGGGCGAGCAGCAGCAGCTTCCTGCGTTGCATGCGGTCGGAGAAGTAGCCCAGCAACGGCGCGGCGATCGCATAGGAGAACGCGTAGCTGGAGATCAGCCAAGCGGCGCCGCTGGTAGTGGTGTGGAACGCCTGCGCCAGCGGCCCGAGCATGGAGGACAGCATGAACTCGGTCACGCCGACGAAGAATACGGCCATCGACAGGGCCAGCAGGAACAGGCCGTCGAGCTTCTGTGAAGGCGGGGAAATTTTCTGGTTCATGATGTTCTCTTTGGCTGAATGAGCGGACGAACGCCAAGGGGGCGCCGGCTCGTGGAGCCGGCGCCAGGGTCAGGGATGAACCGCTCGGGCTATGGAGGGCATGGCTGTTTGGTTGATGCAGGAACGGCGGGGAGAAAAGAAGAGAACGGAGGGAGATTCTGGGGGCCAGTGCACGATTTCGAAGAAGGCTTCGGCGTATCGCCTCAAGCGGCTCTCCCCGGAATCCGCTCGGGGCTCGGGAGTGCTGGAGAAACTATCCTACCGGAACGTTAGCCGAATTTTGCACTCCTGCCGGATATGGCGACGTTCGCTCCCACTTTGGATTGATACTCGGATCAGACCATGTCCGGCAACCGGTCAGCGGAACGGTTTCCAGAAGCGCTCCAGCGCCGCCGCCAGCAGTTCCGTATCGCCGCGCGAGTCGCCCCAGGCGCGCAGGGAGTATTGGGTCAGCGGACCGTAGTGCCGCTCCAGGCGGCAGACTTTCTCGTCGCGCCGGCAGTTGCGGCCGACGATCCTGCCGGTCAGTACGCCGTCTACCACTTCCAGCTCGGTGGCGATCAGGTGCACGCCGAGCTTCTCGGCGAACGGCCTGAGTAGCAGCGAAGGGGAGGCGGAACAGATGGTCACGGTGCTGCCGCTGCTGACCTGGTCGGCCACCGCGGTCAATGCGTGGGGACGCATCAGTGTTTCCCAGAAGCGGTTCTGGTAGGCCAGCGCCCGCTCTTCCAGCACATGTACGGGCACATCGGTGAGGAAGGTGGCGATCAGGCGCGCCTTCAGGTCGTCGCGGTCGATACGCCGGCAGAGATAGGCCAGGCTGGGTCCTGCCATGCGCAGCATGCGGCGGACGAACACCCGGTTGCCGAAGGCGAAACGCAGGAAGGGCACGAAGCTGTCTCGGTATGTCAGGGTACCGTCGAAGTCGAACACGGAGAGAAAGCGTACTTCGCGTGTTTCGAGGGATACGGTCTCGTTCATCGGCATTCCTTATGTCGCTTCCGCTTCCTTTGACAGGGTGTATGCGTCATTCCGTTATTGCAGCAAGGGAAAGTTTGTATATCAGAACTGTCAACTATTCATGGGCAGACTGGCTGCTAACCTGAATCGGAGTGCTCAGGGGTTTTGCATCGATAGATAGGAGGCTAAGTAGTCGATAGCAAAACTCTATCAGGTACTGGACTATAGTGTTCCCGTCTTGTGACCAGGAGGTTTGGCATGATTGCACAGCTCCCCTCTGAGTTGCTGTCCCTGCAACTGCCGTTGCGGATCCGCATCGGCGATGCTCAGGCGTTCGATCTGGGGCCGGATCCACAGGTAACCATGGTCATTCGCGACCCCTCGCTGCTAACCGAGATCACCCATCCCAGCCTCGATGCGCTGGGCAAGGCCTACGTCGAGAAGCGCCTCGACATCGAAGGACCGATCAGCCAGGTCATCGGTATCGGCGATGCCCTCAGCGAAGCGCTCGGCGAACCCGATGGCGGCGCGCCGCCGGTTCGCGAAAGCCACGACAAGGACACCGACGCCGAAGCCATCCATTACCACTACGACCTGTCCAACGACTTCTACCAGCTCTGGCTGGATCCGGAAATGGTCTATTCCTGCGCTTATTTCGAGACCGGCAAGGAAGACCTCGCCACCGCGCAACTGGCCAAGCTCCGTCACCTGTGCCGCAAGCTGCGTTTGCAGCCGGGCGAGAAGCTGCTCGATGTCGGTTGCGGTTGGGGAGGGCTGGCGCGCCTGGCCGCTCGCGAGTTCGGCGTCGAGGTCACCGGCATCACATTGAGCAAGGAGCAGCTGGCGCTCGGGCGGAAGCGGGTCAAGGCCGAAGGCCTGGAGGACCGGATCACCCTCAAGCTGCTGGATTACCGCGACCTGCCGCGCGATGGCCGCTTCGACAAGGTGGTCAGCGTCGGCATGTTCGAGCACGTCGGGCACGCCAACCTGGGGCTGTACTTCCAGCAACTGTACGAGGCGGTGCGTCCCGGCGGCCTGGTGATGAACCACGGCATCACCTCGCGCTACACCGACGGCCGCCCGGTTGGCAAGGGGGCCGGCGACTTCATCGATCGCTACGTGTTTCCCCACGGCGAGCTGCCGCACCTGTCGCTGGCGGTGGCGCGGATGAGCGAAGCCGGGCTGGAAGTAGTCGACGTGGAAAGCCTGCGTCTGCACTACGCCCGGACCCTGGACTTCTGGAGCGCCAACCTGGAAGCCAGGCTGAAGGAGGCGGCTCGCCTGGTGCCCGAGGAAACCCTGCGGATCTGGCGGCTGTACCTGGCCGGATGCGCCTACGGCTTCAAGCGCGGCTGGATCAACCTGCACCAGATCCTCGCCATTCGCCCCCACGAGGATGGCTCCCACGAGCTGCCCTGGTCGCGGCGCGACCTGTACGCCTGAACGCCGGCGACCGGCTCCCTTGCGGAGCCGGTCGCGCAATCGGTCCTTGCTGATTGTCCTGCGTGGCGGGGCGGTCTAGTCTGCACGAAGTCCTGCGCGGTCGAAGGAAGCCGGGACGCTTCCGCGACAGCGCGACAACAACGATAAGAACAGGAGACTTCCCATGTCGCTGAGCAGACGCTTCGGCCTTTTCACGCTTGCCGCAACGGTGACCTTCAGTACCGCGGTCTTTGCCGCGCCGACCTTCATCAATATCCTCACCGGCGGCACCAGCGGGGTCTATTACCCCATAGGGGTCGGCCTCTCGCAGATCTACGGACACGATATCCAGGGCGCGAAAACCTCGGTGCAGGCCACCAAGGCTTCGGTCGAGAACCTCAACCTGTTGCAGGCCGGGCGTGGAGAACTGGCGCTGGCGCTGGGCGACTCGGTCGCCGACGCCTGGAACGGGGTCGCCGACGCCGGCTTCAAGGCGCCGTTGAAGAAGCTGCGGGCTATCGGCAATACCTATCCGAACTATATCCAGGTAGTGGCCAGCCAAGCCTCGGGCATCAAGACCCTGGCCGACCTGAAAGGCAAGCGCATTTCGGTGGGCGCGCCCAAGAGCGGTACCGAGCTGAACGCCCGGGCGATCTTCAAGGCCGCCGGCCTGAGCTACGAGGACATGGGCAAGGTGGAGTACCTGCCCTACGCCGAGTCGGTGGAGCTGATCAAGAACCGCCAGCTCGACGCTACGCTGCAATCCTCCGGCCTGGGCATGGCGGCCATCCGCGACCTGGCCTCGACCATGCCGATCACCTTCGTCGCGATCCCGGCGGACGTGGTGGCGAAGATCGACAGCCCGGCCTACCACGCCGCGAGCATTCCCGCCGGCACCTACGACGGCCAGGAGCAGGACGTGCCGACGGTGGCGATCGACAATATCCTGGTCAGCCACTCCGGGGTCAGCGACGAGCTGGCCTACCAGATGACCAAGCTGATGTTCGACAACCTGCCGCGCCTGGTCACCGCCCATGCTGCCGCCAAGGACATCGCCCTGGACAAGGCGGCGAAGAACCTGCCGATTCCGCTGCATCCCGGCGCCGAGCGCTTCTACAAGGAGAAGGGCGTACTGCCCGAGTGAGGCCCGTTTCTCCGTAGCCCCGGTCCGTGCGGCGGACCGGGTTCCCCGCGTTTCCGGCTGTAGGGAGTCGATGCATGAGCGATCATCAGAACGGGCTGCATCTTGAGGCGGAAAACTGGCCGCGCGCGTTGTTCGCCGTGGCCCTGGCCTTTTCCGTGTTCCAGGTCGTCACCGCGGCCTTTCCCCTGATTTCCACCCAGGTCCTGCGGGCAATGCACGTCGGACTGCTGTTGCTGGTGGTGTACATCAGCTATCCCGCCTTCGGCATAGGTCGCCCCTGGCAGCCGCTGGCCTGGTTGCTGGGCATGGCCGGCCTGGGCACGGCGGTCTACCAGTGGGTTTTCGAGGGCGACCTGATCCAGCGCTCCGGAGAGCTGACCCAGGCCGACATGGTCGTCGGCGTGGTGCTGATCGTCCTGGTCTTCGAGGCGGCGCGACGGGTGATGGGCATCGCCTTGCCGATCATCTGCGCGCTGTTTCTTGCCTATGGCCTGTTCGGCGAACACCTGCCGGGCGACCTGGCCCACCGCGGCTACGGCTTCGACCAGATCGTCAACCAGCTGTCGTTCGGTACCGAAGGTCTCTACGGCACGCCGACCTACGTATCGGCCACCTACATCTATCTGTTCATCCTGTTCGGCGCCTTCCTCGAGCAGGCCGGCATGATCCGCCTGTTCACCGATTTCGCCATGGGCCTGTTCGGTCACCGGGTCGGCGGGCCGGCCAAGGTCTCGGTATTCTCCTCGGCGCTGATGGGCACCATCACCGGCTCCGGCGTGGCCAACGTGGTCACTACCGGACAGTTCACCATCCCGCTGATGAAGCGTTTCGGCTACAAGCCGGCGTTCGCCGGCGGCGTCGAGGCGACCGCGAGCATGGGCAGCCAACTGATGCCGCCGGTGATGGGGGCGGTGGCGTTCATCATGGCCGAGACCATCAACGTCCCCTACGTGGAGATCGCCAAGGCGGCGCTGATCCCGGCCCTGCTGTATTTCGGCTCGGTGTACTGGATGGTCCACCTCGAGGCCCGCCGGGCCGATCTAAAGGGCCTGCCGCGCGATCAGTGTCCCAGCGCCTGGGGTGCCGTCCGCGAGCGCTGGTTCCTGCTGATTCCGTTGCTGGTGCTGATCGCGCTGCTGTTCTCCGGGCGCACGCCGCTGTTCTCCGGAACCATCGGCCTGGCGCTGACCGCCATCGTCATCCTCGGTTCGGCGATCATCCTGCGGGTGTCCTCGCTCGGCCTGCGCATCGCCTTCTGGGTGGCGCTGGGGCTGCTCTGCGCGGGGTTCTTCCGCCTCGGCATCGGGGTGATCTTCGTCGTGATCGCGGCCCTGGCCCTGGCCTGCTGGTTCGTCCGTGGCGGCCGGGAAACCCTGCGCATCTGCGTCCGCGCCCTCGCCGAAGGTGCGCGACATGCGATCCCGGTGGGCATCGCCTGCACCCTGGTGGGAGTCATCATCGGGGTGATTTCGCTGACCGGCATCGCCACCACCTTCGCCAGCTACGTGCTCGACCTGGGACGGGAGAACCTGCTGCTGTCGCTGGTCCTGACCATGGTCACCTGCCTGGTCCTGGGAATGGGCATCCCGACCATCCCCAACTACATCATCACCAGCTCTATCGCCGCGCCGGCGTTGCTGGAACTGGGGGTGCCGCTGATCGTCTCGCACATGTTCGTCTTCTACTTCGGCATCCTCGCCGACCTCACCCCTCCGGTGGCGCTGGCCTGTTTCGCGGCCGCGCCGATCGCCAAGGAAAGGGGATTGAAGATCAGCTTCTGGGCGGTGCGCATCGCCCTGGCGGGTTTCGTGGTGCCGTTCATGGCGGTGTATTCCCCGGCGCTGATGCTGCAGGAAGGCGGTTGGGGGGCGACGCTCTATGTCACCTGCAAGGCGGTGCTGGCCATCGGCCTGTGGGGCATGGCTTCCATCGGCTACCTGCAGGGGCCGCTGGCCTGGTGGGAGCGCCTGGTGGCGTTCGCCGCGGGGGCCAGCCTGGTCCTGGCCTTGCCGATCAGCGACGAGCTGGGCTTCGTCCTCGGCGCGCTGGTGATCGGCTGGCACCTCTGGCGCCAGCGTGCGCGCGAGGCGGTGGCGTGATCGCGCTGTGTCTGGGCATGGCCGGCAGCGTCTGGGCGACGCTGCCGCTGCAGTCGTTCACCCTGGCCTGGCAACACACGGTCGAGAAGGTGCTCTGGGAAGAAGACTATCGCCTGAGTGAGCGCGGCCTGCTGCTGGAAGAGGCCCGGGTGCGGGGCAGCGGGGCGGGGATGGAGATTCCCGAGGGCGCCGTGCTGCGTGACGGCGCCTGGCATTACCACCGTGGGGTGCCGCCGCTGCAACCGTTGCGGCTGGGGCGCACACCGGAGGCCGGCGACTACCGGATCTGCCGTCAGGGGCGCTGCGATGCGCTGGCGCGCTGGATCGGTCCGCCGGACCCTGAGCGCCCGGCGGTCGAACTCTGGGCGTGTCCGATACGGGACCCGAGCGACTGAACGTCCTGTGGATAACCGTGAGACGCCAGTCCACATCCATAAAAACGACGAAGCCGGAGCTGCTTCCGGTCATAAGGAAAACGTCCATGCGTAGCTGTATATCAGTCTTCCGGCCGGCCCTGCTGGCGCTGTTCGTCTCGGCAAGCGGCTCGGCCGGCGCCGACGCGGCTGTGGAAAACCCGCGGATCGGCCGTGCCGCCGATCTCTATGAACTGATCCCGGAATACCAGCCGGACACCTACCGGAACATGGACAAGGTCTATCCGACCCGGGTTATCCACAAGGGGACCAAGGTCCGTCCGCTGCCGGCGGGTGTGGCCATCGCGCCGCGCTACCGGATCGGCGGCGAGGAATACGGCGTCGACGATTTCATGCGGCGCAACCGCGTTGGCGGGGTGCTGGTCCTCAAGGATGGCAAGGTCGCCCTGGAGCGCTACGGCCTGGGCAACGACGAACGCACGCGCTGGACCTCGTTCTCGGTGGTCAAGTCGATCTCCTCGACCCTGGTGGGCGCCGCCGTGCAGCAGGGCCTGCTGGCTCTCGACCAGCCTGTGGACAAGTACCTGCCGAGCCTGGCCGGCTCCGCCTACCAGGGGGTGACGGTGGAGCAGGTCCTGCAGATGAGTTCCGGGGTCCGCTGGAACGAGACCTATCGCGATCCGAAGTCCGACCGCCGGCAGATGTTCGACGCCCAGCTCGCCGAACGTCCCGGTGGCATCCTGCGGCTGCTGGCGAGCCTGCCGCGGCAGTACCCGGCCGGTACCCACTTCACCTACAGCACCGGCGAGTCGCACCTGCAGAGCGAGCTGCTGCACGCGGCGACCCGCATTCCGGTGAGCGACTACCTGTCCGAGCGGATCTGGGCGCGGATGGGCATGGAGAGCGACGGCTTCTGGCAACTGGAATCGCCGGCCGGGCAAGAGATTGGCAGCAGCGGCTTGAGCGCGACCCTGCGCGACTATGGCCGCTTCGGCCAGTTCGTCCTCGAGGACGGGGTGATCGATGGCGAACGTATCCTCCCCGAAGGTTGGGTCGATCGTGCCAGTCGCGTCGAGGCTTCTTCCCACCTGGCCCCGGGCAAGCTCTACGATGGCGAATACGCGCTCGGCTACGGCTACCAGTGGTGGACCTTCCCGGTGGGCGCCAAGGCCCTGCCCGAGCATGACGGCGGGGCCTTCGAAGCCCAGGGCATCTTCGGCCAGTACCTCTACATCAACCGCAAGGAGAAGATCGTGGCGGTGGTCTGGAGCGCCTGGCCGAAGCCGGAGATGGACGATCGCGAGGAGGAGACCTATGCCTTCCTTGGCGCGGCGGTGAAAGCCCTGCGCTAGGGCCGTGGGCTAACGGATATCCACAGCAGGCTGTGGACAAGACTTCAGCGGGAAAACCGCAGGGGCAGTCCCTGGCAATCGTCGGACAGGCGTCCCGCGTGCCAGGCGAGTTGCCCGGAGACGATGGTGGTATCGATCCGATGGTGGAATGCCCGGTGGCGGAACGGCGTCCAGTTGCAGCGCGACAGCAGCGGCATGGCGCTGGCCAGCGCCGGGTGCTCCAGTTCGCTGACCAGCACCAGGTCGGCCCAGTAACCTTCGCGGAGGAAACCGCGATCGGCGATGGCGAACAGTTCGGCGACCCGGTGGCTGGTCTTCGCCACCAGGGTGGCCAGCGACAGCCAGCCTTCGCGGACCAGCTCCAGGAGTGCCGGCAACGCATGCTGGACCAGTGGCAGGCCGGCCGGCGCCTGTGGATAAGCCTGCTGCTTCTCGGCCCAGGCGTGCGGCGCGTGGTCGGTGCCGATCACGTCCAGGCGGTTGCCGGCCAGCGCCCTGCGCAGGGCGTCGCGGTCCTCGCGGCTCTTGATCGCCGGGTTGCACTTGAGCAGATGGCCGAGGCGGGCGTAGTCGCTGTCGTCGAACAGCAGATGGTGGACGCAGACTTCCGCGGTGATGCGTTTCTGGCACAGCGGCTTGTCCTCGAACAGGGCCAGTTCACGCGCTGTGGATAAGTGCAGGACATGCAGCAGCGTGCCATGTCGTTGCGCCAGTTCCACCGCCAGGGCGGTGGAACGGTAGCAAGCCTCGGCGTCGCGAATGCGCGGGTGGGCGGCTGCCGGAATACGTTCACCGAAGCGTTGTCGCCAGCGCGCCAGGTTGGCTTCGATCCGCGGCGTGTCTTCGCAATGGCTCAGCAGCAGGGTCGGAACGCTGGCGAACAGGCGCTCCAGGGTCGGCAGGTCGTCCACCAGCATGTCGCCGGTGGAGGCGCCCATGAACACCTTCACCGCGGCGACCTCGCGTGGATCGAGGGCGGCCACGGTGTCGAGGTTGTCGCGGCTGACGCCGAAGTGGAAACCGAAGTTGGCCACGCTATGGGCGGCGGCGAGGCGCTTCTTTTCCGCCAGCGCTTCGAGGCTCAGCGTCGCCGGGCGGGTATTGGGCATGTCCATGAAACTGGTGATGCCGCCCGCCACGGCGGCGCGGGATTCGCTGGCGATCGAGCCCTTCTGTGGATAACCCGGCTCGCGGAAGTGCACCTGGTCGTCGATCATTCCCGGCAGCAGGTAGCGTCCGGCGGCATCGATCTCCCGGCTGGCGCCGCAGTTTTCCAGGCAGCCGGCGATGCGTTCGATGCGACCGTGGCGGACCAGCAGATCGCCTTCGCGTACCTGCCCCTCGTTGACCATCCGGGCATTGCGGATCAGCAGGCTTTGCATGTTCAGAACTCGTTCTGCAGCGACTTGTAGCCGCGTACCAGGTCGACGTTGGTGCGCGCCACGTCTTCCGAAAACTCGCTGGCGGAAACGCTGACCCGCGGCATGCTCGCCAGGTCGGTGCGCGGACCGATGCGCTCGGTGGACGGTACGTAGAAACCCGCTGGCAGGTCGCAGCCGTCGACCACCGCGTTGTGGCGGACCACGCAGCCATCGCCGACCCGGCAGTTGAACAGCACGCTGTTGAAGCCGATGAAGACCCGGTCGCCGACTTCGCAAGGACCGTGGACGATGGAGCGGTGGGCGATGGAGCTGTGCTCGCCGATGGTCACCGCGGCACCCGACTTGGAATGGATCACCACGCCGTCCTGGATGTTCGAGTTGGCGCCGATCACGATCGGTTGCATGCCGCCGTCGGCGTCGACTTCGTCGGCACGGATCACTGCGTAGGGACCGACGAAGACGTTGGCCTGGATGATCACCTTGCCGCAGATGATCGCGGTCTTGTCCACATAGGCCGATTCGTCGATCACCGGCAGGTCGCCGGAGGGATTCTTGCGGATCATGCTGCACCTCGCTGCCAATGGCTTTCGGCGACGGCGTCATGGGCATGCAGGCTTTCCGCATGGACGACCCGTATGGAGAACCGGCTCGCCTGTGGATAACCCAGCAGGGCGCGGTGCAGCCGGCGCACCGCGTCCTCGCAGAACATCAGGTTCTGCCCGTTGGCGAGGGCGAAGGCCTGCTCGTCGGCGCGTTTCACCGCAGTCTGCACCGCGGTGCCGAGGGCGCTTTCGCCGAGATCCGCCAGCTCTTCCAGGGGCAGTCCGATGCAGTCTTCCGCCAGGCCGATGCGCAGGTGCGCTCTGCTGCGCTGGCTGTGCGGGGTGGCGACGATGCCGGCGCTGCTGCCGAGCCAGGCGAGCACGCTGGCATGATCGAGCGGCTGTCCGGCGAAGTCCTGGTCGAAGCGCTCCTGGATCAATTGCCGGGCCAGTGCCGCCGAACAGGGGCAGGTCGAGGAGTAGGTCAGCTCGAGATGGACTTCGGCCTGGAAGTCATCGCCTTCCAGGCGCGTGTCCAGCACCAGTGGATAACGTTTCCAGCCGCTCAGCGGGCTGACCAGCGCCGGACGCCGCAGCAGCGGCGCGAGGCGTAGGCGCAGGTAGGCGCGACGCGACAGGCCGGCGTGGCTGTCGAGGAAGCGTTGCAGGACGGCGCGCAGGCAGGAAAGGTCCAGCTCGCCCTGTTCCAGTTCGGCCAGCGCCAGGTAGAGGCGCGACATATGGATGCCGCGGGCCTGCGGGTCGTCCAGGCTGACACCGGCATCGGCTTCGGCGGCGACCCTCTGCCCGCCGATCTGCACGGGAAGGGCGATGCCCTGCATGCCGACCCAGTCCAGGGGAAGATCGGCGGTGGTGGTCTGGCGGGCGATATCGGGAAGCGTCAAGGCATTCATGGAGAACTCGAAGAAGGGTAGGCAAGGCCTGGAAATGGCTTGAATGTTATAATATAACGTATTAGCTAATGCCGACCCTTGCAATCGGGTATTTCGTCGATGAAGCGCCGTCGTCTCCTGCAAAGCCTGCTCGCCGGCCTGGCCCTCCAGCCGTTCCTGGCCGCCAGCGCCAATGTACGAATCCGCCAGGCCCGGGCCTGGAATTCCTCGGAAAGCTGGCGCCTGGTGCTGGAACTGGACGGCCCGCCGCGTTATCGAACCTTTTCCCTGCAGGCCCCCGAGCGGTTGATCCTCGACCTGCCCGACGCGCAATTGCTCGCAACGCTCTCCGAGCTACCGCTGGACGGCCCCGTGCGCGCCATACGCAGTGGCCAACTGGGTGGCGGCGGGACGCGCATCGTCCTCGACCTGCGCCAGGCGGTCAGGCCGCGCAGCTTCGCCCTGGAACCGCAGGCGGGAAAGGGCCATCGCCTGGTCCTGGACCTTTATCCACAGGCGCTGGCGGCGCCCCCCGAGCCGATGCTGGCGCTGGCCCGCCCGCTACCCTCGACGGGCCGCGACATCCTCGTGGTGGTCGATGCCGGCCATGGCGGCAAGGACCCCGGCGCGGTCGGTAGCAAGGGCGAGCGCGAAAAGGACGTGGCGCTGGCCATCGCCCGCCTGCTGGCGCGGCGGATCGACCGTGAGAAAGGCTTCAAGGCGCGCCTGGTGCGCAACGGCGACGTGTTCGTCCCGCTGCGCAAGCGGCCGGAAGTGGCCCGGCGCTACAACGCCGACATGTTCGTCTCGGTGCACGCCGACGCGGCGCCGCGACTGACCGCCTCCGGCGCGTCGGTATATGCCCTCTCCGAGCATGGCGCCAGCTCGACCATGGCGCGCTGGATGGCCGAGCGCGAGAACGGCGCCGACCTGATCGGCAACAGCGGTAACCTGCCACTACAGGGGCGCGACAAGGTACTCGCCGGGGTGATCCTCGACATGGCCCTGAGTTCGACCATCGCCAGCAGCCTGGACCTCGGCCACAGCGTGCTCGGCCAGTTGTCGGACGTCACCGCGCTGCACCAGAAGCGTGTCGAGCAGGCCGGCTTCGCCGTGCTCAAGTCGCCGGACATCCCTTCGATCCTGGTGGAGACCGGCTTCATCTCGAATCGCGGCGATTGTCGCCGGTTGATGGACGAACACCATCGCCAGCGCCTGGCCGAGGCGATCTTCGCTGGCGTGCAGGGCTACTTCCGGCAACGCCCTCCCGCCGGCAGCTACCTGGCGGCGCTCAGCGCGCAGCCTCCCGGCTAGGGCCTTCGCTGCAGCCGCTGACCCGCCCGCAGGTCAGGCGTTGGCGCTGGCCCGATGAACTGCTCAGGCGGCTGACGCTGGTCCAGCCGATGTTGCGGCTGAGGCCGACCCAGATTTCCCCATCGCTGGCGATGCCGCTGAAGAAGGTCAGGCGCCCGTAGCGCGTATTGGTCTGGGCCCAGCGTCGTCCGCTCGCCGCGTCGTAGCCGCGCAGCCAGGTGTCGTTGCCGCCGGTGGCGACGCTGTAGTGGTTGCCCAGCCGATCCATGCAGGCCAGAACGGTACGCAGGTAGGCGCATTCCGCCGGGCGGGTGCCGGGAAGAAAGCCCTGCGCCTGTGCCGCCGGAGCGAGCAGCAGGAGGGCCAGGCAGTAAAGGCGGAGGACGCGGCGCATCGGTGGATCCCGGGATGACGTGGGCCCAGGGTAGCCGGAAGGCGATTGGCGGGCCATCGATTGTGGTGTTAATTGTTATAGTATAACGTTTTAAATTTCCCAGGTTCAGCCCATGACCGAACAGGAACTGCTTGCCCAGCCCGACGCTGCCTACATGGACGAAGCCCAGCAGGACTTCTTCCGCGACCTGCTGCTGCGTCAGCGCCAGGAACTTCAGGCGCGCATCGAAGGCGAATTCGGCGAGCTGCGCGATCTCGAACGCCCCAGCGACGAGGCCGACCTGGCTTCCCGCGAGGAACAGCGGCAATGGCAACTTCGCCTGCTGGAGCGGGAGAAGAAGCTGCTCGACAAGATCGACGAAGCGCTGGAGCGCCTGGCCCGCGGCGACTACGGCTGGTGCCAGGAAACCGGCGAGCCGATCGGCCTGCGCCGCCTGCTGTTGCGTCCCACCGCCACCCTCTGCATCGAGGCGAAAGAGCGCCAGGAGAAGCGCGAACGCCACGTGCGGCACAACTGAAGAGGTTACCAACCGTGAACCAACGCCTACCTGTCACCGTGCTGTCCGGCTTTCTCGGCGCCGGCAAGAGCACGCTGCTCAACCATCTGCTGAAGAACCGCGAGAACCGCCGGGTTGCGGTGATCGTCAACGATATGAGCGAAATCAATATCGATGGCAGCGAGGTCCAGCGCGATGTCAGCCTGAACCGCGCTGAAGAACGCCTGGTGGAGATGAGCAACGGCTGTATCTGCTGCACCCTGCGCGAAGACCTGCTGGAAGAGGTCGGCCGTCTCGCCCGGGAAGGCCGCTTCGACTACCTGCTGATCGAGTCCACCGGGATTTCCGAACCGATGCCGGTGGCCGAGACCTTCACCTTCCGCGACGAGCTGGACCGCAGCCTGTCCGACGTGGCGCGACTGGATACCATGGTCACGGTGGTCGACGGGATGAATTTTCTCCGCGACTACCAGGAGGCCGCCAGCCTGGCCAGTCGTGGCGAAACCCTCGGTGAGGAGGATCAGCGCTCGATCACCGACCTGCTGATCGACCAGGTCGAATTCGCCGACGTGATCCTGGTCAGCAAGATCGACCTGATCTCCAGCGAGCAGCGCGAGGAACTGCTGGCGATCCTGCGCCAGCTCAATGCCGAGGCGGAGATCCTGCCGATGGTGATGGGTCAGGTGCCGCTGGCGAAGATCCTCGATACCGGTCGCTTCGATTTCGATCGCGCGGCGTCCGCGCCGGGCTGGCTGAAGGAACTGCGCGGCGAGCACCTGCCGGAAACCGAGGAATATGGCATCGCCTCCATGGCCTACCGGGCGCGCCGGCCGTTCCACCCCGCGCGCTTCCACGCCTTCCTGCACAATCCGCTGAAGCAGGGGCGGCTGCTGCGCTCCAAGGGCTTCTTCTGGCTCGCCAGCCGGCCCCGCGAGGCCGGCAGCTGGTCGCAGGCCGGCGGCCTGATGCGCTACGGCCTGGCGGGCCGCTGGTGGCGCTTCGTGCCGACCGGACAGTGGCCACAGGACGAAGAGGGCCTGCGGGCGATCATGCGGCACTGGGAGGAAGGCGTCGGCGACTGTCGCCAGGAGCTGGTTTTCATCGGTCAGAACCTGGACTTCGCGGCCCTGCGCGCAGCCCTGGACGCCTGCCTGCTGGATGACGCCGAGATGAACCTGGGCATCCCCGGCTGGCAGGGCCTGGACGACCCCTTCGAGGACTGGGGGCACGCCGCATGAGCGCACTGCCGCAGGAAAAACCGTTGCCGTGCCAGGCGTTCGATGACGACCCCCAGGTGCTGGCCGAGGTGCTTCGCGAGGGCGTCAACCTGGCGGTCTGGACACGCCGGTTGAGCCCGGCGCTGCGCGACTTCGCCGCCGCCCTGGTGCGCAACCGGCCGGGACTGGCGCTGAGCCAGACGCTGGAGATGGAAGAGGAACGGCTACCCGTCTTGGACGGCCTGCTCGACGCGCAGCAACTGCCGGGACAAACCGATTTCCTCGACGACCTGGGCTGGCTGGTCGAGGCCTTCTCCTGCCTGACCGGGGCGCGGCGTATCGGCCTGCGCCTGCGCGTTCTGGATAAACCGATGTGCCCGCGTTTCCACGTCGACCACGTGCCGCTGCGGCTGGTCACCACCTACCAGGGCGCCGCCAGCGAATGGCTGGACGAGTCCGGCCTGGACCGTCGGCTGCTTGGCGGAGCGCAGGCCGAAGTTGTCGACGAACAGCTTATCCACAGCTTGTCCACGGGCGACGTGGCGCTGCTCAAGGGCGAACGCTGGGAGGGTAACGAAGGTGCCGGGCTGGTGCATCGCTCGCCGCGAGCGGAGCCTGGGCTGGCGCGCCTGCTGTTGACCCTGGACTGGCTTGCCTGAGCCTGTGGACAAGTGTCTTTCGAGGAATAAAAAAAGGCCATCCGCAGATGGCCTATCACCAAAAAGTCGTCCTACCTTGGGGATGGGGACGAAGGGTGCTGAGGTACCCGACTCCCATTTAGCCCTGACGCTGTGACAGGCTGATGACGCGCTCAGGGCTTTTTCGCGGCGCTAGGCTCTTCCCAGCGACCTTGGCTCTGGCTGGCGCAGAACGGCTCCAGGTAGCGTGCGTCGGTCGCGATGCCGTAGTAGAAGATGTCCTGCCGATAGGGCGCGTTGGGTACCCTGGCGTCGCGGCAGACACCGAAGGCGCCCGTCGGACATTCCTCGGCGAACGTCACCTCGACCTTCTGGCCCTGCAGTTGTGGCTGGCAGAAGCCTTCGCGGAACAGCTTGGCCGGGATGCTGCGGTTCTGCTGGCAGACCTTCACGTCGAGATTCTTCGCCTGGCTATGGACGATGCAGGCTTCGGCCAGGGCCAGGCCCGGCAGGCAGGACAGGAAGAACAGGAACGGACGCATGCGAGGACTCCATTGCAGACGGGCGCGACTCTAACACGGGGCCTGGCTCCCCGCAGGCAAGGACCGCATTGATCCACAGGCTTTCACATTCCGGTTGCGCAGATGCTTCGAGAGATACCCACACACCTGATCGGCGGCCCCCTGGGGGCCGGCAAGACCAGCCTGATCCGCTCGCTGCTGGCGCAGAAGCCGGCGGGCGAGCGCTGGGCGGTGCTGGTCAACGAGTTCGGCGAGATCGGCCTGGATGCCGCGCTGCTGGCCACGGACGTCGACGGCGTGGCCATCGGCGAGGTGGCGGGCGGGTGCCTCTGCTGCGTCAATGGCGTGCCGTTCCAGGTGGGGCTCGGTCGCTTGTTGCGTCGGGCACGGCCGGACCGGCTGTTCATCGAACCCTCCGGGTTGGGACATCCGCAGGCGCTGTGGAAACAGCTGCAGGCTCCTCCCTGGTCCGGCGTCCTGGCCCTGCAACCCCTGGTAGTGGTGCTGGATGCCGCCGCGCTGGCCTCCGGCCAACCGCTGCCGGAGGCACAGGAACAGGCGCTGGAAGCGGCCGGCATGTTGCTGCTGAACAAATCCGAAACGCTCGACGCGACGCAGCGCTGCGCCGTGCGTGCGCGCCTGCCGGTCCTGCCGTTGCGCTGGAGCGTGCGCGGTCACCTGGCATTGCGCGATCTGCCGACCAGCGTTGCCGGGGACGGTAGCGCGACGACCTGGGCGGCCCTGCCGGAGGCGCCTGCTCAGTTGGGAACGGTGCTGCCCGCCGAGCGACCGCTGCGCGCCGTGCGCGAGCAGGACGGCCAGTTCGCCATCGGCTGGCGGCTGGCGCCGTCGGTGCGTTTCGATCGGGTCGCAGTGGACGCCTGGCTGAACCGTTTGTCCGGACTGCGGCGGGCCAAGGCGGTGCTGCATTGCGCGGACGGTTGGTATGCAGCGAATGCCGCGCCGTTTGTGGATAACTGGGGCAAGTCCTCGTGGCGGCGGGATAATCGGCTGGAACTGATCCTCGCCGCAGGCGCGGATGAAGAGGCGCTCGAAGAGGCGTTCCTGGCGTGTCGGATGGTCGCGGAATGATCCGCCAAGGTTGCCCTGAGGACGCGACTGAATGATAATAATTATCAGAAGACTCTACTTCCTTACCTTTCACTTCTCCGCAGGTCGCCCTCATGTCGCCACAGCCTTCACGGTCGCCTGACCGTTTTTCGCTGGCCGCGCTCGCCGAAGACCACCCCACCGCTCCCGCCCAGGGAGACGAAAGCGAGTCCCTGCCATGCGTGAATGCCCAGCGCGGAGAACCCAACCTGCGCGTGGTGGACTGCTCCGGCGCGCGCCGCGACGAGGAAGTGGCGGTCGAGGAAGTGCTGATCCCCTACGCCCATGGCAGCGATCCCGAAGACGTCCCCGGCGAGCCGCCCAAGTCGCGCTGGTGGTTGTCCTCCGGCGCGGCGGTGGCGATGCATGTGGCGATCATCGGTGCGCTGGTGTGGGTGATGCCGACCCCGGCCGAACTCAACCTTGGCCACGGCGAACTGCCGAAGACCATGCAGGTGAATTTCGTCCAGCTCGAGAAGAAGGCCGAGCCGACCCCGCAGCCGCCGGCTGCCGCGCCGGAGCCGACGCCGCCGAAGATCGAGGAACCCAAGCCGGAGCCGCCGAAGCCGAAGCCGGTGGAAAAACCCAAGCCCAAGCCGAAACCCAAGCCCAAACCGGTGGAAAACGCCATTCCCAAGGCCAAGCCGAAGCCGGAACCCAAACCCAAGCCGGAACCCGAGCCGAGCACGGAGGCATCCAGCCAGCCCAGCCCGTCCAGCGCCGCCCCGCCGCCGCCCGCACCTACCGTCGGGCAGAGCACGCCCGGCGCGCAGACCGCGCCCAGCGGCTCGCAAGGTCCGGCCGGCCTGCCCAGCGGCAGCCTCAACGACAGTGACATCAAGCCGTTGCGCATGGATCCTCCGGTCTATCCCCGGATGGCCCAGGCCCGGGGTATCGAAGGCCGGGTGAAGGTGCTGTTCACCATCACCAGCGATGGCCGCATTGACGACATCCAGGTGCTGGAGTCGGTGCCGTCGCGCATGTTCGACCGCGAAGTGCGCCAGGCCATGGCCAAGTGGCGTTTCGAGCCGCGTGTCAGTGGTGGCAAGATCGTCGCCCGCCAGGCGACCAAGATGTTCTTCTTCAAGATCGAGAAGCGCCGCTGAGGCGGTTCTCTGACAACGAAAAGAGCCGCGCCTTCGAGCGCGGTTTTTTTATTCCCGGTAGGTCTCGCAGACGGGGCTTCGCTGCCTGGGGACGGCAGGCCCCTTGCGCTGTTCCACCGTGGGAACGCGAGGAGATCGGCGTTTGCGCGCCGAGGTTCCAGCCCCGCCGGAATGACGAGCCGCAGGGCGAATAACCGCTTGCGGTTATCCGCCGTGGAGCGCAGGGACACCGGAAGATTACGCCGCCGGCATTGCGCGCCCTAGGGCGTCGATCGGGATGCCGTGCCGTAGACCAACAGTCGGCGGGTGTGGGGGAATCGGTTGCCGCGCCAAAAAGCAGGACGGCGACCCGAAGGTCGCCGTCCTGTGGATAAAAAGGCCCGGAGTGTGTCGGGGCCGTGAGCACGAGGCTCAATCAATCGGTCGTGATCTTCGAGTGCTTCTGGGTGTCCTTCATGAACACATAGACCAGCAGCGAGCAGGCGATACAGGCGGTGACGTACCAGTAGAAGCCGCTCTCCAGGCCGACGCTCTTGAACCACAAGGCAACGTATTCGGCGGTGCCGCCGAAGATCGACACGGTCAGGGCATACGGCAGGCCGACGCCCAGGGCGCGGATCTCGGTGGGGAACAGTTCGGCCTTCACCACCGCGTTGATCGAGGTGTAGCCGCTGACGATCACCAGCGCCGCCATGATCAGGAAGAACGCTCCCCACCAGCTGTCGACGCTGTGCAGTGTGCTGAGGATCGGGTAGGTGAAGACGGTGCCGAGTACGCCGAAGGCGATCAGGATCGGCCGCCGGCCGATCTTGTCGGAGAGGGCGCCGACGATGGGCTGCAGCAGCATGAAGAGGAACAGGGTGGCAGCCGAGATCATGGTCGAATCGGTCTTGCTCATGCCTACCGTGTTCACCAGGTACTTCTGCATGTAGGTGGTGTAGGTGTAGAAGGCCAGGGTGCCGCCCATGGTCAGGCCGACCACGGTCAGCACTTCCTTCGGGTGGCGCAGCAGGGTGCGCAGCAGGCTTTCCTTCGGCTCTTCCTTCTTCTTCGAGAAGGACTCGGTCTCTTCCATGCCGCGACGCAGGAACATCGCCACCACTGCGCACAGCGCGCCGATGAAGAAGGGTACGCGCCAGCCCCAGCTTTCCAGTTGTTCTACGGTCAGGGTCTGTTGCAGGACGATCAGCACCGCCAGGGCGATGAGCTGGCCGGAAATCAGGGTCACGTACTGGAAGCTGGAGAAGAACCCGCGCTGTTCCTTGTTCGCCATCTCGCTCAGGTAGGTGGCGGAGGTACCGTATTCGCCGCCGACCGACAGGCCCTGGAGCAGGCGCGCGACCACCAGCAGGATCGGCGCGGCGACGCCGATGGTTTCATAGCTGGGGGTCAGGGCGATGATCAGCGAGCCAAAGCACATCAGCAGCACCGAGGCCAGCAACGCCGCCTTGCGGCCCTTGCGGTCGGCATAGATACCCATCAGCCAGCCACCGATCGGGCGCATCAGGAAGCCCACGGCGAAGATAGCTGCGGTGTTCAGCAGTTGGGCGGTCATGTCGCCCTGGGGGAAGAATGCCTTTGCGAAGTACAGCGAGAAGGCGGCGTAGACGTACCAGTCGTACCACTCGACCAGGTTGCCGACGGAACCGCTGAAGATCGACTTGATGCGTTGCGAAGTGGTGCGGGGCTGGGCAGACGCGGAAATGGCGTTGGCGCTTTCCATCGTGTTTCCTCTTTTCGTTGTTGTCTTGGATGTGCTGATCAGGGCGCAGCACACCGGCACATCGCGAGGGCGACGTATTGGATGGCTCGATAGCAGGTGCCGTGCCAACGCGGGAAAGCCGCGTGGGGACTGGGTTGGAAGAGGAGCGGGGTGGTCTTGGCCGAGCGGGAGTCCGCCGACCGGGAGTATGGATAAGCGGAAATCCGCCGATCCTTCAGGGCAAAGGGTCCGATAGCGACACCAGGTGCAGGCGAGGGCGAATAACCGCAGCGTGGTTATCCGCCGATTCGACGGCAGGCCGGGATCGCTTGGCTCTCAGTGGCTGCCCTTTTCCTGGTCGAGGGTTTCCATCAGCGCGATCTGCATCCGCGAATGCACGCGGATCAGCCAGCGCCAGAGCACTGCGATCACCAGGCCGGCGACCAGCACCACTACGACCAGCAACTCGCCCGGCGGCAGGATGCTCGAGCTGAGCGCCGCCAGCAGCACCATCATGCCGGCCAGCGACAGCAGCGGGATTATCTCGGAGATCACCCGACGTACCCGCGCCGTATGGCGTCCGGCTTTCTCCGGCTTGACCCCGAGTTCGGCCAGCAGCATCGACAGGGCCTTGAGCTTGCGGTACGCGGCGATCAGGAAGGCCAGCGAGACCAGCAGCGCGCCGCCCCAGATCAATGCCTTGTGTAGCCCGTCGTAGGCGACCCACTGGCTCATCCAGGCGGAAAGCGTATCGGCGAAATAACCGCCGGCGAGGAAGATCGCGATCACCAGCGCCAGGTTCACCCCGACCTGCAGCAAGATGCGCCGGATCATCGCCGCCAGCACCGCACGGTCGCCCTGCGGCTGGATGCTGCGCAGCCAGTCGCCGTAGTGGCCGAAGATCCTCGCCATGCGCTGCGGCATGGCGTTGGCCAGGTGCTGCGAGAGCGGGTCGGCGGCGCGGATCAGGTACGGGGTGAGCAGGGTGGTGATGGCCGAGACCGCTACCGCCACCGGGTAGAGGAAGTCGCTGGTGACTTTCAGAGTCATGCCCAGGGCGGCGATGATGAAGGAGAACTCGCCGATCTGCGACAGGCCCATGCCGACCCGCAGCGAGGTGCGTCCGTCGTTGCCGGCGATGAACGCACCCATGCCGCAGGAGAACATCTTGCCGAGCACCACCGCGACGGTGATCAGGGCGATCGGCCAGGCGTACTCGACGAGGATCTTCGGGTCGATCAGCAGGCCGATGGCGACGAAGAAGATCGCACTGAACATGTCACGGACCGGCTCGATCAATCGTTCGATCTGCACCAACTGGCGCGACTCGGCCATGATCGCGCCGATCAGGAAGGCGCCGAGCACCATGCTGTATTCCAGCTTCACCACCAGCAGGCAGAAGCCGAAGCACAGGCCGAGCACGGTGACCAGCAGCATCTCGTTGCTCTCGAACTTCGCCACGTAGGCCAGCAGGCGTGGCACCAGGAGGATGCCGACGACCAGCGCGACGATCATGAACAGGCTGAGCTTGCCGACCGTGGAGAACACCTCGCCGGTTTCCACCGAACCGCTCACGGCGATTCCCGACAGCAGGGCGATGATGCCGATGCCGAGGATGTCCTCGACGATCAGCACGCCGAAGATCAGTTGGGCGAAGCGCTCGTTCTTCATCTTCAGGTCGCCGAGCGCCTTGACGATGATGGTGGTGGAGGAGATCGCCAGGATCGCACCGAGGAACAGCGAGTCCATGGTGCTCCATTCGAAGAAGCGACCGATCTCGAAGCCGATCCAGATCATCAGGACGATTTCCAGGAACGCCGCGATGAACGCCGTGGCGCCGACCTGGAAGAGCTTGCGCAGGCTGAACTCCAGGCCGAGGCAGAACATCAGGAAGATCACCCCGAGTTCGGCCAGGGTCTTGATCGTGTCTTCGTCGTGGATCAGTCCGAAGGGCGGGGTGTGCGGGCCGATGATGAAGCCGGCGACGATGTAGCCGAGGACCACCGGTTGGCGCAGGCGGTGGAAGAGGATAGTGACCACACCCGCCACCAGCATGATCACGGCGAGGTCCTGGATGAAATCGACGGCATGCATGGCGGCGGTCCTCGCTCGGGGAATGGGTCGGCAGACGCGGCGACCGGGCGGCCTCGCAGACCCGCAGACTAGCATCCGCAAGTGCTTGATCGGTGGGCTGAAAAAAACTGTAACAGACGTTTCGGCGAGGCTCTGCGTTGTGCTTCCCGGGTCGCCGGGCGGATCTTCGCGCGCCGATCCGCGTGCATGCCTGTCGTCCCCGGCAACGAAGGTGTACCCTGGCGCCGACCCGCGAGCCAGACGCGGCGGGCGAAAAAACGGCGGCCGGGGAGCAATAGCCCGAAACAAAATCCGGCTGGTCCTGTCGCCCGTACCGCCGCAACATGGCGCGCGTCGATTCCCCCAAGAGAGAAAGACTACAATGCAGCGTGTTCTCAGCATCGCCCTCGCCTTCTGCCTGGCGCTGACCGTCAGCCTGGATGCCAATGCCAAGCGCTTCGGCGGCGGCAAGAGCCTCGGCTCGGCACCCAGCCACCAGACCCGCCAGGCGCAGCCGGCCACTGCGCCGAACGCCACTGCTGCCGCCCCCAACGCCGCTCGTCCCGCCGCTGCCGCCAGCGGTGCTTCGCGCTGGCTCGGCCCGCTGGCCGGTATAGCCGCGGGCGGCCTGCTCGCTTCCATGTTCATGGGCGACGGCTTCGAGGGCATCCAGATGCTCGACATCCTGTTGATCGCCCTGGTGGCCTTCATCGCCTTCCGCTTCATCGCCGCTCGCCGGCGCCAGCAGAACCAGGGCCAGCCTGCGATGGCCGGGCACGCGCCGATGCAGCGCGAAATGCCGGCCCAGGCGCCGATCTTCGGTGGCGCCGCCGCTGCTGCCGCTGCGCCGAGCCCGGTGATCAACGCGCCGAGCTGGTTCAACGAGGAGCGCTTCGTCGGTGCCGCTCGCGAACACTTCATGTCCCTGCAGCAGCATTGGGATGCCAACGAGATGGACAAGATCGCCGAGTTCGTCACCCCGCAGATGTTGCAATGGCTGAAGCAGGAGCGCGCCGAGATCGGCGACGCCTACCAGTCCACCTACATCGACAACCTGGTCGTGCAACTGGACGGCGTCGACGACCAGGCCGACAAGACCATCGCCACCCTGACCTTCAGCGGTGTGTCGAAGACCTCGCGCTTCGACCAGGGCGAAGCCTTCAGCGAAAGCTGGCGGATGGAGCGCGCCCAGGGCGAGAACCAGCCATGGCTGGTGGCCGGTATCCGGCAGAACTGATCCCGAGTGGTTGCGGTCCCTTCGGGGGCCGCCGAAACCCCCGCTTCCGCCAGGGAACGGGGGTTTTTTCATCTCCGTTGGCGGGTTGACCGACCATTCGTCCGGCGCCATGGCCGAAGGCCAGCCGCGACACTTGTCTTGCGCTCGGTGCGGCTACTGTATAAAAAGCGCGCCACCCGTTGCGAGAGAGCCTGTCGTGGAAGACGTCATCGAAAAACTGCGTGAACTCAACGAACCGGTTCCGGTGCCCCTGGAACTGCCGGAAGAAGAACTGCTGGTGGAAATCGAGGAAGAGCTGCTGATCGGCATTCCCGCCGAGTTCCGCGAATTCCTCCTGCTGGTCAGCGATGTGGTCTACGGCCGCCTGGAGCCGGTGACCGTGACCGATCCGCACTCGCACACCTACCTGCCCGAAGTGGCGGCCACTGCCTGGGACCTGGGCGTTCCGCGCGAGCTGATCCCGCTTTGCGAGGACGACGGCAGCTACTACTGCGTGGCGGAGGACGGCGAGGTGGTGCTCTGGGCCGATGGCGACCTCACCGATGAAAGCTGGGATTCGGTGTGGGTCTGGGCTCGCGACGTCTGGCTGGAGAGCTGAGCCTGAACCGCCGCAAAGGCTCTGCAACGCGCCTTTGCCGCTGACTTCCCGACGTCGCGCGAGGCTGCCTGGAGGCCCTGCGCGGCGCCGTCGGCGCTTCGTCTCCGACAAAGCGCCGCTGCGCTAAGGAATTTCCCTCGATTGCGACGGTCACAAGGGCAATTCCGCACTTGTCGCTCCGGATGTAGGCAAGTGCGCTGCCCCGTGTGGAGATTCTATGAAGTTCAAAGCTCTGTTCGCTGCATTGCTGCTGACCAGCCTGGCGGGTTGCGCCAACCAGGCGGTGGTCACTTTGCAAGATGGCAGCGAGGTCCTGGTCAAGGATCAGTCGGATTACGACAAATACAATGACTACTACGAGTTCGAACAGCTGAATGGCGACACCATCCTGATCAAGAAGGACAATGTGCGCACCATTCGCCCGCAGTAGCGGCGCTTATCTCCCGTCAGGCGTGCTCGCCGGAACGGTGTCGCTTTCGTGGCCGGGCCTCCAGCTCCAGGAGGTTCAGCAGGTACTGACCGAAGTAGGCCAGGTCCTGTTCGATCGCCGCGCGCGCGGCCGGGCCGTCGCCGCGGCGTAGCGCGTCCAGGGCGTCCTCGTGGAAATCGTTCAGACGTAGGGAGAGGTCGGCCTCGGTGAACAGCCGGTTGAAGAACGGCCCGACCTGTAGCCAGAGCGTCTCGATGAGACGCAGCAGCACCGGGTTGCCGCAGGCGCGGTAGAGCGTCAGGTGGAATTCGCTATTGGCTTCCAGGTAGGCCTGTACCTCGCGTCGGCGCAAGGCGTCCTCCATTCGCCGCAGACAACCTTCGAGTCCTTCCAGTGCCTGCTCGTCCAGCCGGCCGCTGGCGCTTTCGGCCGCCAGCCCTTCGAGGGACAGGCGCACCTGGAGGATCTGCAGGAAACGCTCGCGGGTCATCAGCGGCACCCTGAGCGAGCGTTGTGCCTCGCCCTCCAGCGCCCCTTCCGCCACCAGCCGTTGCAGGGCGGCGCGAACCGGCATCGGGCTGGTGCCCCACTGGTTCGCCAGGTCGCGGATCTTCAGTCGCTCGCCGGGCTGGAAACGTCCGGCCAGCAAGTCTTCCCGCAGTCGTTGGTAGAGTCGTTCCTGGAGATTCTCGGCCATGGTCAGCTCCGGGTCGCCGGTGGCGCCGGAAGCTGGGAAAGCGTCAGGCTGCAGTTGCGCATGTTCAGCTCCGTTTGTTTTCGATCAGGCAGTTGCCGCCATCCACCACCAGCAGTTCGCCGTTGACGAAGCTGGCTTCGGGCGAGGCGAGGAAGGCCACCGCGGCGGCCACCTCTTCGGGCCGGCCGGCACGTCCGCTGGGGCTGGCCAGGGCGGCCTGGCGTTCTTCGGCGGTGCTCGAGGCGGTGGCGATCCAGCCCGGCGCGACGCTGTTCACCGTGATGCCGCTCTTCGCCACCTCCAGCGCCAGGCCCATGCTCCAGCCGACCAGACCGGCCTTGGCCGCGCTATACGCGGCTTCGCCCGGGTTGCTGCCGCGGGTTCCGGTGGTGGAGGCGACGTTGACGATCCGCCCGTAGCCGCGCTCGCGCATGCCCGGCAGCAGGCCGCGGGTGAGCAGGAAAGCGCTGGTCAGGTTGCGCGACAGGGACAGTTGCCAATCCCGCAGCGAGGTCGCTTCCACTGCGCTGAAGGGCTCCGCGCTGTCCAACTGGGCCATGCCGGCATTGTTCACCAGGATGTCGACCCGTCCCCACTGGGCTTCGGCCCAGTCCAGCAGGCCCTGCACCTGGGCTTCGTCGGTCAGGTCGGCGCTCGCGGCGCGCACGTCGTGACCACATGCGCTCAGTTCCTCCGCTCGTTGCCTAATCCGCTCGCTGCTGGCGGTGATCAGCAGGCGCACGCCTTCGCGGGCCAGCCGCCGGGCAATGGCGAAACCGATGCCGAGTTCGCTGCCGGCGCCGCTGATGAGCGCGACCTGACCTGTCCACTTCGAAAAGTCATTCATTTTTGTGATCACAAAATTGACATGGAAAACAGATTATCAGTGCTTTCAAATACTGTATTGACTTTTTTGTGATCACAAATGAAAGTTGTGCGAAATAAAAAACGAGGTGTTCGAAATGACCGCCAGTGGCATCGCCGAAGCCGCCGTGGAAACCTTCATGGCCCGCGAGCAGCAACGTTTCCTTGCGCAGAATCCACAGTCCGTCGCGCTCGCCGAGCGAGCCCGGCGCGCCTTGTTCGACGGCGTACCGATGCACTGGATGAGCGATTGGTCAACACCCTGTCCGCTGTTCGTGGAGCGTGCCCACGGCGCGCGTTTCCATGATGTGGACGGCCACGCCTACGTGGACTTCTGCCTGGGCGATACCGGCAGCATGTTCGGCCATTCTCCGGCGCCGATCGCCCGGGCGCTCGCCGAGCAGGGCGCGAACGGCCTGACCACCATGCTTCCGGGGGAGGATGCCATCGTCGCAGGCGAGCTGCTGGCGCAGCGCTTCGGCCTGCCGTTCTGGCAGGTAGCGACCACCGCTACCGACGCCAACCGCTTCGTCCTGCGCTGGGCGCGTGCGATCACCGGTCGCAAGGTGGTGCTGGTATTCGACGGTTGCTACCACGGCACGGTCGACGACACCCTGGTTCGCTGCCGCGACGGCCGCACCGTGCATCGCTCCGGCCTGCTCGGCCAGGCCCACGACCTCACCCAGTTCAGCCGCGCGGTGCCGTTCAACGACCTCCAGGCCCTGGAGCGGGCGCTGGCCAGCGAAGACGTGGCCGCCGTGCTCTGCGAGCCGGCGATGACCAACATCGGCATGGTCCTGCCGCAACCCGGCTTCCACCAGAAGCTGCGCGAGCTGACCCGTCGTCACGGCACGCTGCTGATCATCGACGAGACCCACACCATCTCCACAGGTCCTGGCGGCTGTACCCGCGCCTGGAAGCTCGAGCCGGACTTCATCACCCTCGGCAAGCCGATCGCCGGCGGCGTACCGTGCTCGGTGTATGGTTGCAGCGCGGCGATGGCCAGCGCCATGCAACTGGCCAGGGCACGTGCCAGCGAGCAGAGCGAAGGCCACGGCCACAGCGGCATGGGTACCACGCTGTCGGCCAACGCCCTGGCGATGCGCTGTATGCGCGCCAACCTGGAAGAGGTGATGACCGATACCGCCTACGCCCACATGCTGCCCCTGGCGGCGCGTCTGGCCGAGGGCTTCCGCAGGATTATCCACAAGTACGGCCTGGCCTGGTCGGTGACCGAGCTCGGCGCGCGCAGCGAGTTCCAGTTCTGCCCGCAACCCCCACGCGACGGCGCGGCCGCCGAGGCGGCGTTCCACGACAGCCTGCAGATGGCCTTGCACCTGTATCTGATCAACCGCGGCATCCTCATCACGCCGTTCCACAACATGACCCTGTGTTGCCCGGACACTCGCCAAGAAGATGTCGACCGCCTGCTCTCCAGCCTCGACGAGGCGCTCGGCGAGCTGCTCGCCATACCCGGCGCGCGGGAGGCCTGAGATGCATTTCGCCGATCCGCGGGAAGCCCGCGAGTTCCTCGCCGCACACCCCGAGGTGCGCAGCATCGAGCTGTTCCTGATCGACGCCAACGGCGTGCCGCGCGGCAAGCTGCTGCATCGCGACGAGCTGCTGGCGGTCTACGAAAGCGGGCGGCCGCTGCCGAGCACCATCCTCGGCCTGACCATCAATGGCGATGACGTCGAGGAGACCGGCCTGGTCTGGGACGTCGGCGATGCCGATTGCTGGACCTTCCCGCTGCCCGGCAGCCTGACCCTGCAACCCTGGCGGCAGTCACCGACCGGCCAGGTGCAGGTAAGCATGCATCCCGAGCTCGGGCTACCGGCCGCGGCGGGCGATCCCCGGCATGTGTTGCAGCGGGTTATCCACAGTCTGCAGGCGGAGGGTTTCCACCCGGTGATGGCGGTGGAACTGGAGTTCTACCTGCTCGACCGCGAACGCGACAGCGACGGCCGGCCGTTGCCGGCGTTACAGATGAATGGCCAGCGGCCGCGGGCGACCCAGGTCTATGGCGTCTACGAGCTGGAGCAGTCGCAGCCATTCCTCGATGACTTGTATGCCGCCTGCGAGGCCCAGGGCCTGCCGGCGCGCACGGCGATTTCGGAGTACGCGCCGGGGCAGGTGGAAATTACCCTGCAGCATCGCTTCGACACGCTCCAGGCGATCGACGAAGGCGTGCGCTACAAGCGCCTGGTCAAGGGCGTGGCGAATCGCCATGGGTTGCAGGCCTGCTTCATGGCCAAGCCGTTCGCCGATCTTTCCGGCAGCGGCCTGCACCTGCACGTCAGCCTGGCCGACGCCGCTGGCAACAATCTGTTCGCCAGCGAGGACCCGGCCGGGACCCCGCTGCTGCGCCAGGCCATCGGTGGAATGAAGGCGTGCCTGCTGGAGTCTTTGGCGCTGTTCTGTCCGAACGCCAACTCGTTCCGCCGCTTCCAGGCGAACAGCTACGCGCCGCTGGCGCCGACCTGGGGAATCAACAACCGCACCGTGTCGCTGCGGGTTCCCGGCGGCCCGGCGTCCAGCCGGCACATCGAGCACCGCATCTGCGGCGCCGACGCCAATCCCTACCTGGCGGCGGCGGCGTTGCTCGCGGCGGTGCGCCTGGGGATTCGCGAGCGACTCGACCCCGGTGCGCCGATCACCGGCAACGGCTACGCTCAAGCCACCCAGGCGTTGCCGAGCGACTGGCTGACCGCGCTGCGCGCGCTGGAGGGCTCGGCCTGGGCGCGCGAGGCGCTCGGCGAGGATTTCCTGAAGATCTACCTGGCGATCAAGCAGGCCGAATACCGTGCCTTCATGGGCGAGGTCGGCGAGCAGGACTGGCGCTGGTATCTCAACCAGGCCTGAATGAACGGCTGCCGGCGTTGCCGGTCAGTCATTGAAGCGGGCGGCCGATTGGCCGTCGGTGTTTTCCACGCGGCACAGGAGTAAGGAAAAGCAGATGAGCACGCCCGTCGTTCTTATCACTGGTGCAGCCGGCGGCTTGGGCCGGGCAATCGCCAAGCGTTTCGCCCAGAGTCATTGGCGCATCGCCGCCACGGATGTGGATAAGGAGGGCCTGCACGCGCTGAACGCGCAGGTGCCGTTGGACGCCAGCGGGGTCGCCGACCTGCGCAGCGCGGATAACTGCCATACCCTGATGTCGAAGATTCTCGCCCGTACCGGACGTCTCGACGCCCTGGTGAATGCCGCGGGCGTCTGGCGCGAGGGGCCTGTGGAAAACTTCACCGAGGAGGATTTCGACCTGGTCCTGGGAGTCAACCTCAAGGCCTCCTTCTACATGTGCCAGGCCGCGATTCCCTACCTGAAGGAAAACCAGGGCAGCATCGTCAACATCTCCAGCGACTCCGGACGCCAGGCCTACCGGGGTTCGGCGGCGTATTGCGCGAGCAAGGCGGCGCTGACCATGCTGAGCAAGACCCTGGCGCTGGAACTGGCCGAGCAGGGCGTGCGGGTCAACGCCGTGTCGCCGGCGGATATCGCCACGCCGATGCTCGACTACCAGGCCGAACGCTATGGGATGGGCAATCCGGATGGCTACAAGCGCGCGCTGCTGAAGGATTATCCACAGGGCAAGGCGGCACGCTTCATCCGCCCGGAAGAAGTCGCCGAGCTGGTCTGGTATCTCTGCGGCCCTCAGGCCGAAGCGATCACGGGTGCCGACCTGGCGGTGGACTTCGGCCTGTCCGCTGGCCGCTGAGTGGATTTTCCACGGGTCGCTCCGCTGGAGCGGCCTGTGGAAAAGTTTCAGTCGTCCCTGGCCTGACTGGATATCTTCACCCAGTTACCGGCGGCGGCGATGCCCATGCCGCCGTAACCCTGGCAGTTCCCGCCAAGGCTCTCCACCACTCGCAGGTCGATGCCTTCCTGCCATACCAGCAGGCTGCAGCCGGCGCCCAGGCCTTCGCTGCGCAGCCGGTAGAGCGCGCCTTGCCCCTCCAGCCGACCGGACAGCTCGCCGACCGCCGCGGGCCCATATTCCATCAGTTTCTCCGGATTGCCGATGCGCATCAGGGCGAAGCTCGCCTGGTAGCCGCCCTTCACCGGTTCGATCTGCAGGCTTTCCCATTCGGCCTGCCCGGCGTAGCGCAGGTAGTGCCCGGCGAGGCCCTGGAGGGACGGATAGTCGACTTTCAGGGCAACCTGTTCCAGGTTGTAGCGCGTGGCTTTGCCGCTGTAGCCGCGATCCAGCGCCAGGTTCATCCAGGCGCGGGCGCGTCCCGGTTGCCCGGCCTTGAGGCTGGTCAGCGCGAGATTGTTCAGCGCCTGTTCCGAGTCGGCTCCGCCCTGCTCCTGGCGCTCGGCCAGGCGCAATTGCCAGGCGAAGGCGTCCAGCGCCTGTGGATAACTCCCCTGTCGATAAGCCTGGGTGCCGCGCGTGTTGCATTCCGCGGCGGTGGCGCAGGGCGTATCCTCGGCCTGGATGGCAGCGGCACCGATGCCGGCAAGCACGGCCAGGGCCAGGAGAAGGATGCGTATGGCGGCAGGCATTGGAGCGATTCCCGGTGGAAAAGGGCCAGTCTAGAAAAGCCCGCGGATGTCTGCACGACCCGGCGCGATTTCGATCATGACGATTGAAAATTTGTGGCCGCTGCCGTCTTCGTTTGCGTCTATGGTGTCCCCCGCCCGTCCTGATGAGAGAAAAAGCGCTATGCAACCCGGAAACAACCAACTGTCGATGACCGTGCTGATGACTCCGGACATGGCCAATTTCTCCGGCAATGTCCATGGCGGCACCCTCCTGAAGTATCTCGACGAAGTCGCCTATGCATGCGCCAGTCGCTATGCCGGTCGCTACGTGGTGACCCTGTCGGTGGATCAGGTGATCTTCCGCGAGCCGGTGCATGTCGGCGAACTGGTGACCTTCCTCGCTTCGGTCAACTACACCGGGCGGACTTCCATGGAAATCGGCGTCAAGGTCATCACCGAGAACATCCGCGAGCAGTCCGTGCGTCATACCAACAGCTGTTTCTTCACCATGGTCGCCCTGGATGACGAGCGCAAGCCGGTGGCCGTCCGCCCGCTGGAGCTGGAAACCGCCGAGCAGAAGCGCCGCTTCGCCCAGGCCCAACAACGCCGCCAGCTGCGCGCGGAGCTGGAGGCCCGCTACCAGGCGATTCGCGAAGACGGATGAGGAAGGCTGCCGGTGTCCGGTCGAGCCCGCTTCGGACCTGCTGCCGTTTCGCGAATTTTCGCAGCTTTTCATAAGAAAACGCAGAGGTTTGCCTCTGCTGGCGTCCATTCCTGACATTTCTTGATAAGAAACCGGCGTGCCTGTTAAAACTCCAGCAACGTCAACGGGTTAACCTGTCGGTATCGCGCCGGGTTTCGCCAGGAACCATAGCCGCCGTCGGGTCGCTCGAATGCCATGGGCCGGTCGCTCTGCCCGGCTCCGTTGGCGGAAAGCCTTTCCGCCTTGCCGTCACGGGCGCGGGTCCGTGATCCATTTCGAACGTCGTCGTCCGCCGGCCAGGCCGCGGAGGACGCGTTCCCCGTGTTGCCGGGAGTCCTGATGCACCATACGCCGTTACTCACTACACTCGCCGCGGGGTTCGTCCTCGCCTTCCTCTTCGGGGCCCTGGCCAATCGCCTGCGCATTTCGCCGCTGGTCGGCTACTTGCTCGCGGGCGTCCTGGCCGGGCCGTTCACTCCCGGCTATGTCGCCGACCAGGCGCTGTCGCAGGAAATCGCCGAACTCGGCGTGATCCTGCTGATGTTCGGCGTCGGCCTGCACTTCTCGCTCAAGGACCTGCTCTCGGTGAAGGCCATTGCCATTCCCGGGGCGCTGGTGCAGATCGGCGTCGCCACGCTGCTTGGCATCGGCCTGGCCAAGCTGCTCGGCTGGAGCTTCGGCGGCGGCCTGGTATTCGGCCTGAGCCTGTCGGTGGCCAGTACCGTGGTGCTGTTGCGCGCCCTGGAGCAGCGCCAGTTGCTGGACACCAAGCGTGGCAGGATCGCCATCGGCTGGCTGATCGTCGAGGACCTGGCGATGGTCCTGACCCTGGTGCTCCTGCCGGCGCTCGCCGGCACCCTCGGCGGCAAGACCGACGGCGGCGACGCCGGTCTGCTCTGGCCGCTGCTGATTACCCTGGGCAAGGTCGCCGCCTTCGTCGCCCTGATGATCTTCGGCGGTCGCCGGGTGGTGCCCTGGGTGCTGGAGAGGATCGCCGCCAGCGGTTCGCGGGAGCTCTTCACCCTGGCCGTGCTGGCCATTGCCCTGGGCATCGCCTATGGCTCGGCGGTGCTGTTCGGGGTGTCCTTCGCGCTAGGTGCCTTCTTCGCCGGGATGATTCTCAACGAGTCCGAGCTCAGCCACGAGGCGGCGGAGAACTCGTTGCCGCTGCGCGACGCTTTCGCGGTGCTGTTCTTCGTCTCGGTGGGGATGCTGTTCAATCCGATGATCCTGTTGCAGGAGCCACTGACGGTCCTGGCCACTTTCCTGGTCATCGTCTTCGGCAAGTCGGTGGCCGCCTACCTGATCGTCCGCGCTTTCGGCCATCCGAACAGCACCGCACTGGTGATCGCCGCCAGCCTGGCGCAGATCGGCGAGTTTTCCTTCATTCTCATCGGCCTGGGCATTGGCCTCGAACTGGTGCCGGAGCAGAGCCGCGACCTGGTGCTGGCCGGGGCGATCCTGTCGATCCTGGTCAATCCGCTGCTGTTCATCGCCATCGATCGCCTGCAGCAACGCAAGGAGCAGCGCCTGGCGGAGGCCGCTGGCGGGGTCCGCGAGATGCCGGCGCAGGACCTGCCGCCGCCGATCCTGGAGCGCGAGCATGCGGTGCTGATCGGTCATGGCCGGGTTGGCGGGTTGGTCAGCGCTCGCCTGCGCGCCGCCGGGACGCCCTTCGTGGTAGTGGTGGACAAGCGCGACAAGGCCGACGAACTGCGCGAACAGGGCTACAGCGTGGTCCTCGGCAATGCCGCCAGTCCCGGCGTGCTGGAGCTGGCCAACATCGCCGAGGCGCGCTGGTTGCTGATCGCCATTCCCAACGGCTTCGAGGCCGGGCAGATCGCCAGCCACGCCCGCGCGGTGAACCCGCCGCTGGACATCGTCGCCCGGGCGCATTTCGACGCCGAGGTGGACTACCTGGAGCAGAACGGCGCCAACCTGGTGATCATGGGCGAGCGCGAGATCGCCTGCGGCATGGTCCATCGCCTGGGACTCGACCGTGACGAGCGCGGCGCCGACGCACCGCTGCCGCAGTCGGCCTGACATGTTGCGCCGTCTCTACGACTGGACCCTGCGCCTGGCCGGCCATCCCCGCGCGGAGCTGGCCCTGGGCGGGGTGACCTTCGCCGAAAGCTCGTTCTTCCCGATTCCGCCGGACGCCTTGCTGGTGCCGATGGTCCTGGCCAACCGGGCCAAGGCCTGGCGCTACGCGGCGATCTGCGCGATCAGCTCGGTGCTGGGCGGCATCGCCGGCTATTTCATCGGCTTGCTGCTGTTCGAGAGCGTGGCCATGCCGATCCTGGCGTTCTATGGCTTGCTGGAGAACTTCGAACAGGTCGCCGAACGCTACAACGAACTGGGCTGGCTGATGGTGCTGCTGGGCGGCGGCTTCACGCCGCTGCCGTACAAGGTGATCACCATTACCAGCGGAGTGACCCAGCTCGACCTCTGGCTGTTCGTCGGCCTCAGCCTTGTCGCCCGCAGCCTGCGCTTCGCCGCTACCTGCGCTTTGCTGTTCTGGGCTGGCCCACGCCTGAAGACCCTGATCGAGCGGCGTCTGGGCATGGCTTTCGTGCTGATGGCGGTGATGGTGGTCGGTGGGTTGATGTTGGGGAAATACGTTCTTTAGCCAGCAGTCGGGTGACGGCCCAGGCGCTTGAGCGCCAGCATCGGTTTGCCCAGCAGAGCGCTGAGTTGTCTGGAGCGTTGCATGGCCGGACTTTCTATGAAACGGAAGGATAGATACGACGCGAGCACTACCAGGGGAGTGATCGCACCTATGACCAGCCAGTGTTCCAGAGCGGAAAACGCCTTGGCGTTGTCCCTGCCGATCAGCAGTTCGAAGCTGATGAATAGGATGCACCCGTGCAGCAGATACATGCTGTAGGTCATTTCGCCGAGGAAGCGGGACAGTGCTTGAGTCAGCAGGCCGAATAGGCTCGAACCCGCCGCAATCAGCAGGAAAGCCAGGCCGAGAATGAGGATCGCCGTTTCCTGATAGGCGCTGGGAAAGAGCACTCCGGGTAGGAGCAGGAGCGCCAGGCATAGGAGATTGCCGGGGATACTCGCGGCGAATCGCTGCAGGTGCGTCGAGCGTACCGCGAGCGCTGACAACCCACCAGCGACGAACATATAGGCGAGCGTCCAGTTCGGCTGCCAGGCTTTCAGTACCAGCCAGATCATGCCTGCCATGATGGCCATGGCTACTGGGGAAGGACGGTTCCCGAGCAGGACGCCGAGGAATGGCAGGCAGAAGTAGAACAACCACTCATAGGGCAGCGTCTAGGTCACCCCTGCCACGATGCGGAATGTCCCGATGAAACCGTTCATGTCAGGCTTGCTCGGTATCGAGAAGAGCAACCAGTCGAGCACCTTGCCAAGCAGGGCCGAGGGCGCCTCGCGCAGGGAAAAGCCGGTGGCCGTGAACACCAAAAGGAATAGCAGTGCCATTGCCAGGAGATAGGCTGGGAGCAGCCGGGCGATCCTCGATGCATAGACATCCAGCCATCTGATCGGCGTACCGCGGCTGTGCAGGAGCTTGTGAGCGAAGAGGAAGCCGGTGACCATGAAGAACAGCGCGACGCTGGTCTGGCCGAAATGGGCGTAGAGCCGGGACGGCGGTAGTTGCCAGAGACCATCCTTCAGGTAGTAGTACCAGATGGACGAGTGATGGAGAAAAACGAAGAACGCCAGGTAACCGCGCAGGCCGTCGATGGTGACGAACCGGGAAGCGGGCAGGCGCGCGCTGCCAAGGCGACGAAGAAACTCACAGGTGGCGAGCGCCACAGCCAGGCAGGCTAGGGCAGGTAGGGCGCTGGTGGGGCTCATTCGTCGGTCTATCTCTGTCGGAAGACCGAGAATGATATGTCAGATTCCTACATTGCGAGTGAGCGAGCTTCGAATTTGAGACGTGGGTGTGCGATCCGATCCTGCGCCCGCACCAGCTCCAGCTCGTAGCTGCCGCAGGCCTGGGTTTCCAGCAGCACTTCATGGACCGCGGCGCCGGTGAATTCGAAGGCGTTACGCAAGTCGTCGCCGAGCAGCAGGCGAGAGAGGAACAGCCCCGAGGCCAGGTCGCCGACTCCGACCGGTTGCCGCGGGAAGGCCAGCAGCGGGCGTTGCAGGTGCCAGGCCTGATCGGCGGCCACCAGCAGCATCTCGAAGGTGTCGCCGGCCTTGCCCGGATAGTTCAGGTGCTTTACCAGGATTGCCCTGGGACCGCGTGCCAGCAGGCTCCGTGCCATTTCCACGCAGTCGGCGAGGGAGTTCGGTTGGCGGTCGCAGAAGCTGTCCAGCTCCAACTGGTTGGGGCACAGGTAGTCGGCGACCGCGGCGGCTTCTTCCAGCAGGAAGTCGCTGACCTCCGGGGCCACGATGCAGCCTTTTTCCGGGTGGCCCATGACCGGGTCGCAGAGGTACAACGCCCGAGGGTTGGCCTGTTTGATCCGTGCCACCACGTCGAGAATGGCGCGGCCCTGGGCGGCGCTGCCGAGATAGCCGGACAGCACCGCGTCGCAGTTGCCCAGTTCGCCGATGCCGGCAATACCGTCCACCAGCGCCGGGATCTGCTCCGGCGGCAGCACCTGCCCGGTCCATCGACCGTACTGGGTGTGGTTGGAGAATTGCACCGTGTTCAACGGCCAGACGTTGATTCCGATGCGCTGCATCGGGAACACCGCCGCGGCATTGCCGGCGTGGCCGAAGACCACATGGGACTGGATGGCGAGCAGGTGGGGCGTGCGTGGCATGAGACGACTTCCTACAGCTGAGTCGGCGCAGTATGGGGGCTAATTCACATGGCGAAAACACCCCCCACTCGCTGCCTGCCGGGAGAACGGGTAAGCTGACCTTCCCCCTACACCGGATTCCGCTCGTGACCCTGGGTAACCTTTTCGTCATGCTCCTGTTGGGCGCCGCCGCAGCCTGGTGGTGGCGCGCCCATGGCGTGCGCGAGCGGGCGTTGCTGCTGGCCAAGCAGCATTGCGCCAAGCAGGGCGTGGAACTGCTCGACGAGAATGTCGCGCGCCGGCGCCTGCGCCTGGCCCGTGACCACCGTGGGCAGTGGCGGCTGAGCCGCGAGTTCGGTTTCGAATTCACCGTCAGCGGCGAGGAACGCTACGCCGGGCGCATCGTCATGTATGGCTATCACCTCGGCGCCATCGAATTGGCCCCGCATCGCTTCGAGGCGGCCGCCGAGGTCGACAACCCGCCGGTGCATAGCGCCGAGGTGATTCGCCTCGACGAGTGGCGGCAGTCCCGGCAGAAAAAGGTCGGCGACTGAGGCGGCAGAGCGTCAGGGCAGTATCCCGAGAGCCTTGAGACTGGCCTTGCCCAGTTCGACGCGCTTGCCGATGTCGGCCTCGCCGCCGGGCATGTCGATGTTCAGGGCGAAGCCGTAGAGCCGCTCGTTGCGCTTCACCCAGCCCACCCACCAGCCGAGTTCCGGCGTGCAGTCGAAGCACCAGCCGGTCTTGCCGTGCAGCTCCCAGCCCGGGCCGCTTTCCAGCAGGGTCATGGCGCGCACGGTGGACTGCACCGGGGCGGGGAATGGCAATTCTCCCTGCGCCAGTCGGAGCAGAAAGCGGGTCTGTTCCATCGCGCTGATCTTCAGCGGTCCCACCAACCAGAAGTTATCCACAACCTGGCCGATTTCCGCGTTGCCGTAACCCAGGCGCGAGACATCGGCGCGCATCCGCTCCAGGCCGATGCGTCGCGCCAGTTCCTGGTAGACCGGTACGTTCGATGCCTTGATCGCCTCGCGCAGGCTCATGTCGTGCTCCCAGGCCTTGAAGCGCTGGGGCTTGCCGCCATAGGGAAGAACCTCGTCGGCGGATTTAACCGCCCCTGTGGATAAGCCGATCAGGCTGTTCGCCACCTTGTAGGTGGAGGCAGGAACGAAGCGAGTTTCCGCGCGCTCCCGGTCATGGCCGACATAGCGCTGCCGCTGCACATCGTAGAGGACGAAGGTGCCTTTCACCCCGGCCGCGCCGAATAGCTTGTCCACGGCCTGGCTGTCGTTCCATTCGCTGGCCTGGGCATGCCCGGAAAGCAGGAGAAGGGCGCTGAAGAGGAGAGGGCGCATGGCTCGGTCCTGTGGGGGTCATCCTCCCTGGGACCGATGGATGAGCGCCGGATTCCCCACGGAAGGAGCGTTCATGGATTGGGCAGGAGAAAGTCGCGTACGCGTTCGGCGGCATCGGCCGGGTCTTCCTGCATGAAGCAGTGGCCGCCGACCACCGCGTGGGCGCTGACCTGGGGGTTGAGCGAGCACCAGCGCGCCACCGACTTGGCGACGAAAGGGTAGGTGCGGTCACCGTAGAGCACGCGGGTCGGCGTGGTGATCTTGTCCAGCGACGGCCACAGCCGCCTGGGGAAGGAGCTGAAGATCTCCGCTTCGCGGCTTGGCCGGCACTTCAGCTCGACTCCGCCGTCGCTCTCCTTCAGCGCATATTCCACGTAGGCCCACAGCGCCTCGTCGGTCCAGCCCTTGAAGATACCGCGGCCGCGCAAGCCGGCGTAGGCGGCTGCGCGATCGGGCCACTGGCTGCGGCGCAGGCGCGCCTTCTTCGCCAGGCTGCCGCGCAATTGCAGGCCGAGGGTCTCGGAAAGTGCCATCACGCCGATCATCGCCGGGGTGAACAGTACCGGGTCGAGCAGCACGGCGCGGGCGAACAGGGTGGGATGGCGGGCCAGGACGAGGCTGCTGAGGACGCCGCCGAAGCTGTGCCCGCAGGCCAGTCGCTGGACATCTCCATAGGGACCGCGCCCGGCCTCGAAGGCCTCCACCGCCATCTCGGCGTTGCGGTTCCAGCCGTGGAAGCGGCCGCCGTGGTCGCTTTCGCCGTGGCCCTGGATGTCGCACAGCCAGAGGTCGAAATCCTCCGCCAACAGACGCAGCATCGGTTCGTAGGTGCGGCCGCAGAAGCCGTTGCCATGGAGGAAATGCAGCAACGGCTTGCCGCTCGGTTCGCTGCGCCAGCCGCGCAGGGTGAAACCGGCCGAGCAGGAATGGGACCAGGGGGATAGCGACATGGGCGGACTCCTCGTACGGCGCGCAGTGTAACCGGGCGCCGTGCTATCGTCGCCGCTTCCCGCCGCCGTTTCGATCCGCCGATGTCCTTGTCCCGTCCGCTGCGCCTGTTCCTGCTGTTGCTGCCGCTGCTCGGCGGCCTGCTGCTGTCCATGGACTGGGCGGGTCGCCAGGCGCGGCAGCAGGCGCTACGCGCCGAGGGCGAACAGGTGCGCAAGCAGCTGGACCTCTACGCCGGCTCGCTGCAGACCCTGATCGAACGCTTCCGCAGCCTGCCGGCGGTACTGGCGCTGGATCCGGACCTGCGCGCGGCGCTGGCCGGGCCGATCGACGGCGAGTTGCAGCAGCGCCTCAACCTCAAGCTGGAAAGCATCAACCTGGCCGCCCGCTCCTCCACCCTGGAGCTGCTCGACCGTACCGGGCTGGCCGTGGCGGCGAGCAACTGGAACCTGCCGACCAGCTACGTGGGCCACAACTACGGTTTCCGTCCCTATTTCCGCCAGACCATCGCCCAAGGCTCCGGACGTTTCTATGCGGTCGGGGTGATCAGCGGGATTCCCGGTTATTTCCTGTCCCACGCGGTGCGCGCCGAGGACGGCAGCTTCCTGGGCGCAATCGTGGTCAAGCTGGAGTTTCCCGATCTGGAACGGCAGTGGAACCAGACCCCCGACCTGGTCCTGGCCAGCGACGCCAAGGGCATCGTGTTCCTCGCCAACCACGCCGGTTGGCGCTACCGCGAACTGGAACCGCTGGATACCGTGGACCGCTTCGAACTGGCGGAGACCCGGCAATACGATCGCCAGCCCCTGACACCCCTGCGCCACCAGACCTTGCGCAGCTACGGCGAAGACAGCCGTCTGGCGCGGGTGGAAAGCGCCGACGGCGAGAAGGACTACCTCTGGCAATCGCTGGACCTGCCCAACGACGGCTGGACCCTGCACTTGCTGCGCGACACCGCGAGCATCCAGGACGACGTCGCCACCGCGCGCCTGGCCGCCGCCGGCACCTGGCTGGCGCTGGTCTTCCTCGGCTTGTTCCTGCACCAGCGCTGGCGTATCGCCCGCCTGCGGCAACGTAGCCGGGAGGAGCTGGAGCGCCTGGTCGAGCAGCGCACCGCCGACCTGCGTACCGCGCAGGACGGCCTGGTGCAGGCGGCCAAGCTGGCCGCCCTGGGGCAGATGTCGGCAGCCCTGGCCCATGAGATCAACCAGCCGCTCACCGCCCAGCGCATGCAACTGGCCAGCCTGCGCCTGCTGCTCGACGCCGGACGCCACGACGAGGCGCGCCAGGCGTTGCCGCGCATCGACCAGATGCTCGAACGCATGGCCGCGCTCACCGGCCACCTGAAGACCTTCGCGCGCAAGAGCGCCGGCGGCCTGCGCGAGCGTATCGAGTTGGGTCACGTGGTCGAACAGGCGCAGCAGTTGTTGCTGCCGCGAATCCGCGCCGAACGGGTGGAGATCGAGCAGGCGCTGCTCTGGCCGGCCTGGGTGATGGGTGACGCGATCCGCCTGGAACAGGTGCTGGTCAACCTGCTGCGCAACGCCCTGGATGCCGTTGCCGGCCAGGAGCGGCCATGGATCCGCCTGGCCCTGCAACGGCTTGGCGGCGACTGGGTGCTGAGCGTCGCCGACAACGGCGGCGGGATTCCCGCCGAGCACCTGGGCAGCGTCTTCGATCCGTTCTTCACCACCAAGCCGGTGGGAGAGGGACTCGGCCTCGGCCTGGCGGTATCCTATGGGATCGTCCACGAACTCGGCGGCCGCCTGCAGGTCGCCAATGCCGAGGCGGGAGCGGTGTTCAGCCTGATCCTGCCGGCGGCCCCCGATGACACGAGCGTAACGACATGAGCGACCAGGTGATCTTCGTCGACGACGAAGCGACGATCCGCGAAGCGGTGCAGCAATGGCTGGAGCTGTCGGGCTTCGAGGTGCGCCTGTGCCTGCGCGCCGAGGAATGCCTGGGAGCGTTGGACAAGTCCTTCGCCGGGGTGGTCATCAGCGATGTGCGCATGCCCGGCATGGACGGCCTGCAACTGCTCGCCAACCTGCAGGCGGTCGATCGCGACCTGCCGGTGATCATGGTCACCGGGCACGGCGACGTGCCGATGGCGGTGGAGGCCATGCGCCAGGGTGCCTACGACTTCATCGAGAAACCCTTCACGCCCGAGCGCCTGCTCGGCAGTTTGCGGCGCGCGCTGGAAAAGCGCCGCCTGGTGCTGGAGAATCGGCGCCTGAAGGAGCAGGCCAGTCTCAAGGACCAGGTCGATGCGCGTCTGCTCGGCGTGTCCAAGCCGATGGAAGCGTTGCGCCGGCAGGTTCTGGCCCTGGCGCCGACCCCGGTGAACGTCCTGATCCGTGGCGAGACCGGCAGCGGCAAGGAACTGGTTGCCCGCTGCCTGCACGACTTCGGGCCGCGCGCCGACAAGCCGTTCGTGGCGCTGAACTGCGCGGCGATTCCCGAGCAACTGTTCGAGAGCGAGCTGTTCGGTCATGAGAGCGGTGCGTTCACCGGCGCGCAGGGCAAGCGCATCGGCAAGCTCGAGCATGCCCATGGCGGCACCCTGTTCCTCGACGAGATCGAAAGCATGCCGTTGGCGCAGCAGGTCAAGCTGCTGCGCGTCCTGCAGGAGCAGCAACTGGAGCGGCTCGGCTCGAACCAGAGTATCCACGTCGACCTGCGGGTGATTGCCGCGACCAAGCCCGACCTGCTGGCCGAAGCACGTGCCGGACGCTTCCGCGAGGACCTGGTGTATCGCCTGAATGTCGCCGAGCTGCGCCTGCCGCCGATCCGCGAGCGTCGCGAGGACATCCCGCTGCTCTTCGAACATTTCGCCAGCGTTGCCAGCCAGCGCCTCGGCCGCGAGCCGCAGCCCGCCGCGCCGGCGGAACTGGCGCGGCTGATGGCCCATGACTGGCCGGGCAATGTACGCGAGCTGGCCAACGCCGCCGAGCGTCATGTCCTCGGCCTGGAGCGTGGGGACGCGGAGGAAGGCGGCGGCCTTACCTCGGGGCTGGCGGAACGCATGGAAGCCTTCGAGGCGGAGTGCCTGCGCCAGGCGCTCGGCCAGTGCCGCGGGGATATCAAGGCAGTGATGGAGTTGCTGCAACTGCCGCGCCGGACACTCAACGAAAAGATGCTGCGGCATGGCCTCAGCCGCAGCGATTTCGTCGGCGAAGAGCCGGCCTGAACCAGCCCTCGCGAGGCGTCAGAGATCCTTCGCCAACTCCGTTGGCGCCTGGCGCCCGCCGCGTTGCAGCAACGCCAGGTAGACCAGCCCCACCGCGATCCAGGCCAGTCCGAGCAACTGTGCGTCGAGGCTCATGCTGTACAGCACGTAGGCGATGATCGCCAGGCCCACCAGCGGGAACAGTAGATGCCGCAACCACTGGCCGGAGCGCTGGCGGCGGTAGTAGTGGTTGATCACGCTCAGGTGCAGCAGGCAGAAGCCGGTGAGGGCACCGAAGTTCACCAGTGAGGTGAGCACGTCCGGTGCGTCGAGGAAGGCCCAGCCGATTCCCAGCGACAGCACCGCCACCAGGTACAGGCTGACGTGCGGCGTCTGGTAGCGCGGATGGACCCTGGCCAGCGCGCGCGGCAGCCTGCCGTCGCGGGCCATCGAGTAGAGCAGGCGCGAGACCGCTGCCTGCGAGGTGATCGACACCGTGACACCCCAGGCCAGCGCGGTGGCTACCGCGGTCAGCATCGACAGCCACTGGCCACCGGCCGCTTCGGCGATCTCGTAGAAGGCGGTGTCCGCCGACTTGAAGTTCATCCCGGCGGCGAGGTCGGTGGCCAGCCAGGTCTGCGCGATGAAGATGCCGCCCATGATGAACAGCGCGATCAGCGCGGCGCGGCCGATCTGCCGGGCGGGATCGCCCTTGACCTCCTCGGCGAGGGTGGAGATGGCGTCGAAGCCGAGGAACGACAGTACGGCGATCGAGGCGGCCTTCATTACCAGGCCGAGATCGAAGGCTTCCGGGCGATACAGCGGTTCGAGGGTCAGCCGGCCGTTGCCCAGGCCGCCTTCCAGCGCCTGGTAGCCGACCACCAGGAAGATCGCCAGCACCACCAGCTCTCCGATCAGGAACAACAGGTTGGCGCGGGCGGCGAAGGTGATGCCGCGCAGGTTGACCAGGGTCGCCGAGACCAGGAACAGCAGCATCCAGGCCAGCTTGGGGATCGCCGGGAACAAGTGGTTCAGCGCCAGCGCGCTGAACACGTAGAGCAGCGGCGGGATCAGCAGGTAGTCGAGCAGCAGCACCCAGCCGGCGATGAAGCCGACATGGGGGTGGATGCCGCGCTGGGCGTAGGAATACACCGAGCCGGCAATCGGAAAGGCCTTGGCCATGGCTCCGTAGCTGAGGGCGGTGAAGAGCATCGCCAGCATGCCCACCAGGTAGGCCATCGGCACCATGCCGTGGGCATCGGCATGGACCCAGCCGTAGACCCCGAACGGGGCGATGGGGATCATGAAGATCATCCCGTAGATGATCAGGTCGCTCAGGGACAGGCTGCGGCGCAGCTGTTGCCGGTATCCGAACTGTTCGATGGCCATGACGGGCTCCTCGGGAAAAGGCAGCGTATTGTCGTTATCGGCGCCGCACGCGAAGCGGGCCTCTTTCTCGTTATTGGCGACCGGCGGTGCCGGTCATCGCATCAGAGCCAGGGATACAGACGCTCGGCCCAGGCGTACACCGCATCCGGCGTGCGCAATCCATCGTTGCGGATCTCCAGCAGCACCGCTTCCAGACCGCGTGCGTCGCCATGCACCGGAACGGTAGTGTCTTCCGCCGGGTCGATCGCATAGGGCTGGTTGCCGGCGACTTCCAGGCCGTGCCGGCGCAAACCGTCGAGGATGCGCCTGGCGTAGGCGCCGGCGTTGCGATAAAGCACCCCGGCAACCAGCGGGCGGGGTCTGCCGTGGTACACCGGGGTAAAACTGTGCACGCCGACCACACGGGTCGGCACGCCGGCGGCCTGGCGCTCGTCGAGCAGTTGCGTCAGGCGCTGGTGGAACGGATGGAACAGGCAATCCTGGCGATAGCGGCGCACCGTCTCGGACAGCTCGCGGTTGCCGGGAACCGGGTAGACCTCGCTGTGCGGCGGAATGCTGTCGGGCGCCTCCAGCGGTCGGTTCAGGTCGATCAGCAGACGCGAGTAGCCGGCCGCCAGCAATGGCGCGTCGAGTCGCCGGGAAAGCTCTTCGGCCAGCGCCAGGGCGCCGATATCCCAGGCGATGTGTTCTTCCGCCGCGGCCTGGTCCAGGCCGAGGCGCTGCAACTCCAGCGGAATGTGCCGGCTGGCATGCTCGCAGACCAGGACCACCGGGCTGCGCCCTTGGGGATTGAGCAGGTGGTAGGGCGGCAGCTGGTAGATGCCGAGTTCGGGGTTGTCAGTAGAGCTCGGCATAGTGGCGGCACAGGTCGTCGTCGGAAAGGCCCGCCGTCAGCGCCAGTTCGTGGCGCTTCATGGCGAGGTAGGTGTCCAGCAGCGGCTTTGGCAGCTCGGCACAGAGCGCCTCGTCGCGTTGCAGGCAGTCGAGCGCATCGCCGAGGGTCGCCGGCAGGGCCTGGATGCCGCGGGCCTGGCGCTCTTCGTCGCTGAGGCCGTGCGGATCGACATCGGCCAGGGCGCGCAGCGGCAGGCGTCGTTCGATGCCCAGGCGGCCGGCGATCAGCACCGCGGCCATCGCCAGGTGCGGACAGGCGGTGGCGTCCATCGGCCGGAATTCCAGGTTGTACTGCTTGCCCAGCGGCTTGCCGCCGACGCTCACCACCGGGCAGATGCGCAGCGCCGCTTCGCGGTTGCGCAGTCCCAGGCAGGCGTAGGCGGCGCTCCAGTGGTGGGGTTTCAGGCGCAGGTAGGAGGCGGCGGTAGGCGCGGTCAGCGCGCACAGCGCTGGCAGGTGCGCGAGCACGCCGGCGGCCCAGTGCTCGCCGAGTTCGGAGAGATCGTTGGGTCGACCGGGCTCGTACAGCAGCGGGCTGCCGTCGGCATGTTGCAGGCTCAGGTGCAGGTGCACCCCGTTGGTCACCGCGCCGGGTGCCGGCAGCGGTGCGAAGCAGGTACGCAGGCCCATCTGCCGCGCCACTTCGCGAGTGACCTCGCGGACGTTCACCGCGCGGTCGGCGGCGGCCACGCCCTGCGCCGGGCGGCAGGTGACCTCGTACTGGCGCTGGCCGTATTCGGGGAGGAACATCTCCGGCTCGGTGCCAGCCTGGGCCAGGGCGCTGACCAGCCAGCCGGGGAACTGCCCGGCGGCACGCTGGGCCTGCAGCGAAAACGCCGCGGCCGGACGCTCGCCGGGCAGGCCGAGCAGGCTGAATTCGTGTTCGAACGCCGCGATGACCTGCAGGCCGCTGTCGCGATAGCGTTCCACCTCGGCCCGCAGCAGGCTGCGCGGGCAGGCCGGCCACGGCGTGCCGTCGGTTTCCACCAGGTTGCCGTGCAGGTAGTCGAGCGCCGGCGCAGCGGCGTCGGGACCCTGCTCGACGCGCACCCGGCTGTTCGGGTCGGGCAGCAGGCGCAGGTCGCCGTGGCTGCCCCAGGGGCTGCTCTCGTCGATCAGGTCCTGCGGGGTCAGCGAGCTGTTCGCCGGTACCCAGCCGCAACCGCTGGCCAATTGCTCCTCCAGGGTCGCCAGGGGCAGCGAACGCCCGCGGGTGATGCCGGCCAGGTCGGTGGTGACGAAGCTGACCAGGCGTACCGGCTGCAGGCGGTTCACAGGTTGCTCCGGCCGAGGGCGGCGATGCGTTGCAGGACGGTCTCGGTGTCGCTGATCCAGCAGTAGCCCTTGATCGCTTCCAGGCAGGCCTGGTGGCGTTCCGGGGTATGGGTGGCGCAGGCATCCTCGACCAGGGTGACCAGGTAACCGCGGTCGGCGGCATCGCGCACGGCCATGTCCACGCACTGGTCGGTGACCACCCCGCAGACGATCAGGTGGCGGGTGCCGAGGTTGCGCAGTACGTAGTCGATGGCGGTGGAGTTGAAAACGCCGGAAGAAGTCTTCGGCAGCACGATCTCGTTGGCGGTCGGCTCCAGGGCGTCGATCACCCTGGCGTCCGGGCTGCCCTTGGGCAGGTGCATCTCCGACAGCTTGTGATCCAGCGAGCGGTCGCGACCATCGGCGGTGAGGCTCTCGATGACGGTGTGCAGGACGTTCTCGTCCACTGCGCGCATGGCCCTGAGCAGGCGCTGCTGGTTGGGGATCACCTGGTTCTGCACGCGCTCGTAGAAGTAACCGGCTGCCTGCGGATCGACGTGCGGGTCGCGCCCCGGCTCGACCCAGGCACGCTGCATGTCGACGAACAGGATGGCGGTCTGCCGGCGGCCGAATGGCAGGTCGCGCGGCGAGTGGTGGGGCAGGCTGAACATCGGGTCATTCCTCCAGAATATGACTGCTGAACGCGTTGCGGAGCTGGTCGATGCCCTCCAGGCGTTCGTCGAGCGGCGCGCCCATGCGCGCCACCAGGGTCGCTACCAGTGCCTCGACCTGGGCCATGGCCGGCACCAGCGAGTCGAAGGGCGAGGCGGATTCCACTGGCGAACTGACGATCAGGTCGGCGTGTTCGCGCAGCGGCGAGGCGTAGATGTCGGTGAACAGCACCAGCCGTGTGCCGCGTGCCTTGGCGGCCTGGGCCACGTGCTGGGCCTGGCTCTGGTAGCGGCGATAGTCGAACAGGACCAGCAGGTCCTGGCGGCCGAGGTCGTAGAGCTGGTCGGGGAGCAGGGCGCCGTCGTCGAGCAATCGGCACTGCGGGCGCAGCAGGCGCAGATGGGTGACCAGGTAGCCGGCGAGGAAACGGCTGAAGCGTCCGCCGTGGCAGTGCACGCGCAGGCGGCTGTCGAGCAGCCAGTCGGCGAGGCGCTGGATGTCATCGGGGCGGGTCAGGCCGAGGGTCTGTTGCAGGCTCTGGCCAGCCTGGTCGAGGTAGCGCGCCCAGGTGTCGTCGCGGCCCATCCGCTCGCGGCGTTCGGCGAGCAGGGTGCGCGGCGAGCGCAGGCGGTCGTCGACGTCGGCCAGCAGCGCTTCCTGGAAGTCGCCGTAGCCGGCGAAGCCGAGCTTTTTCACCAGGCGCATGATCGTCGGGTCGCTGACTCCGGCGTGCCGGGCCAGGCGCGTCATCGGACCGAGGCCGAGGCGCGGGTAGTCATCGAGCAGGGCACGCACCACCTTGCGCTCCGCGGGCGTCAGTTCGGCGGGCGGGGAGGCCAGGCGTTGTTTTAGTTCTTGCATGGGGCATCCTCGAAGGTGGGTCGATTGTGTAGTGAATTTTTCAGATTGTTCAATATGTGACGGAATGTTTTTTTCACTACATTTCCCGCAAACGGCCGAATGACCTCTGTTGTGGTACGGCAGGCAGACGTACGGCGGGGACGGAAACGAAAAAGCCCGGTCGAAGACCGGGCTTTTTCCAGGGGCGGTTACGCGGCTTGGCTCAGAACGCCGGTACCACCGCGCCTTTGTATTTCTCCTGGATGAACTGCTTGACCTCGGCGCTGTGCAGGGCCTTGGCCAGCTTCTGCATGGCGTCGCTGTCCTTGTTGTCCGGCCGCGCGACGAGGATGTTCACGTAGGGCGAGTCGCTGCCTTCGATGGCCAGCGCATCCTTGGTCGGGTTCAGCTTGGCTTCCAGGGCGTAGTTGGTATTGATCAGCGCCATGTCGACCTGGGTCAGCACGCGCGGCAGGGTCGCGGCTTCCAGTTCGCGGATCTTGATGTTCTTCGGATTGTCGACGATGTCCTTCGGCGTGGCGGTGATGCTCTTGTTGTCCTTGAGCTTGATCACCCCGGCCTTGTCCAGCAGGAGCAGGGCGCGGCCGCCGTTGGTGGCGTCGTTGGGAATCACCACGGTAGCGCCGGAAGGCAGTTCGTCGAGCTTCTTGTACTTGCTCGAGTAGGCGCCCAGCGGCTCGATGTGTACGCCGGTCACGGCGACCAGGTCGGTGCCCTTGGCCTTGTTGAACTCATCGAGGTACGGCTGGTGCTGGAAGAAGTTGGCGTCCAGGCGCTTTTCCGAGACCTGCACGTTCGGCTGCACGTAGTCGGTGAACTCCTTGATCTTCAGGTCCACGCCTTCCTTGGCCAGCAGCGGCTTGACCACGTTGAGGATCTCCGCGTGCGGCACCGGGGTGGCCGCGACGGTGAGGGACTCGGCGGCCTGGGCGGCGGTGAGGCCGAGCGCCGCGACAGCGGAGAAAGCAGCAAGCAGTTTTTTCATCTTCAACTCCTTTCGAGGTGTTCCTGGCGGCTGTGGATAACCGCGGCGCTCAGGGTTTTGGGCTTGGCCGGCAAGCTTACTTGCGCGAGAAGTGCACCACCAGCTTGTCGCCCACGGTTTGCAGAATCTGGACGAGGATCAGCAGCATCACCACCGTGACCACCATCACGTCGGTCTGGAAGCGCTGATAGCCGAAGCGGATCGCCAGGTCGCCCAGCCCGCCGGCGCCGACCACTCCGGCCATCGCGGTGTACGAGACCAGGGTGATGGCGGTGACGGTGATGGCGGCGATGATGCCCGGCCGGGCTTCCGGCAGCAGGGCGTTCCAGATGATCTGCCGGGTGCTGGCGCCCATCGCCTGGGTTGCCTCGATGATGCCCTTGTCGACCTCGCGCAGCGCGGTTTCCACCAGGCGCGCGAAGAACGGCGTGGCACCCACCACCAGCGGCGGGATGGCCCCGGCGACGCCCAGCGAGGTACCGGTGATCAGTACGGTCAGCGGGATCATCACGATCAGCAGGATGATGAACGGCAACGAACGGAGGATGTTCACCACTAGCGAGAGCAGGGTGTAGACCGCCTTCTGCTCGAACATCTGCCGTGGCCCGGTAAGGAACAGCAGGACGCCGAGGGGCAGGCCGAGGACCACTGTGAACAGCAGCGAACCGCCGAGCATCCAGAAGGTGTCGACGCTGGCCAGCCAGATTTCGTACCAGTCGATGTTGGCGAAGCTCATGGTTTCGAAGAAGTCCATCAGCGCAGTACCTCCACATGTACGTCAGCGGCGTTCAACTGGCTCATGGCGGCTTCCAGGTCACCGCCGACCAGGGCCAGGGTCAACTGGCCGTAGGGCGTGTCCTTGATGCGGTCGATGCGTCCGGAAAGGATGCTGTAGTCGACCCCGGTCTGCCGCGCCACGGTGCCCAGCAGCGGCGCATAGGTGGCTTCGCCGCGGAAGGTCAGGCGCAGGATGAGACCCGGCACGTGGGCGAAATCGTCGTGGCGCTCGTCCTCGTCGACTCGTTCGGCCTCGAACACGAAGCGGCGGGTGGTCGGGTGCTGCGGATGGAGGAAGACATCGGCGACATCGCCCTGCTCGACGATGGCGCCGCCGTCCATGACCGCGACCTGGTCGCAGACACGGCGGATCACGTCCATCTCGTGGGTGATGAGGACGATGGTCAGCTTCAGCTCGCGATTGATTTCCGCCAGCAGTTGCAGGACCGAGGCGGTGGTCTGCGGATCGAGGGCGCTGGTGGCCTCGTCGCAGAGCAGGATGCTCGGCCGGCAGGCCAGGGCGCGAGCGATGCCGACGCGCTGTTTCTGTCCGCCGGAGAGCTGGGCCGGATACTTGCGCGCGTGGTCGGACAGGCCGACCCGCGCGAGCAGCTCGGAGACCCGCGCATCGACTTCGGCACGGCTGAAGCCGCCGGCCAGGCGCAGGGGCATGGCGATGTTGTCGGCGACGGTCTTCGAGGACAGCAGGTTGAAGTGCTGGAAGATCATCCCGACGCGCTGGCGGAAACGGCGCAGGCCTTCGGCGTCGAGGGCGGTGACGTCTTCGCCCTCGACCAGGATGCGGCCGCCGCTGGGCTCCTCGAGGCGGTTGATCAGGCGCAGCAGGGTGCTCTTGCCGGCACCGGAATGGCCGATCAGGCCGAAAATCTGCCCGGCCTGGATGTTCAGGCGGGTCGGTTGCAAGGCGGGGATTTCCCGACCGGCAACTCGATAGGTCTTGTGGACGTCGTGGAATTCGATCACTGGGCGAACCTTGTGGGTGCGGCGATGCTGTTACGGCTGGAGCACGGGCTTGGCGGGAAGCATGGGCGGTCAGCTAAACCGAGCATTTTACCTTGCTTTCTTATGCATTATTAATATTTATTGGTGATGAAAAATCATTGAAATGGAATAAGCGTCTGGTGCGCTCCCGACAAGCGCTTTCTGCTGCGGCCGGGGCAGGACCGGTCTCAATTCCGGGGGGTAAGTATCAATCGGGTTGGCTTGTCGGCCTGTACGACATGGCTGAGATGCAGGTCGAAATCGGGTGAGAGCTTCTTCACCCGCGCCAGGAGCTGGTCGGAAACCAGCGGATAGTCGCTGTCCCGGCGCACTTCGATATGCACCCTGCAACGGTAGGCGACGACATCCGCGGCCACCGCGTCGAGCACCGCACCGAGGCCGCCCTGGCCGGTGCCGTCGAGCATCGGCAGGGGCACGGCGCTGCTGGCCGCTTGCGGATCGATCAGGTGGGGAGCGCCGGGTAGCGGCTTCAGCTCGCCGCCGGGCGGCGTCTGGATGATCTGCTGCATCTGCTGCTGGGCCGCCTGCTGCATGCGTCGGGCCTGCTCGGCGCGGGCGGGATCGACCTTGGCGCGGTTGATCGCACCGTCCAGCCCGGCGGTCAGCGCCGGCGCTTTGGGCATCAGTCCGCGGGCATGGCCGAGGGCGCTGGTGGCGGTGTTGAGGTCTCCTTGACGCAGCGCGGTTTCCCCGCGCTGCATGTAGGCCTCGGCCAACTGGCGGCGGAACGCTTCGACGCGCTCGTCGCCGGCGGCTGCGCTGCGCAGGGCCAGCCATTGTTGCTCGGCCTGTTCGAGCTTGCCGGCGGCCAGGGTTTGCTGCAGTTCGGCGTAGGGATCGGCGGGCTGCGCCTGGGGCGCGACCACCGGCGTCGGTTGCGACGACGCATTGCCCTGGCAGGCGCTGACCAGCAGCGCCGCCGCCAGGACGGACAGCAGGCGAAAGAAGGACGACATCATTCCTGCGGGTTCTCGTTTGGTCAAAAAATCGCCAGATTCTACACCGTGCGGCGTGGCAGGACAAAACTCAGCAGGAACAGGCCGGCGGCGCTGACCACGATCGAGGGGCCGGCGGGGGTATCCTTGAACCAGGACAGGGCCAGGCCGGCGCACACCGCGACCAGTCCCAGCAGGCTGGCGCCGACCGCCATCTGCTCGGGACTGCGGGCATGGCGCTGGGCGGCGGCGGCGGGAATGATCAGCAGCGAGGTGATCAGCAGTACGCCGACGATCTTCATCGCCACGGCGATGACGATGGCGATCAGCAACATCAGCGCCAGGCGGATCGCTCCGACCGGCAGGCCTTCCACCTTCGCCAGTTCCTCGTGCACGGTGATCGCCAGCAGCGGCCGCCAGAGGAAGCAGATCAGTGCCAGGACCAGCGCGCTGCCGGCGATTATCCACAGCAGGTCGCTGGCGCTTACCGCCAGCAGATCGCCGAACAGGTAAGCCATCAGGTCGACCCGCACTTCCTTCATGAAGCTCAGGGTGACCAGGCCCAGTGACAGGGTGCTGTGGGCGAGGATGCCCAGCAGGGTGTCGGCGGCCAGCGGCTGGCGCTGCTGCAGGGTCACCAGCAGCACTGCGAGCAGCACGCAGCCGACGGTCACAGCCAGGGTCGGGCTGACATCGAGGAGGAAACCCAGGGCTACCCCGAGCAGTGCGGCGTGGGACAGGGTATCGCCGAAATAGGCCATCCGCCGCCAGACCACGAAGGAGCCCAGGGGGCCAGCCACCAGGGCCAGGGCGAGGCCGGCGAGGAGGGCGTTGAGCAGGAAGTCAGCCATGGTTGCAGTCGGGGCCGTGCTTGTGGACAGGAGTGAAGCGGGTGCCTGGAGGCAAGGCGCCGGGACCGGCCTTGACCACCTCGCCGTGGAGGTCGTGGGCGTGGTCGTGATGGTGGTGGTAGATCGCCAGGCTGCGAGCGTCCTGGCCGAACAGCTCGACGAAGGCCGGGTCGCCGCTGACCTGCTCGGGGTGCCCTGAGCAGCAGACATGGCGGTTCAGGCAGACCACCTGGTCGGTGGCGCTCATCACCAGGTGCAGGTCGTGGGAGACCATCAGCACACCGCAGCCGTAGCGGTCGCGCAGTTTGCCGATGAGGCGGTAGAGTTCGGCCTGGCCGGCGACGTCGACGCCCTGCACCGGCTCGTCGAGCACCAGCAGCTCGGGCTTGCGCAGCAGGGCGCGGGCCAGCAGCACGCGTTGCAGTTCGCCACCGGAAATGCTTTGCAGCGGGCGCTCCAGCACGTGCGCCGCGCCGACCTCGCGCAACGCCGCCAGCGCCTGCTCGCGCCTGACCCCGGGTACCAGGCGGAGGAAGCGCAGTACGCTGAGCGGCAGGGTGGCGTCGACGTGGAGTTTCTGCGGCATGTAGCCGATGGTCAGCCGCGGCCGTCGCCAGACCTCGCCGACGTGCGGCTTGAGCAGGCCGAGCACGCTGCGTACCAGGGTGGTCTTGCCGGCGCCGTTGGGGCCGATCAGGGTGACGATCTGGCCGGGCTCGATGGCCAGGTCGACATCGCTCAGCACCGCCTGGCCGTTGAAGGACACGCCGACCTGGGTCAGCCGCACCAGCGCGTTGTCCATCAGGCGTCCTTCTGGTCCCGGCAGGTGCCGCAGAGGCCGACCACCTCGACGGTCTGGCTTTCCACGGCGAAGCCGACGCTGTTCGCTCCGGCGACGATGGCCCGGCTGATATCCGGCTGTTCCAGCTCGATCGCGGTGTGGCAGGTGCGGCAGATGAGGAACTGGCCCTGGTGGCTGTGCTCCGGGTTGTTGCAGCCGACGAATGCGTTGAGCGAGGCGATGCGGTGCACCAGGCCGTTCTCCTGGAGGAAGTCCAGCGCGCGGTAGACGGTCGGCGGCGCGGCGCGGCGGCCGTCGGTTTCGCTGAGCACCGCGAGGATATCGTAGGCCCCCAGCGGCTTGTGGCTCTGCCAGACCAGTTCCAGCACGCGCCGCCGCAGTTCGGTCAGGCGCACGCCCTGGCGCGCGCACAGCGCATCGGCCTCGGCCAGCGCGGTGCTGACGCACTGGCTGTGGTCATGGGGCTGGCAGGCCAGCGGGGTCTTGGGCGCAATCTTGTACATGGGCTGCGACGCTCGAGGGTAGAGACGTTATTATATTACCCGCTAACCACCTTTCATGTGAGTGCCGCCGTGACCCTGCGTCCCTTTGCCCTGCTGTCCGCCTGCTTCGCCCTGTTCCTGCTGGCTTCGCCGGCGCGCGCCGAGGTCAGCGTGCTGACCAGCATCAAACCGCTGCAACTGGTCGCTGCGGCCATCCAGGACGGCGTCGGCCAGCCGGACGTACTGCTGCCGCCGGGCGCCTCGCCACACCAGTACGCCCTGCGTCCTTCCGACGTACGGCGGCTGCGCGAGGTGCAATTGTTCTACTGGATCGGCCCGGACCTGGAGAACTTCCTGCCCAAGGTGCTCGCCGGCCGCCAGGGCACCAGCGTCGCGGTGCAGGACCTGCCGGGCATGCACCTGCGCAAGTTCGTCAATTTCGAGGAAGAGGAGCATGCCGGGCACGACGAGCACGACCATGACCATCGTCCCGGCATGCTCGACGCCCACCTCTGGCTGTTGCCGGCCAACGCCCGCACCATCGCCGCGCGGATGGCCGAGGACCTGGCCCAGGTCGACCCGGCCAACGCCGGGCGCTACCGGGCCAACCTGAAGGCCTTTGAGGAGCGCCTCGGCGGGCTCGACGGGAAACTCCGCGAACGCCTGGGCAAGCTTGCCGGCAAGCCTTTCTTCGTCTTCCACGAAGCCTTCGACTATTTCGAGGAAGCCTATGGGCTGCGCCATACCGGCGTGTTCGCGGTATCCGCGGAGGTCCAGCCGGGAGCACGCCATGTCGCCGCCATGCGCGCCCAGCTGAAGGCCGCCGGTCCGGCCTGCATCTTCAGCGAGCCGCCGCTTCGACCGCGGCTGGCCGACACCCTCAGCGAAGGCCTGCCGGTGCGCCTGGCCGAACTGGACGACCTGGGCGTGAACGTGAGCGTGGACGCCAACGGCTATGAGAATCTTCTGAACAACCTGGCAGGCGAATTTGCCGGCTGTCTGGAAAAGCTCTGAAAACCCGTGACTGATGGCCGCGCCCTCTTGCGCGCGGCGTCCCGATGACTAAGGTTGTCTGTTGCTGCCTGACACAAGATATTGATTCCCGTCAGGTACGGATAACTAGATGTTGCGTACGGTGGCCGGCTTCGGACGCCCCAACAACCATCGGGAGGTTAATCAGCGGATGGCCAAGACAGACGCACGCAGTCCCCGCACCGAACGCGGGACCATCGCCCTGCAGGACGCGTCGCAGGATATCTGGGACAAGAAGTACCGGCTCAAGAGCAAGGACGGTACGCCGGTGGATGCCAGCGTCGACGGTACCTGGCAACGCGTCGCCCGCGCCCTCGCCGATGTCGAGGACAAGGCCTCCCGCGAACACTGGTATGGGCGCTTCCTCTGGGCCCTGCGCAACGGCGCCATCCCGGCCGGCCGGATCATCTCCAACGCCGGCGCCCTGGGGCACAAGCCGGCGACCTCGACCATCAACTGCACGGTGTCCGGGACCATCCAGGACTCCATGGACAACATCCTCGAGAAAGTCCACGAGGCCGGGCTGACGCTCAAGGCCGGCTGCGGCATCGGCTATGAGTTCAGCACCCTGCGCCCGCGCGGCGCCTACGTTTCCGGTGCCGGTGCCTACACCAGCGGGCCGCTGTCGTTCATGGACATCTACGACAAGATGTGCTTCACCGTCAGCTCCGCCGGCGGCCGCCGCGGCGCGCAGATGGGCACCTTCGATGTCAGCCACCCGGACGTCCGCGAATTCATCCGCGCCAAGCGCGAGGACGGGCGCTTGCGCCAGTTCAACCTGAGCCTGCTGATCACCGACCAGTTCATGCAGGCGGTGGAACAGGACGCCGACTGGCCGCTGGTGTTCCCGGTGCACGTGAAGGAACGCGACGAGATCGACCTCGACGACCCCAACGCGGTGGTCTGGCGCGAATGGCCGATCCAGGACGACTACGTCCAGCGCGCCGACGGGCTGGTCGCCTGCAAGGTCTACGGCCAGGTCCGCGCCCGTCACCTGTGGGACATGATCATGGTCTCCACCTACGACTATGCGGAGCCGGGCTTCATCCTCATCGACCGGGTCAACGAACTGAACAACAACTGGTGGTGCGAGGCGATCCGCGCCACCAACCCCTGCGGCGAGCAGCCTCTGCCGCCGTACGGCTCGTGTCTGCTCGGCTCGGTCAACCTCACCTGCTTCGTCGAGCAGCCATTTGGCGACGAGGCGCGCTTCGACTGGGACCGTTTCCGCGAAGTGGTGCGGGTGTTTACCCGGATGCTCGACAACGTGGTGGAAATCAACGGCCTGCCGCTGGAACAGCAACGCCAGGAAATCCTTGGCAAGCGCCGGCATGGCATGGGCTTCCTCGGCCTGGGCTCGACCCTGACCCTGCTCAAGCTGCGCTACGGCAGTCCCGAGGCCTGCGTATTCACCGAGGAAGTGGCGCGGGAAATGGCCCTGGTGGGCTGGGAAGTGGCCCTGGAGCTGGCCAGGGAGAAGGGCCCGGCGCCGATCCTGGCGCAGGACTACGAAGTCACTGCGGAAATGCTTCGCAAGCGTCCGGAAATGGCCGCCGATGGCTATAAGGCCGGCGACCGCATCCGCGGCAGCGTGCTTCACGCCAAGTATTCCCGCTACATGCAGCGGGTCGCCGAACATGCTCCGGAACTGATCGAGGCGTTGGCTGAAACCGGCGCGCGCTTCACCCACCACAGCTCCATCGCGCCGACCGGGACCATCAGCCTGAGCCTGGCCAACAATGCCTCCAACGGTATCGAGCCGAGCTTCGCCCACCATTATTCGCGCAACCTTATCCGCGAAGGCCGCAAGACCAAGGAAAAGGTCGAGGTCTACAGCTACGAGCTGCTGGCATACCGGACCCTGGTCAACGCCCAGGCCCTGCCGGACAGCGACGACCCGGCGCGACGCCTGCCGGACTACTTCATCACCGCCGACAGCGTCACCCCGGCGCAGCACGTGGACATCCAGGCGGCGGCGCAGAAGTGGGTCGATTCGTCGATCTCCAAGACCGCCAACGTGCCCACCGACTACCCGTTCGAGGACTTCAAGGACATCTACCGCTACGCCTGGCACCAGGGACTCAAGGGCTGCACCACCTTCCGCTTCAATCCCGAGGCGTTCCAGGGCGTGCTGGTCAAGGAGTCCGACCTGGAGAAGACCCGCTACCGCTTCGAACTGGAGGACGGCAGCGTGGTGGAGTTCAAGGGCAACGAGCAGGTCGAGTACGACGGTGAGATCCATACCGCCGCCAACCTCTTCGACGCCTTGAAAGAAGGCTATTACGGCAAGTACTGAGGCCGGGGGAATCGATATGTCAGCAGTCAAGATCACGCAGAAGATCAAGGGCTTCAAGGTCGTCAACGAAGCCGAGGAGCAGGCCCTTGCCGCCGCCGCGGAAGCCGCGTCGGTGGTGCAGATGGACGAGACCCTGGAGCGCCCGGATACCCTGATCGGCGCCACCTACAAGATCAAGTCGCCGCTGTTCGAGCACGCGCTCTACGTGACCATCAACGACATGGTCCTCAATGCGGGCACGGCGCACGAGCAGCGGCGTCCCTTCGAGATCTTCATCAACTCGAAGAACATGGATCATTTCCAGTGGATCGTCGCACTTACCCGCATCATGTCCGCGGTTTTCCGCAAGGGCGGCGACTGTACCTTCCTTGTCGAGGAGCTCAAGGCGGTATTCGACCCGCGCGGGGGCTACCTGAAGAAAGGCGGCATCTACATGCCTTCCATCGTCGCCGAGATCGGCGGCGTGCTGGAGCGCCACCTGACGGCCATCGGCTTGTTGCGTGGCCCTGAACTGGACGAGGAACAGCGCCTTTTCCTCGCGGAAAAACGCGCCGCCTACGAGGCCGCCCAGGGCACCAGCAAGGTCGAGCCGGGCGAAGGCTTCCCCGCCGGCGCGCAACTGTGCGGCAAGTGCAACAGCATGGCGGTGGTACATATGGACGGCTGCGCCACCTGCCTCAACTGCGGACACTCGAAATGTGGGTGAGCACTTGAAAAACGCATGCGTTTTTCAATGCGAACGACCGGCCAGGATGGCCGGGCCGGGGGTGGGCTGAACGACGAAGCCTCGACAGGATGTCAGCTCGGCCTTACCCAAGACGCCGAACCGCATGCGTTTTGAAGGGCGAACGACCGGCCAGGATGGCCGGGCCGGGGGTTGGCTGAACGACGAGGCCTCGACAGGATGTCGGCTCGGCCTCACCCAAGACGCCGAACCGCATGCGTTTTGAAGGGCGAACGACCGGCCAGGATGGCCGGGCCGGGGGTGGGCTGAACGACGAAGCCTCGACAGGATGTCGGCTCGGCCTCACTCCAAGACGCCGAACCGCATGGTTTTTGAAGGGCGAACGGCCGCAGGACGGCCGTGCTCCTGTGGTTCCTGCCTACAACGCAAACGGCAAATGAATCTCCACGTTCTGCCGTTGCGCCAGGCGCATCTCGAACTCCGCCGGATCATGGATCAGCACGTCCTGTCCGGCGAACGCCTCGGCGGCGATCAGTCGCGACAGCCAGAAGCGCACGCAGGCGACCCGCAGCATGCTCGGCCAGTGCTCGGCTTCCAGCGCGGTGAACGGCCGGCGGTTGGCGTAGGCGGCGAGCAGGGCGCGGGCGCGGGCCGGGTCCAGGCTGCCGTCGGTATTGGAGCACCAGTCGTTCAGGGTGATCGCCAGGTCGTAGAGCATCCAGCCGGAGCAGGCGTTGTAGAAGTCGATCAGGCCGGCCAGGTGCGGGCCGTCGAACAGCACGTTGTCGCGGAACAGGTCGGCATGCAGGTTGGCGCGCGGCAGCGCTGGACGCTCGGCATCCAGCGCGGCGATCTCCGCCAGGGCCGGGGCGAGCAGGGCGCGGGCCTGTTCCGGTAGTCGCGGGGCGAGGTTGGCACCTTGTTCCAGCATCCAGGGCAGGCCACGGTCGCTCGGGCGTTCGAGGATGCGCCCGCGGGTGGCGGCGTGAAGGTGGCCGAGCAGATCGCCCACTTCCTGGCAGTGGTGGGCGTTCGGCTGCCGCTCGTGGCGGCCGGCCAGGCGCGGTTGCAGCAGCGCCGGCTTGCCTTCGAGACGGCGCAGGGCCTCGCCGTCGCGGGTGCGCAGGGCGTAGGGCACCGGCAGGCCGTCCTCGTGGAGCACGTCGAGCAGTTCGATGAAGAACGGCAGGTCCTGCACCGGGCCGCGCTCGACCAGGGTCAGGACGAACTCGCCGTGTTCCAGGCTGACGAAGAAGTTGCTGTTCTCGGAGCCTTCGGCGATGCCACGGAAATCCCGCAGGCGGCCCAGGTCGTAGGGGGCGAGGAAGGCTTCCAGGGTCGAGCGTTCGAGTGGGGTGAACACCGACATGTCAGCGCGGCCTCGCCAGGTTGGAAATGCACATCACCAGCTGAAGATCTCCCATTGTGGAATCAGCTTGTCCGGCTGGTCGGAGCGAATGAAGTTGCCATCGCTGCCGTCGGCGCGGACCAGGAAATAGGGTTTGCCATGCTTGGGAACCACCTTGATGGCGTAGAGGAAGCCATTCACGCGGTATTCCTGGATGGTCTTGTCGCCCTCCTGGCGGATGGTTACGTCGGGCTCGCCGGAGGGCGCGTCGTCGTCCGCCGCCATCGCGACGAGCGGGGCGAACGCCAGCAGTCCGGCGAGCATCAAGCGGTTCAGCGTACGCATGGTAACCTTGCTCCTTTATCGAATCGTCCAGGGTTCATTCTACACGCCCTGGTCTCCGGAAAAGGTTGATTCCCCTCATGAGCCAAGCGCCCCTCGTCCTGGTGGACGGTTCCTCGTACCTGTACCGCGCCTTCCATGCCCTGCCGCCGCTGACCACCTCGACCGGCAAGCCCACCGGTGCGGTGAAGGGCGTGCTGAACATGCTCCTGAGCCTGCGCAAGCAGTACCCGGACAGCCCGTTCGCGGTGGTCTTCGACGCCAAGGGCCCGACCTTCCGCGACGAGCTGTTCGCCGAGTACAAGGCCAACCGGCCGTCGATGCCCGACGACCTGCGGGTCCAGGTCGAGCCGCTGCATGCCAGCGTCCGCGCCCTCGGCCTGCCGCTGCTGTGCGTGGAGGGGGTCGAGGCCGACGACGTGATCGGCACCCTGGCGCGCAGCAGCGCCGCGGCTGACCGCCCGGTGGTGATTTCCACCGGCGACAAGGACATGGCGCAACTGGTCGACGGGCACATTACGCTGGTCAACACCATGACCGGTAGCCGCCTCGACGTGGATGGCGTGAAAGAGAAATTCGGCGTCGGTCCTGAGCTGATCATCGATTTCCTCGCCCTGATGGGCGACAAGGTCGACAACATCCCCGGCGTTCCGGGTGTCGGCGAGAAAACCGCGCTGGGCCTGCTGACCGGTGTCGGTGGCGGCCTGGAGGTGCTCTACGCCAGCCTGGACAAGGTGCCCGAGCTACCGATCCGCGGCGCCAAGGGCTTGCCGGCGAAGCTCGAGGAAAATCGCGAGCAGGCGTTCCTGTCCTATCAACTGGCGACCATCAAGACCGACGTCGAACTGGACGTGGAGATCGACAAGCTGTATCCCGGCGAGCCGCAGCGCGAAGCGCTGATCGCCCTGTACCGCGAGCTGGAGTTCAAGAACTGGCTGGACGACCTCCTGCGCGAGGCCAAGGAGGCCGGCGAGAACGGCGAGGCGGAAACGCCTATCCAGGCCGAGGTCGACTACGACGTGGTGCTCGACCAGGCCGGATTCGACGCCTGGCTGAAGAAGCTGGAGGAGGCCGAGCTGATCGCCTTCGATACCGAGACCACCAGCATCGACGCCCAGCAGGCGCAGGTGGTGGGGGTGTCCTTCGCCGTGAAGGAGGGCGAGGCCGCCTACGTGCCGCTGGCCCACAGCTACATGGGCGTTCCCGAGCAACTGGACCGTGACGCGGTGCTGCGTGCGTTGAAACCGCTGCTGGAGGATCCGAAGAAGCTCAAGGTCGGCCAGCATGCCAAGTACGACATCAATGTCCTGGCCAATGCCAGCACCCCCATCGCGCTGCGGGGCGTAGCCTACGACACCATGCTCGAGTCCTATGTGCTGGACTCCACCGCCACTCGCCACGACATGGACAGCCTGGCCCTGAAGTACCTCGGCCACAGCACCATCCGTTTCGAGGACATCGCCGGCAAGGGCGCCAAGCAACTGACCTTCGACCAGATCGCCATCGAACAGGCCGGGCCCTATGCAGCGGAGGACGCCGACGTGACCCTGCGCCTGCACCAGGCCCTGTGGCAGAAGCTGGAGGCGATCCCGTCCCTGGCCAGGGTCCTGACCGACATCGAGATGCCGTTGGTACCGGTGCTGGCGCGGATCGAGCGCAACGGCGCGCTGGTCGACGCCAACCTGCTGGGCATCCAGAGCCGCGAACTGGGCGAGAAGATGGTCGCCCTGGAGCGCCAGGCATACGACCTGGCAGGGCAGGAATTCAACCTCGGCTCGCCCAAGCAGCTCGGCGCGATCCTCTACGACAAGCTCGGCCTGCCGGTTCTGAGCAAGACCGCGACCGGCCAGCCGTCCACCGCCGAGGCAGTGCTCGCCGAACTGGCCGAGCAGGACTTCGAGCTGCCCAAGGTGATCATGCAGTACCGCTCCATGAGCAAGCTCAAGAGCACCTACACCGACCGCCTGCCCGAGCAGATCAACCCGCGTACCGGACGCATCCATACCTCATACCACCAGGCGGTGGCGGCTACCGGGCGGCTGTCGTCGAGCGACCCGAACCTGCAGAACATCCCGATCCGTACCGCGGAGAGCCGGCGCATCCGCCAGGCGTTCGTCGCGCCGCAGGGCTACAAGCTATTGGCCGCGGACTACTCGCAGATCGAGCTGCGGATCATGGCCCACCTGGCCAAGGACGATGGCCTGCTGGATGCCTTCCGCCACGACCTGGACGTACACCGCGCCACCGCGGCGGAAGTCTTCGGCGTGCCGCTGGAAGACGTCAGCGGCGACCAGCGACGCAGCGCCAAGGCGATCAACTTCGGATTGATCTACGGCATGAGCGCCTTCGGCCTGGCCAAGCAGATCGGCGTCGAGCGCAAGGAGGCCCAGGCCTACATCGACCGTTACTTCGCCCGCTACCCCGGCGTCCTGGCGTACATGGAACGGACCCGCGCCCAGGCCGCGGAGCAGGGCTTCGTCGAAACCCTGTTCGGCCGTCGCCTGTACCTGCCGGAGATCCATTCGAAGAACGGCGCCATGCGCAAGGCCGCCGAGCGCACCGCGATCAACGCGCCGATGCAGGGCACCGCGGCGGACATCATGAAGCGCGCCATGGTCGCTGTGGATAACTGGCTGCAGGAAAGCGGCCTCGATGCCCGGGTGATCCTCCAGGTGCACGACGAACTGGTGCTGGAAGTGCGCGAGGAGCTGGTCGAGCAGGTGTGCGAGGGAATCCGCCCGCTGATGAGCGGAGCGGCGACCCTGGACGTACCGCTGGTGGTCGAGGCGGGTGTCGGTTCGAACTGGGACGAAGCCCACTGATGAACGGTTGCGAGGCCCGTGTGGCGGGCCTTGCGAGCAGGTCCGGAGTGCCCGGTGAGGGTGCCGTGGAAAAGTTTTTCGCGGTGCGCTGAACTTTCCCGTTTTGCCGACAGTCAGAACACACGAATGGCTTCTTGAGCCCTTCGATGCTCCTTTGCAGTGTTTAGTGTTGGCAGATTCCTGGACCCCGCCCTAGCGGTCCGGACTTGAACCCCGAACTTCCCCCTCCCCATACGAAGCTCGGGGTTTTTTTTGCCTGGAATTCAGGCTTCCTCGAACGCCTCTTGTTCCTCGTCCAGCAGGCCCAGCCATTGCGCCAGGACCATTTGCGCCTCGTCGACGCCCTGGCGCTTGGGCGCGGAGAATAGTTGCAGGGTGGCGACGTCGCCCCAGCCTTGCTGGACTTCCCGGCGTACCTTGAGCAGGGCGTTCTTGGCCGCGCCGAAGGCCAGCTTGTCGGCCTTGGTCATCAGTACATGGATCGGTAGCTGGCTGGCCTGGGCCCAATCCAGCATCAGTCGGTCGAAGTCGGTGAGCGGGTGGCGGATGTCCATCATCAGGAACACCCCGGTCAGGCTTGCGCGGCTGCTCAGGTAGGCTTCCAGGTGGCGCTGCCAGTGCTGCTTCAGGGGGATCGGCACCTTCGCGTAGCCGTAGCCGGGCAGGTCCACCAGGCGCCGCGAGTCGTCCAGGGCGAAGAAATTGAGCAGTTGGGTACGTCCCGGGGTTTTCGAGGTGCGCGCCAGGTTGGCGTGAGTGAGGGTGTTCAGCGCGCTCGACTTGCCGGCATTGGAGCGCCCGGCGAAAGCGACTTCCAGGCCTTCGTCGGGGGGGCACTGGTCGACCTGGGCGGCACTGATGAGAAAGCTGGCCTTCTGGCACAGGCCGACGATGGGGTTCTTCTCTGACATGGGTTATCCACAGGGGTGCGACTCGGTGTCGCGGGGGGCTGTTTCGTTTCCGTTTCGGTATCGGAAGTATATAATGCCGCGGATTTTGTGTGCGCTTTATCCCCCAGGGTCGAGCGCGCGCGGGAACGGACAGAGCATTTTCCGCGCGGTAGAACGCGGGCGTTCCCCCTGATGAGGACGATCATGAAGAAACTGCTGCTCGCAGCGACAGTCGTTGCGGTGGCCGTTACGGCGCAGGCGGCGCAGGACCCGGAAGCAGTGTTCAACCGGACCTGTGGCGCGTGTCACGACGGCCAGCTGCCGATGGCGCCGAAAAAGGGCGACCATGCCGCCTGGGAGCCGCGGCTGGCCAAGGGCATGCCGACCCTGGTCCAGCATGTGACCAACGGATTCAACGCCATGCCGCCCCGCGGCCTGTGCACCGACTGCAGTGCCGAAGACTACCAGGCAACCATCCAGTGGATGGTGAAGAAGTAGCCGAAGCCCACTATCTTTCACCCTTAGCCGTAATTGGATTAGCTGATGAACAAACTTCTCGTGAGTCTGCTGTTGACCCTGGGTCTGACCGGCCTTGCCCATGCCGCTGGCGATGCCGCCGCGGGCCAGGCGAAAGCCGCGGTGTGCGGCGCCTGTCACGGTGCGGATGGCAACAGCCCGGCGCCGAACTTCCCGAAACTGGCCGGCCAGGGCGAGCGTTACCTGCTCAAGCAGATGCATGACATCAAGGACGGCAAGCGTACCGTGCTGGAAATGACCGGGCTGCTGACCAACCTCAGCGACCAGGACCTGGCCGACATCGCCGCCTACTTCGCCAGCCAGAAGATGAGCGTCGGCATGGCCGATCCGAACCTGGTGGCCCAGGGCGAAGCGCTGTTCCGCGGCGGCAAGATCGCTGAAGGCATGCCGGCCTGCACCGGTTGCCATTCCCCGAGCGGCGTCGGCATCGCAACCGCCGGTTTCCCGCACCTGGGCGGCCAGCACGCGACCTACGTGGCCAAGCAGCTGACCGACTTCCGCGAAGGCACCCGCACCAACGACGGCGACACCAAGATCATGCAGTCCATCGCCGCCAAGCTGTCGAACAAGGACATCGCCGCGATTTCCAGCTACATCCAGGGTCTGCACTGATCGCTGCGTAGCACGGCAAAAAAGATGTATGAAAAAGGGTGGCCTCGGCTGCCCTTTTTTGCGTCCGCCATCGCTACAATGCTGGAACCCGTGACCGCTCCCCCCGGTCGAACTGACCGGGCCGAACCCGGCCGGAGAGCGGCACTGACCTCGCCTAGGAGTGAACGATGCGTAACCTGATTCTCACCGCCATGCTGGCCATGGCCAGCCTGTTCGGCATGGCCGCCCAGGCCGACGACTATACCGCCGGCAAGGAATACGTCGAGCTGAGCAGCCCGGTGCCGGTGTCCCAGCCGGGCAAGATCGAAGTGGTGGAACTGTTCTGGTATGGCTGCCCGCATTGCTACGCGTTCGAGCCGACCATCGTGCCGTGGAGCGAGAAGCTGCCGGCAGATGTCCATTTCGTGCGCCTGCCTGCCCTGTTCGGCGGTATCTGGAACGTCCATGGGCAGATGTTCCTGACCCTGGAAAGCATGGGTGTCGAGCATGACGTACACAACGCCGTGTTCGAGGCGATCCACAAGGAGCACAAGAAGCTCGCCACTCCGGAAGAAATGGCCGATTTCCTCGCCGGCAAGGGCGTGGACAAGGAAAAATTCCTGAGCACCTATAATTCCTTTGCCATCAAGGGCCAGATGGAAAAGGCCAAGAAGCTGGCGATGGCCTACCAGGTCACCGGCGTACCGACCATGGTGGTCAATGGCAAATACCGCTTCGACATCGGCTCCGCCGGTGGTCCGGAGGAAACCCTCAAGCTGGCCGACTACCTGATCGAGAAAGAGCGCGCAGCGGCCAAGAAGTAGGCAAGGTGATTCGGCATGTTGCGCCGCTGGCAGCGTGAACCTCGGGTCGCAGGTAGCTGCGACCCGCGAGTGAACCCCTCCTGTGACGATTCGCGGGAGCTGCCCGACGACGGCCGCCTGCGCCTTCTCAGCTTCAACATCCAGGTCGGTATCAGCACCGAGCGCTACCGCCACTACCTGACCCGCGGTTGGCAGCACCTGCTGCCCCACGCGGGGCGGGCGACCAACCTGAAGCGGATCGGCGAACTGCTCGCCGACTACGACCTCGTCGCCCTCCAGGAAGCCGACGGCGGCAGCCTGCGTTCCGGCTACGTCAATCAGGTCGAGCACTTGGCCCAGTTGGGGGCGTTCCCCTACTGGTACCAGCAGCTCAACCGCAACCTCGGGCGTATCGCCCAGCACAGCAACGGCCTGCTCAGCCGCTGGCGGCCGACCCTGCTGGAAGATCATCCGTTGCCCGGTCCGCCGGGACGCGGTGCGATCTTCGTGCGCTTTGGCGAAGGCGCCGACGCGCTGGTGGTAGTGATGATGCATCTCGCTCTCGGCGCTCGCACCCGCACCCGCCAGCTCGCCTATATCCGCGAGCTGATCGGCGACTACCGCCACCAGGTGCTGATGGGCGACATGAACACCCACGCCGTCGATCTTCTGGAAAACTCGCCCCTGCGCGACCTCGGCCTGATGGCGCCGCAGGTCGAGGCGACGTTTCCCAGCTGGCGGCCGCAGCGCAATCTCGATCACATCCTGCTCAGTTCCGATCTCGCTCTCGAGCGGGTCGACGTGCTCGACCAGCCGATCTCCGACCATCTGCCGGTATCGGTGGAGATTCGCCTGCCGGACAACTTGCGCGACAAGGCCTTGGTCGTGCGCGGGGATGCCGGGAGTCCGCCATGAGTCGCGACGACGTCCAGCGCTGGAAAGACAAGTACCTGGAGAACATCGAGCAGCAGGAGCGCCTGCAACGGCGCTGGGATGCCCGGATCGACCTGCTGCGTCGCGGCCTGGTGCGTAGCAGTCTGGCGGCCGAAGGCAGCGACAAGGCGGTCGACCAGTGCATGAAGGAGCTGCGCGAGATCCTCCGTCGCGACGACATGGACGCCGGCCTGTCGGGCCTGATTCCGCGCCTGGAAAAGGCCGTGCTCGACTCCGAACAGCGCCGCCAGCAACGCACCCAGCAGAACATCGATGCTCTCGGCGAACTGGCCCAGCAGTTGCTGGCCCTGGACCTGCCGCGGGAACTGCGCAAGCCGCTGAAGCAGTTCGCCCGCGATATCGAGGAGCGCGCCCGGCAGTCGCGCGAGATTCCGATCCTGCTCAGCGAGCTGAGCAGGCTGCAACGCCAGGCGCTGGCCGAGCGCAAGGGCGGCGATGCCGAAGACGGTCGCCCGAGCCTGTTGCAACGCCTGTTCGGCGGCAAGGAGTCGGAAACCACCGCGGAGCCGAGCGCATCGGTGCCGTCCGTTGTGGCGGCAAGCAATACACCGATCCAACCGGCGGCGGCCGCGCCGTCCCTGCCGGTCGCCGAGCACGACGAGGCGCCAGGCGGTCCGCCGCAGCCGTTGCCCGCCCGCACGGTCGCCGCCATCGAAAGCGCGCCAGCGGGTTGGGTCGGGGTCGCCGAGCGTGGCGAGCCGAACCAGATCCTGCTGGATGAGCCCCGGGAAATCTGGCTCGACAGCCTGCCGCTACCGGCCGGCCTGAGCTTTAGCGAGACGCTGGAAGAAGCGGGTGCGGAGCCGTCGCCCGCAATGCCGGCGGACGTTGAAAGCGCGCCCGAAGCTCCGGCCACTCCTGTGGATAACCTCGACGGGCAGGCGGTAGACGAGGCCTACGAACTGCCGCCGCCGATACCGGAGCCCGGCTACAGCGCGGTGGCGCCGCACATCGAGGCCAGCCTGCTGCGGCTGCTCGACGGTCTGTCCCTGCCGAGCAGCCACCAGCCCCAGGCCGAGGCGCTGCGGGAGCGGATCGATGGCAGCCTGAACTGGTATGAGCTGGTGCCGGTACTCGACGACCTGGCGGTGCTGGTGCTGTCCCTGGCGGACAGTGGCCAGCGCGACTTCGAGGAATACCTGCGGCAACTCAACGAGCGCCTGGAAAGCTTCCTCGGCCACCTGGGCGACGCCCACGCCGGCTATACCGACGTGCTGGACAACGCGCGCGGCTTCGACCAATCGCTGCGTGAGCAGGTCAGTGGCCTGCAGGCCAGCGTGCAGCAGGCGACCGACCTGAACAGCCTCAAGCTGGCGGTGGACAGCCGGCTGAACGGCCTGCTTGCCTCCATGGACGAACACCAGCGCGAACAGGCCGAGCACGAACAGGAGGTGTCCGGCCGCCTGCAGGCGCTGATGGAGCGGGTCAACAGCATGGAGCAGGATGCCAAGGCGTTCCACAGCCACCTGGAGGACCAGCGACAGAAAGCCCTGACCGATCCGCTGACCGGCCTGCCCAACCGCGCGGCGCTCAGCGAGCGCCTGGAACAGGAAGTGACGCGCCGGCACCGGGACGGCGGCGATCTGCTGCTGGCGGTGCTGGACATCGACCACTTCAAGCGGATCAACGACGACTTCGGCCACCTGGCCGGGGACAAGGTGCTGAAGATCATTGCCGGCGAATTGCGCAAACGGTTGCGGCAGGCCGATTTCATCGCCCGTTTCGGCGGCGAGGAGTTCGTCGTCCTGCTCCCGGCCACGTCCCTGGAAGCCGGCCGGCAACTGCTCGAACGGCTGCGCGCGGCGATCGCCGCCTGTCCGTTCCATTTCAAGGGCGAGCCCCTGAGCATCACCTGTTCCGCCGGCATCACCGCGTTCGAAGGCAACGAGGCCGGCGAAGCGGTTTTCGAGCGTGCCGACCAGGCGCTGTATCGAGCCAAGCGCGCCGGCCGGGACCGCCTGGAAGTGGCCTGAAGGGCGACCAGCGCACATTCCGACGACTCGGGACGGGCTCGCCTGCAGGTGTTGCCGCGGCTCGCTAGAATGGTCCCGCCCGGTAGAATGACCGGCTGTCCCGCTCTGGAAACTCCCATGGATATGTTCGGCGTCGCCGTCCTGATCTTTCTGGTCACCGACCCCTTCGGCAACATCGCCGTGTTCCTCGCCGCGCTGAAAGGCGTCGCACCTGGGCGCCGCCTGCGCGTGGCGTTTCGCGAGCTGGCCTTCGCCCTGGGCCTGCTGCTGCTCTTCCTCACCCTCGGCGAGCACATCCTCAGCGGCCTCGGCCTGTCCCGCGAGGCGACCGGGATCGCGGGTGGCATCATCCTGTTCGTGATCGCCATGCGCCTGATCTTCCCGTCGCCCCAAGGGCTGCTCGGCGAAGTGCCCGACGGCGAGCCGCTGCTGGTACCCCTGGCCACCCCGGCGGTGGCCGGGCCCTCGGCGCTGGCGATGCTGATCACCCTGCGCACCACCTTCGACGGTCCGCTGTGGGAGCTTTACCTGGCGGTGGTGCTGGCCTGGGCCGCTACTGCGCTGATCCTGCTGCAGGCGGCGTTCCTCCAGCGTTTCCTCGGCCCGCGCGGGCTGACCGCCATCGAGCGGCTGGCCGGCATGCTGCTGATCATGCTCAGCGTCGATATGCTGTTGGACAACCTGCGCAGCGTGTTGCACATCGCCGCCTGACCACGCTGCCTATCTTTCGGAGTCATCATGCGTTCGTTCGTTCTACTGGCTTTCACCCTGTCGCTGCTGGCCGGCTGCTCCAGCGGCCCGCGCCTGAACACCGACTACACCTCGGCGAACCAGGACAGCCGCGTCCAGTTCATCGTCCTCCACTACACCTCCACCGATCTGCCGCATTCGCTGGGCATCCTCACCCACGGCGGCGTCAGCGCGCACTACCTGATCGGCGACGACGAGCCGGCCACCGTCTACCGCCTGGTGGATGAGAACCGCCGCGCCTGGCACGCCGGGGTCAGTGAATGGCAGGGCCGGACCTGGCTGAACGCCACCTCGATCGGCATCGAGATCGTCAACCAGGGCTATCGCGATACACCCCAGGGGCGGGTCTGGTATCCGTTCAGCGAAGCGCAGATCCAGGCGCTGATCCCCCTGCTGAAGGACATCGCCAAGCGCCACGGCATCACCCCGGACCGGATCATCGGACACAGCGATATCGCGCCGGGCCGCAAGGTCGATCCGGGTCCGCTGTTCCCCTGGAAGCGCCTCGCCGACGCCGGCCTGGTGCCCTGGCCGAAGCCCGGCGAATTGGCGCGCCGGCTCGCCGAACTGAACGGCCAGCTGCCGGATGTGCGCTGGTTCCAGCAGCAGTTGGCGCGGCACGGTTACCTGGTGCCGCAGACCGGCGAGCTGGAGAAGGACACCCGCGACGTCATCGGCGCTTTCCAGATGAAATACCGTCCGGCTCGCTTCGATGGCGAGCCGGACCTGGAAACCGCCGCCCTGCTGCTGGCGGTGCCGACTTCCTGAGGCCTGTGGAAAAGCCTGCCGGGAGCGGCCCCGGTCACACCGGCAGCAGCATGTAGAAGCGCGCGCCCTGGCCCGGTTGCGAGCGCACCGCGATGCGCCCGCCATGCAGCTGGATGATTTCCTTGCACAGCGCCAGGCCGAGGCCGGCGCCGCCCTTCTTGCGTCCGACCTGGACGAAAGGCTCGAAGATCCGTCCTTGCTGGCTGAAGGGAATGCCTTCGCCATTGTCTTCCACCGCGATCAGCACCCGGTCGCCCTGGCGCCGGGCCTGCAGGTGGATCTGCCCGCCTTCGCTGCTATGGCGCAGGGCGTTTTCCAGCAGGTTGTCGATCACCCGCTCGATCTGCAGGCGATCGAGCTGCAGGCGCGGCAGCTCATCGCCCAGCTCCAGTTGCAGCGAGACCCGGCGGGCCTCGCCCTTGGGAATGAAACGCTGCTGCGCCTGGGTGAGCAGGTCGACGAGGTCGCAGGAAGCCAGTTCGAGCTTCTGCATGCCGGTCTGGTAGCGCGAGAAGTTCAACAGGTCGTTGATCAGCAGGACCAGCCGCGACATCTCTTCGTCCACCGTCTGGATCAGGTCCGCTTCCCGTGACTCCGCGGGGAAGTCCAGGCGTTCGCGGAGCAGGCTGAAGGCCATCTGCATGCCGGTCACCGGCGTACGCAGTTCGTGGGAGGCGCGCAGGACGAATTCGCTGCGGACCCGTTCGAAGGCGCGCTGCTCGGTCACGTCGCGGACCACCAGCACCGCGCCGACGCTATGCCCGCCGGGATGGGTGACCGGATACAGCGACCAGGCCAGCAGGCGCGACTCGCCGGCGACGTCCACCACCAGGTCGGGCATCGCCTCGTCCTGGACTTCGCCGAGCAGGGCCTTTTCCACCGCCTCCTGGACATCGACATCGCTGAGTATTTCGTCGATCCGCTTGCCATGGGGGTCGTTGGAGACGAACAGCTGGCGGATCGCGACCGGGTTGGCGTGTTCGATGCGTCCCTGGTTGTCGAAGATCACCAGGCCGTCGTCGATGCTGTCGAGTACCGCCTGCAGGCGCCGCTCGCCGGAAAGCACCTCTTCGACGCTGGTCTTGCGATACTGCCGCAGGGCCTCGGCCATCAGGCCGAAACGCCGGGTCAACTGGCCGACCTCGGCGACGTTGGTCATCGGCAGGGTCACGTCGAAATCGCCTTCGCCGATCCTGTCCGCCGCCCGCGCCAGGGTTTCGATCGGTGCGCCGAAGCGCCGGGCGATGCTGTGGGCGGTGACGAAACCGATCAGCAGGATGGCGACGCCCACCAGGCCAAGCAGGCCGGCGACCAGGTAGGCTCGGTGGCGGGCGCTGGTCTCGGCGTCGCTGATGCCGGCCAGCGCCAGTTGCTGCAGGTCCTGCAGGCGTAGGCGCAGGGTATTGAAGGCTTCGCTGAAGCCGTCGTTGTCGGCCATGGGCGCCTTGAGCAGCGCCGGGGTGTGCGCCTGCAGTTGCAGGTAGGCGTCGCGAACGCCATCCAGGGCGGCCTGCTCGGCGCCGTCGACGGTATTCGCCCGACCCTGTTCCAGGACCCGTCGGAAATCGTTCTGCGAGCGCTCCAGGGCCTGCCCGTCGGGTTTTTCGCGGAGCAGTATGACCAACTGGTCGCCGAGCAGCTGGCGCAACTGCTGGCTCACCTCGATGGTCGCGTGGTGGTGCGACATCCGTTGCTCCTGAGCGCGGCCGAGCTGCATCACGCTGAACAACCCGAGCAACAGGCCGAACAGCGAGACGGTGATCAGCGCGGAAATGCTGAGGAACAACCGGGTCCGGAGCTTCATCGGCAGCGGCATGCTCATAGGCCGTACTGCTTGCGCTTCCGGTACAGGGTCGAGGCATCGATACCGAGGGTCTTGGCGGCCTGGTCGAGGGTCGCGCTGGAGGCCATCACCGCCGTGATATGGGCTTTCTCCAGGTCTTCCAGGCTCAGCGATTCGCCGATCCGCGGCGCGCTGCTGGCAGATTGCGCAGCGCTGAAACCGAGGTGGTCGACATCCACCCGTTCCTGGTTGCAGATGATGCTGGCGCGTTCGATCACGTTGCGTAGCTCGCGTACGTTGCCCGGCCAGGGGTATTGCCGCATGGCCTCGCGGGCGGCTTCGCTGAAGCCGCGGGCGGGGCGGCCGTAGTCCTTGACGAAGCGGGCGAGGAAACGTTCGGCCAGGCCGAGGATATCCTCGGCGCGTTCGCGCAGGGGAGGCAGGTTGAGCACGATCACGTTGAGGCGGTAGAGCAGGTCCTCGCGGAACTGGCCCTGGGCGACCATCGCGCCCAGGTCGCGGTTGGTCGCGGCAAGGATGCGCACGTCGGCGCGGCGGGTCACCGGATCGCCGACGCGTTCGTATTCCTTGTCCTGGATGAAGCGCAGCAGCTTGGGTTGCAAGGTCAGCGGGAAGTCGCCGATCTCGTCGAGGAACAGGGTGCCGCCGTCAGCCTGGCTGACCCTGCCCAGGGTGCTTTCGGTGGCACCGGTGAAGGCGCCGCGACTGTGCCCGAACAGTTCGCTTTCCATCAGTTCGGCGGTCAGCGACGGGCAGTTGATGGTGACCTGGGGCTTCTTCGCGCGTTTGCTCCAGGTGTGGATGGCGCGTGCCAGTTCGCCCTTGCCGGAGCCGGATTCGCCGAGGATGAGGATGTTGGCGTCGGTCGCCGCGACCTGGCGCGCGGTCTCCAGTACCGCGGCCATGGCCGGGCTGTGCGATTCCAGGCCGTCGCCCTGGCGGCGCACTTCGTCCTCCAGGGCCTCCAGGCGCGCGGTCAGTTGGCGCACCTCCAGTTGCTTGGCGGCGGCCAGGCGCAGTTGGTCCGGGCTGCAGGGCTTGACCAGGTAATCCACCGCGCCGGCCTGCATGGCGTCGACCGCGGTATCCACCGCCGAATGCGCGGTGACGATCACCACGCGCATCCATGGCGCCTGGACGCGCATCTGGGCGAGAACGTCGAGCCCGTTGTCTTCGCCCAGGCGCAGGTCGAGGAAGCACAGGTCGAATACCTGGCGCTGCAACAGGGCCTCCGCCTGCGGCGCGCTGCTGGCGGTGGCCACGCTGTAGCCTTCGTCTTCGAGGCAATAACGGAAAGTGCGCAGGATCGCCGACTCGTCATCGACCAGCAGGATGCGCCCCTGTTTTTCGGAAGTGGTTTCCATCGTTGCTTTTTATCCTCTAGGGAATTCACTGCCATTCGGCTTCTGGGTTAGTCCCCGGAAAGCCCATGCAAGTTGCAGAGCGCCCCGCCGCCCATCCGGGCGGCCAGGGCGGCGTGCAACCTGCCGATGTTGCTGTTCTTGGGTTTTCGGGAAGCCGTGGCGGCTCCACGGATGGCTCCGGGTAGCAGGTGCCGGGTCGCTTCCCTGTTGCATGTGACAGCGTACCGCGCCGATCGTGCAAAACGCCCGGAATAATTTGTCGCGTCGTGCAGGATGAACTGCGCAGACTACCTGGGTTGTTTTATAACTTATTGAATTAAAAGTATTTTTATTTTTCAGAAAGGCTGGCATGGGGCGTGCAATGAGGTAGTCACGGTCTCCCTGAAGAAAAAATGGACACAGGCCGGTTCGCTACCCCGATGGGCCCGGCCCCGAGGCGGTACCGACAGTTCCGAAGGCACACAGGAGAAAACATCATGCTTAGTTGGGCTATCACCTTTCTGATCATCGCCATCATCGCTGCCGTCCTCGGGTTTGGTGGCATCGCAGGTGCCGCCACCGGAATCGCGAAGATCCTCTTCGTGCTGTTCCTGGTGCTCTTCGTGGTCTCGTTCTTCTTCGGACGCCGTCGCGGCTAGCCGGATGCCAAGGAGAAAGCGATGCGACTCATGCGTAACCTGATGAACGCACTGCTGCTCGGTGCCGCCGCCAGTTCGCTGGCGGTGGCGGCCGACAGGGACGGTGAATACCGCTTGAACGAATTGCAGAGCACCGATGCCGGATACCGCGAGGCCTGGCAGAACCTGGTGGAAGACGAGAGCCGCTTGCCCGACTGGGTGATGAATCTCTCGGGAACCGCTACACCGATGCATGCCGTCGACGACCAGGGCGACAAGTATCTGGTTGGCGGTCTCTGCGAGAAGTCCGATTGCAAGGGCCAGCGCCTGCTGGTCGCCTTCGATTGGGACAAGAGCCATGCCTACGGGCTCTACGTGCAGGTGCCCGAAGGGCTGCCGCAGGACAAGTCGCCGAGCAAGCACGCCAGCTTCCGCTGGCTGGGCAAGCCGGAGCCGGCGGTACAGAAGATCCTCGACGAACAACTCAAGGCCGATCCGAACTGGTACTGAGGCGGAACGGGCTTGCGTGACACCGCCCCGCCCGCAGCGGGGCATGGCCAGGGGACCGGGATGCGCTGGGTGAGGTCGATCCGGCGGGTTCCAGGGGTACAGGGAGTACCTCCTTCGGGGTCGGGCCAGGCGAAAACGCGCCGGAGGGGAGCCACCGATGTCTCGCTGCCTTCCGGCGCGCTTCTATATATAGAAGGGGTACGATGCTCCGCCGTCCGGCGGAGCGTCGGCTTCCGCAGCGATACTCCGCGAACTTCCCTGATATCGATCAATGCCTGTGGATGGCGGAGTCGTTTTACAATCGACCGCCCGCGCGTTCCGAGGCGCCCTCCCAGAAGGGCTTTACCGCGCGGTTATCCACAGAATGCCGCTTATCCACAGCCGGCGATGGCGTGCCGGACGGCCTTGCGTGTCCTGCGACCATCCATCGCAGCGATGATGAGCGACTTTCAACTTCCCAGGATGGGCACGAGGCTCCCGGGCCTTGCACGGAGTGCCTTCCGCTCCCTGTTCTTGTACGAAAATCAAGGGCAATCTCCTGTGGGACGGACGTTTCATTAGTGATTTCTCATGCCGATTCGGCATGGGGCAGTCACTTACGGCATTAGACGGGGTAGGGGAGCGCATGAATCATTGCGCCCTTTCGCCTGTCGGGAGCGACTCTCCCGTTGGAGCGACTCCCGACTTCCACAAGAATTAAGGGTGACGAAACATGGGTAAAGCCAAGCTAAGCCTCGCCTGGCAGATCGTGATCGGTCTGGCACTCGGTATCGCCGTCGGCGCAGTGCTCAACCATTTCAGCGCCGAAAAGGCCTGGTGGATCGCCAACGTGCTGCAACCGGCCGGCGACATCTTCATCCGTCTGATCAAGATGATCGTGGTGCCGATCGTGATTTCCTCGCTGGTGGTCGGCATCGCCGGCGTCGGCGACGCGAAGAAGCTTGGCCGCATCGGCCTGAAGACCATCATCTACTTCGAGATCGTCACCACCGTCGCCATCGTCGTCGGCCTGCTGCTGGCCAACCTGTTCCAGCCCGGCACCGGCATCGACATGAGCACCCTGGGTACCGTGGACATTTCCCAGTACCAGAAGACCACCCAGGAAGTGCAGCATGACCATGCGTTCATCGCGACCATCCTCAACCTGATTCCCTCCAACGTCTTCGCCGCCATCGCCCGTGGCGAGATGCTGCCGATCATCTTCTTCTCGGTGATGTTCGGCCTCGGCCTGTCGAGCCTGCCCAACGACCTGCGCGAGCCGCTGGTGAAGGTGTTCCAGGGCGTTTCCGAGACCATGTTCAAGGTCACCCACATGATCATGAAGTACGCCCCTATCGGTGTCTTCGCCCTGATCGCGGTGACCGTTGCCAACTTCGGCTTCGCCTCGCTGCTGCCGCTGGCCAAGCTGGTGATCCTGGTCTACGTGGCCATCGTCTTCTTCGCCCTGGTGGTGCTGGGCCTGATCGCGCGGATGTTCGGCTTCTCGATCATGCGCCTGATCCGCATCTTCAAGGACGACCTGGTCCTCGCCTATTCCACCGCCAGCTCGGAAACCGTGCTGCCGCGCATCATCGAGAAAATGGAAGCCTACGGCGCGCCGAAGGCGATCAGCAGCTTCGTGGTGCCCACCGGCTACTCCTTCAACCTCGACGGCTCGACCCTGTACCAGAGCATCGCGGCGATCTTCATCGCGCAGCTCTACGGCATCGACCTGTCCATCGGCCAGCAGATCATGCTGGTGCTGACCCTGATGGTGACCTCCAAGGGTATCGCCGGCGTGCCGGGCGTATCCTTCGTGGTGCTGCTCGCCACCCTGGGCAGCGTCGGCATCCCGCTCGAGGGCCTGGCCTTCATCGCCGGCGTGGACCGCATCATGGACATGGCGCGCACCGCCCTCAACGTGATCGGCAATGCCCTCGCGGTGCTGGTCATCTCCAAGTGGGAAGGCATGTACGACGCGGCCAAGGGCCAGCGCTACTGGGATTCGCTGCCGCACCTGCGGCAGGCGGTCGGCGAAGCCAAGGGCAAGCAGGCCACCCTCGAATAAGGCGGCTTCCCGCCCAGGAGGCCCCGGCATCGTCCGGGGCCTCGGCGTTTCTGGCGCCGGCACCGCCTGCGCCGCTATCATCCGCGCAACGCGGGGGATTCTGAATGCTGAACGGCTTGTGGTTGGGTTTTTTCCTGGTGGCGGCGGCGAGTGCGCTGGCGCGCTGGTTGATCGGCGGCGATGCGACGGTGTTCGCGGCGATGGTGGAGAGCCTGTTCGCCATGGCCAAGCTGGCGGTCGAGGTGATGGTCCTGCTGTTCGGCACCCTGACGCTCTGGCTCGGCTTCCTGCGCATCGCCGAGAAGGCCGGGCTGGTGGAGCGCCTGGCGGTGCTGCTCGGTCCGTTGTTCCGCCGGCTGATGCCGGAAGTGCCGCCGGGGCATCCGGCGATCGGCCTGATCACCCTGAACTTCGCCGCCAATGGCCTGGGTCTGGACAACGCCGCCACGCCGATCGGCCTGAAGGCGATGAAGGCGTTGCAGGAGCTCAATCCCAGCAGCACCACCGCGAGCAATGCGCAGATCCTCTTCCTGGTGCTCAACGCCTCGTCCCTGACCCTGCTGCCGGTGACTATCTTCATGTACCGCGCGCAGCAGGGCGCGGCCGATCCGACCCTGGTATTCCTGCCGATCCTCCTGGCCACCAGCGCCTCGACCCTGGCCGGCCTGTTGTCGGTGGCGCTGATGCAGCGCCTGCGCTTGTGGGACCCGGTGGTGCTGGCCTACCTGATCCCCGGCGCGTTGCTGCTGGCCGGCTTCATGGCGGTGCTCGGCACGCTCTCGGCCACCGCGCTGGCGCAGCTGTCCTCGCTGCTGGGCAACCTGACGCTGTTCAGCCTGATCGTGCTGTTCCTGATCGTCGGCGCGCTGAAGAAGGTGCCGGTCTACGAGAGCTTCGTGGAGGGGGCGAAGGAAGGTTTCGACGTCGCCAGGAACCTGTTGCCGTACCTGGTCGCAATGCTTTGCGCGGTTGGCGTGTTGCGCGCCTCCGGGGCGCTGGAAGTGGTACTCGGCGGGATACGCTGGGCGGTCGAGGGGCTGGGTTGGGACAGCCGCTTCGTCGAAGCGCTGCCCACCGCGCTGGTCAAGCCGTTCTCCGGCAGCGCGGCGCGGGCGATGCTGCTGGAGACCATGCAGACCCACGGCGTCGACAGTTTCCCGGCGCTGGTCGCCGCCACCGTGCAGGGCAGTACCGAGACCACCTTCTACGTGCTCGCCGTCTATTTCGGCTCGGTCGGCCTGCAGCGCGCGCGCCACGCGGTGGGCTGCGCGCTGACCGCGGACCTGGCCGGGGTCATCGCCTCCATCGGCGTGTGCTACTGGTTCTTCGCCTGAGGTCGCCAGGCTTCGACGTCACTGGGTGACGTCGAAGCGCAGGGTGCCGATCATCTGTCCGGCCTCGGTGAGTACCTTCACCTGCCAGTGGCCGACCGGGTCGCCGGGGAAGTTCTGCTTGTGGGTCCAGGCCCGGTAGCCCTCCTTGCGGCCGCCGTGGATATCCAGGGCGATGCGGTCGAACTCCTTCCCGTTGAACATCCACACGTGATAGATGCGCTCGTCGAGGCCGCGCGGCGCGTTGATCGCGGTATAGGCGAACAGGCCCTGGCTGCGCAACTGGGCGGCGCCGACCTGCTCCAGGCTGTCGCCGGGCGTGCGGCTCTGGTCGTCGAACTGGCTGCTCACCGCCACTTCGGTCAGCCACAGGGTGGCCGGCGGTACCCAGGTGCGGCCGAACCATCCGGCCAGGCCCACCGCCAGGGTCAGGCCGAGAAGCAGGAAGCCGCGCCACCAGTGCTGTAGCGGGAAGGTCACGAGCAGGCTGGGGAAGGACAGCACGACGGCGATGCCCAGCGACAACCGGTAGCTTTCCGGGGTGGTCAGGTGCAGCAGGATCGGCAGCGAGGTCAGCAACACCGCGAACAGGGTCAGGGTGTGGTAGGCGAGGAACACCCAACGACGCCTGGACAGCCAGCGATAGTAGAGCGGATCGGTGATGGAGATCAGTGCCGCGGCGGCCAGCGTCCCTGTGAACAGCGCCTGGCCGCTGTTCCAGGTGGTGGTGATGAGGAAGAACGGGAGGACGAAGAACAGGCTTTCCTGGTGGATCAGTTGGGTCGCGTAGCGCAGCAGCGGTGCCGGGATCTCCCAGCCGAAGCGGCGGGCGAAGGTCTCCCGCAGGAGGTTCTCGAGGATCAACCAGACCCAACTGACCAGCATGATGATCGCCAGCACCTGGGCGAAGCCCTTCTGCCGGTCGACCATGATGAAACTGAACACGCCCGAACAGAAGCCGAACAGGGCGATGGTGCGCGGATAGCGGGCCATCAGGCCGCCGACCAGGGCGATCAGTTGCTCCAGGCGGGCCTTGAGGATGGGGCGTTGTTGGTTGGGCATGGGGACCAGCGGGTTCTCGATCGGAGCTGCTCGGCCAGCCGGCCGGGGCGCGCAGCATAACCCCGGCCGGGTTTCCTGGGTATGAACGAAGGACAGCTGCCGCGTGGCGAATGTTTCCTTCGCCCGACAGAGGCTCCGCTCTCCTTTCTGGAGGTCGACCAGGGAAAAAGGCGTCGCTTTCCCGACCGATGGTCGCGAAGCTTTCGACAGCCTTTCAAACCCCTTCAATTCGAACCTTTCGGGCAATTTTAGATTGTTCGACAGGAGTTTTTACACATATGGTTACAACTCGGTCGATGGATGACGTACCCGCCTGCGTGGCCATCGACGCCGCCATGGACCGCTTCCCCGTGTCTGCCTGAGTGTGTGTCCCATGGCCTCTAATAAATCCAAAGGTGTCGCCATTTTCCGTGTGGTCAGTGGCAACTTCCTCGAGATGTACGACTTCATGGTGTATGGCTTCTACGCCACCGCCATCGCCAAGACCTTCTTCCCCGGCGACAACCCGTTCGCCTCCCTGATGCTGTCCCTCGCCACCTTTGGCGCCGGCTTCCTGATGCGGCCGCTGGGTGCGGTGTTCCTGGGCGCCTACATCGATCGCCACGGCCGCCGCCAGGGCCTGATCATCACCCTCGGCCTGATGGCCATGGGCACCCTGCTGATCGCCTTCGTTCCCGGCTATGCCACGCTGGGCGTGGCGGCGCCGTTGCTGGTGCTGTTCGGCCGGCTCCTGCAGGGTTTTTCCGCCGGCGTCGAGCTGGGAGGGGTTTCGGTCTACCTGTCGGAGATCGCCACGCCAGGACGCAAAGGCTTCTTCGTCAGTTGGCAGTCGGCCAGCCAGCAGGTCGCGGTGGTCTTCGCCGGCCTGCTCGGCGTGCTCCTCAACCAGTGGCTGAGCCCGCAGGACATGGGCGAATGGGGCTGGCGCGTGCCGTTCTTCATCGGCTGCCTGATCGTTCCGGCGCTGTTCGTCATCCGTCGCTCGCTGGAGGAAACGCCGGAGTTCGAGGCGCGCACCCACCGACCGTCGCTGTCGCAGGTGCTGCGCTCCATCGGGCAGAACTTCGGCATAGTGCTGGCCGGTACCGCGATGGTGGTGATGACCACCGTATCGTTCTACCTGATCACCGCCTACACGCCGACCTTCGGCAAGAACGAACTGCAACTGTCGGACCTCGACAGCCTGCTGGTGACCATGTGCATCGGCCTGTCCAACTTCATCTGGCTGCCGGTAATGGGCGCGTTCTCCGACCGCATCGGGCGCAAGCCATTGTTGCTGGGTGCCTCCGCGCTGGCACTGCTGACCGCCTACCCGGCGCTGTCCTGGCTGGTCCGCGAGCCGAGTTTCGCCGGCCTGCTCGGCGTCGAGTTGTGGCTGTCGTTCCTCTACAGCAGCTACAACGGCGCGATGGTGGTGGCGTTGACCGAGGTGATGCCGGCGGACGTGCGCACTACGGGTTTCTCCCTCGCCTACAGCCTGGCTACGGCGACCTTCGGTGGTTTCACCCCGGCGGTCTGCACCTGGCTGATCCACACCCTGGACAACCGCGCGGCCCCGGGCATCTGGCTCAGTGGCGCGGCGCTGCTGGGGCTGCTCGCCACCCTGGTGCTGTTCCGCCGGCGCGGCAAGGAGATCGCCGAGGCCGAGCTGGCCAACGCCTGAGGCGTTTCGCCGCATGCCGTGCGTCGGCTCCCGCCGGGGCTGCGGCGGCGGCGTTGATGTCGATCAACCGGAGCTGCGCCAAACCGCGTAGACAGGAAGGAAGTGGTTGTACCGACTTCCTTCCCTTCCTGGAGATCGCATCATGTCCAATGTACAAAATGCCAGCCGGTCTTCCGCGTTCGCGGCGGTAGAGGGCGACCATTGGGTCGAGTCCCTCGACGATGGCCGCCACGTGCTGATCCGTCCCCTGCGCGAGGAGGACCGGGAGCGCGAACGCCAGTTCATCAACCGGCTGTCCCCGGCGACCCGCCACTTCCGCTTCCTCGGCGAGATCAAGGAAGCCAGCCCGGCGCTGCTCGATCAACTGATGGACATCGACTACCAGCAGAGCATGGCCTTCGTTGCCCTGGTGCACGAGGACGGTGAGCTGCGCGAGGTCGGTATCAGCCGCTACGCCGCCTGCTGCGAGGAAGGGCAGTGCGAATGCGCGGTAACCATCGCCGACGACTACCAGGGTCTGGGCCTCGACGCCGTGCTGATGCGCCATCTGATCGACGTGGCGCGGCGCAACGGCTTCCGCCAGATGTATTCGGTGGACTCGGCGGCCAACCGGGCGATGCGCGACCTTTGTTGCGCACTGGGCTTCGTCGGCCAGCGCGACCCGGACGACTCGACCCAGGTCATCCACCGCCTGGCCCTGTAGCCCGGTCAGGCGCGCCGGCGGCGCAGGCCGAACCAGAGCAGGCCGCTGGCCAGGAGACCGGCGGCGAGCAGCAATGGGTAGAGCATGTCGTCGTCGAATAGCGGCTTTTCGATGCGCAGGTAGCCTTCGCCGTCGAACAGCCGCTTCGCCAGCGCGTTCGCCTGTTGCAGGCTGACCTTCGCCAGGCGGCGCTCCTCATTGGGGAAATGGCCGTCCTCGTAGTCGGCCAGCGAGCCCCAGTAATAGTCCGCCAGCGCCGCGTTGCCCTGGGTGCTCCAGGCCAGCCTGGCGCGCTCGGCGAATTGCACCCGCTTGAAACGCCCCGGGTCCAGGCCATGCTGGCGGATGCCGTCGAGCAACTCGCGCAGGGCGGCCTCGGTGGCGGGCAGGTCGCTGCGCTCGACATCCGCGTCGAGGCTGAAGAAGCCCTGGTTGGCGAACACCTGGCGATCGGTCGATGGCCCGTAGGTGAGTCCGCGACGCACACGCAGGTCGGCGTACAGCGCGTCGTTCATATAGGCCTGGAGCAGGACCATGGCGTCCGGGTCGGCGTCGTCCGGCTCCGGATAGACCCAGTGCAGCATCGCACCCTCGCCGAATGGCCGGGTGATCAGGGTGCGCCTGGCCTCGGCATGCCCGTTGGCCGCCGGCAGCTCGCGGCGCTCGGGGAGCTCGTGGTCTTCCAGGGTGCCGAAGGTCCGGGTCAGATAGGCCGGCAGGCGCGGGTCGAGGTCACCGACCAGGATCAGGGTCATGTTGCCCGGTACGTACCAGTCGCTGCGCAGCCGCTCCAGCTGCTCCGCGCCAAGCGGCGCCAGCGGCGCGCGCTGGGAGCAGGCCAAGCCCAGTTCCACCGCCAGTTGGTCCATGGCGCCACGGCCCAGGTTCTCGCGGTCGAGCCAGCGCTGCAGGTGCGAGTAATGGCCGCCGCCTTCGCGCTCGATCACTCGCTTGGCGGCGGCGATGCGCGGCTCGTCCAGTTCGGTGCGGGTGATGGTGTCCAGCAGCAGGTCTAGGACCTGCCGCTGGGTGGCGGCAGGTGCCTCGATGACGAAGGTGGTGTCGCCTTCGCTGGTGTAGGCGTTCCATTGTCCGCCGAGGGCCTGCATGCGGGCTTCCAGGTCGGCCTCGTCGCCGCCGTCCAGGCCGCTGAAGAACAGATGCTCGAGCAGGTGCGGCAGCTGCTTTTCACGGCACGAGAAGTCGGCGAAACCGACCCCCACCACCAGCCGGATCGAGACGTGTCGGTGCTGCTCGGTGGGCTTGAGCAGCACGCCCATGCCGTTTTCCAGCTGGAAGGCTTCGACCTCGCTGCGCTGGTCGGCGTACGACCAGGGGCAGAGCAGGCAGAACAGCAGCAGGGTGGACAACGAACGCATGGGCCGAGCCTGGAACTGAAAATACCGAGAATAGCGGATGCTTCATGACGAACCTACCCGCAGAACGGCTAATGTCGCGAACGGCGCGTTTCCGCTCGCTCCTCGGCGAGCGCTGGCTCGGCCAGCGGCGCCGAGGTCATGTCGTCGACTTCGTCGGCCCAGTCGTCCTCGTCCCGCCGAGTGCCCTCGTCGGCCGCGCTGCTCGGCGCGTCTGGATTGTCCAGCACGGCGTAGGCGATGGCGCAGAACAGCGAGTTGAGACGCTTCATGTCGCTGATCAGGTCCAGGTGCAGCGAGCTGGTCTCGATGCTCTGTACCACCTGCTGGTGCAGGCGGTCGACATGGGCATGGGCGTAGCGCCGTTCCTGCAGACGGAAGCGCTGCTTGGCCCGGCGCAGGCGCTTGGCGCTGTCGAGGTCGCCGTTGAGGAACACCGAGAGACCCAGGCGCAGGTTGGAGACCAACTGCTGGTACAAGGTGCCGATCTCTTCCAGGCCGGTGTCGGAGAACGAGCGGCTGCGCGAGGTCTTCTTGTCCTGCACGGCGGCGAGCATGTGCTCGATGATGTCGCCGGCCTGCTCCAGGTTGATCGCCAGCTCGATGATCTCCGCCCAGCGCCGGCTGTCGCGTTCGGACAGGTCCTCGCGCGGCATCCTTGCCAGATACAGCTTGATCGCGGTGTAGAGGGCGTCGACGTCGTCGTCGAGCTTGCGGATGTCCTTGCCGAGCAGCGGATCGCCGCCGCGGATGATCTGCATCAGATTGTTCAGCATCTGCTCGACGGTGTCGCCCATGCGCAGGGTCTCGCGCACCGCGTTGGCCAGCGCCAGGCTCGGCGTGTCGAGGGCGGCGGGGTCGAGATGGCGCGGCCGGGCGACGTCGTCGGGAAGGGCACGGTCGGGCATCACACGGGTGCAGAAGCTGGCCATGGCGTTGGTCAGCGGCAGGCAGGCGAGGCAGCGCGCGGCGTTGTAGAGCACGTGGAAGGCGATCACCAGTTCGGCTGTGCTGAACTGCCAATGATCCATCCAGTCCGCCAGCGGCCCCACCAGGGGCAGCACCAGCAGGCAGCCGGCGACCTTGAACAACAGGCTGCCGAGGGCCACCCGGCGACCGGCGGCGTTTTGCGCGGTGGCGCTGAGCATGGCCAGGATGCCGCTGCCGAGGTTGGCGCCGACCACCAGGCACAGCGCGACTTTCAGCGAGATCACCTTGGACGCGGCGAGGGTCGCGGTAAGCAGCACGGCGGCCAGGCTGGAATAGGAAATCATGGCGAACAACGCGCCGGTCAGCGCGTCGAGCATGATGTCGCCGGTCAGGCTGGAAAACAGTACCTTGACGCCCTTGGCTTGGGTCATCGGCTCGGCGGCGGCGACGATCAGCTGGAGCGCCAGGATGATCAGGCCGAGGCCGATGAATACCCGGCCGAGCTGGCCGAGGCGGGTCTGTTTGCGGCTGAGGAAGAAAATCACGCCGAAGAAGATCAGCAATGGCGAAAGCCACGACAGGTCGAGGGTCAGCACCCGCGCCATCAGCGCGGTGCCGACATCGGCGCCGAGCATGATCGCCAGGGCCGGCGCCAGTGCCATCAGGCCCTGGGCGACGAAGGAGGTGGCCAGCAGGGCGGTGGCGTTGCTGCTTTGCACCAGGGCGGTGACGCCGATGCCGGCGGCGAACGCCAGCGGGCGTTTTTCCACGCTGCGACTGAGGATGCGCCGCAGGTCGGCGCCGTAGACCCGGAGGATTCCGGTGCGGACGATATGCGTGCCCCACACCAGCAGGGCGACGGCAGAGAGCAGGTCGAGCAGTTTCAGCATGGCGTGGCCCCCCTGGCACTACGACGAATGGCCAACCTCGCGCCAGGTTCCGCGTGCGTTGCGCCGCGGAGCCCGGACAACGGCGCCAACGGCCACGATGGAAAGGCAGCGTTCAGGCGAGTTGTAACACGAACGTCATATTTGGACAGGCGCCCCCCGCGGGAGTTCGTCTCGGCAGCCCGAGCGGCAGGGCGCCTACCCTTCATTCAAGCGTGCGCGCCGGGAAACGGCGAGGATTTTTTCGCCTTCCGTTCGATGCATGCGTTTGCGCCACAGGCCATGGAATTAGCCGACAGGAAGGGTATCCTTTGCACCTTTTAAAAAGCCCCGGTCTAGAGGGATACAGAGGAGTGGTGCGGATGCGATTTTCGGGGATCAGTGGCTGCCTCTCGGCAGCGGTGTTGGCGCTCGGGGTAGGGGGAGCGCCGGTGGTTCAGGCCGATGCGCTGGGCGACAGCCTGGAGCAGGCGCACATCCGCAAGGCGACCTTCGCCGCGCCGGCCTGGGAAGGCTATACCAACGCCGACGGCAGCGGTCTGTACTGGGACCTGCTGAAGCAGGTCTATGCGCCCTACGGGCTCGACGTGAAATTCATCAACATGCCCTGGAACCGCGCCAACAAGCTGATGACCGCGGGCTCCATGGTCGATGGCGTGCCGGGCGAGATCCCCGGTGTTGAGGGCAAGCTGTACGCCCAGTTGCCGATCGACATCGAGTACCACGGCGTGATGCATGCGGCGAAGACGCCCTTTTCCGGCCGCGCCAGCCTCACCGGCAAGCGCGTCGGCTGGCGCCACAGCTACAACCTGATCCCCGCGGAGCAGCGCGACTTCACCCTGGTCGAGTGCGTCCGACCCGAGCGTTGCACCGAGCAGGTCCAGAACGGCGAGCTGGATTTCTTCCTCGACGAGCCGGACGAACTGGAAAAGCAGCGCAGCGAAGCGCATCTGCCGGCCGACGCCTACCCGATCGCGCAACTGCCGCCCGGCAAGGAGTCCTTCATGACCTTCGCCGACAGCGCCAGCGGCCGGCTCCTGCGCGAGGTCTACGACGCGCGGGTACGGCAGATGGCGGCGTCCGGCGAGCTGCGGGCGCTCTACCAGCGCTGGAACAGCGAGGTGCCCGGCGCCGTGCAGGCTCTTTCGGCGCAGTGATGCGCCGCTCATTTCCATCGCGAAGCCTTTCCGGGGCTTGCGCGGTGGGAATGAAACGCCTAGGATTCGCCCTTCATTTCCCCCACTTACGCACCGCAAAGGAGGTTACATCGATGATTCAGTTCTCTACCCTTTGCAGGCTGCGCCTGGCCTAACGGCCACCGAAACCTACCGCTCGACCCCCTGCACCGCTGAACGATTCCCGCCCTTGCGTCCGCGCAAGCTTCCGGCGAGAGGTCATCGGCTGCCGCGGTCACCTCTCCCCAGGTTTTCACTTCTCCGTTAGACGCCCTTCGCCCTTCCGCGAGTGCCCGCTCGGCTTCGGTCTGCCCCCCGGATCTACCGTTTCAATCACATGGATTGGATTATGGGCAACTACATCAAGCCTTTGTCCGCGGGCGTCGCACTGATCGCCTCGGACAGCACCTGGATCGAAGGCAAGGCGATCCAGCAACTGCAAACCACCGCCGAGCTGGACGGCATGTGCCGCGTCGTCGGTCTCCCGGACCTGCATCCCGGCCGCGGCTATCCGGTCGGCGCGGCGTTCTTCTCCGTCGGTCGCTTCTATCCGGCGCTGGTCGGCAACGACATCGGCTGTGGCATGGCCCTGTGGGAAACCGGCCTGGCCCCCGGCAAGCTGTCGGCGGACAAACTGGAAAAGCGCCTGGGCAATCTCGACCTGCCGCTGGACGAGACCTGGAGCGACTGCATCGAAGCCCTGGATCTACCGGCCCGCGAGCACTGGCGCGCGCTCGGCACGATCGGTGGCGGCAACCACTTCGCCGAGCTACAGCAGGTCGAGACCGTGTTCGACCAGGCCGCCCTGCACGCCCTCGGCCTCGATGCCGGCCGCCTGCAACTGCTGGTGCACAGTGGCTCGCGCGGTCTCGGCCAGGCGATCCTGCAAGAGCAGGTCAGCCTGCATGGCCACGCCGGCCTGCTCGACGGCAGCCTGGAAGCTTCCGCCTACCTGGCGCGCCACGCCGATGCGCTGCGCTTCGCCGAGGGTAACCGCCAGCTCATCGCCCGGCGCATTCTCGAACGCTTGCGCTGCGACGGCCTGGAACTGCTCGACATCAACCACAACCTGGTGGCGCCGGCACAGGTCGATGGCGTCGACGGCTGGCTGCACCGCAAGGGCGCCACCCCGGCCGACCAGGGCGTGCTGGTGATCCCCGGCTCGCGCGGCGACTACAGCTACCTGGTGGAGCCTGTGCCGAGCGCGCAGAGCCTGTTCTCCCTGGCCCACGGCGCCGGTCGCAAATGGCAGCGCGGCGAGTGTCGGGAGCGTCTGGCGGCGCGCTTCAGCGTCGACCAGTTGGGCCGTACGCGCCTTGGCAGCAGGGTGATCTGTGGCGACCGCCAACTGATCTACGAGGAAGCGCCGGAAGCCTACAAGGGTATCGACTCGGTGGTCGGCGCGCTGCTCGAAGCCGGCCTGCTGCGCCTGGTCGCCCGCCTGAAGCCGGTGCTGACCTACAAGACCCGTGGGGAGTGCTGCCGATGATCCTGCTGCAACTCTCCGCGGCCCAGGGGCCGGCGGAATGCTGCCTGGCGGTGGCGAAGGCGTTCGAGCGGCTGTGCCTCGAGGCGGCGCAAGCCGGCGTCGAGGTCGAGGTAATCGAGGAGGTGGCCGGCGAGCGTCCGCGCACCTGGCGTTCGCTGCTCCTGGGGCTGCGCGGCACTGCCGCCGAAGCGCTCGCCGAGCGCTGGTGCGGCGGTATCCAGTGGATCTGCCCCAGCCCCTACCGGGCAAGGCATGCGCGCAAGAACTGGTTCATCGGCGCGGAGCGCTTCGCCGCGCCGCCGGCCAGTCTGGAGGGCGAGATCCGTTTCGAGACCCTGCGCTCTTCCGGCCCCGGCGGCCAGCATGTCAACACCACCGACTCGGCGGTGCGCGCCACCCACCTGGCCAGCGGCATCAGCGTCAGGGTGCAGAGCCAGCGTAGCCAGCACGCCAACAAACGCCTGGCGATCCTGCTGATCGCCCGGCGCCTCGCGGACCAGGCGAGCAGCGCGGCCGACGCGCTGCGCGCGGAGCGCCGCCAGGCCCACGGCCGGATCAGTCGCGGCGCGGCTCGCCGGGTATTCCGCGGCGAGCGTTTCGAGCCGGCCTGAGCGGCTCAGTCGCCGAGCACTTCCTTGCGCAGCTTCACTGGCTCTTCGCCCCGCTTGCGCGCAGCGGCGCCGCGCATGCGGATGTTCAGCGCCTCCACGGCCAGGGAGAAGGCCATGGCGAAGTAGACGTAGCCCTTCGGCACATGGACTTCGAAGGCTTCGGCGATCAGCACCGTGCCGACCACGATGAGGAACGACAGGGCGAGCATCTTCAGCGACGGGTGCTTGTCGATGAAGTCGCTGATGGCGCCGGCACAGAGCATCATCACCAGTACCGCGACGATGATCGCCGCGACCATCACCGGCACGTGGGAGACCATGCCGACGGCGGTGATCACCGAGTCCAGGGAAAAGACGATGTCGATGATCGCGATCTGGATGATGGTGCCGATGAAGCCGCCCGCCGAACCCTTCGGTTCCTCGCCGCTTTCTTCCTCGCCTTCCAGGCCCTGGTAGATCTCCGAGCTGCTTTTCCAGAGCAGGAACAGGCCGCCGAAGAACAGGATCAGGTCGCGTCCGGAGATGCCCTGGCCGAACAGGTGGAAGAGGTCGGCGGTCAGGCGCATGACCCAGGTGATCGACAGCAACAGCAGGATCCGCGTCACCATCGCCAGGGCCAGGCCGAAGAAGCGGGTGCGTGGCTGCAGGTGCTTCGGCATGCGCCCGACCAGGATCGAGATCATGATGATGTTGTCGATGCCGAGGACGATCTCCAGGGCGGTCAGGGTGAAGAACGCAATCCAGATTTCCGGGCTGGTCAGCCATTCCATGAAGCGGTCACTCGTCTCGGTCAGTTACTGAACAGGGGGAACAGGCCCAGCAGCAGGGCCATGGCGAGGATTGCCAGGCACACCAGCACGGCCCATTTCAGGGTGAAGCGCTGGTGGTCGCCGAAGTCGATCTTGGCCAGCCCCACCAGCAGGTAGGTGGAGGGCACCAGCGGGCTGAGCAGGTGCACCGGCTGGCCGACGATCGAGGCGCGGGCCATTTCCACCGGGGTGATGCCGTATTCGGCGGCGGCCTGGGTGAGGATCGGCAGGACGCCGTAGTAGAAGGCGTCGTTGGACATGAAGAAGGTGAACGGCATGCTCACCAGCGCGGTGATGGTCGCCAGGTATGGGCCCAGCGCCGGCGGGATCACCGCCAGCAGGCTCTTGGACATGGCGTCGACCATCCCGGTGCCGGAGAGGATGCCGGTGAACACCCCGGCGGCGAAGATCAGCGAGACCACTGCGAGAATGTTCTCGGCGTGTGCGCCGATGCGCTTCTTCTGCTCCTGGATGCACGGGTAGTTGACGATCATGGCGATGCCGAAGGCGATCATGAACAGCACCGGCATCGGCAGCAGGCCGGCGATCAGGGTCGCCATCAGGACCACGGTGAGAATAGCGTTGAACCACAGCAGCTTGGGCCGGCGCGCCTCCGGATACTGCGACACGCTGATCTCCGCCAGGTCCTCATGGTCGGTGGGCAGGTGCAGCTCGCCGAGACGGGCGCGCTCGCGCTTGCCGTAGATCCAGGCGATGGCGAAGATCGCCAGCAGCCCGGCGATCATCGCCGGGATCATCGGCACGAAGATATCCGCCGGGTCGACGTGCAGGGCACTCGCCGCGCGGGCGGTGGGGCCACCCCAGGGGGTCATGTTGAGCACGCCGCTGGAGAGCATGATCAGGCAGGCCATCACCAGCGGGCTCATGCCCAGGCGGCTGTACAACGGCAGTACGGCGGCCACGCAGATCATGTAGGTGGTCGAGCCGTCGCCGTCGAGGGAGACGATCATCGCCAGCGCCGCGGTGCCCAGCGAGACCTTCAGCGGGTCGCCCTTGACCAGCCGGAGGATCTTGCGCACCGCCGGGTCGAACAGCCCGGAGTCGATCATGATGGCGAAGTAGAGGATCGCGAACATCAGCATCACGCCGGTCGGCGCCAGGGTGCGGATGCCGTCGAGCATCATCGGGCCGAGGCCGGCGGCGAAACCGCCGATCAGGGCGAAGGCGATCGGGACCAGGATCAGCGCGATCAGCGCGGACAGGCGCTTGGTCATGATCAGGAACATGAAGGTCGCCACCATGGCGAAGGCGAGCAGGGTCAGCATGGGTTCACTCCGGGGAAGACGGCGGACGGGCGTGCGGCGTGCGGTCAGCAGGCGGCGGGCGGGTGGCGTCGCGCGGACGGAGTGCGGCTGTAGGCGTGTGCGGAACGGGGCATGGCAATCACCATTGTTGTTTTTGTACGGGTAAGCGGGCGTCTCGTGGGCGCGCCGTCGTGTCCGGTCTTCTGCCGGTGGTGGGCGGATGCTACGGCGGGAAGCTTTCAGGCAGCTTTCGCTGGATAACGGCGGGAAACGTGCGGGTAATTTCGGATATATGGTCGATCAGGGCTGCCGCGCGAGGAGCGCCGCGGCCAGTTGCAGGTCGCTGTACCCGGCGTATTCCGGGGCCTGGCGCAGGACCTGCAAGGCTGCCTGGAGGTACGCGCCACGGATCGCACCGTCGCTGGCGACGAAGCTGGCGGCGTCGTCCCGCGCCTGGACGAGCTTGTCGCCCTCGTCAGCGCTGGACTCCTGTGCGCTGACGGTGCTGCCGATGAACGGGCCGACGGTGGTGACGGCCGCCCAGAAGAAGGTGGCGGCGCCGGGTTCGTCGTCGAATTCGGGAAACACCTTGATGAAACCGAAGGCCGGTTGGCAGAGCAGGCAGAGCGCCGTGAGGGCGGCGGCGACGCGTCCTGTCGTCATGGGCTTCCTTGCAGCACGAGGAGTACGCCGACCAGAGTGGCGCCGGAAAGCAGCGTTTGCAAGGTAATGATGCCCGCCATCAGGTGGCCGTCGCCGCCCAGTTGGCGGGTCAGCACATAGGCGGTGGGCGCCGTCGGCAGGGCGAAGAACAGTACCAGCACGGCGCTTTCCATGCTCGGCAGGCCCAGCCCGCGAGCGATGGCGAAGGCCAGCAGGGGCATCGCCAGCAGCCGCGCCGCGCAGTTCCAGCCAAGGGCCGCGACTTCGCCGCCGAGTTCCTGGGGTTTCAGCGCCGCGCCGACGCACAGCAGGCCCAGCGGCAGGCTGGCCACCGCCAGCAGGTTGAGCAGGCGATCGCTGCCGCCGGGCAGGCCGACGCCGGCCAGGTTGACCAGTGCGCCGGCGAGGCAGGCGAGGATCAGCGGGTTCTTCAGGATCGGCAGCAGCAGCGCGCGCAGGCTGATGCCGCGCTCGGCGGTCAGCGCCCAGACCGACATCACGTTCACCGTCGGCACCATCAGCGCCAGCATCAGCGCGGCCAGGGTCAGGCCCGGCTTGCCGTACAGGCTGCCGACCGCGGCCAGGCCGAGATAGGTGTTGAAGCGCAATACGCCCTGGGCGATGGCGCCGAAGCGCCCGGCGTCCCAGCCGCGCCAGCGCTTGCAGAGCAGCAGGGCGAGCCAGGCGACGCCGAGCCCGAGCAGTACGGCCAGGGCCTGGCGGGCCAGGCCGGGGTCGTCCAGCGGCGCGGTCGCCAGGTTGCTGAACAGCAGCGCGGGAAACAGGATGAAGTAGTTCAGGCGTTCTGCGGCAGGCCAGAAGGCTTCGCCGGGAAAGTCCCAGCGGCGCAGGGCGTAACCGCCGACGATGAGGGCGAACAGCGGCCAGAGGGAGTAGAGCAGAGCGGTCACGGGCACCCCCGGATAGTGGAATCCGCTCATCTTGCGAGGTGGCTGCGGCACAGGGCAAGTCCGGCTTATGCTGGCACTCCCGCGAGGAGGATTCGCCATGCCCGAGACCCATACCGGCGGTTGCCATTGCGGCTATCTGCGCTACGCCGTCGCCGCGCCGCTGGACGATGTCGCTCACTGCCACTGCTCGATCTGCCGGCGCACCACAGGCGGCATCGTCACCACCTGGGCCACGGTGCCGCGCGCGGCGTTCCGCTGGCTGGCGGGCGAACCGGCGGAATATGCCTCGTCGGCCAGCTGCACGCGCTACTTCTGCCCGCGTTGCGGGGCCAACCTGGCGTTGTTCACCCGGCTCAGCGCCGATACCCTGGACTTCACCGTGGCCAGCCTCGACCATCCCGAGCGCGCCCCCGCCAACCGGCACATCTGGGTCGGCAGCCGCCTGCCATGGCTACACCTCGACCCGCAGTTGCCCGAAGAGGACGAGGAGTTCATCGCCGGAGCGGACGACCCGTGAGCGAAGACCGGAGGTGGCACCTGTAGGGCGAATAACGCAGAGCGTTATCCGCCGTCTGCGAGGCGCTGGAAGAGCGCTCGGGACCATGCGTCCTGCAGGCGCCTCCCTCAGGGCAGCATCAGCCCGCCGGCCGCCTTGTGCAGCTCGCGCAGGTGCGCGCCGACCTCCTTGATGTTGGCCTCGTTGGCTTCCAGCTCGGCGCGGCGCTCGGGATCGAGCAGGGCGCGGACCTCGCGGTCGAGGTCGTCGCTGAGCCGGCGCAGGCGCGCCTGGCGTTCGCGGGTCTGCTCTTCCAGGTGCTTCCACTCGGCGGCCTGCGGCAGGCCGTAGCCGCCCTCCAGGAGTTCCGCCGGACGACTGAGGAAGCCGCTGTCGTCGAGGATCTGCTGGAAGGTCTTGCCGGCCACTTCCAGGCGCTGGTCGCCGGCCGGCTTGTCCAGATGGCCGAGGTACAGGCGCTTCAACTCGTCCTGGGCGAGCAGCAGCTGGCGCCGCAGCGAGGCCTGCTCGAGCAGCAGCAGCGCCGCGCTGGCGCGCAGGTCGGCCTTGGCGAACCAGGGCTGGCGCTCCCTGGCCGGCAGCGCCAGCCAGTCCTCGACCTTGTCCTGGGGAATGTGCAGGCGCTGCTTGAGCACGTCGAACATCGCCTGGTAGCGGTCGCGGAAGGAGTCGAAGCGGTAGCCCAGGCGCAGGGCTTCCTTGGGGTCGTCGAGCACACTGGGATCGGCCAGCTTGCGGTTCTCCAGCATCTCGAGCACGCCGTAGGGGGTGATGCTGTCCAGGCTTTGCAGCGGTCGCCGGGGGATGCCGCTGCGCAGCAGCTTGAGGGTTTCCACCGCGCAATTGTTGGAGATGAAGTAGTACTGGCCGTCGTAGCTCCAGTGACTCTGCGCGGCGCGCTCGACCAGGCTGGCGACCTCCTCGCGGTCCAGCTTCAGCGGCACCGAGGCGAGGCTGCGCAGCTCGACCTTGGTGTATTCCTCGATCACCTGCGACAGCGGCAGGACGAACAGGCGCGACGGATAGGCGCCGGTCAGGCCGTCCCAGCTGGACAATTGCAGGTCGCCGACGAAGGCGCGGTAGGACAGCACCAGATGCTGGTCGAGGTCCAGCCGGCAGTCCGGCCCACGCGGCCGGCCTGGGGCGCAGATCACCAGGCGGAGCATGGTGTGGCCCCAGCGGCTGACCAGGTTGTCGTTGGCCTCGGCCAGCAGGTAGTCGACCTCGTAGACCCGCTCGGGGTCGAGCTGGCCCAGCGGCTGCTGGCCGAAGTCGCGGCCGGCGTTGAGGTAGGCGAAGCTCTGCGCACAGGCGCTGTGTTCCGGCGCCCAGCCGAAGCGTTGCTGGTAGTAGCGGTAGAGCGCCGGGCGGCGGCAGGCGTAGCTGGGATCGAGGAGGAAGTACTCCATGTTCACCGCGACGAACTCGCGCGGATTGCTCAGCTCGTAGACGTCCGGGCTGCGCAGTACGAAGCCATTGTGCGCCTCGCGCCGCCCGCGCTGGCCGGCGCGCTGCGGCCAGCCGGCGAGATCGAGCAGGCGCGGGTCGTCGGAGAGCGTGAAGCGGCGACCGCTCTGCCCGCGGCAATCGGTGGGCTGGGCGATCCGGCCGAGGGTTTCTTCCTGGCGCGTGCAGCGGCGGATCTCGCGTTTTTCCTCCGCCGACCACAGGCGCGCGCGATCGTAGACGTGGGTCAGCTCGTGCAGCAGGGTCGCCAGCAGCTCGCGCCGCTCGGTGCCGTGCACGCGCCCGGTCTGGCGGCTGGCGGCGCTGCCGTCGGTGAGATCGGCCAGGTACTTGCGGTTCAGCGCGATGCGCTGCGGGCCACGGGCCTGGCCCATGCCGTTGGCGGGCAGGTCGTCGCGCCACTCGACCTCGATCTCGCGGTCCAGGCGTTCGCGGAAGGCCGGCGGCAGCTTGTCCGCGGCATCGTCCAAGAGTTGCTGGCTGGCCTCGCGCTGCGCAGGGTCCAGCCCAGGCGCGTCGAGTTTCAGGCGCAGGGCCGCCGTCGCGTTGCCGGCTCCGCAGAGGGCCAGCGCCAGCAGCCAGGCGCAGGCCTTCCTCACAGGGCGAGAATGGCTTCGGCAAGTACCTGGTCGGAGGCTTCACGGGCTTCCGGCAGACGGCTGCGCAGGGTCCGCATCGCGGCTTCCAGCTGGGCGCCGCGAATGGCGCCGTCGCTGGCGACGAAACTGGCGGCGTCGTCGCGCGCCTCGGTGACCACTTTCATGTCGCGCACGGAAGTGGTGGTGTCGGAAGTGAAGTCGATGCTGCGGTCGAGGGCGCGGACGATGATATTGCTGGTCGCGACCACCGAGCGTGCTTCCGCGGCCGTGGCGCAGAGCGCCAGCAGCAGGGCGGCGAACAGGGGGCTATGACGCATGGAGCTACGGCGCATGGAGGTTCTCCGGAACGGTGGTGATCGCCTATTGGGCAAGAATTGCTTCGGCCAGTTCCTGATCGCTGGCCGCCAGCTCGGGGTGCGCGACACGCAACCAGCGCAGCGCCGCTTCCAGGCGCGCACCACGGATGCTGCCATCGCTGGCGACGAAGCTGGCCGCATCGCCCCGGGCATCGCGTAACAATTTGTTCTCGAACGGCGTGCTGGTCAGCTTGCTGGTGACGTAAAGGGACTTCGCGGTGAACGCCGTCGTGGTATCGAAGGCGTGCGCAGCGGGCGCCAGCAGGCAACAGAAGAGCAACGAGAACCGGTAACGCATGGGGTTGGGCGGAATAGGACTGGAACAGCCGCCAAGGCTAACGGAATGTGCGGCGCGGAGCCAGTGTGGCCGGTCGGCCAGGTCATCGCCGCAGCCGGGCGGCTGCGGCGGCGGGGCGGGCGACTCAGATGGTCAGGATCGCCTGGGCCAGTTGCATGTCGTTGGCGGCCAGGCTCGGCAGCTTGCCACGGATGTGGCGCAGTGCGGCTTCCAGGTGCGAACCGCGGATGTCGCCCTGGCTGGCGACGAAGCTGGCGGCGTCGTCGCGCGCTTCGAGGACGATCTTGTCGTCGCGGAAGGAATTGGTGATGTCCGAAGTGGCATTGGAGGTCATGCCGGTGGCGCGGACCAGGGTATCCGTGGTGACCACGAAGCTGCTGGCGAACGCGCTGGAGGCGCAGGCGAGCAGGGCAGCGGCACCGATCAGGCGCAGACGTTTCATGTGAGTTGCTCCGAACGAAGTCAGCGTAGACGGCCGCATCCGCGCGGCCGTGTCAACGCTGAGACTAACCAACTGTGCGCCACGTCACCAGCGGCTCAGCGCCAGAAAGGTTTCGAAATCTCTACGTAGCGTTCGCTCGGGCTGATCGCCAGGTCGGCGAGGTCGTGTTCGGACATTTGCGCAAGATGCTTGCGCGATCGAGCGTTTTGTCGCCAGGAATTCAATTTTTCCAGCAGGGCGGCGAGATGTGGATGGGCGGCCGGGAGACCGCTGGAACTCCCGGCGTGCGGGTGCGGGGATGTCCTCATCGTGCGTTCCTTCCCATCCCGGGGATGGGGGCGGGGTGTGGAACCTCATGATGCGCCGGGACCGCTGGCTTGCTCAGGGGCAACCACGCGGGAGTTGGACGGAACAGTTCGGTGGCCCCGGCAACTGTTCCGCCCGGCTGTAGCGGAACTGTTCCGGTGGTTCTACGCCTGGGCGGGCTTGCGCGCGATGATCACCTGGCTCTTGGCGACCACGGCGTCCAGGGCCTGCTTGATGGCCGGGCCGCGCGGCGAGTCGAGCAGCGCCTGCCAGGTCCTGGCCCAGTGTTCGAGGAGGGGATGGTCGGGATTGCCGAAATCGACCTTGGCCTCCCAGAACAGCAGCATCCACAGCGACCAGTAGAAGCCGTAGCGGCTGTGGCTGAGGATTTCCAGCCCGGCTTCGCGCACCAGTGCGGCGAACTGCTCCTCGCCGAGCACGCGGATGTGGTTGGGTTTGCGGAAGTATTCGTCGGCGGCGAAGTCCTTCTGCAGGTCTTCCGACGTGGGATGCGGCACGCTGAGCAGATAGAGTGCGCCGGGCTGGCCGACCCGCACCAGCTCGGCGAGGAACTGCCGCGGATCGTCGACGTGCTCGATGACCTCGGTGGAGACCACCCGGGTGGCCGTGGCGTCAGCCAGGGGCAACGGGTCGCAGTCGCTGACCAGGCATTCCAGTTCGCGGGCCGGGGTATCGGCCAGGCGCTCGCGGGTCCTGGCGATCTTTTCCGCGTCGATGTCGGCGATGATGATGCGAGCGCCGCGCATGGCGCAGAAATGAACGTTGCCGCCGTCGCCGCACCCCACGTCGAGCACGGTGTCCTCGGCGGAAATCGGAAAGCCGCTGAACAGCTCGTCGGTCTCCTGGTTGAACCAGCCGCTGAGCACCGCGTCGCGCAACCCGAGCATGTACGGGTCGACCGGCGCGGGTGCGGGTGGCGCGGCGACGGGCTCGGTGGCGGGGCTGGGCGGCGAGACGATCTTCTTGAGGAAGTTCAGCATGAGGTGGCTCCGGAAGTGGTGGCGACGCGGCGGGCGGCGCTCAGGCGCTTGACCAGGCGGGAGCCCAGGTCGCGGCAGGGGCTCTCGACGAAGCGGTAGTTGAGCTCGCTGAGTACGACGATCAGGACCAGGCTGATGGCGAGCAGCGACAGGGGCCGCTCGCCGGCGTCCCAGCCCAGGCGGAAGCAGAGTTCGCGACTGAGATAGAACGCCGGGATGTGGATCAGGTAGATCGCATAGGAGCGCGCGCCGACCCAGACCAGCAAGCGCTTCAGCGGCCCGTTGGAGAGCAGGTAGTCGCGGTCGTAGGAGGCTATCCACACCAGCAGTCCGCACAATAGCGCGATGGCGCCGATCCGCACGGTGACCAGGCTGTACGCTTCGCTGGCCAGCACGCCCAGGGCCGCGGCCACGGCGGCCAGCAGCAACGGCCCGCTCCAGGCGCGGCCCAGCAGGGTGGGGTTCCAGCGGGCATAGCCAGGCTGCAGGGCGGCGAAGGCGAGCAGTACGCCGATGGCCAGGGCGTCGGTGCGCAATACCATCAGCAGCGGCGTGCGCAGGCTGAAGAACTGGACCAGCACCAGCGCCAGGAGGGCCCAGCCCAGGTAGCGACGCAGGCAGAGGATCAGCAGCGGCAGCAGGAGGTAGAACTGTTCCTCCAGGGAAAGGCTCCAGTAGACGAAGCTGGCACCGTATTCGTAGCGGTAGAAACTGTCGGCGAAGCGGAAGTTGGCGACCTGGAGGAAACCGGCGAGGCTCGCCGCGAGGTTGGCCGACAGGCTGCCGAAGGCTCCGGAGCGGTTCAGCAGCAGGCAACAGGCCAGGATCAGCGCCAGCCACAGCCAGGCCGAGGGCAGCAGGCGGAAGGCGCGGCGGATCCAGAAGTACCGCGCCTGTTCCCAGAATGCCTGGCGTGTGGGCGCCTCGCGCAGTTGCGGGATGAGGGTGCGGGCGATGACGAAGCCGGAGATGGCGAAGAACAGGTCCACGCCCCACCAGAACTGGACGCGCTGGTTGATGCCGTCCAGCAGTGCCGGGGAGCCGCTGAACAGGTTGCCGTGCAGATGGTGGAATACCACGCCGAGCACGGCCAGCCCGCGCAACAGTTCGATGTCGAGGATGCGTTTGCCGCTCATGTCCGCGACGATCCGGGGTCGAGCGGCTTGCGCGCGATGATCACCTGGCTCTTGGGCATGAAATGGTCGAGCAGGTGCTTGATCTCCAGGCCGTCGGGACGGGCCAGGAGGTTTTCCCAGAGCCGTGCCCAGTCTTCCATCAGCGCCGGGTAGGGCGGCTGGATACGGTCGCGGACGGCGCCGCCGAGCTCACGGCCGGCGGCCCGTTCGCTGGCCCAGAAGAAGATCATGCCCATCACCCAGAAGAAGCCGCTGGCCTGGCGGTGCTCGATGACCAGCCCGGCGTCCTGCACCAGGCGCGCGAAGTCGTCACGGGAAAAGATGTGGATGTGGTTGGGCGCCCGGAAGTAGTCGGCCGGGGCGATGCCCTGCTGCAGGTGTTCGCCGACCGGGTCCGGCACGCTCAGCAGGTACTGCGCGCCAGGGCGGCCGAGACGCACGAGTTCGGCCATCACCCGCGCTGGGTTGGCCACGTGTTCGAGCACTTCCATGCACACCAGCTTGTCGGCGCAGGCGTCGCGCAGCGGCAGCGGGTCGCTGTCGCTGACCAGGCCGGTGAAGGGCCGCCGGGCCACCGCCTCGACCTGCTGCGCCAGGCTCCGCACCTTGTCCTCCTCGCTGTCGGTGAAGATCACCGAAGCGCCCTGGCGGGCGGCGAAGAGGGTGGCGACGCCTTCGCCGCAGCCGAGATCGAGCAGGGTGTCCTGGGCGCCGATGGCGAAGCCGGCGAGCAGTTCGCCGGTTTCGCTGCGGAACCAGCCATCCAGCACCGCATCGCGCAGACCGCACATGCGTGGCGACACCGGTTCGCTCGCCGCAGCGGGACGGGAACGCCAGCGTTGGAGCAGGGCGCGGATCATGCCGGGATGCTTTGCAAGGCGGAGGGGTCGCCTTGTGCCGCTTCGTCGAGGAAGCGACGCAGGCGCTCCACGGCCAGCTTGCGGCTGCAGAAGCGTTCGAGGCTGGCGCTGGCATGCGCGGACATGCGTGCGTAGCGCTCCGGCTCCTGGCGAGCGACCTCGAAACTGGCCCGGTAGGCCCGGCACAGCGACTCCCAGTCGGTGATGTAGCGCAGCGTGCGGTAGGCCGCGCGCGGGTCGTGGGGCCAGGCGGTGGCTTCTTCCGAGGAGTCGACGATGAAGGCGTTGTCGGCGTCGATGTAGTCGATCATCGCGGTATTGCGCGGAGCCACGGCCGGCTTGCCGCTGGACATGAATTCCATCAGCGGCAGGCATTGGCCTTCGCCGTAGGAGGTGTTCACCACGTAGCTGGTGGCCTCGACCAGCCGCTCGTAGTCCGGGTCGGCGAGGTAGCCGTGGATCAGCACGATGCGGCAGCGGTAGGACTGGTTCTTGTACAGGTGGTGAAGCATGTCGGCCAGCGCTTCGCCGACGTTGTGGTGGGTCAGTTTCAGCACCAGGGTGGCGTCGGGCTCGTCGCGGAAGGTGGCGCAGAACGCGCTGATCATGTCCTGCCAGTTCTTGCGCCCGTCGTAGGGGTTGAACACCGAGGTGTAGATGACCCCGTCGAGGCTCAGCTCGACCTGTTTCGCCGCGCGGTCCGGCAGGGCCAGGACCTCCGCCGACGGCTCGGGGTCGGCATGGACGGCCAGGTCCAGCTGGCGGCTGTCCACCAGCAGGCCGTCCAGGCGCAGGCGCACATCCCGGGCTTCGGGACGGCCCGCCTGCTGCGAGGCGCGGTTGGCGAAGCGATCCCAGACCGGCGCCGGCACGCTCAGTACCGGGTAGTCGCGACCCATGGCGGCGCGCACCACGTCGACCGTGAAGCTGGAGTGGGTGATGGCCCGTCCGCTGTGGCGCAGCACATGTCGCCAGTCGTGGCGCGGTTCGCCGTGCCAGGTTTCGCTGGGGAGGGTGCTGAACTCCCAGGCGAACACCGGGATGGTCGGGCAGGCATGGTGGATCGGCGTGCGATGGGGCGGCGAGAAGGAGAGGAAGACACAGGGTTCGCCGCGCTTGCGGCAGTCGTGGTAGAGGCGGTCCACCAGTTCGTCGGGATCGCTGACTTCGACCACCTGGCCGATCTCTTCCAGCAGCGGACGGAATTCCTTGAGGACGAAGTAATAGCTGTACTCCGGGCGCCCGAGGTTCTGCCGGATGGTGGTCTTGTTGGTCTCGGAGTGGATGATGATCAGCATGGAACGTTGCCTGTGGCGGTGGCCGCCAGTTCGACGCCGGGCGCAGGGGTTGCCTTGCGGGCGGAAAGGAAGGGTTCCAGGCGCTGGCGGACCACGTCGCCGGCGCAGTAGCCGCGCATGCGTTGGTTGGCCGCGGCGGACAGTTGCCGATAGCGCTCCGGCTGTTCCCGGGCTACCCGGTAGCTCTCCAGGTAGGCCTCCTTCAGGGACTCCCAGCTCGGCCGGTAGCGCCGGGTGCTGTACAACCGGCGCGAATCCTGCGGCCAGGCCGCGGGCTCCTGGCTGGAGCGGACCACGAAGCCCACCTGGGCGTCCATGTAGTCGGCCATCGCCGAATGGTCCGGAGCGATCGCCGGGGTGCCGCAGGACATGAATTCCATCAGCGGCAGGCACAGGCCCTCGCAGCGCGAGGCGTTCACGTAGTAGCTGGCGGCTCCGTACAGGCGGGCGTACTCCGCGGCATCGAGATAGCCGTGCAGGGCGATGACCCGGCAGGCGAATGGCGACAGTTGGGAAAGCAGGGTGAGCAGTTCGACGTGGTAGGTCGTCAGGTCGCTCTGGGTCATCTTCAGCACCAGCGTGGCATCGCTGGTGTCGCGGAATGCCCAGCAGAAGGCGGTGATCAGCTGATGCCAGTTCTTGCGCCCGTCCAGCGGATTGAACACCGAGACGTAGACCACCCCGTCCACGACGACCTGCTGGTGCTGGTCGACGGCCGGCAACAGCGCCGGCGGATGCTCGGGCTCGGCGGGCGGCATCGGCTCGATGGCCTGGGGCAATGGCTCCGGCAGCGTTTCCAGCGCCGTTGGCGGGGGCGGCAGCGGCCGGCGCAGGTGACGGAACAGCCAGCGGCGTACCGGTATGGGTACCAGGTCGCTGACGGCTTCCCGGTACCACAGCAGCAGGTAGTGCTTGCTGATGACCAGTCGGCGCCTCCAGTCGAGAGGAACCGGCTCTGGCTCTGGTTCTGGCTCAGGGACCGGTTCGGGCTCGGGCTCGGCGGGCGTCTCGGGGAGGACCTCGAGGATCTCGTCCTCGGTCTCTTCCCTGATCGGTGCGATGAGGCCGTCGGCGGAAAGGCCCAGCAGGCGGCTGTCGATGACGCAGCCCTTGAGTTGCAGGGTCTCGCCGGACTTGACCGGATTCCGTTCGCCTTGCTGGCGGATCGCGGCGAAGTCCTCCCAGATCGGCGTCGGCAGCGCCAGTACCGGAAAATCTTCGCCCAGCACCCGGCGAACCGCGCGGGCAGTCTGCTCGGAGAGGGTGATGGCTGCGCCATGGCCGGCCAGGACCTGGCTCCAGTCCTGCGCCGGATCGCCGTCCCACGCCACGTCGGGAATCGTCTCGAACTCCCAGGCGACCACGCACAGCATCGGGCATTGCAGGCCCCGCGCCGCCTTGTGCGGCGGGGTGAAGGAGAGGAACAGGCAGTCTTCGCCCTGTTCATGCAGTTGCCGGTAGAGCGGGTCGACTTCGTCCGTGCTCTGTACCAGGTGGACCTGTCCCAGCGATTCGAGGATTGGCCGGTAGGCCTTGAGGACGAAGTAGTAGCTGTATTCGGGGCGACCGAGGTTGTGGCCGATCGAGCGCTCGTTGATATCCGAGTAAAGGATGAAATTCATGGCATCTCGTGATGAAACTGCCCGTTCGACAGCTTGGTGGTGATGAGCGAGGCCAGGCGCTGCTTCGTTGTCCGGAAGCCTTCCCGGCGGACTGGTCGACCCATCGTGTTCTTGTTCTGTTATCGCGACCGCGACCTGTTCGATCAATAGAACAGGAGGCAGTCAAGCACGAAATCGAGAGGCATTCTAAACATACCTTTCGCAAAAACGTGAAGGCTGACGGAGAAAACGTCATGCCGTTCGAATGAGAACCTACCGGTCACGAATAAGCGGTTGAAATCGGCGCATTCTTGGCACAGATTGGAGCGCGATAATCAGAACAACACGCTATCCGGCATGACCTCTGGAACGTCGTATTCCTAGGAAGAGCGTCGCCGAGCGTAGCATCAGATAAAAGGCCCGCTTCCTTGACTCAGCGTCTGTTCGTCACCGGGCTCTCCGGTTTCGTAGGCAAGCATCTTCAAGCTTATCTGGCAGCGGCCCACACGCCGTGGGCGCTCCTTCCCGTACCGCATCGTTACGACCTGCTGGAGCCGGATTCGCTGGGCGACCTCTGGCCGGAGCTGCCGGATGCGGTCATCCACCTGGCCGGGCAAACCTACGTGCCGGAGGCCTTCCGCGATCCTGCGCGGACCCTGCAGATCAACCTCCTTGGCACCCTCAACCTGCTCCAGGCACTTAAGGCGCGGGGCTTCTCCGGTACCTTCCTGTACATCAGCTCCGGCGACGTCTACGGCCAGGTGGCCGAGGCGGCGTTGCCGATCCACGAGGAACTGATCCCCCACCCGCGCAATCCCTATGCGGTCAGCAAGCTGGCGGCCGAGTCGCTGTGCCTGCAGTGGGGTATCACCGAAGGCTGGCGGGTGCTGGTGGCGCGACCGTTCAACCATATCGGGCCGGGGCAGAAGGACAGCTTCGTGATTGCCAGCGCCGCGCGGCAGATCGCCCGGATGAAGCAGGGCTTGCAGGCCAATCGGCTGGAAGTGGGGGACATCGACGTCAGCCGTGATTTCCTCGATGTCCAGGACGTGCTGTCAGCCTATCTGCGCCTGCTCTCCCACGGCGAGGCGGGCGCCGTCTATAACGTCTGTTCCGGGCAGGAGCAGAAGATTCGCGAGCTGATCGAACTGCTGGCGGACATCGCCCAGGTCGAGCTGGAAATCGTTCAGGACCCTGCCAGGATGCGCCGGGCGGAACAGCGGCGGGTTCGCGGCAGCCATGCGCGACTGCACGACACCACGGGCTGGAAGCCTGAAATAACCATAAAACAGTCCCTGCGGGCGATCCTGTCCGACTGGGAGTCACGGGTACGAGAAGAATGACAAGAAGTGCACTGGTAACTGGGATCACCGGTCAGGACGGAGCGTACCTGGCCAAGCTGCTGCTGGAGAAGGGCTACCGGGTCCACGGCCTGGTGGCGCGGCGCAGCAGCGACACGCGCTGGCGCCTGCGCGAACTGGGGATCGAAGGCGATATCCAGTACGAGGACGGCGACATGGCCGATGCCTGTTCGGTGCAGCGCGCGGTGATCAAGGCGCAGCCGCAGGAGGTCTACAACCTGACAGAGCTTCGTCGGGGCCTCCTGGAACCAGCCGGTGACCACCGGCGTCGTCGACGGCCTGGGCGTGACCCACCTGCTCGAGGCGATCCGCCAGTTCAGCCCGGAAACGCGCTTCTACCAGGCTTCCACCAGCGAGATGTTCGGCCTGATCCAGGCCGAGCGCCAGGACGAGAACACGCCGTTCTACCCGCGCAGCCCCTACGGCGTGGCCAAGCTCTATGGCCACTGGATCACCGTCAACTATCGCGAGAGCTTCGGCCTGCACGCCTCCAGCGGCATCCTGTTCAACCACGAATCGCCGCTGCGCGGCATCGAGTTCGTCACGCGCAAGGTTACCGACGCGGTGGCCCGCATCAAGCTCGGCAAGCAGCAGGAATTGCGCCTGGGCAACGTCGACGCCAAGCGCGACTGGGGCTTTGCCGGGGACTACGTCGAAGCCATGTGGCTGATGTTGCAGCAGGACAAGGCCGACGACTACGTGGTGGCCACCGGTGTCACTACCACCGTGCGCGACATGTGCCAGATCGCTTTCGAGCATGTGGGCCTGGACTACCGCGACTTCCTCAAGATCGACCCGGCGTTCTTCCGGCCCGCCGAGGTCGACGTGCTGCTGGGTAATCCGGCCAAGGCCCAGCGTGTGCTCGGCTGGAAGCCCAGGACCAGCCTGGACGAGCTGATCCGGATGATGGTCGAGGCGGACCTGCGACGCGTTTCCCGGGAGTAAGCCATGCTGATTCCCGTGGTGCTTTCCGGCGGCGCCGGTACCCGCCTTTGGCCGGTGTCGCGTGAAGGACAGCCGAAGCCGTTCATGCGCCTGCCCGATGGCCAGACCCTGCTGGGCAAGACCTACCGACGTGCCGCCGGGCTCCTGGCCGGGCATGGCGAAATCGTCACGGTGACCAACCGCGAGCATTACTTCCAGAGCAAGGACCAGTTCCACGCGGCCCGCCTGGGGCGGCACCGGGGACATTTCATCCTCGAGCCGACCGGGCGCAACACCGCTCCGGCGATTGCCGTCGCCGCCCTGGCGCTGCAAGCCGAACATGGCGACGCGGCGGTACTGGTGGTGATGCCGGCGGATCACCTGATCCGCAACGAGGAGGCCTTCCGCGAGGCGGTAGGGCATGCCGCGCGTCTCGCCGTCGCCGGGCACCTGGTTACCTTCGGCGTGGTGCCGGACGCAGCGGAAACCGGTTTCGGCTATATCGAGCTGGGCGACCGGCTGGACGAGCAGGGGGCGGCCAAGGTGCGCCGCTTCGTCGAGAAACCCGATGAGGAAACCGCCCGTCGCTACGTGGAAAGTGGCGGTTTCCTGTGGAACTCCGGGATGTTCTGTTTCACGGCCTCGACCCTGGTCGACGAGCTGGCGCAGCATGCCCCGGCCCTGCTGGAGCAGGCCAGGGCCTGCCTGGCCGCCAGTGCGGCGGTGAAGATGGCCGATGGCATCCAGCATGAGCTGGCGGGCGAAGCCTTCGCCGCGCTGCCGGACATTTCCATCGACTATGCGCTGATGGAGCGCTCCGCGCGGGTCGCCGTGGTGCCGGCGGCCTTCGACTGGAGCGATATCGGTTCCTGGGGCGCGATGAGCGCGCTGCTCGACGCGGACGCAGAGGGCAATCGCGGCAGCGGCGACACCCTGTTCGTCGACACCCGTAACACCTTCGTGCAGAGCGACGGGCGCCTGGTCGCCACGGTCGGGGTCGACGACCTGGTCGTGGTGGATACTTCCGATGCGCTGCTGATCGCCCGCGCCGACCGGGTCCAGGAGGTGCGCAGGGTGGTGCAGCGGCTGAAGGACGAGCGGCACGAGGCCTATCGGCTGCATCGGACCGTCAACCGTCCCTGGGGCAGCTATACCGTCCTCGAGGAGGGGCCGCGCTTCAAGATCAAGCGAATCGTGGTCAGGCCGGGAGAGCGCTTGTCGCTGCAGATGCACCATCACCGCAGCGAGCACTGGATCGTGGTGCAAGGCATGGCCAGGGTCACCAATGGCGATGGCGCGCGGCTGGTCAACAGCAACGAGTCGACCTACATTCCCGCGGGCCACCGGCATCGCCTGGAAAACCCGGGGGTCATCGACCTGGTGATGATCGAGGTGCAGAGCGGCGAATACCTGGGAGAGGACGACATCGTCCGCTTCGAGGACCAGTACGGCAGGGTGGTCTGATGCTTCTTGGCTTGTCTCGTTCCTTGTGGGGCTATCGTGGCTTCGTTCTCGGCAGCGTCAAGCGCGAGTTCCAGTCGCGCTACCGCGGGTCGCTGTTCGGCGCGTTGTGGACGGTGCTCAATCCGCTGTCGATGATCGTCGTCTACACGGTGATCTTCTCCCAGGTGATGCGCGCGCGCCTGCCGGGGGTCGACGACGGCCTGGCCTACAGCGTCTATCTCTGCGCCGGCCTGCTGACCTGGGGCCTGTTCGCGGAAATCACCTCGCGCAGCCAGAGCATGTTCATCGAGAACGCCAACCTGCTGAAGAAGATCAGCTTCCCGCGCATCTGCCTGCCGGTCATCGTACTGCTCAACGCCGGGGTCAATTTCGCCATCATCCTCGCCTTGTTCCTCGGCTTTCTCGCCCTCAGCGGGCGCCTGCCGGGCGCGGCATTGCTCGCGCTGGTGCCGCTGCTGGCGATCCAGGTGCTGTTCGCGGCGGGACTGGGGATGATCCTCGGGGTGCTCAACGTGTTCTTCCGCGACGTCGGCCAGTTGTTCGGCATCTGCCTGCAGTTCTGGTTCTGGCTGACGCCGATCGTCTATCCGATCGGCATCCTGCCCGAGGGTATCCGCTCGCTGATCGAACTCAACCCGATGACCGCGCTGATGCGCAGCTACCAGCAGCTGTTCCTCCACGGGCAATGGCCGGACTGGCCTTCATTGCTGCCGATCACCCTGCTGGCGCTGCTGCTGTGCGCGCTCGGCCTGCGTCTGTTCCGCCAGCGGGTCGGCGAAATGGTGGATGAACTCTGATGGGACAGATACGCGTATCCGGCCTCGGCAAGGCCTACAAGCAGTATCCCAATCGCTGGAGCCGGTTGTTCGAATGGCTGGTGCCTTTCAGCCCTCCGCGCCACCACCTGCACTGGATCCTGCGCGAGGTCGAGTTCACCATCGAGCCGGGCGAAGCGGTCGGCATCGTCGGGGTCAACGGCGCCGGCAAGAGCACCCTGCTGAAGATGATCGCCGGCACCACCCAGCCGACCTGCGGCGAGATCCGCGTGGCCGGCCGGGTCGCCGCGCTGCTCGAGCTGGGCATGGGCTTCCACCCGGACTTCACCGGCCGGCAGAACGTCTTCATGGCCGGGCAACTGCTGGGCATGCAGGTCGAGGAAATCCAGGCGCTGATGCCGGATATCGAGGCCTTCGCCGAAATCGGCGAGGCCATCGAGCAACCGGTGCGCACATACTCCAGCGGCATGCAGATGCGCCTGGCGTTCAGCGTGGCGACTGCCCGGCGGCCGGACATCCTGATCGTCGACGAGGCCCTGTCGGTCGGCGATGCCTATTTCCAGCACAAGAGCTTCGAGCGCATCCGCAGTTTCCGCAAGGCCGGCACCACCCTGCTGATCGTTTCCCACGACCGCTCGGCGATCCAGTCCATCTGCGACTCCGCGATCCTCCTGGAGCAGGGACGGATGGCCATGCGCGGGCGGCCGGAAGAAGTGATGGACTACTACAACGCCCTGCTCGCCGAGCGCGAGGGGCAGACCGTGCGCCAGGAAATGCTCGCCGACGGCCAGGTGCGGACGATTTCCGGCACCGGCGAGGCAGCGATCCTCGACGTACGGATGGTCGACCAGCGGCAGCGCGCGCTGGAGGTGGTCGAGGTAGGCCAGGCGGTGACGCTGGAAGTCGAGGTCGAGGTTCGCCAGGACATCGAGCGGCTGATCCTCGGCTTCATGATCAAGGACCGCCTCGGCCAGCCGATGTACGGGATCAATACCCACCGCCTGGACAAGGCCCTCACCGACCTGAAGGCCGGCGAGCGCATCACCTACCGCTTCGCCTTCGACATGCGCCTGGGCAAGGGGCACTACTCGGTGGCACTGAGCCTGTCGCGGCTGGACTCGCACCTGGACCGCAACTTCGAATGGCGCGACTACGGCCTGGTCTTCCATGTCATCAACAACCGCCAGGAAGACTTCGTCGGTTGCTCCTGGCTGGGCGCCGAAACCCATATCAGCCGCTCCGGCGAGGCGGCTCTGGACCCCACTTCCGCGGAGAGCACTCCATGACGCGTCTGTTGGTCGAATGCACCTATGTGTTCGAGCATCCCAAGGTCAATTCCGGTATTCAGCGGGTGGTGCGCAACGTCATCCGCGAGTTGCCGGAAGCCGACGAGACGGTGGAGTGCATCCCGGTGGCAATGCTCGACGGCACCCTGTATCAGGTCCACAGCCTGGCGCCGCTGGACCCGCGGCCGCATTCGCCGCTGGTACGCCTGCGCATCCTGGTGGAGCGAGCCGCCAACTACTTCTGGCTGGGCCAGCGCACCCTGGAAAAGCGCCGCCCGTTCCGTTCCTCGCCGTGGGCCCGGCGCCTTCTCTATGTAGCCTGCCGCTTGTTCGCCTTCGCCTTCCTCAGCATTCCGCTGCGCCTGCTCGACCGCATCCTCGGCAAGCAGCAGCCTGCACCCGTGCGCGCGACCCCGCTCGAACATCGGGCCGGCGACCAACTGGTCTTGCTGGACTCCTCCTGGCACGCCGATTTCTTCCCGCTGGCGGAACGCCTCAAGAGCGAGGGCGTGGGCATCGTCTCGGTGATCTACGACCTGATTCCCCTGACCCATCCGCAATTCTGCGATGCCGGCCTGGTCAAGGTGTTCAACCACTGGTTCGACTGGATCGCGGCCACCGCCGACGGCTACGTCGCGATTTCCGAGACCATCCGCGACGAAGTGCGCGCGGAGATGCTGCGGCGCATCGGCCCGGAGAAGGTCGCGCAACGCTGGTTCGATTATTTCCACCTGGGTTCGGAGCTGGACCTGGTCGAGGACGGCGCCTCCGTCGAGCCCGATCTGCTGCGCATGTTCAAGGCCAAGGCGCCGGTATTCCTGATGGTCAGCACCATCGAGCCGCGGAAGAACCACGGTTACCTGCTGGATGCCTTCGAGCGCGCCTGGGCCCAGGGTTCGCAGGTGCGGTTGTGCATCGCCGGACGCATCGGCTGGAAGTGCGAGGCGCTGGTGGAACGGGTGCGGCAGCATCCGGAACTGAACAAGCGCCTGTTCATGTTCAACGACCTCTCCGACAAGAGCCTGGAGTACGCATACTCCCATGCCGCATCGCTGGTCTTCCCGTCCTATGTGGAAGGTTTCGGCCTGCCGCTGGTGGAGGCCATGCAGCGCGGCCTGCCGGCGATGGGCAGCGACATCCCGGTGTTCCGCGAGATCGGCGGCGAATTCATGGCCTACTTCGACCTCGCCGATCCGCAGACCCTGGCGAGCCTGGTCACCCGCTTCGAAGCCACGGGCGAGTTCCCGGCCGAGCGACCGGTCGGCGAATGGCGCTGGATCGGCTGGCACGAAGCGAGTCGACAACTGATCGCGCGGATCCTGCTCGCCCTCGGCAAGGCCCCGGCGCATGGCGAGGCAGTACATGCGGATTGCGGTTAACGCGCGGATTCTCCAGGCGCCGCGGACCGGCATCGGGCATTACCTGGTCGAGTTGCTGGGCGCGTTGCAGGCGCACGCGGACTTCGAGTTTTCCCTGTTCCATGGCTGGGGCTGGAGCGGCGACCTGCCGGCGGCGGCGCTGCCCGGCTATTCGCGTCTGTCGCCCTGGCTGCGCAACCTGCCCGGAGCCTACCGGGCACGACGCTGGCTGGAGCAGCGGCGTTTCGATAGCGGTCGGCCGCCGGTCGATCTCTACCATGAGCCCAGTCTCTGGCCGCTGGACTTCGACGGGCCGATGCTGATGACCCTGCACGACCTGACCCACCTGCATTATCCGGCGACGCAACCCGCCGCCCGCTTGCGCGAAATAGAACGCCGGCTGGCGCGCGGGATGGAAAAGGCGCGGTTGATCCTGACCGACTCGCAGGCGATCGCCGACGAGGCGCAGGCGTATTTCGGCCTGCCGCGCGAGCGCTTCGTGGTGGCGCCCCTCGGCCATGCCGCGCGGTTCCGTCCGCGGGACCGGGAGTCCCTGCGCGAGCCCTTGCGCGCGCATGGCCTGGTGCCGCGCGGGTATTTCCTCTGCGTAGGAACCCTCGAACCGCGCAAGAACCTGTCGCTGGCCCTGCGCGCCCATGGGCAACTGCCGGCGGCGGTCCGCCAGCGTTTTCCGCTGATGATCGTCGGCATGCCGGGATGGGAAAGTCGCTCGCTCGACGACGAACTGCGCCAGGCGCTGGCTTCGGGAACGGTGCGGCTGCTCGGCTACCTGCCGGACGAGCGGGTCGCCGAGTTGATGTCGGGCGCTCGGGCGCTGGTCTTCCCCTCGATCTACGAAGGCTTCGGCCTGCCTGTGCTGGAAGCCATGGCCAGCGGCACGCCGGTATTGCTCACGCGACTCTCCGCAATGCCGGAGGTGGCCGGCGAGGCGGGCAGCTATATTGACCCGGATGATGCCAATGGGCTATCTGACATGCTGGTCCGCATGACCGAGGATACCGTCTACTGGGAGTGCTGCCGGGAAGCCGGCCTGCGACGGGCGGAGCAGTTTTCCTGGAAGCGTTGCGCGAATCTCACCGCTGCAGCCTATCGTCGTGCCGTGGAGGGCTGAATGCGGGTACTGCACTTCTACAAGACCTACCTGAGCGAAACGGTAGGCGGGATCGAACAGGTGATCTTCCAGCTTTGCGAGAGCAGCGGGTCGTGGGGGATCGACAACCACGTCCTGACCCTGAGCAGCGACCCGCATCCGCCTGTCGTGCCCTTCGGCGGACATGTGGTGCATCGCGCCAGGCTCGACCTGCAGCTCGCTTCCACCGGGTTTTCCCTGAGCGTGTTCAAGCAGTTCCGCGAGCTGGCGGCGGAGGCGGACGTGGTCAACTACCACTTCCCCTGGCCGTTCATGGACCTGGTGCATTTCCTCACCGGTATGAACAAGCCGAGCGTGGTCACCTACCATTCGGACATCATCCGCCAGCGCGTCCTGTTGAAACTGTACCGGCCGCTGATGGGGCGCTTCCTTCATAGCGTCGATCGGATCGCGGTGGCGTCGCCCAACTACTTCAGCACCAGCGACGTGCTCCGCCAGTACCGGGAAAAGACCCGGGTGATCACCTACGGCCTGGACAAGGCCTGCTACCCGAAGCCTGCGGCACAGCGTCTGGAGCACTGGCGAGAGAAACTCGGGCCGCGGTTCTTCCTGTTCGTCGGGGTGATGCGCTACTACAAGGGCCTGCATATCCTGCTGGATGCGTTGCAGGGCACCGATTACCCGGTGGTGATCGTCGGTGCCGGGCCGTTGCAGGCCGAGCTGTATGCCCAGGCCGCGGCGCTGGGGTTGCGCAACGTGCACTTCCTCGGCCGAGTGGACGACGAGGACAAGGTCGCCCTGCTGCAACTCAGCTACGCCATGGTCTTTCCGTCACACTTGCGTTCCGAGGCGTTCGGTATCTCCCTGCTGGAGGGCGCGATGTACGGCAAGCCGATGATCTCCAGCGAGATCGGCACCGGCACCAGCTACATCAATATCCATGGCGAGACCGGCCTGGTCGTGCCGCCCAGCCAGCCGGCCGCGTTTCGCCAAGCGATGCGCTGGCTCTGGGAGCATCCGCAGCAGGCGGAGGAAATGGGCAGGAACGCGGAGGCCCGCTATCGGCAACTGTTCACCGCCGAAGAGATGGGGCGTCGCTGGAGCGAGCTGTACCGTGAACTGCTGGAGGAAAAGGCTTCTTCCAGATACGTGAAGGCCGCTCGGTAAGGAGCGGCCTACGGTACAGTTCAGGCTGGGCCGAACCGGGACGTTACAGTATCGCTTAGCGCCAGAACGGCTTGTTCAGCTCGGCGTAGCGCTGGGCTTCGCTGATGCCGGCGTCGGCGAGCAGGCGGGAGTCCAGGCGGGCCAGCTGGCGACGGCTCTGGATGCGGCGCTGCCACAGTTTCATGGTGCCCAGCAGGCTGCTGCTGCGGCGGTTGGAGCGAGCGATGTCGAAAGTGTTGGAACCGAGGGTACGTTCCATGATGTGTCGATCCTTCCCACTTGTGGTGGGTAGTCAGGTTGCTAGTGATTAACTGAGCAATATGATCTGACTAACAGGTCAACAAGAATAGGAACAGTTGCGGAGAATTGCGTTGGATCACCGGGGTGTGTTTCCGAACTGTATGGGTTGTTTCGGTGCGTAACTGTACCGCTCTGCACCGTCATGGTGCGTTACCGAAAGAAACAACGAAGTGTTACAGCAGGAAAAGCGGAAGGGCCGGGTCGGCGTGTTGCGATGGCGGCAAGAGAAAAGGCCGCCGAAATATGTTTTTACGTGGTTTTTTCTGCCCTGTCCAGACGCCCGGAAGAATTAATCGTCCGGGCGCTGGAAATAGTTGCGGATGAAACGGTTCAGCCTCAGCCGGCCAGCATGTGTCCGCGTTCTTCCAGGTTCAGGTGCCAGGCCAGCGCCTCGCGCAACAGATGCGGCGTGTGGCCGCCTTTCGCGCAAGCCGCCTCGAAGTAGTCCAGCAGCGGTGCCTGGTAGGACGGGTGGACACAGTTCTCGATGATCACCCGGGCCCGTTCGCGAGGCGCCAGGCCGCGCAGGTCGGCGAGGCCCTGCTCGGTGACGAGGATGTCGACGTCGTGCTCGGTGTGGTCGACGTGGCTGACCATCGGCACCACGCTGGAAATGTTGCCGCCCTTGGCGATCGACTTGGTGACGAAGATCGCCAGGTGCGCGTTGCGGGCGAAGTCGCCGGAGCCGCCGATGCCGTTCATCATCTTGGTGCCGCCGACGTGGGTCGAGTTGACGTTGCCGTAGATGTCGAACTCCAGCGCCGTATTGATGCCGATGATGCCCAGGCGACGGACCACCTCGGGGTGGTTGGAGATTTCCTGCGGGCGCAGCACCAGCTTGTCCTTGTAGCGCTCCAGGTTACCGAACACGTCGGCGTTGCGCCGCGGCGACAGGGTGATCGAGCTGCCCGAGGCGAAGCGCAGCTTGCCGGCGTCGATCAGGTCGAAGGTCGAGTCCTGCAGCACTTCGGAGTACATGGTCAGGTTCTCGAACGGCGACTCGATCAGGCCGCACATCACCGCGTTGGCGATGCTGCCGATACCGGCCTGCAGCGGGCCGAGGCTGTTGCTCATGCGCCCGGCGTCGACCTCGCGCTTGAAGAAATCGATCAGGTGGTTGGCGATGGCCTGGGTCTCGCCGTCCGGCGGCAGCACGGTGGATGGCGAGTCCGGCTGGTCGTTGATGACGATGGCGACGATCTTCTCCGGCGGGATCGGGATCGCCGTGCTGCCGATGCGGTCGTCGACGCGGGTCAGCGGGATCGGCGTGCGGGTCGGCCGGTAGGTCGGGATATAGATGTCGTGCAGGCCTTCCAGGTTGGTGCTGTGGGCCAGGTTGATCTCGACGATGACCTGCTTGGCGAAGATCGCGAAGCTCGCCGAGTTGCCCACCGAGGTGGTCGGCACGATGAGGCCCTGCTCGGTGATCGCGGCGGCTTCGATGACGGCGATGTCCGGCAGCTTCAGCTGGTGGTTGCGCAACTGCTCGACGGTTTCCGAGAGGTGCTGGTCGATGAACATCACTTCGCCGGCGTTGATCGCCTTGCGCAGGGTGCTGTCGACCTGGAACGGCATGCGCCGGGCGAGCACGCCGGCCTCGGTGAGCTGCTTGTCGAGGTCGTTGCCGAGGCTGGCGCCGGTCATCAGGCTGATACGCAGCGGACGTTCCTTGGCGCGCATGGCCAGCGCCTGGGGTACGGCCTTGGCCTCGCCGGCGCGGGTGAAACCGCTCATGCCGACGGTCATGCCGTCCTGGATCAGGTCGGCGGCTTCGGCCGCACTCATCACCTTGTCGAGCAGGGAGGGCAGGCGCACGCGATCACGGTACATGGAACGAACCTCAGACGACGAATTATTAGAGGCCGCCAGTCTAGGGTTTCCGCGATTTTTCGCCTTTATACCAAGGTCGAAGCGCCATTCAGCGGGCTTATGGGCGGATTGCCAGGACCACCACGCCCGCTGTCACCAGGGCTACGCCGAGCCATTGGCGCAGGTCCAGGCGTTCGCCGAGGAAGGCCACGCCGAGCAGTGCCACCAGCACCACGCTGAACTTGTCCAGCGGCGCCACCAGCGACGCCGGGCCGAGCTTGAGGGCGCGGAAATAGCAGATCCAGGAGGCACCGGTGGCCAGCCCGGAGAGCACCAGGAACAGCCAGCTGCGCGGCAGGATGCTGCCCGGGGCCTGGAACTTGCCCAGGACCGCGAGGATGCCGCCGAGGGTGACGAGGATCACCAGGGTGCGGATGAAGGTGGCGAAGTCCGAATCGACCCGGTCGAGGCCGATCTTGGCGAAGATCGCGGTCAGCGCGGCGAACAGCGCCGAAAGCAGTGCCCAGAAGGCCCAGGATGCCAGCATGTCGTCCTCCTCCGGGCCTTCTCCACGGGCTGCGCCGCTACAGGGCTTCCAGCTTGGCGTAGCCGAGCATCAGCCACTTGCTGCCTTCGCTCTCGAAATTCACCTGCACCCGGGCCTGGGCGCCGGCGCCTTCGAAGTTGAGGATAGTCCCTTCGCCGAACAGCGCGTGGCGCACCCGCTGGCCGAGGGAGAAGGGCGTCTCCGGCACCCCGGCGCCGCTGAAGAGGTTGCCGCCGGCACTGCGCGAGGTGCCGCCGTAGGGGCGGCTGACGGTATTGGACAGGCGCACTTCCTGGATCAGCGCCGGCGGGATCTCGCGGATGAAGCGCGAAACCTTGTTGTAGGTCTCGCTACCGTAGAGCCGGCGAGTCTCCGCGTAGGTCAGGACCAGTCGCTGCATGGCGCGGGTGACGCCGACGTAGGCCAGGCGGCGTTCCTCTTCCAGGCGGCCGGATTCCTCCAGGCTCATCTTGTGCGGGAACAGCCCTTCCTCCATGCCGACCAGGAACACCAGCGGGAACTCCAGGCCCTTGGCGCTGTGCAGGGTCATCAGCTGGACACTGTCCTCGTGGGCGTCGGCCTGGGTTTCCCCGGCCTCCAGGGAGGCGTGGCTGAGGAAGGCCTGCAGCGGGGTGAGGTCTTCCTCTTCCTCGCTGTTCTCGAAGGCGCGGGCGGCGCTGACCAGTTCCTCGAGGTTCTCCACCCGGGCCTGGCCTTTCTCGCCTTTTTCTTCCTTGTGGTAGCTGATCAGTCCGGACTGCTCGATCACCGTCTGGGTCATCAGGTGCAGCGGCATGTCCATGACCTTCGCCGAAAGATTCTCGATCAGCTCGACGAAGCCGGTCAGGGCGCTGGCGGCGCGGCCGGGCAGGACCTTGTTGGCGATCATCAGGCGGATCGCCTCCCACATCGACACATCGTTGCCGCGGGCGAATTCGCGGATGCTCTCCACGGTCTTCTCGCCGATGCCGCGTGCCGGCACGTTGACCACCCGTTCCAGCGCCGCGTCGTTGCCGCGGCCGTCGAGCAGGCGCAGGTAGGCCATGGCGTTCTTGATTTCGGCACGCTCGAAGAAGCGCTGGCCGCCGTAGATGCGGTAGGGAATCTTCTCCCGCAGCAGGGCTTCCTCCAGCACCCGCGACTGGGCGTTGGAGCGGTAGAGGATGGCGATCTCGCTGCGCGCCAGGCCGCCCTTGAGCGCGCTCTCGATCGATTCGACCACGTAGCGCGCCTCGTCGTGCTCGTTGAACGCGGCGTACAGGCTCAGCGACTCGCCGTCCTCGCCGTCGGTCCACAACTCCTTGCCCAGGCGTCCCTGGTTGTTGGCGATCAGGGCGTTGGCGGCCTTGAGGATCGACGCGGTGGAACGGTAGTTCTGCTCCAGGCGGATCACCTCGGCGTCGGCGAAGTCGTCGCTGAACTGTTGGATGTTCTCGATCCGTGCGCCACGCCAGCCGTAGATCGACTGGTCGTCGTCACCGACCACCATCAGGCTGTCGCCGCCCTTGGCAAGAATCCGCAGCCAGGCGTATTGCACGGCGTTGGTGTCCTGGAACTCGTCCACCAGGATATGGCGGAAGCGCCGCTGGTAGTGCTCGAGCACGCCGGGATGGTCGCGCCAGAGGTCCAGGGCGCGCAGCAGCAGCTCGGAGAAGTCGATCACCCCGGCGCGGGCGCAGGCCGCCTCGTAGGCTTCGTAGATCTTCAGCATGGTGGCGAGGAACAGGTCGCCGCCGGGCTGGATGTGTTGCGGCCGCAGGCCCTCGTCCTTCTGCCCGTTGATGAACCACTGGGCCTGGCGCGCCGGCCAGCGCTGCTCGTCGAGGCCGAGTTCGCGGATCACCCGCTTGACCAGGCGTTGCTGGTCGTCGCTGTCGAGGATCTGGAAGTTCTCGCTCAGCCCGGCCTCGCGCCAGTGCGCGCGCAGCAGGCGATGGGCGAGGCCGTGGAAGGTGCCGACCCACATGCCCGCCGGATTGATCCCGAGCAACTGCTCGATGCGGTGGCGCATCTCCGCCGCCGCCTTGTTGGTGAAGGTCACCGACAGGATGCTGTAGGGCGAGGCGTGCTCGACCTGGATCAGCCAGGCGATCCGGTGCACCAGCACGCGGGTCTTGCCCGAGCCGGCGCCGGCGAGGACCAGTTGGCGGCCCAGCGGCGCGGCCACGGCCTGGCGCTGCGGGTCGTTGAGGGAGTTCAGCAGGAGGGAGAGGTCGTCGTTCATCGCGGCATTCTACCGGGGCGGGGAAAAGCCGGGCAAACCGGGCCGCCATGCGGCGCAGGCCGGCGCAGCGTCGGGCCTGGCTGCGGAAAAATGCTCTATCCCGGCCTTGGGCAGCCTGCCCCTGCTCGGTTATGCTCCGGCCACTTCAAGGCAAACCACTACAAGAACAAGCGCCTATGACCGTCCATGTCGAGCCCTTGGCGCTGCCGGGCGGCAGCACCGATGTACTGCGGCTCTACGCCCGCGAAATCGCCATCGAGCGTACCCGGCTCCTTTATCTCGGCTCGCGCACGCCGACCCTGCTCATGCTGCTCGGCGGCGTGACCAGCGCCTGCCTGGTGTGGGGCAAGGTCAGCAGCTGGCTGCTCGGCGGCTGGCTGGTCTGGCTGGTGTTGCTCGCCGTCCTGCGCCTGCTGCAGGTCGCCGCCTTCCAGCAGGCCGACAGCCGTCGCCAGGCCAGCCGCCACTGGCGGCGGACCTTCCTGTGCGGCGCCGGCGCCTCGGGCCTGACCCTGGCGTTCGCGGTGATCATGCTGGTCCCGGCCGATGCCTTCCTCCAGCAGGTGCTGGTGTTCGGCCTGGTGGCGGCGGCGATCCTCTCCGCCAGCGTCGCCTATGCGGTGAGCCTGCCGGCCTTCCTCACCTTCGCCTTGCCGGGCCTGCTGCCATCCATCGTTTTCCTGCTGTTGCAGCCGCATAGCCTGTTGCAGGGCTGGGGCGTGCTCGGCCTGATCCTGCTGGTGGCGCTGCTGGTGGTCGCCGGGCAGATCCACCGGCTGGTGCAGGGCGCGCTGCTGCGACGCTTCCAGACCCAGGCGCTGAACCTGCACCTGGAACGCGTCAACGCCGAGGCCGAAGCGCTCAATCGCAAGCTCGCCCAGGAGGTCGGCCAGCGGCGCCTGGTCGAACGCGAGCTGCGCGCCGCCCGCGACGCCTTGCAGCGCCGGGTGGAGGCGCGCACCGAGGAGCTTGGCGCGACCAGCCAGGCGCTCAGCCAGAGCGAGGCGCGCCTGGCCATGGCCCTGGAGGCCAGCGAACTGGGGTTGTGGGACTGGGACCTGGAGAGCGGCCGGGTCCAGCATTCCTATCTCGAGGCGGTCTTCAGCGACGCCGGGGACGGTCCCGAGGACTATCGCAGGCTGATCGAAAGCATCCACCCCGGCGACCTGCCGCGCATCCGTCGCGCCCTCGCCGAACATCTCAAGGGGCGCAGCGAGCTATACCGGGTGGAGTACCGCGTGCGCGACCGGGAGGGCGGCTGGCGCTGGCTGGAGGATCGTGGCCGGGCCATGGCTCGCGACCCGCGGGGACGGGTGACGCGGATGCTCGGCACGCGCAGCGACATCAGCGCGCGCAAGCGCCTGGAAGAGCAGCAGCAACTGGCCGCGACAGTGTTCGAGGCGGCCAGCGAGAGCATCGTGATCCTCGATCCGGCCTACAACCTGCTGGCGGTCAACCAGGCCTTCAGTCGCATCACCGGCTATCGCCGCGAGGACGTGGTCGGGCGCAACGCCAGCCTGCTGGTGAATACCCCCGAGGCCCAGCGCCACTACCGGCAGATCCGCGCCGAGCTGCGCCAGCACGGGCAGTGGCAGGGCGAACTGGTGGATACGCGGAAGAATGGCGATCCCTATCCCCAATGGCTGCAGCTCAACCTGCTGCGCGACGGCAATGGCGAGGCGACCCACATCGTCGGTTTCTTCACCGATCTCAGTGCCCGCCGCGACGTCGAGGAGCGCCTGCGTCACCTGCTGCACTACGACGAACTGACCGGCCTGGCCAACCGCCGGTTGTTCCGCGAGCGGCTGCACGAGGCGGCCCAGCGGGCGCGCCAGGAGGAGGGCGGGCTGGCCCTGCTGCTGATCGACCTGGACCGCTTCAAGCTGCTCAACGACAGCCTCGGCCACGAGGTCGCCGACCAGTTGCTCAGGGAGATGGCCCAGCGCCTGCGGCGCACCGCGCCGGAAGCCAACACCCTGGCGCGTCTGGCCGGCGACGAGTTCGCCATTCTCCTCGATGGCGGCACCGGCACCGCGGCCCTGTCGCGCCTGGCCGAACGCCTGCTGGTCCAGTTGCGCCAGCCGGTGAGCGTGCCCGGCCACGAGTTGATCCTCGGCGCCTCGCTGGGGATCAGCCTGTTTTCCGAGCAGGCACGGGAAATCTCCGTGCTGATGAGCCAGGCGAACCTGGCGATGCAACATGCCAAGCAACTCGGCGGCAATACCTTCCAGTTCTTCCGTGACAACCTGCAGGACAGCACCCTCGAACGCCTGCGCCTGGAAACCCGGTTGCGCAAGGCGGTCGAGGAGGGCCAGCTGGACGTGCATTACCAGCCCAAGCTGTGCCTGGCCAGCGCCCGCGCGGACTCGGTCGAGGCGCTGGTGCGCTGGCACCATCCGGAGGAGGGCATGATCCCGCCGTCGACCTTCATCGGCCTCGCCGAGGAGTGCGGGTTGATCGGCGAGATCGGTGAATTCGTCCTGCGCCGGGCCTGCCTGCAGGCCGCCGAGTGGAGCCAGCGGGGCCTGAACCTGCGGGTCTCGGTGAACCTCTCGGTCCACCAGTTGCGCCAGGGCGACCTGCTCGACGTAGTGCGCTCGGCGCTTGCCGACAGCGGCCTGCCGGCGGCGCAACTGGAGCTGGAGTTGACCGAAAGCCAGTGGCTGGACGCCCTCGATAGTGTCCTGGCGACCTTCCGCCAGTTGCGCGAGATGGGGGTGAAGCTATCGGTCGACGACTTCGGCACCGGCTATTCCTCGCTCAGCTACCTGAAGCGCCTGCCGCTGGACTACCTGAAGATCGACCAGTCGTTCGTCCGCGACCTGACCCAGAACAGCGAGGATGCGGCGATCATCCGGGCGATCATCGCCATGGCCCACAGCCTCGACCTGAAGGTGGTCGCCGAAGGCGTGGAAACCATCGAACAGCGGGACTTCCTAGTGGCCCAGCGTTGCGACGAGCTGCAGGGCTACCTGATCGGCCGGCCGTTGCCGGCCCATGCCCTGGAGGAAGGTTTGCGCCAGGCTCGTTGAACGCGATCCGGCGGAGTATGCTGTAGCACTTTCGACTCCCACGAATTAAGGACGATTCATGCGCTCGAAGCCGCTTCTTCCCGCCCTCCTGCTGGTGGGCGCCGGTCTCTCCCCGCTGGCCCAGGCCAGCAGCGACGACTCCTGCTATCCCGATTGGTCGCTGGTCGGCGGCGGTGTCTGCGATACCCTGCCGTTCCTCGCCCCGGGCAACGACACCCGCGCCAACCTGCGCCTGCTGCTGGCCGACGCCGGCCACTGGCGGCTGGTGGAGGCGCCGCCGTCGGAGGAAGAGAAGCTCGAAGGCTACGGCCTGGTACCGTTCGGCCTGTTCCGCCTGCTGCCCGGCGACGGCAGCCAGCCGCCCGCGCCGCCGCCGGCGGCGAGCGAGGCCGAGACACCGCCGCCTGCGCCAGCGCCCTCGCCGCTCGCCGAACTGGCCCGGCAGATGGGCGCCGAAGCGCTACCGGAAAAGATCGCCGGCGCCGAATTCTTCGAGGGCGAGGGCAGCCGCTGCCGCAGCAACGACCAGGACAGCGCGCTGGCGTTTCTTCGCCAGGTGCGTGACGCCGGGCTGGGCGAGGCGGAGACCAAGGCCCTGGCCAACAGCCGCCTGGACCTGCTCGGTGCCTGCGGCTGGGAACAAGAGGAACTGGGCGGTGTGCTCGCGCAAGGCGTCGAGTCGGCCGCAGGCAGGGCCTTCGCCACGTACCTGGAGGCTGCGGCCAACTTCTACAGCGGCCGCTTCGACGAAGCCGAACAGGGCTTCAAGGCGTTGCAGGACGTGTCGCAGCCCTGGCTGAAGGAAACCGCCCTGTACCTGCAGGCGCGCACCCTGCTCAACGCCGCCCAGCAGAACGCCTTCGACGACATGGGCTTCCCCGAGCTGCAGAATGTCGACAAGGCTCGCCTGGAACAGACCCGCAGTGCCCTCGAGGCCTACCTGCAGGCGTATCCGAAGGGGCTCTACGCCGCCTCGGCCAAGGGCTTGCAACGGCGCGTGCATTGGCTGGCCGGCGACCAGAAGCTGCTGGCCCAGGACTATGCCGCGCAATTCGCCGAAGCCGAGCAAGGGCAGCGCAACATGGCCCTGGAAGACCTGGTCCAGGAGGTCGACAACAAGCTCCTGACCGGTATCCAGCTCGGCGACATCCAGACTCCGCTGCTGCTGGCGGTGGCCGACCTGGTGCAGATGCGCGCCCACGATCCGTCGACCCCGCGCAGCTTCACCTGGGAAACGCTGCAGGCCCAACAGGCCAGCTTCGCCGCGCATCCCGAACTGTTCGCCTACCTGCAGGCGGCCTATCGCTTCTATGTCGACCAGGATCCGGCGAAGACCCTCGAAGCGCTGCCGCAAAAGGTCGGCAGCCTCGACTACGTCGGCTTCAGCCAGCAGACCCTGCGCGGGCTGGCGCTGGAGCAGCAGAAGGACTGGAAAGCCGCCGAGGCGCTCTGGCTGGAACTGTTGCCGCAGGCCGCGCAGCCGTACCAGAAGGGCCAGTTGCAGCTGGCCCTGGCGCTCAACTACGAGCGCAGCGGCCAGTTGGAAAAGGTCTTCGCCGAAGGTTCGCCGGTCCAGGAGCCGCTGCTGCGCAGCATCCTCCTGCGCAACGTCGCCGACGCCGCGCTGTTGCGCCGCCAGGCCAAGCAGGGCGCGACGGCGGAAGAGCGCGATACCGCGCTGTTCACTCTCCTTTACAAGGACCTGCGCCGCAGCCGCTTCGCCGACTTCGGCAAGGACTTCGCGCTGCTCGGCGAAACCCCCTCGCAGACCAAGCTGGGCACCAGCCTCGGCTATGTCTACGGCGCCGGTAACAGCCTGGAGCTGTTCCGCTGGAAGGGCGACAAGGCCGAGTCCGGCTACGTTTGCCCGGCCATCGCCGAGTCGGCCGCGGCGCTGGCCGCCGATGACAAGGACCCGAAGGGCCTGAACTGCCTGGGTGAATTCATCCTGCGCAACGGTCTCGACGGCATGCCGCTGGACAGCCAGCCCGAGGCCAACGAGCTGGGCGGCACCCCGAGCGGCTTCAAGGGCGAGGTGTACTCCCGGCTGGATGGCTATCGCCTGGTCATGGACAACCCCAAGGCTCCGCGCGAAGACAAGGCCTACGCGCTGTTCCGCGCGATCAACTGCTTCGCCCCGGCCGGCTACAACACCTGCGGCCAGCAGGACATCCCGCAGGCCGAGCGCAAGCAATGGTTCCGTACGCTCAAGTCGACCTACGCCGACAGCTCCTGGGCCAAGGAACTGAAGTACTACTGGTGAGGCGCTGGCGAGCCTGGCTGGCGGGCCTGTTGCTGGGCCTGCCGCTGTTGCCGTCCGTCGAGGCCGCGGTGCGCGCCGAGGACTACGGCGCCTTCTGGCTGTGGAGCGGCGTCGCGCCGCAGCCGGTGCTGGCGCGGGCCGAGACGCTGTACATCCTGCAGGGACAGATCAGCCAGTCGCGCCGGCGCCCCGGCGAGGGCGTGCGGCTGATCGCCCAGGGCATCTCGGTGCCACGCCTGGCGCGGGGCGAGGTCTGGGTGGTGTACCGCGCCCATACCCTGCGCTGGACGCCGCAGATCTACCAGGCCGTGCTGAACCAGGTGCAGCGCTGGAAGCGTGCCGGCAACCCGGTGGTCGGCATCCAGATCGACTTCGATGCGCGTACCCGCTACCTCGACGAGTACGTCGATTTCCTCCGCGACCTGCGCCGGCGCCTGCCCCGCGAATACCGCTTGAGCATCACCGGGTTGCTCGACTGGGGCAGCAACGCCGAGCCGGCGGCGATCAACCGGCTCAAGGGCGTGGTCGATGAAGTGGTGGTGCAGACCTACCAGGGGCGTCACAGCATTCCCAACCACGCCGCTTACCTCCCGCGGGTCAGCCGCCTGCAGCTGCCGTACCGGATCGGCCTGGTCCAGGGCGGCGACTGGCAAGCCCCCGACTACCTGGAAAAGAGCCCCTGGTTCAGGGGCTACGTGGTGTTCCTGCTCAACCCTCAGTGAGCGCAGCCGCAAGCGCCCTTGCCGGCACACCCGCCGCTGCGTTCGGCTTGCGGCTGGCGGGTATCCTGGCCGGGCTGGAGATCGCGCATCAGTAGCGCGTAGCACAGGTCCAGGCCTTCCGGCAGCGCCAGGTAGACCACGTGGCCATTGCCCGGCGCCACCTCGATGGCCTCGCCGGCGGCGTTGCGCAGGTCCTCCACGCGCAGGCTCAGGTTGCCTCGCGGAGTCATCAGTTCGACGCTGTCGCCGCGCTGGAAGCGGTTCTTCACCTCCACCTCGGCCAGTCCGTCGCGGCGTTCGCCGGTGAGTTCGCCGACGAACTGCTGGCGCTCGGACAGCGAATGGCCGTGCTGGTAGTTCTGGTACTCGTCGTGCACGTGGCGGCGCAGGAAGCCCTCGGTGTAGCCGCGGTGGGCGAGGGACTCCAGGGTGTCCATCAGACCGCGGTCGAACGGCTTGCCGGCCGCCGCGTCGTCGATCGCCTGGCGGTAGACCTGGGCGGTGCGCGCCACGTAGTAGTGGGACTTGGTACGGCCCTCGATCTTCAGCGAGTGCACGCCGATCCGCGCCAGCCGCTCGACGTGCTGCACGGCGCGGAGGTCCTTGGAATTCATGATGTAGGTGCCGTGTTCGTCCTCGAAGGCGGCCATCGGTTCGCCGGGACGGTTGCCTTCCTCGAGGAGGAACACCTGCTCGGTCGGCGCGCCGCGTCCCAGGGTCGGCTCCCGCGCCACCACGTTGCCCAGCTCGTCCTCGCGGCCCTCCACCGCCTTGTATTCCCAGCGGCAGGCATTGGTGCAGGTGCCCTGGTTGGGGTCGCGGCGGTTGATGTAGCCGGACAGCAGGCAGCGCCCGGAATAGGCCATGCACAAGGCGCCGTGGACGAACACTTCCAGCTCCATGTCCGGCACCTGCTGGCGGATTTCCTCGATCTCCTCCAGCGACAGCTCGCGGGAAAGGATCACCCGGGTCAGGCCCTGCTGCCGCCAGAATTGCACCGCGGCCCAGTTCACCGCGTTGGCCTGCACCGACAGGTGGATGGGCATCTGCGGGAAATGCTGGCGAACCAGCATGATCAGGCCGGGATCGGACATGATCAGCGCATCCGGACCCATGGCGACCACCGGCTCCAGGTCGCGCAGGAAGGTTTTCAGCTTGGCGTTGTGCGGGGCGATGTTGACCACCACGTAGAAGCGCTTGCCAAGTGCGTGGGCCTCGGCGATGCCTTCGGCCAGTTGGGCGTGGTCGAAATCGTTGTTGCGCACCCGCAGGCTGTAGCGCGGCTGCCCGGCGTAGACGGCATCGGCGCCGTAGGCGAAGGCATAGCGCATGCTTTTCAGGGTGCCGGCGGGGCACAGCAGTTCGGGGCGGAGGGTGGTGGCGGTCATGGTTCGGGCTCGCAACGACGTGGGCGCGCGACTCTAGCCGAGCGCGCGCCGGGCGATCCTGAGCCGGATCAATGTCCGCGTCATTCCAGCCAGCGTCGACCCTGCAGTTCCAGCAGCAGTTGCGCCTGTTCCGGGCCGTTGCTGCCGGCCGGGTAGGGCCGCGGGCTCTGGTAGTGCTCGCGCCAGCCGGCGAGGATTGGGTCGACCCAGCCCCAGGCGGCCTCTACCTCGTCGCGGCGCATGAACAGCGTCGAGTCGCCCTCGATCACGTCCAGCAGCAGGCGCTCGTAGGCGTCCCAGCGCCGCTTGTTGCGGCTGAGGGCCTCGGCCAGGTTGAGGTCCAGCTCCACCGGTTCCAGTTGCATGCCCTTGCCCGGGGTCTTGGCCATCAGTTGCACGCTGATCCGCTCCTCCGGCTGCAACCTTATCCACAGGCGGTTGGCCGGCCCGCCGCCGCCGTCGATCAGGCTGTGCGGCACCGGCTTGAACTGGATGACGATTTCCGAGCACTTGCGCGCCATGCGCTTGCCGGTGCGCAGGTAGAACGGCACCCCGGCCCAGCGCCAGTTCTCGACCTCGGCCTGGAGCGCGACGAAGGTCTCGGTATCGCTGTCGTTGTCGACGTTCTTCTCGAAGTAGTACGCCGGCACCTCCTGGCCGCCGATCCTGCCGGCGGCGTACTGGCCGCGTACCGTCTTGTCCTGCACGTCGAGCCCGGAGATCGGCTTCAGCGCCTGCAGCACCTTGAGCTTCTCGTTGCGCACAGCCTCGGCGTCGAAACGCACCGGCGCCTCCATCGCCACCAGGCAGAGCAACTGGAGCAGATGGTTCTGCACCATGTCGCGCATCGCCCCGGCGTGGTCGTAGTAGCCGCCGCGGTTCTCCACGCCAAGGGTCTCGTTGACGCTGATCTGCACATGGTCGATGTGCGCCGCGCGCCAGACCGGCTCGAACAACGCATTGGCGAAGCGCAGGGCCATCAGGTTCTGCACGGTTTCCTTGCCCAGGTAGTGGTCGATGCGGAACACCCGCGACTCGTCGAACACCCGGCCGATGGACTGGTTGATCGCCCTCGCCGAGTCCAGCGAATGGCCCAGCGGTTTTTCCAGCACGATGCGCGCTTGCGGCCCGGCGAGGCCGGCGATGGAGAGGTTCTGCGCGATCGGCGCGAACAGGCTCGGCGAGGTTGCCAGGTAGTGCACCAGCACCCGGCCCTCGCTGCTCTTCAGGTGCCGCGCGAGACGACCGAAGTCTGCGCTCTGCGAGGCGTCCATGGCCAGGTAGTCGAGGCGCGCGGCGAAGCCTTTCCATTGTTCGGCGGCGAACTCGCTGCGCGCCACCACCGCGCGGACGTTGCGCTCGGCGAGGGCGAGGAAGGCGGCGTTGTCCAGCGCGCTGCGGGCGAGGGCGAAGATCCGCGTATCGGCCGGCAGGCGGTCCTCCCGGTGCAGGCGATAGAGCGCCGGCAGCAGCTTGTGCAGGGCCAGGTCGCCGGTACCGCCGAAGACCAGGATGTCGCAGGACGTTGGAGTGGCTGGTGTACTCAAGGCAAGCTCCCGACGGCGTTGGCTGGGCGTGGCTGACTGTTTGTAGTATAACTACAAGGTTACTACAGAGAATCGAGCCCAGCCTGTGAACCTGCTGCAGCACATAGCCCAGTCCCGCCAACAGCTCCGCAAGTCGGAACTCAAGGTCGCCGATCACGTTCTCAACGATCCGGCGTCGGTCATGCACAGCTCCATGGCCGAACTGGCCCATGGGGTCGGGGTCAGCGAGCCGACCATCGTGCGTTTCTGCCGCGCCATCGGCTGCAGCGGCTTCCAGGACCTCAAGCTGAAGCTGGCGCAGAGCCTGGCGGCCGGCGCCAGCTTCGGCCAGTTCTCGATCCATGAGAGCGACTCGGTGGCCGACTTCAGCCTGAAGATCTTCGACACCACGCTGCACAGCCTGATGGAAGTCCGCGAGCACCTGGACACCCACGCCCTGGAGCGCGCCATCGCCGCCATCGCCCACGCCCAGCGCGTGGAGTTCTACGGCTTCGGCGCTTCCGGCGCGGTGGCCTCGGATGCCCAGCACAAGTTCTTCCGCCTGCTGCTGTCGGCGGCGGCCTACTCCGACCCGCACATGCAGGCGATGTCGGCGGTGACCCTCAAGCCCAGCGACGTGGCCATCTGCATTTCCCAGTCGGGTCGCTCGAAGGACCTGCTGATTACCGCCAACCTGGTGCGCGAGGCCGGCGCCACGCTGATCACCCTGTGCCCGAGCCAGACCCCGCTGGCCGACCTGGCCACGGTCAACCTGGCGATCGACGTGCACGAGGACACCGACATCTACACCCCGCTGACCTCGCGCATCGCCCACCTGGTGGTGATCGACGTGCTGGCGATGGGCGTGGCCATGGCCCGCGGCCCGGACCTGGTCAACCACCTCAAGAGCGTCAAGCGCAGCCTGCGCAGCCTGCGCCTGTCGCCGAAGGTGATGAAGAACCAGGAAGAGCGCGGCGAGCCGTCCTGAGGCGCCGCCGGGAAGGCATAACGCAGTCTTCACCGGCCTGCCGCCAAACCGTCACATTGCTGCGCGATGCTCGCGACTCCAGCCAGTCGGCCATGGGAGACGCGAGATGCCCCGTCATAGCGATGCCAATGCCCAGCACGTGGATTCGAAAACCCGCCGCAAGCTCGAAGACCAGCGGCGCATGCAATTCCGCCGGGCGATCGAGGACCACTGCGAAGAACTGCGCCTGCGCCAGGAACTGGCCGACTACCCCGAGCTGGTAGCCGCCGCCTACCTCAGCTCGAACCGCCAGGGCCGGCGAAGCGCCCAGCGAGCTGGCTGATCAGCGCCCGCTCCTCGCGGACGAAGGCGACGAACGCCTGGGCCACCGGGCTCAGGCGCTTGCCCTTGGCGTGCACCAGGCACCAGCTGCGATAGAGCGGCAATTCCTCCACCGGTAGTTCGCGCAGCAGGCCGTTGGCCAGTTCCTGGTGCGCCGCATGGCGCGGCAGCAGGGCCAGGCCGAGGCCGGCGATCACCCCTTCGCGCAGGGACTCCAGCGAGGCGATCTCCTGGATCTGCGAGAAGTGCGCGCGGCGTTGCTGGAAGAACTCCTCGCAAGCCTTGCGGGTGCCGGAGCCCGGTTCGCGGACCAGTAGCGGGAAGGGCTCCAGGTCCTTCAGGGCCAGCTTCGCGGCGTTGCACAGCGGATGGTCCGGCGGCGCCACGGCGATGATCGGGTTGTTCAGGAAGGGCAGGAACTCCAGGGCCATGTCCTGCGGTACCAGGGACATGATCACCAGGTCGTCGCGGTTGTCGGCCAGGCGCTTGATCACCTGGGTGCGGTTGACCACCGTCAGGCTCAGGCTGACTTCCGGATGCAGGTTCTGGAACGCCTTGAACAGGTGCGGGGTGATGTACTTGGCGCTGGACTCCACCGCCAGGCGCAACTGGCCCTGCAGCGAGCCCTTCAGGTCCGAGAGCTGCATGTCCAGGCTTTCCAGGCGCTGGAACAGGTCGGTGCTGGTCTTCAGCAGGGCTTCGGCGGCATCGGTCAGGTAGAGCTTCTTGCCGACGTACTCGAACAGCGGCTGGCCGACCAGCTCTTCCAGTTGGCGGATCTGCAGGCTGACCGCCGGCTGGGTCAGGGCCATTTCCTCCGCCGCCCGGCTGTAGGAGCGGCTCTCGCATACGGCACGAAAAACCTGAAGCTGCCGTAATGTCATACGCATCAACGACTTACGCATTCCAGTCACACTCTGACCGAGATCGGTCGGGCGACTATAAAGCTTTTCTAATGGCTATCCCAATAATTATTGATTTTTGTTAATCACCCTCACGGGGGTAGGGTAAAAGTGCGACCGGGAGCTGCCTGCCGGTCATGCAGCGACCGGAATATCCGGATCGACCGTACCAGGTTCCCAACCCCGAAGAGGGAGACCTCCGTGATCAAGAAGATCCTGATCGCCAACCGCGGCGAGATCGCCGTCCGCATCGTGCGCGCCTGCGCCGAGATGGGCATCCGCTCGGTGGCCGTCTACTCCGAGGCCGATCGCCACGCGCTGCACGTCAAGCGCGCCGACGAAGCCCACAGCATCGGCGCGGACCCGCTGGCCGGCTACCTCAACCCGCGCGCCCTGGTGAACCTGGCGGCGGAAAGCGGCTGCGACGCCCTGCACCCCGGCTATGGCTTCCTCTCGGAAAATGCCGAGCTGGCGGAAATCTGCGCCGAGCGCGGTATCAAGTTCATCGGCCCGTCGGCGCAAGTGATCCGCCGCATGGGCGACAAGACCGAAGCCCGCCGCAGCATGATCGCCGCCGGCGTGCCCTGTACCCCCGGCACCGAAGGCAACGTCGCCGATCTCGCCGAGGCCCTGCGCGAAGCCGAGCGGATCGGCTACCCGGTGATGCTCAAGGCCACCTCCGGCGGCGGCGGTCGCGGCATCCGTCGCTGCAACAGCCGCGAGGAGCTGGAACAGGCGTTCCCGCGGGTGATCTCCGAGGCGACCAAGGCCTTCGGCAGCGCCGAGGTATTCCTCGAGAAGTGCATCGTCAATCCCAAGCACATCGAGGCGCAGATCCTCGCCGATTCCTTCGGCAACACCGTGCACCTGTTCGAGCGCGACTGCTCGATCCAGCGCCGCAACCAGAAGCTCATCGAGATCGCCCCGAGCCCGCAGCTCACCCCTGAGCAGCGCGCCTATATCGGCGACCTGGCGGTGCGCGCGGCCAAGGCGGTGGGCTACGAGAACGCCGGCACCGTGGAGTTCCTGCTCGCCGACGGCGAGGTGTACTTCATGGAGATGAACACCCGGGTCCAGGTGGAGCACACCATCACCGAGGAGATCACCGGCATCGACGTGGTCCGCGAGCAGATCCGCATCGCTTCCGGGCTGGAGCTGTCGGTCAAGCAGGACGACATCGTCCATCGCGGCTACGCCCTGCAGTTCCGCATCAACGCCGAGGACCCGAAGAACAACTTCCTGCCCTCGTTCGGCAAGATCACCCGCTACTACGCCCCCGGCGGCCCCGGCGTGCGTACCGACACGGCGATCTACACCGGCTACACCATCCCGCCGTACTACGACTCGATGTGCCTGAAGCTGATCGTCTGGGCGCTGACCTGGGAAGAGGCCCTCGATCGCGGCCTGCGCGCCCTCGATGACATGCGCGTGCAAGGGGTCAAGACCACCGCGCCGTACTACCAGGAAATCCTCCGCAACCCGGAATTCCGCAGCGGCCAGTTCAACACCAGCTTCGTCGAAAGCCACCCGGAACTGACCCAGTACTCGATCAAGCGCAACCCGTCGCACCTGGCCATCGCCATCGCCACCGCCATCGCGGCCCACGCCGGCCTGTAAGGGAAGGAGCAGAACATGAGCAATACCATCCAAGCGAAGAAGACCGGCGTCACCGATACCATCCTGCGCGATGCCCACCAGTCTCTGCTGGCGACCCGCATGCGCACCGAGGACATGCTGCCGATTTGCGACAAGCTCGACCGCGTCGGCTACTGGTCGCTGGAAGTCTGGGGCGGCGCCACCTTCGACGCCTGCGTGCGCTTCCTCAAGGAAGACCCGTGGGAACGCCTGCGCAAGCTCAAGGCGGCGCTGCCCAACACCCGCCTGCAGATGCTCCTGCGCGGGCAGAACCTGCTCGGCTACCGCCACTACAGCGACGATGTGGTGCGCGCCTTCGTGGCCAAGGCGGCGGTCAACGGCATCGACGTGTTCCGCATCTTCGACGCGATGAACGACGTGCGTAACCTGCGCGTCTCCATCGAGGCGGTGAAGGCCGCCGGCAAGCACGCCCAGGGCACCATCTGCTACACCACCAGCCCGGTGCACACCATCGAGGCCTTCGTCGCCCAGGGCAAGGCGATGGCCGACATGGGCGTCGACTCCATCGCCATCAAGGACATGGCCGGCCTGCTCACCCCCTATGCCACCGGCGACCTGGTCAAGGCCCTGAAGGACGCCCTGCCGCTGGACGTGGTGGTGCATTCCCATGACACCGCCGGTGTTGCCAGCATGTGCCAGCTCAAGGCCGTGGAAAACGGCGCCGACCGTATCGACACGGCGATCTCCAGCATGGCCTGGGGCACCAGCCACCCGGGCACCGAGTCGATGGTCGCGGCGCTGCGCGGTACCCCCTACGACACCGGCCTGGACCTGGAGCTGATCCAGGAGATCGGCATGTACTTCCACGCGGTGCGCAAGAAGTACCACCAGTTCGAGAGCGAATTCACCGGCGTGGATACCCGCGTGCAGGTCAACCAGGTGCCGGGCGGGATGATTTCCAACCTGGCCAACCAGCTCAAGGAGCAGGGCGCGCTGAACCGTATGGGCGAGGTGCTCGAGGAAATCCCGCGGGTCCGCGCCGACCTCGGTTTCCCGCCGCTGGTGACGCCGACTTCGCAGATCGTCGGCACCCAGGCGTTCTTCAACGTGCTCGCCGGCGAGCGCTACAAGACCATCACCAACGAAGTGAAGCTGTACCTGCAGGGCCGTTATGGCAAGGCCCCCGGCGAGGTCAACGAGCAACTGCGGCGCCAGGCCATCGGCAGCGAGGAAGTCATCGACGTGCGCCCGGCCGACCTGATCAAGCCGGAGCTGAACAAGCTGCGCAGCGAGATCGGCAACCTGGCCAAGTCCGAGGAAGACGTACTCACCTACGCGATGTTCCCGGACATCGGGCGCAAGTTCCTCGAAGAGCGTGAGGCCGGCACCCTGAAGCCCGAGGAACTGCTGCCGATTCCCACCGGCAAGGGCGTCGCCGCCGCTGGCGCGGAAGGCACCCCGACCGAGTTCGTCATCGACGTGCACGGCGAGACCTACCGCGTCGACATCACCGGGGTCGGCGTGAAGAGCGACAACAAGCGGCACTTCTACCTGTCCATCGACGGCATGCCGGAAGAAGTGGTGTTCGAGCCGCTCAACGAATATGTCGCCGGCTCCGCCAGCGGCCGCAAGCATGCCAGCGAGCCGGGCCACGTCAGCACCACCATGCCGGGCAACATCGTCGACGTGCTGGTGAAGGAAGGCGATAGCGTCAAGGCCGGCCAGGCGGTGTTGATCACCGAGGCGATGAAGATGGAAACCGAGGTCCAGGCCGGCATCGCCGGTACGGTCAAGGCGATCCACGTGGCCAAGGGCGACCGGGTCAACCCGGGCGAGATCCTGATCGAGATTGCGGGCTGACCGCGACAGACGGTTAAAGTCCCTGGGGGAGCATGATGCTCCCCTTTTTTTATCGGCATCGGTTGCCGCGTCGGCCGGCTGTTCGCCCTGCCAGGGTGCGCCCGGCGCGCGCGCCGCCTAGAATGCCGCCTCTGCCCAGCGGCGCGTCGCGCCGCAGGCGCTGACTATCGGGAAGTCCAGGTGTCGTCCTCTCCAGCTCAAACGCCCAGCCGCCGGCCCTCGCTGCTCGGCGGTTCGATGATCATCGCCGGCACCGCCGTCGGCGCCGGAATGTTCTCCCTGCCCATCGCCATGTCCGGCATCTGGTTCGGCTGGTCGGTGGCGGTGTTCCTGCTCACCTGGTTCTGCATGCTGCTGTCGGGGATGATGATCCTCGAGGCCAACCTCAACTACCCGGTGGGCTCGAGCTTCTCGACCATCACCCGTGACCTGCTCGGCCAGGGCTGGAATGTGGTCAACGGGCTGAGCATCGCCTTCGTCCTCTATATCCTCACCTATGCCTATATCTCCGGCGGCGGCTCAATCATCGGCTACACCCTGTCCAGCGGCCTCGGCGTGACCCTGCCGGAAAAGCTCGCCGGGCTGCTGTTCGCCCTGGCGGTGGCGCTGGTGGTGTGGTGGAGCACCCGCGCGGTGGACCGCATCACCACGCTGATGCTCGGCGGCATGATCATTACCTTCGGCCTCTCCATCAGCGGCCTGCTCGGGCGCATCCAGCCGGCGATCCTGTTCAACAGCGGCGAGCCGGACGCGGTCTACTGGCCCTACCTGCTGGCGACCCTGCCGTTCTGCCTGACTTCCTTCGGTTACCACGGCAACGTGCCGAGCCTGATGAAGTACTACGGCAAGGACCCGCAGCGGATCAGCCGTTCGCTGTGGATCGGCACCCTGATCGCCCTGGCCATCTACCTGCTGTGGCAGGCCAGCACCCTGGGCACCATCCCGCGCGAGCAGTTCAAGGGCATCATCGCCGGCGGCAGCAACGTCGGCACCCTGGTGGAATACCTGCACCGGATCACCGCGTCGGATTCGCTGAACGCGTTGCTCACCACCTTCTCCAACCTGGCGGTGGCCAGCTCCTTCCTCGGCGTGACCCTCGGCCTGTTCGACTACCTGGCCGACCTGTGCAGGTTCGACGACAGCCACTTCGGGCGCTTCAAGACCGCGTTGCTGACCTTCGTCCCACCGACCATCGGCGGGCTGCTGTTCCCCAACGGCTTCATCTACGCCATCGGTTTCGCCGGGCTGGCCGCGGCGTTCTGGGCGGTGATCGTTCCGGCGCTGATGGCGCGGGCCTCGCGCAAGCGCTTCGGCAGCCCGCTGTTCCGCGCCTGGGGCGGCACGCCGGCGATCGTGCTGGTGCTGCTGTTCGGCGTGGCCAACGCGGTCGCGCACATCCTGGCCAGCCTGCACTGGCTGCCGGAGTACCGTTGAGCGACCGGCAGTCCCTGCCAGGGGCTAGTCGCGCAGCGCCTCCAGCGTCTGCCGCTGGCGGCCTTCGGCGTCGAAGTTGGAAGGATCGAGCCAGCGCTCGAACGCCGCCTGTCGCGCCGGCCATTCGCTGTCGAGCAGGGAGAACCAGGCGGTGTCGCGGTTGCGCTGCTTGACCACCATGTGCTGGCGGAAGGTGCCTTCGTAGGTGAAGCCCAGGCGCTCGGCGGCGCGCATCGAACGGGCGTTGCCGGCATTGCACTTCCACTCCAGGCGGCGGTAGCCGAGGCGGCCGAGGGCGAGTTCGGCGAGCAGGTAGACCGCCTCGGTAGACCCCGGTGTGCGCTGCATAGGCGCGCCGAAGGCGATATGGCCGATTTCGATGACGCCATCCTTCGGCGTGATCCGCAGGTAGCTGAGCAGGCCGACGGCGCGCTGCGTGCGCCGCTCGCGCACGGCGAAGAACAGCGGGTCGCGGCTGGCCGCCTGGCCGGCCAGCCAGGCGTCGAACGCCGGGCGCTCGGCGAACGGGCCGTAGGCCAGGTATTCCCACAGCAACGGGTCGGCGCCAGGCCCTTGCAGGGCGTCCCACAGGTCGTCGCCGTGGCGTTGCGGATCGAGCGGTTCGAGCTTGACGAAGCGGCCGTCGAGCGGGGCGTGGGGTGGAGTGGCGACGGGGCGCCAGTTCAAGGGTTCGCGCATGGTGGGCCTCAGAGAATCCTGCGGTACTGAAGGAAACCGGACTTGTCGGCGATGCGCTCGTACAGCTTCATCGCGTCGCTGTTGCTCTCGTGGGTCAGCCAGTGCACCCGCGAACAGCCAGCGGCGCCGGCCTCGGCGTAGACATGCTCGATCAGCCGGCGCCCTATGCCTTCGCCGCGCAGGCCCTCGGCGACGAACAGGTCCTGCAGGTAGCAGTAGTCGCCGACGGTCCAGCAGGAGCGGTGGTAGATCCAGTGCACCAGGCCCACGGCGCGCTCGTCGAGCCAGGCGAGGGCGGCGTTCATCGGTTCGTCGGCGTCGAGGAAGCGCTGCCAGGTGGCGTCGCTGGTAGCGGCGGCGATCTCGGTCTTGTAGAAGCGCTGGTAGCCCTCCCACAGCGGCAGCCAGGCGGCGTGGTCGCCGGCGCCGACGGGACGAATCTGCAGGGACGTGCTCATGGCTCGGTTCCATGTCCGGGTAAAGGTGCCTCCAGACTAGGCCGGGAAATGGTCCGCTAGAAGATCCATTGCTGGTCAATTCCACAGGTCCAATCCACACTGGCGCTTTCTTCCCTCCGAGACCGCCATGGCCACCGTACTGCCCTTCGACGCCGCCGGCATCCACCTCGACCCCGCCCAGGGCCTGGCCCGCCAGCTCTACGCCGCGCTGCGCGAACGGATCCTCGACGGCCGCCTCGGCAGCCGCACGCGGATGCCCGCCAGCCGCGAACTGGCCCAGGCCCTGAAGGTCTCGCGCAACACCGTGGTGCGGGCCTATGAACAGTTGCACGCCGAGGGCTATATCGACGGGCGCACAGGCGACGGCACCTACGTTGCCGAGTTGCAGGAAATCCCAGGCAGGGCCCCCGCCGTCGCCCCGAGCGCTCCCGCGCCGCGCGGCCCGGCGGCCCTGGCGCCGCCACCGGAAGGCGCGCCGCGAGCGTTCCGCGTCGGCGTGCCGGCCTTCGACCTGTTCCCCTTCGACACCTGGGCGCGGCTACAGGCGCGCTTCTGGCGCAACCCACCGGCGGACTGCCTGGGCTACGGCGACCCGGCCGGCGAGGCGCGCCTGCGCGAGCTGATCGCCGCCTACCTGCGCAGCGCGCGCGGCCTGCGCTGCGAGGCGGAACAGGTGATCGTCACCCATGGCGCGCAGCAGGCCATCCGCCTGTGCGCCCAGGTGTTGCTCGAGAACGGCGATCCGGTGGCTGTGGAAAACCCTGGCTACCGCGCGGCGCGCCTGGCCTTCGCCGCGACCGGCGCGGTACCGCACGGGATCGACCTCGACGCCGAGGGGCTGCGCAGCGACCGGCTCGCGGGCATTGCCGGCTGCCGCCTGGCCTATGTCACGCCGTCACACCAGTACCCCACCGGCGTCACCCTGTCGCTGGCGCGGCGCCTGGAGCTGCTGGAGTGGGCCGAGCGCGCCGACGGTTGGATCGTCGAGGACGACTACGACGGCGAGTATCGCTACAGCGGTACGCCGCTGGCCGCGCTGGACCGACAGGGCCGGGTGCTCTACGTCGGGACCTTCTGCAAGATCGCCTTCCCGGCGTTGCGCCTGGGCTACCTGGTGGTCCCGCCGGCGCTGGTCGAGCGCTTCCGCCAGCGGCGGGCCATCGAGGTACGCCATTCGGAGGTGGGCACCCAGCGGGTCATGGCCGACTTCATCGCCGAGGGGCATTTCCAGCGCCACGTCCGCCGCATGCGCCGCGCCGCCCGCGCCCGCCGCGACGCCTTGCTGCGGGGCTGGCCAGAGGCGCCGGGTTGCCAGCCGTTGCCGGCGGTGGAGGCGGGGCTGCACCTGTGCGTGCGGGTCGACAGCCTGGCGCGGGAGCGGGCCCTGATCGCCGCGGCGGCAGCCGCCGGGGTGGAAGTCAGCGCCTTGAGCGACTACTGGATGGACGACTCCAGCGTTGCGCCAGACGACCGCGCGGGCCTGGTGCTGGGCTTCGCGGCAGTACCCGAGGCGCGTATCGATGAGGCGCTGCGGGCGTTGCGCAAGGCCTGGCGGCGGGAGGCCCTGGTTGGACCCGTCGTCGCGACTGACTAGAATGCCCCCGGATCACCCTCGCGCCCAGGAGTAGCCATGAGTGTCGCCCTTTCCGCCGCGCCCGAGCGCAAGCTCGCCGCCCCCCTGATCGCCTTCGCCCTGCTGGTGCTCGGCGGGCTGTTCCTGTTCAACGCGGTCAGCGCGCGCCAGGCCATCCTCTTCGTCGTCGGCGGCGCCCTGGGCCTGACCCTCTACCACGCCGCCTTCGGCTTCACCTCCGCCTGGCGGGTATTCATCCGCGAACGGCGCGGCGCCGGGCTGCGCGCGCAGATGGTGATGCTGGCGCTGGCGGTGCTGCTGTTCTTCCCGGCGCTGGCGGCGGGCAGCCTGTTCGGCCAGCCGGTGAGCGGTTTCGTCTCGCCGGTCGGTACTTCGGTGATCGTCGGCGCCTTCATTTTCGGCATCGGCATGCAACTGGGCGGCGGCTGCGCCTCCGGCACCCTGTTCACCGTCGGCGGCGGCAACGCGCGGATGCTGGTGACCCTGCTGTTCTTCATCCTCGGCTCGCTGATCGCCACCCAGCATGTCGGCTGGTGGTTCGCCCTGCCGTCGCTGCCGCCGATCTCGCTGGTCGCCGAACTGGGCCTGGCACCGGCGCTGGTGTTGAGCCTGGCGGTGTTCATCGGCATCGCCGGGGTCACGGTACGCATGGAGAAGGCCCGCCACGGCACCCTGGAAACCCCGCCGAGCGCCGAATGGCGGGGTTGGCGGCGCTTCCTCCGCGGCCCCTGGCCGCTGGTCTGGGGCGCGTTGGCGCTGGCGCTGCTCAACTTCCTCACCCTGTACCTCGCCGGACGCCCCTGGGGCATCACGTCGGCCTTCGCCCTGTGGGGCGCGAAGATCGCCCAGGGCGTGGGCCTGGACGTCGGCGCCTGGGCCTTCTGGCAGACGCCGGCGAACGCCAAGGCGCTGGCCGCGCCGCTGTGGGAAGACATCACCAGCGTGATGGACATCGGCATCGTCCTCGGCGCGCTGCTCGCCGCCGGCCTGGCCGGACGCTTCGCGCCGAACCTGGACATCCCGCGCCGTTCGCTGGCGGCGGCGGTGATCGGCGGGCTGCTGCTCGGCTACGGCGCGCGCCTGGCCTATGGCTGCAACATCGGCGCGTATTTCAGCGGGATCGCGTCCGGCAGCCTGCATGGCTGGTTGTGGTTGGTGGCGGCGTTTGCCGGCAACAGCGTCGGGGTACGGGTATTGAGGCCCTATTTCTTCCCGGAGGAGCGGCGGGAGCAAGGGTTGACGGGGTGTTGAGAGGGGATATGCCTTCGTAGGACGTATGACGCGGACGTTATCCACAGGTGAGCGCAGCCACACAACACCTCGGCAACGGGGAAGATCTGCGGGCCGTCTTGAGCGGTGAAAAAAAAGAAGGGACACCGCAGGTCGCCGTGTCCCTCAGAGTGTAGAGAGGGAAAGTTGGTATCCCTCTCGACCGGTGAGCGTGGCGCCGCGGCTGGGCCGGGGCGCCGGGTATAAAAGAAGGGATGAAGGGTATCCATCCCTAAAGGTCGAGGGGTAGTACTCCCCCTCTACCGGTGAGCCTTCTTCGATCGGCTGCGCTGCGGCCCGGCTGCGTCGATAGCCGGACCTGGGCGCGCTCGATCTCGTATCGGATCAGGCGCGCAGTGGAATCAGGCGCGGCGCGATCATGTTTTCCGGCAGCAGGATGTCGGCCAGGGTGGCTTCGTCCAGCAGCTTTTCCTCGCGTACCAGTTCCAGTACGCCGCGGCCGCTCTCCAGGGCGGTCTTGGCGATCCGCGTGGAGTTCTCGTAGCCGATGTACGGGTTCAGCGCGGTGACCAGGCCGATGCTGTGCTCGACCAGTTCGTGGCAGCGCTCGACGTTGGCGGTGATGCCGGTGATGCAGTGCTCGCGGAGCATGTCCATGGCGCGTTGCAGCAGGCGGATCGAGTCGAAGATCTTGTAGGCGATCAGCGGCTCCATCACGTTCAGTTGCAACTGGCCGCCTTCGGCCGCCAGGGTCAGGGCGAGGTCGTTGCCGATCACTTCGAAGGCGACCTGGTTGACCGCTTCCGGGATCACCGGGTTGACCTTGCCCGGCATGATCGAACTGCCCGGCTGGCGCGGCGGCAGGTTGATCTCGTTGATGCCGGTGCGCGGGCCGCTGGAGAGCAGGCGCAGGTCGTTGCAGATCTTCGACAGCTTGACCGCGGTGCGCTTGAGCATGCCGGAGAACAGCACGAAGGCGCCCATGTCGGAGGTGGCTTCGATCAGGTCGGCGGCCGGCTTCAGCGGCTGCCCGCTGATGGCGGCCAGGCGCTCGACGGCGAGCTTCTGGTAGCCGGGGTCGGCGTTGATGCCGGTGCCGATGGCGGTGCCACCGAGGTTCACTTCGGTGAGCAGCTCCGGCGCCAGGCGACGCAGGCGGTCGAGGTCTTCGCCGAGGGTGGTGGCGAAAGCGTGGAATTCCTGGCCGAGGGTCATCGGCACGGCGTCCTGCAACTGGGTGCGGCCCATCTTCAGTACGCCGGCGAATTCGACGCCCTTGGCGGCGAAGGCCTGGATCAGGCTGTCGAGGCTGGCCAGCAGGGTGTCGTGGCCGAGCAGCAGGCCCAGGCGGATGGCGGTCGGGTAGGCGTCGTTGGTCGACTGCGCCATGTTCACATCGTTGTTCGGGTGCAGGTACTTGTACTCACCCTTGGTGTGGCCCATGGCTTCCAGCGCGATGTTCGCGATCACTTCGTTCGCGTTCATGTTGGTGGAGGTGCCGGCGCCGCCCTGGATCATGTCCACCACGAACTGCTCGTGGAAATCGCCGCGGATCAGGCGGGCGCAGGCCTCGCTGATGGCGGCGTGCTTGTCTTCCGGGAGATGGCCGAGCTGACGGTTGGCGTCGGCGGCGGCCTGCTTGACCATGGCCAGGGCAACGACCAGCTTCGGGTAGTGCGACAGCGGCACCCCGGAGAGGCGGAAGTTGTTCACGGCGCGCAGGGTCTGGATGCCGTAGTAGGCGTCAGCGGGCACTTCGAGGGTGCCGAGCAGGTCTTTCTCGATACGGGAAGATGCAACGGGGGACATGACGGGATTTGTCTCAGAGGGACACGGCCAGTGCCGCGATGCCCACTAGACTAAGGATGTGACGATTTCGTGGCCAATGCTGTTAAACGCTGCCTCATGCACAAACGGCATAATGTTGGATGTGACGCTGGTATGATGGCGGACGTGTCATCGCATTACCGGAGCCTTTCCCGTCGTGAACCTCGAACTGAAGTGGCTGGAGGATTTCATCGCCCTGGCCGGCACCCGCAGCTTTTCCCAGGCGGCGGAGAAACGCTTCGTCACCCAGCCGGCCTTCAGCCGGCGCATTCGCAGCCTGGAGGACGCCCTCGGCCTGACCCTGGTGAATCGCCAGCGCACGCCGGTGGAACTGACCGAGGCCGGGCAGCTGTTCCTGGTCACCGCGCGCAGCGTGGTCGAGCAGCTCGGCCAGGTGGTGCGCCACCTGCACCACCTGGAAGGCGGGCAGGGCGAGGTGCTGCAGTTCGCCGCCGCCCACTCGCTGGCGCTGGGCTTCTTCCCGCAGTGGATCGCGCGGCTGCGCAACGAGGGGCTGAACATCGCCAGCCGGCTGATCGCCACCAACGTCGGCGAGGCGGTGCATTCCCTGCGCGAGGGTAGCTGCGACCTGATGCTGGCGTTCTACGACCCTGACGCCGCGTTGCAGATGGACCCGGAGATCTTCCCCTCGCTGCACCTGGGGCGCACCGAGATGCTGCCGGTTTGCGCGGTGAACGCCGAGGGCCAGCCGCTGTTCGACCTGGAGAACGGCCAGAGCGTGCCGCTGCTCGCCTACAGCGCCAGCGCCTTCCTCGGCCGCGGGGTCAACCTGCTGCTGCGCCAGCGCAACCTGCGCTACACCACGGTCTACGAGACGGCGATGGCCGACAGCCTGAAGAGCATGGCGCTGCAAGGCATGGGCGTGGCCTGGGTGCCACGGCTGAGCGTGGTCAACGAACTGGAGCGCGGTGAGCTGGCGATCTGTGGCGGGCCGCAATGGTTCGTGCCGCAGGAAATCCGCCTGTACCGCTGCGCGCTGGTACGCAAGGCGGCGATCCGCCTGCTCTGGCGCAAGCTGGAAGGCGGGCTGGGCAGCGTCGAGTAGACAGGCAAGGGCGGCGCCGGGACGCCGCCCCGCAGGTCACATCTCAAGGACGATGCGCCCCTCGATCTGCCCGGCGCGCATCTGGTCGAGGATCTGGTTGATGTCGTCCAGCTTGCCCGGATGGATGGTCGCCTTGACCAGGCCTTCGCCGGCAAAGTCGAGGGCTTCCTGAAGGTCCGCGCGGGTGCCGACGATTGAGCCGGCGATGTGCAGGCCCTTGAGCACCACGTCGAAGATCGGCGTCGGGAAGTCACCCGGCGGCAGGCCGACCAGGGCGATGGTGCCGCCGCGGCGCGCCATGCCGATGGCCTGGCCGAAGGCGCTGTTGGATACCGCGGTGACCAGCACCCCGTGGGCGCCGCCGATGTCGCGCTGGAGCACCTCCACCGGGTCTTCCTGCCGGGCGTTGACCGTCAGGCTGGCACCGAGCTTGCGCGCCAGTTCCAGCTTGGCGTCGTCGATGTCGATGGCGGCGACGTGCAGGCCCATGGCCCTGGCGTACTGCACGGCGACGTGGCCGAGGCCACCGATGCCGGAGATCGCCACCCACTGGCCGGGGCGCGCGTTGGTCTGCTTGAGCCCCTTGTAGACGGTGACGCCGGCGCAGAGGATCGGCGCGATTTCAGCGAATTCGACGTTTTTCGGCAGAATTCCGACGTAGTTCGGGTCGGCCAATACGTATTCGGCATAGCCGCCGTTCACCGAGTAGCCGGTGTTCTGCTGGCTCTCGCAGAGGGTCTCCCAGCCGGTCAGGCAGTGCTCGCAGCAGCCGCAGGCGGTGTACAGCCAGGGGATGCCGACCCGGTCGCCTTCCTTCACTCGGGTCACTCCGCTGCCCACCGCGGCGACGTAGCCGACGCCTTCGTGACCGGGAATGAACGGCAACGGCGGCTTCACCGGCCAGTCGCCCTCGGCGGCATGCAGGTCGGTGTGGCAGACGCCGGAGGCTTCGATCTTCACCAGTACCTGCCCGGGGCCGGGCAGCGGAACCTTGACTTCCTCGATCCGCAGCGGCGCGCCGTAGGCGTGCACGACCGCGGCTTTCATGGTCTGTGGCAGGGTCATGGTCATCTCCTTGGACGGGGCTGAGCGCCTGTCGCGGCGCCTTTGACGGGCACCGCGACAGGCTGCGGAACCGGCGCGGCCGCCGCTCCCTCGGAGCGCGCCGCGACAACCAGTCTGGCCGCTCGTGGCAGGCGCGCATTGAGTTGCGGCAAGTTTCCCGCCATGGCGCGAAAAAACGGGACGGACGGTAGCCCCCGGCGCGCGCCCGGCCTGCCTTTGCGGTATACTGCGCCGCCTTCGAACCGGCACTGCCCGCCGGCTCGGCCCAGTACAAGCCACGCCCCTCGACGAAGCGTGGCTTGTTGGTTTCTGACGCGCCGGACGGCGCATTTGAGAGAGGCACGACGATGAGCGCACTGGTTGGCGTGATCATGGGTTCCAAATCGGACTGGAGCACCCTCAGTCACACCGCGGACATGCTGGACAAGCTGGGCATCCCCTACGAAGTGAAGGTGGTTTCCGCCCACCGCACCCCGGACCTGCTCTTCCAGTACGCCGAGGAAGCCGAAGGCCGCGGCCTCGAAGTGATCATCGCCGGCGCTGGCGGCGCCGCCCACCTGCCGGGCATGTGCGCGGCCAAGACCCACCTGCCGGTACTCGGCGTGCCGGTACAGTCGTCGATGCTGTCGGGTGTCGACTCGCTGCTCTCCATCGTGCAGATGCCCGCCGGCGTACCGGTCGCCACCCTGGCCATCGGCAAGGCCGGCGCGGTCAACGCGGCGCTGCTCTCGGCGAGCATCCTCGGCGCCAAGCACCCGCAGTACCACGAGGCGCTGAAGCAGTTCCGCGCCAACCAGACCGAAACCGTGCTGGACAATCCCGACCCGCGCGATGCGTGAGACAGGCTCTGAGAAGGTAAGGCTCGAACCATGAAAATCGGTGTCATCGGTGGCGGCCAGCTGGGCCGCATGCTGGCCCTGGCGGGAACCCCGCTGGGCATGAACTTCGCTTTCCTCGACCCGGCGCCGGATGCCTGCGCGGCCTCCCTGGGCGAGCACATCCGCGCCGACTACGGCGACCAGGAGCACCTGCGGCAACTGGCCGACGAGGTCGACCTGGTGACCTTCGAGTTCGAGAGCGTGCCGGCGGAAACCGTGGCCTTCCTCTCCCAGTTCGTGCCGGTCTACCCGAACGCCGAGTCGCTGCGCATCGCCCGCGACCGCTGGTTCGAGAAGTCGATGTTCAAGGACCTCGGCATTCCCACTCCGGACTTCGCCGACGTCCAGTCCCAGGCCGACCTCGATGCCGCCGCAGCCGCCATCGGCCTGCCGGCGGTGCTCAAGACCCGCACCCTGGGCTACGACGGCAAGGGCCAGAAGGTCCTGCGCCAGCCGGCCGACGTGCAGGGCGCGTTCGCCGAACTGGGCAGCGTGCCGTGCATCCTCGAGGGCTTCGTGCCGTTCACCGGGGAAGTCTCGCTGGTGGCGGTGCGCGCTCGCGATGGGGAGACGCGTTTCTACCCGCTGGTGCACAACACCCACGACAGCGGCATCCTCAAGCTCTCCGTGGCCAGCAGCGCGCATCCGTTGCAGGCGCTGGCCGAGGACTACGTCGGCCGCGTGCTGGCACGGCTCGACTACGTCGGCGTGCTGGCCTTCGAGTTCTTCGAGGTGGACGGCGGCCTGAAGGCCAACGAGATCGCCCCGCGCGTGCACAACTCCGGGCACTGGACCATCGAAGGCGCCGAGTGCAGCCAGTTCGAGAACCACCTGCGCGCCGTCGCCGGCCTGCCGCTGGGCTCGACCGCCAAGGTCGGCGAGAGCGCGATGCTCAATTTCATCGGCGCGGTGCCCCCGGTGGCTCAGGTGGTCGCCGTCGCCGATTGCCACCTGCATCACTACGGCAAGGCCTTCAAGAACGGCCGCAAGGTTGGCCATGCCACCCTGCGCTGTGCCGACCGGGCGACGCTGCAGGCGCGCATCGCCGAGGTCGAGGCGCTGATCGAGGCGTGAGCGATTGCCGTCCGCCCATCCTTGGGTTGGCGGGCGGCACTGAACCCAAGGCTTTTCTACACTGTCCCATGGCAGGCGCAATACATGCGCATACACCCGTAAGGAGGGACTGTCATGGGATTAATCGGAACCATCATCGTCGGACTGATCGTTGGTCTCGTTGCACGCTTTCTGAAGCCAGGTGACGACAGCATGGGCTGGATCATGACCATCCTGCTCGGCATCGGCGGTTCGCTGCTGGCCACCTACGGCGGCCAGGCGATCGGCTTCTACCAGGCCGGCCAGGCGGCCGGTTTCATCGGCGCGGTGGTCGGCGCCGTCGTACTGCTGGTCATTTACGGCCTGATCAAGAAGAATTGATGGCTCTGGCCGGCCCCCGCGGGGGCCGGCGTTTCCTCACTTCGCCGGTATTCCCGCCATCATGCGCCGCTTCCCGTTCGCCCGCCTGTTGCTGCTCGCCCTGTTGTCCTCACCCCTGGCCCACGCCGAACTGCCCGAGACCGACTGGCTGGAACTGATGCCGCCGGCCGACCGCAAGGCGCTGGAAGAAATGCCCGACATCATTCACGACACCCCGGAGGCCGCCGGCACCTTCACCAGCAAGGGTGGCCTGAAGCAGTCGGACCGAAAGATGCCGGCGGTGATGTATTCGGCCAAGACCGTCGCCAGCCTGGATGGCAAGGCGATCCGCCTCGGCGGCTACCCGGTGCCGCTGGAGAACGACGCCAAGGGCCGCGTCACCGAATTCTTCCTGGTGCCCTATCCGGGCGCCTGCATCCACGTGCCGCCGCCGCCGCCGAACCAGATCGTCCTGGTGCGTTATCCACAGGGGCTGAAGCTGGCCGATATCTACACCCCGCTGTGGGTCAGCGGCACGCTGAAGATCGAGCAGGTGAGCAATGACCTGGCCGATGCCGCCTACGCCATCGACAAGGCGCGGGTGAAGGTAGTGGAGGAAGCGGACCTGTAGGGCCGCACCTGCGCAACGGCCCATGGCGGACGACGCGAGCCGCCCCGTCCGCTCGCCGACCCGCTCAGGGTCGTTTCAGCGGCTCGCTCCAGATCTGCACGCCAAAGCTTTCGCTGCGCCCGGGGGCGACCACCATGAGGTCGTCCCAGACCCGCCCGGTCTCGATGCAGAGCATCTGCTGCCAGGCGTCGTCGGCGAACTGCGAGAGACGCCGGGACTTGTCCACCCAGGGGTTCCAGACCACCGCCGAGCGCGAGTCGAGGGCGTGCAGGTGGATGCTGCGTTCCCAGCGCGGGTCCTTGATCAGCAGGTCGCGTTCGAGACCGAGGTAGATGCGGTCCAGTTCGCCCTTGACCCGTACCGCGCCGTGCTGGGTGCGTTCTTCCCAGTTCTCCAGGGTCTCGATGTAGCGCGCGCCTTCCAGGCCCTCGATAGCGATCTCGCGGCTATCGCTGACCGCGAAGTAGGTGTGCAGTGCCTGGCTGAGCACCAGCGGCTTGCTGCCGAGGTTCTCGCTGGTGAGTCGCAAGGTCAGGCGCTCGCCGAAGCGGAACAGCATGCGCAGCGCCGCCGGGTGCGGCCAGCCGGGGAGGCCATCGGGGGCGTCGAGGCGGAAGCTGACGCAGAGGTCGCCGTCCTCCTCGGCGATGTCGTCGATTTCCCAGTCGACTGCCCGGACCAGCCCGTGGGCGGGCGCCTTCAGGCCATCTTCCACCTGGCCGCGGACTTCCTGCGGGTTGCGCTCCAGCGGACCGAACCACGGCCAGCACACCGGCACCCCGCCGCGTACCGACTGCCCGCGCCGGTAGCCGGCCTCGTCGCTGAGCCAGACCAGCGGCGGCTGTTCGTGGGGCTGGTAGCTGAGCAGTTGCGCGCCCTGCTGGGCGATCAGCGCCTCGCCATGGGCGGTGTGGATGCGCCAGCAGGCCAGGTCGTCGACCTGTACCTGTTCGACGCGGTTGATCGGGCTATCGGTGCTCATGGCGGTCTCCGGGAGGCGAATGGATGGCAGCAGTATCACCGATCCATTTTATCGCCGGCAGTTCCCCCGGATAGCGCCAACGAAGACGCGGCCCGTAGGCCGCGTCGGTTGTTGCCGGTGGTTCAGGCCGCGCGGAACAGGTTGTGCGGGTCGATGACGAATTTCTTCGGCACCCCGGCGTCGAACTCGCCGTAGCCTTTCGGCGCATCGTCGAGGGTGATGACTTCCACCCCGACGATGTCGGCGATCTTGATCCGGTCCCACATGATCGCCTGCATCAGCTGGCGGTTGTACTTCATCACCGGGGTCTGGCCGGTATGGAAGCTGTGCGACTTGGCCCAGCCCAGGCCGAAGCGGATGCTCAGGGCGCCGTGCTTGGCGGCCGCGTCCACCGCGCCCGGGTCTTCGGTGACGTACAGGCCGGGGATGCCGATCTTGCCGGCGACCCGGGTGATGCCCATCAGCGAGTTGAGCACGGTGGCCGGGGCTTCCTGCTGCGAGCCCGAATGGCCGTGGCCGCGCGCCTCGAAACCGACCGCGTCGACCGCGCAGTCGACCTCCGGCTCGCCCAGCAGAGCGGCGATCTGTTCGTGCAGCGGGGTGTCCTTAGACAGGTCGGCGATCTCGAAGCCCTGTTTCTTGGCGTGGGCCAGGCGGGTCGGGTTGACGTCGCCGACGATCACCACCGCCGCGCCGAGCAGGCGTGCCGAGGCCGCCGCGGCCAGGCCGACCGGACCGGCGCCGGCGATGTAGACCGTGCTGCCCGGGCCGACGCCGGCGGTGACCGCGCCGTGGTAGCCGGTGGGGAGGATGTCCGAAAGGCAGGTCAGGTCGCGGATCTTCTCCATCGCCGCTTCGCGGTTGGGCAGTTTCAGCAGGTTGAAGTCGGCGTAGGGCACCAGCACGTATTCGGCCTGGCCGCCGACCCAGCCACCCATGTCGACGTAGCCGTAGGCGCCGCCGGCACGCGCCGGATTGACCGTCAGGCAGACGCCGGTGTGCTGTTCCTTGCAGGTACGGCAGTGGCCGCAGGCGACGTTGAACGGTACCGAGACCAGGTCGCCGATCTTCATGGTTTCCACGCCACGCCCGATCTCCACCACCTCGCCGGTGATCTCGTGGCCCAGCACCAGGCCTTCCGGCGCGGTGGTACGGCCGCGCACCATGTGCTGGTCGGAGCCGCAGATGTTGGTGGAGACCACCCGCAGGATCACCCCGTGGTCGATCTGCCGGCCCTGCGGGTCCTGCATCTTCGGATAGGGAATGTTCTGCACCTCGACCTTGCCCGGGCCGAGATAGACCACACCACGATTGCCAGACATACGCGTTTCCTCTTTGTCGTTGTGGGTACAAATGCGCGGCGTCCACGGCCGCGCGGCTTTGCACTGGAAAGTCGTCTGTTGCGCGACAGGGCCGGAGAATGCTGGCAGCCGGCGGGCTGTCGGTGTTGCTCGGGACGCGAGGCCGTGGGAAGCGCCCCTCTCCCTGGCCCTCTTCCTTCAGCGAGGGTTGGGAAGAGAGGGCGCGCTTACAGCACCACGGTCCGATTGGCGTTGAGGAATACCCTCCGCTCGATGTGGTAGCCCACCGCCCGCGCCAGGGTCAGGCACTCGATGTCGCGGCCCTTGGCGATTAGGTCCTCGGGGTAGTGGGCGTGGTCGACCGTCTCGACGCCCTGGGCGATGATCGGCCCTTCGTCGAGGTCGTTGTTGATGTAGTGGGCGGTGGCGCCGACCAGCTTCACGCCCTTCTGGTAGGCCTGGTGGTACGGCTTGGCGCCCTTGAAGCCGGGCAGCAGGGAGTGATGGATGTTGATCGCCCAGCCGTCCAGGCGCCGGCACAGTTCCGGCGACAGCACCTGCATGTAGCGAGCGAGGATCACCAGCTCGGCGCCACTCTCTTCGAGCACCTGCCAGACCCTGGCTTCCTGGGCCGGCTTGTCGTTCGGGTCGAGCGGGAAGTGGTGGTAGGGAATGCCGTGCCAGCGCGCCAGCGGCTCCAGGTCCGGGTGATTGGAAATCACCGCCACCACGTCCATCGGCAACTGGCCGATGCGCTGGCGGTAGAGCAGGTCGTTCAGGCAGTGGTCGGCCTTGGAAACCATGATCGCCACCTGGCTGCGGTAGCCCGGCGCGGTCAGCTCGGTACGCATGCCGAACGGTGCCACCCGTTCGGCCAGTCCGGCGCGGAAGGAGGCTTCGTCGAAGCCGTCGCCGGCGCGGAACTCCACGCGGATGAAGAAGCGTTGCGCCAGGCGGTCGTCGAACGAGTGGTGCTCGGTGACGTAGCAGCGCTGCTCGAAGAGGTAGCGCGTCACCACGTCGACGGTGCCCAGCAGGCTGGGACTGTCGGCGGTGAGGATCCAGGTGTCGGGGGTACGGCTCATCGCGAGGCTCCGGGTCCGGTATCCCCTCTCGGGGAGAGGGAAAGGCTGCTCATGCCGCTACCTGCAGGCCGTATTCGGCGCTGGCGTCCTGCAACCAGAGCCAGAAGTAGTCGGCGAAGCTGCGGCGCACGACCAGCTCCCAGGTGTCCTCGCCGGTATGGCGGATCACGCATTGCGACTTGGCGAAGATGCTGCCGACCGCCTTGCCCACCGGGAAGTTGCTCGGATGCACGTCGTAGCTGGTGGATTTCATCAGCAGTTCGCGGACGTTCGCTCCGCTCAGTTCGAGCAGCGTCTGCCCGCCGCTGACGTTGACCACCGCGTAGTGCAGCTCCTCGCCCAGGGCCTGGCGCAGGCGCTGTTCGACGGCGTATTCCTCGCCGCCGGGGACGATCAGCAACCATTCGTCCGGGGCCAGCCATTGCAGCGAGGTCTCGCCGCTGGCGACCAGGGTCAGGGCCACCGGCAGTTCCAGGCCGAGGGCCTGGTGCACGGCGGCGGCGAAGGCCGGGTCGGCGGCATCGCCGCGCAGCACCAGGTGGCCGAGCAGCTTCTTCTCGCGCAGGACGATACCGGCCTTCGCGGCGGTCTTGCCGGCGAGCTTGTGCAGCTCGGCATGGTGCAGCGGCGATTCGGCGTGGACGCCGGGTTCGGGGCGTTGCTGGTAGACGTTTGCCTTGCTCATTCGTTTTCACCTTGGGGCGCCGCGCGCCCTGGTAGCCTGTCTGCCTTCTCCCTTCGGGAAGAGGGCCGGGGAGAGGAGCGCATCCCTCTCCGGTCAATCCACGTTCTGCCGCTCCCCTTTGGGGTCGTAGAACACCGAGGAGCAGATCTCCGCCTCGATGAAGCGGCCGTCCGCCAGCGGCGCGTAGACCTTCTGGCCCATGCGCTTGAGGCCGCCTTTCACCACCGCCAGGGCGAAGCCGTGGCCGAGGCTGGCGCTCATGTAGCTGGAGGTGACGTGGCCGACCATCTTCATCGGGATCGCCTGCTGGGTGTCGAACACCAGTTGCGCGCCTTCGGGCAGTACCTCCTGCGGGTTGCTCGGCCTGAGTCCGACCAGTTGCTTGCGATCCTCGCGCAGGCAGTCGGCGCGGTTCATGCCGCGCCAGCCGATCCAGGAGAACGGCTTGCTGCGGCCCACCGCCCAGCCCATGTTGAGATCGTCCGGGGTGACCGAGGCATCGGTGTCCTGGCCGACGATGATGAAGCCCTTCTCGGCGCGCAGGACGTGCATGGTCTCGGTGCCGTAGGGCGTCAGGCCGTACTTCGCGCCGTGCTCGGCGAGCGCTTCGAGCACGCCCATGGCGTAGTCGGCCTGGACGTTCACCTCGTAGCTCAGCTCGCCGGTGAAGGAGATGCGGAACACCCGCGCCGGCACCCCGGCGACCTTGCCTTCCTTCCAGGTCATGAAGGGGAAGGCATCCTTGTCCAGGTCGATGTCGGTGACTTCGGCGAGCAGCTTGCGGCTGTTCGGGCCGGACAGGGTGAGGGTCGCGTAGTGGTCGGTGACCGAGGTGAAGTACACCTTCAGCTCCGGCCATTCGGTCTGGTGGTACAGCTCCAGCCACTCCAGTACGCGGGCGGCGCCGCCGGTGGTGGTGGTCATGACGAAGTGGTTGTCGGCCAGGCAGGCGGTCACGCCGTCGTCGAAGACCATCCCGTCTTCCTTGCACATCAGGCCGTAGCGCGCCTTGCCGACGTCGAGCTTGGTCCAGGCGTTGGTGTAGACCCGGTTGAGGAACTCCCGCGCGTCCGGGCCCTGGATGTCGATCTTGCCCAGGGTCGAGGCGTCGAGCAGGCCGACCGCCTCGCGCACTGCGCGGCATTCGCGGGCCACGGCGGCGTGCATGTCCTCGCCCCGGCGCGGGAAGTACCACGGCCGCTTCCACTGGCCGACGTCTTCGAACTCGGCGCCGTTCTTCACGTGCCAGGCGTGCAGGGCGGTGAAGCGCACCGGTTCGAACAGGTGCCCGCAGTGGCGGCCGGCGACGGCGCCGAAGGTCACCGGGGTGTAGTTCGGACGGAACATGGTGGTGCCGGTGTCGGCGATGCTCTTGCCCTGGGCCCGCGCGGCGATCGCCAGGCCGTTGATGTTGCCCAGCTTGCCCTGGTCGGTGCCGAAGCCCAGCGCGGTGTAGCGCTTGACGTGCTCGATGGACTCGAAGCCCTCGCGGCAGGCCAGTTCGATGGCGGCGGCGGTGACGTCGTTCTGCGGATCGACGAACTGCTTCGGCGCGCGCGCCGTGGGCTTCTCGTGGGGCACCTGGAACAGCGCGACTGACGCTTCCTCGCGGCGCGGCTGGACCTTCGGCAGGCTGCCGGCGGCGGTCTTGTAGCCGGCGTCGAGGGCGGCGCGACTCCCGGCCTGGTAGCCGTCGGCGAGCACCTCGGCGAGCCCGAACACGCCGTTCACGGCGCCGGCGCAGATGCGCTTCTGCAGGCCTTCGCCGGGGACGAAGGCGAGGATTTCCTCGCGCCATTCCGGCTTGCCGCCCAGGTGCGAGGCCAGGTGCACGACCGGGCTGTAGCCGCCGGAGCTGGCGATCAGGTCGCAGTCCAGCCATTCGCCGCCGCTGGCGCGCATGGCCTGCAGGTCGATCCGGGCGACCTTGGCGCCGCTGACCCGCTTGCCGCCGCGAGCCTCGATCACCGAACTGCCAGTGATCACCCGCATACCGCGTTGGCGTGCTTCCTCGACCCACTCGCCGCGCGGATTGGCCCGGGCGTCGGCGATGGCCACCACTTGCAGGCCGGCTTCCTGCCAGTCGAGGGCGACGCGGTAGGCGTAGTCGTTGTTGGTGGCCAGCACCAGTTTCTTGCCCGGTGCCACGCCGTAGCGCCGTACATAGGTGGAAACCGCGCCGGCGAGCATGTTGCCGGGCAGGTCGTTGTTGCCGTAGACCAGCGGCCGCTCATGGGCGCCGGCGGCCAGTACCACGCGCTTGGCGCGTACGCGGTGCACGCGCTGGCGGACCTGGCCGAGCGGGGCGACCTCGCCGAGGTGGTCGGTGCGCCGCTCGTGGATGGTGAGGAAGTTGTGGTCGTGGTAGCCGTTGACCGTGGAGCGCGGTAGCAGGATGACTTCCGGCAGGCCTTGCAGCTCGGCCACGGCGTCCGCGACCCACTCGGCGGCGGGCTTGCCGTCGAGGGTCTCGCGGGTGTCCAGCAGGCTGCCGCCGAACTCTTCCTGCTCGTCGGCGAGAATCACCCGCGCGCCGCTGCGAGCGGCGGCGAGGGCGGCGGCCAGGCCGGCCGGGCCGCCGCCGACCACCAGCACGTCGCAGTGGTGGTTCATCCAGTCGTAGCTGTCCGGATCGACCTCGGTCGGCGCGCGGCCCAGGCCGGCGGCCTTGCGGATGTACTTCTCGTAGGTCATCCACATCGACTGCGGGTACATGAAGGTCTTGTAGTAGAAACCAGGCGGCATCAGCTTGCCGCCGACCTTGCCGAAGATTCCCATCAGGTCGTTCTGCACGTTCGGCCAGCCGTTGGTACTGGTGGCCACCAGGCCGCCGTAGAGGGCCTGCTGGGTGGCGCGTACGTTGGGGATCTGGGTGGCTTCGCGGGAGCCGATCTGCAGGATCGCGTTGGGCTCCTCGGCGCCGGCGGCGACGATGCCGCGCGCCCGCGAGTACTTGAAGCTGCGGCCGACGATGTCGACGCCGTTGGCCAGCAGCGCGGCGGCCAGGGTGTCGCCGGCATAGCCCTGGTAGTGCTGGCCGTTGAAGCTGAAGGTCAGCGGGCGGTTGCGGTCGATGCGGCCGCCGCTGGACAGGCGATTGATCTGGCTCATGCCGGTTCCCCTTGTACGGCGGCTTTCTTCTCACCGTCGGCGACGACGCTGGGCTGCTCGCCGATCAGGTAGGTCTCGAGGATCTCGTAGGTCACCGTATGGCGGGTGACGTTGAAGTACTTGCGGCAGCCGGCGGCGTGCACCCACAGCTCGTGATGGAGGCCGCGCGGGTTGTCGCGGAAGAACATGTAGTCGCCCCATTCCTCGTCGCTGCAGGCGTTCGGGTCGAGCGGGCGCGGGATGTGGGCCTGACCCTTGGCGTGGAATTCCTCTTCGGAACGCAGTTCGCCGCAGTGGGGGCAGAAGATATTCAGCATTTTGTAGCCTCCGGAAACTGTTCTTGCCGGTTGACCGGCACCCTCTCCCTGAAGGGCGAGGGGCAGCGGATTTCGCCCTTCGGGCGGCTTTTGTCAGTGCGCCACTGCCGCCGCGCCGTGCTCGTCGATCAGCGCACCGCTGTGGAAGCGTTCGATGGAGAAGGGCGCGGCCAGCGGATGCGGTTCGCCCTTGGCCAGGGTGGCGGCGAAGACGTTTCCGGAGCCGGGAGTGGCCTTGAAGCCGCCGGTGCCCCAGCCGCAGTTGAAGAACAGGTTCTGCACCGGAGTCTTGCCGATGATCGGGCAGGCGTCCGGGGTGGTGTCGACGATGCCGCCCCACTGGCGGTTCATGCGTACCCGCGAGAGCACCGGGAACATCTCGACGATGGCTTGCAGGGTGTGCTCGATCACCGGGTAAGAGCCGCGCTGGCCGTAGCCGTTGTAGCCGTCGATGCCGGCGCCGATGACCAGGTCGCCCTTGTCCGACTGGCTGATGTAGCCATGCACGGCGTTGGACATGATCACGCTGTCGATGATCGGCTTCAGCGGCTCGGAGACCAGCGCCTGCAACGGGTGCGACTCCAGCGGCAGGCGGAAGCCGGCGAGCCTGGCCATGTGCCCGGAGTTGCCGGCGGTGACCACTCCGACACGGCGCGCGCCGATGAAGCCGCGGTTGGTCTCGACGCCGATCACCGCGCCGTCCTGCTTGCGGAAGCCGGTGACTTCGGTCTGCTGGATCAGGTCCACGCCGAGGGCATCGGCGGCGCGGGCGAAGCCCCAGGCCACCGCGTCATGGCGGGCGACGCCGCCGCGACGCTGGATGGTCGCGCCCATGATCGGGTAGCGGGTGTTCTTGCTGCAGTCCAGGTAGGGAATCTCCTCCGCCACCTGCTGCGCGTTCAACAATTCGCCGTCGACGCCGTTGAGGCGGTTGGCGCTGACCCGGCGCTCGCCGTCGCGCATGTCCTGGAGGGTGTGGCAGAGGTTGTAGACCCCGCGCTGGGAGAACATCACGTTGTAGTTGAGGTCCTGGGACAGGCCCTCCCACAGCTTCATCGCGTGTTCGTAGAGCAGCGCGGACTCGTCCCACAGGTAGTTGGAGCGCACGATGGTGGTGTTGCGCGCGGTGTTGCCGCCGCCCAGCCAACCTTTCTCGACTACCGCCACGTTGCTGATGCCGTGTTCCTTGGCCAGGTAGTAGGCGGTGGCCAGGCCGTGCCCGCCGCCGCCGACGATGACCACGTCGTAGACCGGCTTCGGCGTGGGCGTGCGCCACATGCGTTGCCAGTTCTCGTGATGGCTCAGTGAATGCTTTAACAGGCCGAAGCCGGAGTAGCGTTGCATGTGGATGCTCCTGAACTGTTGCTCCCTCTCCCGCGGAGAGGGTTGGGCCGGGGCGCGTCGGGCTCCCCGACCGTCTTCGGGGGGCTCAGCGATAGACCGGGAAGTCCGCGCAGAGACCGGCGACCTGGGTGGCGACCTTGGCCTCCACGTCGGCATCGCCGAGGTGGTCGAGGATGTCGCAGATCCAGCCAGCCAGTTCGCGGCTCTGCGCTTCCTGCAGCCCGCGGGTGGTGATGGCCGGGGTGCCGATGCGGATGCCGGAGGTGACGAACGGGCTCTGCGGATCGTTTGGCACGGCGTTCTTGTTCACCGTGATGCCGACCCGGCCGAGGGCGGCGTCGGCTTCCTTGCCGGTCAGGCCCTGGCGCACCAGGCTGATCAGCATCAGGTGGTTGTCGGTGCCACCGGAAACCACGTCGTAGCCGCGCCCGATGAACACCTCGGCCATCGCCTTGGCGTTGCGGATCACCTGCGCCTGGTAGTCCTTGAAGCCCGGCTCCAGCGCTTCCTTGAAGCACACCGCCTTGGCCGCGATCACGTGCATCAGCGGGCCGCCCTGGGCGCCGGGGAATACCGCGGAGTTGAGCTTCTTCTCGATCTCCTCGTTGGCGCGCGCCAGGATCAGGCCGCCGCGCGGGCCGCGCAGGGTCTTGTGGGTGGTGGTGGTGACCACGTCGGCGAAGGGGATCGGGTTCGGGTAGAGGCCGGCGGCGACCAGCCCGGCGACGTGGGCCATGTCGACGAACAGCAGCGCGCCGACCTTGTCGGCGATGGCGCGGAAGCGCGGGAAGTCGAGGGTCTTGGAGTAGGCGGAGAAGCCGGCGACGATCATCTTCGGCTTATGCTCCACGGCCAGGCGCTCGACTTCGTCGTAGTCGATCAGCCCGGTAGCGGTGTCCAGGCCGTACTGCACGGCGTTGTACAGCTTGCCGGAGGAGGACACCTTGGCGCCGTGGGTGAGATGGCCGCCGTGGGCCAGGCTCATGCCGAGGATGGTGTCGCCGGCGTTGAGCAGCGCCAGGTACACCGCGGCGTTGGCCGAGGAACCGGAATGCGGCTGGACGTTGGCGTAGTCGGCGCCGAACAGCTGCCTGGCGCGGTCGATGGCCAACTGCTCGACCTTGTCGACGTGTTCGCAGCCGCCGTAGTAGCGCTTGCCCGGATAGCCCTCGGCATACTTGTTGGTCAGGCCGCTGCCCTGCGCCTGCATGACCCGCTTGCTGGTGTAGTTCTCCGAGGCGATCAGTTCGAGATGGTCTTCCTGGCGGGCCTCTTCGGCGTCCATCGCGGCGAGCAGTTCGTCGTCGTAGCCGCGGATCTGGTCATGCTTGCTGAACATCGCTGGGTCTCCCTGCGGCGCCGGAACCGCGCCGGAATGGCTGCAACGGGACACGCGGTCCCTTTGCCAGCGATGGTATGACCGGCCCTGCCGGCCCAGATGCCTATGCACGCCACGGGGAGGTGCGTTTGCGACATGGCGGTGGGAATCGGCAACCGATGCGGAACGCCCCGGGCTGGCGCTAAACTGCGTGCTCTTCGTCCTGCGAGAACACCATGAAACGCCCGCTGATCTTCCTTTCCGCCGTGCTGCTCGGCGCATCCCTGCAAGGGTGCGGGGGCGGCGATGAAAAGCAGGCCGCCGCGCCTGCGCTGCCGGCCGATTCCTGCACCGGCCATGAACTCGAAGTGGCCTTGCCGCCGGCCGGCAAGCCACTGTTCGGCTACGACTTCCTCTCCCGCCAGTGCGGCTACAACGACGCCACCGTGGTCTTCGGCGCTGCCGACGGCAGCAAGCGCCTGGAGATCGTCCTCACCGACACCGGCCTGCCGGCGCCGCCGACCGAGGGCGACGCGGTGGCCTATCGGGCGGCGCAGGACAAGCTGCGCGAGATGACCCAGACCAACCTGACCCTGCTCCACAAGACCCGCGAGACCGCCCTTAAGAACGGCACCGCCGAGCGCTTCGGCGGCGAGGACTACCTGCCGCTGATCGATACCACGCGGATGGGCGACCCGCTGGGAGTGATGGTCCCGGCCAAGGGCGAGGAGGGCGTCTCGACCCTCAGCGGAGTGATCAAGAACCGCTACGTACTGACCCTCAGCACCCGCGACACGCCCAATGGCGGCAGCGCCACGGCGATGCGCCAGGTGCTGGTGCCGTTCGTCGAGCAGATGAAGCTGACCAAGCTACCCTGACAGACTGTGCCGGCACGTACCCGTGCCGGCACGACCGCATGGAGCCCCACAAGGGCTCGGCAACCGTTCCAGAGGCCCACATGACCGATCACACCCAACAGTTCGCCAGCGACAACTATTCCGGCATCTGCCCCGAAGCCTGGGCGGCGATGGCCGAAGCCAACCGCGGCCACGAACGCGCCTATGGCGACGACCAGTGGACCGCGCGTGCTTCGGACTACTTCCGCCAGTTGTTCGAGACCGATTGCGAAGTGTTCTTCGCCTTCAACGGCACCGCCGCCAACTCCCTGGCCCTGGCTGCGCTGTGCCAGAGCTACCACAGCGTGATCTGCTCGGAGACCGCCCACGTCGAGACCGACGAGTGCGGCGCGCCGGAGTTCTTCTCCAATGGCTCCAAGCTGCTGCTGGCGCAGACCGAGGTCGGCAAGCTGACCCCGGCGTCGATCCGCGACATCGCTCTCAAGCGCCAGGATATCCACTATCCGAAGCCGCGCGTGGTGACTCTCACCCAGGCCACCGAGGTCGGCACGGTGTACCGCCCGGACGAGCTGAAGGCGATCAGCGCCACCTGCAAGGAGCTCGGCCTGCACCTGCACATGGACGGCGCGCGCTTCTCCAACGCCTGCGCCTTCCTCGGCTGCTCGCCGGCGGAGCTGAGCTGGAAGGCCGGGGTCGACGTGCTCTGCTTCGGCGGCACCAAGAACGGCATGGCGGTGGGCGAGGCGATCCTGTTTTTCAACCGCGACCTGGCCGAGGACTTCGACTACCGCTGCAAGCAGGCCGGCCAACTGGCCTCGAAGATGCGCTTCCTCGCCGCGCCCTGGGTCGGCGTACTGCAGGACGATGCCTGGCTGCGCTACGCCGATCACGCCAACCGCTGCGCGCGCCTGCTGGCCGAGCTGGTGGCCGACGTTCCCGGCGTCAGCCTGATGTTCCCGGTAGAAGCCAACGGCGTGTTCCTACAGCTTTCCGAGCCGGCGATCGAAGCCTTGCGCGCGCGCGGCTGGCGCTTCTACACCTTCATCGGTGAAGGTGGCGCGCGTTTCATGTGTTCCTGGGATACCGATATCGAGCGGGTCCGCGAACTGGCGCGGGACATCCGCCTGGTGATGGGCGCCTGAGTCCGCTCTCGGTCGCCCCCATGGCGCGGGGCGGCCGCTCTTTCCCCAAATCCTGTGGGTAACTCTGTGGGCTAACTGTTCGGGAGCTATGCAAAAGTGCTCCCTGGAACGTCCTTCCTGTCTCCGCCCGAGACGCCGAAAGCCTTTATCCACGCGGCTCCACTCCAGTGGCGGGATAACCTGTCCAATCCACAAACACTGTGGAACCGAATGTGAATAACGTGTTCGCAGTCGCTTCCGGGCAGCGCCCCGCCGGGCTCTCCGGAGGCTGGTCGGTTTTTGAGCGAAAACAGCCGTTTGTGAACAGAGGATGACGGTTCGGGTGAAACGCGCTGACGAAACGGTGACGGGTATTGTCCCCTCCGGGCCCATGCAAGCCTGTGGATAGAAAAGACGGGGAGCGAAGTGGGCGCAAAAGTCGAAAACACCCTGCGCGGACGTAACGGCTTGAGGAAAAAGACAAAATTCTTCCGTTCCGAAGTCGCTGGGACAATGGAAGCAATCGCCGAGGGGAATTTCCCCCAATTCCTGTTGAGGTCGATGTGAAGAGCCTGTTTATAGAGTGCGGAGAGCCCGGTGGGGCGAGCCTTTCAGGGAATTGATCAAGAATTGACCGGATGTTCTGTCAACAGGTGGCGGGCTTGCTTTAGGGAGCTTGTGTATAAATGCAGGGTTGCCCACAAAAGGCCTGGAAAGTCTTGTGGACAACCTGTATGGATAGCGCCAGAAGCCGCACAGGGCTAAGCCTGCGGTGGATTGATCAATAAACGATCGGTGCGCATGGGAAGAGCCGGATTGCCTGAGAAAGCAGAGATTTTTCTTCATGCTGTGAATATTTTTTTGTTTTTCCCCACGGGAAGTGTAAAGCCCTGTGGAAAAGTTGTTCGCTCACGCTTGGGGGGGCCGTACGGCGGGGTCTCTGGCGTATTGATCGTTAAATGAGCAGGAGAGTGCGGCCAGGCCGAGCGTGCGGCGAAGTGCGATTTACCCGGAAGGGAAGCCGGATGGGCTTGCGGAGCCCTCGCGCCACGGAGGAGGTATTGTCGGTATGTTGTGCCTGGACCCGCAGGACATAGGGGAGGCGATGGATTGCACAACTTGTGGATAAGTCTGTGATCAACCTAGCCTGGAAAGGGCTTCCCGGAGGCAGGGACGGGCTGAGTAGCCGGCCCTGAAATGCACTTGAATTTGTAGAATTTATCTTTTATTTCAAATGCTTGAGTGAACACATGGCGGACATCCAGGCGGCGAAGGAACACCTGTATGGAATTCCAGTCCGAATGTGGACAACCTTGGCGCCCTGGTGTTTTCCAGTATGAGAAGGTCAGCTTCGCCGTGGCTCTGGTGGTTGGCCGGAGCCTTGATTACCCTTGGCTTTTGCCAGGAAAGTGGGATGGATCATGGATGATCGGATGTCAGACAAGCCGCTCGGCCGCTTGTTGCTCGAAGGCCTCGGCGAGATCGCCTGGATCGCCGTGCTGGTGGCCCTTGGCGTCCTCCTGCCGTTGCCGCTGGTAGCGCTGGGTTGGGCGCTGCTGCTGGGCGCCGAGTGGGCCATGGATCGTTGGCGCGGCAAGGTGCCGTATCGCCTGCAACAGGCGCTGTTCTTCTGGGTTCTGGGTGGCGGCATCGCCCTGGGCCAGGCACTGCCGGGCTTCTGGCTGGGACTGGGCGGTGGCTTGCTGGCGGTGATCGGCGGCGTGCTGCTGCAGATCCGTTTCGAGCGTGGCCTGCGCCTGGAGCGCCAGGCTCCGCAGGCGCTGGACGTACCGCTGCCGACGGGAGGTAGCGCCTGGGGCGGCGAAGCGCCCGAGCGAACCCCCGAGGGCGAGCCGATCCGCCTGTTCGACGGCGGCGAGATCGCCATGGGCGGCCCGCTGGTATGCCACTACCTGATGCCCGACGGCTGTTTCATCCCCGACTGCAATCCTTCGGCACGCTTTTCCAGCGATGGCCGCCACTTCGTTTCGCCGATACCGAGCCGAGGCGCGTGGGGCCTGGCGATCTTCGACCGGCAGGAGCGGTTGCTCTACCGCTGTGCCGTGGACAACTTCTGGGAGCTGGACAGCGTCACCGAGCGCGAGGTGATCGGGCGGCACAGTCCGCTGACGTCCAACGCACCGCAGCGCCTCGAGCTGCAGGCGCTCAAGGCCGGCAGCGAGGCCGAGGCCTTCGTTGCCATCGGCGACCTCTGGCTGCCCGAAAGCGAATGGCAGCGCTGGAGCGGGGATCTGCGCGCGCAACCGCTACCGTCCCCGCTTGGCGGGCCCGCGCTGGAAATCCGCCCCTGGCTGCCGGACAGCCTGCTGGCCCTGGACGATCCTTTCGCGCCGCTGCGCGCCAACCGCGGCGAGCTGTGGATAAACGACGAGGCCAGCGGCCTCTACCTGTCCCGTGAAGCGCCGCCATTGGCTTGGAACGATGACGGCCGGGCGCTGGCGCTGCAGGCAGCAGGCGAGCCGCTGGGGCAGGATACCTACTGGCTTTGGCGAGAGGACGGCGGCCTGCGTGCGCTGGGCGCGCCGTGGTCGGCGTTGCCCGCCGAGCCCCATGCCGGCGGGCCCGAACTGCTCGGGCTGGAGGATGGCTGGCTGCGTTTCGGCCTGGACCTGGCGCAACCCTGCCTGACCTACGAATGCTACGGCACGCTGGGTTCGTACAGCCATTCCAGCCTCTACCTTCTGCACGCTCGCGATGCGGACGACCGGCCGCGCTGGCGCGAGGCCGACATGCCGCGCCTGGACCTGTTGCTGCCGCTGGATGGCGCGGCCGGCAGGCCGGGATGCCTGTTGCAGAGCGCACCGCTGGCCGATGGCAGCCGGGCCGTCTGGGAGTGGTTGCGCGACGATCAGGAGGCGGAGCGCGGCGCCTATGCCTTGCGCCTGGGCGACTGGCGCCTGGATGGCGAGTGGACGCTCGACCACCGCGTGTCCGATTGCGGTCGCTACCTGGCCGTGGTGGCCTTCGCCGAGGCGCCGACCCTGCCGCAGCGCCTGGCCATACTCGATAGCCGGGAGCGGCGCCTGGAGTGGCTCGCCGAGCCGCTGGCCGATCTACACCTGCAAGGTTTCATCGATGGCCAGGTGCATTTGCTCCACCTGCTCGGCCGCAACGCCTACCAGCCGCCGGGCGGGCCGGGCGAAGGCGACCCCGGCCTGTTGCGCCGCTTCGACGAAGGCTTGCCCGAGCCCGGCGCCTGGCACGCATTCGGCCGCTTCCACGACGACTGGCGGCATTACTACGAGCAGGCGCGGGTGGCGTTCGATGGCACGGCCTGGCGGCTGTGCCCCACGTCGCGCTGGCTGGACGCAGCGCCACGGCCCTGGAGCGACGGCGACTTCGTCTTGCCGTCGGTGGGCGCGGAGGACGCCGCCTGGGGCTTCGGTTTCCACTACGAGGGCATGCACCGCGACGAGGACGTGCGCGCCGGGTTCAGCCGCGACGGCTACCTGCTGACCGCGTCGGGCATCGGCTTGGGCAACCTGGCGGCGCCAATGATCTGGTCGGCGGACGGTCGCTACCTGGCGCTGACCCGGCACGTCCAGCGCTACGAGGAAAGCGACCTGGAACGGGACCAGTGGCGCCTGCTGCTGCTCGACGTGCAAGAGCGGACGTTGCGTCGCTACCGCGACGACCTCGGCGAGTACCCGTGCTTCGACAGCTTCGACGACGACCTGTGCTTCCGCTGCGCGGGGACGGGGCGCTACGTGCTGGCCCTGGACTCGCTGCTGAAGGCTCCCGCCGAGCCGCTGCAGGCCTGCGCCGGACGCTGGCTGCCGGCCGAGGAACTGCCGCGGCGGCGCTACTGGGAGCGCCTGGCGTTTCCCTCGCGCCCTCAGTAGTCGATGACCACGTCGCCCTTGGGCACGCTGCAGCAGGAGAGGATGTAGCCTTCGGCGACATCCTCGTCGGTGATCCCGCCGTTGTGCTCCATCTCCACCTCGCCGGCGGTCTTCATTACCTTGCAGGTGCCGCAGATGCCCATCCCGCAGGCCTTCGGAATGTGCAGGCCGAGCTTGGCGGCGGCGGCGTGCACGGTTTCCCCGGGGCTGACGCGGATGCTCTTGCCGGTGGCGGTGAATTCCACCTGGTGCTGGTCGGCGACCGGTACCTCCGGCGCCTCGGCGGCTTCCGCGGCCAGTTCCCTGACGTCGGCGCGGACCTCCGGCGGAGTCGGCCCGAAGGCTTCCTCGTGGTAGCGGCTCATGTCGTAGCCGTGGCCCTGCAGCAGGTGCTTCACCGCGCTCATATAGGGCGTCGGGCCGCAGCAGAAGATTTCCCGCTCGAGGAAGTCCGGGGCGATCAGTTCCAGCATGCGCAGGTTCAGGTAGCCACGGTAGCCGGCCCAGGCTTCGCCGAGGCCGTGGCGCTCGCAGATGATGTGCAGGCTGAAGTTGTCGATCCGCGAGGCCATGTGCTCCAGCTCGCGGTGGTAGATGATGTCCTTCGGCGAACGGGCGCTGTGGACGAAGACCATGTCGACGTTGGCGTTGGTGTCGAAGAACCAGCGCGCCATGGACATTACCGGAGTGATGCCGACCCCGCCGGAGAGGAACAGCACCTTGTCGGCCGGGAAGTCGATGGCGTTGAACAGGCCGACCGGACCGTGCACCGGTAGCTCCTGGCCTTCCTTGAGGTTGTCGTGCAGCCAGTTGGAAACCCGCCCGCCCGGCACCCGCTTGATGGTGATGGAGAAGCTGTAGGGCACCGAGGGCGAGCTGGAGATGGTGTAGGAGCGCATCACCGGCTCGCCGTCGATCTCCAGCTCCAGGGTGACGAACTGGCCCGGTTTGAAGAAGAACAGGATCGGCTGGTCGGCCATGAAGCAGAAGGTGCGCACGTCCCAGGTTTCCTGGATGACCTTGACGCAGCGCACGAGGTGCCGGCCGTTGGCCCAGGTCTGGGTGGTGACCGGATTGAGGAAGTTGCTCGACATGATGATCTCTCCGTGCGCACGGGGCCGAACGATGGCCTGATGGGGCGGATTGTGCGCATCGCCGTGGCCGCTCATTTACCTGCCAGCGACATTTACATGCTTATCGCGACCTGCCTGCTGGGGCGCGGCCCGGAGCGTCGGAAACGGATGCGGTCATGTCGCCCATGGATAAGGTCGGCGGCGGGCGCGGGCCCACACTCCAGACCAGCCGAGACGAGGGTTTGCATGAACCCCGGGAGGGTAGAGCCCGGACGTGTAGAGCGACTGACCTTCATTCCCGCCACGGCGGGGCCCGTCCATCGGCAGGGCGGGATTCCGGACGCCGCGCCGGGATGAGGAAGGCTGTGAACGCCACCTTGCGTAGCAACCGTATCAGCCACTTTTTCCGCCGCCACCCGCGCGGGGGCGGCATGAGGAGTTACCGATGGACGTCACTTCCACCCTGAGTCTCGGCGATCCCCTGGAACCGGCCCGCAAGGCCACCGCCGACATGCTGCGCAGCCGAGACCACAGCTTCTCGCTGCCGCAGCCCTTCTACTGCGACCAGCGCCTGTTCGAGATCGACATGCAGGAGATCTTCCACAAGGAATGGCTGATCGCCGGCATGACCTGCGAGATTCCCGCCAAGGGCAATTTCCTCACCCTGCAGATCGGCAAGAACCCGGTCCTGGTGATCCGTGGCGCCGAAGGCCAGGTGCATGCCTTCCACAATGTCTGCCGGCACCGCGGCTCGCGCCTGTGCGTGAGCGAGAAAGGCAAGGTGGCCAAGCTGGTCTGCCCCTACCACCAGTGGACCTACGAGCTGGATGGCCGCCTGCTGTTCGCCGGCACCGAGATGGGCGCCGACTTCGACATGAAGGAGTACGGCCTGAAGCCGATCCAGGTGAAGACCGCCGGCGGCTACATCTTCATCAGCCTGGCGGAGAACCCGCCGGCCATCGACGACTTCCTGGCGACGCTCGAGCACTACATGGAGCCGTACGACATGGAGAACGCCAAGGTGGCGGTGCAGACCACCATCCGCGAAGCCGCCAACTGGAAGCTGGTGATCGAGAACAACCGCGAGTGCTACCACTGCAACGGCTCCCACCCGGAACTGCTGAAGACCCTGCTGGAGTGGGACGACGTCACCGACCCGCGCGCCAGCCAGGCGTTCAAGGACCAGGTGGCGGCCTGCACCAGCGCCTGGGACGCCGAGAAGATCCCGTACGCCCATGCCAGCTTCGGCCTGCGCAATCGCATCGTGCGCATGCCGCTGCTGGACGGCACGGTGTCGATGACCATGGACGGCAAGCAGGGCAGCAAGAAGCTCATGGGCCGGATCAAGAACCCCGACCTCGGCTCGATGCGCATCCTGCACCTGCCGCACTCCTGGAACCACTGCATGGGCGACCACCTGATCGTCTTCACCGTGTGGCCGATCAGCGCCCAGGAAACCCTGGTCACCACCAAATGGCTGGTGCACAAGGACGCGGTGGAAGGCGTCGACTACGACGTGGCGCGCCTGCGCGAGGTATGGGACGCGACCAACGACCAGGATCGTCGGCTGGCCGAGGAGAACCAGCGCGGGATCAACTCCGACGCCTACCAGCCTGGTCCATACTCGAAGACCTACGAGTTCGGTGTGATCAATTTCCTCGACTGGTACAGCGAGCGCATGCTGAACAACCTTGGCGAGGAGTCCGCCCACGTGCGCAAGGTGGCCGGCAGCTGAGCCGGACGAGGCGCCCCCTGGCGGGGCGCCGCTGCGGAGGAAAGGTCATGGACAACCTGCTGTTCTACGTCAGTTCCGCTTTCGTCAGCCTGCTGCTGGCCTGGAACCTGTTCGCCTGCTGGCGCCGCCAGCGGCCGCCGGAGAAGTCCCGGCCCTGAGCCCGCGCGCACGCCTTGCCTCCCGCCTCCGCCCCCTGACAGCCTCCCGGCAAAAGGACTAAGGTGGGAGGACTCAACCTGGACGGGCCGCTCAAGGGCGGCCTCTGGAGGCAAGCGTGGAAAACAATCCCCTGTGGGCCGAACTGGGCAAGCACTGGAAACTGGTGGCCCTGCGCGGCGTGGCGGCGCTGGTGTTCGGCGTCCTGACCCTGCTCTCGCCGGCCCTGGCGCTGACCGTGCTGGTGCTGTTCTGGGGCGCCTACGCGCTGGTGGACGGAGCGTTCGCCCTGATCGCCGCGTTCAACATGCGCAGCGATGGGCAGTTCAACTGGCCGCTGGCGCTGGTCGGGGTGATCGGCGTGGCGGCCGGCCTGGTTGCGTTCTTCTGGCCGCAACTGACCGCCATCGGCCTACTCCTGATCATCGCCGGCTGGGCGCTGGCGATGGGCATCTTCCAGATCGTCGCGGCGATCCGCCTGCGCAAGTCGATCCAGAACGAATGGTGGATGATCCTCTCTGGTGCCATCTCGGTGCTGTTCGGCGTGCTGATGATCGCCAACCCCGGCGCCGGGGCGCTGGCGGTGGTCTGGGTGATCGGCGCCTACGCGGTGTTCTTCGGCGTGTTGCTGGTCATGCTCGCGCTGCGCTTGCGCAAGACTTCGACCCTGAAGGCCTGACGCGGTGGCGGCGAAGCCGGCGGAGGAAACGCGCTGGTGCCTGTGGCGCCAGGACGACAACGGCAATGCCTTCGTCATGCGCCGCGACCTGACGCGCGACGAGGCCTGCGCGCTGGTCAAGGACTACCAGGCGCGCGGGCATCGGCAGCTGTATTGGGCGAGTCCGCAGGCGCGCGACTAGCCGGATGCCCCGGCGATCCGCTCGACCAGCGCTTCCAGGCGCTGCTCCACCGCTCGCAGGCGCGGCGACTCGCCGTCGTTCGCGCCGAGCTGGCGGGCGCAGAGATTGAGCGCGGAGAGCACCACCAGCTCGTTGCTGGTGACGTAGGGAAACTTGCGCTTGTTGGCGTCCACTTCCGCTTGCAGCAACGCGGCGGCGTCCGCTAGGGCCCTCTCCTCGCCGGCCGGCACGCGGATCGAATAGTCCCGGCCGAGGATCGACAGGACCTGGACGCCGTCGCGGCTCATGCGCTAACCGGTTGCTGCGCGCTGAGGCGCTCGACCAGGGCTTCCAGGCGGGCCTGGGTGCCGCTCTGCTTTTCTTCCTGCTCGAGCATGGAGAGTTGCAGGGTTTCGTTTTCCTCGGTGGCCTGGCGCAGCTGCTGCTGAAGCTGGTCGTGGCTGTCGCGCAGGGCCTGGTTCTGTTGCAGCAGCTCGGCTACCAGGGTTTCCAGGCGTTCCAGGGTGTTCTCCAGCATGATCTCGTCCCAGTCGTTCAAAGGGCGCGCAGGATAAAGAAAAGCGCCTGCCGAAGCCAGGTCCGTGGTCGGTTGCCAGGCTTCGGCACCCGGCTTCACCAGTGAAAGCTGCCGCCCAGCGAGTAGTGCCCGGGGTCGGCGACGAAGGGATCGCGATCGGTGGCCGGCGGGCAGTTGCGCCGTTTCAGGCAGTCTTCGGCGCGCTCGGCGTAGCTGCGTTCGTCGCCGCTGACGCGGACGTCCGGAAGGATGCCGGAGAAGGAGGGATAGCCCTGGGCGCAGCCGACCAGGAACAGGAACGGCAGGAGAGGGAAGAGGCGTCGGCTCATGGGGATACTCCGATCATTGAAGTTGCTCGACGATGCGGCGGATGGTGCCGCCGCAGATGTCGGTGAAGCAGCGGTCGTAGTCGGAACTGCAGTTGAAGTTGCCGGAGCCGCCGAAGCCGTTGTAGCCGAACGAGGAGGAATAGCCTGGTGCCAGGCATTCCTTGCGCGCCTGCTTCTTGCTCTTGCCCTGGCTGCAATAGTGGTAGCTGCGCCGTTCCGCTTCGCGCAGGCGGTTTTCGTTCTGCCATTCCAGGCGCGCGAGGCTTTCGCACTGGCTCTGTTGCGTGCGGCACTGGGCGACGCAGGTGCGTCCCGCTTCGCTCGGCGGCATCACGTACTGGTAGCGGACGGAGGGGCCGCAGCCCGAGATCAGGGCGAGCGCGAGCGCAACGCCCGAGAGGTTCAGGTGTCTGTTCATGGTTTCTGGTTGGGAAAGGGTGGAGCGGGGATCAGTCGTCCGCGACGTATTCCAGGATGTCGCCCGGCTGGCAGTCCAGGAAGGCGCAGATCTTCTCCAGGGTGTCGAGGCGGATGCCCTTGACCTTGCCGTTCTTCAGCAGGGACAGGTTCTGTTCGGTGATACCGATGGCTTCCGCCAGCTCCTTGGAGCGGACCTTGTTCTTCGCCAGGATGACGTCTAGTCGGATGATGATCATGAGGTCGTCATATGAAGGCTCTTACTTCTTCGTCCAGTTTCCTGGCTTCGCTCATCATCAGGCCGAACGAGCAGAGAAAGATCGCCTTGAGAAACTCGTAGGCCGCTTCGGAAGTGAGTCCTATCGAAACGCTCAGGACACGCTCGCCGTCGGGCAGGTCGAGAGATAGTACAAGACCTTGCAGCGTATTGATAAATGGCTGGAGCAAGAGTGCCAGGAAGGACAGCAGGCCGATGTGCACCAGGGTCCTGGCGTTGCGCTGCGACCAGCGTTCGCCCTTGGCCAGGCGGCGGAAGAACAGGCCGGTGAGCGCCAGGCCGAACGCGGAAAGCAGGGTCGGCAGGTAGTCCAGCAGCATCAGCAGCGCCCGGCTGCTCCAGGACAGGACGAAGCCGTCGCTGGCCAGGCGCGGCATTTCATCGCTCCAGGCCTGCAGGTAGCCCTGCTCGCTGAGGCCGGAGAACCAGAGGTGGGTGTTCGCTCCGAGTTCGATGCAGGCCATGCCCCAGGCCAGGATGGCGCAGAGCATGCCGAGCAGATAGAGCTTGTGGTTGCTGAGATGCGTGGACAGCGCCATGCCGGGTTCCCCTGTGTGTTTCGCGTCTGGATGGCGAAACTAGGGAATAAATTATCGTAATACAATAATTTATCGTCACCACGTCATAACTTGTGATCTGGCGCACAGTGCGTTCTGACCCGCTTCAGCGGATCACGCCTTCCTCGCGCAGGAGCTTGAAGATGGCTTCGGCGCCGGCTTCCGCCGAAAGATCCTTGAGTACCTGCCCGGTACCGCCGGAGGCCTTGGCGGTGGCGGCTTTCATTCGCTCGGCGCCGGTCTTCGCCTTGATTACCTTGAGCCGCTTCGGTCGCGGCCGGGCCGGTTGCAGGCTGTCTTCGGCGAGCAGCAGGTCGTCGACCACCTCCACCTCATGGGCCTCGATCTCGCCACGCCTAGCCGGGCCGAAGGCGCTCTGCCGGGCCACCGGCGCGGCATTGTCGACGCTGGCGACGAACGGCAGGCGTACCCGCAGTCGGCGTCGCTGGCCGCGAGGCAGAGCCTGGAGGACCTGAGCGCTGCCGTCTTCGACCTTCTCGACCTCGGCCAGGCCGACCACCAGTGGCCAGCCCAGGCGCTCGGCGAGGAGGAAGGGCAGCATCCCGGAGCCTTCCCCGGTTTCCGCCTGGCTGCCGGTGAGCACCAGTTGCGCGCGGGAGTCGCGCAGGTGCTCGGCAAGTGCGGGCAGGGCGTCGGCGCCGGCCGGCTGTTCCAGCACGGACAAGCGTTCCAGGCCCATGCCGAGATAGCCGCGCAGCGCCTCGGCGTGCGGGTCGCCGGCGTGCAGCACCTGTAGGCGTGGGCCGCTCAGGCGCAGGCCGAGTTCCACCGCGCGGGCGTCCTGTTCGGCACGGCGCGGGCGTCCGGAGGCGGGATGGGCGCCGATGGAGACCAGCGCGACGATGTTCAGCTCAGTCATGGTTCGATACCGATGAAAGGTACGTGGAAGCGGGTTCAGGCCGCATCGCGGGCGGCGCCGTTGCGGTGTGCCTCGGCCAGGCGGATCAGCGCGCGGAGGATTTCCGTCGAGTCGCCGATCACCGAGAGATCGGCGCGCTTGATCATGTCGCAGCCGGCGTCGCGGTTCACCGCCACCACCTTGTCGCAGGCGCCTATGCCCTGCAGGTGCTGGATCGCCCCGGAGATGCCCACCGCCAGGTAGACCCGCGCGGTGACCCAGGTACCGGTGGCGCCGACCTGGCGGTTGCGCGGCATGTGCCCGTCGTCCACCGCCACCCGCGAGGCGCCCTCGGTGGCGCCGAGGACGGCGGCGGCCTGGTGGAACAGCGTCCAGTCCTGCACGCCGTTGCCGCCGGAGAGAATGAATTCGGCCTCGGCCATGGGAATCCGCGCCGGGTCCACAGCCACCGGGCCGAGGTCCTCGATGCGTGGCAGGTTGCGCGCCACCTGCTCGGCCATGTGCAGTTCGCGAACCTCATGGCGGGTCTCGCTGACCGGCTCGGCGCATTCCGCCGCGGCCAGCAGCAGGCGCGGCAGGGCGCGCTGGATGTCCTCGCGGCCGGCGCCGGCGCGGCCGATGCAGCGGCCGTCCTCGACCTGCCAGACGCGACCGGCCGGCCGCTCGCCGAGCGCGGCGGCCAGGCGCCGGCCCAGTTCGCCGCCGCCGTTGCGACTGTCCGGGAACAGCCAGTGGCGCGGGGCGAGCTGGTTCTCCAGGTTGCGCAGGGCGAGTATTCGCTGCTCGGGCGCGTAGCCGTCGTACTCGCCGCCGGAGAGGTGCAGCAGGCGGTCGACGCCGGCACTGTCGAAGGCGCTTTCCTTGTGTTCGCCGAACACCACGGCGAGCACCGCGCCGTCGTTGCCGGCGAGCTTGCGGGCCAGTCCGAGGAGGTCCTTGTCGTGGCTGGAGAGACGGCCGCCGACCATGTCCGGGACCACCGCGACGAGGAATGCCGGTTGCTCGACCACATGCAGCGGCAACTGCGCTTCCTGCGCTACGCTGGCGCGGCGCACGCCGCTGCCCTGCTGGCCGCCGGAGCGATCGATGCGGCGGATGCCGTTGGGGCCGACGAAGCCGACGGCGTGCGGGTTCTTGCGGATCACGCCGTGGGGGCCCATCCAGCGCACCTCGCCGCCTTGGGCGGACTGCATGGCCGCATGCAGCGGATGCAGGCGGTTGCGGGCGATCCATTCGGCGCGTGGATCGCGACGGACGATATCGTTCATGCGGAATGCTTCCTGTGGCTGCGGCTACCCGATCCTGCGGCCCCCTCCCTGGAGGGAGAGGCCGCTATCCGTGCTGCCCCGGTCAGCAGCGGATTCGATGTGAAGCTCGACACTCTCATCAATGCACCTCCGCCACGGCTTCACGCCGCAACGGCTTTTTTGCCGGCGCTTCCGCCTGTTCTATCAGCGCTTCCGCTACCAGCTCGGCGATGTCCTTGATCTCCGGCCGCGGCGCCACTACGCCTTCGAGCATCGCGGTGCACTGCGGGCAGCCGACGGCCACCAGCTCGGCGCCGGTCTCGCGGATGTCGGCCATGCGCATGTCGGGAATCCGTTGCTTGCCGGGGATGTCGGTGATCGGCGCGCCGCCACCGCCGCCGCAACAGCGCGAGCGGAAGCCGGAGCGTTGCATTTCCTTGACCTCGATGCCGAGTGCGCGCAGCACGTTGCGCGGCGCCTCGTACTCGCCGTTGTAGCGGCCCAGGTAGCAGGGGTCGTGGTAGGTGACGCTGCCGGCCTTGCTGCGGCCCGGTTGCAGCGTGCCGGCGCGCAGCAGTTCGTCGATGAAGGTGCTGTGGTGCAGTACCTGGTAGTCGCCGCCGAGGGCGCCGTATTCGTTCTTCAGCACATGGAAGCTGTGCGGGTCGCAGCTGACGATGCGGGTGAAGCGGTATTTCGCCAGGGTCGCGATATTGCGCCTGGCCAGGTTCTGGAAGGTCGCCTCGTCGCCCAGCCGGCGCGCCACGTCGCCGCTGTCGCGCTCCTCCAGGCCGAGCACGGCGAAGTCCACCGCGGCCGCCTTGAGGATCTTCACGAAGGCGCGCAGGGTGCGCTGGTTGCGCATGTCGAAGGCGCCATCGCCGACCCAGAACAGCACGTCGGCGCTCTTCTTCTCGCTCATCAGCGGCAGGTTCAGGTCGGCCGCCCAGTTCAACCGGCCGCCGGGGGCGAAGCCGCCGGGGTTGTCGGTGGCGATCAGGTTGTCCAGCACCTCGGCGCCCTTGTTCGGCGTGGCGCCTTTCTCCAGGGTCAGGTGGCGGCGCATGTCGACGATGGCGTCGACGTGCTCGATCATCATCGGGCACTCCTCGACGCAGGCCCGGCAGGTGGTGCAGGACCACAGGGTGTCGGCGTCGACCAGGGCCTTGCCATCCAGCGCGACGATCGGCTGGTGCGGGCCGCCGCCGTGCTCGCCCAGCGGTTTGCCTGGATAGGGGCTGCCGGCGAACTTCGCGTCGTTGCCTCCGGCCAGGCCGATGACCATGTCCTGGATCAGCTTCTTCGGGTTCAGCGGCTGGCCGGCGGCGAACGCCGGGCACATCGCCTCGCACTTGCCGCACTGCACGCAGGCGTCGAACCCGAGCAACTGGTTCCAGGTGAAGTCGCTGGGCTTTTCCACGCCCAGCGGCGCCTGCGGATCGGCCAGGTCGAGCGCCTTGAGGCCGGTGGAGCGGCCGCCGCCGAAGCGTTCGGCGCGGCGGTGCCAGGCCAGGTGCAGGGCACCGGCGAAGGCGTGCTTCATCGGCCCGCCCCAGGTCATGCCGAGGAACAGCTCGGACACGCCCCAGGCCACGCCAATGGCGAGGAGGCCGGCGAGGAACCAGCCGCCGAAGCCTTCCGGCAGGATCCCGGCCACCGGCAGGGTGGCGAGGAAGAAGCTCGCGGCGAACGCCAGCAGGCTCTTCGGCAGGCGCATCCAGGGGCCCTTCGACAGCCGCGACGGTGGGTCGAGGCGGCGGCGGGCGACGAACAGCGCGCCGACGAACATCAGCGCCGTGGCCGCCAGCAGGGCGAAGCCGAGGATCCGGCCGTGCAGCCCGAAACCGTGTACCAGGATCGCCAGCAGCGCCGCCAGGACGAAGCCGCCGGCGGTGGCGACGTGGGTCCTGGACATGTACCTGTCGCGCTCTACCACATGGTGCAGGTCCACTAGGTAGCGACGCGGCATCTGCATGAGGCCGCCGATCCAGTCGACCTTGGCGGGTCGGCCGCGGCGCCACATGAGGAAGCGCTTCGCGGCGCCGAGCACGGCAAGTGCCAGGGCGGCGAAGAGCAGGACGGGGAGGAGGGTGTCGAGCATTTCTGGTCTCCCTGCGGGACGTCAGGCGGCGCTGGATCGGCCTCCTCTCCCGCTTGCGGGAGAGGGGGGCCGGCCGTGCCGGTCGGATGCCACGAGGCGTGTCTTAGAAATCCTTGCACAAGCGCAGCGCGTCATAGATCGCCGCATGGGTGTTGCGCTGGGCCACGCAGTCGCCGATGCGGAACAGCAGGTAGCCTTCTCCGGACTGGCTGAGGCAGGGCTGCGGCTGGATCGCGAACAGCGCCTCGACGTCGATCTGGCCCTTGTTCCGCGAGCCCTGCTTGAGCGCGTAGTAGAGGCTCTCGTCGGGGCGCACGCCGTTTTCCACCACCACCTGGTCGACCACCCGCTCTTCCCGCGCGCCGGTGTATTCGTTCTCCAGCACCGCCACCAGCTTGTCGCCCTCGCGGTAGACCTTCTCCAGCATGAGGTCGCCGGTCATGATCACTTCCTTGGGATACATGCTGCGGTAGTAGGTGGGGAAGGTGGTGCCGCCGATGGCCACGCCCGGCTTGATGTCGTCGGTGACGATCTCCACCTGGGCGCCCTTGTCGGCGAGGAAGTCCGCCACCGACATGCCGCTGAACTCGCAGATGGTGTCGTAGACCAGCACGTTCTTGCCTGGCTCGACCGTGCCGTCGAGCACGTCCCAGCTGCTCACCACCAGGCCTTCGGCGGCGCCCCAGTGTTCGTTCTGCTCGAGGAACGGATGTCCGCCGTTGGCCAGCACCACCACGTCCGGGCGCAGGTCGAGGATGGTCTCGGGGTCGGCCGCGGTGCCCAGGCGCAGGTCGATGCCCAGGCGCGCCAGCTCCAGCTGGTACCAACGGGTGATGCCGGCGATCTGGTCGCGTTGCGGCGCCTTGGCGGCGGTGGTGATCTGGCCGCCGAGCTGCTCCTTCTTCTCGAATAGGGTCACGTCGTGGCCACGCTCGGCCGCCACGCGGGCCGCTTCCATCCCGGCCGGCCCGCCGCCGACCACCACCACCTTGCGCTTCGGTCCGGCGGACTTCTCGATGATGTGCGGCACGCCCATGTATTCGCGGGAGGTCGCGGCGTTCTGGATGCACAGCACGTCCAGGCCCTGGTACTGGCGGTCGATGCAGTAGTTGGCGCCGACGCACTGCTTGATCTGGTCGACCTGGCCCATCTTGATCTTGGCGATCAGGTGCGGGTCGGCGATGTGCGCGCGAGTCATGCCGACCATGTCCACGTAGCCGCCTTCGAGGATGCGCGTGGCCTGGTTCGGGTCCTTGATGTTCTGCGCGTGTAGCACCGGCACGTCGACCACTTCCTTGATGCCGGCCGCCAGGTGCAGGAACGGCTCCGGCGGGAAGGTCATGTTGGGGATGACGTTGGCCAGGGTATTGTGGGTGTCGCAGCCGGAGCCGACCACGCCGATGAAGTCGAGCATGCCGGTATCGCTGTAGTACTTGGCGATCTGCTTCATGTCCTCGTGGGACAGGCCGTCCGGGTGGAACTCGTCGCCGCAGATGCGCATGCCGACGCAGAAGTCCTCGCCGACCTCGGCGCGCACCGCCTTGAGCACCTCGAGGCCGAACTTCATGCGCCCCTCGAAGCTACCGCCCCATTCGTCGGTGCGCTTGTTGACCCGTGGGCTCCAGAACTGGTCGATCATGTGCTGGTGCACGGCGGACAGCTCGACGCCGTCCAGGCCGCCTTCCTTGGCGCGGCGGGCGGCCTGCGCGTAGTTGCCGATGACCCGCCAGATCTCCTCCACCTCGATGGTCTTGCAGGTGGCGCGGTGCACCGGCTCGCGGATACCCGACGGCGACATCAGGGTCGGCCAGTGGTAGCCGTCCCAGCGCGAACGGCGCCCCATGTGGGTAATCTGGATCATGATCTTGGCGCCGTGCTTGTGCATGGCGTCCGCCAGGTTCTGGAAGTGCGGGATGATCCGGTCGGTGGACAGGTTCACCGAACTCCACCACTGCTGCGGGCTGTCGATGGCGACCACCGAGGAGCCGCCACAGATGGCGAGGCCGATGCCGCCCTTGGCCTTTTCCTCGTAGTACTTCACGTAGCGCTCGGTGGTCATCCCGCCGTCGGTGGCGTAGACCTCGGCGTGGGCGGTGGAGAGCACGCGGTTGCGGATGGTCAGCTTGCCGATCTGGATCGGCTGGAACATTGCTTCGAAGGCCATGACCCTTTCCTCGGCTTACAGGGGTTTGACGACGAACAGGCCGTCTTCGTGACCGTCCTCGGCGCCGCTGTAGACCTGTTCGGCCACGGTGCGCAGGCTGCTGCCACGGGCGGCGAGGATCTGGTCCATGGCGCCGGCGAACCAGCCGGTGAACATGTAATCGACCTTGCGATTGACCTTGCCGTAGACGTAGACGAAGGCGGAGTGCCGCAGGCGGACCTCGGCGGTGCCTTCCTCGAGGTTGATCCGCTCGATCTCGAACAGGCCCCAGCCGCGCTGGGACAGGCGCTTCATGTAGTGCTCGAACACCGCCACGCCCTCCAGGCCGTGACATTCGGCTTCCTTCTCGCACCAGTGCCAGGCGGACTTGTAGCCGGCCTTGTAGAGGATCTCGGCGTAGGCGTCGGCGCCCAGCACTTCCTCGATGCCCATGTGGTTGTTGACGAAGAAATGTCGCGGTACGTAGAGCATCGGCAGGGCGTCGGTGGTCCAGACGCCGGTCTCGCTGTCGACCTCGATGGGCAGTTGGGGGGCATGTTTGGCCATGGTGTAAGCTCCGATTCTTTTGACTCCCTCTCTCCCTTCAGGGAGAGAGGCGGGGAGAGGGAAGATGGGTGCGATGCAATGCCCCTCCCTGGAGGAAGAGGCGACGAGTCGGGAGTGGGCCGGGAGTTACTCGCCCCAGACGTCGCGCAGGACCCTTACCCAGTTCTCGCCCATCACCTTGCGCACCACGCGCTCGGGCATGCCGCGCTCGAGCAGGGTCTCGGTGAGGTTGGGGAATTCGCCGACGGTGCGGATGCCCAGCGGGTTGACGATCTTGCCGAAGTTGGTCAGGCGCCGGGCGTAGCCCTTGTCGTGGGTCAGCCACTCGAAGAAGTCGTGGCCGTGGCCCTGGGTGAAATCGGTGCCGATGCCGATGGCGTCCTCGCCGACGATGTTCATCACGTACTCGATGGCCTCGGCGTAGTCGTCGATGGTCGAGTCGATGCCTTTCTTGAGGAACGGCGCGAACATGGTCACACCGACGAAGCCGCCATGATCGGCGATGAACTTCAGCTCCTCGTCGGACTTGTTGCGCGGGTGTTCCTTGAGGCCGGACGGCAGGCAGTGGGAGTAGCAGACCGGCTTCTTCGATTCGAGGATGACCTCTTCGGAAGTCTTGCTGCCGACGTGGGAGAGGTCGCACATGATGCCGACCCGGTTCATCTCCGCGACGATCTCCCGACCGAAGCCGGAGAGCCCGCCGTCACGCTCGTAGCAGCCGGTGCCGACCAGGTTCTGGGTGTTGTAGCACATCTGCACGATGCCCACGCCGAGCTGCTTGAACACCTCGACGTAGCCGATCTGGTCCTCGAATGCGTGGGCATTCTGGAAACCGTAGAGGATGCCGGTCTTGCCCTGCTCCTTGGCCTTGCGGATGTCCGCGGTGCTGCGCACCGGGATCACCAGGTCGCTGTTGTCGCGGATCAGCTTGTTGCTGGCGACGATATTGTTCACCGTCGCCTGGAAGCCTTCCCATACCGATACGGTGCAATTGGCGGCGGTCAGGCCGCCCTTGCGCATGTCCTCGAACAGTTCGCGGTTCCACTTGGCGATGATCAGACCGTCGATGACGATGCTGTCGGCGTGCAATTCGGCTGGGCTCATCTGGCATACCCCTTTCAGGCTGGGCGCGCCGGGACTTGTGCCGACGCTTTGGGGGCAGCATATCGTCGGGGCCCGGCGCGACCCGGCCCGAAAACGACCAGGGTCGTGCCGAAAGCGTCAAGCGTGCGACCGCAACGACGGAGGGCAATGTCGCGGATGGAACAGGCGCTGGCCGCCCGGGGCCGGCAACGGGGAGTGCGCGCGCCCCTGCCGGCGCGGGTTCAGAGGCCGAGTTCGCCGAGCGACGGATGGTCGTCCGGCCGGCGCCCCAGCGGCCAGCGGAACAGCCGCTGGTCCTCGCGGATCGGCAGGTCGTTGATGCTGGCGTGACGTTCGTACATCAATCCCTGCTCGTCGAACGCCCAGTTCTCGTTGCCGTAGGAGCGGAACCAGTTGCCCGAGTCGTCGTGCCATTCATAGGCGAAGCGCACGGCGATGCGGTTGCCGGTAAACGCCCAGAGTTCCTTGATCAGCCGGTACTCCTGCTCGCGCTGCCACTTGCCGCTGAGGAATTCGACGATCCGCTCGCGGCCGCGGACGAAGGTCGAGCGATTGCGCCAGACGCTGTCGGGGCTGTAGGCCAGCGAGACGCGCTGCGGGTCACGGCTGTTCCAGCCGTCCTCGGCGGCGCGGACCTTCTGCGCGGCGGTTTCGGCGGTGAAGGGGGGAAGCGGGGGACGGACGTCGCTCATGGCGGGCTCCTCGGTCTGCGGTGGTTTTCGATGGGAACAGCGTAGGGCAGGGCGAGCGCGGCCGAATGACGTCGATCCCACGGATCCTGCCAATCCCGCCTCGCCCCCTGGCTGTTTGCCAGGCTGGCCAGACCTACCCCGGAGAGGGCTATGATGGCCGCCACCGGAGTGGACAAGGATCGACCTCGCGCAATGACCTCCACCACCTACCTCGGCCTGCTGCTGGTCGGTATCCAGGTACTCGGCTTCGTCGCCGCCATCCATGCCGTGCTCACCGTGCGCACCGCCCAGGGCGCGATCGCCTGGGCCACCTCGTTGGTATTCATGCCGTACCTGACCCTGCTGCCGTACCTGGTGTTCGGTCGCAGCCGTTTCGACGCCTACATCGAGGCGCGGCGCCAGGCCAACCGCGAGATGCACCTGGCGGCCGCCGAGCTGGACTGGCGTCCCTGGGTCGAGGAGGCCCTGGCGGCCCGCCAGGTCAGCGGCTACAAGGGGCTCAAGGCGCTGGTGCGGATGACCCGCACGCCGACCCTGGCGAACAACCGGGTGCGCCTGCTGGTCAACGGCGAGGCCAGCTTCGAGGCGATGTTCAAGGCGATTTCCGCCGCCCGCCAGGTGATCCTGGTGCAGTTCTTCATCGTCCGCGACGACGCCCTCGGCCAGCGCCTCCAGCAACTGCTGCTGGAACGTGCGGCCAACGGCGTCGAGGTGTTCTTCCTCTATGACGCCATCGGCAGCCACGCGCTGCCGCACCGCTATGTCGAGCGGCTGCGCCAGGGCGGCGTGCAGATGCATGGCTTCAGCACCGGCAGCGGCATGCTCAACCGCTTCCAGGTGAATTTCCGCAACCACCGCAAGGTCGTGGTGGTGGATGGCGAGTGCGGTTTCGTCGGCGGGCACAACGTCGGCGTCGAGTACCTCGGCGAGAAGCCGCCGCTGGCGCCCTGGCGCGACACCCACATGGAACTGCGCGGGCCGGCGGTGGCGTGCCTGCAGGAAAGCTTCGCCGAGGACTGGTACTGGGCGACCCACAGCCTGCCGCCGCTGATCCTGCCGCCGCAGTACGACAGCGAGGGCGCGCTCTGCCAGGTAGTCGCCAGCGGTCCGGCGGATGCCCAGGAAACCTGCTCGCTGTTCTTCGTCGAGATGATCAACGCCGCCCACGAGCGGGTCTGGATCACCTCGCCGTATTTCGTTCCCGACGAAGCGGTGATGGCCGCCCTGCGCCTGGCGGTGCTGCGCGGCGTCGACGTGCGCCTGCTGATACCCTCGCGCCCGGACCACCGCACGGTGTATGCCGCGTCCAGCCTCTACGCGCTGGAGGCGATCCGTGCCGGGGTCAAGGTGTTCCGCTACCAGCCCGGCTTCCTCCACCAGAAGGTGGTGCTGGTGGACCGCGACACCGCCGCCGTCGGCAGCGCCAACCTGGACAACCGTTCGTTCCGGCTGAATTTCGAGGTGATGGTGGTGACCGTCGACGAGGGCTTCGCCGGCGAGGTGGAGGCGATGCTCGAGGCGGACTTCGCCGAGTCGCTCGAATTCACTCCGGAAGACCGCCGCAGCGTGCGCCGCCTGCAGCAACTGGGGATGCGCGTGGCGCGGCTGGTCTCGCCGATCCTCTGAAAACCTTCGCGAACTCTGTACGTCGGCAAAACCGCGTTGGAAACGGCTTCGGAAAGCTCGGTTGCCGTTCGGGGACTCCGCTTCCCCGTCCGTTTTCGCCCGGTTTCTCCAGCTCGCCAGATCGTCGGCAGGTCCTGAGCGACGCCTCTGCCGCCCGCCGACCGCGCGGGCGTGCAGCTTTTCCCTAGCCAGCGACTACAAAAATCATAATTTCGCTATTCCCCGGCTCTGAACAGAATGCGGCCATCACGCAACCGCAGAACAAGAACGACCAGAGTCCGAGGAACCGAGCCATGACCGACCTGAATCGCACCGCCTTGCCCTCGCGCACGGACGGGACCGTGGAAAAGACCGACACCCTCGTCGTCGGCGCCGGCCAGGCCGGCGTGGCGATGAGCGAGCACCTGAGCCGGCTCGGCGTGCCGCACCTGGTCCTGGAGCGCAACCGCATCGCCGAGGCCTGGCGCAGCGGACGCTGGGATTCGCTGGTGGCCAACGGCCCGGCCTGGCACGACCGCTTCCCGGGAATGGAATTCGACATCGATCCCGACGGTTTCCCCGGCAAGGACCAGGTGGCGGCCTATTTCGAGGCCTACGCGAAGAAATTCGACGCGCCGATCCGTACCGGCGTCGAGGTGAGGAAGGTGGTGCGCAATGTCGGCCGCCCCGGCTTCACCGTGGACACCTCCGCAGGGACCATCGAGGCCAACCGCGTGGTCGCCGCCACTGGCCCGTTCCAGCGTCCGGTGATCCCGCCGATCGCGCCGCGCGACGAGCGTATCCGGCAGATCCACTCGGCCCACTACTACAACCCGCAGCAGCTGCCCGAAGGTGCGGTACTGGTGGTCGGCGCCGGTTCGTCGGGGGTACAGATCGCCGACGAGCTGCAACGTGCCGGGCGCCAGGTCTACCTCTCGGTGGGCGCTCATGACCGTCCGCCGCGTTCCTACCGCAACCGCGACTTCTGCTGGTGGCTGGGCGTGCTCGGCGAATGGGATGCGGAAGTCGCCAAGCCCGGGCGCGAGCATGTGACCATCGCCGTGAGCGGTGCCCGCGGCGGACATACCGTGGACTTCCGCGCCCTGGCGCATCAGGGCGTGACCCTGGTCGGACTGACCGAATCCTTCGTCGACGGCGTCGCGACCTTCCGGCCGGACCTGGCGGAGAACCTGGCGCGCGGCGACGAGAACTACCTGGCGTTGCTCGACGCCGCCGACGCCTATATCGCCCGCAACGGCCTTGACCTGCCGGAAGAGCCCGAGGCGCGCCGCCGGCTGCCGGACCCGCAGTGCGTGACCGATCCGATCCTCGAACTGGACCTGGCCGAGGCCGGGGTGGGCAGCATCATCTGGGCCACCGGCTATGCCGTCGACTTCGGCTGGCTGCAGGTCGATGCCTTCGACCGCGACGGCAAGCCGCGCCACCAGCGTGGCGTGTCCAGCGAACCCGGCGTGTATTTCATCGGCCTGCCCTGGCTGTCGCGGCGCGGCTCCTCGTTCATCTGGGGCGTCTGGCACGACGCGCGCCATGTCGCCGACCACATCGCCATCCAGCGCAAGTACCTCGCATACCGCGACGCTGCCCAGCGCCAGGAACAGGACCGCGCCTCGCAAGCTCCGCAAACCAGCCTCCAGGAAGTCAGCTGATGCCTACCCATACCCGCATTCGCATGTTCAACACCAAGGACACCTACCCCAACCAGTCCCTGGACAACGATCTCTGCCAGGCCGTGCGCGCCGGCAACACGGTGTACGTGCGCGGCCAGGTCGGCACCGACTTCGACGGCAACCTGGTCGGCCTCGGCGACCCGCGCGCCCAGGCCGAGCAGGCGATGAAGAACGTCAAGCAACTGCTGGAGGAAGCCGGCAGCGACCTCTCGCACATCGTCAAGACCACCACCTACCTGATCGATCCGCGCTACCGCGAGCCGGTCTATCGCGAGGTCGGCAAGTGGCTCAAAGGGGTGTTCCCGATCTCCATCGGACTGGTGGTCTCGGCCCTCGGCCAGCCGCAGTGGCTGATGGAGATCGACGTGATCGCGGTGATTCCCGACGACTGGCAGCAATGAGGAGGCGCGCGCCATGACCTTTTCCATCGTCGGCCGCTGCGCCGAAACCGGCCAGCTGGGCATCGCCATCAGCTCGTCGAGCATCGCCGTCGGCGCCCGTTGTCCCTGGCTGCGCGCCGGCACCGGCGCGGTGGCTACGCAGAACATCACCCTGCCGGCGCTCGGCCCGCAGATCCTCGACCGCCTCGACCAGGGCTTGGCCCCTGGCGAAGCGCTGGACCAGGCGCTGAGCAGCAACGGCTATGGCCAGTATCGCCAGGTCACGGTGATCGACCAGCACGGCCGCACCGCGTTGTTCACCGGCCGCGAGGCGCTCGGCGTCCACCATGCGCGGGCCGGCGAACAATGCGTGGCGGCCGGCAACCTGCTGGCCGCGCCGGAAGTGATCGAGGCGATGGTGGATGCCTTCGAGAACGCCGAAGGCCTGCTCGCCGAGCGCCTGCTGGCGGCGATGCGTGCCGCGCTGGCCGCTGGTGGCGAAGCCGGGCCGGTGCATTCGGCGGCGCTGTCGGTGGTCGGCGACCTGCTCTGGCCGGTGGTCGACCTGCGCGTCGACTGGGCCGAGCACGACCCCATCGGCCAGCTCGAGCGACTGTGGCTCGCCTACAAGCCGCAGATGCAGGACTATGTGACCCGCGCCCTCGACCCGACCCGTGCGCCGAGCTACGGCGTGCCCGGCGACGAGTGAGCGGGTCGTTCCCTTCCTCGACGGCGCAGCGCGAGACCTGCGCCCTGGAGCCCGACATGCCCGGCAGCCGCGACATCCTCGCCGACCTGGTGGCCTTCGACACCGTCAGCCGCGAGTCCAACCTGGCGCTGATCGACTACGTCCGCGACTACCTGGCGGGTTTCGGCGTCGACAGCGAACTGTTCTTCGACGCCGACGGCCGCAAGGCCAATCTCTATGCCACCATCGGCCCCAGCGACCGTGGCGGCGTCTGCCTTTCCGGGCATACCGACGTGGTGCCGGCGGACGGCCAGGCCTGGAGCGTGCCGCCGTTCCGGCTCAGCGAGCGCGATGGCCGCCTCTACGGGCGTGGCACGGCGGACATGAAGGGCTACCTGGCCTGCGTGCTGGCGGCCGTCCCGGCGTTCCTCGCCGCGCCGTTGCGCCTGCCGGTGCACCTGGCGTTCTCCTACGACGAGGAAGTCGGCTGCCTGGGCGTCCGTTCGCTGCTCGCGGCGCTGGAGCGGCGTCCGCACAAGCCGTTGCTGTGCATCATCGGCGAGCCCACCGAGCTGAAGCCGGTGCTCGGCCACAAGGGCAAGCTGGCCATGCGCTGCGAGGTGCACGGCGCGGCCTGCCATTCGGCCTACGCGCCGCAGGGGGTGAATGCCATCGAATACGCCGCGCGGCTGATCGGCCGCCTCGGCGAGATCGGCGCGCGCCTGGCGGTGCCGGAGCGCCACGACCGGCGTTTCGACCCGCCCTACTCGACGGTGCAGACCGGACTGATCCAGGGCGGCCGGGCGCTGAACATCGTGCCCGCCGAGTGCCGCTTCGACTTCGAGGTCCGCGCGCTGCCGGCGGACGACCCGCGGCAGGTCGCCGAGGAACTCCGCGACTATGCCGAAAGCGAACTGCTGCCGCGGATGCGCGCGGTGGAGCGAAGTACCGATATCCGCTTCACGCCGCTATCGGCCTATCCCGGCCTGCTCACCGCAGACGACAGCCAGGCGGCGGAGCTGATCGGCCTGCTCAGCGGTTCGACGGATTTCTCCACCGTGGCCTTCGGCACCGAGGGCGGGCTGTTCCACCAGGCCGGTATCCCGGCGGTGATCTGCGGTCCCGGCAGCATGGACCAGGGCCACAAGCCGGACGAGTTCGTCAGCCTCGCTCAGCTCGAGGCGTGCGATGCCCTGCTGGCGCGCCTGGCGGCGTGGCTGCGGGAGCCTTGAGCGGCAGCACCGCGCGATCCTGGCTGGGACTGGCGGCGAAGCGCGCGCGGTAGCTGCGGGAGAAGTACGACGGCGACTCGAAGCCGCAGGCCAGGCTCACCTGTAGCACGCTGAGGTCGGTCTGGCGCAGCAACTGGCGGGCCTTGTCCAGGCGCAGGCCGAGGTAGAAGTTCGAGGGCGTGTCGTCCAGGTGCACGCGGAACAGCCGTTCCAGCTGGCGGCGGGTGACCTGGATGCGCTCGGCCAGCTCCAGGGTGGTCAGTGGCGGCTCGGTATGCCGCTCCATCTCGCCGATCACCTGCACCAGCTTGCGGTTGCTCACGCCATAGCGGGTCGCCACCTGCAGGCGCTGGTGGTCCTGGCGCGGGCGGATGCGGCCGAGCACGAACTGCTCGGAAACCTGCACCGCCAGTTGCGGACCGTGGGCCTGGGCGATCAGGTCGAGCATCAGGTCGATGGAGGCGGTGCCGCCGGCCGAGGTGATGCGCGGACCGTCGATCTCGAACAGCTCCTGGGTCACGCTCAGTTGCGGGTAGGACTCCTGGAAGGCGTCGATGGCTTCCCAGTGCAGGGTCGCGCGGCGCCCGTCGAGCAGACCGGCCTCGGCCAGCACCACGCTGCCGGTATCGATGCCACCGAGGGTCACGCCGTTGCGATCGAGCTTGCGCAGCCACTGCACCAGGGCCGGGGTGACCGCCCGCAGCGGCTCGAAACCGGCCACCACGAACAGCAGGTCGCCTTTCTTCAGCGGCTCCAGCGCGCCGTCGCTGTTCACCGACATGCCATTGCTGGCCAGCACCGGACCGCCGTCGGCGCTGAGCACGTGCCAGCGGTAGAGGTCGGCGTGGAAGCGGTTGGCCACTCGCAGTGGCTCCACGGCGGAAACGAAGCCCATTACCGAGAAGCCGGGCAGCAGGAGAAACCAGAAGTCCTGGGACATGGGGCGCTCCGGGGTTGAGGTTGCGCAGCCTGTGTGTAGCGCAGGCCCGCCGCGCTTGGCAATGGCCAGGTCGCTGCAGTGCAAGAGCTGGTCGCCGCAGTGCGCTTCGCCGCCGTCCCGGCTGCGTACCTTGGTCGCCAGGGTCGGTCTCGCAAGGGGCCGGCGCCCACCTCGCAGAAAAACAATCAATAGCCGCACGAGGGGAGACCGATGAAGACGACGATTCGCCAGCTGGGCTGCGCCCTGCTGATCCTGGCCAGTGGCGCCGCCCTGGCCGCCGAACCCGAGCAGTGCCGCACGGTGCGCCTGGGCACGGTGAACTGGACCGACGTGGTCGCCAGCAGCGCCGTGGCCGAGGCCTTGCTCGACGGCCTGGGCTACCAGGTGAAGCAGACCAGCGCCTCGCAACAGATCGTCCTGGCCGGCCTGGCCGACAAGCAGCTGGACCTGTTCCTCGGCTACTGGCAACCGACCATGCAGCCGGTCGCCAGGCCTTACCTGGACAAAGGCCGGATCGAAGTGATCGAGCCGCCGACCCTGGCCGACGCGCAGTCCACCTATGCGGTGCCGAGCTACGTCGCCGAGGGCGGGCTGAAGACCTTCGCCGACATCGCCCGCTTCAAGGACAAGCTTGGCGGCCGCATCTACGCTATCGAGCCGGGCAGCGGCTCGAACCGCATCACCCGGAAGATGATCGACGACAACCGTTTCGGCCTGAAGGGCTTCCAGCTGGTGGAGTCCAGCGAGGCCGGGATGCTCACGGCGGTGAAGCGGGCGATCAAGCGCAAGCAGTGGGTGGTGTTCTTCGGCTGGAAGCCGCATCCGATGAACCTGCAGATCGACATGACCTACCTCACCGGCAGCGAGGATGTGTTCGGTCCCGACGAAGGCGCGGCCACCGTCTCCACCATGACCGCCGCCGGCTACCAGGCGCAGTGCGGCAATGTCGCCCGGCTGCTGCACAACCTGCGCTTCAGCAGCGCCCAGGTCAGCCAGGTGATGGCGCCGATCCTCGATCGCACCCAGCCCCTCGACGCCGCGCGGCAGTGGCTGAAGGCCAACCCCGAGCCGCTGAAGGCCTGGCTGGATGGCGTGAGAACCTTCGACGGCAAGGACGGCCTGGCCGCGCTCCAGGCCTCGCTGAAGTAACCCGCACCTATCCGTTCCGCCCGGCGCGGCCGGGCGGGGCTTCGTAGACCCCGAATACAGGAAGCTACCACCGTGAACCATGAAGTCATCGTCACCTGCGCGGTGACCGGCGCCGGCGATACCGTCGGCCGGCATCCGGCGATCCCGGTCACTCCGAAACAGATTGCCGAGGCCGCCATCGAGGCGGCCAGGGCCGGCGCCACCGTCGCCCACTGCCATGTCCGCGACCCCGCCACCGGCAAGCACAGCCGCGACGTGGCACTGTACCGTGAAGTGGTCGAGCGTATCCGCGAAAGCGACACCGACGTGATCATCAACCTCACCGCCGGCATGGGCGGCGACCTGGAGATCGGCAAGGGCGAGCAGCCCCTGGAGTTCGGTGCCGGCACCGACCTGGTCGGCCCGCTGGAGCGGCTCAGGCATGTCGAGGAGCTGCTGCCGGAAATCTGCACCCTGGACTGCGGCACCCTCAATTTCGGCGACGGCGACTACATCTACGTCTCCACCCCTGCGCAACTCCGCGCCGGCGCCCGGCGCATCACCGAGCTGGGGGTCAAGGCCGAGCTGGAAATCTTCGATACCGGCCACCTCTGGTTCGCCAAGCAGATGCTCAAGGAAGGGCTGCTGGAGGATCCGCTGTTCCAGATCTGCCTGGGCATTCCCTGGGGCGCGCCGGCCGATACCACGACCATGAAGGCGATGGCCGACAACCTGCCGCCGGGGGCGACCTGGGCCGGCTTCGGCATCGGCCGCACGCAGATGCCGATGGTCGCCCAGGCCATGTTGCTGGGCGGCAACGTGCGGGTCGGCCTGGAGGACAACATCTGGCTGGACAAGGGCGTGCCGGCGAGCAACGGCAGCCTGGTGGAGCGCGCCATCGAGATCATCGAGCGCCTCGGCGGGCGTGCCCTGAGCCCGGCGGAAGGGCGCCGCAGGATGAACCTGAAGCCGCGCTGATTTCTTCCTCCCCGCCCCGTCGGGGGCGGGAACAACCTTCTGGAGATGTCCATGTCCTTCGTCACCGAGATCAAGACCTTCGCCGCCCTCGGTAGCGGCGTCATCGGCAGCGGCTGGATCGCCCGCGCCCTGGCCCACGGCCTCGACGTCGTCGCCTGGGATCCGGCGCCGGGCGCCGAAGCGGCGTTGCGCGCGCGCGTCGCCAATGCCTGGCCGGCCTTGCGGAAACAGGGCCTGGCGCCCGGCGCGGCGCAGGAGCGTCTGCGCTTCGTCGCGAGCATCGAGGAATGCGTGGGCGACGCCGATTTCATCCAGGAGAGCGCCCCCGAGCGGCTCGACCTGAAGCTCGACCTGCACGCCAGGATCAGCGCCGCGGCGCGGCCCGACGTGCTGATCGGTTCCTCCACCTCGGGCCTGCTGCCCAGCGAGTTCTACGCCGAGGCGAGCCACCCCGAGCGCTGCCTGGTCGGCCACCCGTTCAACCCGGTCTACCTGCTGCCGCTGGTGGAGGTGGTCGGCGGCGAACGCACCGCTGCCGAGGCCGTGCGGGCGGCGATGCGGGTCTACGAATCGCTGGGCATGCGTCCGCTGCACGTACGCAAGGAAGTGCCCGGCTTCATCGCCGACCGCTTGCTCGAGGCGCTCTGGCGCGAGGCGCTGCACCTGGTCAACGACGGCGTGGCCACGACCGGCGAGATCGACGATGCGATCCGCTTCGGCGCCGGCCTGCGCTGGTCGTTCATGGGCACCTTCCTGACCTACACCCTGGCCGGTGGCAACGCCGGCATGCGCCACTTCATGGCGCAGTTCGGCCCGGCGCTGCAATTGCCCTGGACCTACCTGCCGGCGCCGGAACTCACCGAAGCCCTGATCGACCGGGTGGTGGAGGGCACCGCCGAGCAGCAGGGCGCGCGCAGCATCGCCGAGCTCGAGCGCTACCGCGACGACTGCCTGCTGGCGGTGCTCGGGGCGATCAGGGAAACCAAGGCCCGGCACGGCTTCGCCTTCGCCGAGTGACATGACGCGCCTTCCGCCCCGCCGGACGTAGCGCAACCACGGAGCCTGCCATGAGCCAAGTCCTGACGACCTACGAGACGCCGGTCCTGCCCGAGTGGGTGGACTACAACGGCCACTTGCGCGATGCGTTCTACCTGCTGGTGTTCAGCTACGCCACCGATGCGCTGATGGCGCATATCGGCCTGGACAGCCAGAACCGCGACGCCAGCGGACACTCGCTGTTCACCCTGGAATGCCACCTGAACTTCCTCCATGAGGTGAAGGAGGGCGCCAGGGTCGAGGTGCGTACGCAACTGCTCGGTCACGATCGCAAGCGCCTGCATATCCACCATGCCCTGTACCTGCCTGGCAGCGGGCAGGCGCTGGCGCTGAGCGAGCAGATGCTGCTCCACGTCAGCCTCGACGGCCCGCGCTCGGTACCGTTCGAAGGCGAGGTGCTGGCGCGGGTCGAGGCGCTCGCCGAGGCACATCGCGCGCTCCCCGTGCCGGAAGGTGTCGGTCGGGTGATCGGCCTGCCGCCGGTGCGCTGAGCGCGATGGCTGCGAAGTATCCGCTGTCTCCGGCGATGTGGCGCTTCGTCGAGCACAGCCGGGCGTTCGCCAGCGACAGTCCGCGCCTGGATGCGCAACGTGCGGCCTACGCGCGGATGTGCCAGGCGTTCGCGCCGCCGCGCCCGGCCGGTTTGCGGGTGCTCGACTCCTGCTTGCCGGCCGCGCCGCCGGTGCGCGTGCGCCGCTATCGCCCCGACCGCCCGGCACCGCCCGGTGGCTGGCCGGCGCTGCTCTACCTGCACGGTGGCGGCTGGATGCTCGGCGGCCTCGATTCACACGATTTCATCTGCGCCGACCTGGCGGCGCGCCTGGGCCTGCTGGTGCTGGCGGTGGATTACCGACTGGCGCCGGAGCATCCGTTCCCGGCGGCATTGCAGGATTGCCTGCGTGCCTGGCAGGCGCTGAGCCTGGGCGAGCTGGACGAAGCGCTGGATGGGCGACGCCTGCTGGTGGCCGGCGACAGCGCCGGCGGCAACCTGGCGGCGGCGCTGTGCCTGGCCCTGCGCGATGGCGGCGCGCCGTCGCCGGCCGCGCAGATATTGCTCTATCCCTTGCTGTCCGCTGCGCCATCGCCCTCGCGGATCGACTGCGCCGACGCGCCGTTGCTCGGCCTCGGCGATGTGCAGGCGTGCCTGGACGCCTACCTGCCGCTGGCGGCGCTGCACCGACAGCCACTGGCGCTACCCCTGGAGGCCGCTGATTTCACTGGCCTGCCGCCGGCCTTCGTGGCGGTTGCCGAATTCGATCCGCTGCGCGACGACGGCGAGCGCTATGGCGCAGCGCTACGCGCGGCGGGTGGCGAGGCAGGGTTCTATCCGGGAAGCGGGCTGGTCCATGGCTGCCTGCGCGGCCACGGCATCGATGAGGTGGAAGCCCTGCACGAGGCCTTGCGGCAGGCCGTGCAGGGCTTCCTGGCGGAGGACTCAGGCGAGCGCCAGGCGGGTGAGTAATCCACCGCCGAGCACCAGCCAGGCGAATAGCAGGGCGGCCAGCAGCAGCGGCTTGAGGCCGGCGCGGCGGATCGCCGAGAGGTGCGTGCCGAGGCCGAGGCCGGCCATTGCCATGGCCAGGAGGAAGGTGTCGAGGTCGTTGACGTGGCTGACCAGCGCCGGCGGCAGGCTGACCAGCGAGTTGAGCCCGGCGACCAGTACGAAGCCGACGGCGAACCAGGGAATGGTGATCTTGGTCGCGCCGCTGTGCTGCCGGCGGTGCGCCTTGTCGCGTGCCAGCCAGGCCGAGAGCAGGATCAGGAAGGGCGCCAACATCATTACCCGGACCATCTTGGCGATCACTGCGGTATCCGCTGCCTCGATGCCGATCGAGCGACCCGCGGCGACCACCTGGGCCACCTCGTGCACCGTGGCACCGATGTACACGCCCCAGGTGCCAGGGTCGCGCGGTAGCAGCCCCCAGTCCTGGTCGAGCTGGAACAGCGCCGGATAGAGGAAGATGCCCAGGGTGCCGAACACCACCACGGTGGAAACCGCCACCGCGACCTGTTCGGCGCGGCCACGCACGACCGGCTCGGTGGCCATCACCGCGGCGGCGCCGCAGATCGAACTGCCGGCGCCGATCAGCAGGGTGGTGGTGCGGTCCAGGCCGAACAGCCGGGTGCCGAGCAGGCACGCCAGGCCGAAGGTGCTGGCGAGCATCAGGACGTCCAGCAGCACGCCGTGCAATCCGACGCCGGCGATGTCCTGGAAGGTCAGGCGCAGGCCGTAGAGGATGATCCCGGCGCGCAGCAGGATCTGCTTGGAGAAGCCGACACCGGCGGCGCTGCCGGCGGCGATCCGAGGGTACAGGGTGTTGCCGACGACGATGCCGAGCACGATGGCCAGGGTCAGCGCGCTGATGCCGTTGTGCTGCAACCATTGCGAACGACCCAGTAGGATCGCCACGCCGGCCAGGGCGGCGCTGAGCAGCAGGCCGGGGATGAGTTTCTGGACCTGGGCCAGGGGTCTGGTACCAGTCTTGACGGGGAGGGTGTGCATCCTTCGCTCCTCAGGTGAGGTCACGGGACGCAGGTTAGGTAGCCGGCATGAATTTGTGAAACGAATAGTTTCTGTATTAAATACCTGAAAAACAGGTAGGTGAGTCCATGGCCCTCAGTTTCCGTCAGCTCCAGATCTTCTGTGCGGTGGCTCGCTGCGGCAGTACCACGGCGGCGGCGGAATCCATCTCGCTGTCGCAGTCGGCCACCAGCGCCGCGCTCAACGAGCTGGAATCGCAGCTTTCCACGCGCCTGTTCGACCGGGTCGGCAAGCGCCTGCAACTGAACGAGGTCGGCCGCCGCTTCCTGCCCCAGGCATTGCGCCTGCTCGACGGGGTGGCGCAACTGGAGCAGCAGTTCGCGGTTTCCGCCGCGCCCCAGGCGAGCCTGACGGTGGCGGCCAGCAGCACCATCGGCAACTACGTGCTGCCGCGCCTGCTGGCCTCCTTCGAGCGGGAGCAGCCGGGCGTGAGGGTCAACGCCAGCATCGGCAACACCGGTTCGGCGGTGCAGGACGTGGTGACCTTCGCGGCGGACATCGGCCTCATCGAAGGCCCCTGCCACGAGCCGGGCCTGCGGGTGGAGCCCTGGCTCGAGGACAGCCTGATCGTGGTGGCGGCGCCCGGCCACCCGCTGGCCTTGCGCACCCAGGTCTCCCGCGAGGCCCTGCGCCGGGCGCGCTGGCTGCTGCGCGAGCCCGGCTCGGGCACGCGCGAGGAGGTCAGCCACGCCCTGCTGGGCCACCTGCATTACCTGGAAGACAGCCTGGACCTGGGCAGCTCCGAGGCGATCAAGCACAGCGTCGCCGCCGGGCTGGGCATCAGTTGCCTGTCGCGCTGGGTGGTCGAGGAACAGTTGGCCTCCGGCGCGCTGGTCGAACTGCGCAGCAGCCTGCCGCCGTTGCGCCGGCGCTTCTACATGCTGCGCCAGCGCGACAAGTTCCTCTCGCCGGGCTTCGAGCGTTTCTGGGAACACTGTCGGGCGGGACTCGGCGCCGGCTAGCTGGCTTCCGGCAAAAAAATCCCCCTGCCGCGCCCGACGCGCGGAGGGGGATGAAAAAGGAGCCAGGAACGGCCCTCAGTGTGAGTCTGGCGTTTTCCGGAAGCCGTCCGCTGCATTCCGCAAGCCGCTGGAGGCGATTGTGGCGGTGTCGCTGGCGGTCGAATTAGCCGAAAACGACCTGCCCATGTCCAGGCGGGACAGCCCCCTTGCCGGGAGCGACGTGGGCTCAGCAGAATCGATGGCAATCCCCATCGAAGGAGCTGCCGCGATGATGCACGCCGATCTGATCGACCAGGACGATTTCCGCGAACGCCTGCAGGCGCTGGGCTTCAGCGTGCCGCCGGACTCGACTCCGGAGCAGGCCTGCGAATACGCCGTGCGCGGCCTCAGCCCGGAGCGCGCCCAGGCGCTGCGGCGGCTGGTGGAGGACATGCTCGGCGGGCACGCCACGCTGCTCCCGGCGGTGCGCGAGGCGATTTCCCGGCAATTGCTGCCGGCGCTGGTGCCGCGGGGCTGACAAGGCCCTGCCCGCTCCCGTGGACGGGGCGGGCAGGGACGCGCCGTCAGATCCGCACGCTGGCGAAGGTCGACTCGCCCTGCGCCTGGCTCAGGGCCGACAGCGCCGAGGAGTTGGGCATCAACGCCAGGTCCTGCGGGATCGGCATCAGCACCACCGGCTGGCCCAGCGGCTGGCCCTGGCGCTCGTCGCGCGGCGGGATGCCGAAGTACTCGCGGTAGCACTTGGAGAAGTGCGGGGTGGAGACGAAGCCGCAGACCGAGGCCACCTCGATGATCGACATGGACGTCTGCTTGAGCAACTGGCGGGCGCGGATCAGGCGCAGCTTCAGGTAGTAGCGCGACGGCGAGCAGTGCAGGTACTTCTGGAACAGCCGCTCGAGCTGGCGACGCGAGACGTTGACGTAGACCGCCAGTTCGTCGAGGTCGATCGGTTCCTCCAGGTTGGCCTCCATCAGCGCGACGATCTCCTGCAACTTCGGCTGGTTGGTGCCGAGCATGTGCTTGAGCGGCACGCGCTGGTGGTCCTGCTCGTTGCGGATGCGCTCGTAGATGAACATCTCGGAGATCGCCGCCGACAGCTCGCGGCCATGCTCGCGGCCGATCAGGTGCAGCATCATGTCCATCGGCGCGGTGCCGCCGGAAGAGGTGAAGCGGTTGCGGTCGATGGAGAACAGGCGGGTGCTCATGGCCACCCGGGGGAAGGCTTCCTGCATCGCCGCCAGGCATTCCCAGTGCACGCTGCAATCGTAGCCGTCGAGCAGGCCGGCGCGGGCCAGCGCCCAACTGCCGGTGCACACCGCGCCGAGGCGCCGACCCTGGCGGGCCTGGGCCTGGAGGAAAGTGACGTGCTCGCGGGTGACGCTGCGCTGGATGCCGACGCCGCCGCAGACGATCACGCAATCCACCGCCGGGGCGTTGTCGGTACCGGCGTCGGGGGTGATCTGCAGGCCGTCGCTGGCCCAGACCTGGCGGCCGTCCAGGCTCAGCGTATGCCAGCGGTAGAGTTCGCGTCCCGAGAGCTGGTTGGCCATGCGCAACGGTTCCACCGCCGAGGCCAGGGAGATCAGGGTGAAGTTGTCCAGCAGCAGGAAGCCGATGGACTGCGGATTTCGGTTCTGTGGTGGGACTCCGGGCGCGTACGTGGTCATGGGTGTATCTCCTCACGCTGAGCAAGCAGGCCTCTCACGAGGCTTTTTTTATTTCACGATGACTCCAGCATCGCATTTCGCTGGTACACGCCTAGACTCGATACAGCAGGTTTATCAATAACTTAGGTGCGTCCATCATATGCCGGTGCTTTCCGAAACTTGACCCGACTTCGGTTCGCCTGGCTCCCACCAGGCTCCTGGAAATCGGGTCTTTCCGAGGAGTCATCATGGCGAAGATCAAGCTCACCAAGTCCGCAGTCGATGCGGCACAAGCCCAGGCGCAGCCAGTCGAACTGCGCGATACCCTGGTTCCCGGCTTCCTGTGCAAGATCACCCCGGCTGGCCGCAAGGTGTTCATGCTCCAATACCGCACGAACGCCGGAGAGCGGCGCAAGCCTGCTCTGGGCCTGTACGGTGAACTGACGGTCGAACAGGCCCGTTCGCTGGCCCAGGAGTGGTTGGCGCAGGTACGCCGGGGCGGCGATCCGGCCGCAGAGAAGACGGCCGCGCGCCAGGCACCCACGGTCAAGGAGTTGTGCGCCAAGTTCATGGGCGACTATTCCAAGGAGCGCAACAAGCCCAGCACGCAGCGCGGCTACCAAGGCGTGATTGACCGCAACATCAACCCGATCCTGGGGAAGATGAAGGCTCAGGACGTGAAGCGCCCGGACGTGGCCGCGCTGATGAAGAAGCTGGCCCACAAACCCGCTGAAGCCAACCGCACCTTTGGCGTGTTGCGCAAGATGTTCAACATGGCCGAGGTATGGGGCTATCGTCCCGACGGCACCAACCCTTGCCGCCATGTACCCATGTATCCGGCCGGCAAGGCCACTCGGCTTATCAGCGACGAGGAAATGGGCAAGATCTTCCGTCAGCTCGACCTGATGGAAGCCGAAGGCTTGGAGCCACATGTCATTCCGCTGGCGATCCGCTTGCAGTTCGAGTTCGCCGCCCGCCGCTCCGAAATCGTCTTGCTCGAATGGGATTGGGTCGATCTGGCGCATCGCCGGGTGGTCTGGCCGGACAGCAAGACCGGCGGGATGTCGAAACCCATGAGCGAGGAGGCCTATCGCTTGCTCTCGACGGCGCCACGGCACCCGGTTTCGCCCTATGTGCTGCCTTCACCGCGCGACCCGATGAAGCACATGACCTATGGCGAGCACTACGGCGGTTGGAAGCGTGCTTTGAAGGCTGCTGGCGTGCCTCATGTCGGCACACATGGCATCCGCCATCGGTCAGCCACTGACATTGCCAACTCGGGTATCCCGGTGAAGGTGGGTATGGTGCTTACGGCCCACAAGACCGTGGCGATGTTCATGCGCTACGTGCATACCGAGGATGGGCCAGTACGCCAGGCCGCCGAACTGGTGGCCAACCGCCGCAAGACGATCACCGGGGTGCACCGTGACGAAGGGGGAACGCTGTGAACCGGCGCAAGGCATCCGCCCCATCGTCAGCAGCGCCAACAGCGCTGCTGGGTGACATCCGGGCATTGATCGAGGCGTCACGTCAGCGTGCTGTCTCGGCGGTCAATGCCGAACTGACCTTGCTGTTCTGGCGTATCGGTCAGCGCATCCATACGGAAGTGCTGGCCGGCCAGCGAGCCGGGTACGGCGAGGAAATCCTGCCGTCCCTGGCCGAGCAACTTGTCCGTGACTACGGACGCAGCTTCGCGGACAAGAACCTGCGCCGAATGGTGCAGTTCGCCGCTACATACCCGGACGAACCAATTGTCGTGACGCTGTCACGACAATTGAGCTGGTCGCATTTCGTGGCGCTGCTGCCGCTGAAAGAGCCGCTCCAGCGGGACTACTACGCGCAGATGGCAAGCGCCGAACGCTGGAGCGTGCGGATGCTGCGCGAGCGCATCGACTCGATGCTGTACGAGCGCACGGCGCTGTCCCAAAAGCCGGAAGAAACCATCGCGCAGGAACTAGCGACCTTGCGCGATGCGCAGCGCATGACGCCAGCGCTGGTCATGCGCGACCCGTACATCCTCGACTTCCTGGGGCTGCGGGATAGCTGGCAAGAAAGCGACCTGGAGGCCGCCATCATCCGCGAAATGGAATCCTTCCTACTGGAACTGGGTGCGGGCTTTTCCTTCGTCTCCCGCCAGAAGCGCATCCCGATTGACGACGAGGATTTCCACCTTGACCTGCTGTTCTACAACCGCAAGCTGCGGCGTCTGGTGGCGGTGGAATTGAAGATCGGCGAGTTCAAGGCAGCCTACAAAGGACAGATGGAGCTTTACCTGCGCTGGCTGGACAAGCACGAGCGGGAGCCGCAAGAAGCCTCGCCGCTGGGGATCATTCTCTGCACCGGCAAGAAGCGCGAACAGATCGAATTGCTGGAACTGGACAAGTCAGGCATCCACGTCGCCGAGTACCTGACCAGTTTGCCGCCACGAGCGGTGTTGGGCGAGAAGTTGCAGCAGGCGACCGAACGGGCACGCTTGCAGATCGAGCAGCGGCAGCCTGGCGAAGAGTCCTGACAGCAGCATCCGTGCGTCCCGGCGTACCGCCGTCGGGTTCGCAGACTGCGCCCCGCGCCTCGTGCCGAATCGCGACCATTCGGCTTTGACCCCTGACGCCTCCGGCCTTGATCGTTGATCCGGGCCTGCGCGTGCTGCGCACTTGCCCAACGGCGGGTGTGTGGCTGAGTGGAGTGTAGGCGGTCTTGCTGTTCCCTTCACCGTATCACGGCGTTCTCGCCGTCAATGACTTCGCGTGCTTGCACGCTTGCGGCCTATCGGCCGTCTTCGATCCCTGACTGCTTGCGCTGCGCCGTGCTGGCCACGGTTCCGGGCAATTCCGCCCGAGCAACCGGAGCACGATCATGTCGCAACTGTCCTTTTCCTCGTTCGATGACGCTTTGCTGGTGCGTGACGCCCAGGGGCGCTATTCGCCGGCATCGGTGGATCAAATTCTTGAAGCGGCACGCCAGGCCATTGAGCTGAAGATGCAGCGTGGTGCTGAGTTCAATTCCCCGGCGCTGGTCAAGGAGTACCTACGCAACAAGCTGGCGGGCTTTGAGCATGAAGTCTTTGCGGTGCTGTTCTTGGATACGCGCCATCGGCTGATCGAGTACCGGGAGATGTTCCACGGCACCATCGACAGTGCATCGGTGTATCCGCGTGAAGTGGTCAAGGAAGCTCTGCGGCTCAATGCGGCGGCGGTCATTCTGTCGCACAACCATCCGAGCGGGAATCCTGAGCCATCGCAGGCCGATAAGGCGCTGACGCAGCGGCTCAAGGATGCGTTGGGGCTGGTGGAGGTGCGCACGCTGGATCATGTCGTTGTGGCAGGAGGAGCCACAGTGTCGTTTGCAGAACACGGACTGATCTGAGTGATAAGGGGGGGGCTTTGGCTCCCTTTTCATCGCGCAACCAAGAATCGCTTGACAAATATTTGCTATATAGCAAATATATCAAACATGACAAATACAGCCCGTGATTTCCCCGCAACGCTTCGTGCTATTCGCACAGAGCTCAACCTCACCCAAGAACAGCTTGCTGAGCGTCTTGGCGTGTCTTTTGCCACCGTTAATCGCTGGGAGGGGGGCAATAGCAAGCCCCAACGTGCGGCGCAGGAGGCGATTGCGGCTCTTGCGCTGGAAGCTGGTGTTTCGGAGGCCTTCGCCGCAGGTCAAGTGCAGGCACCCGTTTCTGCAACGCCTCGCCGAGGGCGGCGGGCTGCGGCTGCGCCCACCACCAAGCCAATGGAGCAAATGCTGTGGGATGCAGCCTGCTCCATTCGGGGCGAAAAGGATGCAGCCAAGTTCAAGGACTACCTGCTGCCGTTGCTGTTCCTAAAGCGCCTCTCGGATGTGTTCGACGACGAGATCGCGCGTCTGTCCGAGGACTACGGCGACCGCGCCACCGCGCTGGAGATCGCCGAAGCCGACCATTCGTTGCTACGCTTTTACTTGCCGCCCGAAGCACGCTGGGCCATCCTCAGCGGGCGCGAAGCCTATGACTGGCCTGTGGACGATAAAGGCCGCAGCACTGCTCCGCGCGACATCGGTGAACACCTCACCCGCGCCGTGCGCGCCGTTGTGAAGCACAACCCTGACCTTTCCGGTGTACTGGACGTGGTGGACTTCGCTGCCGAGCGCAACGGTGAGCGTGACATCAACCCTGCCAAACTGCGCGGCGTGGTTGAGACTTTCTCCGATCCACACTACCGCCTCGGCTTGGCAGACGTGCAACCCGACTTTTTGGGGCGCGCCTACGAATACCTGCTTCGCAAGTTCGCAGAAGGCTCCGGCCAGAGCGCGGGCGAGTTCTTCACGCCAACCGAGGTGGGCTTCCTGATGGCACACATCCTGCGCCCGCGCCCTGGCGAAACCTGCCACGACTACGCCTGCGGCTCGGCAGGGCTGTTGATCAAAATGCAGCTCGTTGCCCGCGAACTCGACCCTACCAGTCGCGTGCCTGTGAAGTTGAGTGGCCAGGAATTGCAGGCCGAAAGCTACGCCGTCGCGCGCATGAACGCCATCATCCACGATATGGAGGTAGAACTGGCACGTGGCGACACCATGATCAATCCCAAGTTCCGCGACGCAGCAGGCAGGATTCGAGGTCACGACATTCTGGTGGCCAACCCGATGTGGAACCAGTCCTTCGCTCCCGACCTATTCAAAAACGACCCGTTCGAGCGGTTCCAGACGGCGGGTGGCATCACCAGTGGCAAGGGTGACTGGGCCTGGTTGCAGCATACCTTGTCCGCGATGGACGATGATGGCCGCGCCTGCGTGGTGCTGGATACCGGAGCGGTGACGCGTGGCAGCGGCAGCAAGAACGAGGACAAAGAGCGCAACATTCGCAAGTGGTTTGTAGACCACGACTTGATCGACGGCGTGATCCTGTTGCCCGAAAACCTGTTCTACAACACCACGGCGGCAGGTGTGATCGTAGTGCTGAACAAGCGCAAATCTACAGCACGCAGAGGCAGGATTCATCTGCTCAACGCCAGCCGGCACTTCCGCAAGGGCAAGCCGAAAAACTACTTGCCGGAAGAGGACATTCGGCCGCTGGCGGCGATGTACCTGAAAGGCGAGTCGGTTGAGGGCGAACTGGCCGTTATCACGATGCAGCAAGCGGAGGAAGCGGACTACAACCTGAGTCCGAGCCGGTGGGTGGGACAGAACGGCGATGCCGAACACCGCAGCATCGAGGACTTGGTTCGCTCGGCGAATGACCTCACCAAAACCGGCGATGACCTCTGGGCAACCCTTCAACCAATGCTTGCGCGCATTACGGCATCGGGAGGCAAAACGTGAAGCAAGTTTCGCTGAGTGACAAATCCCATTTCCAGCTAGTCAGCGGACTGTGGAAAGGCAAACGCGCCCCGCTGAAACCGGCCAAAGTGCTGCGCGCCACGAACTTCGGCGGCGATGGCCTCCTTGATTTCGAGGATGTTGTCGAGTTGGATGTCGAGGAACGGCATTTTGCTGAACGGCAACTTGCGCAAGGCGACATTGTTGTGGAGCGTTCTGGTGGCGGGCCGAAACAGCCGGTTGGTCGTATTGCGTTGTTTGTTCCGCCGGATGAGCGCCCATATTTTTCGAGCAACTTCACGACAACGCTGCGCGTTCGTGACCGCGACATATTCGACCCTGACTATGTTGCGCTCTACCTGCACGCTCTCTATCTTGGCGGCGCGACGGAAACGCTCCAGCGCGCGACGACGGGCATCCGAAATCTGGACTGGCACGAATACCTGCGTTTCGAGGTTCCTGTCCGTTCTCTGGATGAGCAGAAGGAGCTTGTGCAACTCATCGGCGGCGTTCGCAAGGCGTATCGGGTCGAGCGCGAGCTGGTTGAAGTGTTGGCAGAACTCAAGTGCGCCGCCATGACCCACCTGTTCACGCGCGGCCTGCGCGGCGAGGCGCAGAAGGAAACAGAGATCGGGCTGGTGCCGGAGAGTTGGGATGTCACTTCGCTTGGGGCACATCACACGGTCGTCTCCGGCGGCACGCCGTCGCGCAGCAATCCCACGTTCTGGACGGGCGGCACGATTCCGTGGGTCAAGACCACCGAAGTGGACTACTGCGTCATCAACGAAACAGGGGAACACATCACGCCTCTGGCCCTTGAATGCTCGGCAGCCAAGATGTTGCCTGTAGGCACGCTGCTGATGGCCATGTACGGCCAAGGCGTGACGCGCGGCAAAGTCGCCATTCTCGGCATCGAAGCGACCTGCAATCAAGCCTGCGCTGCGATCACGCCGAAAGACGATGCCGTTTTGCCGCGCTATCTGTACCACTTCCTCACTTGGCGCTACGACGAGATTCGCTCGCTCGCCCACGGTGGGCAGCAGCAGAACCTCAACCTTGAAATCGTGCGCGACCTGCCGCTGACCTATCCGAAGAGCGAGGACGAACAGCGTGAAATCGTTGCCATCCTCGACACCCTCGACCGCAAGATCGACTTGCACCGCAAAAAACGCGCCGTGCTAGAAGAACTGTTCCAGTCCCTGCTACACAAGCTCATGACTGGCGAAATCCGCGTCGCCGACCTTGACCTGTCGGCGCTGCCTGTGGCTCCGGCGCAAACCCCGGAGGTCACGGCATGAACAAGTCACTGGAAATCAGCGAAGCGGGTACCGTGCAGTTCCCGATGGTGCGCCACGCGGCAGAAATCGGCTGGACGACCATTACGCCCGACGATGCCCGCGCCAAACGCGGCGGCGATGCAGGCACCTTCTTTCGCGATGTGCTTGAAAGCAAGCTCACTGCCTTCAACCCATGGCTAACGGTGGATGCGGTGCGTGCCATCGTCGAAACACTGGACGCGCTGCCCGTCAGCATCGAAGGCAACCGCGAACTGCTGTCGTGGTTGCGCGGCGAACGCGCTTGGTATGACGAAGCCGAAAAGTGCCACCGCGCGGTGACAATGATCGACTTCGACCGCCCCGCGGATAACGTCCTTCACGTGACCTGGGAATGGAAGATCAAGCCTCCCGCGCGCGCTAAGGGCAACCGCGCCGACGTTATGTTCGTGGTCAACGGCGTGCCGGTGGTCATCGTCGAGCACAAAAACCCGAAGGACGGCGGTGCCATTGAGCGCGCCATCAAGCAACTGCGCCGCTACGAACTAGAAACACCGGAACTGCTGGCGACCACGCAGTTATTCAACGTGACGCACCTGCTCGACTACTGGTACGGCGTGACGTGGAACGCCAACCGCCGCGACATGGCGCGATGGAAGCAGGCGCCGGAGGAAAGCTACCGCTTCGCGGTGCAGGCGTTCTTCGAACCTAGCGAGTTCCTGCGCACTTTGCAGCACTGGATTTTGTTTTACGTGCAGGACGGCGAAACCCGAAAATCCGTGCTGCGCCAGCACCAACGCCGCGCTATTGACGCCATTCTAGAGCGCTGTGCAGACCCGGCCAAGACGCGCGGGCTGGTCTGGCACACGCAAGGTTCGGGCAAGACCTTCACGCTGCTGACGGCAGCTCGGCAAATTCTGGAGGACAAGGCGCGCTTCCAAAATGCCACCGTTCTACTGGTCGTGGATCGCACCGAACTGGAAGGCCAGTTGAAGGGCTGGGTGGAACGGCTGTTGGGCGAGATGCAGGCGCAGGATATCGCGGTGGAGCGCGCCAATACCAAGGCGAAGCTGCAACAACTGCTGGATGCAGATTTTCGCGGCCTCATCATCTCGATGATCCATAAGTTCGATGAAATCAAGAAAGATAGTTGTGCCCGCGACAACGTCTATGTTTTCATCGACGAGGCTCACCGCTCGGTGGCGAAGGACTTGGGCACCTACCTAATGGCTGCTCTGCCGATGTCTACCATCATCGGTTTCACCGGCACGCCGATTGCGCGCAGTGCTCAGGGTGAAGGTACGTTCAAGATTTTCGGCACGCAGGATGAAGCCGGCTATCTGGACAAGTACTCGATTGCCGAATCTATCGCCGACGAAACCACGCTGCCGATCAAGCATGTAATGGCCCCCAGCGAAATGACTGTGCCCGCCGAACGGCTGGACAAGGAGTTCTTCGCATTAGCCGAAATCGAAGGCGTGTCGGATGTGGAGGAGCTCAACAAGGTGCTTGACCGCGCAGTGGGCCTGCGCACCTTTCTGACCGCTGACGACCGCATCGAAAAGGTGGCGGCCTTCGTTGCAGAGCACTTCAAGGAAAACGTGCTGCCGCTAGGCTACAAGGCGTTCGTAGTGGCGGTGAACCGGGAAGCCTGCGCCAAGTATAAACAAGCGCTGGATAAGCTGCTGCCGCCGGAATGGAGTGCGCCGGTCTATACCCAGAACGCAGCAGATGCGATTGACCGCCCTTTGGTGGCGAAATTGCAGCTTTCTGACGAGGCCGAGGAGCAGGCGCGCCTGTTGTTCAAGAAACCCGCCGAAAACCCGAAGATTCTGATAGTCACCGACAAGCTTCTAACCGGCTACGACGCACCGCCGCTGTATTGCCTCTACCTCGACAAGCCGATGCGCGACCATGTGCTGCTGCAATCCATCGCGCGCGTGAACCGGCCTTATGTGGATGCTAACGGCGTGCAGAAGCGCGTGGGGCTGGTGGTGGATTTCGTCGGCGTACTGCGTGAGCTGAAGAAGGCGCTGAAATTCGATTCCAGCGACGTGGGCGGTGTGATTGAGGACCTGGATGTGCTCTTGCAGGATTTTCTGCAGCGCATCGCGCAGGCCAAACAGGATTACCTCGATACCAATGTAGAGGGTGGGCCAGACGAACGGCTGGAAAAGTTGGTATTCGGTCGCTTCCTTGAGCCGGAAGCACGCAAGACATTCTTCGACCAATACAAGGAAATCGAGGCGCTGTGGGAAATCCTCTCGCCCTCGCCAGAGCTACGCGACCACATCGCCAGCTACAAGCAGTTGAGTCAACTGTATGCAGCGGTGCGCAATGCCTATGCAGAGAAGGTCGGCTTCATCGCCGACCTAGCCTACAAAACACGCCGGCTGATCGAAGAAAGCGCCGAACAGCAAGGCTTGGGGCGGCTCACCAAGAGTGTCACCTTCGATGTGGCTACGCTGCAATCCTTGCGCGGCGACAAGGGCAGCGACGAGGGCAAAGTGTTCAACCTCGTGCGCGGCTTGCAGCAGGAAATCGACGTAGACCCTGCCGCCGCGCCCGTGCTTCAACCGCTGAAAGACCGGGCCGAGCGCATTTTGAAGGATTTGGAGGAGCGGAGAACCACTGGTCTGGCAGCAATGGATCAGTTGGCGGCGCTGGCCACGGAAAAGGAAGCGGCCATGAAGGCAGCCCGTGAGAGTGGTTTGTCGGCTCGAGCTTTTGCTGTTGCCTGGGTTCTGCGTGACGACACTTCCGTCAAGGCGGAAGCCCTCAATCCTATGCTTCTGGCCAAGGAGGCTGAGGACTTACTTGGCCGATTCCCGAATGCGCTGGTCAATGCTGACGAGCAGCGGCGGCTACGGGCGGCAATGTATAAGCCGTTTCTGGCTTTGGCTGCGACTGAACGGGCGCGCGTTGTTGATCTCGTCATCCAGATACTGCTTATGGAGGGTGATAAATGAAGCCCTCAGGCTATCCTGCGCAGGATCTGAAGCGTCGTGCGATGACATGGGCGATCAAGTTGAAGGTGAACCCTCGTGTTGTACGTGTCCAAGAGATGCGTAAGAAATGGGGCTCATGCTCATCGTCAGGAACCATTACTTTAGCCATCGACCTGCTTGATCGAGACGAGTGCTTTCAAGACTACGTAATTGTCCATGAGCTGTTGCATCTTCGCTATTCAACGCATGGGAAGGTCTTTAAGGCATTGATGAGTGCCCATGTACCGGATTGGCGTCAATTCGATGTGGCAAGTCCTAACAATACTTGCGGTGGCTTGAGGCGAGTAGCAAAGAATTCCTCTTCTCCCCAATACTAAAAAGGGTCAGTCAATGCCGTTTCCAGATCCGCCAGCGCCATTCTTATCCGTCAAGGTACATGACATATCCCAAACTCCCGCTGTTTGTGCCTTGTGTGCAGGTTACGAGGGGGGGAAGTGGCGCGCCGAGGCATTGGCTGAGCATGCTATGGAGTGGCTCCCTGAGTTTTGCTTGTCAGCAGAAGAACTGGAGGATTTCAGGCCCGGGACAGCCGTGAAGCTTCTCAGGAAAGCAGCAAGATTGGTCTATCAAACCGACAAATACAAGCTGCGGGGGGAGTTTGGCGAGCTATTCCTGCATATCGCGCTGCGCCAAGTTCACAGATCTATCCCGGCCATTAGCAAAATTTACTGGAAGGATTCAGTAAATAACACTGTCAAAGGTTATGACGCCGTACATGTGGTCGAAGTTGACGACAAGTTGCAGCTGTGGCTTGGGGAGGTGAAATTTTACGATGACGCAAGCCGAGCAATACGAGATGTTGTGAAAGAAATTCAGGATCACACGCAAATCGACTACATGAAAAATGAAGTGGCCCTGATCGCAAATAAGTTAGATAAAAGCTCTCCCCATTACTCCAAGCTTGCCAGGCTTCTTGATGCGAATACTTCATTGGACGAGGTCTTTGACGCAGCCTGCATTCCAGTGCTAATTACTTACGACAGTAATGCTTTGAAGGTGCACACCAAGGTGACGCCACAGTACAGCCAGGCGCTTGTAGAAGAAGTTATGGCTGTCAGGGATAGTCTTGAAAAGAAGATTTCTGGGCTATCTCTACCGGTAAAAGTGCATTTATTCCTGATTCCGCTGAATGCAAAGAAGGCACTCATTGAGTGTTTGGATGGAAGTTTGAAGGGGCTTCAATAATGCTAAAACCTGATGAAATCGAAAAGCTCTTGAAGAGCAATCAGATTAGCAACTCCAGGGCGTTTGAAATCCTTCAATCCATCTGTTCGCTTGCTAGTCGATCCCAAGGTCACAGCGATGGGGTTGTCCAGTCATTGATTTTGCGCGTACTGAATAAGCGCGAGCAGTTTGAAGAATTTAGTGAAATCCTAAATGGCTTGATACGCCACTATGGTCTTTATCCATATCTGCATGCCGAATCGCTGTCAATCAAGGATGCACTGGCTAGAGAGTTTCATCGCCCAAGTCTCATCACTGCATCAGTAGATCAGGATATAGAAAAGCCTGGCGAAAATGAAGGGCTAGTGTTTCATAGAGTTCAGGCGGAGGTTTTTAGGCGTATCATCGACGGCGAGAGCATTGTACTGAGCGCGCCAACGAGTTTTGGAAAAAGCGCGCTGGTTGATGCGCTGATAGAAAGTGGTCGATTTAATAATGTCGTGATTGTAGTGCCTACGATTGCGCTTATTGACGAGACAAGGCGTCGCCTTTCTGGACTTAAAGAAAGCCACAAGGTAATTACTCACGCATCACAAGAGGTTACCACCAAAAATGTCTTCGTTTTAACGCAAGAGCGTGCGGTAGATTTTCCAAATCTGCCCGAAATTGATCTTTTTGTGCTTGATGAGTTTTATAAGCTTGATCCTCGTGAGGATTCCAGCCGGGCAATGACACTCAATCATGCATTCTATAAGCTCACAAAAAAATCTCGTCAGTTTTATCTTCTTGGCCCAAATATACAGAACATCCCAGACGGATTCCCCGAAAGATTTAAATGTCAGTTCATTAGAACAGACTTTGCCACTGTGGTGACAGAGTTGATTCCGGTCCGACCTAAGAAGGGGCAGGACATGGAGAAACTACTTAGCCTGTGCAACGAAATGGATGGCCCCACGCTAATTTTTTGTGCGTCTCCAAACAAAGCACGTAAAATTGTGGAAATGCTGTCTGAAAAGTTAGAAAGGCCAAATGTAGGCATGGAAGATGCTGCCCAATGGGCGGGAGAAAACTATCATCCTGAATGGACTTTAGTTAAAGGCCTTCGGAATGGTGTAGGTATGCATCACGGCCGTATGCCGCGAGCACTCGCACAGCTCTGCGTCAAAGGGTTCAACGAGGGCGACCTACCAATTCTTGTGTGCACCTCAACCCTTATCGAAGGTGTAAATACAAAAGCAAAAAATGTAATTATTTTCGACAATAAAATTGCAAAACAAAAATACGACTTCTTTACTTTCAACAACATTCGTGGCCGCTCCGGAAGAATGTTTAAACATTTTATTGGTAACGTCTATGTTTTCCATGAGCCGCCCCAGCAAGAACTTCCTTTAGTGGAAGTTCCTGTTTTTTCCCAAGATTCCCAAAATACCAGCGAAAGTTTGCTTATTCAGCTCGACGAGTCAGACCTGCGCGGAAATTCACGAAAGCGGCTAGAGCCATATTACCGGCAGCAGATTCTTGGCATCGACGTAATTCGTCAAAATACCGGTATTGAGCCACAGGATCAGATCGCATTGGCTCGCTACTTGGTGGAGAATCCAACAGAGCTTCGAAAGCTATCCTGGAGTGGCTACCCTGACTGGGAGCAACTGCTTAATCTCTGCGAAAAAATATGGGAATTCTTCATAAATGAAACTGGGCGCGTTGGGGGAATTAGCTCGGGGAAGCAGCTCGCGTTTAAGATCAATCAAATGCGGAATACGTCATTGAGTTCTGTTATCTCGCAAGAAATTGATAAGGGTACAGATCCAGATGACGCGGTTGAGGCTTCCTTGGAATTCATCAGGCAGTGGCCACAGTACCGATTCCCAAGGTTGGCAATGGGCGTCTGCAGAATTCAAAACTCCCTCGTTGAGCGCCTTGGTAAACCTACATTGAAGTCCGAATACAGTTTCTTTAGCGGGAAGGTAGAAAGTCTTTTTTCCGATGCTGCATTGATTGCCTTGGATGAGTATGGTCTTCCATTTCCAATAGCAAAAAAGCTGGAGACTGTTCTGAACTCCGATGGGATGTTGGACAAGGCATTGAGCAATCTGTCGCGGCTGCAAGTCAACAAATTGCCGTTAACTTCTTTCGAGAAAAGCTTGATTGAAGACGTGCAGCAATCTATCTGACCATGCGGAATCTATAACTGACTTTCCATTTCGGCCATCAGTACCGCTGCGCTGCATTCCAGGGCCCTGGCGATCTTGAAGATGATGGACAGGGTCGGCGCATGCTCGCCGCGCTCGATCTTGCCCATGTGCGAGCGCTCGATGCCGGCCAAGTTGGCCAGCGTTTCCTGGGCGATGCCGCGTTCGGTGCGAAGCGCACGCACCGCCACACCGAAAGCCTGGGCCAGCTCGGCGTCGAAGGTGGTGGAGCCGGCCGGTCGGCCGCGCTGGACGGTTCGCTTCTGCATAGGGGCGAATAGAGAAAACGGAAATTTTCGTACGCTAAGCGCTCTGTCTGTCAGGTTGAGGTCGTAGAGGTGGACGCTGGAACGTCAGGAAATTCAGAAAGCCATCCTACTCTGACGCGGCCTGAATGGTCGGCCTTACGCCCGGTTGGGGTGTACTTCAACTGGACGCAGTCCATGCCCGTTGCGGCTTACAGCCATCACGCGGGGCTTAGCGTACAAAAAACTCCGTATTCTGCGGGCTCCCCTATAACATTAATATCTGTTTTTATTTTTGATTGGAATACCAATTGGAATGCCTTGAAGAAGCGCGGTTCACCGCTGCTCAAGAACCTTGATCAAGGTTGACTGACTTCCTCAGGGCGTGAAGCAGCGATCGAATATCCAAATATTAAGGGGTGATTCAGCTATCTCTGGAATCCGTCCAGTAGCGCTTGCTGCTGCTTTTTACTCTGCCCCAAAGCAGTGATTTCCAAGGCTGAGGTTTGCAAGCTACCAGCGAAGCTCTCTGTTAGATGGCGGATGCTCGCTACGCTGCCGTTAACCTCAGGTGTGACCGTACTTTGCTCCTCGGTAGCGCTTGCGATCTGGGCGTTCATATTCGAGATACAAATCACCCCGTCGCCAACCAGTCTTAGGGCATTCACCAGCTCCTCGAACAGTTCCCCAAGCTGCTCGGAGAGCTTTCGCGACAGCATCATAGTCCGCGCAGCGGTAGCAGTACCGCCGCAGTCCTCCGGCGCTGTTCGACCAGGCCAAGGGCAACTACCTGCAAACCCCCGTGATGCCCCCACAAATAATGCTATTTCTGGCTATTTAACGCAGGCAGGGCTCGGCAGAATACTGCCTGATGTTTAAAGGCTCAAGCGCATAGATAAGTCTATGGCTTTTATATTTTTAGTTATCGCGCCCATTGATATGTAGTCGACCCCAGTATCTGCGATAGCTACCAATGTACTTTCATTGATTCCGCCGCTGGCCTCAAGCCGGGCCTGTCCGTTGTTGAGTCGAACGCCTTCACGCATGTCATCCAGACTCAGTTCGTCGAACATGACTACATCCGCTCCCCCCTTCAGCGCTTCTTGCAGTTCGACTAAGTTTTCTACTTCGACCTCTACTGGTCTACCGGGCGCAATGCGGCGGGCAGCGTTGATAGCCTCGAGAATACCACCGCAAGCTGCAATATGGTTCTCCTTGATGAGAAAAGCGTCATAAAGACCAATGCGATGATTATGGCATCCCCCACAAGTGACGGCATATTTTTGTGCAAGACGAAGACCTGGAATGGTCTTTCGCGTATCAAGTAATTTCACCTGAGTATGCGCCACTTTATCAGCCATCCACTGGCACTCGGTCGCGACGCCAGAAAGCAGTTGCAAGAAATTTAACGCGGTTCGCTCTCCCGTCAATAGCGAGCGTGCTGATCCTCTAAATGCAATAGGATTTCATTTGCCTCCGCACGATCGCCATCCGCAACATTCCAGTTCAGAATGGCATGCGGATCCAACTGTCGGAAGACTGCATCTACCCACGATGTACCACTGATCGTGCAGGCCTCTCTCGTGATGATTTTTGCTCTGGCCAGTTTATCTCGCGGGACAAGTTGTGCGGAGATATCCCCACTTCCGACATCCTCCACAAGTGCTCTACGTACATTTTCATCAATCTCTGAGACCAGGCCGGCCAATTCTATATTTTGCATTTCGACACTTCCCCATTACTCACTTTTTTCAACTCTGCTCTCCGCACCCAAGTGTATGATTCAGACGATGGCGGCCGCTGAACAGCATCTGGACAGGACTTTCAATCAAAAATTGTAAAAATAGCCAATCATGATTCGATTCTCATTCGCATCATCTGCATAGGTAGATCGATTAATTGAATTTCTCCAGCGGAGAGAGATATTTTTAAACATCCCACTCTGAACTACATAGGTGAGGTCTGAGACTCGCTCCCACTCCTTACCCTCGGCCCCACTCGCCCTGAGCGCCTTTGATTTCACTGTATTAATGTTGCTCGGATCGACGTTTTTCCCTTTGCATAACGAAGATTCCATGTCAACCCTGGCACGCCGAAGCCCGTAAAGTCATATGAATATGCTGCATACCAGACATCTTCATTTGCCAGAGCGAAGTTGCTCACCAGCATTTCGCCAAACAGATAGGTGTCCGAGCCAGACACATACGGGTATGCGGTCGCGCCGGAGGCCGCCTGATAACCTATACTGAAGGTATGGCCTATGAGCGAATAACCAGCATTGCTACTGACCGTTCGGTTATCCACTTTGCCTAGCAGCTTCTTGCCACTTTCTTGTCCATCAAAGTACCTGACTTCAGCGAATACACGGCCTTTGGACAAGGGCCTATTGAATTTGAGACCCACATAGTCCCGGCGGAATAAATTTTCCAGATCACTGTACTGATACGCCACATTCAGGAGGGAATTAGCTGATAATCGAATCCGGCATAAGTGTAGTGATCACTTGTGACTGCAGAGGAGTAACCACCCGATTGAGAGCTTGCAGACAGTTCTTCAGAGTCGGTTGAGTCGCGCTGTTTGACGCTGTCGACCTGGCCAAGAATCGCAGTCAACGATTTGATATCCTTTGACGTCAGTTGCACACCATTAAAGACCTGCGGTAACAACCGTGTATTATTTGAGGCCAGCAAGGGAAGAACGGGATTCAAACCGCCAATTCGCAACTCACTCTGAGCGATTCTGGCCTTCGCCGTCAGCTCAAGCTTCGAGTAATTATCATAGGCACGCCCATCGCTGTCGCGAGATAACAGCCCTGTGCCCGAACGGTCGGGACTAGAATCAAGTTTTACCCCCAACAGGCCAAGCGCGTCCAAGCCAAAACCGACAGTTCCTTCGGTAAAGCCTGATTGTAGATTAAGGATGAAGCCCTGCGCCCATTCTTCTCGCTTGGATGCAGCAGCCGTAGAATCGTTAAAATCGCGATTAAAGTAAAAGTTTTTCAGCTCAAGACTGCCTTTACTGTCTTTCAATAGATCCGCCGCCGCAAAGGGAGAGCAGAAGGACGACACGACAAGCAGAGTCTGCGCCCAGCACATATGATTTTTCTTATCCATTGCCTACCTTTCCTTATTTTTATTGTACGACAGGCATTCACCCAGCCTATTGCTCCAAACAGTCAGCTCGCCCCTTCAAATATCGCGCACACGCAAGTAAAACACTCAAAACGGACAAATTGATTACCATCCAACCCATACTGACAGAAGATGTCTGGATCAAACTGACCCGTCACCACCTCGCGGTGCCTAACACAAGGCTTATGGCCGCCAGCTATTTGCACAATAGGGACAGCCACAAATTTGATTACTATCGCCAGTTTGTCAAACACCCTCGGAGTTAATTCTTCGAGGGTGAATATTGGCTAATACCACCGTTAAATCTTGAAGCTCTCCAGCGATGCCGGATGGAACAGCTCCTCAGGCTGAAGCAAGCGTGACGACAGTCCTTCGGCGTGGTGGCGTTCCAGGAAACGCGAGAGGACATGGCGGTTAGCTGCGAAACCATAGGACCAGAAATCTTCACCGAGCAACTGGCGCGCCGCTCTCAACTGATCCTCGATAAACGGCAACGTTACCTTGGTGGCGGAAGTATCGCTTAGTTTCTGCAACGCTACAGCCTTAGACTTCTCGAATGCTTTGGCAACAGCCCCGGGCAACCAGGGATGCTGTTCGGCCAATGTGCGTCGAATCCCCAGCACGTGCATGATCGGGAACAGCTGAGTACGGCGATACCAGTCCGAGGCGGCGCCCTGAGGATCATTATAGAGATAGCTGACCTTAGGATGGCCTTGGGTAAAACACGAAGGCGCGCGCGGGCCAATTACCGCATCCAGTTCACCAGAGGCGAGCATGCCAGAAAGCGTTTCAGTCTCCGGTGCGTTCTCGACGATTACATCCGCCGGCAGCTTCAGAACAATTTTCTCCAGACGCCCGGTCTCTTCATACCCGCCACGGACCCAGGTGACGTCAGACGCTTTCAAACCATGGTCTTCTTCCAGGAACAGTCGAACCCATACGTTCGCTGTCAACTGGTACTCCGGCACACCGATACGTTTGCCCTTGAGGTCTGCCGCGGACTCGATTCCGCGATCATTGCGGATATAGATCGAGGTGTGTCGAAACGCGCGGGACGGGAAGACGGGGACAGCAATATAGGGACTGGTGCCAGCCGCGGTTTTAACGCTGTAGCTGCTCAACGATAACTCGCAGATGTCGTAGTCAGCATGGCGAAATGCGCGAAAGAAGATCTCTTCGGGATCTTGCAGCATAAAGATCGGGTCGACCCCATCGATCTGTACTTCGCCGTCCACCAATGGTCGGATACGATCGTAGTTGCCCACAGCAATAGATAAGTTCAACTTGTTCATGATGGGTTCTCGCAGGATTGAGTATCTTCAACATTCACACCCAGTGTGATGTCGCGTTGTTCTTCGCTGGATCGCAACATGGCGAGACAGATCTCCAACGTGTCACGAGCCCACTCGCCGTCATGCAACGGAGTGACCCCGTAGAACTGCGCTAGATACAGTTCGTCTATGACTTCGGAACGCGGCACCGTTGGCCGCTCAAGCATCAATCGGTCACGGCTATGCGGCCGGTAAATCATGACGGCATCAGCCATGGGCTTGAGGTCACCACCTTCGCAGGACACGATAATCGGACCGAAATGTTGGAAGGCCGTCGCCGTATCGGCGGTAGCGGGGGCGATGTAGCGCTTGCCGCCGTAGGTGCCCTCAGCTTTGAGCCGCGCCTCCTCGTCTGCCGACTGCACCTGCTGCAACAAACGACGGGCGCCGCCGTAAGCATCAGGGCTTTTGGCCTGGCCCATTTCACCAACCCAGTCCATCCACTCGTCGGAGTCGAAGTGTCCGTAGCCGTTGTAAGTGATGGAAGCGAATGCACCATTCTCGAACCATAGAGTGGCCGTGTAGGCACCTTCCGTTGGCCGCGCAGGGTCCCAGTTACCCACCGCCGCACGGACACGAGTAGCGCAACTGCCAGCCAGCAAGCGGACCACGTCTACTTGGTGGGCGGCCTGGCTGAATACCGCTCCACCGCCTTCAGCGGTCGAGAGCTCTTCCGGGCGGCGAGGACGCAGCAGGTAGTCGGTATAGTTCAGCGCGTGAATCATCTTGACGGCGCCGAATTCGCCACTACCGATCAGCTCCCGGGTACGCAGGTACGGGGCATCGAAACTGTGACAATGCCCAACAATCAGTTTCACGCCAGCTTCGGCGCAATCAGCGATCATTTGATCGCACTCGTCGAGCGACAGCGCCATGGGCTTCTCGACCAGTACATGCTTGCGGTAAGCCGCAGCTATACGGGTGTGTTCGGCGTGAAACTGATGTGGGCTGGCAATGTATAAAGCGTCGACATTGCTGTCAGCAGCCAAGGCTTCGATGGTCTCGAATGCAGGCGCATCGAAATCCTGTTCAAACTGACTGCGCGCTTGTTCACGAGGGTCACAGGCGCCCACCAACTGTACGCGGCGATCGGCGAGGAACGTGGGTAGCATCAGGGTGAATGCCCGACCTAGACCGACTATCCCCAAGCGCAGCCTGGGCGCAAATTCCGCCTGCCTGGCCATCACTGATGGACCTCGTAATCGGGTTCGGCGCCCACCATGACATCGTCGTTGGACCATACGTAACGAGCTTTATATTCACGCCAGTCGGTTTCCTTGGGCACGATCGCTTGGAACGAGCAAATGCTGGAAGGGATCGCCTTCTCACCAGTACCGATAGCAGTATCACCGGCTTGAAATGCAGCCAAGGCATCAAGCATTACCCGGCGGAATTCCACCACCGCCAAGTCACTGGCGCCCAAGCGCTCATCGGAGCGGTCGGCGATAGGGCCCATGGTTACCCACATGGCGATATCCTGGTTTGGGAAGCCTTTGATGCCGGTAAAGTTGCCATTTTTCATGGCTTCACGATCTTGGAAGAACAGGTTCTCGTTGTTGCGCAGCGGGCGGAACCTTTCGTCCAGATCGATACCAGGCTGCTGGCGGAGATACTTTCGCCAAGTCTCGGTTTCCGGGGTGTTATCGGGATTGCCCCAGGCCATGAAATAGAAGGCTGTATGGGTATCGTCGATTGGTACGTTGATGTTTGCCACGTTGTACAGGTTATTCGGTGGAATCAGCGCCGTGGCCGGAGCTACGAATACCGTGGAGCGCACATACTCGTTGGTGGCTGCATTCTGGATAGGACGACGCAGTGCAGCATAGCGGAAGCCATAGCTGGTACGTTCGACTTGCAGACGTGGCGCTTTGTCCGTAGAAGGTCGCAGCCAGTTCTTCCCGGTCGCCTCAGCCCCCCCAACCCGAGCTGGAACGAAGTCGGATGAGTGCAGGCTCGAACTGTGCGCCGAGTCGATGGCGCCTTCCAGGATCTGCGCCCAGTTGCAAGGAATGATTGCTTTGGCGATACTCACTCGAACTTGTTCATTGGGAGCCCAAGCCGGTGGCACGAATTCGGGAATTGCGTCCTGTGGCCCCATGTAGGCCCAGACGAAACCGCCCCATTCGCGAGTTTTGTAGGCCTTGTGTTTGACCTTCTGACACATGTTGCTTGCTGCAGGTTCGGAAACCATTTCCACCACATTGCCGTCCACATCCATCTTCCAACCGTGATACAGGCAGCGTAAGCCGGAGTTTTCATTGCGGCCGTAGATCAGCGACGCACGACGATGCGGGCAATACTCATCCATTACCCCCACGCGACCTTCGGTGTCACGGAACACTACCAGATCCTCACCGAACAGACGGGCCCTCACTGGTGTGCCGTCAGGTTCGCTGACCTCCTCGATCAAGCAGACGGGGGTCCAGTGACGGCGCATCATCTGGCCCATCGGTGCATCGCCTTCGACGCGGCAGAGCAACAGGTTTTCTTCAGGGGTTAACATATAAATTCTCCAGCGTTCAATTAATTTTTTCCAGAAAAAGGTCTCGCCTAGAGGTCGAGTACCAGCGCGTCGTTTTTTGCTCGGGAAACGCAAATCATGATCTGGTCATGTTGTTCGTCTTCCCGTAAAACCATGTCGCGATGCTCGACATCACCTTCAATCAGGCGGGTACGGCAAGAGCCACAGGTACCACTTTCACAAGAACTAGGGGCCCGGATGCCGTTGTCGCGTAGAACTTCCAGGATCGAGCGGTCAACGGGGATTTCGAGGTCGATACCGCTCCGGCTGAGAGTCACCGAAAACGGCCGGTTTTCGGTGAAGCGGCTCTGGTCGACCCCGAAGCTTTCAAAATGTACGGAACCGGCAGGCCAGTGCCCCGTCATGTCCAATACGGCATCCATCAATGGCTTGGGACCACAGCAGTACACATGTGTACCGCTTCTTGGTTTGTCGAAAACAGGCCAGAAATCGTAGGCGTCTGCGGGGTTGCCGAAGTCGTGGTGAATAACGACCGAGTTGACAAATTCAGCCCCGATCAGCTCGTCCCTGAAAGCAGTGAGTTCTGGATTACGGGTGCAGTAATAGAGCTTGAAGGGGATGTCGGTAGTGGCCTTCAAGTGACGCATCATCGACAGGATCGGGGTAATACCGATGCCTCCTGCGACGAAGATGAACTGCTGGGCATTCTCGGTGAGCTCAAACTCATTTTGCGGAGTTGCCACCGGTAGCAAGTCGCCTGCCTCGATATCATCGGCCATGCTCACCGAACCGCCTCGTCCGTTGGCGTCACGCTTGACAGCAATGACATAACGCTCACGCTCTTGCGGGTCGTTGCTCAATGAGTAATTGCGGATACTTCCGTTGGGCACCCTTACCCTGAGGTGCGCTCCGGCCGTAAAGGCGGGCAGAAGCATCCCCTGCGGGTGGGCCAATTCGAAGCGGAAAATGCCTTGGGCAATTTCGGTTTTGGCGATCACCTTGAGGCCAGTGAACCCATCATCGAGCTGTTCGGAACTACTCATCGCTGTTTCCTCATTACATCCGGTCGCGGGCTGAACACGCCCGCGCACCGAGAGTTGCATAGATATCTAACATTTTTTGGGCGTGATTCGGCCAATCAGACTGCTCGATCCTATTCGTCGGTAAGTGGCTTTTCGCTCAAGGCGTTAGCTGGCACCGCAATCAGAACCGCCATACCACCCGCCAGGACCAGGGCCCCGATTATCGTCAGTCCGATTGCGAGGCTGCCGGTGACTGTGTTGATCCAGCCCAGTCCGATGGGCGCACAGAACGCTCCGATCTGACCAAGAGAACTGGCATCTGTAGCTGCTGTTGTTGTCATTGTGCACGCCTCGGACTTTGTGTAGCACGACCAAAGCCATGGGGGGGCTTGGTGTGCTTTTTTATTAGGTCTCTAAGAGAATATGGCGAATTTTCTTCTCTCGCAATCAAAAAAAGAACGATCTCTAAGTATTTTTTGATCTAGCGCATGTGTTGAGGCAACGCGTTATGCTTAGTATCGCTTACGCAGGTGATGAGATCGGACCTTGATATGACTGCACGAAAGCCTTTAGGCCACAAACAACCTGAAACCCAGGAAATACTCAGGCATTGGCACGATGTTGTACCTGATGACCGTCTGGCCCACCTGGTCAAGGATGCAACTCGCGCGCTGGTCAGAGCACTGCAGATGCGGTTGACCGAACACGACGTATCCTTTGGTCATTGGGCGTTCTTGCGGATCCTCTGGGAGACAGACGGATTGACCCAAAAACAACTCAGCACTCAGGCTGGACTGATGGAACCTACGACTTTCGCTGCGGTGAAGGCGATGGAAAAACTGGGCTACGTCGTCCGGCAGCAGATGCCGGATAACAAGAAAAATGTTCACGTCTTCCTCACCGATGAAGGACGGCGACTGAAGGATGTGTTGATTCCTCTGGCGCTGGAAGTCAACGAGGTGAGTGTGGCCGGGCTCGAGGAGCAAGACGTCGAAACAGCACGACACGTTCTATTGACGGTGATAGAGAATCTCGCAAACGCAGAAGCGAATTCCATCAATCCTTCCCATCGGGTGCCGTCAACGCGGGAGGTTGGGCGCATGATCAACGAGGGGAGCCCGCAGAATACGGAGTTTTTTGTACGCTAAGCCCCGCGTGATGGCTGTAAGCCGCAACGGGCATGGACTGCGTCCAGTTGAAGTACACCCCAACCGGGCGTAAGGCCGACCATTCAGGCCGCGTCAGAGTAGGATGGCTTTCTGAATTTCCTGACGTTCCAGCGTCCACCTCTACGACCTCAACCTGACAGACAGAGCGCTTAGCGTACGAAAATTTCCGTTTTCTCTATTCGCCCCTACCTGGGCTGGAGGGTGGTTCTGGTCCCCGAAGTGACGAAATTGGCGGTCCCTGGAGTGACGAACCCTAGTCCCCGAAGTGACGAACCGACGGTCCCTAGAGTGACGAATCGTGGTCGCCGAAGTGGTGGAGCGTTTGGGGCGCGATATTCGGTGCGGTCCCTGGAGTGACGAATGCGCAGATAAAGCCCCCGAAGGGGCTGCGGTACAGTTCAAACATATATGAATCAATAGAGAAAAACCCTTACACATCAGTCCATTGCCCCCTTCCGGTCCCTGGAGTGACGAATTGCCATGACTCATGCAGCGGGAGCGGCCTTGGCCTTGCGTGGCTTCTTGATACCGTTGCGCGTGGCTTTGAGCAAGGCCGCTTTGCCGGCGTCGGACTTGTTGAAGAACAACACGGCGTCTTCGTCGGGCAGGTAGGTCATGAAGTAGTCGAGCAAGCTGCCGGCCTCGGCCAGCTCCTTGACCTTAGCGCGAAACTTCTTTTCGGCCTGGGCGCTTCCGACCTTCTTTTGCAGCAGAGCCAGGCCAATCTTCCATTGGCCCTGATCGCCGCAATGTTTCCGGCAAAGCTCATAGATGCGTTTGGCAATGGCGCTGCGCAGCCCAAAATAGTCGCCCGGAATGGTCAACACATCCATGGCCTTCGCGGCGTTAAACGTGGTGTCGGATACCTTTATCCGAATGGCGCACATGCGGTTCTTGGCGCCCCTAGTGATGATCTCCACGTCATCGAGCAGGCCAACCCAGCGACGGCTGCCGTCACGGTCTTTCGTCGACTCAAAGGTGGCCCGCATGCGAGTACCGGTGAGTCTGTCGAAAGCCTTGCTAAGCAGCTCATAGCCGCGCTCGCTGGTACTGCTGCGCGTGAAGCTCAAAAGTTCGTGAGCGGTCGTCTCGATAGTCGGTGATACGGCTATGCCGGCGTTGATCGCAGCCACTAGCTTCGATACGCAAAACAGCACGATATCTTTGTCATGCTGGGTCGCCCGACCGGCAACGCTGGGAGTGATCTCGATTTTGTTCCCGTTGTGCTCGTAGGTGATCTGCCTGGTATCTCCGTCTTCCACGGCGTAGATCGGGTGCTCCATCGTAGGTCGCTCATCTTTGGGGATCGCCGGCAGGCCGGTCGCGATCCAGAAATCGAGCTGCGTTTCGAGCACCACTACTTGTTTGCGTCCCGCTGAGGTCTTCACCGCTTCGCGCCCTGGTGCCTTGTCCTTCGGTTGCTTGGCCTCTTCGCGTTTCAGCCGCTCCGCCGCCTGCTGGTAGGTTTCGCCTGGTCGTGCTTCAGCCTCGATGCGCTTGCGCCACTTGTCGATGTTGATTGCGTCCTGCCCGACCAAGGGGCCTCTGGCCGCTGGCCGACGTTTCGGTGGTGGGGTGGTGGCCACGTCGGGGTCGATATCAAACAACTCATTGGACGACATGCTGGGCCTCCTTGCTCAGATACTTGTAGATGGTTGTTCTGCTGACCTTGAACCTGGCGGCCACGTCGCTCACGGTCGTCAAGGGGTCGGCCAGCAGTATCTTGATATCGCGGATCTCCTTCGCGCCTAGCGTTGGCTTTCGACCCCCTTTGCGTCCCCGTGCGCGGGCGGCCTCCAGGCCGGCCATGGTTCGCTCGCGGTTTAGTTCGCGCTCGTACTCCGCCAGGGTGGCGAAGACGTTCAACTGCATCCGCCCGCCCGCCGTGCTGGTGTCGATGTGTTCGGTGAGCGATTCGAAGCGAACCTGCATGGTTTCCAGTTGGGCCATGAGCTGGAGCAGGTGGGAGAGACTTCGACCGAAGCGGGAAAGCTGCCATACGACAACGGTGTCCCCTGGGCGAAGTGCTTTTAGCATCTGCTCCAGCTCGGGTCGGTTGGCCCTGGCCCCGCTGATCTGTTCCTCATATATCCGCGTGCAACCAGCGGCAATAAGCGCGTCCCGCTGTAGGTCCAGGTTCTGGTCCTGCTTACTGGTCCGCGCATACCCGATGCGCAAGCCACCCGTCAGTATGTCTAGGGTGGACGTGTCTTTGCTGCTACGCATGCAGTTCCTCCTTGTCGGGCTTGCGGGTTCCTGTTTGCGAACACCTAATGATTACACTGAAAAGTTTACGGGAAAGTTTACAGTTTTGTCCCAAAAAAAACGCCCTGGGGTGTCATTTTCAGAAGACGACTGCACGGAATATCAGGAGTCGGCTGCACTGGTGGATTGCAGCGCGGTGTACAGGGCCGTCTTGCTCACCTTGAGCCGTGTAGCGGCCTCTCGGACATTAAGCCCGTTGGCGATGTGCTCCCGCGCTCGCTGCAACTTGTCGGCGGTGACAACCGGCTTTCGCCCGCCCTTCCTCCCACGAGCGGCGGCGGCAGTCAACCCGGCCTTGGTGCGCTCGCGGATCAAGTCGCGCTCGAACTGGCCCAGCGCGCCGAACACGTGGAAGATGAGCCGCCCGCCTGGCGTGGTGGTGTCGATGGCTTCCGTCAGAGAACGGAAGCCGACGCCTCGCGCTTCCAGCGCGCCTATCGTTTCGATTAGGTGCGGCATAGAGCGCCCGAGCCGATCCAGCCGCCAGACGGCCAGCACGTCGCCGTCGCGCAGGTAGGCCAGCGCATCAGCCAAGCCGGGGCGGTCGGCCTTGGCCCCGGAAGCCGTGTCCTCGAAAACGCGCTCGCAGCCTGCCTTGCGTAGCGCATCCGTCTGCAAGGCGGTGTCCTGTTCCGCCGTCGATACCCGCGCATAGCCGATCAGTGTCATTTGCCGCCTCTCTTGTCCGTCATTCCGTCCGCCTATCTTAATGTCCGACAACCCGTTGTGCAATAACTTTGCTGGACAGTGTCCGGCATGGCCGACTAATGATCGTTTGACGGACATTGACGGTAAGGCATTTTTGCATTACTATGTAAAGCATCAACCTTGATTGCGAGGGCAAACCACCATGACCACATTGACCGTTACCGCACGGGGACAAGTGACGTTTCGGAAGGACGTACTGCAACACCTCGGCATCAGGCCAGGCGACAAGATCGAGCTGGACTTGTTGCCAGACGGTCGGGGCGTGCTCAAGGCGGCACGGCCCGCAGGGACGATAGCCAGCTTTGTCGGCCTGCTCGCGGGCAAGACGCAGAAGGTTGCCACCATCGAAGAAATCAACGAGGCGGCGGCGCAAGGCTGGGCAGGTAAGCAATGAAGGTCGCAGTCGATACCAACGTCCTTGTGCGTGCGGTTGTGCGTGACGATCCCGCACAAGCGGACGTTGCCGCCGCAGTCTTGACCGACGCCGAGTTGATCGCGGTCGCGCTGCCGTGCCTATGCGAATTTGTTTGGGTGCTGCTGCGTGTCTACGGCTTCCAGCAAGCCGACGCGGCCAGCGCGATCCGGGCACTACTGGCCGCCGCGAATGTGGAAGTGAACCGGCCTGCCGTGGAGGCTGGCTTGCTGGTGCTCGACGCGGGCGGAGACTTTGCCGATGGCGTCATTGCCTACGAAGGCAACTGGCTTGGCGGGGAAACCTTCGTTTCCTTCGATAAGAAGGCGGTGGCACTTCTCACGGCGCAAGGGCAATCAACGCGCCTTTTGTGACGGACATGAGCATGAACGAATTCCGCCGACTGGCCGCGAAGATCGACCAACACATGCAGCAGCTTGCCGCCCAGGGTGTCAGCGAGGCCCATGCCATCATCAATCGCATGATGGGGTACGGGCCTGACCTGCACAGGATTTGGGTCGGCACATCCGATCAGCAGCTCATGGCGCTGTCCCGCGAGTTCCCAGGGTTCTACCGCTACGCCCGCATCATGGAAGAGGCATCCGAAGCCGAGCGCCGCAAGGCTTCGCGGCCCTATGACGGCATGGCCGAGTTCTCCGAACAGCACAAGCAAATGGGCGCGCAACTGCTGACCACGGCGGCCACGCTTGAGCGTGGCTACCAGGCGTTTCGTGCGAGCGGCAGTCTCCAAGACTTCCGGCCTCAGCTCGACGAGCTGGGCCGCCTGCATCGGCAATGGCTGTCCGACCTGGAAGCCTTCAAAGACTCGCTGCGCACGCAGGGCGCAGAACCCAAGGTGCTGGAATACGTGAACGAGGCTTTCGGCCGCCTGGCCGAGCGCATCAAGCAGCTTGCCGGTTGATCGCCGGAATTTTCGGCGGTTCCGGCTTTGTCGCGCCGTGCACAAGAGTTCTGAGCAATTCCGATCTCTCGCGGCGCTTCGTGCATAGAACTTCTGACCGTTCCCGGTCAGAAGTTCTATGCACACACGGCGGCCAGCCCAGTGAACTGGTGCAGTCGCCTTCTGAAAACGACAGCGCGACCGCACCCCCTCCTACCGTCCAACAAACCCTCGTTTGAAGGACACCTCTGGCTGAGCTACAATGTAGCCCATCAATCTGGAGGATCAAACCATGTCCGCAAATGCTGTAGTCCGTGCCCGTATCGACGAGAACATCAAGGAAGAGGCGACCGTCGTGCTGGCAGCGATGGGACTCACCGTGTCTGACGCCTTCCGCATCATGTTGACCCGAGTCGCCCGCGAGAAAGCCTTGCCGTTCGAGCCGCTGATTCCGAACGCCACCACCATCGAGGCGATGAAGGAAGCGCGCCGTGGCGGCTTGAAGTCGTTCGCTTCCGTCGAGGATCTGATGGCGGATCTGAATGCGGACGATTGAACAGACCAGCCGGTTCAAGCGCGATTACAAACGCGAAGCCAAAGGCCCGCATCGTCAGACGCTGGCGAGCGATTTCATTGCCGTCGTCACAGCCCTGGCGAATAACCAGCCTCTGGCCGAGAAGCACCGTGACCACGCCCTCGCCGGCGACTGGAAAGACCACCGGGACTGTCACATCAAGCCCGACCTGGTGTTGATTTACCGCAAGGCGGATGACGCAGTGCTGCAACTCGTGCGTCTCGGATCGCATAGCGAGCTTGGGCTGTAACGCCGGGGGCCTGCCCAAGACAAGGAAAGAACCTACATGACAATCAGCATCACCGACGATGACTGGAACGAACTGACTCCCGAGAGTTTCGATACCACCGCACTGCTGCGGGCAGTCGATGCCGTGGACGAGCTGCGCGGCGATTGAGTGACAACGCAGACGGCGGGCCTCCGCAACTGCGCACCGACCTGTTGAAGCTGCATCAACTGGCGATGAGGTGATCCAGGTGCGGATTCGAGAGCACGTCATCGCCACCAATGACATGCGTCTGTTCGGTCTTGCACCTACTGGGGCAGGCGTCGCTGCGAATGGAGCAAGCGCTGTGGCCAGAAGAATATGAGCGGATGACCCGCGAGGTCGAAGAAGCTCTCCGTGAGGCCGACGACCCCAACGCCAAGTCGTACACCCACGAGAAGTCATGCAGGCGATGCAGGAACGAATCGACCAAGCACGAGACAAGCCATGTTGATCGGCCCTGCCCCAACTCCCTCGAACTCGGATGAGTCGGACCTCGCAACGTGGTGACACCGATCATCTAGGGCCGGAGCAGAGCCTGTGTCAGCCCGCGAGGCGGTGCGTCACTTCGCTGAGCTGGGCCGACAGCGTATGCAGGTTCTGGCTGGCTGCCTCGGTACGCTCGACATTGTCCTGGTTGGTGGTGGCGATGGCGGTAATTTCGGTCAGATTGCGCGAGATATCTTCCGCCACGGACGTCTGCTCTTCGGCAGCGGTAGCGATCTGACGGTTCATGTCGCGGATCGCTTCGACTTCTTGGGTGATGCGCTGAAGCATGCTGCCCGCTTCCGTAACCTGTTCGACACCTTCGTTGCTGCGGGTTTGTCCATTTTCAATCGCACGCACCGCATCCACCGCGCCGGTCTGCACCGTGTCGATAATCTGATGAATTTCAGCGGTGGAGTCGGCGGTGCGCCTGGCCAGCGTGCGCACCTCGTCGGCAACGACGGCAAACCCGCGTCCGGCATCGCCCGCGCGGGCGGCTTCGATGGCTGCGTTTAGCGCCAGCAGATTGGTCTGGTCGGCGATGCCGCGAATAACTTCCAGCACCTTGCCAATGCGACCGCTATCGGTCTCCAGACGGCGTATTACCTCGGCGGTGTTGCTGATCTCGCCGCGCATGTGGGTAATGGTCTGGATAGTCGAACGCATCATGGTCTCACCCTGCTGCGCCGAATGATCGGCCGCATCCGCTGCACGCGCGGCTTCGGCGGCGTGACGGGCGACTTCCTGCGCCGTAGCGGACATTTCATGCATGGCGGTAGCGACCTGATCGGTGCGCGAGAACTGCTCGCGAGTGCCTTGGCCCATCAGTGCGGCGATGGCGCTCAATTCACCACTGGCGCTGTCCAGGTCCGAGGTGCTGCGTTGCAGGCGGGTGAACGTATCGGCAAGGAAGTCACGCAGGATATTCGCGGCAACTGCCAGGCGTCCCAATTCGTCAGCACGGGACGCATCGACGCGCTGTGCAAAGTCGCCCTGGCTGAGCTTGGCGATGTGGTCGATCAGGTGACGGATGGGGGCGATCAGATTGCGGTTTACCAACCATAGGCTGAGCAAGGCGATGAAAACGCCAGCGGCTAGCATTACCAACGAGCCGACGACTATTTTACGATCTGCGGCTTCGCTGATGGTTTCCTGAAAAAGTTCTTGGCGCAAGAACTGAATTGAACACCGATCCATTTATAGTCTCAAAAGGAACACCGGAATTATAGATAAGTGCATTCGTCAAATTTCGGATGTTGAAAGCAAATGAGACGCGATCAAGCTCGTATCCGAGCCTGAAATCCACTTTGTTGTAGGCAGGTTCATTTTCGATCGCGTAATCAACCGCCGAGGTACTCCGCCGGCCAACCCTCGCGTAGCTTCCGAAAATCGAAGCCTTGCCCGGGCCGAGGTCGAACTCGTAGCGGGCCGAGACGTTCGAGCTGAATTTCGGCGCGTTCGGGAGCACAAAGTCGGCAAACCCCGCACCAACCGGAACATTTTTGGCCTTTGAATCGAGATAACTGGCGGATGCGGAAAAATTAAGTCCGCGCATCGGGCGGATAACCATGTCGAACTCGGCACCCCTTACCCATGCGTCGACGTTAAAGACGTAGAGCGCCGAGTTTTGGGTCGAGAAGGTTTGTAGATTCTTGTAATCGTAATAGAAAATCGAACCGTTGAAATCGAGCACTCCGTTGAGCATTCTCGATTTAACACCGGCCTCATAGTTCACAAGCGTCTCAGGTTTGAACTCGGCTACGGAAACGGGATAAAGCTCGTTTGCACCGGTATTGAACCCACCTGCCTTTGTGCCCCTGTTTACGCCAGCGTAGACATTGACATTTTCATCGAGTTTATATTGAGCAACGATGCGTCCTGACCAGGATGTCGTTGATATTGACTTGTCGAATCCGACGAACTGCACGAGCGGAACCGGCGACGCCCCTGCGATCACTGCGCAAATATTGACCGGGATCGTAGGATTGGTCGTGCAGGAGGACTGATTGACACCACGCTTCTGGTCACTGGTTACGCGGCCGCCGACAATAACACTGAACTTGGGGCTAAAGTGGTAGGTGGCTTCCGCAAATCCAGCGTAAGACGTGGTTCTCAGATGCAGGGCCGCATTGAGATTGATTCCATAGAACGGTATATCGTTTAGATTAACATTTGCGCCGGTATGGTTGTTGATCCACAACCCATAAAGACCGGCGACCCAGTCAACATTACTTACCTTTCCGGAGAGTCTGATCTCTTCGGAATATTGGCGGCCCCCAGGATTGCTTTCATTAAAAATAGCTGTCGGGAATCCGCTCGCAAGCTGGGTGTTGTAGAGTTGATCGGAGTACTGATAGTTTGAGATCGACGTCAGCTTGATTCCGGACCCAATCGTCCAATCGATTGTCGCGGTGGCGTTAAGATATTTTCCGTTGAATTTTAGGTAGTTGGCGGTTGGCGCATTGTAAGGGCTCTTCAGTGATGCCGCGCAGTCACCGAGTGGAGAATAAGTGGTCGGAACTGTCCCAACTGTCGTGCGGCAGAAATTCTGATACGCGGCAAAATTGCCGGGCGTGACGCCGACCGGCTTACCGTTCGCCCCGATAAACGCGCGCGTCGTGCTCGCGACAGGGCCGGGTTGGTCCGGAAAACGGTCTGCATATACGCTGAGCAGGGCCCGGAAATCGCTACTGGGCTTATACTGGAGTTGCGCACGGACAGCTTGAACATCTGTGCCGTCATGGTCTGGCCCGATCGGATTGCGGATGTATGCGCCACCCTTTTCGGCATGATATGCGATACGGCCTGACCAGTCACCGCCAAGGCTGCCGCCGACGGCCCCTTCCGTCATGAACTTGTCGTAGCTCCCATATTCGGTCGTGACATAAGCCTCGAACTCTTGGCTGGGTGCTCGGGTAATATATTGGACAAGGCCACCCGTCGCATTGCGCCCGAACAGTGTTCCTTGCGGCCCCTTGAGAACCTCGACACGGTCGACGTCGAAAACCGGCTGAGTCAGCGCGGTCGAGAGGCCGACATACGCTCCGTCCACATAGGTGGCGACCGGTGCTTCCTGGTGAAGCGCGATATCTTGCTGGCCGACCCCACGGATGATCGTCGTGACATAAGCACCGCCACCCGGGGTAGTTGAGCGCACACCTGGAACAAGATCTGGAAGATCCATCGACGTTGTGAAGCCGCGGGCGGTGAGATCCTGTCCCTTGATCGCGCTGATCGCGATCGGGACGTCGCGAAGATTTTCCGACTTCTTCTGCGCCGTCACGATGATGTCGCCCTCAGCGTTTGGGTCTTGCGCCGCGGGGGCGTCAGAAGGCGGCGTCGGAGCTGGTTGGGCGGTCTGTGATTGAGCGTATGCGCCTTGGGACAAGGTCAGCAGTGTCGCAAGCGTGACCGGCGCGAGAGCAGTTAGTCTCATATTTTCATCCCTCTCCTTCCGGGCGGCCGCCTTCTGTGGACGTGCTCGCAAGCCGGCTTTTCAAAAATGATTAGAGACCTAAGTAATATATGAAAGGAAACGCGACGCAAGCCATATTCAGGGCACCCGGCCAGCAGCGTCGCTCCGGCCCATAGCGACGGTCCCGTCGGAGGTGCTCTATAGGCTGTACCGCCCTAAAAACGTACCTATCGTGACCGAGGACAACGGAAAACCGCTACCTATTTGGGCAAACAGGGGATGGGATGGTTGCTCAGTGCGCGCCCCTTCGCATGGGAAGCCCTTCCCTTGACCCAACTTGAACAGTGCTTTTGGAAAAGGCATTTTTGTTCAATGACATGCACGCACCGGCGCGAGTGTTACCACTACATTTTTGGGTTTGGTTGAGCTTGCAGAGGCTTAGGTTCGCGGCGGCAGTTCGCTGATATTGGCCGGCAGCGCGATGCCGGTTGCCTTGAAGACATTCCCCACCTGGCCCGAAACGTGGGTGCGGGTGGTAATGACCTTGCCGTCCTTTTCGATGGTGGCTTCCTGAAGGCGATCGAGATCGTTGAGGAGCGGCTGCCATTCGGGCTGCAGGCCCTTTTCCTGACACAAGCGGGTCAGTTCCTTGGCCAGCGTCAGAGCGAGGAACGAGACAAACACATGGCCGCGGATAGCGGCATCGGACTGATGGAAGATGGGACGGGTATCGAAGCTCGCCTTGGCGACGCGGAACAGGGCCTCGACCTGAAGCAAATCACGGTAGCGGATGACGGCCTGTAGCGGAGTGATCCTGGCATTGGTGCGCAGCACGCTGATGCCGTCGTAGCGCGCCTCGTCGGCAAGCTTGCCCATGTCGATCTCGAAGGTCTTGCCGCTGGCCTTGAGATAGCGGCGATAGGCCGAGTTGCCGACCAGGGCCTTGTCGCCCTTCTTCAACTGGGTCTGGAGGCCATCGATGATCGCTTGCCGGTCGGCCTTGTCCTTCCTTGCCTCAGCTTCGTTGAGCGTGACGACGTAGCGCTGGGCATCTGCGCCTTTGCCAACGCGCACTTCCTTGACCCACAGCTGGGTGTCTCCTGCCTGTCGCTCGAGGACCAGGGGTACCATCGGAGCAGTGTCGGCAAGCACGACATCGCGGATGACGTTGCTGGTGCGCTCTCGCGCACCCAGGATGTATTCCATCCCCAGCTCTTCAAGGGCGGCGATCGTACCGGCACTGATCATGCCGCGGTCGGCCACGACGCACGAGCGGGTTATCCCAAAGCGGGTACGCAGGCGCGTGACGATGGGCATGAGCACCTTCACGTCGGCCGTGTTGCCCGGGACCATCTCGGTGCAGATCGGACGCCCCTCGGCGTCGATCACCACGGCCAGGATCATCTGGGCAAGCTCGGGCCGGTGGTCCTTGGAATGACCACGCCGACCCAGCGTGTCGCCGCCTGCACCGTAGAACGAGAGCGACGTCGTATCCATGAACACCAGGCTGAGATCAGTGAACAGGTCCCGCCGGCGATCGAACAGCTTCTCCTCGATCACGTCCTTCACACAGCGAGGTGCCAATGCGCCTTCTGCCTTCTCCTCGATCTCCTCGCCGAGCCAGGCCATGGCGCGATAGAAGTGATGGAGGGCAAGATCCTCGCTGCCGTCGATGGCGTAGCTCTCCATCCAGTCCAGGCAGGCTCGGTCCGAGCCTGAGACGAACAGGCGGTGCAGTGTAGCGACAAATACGGCGCGCTCCACGGCAAAGCCGAACTGGCGCCCTTCCAGCACCTCTTCCAATACAGCATCGATGCCAAGCCGCTGCCACAGGCGCCCGAACAGCAACGGGCCTCCGATCCTGCGGGCTACGATCCGGCCTGCATCGATATCGGACAGAATGATGCTGCGCTCTGCGTGACGTGCGATCGAGGCGGCCAGTCTGTCGAGTTCGCCACTTGCGGCCAGCGCATCCTTGCGGCCCAGAGCCTTGATCGTGCGCTGGCGGACAGTTTTGCCCTCGCGCACGCTCTCGACCAGGTAAAGATAGCGGTGGCCGCGCGCGACTCGTTCGACGACATACATGGCCAGGTTGTTACTGCCTGTACTCGTAAAGATAAACCAAACGGCCAGTTACAGGCAAAATGTTGTTAGCACATCCGGTTTTGCCCCCAAACCCACGCCTAGCAAAATCAAATACTTACCAGCTCGCGTTCCCTGCGTGTTCCGCCGGCACTGTTCAACTTGGGCTTGACTGGAGTACGGTAATACGCAATTATAGTTAGATAACTAAATAACTAAGGATATGGCCATGAAGAGAGGATTGCCGACAAAGGCGCTATGGGATCGCCTTCCCGAAATCGTTCGCTTCCGCGATCAACCGGGGATGACGGAGACCTACAGTTTTGCGGGCGCCGAGGGCACGACCGAGCTGGAAGGCCAGCTGTTCCGGCAGAGAGCGCGGCCATCTAAGGCGGTCTATTTGTTCATGCACCCCACAGCCACGCTCCAGCTGCTCCCAATGCCTGAGGCGCTTGCCGATGCGGGGTTGCACGTACTTTGCGCGTCGAGTCGCTACCCGAGAAACGATAGTGCGCTGATTATGGAAAAGGTCGCCTACGACATGGGCCAGTGGGTGCGCCACGCGCGCGAGTCGCTGGGTTATGAAAAGGTGATCCTGGTGGGATGGTCGGGCGGCGGCTCGCTATCGCTGTTTTATGCGGCCCAGTCTGAACATCCGACAATCACCCACACGCCCGCCGGCGACCTTTATGACCTGACAGCAGCGCGGCTGCAGCGGGTTGACGGAATAGTCTTAATCGCCGCCCACCTCAGCCGGGCGGAAGTGCTGACCGAATGGCTTGACCCCTCCGTCATCGACGAATTCGACCCGGACACGCGCGATCTCGAATTCGATATCTATAGTCCGGACTGCCCGAACAAACCACCATTCACCGCTGACTTCATCGCCGCCTTCCGCGAGAGGCAGCGGGCCCGCAATCGCAGAATTACCGCCTGGGCCGAGGAAATGCTTGCCACGCACCGTCGTCGCAACGACGGCGAAACCGAACGCGCCTTCGTCACGCACCGCACGATGTGCGACGTGCGCTGGATTGATCCGACGATCGACCCCAATGGACGCGCGCCGGGGGCATCCTATCTTGGCAATCCACGCACGGTGAACGTGGGACCCGCTGGTTTGGCGCGATTCTCAACCCTGCGCTCGTGGCTGTCGCAATGGTCCTACGACCTATCCAACTCCAAGGCTGCCGTTAACGCGACAAAGATCCATCGGACCCCTGTGCTGCAGATCGAGAATGAAGCGGACGACGCGGTTCCCGCGAGCCATAATCCGATCATTCACAACGCGCTCACCGTTGCGAACAAGGAATTTGTGAGCATCAAGGGCGCGACCCATTTCTACCAGGGCCAGCCCGAACATATCAGCGCTTGTATCGACGGGATCATCGACTGGAGCCACCGCAACGATTTGTGATCTGGCCGCCGCGATCGACGCGGCGCCTCCGCATTTTCGCTGCGGCGCGGCCGGCTTACGCCGGCCGGTCGCGGATTCCTTGCGGGGATCAGTTGTAGACGGCGTCCCGGATGTCGGACACGAACTTCCCCGACATACCCTCAAAGGCCGTGTTGGTCATGGCCACGACCGTCAGCGCGTTTGCACGATCGATGAACCAGCTATTGCCGTATCCGCCGGCCCAGTGAAGCGTTCCGGGAGACTGCGGCGACGGGACGGCGTGCGGATCTGCAAGCACTGCCCAGCCGAAGCCGAAGCCCCAACCCGGCCCGCAGGCCGCAGCCTGAGGTCCGAGCTGATCGGTCGCCATCATCTCGACTGTTTCAGGCTTCAGGATCGGACCACCCCCGAGCCGGATGGTTTCCAGAAAGTGCAGGACGTCGCCCGCAGTCCCCACCATCCCACCCCCGCCTGACGGATAGGAGTTTGGATCCAGGATACGGCTCGGCGCGAACGTTAGCGACCCGTTGAAGGCATCCAGAGGCACTACCATGCCGTCCGTGATGCGGACGGGAACGGATTCGCTGTTGAAGTAATTCGTCGCGAGCCGCTCAACATCCGCAACGGCAAAGCCGGTATCGACGATACCCAGCGGATCCGTGACCAGTTTGCGCACAGCATCGCGTAGCGAACCACCGGTAACGCTCTCAACCACCCCTCCCATCACATCGATGCCAAGGGAATAGCGAAAACCCGACCCCGGTGCGGCGGTAAGCGGGGCGGCAGCCAGGCGCCGAAGATTCTCGGATAGCGACAATCCCGGTTGATCCAACCCGTCGGAGACGTCGAGGCGACGATAATGGCCATCGCTCCCTTCCTGAAACGGATAGCCGAGCCCCGATGTGTGCGTGAGCAGATGGCGGATCGAGATGACCGGAACCGATCCATCGGACAGGCGCGGCTGAAAGTCGGGCAGGAAGCGCGTCACTGGATCGTCCAGCCTCACAACACCATCCTCGATCAGGCGCATCACGGCGGCGGTGACAAAGGGTTTGGTCACCGATGCAAATCGGAAAATGCTATCCGTTTGCATCGGCTTTTGCGATTCACGGTCTGCAAATCCCGCCGCGCGGCGATAGGCGATCTTGGGGTTTGGGGAGCAATGGAACCAAAAACCAACGTAAGCTCTGAATCCCACCGTAAAGGGGCTTTCCGATCTCCAGCTCACCCGCCAGGCATTACTCTCTGATCAGTGCCTCGATGATCGGGCAGATCGTTCCGCCGTCTCCCGCATCACATTGCTGCACCAGTTCGCCTAACAGTTGCTGCATGACGACCAAGTCGGCCATCTTCTGCTCGATCAACGCGAGCTTGCGTGCAGCCCGTGCTCGCGTTTCGGCACAGGCGCACGACTCATCCAGCGTCAGCAGTCCACCGACTTCCGAGAGCGTGAAACCCAGCGCCTGAGCCCGCTTGATGAAACGCAGTCGCTTCACCATGTCCACCGGATAGCGCCGATGGCCACCCAAGGGTTTGGCTGGTTCATCCAGCAGCCCGCGTCGCTGGTAGTAGCGGATCGTCTCGACGTTCACCCCGGCGGCGTCTGCCAGCTTGCCAATGGTCAGCTCTGTGGCCATCACTTTCTCCTTGATTCCGTACTTTGGTACGGAGTTTAGAATAGCACCTAGGCAATCAGGCTCAGGAGATGGGAATGGGGATGCAACTCACCGGGAAAGGCTCGCTGGTCGCGAGTTCGCTGACCGCCATCGGTGCGTCGGTGTGCTGTGTCGGGCCACTGGTGCTGTTGGCACTCGGTGTCGGCGGTACGTGGGTGGGCGCTCTGACCATGATGGAGCCACTACGCCCCCTCTTCATCGGGTTGACTCTACTGTTCCTGGGATTGGCATTCCGCAAGCTCTACCTGGTGCCACAGGTTTGTACGCCAGGTACACCCTGCGCCGATCCGCGCACGCTCGTGCGACAGCGACTCGTGTTCTGGATCGTCAGCGTGCTGCTGCTCGGCCTATTGGCCGTGCCGTGGCTCGCCCCGCTGTTCTACTGAAGGAGATTAACCATGCGCAAACTGCTGATCGCCGTGCTTTTCGCCTTGCTGCGGATTTCGGTGAACGTGACCGAGCGTTTCGCTAATACGTGACCGGTGCTTCCGCCCCGGTTGCGCGGGTTGTGGATTGTAATCGCATCGGTCACGATGCGGTTTGCTCCTCAGCTTTTTCCGGCGCAGTGACTCGCCCTTCAACGTCAGTCGGTAAGCGCTGTGCACCAGGCGGTCAAGGATGGCGTCGGCCAGGGTCGGGTCGTTGATCCAGCCATGCCAGTGTTCGATTGGTAACTGGCTGGCCAGGATGGTGGAGCGGTTGCCGGCACGGTCGTCGATCACTTCCAGCAGGTCGTGCCGGGCACCTTCTTCCAGCGGGGCCAGCGCCCAATCGTCCAGCACCAAGACATCGACCTTGGCCAGCTGTTGCAGGGTACGGCCGAAGCTGCCGTCGCCATGAGCGATGCGCAGTTGCTCCAACAGGCGCGGGGTGCGCAGGTACAGAGTGCTGTAGCCCTGGCGGCAGGCCTGGTTGCCCAGGGCGCAGGCCAGCCAGGTCTTGCCGGCGCCGGTCGCGCCGGTCAGCAGCAGGTTGTGCTGCTGGCGGATCCAGTCGCCGCCTGCCAGGCTGGCGATCAGGCGCTCATCCAGGCCGCGGCCAGGGCGGCGGTCGAGGTCTTCCAGGCAGGCGTTGGCATATTTGAGCTTGGCCTTCTTGCGCAGCCGTACCAGGCGCTGGTTGTCACGCCAGGCCAGTTCGCGGTCGAGCAGCAGGCCGAGGCGCTCATCGAAGCTCAGGCTGTGGCTGGCCGGCAGCGTCCATTGCTCTTCCAGGGCGCGGGCCATGCCGTCCAGGCGTAGCTGGTGCAGTTGATTCAGGGTGTGTTGCAGCATCATCGAACAGCTCCTGTTGCGGGGGTGGTAGTAGTCGGCGCCACGGACGTTCTCGTGGTCGCTGGGTAAGCTCGTTTCGGCGGTGCGCGTGGGCAGCGGCTGCTGATCCAGGCCTTGCTGGAGCAGGTTGCGCACGCTGCGCCCGGTGAAGGCGCGCAGCTGGACGGCCCGTTCGGCGGCGGCTTCCAAGCGTGCATTGCCGTAGCGACGAGCCAGCGAGAGCAGGCCGAGACAGGCGCGGTAGCCCATCTCCGGATGCGGCTTGTGGGTCAGCTGGTGATCGATCAGTTGGCGCGTGTAGGGGCCGATCCGCGCGCCCCAGTCGAGCAGGCGTTGCGGCGTCCATTCGCGATGGGCCTGGTGTGCGGCGGGCATGTGTTCGCGCTGGGTGCTGTAGGCGCCGCGACGGCCCAGCAGCACATGGCTGGCCACGCGCCGGTTGCCATGCAGCACTTCCAGGGTGTGCGCTGTCAGCCGCACCTCGACGCTCTGCCGGGCCAGGGCGGAGGGCACGCTGTAGAAGCTGCCATTGACCTCGATGTGGTAGTCGATGTTGACCTTGCAGCGCTTGAAGCTGGCGACCTCGTAGGGATGTACCGGCAGCGCTCGCAAGGCCGGGCGATCCAGGCGCTCGAACCAGTCGCGCCGGCAGCCATCGAGGCGCTTGAACGGGCGTCGATTCAGCTCCTCCAGCAGCTCGGCGATGGCCTGGTTAAGCGCATGCAGGCTGAAGAACTGCCGGTGGCGCAGTCGCGCCATGATCCAGCGCTCGACCACCTGCACCGCCACCTCGGCCTTGGCCTTGTCCTGGGGTTTGCGTGGCCGGGCCGGCAGGATCACCGTCTGGTAATGCCGCGCACACTCCAGCGTTGCCCGGTTCAGACCCGGCTCGTAGCGATCTGGCTGGGCGACCAGGGCGCGCGGATTGTCCGGCACAACCATCTCCGGCACACCGCCAAAGTAGGTCAGTGCCTGGCCCAGCGAAGTCAGCCAGTCCACCTGGGTTTCGCCCGGCGTCGCGCAGGCATAGGTGTAATTCGAGGCGCCCAGGGCGGCGACGAAGATATGCGCCCGGCGGACTTCGCCGGTGGCCGGGTCGACCACCGGCAGCGTCGGCCCTGCATAGTCGATGAACAGCTTCTCGCCCGCGCGGTGCACCTGGCGCATCGAACGTTTGAGCGTCTGGGCGTAGCGCCGGTAGTGCTCGACGAACTGGGTGTAGCGGTAGGTCGGCTGGCCCGCATGCGCGGCGAGATATTCCTCCCACAGCAGCTGCAAGGTCACGCCCTTGCGCCGCAGCTCGCGGTGGATGCTCAGCACGTCGGGTGGCACCCGCTCACCGCGCGGCTTGTTTGTCGGCGCCGACGCAAACAAGGCGGCCGCCAGTGCGGCCTCGTCCATGGCCGCCAGCGCCGGCCAGTCCAGTCCGGCCACGCGCGCCGCCGTGACGTATTTGCTGACCACGCCTTTGGACAACTGCAAGGCGCGGGCGATCTTCTCGTGGGACAAACCGGCCTCGAACTTGAGGCGCAGACATTCTTTGATGTTTCGCATGGCTACTCGCGGCGCCGCCATCTTCCCCTCCCGAAATCGGGCGAGGGTGACGGCGCATCAGGTCATGCGCAACGAGAGGGAAGGCTTTCGCTAAGCCGTGACCGGCGATTTCGGTAAGCCGTGACCGCCGGTTTCGGAACGGGCGGAAAATCGGTCACGTTGCTACCGAAATGAGCGGTCACGCGTTAGCGAAATGACCGGTCACGATCTACCGAAACGGCCGGTCACGATGCTCCGAAATCCGCAGCCTTGCCCTTCGTGGCGCTGGCGGCTCCCCCGAAAACCGTCACGCTCGACGTGCAGAACATGACGTGCGGACTCTGTCCGATCACGGTCAAGAAGTCGCTGGAGAAGGTGTCCGGCGTGAGTGACGTCCAGGTCAATTTCGACCAGAAGACGGCGACCGTCACCTACGATCCCGATAAGGCCCAGCCCGAGGCACTGACTGAGGCGACCGCGAACGCGGGATACCCCTCCACAGTGCAGAAGTGAGGTCACGATGAGCGCCATTGTCCTTGAGTCCGTGCTGACTTGCCCGCGCTGCGGCTTCGCCAAGCCGGAAACCATGCCCACGGACGCCTGCCAGTTCTATTACGAGTGCAGCAACTGCAAGGCGCTGCTGCGCCCCAACCCAGGGGATTGCTGCGTTTTCTGTTCGTTCGGCTCGGTGAAGTGCCCGCCGATCCAGCAGCAGCTTGGGTGTTGCTCATAGCGTTTAGGGGGATCACAGGTCGTCGTCTGGATTACGCAGTGGCCGCAGCTCGCCGCGCGCAACTTCTTTCCGGTACCGCAAAGGAATACCGCCCGAGCATGTTGATGTGCTCGTAGATCAGCGGCGATAGCCGGGCCAAATCCTCTTCCAGCACTGGATAGCCGTGCTGCTTGAGCCGTTCCACGGCCGCCGTCATGTAGAGGGTGTTCCACAGCACGATGATGTGTCACCACCACCAGGCCCAGAGCACCGAGCTGGTCTTCCTGGCCTTCGCGGTAGCGCTGGCGGAGCTCGCCGCGTTTGCCGTGGAACACGGCGCGGGCCAGGCTGTGCCGGCCTTCGCCTCGGTTCAACTGGGTCAGGGTGGCGCGGCGCTTGGACTCGTCGTCGATATAGGTCAACGTGTGCAGAGTCTTTTCGATCCGCCCGAATTCGGCCAGCGCCTGGGCCAGCCGGGTGGGTCTATCTCCCGTTTGCAGCGTGCGCATGATGCCAGTCGCCGGCACCCGGCCGAGTTTGAGCGAGCCGGCCAGGCGCAGCAGGTCGTCCCAGTGCTCGGCGATCAGGTCGAGTTTGACCGACTGGCGGGCCAGCCCGTTGAGCTTGCCGTAGTCCGCGTCCGGGCGCGTGCGCCAGAAGCGGGTACCGCCGACATCGGCCAGCCGCGGACTGAAGTGGTAGCCAAGTAGGCGGAAGAGCCCGAACACCACATCGCTGTAGGCCCCGGTGTCGGTCGGTCATGATTTGCGTCGGCTGCAACTCGGTCTGCTGTTCCAGCACGACCGCCAGCAACACCAGGCTGTCGCGCAGCGTGCCGGGCACGGTGATGGCGTTGAGGCCGGAGAATGGTCGGAAATCAGGTTGTACCAGGTGACACCCCGGCCGGTGCCGAAATACTTCGGATTGGGGCCGGCATGCACGGTGCGCACCGGTACGACGAAGCGCATGCCATCGGCGGAGGCGACCTCGCCGCCACCCCAGACTTGGGCCAGTTCCAGTTGGCTTTGCGCTCCGACCAGGATGGCGTTAGCCGCTGACAGGGTGTCGTCGCGGATATAATTCTGGCTGACCCAGGACAGCCGGTCACGGCGCAGCGCCGGGTTGTCGGTGCGGATCAAGGGCTCCAGGCCGGTGTTGCAGGCCCCGCCCAACAGCACCGCGCAGAGGCTGGTGACCAGGTTGTCGGCGCGTGCATTGCGTTCGGAGACATGGGTGAAGGCCTCGGAAAAGCCAGTGCGGGCGGCGATTTCCAAGAGGATTTCCGGCAGATCGACACGCGGCATCAGGTCAGACACGGCCGCCCGCAGTTGCAGCAACGAGCAGGGCTCGTCCAGCTTGTCCAGCGCCCCGAGCGACAGTTCGGTCTTGCCCTCGGTGTTCTCGCTCAGTTGAATCGCCGGGTTGTCGGGCAGGCGCGCGGCTACTGCCAGCCAGGTTGCATCCAGCTCGACGGACAAGGCGTCCAGGGTGGTTTTGGCGTCGATGGTCAGGCCCAGTGACCGGCAGATGATCGGTCGCGCCGCCAGCCATTCGGCACCGTCGAGCAGGCCAAGGCGCGGGTCGGCATAGCGCCAACTGGGCGAGACGAAGACATCGCGGCGGCGCAGGGCCGTGCGCAGCGCATCGAGCGTGCAGAACACATAGGCACCCATGTCGAGGGAGCCATCTTCGCGGGTGATGTGCTTCTGCCAAGCCTTGGCCACGATCTCCTGCGGCGCGTCATCCTCTGGCTTCCGGCGCGGCAGGTTCAGTTGCAGCCACTCCAGACTAGCCGCCACGCCCTTGCCGGCCGGGCTGAAGCCGAAGCGGATGTGCTTGAGCAGGTCGGGCAGGAAGCGGCGCACGCTGCGGTAGCGCGCTTCCAATGCAAGAAAATAGACGTCATCTACCGGGCGGATCAGCGCGTTGACCTCTTCCAGGGCCTTTTCCAGGGTGGTCCTCGGCAGGTCGTTGAACAGCCGGGCGCGCACGTTGTCATCGCTGATCGAGCTGTCCAGCACGACCTTGCACGCGGCGGCGAGCGTCGCGGCCGACCGATCCAGGTCTTTCAGGCTGCGCATGCGGGCTTTCTTGTCGGCCTTCTCCGCGTTGCTGAACAGGTCGCGCAGCAAGGCCTCCAGGACTTCCAGTGCGTCGTCGTGCGCAGTCGCCTCCAGGCAGAGTGCGAAGGCCACCAGTGTCGCCATCCGCCGCGACGCCGGCAGCCGATTAATCGCGGTGACCTTGGCCGTGTTGGCGAAGCGGGCCAGGGCGGCGATACGGCTGGGAGGGATGTGCGCCGCCGCCGGCAAGGTGATGCCGATGCCGCGCACGTCATCGAGCCGGCGCAGTGCCCGAATCAACGCGGGGCCACTGACCATGACCGGGCCGGAGCGCAATTGATCCAGCCGGGAGCTGCGGTTGCCTTCGGCCACCGTCAGCAAGTCTTGCAGTTGCAATCGCTGTTCCTCAGTCACGCTGCGGCCCAGCGTAAACCAGAGGCGTTCTTCGACCCGACTGCGCAACTGGGCGATAAAGCGCTCTAGTTGAGACACACCAGGCAGGAGGACTTTCTGTGTGAACAGCCACGAGGTGGCTCGCTCAAACAGCACTCCCGGCCGGTCGGTGCCCGTCCAGCAGAGGGCATACAGCCAGCGGCTCAAGCGAAAGCCGATGCCCGGATCGGTGAAATGACGATAGCCAAAGCGGTTCTGAATATCGGTGGCATGTATCCAGCGGCGATGATCGCTATAGCGCTGGAGGCAGTCGGGGTCTGGAATCGCCAGTTGTCGGCAAAGCACCTGCAGGACTTCCACCGGCACGGCGGCGGGCTTGTCCGGCAGAACGCCAACGAAGCGGACGGTGGTCAGCAGAACGGCATAACCCAGACGGTTATGGTTACCCCGCAGCACCTGGATGGCTTCACGGTCTTCATCGCTCAGGTGGAAGTAACGTTCCAGCTCTTCACGGCTGGGCGAATCAACATAGCGGCCAAAACCGTCGCGTTGCTCTTGAGTCAGAAAACCGACCGGCATTGATCACAGCACCTCGACGCAGAACACGGCGGGCGTGACGATCCGCGTGCGTTCGATGTGCCCGCGTTGCAGCAGGCCGGCGCGGCGATCACCGGTTACCAGGTAGTCCGCATCGCCCGCCAAGGCCATGGCCAGCAAAAACGAGTCATCCGGATCATCGGCTTCGACCTCGATGGTCAGGCGCTCCAGTACCACAGCCCGTTGCAGGTTATTGATCATGGCGCCCACCTTGGCGGGCTGTAGGATGGCCTGAAGCTTGGGATAGCGGCTGGCTCGACGAATTTCATCGAGTTGCATCCGCGAGGTCACCACCTCGAAACGCGCCGCCCGCCAGGCACGGTAGATCGCATCGGGCGCGCCATGTGGCGAGATCAGGGCGCTGAACAGGATGTTGGTATCCAACACGACCCGCATCAGCGCTTACGTGCCCAGTCGAGCGCTTCGTCAACCGCGTTGGTCAATTCTGCCTCACTCAGATGGGCGTTAGCGGCCTTGGCCTGCTCAGCGCTCAGCTCCAGGATGTGTGCCCGTACCGCTTCTTCGATGAAGCGCGACAGGTCGCCCTTACGGCCGCCGCCCTGGCTGGCCAGAAACATCCGAAGCGACTGGTCGGTGTCGGCCGAGACGGCGACATTCCAGCGAATGGTATTCATAGCGTTCTCCGCTAATAGGTGTTTGTGTGTTTATACGCCAATCACAAAGGGCGATGCAATGGTTCGACAAAACGAAGGTTTTGCCGAACTCTATCGAGGAATGGCTCGGTTCGTTAAGCTCCCCGCGCTACGGTTCAAATAACTGGTACGCTTAATCAAAGTTCAACTATTACTAACGTAGTCGAGTAAACAGTACTTTTGATGAAGATCGGTTATGCGCGAGTGAGCACTCGGGATCAGAAAGCCGACCTACAAGTCGATGCCCTGAAACAGGCCGGGTGCGAACGCATCTACCAAGACATCGCCAGCGGCGCGAAAAGCGCCCGGCCGGAGTTGGACAAACTGCTGGCCAACGTGCGGCCGGGTGATGCCGTGGTGATCTGGAAGCTGGATCGCCTTGGGCGTTCCCTCAAGCACCTGGTCGAGTTGGTCGGCGAGCTGGCAGAGCGCAAGGTCGGCTTACAGAGCCTGAATGACCCCATCGACACCACCCACGCCCAAGGCCGCCTGGTGTTCAACCTGTTCGCCTCGCTGGCGGAGTTCGAGCGCGAGCTGATCCGCGAGCGGACTCAGGCGGGTCTGTCGGCCGCACGGGCGCGTGGCCGGATCGGTGGCCGTCCCAAGGGCCTGCCAGCCAAGGCTGAGGCCACCGCCATGGCGGCCGAAACCCTCTACCGCGAAGGTCGCCTGAGCGTCAGCGCGATCGGCGAGAAGCTGCACATCTCCAAGAGCACGCTGTACAGCTACCTGCGCCACCGTGGTGTCGAGATCGGCGCGTACCAGAAGAGCGCCAGGTCACGCGACCAGCAGCCTTCGGCCGCGTCGCCGGCAGAGCCGCCCGCCGCCGAGCGGGTGGCCACCGTCACCCTGCGCCTCGCGGTGGTGAATAACAGCAAGTTCGTGCGCGGCCGGAAGCGGGCCACGGAGAACATTGAGCGCTACTGCCTGGAGCCCTATGGCATGAAGCGGCTGGATGCCGGCCACTATGAGTTGACCATTCCGTATCGGAGCGACGATGAGCTGGACAAGAGCGTGCATGACCTGCTGACCGAGATCAGCCAGGAGGCCGACATGCGCAACTGTTTTGTCGAGATGGGCGCCTGGGAAGAAGACACCGAAAAGCGTTGGTAGGGCTTACGTTGGTTTTTGGTTCCATTGCTCCCCAAACCCCAACAAGGACAACAACGTATTCATCCGGCCAATTGCCGAACTGAGCGACACCAACCTGACCGTGGTGACCAGCAAGCGGACGTACTACTTCCTGCTGCACTACATCGGCAGCAATGCCGTCAAAGGCCCTGATGGACAAGTGAAAGAAGAGTTCATCAAGACGCCCTGGAGCATGCGCAAAGCCACGGTAGGCGTCATCTTCAAATACCCGTTTGAAGACATGAAGGTTGCTAACAAAAAGCTCGAAGAACGACGCGTCCGCGAGGCGCTGGCCAAGGGTAATAACGGGCCAGTGAACATCGCCTATACCCGCTCCGATGATGAGAACAGCCTGGAGATCAGGCCGACCCACACCTGGGATGATTTCCGCTTTACCTACTTCGAGTTTCCGGCCAATGCAGCGTTGCCAAACGTCTACATGATTGGCCCGGATGGCAAGGAAACCATCCCGCAGACGCACATCGAGGGCGAGTATTCCAACATCATCGTGGCCGAGACAACGGCGCGTGAATGGCGGGTTCGCCTGGGTGATCGCGTGGTGGGTGTAGTCAATGGCGGTTACAACCCGGCGTTGGGCGCTAGCAAGACCGGCACCAACTCGCCCGTGGTTAAGCGCGTGTTGAAAGGGGGTGAGGAATGAGCCGCGACGTAAATATCGACGAACTGGACACGTTCGAGGACGACCGGGGCGGGTTCGATGGTGGGCCGAAAAAGAAAGTGCCAGGCCTGCGAGCGTTCATCGGCGTGTTGTTCCTGATTGCCCTGTGTCTCATTAGCTGGATCGTCTACAACAATGTGATTGCGCCGAAACTCCAGCAGCAGGAACAGGCCGAAAAAGCCTCGCCCAACAAGGCCAGGAACTTGCCGGGTGTGAGCTTCGCAACCACACCTGCGAACGCCGAGGACGAACCTGCCGAGCAGCCAGCCGAGCAGGCGCAAGCCGCCAGTACCTACCAGCAGCCGGTGCAACCGGCTCAGCCCGCACAGCAGGGCAAGGTCGAGCTAACGCCTGAGCAAAAGGCCATGCAGCGCCGGCTCAGTGCGTCGAGCGGGACAGAGGAAATGCGCTCCCAGGGTGCAGTCGCTACGCCTAGTCGTGGTGAGAAGGCCGAGCCGGTACAAACCAGCAGTGGCAGTTCGGAGTTGGCCACACGCATGAATAGCGCCCGGTACACTGCATCCAGGGCGACACTCATGAAAAACATGAGCATGTCGATAGCCGCTGGCACGATGATTAACTGCGGCACGATCACCGAGCTGGATACCACTGTTCCCGGCTTCGTTTCCTGCCAAGTGTCGAAGGAGGTTCGTTCGGCTGACGGTTCGGTGGTGCTGATCGACAAGGGCGCGAAGATCACAGGCGAAGTCAGTGGCGGCATCCTGATGGGCCAGGCCAGGGCCTTTGTACTGTGGTCGCGGGTTCGCAACCGCGACGGCGCCGTGGCCTACCTCGATGCGCCTGGTACCAACCGCCTCGGTAGCGCCGGCATTCCTGGGCAGGTCGATACCCACTTTTGGGATCGCTTCGGTGGTGCCATGTTCATTTCCGTGTTCAGTGACCTGAGCCGTGGTCTGATGCAGGCCCTGGTGAACTCCACCGACAAGTCGGACAGCGACACGACCGTGAACCTCGACAACACCTCGAACACCTCCGATTCGCTGGCCCGCGAAGTATTGCGCGCCACTATCAACATCCCGCCAACCCTGACCGTCAATCACGGCGAAGCCGTTTCGATCTTCGTGCCGCGTGACGTTGATTTCAGCGATGTGTATGGCCTGGAAATGGTGGAGTGAGGGAGGCACATATGGATATTGCGACCGAGCGCGACCTGGCTTTAGCAGACATGGACATGGCCCTGGCGGCGGCGAACTTCGCCCCGCTGCGGAAGTACCTCGACGATCCAGAAGTGTTCGAGATTCGGGTGAACAAGTTCGGCCAGGTGGTATGTGACACGCCCAAAGGGCGTGTCTTGCACGCCGACCCACGGATCACCTACGACTACCTGTGGGCCTTGAATGACCATCTACTGAGCCTGAACGGACTCGGCCGCACGCCTATCAGCTACGTGAAGTTGCCGGACGGATCTCGGGGGACGTTCTGCTGGCCCCCTGCGACTGTCGAGGGGACCATGCTCATGTCGATTCGTAAGCATTTGCCCGTATCGAAGAGCCTGGCCCAGCTTGCCCAGGAAGGCCGCTTTGCCAAGGTGCGACACCGTAAGCAGTCTGAACAGTTCTCTCTTGAGCCGTTCGAGGAAGAGTTGCTTGCGCTGTTGGAAAAGGGGGACGTGGAAGGCTTCTTGACGCTGGCCGTCAAGACTAAGCGGAACATTGCCGTAGCCGGTCCTACCGGCTCCGGCAAAACCACTCTCACCCGCTCGCTGATGGGGGCGGTGCCTACGGTTGAACGTGTGCTGCTGATGGAAGATACGCACGAAATCGACGATAACCGGCTCGATGAGGTGGGCTATCTGATGTACGGCGAAGGCGACGGGCGAATGTCGGCCCGTGAATGCCTCAAGCTGTGCATGCGCCTGTCCCCGGACCGAATCTTCCTGACCGAGCTGCGCGACGATGCAGCCTGGGACTACCTGGCCGGCGCGAACACGGGGCACCCTGGGGGCATTTTCTCGACGCACGCTGACAGCGCGGCCAGCACTCCTGCGCGTATCGCCACGTTGGTAAAGGCCTCGGAAATCGGTCGGGCGCTCGACTACGACGTAATCATGAAGACCATCAACACCACGTTGGATGTGGTCGTGTACATGGAAAAACGTGAAGTGCTGGAAATCCTGTACGACCCGATGTTCAAGAAACAAGCAATGGCAGCGGTGTAGGAACTCAAGCCGCTTAGCGCCCTGCAGGGCTAAACCCAAGGAGTAGTACGCATGACCGAAGCAACCAATATCTGGACTGCCACCGCCAACGAGATCACCAAGGCGGTACGTGAAAGCCTTATCGGGCTGATGAACTCATAAGTTCAAACTCTCCCGATACTCTCGCAGACCGGACGCGGCCCGCACCTAAGCGATTGCAGTCATCAACCGCGCGGTGGAGAGCGACGACGATTCGGTCGGAGGCAAGGCCTGACCATCAGCACACCTCTCCACGCAACCTTCACGTCGCAGACCGCCACCGTGCAGTTCCTTAGTTATCTAACCATTAGTTTAGTGATGTAAGTATCGGCGCGCAACATTGATGTGGGGCATCCATGGTGGCGAGGAATGGCTTGACCCCTCCGTCATCGACGAATTCGACCCGGACACGCGCGATCTCGAATTCGATATCTATAGTCCGGACTGCCCGAACAAACCACCATTCACCGCTGACTTCATCGCCGCCTTCCGCGAGAGGCAGCGGGCCCGCAATCGCAGAATTACCGCCTGGGCCGAGGAAATGCTTGCCACGCACCGTCGTCGCAACGACGGCGAAACCGAACGCGCCTTCGTCACGCACCGCACGATGTGCGACGTGCGCTGGATTGATCCGACGATCGACCCCAATGGACGCGCGCCGGGGGCATCCTATCTTGGCAATCCACGCACGGTGAACGTGGGACCCGCTGGTTTGGCGCGATTCTCAACCCTGCGCTCGTGGCTGTCGCAATGGTCCTACGACCTATCCAACTCCAAGGCTGCCGTTAACGCGACAAAGATCCATCGGACCCCTGTGCTGCAGATCGAGAATGAAGCGGACGACGCGGTTCCCGCGAGCCATAATCCGATCATTCACAACGCGCTCACCGTTGCGAACAAGGAATTTGTGAGCATCAAGGGCGCGACCCATTTCTACCAGGGCCAGCCCGAACATCTCAGCGCTTGTATCGACGGGATCATCGACTGGAGCCACCGCAACGATTTGTGATCTGGCCGCCGCGATCGACGCGGCGCCTCCGCATTTTCGCTGCGGCGCGGCCGGCTTACGCCGGCCGGTCGCGGATTCCTTGCGGGGATCAGTTGTAGACGGCGTCCCGGATGTCGGACACGAACTTCCCCGACATACCCTCAAAGGCCGTGTTGGTCATGGCCACGACCGTCAGCGCGTTTGCACGATCGATGAACCAGCTATTGCCGTATCCGCCGCCCCAGTGAAGCGTTCCGGGAGACTGCGGCGACGGGACGGCGTGCGGATCTGCAAGCACTGCCCAGCCGAAGCCGAAGCCCCAACCCGGCCCGCAGGCCGCAGCCTGAGGTCCGAGCTGATCGGTCGCCATCATCTCGACTGTTTCAGGCTTCAGGATCGGACCACCCCCGAGCCGGATGGTTTCCAGAAAGTGCAGGACGTCGCCCGCAGTCCCCACCATCCCAGCCCCGCCTGACGGATAGGAGTTTGGATCCAGGATACGGCTCGGCGCGAACGTTAGCGACCCGTTGAAGGCATCCAGAGGCACTACCATGCCGTCCGTGATGCGGACGGGAACGGATTCGCTGTTGAAGTAATTCGTCGCGAGCCGCTCAACATCCGCAACGGCAAAGCCGGTATCGACGATACCCAGCGGATCCGTGACCAGTTTGCGCACAGCATCGCGTAGCGAACCACCGGTAACGCTCTCAACCACCCCTCCCATCACATCGATGCCAAGGGAATAGCGAAAACCCGACCCCGGTGCGGCGGTAAGCGGGGCGGCAGCCAGGCGCCGAAGATTCTCGGATAGCGACAATCCCGGTTGATCCAACCCGTCGGAGACGTCGAGGCGACGATAATGGCCATCGCTCCCTTCCTGAAACGGATAGCCGAGCCCCGATGTGTGCGTGAGCAGATGGCGGATCGAGATGACCGGAACCGATCCATCGGACAGGCGCGGCTGAAAGTCGGGCAGGAAGCGCGTCACTGGATCGTCCAGCCTCACAACACCATCCTCGATCAGGCGCATCACGGCGGCGGTGACAAAGGGTTTGGTCACCGATGCAAATCGGAAAATGCTATCCGTTTGCATCGGCTTTTGCGATTCACGGTCTGCAAATCCCGCCGCGCGGCGATAGGCGATCTTGCCGCCCCGGGCGACGATCACGACCGTTCCCACCAAACGATTGTCGGCGAGAGCATTGTCTATCGCGCGATCCAGGCGATCGGACACATCCGCGCCTTTAAGGCTCATGGTAATTCCAGAGTACATTCAATATTCCTCAAACTAAAGGCGATCATTATTACTGTAAAATTTCAGAGTTCAGCTCAAAACTTCCAGCCGTAGCCGACAGTTACGACACCCATGTTGGTACTAATCTTAGTGCCTTCGCTCGGACCGGTACCTTTTGAGCTTGCACTTAGATTGTACTCATACCCCAGTGTCAACTCGCCATTTTCTTTGAAGTCTCGAGTCACGCCGAAAGTCGCAGCTTTGGGATTTATACCAACTAACAAAGTGTTTTGTAACGTATAGTCCGTGGGGAATTGTCTACGAGTAGTGCTGTAACCTGCTCGAATTGTCCAATCCGGAGAAAGCTCATACGATGCACCAAGCCTGAAGATATCTTGTGAACGCCAACCAAATGTTTCATGGTATGTGTCGCTGTTCTGCCAAGCGATGTGCTTCCAGTCAAGCGCAACCGTCAAGTTATCAATTGGCTTGACCGCCACCCCCAGAGCATACTGTTCCGGTATATCAATCGAACCACCGGTTGTTGAGAGCAAGTCATCCTCATAAGAGTTGTAGTTGCTCATCTTGATTTTACTTGCGTACATAGCCCCTACAGACAGCCACGGCTTGGCCTTCCAGAGCGCTCCGGCTCTCCAACTCGCCCCGTAAGAATATTCAGCGCCGTGAGCTGGATTACTTGCACTACCATCCGGCAAAGGAATTCCCTGTACTTCAAATCGTTGTGCCGCCAATGCAAGTGAAAAGCCAAGGGAAAGCTGGTCTGTTACCTTATAAGCAATAGTTGGAAGGCCAATCACTTGCATGAATGCGCCTTTGGCCCTGTCAACGTTTGGATTAGGGATAAGTGCGTCATCATAACGGAACGACGCCCCGCTGGCCTCCGTAGAGAATCCTAGTGAAAGCCTATCATTGACCTGATAGTTCACCCCGAACTCCGGGATCGGTGCATAATGCTTCCCGCTATGCTTGTTCTCACTGTTAAGAAACTCAGTTTCAGTGTCGGCGTACGCGATCTGGAAATCCCCATCCACTCGACTACCTACTTCAGCCATGCCGGCAGGGTTGTTAGCTGCAGCAATAGCATCTTGAGGAAACGCGACGCTAGCACCTGCCATTCCCGCTGCTTTGGCCCCATAGCCGGTCAGCTGGGCTCCGTTCGCCGCGAAGCAAATACTAGGAATTTGAGACGAGAGCACTACACCTGCAAGGACGAGGAATTTATTCACGACTTATCCTCATTATTTTTATTGATAGAGGCGCGTAGATCAGGCGTGCCCTTTGATCGACAAAAACCTTTGATTAACTAAGGTCTGCTGCGGATCCGGTTGAGGCACTAAGCACCCCTGAGCTGATGCCAGACTGCCAGATTCCAAGAGGTGACGCGCGCACCGAGGTGACCTCGAAATAGGATCTCAGGGACATGCACAATCCGAAAATGCTGGGTGTTGTCCGCCGTGCAGTCCTGAGATAGAGTGAATTTATGCACATGCCTGCCAAAGCACTCGGCATCACTTTTCGGTCATCCCTAGGTGATGTCACCAGGCCTGACCTATAAGAAAAAAGCGACTCCTGAATGCTAAGAAACCGCTCACTGGAGCGATTTCGACGTATACGCAGCGAGAGAGGCCAATAATGGTTATCACTCCAAGTGAAGCTCGAGATAGACGCTGGTCTACCTCTGATGTCGAAAACTCGGCGCCACTGAATGCTTTCGAGGCGGTGGTCTCTACGGAGATTGCTGAGATGTCAGTGGAAAGCACGGTGCCGGACACATTTCGAGCATCGTGGACACGCTATGGCCTCGGCCCCATAGATCTTAATTTTCTAGAGTTCGATTCCCAAAAGACCTCTCGCTCGATAGAAATGGCGAAGCGGGATCAAAGGCCTTTTTTTGGGCTGCTCTATGCCAGAAAAGGCCGCATCCAGGTCTCTCATTGCGGTGAGACCTCCGAGGTTCCCGCCGGCGCGTTCGTACTGCTATCGGTTCAGAAACCTTACTCTCTAGACTTTCCTGACGGCAGCATTTGCTTGACCGCCCACATGCCAGAGGACTGGTTGAGGAAATGGGTACCGGATCCTAACGCTCTGGTGGGAAAACCGCTCGGCGTGGGTGGTACTTGGTCGCTTCCGCTCCAGGGGTTGCTAACAGCCTTCGCTGATGCCGGTTTGGAAACAGCTCCGCTGCCTCGATTCGTGCTGGCAGACCAATTCGGCGCAATGTGCGCCTTAGTCGCGAACGTCAAAGCGCCTGAAAAACATAATTCTGAATTAGCTAATCGCATCCGTCGGTTCATTCTTGAATACTATCCAAACCCCACCCTATCCCCGACCACCATTGCGGGACATCTGGGAATAAGCACCCGCCATCTGCACAGGGTGCTGGCCACTTTCAATCAAACCTACAGCGGCTTGCTGCTTGAGACACGGCTGAACAAAGCAGCTCAACTGCTAGCGACACCGTCACAAGCCATAGTGTCCATCAGCGATATTGCTTGGGCGGTCGGTTTCGTCGACCAAAGCCATTTTGCTCGTCTGTTCAAATCAGCGTTTAAAACCACTCCTTCTCAATACCGTAGTACATCGCTTCGGCAGATATAAGGGCCGCGATGGCGGCACGGCCTGCTTTTCCGGACATGCAATTCACGCGGCTGGTGAGCACTCCTCGCGAACCAATAGGTGCAGGTCTCAACGATGCCATCATGACGGCGCCCCCATCAGAAAAGTGCATCTGACCGAGACTGTCCCTATTGAACGATCTCCATTAACGAATCAAGCACAGCGGTTGTAGATCGTCCAATCAAAGCACTCAGCATCCCACTGTCATCGTATAGCGCGCCTTGTGCCGCCGCAGCATCCGAGTCAGCAAGCAGCGCTGCCAAGCCAGCTGGCAAGCCAATGCTACTCAATACAGCTTCGAACTCAGACTGTGGCAAGTCCTGATAAATCACAGGCTTCTCAGTGTTTTGGCTAATCATCGAAGCCAGGTCGGATAACGTGTAGCTGCTATCCCCTGCCAGTTCATAAACCTTACCAGCCTGCCCCTCAGTGGTCAGAACCACCGCAGCAGCTTCAGCGTAATCTGCGCGCGGTGCTGAGCTGATTCTACCGTCAGCTGCGCTGCCCAGCAGGACGCCATGTTCCAAAGCTGAAGGTACATTTGCCAGGTAGTTTTCGCTGTACCAGCCATTGCGAAGCAATACGTAGGGTATGCCAGACTCTCTCAAGGCTTCTTCAGTATCCCGGTGATCAGCAGCCAACCCCAAACTAGAGACATCAGCATGCAGAACGCTGGTGTAGGCGATGAGTTTAATCCCAGAGGCCTTGGCGGCATCTATAACGGTGCGGTGCTGGGTCGTACGGACTCCCGTTTCATTTGAGGAAATCAGTAGCAGTGTATCAACGCCTTTCAGCGCTTCCGCAAAAGTACCAGGCTCGTTGTAGTCCGCATGACGTAGAGCCACACCCAAACTGACTAACCCTTGAGCCTTACTTGGATCTCTGATCAAGCCAGTGATTTGATCCGCTGAGATGCGCTCGAGCAGACATTTGATGACAAGACGGCCCAGCTCGCCAGAAGCACCAGTGATCGCGATCATTTAAAAATACCTTGATAGGAAGAGGGAGAGTGGTCACCCTAACCGCCAAGCTAACTTTTCGTAAGTACGCACAAAAAGGTAAGTGTCATGGGCCCCACCCCTCCAGTTTCTGAAGCATTCTCGACCGCCGTTCGACGCGGGGATTTACTTAGCGCTGATTGCCCATCTCGTGACGTACTCAAGCACATGACGAGCCGATGGGGCGTGCTGGTTCTGGTGATGCTGTTGGGCGGGATGCACCGCTTCAATGAGCTGCGACGCAAGATAGGGGGAGTGAGCGAAAAGATGCTGTCTCAAACACTCCAAGCACTCGAGCTTGACGGACTGATCGCTCGAAAGTCGCTACCGGTTATTCCGCCTCATGTGGAATACAGCCTGACTCCGTTGGGTCAAGAGGCTGCTCAGCACCTAGAAGTGATGGTTGACTGGATAGAGAATAACCTTCCGGAAATCATGTCTCGACGTCGTGAGGCTCAAGCCTCTTCTCTGGAAAGTCTTGCCTGATACCCGGTATGGAAGAGTGACATTTCTCATTTCCCACAAGTCCATGGCAGTGCAGAACGTGCTTCGCATAACCATTAATCTTGCCTCGCAGTTGGCCCTTCTAGAGATGTGCCATTTCTGCTCCCTCCCCTAGCGCCCTGCCGATTCGACCACGACCTCCTTTGGTCTCTTGGCTCCTAATCGGATGTCCTCTATAGGCGCGCATCTCTTGTGGCTATGAGTCAACCTGAACTCATAACGACGGACACCCTTCGGTTGAAGTCTCTACAAGAATAAGCAGAGGGCCAAAGCTCCTACTGCGTTAGCCGTTTCAGAGGCCAACATGATCTCTCATGAGATTTATCTCTTCTCGCTTCAACTCAACCAAGCCTACTGGGCATGCGCAGATGGAACTGCGGATCGCCATGGGTTGTGGCGAGCCACAAACAGGCGATGTCTACGACCAGCTGCTGCTGATTGGTCGTAGCGGCGTGGAAGAGCTGGTGCCCTCCGTGAGCAAGTTTGGCGCCCGCGAGTTTGAAAGCGTCATGGCCGTGGTCGTGGACCTGCTGGGCGGTGATGGCATTGCCGTGCACGGTGAGCTGCCTATCTGGCTCCGTGTTTACCCCAGCGTGGAAGGCAAGCTCCCTGCCTTCAGTGTCGATGACTGGCGATGGATTCGCCTGTCCTCGATCCAAGAGGTTCAACCCCGCCGCGCAATCGCCATTGGCGAAGATACGTCTAAATGGCAGCTCATGGTCAACGTTGTTGCCAATGGCCAGGTGTACCACGCTACACAGCGCCTGTTCCTCGGCGCATCGGTAGAAAAGCCGGTAGACCGTCTGTTGACGTTGGTTAGCGCCGCTGTGAGTGAAGAACAGCGGCGCCGGATGCAACTGTGATAGTGCGCAGCAAGTAGCACACCCGCACCAAACCAGCCCCGCATTTGCGGGGCTTTTGTTTACCGCTATATCTTGTGCTCGATCAGCTGGCCAGCGACACAAGATGTTGTGTTTCGAGGGGTAATTTTGAAGCAAACAAACTGGACGGTTATTGGTGTGGCCAGATGGTACGACTGGAAGCTGGGCAAGCTTTCCGACCGGGACCTGGCCAAACTGGTCGGAACCAGCGAGGGCAGCATACGCCGCCGACGTGTTCAGTTCGGGATCGAGGTTTACTCGGTCGCGGTGGCCATCGCCCCTTACCAGCACCTGCTGGGCGTGGAGTCGGACAGGTCTGTCTCGGCCAAATGTGGTGTATCGGTGAAGAGTGTCAAAGCTTACCGCGAGTCCCAGGGCATCAAGCCCAGGTCAAAGGCCACACGGCGCATTCAGCGCCTTCCGCTCGATCATCCCGTCAGGCCGTACAAGGGGCGAATAGAGAAAACGGAAATTTTCGTACGCTAAGCGCTCTGTCTGTCAGGTTGAGGTCGTAGAGGTGGACGCTGGAACGTCAGGAAATTCAGAAAGCCATCCTACTCTGACGCGGCCTGAATGGTCGGCCTTACGCCCGGTTGGGGTGTACTTCAACTGGACGCAGTCCATGCCCGTTGCGGCTTACAGCCATCACGCGGGGCTTAGCGTACAAAAAACTCCGTATTCTGCGGGCTCCCCTGCATAGACAGAAGCGTCGATTCGCAGCACAATTAAAACCACGTTATATTTAACTCATTCATCCAATCTCACCTGTTTTTGTGCCTTTCCTGAAATCCGCATCGGCGGCTTTCTTCAAAAGCGGAGAGCCTGATCCGTGTCTTTCCTGACTTCCGTGCATGTGCCTTCGTGCTTCTACGTCTCTGCGGATACGTGGGGTTGCGCATTGGTGCTTTCGTTGGAGGGCGTGAAAGCGCCTCTGACGCTCCACACGTCCGTGGGAGTACAGCCATGACCCCGCTCATCACCGCCGACGAGCGCACGCGCCTGCTGTCCAACGGCCAGGCCCACGTTGCCGGGCAGGACACCGATCCGCAGCCCGTGGTGCGCCTGTTCACGCCAGATGCACATGCCACTTGGCTGCTGGCTTCGCTCGACCCAGCCGATGGCGATACTGCCCACGGCCTGATCGACTTGGGGATTGGCATGCCTGCACTGGGAACTGTGAAGCTGTCCGACCTGGTCGCCATCGTCGGGCCGCGCCAGCAGCCCGTGATGCGGGATCGCTATTTCCAGCCTGTGCGACGGTTGTCGGAATACCTGCAACTGGCCGAAGACAACGGCTCGATCACCGATTGAGCGCCACCGCCAAGCGGGGCGCACTGTGTCTATTTCGGTCTGGTCTGTGACCCGTTCGGTCTGAGTCGGCAGTGTTGCATCGTAGCGGTGCGTGCCTGATCGAAACGGTCATGATGCCTGGCGCGGGCTGCGGCAAGCTGACCGACGCGGCATGCCATTGGAGTGCGTTGCCGCCGTCGCACTCGGACGATTTCAGCAACGCATCAGAGTTCATCGGTCTTGACACTGCCAGTTTACGCTTCACCCATGACGTTTTGACGATGGCCTTGTAGCACGCCGTTTCGCCGTGGCGACGTATTCCCAGCACAGGGAGGTTGCCTCATGGCTGATCGCAGTGCCAAGCCGTGGTATGCCACGGCGGCCTATCTCTACGTTCTGCACCTGGATGGCCCTGCGCTCGCCTGGGAGTACCTTCGCCGCCATCCCGACTACCGGCGCGACTGGCTGCGCCGTCGTCGCCAACCGGATGCTGCCGAGCGCTGGGGGCTGCGCCTGCTGGAAGATCCCGCCCTGGATGCGCGGGACGCGCACCCGGCCTGGTTCCCCGATCACGATGCCGTGGTGCAGCTCTACCCGGATGCCGATCCTCCACCCGACGCCCTGTGCTTTGAGTTCTGGAAGCTACCGGGCCACAAACATCTGATCCATGACGGCAAGCGCTTGGTGCTGGTGGCGCGCTGGGCCGGCTGCTGCCTGCGCTTCGTGCTCGCGCCCGGCTTGGCTGATGGCATGGCTTACGCCTATGCCGTCCGGGCCTGTGCCGTGCCGTGTGCCGGATACCACGCACTTGCCGCCGAGTTGGACAGGCTGGCCGCTGCGGCGGATGCCGCTCCTGTCGCCACTGCGCGGCCTCGGCCTTCGCTAAGCCAGCTTCAGGAAGTGCATACCTTGCAGGCGCTGGATGCGACCCTGGCGGGCGCGTCCTTGCGTGAGGTGGCCGAAGGGCTTTTTGGCGTGGATGCCGTCGTGGCCGACTGGCACAAGGACAGCGCAATGCGCGCTCGTGTACGCCGACTGGTGCGGCGTGGCGAGGCGCTGATGCGTGGAGGCTATCGCAGCCTGGTGCAGCTCCCGCCAGTTGTATCGCAGTAAGGGGGACGTTTTGCCGCCCCTGCATTTCGTCCCTTAGCAAGAAGCCCATCTTTCTTGAAAGTGCCTCTATCCGGCTGCGTGGTGTGGCCGGGCTTGATGGAGGTACTTCCCATGCGACCTGCTCCCTTGCGGCCTGCCGCCGCTGCTGTCGCTGCGCCCGCGCAGCCCCAACGCTATCTCACCAACGACGAAGCCGCCGACTACCTGCGGCTGTCGCCGCGCACGCTGGAGAAACAGCGCGTGATCGGCGGCGGGCCGAAGTTCCGCAAGTTCGGCCGCCGCGTCATGTATGCCGTGAGCGACCTCGACGCCTGGGCCGATGCGCGCAGCTACGCGGCGACTTCCGACCCGGAATATGCCGAGCGGCACGCGGGCGACTACCGTGACGGCCGCTGATCTCTGGCTCGCCGGTGGCCATCGCCATGTCCAGCCCATCGCTGCCCCTGCGGCAGCGACCAGCGCAGCAGCGCGAACAGCTCGACCTGTTCCGCGCTCTGCCGGGCGAGGACATGGCACCGCGCGATGCCCAGGACTTGATGGCCTATCCGTTTTTCTCGCTGGCGAAGTCGCGGCGCACCGCGCCGATCGACTTTCGCAGCGGCAACATCACCATCCGCGTGGAAGGCACGCAGGAGCATGGTATTGCCACCATCTGGGATGCCGACATCCTGATCTGGGCTGCCAGCCAGATCGTCGAAGCCAAGGACGCGGGCATCCAGCCGTCCCGGCGGATGCAGGCCACGCCCTACGAGATCCTGCGCTTCATCGGGCGCGGCAAGTCGCTGCGCGACTATCAGCGTCTCAAGGCTGCGCTCGACCGGCTGCAATCGACCACGGTGGCCACGTCCATCCGCGAAACGACGGGAAGGCGCTTGCACCGCTTTTCGTGGATCAACGAATGGAAGGAACTGGCCGATGCCAACGGCACGCCGCTGGGCATCGAGCTGATCCTGCCGGACTGGTTCTATGCGGGCGTGCTGGACGCTGCTCTAGTGCTGACCATCGACCCGACGTATTTCCGCCTCACGGGCGGCATCGAGCGCTGGCTGTACCGCCTAGTGCGCAAGCATGGCGGCAGGCAGGAACACGGCTGGCAGTTCGACTTCCGGCATCTGCACCGCAAGTCGGGCAGCAGTACGCGATTTTCGGATTTTGCCTACGACCTGCGGGCGCTAGTCGCCCGGCAATCGCTGCCGGGGTACGAGCTGGGCATCGTGCGGACTCCCGAGGACGACATGGAATTGCTGACCTTCCGGCCCGTGCCGCAGACGGCACGGGGATAACAGCGGGACAAGCTGTGGATGGGGTCGTGCTATCAGGAGTAAGAGGTGTCGTGCTATCAGGAGTACGCCTATCGTGCTATCAGGAGTACGAAAACGCCGGAAAGCCAGTAACGGCGCGGGTTTACGATCCCTCTAACATTACTAACTTAAATTCTCTAACTATTGATAGAGAAACAGCATTGCGGTGGACAACTGCCGCAGGCGGAAAAACCAGCCAGAAAAAACTCCAAAAACCACCCCGTTCGGTACCGCAAAAACAGTCCGGTCTTCCAAGCTGGAGGGCCGCGCCATGATCGTCGCCTTGCTCAACCAGAAAGGCGGCGTCGGCAAGACCACGCTCGCCACGCACATCGCGGGCGAACTGGCGCTGCGCGGCCAGCATGTCGTCCTGCTGGATGCCGACCCGCAGGGTTCCTCACTGGACTGGACGCAGCGCAGAAGCCAGCAGGGCTTGCCCCGGCTTTTCAGCGCAGTGGGCCTGGCACGCGAAACACTGCACCAGGAAGCCCCAGAACTCGCCAGACGGGCCGATCACGTCATCATCGACGGGCCACCCAGGATTGCCGCCTTGGCGCGTTCTGCGCTGCTGGCGGCCGAACGGGTGCTGATCCCGGTACAACCCAGCCCCTACGACCTGTGGGCCAGCGCCGAGATGGTGGCGCTGATCCGTGAGGCCCAGGTGTTCCGGCCTGCGCTAAGCGCGGCCTTCGTCATCAACCGGCGCGTCAGTACCACGGTAATCGGGCGCGAAGCACGGCAAGCCTTAGCCGAACAGCCGTTGCCAGCGCTACGCAGCGAGGTGCGCCAGCGCATCGTCTTTGCCGACAGCGTGGCTGCCGGACGATTGGCGCGGGAGACAGCCCCAGATAGCGCTGCAGCGCGGGAAATCACCACGCTGGTCGATGAGCTGCTGCGGTGGCCGTCATGAGCGACAACAGCAACCCACCCAACGGCAAACGCCCGGCCAAGCGGGTCGGCATCGGCGCGCGTCCGCCCGCCAATCCACACGCCGAGGCTTGGATTCGCCAGGGCGACGTGGATGCGCTCAACAAGGGCGACCTCTACACCGCTCGCCTGACCCTCGACATCACGCCCGCCATGCGTGCACGCATCAAGGTGTCGGCCTTCACGCAAGGCGTGACCGTGGCCGACTTGCTGCGTGGTTTGCTGGAGCGCGAGTTTCCAGAACACCGCAGGGAGAACACGCCATGACCACATCCGCATTGTCTGCTGCCGCACCTTCCGCCATCGCGGTCACGGCTGCGCAAACAGCACCGTCCAGCCAACCCGCCAGCGCGCCGTTGACGCGCGTATCGCTCGCCTACATCGAACCGCGTTTCAAGCTCTACCTGCGCTTCGGTGCACCAGCGCGCGCGCTCCAGCTCGATCGCTGGCGGCGCTGTGCCATGTTCATGCCGGATGCAATGCTCTGCCGCGTTCGTTGGCAGGCCAACGACTACGGCACGATCCGCTGGCAGCTCATGGTGATGCAGGCTGCTACACCGCTTGATGCCGTGCAGCGCATCCCCGGTGTGCAGCCGGGCGCGCGTCTGCTGCTGCACGCCGAAGGCGACGCCAACGTGCGCGCCGTGCTGGAACGCATCGACGCCATCGAAGCGCTGGGCATCGCCGCCATCGACGTGTCGCCCGCGTACTGGCGCACGCTGGGCAACCGTCTGGCGGCTCGCCTGCCGCTCCCCCAATACACCGCCGAGCGGCACGCCGCCTGGTTGGCCGGAAGGGCGCTGCCATGACGGCCCATCCCACCACCGCACACACACCCAAAGCCGCGCCGCTTCCTCGCTCGCGCCTGCGCGCTCGCCTCGTGCTGGCGAGCTTCGCCTCCGTCGGTCTCGCTGCGCTGGCCTGGGCGGCTTTTGTGCAGCCGCTGCCGCGCTTGATCTACAACCCGTCTGACAGCGTTCCGGTCGGCTGGTATCGCGTCGATCCGCAGCGCCACGGCGCCGATTCGCTGCCGCGTCCCTTGTCCGTGGGCAGCGTCGTCCTGACCTCATTGCCGCCAGATGTAGCTGCGCTCGCTGCGCAGCGCGGCTACCTGCCGACTCGCGTTCCGCTGCTCAAGCGTGTGGGCGCGGTCGCGCCGCAACATGTCTGCATCCTCGGCGGACAGGTACGCATCGACGGCGTGCCAGTGGCCGTTGCGCTGCCTGCCGACCGGCTGGGCCGACCGCTGCCAACCTTGCAGCTTTGCCGCCGCCTCGAACCGGGCGAGCTGTTCCTGTTGAGCGTGACCAATCCGGCATCGTTCGACAGCCGGTATTTCGGGCCAGTCAGTGCATCCGCCACGATCGGCGTTGCGCATCCTGTCTGGATGGAGACACGCCCATGATGGTCGCCAATTCACTGCACGTTGCCGTGCCTCTTGTCGTGCTATCAGGCGCGTTGTTTTGCAGGTCTTCGCCGTGTCGTCTCGCGTGCAGTACGGGTGCCAATCTTCCGCATTGGGCACCGCACTTCGCGCAGCCGTCCAACGTGCAGGCGTCTTGCCTCGAACGCGCCCAGCCTGCGGCCATTGGCGCGTTCGCCGGCGGGCTGGCTGCTGGTGCAGCAGCGCCGCCGGGCCGCCGACGCCCGGAGCGACAGCGAAGGGCAAAGGCGGAAGGCAAGACAAAAGGACGCGGCACCGGGGCGCGTCGAAAGCCAGTCTGCACATGGGGGTGGCGCGGCACGGAGCGGCTTCGCCACCGTGCTGCGTGGGGCGCGAGGCCCGCGCCAATGCAGGCATGTCCGCGTGCTTCACACGACAGGACACGCCATAGCTTGCGGGGAGCGCAGCCATGACCGACCACCGCGACGACGATTTCCGGGTGCGTCCGAGCGCCCCGAAGAACCGGGGTAAGGGCCAAGGCCAGAGTTTCGTTTCCAAGGTGCTCAAGCAGGCTGGCAAGGCCAGCGGCGGCAAGTCGGTGGTGAGCCATTCCGCAGCCGGTGGCAGCGGCGCACGCTCAGGCCAGCGGCCCGGCTCACGGCTTGGGCGCGGCCATACGGCGGCGCGTTTCGCCGGGGCGAAGCTGACGCCTCTGTCGCGGCGCGTGACCATCAAGACCCTACTGGTCAATCAACGCAACGCCAGCCCGCAGTCGCTCGCCAAACACCTGCGCTACATCGAGCGCGACGGCGCCGGCCGCGATGGCGAACCGGGCCGGGCCTATGGGCCGCAGACCGACGAAGCCGACCTGGATGTTTTCAAGGAGCGGGCCGCCGACGACCGGCACCATTTCCGCATCATCGTCTCCCCGGAGGACGGGGCCGAGCTGGACGACCTGCGCACCTACACCCGGCATCTGGTGAACCGGATGGAAGCCGACTTGGGGACGCGGCTGGATTGGGTGGCGGTGGATCACTGGAACACCGACAACCCGCACACGCACCTGATAGTGCGCGGACGCGACGACACCGGCAAAGACCTCATCATCGCGGGCGACTACATCGCCCACGGCTTCCGCCACCGGGCCGCCGAGCTGGCGACGGAGTGGCTGGGGCCGCGCACCGAACTGGAAATCCAGCAGACCTTGCAGCGCGAGGTGGAACAGGAGCGGTGGACGAGCCTCGACCGCACGTTGCAGCGCGAGGCCGGCGAGGATGGCCGGGTGCAGATCGAACGCTTCAACGAACCTCGGCTGCAACGCCAGCGCCTGCTGCTGGTCGGCCGCCTGCAACGCTTGCAGCGTCTGGGCTTGGCTGACGAGACGCAGCCGGGCACCTGGGCCGTCCATGCGGACGCGGAGAAGACCTTGCGCGCCCTGGGCGAGCGTGGCGACATCATCCGCACCATGCAGCGGGCCATGAGCGGCCAGCCGCGCGAGCTGGCGGTGTTCGAGCCGGGCCAAGATGACAATGAAAGTGGCCGAACCATCGTCGGCCGCGTGGCCGCCAAGGGGCTGGCCGACGAGCTGCGCGACCGGGGCTATCTGGTCATCGACGGCGTGGACGGCAAGGCCCACTACGTCGCGCTCAATGCCCGCGATGAGCTGGCGAACTATCCCACCGGAGCCGTGGTTGAGGTGCGCGGTTCCGCCGAAGTACGGGCGGCCGACAAGAACATCGCCGCACTGGCAAGCGATGGCCTGTACCGCACCGATCACCACCTGGCGATCGAGCAAGGCCGCGTCAAGCCCGGACGCAACCCGCAGGAGGTTGTCGCCGCCCACGTTCGGCGGCTGGAAGCCCTGCGCCGGGCGGGCATCGTGGAGCGCGTGGCCGAAGGGCTATGGAAGGTGCCGGACGACCTGGCCGAGCGTGGCCGCCAGTACGACGCGCAGCGCCTGGGTGGCGTGGCCGTGGAAATGAAGTCCCATCTTCCCATCGAGCGGCAGGCCCGCGTGATCGGGGCCACTTGGCTCGACCAGCAACTGATCGGCGGCGGCAAAGGGCTGGGCGATCTGGGCTTTGGCGGCGACGTTAAGCAAGCCATGCAGCAGCGCGCCAACTTCCTAGCCGAACAGGGACTGGCGGAGAAGCGCGGCCAGCGCGTGATCCTGGCCCGCAATCTGCTGGCGACGCTGCGCAATCGGGAACTGACGCAAGCCGCGAAGGACATTGCCGCCGAGACCGGCCTGGAGCATCGCCCGGTCACGGACGGTCAGCGTTTGGCCGGTATCTACCGGCGCTCGGTCATGCTCGCCAGCGGGCGTTACGCCATGCTCGACAACGGCAAGGGGTTCAGCCTCGTGCCGTGGAAGCCGGTGATCGAACAGCGGCTGGGGCAGCAGCTCGCTGCGACAGTACGCGGCGGCGGGGTGTCGTGGGAGATTGGACGGCAGCGTGGGCCAACGATTGGATAACGCTATCGACTCATCATTCACCGTCAGCGGTTTTGAGCTGCTGCGCATACACCACCAACCGTAGGTGCCGGTCTTCGTCAACCGTCAATGATGTGTGCTCAAACGGTTCGGCCTGACCGTTGATGACCATTTTGCGCACGCCGTTGCAGGACGCATGCACATCATGCGTCCGCCACCACGCCTTGAACTCCGGCGACACCCGTTCCAGCTCATCCACCAGTTCATGAATGTCCGCTTCCTGCGTGGCGCGGGCGAAGTCACGGCGGAAGCTGGAGAGCATCAGCGGGGCTTGTGCTTCCCATTCGTGGAAACGGGCATGCAGGGCCGGATCGGTGAACAGCAGCCAGAGCAGATTGCGCCGCTCGGGCGTGTGCTTGCCGAAACCGAAAAGTGCATCAGCCGGTGCATTGAAGCCCAATACGTCCCATCGCAGATTGAGCACGAAGGCCGGGTGCGGTAAATCGTGCATCAGGCGGCGCACCATCGGCGGCAGCACGCACCAGGTCTTGCCCGGTTCGGCGGGCGGCCGTTCGTGGGCCAGCAGGAACAGGTGGCGGCGTTCGGCAGCATCCAGTTTTAGCACCCGCGCCAGGTTATCCAAAAAGGTGGCCGACACGCCAATGTCGCGCCCCTGTTCCAGCCATGTGTACCAGGTCAGACCAACACCGGCGAGCGCGGCGACTTCCTCGCGCCGCAGTCCTGGCGTGCGGCGGCGGCCACCGCTGGGCAAGCCCACGTCGGCAGGCGAAAGGCGTTCGCGGTGCGCCCGCAGGAAAGCCGCCAGATCGGAGCGGGTTCGTTCCAGAGTTCGCATCATTTATCTCGTTGTTTTAAGTAATAGCATAAATAGTTAAATTGTAATTGTTTAAAAAGAGTTTGAGAATGATCGCGTCTTTACCCTGGATACGCAAGATGAACTCGAATTCCTGCCTCTCGACGCCGCCTGCGCGCGCCGTCAGCGGCCCGCCGTGGCTCGGTTTATCCGTGCTGCTGCTGGCCGGTTTCGTCACGATCTTTGACCTGTTCGTGGTCAATGTCGCCATTCCCAGCATGCAGGCCGATCTGGGCGCGAACTTCGCGCAGATCGGCTTCATCGTCGCTGGCTATGAACTGGCCTTCGGCGTGCTGCTGATTACCGGCGGGCGGCTGGGCGACCTGTTCGGGAGACGGCGTCTGTTCGTCACCGGCATGGCCGGCTTCACGCTGGCCTCGGCCTTGTGCGGGCTGGCGCCCAGCGCGGAATTCCTGATCGGTGCGCGGGTGTTGCAAGGGCTGGCTGCCGCCTTGCTGTTCCCACAGGTTTATGCGTCCATCCGCGTCAACTTCGACGGTGACGACAGCCGCCGCGCCTTTGGCCTGCTGGGAATGACGCTGGGCCTGGCGGCCATCGCCGGGCAGGTGCTTGGCGGCTGGCTGGTGCATGCCGATCTGTTCGGCCTGGGCTGGCGCAGTATCTTTCTCATCAACGTGCCCATTGGGCTGTTCGCCATCGCGGCGGCACGCACCATCCCCGAGTCCTGCGCACCGCAGCGCCCGGCGTTGGACTGGATGGGCGTGGCGTTGGTCAGCGCCGGGCTGACGTTGCTGCTGGTGCCGCTGATCGAGGGGCCTGGGCAGGGCTGGCCGGCGTGGAGCCTGTTGTCGCTAGGTGTGGCGGTGCTGCTGCTGGCCCTGTTCCATCGGCAGCAAGAGCAACGGCGTATGGCGGGCGGCTTGCCACTGGTGGACATGCGCCTGTTGGCCCAGCGCCGCTTCGCGCTGGGCGCGGTGCTGGTGCTGCTGGTCTATTCCACGTCCAGTTCCTTCTTCCTGTGCTTCGCCTTGCTGGTGCAGACCGGACTGGGACTTGACCCTTTCATGGCGGGCAGCATCTTCGCGCCGTGCAGCGTGGGCTTCGTGCTGGCATCCCTGGCCGCGCCACGTTTGGTGGCGCGCTGGGGGACGCGGGCCATCGTGGCGGGTGCGATGGTCTATGCGGTGTCCATCGGGCTGCTGATCGCACAGGTGTGGATGGCTGGCGCGGAGCTGGTGCCCGCGCGGCTGATCCCCGTGCTGGTCGTGGTTGGCGCTGGCCAAGGGTTCATCATGACGCCGCTGCTGAATCTGGTGCTGGGCTTTGTCGATGAAGCGCAGGCCGGCATGGCGTCGGGCGTGATCTCGACCGTGCAGCAGGTCGGTGCGGCGCTGGGTGTGGCCGTGGTCGGCATCCTGTTCGCAGCGGCGCTGGCTGCCGATGAAAGTGTTGCCGCACAGGCCGGCGTGTACGCCTCGGCCTTCGTGGCCGGCATGCTCTACAACCTCGGTGCAGCCCTGCTGGTCTGCGTGTTGTTGCTGATGCTGGCGAGAACGCAGCGGTTAGCGGGCTGACGGGAGGGCGCGCGATGGAGCTTCGGCATCTGCGCTGTTTCCTGGCTGTGGCAGAGGAACTCCACTTCGCCCGGGCCGCCGAGCGGCTGCACATCGAGCAGTCGCCGCTGTCGCGCACCATCAAGGAACTGGAAGAAGACCTGGGCGAACAGTTGTTCATCCGCACCAGCCGCAGCACACAGCTGACACGGGCGGGCAAGCTGTTTCTGGAACATGTGCCGCGCATCTTCACGGCCTTGCAGCAAGCCCGCGACAGCGTGCAGGCAGCGGCCAACGGCTTTCATGGGCAATTGCGCATTGCCCTGTCCGACGGCATTACGCCTTCGCGCCTGCCGGCGTTGCTGGCGCTGTGCCGGCAGGAGGAACCCGAAGTAGAGATCCGGCTGTTCGAGGTGCCGTTGTCTCAGCAGATCAAAGGGCTGCATGACGACCTGTACGACGTGGGTTTCGCGCAGGCCGATGAAGTGGGCGATGGCGTCGTGGCTCAAGCAGTCTGGAGTGATCCCCTGATGGTGGCAGTGCCTGCTCGGCATCCGCTGCTCAGGCACAAACGCATCCCGCTGGAAGAGGTGCTGCGCCATCCTCTGGTGCTGTGCGATCCACAAGCATGCGAAGGCCATGCGCGCCAGGTCGAGCGTGTGCTACGCCGGGCGGACACGGAACCGCTGATTGCCGAGCGTGTGTCTTCGTGCGATTTGATGATGGCCCTGGTATCAGCGGGCTTTGCGCTGGGGATCACCGGAGCACCGCACATTGCGGCCAGCCGCGAATCCGGCGTTGTCGCCCGGCCACTCGCGGGGCGTGCGCCCATGCTGACGACCTATGTGCTGCATCGGGAAGGCGAATCCTCGGACGTGTTGGAGCGCTTCATCGAGCGCGTGTTGGCCATCGAATCACCAGAAGGCTACAGATCTACATCACCCGTTGAACCCGACTCCCTGGAGGACAACGATCCATGACCATGAAGCTGATTACCCCGTTCTTGTTGGTTGCTGCACTTACGGCCTGCGGACCGTCCGAGCCGCCGAAACAGCAAGCCAATGTGCCTACCGTCGAAGAACTGGCTGCCGCCCCTGAACGCTTGAAGGAGCTGCGCCGCCAATGCAAGACCGAGCGTCCGACGATGGGCGATGTGCTGTGCAACCGCGTGGCCGAAGCAACGAACAAGCGCTTCTTCGGAGACGGCAAGGTGCCTTACACGCCATCGGAGACGCCGCCGAAGTTCTGACCGTTGGCGGTTTGCCGCATATCCTGACTTTCTTTCTCGACACGCCGCAGCGCGCTCAAGCCTGCGGCGTTTTTACTGGTTTCGTCCCTGCATGAAACCATGCTTTTTGTATCACCTTACTGCCGATAACGGTCTTTGACCGGCACTGAACCGACACCGACCCTGACGCCTGCGGCACGCCTTTGTGCCGCGTTTTCCACGGGGAATCAGCGCAGGAGAAATCGGAGGCCAGGGTATGCAAGCTCAGGGTGTGTTGTTCGGGCAGATCGCCGCCGTGTTCGGCATTGTGATCGCCGGTGTGTGGGGTGCCACGCAATGGACAGCCGCCGCATTGGGCTATCAGCTACGCCTGGGCTCGCCCTGGTTCGACTTGTACTGCACGCCGGTCTATTACCCGTGGAAGCTGTTCGAGTGGTGGTTCTTCTTCGACGCCTACGCGCCGCAGGTCTTCGACACTGGCGGCATGATCGCGGCGGGCAGCGGCCTACTGGCCGTGGCGGTCGCCATCGCCATGTCGGTGTGGCGCTCGCGGCAATCGCGCCTGGTCACGACCTATGGCTCGGCACGTTGGGCCAATGCCGCCGACATTCGCAAGGCCGGGCTCACGCAGCCTGCTGGTGTCTTTCTCGGCCTGCATGCCGGGCAGTACCTGCGCCATGAAGGCCCGGAACACGTCCTGACGTTCGCGCCCACGCGCTCGGGCAAGGGCGTAGGCCTGGTGGTGCCGACGCTGCTGTCCTGGCCCGCGTCCGCAGTCATCCACGACATCAAAGGCGAGAACTGGCAGATCACAGCAGGCTGGCGCTCGCGCTTCTCGCATTGCCTGCTGTTCAACCCTACCGATGCGAAGTCGGCAGCCTATAACCCACTGCTGGAAGTCCGGCGCGGCGCGCATGAAGTGCACGACGTGCAGAACATCGCGGACATCCTGGTCGATCCCGAAGGCGCGCTGGAGAAGCGCAATCACTGGGAGAAGACTTCGCACGCGCTGCTGGTCGGGGCCATCCTGCACGTGCTCTATGCCGGCGAGGACAAGACGCTGCGCGGCGTTGCTAATTTCCTCTCCGACCCGGCCAGTCCTTTCGAGCTGACCTTGCATCGGATGATGACGACCAAGCACCTGGGTGATGCACCTCACCCGATCGTCGCATCCGCTGCCCGAGAAGTGCTGAACAAGTCGGACAACGAACGCTCGGGCGTGTTGAGCACCGCCATGTCCTTCCTCGGCCTGTACCGCGATCCGACGGTGGCCGAAGTCACCTCGCGCTGTGACTGGCGCATCGCCGACCTGATCGCATCCGAGTATCCGGTGTCGCTGTATCTGGTGGTGCCACCTTCGGACATCAGCCGCACCAAGCCGCTGATCCGGCTGATCCTCAACCAGATCGGGCGACGGCTCACCGAATCGCTGGATGGCTCCGACGGCATCGAGCGCCGCCACAAGCTACTGCTGATGCTCGACGAGTTCCCAGCGCTGGGTCGGCTGGACTTCTTCGAGACGGCGCTGGCCTTCATGGCGGGCTATGGCATCCGTAGCTTCCTGATCGCCCAGTCGCTCAACCAGATCGACAAAGCCTACGGCCAGAACCATTCGATTCTGGACAACTGCCATGTGCGTGTGACCTTCGCCACCAACGACGAACGCACGGCCAAACGCATTTCCGAAACCTTGGGCACGGCCACTGAGTTGCGCGCCCAGCGCAACTACGCAGGCCACCGGCTCGCACCGTGGCTCGGCCATCTAATGGTGTCGCGCCAAGAAACGGCACGTCCGCTGCTGACGCCAGGCGAAGTGATGCAGCTACCGACCGATGAGGCGGTGGTGATGGTGTCCAGCGTCGCGCCGATCAAGGCGAAGAAGTTGCGCTACTTCGCCGACGCCAATTTCAAGCAACGGGTATTACCGCCGCCTGCGGTGGCAGCAGGCCGCTATGCCGATGTGCCGCCGGTACGACCTGACGACTGGAGCGACCTGGCAATACCTGCGGTTCCTGCGGCACCGGCCACGGCATTCGCCGATGACCTGGAGACCCTGGGTTCGACCGATGACGGCGGCCCCCGCCGTCAGCCCGAACTGTCCGAAGCCATCGCCTATGCCCCCGAGATGGATGCCACGACCAGCGATCTGTCGCTGCTCGATGACGACGACATGCCCCAGCTGCTTCCCGGCCAGCTCGATCCCGCTCTGCAACGCACGGCGCGGCTGGCATCTCTCGACCCCAACGACGGAATCGACCTATGAGCCAATACCGATTGAACCTGTTCATCCAGCATGAGCACGCCAAGCGGCTCGATGAACTGGCCGCCAAGAAAGGCGTGTCCAAGTCGTCCATCGTCGCGGCGGCGCTGGCGTCCTGGCTGTCGCCAGACGCGGGCGACCAGCGCGAGGCCGCCATCGCCAAACGGCTGGACCGCCTGTCGCGGCAGGCCGAGCGTCTGGAGCGTGATCAGAACATCCAGATAGAAACGCTGGCGTTGTTCATCCGCTACTTCCTGACCGTCAGCACGCCGGTGCCCGAAGCCCATCAGGATGCAGCCCGCGCCCAGGGCAAGGCGCGCTTCGAGCAATTCGTCGAACAGTTGGGCCGCCACCTGCTGCGTGGCCGCAGCTTGGTGCGCGACGTGGTGGAAGAGCTGCACTCCCAAGATCGTGAGTTCGGCATGCGCATGGATGACGCGGCGGCGATGGTAGCCGCCCATGAACGCACAGCGGAGCGTACGCCATGAGTGCCGTTCCTCAAATCCCGCCCGAACCGCGTTCATCCGCTGCGGCGTCCCAGGATCGCCGCATCCAGATGCTGCGCACGGCGATGGGGCCGGTGATTGCCGCCGCGCTGGAAGACCCGGACGTAGTGGAAGTGATGCTCAACCCCGACCGGACATTGTGGGTGGATCGGCTGTCCTCTGGCCGCGCACCGCTGGGCGTCGAACTGCCCGAGGCCGATGGCGAACGCATCATCCGCCTGGTCGCCGCCCATGTCGGCGCGGAGGTGCATCGCGGCCAACCGCTCTTGACCGCCGAACTGCCAGAAACCGGCGAACGCTTCGAGGGCATCCTGCCGCCCGCCGCACCCGGCCCGGCCTTTGCGCTGCGCAAGCGTGCCGTGAGCATCATCGGTCTGGATCGCTATGTGGCCGACGGCATCCTGAGCGCAGGGCAGGCCGAGTTCCTGCGTCATGCCGTGCGTGAGCGGCAGAACATCCTGATCGCCGGAGGCACCAGTACCGGCAAGACCACACTGGCGAATGCCTTGCTGGCCGAGATCGCCGCCACCGGCGACCGCGTACTGGTGCTCGAAGACACCATCGAACTGCAATGCGCGGCCCGTGACCATGTGCCGCTGCGCACCCACGCAGGCGTGGTGTCGATGCAGGAACTGGTGCGCGCCACGATGCGGCTGCGCCCGGATCGCGTGATCGTCGGCGAAGTGCGCGGCGGCGAAGCTCTGGATCTGGTGAAGGTCTGGGGCACGGGCCACCCCGGTGGCATCGCCACCATCCATGCCGGCTCTGCCTTGGGCGCACTGCTGCGCCTAGAGCAACTGATCCTTGAAGTCGCGGTGAATCCGCCCCGCGCCCTGATCGCCGAGGCGGTCAATGTGGTGATCCACATCGCAGGCCGTGGCCGCAAACGCCACGTCGAAACCATTTCTCGCGTCGTCGGTTTCGACGGCGCGGGCTACCGCCTGGCGGATGCACTGGAAGCGCCGCTTCCCGAGTTGCCGCCGGTTCCTCTTGCAGCCGCTGCCGCTGCGCCTTCCCTGACCACTGACCAACCTGGAGAACTGCCATGACGCACGTTGATGCTTTCCGTCTTTCCGTAAATCCGTTTTCTCGCCTGTCCAGCATGGCGCGGTTGCGCCGCCTGGCCCGACCCGCAGGGCAAGGGCTGCTACTCGCCGTGTTGATGTTGTTGCTGGCGGGTACTGCGCAGGCCGCCGGTTCCTCGATGCCGTGGGAAGGTCCCCTGCAATCCATTCTCGAATCCATCCAGGGGCCAGTCGCCCGCATCGTCGCGGTGATCATCATCATCGCCACCGGCCTGGCGTTGGCTTTCGGCGATACCAGTGGCGGCTTTCGCAAGCTGATCCAGATCGTCTTCGGCCTGTCCATCGCCTTCGCGGCTTCGAGCTTCTTCCTGTCGTTCTTCAGCTTCTCAGGTGGGGCCGTCGTATGAGCACGGCCACAGATCTTCCGGGCTTTGAAGTGCCGCTGCATCGCTCGCTGACCGAGCCGATCTTGCTGGGCGGTGCGCCGCGCACCGTGGCAATCGCCAACGGCACGCTGGCCGCCGCCGTCGGGCTGGGCCTGCAGCTTTGGATTCCCGGTGTGGTGCTGTGGATCGCAGGCCATTCGCTGGCGGTCTGGGGTGCGCGTGTCGATCCGCAGTTCATGCAGGTCTTCGCCCGGCACATCAAGCACAAGCCGCTGCTGGACGCATAGGGAGAAACCGACATGCTGAACCTTGCCGAATACCGCCAGCGGCCCGCGCTGCTGGCCGATTGGTTGCCCTGGGCCGGGCTGATCGCGCCGGGCGTGGTGCTGAACAAGGATGGCTCGTTCCAGCGCACGGCCCGCTTTCGTGGGCCGGATCTGGACAGCGCCACGCAAGGCGAGCTGATCGCCACGTCGGCGCGGCTGAACAACGCATTGCGCCGCCTGGGTTCAGGCTGGGCCTTGTTCATCGAGGCCGAGCGTCGTGCAGCGGCGGGCTATCCACGTTCCGAGTTTCCCGAACCGCTATCTTGGCTGGTGGAAGAAGAACGTCGCGCGGCCTTCGAGGAATCTGGCCATCACTATGAAAGCGCCTATCACCTGACCCTGGCCTACCTGCCGCCGGAGGAATCGCGCGCCCGTGCGGCCAAGCTGCTCTACGAGCATGCGCCGGGCGATGGCGTGGACTGGCGGGGCCGACTCGATGCCTTCGTGGCGGAAACCGATCGGGTTTTCGACCTGCTCGATGGCGTGATGCCGGAAATCGCCTGGCTGGATGACGCGCAGACGCTGACCTACCTGCACGCCACGGTCTCGACGCGACGCTACCGGTTGGCCGTGCCCGAAGTGCCTTTCCACCTCGACGCGCTGCTGGCCGATTCGGCGCTGGTCGGTGGTCTGGCTCCCATGTTGGGCGACCAGCACCTGCGCGTGGTGTCGGTGCGGGGCTTCCCGACCTCGACCTGGCCGGGGATTCTCGACGACCTCAACCGCCTGGGCTTTGGCTACCGCTGGAGCACGCGCTTTTTGTGCCTGGACAAAGCCGAGGCAGAAAAAGAACTCGGCCGCCTCCGCCGCCAATGGTTCGCCAAACGGAAGAACGTCGTCGCGCTGCTGCGCGAAACCGTATTCCAGCAGGAAAGCCCGCTGGTTGATACCGACGCCAACAACAAGGCCGCCGATGCCGATGCCGCCTTGCAGGAGCTGGGAAGCGATCAGGTGTCTTTCGGCTACCTGACGGCCACCGTCACCGTCATGGACACGGATGCCGCCGTAGCTGATGAAAAGCTGCGCATGGTGGAGCGCGTCATTCAGGGGCGCGGCTTCGTCACCATCCCTGAAACCTTGAATGCGGTGGATGCCTGGCTGTCGTCCATTCCCGGTAACGCCTACGCGAATGTGCGCCAGCCCATCGTCTCGACGCTGAACCTGGCGCACATGATGCCGCTGTCTGCCGTGTGGGCCGGCCCAGAGAAGAACGCGCATCTGGATGGCCCGCCGCTGATTGTCACCCGCACCGATGGCGCGACGCCGTTTCGGCTGGTGACGCACATCGGCGACGTGGGCCACACGCTGGTCGCGGGGCCGACCGGCATGGGCAAGTCGGTGCTGCTCGCCACGCTGGCGATGCAGTTCCGCCGTTATCCCGGTTCACGCATCTTCGCCTTCGATATGGGCCGCTCGATGCGCGCCACCATCCTGGGACTCGGCGGCGAGCATTACGACCTGGGCAATGACGGGGCGATTGCTTTCCAGCCATTGGCCCGCATCGACCACGAGGGCTACCGCACCTGGGCGGCCGAATGGGTGGAAGGCCGCCTGTTGCATGAAGGTGTCGCCATCGGCCCGGACGAGAAGGCCGCGATCTGGTCGGCACTGGGCAGCCTCGCCGGTGCACCGGTGGAGCAGCGCACGCTGACGGGCCTGTCGGTGCTGCTGCAATCGAACGCACTGCGCCAGGCGCTCGCGCCCTATGTGCTGGGCGGTGCCCACGGCAAGCTGCTGGACGCCGATGCCGACCGGCTGGGTTCCGGCAGCGTGCAGGGCTTCGAGATGGAAGAGCTGATGCACAGCAAGGCGGCGGTGCTGGCTGTGCTGGGCTACCTGTTCGCCCGCTTCGATGAACGCTTCGACGGCGCGCCCACGCTGCTGATCCTTGATGAAGCCTGGTTGTTCCTTGATGACCCGGTGTTCGCCGCCCGCATTCGCCAGTGGCTCAAGACGCTGCGCAAGAAGAATGTCAGCGTCATCTTTGCCACCCAGTCGCTGGCCGACATCAAGGATTCGAGCATTGCCCCGGCAGTGATCGAAAGCTGCGCCAGTCGGATCTTTCTCCCAAATCCGCAGGCCACCGAGCCGCAGATCCGCACGATCTACGAAGGCTTCGGGCTGAACTCGCGCCAGATCGAGATCGTGGCGACCGCGCAGCCCAAGCGCGACTACTACTACCAATCACGCCTGGGAAATCGCCTGTTCGACCTCGACCTGGGGCCAGCCACGCTGGCCTTCGCGGGTGCATCCACCCCGCAAGACCAACGTGACATGGATCGCGTGCTGCTGGAGGCAGGCACACCGGGCTTCGCCGGTGCCTGGTTGCGCCATCGCGGCCTCGATTGGGCCGCCGACCTGCTGCCGTCCTCACCGGCAGCAGCGTCCTTCCTCGCTTCTCAACGACCGGAGGTTTCACCATGAAGACCCAACCCCGTTTGCTGTCCGTCTCGCTCGCCGCCGTGCTGTCGGTATCGCTGCTGGCCTCACAGCCTGCATCCGCGCTGACGGTGTTCGACCCGTCCAACTTCGTGCAGAACACGCTGACCGCCGTGCGCACGCTGGAGCAGATCAACAACCAGATCAACCAGCTTCAGAACGAAGCGCAGATGCTGATGAACCAGGCGCGCAATCTGGCGAATCTGGACTTCAACATCGTCAATCGCCTGCGCTCGACGTTGGCGACCACCGAGCGGCTGATCGCCGAGGCTCGCGGCCTGGCCTACGACGTGCAGAGCATGGATGCCACCTTCGCCCGGCTGTACCCGGAGCAGTACGCCGCGACCGTCAGCGGCGACCAGATGCTGCGCGACGCGCAGGAGCGCTGGAAGAACACGCTGAACGGCCTGCACACCGCGATGCGGATGCAGGCGCAGGTGTCGCAGAACTTGGCGCAAGACGAAAGCGCATTGGCCGACCTCGTGAGCCAGAGCCAGTCCGCCACCGGCGCGCTGCAAGCCATGCAGGCGACCAACCAGCTTCTGGCCTTGCAGGCCAAGCAGTCCATCCAGGCGCAGCAGCTCCAGATCACGCAGGAACGCGCCGCAGCGCTGGAACTGGCACGCCAGGCGGCGGCTGTCGAACGTGGCCGTGAAGTGACGCGCCGCTTCTTGGGTGATGGCACGCCCTACACGCCGCTGCGCGTGGATTTCTACGGCAACTGAAGGGAGACGGCCATGCGATGCGCTTTCTTGCTGCTGCCCGTGCTGCTGGTTGCTTGCAGCCAGCAGCCGACCGACGACCTGGCCGCTGCCTTGGCCGCCGATCCCGTGCGACTCAAGGCTTTGCGTGCGCAGTGTGCAGCCGACAGGACGACGGCAGGCGAAGACGCTTGCCTGGTAGCGGCTGAAGCCTTCCGGCGGCGCTTCTTCTCCGGTGAAACCGGGCCTGACGAGTTCCGCACACTGGCCGATCTGCCGCCGATCCCGCCGAGCTTCGACACGCCCGCCAGTGACCAGGACGCCATGCCCTTCGAGAGGGACGTGCCATGAACGACGTGACAGTGATCGACCGATTTCTCGCTACCTTCTCGCGCTACATCGACTCGGGCTTTGGGCTGCTGCAGGGCGAAGTCGCGTTCCTTACCGCCACGCTGATCGTCATCGACATGACCATCGCCGGGCTGTACTGGGCGATGAGCCACGCCACCGGCCAGGGCGATGATGTGATCGCCAAACTGCTGCGCAAGGTGCTTTACGTCGGCGCCTTCGCCTACATCATCAACAACTTCAACTGGCTGGCCAGCATCGTCTTCCGCTCGTTCGCAGGCCTGGGCCTGACGGCCAGCGGCTCGACGATGAGCATGGGCGAATTCCTGCAACCGGGACGCCTGGCCAAGACCGGCATCGACGCAGCCGCGCCGATCCTTGAGCAGATCAGTGACATGGCGGGCTTCCCCGAGGTGTTCGTGAACATGACGCCCATCGTGGTCATGTTCCTGGCCTGGGCGGTGGTGATCCTGTGCTTCTTCGTGCTGGCGATCCAGCTTTTCATCACGCTGATCGAGTTCAAGCTGACCACGCTCGCGGGCTTCGTGTTGGTGCCGTTCGCGCTGTGGAACAAGACCAGCTTTCTTGCCGAAAAGGTGCTGGGCAACGTGGTGTCCTCGGGCATCAAGGTGTTGGTGCTGGCCGTCATCGTCGGCATTGGCTCGGGCCTGTTCGCCGAGTTCCAGGTGCATCCAGCCGAGCCGTCCATCGACCATGCGGTGGTCATCATGCTGGCCTCGCTCACGCTGCTGGCGTTGGGAATCTTCGGGCCGGGCATTGCCACGGGCCTGGTATCCGGCGCACCGCAGCTTGGCGCAGGCGCGATGGCCGGTGCTGCGATTGGTGCCGCAGGCGCGGCGGTTGCCGTAGGTGCCGCCGCCACCGGCGTGGGCGGTGCAGTGATGGCCGGGGCGCGCATGGCACCGGCTGCCGCCAAGCTCGCCGGGGCTGGCGCGCGGGCCGCTACTTCGGCGGCGGGCAGCGCGAAGTCGGCTTTCCAGGCCGGTTCTGCCGCTGCGGGCGGCGGAGCCAAAGGCGCGATGGCAGGGCTGGGCAGTGTCGCCAAGGGCGGCGCACAGGCGGCAGGCCAACGCGCCGGTGCAGGCATCAAAGCGGCGGCAGCCAAGGCTGCCGCGCCATTCAAAGCAGGCTGGCAAGGCTCCGGCACCGATGGTGGTTCCGGCGGTGGCGCTGCCAGTTCCGGGCAGATCACCACAGGGGACGCCGCTGGCGACACGGCCAACGCGCAGAAGCAGGAACAACCCGGTTGGGCCAAGCGCCTGCAACGCCGCCAACAACTCACCCAGGCCACCACCACGGCCGCGCACACGCTGCGCGGTGGCGACGGCGGCGGTTCGGGCCAAGGCCCGAGCCTGCGCGATTCCGATAGCTGACTTTCAAGGAGAACTCCATGCGATTCAAACGACCGCAGGTGCGCTATGCCGATACGCCGCAGCCTGCCACTCCGTATCAAGCTGCTGCGCAGGTCTGGGACGAGCGTATCGGCTCAGCCCGTGTGCAGGCGAAGAACTGGCGACTGATGGCCTTCGGCTGCCTGGTGCTCGCGCTGCTGATGGCCGGTGGCCTGGTGTGGCGCTCGGCCCAGTCCATCGTCACGCCCTATGTCATCGAGGTGGATCAGTCCGGTCAGGTGCGCACCGTGGGCGAAGCGGCCACGCCGTACCGGCCCACCGATGCGCAGACGGCGCACCACATCGCGCGCTTCGTGACGCTGGTGCGCTCGCTGTCCATCGACCCAATCGTTGTGCGCCAGAACTGGCTCGATGCCTACGACTACACCACTGACCGGGGCGCGGCGGTACTCAACGACTATGCGCGCACCAATGACCCGTTCGCCCGCATCGGCAAGGAATCGGTGACGGTGCAGATCACCAGTGTGGTTCGTGCCAGCGATGCGTCGTTCAACGTGCGCTGGACGGAACGCCGTTACGTCAATGGCGCGGCTGCCGGGTTGGAGCGATGGACGGCGGTGGTGTCCATCGTGCAGCAGACCCCGCGCACCGAAGAACGCCTGCGCCGCAACCCACTGGGCATCTACGTCAATGGCCTGTCGTGGAGCCGTGAACTGGATTCTTCTGAAGGAGTAAAGCCATGAGTGTGCCTTTCCGTTTTTACGCTTTGCCGTTGATCCTTCTGGGCCTTGCGGGCTGCGCCACGCAGGGCAAACCGCCGCCGGTGATCTCGCTTGATGAGCCGGTGCAGGCGCAGCCATTGCCCGAGCCGCCCACGCCCATCGAGGTCGTGGCGGTGCCGGAGCCGTTAGCACTGCCCGCACAGTTGAAGCCGCTGCCGGACGTTGATGCGGCCCCGACCACGCCGGAGTCCGCCGACGAGAAGGTGCGCGTCTCCCGCGCTAATGCCGAAGCACGGATCGCGCCGACCCGTGAGGGCTATGTCAATGCGATTCAAGTCTGGCCGTTCACCGATGGTGCGCTTTACCAGGTCTATGCGTCCGTAGGCCGCGTGACTGTGATCGCGCTCCAGCCCGGCGAGGAACTGGTGACGGTGGCTGCGGGCGATACCGTGCGCTGGATCGTGGGTGACACCTCCAGCGGCAGCGGTGCCGAGCTGCGCGTCAATGTGCTGGTCAAACCTATCCGTTCCAGCTTGAAGACCAATCTCGTCATCACCACCAGCCGCAGGACGTACCTGCTGGAACTGACTTCGACCGACAAGGCATGGATGGCGTCGGTGTCCTGGGACTACCCCAAGGATCGGATGCTGGCCTTGCAGCGCCAGGCACAGGCTGCCAACGCTGCCGCGCCAATCGATGCGGGCCTGTCGCTGGAGAACATCCGCTTTCGCTACGCGATCAGCGGCAGCAATCCGCCGTGGAAGCCGCTGCGGGCCTTCGATGATGGCGAGAAGGTCTATATCCAGTTTCCGGCGGGCATCGCCCAGGGTGAGTTGCCGCCGCTGTTCGTGATCGGTGCTCAGGGCGATGGGCAACTGGTCAATTACCGCTTCCGCTCGCCGTACTACATCGTGGATCGGCTGTTCGGTGCGGCCGAACTGCGCCTGGGGGCTGACAAGGGCGACGTGGTGCGCATCGAGCGCACCGATGGCGTCGTATCAAGGAGTGGGAGGAACTGATCATGAGCCAGGAAGATACTCCCGACCTTGCCGCGCCGCAGGTGGACAAGGTGGCACCCGAGGCGGTGGCGCTGCGCGCCCAACCACGCCCGGTCACGCGCCTGAACCGGCGCACGCTGGCGATCCTCGCCGGCGGCTTGTCGGTTGGCGTGATGGGCGCACTGATCTGGTCGCTGCAACCGCAGCAACGCGGCGCGGGCGAATCCACCGAGCTGTACAACGTGGATCGCGTGTCGAAGTCTGAAGGGCTGGATGCGCTGCCGACAGACTATTCCAAGCTGCCAGCGCTGCCGCTTGACGTGCCGGAACTGGGGCCACCGCTGCCGGGCGATCTTGGCCCGGCCATCGTGAACTCGCAGCAGCCTGTCGCCGCCACCTATGCCGCGCCCGGCTACGACCCCAACGATGCGCTGCGCAAGGAAGAAGAAGCGGCGGCAGCTTCATCGGTGTTCTTCCGTACCGGCTCCCCGCAGGCCGCGCCCGTGGCGCAGTCGCAGGTCGCTGCCGCGCCGGGCTTTGCCGCCAATGCCGCTTTCGATCCGCTGGCCGCTGGCCCGGCCTCGACGGCGGCCCAGCCTGCTGATCCGACTGCCGTGCAGAACCGGCAAGACCAGAAAGAGGCGTTCCTGGCAGGCGGCTCTACGGAAACCCGTAACTCCGGCAACCTGCAAATGCCCACCTCGCCGTATCAGGTGATGGCTGGAACCGTCATTGCCGGGGCACTGGTCACGGGCATCAAATCCGACCTGCCTGGCGACGTGATCGCCACGGTGACGGAACCGATCTACGACACGGCCACCGGCAAGTTCCTGCTGATCCCTCAGGGTTCGCGCATCTTGGGCAAATACAACAGCCAGGTCAGTTACGGCCAGAGCCGCGTGCAAGTGGTGTGGAACCGCATCACCCTGCCGGACACGTCTTCGCTCACGCTCGACAACCTGGTCGGCACCGACCCGGCGGGCTATGCCGGCCTGGAAGACGACGTGGACTGGCACTGGGATCGGATCTTTGCAGGGGCCGTGCTGACCACGCTGCTGGGTGTGGGAGCCGAACTGGCCGCGCCGGAGAACCGTCAGGATGGCGATCGCGTCATCATCGCTGGGCGCGACAGCCTGCAGGACACCGTGAACCAGGTCGGCCAGGAGGTGACCCGGCGCAACCTCAACATCCAGCCCACACTGACCAGCCGCCCGGGCTTGCCGGTGCGCATCATCGTCAACCGCGATCTGGTGCTGCGGCCCTATCAGCCGCTCTTTTTCAACAAAGGGACTTCGCGATGAACACGACCAAAAAACTGCGGCTTGGCCCTCTGCCTCGCCATGAAGTCACGAAGCTGACCTTCTCTTGCCCGGCCAGCCTGAAAGCCGACCTCGATCGTTACGCTGCGCTGCACGCGCAGGCGTATGGCGAGGCGGTGGATGCCACTACGCTGATCCCGCACATGCTGGAGGCGTTCATGGCGGGGGATCGTGGGTTTAGAAAGGGAGATGGGTAGAAGTAACAAAAATATGCGCAAAATTCTATAATGTCCGCTATTGGCCAGGTGCAAAAGTTCAAAAAATACAATTGAAGGTCTGTTTTGCAGCGACTGCTGACGATCAGCTTTCTCTTGTTTTCCTATCATGCCAAAAGGGATTAATTTGGAGGCGAGGATGCTGGAGGTAGACAAGAAACGCGAAGCGACAGCTTCGATCAGAGGGTATTTTTACCAACTTGACGCTGCCTTGCTCGAAATCCTAAACGCGGACCTGAGCGATGAAATCGTTATCGAGGGAATTGAAGACTTCGACCGCTACACCGATGAAAGCGTCATTTACGGCCAGGTGAAGTACTACGCGGAGCAGAACCTGACAGACTCGGTACTGCGTGCCCCCCTGCATAAGCTCTTTGTTCATTTCCACGGGCTCGAAGAAGCACAGCGGGCAGGCCGAAAATACCTGCTGTACGGGCACTTTTCAGAAGTAAAGATCGATATTGGTGAGCTTTCCGTCGAGCGCTTCAAGTCGGTGATGGAATACCGAAAGGAAGTGAAGGCCGCTGACGGTACAAAATCCTACGAAAAGAAGTCTTTGCTCGACGGCATGGCCGCGCCAGATAGGCTAATTGAGGCGTTCTGCAAGAGCTTCAGCATACAAATCTCGAAGGAATTTTCTGAACATCGCAGGCTCGTCATTGAGGCAATACGGAAAAACCAAAGCGTCTCAGGGGTTGAGGCCGAAGGTTTTCACTATCCAATGGCCTTCGACTACATCGCAACACTTGCCACCAAAAAAGATCACAACGACCGTAAGGTCACCCGTCGTGATCTGCAGGAACTGCTCAAAGGTGCTCAAGCTATCCATAATCGTTGGCTTCTCCGGGAGAAGGATGCAAGCGAGTACGCGAAGCATATTAAACGCCTGTACTTCTCGCTCACGAACGGCGCAGGAATCGCCCGTGTTTTCATCATCGAATGTGATGGGGCGACTGACGGCTCGGTCATCTGCGACCAACTCAGAGCAATTGGTAATAATTGGAGTTCTGCTAAAAAGCGCCGCATCCAGAATTCCGAGCGCTACGCGCCATTCATCCTGCTACGCGGCGCGGATGAAACACTCATCTTGCAAGTAAAAAATGAGCTTTTCGATACTGGAACCGTTTTCGTAGACGGTTACCCATATCGCGGATCGCCCTTTCGCAACGATCACGTTCAGAGCCCGCAGACCGAAGTACACCAGATCGAAATTCGTTTTGTCGAAGACGTTGACCAACTGCTGGAAGCTCTCAACGGAGTGGGACGGAAGTTGTGCCACATCTATGATTTCTTCCTGGAACGCCCAGCAGCCATGGCTATGCCGGGTCCAAAGAGTCGGATGTATTCGATCCCCGTTAGCAGCATCTCCACAATCAATAAAATTATCTGAGGACGAACTATGACTGAGGAAGTCGCCAATGCCGAGGTTGTCGCCGTTTACCCCAACAAGGTTCGTGTGGCCGTCGATGATCTTTTGAACTTTCAAGCAGCGGGGGAGTCTCTTCGTGTTGGGTCTTTTCTCAAAGTCTCGGACAATGACAACGTTTCTCTTATCTGCATCATCGAAAGCTTTTCAATCGAGATGAAAGAGGTGAAAGGCGACGGTATCAGTGACCACAAACGCGTTTATATGATTGATTCCTATCCCCTCGGGACCCTTAAAGATGGAAAGTTCAATCGCGGTGGTGACGAACTCGCCATTCCGCCAAAGAAGGTCGTCCCGGCAACGAAAGCGGAAATCGCAGCTATCTATGCAGACTGCTATGCCGCTGAAGACCGCTTTTGCTTTTCGTCACTGACTAGGCAACGTGATATCGTCGTACCTGTTCATGGCGACAGGTTCTTCAATAAACATATTGCCGTCGTCGGTGCTTCGGGATCGGGAAAATCGTCGAGTGTGACGTCAGTTCTGCAGAAAGCGGTATCTGCTAAAAGCGGCGAATACCAAGGTCTCAACAACTCTCATATCCTAATATTCGATCTTCATTCCGAATATGCTACGGCTTTTCCAAAGGCGAATATCATCACTGTCGATGACCTCGTCCTGCCATATTGGCTTCTCAACGAAGACGAGATGGAGGACATGTTCCTAGAGTCCGGCGACAATAACAACTACAATCAGGAGTCGCTGCTACGATCTGTGGTGACCATTGCCAAGAAGATCAGCAATCCTGCTGTCGAAAAGGTCAACTTCGACAGTCCGCTTCGATATGACATTCAGCACGTAGCGAACGCTTTCCGCAACCTGACGCGGGAAACAAAAGACGCTGAAAACTCGCTGCATATCAAGTTTAAGGATGGTACGACCGAAACGTTCGATGATGTTGAGGGTCAGCTGGAGCACTATTGCAAGGCTTTGCGCGAGTTCGCTGCTCCGGAACGGAGTAAAATCAACAAGGGCCCCTATGCCGACGGCAGCATCGACAAATTTGAGCGGCGGATTAGATCAAAAATCTCGAACTCTCGGCTTGACTTCATATTCGGTGCGAAGGCCAAAGCTGCGACCCTAGAGCAGGTACTTGAACAGTTTACCGGCTACAAGGCGGGAGGCGAGTCGAATGTCACAATCATCGACCTCAGCGGCATTCCCTTTGAACTGCTCAGCATTACCGTTTCGCTGATCTCCCGCCTTATGTTCGATTTTTGCTACTACGCTCGTCGCGTGGAGAGTAAAACAGAGCAGCCGTTCCTGATGGTGTATGAGGAAGCGCACAAATACGCGCCAAAGAGCGGTCTTGCCCGCTACAAGGCCTCCTTGGCTGCAATCGAACGCATTGCCAAAGAAGGACGAAAGTACGGGATCAGCCTTCTGATTTCGAGTCAGCGACCATCTGAAATATCAGAGACTATCTTTTCGCAATGCTCCAACTTCTTGGCAATGCGTCTTACCAACCCCGATGATCAAAGCTATGTCCGCCGACTACTGCCGGATACGCTTGGCAATTTGACCGAAGGCATGCCCGCGCTGGAACAAGGGGAGGCGCTTCTGATCGGGGACGCCGTCATCATGCCGTGCGTCGTGTATGTGGAAAAATGCCACCCCGAACCCTCTTCTAGTGACGTGAAATATCTCACGCTCTGGAAAGCGGAGTGGAAGGAGATCGACTTCAAAAAGCGTGCAGATAACTGGCGAGGATGATGGAGACATCGTTGCACAAATTAAGTTTGAGGCGAACTACCCAAAACCCTAGTTGTGGCAATACCACGGTGCAAAACGAACTTGCAAAGAAGGTTCAATGCAATGACTGCTTTGAGTGGCAGCAGTCATTGGCCTTGTTGAGTTGAAGGGCAGCAACCATCCTTCACCGGACATTGTGAATCAGCCTGTGAAGTTCCGCTTTGGGGCGAAAGCGGCAGTCTTCTATTGCACTTTCTGTTGTGCCTTGTTTTTTTAGGTGCGTGAAAGAATCAGATGCTATGACGAATAGGCTCGCAATCTCTGAGTTTTTTCACCGCCGCAGCGCGATGTGGCTTGCTTTCTCAAAGCTCTCATGTGGCTCCCAGCCCACAGCCCCGCATCACCCGCAAGCGGCGCGAAACACGGCTAACCTATTGGCCTGTATATGATTTCAAGCCCCGTGCGATTTGCACGAAGGGCTTGACGCCGGCCATTTTTTATGATTGTTGGAATTTCCGGGTGGCTGCTTGGGCCACGCCGTCGGCGTTGCTTGTAACCAGAGCAAGGCAAATGCCATGCCTATATTGATTGGGCGTTCAATCAAAAAAGCCGGAAGGCTTTAGCCCGGTATTTCCACTCGACCTGGCACAACGACAGCATGGGCGACGGCTGGCGGCGCGCCGCGCGCCTGGGCATTTCGGTAGCACCAGGGCGGCCCCCGGCGAGAAGGCGGGGCAGCGGCCGTGGCGACAAAGGTAACGACGGGCGGCGAGCCGTTACTCCGCAGTGTGACGGATGACGACCGCCCGGTCACGCGTCATATGCGCCAAAAAGTGGCGTCTCGATCGTTTCGTGAGCAATTCCGGTTCAGCACTCGATGGCGTTCACCGCCAGGCCCCCGCGCGAGGTTTCCTTGTACTTGTCGTGCATGTCGGCACCGGTGTCGCGCATGGTGCGGATCACCTTGTCCAGCGAGATGAAATGCTGGCCGTCGCCGCGCAAGGCCATTTGCGCCGCGTTGATGGCCTTCACCGCGGCGATCGCGTTGCGCTCGATACAGGGCACCTGGACCAGCCCGCCGACCGGGTCGCAGGTCAGCCCGAGGTTGTGCTCCAGGCCGATCTCGGCGGCGTTCTCGACCTGCGCCGGGGTGGCGCCGAGGACTTCCGCCAATCCGGCGGCGGCCATCGCGCAGGCCGAGCCGACCTCGCCCTGGCAGCCGACCTCGGCGCCGGAGATCGAGGCGTTCTTCTTGCACAGGATGCCCACCGCGGCGGCGGCCAGCAGGTAGTCGACGACGTCGCGGTCCTGGGCGTCGGGATTGAACTTCATATAGTAGTGCAGCACCGCCGGGATGATCCCCGCCGCGCCGTTGGTGGGCGCGGTGACCATGCGCCCGCCGGCGGCGTTCTCCTCGTTCACCGCCAGGGCGAACAGGTTGACCCATTCCATGGCGCTGAGGGTCGAGCCGATCACGTTGGGCTTGCCGATCTCCTGCAGGTTGCGGTGCAGGCGCGCGGCGCGGCGTTGCACGTTGAGCCCGCCGGGAAGGATGCCTTCGTTGCGCAACCCGTTGTCGACGCAATCGCGCATCGCCTGCCAGATGCGCCGCAGGCCTTCGCGGATGTCGGTCTCGCTGCGCCAGATGCGTTCGTTGGCCAGCATCAGCTCGGATACCCGCAGGTTGTGGCGCTTGCACAGCAGCAACAGTTCCTCGGCGCTGGAGAAGTCGTAGGGCAGCACCGTGTGGTCCTGGTCGAGCTGTCCCGAGGCGGCCTGTGCCGCATCGACCACGAAGCCGCCACCCACCGAGTAGTAGGTCTCCTGGTGCAGTTCGCCTTGCTCGCTGTAGGCGACCAGGGTCATGGCGTTGGGGTGGTAGGGCAGGTTCTCGTCGAGCAGGCGCATGTCGCGCACCCAGTCGAACGGTACCGCCACGCGGCCGTCCAGTTGCAGCAGGCCGCTATCGAGCAGCGCGGCCATGCGTGGGGCGATCTGGGTCGGGTCGATACGATCCGGCCATTCGCCCATCAGGCCCATGATCACCGCGCGATCGGTGCCGTGGCCGACGCCGGTGGCGGACAGCGAGCCATACAGGCGCACTTCGAGACGCCGCACCGCCGACAGCGCCTGGCGCTGGCGCAGGGCAGCGGTGAACAGCGCGGCGGCGCGCATGGGGCCGACGGTATGCGAACTGGACGGGCCGATACCGATCTTGAAAAGGTCGAACACACTGATAGCCATGCCGGCCTCCGGGATTGCCGCGGCATCCGTGCCTGCGTAGTGGGGGTGGCGGCTCCTCCGCCCGCGATTCCTGCGCATCATCGGGCTTTCCCCGGGGCGGGCCGCATCCGCCACCGACCCGGCCATGTCCAAAAGCGCCGCGTCCGCGCCCGGATCGGGGAACCTCTGCGGCCGAGGGGCGTCTGCACCTGCACGGCGTCGGAATGAGAACGGGCTCGCGCCGCTCCGAAAACGGCATCCGCTGGTCGCCGGCAAAGACCACTATGATTGAATGCGACACAGCGGGTACTGAATGCGACCCCGCCTGCACTGGTTGCGACCCACCCTGTAGGCGACGGATGCGTCCTGTTTCATGATCGTTCACGAATTGCCCGCTGAGGGCCGCTACCGGTCGGCCCGATACAGACAGACCGCCGCGCCCTTCGGGGTAGCGCCGGCGCCTTACCCTGCAGAGGAGTTCGCTATGAAAGGTTGCAAGTCTTGGCTGCTGGCCGTGTCTCTGTGCGCACCGCTGGCAGCCCAGGCCGCGGAGCCCGAATCCTGTGCGTCGGTGCGTTTCGCCGACGTCGGCTGGACCGACATCACAGTGACCACTGCGGTCACCCGCCAGGTCCTCGAGTCCCTCGGCTACAAGACCAAGGTCAATCTGCTCTCGGTGCCGGTGACCTACCGCTCCCTGGCCAACAACGACCTCGACGTATTCCTGGGCAACTGGATGCCCACCATGACCAACGACATCAAGCAGTACGCCGAGAAAGGTACGGTCGAGACACTGCGCGCCAACCTGGAGGGCGCCAAGTACACCCTGGCGGTTCCCCAGTACGTCTACGACGGCGGCCTGCGCAGCTTCGCCGATATCGCGAAGTTCTCCGACAAGCTGGGCAACAAGATCTACGGCATCGAGCCGGGCAACGACGGCAACCGCGTCGCCCAGAGCATGATCGACAAGAACGCCTTCGAACTGGGCAAGTTCAAGTTGGTGGAATCCAGCGAGGCGGGCATGCTCTCGCAGGTGCAGCGGGCCATCCGGCGCAACCAGTGGGTGGTGTTCCTCGGCTGGGAGCCGCACCCCATGAATACCCGCTTCCAGATGAAGTACCTGGAAGGCGGCGACGACTTCTTCGGCCCCAACTATGGCGGCGCGACCATCTACACCAACGTGCGCAAGGGCTACGCCCAGGAGTGCGCCAACGTCGGCCAACTGCTGAAGAACCTCAGCTTCACCCTCGAGATGGAGAACAAGCTGATGGACGCGGTACTCAACGAAAACAAGAAACCCGAGGAAGCCGCTAAGGCCTGGTTGAAGGATCACCCGGAACAGCTGGATGCCTGGCTGGCCGGTGTCACCACGCGCGACGGGCAGCCTGCCGCAGCCGCGGCCAAGCTGGCGTTCGCCAAGTAGGCGACCGGTCGTTCATTTCCCGCTCTTGATGGACCCTGATTATGTTCCTGACTGATCACAAGCTCCCGCTGGGAGAGCAGATCGCCGGTTTCGTCGACTGGCTGACCCTGCATGGCGCATCGTTCTTCGACAAGATCTCCGACACCCTTGAGTTCCTCATCCATGGCGTCACCAACGGCTTGCTCTGGTTCAACCCGCTGGTGCTGATCGCCTTGCTGGTAGGGCTGGTGCATTTCATCCAGCGCAGCTGGGGGCTGACCGTGTTCGCCCTGGCCTCGTTGCTGCTGATCCTCAACCTGGGCTACTGGCAGGAGACCATGGAAACCCTCGCCCAGGTGATATTCGCCACCCTGGTGTGCATCGCCGTAGGCGTGCCGCTGGGCATCGTCGCCGCGCACAAGCCGTGGTTCTACACCGCGCTGCGGCCGCTGCTGGACCTGATGCAGACGGTGCCGACCTTCGTCTACCTGATCCCGACCCTGACCCTGTTCGGTCTCGGCGTGGTGCCGGGCCTGATTTCCACGGTGATCTTCGCCGTCGCCGCGCCAATCCGCCTGACCTGCCTGGGTATCCAGGACGTTCCGGCGGAGCTGCTCGACGCCGGCAAGGCCTTCGGCTGCTCGCGCTGGCAACTGCTGACGCGCATCGAGCTGCCGCACGCGATGCCGAGCATCGCCGCCGGCATCACCCAATGCATCATGCTCTCCCTGTCGATGGTGGTGATCGCCGCGCTGGTCGGCGCCGATGGCCTCGGCAAGCCGGTGGTGAACGCGCTGAACACCGCCGACATCTCCCTCGGCTTCGAAGCCGGCCTGGCCATCGTCCTGCTCGCCATCCTGCTCGACCGGGTGTGCAAGCAGCGCGCCGTGAAGGGGAAATAAGCCATGACCGCGATCCGATTCGACCATGTGGACGTCATCTTCGGCACCCACACCAAGGAAGCCCTGAAGCTCCTCGACCAGGGCCTCGGCCGCGCCGAGATCCTCAAGCGCACCGGCCAGGTGCTCGGCGTCGAGGACGCCTGCCTGGACGTCAACCGCGGCGAGATCTGCGTGCTGATGGGACTTTCCGGCTCCGGCAAGTCGAGCCTGCTGCGCTGCATCAACGGCCTGAACAAGGTCAGCCGCGGCAAGCTGCTGATCGAGCACGAAGGTTCGCAGGTGGACATCGCCAACTGCTCGCCGGCGACCCTCAAGGCCATGCGTACCAAGCGCATCGCCATGGTGTTCCAGAAGTTCGCCCTGATGCCCTGGCTGACGGTGGCCGAGAACGTCGGCTTCGGCCTGGAGATGCAGGGCCGCCCGGCCGCCGAGCGGAAGAAGCTGATCGACGAGAAGCTCGAGCTGGTCGGTCTCTCGCAGTGGCGCGACAAGCGTCCCGACTCGCTCTCCGGCGGCATGCAGCAGCGCGTCGGCCTGGCTCGCGCGCTGGCGATGGATGGCGACATCCTGCTGATGGACGAACCGTTCTCGGCCCTCGACCCGCTGATCCGCCAGCAATTGCAGGACGAACTGCTGGTGCTGCAACGGCAACTGCACAAGACCATCGTGTTCGTCAGCCACGACCTCGACGAGGCGCTGAAGATCGGCACCCGCATCGCGATCATGAAGGACGGCCGGATCATCCAGCACGGCAAGCCGGAAGAGATCGTGCTGAGCCCCGCGGACGACTACGTGCGTACCTTCGTCGCCCATACCAACCCGCTCAACGTGCTGTGCGGCCAGAGCCTGATGCGTGGCCTCGACCAGTGCATCCGGCAGAACGACGAGATCTGCTTCGACCAGGGCCGCGACTGCTGGATCGGTCTCAGCGAAGGCGACGTGCTCAAGGGCGCGCGCCAGGGCAGCAACGTCATCGACCTGCAACGCTGGCGCCAGGGCGATCCGGTGGAGAAGCTGCGCCGCGAACCGACCCTGGTGGATGTCAGCATCCGTATGCGCGATGCCCTGCAGATTCGCTACCAGACCGGCCACAAGCTGGTCCTTCAGGAGCAGGACAGGGTGGTCGGGGTGCTCGGCGACAGCGAGCTGTATCACGCGTTGCTGGGCAAGAACCTCGGCTGATCACCCTCGGCCCGCTCGGGGCCGCTGCGAATGCCCGGCGCTGCCGGGCATTCGCGTTTACCTCCGCGCTTTTTCCGCCTGCTCTTCCTGTCCCACACTCCTGCGCGTCGGTTCCTGCGGCATGCGCCGGGCGCCGGGTGGCAGAAAAGAAAGGCCCGGCGAAACGCCGGGCCAAGTACGCACCTGATTGGCGAGGGCGCCCTAGCGGCGCCGGGTTCAGGTCTGGGGCTGGGTTGGCGCCGGCACCGGCTGGTAGGTGCGGCGGTCGCCGACCTGGGCCTCGTAGTCGGCGCGCATGGCCTTGTGCAGGCCGAACATGAACAGGATCAGCACCGCCGAGAACGGCAGCCCGGCGAGCACCACGACGGTTTGCATCGCCGTGAAGTTACCGGCGAACAGCAGGCCGATGGTGACTAGCGTGACGACGGCCGACCAGAGGATACGCAGCCAGTTCGGCGCGTCCTCGTCCAGCTCGCCGCCGCTGCGCGAGAGATTGGCCAGCATCACCGAGCCGGAATCCGCCGGGGTGAGGAACAGCACGAAGCCGACGAAGATCGACAGGCCGATGACGATCTTCGACAGCGGATAGTGTTCCAGCAGCAGGTAGATCGACATCGACGGCTGTTCCAGCGCGGCCTTGCCCAGGTCGGTCGCGCCGTGGTTCATCACCAGGTCCAGGGCGCTGTTGCCGAATACCGACAGCCAGGCCAGGGTGAAGCCCAGCGGGATCAGCAGCACCCCGCAGACCAGTTCGCGCACGCTGCGACCGCGGGAGATGCGGGCGATGAACATACCGACGAAGGGCGCCCAGGAAATCCACCAGGCCCAGTAGAACAGGGTCCACAGGCCCAGCCATTCCTCGCTCTTGCCGGCGCCGGCACCGGTGTAGACGTAGAGGTCGAAGGTCTTCAGCACCAGGCCGTCGAGATAGTCGCCGAGGTTCTGTACGAAGCCGTTGAGCAGTTCCAGGGTCGAACCGCAGACCAGCACGAACAGCAGCAGCGAGCTGAACAGCACGATATTCAGGTTGGACAGCCGGCGGATGCCTTTCTCGACACCGGAGACCGCCGCCAGGGTGGCGACCAGGCTCATCGCCAGGATCACCGCCAGCAGGGTGCCTTTGCTGTGCGGCATGCCGGTCAGGTACTCGAGACCGGACGACACCTGCAAGGCGCCGATGCCCAGGTTGGTCACCAGCCCGAGAAGGGTGACGAAGATGCCGAAGCAATCCACCGCATGGCCCGCGGCGCCTTTCACCCAGCGCTCGCCGAGGATCGGATAGAGCGCCGAGCGCAACGCCAGCGGCTGGCGATGGCGGTAGGCGAAATAACCGACGGCGAGGCCGACCAGGGCATAGATCGCCCAACCGTGTAGGCCCCAGTGGAGGAAGGTCAGTTGCAGCGCCTGGCGCGCCGCCTGAGGGCTGCCGGGAACGCCTTCGGGTGGATGGTAGAGGTGGTCGATCGGCTCGGATGCGGCGAAGTAGAGCAGCGAGATGCCGATCCCGGAGGAGAACAGCATGCCGGCCCAGGCGCCGTAGCTGAAGTCCGGCTTTTCATGCTCCTCGCCGAGCTTGAGGGTGCCGAAGCGCGAGAAGGCCACCCAGGCGACGAAGAACAGGTAGGCGCCGATGGCCAGCATGTAGTACCAGCCGAAGCTGTGCGACAGCCACGCCTGGATGCGGCCGAGCAAGGCTCCGGCGCTGTCGGGATAGAGGATGAGGGCGGCGGTCAGAACCAGGATCAGTGCGGTCGAGCCGAAGAACACGATCGGATTCAGACGTACCTGCTCGTTTGTTTTTATTGGCGAAGCAGTACTCATTGGAGGATGACCCCATGGCAGTGAAAGCATGGCGGCTTATGGCCGCGGACTACAGACACAGCATTGCCACCCCACTTGAAGCCCGGATTCTGCGATCCTTGGCGGACTTCGGCGACGAGGTGATGAACGGCGCGGGCCAGGTTGCACGCAGGCTGGGAGCCGCTCATGGACGCCGAGCTTATTCTTAGTTGATTGAACGTTCAATAAAAACAAAATAGACTGGCCACCAATGACGTCGGTCGGTGCCCGCACGCACCCATCGACGAGAGGAGATAGCAATGCCCAAGGTCGGTATGCAGCCCATCCGCCGCTCGCAACTGATTCACGCCACCCTGGAGGCGGTCGATCAGGTCGGCATGGGAGACGCCAGCATCGCCCTGATAGCCCGCCTGGCGGGTGTTTCCAACGGCATCATCAGCCACTACTTCCAGGACAAGAACGGCTTGCTGGAAGCGACCATGCGGCACCTGCTCAGCGCCTTGAGCAAGGCCGTACGCGAACGCCGCGCGGCGCTCTACGACGACAGTCCGAGGGCGCACCTGCGAGCCATCGTCGAAGGCAACTTCGACGACAGCCAGGTCAATGGTCCGGCGATGAAGACCTGGCTGGCGTTCTGGGCGACCAGCATGCACCAGCCGGCACTGCGTCGATTGCAGCGGGTCAACGACCATCGCCTGTATTCGAACCTGTGCTACCAGTTCCGCCGCCAGCTCTCGGCGGACGACGCCCGCGCCGCGGCACGCGGCCTGGCGGCCCTGATCGACGGCCTGTGGTTGCGTGGCGCGCTGACCGGCGACGCCTTCGATACCGACGAGGCCCTGAACATCGCTTACGACTACCTCGACCAGCAGTTGGCAAAACAGTCGGGGTAGGGACGAAAACCCCCGCGGCGCCGCCTTGCGCCTGCGATACCGATAAGAGAGGACTGCAACATGGCCCGATTCGAAGAACAGAAGCTCTACATTGGCGGTCGCTACGTGGAGGCCAGCAGTGGCGCCACCTTCGAGACCATCAACCCGGCCAACGGCGAAGTGCTCGCCAAGGTCCAGCGGGCTTCCAGGGAAGACGTCGAGCGGGCCGTGCAGAGCGCCGTCGAGGGGCAGAAGGTGTGGGCGGCGATGACCGCCATGCAGCGCTCGCGCATTCTCCGTCGCGCCGTCGACATCCTCCGCGAGCGCAACGACGAACTGGCTGCCCTGGAAACCCTGGATACCGGCAAGCCGCTGGCGGAAACCCGCTCGGTGGACATCGTCACCGGCGCCGACGTGCTCGAGTACTACGCCGGCCTGGTCCCGGCCATCGAAGGCGAGCAGATTCCCCTGCGCGAAACCAGTTTCGTCTACACCCGCCGCGAGCCGCTGGGCGTGGTCGCCGGCATTGGCGCCTGGAACTACCCGGTGCAGATCGCCCTGTGGAAATCCGCCCCGGCCCTCGCTGCCGGCAACGCGATGATCTTCAAGCCCAGCGAAGTCACCCCGCTGACGGCCCTCAAGCTGGCCGAGATCTACACCGAGGCCGGCGTGCCGGACGGCGTGTTCAACGTGCTCACCGGCAGCGGACGCGAAGTCGGCCAGTGGCTGACCGAGCACCCGCTGATCGAGAAGATCTCCTTCACCGGTGGCACCTCCACCGGCAAGAAAGTCATGGCCAGCGCTTCCAGCTCGTCGCTGAAGGAAGTGACCATGGAGCTGGGCGGCAAGTCCCCGCTGATCATCTTCCCCGACGCAGACCTCGACCGTGCCGCCGACATCGCCGTCATGGCCAACTTCTTCAGCTCCGGCCAGGTCTGCACCAACGGCACCCGGGTGTTCATCCACCGTTCCCAGCAGGCCCGCTTCGAAGCCAAGGTACTGGAGCGCGTGCAGCGCATCCGTCTCGGCGACCCGCAGGACGAGAACACCAACTTCGGCCCGCTGGTCAGCTTCCCGCACATGGAAAGCGTGCTCGGCTACATCGAGTCCGGCAAGGCGCAGAAGGCTCGCCTGCTGTGCGGCGGCGAGCGTGTGACCGATGGAGCGTTCGGCAAAGGCGCCTACGTCGCGCCGACCGTGTTCACCGATTGCCGCGACGACATGACCATCGTCCGCGAGGAAATCTTCGGCCCGGTGATGAGCATCCTGGTCTATGACGACGAAGACGAGGCGATCCGCCGCGCCAACGATACCGAGTACGGCCTCGCCGCCGGCGTCGTGACCCAGGACCTGGCCCGCGCCCACCGCGCCATCCATCGCCTGGAAGCCGGCATCTGCTGGATCAATACCTGGGGCGAGTCGCCGGCGGAAATGCCGGTCGGCGGTTACAAGCAATCCGGTGTCGGTCGCGAGAACGGTCTCACCACCCTGGCTCATTACACTCGCATCAAGTCCGTGCAAGTGGAGCTGGGCGACTACGCCTCGGTGTTCTGAGCCTCGACGCAGCGCTCGAACCCCTAACCAGGCCGGTCCCAGGCAACGCTCCCTGACACCGGCCATTCCGAACTTCCAGACACCGGCGCGCCAGCGTCGCGGCCGGTGTCATGCCGAGAAAAGAGGAAGGCCTGCATGTCCCAGGAATTCGACTACATCATCATCGGAGCCGGCTCTGCCGGTAACGTACTCGCTACCCGCCTCACCGAAGATGCCGACGTCAGCGTCCTGCTGCTCGAAGCCGGCGGTCCCGACTACCGCTTCGACTTCCGCACCCAGATGCCGGCGGCCCTTGCCTTCCCGCTGCAGGGGCGGCGCTACAACTGGGCCTACGAGACCGACCCCGAGCCCTACATGAACAACCGCCGCATGGAGTGCGGTCGCGGCAAGGGCCTGGGCGGCTCCTCGCTGATCAACGGCATGTGCTACATCCGCGGCAACGCCCTGGACTTTGACGGCTGGGCCAAGGAGCCGGGCCTCGAGGACTGGAGCTACCTCGACTGCCTGCCGTACTTCCGCAAGGCGGAAACCCGGGACATCGGTCCCAACGACTACCATGGCGGCGACGGCCCGGTCAGCGTGACCACGCCGAAGGCCGGCAACAACCCACTGTTCCATGCGATGGTCGAGGCCGGCGTGCAGGCCGGCTACCCGCGAACCGATGACCTCAACGGCTACCAGCAGGAAGGCTTCGGCCCCATGGACCGGACCGTCACCCCGGAGGGCCGTCGCGCCGCCACCGGGCGCGGCTACCTGGACCAGGCCCGCGGCCGGCCCAACCTGACCATCGTCACCCACGCCCTGAGCGACCGCATCCTGTTCAGCGGCAAGCGCGCCATCGGCGTCTCCTACCTGGTGGGCAACGGCGACAACCCGGTCACCGCCCACGCCCGCCGCGAAGTATTGGTGTGCAGCGGCGCGATCGCCTCGCCGCAATTGCTGCAACGCTCCGGCGTCGGCCCGGCGGCCCTGCTGCGCGACCTGGACATCCCGGTGGTGCATGACCTGCCGGGCGTCGGCGCCAACCTGCAGGATCACCTGGAACTCTACCTGCAATACGCCTGCAAGCAACCGGTGTCGATCTACCCGGCGACCAAATGGTGGAACCAGCCTGCCATCGGTGCCCAGTGGCTGTTCCTCGGCAAGGGCCTCGGCGCCAGCAACCAGTTCGAGGCTGGCGGCTTCATCCGAACCCGCGAAGCGTTCGAATGGCCGAACATCCAGTTCCATTTCCTCCCGGTGGCGATCAACTACAACGGCAGCAAGGGCGTGCAGGAGCACGGCTTCCAGGCGCACATGGGCTCGATGCGCTCGCCGAGCCGCGGGCGCATCCACCTGAAGTCCAGGGACCCGCGCCAGCATCCGAGCATCCTGTTCAACTACATGTCCCACGAGCAGGACTGGCAGGAGTTCCGCGACGGCATCCGGCTGACCCGCGAGATCATGAACCAGCCGGCGCTGGACCCCTATCGGGGCCGCGAGTTGAGCCCTGGGGTGAGCGTGCAGTCGGACGCCGAACTCGACGAGTTCATCCGCAACCATGCTGAGACCGCTTTCCACCCATCCTGCTCGTGCAAGATGGGCAGCGACGACATGGCGGTGGTCGATGGCCAGGGACGGGTCCATGGCATGGAAGGACTGCGAGTGGTGGATGCGTCGATCATGCCGCTGATCATCACCGGCAACCTCAATGCCACCACCATCATGATGGCCGAGAAGATCGCCGACAGGATCCGCGGTCGCCAGCCGCTGCCGCGCAGCACGGCGAAGTACTACGTGGCCGGGGATGCGCCGGTACGCGGCAACCCCGTGCGGGCCTGAGGAACGCGCAAACAAGAACGCCGGCGATAGCCGGCGTTCCTGCGTCTAGCCCCGGCGTGGCGGGACCGGGCGGGTGCGCCCGCTGCCATCGATGGCGACGAACACGAACACCGCCTCGGTGACTTTGCGCCATTCGCTGGACAGCGGGTCGTCGCTCCACACCTCGACCAGCATGCGGATCGAGCTGCGGCCGACTTCCAGGGTCTGGGTATAGAAGGAAAGCTGGGCACCTACCGCGACCGGCACCATGAAGGCCATGCGGTCGATGGCGACGGTGGCGATACGGCCGCCGGCGATCTTGCTGGCCATGGCGGTTCCCGCCAGGTCCATCTGGGATACCAGCCAACCGCCGTAGATATCGCCGAAACCGTTGGTTTCGCGCGGCAGCGCGGTAATCTGCAAGGCCAGGTCTCCCTGGGGAATGGGGTCTTCTTGTTCAAGCTCGATCATAGGTAAGGGCCTCGTGCCCCCCGGATTTCTTGTTCAAGCGCGGTTTAGGGGAAAACTCTCCCAAAACGCCTGCCGGTGCAAGGTCTTGGGACAGCTTTCAGAGGCGCCCGGGCATTATATAGAGGAGTAGGGCAGCCGACGACCGCCCGGTTCTCTCTTCGACCGACTGTGTGGACATTCGTCGATTTGCTATGGTTTCGCTCCTGCGTCCCCGGGTCGCAGGTCGACACGCCTGCCGGTCGAACCCCGCTCATGCTTGCTGAACGAATAAAGAGAACAATCCCGACATGCCATCCGCGAATGCTCCCGAGGCGCCGGCCCAGCGTCCATTGACCCGCAGCGACTACAAGACCCTGTCCCTCTCCGCCCTGGGTGGAGCGCTGGAGTTCTACGACTTCATCATCTTCGTGTTCTTCGCCACCGTGGTCGGCAAGCTGTTCTTCCCGGCGGACATGCCGGAATGGCTGCGTCAGCTGCAAACCTTCGGCCTGTTCGCCGCCGGCTACCTGGCGCGGCCGCTGGGCGGCGTGATCATGGCCCACTTCGGCGACCTGCTCGGGCGCAAGCGCATGTTCACCCTGAGCATCTTCATGATGGCGGTGCCGACCCTGATCATGGGCCTGCTTCCGACCTACGCGCAGATCGGCATCTGGGCGCCCCTGGCGCTGCTCCTGCTGAGGGTGATCCAGGGCGCCGCGATTGGCGGGGAGGTGCCGGGGGCTTGGGTCTTCGTCGCCGAGCATGTACCGGCACGGCATGTCGGTTATGCCTGCGGGACGCTGACTTCCGGCCTGACGGCGGGCATCCTGCTGGGCTCGCTGGTGGCTACTGCGATCAATAGCTTCTATAGCGCGACAGAGGTGCAGGACTACGCCTGGCGGATTCCCTTCCTGCTCGGCGGGGTGTTCGGCCTGTTCTCGGTCTACCTGCGCCGCTGGCTGCACGAGACGCCGGTATTCGCCGAGCTGCAGCAGCGCAAGGCGCTGGCAGAGGAAGTGCCGTTGAAAGCGGTGGTCCGCGATCATCGTGGCGCCGTCCTGGTGTCGATGCTGCTGACCTGGGTGCTGTCGGCCGCGATCGTGGTGGTCATCCTGATGACCCCTACCGTGCTGCAGAGCGTATACGGCTTCGATGCCGCCACGGCGCTCAAGGCCAACAGCCTGGCGATCGTCTGCCTGACCCTTGGCTGCATCGTCGCCGGGCGCATGGCGGATCGTTACGGCGCGGGGCTGACTTTCGTTGCCGGTAGCGTGCTGCTGGCGCTGGTGTCCTGGAGCTTCTACGGCAACCTCAAGGCCCACCCGGACTGGCTCTTTCCTTTATATGCACTGACCGGCTTCTTCGTCGGCATCGTCGGCGCCGTTCCCTACGTGATGGTCAATGCGTTCCCACCGGTTGTGCGTTTCTCCGGCCTGTCCTTTTCCTACAACCTGGCCTACGCCATCTTCGGTGGGCTGACGCCGATGGCGGTGGCCCTGCTGCTCAAGCAGAGCCCGATGGGGCCGGCTTACTACGTGGTCACTCTGTGCCTGGTCGGCTTCCTCGTCGGGCTCTACCTGCTGGCGCAGAAAAAGCCGGCTGGCGAGGCGGTTTCGGTGGGCTGAAAGCGCTTCCGGCGGTTATTTGAATTATTTTTGAAATAATCGTTGACGCCAGTTTCTATCTCCCTATAATGCGCACCACTCCCGGCGACGACGAAGAGTAAATGCTTGAAAATCAAGGATTTACGGATTCTCTCCCAGGGGTGGTGAAGCGCTTCGGCAGGTTGTTCGCCGCAGCGGTTCGGTCCCGAAAGGGGCTCGAAACGAAGCTTCACCGAGGTGCTTGACAGCGAATTTGAACGCTGTAGAATGCGCCTCCCGCTGATCGGAAGATGGTTTGAAGGTCGGCGCAAGCGGTTGAGTAGAAAAGAAAATTTTCGAAAATAACGCTTGACGGAACGAGAGGTTGCTGTAGAATGCGCGGCCTCGGTTGAGACGAAAGCCTTGACTAACTGCTCTTTAACAAGTCGAATCAAGCAATTCGTGTGGGTGCTTGTGATGTAAGACTGGTGATCGCAAGATTATCAGCAACGCAAGTAACACTCGTGAATTCGAGAGTTTTATCTCTTTTTAAGAGAATGCGATTGCTGAGCCAAGTTTAGGGTTTTCTCAAAACCCAAGCAGTATTGAACTGAAGAGTTTGATCATGGCTCAGATTGAACGCTGGCGGCAGGCCTAACACATGCAAGTCGAGCGGATGAAGGGAGCTTGCTCCTGGATTCAGCGGCGGACGGGTGAGTAATGCCTAGGAATCTGCCTGGTAGTGGGGGATAACGTCCGGAAACGGGCGCTAATACCGCATACGTCCTGAGGGAGAAAGTGGGGGATCTTCGGACCTCACGCTATCAGATGAGCCTAGGTCGGATTAGCTAGTTGGTGGGGTAAAGGCCTACCAAGGCGACGATCCGTAACTGGTCTGAGAGGATGATCAGTCACACTGGAACTGAGACACGGTCCAGACTCCTACGGGAGGCAGCAGTGGGGAATATTGGACAATGGGCGAAAGCCTGATCCAGCCATGCCGCGTGTGTGAAGAAGGTCTTCGGATTGTAAAGCACTTTAAGTTGGGAGGAAGGGCAGTAAGTTAATACCTTGCTGTTTTGACGTTACCAACAGAATAAGCACCGGCTAACTTCGTGCCAGCAGCCGCGGTAATACGAAGGGTGCAAGCGTTAATCGGAATTACTGGGCGTAAAGCGCGCGTAGGTGGTTCAGCAAGTTGGATGTGAAATCCCCGGGCTCAACCTGGGAACTGCATCCAAAACTACTGAGCTAGAGTACGGTAGAGGGTGGTGGAATTTCCTGTGTAGCGGTGAAATGCGTAGATATAGGAAGGAACACCAGTGGCGAAGGCGACCACCTGGACTGATACTGACACTGAGGTGCGAAAGCGTGGGGAGCAAACAGGATTAGATACCCTGGTAGTCCACGCCGTAAACGATGTCGACTAGCCGTTGGGATCCTTGAGATCTTAGTGGCGCAGCTAACGCGATAAGTCGACCGCCTGGGGAGTACGGCCGCAAGGTTAAAACTCAAATGAATTGACGGGGGCCCGCACAAGCGGTGGAGCATGTGGTTTAATTCGAAGCAACGCGAAGAACCTTACCTGGCCTTGACATGCTGAGAACTTTCCAGAGATGGATTGGTGCCTTCGGGAACTCAGACACAGGTGCTGCATGGCTGTCGTCAGCTCGTGTCGTGAGATGTTGGGTTAAGTCCCGTAACGAGCGCAACCCTTGTCCTTAGTTACCAGCACCTCGGGTGGGCACTCTAAGGAGACTGCCGGTGACAAACCGGAGGAAGGTGGGGATGACGTCAAGTCATCATGGCCCTTACGGCCAGGGCTACACACGTGCTACAATGGTCGGTACAAAGGGTTGCCAAGCCGCGAGGTGGAGCTAATCCCATAAAACCGATCGTAGTCCGGATCGCAGTCTGCAACTCGACTGCGTGAAGTCGGAATCGCTAGTAATCGTGAATCAGAATGTCACGGTGAATACGTTCCCGGGCCTTGTACACACCGCCCGTCACACCATGGGAGTGGGTTGCTCCAGAAGTAGCTAGTCTAACCGCAAGGGGGACGGTTACCACGGAGTGATTCATGACTGGGGTGAAGTCGTAACAAGGTAGCCGTAGGGGAACCTGCGGCTGGATCACCTCCTTAATCGAAGATCTCAGCTTCTTCATAAGCTCCCACACGAATTGCTTGATTCACTGGTTAGACGATTGGGTCTGTAGCTCAGTTGGTTAGAGCGCACCCCTGATAAGGGTGAGGTCGGCAGTTCGAATCTGCCCAGACCCACCAATTGTTGGTGTGCTGCGTGATCCGATACGGGGCCATAGCTCAGCTGGGAGAGCGCCTGCTTTGCACGCAGGAGGTCAGGAGTTCGATCCTCCTTGGCTCCACCATCCAAACAATCGTCGAAAGCTCAGAAATGAATGTTCGTGGATGAACATTGATTTCTGGTCTTTGCACCAGAACTGTTCTTTAAAAATTCGGGTGTGTGATAGAAGTAAGACTGAATGATCTCTTTCACTGGTGATCATTCAAGTCAAGGTAAAATTTGCGAGTTCAAGCGCGAATTTTCGGCGAATGTCGTCTTCACAGTATAACCAGATTGCTTGGGGTTATATGGTCAAGTGAAGAAGCGCATACGGTGGATGCCTTGGCAGTCAGAGGCGATGAAAGACGTGGTAGCCTGCGAAAAGCTTCGGGGAGTCGGCAAACAGACTTTGATCCGGAGATCTCTGAATGGGGGAACCCACCTAGGATAACCTAGGTATCTTGTACTGAATCCATAGGTGCAAGAGGCGAACCAGGGGAACTGAAACATCTAAGTACCCTGAGGAAAAGAAATCAACCGAGATTCCCTTAGTAGTGGCGAGCGAACGGGGATTAGCCCTTAAGCTTCATTGATTTTAGCGGAACGCTCTGGAAAGTGCGGCCATAGTGGGTGATAGCCCCGTACGCGAAAGGATCTTTGAAGTGAAATCGAGTAGGACGGAGCACGAGAAACTTTGTCTGAACATGGGGGGACCATCCTCCAAGGCTAAATACTACTGACTGACCGATAGTGAACCAGTACCGTGAGGGAAAGGCGAAAAGAACCCCGGAGAGGGGAGTGAAATAGAACCTGAAACCGTATGCGTACAAGCAGTGGGAGCCTACTTGTTAGGTGACTGCGTACCTTTTGTATAATGGGTCAGCGACTTATATTCAGTGGCAAGCTTAACCGTATAGGGTAGGCGTAGCGAAAGCGAGTCTTAATAGGGCGTTTAGTCGCTGGGTATAGACCCGAAACCGGGCGATCTATCCATGAGCAGGTTGAAGGTTAGGTAACACTGACTGGAGGACCGAACCCACTCCCGTTGAAAAGGTAGGGGATGACTTGTGGATCGGAGTGAAAGGCTAATCAAGCTCGGAGATAGCTGGTTCTCCTCGAAAGCTATTTAGGTAGCGCCTCATGTATCACTCTGGGGGTAGAGCACTGTTTCGGCTAGGGGTCATCCCGACTTACCAAACCGATGCAAACTCCGAATACCCAGAAGTGCCGAGCATGGGAGACACACGGCGGGTGCTAACGTCCGTCGTGAAAAGGGAAACAACCCAGACCGCCAGCTAAGGTCCCAAAGTTGTGGTTAAGTGGTAAACGATGTGGGAAGGCTTAGACAGCTAGGAGGTTGGCTTAGAAGCAGCCATCCTTTAAAGAAAGCGTAATAGCTCACTAGTCGAGTCGGCCTGCGCGGAAGATGTAACGGGGCTCAAACCACACACCGAAGCTGCGGGTGTCACGTAAGTGACGCGGTAGAGGAGCGTTCTGTAAGCCTGTGAAGGTGAGTTGAGAAGCTTGCTGGAGGTATCAGAAGTGCGAATGCTGACATGAGTAACGACAATGGGTGTGAAAAACACCCACGCCGAAAGACCAAGGGTTCCTGCGCAACGTTAATCGACGCAGGGTTAGTCGGTTCCTAAGGCGAGGCTGAAAAGCGTAGTCGATGGGAAACAGGTTAATATTCCTGTACTTCTGGTTACTGCGATGGAGGGACGGAGAAGGCTAGGCCAGCTTGGCGTTGGTTGTCCAAGTTTAAGGTGGTAGGCTGAAATCTTAGGTAAATCCGGGGTTTCAAGGCCGAGAGCTGATGACGAGTCGTCTTTTAGATGACGAAGTGGTTGATGCCATGCTTCCAAGAAAGCTTCTAAGCTTCAGGTAACCAGGAACCGTACCCCAAACCGACACAGGTGGTCGGGTAGAGAATACCAAGGCGCTTGAGAGAACTCGGGTGAAGGAACTAGGCAAAATGGCACCGTAACTTCGGGAGAAGGTGCGCCGGCTAGGTGAAGGATTTACTCCGTAAGCTCTGGCTGGTCGAAGATACCAGGCCGCTGCGACTGTTTATTAAAAACACAGCACTCTGCAAACACGAAAGTGGACGTATAGGGTGTGACGCCTGCCCGGTGCCGGAAGGTTAATTGATGGGGTTAGCGCAAGCGAAGCTCTTGATCGAAGCCCCGGTAAACGGCGGCCGTAACTATAACGGTCCTAAGGTAGCGAAATTCCTTGTCGGGTAAGTTCCGACCTGCACGAATGGCGTAACGATGGCGGCGCTGTCTCCACCCGAGACTCAGTGAAATTGAAATCGCTGTGAAGATGCAGTGTATCCGCGGCTAGACGGAAAGACCCCGTGAACCTTTACTGTAGCTTTGCACTGGACTTTGAGCCTGCTTGTGTAGGATAGGTGGGAGGCTTTGAAGCGTGGACGCCAGTTCGCGTGGAGCCATCCTTGAAATACCACCCTGGCATGCTTGAGGTTCTAACTCTGGTCCGTAATCCGGATCGAGGACAGTGTATGGTGGGCAGTTTGACTGGGGCGGTCTCCTCCTAAAGAGTAACGGAGGAGTACGAAGGTGCGCTCAGACCGGTCGGAAATCGGTCGCAGAGTATAAAGGCAAAAGCGCTTGACTGCGAGACAGACACGTCGAGCAGGTACGAAAGTAGGTCTTAGTGATCCGGTGGTTCTGTATGGAAGGGCCATCGCTCAACGGATAAAAGGTACTCCGGGGATAACAGGCTGATACCGCCCAAGAGTTCATATCGACGGCGGTGTTTGGCACCTCGATGTCGGCTCATCACATCCTGGGGCTGAAGCCGGTCCCAAGGGTATGGCTGTTCGCCATTTAAAGTGGTACGCGAGCTGGGTTTAGAACGTCGTGAGACAGTTCGGTCCCTATCTGCCGTGGACGTTTGAGATTTGAGAGGGGCTGCTCCTAGTACGAGAGGACCGGAGTGGACGAACCTCTGGTGTTCCGGTTGTCACGCCAGTGGCATTGCCGGGTAGCTATGTTCGGAAAAGATAACCGCTGAAAGCATCTAAGCGGGAAACTTGCCTCAAGATGAGATCTCACTGGGAACTTGATTCCCTGAAGGGCCGTCGAAGACTACGACGTTGATAGGCTGGGTGTGTAAGCGTTGTGAGGCGTTGAGCTAACCAGTACTAATTGCCCGTGAGGCTTGACCATATAACACCCAAACAATCTGACGATTGTGTGTTGTAAGGTGAAGTCGACGAACCGAAAGTTCGCATGAACCGCAAACACCTTGAAATCACATACCTGAATCCGGATAGACGTAAGCCCAAGCGAACGGATATCCAACCGAATTGCTTGACGATCATAGAGCGTTGGAACCACCTGATCCCTTCCCGAACTCAGAAGTGAAACGACGCATCGCCGATGGTAGTGTGGGGTCTCCCCATGTGAGAGTAGGTCATCGTCAAGCTCCTATCCCAAAACCCCTGGTCAGCGATGACCGGGGGTTTTGCTTTTGCGCGCGGAAAAAGGCGTGCTTCCTCGCTTCTTTTCTCGACTGCGAATGCCGGCGGCGACTGTCACAATTGCCCTGGAAACTACCCATCCTGCATGAAACGGATGGACGGCTACCTCCCCCAGGCGGATCGAAAACGCGCTCCAGAGGGCCTCCCGGGCCCCTCCGTGAAAGGCTGGAGCCCTTGTGTTTCCAGGTTTTCAGGGGTGTGGCAGGGCTTCTCCCAAGGCTTGCGGAAAAATGTCGGAAGGCTGATGGCATTTCATCCAACTGTCACATTCCTTTCATAGAGTCTTCATGCGGCCTGACGATACTGGCCCCCGTTCCATCCAACCCCATCCTGTCCAAGGAGCAAGGCATGAAACTCAAGCGTTTGATGGCGGCCCTGACGTTCGTCGCCGCAGGCGTAGGCGCCGCTTCCGCGGTAGCCGCGATCGACCCGGCGCTGCCGGAATATCAGAAAGCCAGCGGTGTGTCGGGCAACCTGTCGAGCGTCGGCTCCGACACTCTGGCCAACCTGATGACCATGTGGGCCGAGGAGTACAAGCGCCTCTATCCGAACGTGAACATCCAGATCCAGGCTGCCGGCTCTTCTACCGCGCCGCCGGCCCTGACCGAAGGCACCGCCAACCTGGGCCCGATGAGCCGCAAGATGAAGGACGTCGAGCTGCAGGCTTTCGAGCAGAAGTACGGCTATAAGCCGACCGCCGTCCCGGTCGCTGTCGACGCCCTGGCGATCTTCGTGCACAAGGACAACCCGATCAAAGGCCTGACCATGCAGCAGGTCGATGCGATCTTCTCCGCTACCCGCCTGTGCGGCAGCAAGCAGGACGTGAAGACCTGGGGCGACCTGGGCCTGACCGGCGACTGGGCGAAGAAGCCGGTGCAACTGTTCGGCCGCAACTCGGTTTCCGGCACCTACGGCTACTTCAAGGAAGAAGCCCTGTGCAAAGGCGACTTCCGTCCGAACGTCAACGAGCAGCCGGGTTCGGCTTCCGTGGTGCAGTCGGTCAGCCAGTCGCTGAACGGCATCGGCTACTCCGGTATCGGCTACAAGACCGCCAGCGTGAAGACCGTGGCCCTGGCCAAGAAGGAAGGCGCTGCCTTCGTCGAGGACAACGAGCAGAACGCCCTGAACGGCACCTACCCGCTGTCGCGCTTCCTCTACGTCTACGTGAACAAGGCGCCGAACAAGCCGCTGGATCCGCTGGAGGCTCAGTTCCTCAAGCTGGTTCTGTCCAAGACCGGCCAGCAGGTCGTGGTCAAGGACGGCTACATCCCGCTGCCGGCCAAGGTGGCCGAGAAGGCGATCAAGGAACTGGGCCTGTAATCCAGTGACTTGAGCGGATGGCCCAGCGATGGGCCGTCCAGGCATGAAGGCTCTGCCGGCGGGCGCTAGGACCCGCCGGCCTTTCCCGCCAGCGAGGCTCTGCTGGCGGGCTTTGTTGCGTCATGTTGCTGTCATCTGTCTGTCATACAGAGCCTTTAGGGTGTCACCCCATGAACGACATGGCCAACTCCCCGATGAACTCCTCCCTTGCTCCCGAGCGGATTGACTTCAATACGCCAGCCCTGCAACGCAAGCGCCGCATCCGTGCCCTCAAGGACCGCCTGACCCGCTGGTACGTGCTGGTCGGCGGCCTGGCCGTGCTGGCGGCGATCACCCTGATCTTCTTCTACCTGGCCTACGTCGTGCTCCCGCTGTTCCGCGGCGCCGACCTGGAGACCCGCGAAGCGCTGACTCCGGCCTGGATGCAGCAGGCGCAGGTGCCCCTGCTGCTCAGCATCGAGGAGCAGAACCAGGTGGCCATGCGCGTCGGCGGCCAGGGCGAGATCCTCTTCTTCAACGCCAAGACCGGCGTCGAACTGAAGCGTGTCGCTCTGCCGCTTCCGGCGGGCAGCGAGATCCGCTCGATCGCCCAAGACCAGCCGGGCAGCCCGACGGTCGCCCTGGGCCTGTCCAACGGACAGGTGCTGGTGTTCCAGCACACCTACAAGGTCACCTACCCGGACAACAAGAAGACCATCACCCCGGAGATCGCCTTCCCCTACGGCGAGACCCCGATCGGTCTCGATCCGCAGGGCCGCCCGCTGGAGCATGTGAGCATCAATGCCGGCGACGACAGCCTGCTGCTGGCTGGCTCCGTCGACAAGCAACTGCTGCTGTTGAGCATGACTCGCGAAGAGAACATGCTGACCGGCGAAAGCACGCTGGACGAGGAGCGCATCGAACTCCCGCAGATCGCCGAACCGGTGAAAGCCATCTACCTCGACCCGCGCAAGCAGTGGCTGTACGTGATCAACGGACGTGCCACCGCCGATGTGTTCGACCTGCACAGCCGCCAGTTGAACGGTCGCTACAAGCTGCTGGAAGACCCCAACGCCGAGGTCACCGCGAGCACCCAACTGCTGGGCGGCATCTCGCTGCTGGTGGGCGACTCCAAGGGTGGCATCGCCCAGTGGTTCATGGCTCGCGATACCGACGGCGAACCGCGCCTGTCGCACGTTCGCGACTTCAACCTGGATGGCGCGCCGATCAGCGCCATCGCTCCGGAACAACGGCGCAAGGGCTTCATCGCCCTGGACGAGAAGGGCAACCTCGGCGTCTTCCACAGCACCGCGCACCGTACCCTGCTGGTCCAGCCGGTCGCCGACTCTTCCGGGGTCATCACCCTGTCGCCGCGGGCCAACCGCCTGCTGCTGGAGCAGGGTGGCAAGATCCACCGCTTCGCCCTGAGCAACCCGCACCCGGAAATCTCCTGGAGCGCGCTCTGGGGCAAGGTCTGGTACGAGAGCTACGACAAGCCGGCCTACGTCTGGCAGTCCACCGCCGCGACCACCGACTTCGAACCGAAGCTGAGCCTCTCGCCGCTGACCTTCGGCACGCTCAAGGCCGCCTTCTACGCGATGATCCTGGCAGCTCCGCTGGCCATCGCGGCCGCCGTCTACACCGCCTATTTCATGGCTCCGGCGATGCGCCGCAAGGTCAAGCCGGTGATCGAGCTGATGGAGGCGCTGCCGACGGTGATCCTCGGCTTCTTCGCCGGCCTGTTCCTGGCGCCCTACGTCGAAGGCCACCTGCCAGGGGTGTTCAGCCTGCTGTTGCTGACGCCGCTGGGCATCCTTCTCGCCGGCCTGCTCTGGAGCCGCCTGCCCGAGCGTATCCGCCTGAGCCTGCCGGCCGGCTGGGAAGCCGCGCTGCTGATCCCGGTGGTGCTCGCCGTCGGCGCCTTCGCCCTGTGGCTGAGCCCGCACCTGGAGACCACCTTCTTCGGCGGCGACATGCGCCTCTGGTTGAGCCACGACCTGGGCATCACCTACGACCAGCGCAATGCCCTGATCGTCGGGCTGGCAATGGGCTTCGCGGTGATCCCGAATATCTTCTCGATCGCCGAAGACGCCATCTTCAGCGTGCCGCGCAGCCTTACCTACGGCTCCCTGGCCCTGGGCGCCACGCCCTGGCAGACGCTGACCCGCGTGGTGATCCTGACCGCCAGCCCAGGCATCTTCTCGGCGCTGATGATCGGCATGGGCCGCGCCGTCGGCGAGACCATGATCGTGCTGATGGCGACCGGCAATACCCCGGTGATGGAACTGAACATCTTCGAAGGCATGCGCACCCTGGCAGCCAACGTCGCGGTGGAGATGCCCGAGTCGGAGGTCGGCGGCAGCCACTACCGCGTGCTGTTCCTCTCGGCGCTGGTACTGCTGACGTTCACCTTCGTGATGAACACCCTGGCAGAGCTGATCCGTCAGCGTCTGCGCAAGAAATACGCGTCGTTGTAAGCGGCGGAGGTATAGCTCTGTGAAACAGAAACAGGAAACCGTCAAAGCCTGGTTCGGCAGCGGCTCGCCCTGGGTGTGGATGAACGCCGGCGCGGTGTCGATCGCGGTGATCATGACCATCGGCCTGCTGGCGGTGATCGCGGTACGCGGCCTCGGCCACTTCTGGCCGGCGAACGTCATCGAGGCGACTTACCAGATCCCTGGCGAAGCCGCCAAGACCGTGATCGGCGAGGTGGTCCAGGCCGAGGAAGTGCCGCGCGCGCGCCTGCGCAGCGCCGGCATGCCGGTCCCGGAGGCCGGCCCCGAATTCATGACCCGCGAGCTGCTCAAGCTGGGCAACCGCGAGCTTTACGGCAGCGATTTCTCCTGGGTCGTCGGCGAGTGGCTGCAGGACATCAAGCGCCCCGAAGCGCTGATGGTTCTCGAACGCCGCGAGTGGGGCAACTTCTACGGCTACCTGCTGAGCGTCAAGGAGAACGGCCAGGTGGTCGCCGAAGGCGACGCCGCGGTAGGCGAACTGCAGAAGCGCATGCAGCGGGTGGATGACCTCTACGCCAAGCTCTACAAGCTGGAGAAGGGCGACATCGGCGGGATCAACCACGGTCTCGAGCGCCTGCGCTTGAAAGAGCGCAAGTTGCAGTTGGACGGCAAGCTGGACGCCGCCGCCCAGGCCGACCTGGCCGCCGAGCGCAGCGAGTTGCAGGCGCGCTACAAGGTCCTGGAAGAGCAGCTCAACGGCCTGCACCAGGAGTTCAACCGCGACAGCGTGGTAATGCGCGACGCCAGCGGCCGCGAGAGCGAAATCACCCTTGGCAAGCTGGTGCATGCCTACCAGCCCAACGCCATGGGCCTGGGCACCAAGATGACGGTGTACTTCAAGAAGCTCTGGGAGTTCCTCAGCGACGATCCGCGCGAGGCCAATACCGAGGGCGGTATCTTCCCGGCGATCTTCGGCACCGTGATGATGACCCTGGTGATGGCGCTGATCGTCACCCCGTTCGGCGTGATCGCTGCGGTCTACCTGCGCGAGTACGCCAAGCAGGGGCCGCTGACCCGGGTGATCCGCATCGCCGTGAACAACCTCGCCGGCGTACCGGCGATCGTCTACGGCGTGTTCGGCCTGGGTTTCTTCGTCTACGTGCTGGGCGGTTCCATCGACCGGCTGTTCTTCCCCGAGGCCCTGCCGGCGCCGACCTTCGGTACCCCCGGGCTGTTCTGGGCCTCGCTGACCCTGGCGATCCTCGCCGTGCCGGTGGTGATCGTCGCCACCGAGGAAGGCCTGGCGCGGATTCCGCGCGCGGTCCGCGAAGGCTCCCTGGCGCTCGGCGCGACCAAGGCGGAAACGCTGTGGAAGATCGTCCTGCCGATGGCCAGCCCGGCGATGATGACCGGCCTGATCCTCGCCGTGGCTCGTGCCGCCGGCGAAGTGGCGCCGCTGATGCTGGTCGGCGTGGTGAAACTGGCACCGTCGCTGCCGGTCGACGGTAACTATCCGTACGTGCATCTCGACCAGAAGATCATGCACCTCGGTTTCCATATCTACGACGTCGGTTTCCAGAGCCCCAACGTCGAGGCCGCACGGCCGCTGGTATACGCTACGGCGTTGCTGCTGGTCGTGGTGATCGCCCTGCTGAACTTCTCCGCCATCGCGATCCGCAATCGCCTGCGCGAGAAGTACAAGGCCCTGGAAAACTGATTGAGGGAGCTTCCCATGCAAAACGAGACCGCCAGCCACGGCATCAACTTCGATGCGCTCGGCCGCGACCGCCAGAGCCTCGACCTGGCTTCCGAAAGTGTCGAACTGGAAGTGCCCGGGCTGAACCTGTTCTACGGCGCCAAGCAGGCCCTGTTCGACGTCCGGATGAACATTCCGAAGCAGCGCGTGACCGCCTTCATCGGCCCGTCCGGCTGCGGCAAGTCGACCCTGCTGCGCTGCTTCAACCGGATGAACGATCTGGTGGATGGCTGCCGCGTCGAAGGCGAGATCCGCCTCGATGGTCACAACATCTTCGCCAAGGGCGTCGACGTCGCCGAGCTGCGCCGTCGCGTCGGCATGGTGTTCCAGAAGCCCAACCCGTTCCCCAAGAGCATCTACGAGAACGTGGTCTACGGCCTGCGTATCCAGGGCATCAACAAGAAGCGCGTACTTGACGAGGCCGTCGAGTGGGCGCTGAAGGGGGCTGCGCTGTGGGAGGAGGTGAAGGATCGCCTGCACGAGTCCGCCCTCGGCCTGTCCGGTGGCCAGCAGCAGCGCCTGGTGATCGCCCGGACCATCGCGGTGGAACCGGAAGTGCTGCTGCTCGACGAGCCGTGCTCGGCGCTGGACCCGATCTCCACGCTGAAGATCGAAGAGCTGATCTACGAGTTGAAGTCGAAGTTCACCATCGTCATCGTTACCCACAACATGCAGCAGGCCGCGCGGGTTTCCGACTATACGGCGTTCATGTACATGGGCAAGCTGATCGAGTTCGGCGACACCGATACGCTGTTCACCAACCCGGCGAAGAAGCAGACCGAAGACTACATCACCGGCCGCTACGGCTAGCGGCGCGTCCGGAGGCGCGGCGATACCGCTGCCTCCGGCGCTCTCCGTAGCTCGTTGATGTCACCGGTCGCAGCGGCTCCAGAAGGATTCCCCACATGATTAACAAAGACAGTCTCACCCATCACATCTCCCAGCAGTTCAACGCCGAGCTGGAGGATGTGCGCAGCCACCTCCTGGCCATGGGCGGGCTGGTGGAAAAGCAGGTCAACGACGCGGTCAACGCGCTGATCGACGCCGACTCCGGCCTCGCCCAGCAGGTCCGCGAGATCGACGACCAGATCAACCAGATGGAGCGCAACATCGACGAGGAGTGCGTGCGTATCCTCGCCCGGCGTCAGCCGGCGGCCTCCGACCTGCGCCTGATCATCAGCATCTCGAAGTCGGTGATCGACCTCGAGCGGATCGGCGACGAGGCCTCCAAGGTCGCCCGCCGCGCCATCCAGCTGTGCGAGGAAGGCGAGTCACCGCGCGGCTACGTCGAGGTTCGGCACATCGGCAGCCAAGTGCAGAGGATGGTGCAGGAGGCACTGGACGCCTTCGCCCGCTTCGATGCCGACCTGGCGCTGTCCGTGGCACAGTACGACAAGACCGTCGATCGCGAATACAAGACCGCCCTCCGCGAGCTGGTCACCTACATGATGGAAGACCCGCGGGCGATATCCCGCGTGCTCAACATCATCTGGGCCCTGCGCTCGCTGGAGCGCATCGGCGACCATGCGCGCAACATCGCCGAGCTGGTGATCTACCTGGTTCGCGGCACCGACGTTCGTCACATCGGCCTGACCCGCATGAAGGAAGAGGTCGAGAACAACCGCGGCGAGTGATCTTCCGCAGGCAAGGCTCCCTTGACCTGGAGCCTTGTTTCTTCGCGCGACTGCAGCAAGGCTTGGCATCCTGCCAGCAGGGGAGGCTATCCTAGGCGAACCTGTCCAGGAGAAGTCGATGAGCAAAGTCAGCGCGCTAGTGGTGGATGACGCCCCCTTCATCCGAGATCTGATGAAGAAAGGGTTGCGCGACAACTTCCCCGGCCTTCATATCGAGGAGGCCGTGAACGGCCGCAAGGCCCAGCAACTGCTCAGTCGGCAGAACGTCGACCTGATCCTCTGCGACTGGGAGATGCCGGAGATGTCCGGCCTCGAACTGCTGACCTGGTGCCGTGCCCAGGAAAACCTCAAGACTACCCCGTTCATCATGGTCACCAGTCGCGGCGACAAGGAGAACGTGGTCCAGGCGATCCAGGCCGGGGTGTCGGACTACATCGGCAAGCCATTCTCCAATGACCAGCTGGTGGCCAAGATCAAGAAGGCCCTGAGCCGCAGCGGCAAGCTGGAAGCCCTGGCGGCCCACGCGCCGCGCCGGGAGATCGCCAGCGGCATGGCCAACGATTCGCTGGCCGCCCTGACCGGCGGTCGCGCCGAGGTGATCAAGCCCGCCGCCAGTCCGGCAAAACCGGCTCCCGCGCCGAAGCCGGCTTCGGCTCCCCAGGCCAGCGCGCGTCCCGCCGGCAGCGGCAACCCGCTGGGCCAGGCGCAATTGCGCCTGCCGCAGAGCAGCATGCCCTGCGTGATCAAGGCGGTCAGCCTGAAGGAAGCGCAACTGGTGGTGAAGCGCGCCGACCCGCTGCCGCAGGTGCTGGAAAGCGCGGTGCTGGACCTCGAGGAAAACAGCGACGTGGCGCGCCTGAACGGCTACCTGCACGCCATCGCCGCGCTGGAGCCGAAGCCGGATAGCGATTGGCTGCTGCTGACCCTGCGTTTCGTCGACCGCGACCCGCAGAAGCTCGACTACCTGTCGCGCCTGATCGCCCGCGGAAGTACCCAGAAGCACTACGTTCCCGGCGCCTGAGCGGGTTTTTTCCCGACGATCCGTTCACAGCCCGCTCGCTGTCGTCTCGCCCTGGCAATAAAGCGCTGCTAGTCTTGCCGATTCGGGATAACCAGAACGACACGATCCGTGCAGTCATGCTAGGGCGCCTTCTCCTTCTCTGTGGCCTGTTCGCCGCGGCAGCTCCGGCTGCGGCCCTGACCATCTACAAGTACACCGACGCCAATGGCGTGGTGACCTACTCCGACCGCGCCGTGGCCGGGGCGCAGGTGTTCGTCTTCCGCGACCGGATGGTCGAGCACCTGGAACGGGAAGTGAAGCTGGAGACGAAGAAGCACGCGGGTGGCGAGACCCTGCAGGTGCGCAACGACCTCTACGCGCCGGTCGAGGTCGAGTTGCGGATCCGCAACCCGCGCAATGCCGTCGGGGTGCCCGACGGGCCGATTCGCTGGGTGGTCCCGGCGCGCAGCCAGGTGCGCCTGGCGACCCTGGCGCCGCGCAAGGCCGGCAAGCCGATGAGCTACACGCCGAAGCTGCGCTATGCGCTCGGCGACCCGCGCCAGCAGCCGCTGCTCTATCGCTATCCGCTGCCCTGGCGCGGCGGGCCGTTCCGCCTGTCCCAGGGCGCCAATGGCAAGTACAGCCACTTCACCCCCAAGGGCCGCTACGCGATGGACATCGCCATGCCCGAGGGCACGCCGATCATCGCCGCCCGCGGCGGCACCGTGGTGAAGATCGAGAACAACCAGAGCGGGCGCGGCAACAATCCCTCGGGCAACTTCGTCCGCATCCTGCACGACGACGGCACCATGGGCGTCTACCTGCACCTGATGCGCCATTCGGTGCTGGTCGCCGAGGGCCAGCGGGTCCAGGTCGGCACGCCGCTGGCGCGCTCCGGCAACACCGGCAACAGCAGCGGGCCGCACCTGCACTTCGTGATCCAGCGCAACGTCGGCCTGGCGCTGGAGTCGATTCCCTACGACTTCGCCCAGCCGGTCGACAGCCTGCCGAACTTCGCCATCGTCCGCGAGCCTTGAAAAGTCGCCGGCGCCGTGGCGGCGCCGGCTCGTCTCAGTCGAGCTTGACCACCTTGGCCAGGACGATCTTCGGACCGCGCATCTTCTTCACGATGATCCGCAGGCCCTCGGTGTCGAGGACTTCCTCTTCCTCCGGCACCCGCTTCAGGGTGTCGTAGACCAGCCCGGCGAGAGTGTCCGCCTCGACATGATCGAGGTCGATGCCGAGCAGGCGCTCGAGCTTGAACAGCGGTGTGTCGCCGCGCACCAGCAGCTTGCCCGGCTGGTAGGCGAGGATGCCGCGCTCGGTCTTGCGGTGTTCGTCCTGGATGTCGCCGACCAGCACTTCCAGCACGTCCTCCATGGTCAGGAAGCCGACCACCTTGTGATCGGCCTCTTCCACCACGGCGAAGTGCGCGCCGCCCTTGCGGAACTGCTCCAGCAGGCGCGACAGCGGGGTGTGCTTGGTGACGATCTCCAGCGGGCGCACCAGTTCGTCGAGGTCGAAGGTCTCCGGCAGGCTGTCCAGGGCGGACAGTGCCAGCAGCAGGTCCTTGATGTGCAGCAGGCCGATGAACTCGCCCTTGTGGCTGTCCCAGACCGGGTAGCGGCTGTACTTGTGGCGGCGGATCACCGCGAGGATGTCCGCCAGCGGCGCATCGTGCTCGAGGTAGACCAGGTCTTCGCGGGAGTTGGCCCAGTCGACCACCTCCAGCTCGCCCAGCTCCACCGCCGAGGCCAGCACGCGCATGCCCTGGTCGCTGGGGTCCTGGGCGCGGCTGGAGTGGAGAATCAGCTTCAGTTCGTCGCGGCTGTAGTGATGCTCGTGGTGCGGGCCGGGCTCGCCCTGGCCGGCGATCTTGAGGATGGCGTTGGCGCTGGCGTTGAGCAGCCAGATCGCCGGGTACATCAGCCAGTAGAAGAGGTACAGCGGCACCGCCGTCCACAGCGACAGCAGTTCCGGCTTGCGGATCGCCCAGGACTTGGGCGCCAGCTCGCCGACCACGATGTGCAGGTAGGAAATGATGAAGAACGCGGTGAAGAAGGAGATCCCGCGGATCAGTTCGTCGGAGTGCACGCCGATCATCGCCAGCAGCGGTTCCAGGAGTTCGGCGAAGGCCGGCTCACCGACCCAGCCCAGGCCCAGGGAGGCCAGGGTGATGCCCAGCTGGCAGGCGGACAGGTAGGCGTCCAGCTGGTTGTGTACCTTGCGCAGGATGGCGCCGCGCCAGCCGTGCTGCTTGGCAATGGTTTCCACGCGGGTGGCGCGGAGCTTGACCATGGCGAACTCGGCGGCGACGAAGAAGCCGTTGAGCAGGACGAGGAAAAGCGCAAAGAGGATCAGGCCGGCATCGGCGAAATAGGTGGCGATGCTGGTACTAGGAGAAGGGTCCATGGGGGTGTGCGGTAGCCAAAAGGCCCTTAAGAATGAGGGGCTGTGTCGTCGCTTGCAAGCTTTGGCCGTGCCGACGCCGGCGGCGCGGCACCGCGACGAGGCTCACTTCGACGCCTTGCGCTCGGCCTCGGCGACCTGCGCCGGGGCGAAATGGCAGGTGAAGGTGCTGCCCTTGCCGGGCACGCTGCTGATTTCCAGGCGCGCGCGGTGGCGGATCAGCACGTGCTTGACGATGGCCAGGCCGAGGCCGGTGCCGCCGGTGTTGGAGGCGCGGCTGGAGTCCACCCGGTAGAAGCGCTCGGTCAGGCGCGGCAGGTGCTTGGGATCGACGCCGATACCGGTGTCCTGCACCGACAGGTGCGCGCCCTGTTCGTCGGCCCACCAGCGGATGCGGATCTCGCCCTCGTCGGGGGTGTACTTCACCGCGTTGAATACCAGGTTGGAGAAGGCGCTGCGCAGTTCCGCCTCGCTGCCCTTGAGCTGCACCGCGGGTGTGGCGTCCAGGCTGATGCGGTGGTTGCGCCCGGCGGACAGGGCCTGGGCGTCGTTGCGGATGCTGGCGAGGAGAGCGTCCACCGCCACCGGCTTGTTGTCGCCGGGGTATTCGGTGGCCTCCAGCTTGGCCAGCAGGAGCAGGTCGTTGAGCAGGTTCTGCATGCGTCCGGCCTGCTGCTGCATCTGTTGCAGGGCGCGCAGCCAGCGCGGGTTCACATCCTCGACGTTGTCGAGGAGGGTCTCCAGGTAGCCGGCGATCACCGTCAGCGGCGTGCGCAGCTCGTGGGAGACGTTGGCCACGAAGTCCTTGCGCATCTGCTCCAGCTGGTGGACGCGGGTGACGTCGCGGACCAGCATCAGGTGCTCGCGGTTGCCGTAGAGGGTGATGTGGAACTGCAGGCGCAGGCGCTCGTTGATCGGCGAGGGGATTTCCAGCGGCTCGCGGTAATCCTCCTGGTCGAAGTATTCCTTGAAGCGCGGATGGCGGATCAGGTTGCTCACCGGCTGGCCGCCGTCCTGCGGGGTCTTCAGGCCGAGCAGGTTTTCCGCGGCGAGGTTCCACCATTCCAGATTGCCGTCGCTGTCGAGCATGATCACCGCGTCACGCAGCGCCGCGGTGGACTCCTGGATCCGGTCGATCACCGCCTGCAGGCGGCCACGGGCGCGCTGGTTGCGGCGTTGCAGGTGGTAGATATTGTCGAAGACTTCGCCCCAGAGGCCGTAGCTGTCCGGCGGTGGCTCGTCTGGCTGGTGGTTGCGCAGCCAGTGGTGCAGGCGCAGTAGCTGCCAGAGGGTCCAGCCGAGGTAGAGAGCCAGGCCGAGGGCCAGGGCCCAGCCGTAATGGCCGCTGACCACGCCGAGCACGAGGCTGGCGGCCAGCACGAGAAGCAGGTGGCGGATCAGCGCTCCACGCCAGTCTTGGTTCACGACGGATTGCATCCTGTCCAGTGGCGGTCCGTCACGGACCGTCCAGGGGAAACGACTCCGGCCGCTGGGCGGCCGGGAGCGGGGTCAGCTCTTGGTGGAGAAACGATAGCCGGTCCCGCGGACAGTCTGAACCAGATTTTCGTAGACCTCGCCGAGCGCCTTGCGCAGGCGGCGGATATGCACGTCGACGGTGCGCTCCTCGACATAGACGTTGCCGCCCCAGACCTGGTCCAGCAGTTGGCCGCGGGTATAGGCGCGTTCCTGGTGAGTCATGAAGAACTGCAGCAGGCGGTACTCGGTGGGGCCCATCTCGGCCGGCTTGCCGTCGATGGTCACGCGGTGGCTGATCGGGTCCAGCAGCAGGCCGCCGACCTCGATCGGCGCCTCGCTGTCGCCAGGCCCGGTGCGGCGCAGCACGGCCTTCAGGCGGGCGACCAGCTCGCGGGGCGAGAACGGCTTGGTGATGTAGTCGTCGGCGCCGACCTCCAGGCCCTGGATCTTGTTGTCCTCCTCGCCCTTGGCGGTGAGCATGATGATCGGGATGTCGACGGTCAGTTCGTCACGCTTCAGGCGTCGCGCCAGTTCGATGCCGGAAGTGCCGGGGAGCATCCAGTCGAGCAGGATCAGGTCCGGCTTGCGGTCGACGATCACCGCGTGCGCCTGCTGGGTATTTTCCGCCTCCAGGCACTCGTAGCCGGCCATCTCCAGGGCCACGGCGATCATCTCGCGAATCGGTGCTTCGTCATCAACGATGAGGATTGTCTTGCCAACCATGGTCTTGCCTCGGGTCGATCTGTCTTGCGCCGCATTAGATAACGAAATTGTGTCAGGTATGTGACACAACGGCGTAGTTTCCGCCGACTGCCCGCGGCGGGGCTATGCTCAACAGGTTCCGGTGCCGTCCCTGCGGGCGGCGAACGCTCCACCTGAAGACACAGGAGAGAGACGCGATGAACAGAATCCACCTGGCGCTGGGTCTGGCGCTGGCCCTGCCGGCGTTCGCCGCGCTGGCCCAGGAAACGGTGGCGCCGGCCACCGAGAAGGACGGCGTGCTGGTCGATGGCAAGGGCATGACGCTCTATACCTACGACAAGGACAGCGAAGGGCAATCCGCCTGTTCCGGGCAGTGCGCGAAGAACTGGCCGCCGCTGGCAGCGGCCCAGGGAGCGCAGGCCAGCGGCGACTGGAGCCTGGTCGCTCGCGAGGACGGCACCCAGCAGTGGGCCTACTACGGCAAGCCCCTTTATACCTTCATCCAGGACAAGAAGCCTGGCGACAAGAACGGTGACGGCAAGATGGGCGCCTGGCACGTCGCCCAGCCGGACATGGACTAGATGGTCGCCGGCCTGCGCGCCGCTCAACGCAGCGCGTAGTCGGCGACCGTGCCGAGGAAGATCGCCAGGCCAGCCCAGTGATTGTGCAGGAAGGCGCGGAAGCAGGCCTGCGGGTCGCGGTCGCGGGTCGACCAGGCTTCCCAGACGAAGCAGGCCGCCGCCACCGCCAGGCCGAGGTAGAAGCACAGGCCCAGTTCGAAGCGGTTGCCGGCCAGCACTAGCAGGAGCAGGGTCAGGCCCTGCAGGCTGCCGATGATCAGGCGGTCGGCATCGCCGAAGAGGATTGCGGTGGACTTGATGCCGATCTTCAGGTCGTCCTCGCGGTCGGTCATCGCGTAGTAGGAGTCATAGGCGACCGTCCACAGCACGTTGGCCAGGAACAGCAGCCAGGCGCTGGCCGGCAATTCGCCGCGCTCGGCGGTGAAGGCCATCAGGATGCCCCAGGAATAGGCGGCGCCCAGCACCACCTGCGGATAGTAGGTGTAGCGCTTCATGAAGGGGTAGAGCGAGGCCACGGCTACCGCGCCGAACGACAGCCAGACGGTCGTTGCATTGGTCAGCAGGACCAGGCCGAAGCTCAGCGCGACCAGGACGGCGAAGGTGATCCAGGCCTCGCGCACGCTGATCTTGCCGGTGGCCAGCGGGCGCGCCTTGGTGCGTGCGACATGGCCGTCGAAATTGCGGTCGGCGAAATCGTTGATCACGCAGCCGGCGGCGCGCATCAGGATGACGCCGAGGACGAAGATCAGCAGGTTCTTCAGTTCCGGCACGCCGTCCGCGGCGATCCACAGCGACCAGAGGGTCGGCCAGAGCAGCAGGTAGATGCCGATCGGCCGGTCCAGCCGCACCAGTTGGACGAAGTCCCAGGCGCGGGGGTGCAGGCGGGCCAGCGGCTTGATCAGGGTGACGAACATGGGGACCTCCGGAGTCGACCGGGGGATTATACGTCGGCGATTCCCGCCTGGTCCCACAGGCGCGGTAGGTACACCTCCGCCACCAGCACCCCGAGCGCGCCGCGGGAAAACCGTGAGCGACGGCCCCAGAGACCCTCGGCGCGGACCTCGGCGGGCAGACCGGCCGCCGGATAGCGGCAGACTTCGATGGGCCCGCGCTCGAAGGCGCTGTCGCTGAACAGCAACTCGCCCAGCGAGCGGGTGCCGAGCAGCGCCAGGTCGAAGCCCGAGCCTTCCAGGGCGCTGCGCGCCGCCACGCTGCGGGCGAACACCCAGGGACGGTCGTGGCCATGCAGGTAGACCTCGCGGACCCAGCCGCTACTGCCGGTAGGGACGTCGAGCCCCTGGCATTCGTCGTCGCGCAGGGTCTGCCAGCCTTCCAGCAGGGGTTCGACGCGGAACGCGCCGTCGGCCAGGGCGGTCAGGCGCCGGGTCAGCGACCCCTCGTCGAACAGCCAGTCGAGGACGGCGGGGGAGACGCTGGACAGTTGGTCGGCGCGAAGCCAGAGCGCATTGCTGGGCATGACGGGACTACGAGACGGCGGCAGAAGGCGGCGAGGGTAGCATGTTCGGCCGGCGGCCGGTCTGCGACGCGGTGGCGCGTCAGCCCCAGCCGTTCAGGCGCAGGGTGGCGCGGACCAGGCGCTGTTCTTCCTGCTCGATCTCCCGCAGGTTGTCGCGGATGCTGTGGATATGTTCGCGCGCCGCCCGTTGCGCCTGGTCCGGCTGGCGCTCGCGGAGGGCCGCGTAGAGGCGCGCGTGCTGGCGGTCGATCTGGCGTTTCTGCGGCGGTCGGTGGTAGAGGTTGTTCACTGAGGCGAACACCGTGCTCAGCAGCAGTTCGTTGAGCGATTGCAGGGTATGCACCAGCACCGGATTGTGCGATGCCTCGCTGATCGCCCGGTGGAACGCGTGGTCGCGGCGGGCGTGCTCGCGGGGATCGATCGGCTGGGTTTCCTCGTGGCTGGCGAGCATCTCTTCGTAGCGCCGGGCGAGCAGGACGAAGTCTGCCTCGGTGCCGCGTAGCGCTGCCAGGCGGGCCGCCTCGCCCTCCAGCAGGGCGCGGACTTCGAGCAGGTCGTAGAGGGTGCGCGGCTGGGAGCCGAACAGGTGCATCAGCGGGCTGGCGTCGGCGTTGCGGTCGAGGTCGGCGACGAACGACCCACGGCCATGCTCGGTGTCGATGATGCCGCGCCCGCGCAGCGCCCGCAGGCCCTCGCGCAGGGCCGAGCGCGAGCAGCCGAGCTTGGCCACCAGGCGCCGCTCGGACGGCAGAGCCTGGCCGACCTTGAGCACGCCGTCGACGATCAGCCGCTCGATACGCTCTGCGACCTGGTCGGCCACCCGCTGTTTCTGCATGGAAGCTCCCGTTGCACTGGTAGGACCAGTTGGCTGTCGTTACTCACTATAGAAGCTCAGGGACTTTCTAGCATGCGCCTCATGCCCATGGCTCCTGGTGATACTGGTAGGACCAGTTAGACGCCTGCTGGACCCCGGCGTCCGCACGGTACAGGCTGTGGACGCTTGCTGATCCCGCCGACAACCACAACAAGGACAGCCGCCATGAACATCCTCTACGACGAGCGTCTGGACGGTCCGCTGCCGCAGGTGGACAAGGATGGCCTGCTGGCCGAGTTGCGCCTCCGCCTGCCCGACCTCGAACTGCTGCACGCCGCGGAAGACCTGCGTCCCTACGAGTGCGACGGACTCTCGGCGTATCGCTGCACGCCGTTGCTGGTGGCATTGCCGGAACGCATCGAACAGGTTCAGGGCCTGCTCGCCCTCTGCCATCGGCTGAAGGTGCCGGTCGTGGCGCGCGGTGCCGGCACCGGCCTGTCCGGCGGCGCGCTGCCGCTGGAGAACGGCGTGCTGCTGGTGATGGCGCGTTTCCGGCGGATCCTCGAGATCGATCCGCTGGGTCGTTTCGCCCGGGTCCAGCCTGGCGTGCGCAACCTGGCGATCTCCCAGGCCGCTGCCCCTCATGGTCTGTACTACGCACCGGACCCGTCCTCGCAGATCGCCTGCTCCATCGGCGGCAACGTCGCGGAGAACGCCGGCGGCGTGCATTGCCTGAAGTACGGCCTGACCGTGCACAACCTGTTGCAGGTGGACATCGTGACCCTGGAAGGCGAGCGCCTGAGCCTGGGGTCCAGCGCCCTGGACAGCGCTGGCTTCGACCTGCTGGCGCTGTTCACCGGCTCCGAAGGGCTGCTCGGCGTGGTGGTGGAGGTCACCGTCAGGCTGTTGCCGCGCCCGCCGGTGGCGAAGGTCCTGCTGGCCAGCTTCGACGATGTGGAAAGCGCCGGGCGGGCGGTGGCCGACCTGATCGGTGCCGGCATCGTCCCGGCCGGGCTGGAAATGATGGACAACCTGTCGATCCGCGCCGCCGAGGATTTCATCCACGCCGGTTACCCGGTCGACGCGGCGGCGATCCTGCTCTGCGAACTGGATGGCGTGGAAGCCGACGTGCACGAGGATTGCGAGCGGGTCCGCGAGCTGTTCGAGGCGGCTGGCGCCACCTCGGTGCGACAGGCCCAAGACGAGGCCGAGCGCCAGCGCTTCTGGGCCGGGCGCAAGAATGCGTTTCCGGCGGTCGGGCGGATTTCCCCCGATTACTACTGCATGGACGGCAGCATCCCGCGCCGCGAGCTGCCGCGGGTGCTGCATGGCATCGCCGAGCTTTCGCGCGAATACGGCCTGCGGGTGGCCAACGTATTCCACGCCGGCGACGGCAACATGCACCCGCTGATCCTCTTCGACGCCAACCTGGCGGGCGAGCTGGAGCGCGCCGAAGCGCTGGGCGGCAGGATCCTCGAGTTGTGCGTGGCGGTAGGCGGCAGCATCACCGGCGAACATGGCGTCGGCCGCGAGAAGATCAACCAGATGTGCGCTCAGTTCAATGCCGACGAGCTGACCCTGTTCCACGCCGTGAAGGCGGCGTTCGACCCGGCCGGGCTGCTCAATCCCGGCAAGAACGTGCCCACCCTGCATCGCTGCGCCGAGTTCGGCGCCATGCACGTCCACCACGGTCGACTGCCGTTCCCCGAACTGGAGCGTTTCTGATGAGCCAGCCGTATTTCGATCCGGACGCTGGCGCCGACCATGCCGGCGCGCTGCTCGAGCGGGTCCGCGACGCCCTGGCGCGGCGCGCGCCGCTGCGCATCGTCGGCGGCGATAGCAAGGCGTTCCTCGGCAGGCCGGTTGCGGGCGAACCGCTGGCGCTCGCCGAACACCGTGGGATCGTCGCCTACGATCCCTGCGAACTGGTGATCACCGCCCGTGCCGGTACGCCGCTGGACGAGCTACAGGCCGTGCTGGCGCGCGGCGGGCAGATGCTTGCCTGCGAGGCGCCGGGTTTCGGCGGCCGGGCGACGGTCGGCGGGGTGCTCGCCAGCGGCCTGTCCGGACCGCGCCGGCCCTGGGCGGGAGCGGTACGCGATTTCGTCCTCGGCACGCGGCTGATCAGTGGCCTGGGCACCCACCTGCGCTTCGGCGGCGAGGTGATGAAGAACGTCGCCGGCTACGACCTGTCGCGGTTGCTGGCGGGCAGCTTCGGTTGCCTCGGGGTGGTCACCGAAGTGTCCTTCAAGGTGCTGCCCATGCCGCGCTGCCAGGCCGGCCTGAGCCTGGACCTGCCGGTGGCGACGGCGTTGCGCAAGCTGGCCGAGTGGGGAGGCCAGCCATTGCCGATCAGTGCGGCCTGCCACGACGGCGAAGCCCTGCGCCTGCGCCTGGAGGGCGGCGAGGGCTCGGTACGCTCGGCGCGCGACCGCCTCGGTGGCGAAGCGCTCGAGGACGGCTTCTGGGCCGACCTGCGCGAGCAGCGCCTGCCGTTCTTCGACGACCCGCGACCGCTCTGGCGCCTGTCGCTGCCGGCGCTGGCGCCGGAGACGCCGTTGCCTGGTCGTCAGTTGCTGGACTGGGGCGGGGCGCTGCGCTGGCTGAAAAGCGACGCGCCGGCCGCGGACATCCGTGCGTGGGCCGCCGCCCATGGCGGTCACGCCACCTGCTACCGCGCCGGCCATCTCGATGCGCCGTTCCAGCCGCTACCGCCTGGACTGCTCGGCCTGCACCGGGCACTCAAACGCCAGCTCGACCCGCAGGGCATCTTCAATCCCGGGCGGATGTACGCCGAACTCTGAGGAGGCGCGATGCAAACCAACCTCTGCGATTCCGCCCGGCAACGCGCCGAGGCCGCCGAAGCCGAGCGCATCCTGCGCAGCTGCGTGCACTGCGGTTTCTGCAACGCCACCTGCCCGACCTACCAGGAGCTGAGCGACGAACTCGACGGCCCGCGCGGACGGATCTACCTGATCAAGCAGTTCCTCGAGCGCGACGAGGCCAGCGAGCGCACCCGCCTGCACCTCGATCGCTGCCTGAGCTGCCGCAACTGCGAAACCACCTGCCCGTCCGGAGTCGAGTACCACAAGCTGCTGGATATCGGCCGCGACCTCCTCGCCGAACGCCTGCCGCGCGGCTTCCGGCAACGCCTGCTGCGCGACGGGCTGCGCCTGCTGGCCCCGCGCCCGGGGTTGTTCGGCGCGCTGGCCGGCGCTGCCGGGCGGCTGAGGCCTCTGCTGCCTGAGGCGATGCAGGGCAAGCTGCCACGTCGGGTCGCGGCGCCGGGCAGGCGGCCGCAGCCCCGGCATGCGCGGCGCGTGCTGCTGCTCGAGGGTTGCGTGCAGCCGGCGCTGTCGCCGAACACCAACGCCGCCGCCGCGCGGGTTCTGGACCGCCTGGGAATCAGCGTGACGCCGGCGGCCGCGGCCGGCTGCTGCGGCGCGCTGGATTTCCACCTGGATGCGCAGGAGCGCGGCCGCCAGCGCGCGCGGCGCAATATCGACGCCTGGTGGCCGTTGCTGCGCGAGGGTGCCGAGGCCATCGTGCAGACCGCCAGCGGCTGCGGCGCCTTCGTCAAGGACTACGCCTACCTGCTGCGCGACGACCCACGGTACGCGGACAAGGCGCACGAGGTCGCCGCCGCTGTCCGCGACCTGGTGGAAGTGCTTCGCGACGAGCCGCTGGAGTCCCTCGGCCTGCGCTGCGACCAGCGCCTGGCGTTCCACTGCCCATGCACACTGCAGCACGCGCAACGACTGGGCGGGGCCGTGGAGGCGGTGCTGCGGCGACTGGGCTTCCATCTCACCGAGGTGGCCGACGGTCATCTCTGCTGCGGGTCCGCCGGCACCTACTCGCTGACCCAGCCGGCGCTGTCCCGGCGTCTGCGCGACAACCGCCTGGACGCCCTGGAAAGCGGCGCGCCGGATGTCATCGCCACGGCCAACGTCGGTTGCCAGGCCCATCTCGACGGGGCCGGACGGACCCCGGTACGCCACTGGATCGAGCTGCTCGACCAGGCCTTGCCCGGAGGAGAGTGAAACCATGCACAGCAAGCCGGTACTAGGCCGCGAGGAGGTCGCCCGCGTCCTTGGCGCGGCCCGTGAGGAGGCACAGCGCCAAGGCTGGGCGGTGAGCATCGCGGTGGTCGACGACGGCGGCCACCCGCTGGCGCTGGAGCGCCTCGACGGCTGCGCGCCGATCGGTGCCTACATCGCGACGGAAAAGGCCCGCAGCGCCGCCCTGGGACGCCGGGAAACGAAGCGCTACGAGGACATGATCAACGGCGGACGCAGCGCCTTCCTCTCGGTGCCGCTGCTGCAGGCCACCCTGGAGGGCGGTGTGCCGATCCTGGTGGACGGACAGGTGGTCGGCGCGGTCGGGGTTTCCGGCGTACGCGCCGAAGAGGACGCCCGGGTGGCGCGGATCGGAGCCGAGGGGTTGTGAGGCGACCGGTGGGCACCACCCATCTTTGGTTGGCCCGTTCGGCACCACCTTGCCTTTCGGGCAGGTTGGCGGACAGGGTGGATTTGTTATAGGTTGCCGGCGCTGAACCGTGGTAACCCGCCCGAGGTAAACAATGAAGAAGTGGCAATGCGTGGTGTGTGGACTGATCTATGACGAGGCCAAAGGCTGGCCGGAAGAAGGCATCGAGGCGGGAACGCGCTGGGAAGACGTGCCTGAAGACTGGCTGTGCCCCGACTGCGGCGTCGGCAAGCTGGACTTCGAGATGATCGAAATCGGCTGAGCCCCGCTCGCCGGCGAAGAAGGCGGCCCTGGCCGCCTTTTTTCATGCCTGGCCAGCGGCCGTCCAGGAGTTATCCTTGGGACTTGGGTCCGGTCATTGACTGTCCTGCCGGGAACGCCCGGCAGCCTTGCCGTTGGCCGGCCACCGACGCTGAGCTAGGTTCGACGAACGAGGAGGGTGGCTATGCGCAAGTGGCAATGCGTGGTCTGCGGCTTCATCTACGACGAAGCCCTGGGCCTGCCCGAAGAAGGCATTCCGGCGGGAACCCGTTGGGAAGACATCCCGGCGGACTGGGTCTGCCCGGATTGCGGTGTCGGCAAGATCGATTTCGAGATGATCGAGATCGCCTGAGCGAAATCCACAGAAGCGGCGCCCGGCGCCGGCAATCACAGAGGAACGGAAATGAGCGAGCGTGCGCCCCTGGTAATCATCGGAACCGGCCTGGCGGGCTACAACCTGGCCCGCGAGTGGCGCAAGCTGGACAGCGAGACGCCGCTGCTGATGATCACCGCCGACGACGGCCGTTCCTATTCCAAGCCGATGCTCTCCACCGGCTTCTCGAAGAACAAGGACGCCGACGGCCTGGCCATGGCCGAACCGGGCGCCATGGCCGAGCAACTGAACGCACGCATCCTGACCCATACCCGGGTCACCGGTATCGATCCCGGCCATCAGCGGATCTGGATCGGTGAGGAAGAGGTGCGTTATCGCGACCTGGTCCTGGCCTGGGGCGCGGAGCCGATCCGGGTGCCGGTCGAGGGCGATGCCCAGGACGCGCTCTACCCGATCAACGACCTGGAAGACTACGCGCGCTTCCGCCAGGCGGCTGCCGGCAAGCGCCGGGTACTGCTGCTCGGTGCGGGGCTGATCGGTTGCGAATTCGCCAACGACCTCTCCAGCGGCGGCTACCAGCTCGACGTGGTGGCGCCTTGCGAGCAGGTCATGCCGGGCCTGCTCCACCCGGCCGCGGCGAAGGCCGTGCAGGCAGGCCTGGAAGGCCTCGGCGTGCGCTTCCACCTGGGGCCGGTGCTGGCCAGCCTGAAGAAGGCCGGCGAGGGGCTGGAAGCACATCTTTCGGATGGCGAGGTGATTCCCTGCGACCTGGTGGTCTCCGCCGTCGGCCTGCGTCCGCGCACCGAACTGGCCTTCGCCGCCGGGCTGGCGGTCAACCGCGGGATCGTCGTCGACCGCTCGCTGCGCACCTCCCACGCCAACATCTACGCGCTGGGCGACTGCGCCGAAGTGGACGGCCTCAACCTGCTCTATGTGATGCCGCTGATGGCCTGCGCACGCGCGCTGGCGCAGACCCTCGCCGGCAACCCCAGCCAGGTGGCCTACGGTCCCATGCCGGTGACGGTGAAGACCCCGGCCTGCCCGCTGGTGGTGTCGCCGCCGCCCCGCGGAATGGATGGCCAATGGCTAGTGGAAGGCTCTGGAACGGACCTCAAGGTCCTGTGCCGGGATACCGCTGGTCGAGTGATCGGTTATGCCCTGACCGGAGCGGCGGTGAACGAAAAATTGGCCCTGAACAAAGAGTTACCCGGCCTCATGGCTTGAATGCCATTGGTTCCGGCCGTTATGCCGTCGAGACTTGCGGCAAAATTGTCGGACGATACTGGCGCAGTCCTCGGGAGCATGCCATCCTCCATCGCGTCTACCGCAGTCTAGAGCCTATGGTTCCGGTGGACTGCGGTGCCTTTGAGCGCTGCTGGGAAGACAGCACGGACACAAAAACAACAAACCGTCAAAGAGGCAACTATGCGTAAACCAGAACTAGCCGCCGCTATCGCCGAAAAGGCCGATCTCACCAAGGAACAGGCCAATCGCGTTCTCAACGCCCTGTTGGATGAAATCACCGGCGCGCTGAACCGCAAGGACAGCGTGACCCTGGTCGGTTTCGGCACCTTCCTGCAACGCCATCGCGGAGCCCGCACGGGGAAGAACCCGCAGACCGGCCAGCCGGTGAAGATCAAGGCCAGCAACACCGTCGCCTTCAAGCCGGGCAAGGCCCTGCGCGACGCGGTCAACTGACCGCCGAGAGCCCGGAGTCAGAGCGGCTCCGGGCTTCGTCGAAGACGCTTCCGCGCTCATCGAAAGGACAGCTGTAGTCCTCCTCGCGAACAGCTACAATGCGCCGCTCATCTCCCCGGATATCGAGGCGCGTGCATGAAATTTCGTCTTCTCCTGTGGATGCTTGGTCGCCTGATGGCCAAGGCCAGCCGCGACAATCCCGCTTTCCAGAAGCAGCTCGAGGGCAAGGACCTGGTGTTCCAGTTGCATACCCTCGACGGCAAGGTGGCGCGCCACTACCTGGTCAGGGACCTGCGCGTCAGCAGCAAGCGCGGTACCCATCCGCAACCGGCTTTTTCCCTGGGGTTCAAGGACGGAGCCTACGGTTTCGCCGCGATGACTTCGAAGAACCCGCAGTTGGCCTTCATGCAGGGCATCCAGAACAAGGACATCCAGATACAGGGCAATCCGGCGCTGGTGATCTGGTTCCAGGGTCTGGTGAAGTACCTCAAGCCGAAGAAGAAGGCTCCGGAGAAGAAAGCCGCCTGAGGGCGGCTTTCGATCTCATCCGGGCTGCGGCCGCAGCCTTTCGGTAGTGCGTTTCGCAGCGGACTACCCGGTCACCCCGGCAAGCGATTGAACTGGGCCGCCAGTTCGCGCAGGGCCGCTTCCGCTTCCAGCACCTTTTTCACGGCGTCCCCGGCCTTCTCCGGGGTGATCCCCAGGCGCTCGTACAATGCCGCCGGAATCGCTTGCTGCGGGCCATCGCCGATGCCGCTGTTGCGCAGCAACCGGTTGGTCAGGCAGATCAGGTTGGCGTAGACCGCGTTCGGCCCGGTGTAGCTGGGGTCCTGCTGGAAGCGCAGGGCGCAATAGAGGTCGTCAGGCATGTCCCAGACGCGCATCAGCCAGGCGCCGATCTGCTCGCGGGTGATCCCCAGCAGGTGCTGTTCGATATAGGCATGGCCGAGGTGCGGGTTGACCTCCAGGTGCCGGCAGATCAGCGAGAAATGCGGCGGGAAGACATGCGCCAGGACCAGGTAGCCGAAATTGTGCAGCAGGCCGCCCAGGTAGCTCAGGCCGGACTCCGGGCGCAGCTCGCGCGGCATGGCGCGGGTCAGGCCCTCGATCACCGCGGCGGTGTAGATCGCTTGCTGCCAGTAGGGCGTGGCCTGCTGTGGCTGGTCCTTGGGTAGGCTCAGGCTCTTGCCCAGGGCGAGGCCGAGGGCCAGGTTGATCACCAGGTCGAAACCGAGGACGCGGACGATCGCGTCTTCCACCGAGCGGATCTTGCCCGGAGCGGCGTAGTAGGGCGAGGCCGCCCAACTGACCACCTGGGCGGCGAGCGCCGGATCGGTTTCCACCAGACCGGTGATGTCGTCGACGCTGGCGTTGGGGTCGACCCGCAGCTTGATGATCTTCTGCGCCGTCTGCGGCAGCGGTGGAATCTCGATGGTCTGCTCCAGGCGCTGCTGGATGCGCCGGGCGGTGAAGGCCTGCACGGCCTGGCTGATTTCCGCGCGGTCGTCGTCCGGGCGGTCAAGGTTCAGGTTGATGTTTTCCAGCGGTTCGCCGAAGCGCGCGGCGCTGGCCTTGCCCAGCAGGCCGCGGAAGTCGTTGCTGGCGATCTCCAGGAGGATGCCGGGCTGGCCGGACTCGATCAGCAGGCGCGGTTCCTGCAACAGGCGCTCGTCGTACAGGCAGGGCGAACTGGTCAGGGGCGGCAACGCCGGCAGGCGGTGCAACTCGTGCTTGCCGAGCATTCGTTCCAGGCGCTCGGGCTTGATCGCCAGCAGCTTGCGGCCGGTCAGTTCGGTGAGCCGGGCGAGGTCCAGCAACTGGCTCTGCGGGAACAGCACCAGCAGGGTGCCGACGGCGTCGTCCAGCAGCACCGCCTGGACCCGGCGGGCGGCAGGCAGCTCCGCGCTGTCGCTGACCTCGCGGCAGGCGATGCCTAGCTTGGCGAGCAGCTGGAGGATGACCTGGGGGGCGTGCGGAGCATCGGCGGAGGCCAGGGCGGCTTCTGTCATGACGAGACCATGCGAGCTGGATTTTCCCTCAGTATAACCAGAGCTGCTTCAAGACTGAGACCTACGCCGGTCAGCGAGAGCGAAATAGATCACACTTGACCGTATTGCTGGCCGTGGCGCAACCACCGTTCGAGCAGCGGGCTGACATGCTGCGGCCAGTGCGCCAGGAGGGATTGGGCGGCATCGCGGACCGCCGGCAGCAGGTCTGCGTCGCGCATCAGGTCGGCGACCTTGAATTGCAGCAGGCCGGTCTGGCGGGTGCCGAGCATTTCGCCGGGGCCGCGCAATTCCAGGTCCTTCTCGGCGATGACGAAGCCGTCGCTGGTTTCGCGCATGATGCCCAGCCGCTCGCGGCCGATCTGCGACAGCGGTGGGTGGTAGAGCAGCACGCAGTGGCTGGCGGCGCTGCCCCGGCCAACCCGGCCGCGTAGCTGGTGCAGTTGGGCCAGGCCAAGGCGCTCGGGGTTCTCGATGATCATCAGGCTGGCGTTGGGCACGTCGACGCCGACCTCGATCACCGTGGTCGCCACCAGCAGTTGCAACATGCCTTCCTTGAAGGCCTCCATCACCACGGCCTTGTCCGCCGGCTTCATGCGCCCGTGGATCAGGCCGACACGCAGTTCGCCCAGCGCCGAGGAAAGCTCTTCGTAGGTGGTCTCGGCGGCCTGGCAGGTAAGCTCCTCGGACTCTTCGATCAGGGTACACACCCAGTAGGCCTGGCGCCCTTCGCGGCAAGCCGCGCGGACTCGCTCGATCACCTCGATACGGCGGCTGTCGGCCACCAGCACGGTATTCACCGGGGTACGCCCGGGCGGCAGCTCGTCGAGGATCGAGGTGTCGAGGTCGGCATAGGCGCTCATCGCCAGGGTCCGCGGGATCGGCGTGGCGGTCATGATCAACTGGTGTGGGCAGAGCCTGCCGTCCACGCCCTTCTGGCGCAGGGCCAGGCGCTGCTGCACGCCGAAGCGGTGCTGTTCGTCGATGATCGCCAGTGCAAGGCGCTTGAATTTCACTTCATCCTGGAACAGCGCGTGGGTGCCGACCACCATCGGCGCGCCGTCGCCGATGCGTTCCAGTGCCGCCGCGCGGGCCTTGCCCTTGAGCTTGCCGGCCAGCCAGGCGACTTCGATGTCCAGCGGCTGGAGCCACTTGCTGAAGTTGAGGAAATGCTGCTCGGCGAGGATCTCGGTCGGCGCCATCAGCGCCACCTGGTAGCCGGCCTCTATGGCTTGCAGGGCGGCGAGGGCGGCGACCACGGTCTTGCCGGCACCGACGTCGCCTTGCACCAGGCGCAGCATCGGCTCGTCCTGGGCCAGGTCGTAGGCGATCTCCGCGCCGACCCGGCGTTGCGCGCCGGTCGGCTGGAAGCCGAGGTTGGTAAGGAAGCGTTTCGGCAAGCGGCTGGCCGCCGGCAAGCGCGGCGCTGCCTGCGAGCGCACGGCTTCGCGCAGGCGCTGCAGGGATAACTGGTGGGTCAGCAGTTCTTCGAAGGCCAGGCGCAACTGCGCCCAGTGCCGGCCTTCGGCCAGTTCCTCGATGTCGGCATCCGGCGGCGGCCGGTGCAGGTAGCGGATCGCCTGGTCGAGCGGGCCAAGTTGGTAGTCGCGGGCCAGTTCCGCCGGCAGCCAGTCGGGCAGGCTGCTGGGGCCGAGCATGGCCAGGGCCTGTTGGCTCAACTGGCGCAGGCGCTGCTGGGTGAGGCCCTCGGTAGTCGGGTAGATCGGCGTCAGGGTCTGCTCCACCGGAATCGGCTCGTCGCCGTTCAGCGCGCGGTATTCCGGATGGTAGATCTCCAGGCCCGAGGCACCCGGCCGGACTTCGCCGTAGCAGCGCAGGTGGGTGCCGCGCTTGAGACCGTCCTTCTGCGCCTGGCTGAAATGGTAGAAGCGCAGGCTCAGGGTGCCGCTGCCGTCCTGCAGGCGCACCAGCAGGCTGCGGCGGCGCCCCATCACCACGTCGGCGCCGGCCACCACGCCCTCGACCACCGCGTCGGCCCCTGGCCGCAGGGCGCCGATGGCGGTGACGCGGGTACGGTCCTGGTAGCGCAGGGGCAGGTGGAACAGGATATCCTGCAGGGTTTCCAGGCCTACCCGAGCGAGCTTCTCCGCCAGCGCGGCGCCTACGCCCTTTAGCGCGGTAACCGGGACCCTGGACAGCTCGGTCATGCGATTTGCGGTTGTTCCTGGGTTTGCGGACGGGCCACCGAGCACAGGCGGATCGAGTCGGCCAGCACTTCGATGGCGCGTGGACGCGGGAAGCTGGCGCGCCAGGCGATGGCAACGGTACGGAACGGCACCGGCGCGCTGAACGGGCGCACTTCGATGACGCCCGGCGCGTAGTGGTGGCTGTCCACCGCGGAGAACGGCAGCACCGAGACGCCCAGTCCGGAGGCGACCATGTGGCGGATGGTCTCCAGCGACGAGGACTCCACCGTGGTGTGCTTGTTCTCGTCGCCCTTGCGCACGGTCGGGCAGGCTTCCAGCACCTGGTCGCGGAAGCAGTGGCCTTCGCCGAGCAGGAGCAGGCTCTTGTCGTTGAGCAGCTCGGAATCGATGCTGGCCTTGGCGGTCCAGGGATGGTCGGCCGGCATCAGCACATAGAAGGGCTCGTCGAACAGCGGCTTGGTCAGGACGTCGGCTTCCTGGAACGGCAGGGCGATGATGATCGCGTCGAGTTCGCCGGTACGCAGCTTGTCGCGGAGGATATGGGTGAAGTTCTCCTCGATGTACAGCGGCATCTGCGGCGCGACCCGGTGCAGCTGGGGAATCAGGTGCGGGAACAGGTAGGGACCGATGGTGTAGATGGCGCCGACCTTCAGCGGCGCGGCCAACTGGTTCTTGCCGGCCTGGGCCAGCTCGCGGATGCCCTGGGCCTGTTCGAGGACCTTCTGCGCCTGGGCGACGATGCCTTCGCCCACTGGCGTCAGGCGCACGGCGCTCTTGCTGCGCTCGAAGATCAGCACCCCCAGCTCGTCCTCGAGCTTCTTCACGCCGACCGAGAGGGTCGGTTGGCTGACGTGGCAACGCTCGGCGGCGCGGCCGAAGTGTTGTTCCTGGGCGAGGGTGACGATGTAGCGCAGTTCGGTGAGGGTCATGGCTGCTCATCCGTTAAGATCGGCCAAGCATAGCGGCTGCACCGCCGCGAACCAACCTCCGGGGGCATGATCGGGCGTGCATTGCAGACGATTCGACGCCTACACTGCCCGCCTTGTTGTAGGAAGGAGACGGCTTCATGTCGCAAACAGTGATGATCGCCGGCTGCGGCGATGTCGGCGGGCGCCTCGGCGAGGCGCTGCTGGCCGATGGCTGGCGGGTCCATGGCCTGCGTCGCTCGGTGGACGCCTTGCCGCAGGGGATCCTGCCGGTGGCTGGCGATCTGCAGGCTCCGGAGTGTCCCGCGCAGTGGCCGAGCGAGCCGCTCGACTACCTGGTGTACAGCGCCGCCGCCAGTCAGCACGACGAGGCTGGCTACCGTGCCGCCTACGTCGACGGCCTGCGCCATGTGCTGGGCTGGTTGCAGGCCCACGGCCAGCGGCCCAGGCGCCTGCTGTTCGTCTCCAGCACCGGGGTCTACGCGCAGACCGATGGCGGCTGGATCGACGAGGAGTCGCCGGCGCTTTCCCAGGCCTATTCCGGACGGATCATGCTCGACGCCGAGCAGGTCGCGCTGGACAGCGGGATACCGGCTACCCGCGTGCGCCTGGCCGGCATCTACGGTCCGGGGCGGGAGTGGCTGCTCAACCAGGTGCGCCAGGGGTACCGGGTGGTCAGCGAGCCGCCCCTGTATGCCAACCGGATCCACGCCGACGATGCGGCCGGGCTGCTGGCCTTCCTGTTGCGCGCCGATGCCGGCGGCCAGGCGCTGGAGGACTGCTACATCGGTGTCGACGACGCGCCCGTGGCGATGCACGAGGTGGTCGACTACCTGCGCCAGCGCCTGGGCGTCAGCCAATGGGCCGACGAACATTCGGTACGCCGCGCCGGCAGCAAGCGTTGCAGCAACCGCCGCGCCCGGGCGCTCGGCTGGGTGCCGCGCTATCCCAGCTACCGCGAGGGCTACGCGGCGGTGCTCGGGGACGCCTGATGGCTGCCAACCGGTTGTTGGCGCGTCCCTGGCTGCCTGGCGTGGAACTGTTCCATGCGGACTTCTCCGGCCAGGCGTTCGGCCGCCACAGCCATTCGGCCTTCGCCATCGGCTCGATCCTCCACGGCGTCGGCGGCTACCAGTGCCGCGGGCGGCGCCATGCGCTGCCGGCCGGCACCCTGTCGCTGATGAACCCGGAAGAGCCACATACCGGGCACGCCGAATCCGAGCGGCTGGTCTACCGGATGCTCTATGTCGAGGAAACGCGCCTGCTCGGCCTGCTCGGCCGCAAACAGTTGCCGCGCGGCTTCGGCGAACTGAACCCGGCCGACGACGGCAGCGTGGCGGCTGGCCTGGCGTGGCTGGCCGAGGATTTCCAGCGCAGCGACGCATTGGGGTTGGAAAGCCGCCTGCTGGCCTTGCTCGAACAGGTCTTCGTGCGTCACGGCGGCTTGCGCCCGGCGGCCGCGGCGCCCCGCGACGGCGGAACCACCGCACGCCTGCGCGATTACCTGGAAGCGCATGCCACCGAGGCGCTCGGTCTGGACCAACTGGCGCAGTTGCTGCAGCGCCACCCGCGCCACCTGATCGAGGCTTTCCGGCGTGCCTACGGCGTACCGCCGCATACCTACCAACTGCAATGCCGGGTGCGCCAGGCCAAGCGCCTGTTGCTGGAAGAACGGCCGCTGGCGGAACTCGCCCAGCACCTCGGCTTCTACGACCAGGCGCACTTCTCCACGACCTTCCGGCGTTTCACCGGGGTCACTCCGGGGCAGTTCCGGCGCAGCGCCAAGACCTGAGTTTTTTCCAATACGGCGCCCGCCGCGCTGCACAGACTGGAGGCCTTCGCGTTTCGAGGGGCCTTCATGTTCGCCGCGTTCGTCCTTGTCGCCAGTACCCATTTCGCTGCCCTGCTGTCGCCGGGGCCGGACTTCTTCCTGTTGGTGCGCGCCGCCCTGCTGCGCGGCCGGCGCCAGGCCGACGGGGTGGCCGCCGGCATCGCCCTGGCCAACCTCCTGAGCATGCTGCTGGTGCTCGGCCTGCTGGCCAGCGTGCCGGACTCGGCGCACAGCGCCTTGCGCTGGCTGCAGGCGCTCGGCGGACTGTACTTCCTCTGGCTGGCGGGCCAGGCGCTGCTTGCGCAGAGGCGACTGGAAATGCCGGCGCAGCGCGACGTCCCGTCCCGCGGCGGCTATCTGCGCGGGCTGCGCGACGGCCTGCTGGCGAGCAGCCTGAATCCCAAGCTGCCGATCTTCTATGCGGGGCTGTTCGGCGTGCTGGCGCGCTTCAGCCTGCCGGGCTGGGCGCTGGCCCTGTGCCTGGCGTGGATGAGCCTGGCGGTGCTGTGCTGGGACATGGCGCTGGTGCGCCTGCTGGACAGGCCGCGCTGGCGCGGCTGGTTGCAACGGCGGGTAGGTGCGCTGGACCGGCTGTGCGGCGTCCTGCTGCTGGCGCTGGGCGGCTGGCTGGTGCTGGCCGCCCTCTGAGAGGCCTCAGCGCTCCAGCAGCCAGACGCGCTTGCCGGGCACGTAGCTGGGCATCTCGTTGGCGCCGGCGGTATTGACCGCTTCGAACAGTTGCAGCTCGTCGTCGTCGAGGCTGAACAGCAATTCGCGGCCGCGGTTGCCTTGTTGCAGCCAGATGCTGTCGTTGTCGCCGCTCATCGCTGCGCAATCGCCGGCCAGGCACAGCGCGTAGCGTTCGGCGCCGGGCAGACCGCTGACCAGGCCATTGGCCTGGAACTCGACCTTGCCGCCCTGGCCCTGGCCTTCGCGGATCTTCCAGCTGCCCTTCAGATAGCTGCCATACAAGGCCCGCTCGAAACCGCTGCCGGCAGGGCTGTTGGCCGCGGGTTGCGGGTCGAGACGGCGGAAACGCTGTTCCGGGCCGTTGGCGCTGGCCTGCTGGATCAGCTCCTTGCCGTCCAGTTCGAGACTCTCCTGGTTGTCGTCGCCATAGAAGGCAACCTTCCAGTGCTCGTCATCGCTCTTGCTCAGGGTCCCTTCGCCCAGTTCGAAGCCGTTGCTGAAGGTGGCTTCGCCTGCCTTGCTGTCGAGCTTCCATTCCAGGTTCGGGCCATAGGCGAGCAGGGCCTCGCGCAGCTTGCCGTCCTTGCTCGCGGCGTCGATCGCGGCCTGGTTGATCCAGATGCCGGACGGATCGGCCGTGCCGGCGCAGCCGGCCAGCAGGGTGGCGGCTGCGGCGAGGAAAATCACGCGGCGCATCGTGCTACTCCATGCAGAGCGACGGGGCCTTGGGCCCCGTCGCGAACATCCGGCTTATTCGAGGACGACGATGGCGTCCATTTCCACCTGTGCGCCCTTCGGCAGGGCGGCTACGCCGATAGCGGCGCGCGCCGGGTAGGGCTGGGTGAAGTAGCGGCCCATGATCTCGTTGACCTTGGCGAAGTGCGACAGGTCGGTGAGGAAGATGTTCAGCTTGGCGACGTCGTGCAGGTAGCCGCCGGAAGCCTCGATCACCGCCTTGAGGTTCTCGAACACCTGGACGGTCTGCTCCTCGAAGCCTTCCACCAGTTCCATGGTCTTCGGGTCCAGCGGGATCTGCCCGGATACGTAGACGGTATTGCCGGCCTTGATGGCCTGGGAGTAGGTGCCGATGGCGGCCGGGGCGTTGTCGGTGTGGATAACGGTCTTGGTCATGGGAACTCCTTGCTGAAATCGAGTGGGCGCGGGGGCGCCGGATGACACAGGAAAAAGCGGGTCAGCTACGCAGGCGGGTGATCCGGATCACTCCCTTGAGGGCGCGCAGCTTCTTGATGACGCGGGCCAGGTGGACGCGATCGTGCACGCTGACGACCAGCTGGACCACGCTGATGCGGCCGTCGCGCTCGTCCATGCTGATCTTCTCGATGTTGCCGTCGGCCGCGTTGACGCTGGTGGCGAGCAGGGCGATCAGGCCACGCTGGTGCTCCAGCTCGACGCGCAGTTCGACATTGAATTCGCCGGTGACATCCTTGGCCCAGCTGAGCTGGATGCATTTTTCCGGGTTGTGGCGTACTTCGCTGATGTTCTTGCAGCTTTCCAGGTGCACCACCATGCCCTTGCCGGCGGACAGGTGGCCAACGATCGGGTCGCCGGGAATCGGCGTGCAGCACTTGGCGTAGCTCAGGACCAGGCCTTCGGTACCGCGGATCGCCAGCGGACCCTCGGCGCTTGGCGCTTCCTCGCCCTCGCTGGACAGCAGGCGGCGGGCGACCACGTAGGCCATGCGGTTGCCCAGGCCGATCTCTTCCAGCAGGTCCTCGAAGACTTCCATGCGGTACTCGGCGAGCACGGCCTGGATGCGTTCCTGGGGAATCTTCTCGAGGTGGCTGTCGAAGCCGGTAAGGGTCTTGTTCAGCAGGCGCTCGCCGAGGTTGATCGACTCGGAGCGGCGTTGCAGCTTGAGCGCATGGCGGATATGGGTGCGCGCCTTGCCGGTGACCACGAAGCTCAGCCAGGCCGGGTTCGGCCGGGCGCCCGGGGCGGTGACGATTTCCACCGTCTGGCCGCTCTGCAACGGCTCGGAGAGCGGCGCCAGGCGACGGTTGATGCGGCAGGCGATGCAACTGTTGCCGACGTCGGTGTGCACCGCGTAGGCGAAGTCGACCGCGGTGGAACCCTTGGGCAGTTCCATGATGCGGCCCTTGGGCGTGAACACGTAGACCTCGTCCGGGAACAGGTCGATCTTCACGTTCTCGATGAATTCCAGCGAGTTGCCGGCGCGCTGCTGCAGTTCCAGCACGCCCTTCACCCATTGCCGGGCGCGGGCATGGGTGCCCTTGGGCGTCTCGTCGTTGGACTTGTACAGCCAGTGCGCGGCGATCCCGTGGTTGGCCATCTCTTCCATCTCGCGGGTACGGATCTGGATCTCGATGGGCACCCCGTGCATGCCGAACAGGGTGGTATGCAGCGACTGGTAGCCGTTGGCCTTGGGAATCGCGATGTAGTCCTTGAAGCGTCCGGGGAACGGCTTGTACAGGCTGTGCACGGCGCCCAGCACGCGATAGCAGGTATCGACCTTGTCGACGATGATGCGGAAGGCGTAGACGTCCATGATCTCGTTGAACGCCTTACGCTTGCCGCGCATCTTCTGGTAGATGCTGTAGAGGTGCTTCTCGCGGCCGATCACCTGGCCTTCCATGCCTTCGCGGGCGAGGCAGTTGACCAGCGACTCCTGGATCTTGCCGACGATCTCGCGGCGGTTGCCGCGGGCCTTCTTCACCGCCTGGCGGATGCGCTCGGCGCGCATCGGGTGCATGGCCTTGAAACCTAGGTCCTCGAACTCCACGCGCATGGTGTGCATGCCCAGGCGGTTAGCGATGGGCGCGTAGATTTCCAGGGTTTCCTTGGCGATGCGCCGGCGCTTTTCGCCGGACAGCACCTCGAGGGTGCGCATGTTGTGCAGGCGGTCGGCCAGCTTGACCAGGATCACGCGGATGTCGCGGGCCATGGCCATGGCCATCTTCTGGAAGTTCTCGGCCTGGGCCTCGGCCTTGGTCTCGAAGTTCATCTGGGTCAGCTTGCTGACCCCGTCGACCAGTTCCGAAACCGTCTCGCCGAACTGCGCGGTGAGCGCTTCCTTGGCGATGCCGGTGTCCTCGATCACGTCGTGCAGCATCGCGGCCATCAGGCTCTGATGGTCCATGTGCATGTCGGCGAGGATGTTGGAGACCGCCAGCGGGTGGGTCACGTACGGTTCGCCGCTGCGGCGGCGTTGCCCGTCGTGGGCCTGCTCGGCGTAGTAGTAGGCGCGGCGGACCAGGTTGACCTGGTCCGGCCCGAGGTAGCTCGACAGTCTGTCGGCGAAGGCGTCTATGCCCGGCAAGGGTTCACCCCCTGCCCGTAGGCGGGTTGCGGCGCTCGCAGGCGACGTCGAGCCGAGGCCATGGCTTACAGGGCCTCGGTGTTGGCCTCGTCGTCGAACGCTGCGAACAGCGGTTCGTCCTCGACGATGTCTTCCTGCTGGACGACGTTCTCATCGACCAGGCCGGAAGCGATCTCGCGCAGGGCGACGACGGTCGGCTTGTCGTTTTCCCAGGCCACTTTCGGCTCCTTGCCGCCGGTAGCCAGCTGACGGGCGCGCTTGGTGGCGAGCATGACCAGCTCGAAACGGTTATCGACGTTGTCCAGGCAGTCTTCAACGGTGACGCGGGCCATGGTGTTCCTCGTAACGAAAAGTGAGCCCGACGTTTGCCGGGCGGACTGAATAGTCTAAAAAATCGCCAATCTTTATGGAAGAGCCGATTTAGGCGAGCAGACGACCGAGCAGTTCGGCGTGGCGTTGCTGCTGGGCGTCCTGGCGCAACTGGCGGGCGCGGAAGATCGCCTTGAGGTCGTCCAGGGCGTGGGCGAAATCGTCGTTGATCACCAGGTGATCGTACTCCACGTAGTGGCTCATTTCGCTGACGGCTTCGCGCATGCGCCGCTCGATCACCTCGTCGCTGTCCTGGCCGCGGTTGGTCAGGCGCTGGCGCAGGGCTTCCTGGCTCGGCGGGAGGATGAAGATCGATTGGGCCTCGGGCATCAGCCGGCGCACCTGCTGGGCGCCCTGCCAGTCGATCTCGAGGATCAGGTCGAGGCCTTCGGCGAGGGTTTTCTCGACCCAGCGCTGCGAGGTGCCGTAGAGGTTGCCGAAGACTTCGGCGTGCTCGAGGAACTCGTTGCGTTCGAGCATGGCGAGGAATTCCTCGCGGCTGGTGAAGTGGTAGTTGACCCCGTCCACCTCGCCCGGACGCATGCCGCGGGTGGTATGGGAGACGGACACGCGGACCTCGGGGGCGGCGTCGAGCAGGGCCTTCACCAGGCTGGTCTTGCCGGCGCCGGAGGGAGCGGAAACGATGTACAGGGTGCCGGACATGAGGTGTTCCTGGTGCTTCGTACGGGTTGGAAAGAGATCGGGCGGTGGCGCCCGCCGGTCATTCGATGTTCTGGACCTGCTCGCGCATCTGCTCGATCAGGACCTTGAGGTTGACCGCCGCCTGGGTCGAGCGCGGGTCGAACGCCTTGGAGCCTAGAGTGTTGGCTTCCCGGTTGAGTTCCTGCATCAGGAAGTCCAGGCGCCGACCGGCGGCGCCGCCGGCCTTGAGGACCCGGCGGACCTCGCCGACGTGGGTGGCGAGGCGGTCCAGCTCCTCGGCGACATCGCTCTTCTGCGCCAGCAGGACCAGTTCCTGCTCCAGGCGCTGCGGATCGAGTTCGGCCTTGAGTTCGGCGAAGCGGTCGAGGATCTTCTGCCGCTGGTTGGCCAGCATGGTCGGCACCAGTTCGCGCAGGTTGCCGACTTCCACCAGCATCGCGTCGAGCCGATCGTTGAGCAGCTTCGCCAGCTCCTGGCCTTCGCGCGAGCGGCCGGCCTTGAGTTGCTCCAGGGCCTGGCCGAAGGCTTCCAGGGCGGCGGCGTTGAGCGCCTGCGGATCGGCCGAGTCGGCCACCAGTACGCCGGGCCAGGCCAGCACGGCGAGCGGATCGAGAGGCGCCGGCTGGCGGATCAGGGCGGCTACGCCTTCGGCGGCGGCGACCAGTTGGCGGGCGCGCTCCTGGTCGACCTGCAGGCTCTTGCCGGCGGTTTCCTCGGCGAAGCGCAGGGTGCATTCCACCTTGCCGCGCGACAGGCCCTGGCGCAGCGCCTCGCGCACCGCGCCTTCGAGGTCGCGGAAGGCGTCGGGCAGGCGCAGGTGGGGCTCCAGGTAACGGTGGTTGACCGAGCGCAGCTCCCAGCTCAGGGTGCCGTGGGTACCGGCCTGCTCGACGCGGGCGAAGGCGGTCATGCTGTGCACCATGGGTCTACCTCGATAGTCGTGTGGGGAGTGCGTTCGGCGCCGGACGCGCGCGGCTGCCGTGATTCGAGCCGGGCATTGTAACCCACGTCCGGCGGGGCCCGCACGCCGACGGTGGTTGAGAGCCCGGGCTGGCCTCTATAATGGCGGCCAATTCCGCTTTCTCAGTACAGGATATCCACGATGAATCGTCCCAGTGGCCGTGCCGCCGACCAGCTGCGCCCGATCCGCATCACCCGCCATTACACCAAGCACGCAGAAGGTTCGGTGCTGGTCGAGTTCGGCGATACCAAGGTGATCTGCACCGTCAGCGCCGAGTCCGGGGTGCCGCGCTTCCTCAAGGGCCAGGGCCAGGGTTGGCTGACCGCCGAGTACGGCATGCTGCCGCGCTCCACCGGCGAGCGTAACCAGCGCGAGGCCAGCCGCGGCAAGCAGGGCGGTCGTACCCTGGAGATCCAGCGCCTGATCGGCCGTTCCCTGCGAGCGGCGCTGGACCTCAGCAAGCTTGGCGAGAACACCCTGTACATCGACTGCGACGTGATCCAGGCCGACGGCGGCACCCGCACCGCCTCGATCACCGGCGCCACCGTGGCGCTGATCGACGCCCTGGCGGTGCTGAAGAAGCGTGGCGCGCTCAAGGGCAATCCGCTGAAGCAGATGGTCGCCGCCGTTTCCGTGGGTATCTACCAGGGCGTGCCGGTCCTCGACCTGGACTACTTGGAGGATTCCGCCGCGGAAACCGACCTGAACGTAGTGATGACCGATGCCGGCGGCTTCATCGAGGTGCAGGGAACCGCCGAAGGCGCGCCGTTCCGTCCCGCCGAGCTGAACGCCATGCTCGAACTGGCCCAGCAGGGCATGCAGGAGCTGTTCGAACTTCAGCGCGCCGCGCTGGCCGAATGAGCAGACGCCCGGCACTGCCTGCCGGGCCCCGGAGAAGGAGCGCTACATGAACGATGTATCCGAAGAGGTCGCCGCGACCCCCGGCCAGGAAGCCCGGCAATGGGCGATGTTCTGCCATTTCGCGGCGTTCATCGGCCTGGTGTTTCCCTTCGGCAGCCTGCTCGGGCCGCTGATCGTCTGGCAACTCAAGCGCGAGAGCGATCCGTTCGTCGACGCCCAGGGCAAGGAAGCGCTGAACTTCCAGATCACCGTGGCGCTGGCGATGTTCGTCAGCTTCCTGCTGATGCTGGTGGTGATCGGCTTCTTCCTGCTCGGCCTGGTCTGCCTGGCGGCGCTGGTGTTGACCATCATCGCCGGCATCAAGGCCAACGAAGGCAAGGCCTATCGCTATCCGTTCTGCCTGCGGCTGATCAAGTAGGCCGCACGGGAAATAGAAAAGCCGGCGCATGCGCCGGCTTTTTCGTGTCTGACAGGGCTCAGATGCTCAACTGCCAGTCGTAGTCGACGATCAGCGGCGCATGCTGGGAGAAGCGCGGCTGGCGCGGCAGCTTGGCGTTGCGCACGAAGCGGCGTAGGCCGGGGGTCAGCACCTGGTAGTCGAAGCGCCAGCCGAGGTTGAGCATCTCGGCCTGTTCGCTGTCCGGCCACCAGCTGAACTGGTCGCCTTCGCGGCTGACTTCGCGCAGGGCGTCGGCATAGCCGAGGTTGCCGAACACTTCGTCCAGCCAGGCCCGTTCGGGCGCGAGGAAGCCCGGCATCTGCTGACATTCGCGCCAGTTCTTCACATCCATCTTCTGATGGGCGACGTACAGCGAGCCGCAGTAGATGTATTCGCGGCGCTTGCGACGCTGCTTGCTCAAGTAATGGGTGAAGTCGTCCATGAACTTGAATTTCTGGTTCAAGCTCTCGTCTCCGCTCTGCCCGGAAGGCAGCAGCAGGGTGGCGATACTCACCTTGTCGAAGTCGGCTTGCAGGTAGCGCCCGTAACGATCGGCCGTTTCGAAACCTAAGCCGCTGATCACAGCTTTGGGCTGCAAACGGCTGTAGAGTGCGACACCGCCCTGTTCGGGTAGCTCGGCATCGCAGGCATAAAGGAAGTAGCCGTCCAGTTGGAAGGACGGGTCATCCAGATCGAAGGCGGAGGCTCGGGTGTCCTGCAAGCAGATCACGTCGGCATTCTGTGCTTGCAGCCAACTGAGCAAACCGCGCTCGGCCGCAGCCTGAATACCATTCACGTTCACACTGATGATCCGCATAAATGGCCCCCAAAATCACGTGCGTGTATGATACCCGAGCTCAAACGGTTTAGCTAAATTCATGCGGCTTGGTGTCATTCATGCAGGCGTATCAGCGCGATTTCATTCGTTTCGCCATCGAGCGCGGGGTTCTGCGCTTCGGTGAGTTCACCCTCAAGTCCGGGCGCACCAGCCCCTATTTCTTCAATGCCGGCCTGTTCGACAGCGGCCTGGCGCTGGCCCGCCTGGGACGCTTCTACGCCGAGGCGGTGATCGACAGCGGAATCGACTTCGACGTCCTGTTCGGCCCGGCCTACAAGGGCATTCCCCTGGCCGCCACCACCGCGGTGGCCCTCGCCGAGCAGCACCAGCGCGACCTGCCCTGGTGCTTCAACCGCAAGGAAGCCAAGGACCACGGCGAAGGCGGCACGCTGGTCGGCGCGCTGCTGAGCGGCCGGGTGCTGATCATCGACGACGTGATCACCGCCGGCACCGCGATCCGCGAAGTGATGCAGATCATCGACGCCCAGGGCGCCAGGGCCGCGGGCGTGCTGATCGCGCTGAACCGCCAGGAGCGTGGCAAGGGCGAGCTGTCGGCGATCCAGGAGGTCGAGCGCGACTTCGGCATGCCGGTGGTGAGCATCGTTTCCCTGGAGCAGGTGCTGGAATATCTTGCCGAAGATGCTGAACTGAAGAAGCATCTGCCGGCGGTAGAGGCCTATCGCGCCCAATACGGTATCTGAACCTTTCACAAGGGACTGGCATGGTCGGACAGGATGTAATGCGTTGCCTGATGGCCCTGGGGCTGGTGCTCCAGGGGCTTTCCTTCGGCGCCCAGGCGGCGCCGGGCGGAGCGGTGGAGCTGTACCGCTACGTCAACGACAAGGGCGTGGTGGTGCTCGACCGCCAGGGTGTGCCGCCGCAGTACATCGGCAAGGGCTACCAGGTCCTCAACGACCAGGGCCGGGTGATCCGCACCGTACCGCCGGCGCCGACCGCCGAGGAACTGCGGCAGCGCAAGGCGGCCCAAGCCCAGGCCAGCTCCGATGCGCAGCTGCTGCGCCTGTATTCCAGCCTCGAGGACGTCGACCGCGCTCGCGAACGGCGCCTGGCGGAACTGGACGGGCTGAGCAGCGTGGCGCGCGGCAACCTGCAGTCGCTCAAGCTGCAACAGGCCAACCTGCAAGGCCAGGCGGCCAACCAGGAGCGTGCCGGACGTCCGGTGGCGCAGGCGCTGGTGGACCAGTTGGACGATCTCAAGCAGGAGGAAAAGCGCCTGCAGGGCGAGATCGGGCGTTTCCAGAAGGCCCGCGAAGACGCGGAAAGAACCTATGCCGCCGACCGCGCGCGGCTCTCCCAGCTACTCGGCGTGAGTCCCTGATTCCACTGGCGACTGTCGCTCGAACGCCCTGATCTTCTCGCGCAGCCAGTCCGGCAGGGGCTGGCTCTGTCGCTCGTTCGCATCCGCATAGACGTAGACCAGCTCGCCGACGGTGAGCAACTGCTCGTCGCGCCAGATGCCCAGCTCGAAAACCAGGCTGCTGCGCCCCAGCCGCGCCACGCGGGTGCCGATGTCCAGCCAGTCGTCGAAATGCGCCGGGGCGCGGTATTCCAGGGTGCTCTTCACCGCGAACAGATCGCCTCCGCCGCGCAGCAGGTCGGCCGGGTAGGACATGCCGAGCTGGCGGTAGTACTCGGTGGTGGCGACGTCGAGATAGGTCAGATAGTTGCCGTTGAAGACGATGCCCTGCGGATCGACCTCCGCCCAGCGAACCCGCAGGGAATGGAAGAAGGTGTAGTTCTGGCGCTGTGCTGCGCTGCTCATGCCGGCTCCTCGACGCTGCTGCAGACATCGACTCTAGACCGCCATCGCGCGGTGCGAAAGGGCTGGCCGCAGAACCCCCCGTCGCTGGCCCGCATTGCCCTCATCCTCGGGGCGTCGCGGCCTTAGTGTTGTTCGACGAGAACGCACGCCGTGCGCAACGAGAGAGGAACACCATGTCGTCCACGCTCCGCCCCGGACCGGGCAACTCGCGCCTTTGCCGCCCGGGGTTGCTGCTTGCCCTGGGCCTGATGCTGGTGGCCTGCGGAGAATCCACGGAGCCGCCGGCGCGGGCCGCCGATTCCCAGCGTGTCCCTGCGGACCCTGCGTTGGCGCAGGTGTATTCCGCCAGTTGCAAGCTCTGTCACGCCAATCCCGCCTCCGGCGCGCCGCTGACCGGCGATGCCGCTGCCTGGGCGCCACGCCTGGCGCAGGGCATCGACACCCTGCTGGACCACAGCATCAACGGCTACAAGGGCATGCCACCCATGGGCATGTGCATGCAGTGCTCGGAAGAACAGTTCCGGGCTTTGATCGATTTCATGTCCGCAGCGCAGGACCGATAGGGGATACCGGCATGCCAAGTCATCTGTCGCGACGCCAGCTCCTGCAACGGGCGGGAGCGCTCGGTGCGTTCGCCGCCATGGTGGGAAACCCCGCGCTGGCGGAGTTGCTCCGCGCACCGCGCCTGATTCCCTGGCGCAACTGGTCCGGCGCGCAAAGCTGCCTGCCCCTGGCGCGGGAGGCACCGAAAGACCTCGACGAACTGGTCCGGATCATCCGCCAGGCGTCCGGCAGGATCCGCCCGGTGGGCTCCGGCCATTCGTTCAGCGCGTTGGTCCCGACCGACGGCACCCTGCTCTCACTCGCCTACTTCAGCGGCTTGCTCAGCCACGACAGCGCGACCCTCCAGGCCGAGTTCGGCGGCGGTACGCCGATGTCGCAGATGGGCGCTCCGCTCAAGGAGATCGGCCAGGCGCTGGTGAACATGGCCGACATCGATTACCAGACCCTGGCTGGCGCCATCGCTACTTCCACCCATGGCACCGGGGTCGGCTTCGGTTCCTATTCCGCCCAGGTTCGCGGTCTGCAACTGGTCACCGCGAGCGGCGAGGTGCTCGAGTGCGACGCCAAGCGCAACGTGGAGGTGTTCGATGCCGCGCGGGTCTCGCTGGGGGCGCTGGGCGTCGTGACCCGGGTGCGCCTGCAGAACCGCGCGGCCTACCGCCTGCGTGAACGGCAGTGGATCGCCCGGACCGAGGAATTGCTGGAGGACGTGGAGAAGAACACGCGCGAGAACCAGCACTGGGAGATGCTGGTGGTGACCCACTCCGACTACGCCCTGTCGATCGCCCTCAACGAGACCGACGAGCCGAAGACCCCGCCCCTTGACCCGGCGAAGGAAGGCGGCAACGAGTTCGTCGGCCTGATCGAAGGTCTCGACAAGTACCTCAGCGACTTCCCGGAGACCCGCCGTACCCTGCTCAACAGCCTGCGCCACTTCGCCCGCTTCGACGAGCGGGTCGACGATTCCTATGCGGTCTACGCCAACGTGCGCAACGTGCGCTTCAACGAGATGGAGTATTCGGTCCCCGCCGAGCATGGTCCCGCCTGCCTGCGGGATATCCTCGCGCTGATCCGCGACAAGGACCTGCGCACCTGGTTTCCCATCGAGTACCGCTACGTGAAGGCCGACGACATTCCCCTGAGCATGTTCGAGGGCCGCGACAGTTGTTCCATTTCCGTGCATCAGCACTACAGCATGGACCACCACAACTTCTTCGCCGCGGTGGAACCGATCTTCTGGAAATACGCCGGGCGTCCGCACTGGGGCAAGCTGCATGGCCTCAACGCGCACCAGTTACAGGGGCTCTATCCGCGCTGGAAGGCGTTCGCCGAGGTGCGCCAGGCGCTGGATCCCCGCGGGCGGTTCCTCAATGCGCACCTCTCTTCCATCCTGGGCGTGACCTGAAAGGAGCGACGCCGTGAATCGACGCAAGTTCATGTTCGCCGGCCTCGGGGCCGGCGCGCTGCTGGCGGGAACTGCTGCCTGGATGCGTCCCGCCGACCGTGGCGGGCCGTACGACGACTATTTCCGCGCGCTGAACCGCGAACTCAAGGCCAATGGCCCGATGTGCCCGGTGCTGCTCATCGACCTCGATCGCCTGGACCACAACATCGATGTGGTGATGCGTTCGGTCCGCCGCGGCGGCAAGCATCTGCGGCTGGTGGAGAAGTCGCTGCCCTCGCCCGGCCTGCTGGCGTACATCGCCAGGCGCGCCGGCACCCGGCGGCTGATGTCCTTCCACCAACCGTTCCTCAACCACGACGCAGTCGCTTTTCCGGATGCCGACATCCTCCTCGGCAAGCCGTTGCCGGTGCGTTCGGCGGAACTGTTCTACCGCGAGCACAAGGGCGCGTTCGACCCGGCGCGGCAGTTGCAATGGCTGATCGATACGCCGCAGCGCTTGCGTCAGTACCTGGCGCTGGCCCAGGGGCTGGGGACCCGGATGCGCGTCAACATCGAACTGGACGTCGGCCTGCATCGCGGCGGGGTGGCCGACCAGGCCGCGCTGGGTGAATTGCTGGCGCTGATCGCGGCGCATCCGCAGCACCTGGAGTTCGCCGGCTTCATGGGCTACGACCCCTTCGTCGGAATGGGTGTGCCGGGCATCCTCGGTTCGCCCGAGGAGCTGTTCGCCAAGGTCATGGCGCTCTACCAGGGACATGTCGACTTCGCCCGCCAGCGCTTCGCCGCGCTGTGGACGCCACAGCTGACCCTGAATACCGCCGGCAGCCCCAGCTATCGCATGCACGAGAAGGAAACGCTGAGCAGCGAGGTCTCGGTGGGCACCGCCATGCTCAAGCCGAGCCACTACGACCTGGCGTCCCTGGCCGAGCATGTGCCGGCCGTCTACATCGCCACGCCGGTACTCAAGAGCACCGGCGCGGTGCAGATCCCGGCGCTGGACGGCAAGTCCCGGCTGTTTTCCTGGTGGGACCCCAACCAGCGCGGCACCTTCTTCATCTACGGCGGCAACTGGATGGCCGACTTCGCCTCGCCCGAGGGACTGCGCAGCAACGGCATCTACGGGCGCAGCTCGAACCAGGAAATGGTCAACGGCTCGCCTTCGGTGGGCCTGGAGGTGGACGACCAGGTCTTCCTGCGGCCGACCCAGAGCGAGTCGGTGCTGCTGCAATTCGGCGACCTGCTGGCGCTGCGCGGCGGGCGGATCGTCGAGCGCTGGCCGGTTTACGCCTAGGACGCCTGGCGCTTTTCCTCGTCGATGGCGGCAGCCCGCGGATACCGGGCTGCCGCTTCGTTCCGATGCCTCAGAGTTCGAACGGAATGGTCAGCTTGGCCCAGAGCATGTCGCCCTCGGGGCGGTTCTCCACGTCGAATTCCTTGGCCCAGCGGATCTCCGCGCTGGCGTACTTAAGGAAGGTCAGGTGCACGGCGGGGCCGATGGCGAAGACCTGGCCGCGTACGCCGTCGTCGACTTCCTCGCCGAAACCGAACACCCGTACGGTCTCGCCGTTCTGTTTGTCGTCGGTGGTCTGCTTGAGGTAGTAGCCGTTCAGGCCGAGGCGCAGGTTGTCGGTCACCCGGTAGCTGGCGGAATAGTCGAAATGGAAGATCTGCCCCGAGCGATAGTCGGTGTCGTGGTTTTCCATGTTGAAGCTGTAGGTGGCCTTCAGCGACAGCTCGGTGCGTTCGGTGGGCAGCCAGGTGAAGGAGAACAGCGGCTTGTAGGTGTAGAAGTTGTTGCTGGTGTTGGCCAGCCGCTCGGCATCGTACTTGCCGGTGGGCACGGTGACCTCCACGGCGGCGGCCAGGGTCAGGTCCTTGCCCATGTCCCAGAGGATGATCGGCGCGAAGGTGGTGTCGCCCATGCTTTCCCGTTCGTCGCTCAGGCCGAACGCGGCCACCCGTTGGCGGAGATAGGGCTGGGCGATGTAGCCGCCCAGGCGCCCGCCGAAGATCCGCAGCGGGCTCAGGTAGTCCAGGCGAGGGATGATCGCATCCGAGCTGATCTTCACGTCGGACACCTTGCCGCCGAAGGAGCTGATGTTCAGCTTCCTGGCTTCGTAGTGGTTGTAGTAGACGTTGAAGGCGAACATGTGGTCGGGGAGGTTGTCGACGTCCAGTGGCAGGGTGAAGAAACCGTCGGTTCCTGGACCAATGTTGTCCACGCCGCCTTCGCTGGCGTGGGTGCAGCAGCTGACGGCGAGGGTGACGCAGGCGGCCAGGCGCAGGGGCCTGTGGGGGCGGATCGGGTTCATGGGCGGGCTCTTATTATTGTTGGCGTGGCTCGGGGCACGGCATAGGAATAAGCCCTAACGGCAGGCCGAGGCAGGGCATTGACGGTCAGCGAGGGGGGGATTTGCGGACACTGCGCAATGCTTTGTTACATCTGTGCGGAACGCTATATGATGGGACGCTCATCCCATGTCGCGATCCACCGCCAGAACAAGAACGAAGCCGAGACCGGCTCAGGATTTCGCCCATGCACAACAATGCCGCCGATGCGCGCTACGAACTCGCCCAGGTATCCACCTTCCTGCTGCAGACGCTGGCCGAGGTGGTCGAAGGCCATGGTGTCGATCCCGCGCGGCTGTGCCGGGGCCTGGGCTTCACCGTCGAAGACCTGCAGGACCCTACCCAGCGCATCTCCTACCGCCAGGCCGTGAGCATGATCCAGCGTGCCCTCCAGGCCCTGCCGGAGCGGGGACTGGGGCTGTGGGTCGGACACCAGAACGTGCTCGGCACCCTTGGCCTGCTGGGCCATGTGCTGTCGCTGTGCCGGACCCTGCGCGACGCGTTCGACATCGGCGTGCGCTACCAGCACAGCTCGGGCGGTATCGTCACCTCCAGCGTCTACCAGCAGGGCGACACCTTCTTCGTCGAGGTCGAATGCCACCTGCCCAGCAGCGAGGTGCAGGTGTTCGCCATCGAGGAGTTCTTCGCCAGCCTGCTGGTGTATGGGCGTGCCCTGGTCAGCCCGGCGTTCGAACCGCTGGGCATCGAACTCATCCATGCCGCTCCGCCCTACGCGGGCGAGTACCTGCGGCTGCTGGGCCCCCAGGTACGCTTCGGCTGCCTGCACAACCGCATGGCGATCGCCAGCCACTGGCTGGACATGCGCCTGCCCAACCACAACCTGCCGGCGTTGCGCCAGGCGCTGGCCCTGCTGGAGCAGGAAAGCACCCAGGTGCACCGGAAACTCGACCTGGTCCAGGCGGTGGAACGGGCCATCGCCCGCGACCTCAGCCTGGGCAGCCAGATCGAAAGGATTTCCGCCGAACTGAACATGAGCAGCCGCACCCTGCGGCGCCGGCTGGCCGAACACGGGCTGACCTTCGAGGCGTTGCTGGAACAGGTGCGACGAGGGCGGGCGATGAGCCTGCTGGGCAACCCCGGGATGTCCATCGAACGCATCACCGAGGAAGTGGGATACCGTGACATCCGCAGTTTCAGGCGCGCGTTCAAGCGCTGGACGGGAGTGAGCCCGGCGACCTTCCGTAGCGAGGGCACGAGCCCGTTGGACCAGGTCTTCACGCTGGCCGCGCGACGCTAATGGAGGAACCGCCATGGCGCGCCGGAGCGCGCCGTGGCGGGCGATCAGTGACGCTTGCGGTTGCTGATCAGGGTGCCGACGCCGCTGTCGGTGAAGATTTCCAGCAGCACGGCATTCGGCACCCGGCCATCGATGATGTGCGCGCTGGTCACGCCGCCCTGCACCGCTTCCAGGGCGCAGCGGATCTTCGGCAGCATGCCGCCGTAGATGGTGCCGTCGGCGATCAGCTCGTTGACCTGTTCGGTGGACAGCCCGGTCAGCACCTGGCCCTGCTTGTCCATCAGGCCGGCGATGTTGGTCAGCAGCATCAGTTTCTCGGCCTTCAGCGCTTCCGCCACCTTGCCGGCCACCAGGTCGGCATTGATGTTGTAGGACTCGCCGTTGCTGCCCACGCCGATCGGCGCGATCACCGGAATGAAGTCGCCCTTGACCAGCATGTTCAGCAGCCCGACGTTGACCCCGGTGACTTCGCCCACGTGGCCGATGTCGATGATCTCCGGCTTGGTCATCTCCGGGGTCTGGCGGGTCACGGTGAGCTTCTTCGCGCGGATCAGCTCGGCGTCCTTGCCGGTCAGGCCGATGGCGCTGCCGCCGTGGCGGTTGATCAGGTTGACGATGTCCTTGTTCACCTGGCCGCCGAGGACCATCTCCACCACGTCCATGGTCGCCGCGTCGGTGACGCGCATGCCGTCGATGAAGTGGCTCTCGATCGACAGGCGCTTGAGCAGGTCTCCGATCTGCGGGCCGCCGCCATGCACCACCACCGGGTTGATGCCGACCGCTTTCATCAGCACCACGTCGCGGGCGAAGCCGGCCTTCAGCTCCTCGCTCTCCATGGCGTTGCCGCCGTACTTGATCACCAGCGTCTTGCCGACGAAGCGGCGAATGTAGGGCAGGGCCTCGGAAAGGACCTTGGCAACCTGGGCGGCGTCATCGCGACTCAGGGTCATGGGGAGCTCCGACATGTCAGAAGGGCACGGGCAGCGAGGAATCCACTGCCTTCAGTTGGTTACGGAAGACGGTCTTGATGCGCTCCAGCTCTTCCTCGGTGTCCGCTTCGAAGCGCAGAACCAGCACGGGAGTGGTGTTGGAGGCGCGTACCAGGCCCCAGCCTTTGGGGTAGTCGACCCGCACGCCGTCGAGGGTGGTGATGTTGCCTTCGCCCCATTGGGCGTCGCGTTGCAGCGCCTCGATGATGGCGAACTTGCTGTCCTCGGTGACGGTGATGTTGATTTCCGGGGTGGAAATGTCGCTCGGGAAGGCCGAGAACACGTGCTCGCTGTCACGCTGATCCTGGCTGAGGATTTCCAGCAGGCGGGCGGCGCTGTAGATGCCATCGTCGAAGCCGAACCAGCGCTCCTTGAAGAACACGTGGCCGCTCATCTCGCCAGCCAGCAGGGCGCCGGTTTCCTTCATCTTCTTCTTGATCAGCGAGTGGCCGGTCTTCCACATCACCGGACGGCCGCCGTAGCCGCTGATCAGGGCGATCAGACGGCGGGTGCACTTGACGTCGAAGATGATGTCGGCCCCCGGGTTGCGCGAGACCACGTCCTTGGCGAACAGCATCAGCAGACGGTCCGGATAGATGATGGTACCGGTATTGGTGACCACGCCGACGCGATCGCCGTCGCCGTCGAAGGCCAGGCCCAGGTCGGCGTTCTCGGCCTTGACCTTGGCGATCAGGTCCTTCAGGTTCTCCGGCTTGCCCGGGTCCGGATGGTGGTTCGGGAAGTTGCCGTCGACCTCGCAGTACAGCGGGATCACGCTGCAGCCCAGGGCCTCGATCAACTGCGGGGCGATCACCCCGGCCACGCCGTTGCCGCAGTCGACCACCACCTTCATCGGCTTGGCCATGGCGATGTCGTCGCGGATCTGCTTGAAGTAGCGCGGCAGGATGTCGACCTGCTCTACGCTGCCGACGCCGGATGCCAGGTCGTTTTTCTCGATGCGCTCGCGCAGGGCCTGGATCTGCTCGTTGGCCAGGGTCTCGCCGGCGACCACGATCTTGAAGCCGTTGTAGTCCGGCGGGTTGTGGCTGCCGGTCAGCATCACCCCGGACTTGCCCTCGAGCACGTTGGCCGCGTAGTACAGCACCGGGGTAGGCACCATGCCCACGTCGCTGACCTGGCAACCGCAGTCCACCAGGCCCTGGATCAGCTGCTTGACCAGCTCGGGACCGGACAGGCGGCCATCGCGGCCGACAGCGACGCACGGTTCGCCGCGGGCGAGGCTTTCCGAGCCGATGGCGCGACCGATCCAGTAGGCGGTCTCGGCGGTGAGGGTATCGCCTACCACGCCACGGATGTCGTAGGCGCGGAAGATGCTGGCGGGCAGCGTCGGTGCTTTTGCAGTGCTCATGATGGGGGTTTGCTCCAATCCCAGGAGGTCCTGGTCTTCATCGAGAATGTCGATATCCAGAATGTCGGTGTTCTGGAACAACGGATCTGCCAATGCCGGCTCCTCGCGAGGAGGCGCTTTCGCCACCGCCACCGGCGCCACCGGCGCTGCCTTGGCAGGGCTGGGCACGCTGGTCGGCTCCGGCTTGCGCCGCGGCTGGCGGGCCAATGCCTGGATCAGCGGGGCGAAGCCCGGCAGGCTAGGCACAGGGGGTTTGGCAGTGCGTTGCCCGCCGAGTTCCTGAAGATACTGACCGAGGGTCAGGACATCCTGATGCAGGCGGCGCAACAGCGACGAACGGGTGAGGTAGGCGCCTAGGATGCCGCCGAGCAGCGCCAGCAGCGCCGCGAGTGCCGGCAGCAGCGGCGAGGCCTGGGTCGAAGCGACGCTGCCGGGCGTGTAGTTCAGTTTCCAGTTCGGATTGCCGCTGTCCAGCGCTTGCGCACCCTTGCCCGGCGCCGGCGTACCGCGTTGCAGCAGCACCTGGGCCGGTGCGCCGGAGAACTGCTGGACCAGTTGTACCTGGCCGGCATCGCCCGGCAAGGGCGGCAGGGCGCGCAGCAGCCGTTGCAGGTCGACCGCCAGCAGCAGCGTGCCTTGCAGGCTCTGGTCGGCGCCGCGCACCGGCGCTGCGCTGTACAGCAGCCAGCGCTGGCCGACCTTGTAGGCTTCGGCGGCGACGTTCTGGCCACTTTCCACCCGGTGCAGGATATCCAGGGCGGCGAAGCTGACCGGGCCGGGGCTGTCGTTGTCCTGGGCGGCCTGGCCGGGCGCGTTCAGGTGGGCATCGACCACGCCGTCCCAGGCCAGCAGGCTGAGCTGGGCGGCCTCGATGCGGGCGGCGTCGCCGCTTTGCAGGGCCTCGAGGGCGAGGGGGCTGGCCGCGGCGGCGCGGGTGTCGGCGGCGAGTTGCTGCAAGGCCTGGCGCAAGGCGCCGGCCTGGCCTTCGGCCCAGGCCGCGTCCAACTGGCGCTGCTGCGCCTCACCGGCGCCGCCGAAGACGCCGAACCAGAGCAGGGCGCCGGCAGCCGCCACGCCCAGCAGGCTGGCGCCTATGCCGGGCAGCAGGTCCTTGCCGTCAGCGCGTTCGGACGCTGCCTTGCGCGGCTTCTTTTCCGGTTCGAGCAGGTCGCCCAACTCGTTCCCATCCTTGGCGGTGCGCTGGAAAAGCTTCATGCCGCGTCTCCTCGGCGTCTCGTCCTGTGTTCGGGGTCAGTGGCTGCCGGAATGGCCGAAGCCGCCGGCGCCGCGCTGGCTTTCGTCGAACGCCTCGACCAGCTCGAAATGCGCCTGCACCACCGGCACCAGTACCAACTGCGCGATGCGCTCGCCGACGGCGATGGTGAACGGCGACTCGCCGCGGTTCCAGCACGACACCATCAGCTCGCCCTGGTAGTCCGAGTCGATCAGGCCGACCAGGTTGCCCAGCACGATGCCGTGCTTGTGGCCCAGGCCGGAGCGCGGCAGGACCAGGGCGGCGAGGCCGGGATCGGCGATGTAGATGGACAGGCCGGTGGGAATCAGCAGGGTCTGGCCCGGGCCGAGGACGCTGTCCTCCTTGAGCATGGCGCGCAGGTCCAGGCCGGCCGAGCCCGGCGTGGCGTACTGCGGGAGCGGGAAGTCGGAGCCCAGGCGGGGGTCGAGGATCTTGGCTTGGAGAGAGTGCATCAGTAACTCATTGCTGGTTGAGGCGGTCGGCGATGAAGGCGACCAGCTGGCGAGCGATCTTGCCCTTGCTGGTCTGGGCGAAGGTGCTCGGATGCAGGTCGCGGTCGATCACCGTGATCGCGTTCTCGTCGCTGTTGAAGCCGATCGAGGGGTTGGCCACGTCGTTGGCGACGATCAGGTCGAGGTTCTTGTCCTTCAGCTTGCGTGCAGCATAGTCCAGCAGGTTTTCGGTTTCTGCGGCGAAGCCCACGCTGAAGGGACGATCCTCGCGCTGTGCGAGGGTGGCGAGAATGTCGGGATTGCGCACCAGCTGCAAGAGCAAGCCCTCGCCGCTGGTAGGGTCTTTCTTCAGTTTGTGCGCGGCGACCACTTCCGGGCGGTAGTCGGCGACCGCCGCGGAGGCGATCAGCAGGTCGCAGGGCATCGCCGCCTCGCAGGCGGCCAGCATGTCGCGGGCGCTGACCACGTCGACGCGCTGCACCCGGTCGGGCGTGGGCAGGTGCACCGGGCCGGTGACCAGGGTCACCCGTGCGCCGGCTTCCACCGCCGCCTCGGCGAGGGCGAAGCCCATCTTTCCGGAACTGTGGTTGGTGATGTAGCGCACCGGGTCGATGTTTTCCTGGGTCGGGCCGGCGGTGATCAGCACATGCACGCCGGTCAGCGCCTGGCGCTGGAAGCAGTCGGCGGCGCGCTGCGCCAGTTCCTCGGCTTCGAGCATGCGTCCGAGGCCGACGTCGCCGCAGGCCTGGCTGCCCGCTGCCGGACCGAACAGGTGGAAGCCGCGCTGGCGCAGCAGCTCGGCGTTGGCCTGGGTCGCGGTGTCGCGCCACATGGCCTGGTTCATCGCCGGTGCCAGGGCGATTTGCGCGTCGGTGGCCAGCACCAGGGTGGTCAGCAGGTCGTTGGCCACGCCCTGGACCAGGCGCGCCATGAGGTCGGCGGTAGCCGGTGCGATCAGCACCAGATCGGCCCAGCGGGCCAGTTCGATGTGGCCCATCGCGGCTTCCGCCGCCGGGTCCAGCAGATCGGTATGCACCGGATGGCCGGACAACGCCTGGAGGGTCAGGGGCGTGATGAACTCGCGGCCGCCCTGGGTCATCACCACTCGGACTTCAGCGCCCTGGTCGCGCAGGCGGCGGACCAGTTCGGCGCTCTTGTAGGCGGCAATGCCGCCGCCCACGCCGAGGACGATGCGTTTCCGATAGAGCCGCTGCATAGGCTTGCCTTAATAAGGAAATGGATGACATGCGCTTCGGCAAACGCGCCTCCCCAGGTCGTCTGCCGCGCAAAAAGGATGGGCTAAGATAGCACAGCGTCCGCACGGGAACAGCGGGCGGGCTCGATGGGGAAAGCGAATGAGCATCCGCGATTGGCCCGAAGCCGAACGGCCTCGGGAGAAGCTTCTGGAGCAGGGCGCGGCGGCCCTTTCCGATGCCGAGCTGTTGGCGATCTTCCTGCGTACGGGAGTGACCGGTTGCAGTGCGGTCGAGCTGTCGCGGCGGCTGTTGAGCGAGTTCGGCGGGCTGCGTGCCCTGCTCGAGGCGGACCTCGCCTCGTTCTGCGGCCATCTCGGGCTCGGCGTGGCCAAGTATGCGCAATTGCAGGCCGTGCTGGAGATGGGCCGGCGCCACCTGGCCGAGCGCCTGCGTCGCGATTCGATACTGGAGAGCCCGCAGGCGGTGCGCGACTATCTCAAGGCGCGCCTGCGCCACGAGCAGCACGAGGTGTTCGCCTGCCTGTTCCTCGACACGAGGCACCGGGTCCTGGCGTTCGAGGTGCTGTTCCAGGGCAGCATCGATGGCGCCAGCGTCTACCCGCGCCAGGTGGTCAAGCGCACCCTGGCGCACAACGCGGCGGCGCTGATCCTGACCCATAACCACCCCTCCGGCGACGCCCGTCCGAGTCTCGCCGACCGCCAGCTCACTGCGCGCCTCAAGGAAGCCTTGGCGCTCATCGACGTGCGGGTGCTCGACCACTTCATCATCGGCGACGGCGAGCCGCTGTCGCTGGCCGAATACGGTTGGCTGTGAGCGTTCGACGAAGGGCTCAGCCCAGGCGCCGCTCGATGCCCGCCAGCAGGCGCCGGCGGATCAGCCCGCTGACCGGGCGGATCGCCAACCAGTAGGGGGTGAAGCGCAGGCGGCTGGCGCGATCGGGGCAGAACACCCGGGTTTCCGTGTGCAGCAGGGTACCGCTGGCGCTGGGCGTGCAACGGAAACACAGCACGAGCTTGGCCACTCCGGGCTGGTCGTAGCAGCGGAAATGCTCGCCGTCCGCGATGCGTTCCAGGGCGAAGTCGGCGCGCCAGAAGCGGCCGACCAGGCCGTAGGCGATGGCCTGGTCGGCGCGGCGCTCCAGGCGGGTGAACTCATGCAGGCCGAAGCGTGGGCGGCCGGCCAGGTCGTTGCGTCGGCCCAGCAGGCCGGCCAGCCTTCCCGGCGCTTCGCGCAGGACGAGGAAGGCGCGCACCAGCGGGTCGTCGAAGCGCAGCAGGTCTTCCACCGCGTCGAGTACCGCTGCGGCCGGCGCGTCGATCAGCCGCTGGTGGTGTTCGCTGAACTGCCAATGCGGCAGGTAGAGACGGTCGAGATCCATCGCTGGGTTCTCCCGGGCGTGGCCTTCAGCGTTTCACGGCGACCCGAGAGAAATCCTGGCGACCGAACGGATTGACCTGGTAGCCCTGCACCTCCTGGCGGGTAAGGGCGAAGGCGGTCGGGTGGGCCAGGGGCAGCCAGAGCGCCTGTTCGTGGATCAGTTTCTGCGCCTGGTGGTACAGGCCGGTGCGTTGTTCCTGGCTGCTGGCGGCCTTGCCGTCGGCAATCAGCTTGTCCAGGCCGGGGTCGCAATAGCGCGCGAAGTTGAGCCCCGACTTGACGCTGGCGCAGCTGAATTGCGGAGTGAGGAAGTTGTCCGGATCGCCGTTGTCGCCTGCCCAACCCATGAACAGCAGGTCGTGTTCGCCGTTCTTGGCGCGACGGATCAACTCGCCCCATTCGATGACGCGGATGTTGGCCTTGATCCCGGCCTCCGCCAGGTCGGCCTGGAGCAGTTGGGCGCCGAGGCTCGGGTTGGGGTTGAGCAGGCTGCCGGACGGGCGGGTCCAGATGTTCAGCTCGGGAAGCTGCTTGCCGGCCAGCAGCTTGCGCGCCTGTTCGGGGGCGTGCGGGTAGGCGGGAATATCCCTGGCATAGCTCCAGGTGTTCGGCGGATAGATGCCGGTGGCGGCACTGGCGCTGCCTTCGAATACCGCCTGCAGGTAGCTGGTGCGGTCGAAGGCCAGGTTGATCGCCTGGCGCACCTTGGGATCGTCCAGCGGCGGATGCTGGGTATTGAGGGCGACGAAGGCGGTCATGAAGGCCGGCGTCTGCTCGACCTTCAGGCTGGCGTCCTTGCGCGCGCTCTCCACGTCCAGCGGCTTCGGCGACAGGGCGATCTGGCATTCGCCGCGGCGCAACTTCTGCAGGCGCACGTTGGCGTCCGGGGTGATGGCGAAGATCAGCGCGTCGACCGCCGGCTTGCCGGCGAAGTACTCGGGGTTGGCGGCGTAGCGCACCACCGCGTCCTTCTGGAAGCGCTTGAACACGAACGGGCCGCTGCCGATCGGCTCGGCGTTGAGCTTTTCCGGGGTTCCGGCCTTCATCAACTGGTCGGCGTATTCCGCCGAATAGATGGAGGCGAAGCCCATGCTCAGCATCGGCAGGAAGGTCGCGTCGGGGTGGTCGAGAACGAACAGCACCTGGTGGTCGCCGCTTTTCTCCACCCGCTTGATCAGCTCCGGCAGTTGCATCGACTGGGCGTGCGGGAAGCCGTTCTGCGCCACCTTGTGCCAGGGATTGGCCGGATCGAGCATGCGCTGGAAGCTGAACACCACGTCGTCGGCGTCGAGCGTACGGCTCGGCTTGAAGTAGGCGGTGCTGTGGAAGTGCACACCCTGGCGCAGGTCGAAGCGATAGCTCAGGCCGTCGTCGGACACCGACCAGCGCTCGGCCAGCGAGGGCACCACCGTCCCCTTGCCGGCGTCGAACTCGACCAGGCGATTCATCAGCACATCGGCCGAGGCGTTGGTGGTGGTCAGCGAGTTGTACTGGACCACGTCGAAGCCCTCGGGGCTGGCTTCGGTGCACACGCTCAAGGCGGCAGCGGCGGCGGGCTGGGCGAGCAGCAGGGGGGCGAGGAACAGGGAGAAAGCGGCGAGGCGCATGACGGGCTCCATTCGAACGGTTAACATGCCCATCCGCAGCGGTTGGGCGCAGTCATGCAAGGCCGTTGGCGACCTTGAATCGCTACCCTAGACCATGCGGCGGGCAGCGACAACGAGGCAAGGCGACGAACGGCCGCGGTGCGAAGCCCGCAGTGAGGCGGGCCGCGGCTGCGCCATGGTCTTCACCCTTGCGGCGCGGGGCGCCTTTCTGATATAAAGCTGCGCTCTTTTCTGGGGCCACGCTCTCCTTCGTCGGGATGCAGCGGGTAAGACCCCGGTGAAACTGAGTATCGAACTTGAGTTAAAGCAGCCAACCCATGCCGGGTTGGGCATGAGGTTATAGAGGGCTGAGGCATGTCTAGAGTCTGTCAAGTAACCGGTAAGGGTCCGGTTACCGGGAATAACATTTCCCACGCACACAACAAAACCCGCCGCCGTTTCCTGCCGAACCTGCAGCACCACCGTTTCTGGGTCGAGTCCGAGAAGCGCTTCGTACGTCTGCGCGTTTCCGCCAAGGGCATGCGTATCATCGACAAGCGTGGCATCGAGGCCGTCCTGGCTGACCTGCGTGCCCGCGGCGAAAAATTCTAAGGAGCTGAATCATGCGTGAATTGATTCGTCTGGTGTCCAGCGCCGGTACCGGCCACTTCTACACCACCGACAAGAACAAGCGTACCAAGCCTGAGAAGATCGAGATCAAGAAGTACGATCCGGTCGTTCGTCAGCACGTGATCTACAAGGAAGCCAAGATCAAGTAATTGGTGCGACACGCGTAGCGTGTCTCCATAACCTCAAGTTGTTGGTCATCTTGAGGGGTTCCGTTGGAACCATCTAGTCTGGGTATCCAGCCCCGGATAAAACCTTCGCCCAGGAGTCCATTGCCTTTGAGGACTCGCCGCAGCGGCGGTGGCAACCTCCCAAGGTCGTTTAGCTCTCGGTAGCACGACCGCAGGACAGGGAAACCTGGTCTGGAGAGCTTTCTACACATCAACCCACGCGGGGGTGAATCCCCGCTGGGGTTCCTCTCGCCTAGAAAACGAGAGGTAATCACCCAGAGCAAGCTGTTCAACAGGACAGTACTTGTTCACATCTAAATGGAGACATGAGCGAAAGCTCTGTCTGTCATTGTCCAGCCATTCCCGGTACGGAATGGTAGCGGACTCGTTGTACGACCAACGATAGCCTAGGGAAACATGCGTCACTGGTAACGGTGGGGTGTGAAGCTTTCCCGACAATGTAGCCCCCGTCAGGGTACGGTTCTGCCGTGAGGCAAGCCGTGGATGCTCGGAGCAGTACCGGGTTGAGGCGCTAGGCTGGCTGGCATGGGCAACGCAAGTGAACTGCTGATAAACGTCGTTATGATCAAATTGCCAAAGCTGCTGTTAGGCAATAACCAAAAGGTGCGTGGTCGGTTATCCCTGTCGATTATGGGGATACGTCGTCTCAGTACCACCGGCGAATAGGCAGGTCCTAAACCAGTCGTGTGACAGATAGGGAACGTGGTAAGCCCGTATCGTTGCCCTCGTGGCAGGTGAGCCGCAAGGCGAGCTGTTGGCGGTGCGGGTATGGGATCGCAGAGAAAGCGAATGCCGGGCTGTAATGGTTCGGATAGGGGTTGGAACATCACCCCACGGGAAACCGGGCAGACTTCTGCGTGGTCTTTCGTCGCATGACGTCTGACTGACCCTGTCTCAATGAACCTAGGGCTCGGCTCCATCGAGTCCAACTTAACCAACCCTGGCGGGATATGCGCATCCCGTCAGGGACCTGCGTGTGTCTTCCGCTCGGGATGGCTCAACCATCTTGAGAGGAAAGCAGCATGAAAGAGCTCAGCCAACAGGCCGGGTCTGCGCTTTCCGGTGTTCCGCAGCAGTGGCACGACATCGACTGGTGTCGTGTGCAGCGGAATGTCCGGGGAATGCAGGTGCGGATTGCGAAGGCTTGTCGGGAAGGCAAATGGCGCAGGGTGAAAGCCTTGCAACGGATGCTAACCCGCTCGAAGTCGGCCAGATACTTGGCCGTACGACGAGTCACTGAAAACCAGGGCAAGCGCACGGCGGGAGTCGACCGCGTGCTCTGGGATACACCCGACGCGAAATGGAAAGCGGCAAATGGATTGAAGCGGCGCGGATACCAGCCACGGCCCTTACGGCGTGTGTTCATTCCGAAGTCGAATGGGAAGGAACGCCCCCTGGGCATTCCGACCATGACCGACAGAGCCATGCAGGCGTTGTATCTGCTGGCGCTGGCGCCCATTGCAGAAGCCACGGGCGATCCGAACAGCTACGGCTTCCGGATCGAGCGCTCGACGGCAGATGCGATGAGTCAGCTATTCACCTGTCTGTCCCAGAAAGCTTCGGCTCAATGGGTACTGGAGGCGGATATCGAAGGTTGCTTCGATCACATCAATCACCACTGGTTGGTCGCGAATATCCCCACGGATAAAGCGGTTCTCCGGAAATGGTTGAAGGCTGGCGTGGTTCATAAAGGCCAGCTACAGGCAACGGATGCCGGTACGCCACAAGGCGGGATCATCTCGCCGACCTTGGCAAATATGGTGCTGGACGGGTTGGAGTCAGGCCTCAAGCAGTATCTGGGGCGGGCGAAGGCAAAGAGGCTGAAGATACATGTGGTGCGTTATGCGGATGATTTCGTGATCACCGGCGACTCTCCGGAGGTGCTGGCAAACGAGGTCAAACCTTGGGTAGAGCAGTTCCTGGCGGTACGCGGGCTGCGGTTGTCACCCGAGAAAACGCAGATCGTCCACATCGATCAAGGCTTCGACTTCCTGGGATGGAATTTCCGCAAGTACGACGGGAAGCTCCTGATCAAGCCGAGCAAGAAAAACGCGCAAGCGTTCTATCGCAAGGTGAAGGAGGTGATCAGCAGCAACAAGACGATGAGGCAGGAAAACCTGATTCGCCTGCTTAATCCGATCTTGAAGGGCTGGGCGTTGTATCACCAGCCCGTGGTTGCCAAACAGGCGTTCAGTCGCATGGACTTCCTGCTCTTTCAGGCTGTATGGCGTTGGGCAAAACGGAGGCACCCAAGGAAAAATCTCGAATGGATACGGAAGAAGTACTTCCGGACGAGCGAGAGCAAGAACTGGGTGTTTGCTGCCACGGTATTTACCGAGGAAGGGGGCAAAAAGGATTTTGTGCTGTATACCCTGTCGGAGACACCAATAGAGCGACATATCAAGATCAACGGGGAATACAACCCCTTCGATCCCTCGATGGAGGCAATGGGCGAGAAGCTGCGGATGGAGCGGATGCTGAAAAAGCTGAAGTACCGGAAGCAAATTACAAGCCTGTACGTGAACCAGAAAGGGAGGTGTGTACTCTGTGGGCAACCGATAACCAAGGAAACGGGATGGCACGACCATCACATCGTCCACCGCACGCAAGGCGGAAGCGATGCACTGGTCAACCGGGTGCTTCTGCACCCTAACTGCCATCAGCAGCTACACAGCCGTGGCCTGACAGTGAGCAAACCGGCTCCCTCGGGGCTTTGTTAAAGGCTTGAGCCGTATGCGCTGAAAGGCGCACGTACGGTTCTTAGGGGGAGGTGGGCCAGTAATGGCTCACCTCTACCCGACATCCGGCACCTTGCGAAAAGCCCGCCACCTGGCGGGCTTTTTCATTTCCGGCGTACGAACCCCGGGCCGCGCACAAAAAAGCCCGCCAGGTGGCGGGCAAGGGTAACAAGCATTCTGGATGCAGCCGGGGCTCAGGCCTTGGCTTCGAAGATCACATACACCTTGCGACAGGCTTCGAGCACTTCCCAGGTGCCCTGGAAGCCGGCAGGGATCACGAAGCGGTCGCCGGCGCGCACGGTCTTGGCGTTGCCGTGCCGGTCGCGCAGCACCGAGACGCCCTGGATGATCTCGCAGTACTCGTGTTCGGTGTAGTTCACCGTCCACTGGCCCACGGCGCCTTCCCAGATACCGGCGTTGAACTGCCCGCAGGGGCTGCCATAGTGGTTGCGCACGCTCTGTTTCGGGTCGCCCTTGAGGATTTTCTCCGGCGCCGGGCTGTAGTGCTCCGGGGCGCTGTTGGCCTGGGCGAAGTCGACGATCTGTTCGATGTTCATGCTGACTCTCGGTTCTTGTGGTTCTGGCCAGTTGGGGGCAGGGCGGCGCCAGCCGCCCGCCTGGATCAGACGCTGGCGCGGATGGCCTGGGCCAGGCGCTCGACGATCTGGTCGATGTGGGGCTTGTCGATGATCAGCGGCGGCGACATGGCGATGATGTCGCCGGTCACCCGGACCATCAGGTCGTGCTCCCAGAAGCAGCGCTCGAAGACGTCGTAGCCGCGCTTGCCGGGGCCGTCCGCGTGCGGCGCCAGTTGCACGCCGCCGACCAGGCCGATGGCGCGGATGTCGACCACGTTGGGCAGGTCGCGCAGGCTGAACAGCGCGTCCTGCCAGTAGCCTTCCAGTTCGACGGCCCGCTGGAACAGGTCGTCGCGACGGTAGATGTCCAGGGTCGCCAGGGCGGCGGCGCAGGCTACCGGATGGCCGGAATAGGTATAGCCGTGGAAGAACTCGATGGCGCCCTGCGGGCCTTGCATGAAGGCAGCGTGGATCTTCTCGTCGACGAATACGGCGCCCATCGGGATGCTGCCGTTGGTCAGCCCCTTGGCGCAGGTCAGCAGGTCCGGGACGACGCCCCAGCGCTGCGCGGCGAAGGCTTCGCCGACGCGGCCGAAACCGGTGATCACTTCGTCGAAGATCAGCAGGATGCCATGCTTGCGGGTTATCTCGCGCAGCCGCTGAAGGTAGCCCTTGGGCGGCAGCACCACGCCGGCCGAGCCGGACATCGGCTCGACGATCACCGCGGCGATATTCTCGGCGCCGTGCAGGGTCACCAGGCGTTCCAGCTCCTCGGCCTTTTCCACGCCATGCTCGGGCAGGCCGACGGTGAAGGCGTTGCGGGCGACGTCCAGGGTGTGCGGCAGGTGGTCGACCCCCGGCAGCAGGTTGGCGGAGAAGGCCTTGCGGTTGTTGACCATACCGCCTACCGACAGGCCGCCGAAGCCGACCCCGTGGTAGCCCAGTTCGCGGCCGATCAGGCGGGTGCGGGTGCCCTGGCCGATGGCGCGCTGGTAGGCAAGGGCGATCTTCAGCGCGGTGTCCGCCGATTCCGAGCCGGAGTTGGTGAAGAACACTTTGTTCAGGCTCGGCGGGGCGATTTCCGCCAGCCGCGCGGCGAGTTCGAACGGCAGCGGGTGACCCATCTGGAACGGCGGGGCGTAGTCGAGGGTGGCGATCTGCCGGGCCACCGCTTCGCTGATCTCGCGCCGGCCGTGGCCGGCATTGCAGCACCAGAGGCCGGCGGTGCCGTCGAGGATGCGGCGCCCGCCCTGGGCGATATAGTGGATGCCTTCGGCGCTTTCCAGCAGGCGCGGCCGCGCCTTGAACTGGCGGTTGGCGGTGAAGGGCATCCAGAAGTTGTCGAGGCTGCTCGACTGCGGCTCGTTATTCATTGTCATAGGGCCACCCAGGTTGCACGCGAGGGATGAAGACGCTAGTCCGGGCGAGTCTATGTTTAAAATAATGAACGTGACAAGGGAGTTAGAGGGGTTCCTGTCAAATATATTGAAAACAGGCGCTGCTCTGGTTTAGGGTGGCGGACACCACGGGCCGCGCGCCCGCCTTGCAGAATCTGACAGCGCGCCTGTCTCCCAGGCGCCCAGAACACCAATAAGAGGACACGTTGTCATGACCACCCTGACCCGCGCCGACTGGGAAGCCCGCGCCAAAGACCTGAAGATCGAAGGCCGTGCCTTCGTCAACGGCGAATACAGCAACGCCGCCTCCGGCGAGACCTTCGACTGCCTGAGCCCGGTGGATGGCCGCTTCCTGGCCAAGGTCGCCAGTTGCGACCTGGCCGATGCCGAGCAGGCGGTCAAGGTCGCCCGCAATGCCTTCGATTCCGGCGCCTGGTCGCGCCTGGCGCCGGCCAAGCGCAAGCAGACGATGATCCGCTTCGCCGATCTGCTGCTGGAGAACGCCGAGGAGCTGGCCCTGCTGGAAACCCTGGACATGGGCAAGCCGATCAGCGACTCGCTGCACATCGACGTCGCCAGCGCCGCCAACAGCCTGCGCTGGAGCGCCGAGGCGATCGACAAGATCTATGACGAAGTCGCCGCCACTCCCCATGCCGAGCTGGGCCTGGTGACCCGCGAGCCGGTCGGCGTGGTCGCCGCCATCGTGCCGTGGAACTTCCCGCTGCTGATGTCCTGCTGGAAACTCGGTCCGGCCCTGGCCACCGGCAACTCGGTGATCCTCAAGCCCTCCGAGAAGTCGCCGCTGACCGCCATCCGCATCGCCCAGCTGGCCGTCGAGGCCGGCATTCCGAAAGGCGTGTTCAACGTGCTGCCGGGCTATGGCCACACGGTAGGCAAGGCGCTGGCATTGCACATGGATGTCGACACCCTGGTGTTCACCGGTTCGACCAAGATCGCCAAGCAACTGATGGTCTATGCCGGCGAGTCGAACATGAAGCGCGTCTGGCTGGAGGCCGGCGGCAAGAGCCCGAACATCGTCTTCGCCGACGCCCCGGACCTGAAGGCCGCCGCCGAAGCCGCTGCCGGCGCCATCGCCTTCAACCAGGGCGAAGTCTGCACCGCCGGTTCGCGCCTGCTGGTGGAGCGCTCCATCAAGGACAAGTTCCTGCCCCTGGTGATCGAGGCCCTCAAGGGCTGGAAACCGGGCAACCCGCTGGATCCGGAAACCAACGTCGGCGCGCTGGTGGACACCCAGCAGATGAACACCGTGCTGTCCTACATCGAGGCCGGTCACAACGACGGCGCCAAGCTGGTCGCCGGCGGCAAGCGGACCCTGGAAGAAACCGGCGGCACCTACGTCGAGCCGACCATCTTCGACGGCGTGACCAATGCGATGAAGATCGCCCGCGAGGAAATCTTCGGCCCGGTGCTCTCGGTGATCGAGTTCGAGGATGCCGAGGAAGCCGTGCGCATCGCCAACGACACGCCCTATGGGCTGGCGGCGGCGGTCTGGACCAGCAACCTGTCCAAGGCGCACCTGACTGCCAAGGCCCTGCGCGCCGGCAGCGTCTGGGTCAACCAGTACGACGGCGGCGACATGACCGCTCCGTTCGGCGGCTTCAAGCAGTCGGGCAACGGTCGCGACAAGTCGCTGCACGCCTTCGACAAGTACACCGAGCTGAAGGCGACCTGGATCAAGCTCTGATCGCCTAGGTCGGCCCTTCCGGGCCGGCTCTCTCGAGCCACACCCGCGGCCGGGTTTCCTTCTGGAAGCCCGGCCGCTGTGCTTCGTGCGCCGGATATATCCGCTCGCCCCGGCAAGGCTTCCGGGGTGCCAACGGGAGAATCGCAATGCGTTGGGGAAGCTATTTCGCCGTCTGTTCCGCAGTCATCAGCATCGGCCTCGCCCTTGGCCTGACCATGCCGCTGGTCTCGTTGCGCCTGGAGAGCTGGGGCTACGGCAGTTTCGCCATCGGCGTGATGGCCAGCACGCCGGCAGTGGGCGTGCTGCTCGGCGCGATGATCGCCGGGCGCCTCGCCGCGCGCGTCGGCACGCCGCGGCTGATGCAGTTGTGCCTGCTCACCGGGGCAGCCTCCGTCGGCCTGCTGGCGCTGCTGCAGAGCTACCCGGTATGGCTGTTGCTGCGCCTGCTGATCGGCGTGCAGCTCACCGTGGTGTTCATCCTCGGGGAAAGCTGGATCAACCAGTTGGCGGTGGAGAAGTGGCGTGGCCGGCTGGTCGCGCTGTACGGCACCGGCTACGCCCTCAGCCAACTGTCCGGGCCGGTACTGCTGACCTTCATCGGTACCGCCGACGACCGTGGCTTCTGGTTCGGCGTCTGCCTGCTGATTGCTGGCTCGTTGCTGCTGCTGGGCCGCAGCGGTGCGCCCAGGGTCGATCCGCACAGTGCCTCCGGGCGCGGTTTGTGGGCCTTCTGCCGGGGTCTGCCGGCGATCGCCTGGGCGGTGGTATTGTTCGCTGCCTTCGAGGCGATGATCCTCACCCTGCTGCCGGTATACGGGTTGCGCCAGGGCTTTCCGCAAGCGGTGGCGCTGGCCATGGTCAGTACCGTGGTGGTGGGCGATGCATTGTTGCAGCTGCCGATCGGCTGGCTCGCCGACCGGGTCTCGCGCAGCGGCCTGTTCGGCGGCTGCGGCCTGGTGCTGCTGCTGAGCAGCCTGGCGATTCCCCTGCTGCTGCAGACGTCGTTGATCTGGCCGCTGCTGGTGCTGTTCGGGGCCAGCGCCGGCGGGTTGTTCACCCTGGCGCTGATCCTGATCGGCGAGCGCTACCGAGACGATGCCCTGGTCCGGGCCAATGCCCATGTCGCGCAGCTATGGGGCATCGGCTGCCTGCTCGGCCCGCTGGCCACCGGCGCCGCCAGCCAGTGGATCAGCGGTCACGCCCTGCCGTTGATGATGGCGCTCGGCGCGGCGGGCTTCGTGGTGCTGGTGCGGCTGCGCGGGGCGATTCCGGCGGACGACGAGGCGACCGGCCTGGAAGCCTCCGAGTGACCCTCAGAGCATCTTTTCCAGTCCGATCATTCCCGCGACCCAGGCGTTCAGGCGTCGCCACAGGCTGCCCGGCTCGTGGCGCAGGACCTGGGGCCGGCCGTCGCGTTCGTCGATCCAGACCAGCTTCGGCCGGCTACCGCTGCGGTCGATGCGCACCTGGTAGCTGACGCTCGGCGCCATGCCCTCCAGCGCCAGTTGGCGGACCTGCTCGGCCAGCAGCGGACTGTCGACGATGACCCCGACTTCGGTGTTCCACAGGATCGAGCGCGGATCGAAGTTGAACGAACCGATGAATACCTTGCGCCGGTCGAAGACCATCGCCTTGCTGTGCAGGCTGGCGCTGCTCGATCCGTGCAGGCGCCAGGGCGCGCCGCTCAGCGGCTGGTCGGGATTGGCGCGCAGCTCGTAGAGCTTAACGCCATGCTCAAGCAGCGCCATCCGATAGGGCGCGTAGCCGGCATGCACGGCGGGCACGTCGGTGGCTTCCAGGGAGTTGGTCAGCAGGCGCACGCGGACGCCGCTGTCGGCCTTGCCGGTGAGGTAGTTGAGACCGTCCTTGGCCGGAACGAAATACGCCGAGACCAGGATCAGTTCCTTCTGCACGCCCTTGAACAGGCCCGCCAGGTGCGGACTGAGCAATAGGTGCGGGTCGGGCTCGCCGCGGCTCAATACCTTCAGCGGCGCATCCCAGATCGCCTCGGCGCGGGCCCAGGTGAGATTCTCCAGCCAGTTGCCCAGGCGTGGCTGGTCGCCGCGGTCGAACAGGTGGCGGATGTAGCCGGACTCCTTCACCGACTCCTTGCGCAGGTAGCGCTGCAACTTGCGTCGGGCCGACTCCAGTTCGCCGGGATAGGGCGCGCGCCAGAGGAAATCCTCGATCGGCCGGCTGATGGCGCTGTTCCAGTACTGGTCGAAGCTGTGCGAGAGCTGGTTGGCGATGGGGCCGACGCCGAGCAGGTCGAGGTCGGTGAAGTTCATCTCCGGCTTGGCGTTGAAATACTCGTCGCCGAGGTTGCGTCCGCCGACGATGGCCGCCGTGCCGTCGGCCAGCCACAGCTTGTTGTGCATGCGCCGGTGTTGCTGGGACAGGTTGAACAGGCGGCCGACGCCTCGCGTGATGCCGGTGGCGCGGCCCAGGTGCAACGGGTTGAACAGGCGCACCTGGATGTTCGGATGGGCGGAGAGCACACCGATCTCGTAGTCCCAGCCATCGCTGGCGGTGTCGTCGATGAGGATGCGTACCCGCACGCCACGGTCGGCTGCCTTGAGCAACTCGTAGGCGAGGGCGCGCGTGGTCAGTCCGTCGTGGACGATGTAGTACTGGATGTCGAGGCTGCGCTGGGCTGCGCGAATCAGCGCCGCGCGGGCGACGAAGGCATCCTCGCTGGCGCCCAGGAGGTGGAAGCCGGACTGGCCGGGGTGGTCGCGTCCCTGGATTTCGGCCTGCCTGGCCAGCCAGGTACCCTCGGCGGGCAGTGCCGACGACGGTTGCGGCGGAGGAGTGCTGGCGCAGCCGGAGAGGGCCAGGAGGGCCAGCAGGAGGAATCGGCGAAGCAAGGATATCTCCCGTGGAAACTCGAACGACCGGCTCATCCCGGTCGTGCGAATTCTAGGAGTTTTCCTCGGAAGAGCGATGCCCCGCCTGATTTTTTCAGAATCCACCGAGCCTCGGATGGGCTCAGCTACCGAGTTTTTCCTTCAGCCGGTACCAGGCCATGCCCAGCGCCAGCAGTGGCGAGCGCAGCAACTTGCCGCCGGGGAAGGTGATGTGCGGCACCTTGGCGAACAGGTCGAAGCCGTCGCTCTGCTGGCCGCCGATGGCTTCGGCGAGCAACTGCCCGGCGAGGTGCGTGGCGTTCACCCCGTGTCCGGAATAGGCCTGGGCGAAGTACACGTTGGGCTGCCCCGGCAGGCGGCCGATCTGTGGCAGGCGATTGGCGCCGATGCCGATCATGCCGCCCCATTGGTAGTCGATGCGGACGTTCGCCAGTTGCGGGAATACCTCCAGCATCTTCGGCCGCATGTAGGCGGCGATGTCGCTGGGGTCGCGGCCGGAATAATGGCAGGCGCCACCGAACAGCAGGCGGTTGTCGGCGGAGAGCCGGTAGTAGTCGAGGGCCACGCGCTGGTCGCACACCGCCATGTTCTGCGGCAGCAGTTGGCGGGCCAGTTTCTCGTCCAGCGGTTCGGTGGCGATCACGTAGCTGCCGGCCGGCAGTACCTTGCCGCCGAGCAGCGGGTTGAGGTCGTTCATGTAGGCGTTGCAGCCCAGCACCAGGGTCTTCGCCCGCACTTTGCCGGTGGCGGTATGCACCTGGACTTCCGTGCCGTAGTCGATCCGCGTCACCGGCGAGCGCTCGAACAGGCGGACGCCCAGCGACTGGGCAGCGGCGGCTTCGCCGAGGACCAGGTTGAGCGGGTGCAGGTGGCCAGAGCCCATGTCCACCAGGCCGCCGACGTAGCGATCGGAGCCGACCACGCTGCGCATCTCCGCGGCCGGCACCAGGCGCATCTCGTGGCGATAGCCGAGGGCCTGGAGTTCCTCCATGTCCTCGCGGAAGCCCTGGTAGTCGCCGGGCTTGTTCGCCAGGTCGCAGTAGCCCCAGCGCAGATCGCAGTCGATGGCGTACTGCTCGACCCGGCGACGGACGATCTCCACCGCCTCCAGGCCCATCAGCTTGAGTGCCTTCACGCCGTCGGCGCCGATCACCGGGAGGAACTGCTCGACGTCATGGCCGACGCCGCGGATCAACTGGCCGCCATTGCGTCCACTGGCGCCCCAGCCGATCCGGTGCGCTTCCAGCAGGACCACGGAGAAGCCGCGCTGGGCCAGTTCCAACGCCGTGTTCACTCCCGAGAAGCCGCCGCCGACGACGCACACGTCGGCCTGTTCTTCGCCGGCCAGGGGAGGGCACTCGATGCGTCGGTTGAGCGTGGCGGCGTAGTAGGAGGGGGCGTGTTGGGCGGTATGCACCGGCTGGTGAACGCGGGCGTTCATGTGTGAAATCCTGATTATTATGTGTGGAAAATTTGACGGAGCATAAACGTCAGTCGAGGCGCTCGCCAAGGGCGAAAAAGGAAAAAAACTGCGAGGTGTTGCGGGGATCGTGTACAGAAAAGACGGTGTTTCCCGTCTATGCCGGGAGTCCTGGCGGACTCCCGGAAAGTGCCTTGGGTCAATCCGGAACCGGTAGGTCGAGCGATTCCTTGACCTCTTCCATGACGATATAGCTCTTCGACTCGCGTACGTGCGGCAGTTTCAGCAGGATGTCGCCGAGCAGCTTGCGGTAGGACGCCATTTCCGAGATGCGAGCCTTCACCAGGTAGTCGAAGTGGCCGGACACCAGGTGGCATTCCAGCACATGGGGCAGCTTGAGCACCGCCCGGCGAAACTCTTCGAAGGTATCGCCGGACTTGTAGTCCAGGCTGATCTCGACGAACACCAGCAGGCTGGCCTTCAGATGCTGCGGATTGAGCCGGGCGTGATAGCCCATGATCAGGCCTTCGCGCTCCAGGCGGCGCACGCGTTCGGTGCAGGGTGTGGTCGAGAGGCCGACGCGTTCGCCCAGCTCGGTGAAGGAAATGCGACCTTCCTCCTGCAGGATGCGGAGGATGTTGCGGTCGATCTTGTCCAGCTCGCGCTTGCTCTGATGCTGGGTACGCATGGATGGAGGCTCCCCGTCTGGCTCGGAAAATCCGGAAATTTTCCGCCAATATAACGTCGAAAGCAGGGAAAAACACTGGCCAGGGAAAACGCCTTGATCTTGCACGAGGGCCCCGCCACCCTTGGCCGGGTCGGCAACGGACAGAGGTAGGACATGCGTTTGCGCAGAAGGACGACGTTGCTGCTGGTATTTGCAGTGCTGTTGCTGCTGGCGTTCGGCTACGGCTGGCATGCCTGGCGCAGCCTGTTGCGCGAGCAGGGTGTCGAGCGCCTGGAGTGGCAAGGCCTGGGCCTGTCCGCCGAAGGCATCGGGCTGCGACGGCTGGCGCTGGAGCGGCGCGGCGCGGATGGCGCCAGCCTGCGACTGGACGTGGAACACGCGCTGCTGCGCTGGCCCGGGCTGTCGGGTTGGCGTCCGCGTCTACCCGGCCTGCGCGTGGAGCAAGTGGCGCTCGCCTGGCAACCGGCTGCCGCGAGTTCCGACGACGACTCCGCTGCGCTGGACTGGACGTCCCTGCGCGAGACCCTCGCCTGGCTGCCGGAACAGATCCACCTCGAACGCTTCCATCTCGACCTGCCTTGTCCCGCCGGCCGCTGCGAGCAGGACGGCGGGCTGGACATCGGCCGCCCGTCGGGAGCGCTGTTTCCGCTGGCTGCGCAACTGCGCCTGCAACAGGAGGCGCAGCAGGCCCAGCTCGACGCCCAGCTCTTCGAGGAGCCTACCGGTTGGCGCCTGCGGACGCGCGCGCAACTCGACCGGCAGGCGCTGCTGACGCTGGACAGCCAGCTCGCGCCGTCCGATGGCGACGGCCTCTGGCAGGGGCGCCTGGAGGCGCCCGGCCTGCCGGACACCCGTGGCCTGGTGGTCTGGCTCAATCGCTGGTTGCCGGAAGCCCAGCGCCTGCCCGACGCACCGCAAGCCCTGCATCTGCAAGCGGACTGGACGATCCGCCTGGCGCCTGGCAGCGACTGGCTGGAGCCGCGCCGGGTGCTCGACGGCGGTGGCTCGGCGGCGCTGCTGGTGCAGGCTCCGCAAGCCTGGCCGCTGCCCGGTCTGGGTAATGTACAGGGCGAACTGCAAGTCCAACTGGATGGAGACGAGGGCGCCTGGTTGCCACGCCAGCTGCGCAGCGACTTGCGCCTGAGCCAGTTGCACGGCGAGTGGTTGCAGGCGCTGCCGGCCGAGTTGCGGCCGAGCGCGCTGGGCTTGCGCAGCGAGCCGCTGGAGCGCGATGCCGATAGCGTCACCGCGTTGCGCCTGGCGTTCACCAGCGAGGGCGCGAGTACGCTGAAGCTGGAGACGCGGCTCGACCTGCTGGGCATCTCGCCGTGGGCCGCCAGGCTGGTGGAGGGTCGCTTGCAGGTGGACGCGCCGCGCCTGCAATACCTGGGCTGGAAAGCCGAGCGACTGGTCGCGGAGATTCCCCTGGAGGGCCGGCTGGACGGGCAGCGCGCCAACCTCTCCTTCGGCAGGGGCGCGCGGTTGCAGGCGGCGTCCCTGGCCGAGCCGTCGACGCTGCACCTTGGCCAGCCCCGCCTCGACCTCGCCGGGGCCGCTCTCGAACTGGCCTACCAGCCGCTGGCGCTGCATTTCGCCGGGCCGCTGCAGGCGCAGGTCGGACAACTCCGCCAGGCCAACCTCAAACTGTTGGCCTGGACCTTCGAGGGGCCGCTCGACACCACCCTCGAGCGCACCAGCCTGAAGGGACGGCTGAGCAACGGCGCGGGGTTGGCGGCGGACATCCAGCTGCAGCGCGACGCGAAGACGCCCCTGGCGCTCTCCGCCAGGCTGGCCGAGGTGTTCTTCCGTACCGGCAATCCGCTGGCCGCGACCCTCGCCGACTGGCCGGGGCTGCTCGAACTGGGCAATGGGCGAGCGACCGCCGCGGCCGGCTGGAAGCTCGATGCGGCGGGCGCCTCGTCCCTCGACCTGGACCTGACCCTGAAAGGCCTCGACGGTATCTACGACCGCAGCGAGCTGAAGGGGCTGGGCGGCAGCCTGGCCTTGCGCCTGCGTGGCGGTCAGTTGAGCCTGGACAGCCCCGGCCTGAGCCTGGCCGAGGCCAATCCCGGCCTGCCGCTGGGGCCGGTGAGTTTCCGCGGGCGCTATGAGGCCCCGCTTTCCGCGCCGGGCAGCGGCCGTTTGAGCTGGCAGACGTTGCAGAGCGGCCTGTTCGGCGGGCAGGCCTCGGTCCCCGCGGGGAGCATCCGCCTGGGTCAGGCTGAGCAGAAGTTCGCCTTGCGTATCCAGGGCATACAACTCGGCGAGATTTTCCGGGTCTATCCGGCGGAGGGCCTGGCCGGCGAAGGCGCCCTGGACGGCGAGCTGCCGCTGATGCTGAACCGCTGGAAGCCCAGCGTCTCCGGCGGCCAGGTCAAGGCCCGCGAGCCCGGCTACCTGCGCTTCCGCTCGGCGAAGATCGAGGCGCTGGGGCGCAGCAACCCGGGGATGAAGCTGGTCGCCGATGCCCTCGACGATTTCCACTACGACGTCCTGCAAAGCAGCGTCGATTATCATGAGAACGGCAAGCTGTTGCTCGGCCTGCGCTTGCAGGGCAGCAACCCGGACCTGGAGAAGGGGCGCCCGGTCAACCTCAACGTCAATCTGGAGGAGGATATCCCGGCACTGCTGACCAGCCTGCAACTGAGCGACCGGGTCAGCGAAACCATTCGCCAACGTGTGCAGGAGCGCATGCAGAAACGCAAGGCTTCGGCGCCATGAGCCATACAGGAGAACCCCCGATGCGCCTCTGCGCTCTATTCGCTGTCCTGCTGCTGGGCAGCCTGACGATGGCCTGCACGCCCACCGTGCAGCTGGCGGCTCCCAGCGAGCCGATCAACATCAATCTCAACGTGAAAATCGAGCACGAGATCTACATCAAGGTCGACAAGGCTCTGGACGGCATCATCAACGAGAACAGCGGCCTGTTCTAAAGGAGCGGATCCATGACAACCCGTAGCAAACTCGGTATCGCCCTGCTGGCCCTCGGCATCAGCCTTTCCGCCATGGCGATGGACCTCGGCCAGGCCATGTCGGCCCTTGGCGGCGCCAAGGCCCAGGGCCTGGTCGGCGAGCAGGCGGACGGCTACCTTGGCGTGGTCAGCAACAGCGGCCAGGCGGCGGACATCGCCGCGCAGATCAATGCCGCGCGGCGTGCCGAATACCAGAAGGTGGCCAACAGCAGCGGCGCTTCGCTGGCCGACGTGGAGGCCATGGCCGGCAAGAAGGCGATGGAGAGAACCCCTGCCGGGCAGTACGTCCAGGTCGGCGGCAAGTGGGTGAAGAAATAGCGCGAAGGCTCCGCGAGCGCTCTGGGACGCTGCTCCGGTCGCAAGGGCCGGGCAGTGTCCGCGGAATTTTTCCTGTCGCGAGCGGTTCCTTCAGGGACTCCTGCCGTTTTCCATGGCTTCTGCGACAGGCTTTCCCGAAAAAGCGACTCCCGGCCTGAGTTCGATCATTTAAATATGCGGTATTTTTCCAGTTTTATGGTGGATGCGCCTCGGTAAAACCCCTGATTGTCCGGTTTTTTACCTGAGTAACCGCCTAAAATTGGTGATTATTTCTGCCTGCCTCTTCCTATACTGCGCGCATCTACACGCTCAAAATAACAAACGTCCGCGGTTCCTCCGCGACGTGGGAGGCGACAATGCGAGTTCTGGTCCTTGGCAGCGGTGTCATCGGTACCGCCAGTGCGTATTACCTGGCCCGTGCCGGGTTCGAGGTGTTGGTGGTCGACCGTCAGGACGGTCCCGCGCTGGAAACCAGCTTCGCCAACGCCGGCCAGGTGTCTCCCGGCTACGCTTCGCCCTGGGCAGCCCCGGGCATTCCCCTGAAGGCCATGAAGTGGCTGCTGGAAAAGCACGCGCCGCTGGCCATCAAGCTCACCTCCGATCCCAGCCAGTACGCCTGGATCCTGCAGATGCTGCGCAACTGCACCGCCGAGCGCTACGCCGTGAACAAGGAGCGCATGGTCCGCCTGTCCGAGTACAGCCGCGATTGCCTCGACGAACTGCGCGCCGAGACCGGCATCGCCTACGAGGGCCGCACCCTCGGCACCACCCAACTGTTCCGCACCCAGGCGCAGCTGGACGCCGCCGGCAAGGACATCGCCGTGCTCGAGCGCTCCGGCGTGCCCTACGAGGTTCTCGACCGCGATGGCATCGCCCGCGTAGAGCCGGCCTTGGCCAAGGTCGCCGACAAGCTGGTCGGCGCCTTGCGCCTGCCCAACGACCAGACCGGCGACTGCCAGCTGTTCACCACCCGCCTGGCGGAAATGGCCAAGGGCCTGGGCGTGGAGTTCCGCTTCGGCCAGAACATCGAGCGCCTGGACTTCGCCGGCGACCGCATCAACGGCGTGCTGGTCAACGGCGAATTGCTCACCGCCGACCACTACGTGCTGGCCCTGGGCAGCTACTCGCCGCAACTGCTCAAGCCGCTGGGTATCAAGGCTCCGGTCTATCCGCTGAAGGGTTATTCGCTGACCGTGCCGATCACCAACCCGGAGATGGCGCCGACCTCGACCATCCTCGACGAGACCTACAAGGTGGCGATCACCCGCTTCGACCAGCGCATCCGCGTCGGCGGCATGGCGGAAATCGCCGGCTTCGACCTGTCGCTGAACCCGCGCCGCCGCGAGACCCTGGAAATGATCACCACCGACCTCTATCCCGAGGGCGGCGATATCAGCCAGGCGACCTTCTGGACCGGCCTGCGCCCGGCGACCCCGGATGGCACCCCGATCGTCGGCGCCACCCGCTACCGCAACCTGTTCCTCAATACCGGCCACGGCACCCTGGGTTGGACCATGGCCTGCGGGTCGGGTCGCTACCTGGCCGACCTGATGGCGAAGAAGCGCCCGCAGATCAGTACCGAAGGCCTGGATATTTCCCGCTACAGCAATTCCCCGGAGAACGCCAAGAATGCCCATCCAGCGCCAGCACACTAACGAGCGTATGAGCCAGATCGTCGTCCACAACGGCACCGTCTACCTGGCGGGCCAGGTGGGCGAGGACATGTCCGCGGGCGTCGAGCAGCAGACCCGCGAGACCCTGGCGGCCATCGAACGTCTGCTGGAAGAGGCCGGCACCGACAAGACTCGGATCCTCTCGGTGACCATCTACCTGAAGGACATCGACGCCGACTTCGAAGGCATGAACCGCGTCTGGGACCAGTGGCTGCCGCGCGGCGTCGCGCCGGCGCGCGCCACCGTCGAAGCCAAGCTCTGCGAGCCGGAGATCCTGTTAGAGATGTCGGTGGTCGCTGCGCTGCCCTGAGTTTTGTCTGGCCCGGCCGGAGAGCCGGGCTTTTTTTCGCCTGATGAAAGGTGCGCGATGCCGCACCTCGCTGAAGAGAGACCCGTCGCCATGCGCCCCGCCCGTGCCCTGATCGACCTGCAAGCCCTTCGTCACAACTATCGGCTGGCCCGCGAGGCCACCGGCGCCCGTGCGCTCGCGGTGATCAAGGCGGACGCATACGGCCACGGCGCAGTGCGCTGTGCCGAAGCGCTGGCGGCCGAGGCCGATGGCTTCGCCGTGGCCTGCATCGAGGAGGGCCTGGAGCTGCGCGAGGCCGGTATCCGCCAGCCGATCCTGCTGCTGGAGGGCTTCTTCGAGGCGTCCGAGCTGGAGCTGATCGTCGCCCACGACTTCTGGTGCGTGGTGCATTGCGCCTGGCAATTGGAGGCGATCGAACGCGCCAGCCTGGCCCGCCCGCTGAACGTCTGGCTGAAGATGGATTCGGGCATGCACCGCGTCGGCTTCTTCCCCGAGGACTTCCGCGCCGCCCACGAGCGCCTGCGGGCCAGCGGCAAGGTGGCGAAGATCGTGATGATGAGTCACTTCTCCCGCGCCGACGAACTGGATTGCCCGCGCACCGAGGAACAGCTCGCTGTCTTCGCGGCCGCTAGCCAGGGCCTGGAAGGCGAGATCAGCCTGCGCAATTCGCCAGCCGTGCTCGGCTGGCCGAAGGTGCCCAGCGATTGGGTACGTCCGGGCATCCTGCTCTACGGAGCCACGCCGTTCGAGCGCGCACATCCGCTGGCCGACCGCTTGCGCCCGGTGATGACCCTGGAATCGAAGGTGATCAGCGTCCGCGACCTGCCGGCCGGCGAACCGGTCGGCTACGGCGCGCGCTACAGCACCGAGCGTAGCCAGCGCATCGGCGTGGTCGCCATGGGCTACGCCGATGGCTATCCGCGCCACGCCGCCGACGGCACCCTGGTGTTCATCGACGGCAAGCCGGGGCGCCTGGTTGGCCGGGTATCGATGGACATGCTCACCGTCGACCTTACCGACCATCCCCAGGCCGGGCTGGGCAGCCGGGTCGAACTATGGGGCCCGAACGTGCCGGTCGGCGCCCTGGCGGCGCAGTTCGGCAGCATTCCCTACCAGCTGCTGTGCAACCTGAAAAGGGTGCCGCGCGTCTATTCCGGGGCTTGAGAAAAACTTTCCGAATTCTTTGCGCAGGCATGTCGACCGATCTGTTGTAAATACTGAACAGTGTTGCCATGATACGGCCGACTTGGGGTCGCCAGCCGTGTGCGGCCTCGTTTTGCCTTGCCTGCCAGAAGAATAAGGAGGACTCCACCCTTGGACGTCGGTGCTCGTCTGCAAACCATCCGAAAGCTCAAAGGTCTTTCCCAGCGCGAACTCGCCAAACGGGCGGGTGTCACCAACAGCACTATCTCGATGATCGAGAAAAACAGCGTGAGCCCTTCCATCAGTTCGCTGAAGAAGGTGCTGGGCGGTATCCCCATGTCCCTGGTGGAGTTCTTCTCCCTGGACCTGGAGCAGGACAGCCATACCCAGGTTGTCTACAAGGCAGACGAACTGATCGACATTTCCAGCGGCGCGGTGTCCATGCGCCTGGTGGGCAAGGCGCACCCGAGCCGGGCGATCGCCTTCCTCGACGAAACCTACCCGCCGGGCTCCGACACCGGCGAGGAAATGCTCAACCACGAAGGCGAGGAGGCCGGCGTGCTGGTCGACGGGCGCCTGGAACTGACCGTCGGCAGCGAGACCTATGTGCTCGAGCGCGGCGACAGCTACTATTTCGAGAGCAACAAGCCGCACCGTTTTCGCAATCCCTACGATGTGCCGGCACGCTTGATCAGCGCCACCACGCCCGCAAATTTCTGACCTGAAGCACAAGACCCCGCCGGGCCCGAAGGGCGCCGGCCGACAAGGGGCATGCGGGGCTGCGACCTAATGCCGCAAGGCTTTGCGAGGGTGTGCAATTGTTTCTGCCGGGCTTTCTTTGCCGTTATACTTGCGCCCGCCCGCGCGGCCCGCAGTGATCGGTATCGTGCCCGGGTGTGATAAGCCACGATGAGGGTGTAAGGGTGAACCTGATTAAAAAAATGCTGGCGGCCCAAGCTGCCGTGTTGGCCCTGTGGGCTGTAAGCGCTCAGGCTACGACCACTGACGATGCGATCGCCAAGCGCCTCGAGCCGGTAGGCAAGGTCTGCGTACAAGGCAAGGAATGCGAAGGCGTCGGCGCCGTCGCGGCAGCCGCCGGTGGCGGCGGTGCGCGTTCCGGCGAAGACATCGTCGGCAAGACCTGCAACACCTGCCACGGCACCGGCCTGCTGGGCGCGCCGAAGGTTGGCGACAAGGCCGAGTGGGGCAAGCGCGCCAAGGAGCAGGGCGGCCTCGATGGCCTGCTGGCCAAGGCGATTTCCGGTATCAACGCCATGCCGCCGAAAGGCACCTGCGCCGATTGCTCGGACGACGAGCTGAAAGCCGCGATCAAGCATATGTCCGGTCTGTAACAACGCCGGAACCGTGTCGCGAAAAGCCGCCTCCTGGCGGCTTTTTCGTATCCGCGGTGCGGGTTTTTCCCGCTGGCGGATCGTCCCGCCGGCAAACAGGGTCCAAACTTCCGGCTACCCATTCGCCGGAGGGCATCGTCTTGAGCCGAACCTGTTCCATCGACGCCGCAGTCGATCACTTGCTGCAGACCATCGAGGGCCCGATTCGCATGGGCCTGCCCCTCGGGCTGGGCAAGCCCAACCGACTGGTCAATGCGTTGTACCAGCGCCTGCGGACCCTGCCGGAGCGCCAACTGACGCTGTATACCGCGCTTTCCCTGGGGCGTCCCGCCGCTGGCGGCGACCTGCAACGGCGTTTCCTCGAGCCTTTCGCCGAACGGGTCTTCGCCGACTACCCGGAGCTGGATTACCTGCACGCCCTGCGCCGCGACGAACTGCCGGCGAACATCCGCGTCGAGGAGTTCTACCTGCAGCCCGGCAGCCTGCTGGACAGCGCGCCGGCGCAGCAGCACTACATCAGTTGCAACTACAGCCACGTCGCCCGCGACATCAATGCCAAGGGCGTCAACGCGGTGGCCCAGCTGGTGGCGCGGCATCCCGAGCGGCCGGGCAAGCTGAGCCTGGCCTGCAACCCGGATATCACCCTGGACCTCCTGCCGATGCTGGAGAAGCGTCGCGCCGCTGGCGAGACCATCGTCGCCATCGGCGTGGTCCACGATGACCTGCCCTACCTGCCGGGCGACGCCGAGGTCGAGGAGTCGGTATTCGACCTGCTGATCGACGCGCCGGCGGAAAGCAGCCGGCTGTTCTCCACGCCGAACATGCCGGTCAACCTGCAGGATCACTGTATCGGTCTCCACGCCAGCGCGCTGGTGCGCGACGGCGGCACCCTGCAGATCGGCATCGGCTCGATGGGCGACGCGCTGACCGCCGCCCTGCTGCTGCGCCAGCGCGACAACGCCACCTACCGGGCGTTGATCGACGAGCTGGGTGTGCGTGCGCGCTGGGCCGAGACGATCGAGCGCGACGGTGGCCTGGAGCCGTTCCGCCGGGGGCTTTACGGTTGCAGCGAGATGTTCGTGCCGGGTCTGCTGGCGCTGGCCGAGGCCGGCGTGCTGAGCCGCCGGGTCTACCCCGACGAAGCGCGGCAGCGTGCCGCCGAGCGCGGCGAGGCGCCGGTGGAGGGCGGGGTGTGGCTGCACGGCGGCTTTTTCCTCGGTCCGTTGGCGTTCTACCGGCGCCTGCGCGAGATGTCGCTGGAAGAGCGCGCCGGGATCGGCATGACCGGCATCGGCTTCGTCAACAACCTGTACCGCCAGGAAGAGCTGAAGCGCCTGCAGCGGCGCGACGCGCGCTTCATCAACAGCGCCTTCACCGTGACCCTGCTCGGCGCCGGGGTCGCCGATCAACTGGAGGACGGCCGGGTGCTCAGTGGCGTCGGCGGGCAGTACAACTTCGTCGCCCAGGCCCACGAGCTGGAGGGCGCACGTTCGATCCTGATGCTGCGTAGCTGGCGCGAATCCGGCGGGGAAGTCAGTTCGAACATCGTCTGGCAGTACGCCCACACCACCATTCCCCGGCACTTGCGTGACATGGTGGTGACCGAGTATGGGATCGCCGACCTGCGCGGCAAGAACGACGCGGAAGTGATCGCCGCGCTGCTGGCCATCGCCGACTCGCGTTTCCAGCAGGCGCTGGCCGAGCAGGCCCGGGCGGCCGGCAAGCTGCCGAAGGATTTCGTCCTGCCCGAACGCTATCGCAACAATACCCCGGAGCGCCTGCAGGCCTTGCACCAGGCCCACGCAGCGGCGCTGCCGGAGTTTCCCCTGGGCAGCGATTTCGACGAGGTCGAGCAGGACCTGCTGCGGGCGTTGGGTTGGCTCAAGCGCAAGCTGAAGCTGAGCGAGATCCTCGAACTGGGCAAGGCGACCCTGGACGCGCCGGAGCCAGAAGCCTACCCGGCGCATCTGCGGCGCATGGACCTGGACGATCCGCAGGGGCTTCGCGAGGAACTCTACCAGCGCTTGCTGCTGGCCGGCCTGCGGGCCAGCCAGGAAGAGCGGGGCTGAGTGGCGCTCAGTCGAGGAACTCGACCTGGCCGCCGGCCAGCGATTTCACCCGGGCCAGGGACTCGACCCGGTAGCCTTCGCTTTCCAGCAGGGCGCGGCCATCCTGGAAGGATTTCTCGATGACGATGCCGAGCCCGGCAATGCTCGCGCCGGCCTGGCCGATCAGGTCGATCAGCGCCTTGGCGGCATGGCCGTTGGCGAGGAAGTCGTCGATCACCAGCACGTGGTCGTGGGCGTTCAGGTGCTTGGCCGAGATGGCGATGGTGCTCTCGGTCTGCTTGGTGAAGGAGAACACCTTGGAGATGTACAGGTTGTCCTTCAGGGTCAGCGACTGGTACTTGCGCGCGAAGATCACCGGGACGCCCAGCTCCAGGCCGGCCATGACCGCCGGGGCGATGCCGGAAGCCTCGATGGTGACGATCTTGGTGATGCCCTGGTCGCGGAAGCGCGTGGCGAACGCGTGACCGACCTGCTGCATCAGCTGCGGGTCGATCTGGTGGTTGAGAAAGGCGTCGACCTTGAGTACATGCTCGGAAAGGACGATGCCTTCCGAGCGGATTTTGTCTTTGAGAATGTCCACGGGTGGCTTCCTGCGAAGCGGCTGTCGCTGATGAAGCGCGGCATTGTACCGCCAGCCGGCGCCGCGCGCGACGTTCTCTCGGACGAGCGAACATGATCGAGCGGTCAGGAATCCGCGCCTGCCCGGCGCGGCCCCGTGGCAGGCGGGCCGCGCCGCTGCCGGCTCATTTCAGCAGGTTGTTCACCAGTAGCGTCTCGACGTCCTTGAAGCGCCCGCTGAGCACGGCCTTGGCGGCGTAGAGCGCGGTGTCGGCGACCTGGCCGAACTCGATCTTCGGCGGCATCACCAGCTCCGCAGGGTTGGTATGCACGTCCAGCAGCGCCGGACCGGGCTGGGCGAGGAACTCCTGCACCGCCGCCTCGAGATCCTCGGAGCGCGTCACCTTGCGTCCGTGGAAGCCGATCACCTCGGCGAGCCGGGCGAAGTCCGGGTTGAGCAGGTCGGTGTAGTTGTCCAGCAGGCCCTCGACCTTCTGTTCCAGCTCGACGAAGTTCAGCGAGGCATTGTTCAGCACCACTACCTTGATCGGCAGTTTTTCCTGGATGGCCGTCAGCAGGTCGCCGAGCAGCATGGCCAGACCGCCGTCGCCGGAGATCGAGATCACCTGGCGCTCGGGGTAGGCCTTCTTCAGTCCCAGCGCCTGGGGCATGGCGTTGGCCATGGTGCCGTGGACCAGGCTGGTGAGGGTGCGGCGCTTGCCGTTGCTGTGGATGTGACGCAACAGCCAGACCATCGCCGAGCCGCCGTCGGCGGTGAACAGGGCGTCCTCGCTGGCGTGCTGGTCGAGCAGGCTGACCAGGTGCTGGGGGTGGATCAGCTCGCCCTTGCCGGCTTGCTCCTCTTTTTCCAGCGTCCGCAGCGAGCGCTCGCGGTGCTCCAGGCATTCGTCGAGGAAGCTGCGTTCCTCGCGGACTTCGAGCAGCGGCAAGAGCGCCTCGAGGGTGGGGATCACGTCGCCGACCACGCCGAGATCGACGGGGTGGCGGCGACCCAGGTGGCTGCCGTCGCGGTCGACCTGGATCAGGGTGGCCTTCTGCGGATAGAACTGCGCCCAGGCGAAGTCGGCGCCGAGCAGCAGGAGGGTGTCGCACTCGGTCATCATGTGGAAGCCGGACTCGATCCCGAGCATACCGGTCATGCCCATGTTGAAGGGGTTGTCGTACTCGACGAAGTCCTTGGCCCGCGACGTGTGCGCGATGGGCGCCTTGAGGCGGTCGGCGAGGGCCACCAGCAGGTCGTGGGCGCCCTGGCAGCCGGAGCCGGCGTAGATGCCGATCTTCTTGCCGTGGGCCAGCAGGCGGGCGATGTCCTGCAGTTCGGCGTCGCTGGGGCGCAGCACCGGTTGCGGGAAATGCACCGAGAACGGCAGGTCGTCCTTCACCGTGGCCTGGCTGATGTCGGCCGGCAGGATCACCACCGCCACGCCGCGCCGGTTGAGCGCCGCCTGGCAGGCCAGGGCCACCACCCGGCGCGCCTGTTCCGGGCTGTGCACCTGCTCGCAGAACACCGAGCAACTGGCGTAGACCGCCTTGAAGTCGACCTCCTGGGGAAACTCCATGCCCAGTTGCGGGGTGACAATCTGGCTGGCGATCAGCACCATCGGCGCGCGGTTGCGCTGGGCCTCGTAGACGCCGTTGATGAAGTGCAGGCTGCCCGGTCCGCAGGAGCCGGCGCAGGCGGTCAGGCGTCCGCTGATGTAGGACTCGGCGCCCGCGGCGAAGGCCGCCGCCTCTTCGTGGCGCACGTGGACCCACTGGATCTGGCTGCGATGGATGGCGTCGGTGACATGGTTGAGGGTGTCGCCGACGATGCCATAGCAATGGCGGACGCCGGCGGCTTCCAGGGTTTCCACGACGATCTCGGCGACTTTCTTGCTCGACATGAAGCTGTCCTCGAATGGAATTCGTTAGCTAGCTAATTTTGGTCGCGCGTGGAGCGGCAAAAGTTCCTCGCCCGAGGCTAGGCATCGGGCAAGACACTTTTGTGAAAATCGAGACAGTCGAGGCGCGGCGGGCTCAGCGCTTGAGCATGGCGCGGATGTCGGCGAGGGCGGCGTTGCCCTTGGCCGCCTTGACCTCTTGCGGGGCGTCTTCCATGCCTTCCCATTCGAGGTCTTCGGGGGGCAGTTCGTCGAGGAAGCGGCTCGGCGAGCAGTCGATGATCTCGCCGTATTGCTTACGCTTGGCGGCGAAGGTCATCGCCAGGTTCTGCCGCGCGCGGGTGATGCCGACGTAGGCCAGGCGGCGCTCCTCTTCCACCGTGTCGGCCTCGATGCTGGAACGGTGGGGCAGGATCTCTTCCTCCATGCCCATGATGAACACGTAGGGGAACTCCAGCCCCTTCGACGCGTGCAGGGTCATCATCTGCACGCCTTCGGCGCCTTCCTCTTCTTCCTGCTGGCGCTCCAGCATGTCGCGCAGGACCAGCTTGGCGATGGCCTGCTCGATGGTCATGTCGCCTTCCTCGTCGCGCTCGAGGGTGTTCTTCAGTGCCTCGATGAGGAACCAGACGTTGCTCATGCGGAATTCGGCGACCTTGTCGCTGGAGGCGTTCTGCCGCAGCCAGTTCTCGTAGTCGATGTCCATCACCATGCTGCGCAGCACGGCGATCGGCTCGTTCTCCGCGCACTGTCGGCGGATACCGTCCATCCAGCGCTTGAAGCGTTGCAGGCGTTCGTGGAAACGGCTGTCGAGGTGCTCGGCCAGGCCCATCTCGTCGCAGGCGGCGTACATCGAGATCTTGCGCTGGGTGGCGTAGTTGCCGAGCTTCTCCAGGGTCGCCGAACCGATTTCCCGGCGCGGCACGTTGATCACCCTGAGGAAGGCGTTGTCGTCGTCGGGGTTCACCAGCAGGCGGAAGTAGGACATCAGGTCCTTCACTTCCTGGCGCCCGAAGAAGCTGGTGCCGCCAGAGAGCCGATAGGGAATCTGGTGGTGCTGGAGCTTCAGCTCCATCAGCTTGGCCTGGTGGTTGCCACGGTAGAGGATGGCGAACTCGCTGTACGGCCGCTCGGTGCGCAGGTGCAGGGTGAGGATTTCCATGGCGATGCGCTCGGCCTCGGCGTCCTCGTTGCGGCAGCGGATCACCCGGATCGGATCGCCGTGGCCCATCTCGCTCCACAACTGCTTCTCGAATACGTGCGGGTTGTTGGCGATGAGGACGTTCGCGCACTTGAGGATGCGGCTGGTGGAGCGGTAGTTCTGCTCCAGCATCACCACCTTCAGCGAAGGGAAGTCTTCCTTCAGCTGCATCAGGTTTTCCGGGCGCGCGCCGCGCCAGGCGTAGATCGACTGGTCGTCGTCGCCGACCACGGTGAACTGGGCGCGGTCCTTCACCAGCAGCTTGACCAGCAGGTACTGGCTGGCGTTGGTGTCCTGGTACTCGTCCACCAGCATGTAGCGCACCTTGTTCTGCCACTTCTGGAGGACGTCCGGATGTTCCTGGAACAGCTTCACCGGTTGCAGGATCAGGTCGTCGAAGTCCACCGCGTTGTAGGCGCGCAGGGTGCGCTGGTAATGCAGGTAGACGATCGCGGCGGTCTGCTCCTTGGGGTTGCGGGCCTTTTCCAGCGCCTCCTCCGGAAGGATCAGGTCGTTCTTCCAGGCGCCGATGTAGTTCTTGATCTCGTCGACGCCGTCGTCCCCGGAATACTCCTTCTGCATGATGTCGGTCAGCAGCGCCTTGATGTCCGACTCGTCGAAGATCGAGAAACCGGGCTTGTAGCCGAGCCGTTCGTGTTCCTTGCGGATGATGTTCAGGCCGAGGTTGTGGAAGGTCGAGACGGTCAGGCCCTTGCCCTCGCCGCCGCGCAGCAGGGTGCCGACGCGCTCCTTCATCTCCCGCGCGGCCTTGTTGGTGAAGGTCACGGCGACGATGTACTGGGCGCGGATACCGCACTGCTGGACGAGATAGGCGATCTTGCGGGTGATCACGCTGGTCTTGCCGGAGCCGGCGCCAGCCAGGACCAGCAGGGGACCGCCGACGTAGTTCACGGCTTCTTGCTGCCGGGGATTGAGTCGGGACATAGGAACAGGCCGGAAGAGAGGGTTGAAGCGGGGGCGTATTCTAACAGGCTGGCTGGCATCCGCGAGAATTAGCGTGCAAGCTGTGACCGATCCCGAGATCGTTCACGCCATTTTGCTGTAGATTCCCTACCGCATTAGGATGATGCCGTTCGTTCTTTACGAAGATTCTTAAAACTTTGGAGGTTGCTTGTCAGCGCCCGCAGAACCCTTGCGCCTGCTCCTTCTGGCGGATACGCCGGACTGGGCGCCACTGCTAGGTGAACGCCTGAGAGCGTTGGGGCCTGCCTTTTCGCTGAGCATCGTCACCACCTGGGAGGGCGCGGCCACCCTGTTCGCCGCCGAGCCCCGCGGGCTGCTCCTGGCCACGCCGGCCTGCCTGCCGCTGGGGACTCCCTGCCCCTGGCCGGTGATCCTGCTGTTGCAGCAGGAGCCGGCGCAGGCGCCGGTCGGGGTGGTCGACTGGCTGGCCGCCGAACAGCTTTCCGAGGACAGCCTGCGCCGCTGCCTGCGCTACGCGCGCGAGCGCCTGGGCTTGCAGGCGACCCTGCAACTGCTCGCCGAGCAGGATCCGCTGACCGGCATCGCCAACCGCCAGGGCTTCCAGACCCTGCTCGCGGCGCGCCTCAGCGAATTCGACGGGCGTGGCCTGGTGCTCGGCCACCTCGACCTGGACAACTTCCGTCACGTCAACGATTCCCTCGGCCACCAGGGCGGCGACCGCCTGATCCTGCAGGTGGTCAACCGCCTGCGCGGCTTCATGGAGAACGGTGACAGCCTGGCGCGCCTGGGCAGCGACGAGTTCGCCCTGCTGCTGGACACCCGTCGCGATCCGCAACGCGCCGAGCGGGTCGCCGAACGCATCGTCGAATGCCTCGGCGAGTCCTACTGGATCGATGGCGAGAGCCTGTTGCTGGGTTGCAGCCTGGGACTCGCCCACGCCCGTGCCGACGAAGGCGCCGACCCGCTGATGTGGCATGCGCACATCGCCATGCAGCAGGCCAAGAGCCGCCAGGGTTGCACCTTCCATGTCTTCGACGAACGCATCAACCGTGGCGTGCGCAGCCTCGCCGACCTCGAAGCCGAACTGCGCCGGGCGCTGCGTCGCGACGAGCTGGAGCTGCACTACCAGCCGCGACTGTGCCTGGACAGCGGGCGCATCGTCGGCCTGGAGGCGCTGGTGCGCTGGCGCCACGGCGAGCGTGGCCTGCTCACGCCCAGCGAGTTCGTCCCGCTGGCCGAGGAGAGCGGGCTGATCGTGCCGCTCGGCTACTGGGTCATCGCCCGCGCCCTGCGCGACATGCAGTGGCTCAACGGGCGCGGCCTGGAGCCGTTGCACATGGCGGTGAACCTGTCGTTCCGCCAGTTCCAGGACAGCCAGTTGCTGCCGACCCTGCAACGGTTGATCGAAGAGCACGGCGTCGACGCGCGCTGGCTCGAGTTCGAACTGACCGAGACCGCCGTGATGCGGCGCAGCGACCAGGTGCTGCAGACCATGCAGGCGCTCGGCCAACTGGGCGTGCGCTTTTCGCTGGACGACTTCGGCACCGGTTTCTCGTCCTTCGTCCACCTCAATAGCCTGCCGATCACCCTGTTGAAGATCGACCGCAGCTTCGTCGGCGGCATGGACCAGCGGGCGGAAAACTTCCAACTGGTGAGGGCGATGATCAACCTGGCGCACAACCTCAACCTGGAAGTGGTTGCCGAAGGCGTGGAGACCCTGCGCCAGCAGGAGCAGTTGCGCGATTTCGGTTGCGACCAGGTGCAGGGCTACTGGATCAGTCCGCCGCTGCCGTTGGCGGAACTGGCGCGTTTCCTGGGCATCGGCGAGCGCTCGGCGCACCGCGGCCAGCCGCTCGGCAATTGAGCGCCGACGCCTCGCTGGCCGTGGCTTTCGGCAGCAACCGCGCGGTCTTCCACTCGAAGGCCAGGGTCAGGCCGATGGCCGCGCAGGCCAGGCCGCCGGCCAGCCCCCACCAGACGCCCGCGGCGCCCCAGCCGGCCGCGAACGCCAGCAGGCAGGCCAGCGGCACGCCGACCAGCCAGTAGCAGGCCAGGCCGACCAGGAAGGTGGTGCGGGCGTCCTTGAGACCGCGGATCGCGCCCATGGCGACGTTCTGGGTGCCGTCGAACAGCTCGAACCAGGCGGCGATCGCCAGCAGCGAGACGGCCATCGCGGCCACCTCCCGGTTGGCCGGGGCGTCGCGGTCGAGGAACAGGCCGATGATGGCCTCCGGCATCCACCAGAAGAGCCCGGCGAAGAGCAGCATGCACAGCGCGCCGAAGCCGATGCCGACACGCCCGGCGCGGCGTGCTTCGAGCAGGCGGCCGGCGCCGAAATGCTGGCCGATGCGGTAGGTGGTGGCGTACGACAACCCCACCGGCACCATGAACGCCACGTATACCGCCTGGATGGCGATCTGGTGCGCGGCCAGGGCGTGATCGCCGATGATGCCCATGCACAGGGTGGCGACCGTGAACATCCCCGACTCCACCGCGTAGGTGCCACCGATGGGCAGCCCCAGGCGCAGTATCTCCTCGACCATCGCCCGCTGCGGCCGTCCCAGTCCGCGCAGCAGCGAGTACTCGGCATAGGCCGGCTGCAGGCGGATATACAGGGCCAGCAGCAGCGGCATGCAGTTCATGACGAGGGCGGTGACCAGGCCGATACCGGCCAGGCCCAGGCGCGGCAGGCCGAACAGGCCTTCTATGAAGGAATAGTTGAGAGCCAGGTTGGCCAGCGCGCCGAGCACGCTGATCGCCATCACCGGGCCGGCGCGGTCGATGGCGCTGGTGAAGCCGCGCAGGACCATGAAGGCCATGTAGCCGGGCAGGGCGAATGTCAGGCTGTGGAGGAACTGCATGGCGCCGTCCACCGTCTGCGGCGCCTGGCCGAAGACCAGGAGCAGCGGCCGCAGGTTCCATAGCAGCAGGCCGGCGGCCAGGGCCAGCGCGGCGCCGACCCAGAGTCCGGAGCGAGCGGCCGCGGCGGCGCCAGCGGCGTCGTCGCAGCCGTGACGGATCGCCACCAGGTTGCCGACCGCTGCCACCACGCCGACACAGAACGTCGAGACGAAGGCGTAGCTGACCGCGCCCAGGCCGCCGGCGGCCAGCGCGTCGGGGCCGAGCTTGCCCATCATCACGGTGTCGGTGAAGACCATGGCGACATAGGCCAGCTGGGCGGCGATCAACGGGCCCGCCAGGCGCAGGATGGCTTTGAGTTCGACGAGGGATGGCGAGGACATGGATGAGTAAGGCTCAGGAGGAGATGGTTGCCGCGATGGCCTGTCGGCGTTGAGAATGCGGCTATTCTCGGTGCGACTGGCATGGCTCCACAAAAGGAAAAACAAGATGCCAGGCATGAGTAAAAGTCATGAAAGAGGTAATTCCCCAATGACCCGTCGCCTGCCCCCGCTGTATGCCCTGCGCGCCTTCGAGGCTGCCGCCCGGCACGCCTCTTTCACCCGCGCCGGCGAGGAACTGGCGATAACCCAGAGCGCGGTGAGCCGGCACATCCGTACCCTGGAAGAGCACTTCGGTTGTCGTCTGTTCGAGCGCCATGGCCGCCAGTTGCAGCTGACCGAGCCGGCACGCCTGCTACTGCCCGGGCTGCGCGACGGCTTCGATGCGCTGGAACGGGCCTGCACCGCCCTGCGTGTGGACGACGCCACCCTGCGCCTGAAGGCGCCTTCCACCCTTACCCTGCGCTGGCTGCTACCGCGCCTGAGCCGCTTCCGCCACCTGAACCCGGATATCGAGGTGCAGCTCACCAGTGCCTGGATGGATGTGGACTCGGTGGATTTCCAGCGCGAGCCTTTCGACTGCGCGGTGTTGCTGGGCAGCGGTCAGTTCAGCCCGGAATGGGAAACGGCAGCGCTGTTCGCCGAATGGCTGGTGCCGGTCTGCGATCCCGACGAGGCCGTGGAGCCCTGGACCCTCCAACGCCTGCGTGACAGCGAGCTGCTGCACCCCACGCCGGATCGTCGCGACTGGCGACGCTGGCTGCAGCGGACCGGGCTGGGGGACGAGGTGTCGCTCAAGGGCGGCCAGGTGTTCGACACGCTGGAACTGGGCATCGTCGCCGCCGCACGAGGCTATGGCGTGTCCATCGGCGACCTGGTGATGGTCGCCGAGGATGTCGCCCAGGGCCGCATCGGCCTGCCCTGGCCGGTGGCGGTGGCCAGCGGCGAAAGCTATCACCTGGTCTGGCCTCGCGCCCGCAGGGGACAGGAACGCTTCCAGCGATTGCGCGACTTCCTCCTCGCGGAGGTGGCGGCGATGCGTCTGCCCGTCGTCGAGCGGCTGGCGTGACGCCGCCGGACAACTCCTGGCGCTGACGCGACGTTACAGGTCGCTGCCGTCGCTGGGCCGGGCGCAGGGTTTGCGCTAGGGTCGTTGGTCGTTGCCTGTCGGGAGCGGCAGGGGACGGAGCTTCCTTCCAACCGCCCAAAGGAACCCGCCATGACCTTCGCCAAAGGAATACTCGCCGCGCTGGCGCTCGCCGCCGCAGTCGGCCAGGCCAGCGCCACCGAACTCGAGCACTGGCCGGCCCCCGCCGCCAGGCAACTGAATGCACTGATCGAGGCCAACGCGAACAAGGGCGCCTATGCCGTGTTCGACATGGACAACACCAGCTATCGCTACGACCTGGAAGAATCGCTGCTGCCCTATCTGGAAATGAAGGGCGTGCTGACCCGCGACAGGCTCGACCCTTCGCTGAAACTGATCCCGTTCAAGGACCAGGCCGGGCACAAGGAGAGCCTGTTCAGCTACTACTACCGGCTTTGCGAGATCGACGACATGGTCTGCTATCCCTGGGTCGCCCAGGTGTTCTCAGGCTTCACCCTCAGGGAACTGAAGGGCTATGTCGACGAACTGATGGCCTACGGCAAGCCGATCCCCGCCACCTATTACGACGGCGACAAGCTCGCCACGCTCGACGTCGAGCCGCCGCGCGTGTTCAGCGGCCAGCGCGAGCTTTACAACAAGCTGATGGAAAACGGCATCGAGGTCTACGTGATCAGCGCGGCCCATGAGGAACTGGTGCGGATGGTCGCGGCGGACCCCAGGTATGGCTACAACGCCAAGCCGGAGAACGTCATCGGCGTCACCACCCTGCTGAAGAACCGCAAGACCGGCGAGCTGACCACTGCGCGCAAGCAGATCGCCGAGGGCAAGTACGATCCCAAGGTCAACCTCGACCTGGAGGTGACCCCCTACCTGTGGACCCCGGCGACCTGGATGGCCGGCAAGCAGGCTGCGATCCTCACCTACATCGACCGTTGGAAGCGGCCGATCCTGGTCGCCGGCGATACCCCGGACAGCGACGGTTACATGCTGTTCAACGGCACCGCGGAAAACGGCGTGCACCTGTGGGTCAACCGCAAGGCCAAGTACATGGAGCAGATCAACGGCATGATCAAGCAGCATTCCGCCGCACAGGCCAAGGCCGGCCTGCCGGTGACGGCGGACAGGAACTGGGTGATCGTCACTCCGGAGCAGATCCAGTAGGCGAAACGGCGAGGGGCCGGCATTGGCCGGCCCCCGCATCCCTCAGCGCACCACGTGCAGGAAGTGCATGTGCCGCTCGTACTGGTCGAGGATGTCGCCGATCACGCCGTCGCGGCTCCAGCCCATGATGTCGTAGTCCTGGCCGCCTTCCTGGAGATGGACCTCGGCGCGGAAATACTTGCGCGACTCGCTGCTGTCCTCGGTGTCGCGCATCACGAAGCTCGGCGTGGTGAAGGCGCGCGGACGCACCTCGTAGATGAAATCGACCTCGCCGCCGTGGCTGACTTCCAGCCGAACCCGGCCGTCCTCGCCGTCCTGCACCTGGACTTCGTAGCCCTGCTTGCGCAGTTCGGCGGCGACGTCCTCGCAGGCCGGTCGCGCCACATCGGTGATGAAGCGGTTGACGTGGCTGCGCCTTGGGAACATGGCGATGTTGCGCAGGCGGCGCTGCCAACCGTCGCCCTCGCTTGCGCCGCTGCGCGTGGTGGGGCGGGAGAAGGTCAGCGCCTGGTAGCGGATGCCGCGCTTGGTGGCATCCAGGTGCAGCGCCTTGAACAGGCCCCAGATCGACGCCAGGAGCACGATGGAGAATGGCAGCGCGCTGGCGATGGTCGCGGTTTGCAGCGCCTTGAGGCCATCGGCGAGGAGCAGGGCGATGGCCACCACGCCCATCAGCACCGACCAGAATATCCGCTGCCAGAGCGGCGAGTGGTCCTTGCCGCTGGAGGCTAGCATGTCCACCACCAGCGCGCCGGAGTCGGCCGAGGTGACGAAGAACACCACCACCATCAGCACCGCCACCAGCGAGATCACGCTGCCCAGCGGGAAGTGCTCGAGGAAGGCGAACAGCGCCACCGAACTGTCCTGGTTGACCACTTCGGCCAACTGGGTGAAGCCCTCCTGCAGGACCATGTGGATGGCGGTATCGCCGAACACCGTCATCCACAGCAGGGTGAAGCCGGCCGGGACGAACAGCACGCCGCAGACGAACTCGCGGATGGTGCGGCCGCGCGAGATACGGGCGATGAACAGGCCGACGAAGGGCGACCAGGACAGCCACCAGCCCCAGTACAGCAGGGTCCAGCCGCCGATCCAATCGGTGGGCTCGTAGGCGTACAGGTTGAAGGTCTTGTTGACGATGTCGGACAGGTAGGCCCCGGTGTTCTGCACGTAGGTCTGCAGGAGAAACACGGTCGGCCCGAGGACCAGCACGAAGAGCAGCAGGATCACCGCCAGGCTCAGGTTCAGTTCGGACAGGATGCGGATGCCGCGGTCCAGTCCGCTGGCCACCGAGAGCGTGGCGAGGCCGCAGGTGGCGGCGATCAGGGCGATCTGCACGGTCTGGTTCACCGGCCAGCCGAACAGGTGGTGCAGGCCGCTGTTGATCTGCAGCACGCCGTAGCCGAGCGAAGTCGCCACGCCGAACACGGTGCCGATGATCGCGAAGATATCCACCGCGTGGCCGATGGGGCCGTAGATACGTTCGCCGATCAGCGGATACAGCGCCGAGCGCAGGGTCAGCGGCAGGCCGTGGCGATAGCTGAAGAAGGCCAGGATCAGCGCGACGATGGCGTAGATCGCCCAGGCATGCAGGCCCCAGTGGAAGAAGGTCAGCTTCATCGCTTCCTTCGCCGCCTGCACGGTGTTCGGCTCGCCCACCGGCGGGGTGGTGAAGTGCATCACCGGTTCGGCAACGCCGAAGAACATCAGGCCGATGCCCATGCCGGCGGAGAACAGCATGGCGAACCAGGTGGTGTTGCGGTAGTCGGGACGACTGTGGTCGGGGCCGAGCTTGATGTCGCCGTAGCGGCTGACGGCGAGGAACACCACGCTGATCAGGATCAGCGCCACGGCCAGTACGTAGAACCAGCTGGCGTTGGTGATGATCCATTGCTGGACGTGGTTGAACAGCGATTGCGCTTCTTCCTGGAGGAGGACGGTAAACAGCACCAGGGCCAGGATCAGGGCGGCGGAGGTATAGAAGACCGGAGGATTCAGGGTGCTCCGGGGGGTAGTGGGTGTCTCCATGTAAGCTAGCTCTCCTTGTGATCGGATTGCCCGCCGAAGGCGGAAGACGAAACAGCCTAACACATCGTGATAGCTAATTTGATTCGAAAAGCCTTAATCGATAGCTTTGCTGAATTATTACGCTTCACGTGGAGGTCATTGCCCGATACTGCAGGGCTTCCGCCAGGTGCCGGCGTTCGATGGCATCGATGCGCTCCAGGTCGGCCAGCGTCCGGGCCACCTTGAGTATGCGATGCAAGGCGCGCAAGGAAAGTTCCAGGCGCTCTCCGGCAGCCTCCAGCCAGCGGCGGTCCGCTTCGGCGAGTGCACAATTGCGGTGCATCGCCTGGAGATCGAGATGGGCATTGGCGCAGCCCTGGCGGGCCAGTTGCCGTTGCCGTGCGGCGCCCACCCGTTCGCTGACCTCGGCGGTAGCGGTTTCGCCGTGTCCTGGCTGCAGGCTGGTGCTTTCGCGGAGCACGCTGACGTGCAGGTCGATGCGATCGAGCAGCGGTCCGGACAGCTTGCCCCGGTAGCGCTGGACCTGTTCCGGGGTGCAGCGGCAGCGGCCACTGGGATCGCCGAGGTAGCCACAGGGACAGGGATTCATCGCCGCCACCAGTTGGAAGCGCGCCGGGAAACGTACCCGGCCGTTGGCCCGGGCAATGACGATCTCGCCGCTTTCCAGCGGCTCGCGCAGGACCTCCAGGACCTTGCGCTCGAACTCCGGCAGTTCGTCGAGGAACAGCACGCCCTGGTGCGCCAGGGTGATCTCGCCCGGCTGCGGGCGGCTGCCGCCGCCGACCAGGGCCGGCGCGGAGGCGGAGTGGTGCGGCTGGCGGAACGGTCGCTGCGGCCAGTGCCTGAGGGGGACGTGGCTGGCCACCGAATGGATCGCCGCGACCTCCAGGGCTTCGTCCTCGTCGAGCGCCGGCAGCAGGCCGGGCAGGCGGCTGGCCAGGAGGGTCTTGCCGGTGCCCGGCGGGCCGCTGAGCAACAGGTTGTGCGCGCCGGCGGCGGCCACCAGCAGGGCGCGCTTGGCGGCGGCCTGGCCCTGGACCTCGGCCAGGTCTGGATAAGGGAAGGGCGCGCGGAGCAGGCCGCGGGCCTGGTAGGGCGGCAGCGGGGCCTGGCCGGAGAGGTGTCCGGCGATCTCCAGCAGGTGGTCCACGGCGAACACCGTCAGCCCGCTGGCCAGGCTGGCCTCTTCGGCATTTTCCTTCGGTACCACCAGAACGCGCCTTGCGTCGCGCGCCGCCAGCGCGGCCGGCAATACGCCTCGCACTGGGCGGATCGCCCCGGACAGGGCCAGTTCGCCGAGGCACTCCAGGCCGTCGAGGGCGGTGCCGGGCAACTGGCCGCTGGCGGCGAGGATGCCGAGTGCGATGGCCAGGTCGAAGCGACCGCCGTCCTTGGGTAGGTCGGCGGGGGCGAGGTTGAGGGTGATGCGCCGCGCGGGGAAGTCGAAACCGGCATTGAGCAGGGCGCTGCGCACGCGGTCCTTGCTCTCGCGCACCGCGGTTTCCGGCAGGCCGACCAGGGTCAGCGAAGGCAGGCCGTTGGCCAGGTGCGCCTCGACGCTGACGCAGGGGGCTTCGACGCCGACCTGGGCTCGGCTGTGGACAATCGCCAGGGACATGGATCGCTCCTTGATCTCACGCCGCTCGCAGGGGGGAGGATCAGTCGGCGGGCGGCGTCAGCTTGCTTTCGAGTTCCGCCACCTTGGCCTCCAGGGCTTCCAGCCGTGCGCGAGTGCGGGCGAGGACCAGCATCTGGCTGTCGAACTCCTCGCGGCTGACCAGGTCGAGCTTGCTGAAGGCGCTCTGCATCAGGGCGCGGAACTGCGACTCCAGCTCGGCCTTGGGCAACGGCGATTCGCCGGCGAACAGGCGGCTGGCTTGTTGGCTGAGGGCTTCGAAGACGGCTTTGGGCGGCAGCATGGCGAGGGTTCCGGTAACGAGTGGGCGGCAGTCTAGCACGATGTCGGCGGCGCTCGCGGGAGGGCCATTGCACACTTTTTGCGCAACTGTCGGAGCGCGTCTGCGCCTATTTGGTGCGCCGCCCGGAGCCCGGCGTTCCGCACTATCCCCGGGTTGGCGGCTAAGAGCTTGAAATCCGGCGGATTTGCCGGAGCTGGCAAGCTTTCTGCTTTGGCCGGGGTGAGGCGTGCACTGAAGCAGTACCGGTGCGGCAGATGAGGCGGTTGCGGGAGGCCGGCAGGTTGCGGCATCGAACGGCCGCAGCAGGGCCAGGTCGGGGCGGAGGGTCCCGATCATGCTTCCCAGAGGGACCGGCGCGTTACAAAGCCAGACACTGCGCTTAGACTGTCCTCGGGTTCGTTTTCCTGGGGCGAGTCCACCAAACACGGGAGAGAGTTTCATGAAGCTAGTCACTGCCATCATCAAGCCGTTCAAGTTGGACGACGTCCGCGAGTCGTTGTCCGAGATCGGTGTGCAGGGCATCACGGTGACCGAGGTCAAGGGTTTCGGCCGGCAAAAGGGCCACACCGAGCTGTATCGCGGCGCCGAGTACGTCGTCGACTTCCTGCCCAAGGTGAAGATCGACGTGGCGATCGCCGACGACCAGCTGGACCGCGTCATCGAGGCGATCACCAAGGCGGCCAATACCGGCAAGATCGGTGACGGCAAGATCTTCGTGGTGAACCTGGAACAGGCCATCCGCATCCGTACCGGCGAAACCGATACCGACGCGATCTAAGCCCAACCGAACCCCCAAAAGCCCCAGGAGAATACCAACATGACTCTGCGTAAGATCGCAGGGCTAGGAGCCCTATTGTCCCTCGCTTTGCCGGGCGTCGCCCTGGCCGCCGAGGAGCCCGTCCTGAACAGCGGCGACACCGCCTGGATGCTGATCTCCACTGCGCTCGTCCTGCTCATGACCATCCCCGGCCTGGCGCTGTTCTACGGCGGCATGGTGCGAGCGAAGAACGTGCTGTCGATCATGATGCAGTGCTTCGCCATCACCGGCCTGATCACCATTCTCTGGGTGGTCTATGGCTACAGCCTGGCGTTCGATACCGCCGGGATGGAGAAGGGCGTCCTCAACTTCAATTCCTTCGTCGGCGGACTGGACAAGGCCTTCCTCAGCGGCCTCACCGCCGACGGCCTGACTTCCGCCACCGCGCTGTTCCCGGAAAGCGTGTTCATCACCTTCCAGATGACCTTCGCGATCATCACTCCGGCGCTGATCGTCGGCGCCTTCGCCGAGCGCATGAAGTTCTCGGCGATGCTGATCTTCATGGCGGTCTGGTTCACCGTGGTCTACGCGCCGATCGCGCACATGGTCTGGAGCGGTGACGGCGCCCTGATGTGGGACTGGGGCGTGCTGGACTTCGCCGGCGGCACCGTGGTGCACATCAACGCCGGTATCGCCGGTCTGGTCGCCTGCCTGGTGCTGGGCAAGCGCAAGGGCTACCCGACCACGCCGATGGCGCCGCACAACCTCGGCTACACCTTGGTCGGGGCGGCCATGCTGTGGATCGGCTGGTTCGGTTTCAACGCCGGTTCCGCCGCCGCCGCCAACGGCACCGCCGGGATGGCCATGCTGGTGACCCAGATCGCCACCGCCGCCGCGGCCCTGGCCTGGATGTTCGCCGAGTGGATCACCCACGGCAAGCCGAGCGCCCTGGGCATCGCGTCCGGCGTGGTCGCCGGTCTGGTGGCCATCACCCCGGCCGCCGGCACCGCCGGTCCGATGGGCGCGCTGGTGATCGGCCTGGCCTCCGGGGTGATCTGTTTCTTCGCCGCCACCAGTCTCAAGCGCGCGCTGAAATACGACGATTCCCTCGACGCCTTCGGCGTACATGCGGTCGGCGGTATCGTCGGCGCGCTGCTCACCGGGATCTTCGCGGCGCCGTCGCTGGGCGGCTTCGGCAGCGTGGAGGACATCGGCGCGCAGTTCTTCGTGCAATTCAAGGGCGTGGCCTTCACCGTGGTCTACACCGCCGTGGTGACCTTCGTGATCCTCAAGGTGCTGGACCTGGTCATGGGCCTGCGGGTCACCGAGGAAGAGGAAGCGGTCGGCCTCGACCTGGCGCTGCACAACGAGCGCGGCTACAACCTGTAATACCTGCCGGCGCCCGGCTTTCCGCCGGGCGTCGGTTTGCCTCCCGCGCTCGCCTTCGCCGAACGCCATGCCCTTGTGCGTCGAAAGTCCAGGGCGCTTCCCGCGACTGCCGCCACCTTTCCGCAACCGGTCTTTCAGTGACTGCCAGCGGACTGCGCCACCATCAGCTTTCACAGGTCTGCCTCTTACGCTCTTTGCTTTTTCAAATGCCGCGCTAGAATGCGCGGCGCGACGGATCGGAGCCGATTTGGAACAGCAGCATGTGGCAGCAGACCCTGATCACCTTGCGCCCGCGTCCGCGGGGCTTTCACCTCGTCACCGAGGAGATACTCGACGCCTTGCCGGAGCTTCGGCGGTGCCGGGTCGGCCTGCTGCACCTGCTTTTGCAACATACGTCGGCTTCACTGACCCTGAATGAAAATGCCGATCCTGCCGTACGCCGGGATTTCGAGCGTTTTTTCGAGCGGCTGGCGCCACGCGGCGAAGTCGGCTATGAACACAACGACGAAGGTCCGGACGACCTTCCGGCGCATTTCAAGGCCAGCCTGCTGGGCTGCCAACTGACCCTGCCGATACAGTCGGGAGGGTTGGCACTGGGCACCTGGCAGGGGATCTATCTCGGTGAACACCGGGACAGGGGCGGGGCACGGCGCGTGCTCGCCACCTGGCAGGGCGAGTCAGTATGAATTTTTTCCGGCGGCGCTCATCAAAACGCGCGGCTGGGCTATAACTAACCTGCTTTTGCAGCACCGAGAGGTTGACCATGAGCGAAGAAGAACTGGAACAGGACGAGCTGGACGGCGCTGACGAGGACGACGGCGAAGAGCTGGCCGCGGCCGACGACGGCGAAGCGGACAGCGGCGACGGCGACGAGGCCCCCGCCCCCGGGAAGAAGGCGAAAGCCGCCGTGGTGGAAGAGGAGCTGCCCTCGGTCGAAGCCAAGCAGAAAGAGCGTGACGCCCTCGCCAAGGCGATGGAGGAGTTCCTTTCCCGCGGTGGAAAGGTGCAGGAGATCGAACCCAACGTGGTGGCCGATCCGCCGAAGAAGCCGGACAGCAAGTACGGCAGCCGCCCCATCTGATTTCGCGCCATCCCAAGGCCCGCCTCCCGCAAGGGATGGCGGGCCTTGTGCTATGGCGCCGGTCACTTTGACGGGCATCTCGCCCCGCCGCATCCCGGTTGGCGAGCCGATCTTTCGCCTGTTCAGGCACGGCTGGCGACGGGCCAAGGCCTTTTCCTTTCCGGTGGCAGCGCTACCGTTCCACATCGTCAACCGAAGCTGCTTGCCATCCAGGCGCTCCAAGCGGCGTCCGGGGCTGCCGGAGAGCGAGCTGTAGAGCTTGCTTAAGAATTTTCCTAGCGATTCTTAGGTGGATTCGCGGAGCCGTGTAGGTCCTGTCTTATGGCTCCTTTCCAGGTGTTCTGAAAAGATTAGCCACCCATCAAGTTCACTCCGGTTCCGGTGGATTTTCCCGGACATGCCGGACACATCGGTTGTCATCCCATGGAGTTCAAGACGTTCCGTCGAACCCTGCTGATCGCGGCAGTCCTGTTCGTTCCCGCCGGCACCAGCATGGCTGCCAATCTGTACGCTTTCGGCGGCCGCGATATCGCCGTCCCCTCGATCCTTCCCGAGGGAAACGTCACGTCGCGCTACACGTTCACTCCCATGCAACTGTGCGGCAAGCCCAGCTGCGATCTCATCGGCGTCGCTCTGTACAACAAGGGAAGTGTCTGGGACCCGGTCGATGGTCCGGACCTGAATACCAACGTGCCGGGCCTTTCGGTGCGCCTGCTGCTGGATGGCATACCGGCGAGCAGCCGTTTCAAGGGCACTTTCTCGCAAATCGCGGAGGTCCAGTTGTTCCGCAACTCGACGCCGCTCTCCGACGGCCAGTTCGCGAGCGGAGCGTTCAACTCGTACTTCCTCATTACCTACAAGGACGGGCTTATCGCGTCTGGCACCTCTTCCATCAGGTTGACCGGGAGCGTCACCACGATCAATGCGACCTGCCAGGTCGCCGACCAGACCGTGAAGCTGCAGTCGATCGCTGCCGCCCGGCTGAACGGCGTCGGCACCTACGCGGCCGTTACCCCGTTCAATCTCGTAGTGGCCGGCTGTCCTCGCGGGTACAACCGCGTCGGCTACAGCCTTCAAGCGGTGGGGGGCGCGGTGGCCGAAGGCTCGGGTGTATTGCCGCGCCTGGCGGGCAGCACCGCGACCGGCGTATCGATCCGGGTCACCGACGAGGCCGGCGTTCCGCTACGGATGGGACTCTCGTTGCCGGTGACCGCGTACGACAAGAACACCGGCGGGGCTTACTGGATCCCGATGAAAGCGTCCTATGTGCAGACCGCCGAGAAAATCACGCCCGGCTCGGTCCTGGCCGCGATGGTGATCCTGCTCGACTACCAGTGAGGCAGGGGAGGGCAAGAGCGCGCCTCACCCGAACGCCTCGAAGAACGCCAGGGCCCGCGGGTCGCTGGCATAGGCGATGTTGATACGCAGCCAGTCGCTCTCCTCGCCTTCCGGGCTGAAGCCGCTGCCCGGCGACAGCAGCACGTCCAGGCGTGTCGCCACGGCCTGCAATTCGGCGAACGGGTAGTCGCCGATACGGGCCCAGACGAACATCCCGCCGACCGGTTCGGCGAACACCTCCCAGCCGTTGTCCCCAAGCACCCGCAGGGTCGCCGCCATCTGCCGGGTCAGGCGCTGGCGCAGGCGTTGCACCAGCTTGCGGTAACTGCCGTTGGCGAGCATGGTCGAGACCACGCATTCGGCGAAGCGCTGGCTGCCGATGCTGGTGTACATCTTCACATCCGCCAGGCGCCGGATCAGCTCGGGGCCGGCGATCAGGTAGCCGACCCGTAGCGAGCAACTGAGGGTCTTCGAAAAGCTCGCCAGGTAGATCACCCGGCGCAGCGAATCGAGGGTTGCCAGGCGGGTGCTGGGGCCGTTCTGGAAGTCGGCGTAGATGTCATCCTCGACGATGTGGAAATCATGCTGCTCGGCCAGTTGCAGCACGCGGTGGGCCACTGAGGGGCTGAGGCTGGTGCCGGTGGGGTTGTGGTACATGCTGTTGGTGAAAAGGAACTTCGGCTTGTGCGCGCGGAGGATCGTCTCCAGCGCGGCGGTGTCCGGGCCGTGGCGGGTGCGCGGCACGCCGAGCATCTTCACCCCGTGGAACTTCAGCAGGTTGAACAGGTTGTAGTAGCCGGGGTTCTCCACCACCACCACGTCGCCCGGCTTGAGCAGCGTGCGTACCAACAGGTCGAGGGCATGGCTGGCGCCGGTGGTGGTGAGGATCTGCTCCGGGTCGACATGGATATCGATCAGCCGCAGGCGTTTCTGGATGTGCTGGCGCAGCGCCGGCAGGCCCAGCGGAGTGCTGTAGTCGAACAGCCCGGCGAGTTCGCTGCGGGCGACCTGGCGGATCGCGTAGCTGAGTTCCTCGACTTCCCGCCAACTGTCCGGAATCCAGCCGCAGCCGAGCTTGAGTTTCGTCGAGCTGCCGCTGAACTGGCCCCATGCGTTTTCCGCGCCTTCGTGCCATTCGCTGTCGAGGTCGGTAGTGGCGGCGGGCGCCTCGGCGACGAAGAACCCCGAGCCGTGCCGCGATTCCAGCATCCCCAGGGCGACCAGGCGGTCGTAGGCCTCGATCACGCTGGACTGGCTGAGCTGGTTTTCCCTGGCCAACTGGCGTATCGACGGAATCCGCGTGCCGGCGCGGACGCGATTGCCGCGGATCCAGCCGCTGACCCCTGCGACGATCTGCTGCACCAGCGGCTCGCTGGCATTGCGGTCGATCCGGAGGTGCATGCCTGACTCACTGTTTGGTCTTTTGGGGCGAACAGTTAAGCACAAATCCGAACAGCTGTTACTTGTTCCGTAGCGCCGCCGCGCCGGATAGTCGACGCCTCTTCTCGCGGGCTAGCCAATGCCCACCGCTCTGCCGCGGCAGGCCCTTGAACGGAGAAACGCATGAGCAATACCCGTCGCCACGCCGCATGCCTGGCCTTCGGCCTGTGCCTGATCACCTTGGCGGTGAACCTCCAGGCGCCGCTGTACACCGCCTACGCGGAGCTTTCCGGCTACGGCGCGGCAGCTACCGCCAGCGCTTTCTCCGGCTATGTGCTCGGCGTACTGCCGGTGCTGCTGGTACTCGGCGGGTTGTCCGATCGGATCGGGCGCAAGCCGCCGATCGTCGTCGCGGTGCTGCTGTCGATGGTGGCCACCCTGGTGATGGCGCTCTGGCCGCGCCTGGAGGCGCTCGGCGTGGCGCGCCTGTTGCTCGGCGTCGGCACGGCCCTGGCATCGGCCACCGGGACGGCCTACATGAGCGAACTGATCGCGGGCGGGGATTCTCGCACCTCGGCCAACTGGGTGACCGCCAGCACCTCGCTCGGCTTCGGCCTCGGCGCGGCACTGACCAGTCTGTTCCTGCTGTTCCGGGAGAGCCTGGTGCCCGGCAGCTTCTGGGTCCAGCTGGGACTGGCCTGCGTGGCCCTGGCGGCGGTGGCGGGCCTGCCGGACGAGGCGCCGCGCGGGCGCGATACGCCGATGCTGCGGCTGCCGTTCTTTCCCGCCGGCAGCCTGCCGTACGGCCTCTCGATCCTGCTGGCATGGGCCACTGTGGGTCTGGTCATCGCGGTCCTGCCTTCGCTGCTGGCGGCCCACGGGCTGGCGCGCTGGTCGGGCTTCTCGACCTTCACCGTGATCAGCTGCGGCCTGCTGTTCCAGCCGCTGGCGCGGCGGATGGCGCCGGCCTCGGCGACCTGCCTGGGGCTGGTGATCCTGCCGCCGAGCTATGCCCTGCTGGCCTGGGGCGCGATCCACGGCTCACTGGCTGCGGTGCTGTTCGGTGCGCTGGGCGCGAGCAGTTCCTGCTACGGCTTCACCTACCTGGGCGGGCTGTCGGCGGTGAATGTCCTGGCCGGTGCGGAAAAGCCGCGGGCCAGCGCGGGCTACTTCCTGTTGGCCTACCTCGGCTTCAGCCTGCCGGTGATCTTCACCGGGTTGATCGCGGATCGCTTCGGTGCGTCGACGGCGTTGCTGCTTTTCGGCGTGTCGCTGACGTTGGCTGCCGTTGCGGTGGCGTTTTCCATCTTGCGCGGGGTCGGGCGCATAAAGGCCAGCGCTTCGCGTGCCTAGGCGCTACCCGCGACCGGGGGCCCGGTCCGTCATTGCAGGCGGGCGAGCAGGGCCGGCAGCTCGGCGAGGTTGCGGATCTCCGCGCTCGGCTCTTCCTCCCCGGCCCAGGGCTTGCCGCTTGGGTTGAACCAGATGGCACGCATGCCGGCGCGGCGCGCTCCGGCGATGTCGTCGCTGGGGTGGTCGCCGATGTGTATCGCTGCCGAGGCCTCGACGCCGGCGCGCTTCAGGGCTTCACGGAATGGCGTCGGGTCGGGCTTGCCGACGCCCAGTTCCTCGGCGCAGAGGGCGAACCGGAAGTAGTCGGCCAGGCCCAGGCGGCGCACGTCGGCGTTGCCGTTGGTGAGCACGCCGAGGGTGAAGCGGTCGGCGAGGATCTCCAGGGTCGGGTGGACCTCGGGAAACAGAGTGACCCGGTGGCGCGCTTCGAGGAATACCTGGAAACCGGCCTCGGCCAGGCTTTCCGCCTCCGCCTGTGGATAACCGGCGTCGAGCAGGGCATGGAACAGGATGCGCCGGCGCAGCTCGCTGAGACGGTGGCGCAGCATCGGCTCACGATCCAGCAGGCGGGTGCGGATCGCCCACAGGTGCTCGATGGGTACCGGACCCAGGCGCGCGGCGTTGCTCGCCAGCCATTCGCGGAGCAGGGCCTCGGCGTTGTTCATCACCGGGGCGACGTCCCACAGGGTGTCGTCGAGGTCGAAGGTGATCAGTCGCAGGCTGCTCATGGGTCGTTGCCTCCATCGGCGTTGCCCTTGCGCTTGGCGCGGGGATGGGCGCGGTCGTAGACCGAGGCCAGGTGCTGGAAGTCCAGGTGGGTATAGATCTGGGTCGTGGCGATGTCGGCGTGGCCGAGCAGTTCCTGCACGGCGCGCAGGTCGCCGGACGACTCCAGCAGATGGCTGGCGAAGGAGTGCCGCAGCATGTGCGGGTGCAGGTGCTGGCCCAGCTCGCGGACGCCGGCCTGGCGCACCCGCAGCTGGATCGCCCGTGGCGTCAGGCGCTTGCCGCTGCGGCCGATGAACACCGCACCGTCTTCCGGAGCGGCCTGGGTGCGCAGCGGCAGCCAGGCTTCGAGCGCCTGGCGCGCGGCCTTGCCGACCGGCAGCTCGCGGACCTTGTTGCCCTTGCCGCGCACTCGCACCAGGCCTTCCTTGAGGTCCAGCCATTCGAGATCGAGGCCGACCAGTTCCGAGAGGCGCAGCCCGGAGGAATAGAACAGCTCCAGCAGGGCCTGGTCGCGGCGGGCGATGAAGTCATCCTCCACGGCACCGTCGAGCAATTGCAGGGCGCGGTCGGCGTCGAGGGTCCTGGGCAGCTTGCGCGGACTCTTCGGCGCGCTCAGGCCGTTGGCAGGGTCGTGCCGGCAGCGCCCTTCGCGTAGCAGGTACTGGTAGAGGCCGCGCGTCGCCGAGAGCAGCCGTGCCAGGCTGCGGCTGGACTGGCCCTGCTGGTGCAGGCGGGCGACGAAGGTGCGCAGGCTGCGGGTGTCGAGGGCGTTCCAGTCGGAGAGCCCGGCCTTTTCGGCGAGGGCGAGGATCTTCAGCAGGTCGCGGCGGTAGCCGTCGAGGGTGTGCGCGGAGACCTGGCGCTCGCTGCGCAGATGTTCGAGGAAGGCATCCAGGTCGGCGCGCATCTCGGACCGCCCGCCGCGCTCAGCGGACCGAGCGCAGCGGCGAGGAGAAACGCGGCAGCACGCGGGCCAGGACCTCGGCGACGTAGCCGAGGAACAGGGTGCCGAGGGAACTCTTGTAATGCTGCGGATCGGGACTGCCGATGGCGAGCACGCCGTGCAGGCCCTGGAAACTCAGGGAGACCACCGCTGCGGAGCCGATCTCGTCGCGGTCGCTCTCGCCGAAGAGAAACGCCAGTTCGTGCGGACGCAGCACGCCGCAGACGGTCTTGCCGCCGGAGAGCAGGCCGCCGATGGCCTGGTGCGCCTCCGCGCTGCTCACCGAGCGGCCCACCGAGACGCTACTGTCGCTGAACAGGATCAGGCTCACGTAGGGCACCTGGAACTCGTGGCGCAGGCTGTCCTCGACGGTACTGACCACGTCTTCCAGGCTGGTGGCGTCGAGCAGGTCGAGGACCAGGCGGCGGGTCTTGTCGAACAGGCGGTCGTTCTCGCGGGCCACGTCCATCAGTTGCGAGAGTCGGTGGCGCATCTCGATGTTGCGCTCGCGCAGCAGGCGTACCTGGCGCTCCACCAGCGACACTGCGTCGCCGGGCTGGTGTGGGATGCGCAACTCGGGGATCAGCTCGTCATGCTCGACGAAGAACTCCGGGTGCTGGCTCAGATAGGCGGCCACCTGCTCGGCGTCCAGCGCTGCTGTCGGTTCCTGGCTTTTCTCGGTCATAAGCGTCTCGGTTCTCGCGGGCGACGGCCCTTACAGGCGGACCTGGCCTTCATACACGCGGACGGCAGGCCCGGTCATCATAACGGGCTGGCCGGGACCTGCCCACTCGATGTGCAGGCGGCCGCCGGGGAGGTCGATCTGCACCGGCGATTGCAGCCAGCCCTGGCGAATCCCGGCAACCGCCGCGGCGCAGGCGCCGGTGCCGCAGGCTTGGGTCTCGCCGACGCCGCGCTCCCAGACGCGCAGGCGCGCATGGTGCGGATCGAGCACCTGGAGGAAGCCGATGTTGGCCTTCTTCGGGAAGCGCGGATGGACTTCCAGTTGCGGACCGAGGCTGTGTACCGGTGCGCTGTCGACGTTCTCGACGCGCAGCACGCCATGGGGATTGCCCATGGATACCGCGGCCAGTTCGACGCGCTGGCCATTCACCTCTATCTCATAGGACAAGGCTTCGCGCTCGGCCTGGAACGGTATCTCGGCCGGGGCCAGGCGCGGCGGACCCATGTCCACCGTGACCTGGCCGTCCGGGCGGATATTCAGCTCGATGATGCCGCCCTTGGTTTCTACGCGGATGCTCTTCTTCACCGTCAGGCGCTTGTCCTGAACGAAGCGGGCGAAGCAGCGAGCGCCGTTGCCGCACTGCTCGACCTCGGAGCCGTCGGCGTTGAAGATCCGGTAGCGGAAGTCGACGTCGGGGCTGCTCGGGGCTTCGACGATCAGCAACTGGTCGAAGCCGATTCCGGTGTTGCGGTCGCCCCAGAGCTTGACGTGCTTGGGCTGCACATGGGCGTGCTGGCTGACCAGGTCGAGGACCATGAAGTCGTTGCCCAGGCCATGCATCTTGGTGAAGCGCAAAAGCATGGTCTGGGCCTCACTGCGGCAGCAGGCTTTCGCCGGCGTAGAGCTCTTGGACGGTCTCGCGGCGACGGACCTCGTGGGTCTGCTCGCCATCCACCAGCACCTCGGCGGCGCGGCCGCGGGTGTTGTAGTTCGAGCTCATGACGAAGCCGTAGGCGCCGGCCGAGCGCACCGCCAGGAGGTCGCCTTCGGCGAGCGCCAGGTCGCGATCCTTGGCGAGGAAGTCACCGGTCTCGCAGATCGGCCCGACCAGGTCGTAGCGGCGCGGCGCGGCGTCGCGCGGGCGTACCGCCTGCACGTCCATCCAGGCCTGGTAGAGAGCCGGGCGGATCAGGTCGTTCATCGCCGCGTCGACGATGGCGAAATCCTTGTGCTCGGTGTGCTTGAGGTACTCGACACGGGTCAGCAGCACGCCGGCGTTGGCGACGATGGACCGGCCCGGCTCGAACACCAGGGTCAGGTCGCGGCCGTGCAGGCGCTCGCGGATGGCGCGGATGTAGTCGCCGGCCAGCGGCGGCTGTTCGTCGCGGTAGCGCACCCCGAGGCCACCACCGAGGTCCAGGTGGCGAATGCCGATGCCTTTGCCGGCCAGGCGGTCGACCAGCCCGAGCAGGCGCTCGAGGGCGTCGAGGAAGGGCTCCAGCTGGGTCAACTGCGAGCCGATGTGGCAGTCGACGCCGATCACCTCCAGGTGGTCAAGCTCGGCGGCGCGGGCGTAGACCGCCTCGGCCTCGTCGATGGCGATGCCGAACTTGTTCTCTTTCAGGCCGGTGGAGATATAGGGGTGGGTCTGGGCGTCCACGTCCGGGTTGACCCGCAGCGATACCGGCGCTTTCACGCCGAGTTCCGCAGCTACCCGTTGCAGGCGCTCCAGCTCTTCGCCGGACTCGACGTTGAAGCAGTGCACGCCGACTTCCAGGGCGCGGCGCATGTCGTCGCGGGTCTTGCCGACGCCGGAGAACACCACCTTGGCCGGATCGCCGCCGGCGGCCAGGACACGCTCCAGCTCACCGCGGGAAACGATGTCGAAACCGGCGCCGAGGCGCGCCAGCACATTCAGCACCCCGAGGTTGGAGTTGGCCTTGACCGCGAAGCAGACCAGATGCGGCATGCCGGCGAGGGCATCGGCATAGGCGCGGTACTGGGCCTCGATGTGTGCGCGGGAATAGACGTAGGTGGGCGTGCCGAAACGCTCGGCGATGCGGGAAAGCGCCACCCCTTCCGCGAACAGCTCACCGTCGCGGTAACTGAATGTGTCCATGGGCGCTCTCTCAGAAACCGTAGCGGTCTTTGCTGTGTTCTTTCTTGGCTTTTTCGTCGTCCGGCAGGTACAGCGGGCCTTTCTGGCCGCAGGCGGCGATGGAGCCGGCGAGGAGGGCGAGCGCGACGAAGGACAGGAACAGCCGCTTCATGACGGAATCCTTGTAGAAAACGTGAATTGTTCCGGAGTATACCGACCCCCCGGCGCCTTGCCTATGCGAGCCGGATCAGGTGTGCCGGGGCTTGCAGGGGAATGGCCTGCGGCAGAGGGGATGCCGGCGTTTTCCGCGAGCGTCGCGGCAAAACAGCGCGGACTACGGCAATACCAGCGTAGAATTGTCGGAATAGGGCAAGACGAAGGTAGTCGTCCGCCTTTTTTCCCGTTAGCGAATGCCGAGGCAATGCATGAGTACGATGAATGAAGCGCGTTTCCACGACCTGGTCGATGCGCTCCAGCAGCAGGTGGAAGACGCCTTCGATGACAGCGACCTGGACCTCGACCTGGAGAACGCCGGCGGCGTGCTCACCGTACGCTTCGAGAACGGCTCGCAGCTGATCCTCAGCCGCCAGGCGCCGTTGCGCCAGCTGTGGGTGGCGGCGAAGTCGGGCGGCTTCCACTTCGATTACGACGAGGCCAGCGGCCTCTGGCGCCACGATGGCAGCCAGGAACCGCTGGGCGCGCTGCTCAACCGGGCGACCCTGGAGCAGGGGGGCGAGGATGTCGAGTTCCCCGGCCTCTGAGGCTTCGCCGCCGGCGGTGGCCTCGCCCTGCCGGCGCCTGTGCTGCCTCGACGATGCGGACGTTTGCGTCGGCTGCGGACGTTCCCTGGCGGAAATCCGCGAGTGGGGCAAGGCCGACGATTCCCGCCGCTTGCAGATCAGGTCACAGGCCGCTCGACGCCAGTCGCTGGCGGGCCGTCTCTCCTGATAGGGGGGATGTTGCTAATTCCTGCGACTGTGTTAGTGTCCGGGAAAACCCCGCCTTCGGGCGGGGTTTTTGCTTTTTTGCGATTCCTGCTTTTCATCGATCAACCGAACCGGACCAAGGAGCACGCCTGCGATCATGAGCACGCCGCCGATCACCATCACTCGTCTGGACCTGCAGCGCCTGGAGCGCCTGCTGGATGGCCTGGACGAATTCGGACCCGCCGCCGAGGCGCTGGAGGCCGAACTGTCGCGCGCCCAGGTGGTGGGGCATGACGAGATTCCGCCGGGCGTCGTGACCATGAACTCCACCGTGCGCTGCCGCGAGGAAAGCAGCGGCAAGGAGTACACCCTGACCCTGGTCTATCCCGAAGACGTCGCCGGCGAAGGCAAGGTCTCGATCCTCGCGCCGGTGGGCACCGCGCTGCTGGGCCTGACCATCGGCCAGACCATCGACTGGCCGGCGCCGAGCGGCAAGACGCTGAAGCTGACCCTGCTGGAAATCGAATACCAGCCGGAAGCCGCCGGCGACTACGCGCGCTGATCGGTTTTCGCCCGTCGCCATTCGGCGACGGGCTTCGCGACCCTCAGTCGCCCCCACCGCCCCCGCATCCTCCACCCCCGCAACCGCTGCCGCCGTCTCCGCCGCTATCGCCGCCGCAGCCGTGGCGCGAATCCTGTCCGTCCGAACCGAAGGTACTGCCGCTATCGCTGGCGCAGCCGCTGCTGCAACCGATATGGCTGGCGCAATACACCGCTGCGCCGCCGTCTTGCCGCTGCGCGCAGTTCAGGGCGTAGCGGAAGCCGTCGGCGATCGCCAGTTCCGTGTCGAGGGCGAACAGCAGCGGTAGGCGCGTGGGATTCAGTGGGTCGATGCCCTCGCGGCGGCAGGCCAGCTTCCAGGCGCGCTGGATGCCCTCCTGGGCCTGTCGGGGGCTGCGCATCGCCTGGGCCGGCGTATGGTGGAGGAAGCGCCCGAGTCCCTTGCGGCAGACGTGCTGGTAGAGCCGGGTATGCAGGATCAGTTCGTGCCAGGCGACATCCACCACCTGGGACGGCATCGCGACCATCCGCTTGCCGGCGGCGCGGCATAGCAGCAGGTATTCGCGTAGGCCGCCGAGCACCCGTTGGACCTGTTCCTCGCTGAGCTGCGGATAGCGCTCGCGGACCGCCTGGGCGACCCGCGGCGGCAGGCGGAATTGCTGGATGAAGCGGTAGCGCCGGCGATCCAGGCCGCGGCGGTAGAGATAGCCGCCCACGAATGCGGCGCCAGCGAGCAGGGTAATACCGAGGAGTGCCATCCGTACGTCCTTGTCGAGCCCCGCGCGGTGCGGCGCTGGGTCATTGTTCCAGCAGCGCCTGGTTCAGCGCCGTTTCCAGGACGCTTTTATAACGCAGATAGTGCAGCGTTTGCGGCTGTTCGTCGGCGAACAGCCGCGACAGGTCGAGGTCGGTCAGGTAGCAGGGGTAGGGTTCGCTTTCCGCGCGATGCGCCAGGATATGCCGGGCGACCGCCTTGAACAGGCCGGCGCCGTACTCCAGTTCGGAAAACTCCTGGTGGTCGCAGTACAGGGTGACCTGCACGCGCTTGCGTTCGCCGCGCTCGAGTAGCGCCTGTAGCTCGTACAGCGCGGGCCCGGCCAGGGCCTCCGGCGCCTCGCGAGGCTCGACATGCACTCTGCCGTCGTTGGAGAGCAACTCGTAGTAGCGGATATCCAGCGCGGCCGGCACCTGTTCCGCCAGCGACAGGGCGTTGCGCCGGTACAGCAGCGATTGCAGGAAGCGCTGCAGCGGTGCGAGCAGGCTGCGTTCGTCACGCAATGCCTGGCGCTGGCGCCAGAGGGCGTTGCGTTCGTCGAGCAGGCTGATCTCGGCGCTGTCGAAGTCGCGCCGGTAGAACACCTGGATGCAGTCCGGCCGCCCCATGGACAGGATAAGCCCGAGGCCCTCGCCCTCCAGGGCGTGACGATCCAGCTTCAGGGCGCTGTAGCCATCTCGCTCGCGGCCCAGGTGCTGGAGCAGGCTCGGCAGGTCGGGCAGGCTCTCGTGGCTGACCGCTTCCGGCGACATTTCCAGCAGGTGGTACTGCTGGCGGATCTGCAGCAGGTAGCGGCTTGGCTGGCCGCCAAGCAGTTGCCCGTAGGTCTCGCGGAACAGCTCTTCGACCCGCACGGCGATGGCGGCGGCCCGGTTGCGACAGAAGCAGCGCACCATCAGTTCAGGCGGCTGCGGCGGGCTTCCGGGCTTTTCGCGGACGGCGTCGAGGAACTCGGCAAGGCACTCGGGCAGCGCCTGGGGGCCTGCGTAATGGCGCACCGTCAGTTCGTTCCAGCTGTTGAGGCTGAGCTGGTCGAGGGTCAGCACCAGGTTGTCGCGCACCCCGGCATAACCGAGCACGTCGGTACGCCCGGTAGCCATGTGCAGGTTCATCTGGCTGTGGTGGCGCAGCGGGTCGACACCGACGTTGACCAGCAGCAGGACGCTCTTGAGCCGACGCGGTTGCAGCAGGTCGGCGTCGTCCACGGTCGCCAGGGGGACCGGCAGGAACTGCCGCAGGCTGCCCAGGAGATTGTCCAGTTCGGCATCGCCGAGGTCGCTCTGGCCGGGATGCAGGGACAGCCGGGTGGCGCTGTCGATGACGCCGTTGCGATGGCACCAGGCGAGCAGCTCGACCAGCCTGAGGCTGCGTTTCAGCGGCGCGTAGTCAGGCCACTGGTGAGCGCCCAGGGCACCGGGGAAGATCGCCCACTGCGCCTGCTCGCGGTCGTCGTCGGCGGGCAGCTGGACCAGGGTCAGGACGTCTTCGCCGAGATCCGGGGCGATCCCTGGGTTGATGTTCTCCACCTTGCCTGCCTTGCGCTCGAAGGCGGCATACAGGCGGCGGCCGAGCAGGCCCAGGTCACGGCTGTCGATGCCGCTGTCAGCGCCTTGCTGGCGGGCGATCTGGAACAGCAGGCGGTAGCTGTAGGTCAGTTCGTTGACCACCGTGCGACGCTCTTCCATCACCTGGCGCATCTTCCACTGGCTGCGGCTGTCGAGCAGGGCCAAGCGGCGAGGCTCCCATTGCCATTCCGCGACGAGCCGCTCCATCGACAGGTGCTGCCAGCCCTTCTGCGCCTGGCGCTGGCGACCGCCGAGCTTGCGCCCGACCTTGAGGTACAGGCAGCGCCGCACGAGTTCCAGGCGTTCCGGCGCCTGCTGTTCCCGCAGGTAGCGTTCGAGATGGCGATAGACCAGGACGTAGGGGTCCAGTTCGTCGAGATCGAGCTGGCCGGCGAATACCTGCTCCTTGAAGCGCAGGGCGACGCAGCGGACCCGCGGGTGCTCGCTGGCGTAGGCTTCGGTGAGCAGCAGCTTGAGCAGCGACTTGTAGGGCGAATCGATGGCCTTGGACAACTGCCAGAGGCCGGCGCCGATGAACTCCCGGGCGGGGATGTGCGCCAGGTGGCCGAGGTCGAGCACCTCTTCGGCGCGGATGAAGCGTTTGCCGAGCAGGGTCCGGCAGTATTCGTCGTAGCGCCGTTCATGGGCCGGCGGCACCAGCCACCATAGAGGGGTGCGTCCGCCGAGCCAGATCGCGCTACGGTAGAACTCGTCGAGCAGCAGGAAGTGCTGGGTATTGCCGTCGCCGCCGGACTCTTTCCAGTCTTTGCGTTCGTCCTGGCCGAAACGTGCGACGTCGATCAGGAAACAGTGCACCTCGCTGCCCTGGCTGCGCGCCCAGTCCTCGATCAACGCGCACTTGCGGCGCAGCTCCTGGCGCGCGCCGGGCTCCAGTTCTGGGGCATGGCAGACCCAGAGGTCGAGATCGCTCTGTTCCTCCTGGGCCAGGCTCCCCAGGCTGCCCATCAGGAACAGGCCGTGGATCGGCTGCTGTGCGGGTTCCTGCCTGCGTGGCTTGTAGACAAACGAGCGGGCCAGGCGCTGGGCTTCGGCGAGTACTTCGTCGTCCGCCTCGAAACCGCTCAGGCCCGCTGGCGTGCTGGCCGACAGGTAGCCCGGCAGCAGCGGATGGTTGATGTGGAACAGCAGCGGTAGCAGGCGCAGGACCCGCTCCTGGCGGCTGGACAACGCCTGCCGGGCGCGTTGCAGGCGACCGGCATTGACCGCCAGGAAGCGTTGGCGCAACTGGCCGAGGACCTTGCGGTCGATGCCATCGTCGAGATCGAGGCTGAGTGCGGGGTGTCGGTTCATGGGCGTCCGGGCACAGGCAAGGCCAGGCGCCGTGCCTGGCTCCGGTCATGCCATTGTATCGCCCGGAAGCGCGGCGGCTTGAGCGCCGCACCGCGAACCGGGGCAACCGTCGCGGCCTGTCGGGAGCAGGTCGCGATGGCCGCTTCCGTCAACCCTTGAGGATGGTCAGCAGGCCCTGTGCCTGCTCCGCGGCGTCCAGCCCCAGACTGGTCAGGTAGCCGCCGTCGGGCTGGTCGATCAGCCCCTTGTCGTGCAGGCGTCGGGCGGCGGCGACGGCCTTGCCGTCGGCGGTGTGATGGACCTTGAGTCCTTCCTGGGTGTTGTTCAGGTTGAAGAGCGCCAGCAGTTCCAGTTCGTCGATCAGCTCGGGAGTGAAGGCCATGTCGGCTCCTTGCGGTGTTGAGCACCGGTGAGTGTAGTTGGACTAGGGCGTAGCGTCGGCGGCCTGGCTCCAGCCGTCGAGGATCTTCTGGTACTCGCCGCTGGCGAGGATGCGCTGCATGCCGAGGTCGAAGCGTTCGAGCAGATGCTCGGCCTGCGGGTGGCGGCGCGAGAACGACAGGTACAGCTCCGGGCGGTGGACCGTGGCCACCGGCTGGAACTGGCCTTCCAGTTCGGGATGTTCGCTGAACAACTGGCGAGCCGTATTGCGGTAGGCCAGGGCGTAGTCGACGCGGCCGCGCTGGAGCATGAGGAAACCGTAGTAGTCCTTGCGTACCGGGATGCGCACCAGGTCGTGGCGGCGATCGAAGCCGTCGCCGTATTCATAGCCGAGGGTCACCGCGACTTTCCGGCCGCTCAGCGCCTGCTCCGCATCCACCGGCCGCGCTTCGTCGCGTCGCGCCCAGAGCTGGATCTCCGCGCGGAACAACGGATGCCGGGGCAGACGGTAGTCGGCGAGGATGTGCGGGTTCGGCGAGGTGTTGAAGCAGCCGGCGATCAAGCCTTTCAGGGCCAGCTTCATGCAGCGGGAGTAGGGGTAGGGATTGAGCTGGACCGGCGTGTCCGCAGCCCTGAAGGCGGCCCGCACGATGTCCGCGCTCATGCCCTGGATGCGGCCGTCCTTGTAGGCAGTATAGGGATACCAGTCGTCTTCGGCGCCGAGCACCAGGGGTTCTGTCGGGACGGCCGCTGCCGGGCCGGAAAGGGCCAGCAGCAGGCAGATGGGCAGGAAGTGGAACCAGGATCGCATCCGGTATCGCTCCGCGAAAGCAGGTGGCACGGAGAGTGGGCGCCACCTTTCTACCAGAGCGGCAGGCGTTTGGCGAAACAAAACCGCATGGATACGAGGGGCATTCGCCGGCACCAGTCGGCCCGGCTCCGCTCATTCGTCGTCCGGCAACGTCGGCAGGGCACGCAGCGCATGCTCGTAGCCGGCGCTGTCGAAAGCGCGGTCGGCGGCGAGCATGGCGTTGATCTCGTGGGCCAGCACGTAGGCCATCATGCCCAGCGCCTCGTCGCGCTCGTAGCCGACCAGGGTCAGCTTGTTGAACACGGCGCGTGCCGCCGGCGGATTCTCGCTTTCGATCTGGTTCTCGATGGCCTGGATCAGTTTTTCCTCGGCGAAGCCGTCTTCCTGGTTGTCGTCCTGTTCGCTCATCGGGCGTTCCTCGTTCTGGCGCAAAGTACCGCTTGTGCGGCGGCGGGAAGTTGTCCACCCTGCTTGGCCAACGGATGGCCGCGAAGGTAGCGATACCCGACATGATCACCTATTACATCCTTTCCGGCGACCGCCTGGAGCGACGCCAGCACGACGATGCCCAGCGGGGGTTGCCGCCGGGCACCCTGTGGATCGACCTGCATCACCCGACCCCCGAAGAGGAGCGCCTGCTCGAATCCCACCTGCAGGTGAACATCCCGACCCGCGAGGAGATGGCCGAGATCGAGGATTCGTCGCGCTTCTACGAGGACGGCAACGTCCTCTACATGACCACTTCGGTGGTCGGCGGGATCACCGAGCACCGGCCGAGCACAGAGGAAGTGACCTTCGTCCTCAGCGAGAAATGGCTGATTACCGTGCGCTACGCCGACCTGCGTTCGTTCCGCGAGTTCGAGAACCGCTGCATCCGCCAGCTCGACGCCAACCGCAGCAGCACCCAGTTGTTCGCCCTGATGATGGACAGCCTGGTGGACCGCATCGCCGACGTGTTGGAGGCCGTACAGGGGCAACTGAGCAGCATGTCGCGGGAGATCTTCGCCGAGTCCATCGCCCAGACCCGCAAGCCGAAGACCGACCTGCAGCAGATCATCAAGCACCTCGGGCGCAGCAGCTCGCTGCTGTCCAAGCTCAACGACAGCCTGCTCAGCATCAATCGGATGAACAGCTATTTCCGCCAGGGTTGCAACGGCTGGCTTTCCGAGCCGGCCAAGGTGCTGGCGAAGACCGTGGAGCGCGATGTGCGCTCGCTGGACGAGTACCTGGCGAAGATGTCCACCGAGATCAACTTCCTCCTCGACGCGACCCTTGGCCTGATCAACATCGAGCAGAACAGCATCATCAAGGTGTTCTCCATCGCCGCCGTACTGTTCCTGCCGCCGACCCTGGTGGGCACCGTCTACGGCATGAACTTCAAGGACATGCCCGAGCTGGACTGGTCCATCGGCTATCCGATGGCGCTGGGGATGATGGTGGTATCGGCGATCCTTCCGTACCTCTGGTTCAAGTTCAAGAACTGGCTCTGAGGCACTCGGCAGGTGTGCAACTTTTTGCTGGATAACTTCGGGAAAAGCTGTGGATACCACGCTGGGGCCAAGGCCTGACGGGGTCTTCGATGAAGTGAGCAAGTTCTTGCATAGCACTGTGCAACAACTTGCTCACTTTTTCGGGGTAAACCCAGGGGAAAGCGTTCGTGCGGGCCGGGAGATTCTTCAAGAGTTTGATTTAAAAGGTAAATATTTTATTGGCACGAAGCTTGTTGGGTAGCTGCCGCACCAGGACATGTCGTCCCGGCTACCACTGACAAGGAATGCATCCATGGCAACCCCCGCCTATATGTCCATCACCGGCACCAAGCAGGGCCTGATCACCGCCGGCGCCTTCACCGAGGATTCGGTCGGCAACACCTACCAGGAAGGCCACGAGGACCAGGTGATGGTCCAGGGCTTCAACCACGAAGTGATCATCCCGCGCGACCCGCAGTCCGGCCAGCCGACCGGCCAGCGCGTGCACAAGCCGGTGGTCATCACCAAGGTCTTCGACAAGGCCTCGCCCCTGCTGCTGGCCGCCCTGACCTCCGGCGAGCGCCTGACCAAGGTCGAGATCCAGTGGTACCGCACCTCCGCCGCCGGCACCCAGGAGCACTACTACACCACCGTCCTGGAAGACGCGATCATCGTCGACATCAAGGACTACATGCACAACTGCCAGGACCCGGGCAACGCCCACTTCACCCACCTGGAAGACGTGCACTTCACCTACCGCAAGATCACCTGGACCCACGAAGTCTCCGGCACCTCCGGCTCCGACGACTGGCGCTCCCCGGTCGCCGGCTGAGCCGCGACCGCCGCACGCGGCCAGCCTCGCTGGCCGTCGTGCCCTCGATGACCCATAGCACCGTGGCCAGGAAAGCCCGCGCCGGGTCGATGCCGCTTTGTTTGTTGTAGGCAGCTTCCGATCGAGCCTGCGCGCCCTTGTCTCGCCCGCGCCAGGCAGGACAATCGAATCGGTCGCCTGCGCCAGTGAGGGACAACGGATGTTCGCAGCAGCCAACCAGACCCATTTCAGCCTCGCCATCGACGGCCTCGCCCTCGACCTGCAGGTGCTCTCCTTCAGCGGCCGCGAAGCCATCAGCCAGCCGTTCGCCTTCGACCTGGAGCTGGTCGGCGAACGCCCCGTGCCGGACCTCGAAAGCCTGCTGCACAAACCCGCCTTCCTTACCCTCGGGCCCGCCGGCAACGGTATCCACGGCCTGGTGCGCAGCGCCGGACAGGGCGACTCGGGCAAGCGCCTGACCCGCTACCGCATCACCCTCGTCCCGCAACTGGCCTACCTCGCCCAGCGCACCAACCAGCGCATCTTCCAGCACCTCACGGTGCCGCAGATCGTCGGTCGGGTGCTGGAGGAACACGGCATCCTCGCCGACGCCTACCGCTTCCAGCTCGGCACCCGCTACCCCGAGCGCGAATACTGCGTGCAGTATGACGAGAGCGACCTGCAGTTCGTCCAGCGCCTGTGCTGCGAGGAGGGCATCCATTTTCATTTCCAGCACAGCGCCACGGCGCACCTGCTGGTGTTCGGCGACGACCAGACGGTGTTCCCGCGGCTCGCGCCGGTGGCCTACCAGCAGGACTCCGGCCTGGTCGCCGACCGGCCGGCGGTCAAGCGCTTCGGCGTACGCCTGGAAACCCGCACCAGCCGCGTCACCCGCCGCGACTACGACTTCGAGAAACCGCGCCTGACACTGGAAAGCGCCGCCCGCGGCGAAGCCCGGCCGGACCTCGAGGACTACGACTATCCCGGTCGCTTCGTCGACCGCGAGCGCGGAAAGCACCTGGCCAGGCGCGCCCTCGAACGGCAGCGCAGCGACTACCGCCTGGCCGAGGGCCGCAGCGACCAACCGTTGCTGCTCAGCGGCCACTTCCTGCCGCTGGCCGCCCATCCCCAGGCGGGCTGGAACGACCTCTGGCTGCTCACCGAGGTGATTCACGAGGGGCGGCAGCCTCAGGTGCTGGAGGAAAGCATCGTCTCCGATGCCTCGGCGAGCCCGGACGACTTCCGGCAGGGTTACCGCAACCGCTTCCAGGCCACGCCCTGGGAGGCGTTCTTCCGTCCCCCACCGACGCCGCCGAAGCCGCGCATCCTCGGCACGCAGAGCGCGGTGGTGACCGGCCCGAAGGGCGAGGAAATCCACTGCGATCGCTACGGTCGGGTGAAGGTGCAATTCCACTGGGATCGCGGGGGCCAGGCCGACGACAGCAGCAGTTGCTGGTTACGCGTTGCCTCCGGCTGGGCGGGAAGGAACTACGGTGCCATCGCCATCCCGCGGGTCGGCATGGAGGTGCTGGTGACCTTCCTCGAAGGCGATCCCGACCAGCCGCTGGTCACCGGCTGCCTGTTTCACAGGGAACATCCGGTGCCCTACGAACTGCCGGGGCACAAGACCCGCAGCGTCTTCAAGAGCCTCAGCAGCCCTGGCGGCGGTGGCTACAACGAGCTGCGCATCGAGGACCGCAAGGGCCAGGAGCAGATCTTCGTCCATGCCCAGCGCGACTGGGACGAAAACATCGAGCACGACCAGAAGATCCGCGTCGGTCACCAACGCCACGACACCGTGCAGGCGAACAGCTACAGCGAGTTCAAGGCCGAGGAACACCGCACCACCCACGCCGAGCGCAAGGTGGAGGTCCGAGCCAGCGACCACCTCACCGTAGCCAACGACCAGCACCTGAAGATCGCCAGCGGCCAGTTCGTCGAGGCCGGCCAGGAGATCCACCTGAGCAGCGGTCTGAAGGTGGTGCTGGAGGCCGGCGCCGAACTGACCCTCAAGGGCGGCGGCAGCTTCCTCAAGCTCGACGCCAGCGGCGTGACCCTCTCCGGGGCCAACGTCCGGGTCAACTCCGGCGGCAGCCCGGGCAACGGCAGCGGCGCGGCGCCGCTGTTGCCGGGGCCGCCGCTCGACGCGGATGCGGCGACAGCGGGCCAGGTACTGGACAACCCGGCGCGTAGCCGTCCCGAGCGGAAGGGGCCGGAACAATTGATCGTCGATGTCTGGGGAGACCCGGCGCAAGGAAGCCAGGTCGTACTGTTGCCACCGGAGAGCGAGGCATGAGCGGATTCCAGGACCAGAGTATCGACGAAGGCGTGCGCAAGCGCACCGCCTACCAGAACGATCGGCGTGCACGACTGGCATTGAACGTCGAGCGACAGGACGGCGGTATCCTGCAGATTCCGGTGGCCAGCGATATGCTCGGCCATGAGGAGCACGAGCGTATCCAGCAGAACACCTTCCTGGCCGTGATGCCGCTGGTCCGCCTGCCAACGCTGGGCAAGGCCGGTTATGGCGACCAGCTGCCCGCCGGCGCGCTACCGCGGGCGGGACGGATCTACCTGTTCCAGGACGGCAAGCTGTGGCGCGAACTGGAGTGTGATGGCAAGGGCAACCTGTTCGAAGTCGACCTCCTGCAGGGGCGCAGCCAGCGTGCGGACAAGCGTCCGGCCGTAGGCAAGACACAAGCGCTGATCCTGGTGCCGGTGCTGGTCAAGGGGCAGTTCGTGATCCCACGCTACACCATGGCCTATAGCGAAACTCCCTGGCCTTGGTCGTACATCGACTGGCTGGAGGAGGACCCGCAGCGGGTCAACCGGCGCTGCCAGCAGATGGCGTCCGCTTGGAACGCCTCGGTGGCCAACCAGCACTGGAAAGCCTCCATCCATCATCCCGCGCTGGTCATTGATCATCACGCCCAGGGTTTGCGACCTCGCGACTTCAACGTCGAGAGCGCGCTGGAAGACCCGGCGGAATTCACACCTGCGTTCGCCGCCTTTCGCGAAGAGTCGCTGGTGTGCCAGTTGCAGCGACGCCAGCAGGAATTGGCGCCCCTGCTGAAGCAGGCTCCGCCCTCTGCGCTACCTACTCTGGAGGCCGGAGAGGACGTACTGGAAACCCTCAAGCTGCGTGGCCATCCCAACCTCATCGGGCTGATGCTCGACGACTCGCTGTTCGCCTTGCGCCACGCTGCGGCGCAGGCGCGCCACTGCGCTGCCTACTTGCGCAGCCTCAATGCACTGCTGCCGCACCGTCCCAACGGACGCTATGCACAGGTGCTGAGCAACATGCTCGACGGCCCGCTCGCCAAGCTCAGGGGCGAGGTCGATCAGGCCGAACTGGACGAGGCGATCTTCGCCGAGGAGCGACAGTCTTGCCGAATCCACCTGACGCAGCAGGTCGAGCATCTGGTTGCCCTGCTGGAAGGCCCCTTGCACCCGGTGTTGCAGGACTGGACCCACCAGTGCGACGAAGCCCTGCTGGAGCCCTACAGCCTGATGAGCGAGGCACTGGCTGCGCTGAACCAGCTTCCCGACCGCTGCGACGCACTGTACAGCGGTACCGCCTACCGGGCGCTGGCGGCACATGTCGAGCGGGTGGTCAGCACGGTTCTGCAGGCAAGCCACCCGCTTGGCGCCATGCTCCTGGCCAAGGACGAAGGACAACTTCCCGAGCCGGTTCGGCGCCTGCAGGCGCTGCGCGATAGCCCGCGGACGCCGGACCCCGACGCAATGGGCCTCAGCACGCTGATGCTGGGAGCCAGTCTGCTGGGCGAGGTCGACCAGCCCAGCGCCGGCAAGAGCCTCGCCTACTTCCTCGGCGACCTGCTGGACGTGTTCGGCGCCAGCGTAGTCGAGCAACTCGGCCGGCTGTCCCAGGGCGCCACCCAGATCCAGCTCGACCGCTTGTTCGCACCGACCTTCAATACTCTGAGCGCCCTCTCGGTGAAGATGAAAGGTATCCGCCTGCTGCCCGACAGTCAGGTGCCGCTCGACATGGTTGTCGTCGGCGTGCGCGGAGCCGGCCTGCGCAACGGTCTGACCGAGGTCGAGCGCCAGGAGCTGAGGCGCAAGAGCTATCGGCGCGCCATCGTTCAGGACGGTGCCGGCAATCCCCTGGCCGGCACCAGTCCCCGCGACACCGGCATGAGTCGCGCCAACCTGCGCAACGTCATGGTGGTGGCGGTACCCAAGGATCACCCGGACCTGCTTGCCTACACGAAATTCCGTACGCAGTTAGGCACGTTGACCCAGGTGATGGAGAACACTCGCATCGTGCCGACGATGATGCTGGGGTTTGCGATTTATAACTTGAATGTGCAGGTGCAGGCATACAGTGGCTTTGTAGACAGTGGAGAAAAGCACAGAGGGACGATCGGGGCTGTCGGTGCAGTAATCGATTTAACAGCCGCTGGAGGAAGCCATGCAAAGCTGCTTTTCGGACCATCTACTGCAAAGTATCTAGAAACCCCACGTATATCGGTAGCCCAAATATCCCCTCGATGGGCCAGGAATCTAGAAGTTCAAACAGGCAGCCCTAAGTTAGGGTTGCTACGTGGGCTTGGTGGCGCAGCCACACTATTCGGTGCAGGCATCAGTGTATGGGATGGCTACCGAGCTTTGAGGCAGGGAGATAGCGATGCGGCTGCGGCCTACGGTGTGGCCGCAGTGGGTGGGGGCCTTTGGGGTGCCTACGTCCTAGGATGGATAGTAAACCCTTATGCTTTGCTGGCTGGTGCGGTTTTGGCGATCGGAGGCACTGTGGTCGCTAATCTACTGACTGACAGCGATGCGGAAACCATCGTCAAGAAAGGCCCCTTCGGCCGGCAATTCGCCGAGGCTGGCCTGCTCGATTCGCTGATGGGCCAGGACCAGCGCTTCGCCCATCTGAAAGACCCGCAAACGGCCTATCGCCAATTGCTGGGAGTCCTCGGCCATCCGCGGGTCTTTGTCCATCGCCTGGAAGACTGGCGCAAATTGGCGCCGGCGGCGCATCGATCTGTCTTGCAGGAAGCGGAACGGGGTCGCCAAGCGGTCAGCCGCACTGCGCTATCCTGCATCGACCCCAAGTTGCAGGCGCTGGAGGCAAACGATTGGGCCGTGGTGCTGAGTTCCCCGCTCCTGGCCATGTTCGAGAATGGCCAGAAGGCGTTCCGCCTGGTGGCCCAGGAGTTTCTCAGCAGCTTGCCGATCGATCCGGGCACCCTGTTCGGCGTCAAGCGCTACCATCGGGTCCCCGCGGGCCCCGCCAAGCTCGAAGCCTTGCCGTTGGATGCTGCCAGCGTGCTCTACGTGCTGCCGGCCAGCCTGCCGATTCCGCAGTTGTCTCCTCGGGCCCGCTATAGCATGCGCATGACCCAGGGTTTGAAGATCAGCGCACAGTTCGAACTCAATGCCGACCAGCCTGAGCAGCGGCTTGTCCTGCCTCAACCCAGCCCGAAGAGTTGGAGTGCATTCACATCCGCCAATCGGTACCTTCCCCCGGACGACTTGGGCCCCCATGCTGCGCCACCTTATTGGTTGATAGAGAACAGTGAGTTCAACGTATGACTGTACACATGGATGCCACGTACTCAGCCAGTGCTTATCGCAGTGAAGTCAACGACTCTTTACCGCCGCCAAGGTGGAAGGAGGAGTCTAACCGTAATGGTATTTTTGACACCCATCTTGCCTTTGGGAACTATGCCAATCTAGATCCGGAAATGGAGATTGTAGGGCAGCTTTCGATCGGGGCTGAGGATAAGTCAGAGGTTGGAGGTGCTGAGGCATATTGCAACTCTATGCGTTGGCAGTTCCAGAACTCTAGCAGAATTCCTTATATAATATTCACGCTTAGGATGCTGTGCTATTTTTTTGTATGGATTGCTTTGGGAATTGGCATAATGGGAGAAGCCACCGGAGAGTGGAGGAGGGACATACAGCAACTCTACACCTTGGTTTGCTCATTCTTTGTGGTGGCTGTTTCAGTAATATCCATGGTGGCCTTTCTTTCGAATAAAAAATATCTTCACGTAATTCAGATGTCGGGTTTTTTATTTTCAATCCCATTGGCTTTGTACCAGTATGGAACAATATTTGGAACCAATGGTTTGCAAATAGCAATTTGGATAGGTGTAGCTACTTATTTTATGGGTGCAGTCGGCTTCAGCGCCATCCTTTGGCTCTACAGCAAAGTCTTCAAGCAAGATGGCAGTGAATTCAATCGCCTGGACGGCATGCTCCGCTTCAAGCGTCGCTTCCGCCGCCTGTTCGTCGCTCCCTTCGACGAGTTCGATCCGGTGCTGCAATTGCTGCCCAGTGGCTACGGCAGCCACGACTATGCGCTCTGGTTGCATCACCGCTATACCGACAACAAGGTCTGTCTGGCCACCCGCGTCCACTCCCTCGGTCTCGACAAGGTCAATGCCCTGGCCTTCTGGGACTGCCTGCAACGCTACATGGACGTGACCCAGCCGTTGCCCGACCTGCCGGTCCTGGAGCCGAGCCGCCCCTTAGATCCGGTCACCGCCGAGCATGATCGGCATACCGGACGCGATCCCCATTACTGGCGCCAGCGCACCTACCAGGGCTGGCCAGCCAAGGAGCGCAAGGAGCTGGACCGACGCCTGCATGAGTATCCCTGGCAACAGCAGCCCTGCATCGTCAGGGCGCGCATCGATCCCGGGCTAAGCATCGAAGCCTATTACCGGCGCCAGGAAGCCAAGGGCATTTTTGCCACGCCCAGGGCCGATGATTTCAATGATGAGCACTGATGCTGAGTTATTCCGCCATTGCGACCGGTTAGCGAAGAAGGACTTTCACTAGAGTGGCTGTCGATCTACAAGGGCGTTCCTGTCCCGCCGTGCGATCAAGTCTCGGGTAGGACAGGGAGATCTGCCGGGCACTGGGCGCGACTTCAGCGCTGTGCCAGCAGTTTTCTGCCGCGGGCGACGGCGGCACGGACCTGGTTCGGCGCGGTGCCGCCGATATGGTCGCGGGCGTTGACCGAGCCTTCCAGGGTCAGCACGTCGAAGACGTCGGCGTCGATCTGCTCGCTGAAGCGGCGCAGTTCGTCGAGGCTCATCTCGGCGAGGTCCTTGCCGCTGTCCACGCCGTACTTCACTGCGTGGCCGACGATCTCGTGGCAGTCGCGGAACGGCAGGCCCTTGCGCACCAGGTAGTCGGCCAGGTCGGTGGCGGTGGAGAAACCGCGGCGTGCCGCCTCGCGCATGATCTCGCGCCGGGGCCGGATCGCCGGGACCATGTCGGCGAAGGCGCGCAGGCTGTCGCGCAGGGTGTCGGCGGCGTCGAACAGCGGTTCCTTGTCTTCCTGGTTGTCCTTGTTGTAGGCCAGCGGTTGGCCCTTCATCAGGGTCAGCAAGCCGGTGAGGGCGCCGAACACCCGGCCGGACTTGCCGCGTACCAGCTCCGGCACGTCGGGGTTCTTCTTCTGCGGCATGATCGAGGAGCCGGTGCAGAAGCGGTCGGGCAGGTCGATGAACTGGAACTGCGCGCTGGTCCACAGCACCAGCTCTTCCGAGAAGCGCGACAGGTGCATCATCGCCAGGCTGGCGGCGGCGCAGAATTCGATGGCGAAGTCGCGGTCGGAGACGCCGTCCAGGGAGTTGCCGCCAACCGCGTCGAAGCCCAGCAACTGGCAGGTGATCTCGCGCTGGATCGGGTAGGTGGTGCCGGCCAGGGCCGCCGAGCCGAGCGGCATGCGGTTGACCCGCTTGCGGCAGTCGACCAGGCGCTCGTAGTCGCGGCCGAGCATCTCGAACCAGGCCAGCAGGTGGTGGCCGAAGGTCACCGGCTGGGCGGTCTGCAGGTGGGTGAAACCGGGCATGATGGTGTCGGCTTCCGCTTCGGCTAGGCCCAGCAGGCCCTCCTGCAGGCGGGTGATCTCGGCGAGGATGGTGTCGATCTCGTCGCGTAGCCAGAGGCGGATGTCGGTGGCCACCTGGTCGTTGCGCGAGCGGCCGGTGTGGAGCTTCTTGCCGGTGACGCCGATGCGGTCGGTCAGGCGCGCCTCGATGTTCATGTGCACGTCTTCCAGGTCGACGCGCCAGTCGAAGCTGCCGGCTTCGATTTCCGCCTGGATCTGTTGCAGGCCGTCGACGATCGCATCGCGCTCGGCGTCGCTCAGCACGCCGACCTTGGCCAGCATCGTGGCGTGGGCGATGGAACCCATGATGTCGTGGCGGTAGAGACGCTTGTCGAAGTCGACGGAGGCGGTGAAACGGGCGACGAAGGCGTCGACGGGCTCGCTGAAGCGGCCGCCCCAGGACTGGTTGGTCTTCTCTACGCTCATGGTATCTCTCGCTGCAACAAGAAACGGACAGGCCGCGCGGCCTGCGTGACGGGCAAAGTGCGACGATGATAGCAGGCCGGGAGGAAAAACCGGCGGCTCGTCGACGAAGCCGGAACGAGCGCTGTTTCGCGGTTTTTTGCGGCAGATGGCATTTCGGTGCTTTATTTCGCCCGTACGCCCGCGGCTGTCTTGCGGGCGCCACGGGCCTTGCGGAAACTCTGTCGATGCCTATCCGATTCAAGCCCGGCCGCTCGACCCGGCCGGCCGTCCAAGACGACTTCTTCATTCCCGAGCTCTGCGAAGCCGAAGCCCTGTTCACCCTGGTGCTGCTGGCGGAGCTGCTGGTGCTCGTGCTGGTGCTGGCGGAGCCGATGACGCCGAGCTTCAACTGGGTGCGCCTGGCCCTGGCGTCGCTGTTCGTGCAGTGGATCGTACTGCTCTCGGCGGCGCTGTTCTGCCGCCTGCGGCCATTGCTCGCACGCCTGCCGGTGGCGCTGGCGGGGAGTGCCTGCTGCCTGTTGGTGGTGGCCCTCACCCTGGGCTGCACGGCGGTCGCCGAGCACTATCAGCTGGGCGGAGAACTGACGCGTGCCGGCGAGGTCAATCTGTATCTGCGGCACGCGCTGATCGCGCTGATCATGTCCGCCCTGGTGCTGCGCTACTTTTACCTGCAGAGCCAGTGGCGCCGGCAGCAGCAGGCCGAGTTGCAGGCGCGCCTGGAATCGCTGCAGGCGCGGATTCGCCCGCACTTCCTGTTCAACAGCCTGAACAGCATCGCCAGCCTGATCGAGCTGGACCCGCTGAAGGCCGAGCATGCGGTGCTGGACCTGTCCGACCTGTTCCGGGCCAGCCTGGCGAAGCCCGGCACTTTAGTTTCCTGGGAGGAGGAACTGGCGCTGGCAAGGCGCTATCTTTCCATTGAGCAGTATCGTCTTGGCGATCGCCTGCAACTGGACTGGCAGGTGCACGGGGTGCCGGCCAACCTGCCGATCCCCCAACTGACCTTGCAGCCGCTGCTGGAAAATGCGCTTATCTATGGCATCCAGCCGCGGGTCGAAGGTGGCCTGGTGCAGGTCGAGGCGGTTTATCGTGAAGGAGTGTTCCAGCTATGTGTGAGCAACCCCTACGACGAGGCGCTCGAGTCGCCCCCGTCGAAAGGCACGCGACAGGCGTTACACAATATCGATGCACGACTTGGGGCACTTTTCGGGCCTAAAGCGAGTCTCAGCGTCGAGCGCCGTGACGGACGGCACTACACCTGTCTACGCTATCCATGTGCGCGACTCATGCAGGAAGCCTGAGCTTATGAATGTCCTGATTGTCGATGACGAACCTCTGGCGCGAGAGCGCCTGGCCCGATTGGTAGGGCAACTGGACGGCTATCGCGTCCTCGAGCCCTCGGCCAGCAATGGCGAAGAAGCGCTGACGCTGATCGACAGCCTCAAGCCCGATATCGTCCTGCTGGATATCCGCATGCCCGGTCTGGACGGCCTCCAGGTCGCGGCCAGACTCTGCGAGCGGGAAGCGCCGCCGGCTGTGATCTTCTGCACGGCCCATGACGAATTCGCCCTGGAAGCCTTCCAGGTCAGCGCCGTGGGCTACCTGGTCAAGCCGGTGCGCAGCGAAGACCTGGCCGAGGCGTTGAAGAAAGCCTCGCGACCGAACCGCGTGCAACTGGCCGCGCTGACCAAGCCCCCGGCCTCCGGCGGCAGCGGTCCGCGCAGCCACATCAGTGCACGGACCCGCAAGGGGATCGAGCTGATCCCGCTGGAAGAGGTGATCTTCTTCATTGCCGACCACAAGTACGTGACCTTGCGCCATGCGCAGGGCGAGGTGCTGCTGGACGAGCCGTTGAAGGCGCTGGAAGACGAGTTCGGCGAGCGCTTCGTGCGCATCCACCGCAACGCGCTGGTCGCCCGCGAACGGATCGAACGCCTGCAGCGTACGCCGCTGGGGCATTTCCAGCTCTACCTGAAAGGCCTCGACGGCGATGCGCTGACCGTCAGCCGGCGGCACGTGGCCGGGGTCAGGCGTCTGATGCATCAGCTCTGACGGCGGTCGGCGGTTCGCCAGCGACCCGGGTGCGGCTATCGGGCCCAGCGTCCGCGCACTCGGGTTCGAACTGTTATCATGGGCGCATCCCTGTGCACGGAATATCCCATGTCGTCCCGCGAAATCCGCATCGCCACTCGCCAGAGCGCCCTCGCCTTGTGGCAGGCCGAATACGTCAAGGCGCGCCTGGAACAGGCGCATCCCGGCTTGACCGTCACCCTGCTGCCGATGACCAGTCGCGGCGACAAGCTGCTCGACGCACCGCTGGCGAAGATCGGCGGCAAGGGCCTGTTCGTCAAGGAACTGGAAACCGCCCTGCTCGAAGGCGCCGCCGACATCGCGGTGCATTCGATGAAGGACGTGCCGATGGACTTTCCCGAGGGGCTCGGCCTCTACACCATCTGCGAGCGCGAAGACCCGCGTGACGCTTTCGTCTCGAACACCTACGCCAGCCTCGAGCAACTGCCAGCCGGCAGCGTGGTCGGCACCTCCAGCCTGCGCCGCCAGGCGCAGCTGCTGGCGCGCCGGCCGGACCTGCAGATCCGTTTCCTGCGGGGCAACGTCAATACCCGCCTGGCCAAGCTGGATGCCGGCGAATACGACGCGATCATCCTCGCCGCCGCCGGCCTGATCCGCCTCGGCTTCGAGTCGCGCATCCGCTCCTCGATCAGTGTCGACGACAGCCTGCCCGCCGGCGGACAAGGCGCCGTCGGCATCGAATGCCGTACGGCCGACAGCGACCTGCATGCCTTGCTGGAACCCTTGCACCATACCGACACGGCTCTGCGGGTCACTGCCGAGCGCGCGCTGAACAAGCGGCTCAACGGCGGTTGCCAGGTGCCGATCGCCTGCTACGCCATCCGCGAGGGCGACCAGCTGTGGCTGCGCGGCCTGGTCGGCCAGCCTGATGGCACCCAGTTGCTGCGCGCCGAGGGGCGGGCGCCACTGGCGGAAGCCGAGGCGCTGGGCGTGCGGGTGGCCGAGGACCTGCTGGAGCAGGGCGCCGAAGCGATTCTCGAAGCCGTCTACGGCGAGGCCGGACATCCGTGAGCGGCTGGCGGCTCCTGCTGACGCGCCCCGACGAGGAGTGCGCGGCCCTGGCCGCCAGCCTCGGCGAGGCGGGCGTCCATAGCAGTAGCCTGCCGCTGTTGGCGATCGATCCGCTGGAAGAAACCCCGGAGCAGCGTACGCTGATGCTCGACCTGGACCGCTACTGCGCGGTGGTGGTGGTCAGCAAGCCGGCGGCGCGCCTGGGGCTGGAGCGGCTCGACCGCTACTGGCCGCAGCCGCCGCAGCAGACCTGGTGCAGCGTCGGCGCGGCGACCGCGGCGATCCTCGAGGCCTACGGCCTCGACGTAACCTACCCTGAACAGGGCGACGACAGCGAAGCGTTGCTGGCGCTGCCGGCGTTCCAGGATTCCCTGCGCGTGCACGATCCGAAAGTGCTGATCATGCGCGGCGAAGGTGGCCGAGAATTCCTCGCCGAGCGCCTGCGCGGCCAAGGCGTGCAGGTGGACTACCTGCCACTCTACCGGCGCCGGGCTCCGGACTATCCGGCCGGAGAGCTGCTGGCAAGGGTGCGGGCGGAACGCCTGAACGGCCTGGTGGTCAGCAGTGGACAGGGTTTGCAAAATCTGTATCAGTTGGCGGCAGCCGATTGGCCCGAGATAGGCCGGTTGCCGCTGTTCGTACCCAGCCCGCGGGTCGCCGAGATGGCGCGCGAACTGGGTGCGCAACGGGTGATTGATTGCCGGGGCGCGAGCGCGCCGGCCTTGCTGGCGGCCCTGACGAGCGCCGCCTAGAACTTTCTTGACCAAAGGATGGACCTGTGAGCGAAGCAGTCACTCCCCAAGACGACGCAAGAACTTCCACTTCCACCCCTTCTCCCGTTGCACCCGATGCATCCAGGCGTTCCGGTACCGCCACCGGCCTGGCGTTGCTCGCCCTGCTGGTTGGCGTGGCGGGACTCGGCGCGGGTGGCTGGAGCTTCTGGCAGGTCCAGCAGTTGCAGGGCACCGAGCGTGACCAGCTGGCGCAGCTGGAAGATGCCCGTGGCAAGACCGAATCCCTGGCCCAGCGCAACCAGCAACTGGCTGCCCGCCTGGACGCTTTGCCTACCGCGGACGAACTGGAGGCCCGGCGACGCCTTGTGGTGGAGCTGCAGGGCGACCAGCAGCATCTCAGCGAGCAACTGAAGAAGGTCCTCGGCCAGAGCCGCCAGCAATGGCGACTGGCCGAGGCCGAACACCTGCTGCGCCTGGCCAGCCTGCGCCTGTCCGCCTTGCAGGACGTGGGCAGCGCCACCGAGCTGGTGCAGGGCGCCGATGACATCCTGCGCGCGCAGAACGATCCCGGCGCCTATGCCGCCCGCGCCAAGCTGGCGGCCAGCCTCGAGGCCCTGCGTGCGTTGCCGGAGCCGGACCGTACCGGGCTGTTCGTGCAACTGGCGGCGTTGCGCGAGCAGGTCAACCAGTTGCAACCGCTCACGCCGACCTTCAAGGAAGGCGAAAGCGGTGCCAGCAATGTCGCCTGGGGCGACGGCAACAGCACCTGGGAGCTGTGGTGGGAGAAGATCTCGCGCTACATCCGCATCGACTTCAATGCCGGCCAGGACATTCGTCCGCTGCTGGCCGGCGAGCAATTGGCGCAGGTGCGCCTGACCATCGGCCTGGCCCTGGAGCAAGCCCAGTGGGCGGCGCTGAATGGCAAGCAGGAAGTCTACGAGCAGGCGCTGAAGCAGGCCCAGGACGTGCTGGACGGCTATTTCAACGTAGAGCTGGCCGACAGCCGCGCGTTGAAGTTGCGTATCGATGAGTTGGCGAAGCAGCCGGTCACCGTGCAGGTCCCTGACCTCGCACCGGCCCTGAGCGCCCTGCAGTCCTACGTGTCGCGCCGCGAGGCCGCCGGCAACCTGGTGCCCGAGGCGCAGGCGGCTCCGGCCACGGAGGGCCGTCCATGAGACGCATCTACCTCCTGGTCCTGGCGGTGGTGCTGGTCGCCACGCTGGTTGGGCTGGCGATCTCCGAGCAGGCCGGCTATGTGCTGATCGCCTACAAGAGCTTCCGTTACGAATCCAGCCTGTGGTCGTTCCTCGCCCTGCTGGCGGTGGTCTGGCTGCTGGTGGTGCTGGTGCGCCTGGTCCTGCGCCTGCTCGGCAGCTCGGGGCGGGTGGTCAACCCCTGGTCGCGCTACAACCGCCGGCGTCGCGTGCAGATGGCCGAGCACAGCGGCCTGCGCGATCTCGGCGAAGGCAACTGGCCGCAAGCACTGCGTCACTTGCGGCGGGCGGCGGAGATGGGCGAGCGGCCGCTGATGCATTACCTCGGCGCGGCGCGGGCCGCCAACGAACTCGAACGCTACGACGAGGCCGACGACCTGCTGAACCGGGCTCGCGAGCGCGAGCCGGACGCCCAATTGCTGGTCGGCCTGACCCGTGCGCAACTGCTGATCAATCGCGGCGACTACCCGCAGGCACGCAATACCCTTGAAGAGCTGCACGGGCTCCAGCCGCAGCACCGCACGGTATTGCGGCTGATGCAGCAGCTGTACGTCACCCAGCACGACTGGCAGGCCCTTTGCGTCCTGCTGCCGGAGCTGCGCAAGGAGCGTGTGCTGAAGGATTCCGAACTGCGCGACCTCGAACGCCGTGCCTGGGTGGCTTCCTTGCAGGAAGCCGGCGAGCGTGGACTGAACGAGGGCGAGACGGCGTTGCAGCCGCTGACCCAGCGCTGGCAGAACGTGCCTTCGGCGCTGCGTGCAGACCCGGCGATTGTCGCGGGCTATGCCGCCCAACTGCTTCGCCTGGGCGCCGAGGAAGAGGCTGAAGAAGTCCTCCGCCATGCGCTCAAGCAAGGCTTCGACGCGACCCTGGTGCAACTCTACGGGCAGGTGCGCGGGCGCGATCCGGGCAAGCAATTGCAGGCCGCGGAAGGTTGGCTCAAGGAACATCCGAACGATCCCGGCCTGCTGCTGACCCTGGGGCGCCTGTGCCTGATCAACAAGCTCTGGGGCAAGGCCCGGGAATACCTGGAGGCCAGCCTGAGCTTCCAGCGCAGTGCCGAGACCTGCGCCGAGCTGGGACGCCTGCTGGCGCAGCTCGGCGAGGTCGAGCGCAGCAACCAGTTGTTCCAGGAGGGCCTGGTCCTGCTCGATCGGCGTACTCCGGGGCTGCCCGTGGTGGTGGCGGGCATTTGAGCATGGGGAACGCCACCCGGCGTTCCCCGTTCGGCTCCATCGGCAGGACTGTGGCGGCTTGTCGCGGGCGCCTGGCATGATTCGGGATGTCTTGCCGCAGAGCGGCCTTGCGGCTTGAAACGGCCGGAGGCTTTCCACTACCGTAGGCGGCCTTTCCCCTGTGTACCTGTGGATCCGCCATGCCCCTGGCCAGCCCCCGTCAGCTTTTCCTTCTCGCGTTCCTGGCCTGCGTCGCCATCATGGGCGGGGCGCTGTACCTGGAACATGTGGTTGGCCTGGAGGCCTGCCCGCTGTGCGTCGTGCAGCGGATCTTCTTCATCCTGATCGGCCTGACCTGCCTCGCTGGCGCGATCCAGGGGCCCGGTCTACGTGGGCGGCGTATCTACTCCGTGCTGGTGTTCCTGCTCGCTCTCGGCGGCGGGGCCACGGCCGCCCGCCAGGTATGGTTGCAGACCGTTCCGCTGGACCAACTGCCGGCCTGCCTGCCCAGCCTCGACTACATGATGCAGGCGCTTCCCTTCCAGGAAGTGATCCGCCTGGTCCTGCATGGCACCGCGGATTGTGCCCAGGTGAGCTGGACGCTGTTCACCCTGAGCATTCCGGAATGGAGCCTGCTGGCGTTCGTTGCCTATCTCGGTTTCTCCATCGTGCAGTTCCTCCGACGTGCCTGACGCGGGCTGTCCCGTGGCCTTTCGTCAGCTCTCGAGCGTCGGCCGTATCGATTTGGCGAAAACCAGAGCGGATGCGGGATACCGATCAAACATCCGTATGAATTTTTCTGTACGGGCGTCTTGATGGGGTCATCCCGGGGGCATAATCTGGCTTTCCGTAGCGCCGGAGTCCGCCCCTTGCACAGGCGTTCTCCCACAGAGCGCAGAGAGTGCGTCAGCAATGCGTCTCGGAGCGGACGATGATTCTCCGGGACGTCCGAAGAGGGAAGCGAGGACAACATGCTCGAAAGCTGCCGTAATGCCCAAGAGCGGTGGGGGGGCGTGCACCAACTGATCGATCGCTGGCTGCATGAGCGCCAGCAACTGGTGCAGGCCTTCGATGCCCTGAGCGGTATTCAGGCACCGGCGCCCAACGCCGAAGAACTCCAGCATTTTTGCCAATTGCTGCTGGACTACGTATCTGCCGGACACTTCGAGGTCTACGAGCAACTGACGGCGGAAGGCAAGGCCTTCGGCGATCAGCGCGGCCTGGAGCTGGCCAAGCAGATCTTCCCCCGGCTGGAAGCCATCACCGAATCCGCGCTGAACTTCAACGATCGCTGCGACAACGGCGATTGCCGTGAAGGAGCCTGCCTCATCGCGGAGCTGAAGGTCCTGCGGCAACAGTTGCACGAACGCTTCGAGCTGGAGGACTGCCTCATCGAAGTCCTGCACAACGCCCACAGCCAGAGCGGCGCAGAGGGTTCGGCAGTACCGGTCTGATTCACCGGCGAGTCGTTACGAAACGGCGCGTCTCCATGCGGGAGAGCGCCATTTTTGCATTTTAGCGGACGCCCAGCAGGTCGATCTCGAAGACCAGCGGAGCGTCGGGCGGGATCAGGTCGCCAGCGCCTTCGTGGCCATAGGCTTGCGCCGAAGGAATCACCACTCGCCAGCACGCGCCGACAGGCATCGCTCGCAACGCTGTGCGCCATCCCTCTATCACACTGTCCAGGGCGAACCACTCGGCGCTTTCGCTCTGGTCGAACACTTGACCGTCGGCGAGCAGGCCGCGGTAACGGACGTGTACCTGGGTTGCCGCGCCGATGCCGTTACCTTGGCCACGACGTAATTCGCTGACGAGGACGCCGCCGGTCAATTCGCGGACGCCGAAGCGGGCTTTTTCGTTGGCCAGGAAGCGGGCCTCGGCGGGTGTGGTCCGCGGTGTTTCCGTCGTGGCGTTCTCGTGTTGCAGCAGAAGTTGTTCGATGCGTTCGGGGGGGATTTCAAGTGCCTCGCCGCGATAGGCCTGGCGCAGTCCGAGAAGTAGCTCGGATAGCTCTAGGCCGGGCATTTCCTGCTGTAGGCGCATGCCCAGGCGGGCGCCTACGGCATAGGCCAGTTCGTCCTTGGGGGGCGCGGCGAAAAGCGGCAGCGGCAGTAGAAAAAGACCGATGAAAAGGCGGCGCGGCATGCGGTTTCTCCAGACGAATCGGCGGGCAATCCTGGCGCACGTCGCTTGTAGCACATCGAACCCGTTGGCGAGAGGGGGTGTGCGGGTCTAGTATGGGCGCAACCACGTCCGCCTGGAGGCACGTCATGTCGGCCAACAAGAAGCCCGTCACCACCCCCTTGCACCTGTTGCAGCAACTTTCCCACAGCCTTGTCGAGCACCTGGAAGGTGCGTGCAAACAAGCGCTGGTCGATTCGGAAAAGCTCCTGGCCAAACTTGAAAAGCAACGTGGCAAAGCCCAGGAAAAACTGCACAAGGCTCGCACCAAGCTGCAGGATGCTGCCAAGGCCGGCAAGACCAAGGCACAGGCCAAGGCGCGCGAGACCATCAGCGACCTGGAAGAAGCGTTGGATACCCTGAAGGCCCGGCAGGCGGACACCCGTACCTACATCGTCGGCCTCAAGCGTGACGTACAGGAAAGCCTCAAGCTGGCGCAGGGTGTCGGCAAGGTGAAGGAAGCCGCTGGCAAGGCTCTGGAGAGCCGCAAGGCGAAACCCGCGACCAAACCTGCTGCGAAGGCGGCAGCCAAGCCTGCGGTGAAAACCGTAGCGGCGAAGCCTGCGGCCAAGCCGGCTGCGAAGCCTGCTGCGAAACCGGCGGCCAAGCCTGCGGCGAAAACCGCGGCAGCGAAGCCCGCAGCCAAGCCGACGGCGAAGCCTGCTGCGAAACCGGCGGCCAAGCCCGCGGCGAAAACCGCAGCCGCGAAGCCCGCAGCCAAGCCGGCGGCGAAGCCTGTGGCGAAACCGGCGGCCAAGCCTGCGGCGAAAACCGCAGCCGCGAAGCCCGCCGCCAAGCCGGCAGCGAAGCCTGTCGCGAAACCGACGGCCAAGCCCGCGGCGAAAACCGCAGCCGCGAAGCCCGCAGCCAAGCCAGCTGCGAAGCCTGCGGCGAAACCGGCGGCCAAGCCTGTGGCGAAATCCGCGGCCGCGAAGCCTGCAGCCAAGCCGGCTGCGAAGCCTGCGGCGAAACCGGCGGCCAAGCCTGCGGCGAAACCCGTAGCCGCGAAACCTGCCGCAACCAAGCCCGCCACCGCTCCTGCTGCGAAGCCTGCGGCGACTCCCAGCGCCCCGGCAGCCGCCTCCAGCGCTGCTTCGGCAACGCCTGCCGCGGGCAGCAACGGCGCCGCCCCGACCAGCGCCTCCTAAGGCGCTGTCTGCAAAGCCGCCGAGCCAAGCACCAGCAAAGCCCGGCGCTCTGCTTCCGTGCAGATGTCCCGGCTGCAGGCTTGCAGCCAGGCATCCGCACTGCGATGCGCTTCCTGGCCCTCCAGCCAGGCTGTGGCCAGGTCGGCCAGGCGTTGCAGGTGTTCCCGTTCCGCTCGTAGTTCCTGGGCCTTCATTTCCTCGCGGAGTTCGGCCAGGCAGGCGTCGTGGGTTGCCGCTTCGCGCCAGGCGCAACGCAATCTGCGCAGGGGTTCGATGACCGTTTCGCGCCAGGGACGCGCGGCGTTCTCCAGGATCTGGGCGCGTTCTTTCGAGCAGCTCACACCGCGCCTGCCAAGCCAGGCGGCGACCAGCAACAGGCAGACGTCCGCACCTTGCTCCTGAAGCGCGAGGCAAGCCGTTTCCACGCCCGGCCGGGCATAGACGTCCACCGCGAATTTCCAGACATTTCCAGTCATACAGCCTCACGCTCCGCAAGGGCGAAACTGATAAACTCCGCCGCCATGATCCGACTCCTCAATCTTACGCTACAGCGCGGGCCGCAGCGCCTCCTGGAAGCTGCTGAACTGACCCTGCACGCCGGCCAGAAAGCCGGTCTCATCGGGGCCAATGGCGCTGGCAAGTCCAGCTTGTTCGCGCTGTTGCGCGGCCAGCTCGGGCAGGATGCCGGCGACTGCCTGTTGCCCGCCGACTGGCGCATCGCGCACATGCGCCAGGAGGTCGATACCCTGGATCGCCTGGCGGTGGATTACGTGCTCGACGGCGACAGTCGCCTGCGCGAGATCCAGGCGGCGCTGGCCGTCGCCGAAGCGGCGCACGACGGTTCTGCCCTGGCGCGCCTGCATACCGAGCTGGACAACGCCGACGGTTATACCGCCGATGCACGGGCGCGCAAGCTGCTGGCCGGGCTCGGCTTCAGCAGCGAGCAGATGGAGCGCCGGGTCGGTGATTTCTCCGGTGGTTGGAGGATGCGCCTGAACCTGGCGCAGGCGCTGATGTGCCCGTCCGACCTGCTGTTGCTCGACGAACCGACCAACCACCTCGACCTGGACGCCATCCTCTGGCTGGAAGAGTGGCTCAAGGGTTATCCCGGCACTCTGGTGCTGATCTCCCACGACCGCGACTTCCTCGATGCGGTGGTGGACCACGTGGTGCATCTGGAAAACCGCAAGCTGACCCTCTACCGCGGCGGCTATTCCGCTTTCGAGCGGACCCGCGCCGAGCGGCTGGCTCAGCAACAGCAGGCCTACGAGAAACAGCAGGCGCAGCGTGCGCACATGGAAAGCTTCATCGCCCGCTTCAAGGCCAAGGCCACCAAGGCGCGCCAGGCGCAGAGCCGGATCAAGGCGCTGGAGCGTCTAGAGGAACTGGCGCCGGCACATGTCGATTCGCCGTTCAATTTCAGTTTCCGCGAGTCGGACAAGATCTCCCGGCCGTTGCTGGATCTCGGCGAAGGCCGTCTCGGCTATGGCGACAAGGCGGTGCTGGAGAAGGTCAAGCTGCAACTGGTGCCCGGTGCGCGGATCGGCCTGCTCGGTCCCAACGGCGCCGGCAAGTCGACGCTGATCAAGACCCTGGCCGGGGACCTGCCCGAGCTGGGCGGCCGCCTGCTGCGCGGCGAGAACCTGGCCATCGGGTACTTCGCCCAGCACCAGCTCGATTCGCTGGATCCACAGGCCAGCCCGTTGCTACATCTGCAGCGTATCGCCCCCGGCGAGCGCGAACAGACCCTCAAGGACTTCCTCGGCGGCTTCGACTTCCGCGGCGTTCGGGTGGACGAGCCGGTATTGAACTTCTCCGGTGGCGAGAAAGCGCGCCTGGCCCTGGCGCTGATCGCCTGGCAGAAGCCCAACCTGCTGCTGCTCGACGAGCCGACCAACCACCTCGACCTGGAAATGCGCCTGGCCTTGACCATGGCTCTACAGGAGTTTTCCGGGGCGGTCCTGGTGGTTTCCCACGACCGGCACCTGCTCAAAAGCACCACCGATGAATTCCTCCTGGTCGCCGATGGGCGCGTGGTGCCGTTCGATGGCGATCTCGACGATTACGCCCGTTGGCTGGTCGACTATCGTGCGCGCAAGGCGCCGCAGGCCGAGACCGCGCCGGGTGCGCCGACCGAACGCACCGACAAGCGCGCCCAGCGCCAGGCAGCGGCCGCGCTGCGCCAGCAGCTGGCGCCGCACAAGCGCGAGGCCGACAAGCTGGAGCGCGAACTCGGCGGCCTGCACGAAAAGCTAGCCGCTATCGAGGCGCGGCTGGGCGACAGCGCCCTGTACGACGTATCGCGAAAGGACGAATTGCGCGAGTTGCTGTCCGAACAATCGAGCCTGAAGGTTCGCGAAGGCGAGCTGGAGGAACGTTGGCTGGAGGCCCTGGAAACCCTCGAAGCCCTGCAGAAAGAACTAGAGGCCAGTGAGTGATGGAAGACTTGCAGGTGTTGACGCAGACCTGGAGCGGGCCGCTGGTGGTGGCGATGCAGATCCTGCTCATCCTGCTGGTCGCCTGGCTGCTACAGCGCCTGGTCCGACGCACGGTGACCCGTATCGGCGAGCGTTATCCGGTGCCGCCGGAGCTGCTCCTGCCGCTGCGTGGGGGCCTGCGCTGGCTGATCATGGTCAGCGCACTGATCATGGTGCTGGAGCGCCTGGGCGTGTCCGCCGAAGTGCTGTGGACCGCGCTGACCGGTTTCGCCGCGGTGGCGGCGGTAGCCTTCTTCGCCATCTGGAGCGTGCTCTCCAACCTGTTCTGTGCGTTGCTGATCTTCACCGTCGGGCCGTTCCGCATCGGCGACCGCGTGGAGCTGATCGATAGCGCCGACAAACCGGGCGTCACCGGACGCGTGGTTGCCATCAATCTCTTGTATACGACACTGGAAGAAACCCTCGAGGATGGCTCGCCGGGCCCGCTGCTGCAGATTCCCAACAGCCTGTTCTTCCAGAAAGCCGTGCGTCGCTGGCGTGGGCCAGGTTTTTCAACTCCAACAAAAAACGGGAAATAACCATCTATGGAATGGCTCGCCAGTCCTGAAATCTGGGTCGCGTTCCTGACCCTGACCGCCCTGGAAATCGTCCTCGGCATCGACAACATCATCTTCATCTCGATCCTGGTCGGGCGCCTGCCGCCGGCCCAGCAACCGAAGGCGCGCTTCTTCGGCCTGGCCCTGGCCATGGGCACGCGGATCCTGCTGTTGCTCTCGATCACCTGGGTCATGCGCCTGACCACCGACCTGTTCCACCTGTTCGGCCAGGGCATCTCCGGGCGTGACCTGATCCTCTTCTTCGGCGGCCTGTTCCTGCTGTTCAAGAGCACCATGGAGATCTACCACAGCCTGGAAGGCGCGGAAGAAGAGCAGAAGAGCGGCGGCAAGGTCCACGGCTTCATGGGCATCATCGTCCAGATCGCGATCATCGACATCATCTTCTCCCTGGACTCGGTGATCACCGCCGTCGGTCTGGTGCAGAACGTGCCGGTGATGGTCGCGGCGATCGTCATCTCGGTCGGCGTGATGATGCTGGCGGCAGGCACCATCAGCGACTTCATCGAGAAACACCCCTCGCTGAAGATGCTCGCCCTGTCGTTCCTCATCGTGGTCGGCACCGTGCTGGTGGCCGAGTCCTTCGAAGTGCACGTGCCGAAAGGCTACGTCTACTTCGCCATGGCCTTCTCCCTGGCGGTGGAGGCGCTGAACATCCGCTTGCGCGGAGCCCTGGCGCGCAAGCGCGGCGAAGAGCCGGTGAAGCTGCGCAAGGGTTCGCCGGACTGAGAGCGTTCGGGGCCAGGGCGAATAGCCGCATCGCGGTGGTCTGCCCAACATGGCTGAGCGCGTATCCTCGGGAAAGCCCGGCATCTGCCGGGTTTTTTCTGTCCGCCAGGTTGCGCCCGCAAAGGTTGGGCGAGGCGCGTGGTCGGAAAACCTGTGCGGCTGCTCCGCCTTGGTGCACACTGGCTTTTTCGTTCCCGCCGCCAGCCGCGTTCGCTTTCCGAGGTGTGCAATGCTCGTCAGTACCTGGTTCGCCTTCTTCCTCGCCTGCTGGGCCATCAGCCTGTCGCCGGGCGCCGGAGCCATCGCCTCGATGTCCTGCGGGTTGCAGTACGGCTTTGCGCGAGGCTACTGGAACGCGCTGGGCCTGCAGATCGGCCTGGCCCTGCAGATCGCCATTGTCGCCGCCGGCGTCGGTGCGTTGCTGGCGACCTCGGCACTGGCTTTCAGCCTGATCAAGTGGTTCGGCGTGGCCTACCTGGTGTACCTGGCGGTGCGCCAGTGGCAGGCGCCGCCACAGGCCTTGAGCACCGATGGCGAACGGCCTCTGGGGCGACCGTTGACCCTGGTGCTGCGTGGTTTCCTGGTCAACGCCAGCAATCCCAAGGCGGTGATCTTCATGCTCGCGGTGCTGCCGCAGTTCATCGACCCGCACCAGCCGCTGCTGGCGCAATACCTGATCATGGGCGGCACCATGATCGTCGTCGACCTGATCGTCATGGCCGGCTACACCGGGCTGGCTGCGCGCGTGCTACGCGTACTGCGTTCGCCGCGCCAGCAGAAGCTGGTGAACCGTACCTTCGCCAGCCTGTTCGTCGGTGCCGCGGGGCTGCTGGCGACGGTACGCCGAGCGCCGCTCTGAGCCGCCCGACACGCTGATGGGCGTGATTGTTACAGAGTATTTCTTGCATGGGCGGGAAGGCGAAGGGACAATTTAATCTCTTCCATTCTCACTTCGTCTTCGCCATGCACCCTCCGAAAATCCTGCTGTGGCTGCTGCCGCTGGTCTGCGCGTTCAGCCTTGGAGCTCTTGCCGACACGGCCGTCGACCCCTCCCAAGCCTTGCATCTGTTGAGTTACCTGGCGGCCGACTATCCGCCGACCGTGGCTGACGGCAAGATCGTCGACCCCAGCGAATACCAGGAACAGGTGGAGTTCGTCGGCAACCTGCAGGCATTGGTCCTGACCCTGCCGATGCGCCCCGAGCGCGCCGAGCTGGAGAGGGGCGTCGCCAGCCTGCGCCAGGCCATCGAGCAGCGCTTGCCGGGAAGGGACGTGGCCCTCCAGGCGCGCAACCTCGAGGCACGGGTGGCGGATATCTACCAGGTGGTGCAGACCCCCGCGATCACCCCCGACCCGAGCCGCGCGGCGCCGATCTATGCCCAGCAGTGCGCGATCTGCCATGGCGATGCGGGCAAGGGCGACGGCCCCGCCGGCATCGGCCTGGAACCGCCGCCAGCGAACCTCACCGATCGCCAGCGCCTCGACCACCTGAGCCTCTACGACCTGCGTAACGTCATCGGCCTGGGCGTGGCGGGCACCGACATGCCGGCGTTCGCCGACCAGCTCGACGAACGCCAGCGCTGGGATCTGGCCAGCTATGTGGCCGGCCTGAGCGCCCGCAGTGCGCAGCCGGACAAGGCCCATGCCTACCCGCTGGCGACCCTGGCCACGCAGACTCCGGCCGAAGTCGCCGAGTACGACGGCGAGGCCGCTGCGGAGAGCTTCCGCGCCCTGCGTGCGCATCCGCCGCTGGAGCAGCGCGGTCCTGGGCAGTTGATCGACTATACCACCGCCACCCTGGACAAGAGCTTCGCGGTCTATCGCGAAGGCGACCGCGACCAGGCCTACGACCTGTCGGTGGCGGCCTACCTGGAAGGCTTCGAGCTGGTGGAAAGCTCGCTGGACAACGTCGACGCCGATTTGCGCCGCTCCACCGAGAAGCAGCTGATGGCCTACCGCCAGGCGTTGCGCGATGGCCTCCCGGAAACCCAGGTGGCGCAACAGCTGGAGCTGGCCAAGGGCAAGCTGGCAGAGGCCGCCAAGCAGCTTGGCGGCGACTCGCTGAGTTTCTCCATCAGTTTCGTTTCCGCCTTGTTGATCCTGTTGCGCGAAGGGGTAGAGGCAATCCTGGTGCTTGCCGCCATCCTCGCCTTCCTGCGCAATACCGGGCAGGAAAGTGCCGTGCGTGGCGTGCACGTCGGCTGGGGGCTGGCCTTCGTCGCCGGCTTCGCCACCTGGGCGTTGGCCGCCTATGTGATCGATATCGGCGGTGCCCAGCGCGAGCTGATGGAGGGCTTCACCTCTCTGTTCGCCTGCGTGATGGTGCTCTGGCTCGGCGTCTGGATGCACGACCGCCGCCACGCGGCAGCCTGGCAGGACTACATCCGCAGCAGCCTGGTGGGCGGTGGCGGACGCTTCGGCTTCGCAGTGCTGGCGTTCTTCTCGGTCTACCGCGAGTTGTTCGAGGTCATCCTGTTCTACGAAACCCTCTGGTTGCAGGCCGGACCGGCCGGGCACAATGCCGTGATCGGCGGTGCGGCGACCGCCGTGGTCCTGTTGATCGGCCTGGCCTGGGTGATCCTGCGTGGTTCGGCGAAACTGCCGCTGGGGTTGTTCTTCAGCATCAACGCGGCGTTGCTCTGTGCGCTCTCGGTGGTGTTCGCCGGACATGGCGTCATCGCCTTGCAGGAAGCCGGGGTGATCGGCACTCGTCCGGTCCCGTTCTTCGACTTCGACTGGCTGGGGATCAAGGCCGACGCCTATTCGCTGTCGGCCCAGGCCATGGCGCTGGTGGCCATCGCGCTGCTCTACGGACGTAGCCGGATCGTCGAGCGCCGGCGTGCGGCGGCCAACGCGGCCGACTGAGCGGGTTCGCGCAACCACGACGGCCAGTGCGATACTGGCCGTCGTCATTTCTACGGAAGTCCGTTCATGCGTATCTGGATCGATGCCGACGCCTGCCCCAAGGCGGCCAAGGAACTGGTCTGCAAGTTCGCCCTCAAGCGCAAGCTGGAAGTCTGGATGGTCGCCGGCCAGCCGCAGGTCAAGCCGCCGTTCGCCTGCGTGCGTCTGGTGGTGGTGGAAAGCGGGATGGATGCGGCTGACGATTACCTGGTGGAGCAGGCCGAGCCGGGCGACCTGGCGATCTGCAGCGACGTACCGCTGGCCGATCGGCTGATCAAGAAACAGGTTGCCGCCCTCGATCCTCGCGGCCGCGAGTTCGACGCGCGGAACATGGGCGATAAGCTGGCCATGCGCAACCTGATGGCCGACCTGCGTGACCAGGGGCAGATGGGCGGCGGCCAGGCGCCCTACGGTGAGCGTGACCGCCAGGCGTTCGCCAACGCCCTGGACCGCCTGCTCACCCGCCTGCAGCGGGAAGCCGATCTACGCGCGAGTCAGCCGCACAGATAGGTACCGGTACCGACGGCGACCAGCGTGCCGTCGTCGCTATGCAGTTCCGAGCGCACCACTGCGACCTTGTTGCCCGAGCGAAGCGGCACCGCATGGGCGGTGAACGTCCGGCCGCGTCCCGGGCGCAGGTAGTCGACGCGCAAGTCGATGGTGCCGAGTTTCGACAGCCGCGCCATGCGCTCGTGGCCTGGCAGTTCGCGATGCCGTTCGAGGGCGCCGATCAGGGCCATCGCTCCGCCGGTGACGTCGAGCAGGCTGGAGATCACCCCGCCGTGGAGAATGCCCTGGACGAAGTTGCCGATCAGTTCGTCCTTCATCGGCAGGTCGAGGACTACCCGCTCGCGGCCCAGGCTCGCCACGCGGATGCCGAGCATGCGGTTGAAGGGGATGCGCTGGAAGAAATCCGCCACCAGTTGGTGGACGTCGTCAGGCAGGGCGGAGGAGGGCGTTTCGCTCATCGCGGCGTCTCGATTCGATGGTTTCGAGACGCACGCTGGCGTAGCGGCACGGATTTGAAAAGGGCGGCGGCGCGACCGCCCTCGTGCTTGGCCGATCAGGCCTTGTCCTGGTCCACCAGTTCGAGCACCCGGTCGACCAGCTTGTTGATCCCGGAAGCGGCTTCGGCTATCGACTGGGCGAGCATGTAGGCCGGGGTGGTCACCAGCTTGCGCGCGCTGTCTTCGACGATCTCGTCCACCGGCGCGTCGATGTGCTCGGCACCCATCTGCTTCAGCGCGTCGGCGGTGTCGGCGTCGTTGCCGATGGTGCATTGGACGCCGGCGCCGTAGATCTTCGCCGCCATCGCCGGAGCGATGCAGATCAGCCCGACTGGCTTGCCGGCTTCGGCGAAAGCCTTGGCCAGCGCCAGCACGTCCGGCTGCACCTGGCATTGCGCGCCGTTGATGGCAAAGTCGCTGAGGTTCTTCGCAGCGCCGAAGCCACCGGGCACGATCAGCGCGTCGTAGTCCTCGGCGCGGGCTTCGCGCAGGTCCTTGACTTCGCCGCGGGCGATACGCGCGGACTCGACCAGGACATTGCGGCTTTCCGGCATTTCCTCGCCGGTCAGGTGGTTGACCACATGGTGCTGGGCGATGTTCGGCGCGAAGCATTGTGCCTCGGCGCCACGCTGGCTGAGGCGGAGCAGGGTGATCACGCTTTCGTGGATTTCCGCGCCATCGTAGACGCCACAACCGGAGAGGATGACGGCAACTTTCTTGTGCATGAGGCTTACTCCTTGGGAACGCAGGATCCGGACCGGACGGGCCTGGCCGGGGTCGGTATCGCGCAAGCATAGCGAGCCGCCGGCCCCGGCGGCCAGCCGGAGCGGAGGGTACAAGGAGTTGGAGTGTACGAAGGGGCCGGCTGTTCAGTCGCGTCGGCGCGGGTTCACTCGGATTTGTCGGCGTTGCCGCCCGCGCCGTTGCCGCGCGGTGTCTTGAAACGCCGCCATAGCCAGAGCAGCAGGCCCAGCACGATCAGGCCGCCGAGGACCATGAGTTCGTATTTCTTGATGTTGCCGAGCATGCCTTCCAGTACGCTGCCGAAATAGTAGGCGGCGGAGCCCAGCGCGGCGGCCCAGACGATGGCGCCGATGCCGTTGAGAAGAAGATAGCGGGCCGGTGGATAGCCGGACAGGCCGATGGCCACCGGCATCACCGTACGCAGGCCATAGACGAAGCGGAAACTCAGCACCCACAGGTCGGGATGGCGGCGCACATGGTCCAGCGCCTTGTCGCCGAGCTTCTGCCAGCGCGGCTTGCGCGCCAGCAACCGGCGGCCGTGGCGGCGGCCGAGGAAGTACCAGAGTTGGTCACCGGCGTAGCTGCCGAGGAAGGCGGTGAGAATCACGGTATCCAGCTGCATGTAGCCGCGGAAGGCAAGGAACCCGGCCAGCACGAGAATGGTTTCGCCCTCGAAGAAAGTACCGAGAAAAAGGGCGAAATAGCCGAAGTCCTGCAGGAATTGTTGGAGCATCATCGGGGCAGCGAAGCGAAATGAACGCGCAGCCTAACTCGGTTGAGGGCGTGGGGAAAGCGCGATCGTCACGGCCCAGGTCATTGATTGTGCAATGAATGGCCTTTGCCGCTGGCTTTTTGCGATGATTGGCGGTGCGGCAGGATGCCGCGACCTTGAGTCACTGTCGTCGCTTGTTGCCAATCCGTCATAATCAGGGACTATAACTGTCACACTGTGCCCGTTATCTGGGCCCTGGAGTAAACCGTGAGCTTCACTCCCGCCAATCGCGCCTATCCCTACACCCGCCTGCGGCGCAATCGCCGCGATGACTTCTCCCGCCGCCTGGTCCGCGAGAATGTCCTCACCGTCGACGACCTGATCCTGCCGGTGTTCGTCCTCGATGGGGTCAACCAGCGTGAAAGCATTCCGTCGATGCCCGGCGTCGAGCGCCTGTCCATCGACCAGTTGCTGATCGAGGCGGAAGAGTGGGTGGCCCTGGGCATTCCGGCGCTGGCGCTGTTCCCGGTGACCCCGGTGGAGAAGAAGTCCCTGGACGCCGCCGAGGCATACAACCCGGAAGGCATCGCCCAGCGCGCCACCCGCGCCCTGCGCGAGCGCTTTCCGGAGCTGGGCATCATCACCGACGTGGCGCTCGACCCGTTCACCACCCATGGCCAGGACGGCATCCTGGATGACGATGGCTACGTCCTCAACGACGTCAGCATCGACGTGCTGGTACGGCAGGCGCTGTCCCACGCCGAGGCCGGCGCCCAGGTGGTAGCGCCCTCGGACATGATGGACGGTCGCATCGGTGCGATCCGCGAGGCCCTGGAGTCTGCCGGCCACACCAATGTGCGGATCATGGCCTACTCGGCCAAGTACGCCAGCGCCTACTACGGTCCGTTCCGCGATGCGGTCGGCTCGGCTTCGAACCTCGGCAAGGGCAACAAGGCCACCTACCAGATGGATCCGGCGAACAGCGACGAGGCACTTCACGAAGTGGCCGCCGACCTGGCCGAAGGCGCCGACATGGTGATGGTCAAGCCGGGCATGCCCTACCTCGACATCGTGCGTCGGGTGAAGGATGAATTCCGCGCCCCGACCTTTGTCTACCAGGTCAGCGGCGAGTATGCGATGCACATGGGCGCCATCCAGAACGGCTGGCTGGCCGAATCGGTGATCCTCGAGTCCCTTACCGCCTTCAAACGTGCCGGCGCCGATGGCATTCTGACCTACTTCGCCAAGCAGGCCGCAGAACAATTAAGACGGGGGCGTTGACCCCCTCGGGAAGATGAATGAATACGCAGCAAGGACTTGATGAGATCGAACGTATCGCCGCCGACGAAACCGTAGTGGCGAACGTGGAAAGCGAAGCAGAAGTGAAGATGGCCGAAACGATCCCGGTGGAAACGCCACCTGCGGTGGTTCCCAGCGTGGATGACAGCAGCCTGTACATTCATCGCGAGCTCTCCCAGTTGCAGTTCAACATCCGCGTGCTGGAACAGGCGCTGGACGAGTCCTACCCGCTCCTGGAGCGGCTGAAGTTCCTCCTCATCTTCTCGAGCAACCTCGACGAGTTCTTCGAGATCCGCATCGCCGGCCTGAAGAAGCAGATCACCTTCGCCCGCGAGCAGGCCGGCGCCGACGGCCTGCTGCCGCACCAGGCACTGGCGCGGATCAGCGAGCTGGTCCACGAGCAGGTGTCGCGGCAGTACCGGATCCTCAACGAGACCCTGTTGCCGGAGCTGGCCAAGCACCAGATCCGCTTCATCCGCCGGCGTCACTGGACGCTGAAGATCAAGACCTGGGTGCGGCGCTTCTTCCGCGACGAGATCGCGCCGATCATCACCCCGATCGGCCTCGACCCGACCCACCCGTTCCCGCTGCTGGTGAACAAGAGCCTCAACTTCATCGTCGAGCTGGAGGGGATGGATGCCTTCGGCCGCGACTCCGGCCTGGCGATCATCCCGGCGCCGCGCCTGCTGCCACGGATCATCAGGCTGCCGGAAGACGTTGGCGGCGAGGGCGACAACTACGTGTTCCTGTCGTCGATGATCCACGCCCACGCCGACGACCTGTTCCCCGGCATGAAGGTGAAGGGCTGCTACCAGTTCCGCCTGACCCGCAACGCCGACCTGTCGGTGGACACCGAGGATGTCGAGGACCTGGCCCGCGCGCTGCGCGGCGAGCTGTTCTCGCGTCGCTACGGGGATGCGGTACGCCTGGAGGTGGTGGATACCTGCCCGCAGAACCTGACCAACTACCTGCTCAAGCAGTTCGGCCTGTCCGAAAGCGAGTTGTACAAGGTCAGCGGCCCGGTCAACCTGACCCGCCTGTTCAGCGTCACCGGCCTGGAAAGCCATCCGGAGCTGCAGTACCCGCCCTTCACCCCGGCGATCCCGCGTCTTTTGCAGAAGAAGGAAAACCTCTTCAACGTCCTCAGCAAGCTCGACGTGTTGCTGATGCACCCGTTCGAGTCCTTCACTCCGGTGATCGACCTGCTGCGCCAGGCCGCCAAGGATCCGAACGTGCTGGCGATCAAGCAGACCCTGTACCGCAGCGGCGCCAACTCTGAGATCGTCGACGCCCTGGTCGAGGCGGCACGCAACGGCAAGGAGGTCACCGCGGTGATCGAGCTGCGCGCCCGCTTCGACGAAGAGTCCAACCTGCAACTGGCCAGCCGCCTGCAACAGGCCGGCGCGGTAGTGATCTACGGCGTGGTCGGCTTCAAGACCCACGCCAAGATGATGCTGATCCTCCGTCGCGAGGACGGCGAACTGCGCCGCTACGCGCACCTGGGCACCGGCAACTACCATGCCGGCAACGCTCGCCTGTACACCGACTACAGCCTGCTGACCGCCGACGTGGCGCTCTGCGAGGACCTGCACAAGCTGTTCAACCAACTGATCGGGATGGGCAAGACGCTGCGCATGAAGAAGCTGTTGCATGCGCCGTTCACCCTGAAGAAGAACCTGCTGGAAATGATCAACCGCGAGGCGGCCCAGGCGGCGCTCGGCCAGCCGGCGCACATCATGGCCAAGGTCAACTCGCTGACCGATCCGAAGGTCATCCGCGCCCTGTACAAGGCCAGCCAGGCCGGGGTCAGGATCGACCTGGTGGTGCGTGGCATGTGCTGCCTGCGGCCAGGCATCCCGGGGGTCTCGCACAATATCCACGTGCGCTCGATCATCGGACGCTTCCTCGAGCACAGCCGCATCTACTACTTCCTCAACGGCGGCGACGAGAAGCTCTATCTATCCAGCGCCGACTGGATGGAGCGCAACCTCGACATGCGCGTCGAGACCTGCTTCCCGGTGGAAGGCAAGAAGCTGGTGCAGCGGGTCAAGAAGGAACTGGAAACGTATCTGACCGACAACACCCAGGCCTGGGTGTTGCAGGCCGACGGTAGCTACCAGCGGCTCAGCCCCACCGGTAACCAGAACCCCCGCAATACCCAGGCGACCCTGCTGGAGAAGCTGGCCGCGCCAGTGCTTACCGCACGTTGAGGCTGTAGCCGACTCGCTTGAGCCATTCGGCTTCCTGGGCGAAGTCGGCCTGGGTCAGCGGGTTGGCTTCCAGCCAGCCCTCGGGGAAGGTCACCGAAAGGCTCTTGGGCTCTGCCTTCAGGCGCACCGAGGGCATTTCCTGGGTGCCGCGAATGTGGTGGAAGAGGATCGCGAAGCGCAGCACGATGCACAGGCGTACCAGCTTGTCGCCTTCCTCGGCGAACTCCGCCAGCTTGTCCGCCGGAATGTTGCGGCGGTGGCCGCGTACCAGTAGCGACAGCATCTGCTGGTCCTGGCGCGAGAAGCCAGCCAGGTCGGAGTGCTCGATCAGGTAGGCGCCGTGCTTGTGGTAGTGGTAATGGGCGATGTCCAGGCCGATCTCGTGGACCCGTGCGCCCCAGCTCAGCAGGTCGCGGTGCAGTTCGCCGTTCAGCTCCCAGGCGTCGCCGACTTCGGCAAGCACCTTGAGGGCCTTGGCCTCCACCCGCGAAGCCTGCTCCGGATCGACGTGGTAGCGCTGCATCAGCGAGCTGATGGTGCGTTCGCGCACGTCCTCGTGCTGGTGACGGCCGACCAGGTCGTAGAGAACGCCTTCGCGCAGGGCGCCCTCGGAGTGAACCATCTGTTCCAGTTCCAGCGCGTCGAAGATCGCTTCGAGAATGGCCAGTCCGGCCGGGAAGATGGTCCGGCGGTCCGGCTTGATCCCTTCCAGATCGAGCTTCTCCACGTCGCCGAGCTTGAGCACCTTGCGCTTCAGCCAGGCCAGTCCGTCCGGGCTGATCTCGCCGTTGCCGTGGCCGCCGGCCTTGATCGCCAGCGCCACTGCGCGGATGGTGCCGGAGGCGCCGACCGCCTGTTGCCAGCCGAGGCGCCGCAGGCTGTTCTCGATGCCCATCAGTTCCAGGCGTGCAGCAGTGTACGCCTGGGCGTAGCGGGCCGGGGTGATCTTGCCGTCGCGGAAGTAGCGTTGGGTGTAGCTGACGCAACCCATCTGCAGGCTTTCCCGCAGCTCGGACTCGAAACCCTGGCCGATGATGAACTCGGTGCTGCCGCCGCCGATGTCGCTGACCAGCCGGCGACCGCCGCTGTCGGGCATGCTGTTGGCGACGCCGAGGTAGATCAGGCGGGCTTCCTCGCGGCCGGAGATGACTTCCACGGGATGGCCGAGAACCTCTTCCGCACGACGGATGAAATCGCTGCGGTTGCGCGCCTCGCGCAAGGCGTTGGTCGCGACCACGCGTACGGAACCCTGGGGCATGCCGCTGATGAACTGGGCGAAGCGGCGCAGGCAGTCGAGGCCGCGCTGGGTGGCCTCTTCGCTGAGATTGCGCTCCTCGTCGAGGCCGGCGGCCAGTTGGACCTTCTCGCCCAGCCGTTCGAGGATGCGGACTTCGCCGTGGATATTGGCCTTGGCCAGACAGAGGTGGAAACTGTTGGAACCCAGGTCCAGGGCGGCAATCAGCGGGAATGCCTCGGCAGGTTTTTGCGGCATGCTTTGCAAGTCCATTGGAAAACTGCGCCATCCTGCCACGATAGGGCGAGGGTCGCCAATGCGGCAGCCGATCAATCGGGAATCAGCCGACCAACGATAGAGACTCTCAATCGGCTGCGCCTTCCGGCGAGGGTCAAGGCGGGATATGATGGTCGGCACTTTCGCGTTTCAATTCGCGTCCGACTACGGAGAGATTTCATGAGCGAACATATCGTCAACGTTACTGATGCCAGCTTCGAGCAGGACGTGCTGAAGGCCGACGGCCCTGTGCTGGTGGACTACTGGGCCGAGTGGTGCGGTCCGTGCAAGATGATCGCGCCGGTGCTGGACGAAGTCGCCAGGGACTATCAGGGCAAGCTGAAGGTCTGCAAGCTGAACATCGACGAGAACCAGGATACCCCGCCGAAATACGGCGTGCGTGGCATCCCTACCCTGATGCTGTTCAAGGACGGCAATGTCGAGGCGACCAAGGTCGGCGCACTGTCCAAGTCGCAGCTGGCGGCCTTCCTCGACGCCAATATCTGAGCCGGGCCCAGGCCTCGCTGGAAAGCCCCGCGATTCGCGGGGCTTTTTTTTGCGTTTCTATAGACGCCACGCGGCCACGGTGTTAAATTCGGGTTCGCGACGTTTTTTCCGTCGCCTTCTGCATGCCGTCCCGGACGCACTTCCTACTCGAACTTTCTAGCGCTCCTGTCGCCCCCTTGCGACACGGCTTTCCCAAGCTCGACGCTTTCTCCAATTCCTCTTTCTGCGTACCTATCTCTTTCCTATGAATCTGACCGAACTCAAGCAAAAGCCGATTGCCGAACTGCTGGAAATGTCCGATGCCATGGGCCTGGAAAACATGGCCCGTTCGCGCAAGCAGGACATCATCTTCGCCCTGCTGAAGAAGCACGCGAAAAGTGGTGAAGAGATCTCCGGCGATGGCGTGCTGGAGATTCTTCAGGACGGCTTCGGCTTCCTGCGCTCCGCCGACTCTTCCTACCTGGCCGGCCCCGACGACATCTATGTCTCGCCGAGCCAGATCCGGCGCTTCAACCTGCGCACGGGCGACACCATCATCGGCAAGATCCGGCCGCCGAAAGAGGGCGAGCGTTACTTCGCCCTGCTCAAGGTCGACTCGATCAACTTCGATCGTCCGGAGAATGCGAAGAACAAGATTCTCTTCGAGAACCTGACGCCGCTGTTCCCCAACGAGCGGATGAAGATGGAAGCCGGCAACGGCTCCACCGAAGACCTGACCGGCCGCGTCATCGATCTCTGCGCGCCGATCGGCAAGGGCCAGCGCGGCCTGATCGTGGCGCCGCCGAAGGCGGGCAAGACCATCATGCTGCAGAACATCGCCAGCAACATCACCCGCAACAACCCCGAATGCCACCTGATCGTCCTGCTGATCGACGAGCGCCCTGAGGAAGTGACCGAAATGCAGCGCACCGTGCGCGGCGAAGTGGTCGCCTCGACCTTTGACGAACCGCCGACCCGTCACGTACAGGTCGCCGAGATGGTGATCGAGAAGGCCAAGCGCCTGGTCGAGCACAAGAAGGACGTGGTCATCCTGCTCGACTCCATCACCCGTCTGGCGCGGGCCTACAACACCGTGATCCCCAGCTCCGGCAAGGTGCTCACCGGCGGTGTCGACGCCCATGCCCTGGAGAAGCCGAAGCGCTTCTTCGGCGCCGCGCGGAACATCGAAGAGGGCGGTTCTCTTACGATTCTCGCCACGGCGTTGGTGGAAACCGGCTCGAAGATGGACGAGGTGATCTACGAGGAATTCAAGGGTACCGGCAACATGGAACTCCCATTGGATCGCAAGATCGCCGAGAAGCGCGTGTTCCCGGCCATCAACATCAACCGTTCGGGTACCCGCCGCGAAGAGCTGCTGACCAGCGAGGACGAGCTCCAGCGCATGTGGATCCTGCGCAAGATCCTGCACCCGATGGACGAGATCTCCGCGATCGAATTCCTCATCGACAAGCTCAAGCAGACCAAGACCAACGATGAGTTCTTCGATTCGATGAAACGGAAGTAGTCTTCCAGGGAATTGAAGAAGGCGCTCCGGTTTGACCGGAGCGCCTTTTTTCATGCCTGGAGAAAAATAGATGTCGAGCCTGCCTTATCGAAGAGATATCGATGGATTGCGCGCACTGGCCATCTTGCCGGTGGTGTTCTATCACTTGGGCTTGGGCGGTTTCACCGGCGGGTATGTCGGCGTCGATGTCTTTCTGGTGATTTCCGGCTACCTGATCACTTCGATCATCCGGCGCGATCGGCAGGCCGGGCGTTTCAGCTTCGTCGATTTCTGGGCTCGCCGGGCGCGACGCATCCTCCCCGCTTTGTTCGTTATGATGGCCGTCAGCCTGGCGGCCGGCTGGTTCCTGATGGAGCCGCGGGACTACGAGCAACTGGGTCGTGCGGTGCGTTACCAGACGATGGTCGCCTCGAACATCCTGTTCTGGAAGCAGGATGGCTATTTCGACGCCGCGTCCGAATTCAAGCCGCTATTGCATACCTGGTCGTTGTCGGTGGAAGAGCAGTTCTACATTCTCTTCCCGCTACTGCTGGCCGCGATCTCCGGGCGCCTGCTGCGCTGGCGGCTCGCCATCCTCCTCGCGGTTCTGGCGCTATCGCTGGCGGCCAGCGTCTGGGCGGTGAGCCAGCGACCTGGCAGTGCATTCTTCCTCCTGCCGATGCGCGCCTGGGAACTCCTGGCGGGTGCCGCGCTGGCGTTGCTGCCGGGCGCTAGCCGCGGTCATTCGCAGTGGTCCCTGCAACTGGCGGCCACCCTCGGCATAGCGGCGATTCTCCTGCCGGTGTTCTTCTACGACAGCGACACTCCTTTCCCCGGCCTCGCGGCGCTGCCGGCGGTGCTTGGCACCGCCCTGCTGATCTGGGCCAACGGCGCAGGCGACACCTGGGCTCGCCGCCTGCTGGGCTGGCAACCGCTGGTCTGGTTCGGTCTGATCTCCTATTCGCTGTACCTCTGGCACTGGCCGCTGTACGTCTTCGTCCAGTACCACGCACTGGAAACCCTGGGCCTGCCGGCACGCCTGGGGTTGCTGGCGGCGAGCATCGGCCTGGCGGCACTGTCGCTGTACTGCGTCGAGGCACCGTTCCGCGAGCGCAAGCTGTTCGCCGGGCGCCGGCAGATGCTTGGCGCGGCGCTGTGCAGCTTGCTGCTGCTGGGAGTCATCGGCCAGTTGGTGCGGCATTACGACGGCGTGCCGTCGCGTCTTTCCGAGGAAGCCTTGCGTTATGCCAAGGCGTCCAAATGGCGCGATGGGCAGACCGACTGCATGTTCGACAAGAAGGCGCTCAGTCAGGAAAGCATCTGCCGCTTCCCGGCGGAACTGGCTGCCGAACGACCGCTGCTGGTCAGTTGGGGCGACAGCCATTCCGCGGCGTTGAGCCCGCTGCTGCGCGAACTGGCTACCAGTCGCCGACTGCCGATCTGGCAGGCTTCGCTGGCGGGCTGTCCGCCGTTGCTGGGGATGCTGGAAAAGGACAATTGCCTGCGTTTCAACCAGCAGATGCTCGAGTTCGTCGAACAGCAGCGGCCGGGCGGGGTGATCCTCGCCGGGCGCTGGGACATGTATATATACGGCGACTCGCAGGATGGTACCCGCAACATTCTCCGCGAGCCGGACGACACGCCGGACAGCTCGATCGCCGAGGCGCTGCTGCGGCAACGCCTGAGCGGGATGATCGAAAGGCTGAACGCGGCCGACGTACATGTCTGGCTGGTCAAGGACGTACCGCTGCTGCCATTCAAGGCACCGGCGCGGCTGGTGCGGCTGAGTCTGAGCGGGGAGGATGTCGGGCGCGCACGTTTTCCCTTCGCTGAGCACGCCGCGCGCGTCGCCTACGTGAATGCGCTGTTCGATGCGTTGGCCGAAGGCAACCCGCGGGTGAGCGTGCTCGACCCCTCCAGCGTGCTCTGCGATGGCCTGGATTGTTTCGCCGAACGTGATGGCTGGTCGCTGTACATGGATAACAACCACCTTTCGACCCAGGGGGCCCATGAACTCGGGCCTTTGTTCGAGCCGATGCTACAGAGCCTCGACGACTCGAGGATCGCCAGCCAGCAGTGACCGAATGCCGCGTTTGCCTGCTGCCGGATGGGCCGGGAGCAGGTAGGATGTGGGGTCTTGCAGTGAATGGTTAGGCCAATGACGTTCAAGGATCTCCGCGATTTCATCGCCCAGCTGGAGCAGCGCGGTGCGTTGAAGCGCATCCAGGTGCCGATTTCCCCCGTGCTCGAGATGACCGAGGTGTGCGACCGCACGTTGCGCGCCAAGGGCCCGGCATTGCTGTTCGAAAAGCCGACCGGCTTCGACATGCCGGTGCTCGGCAACCTGTTCGGTACGCCGGAGCGCGTGGCGCTGGGCATGGGCGCCGAGGACGTCGGCGCGCTGCGCGAGATCGGCAAGCTGCTGGCGCAACTCAAGGAGCCCGAGCCGCCGAAGGGCCTCAAGGACGCCTGGGCCAAGCTGCCGATGTACAGGAAGGTCCTGTCCATGGCGCCGAAGGTGCTCAAGGACGCTCCCTGCCAGGAAGTGGTCGAGGAGGGCGAGGACGTCGACCTCGGCCGGCTGCCGGTCCAGACCTGCTGGCCGGGCGATGTCGGGCCGCTGATCACCTGGGGCCTGACCGTTACCCGCGGGCCGAACAAGGAACGGCAGAACCTGGGCATCTACCGCCAGCAGGTGATCGGCCGCAACAAGGTGATCATGCGCTGGCTCAGCCATCGCGGCGGCGCACTGGACTACCGCGAGTGGTGCCAGAAGCATCCGGGCCAGCCCTATCCGGTAGCCGTGGCGCTGGGCGCCGATCCGGCGACCATCCTCGGTGCGGTGACGCCGGTGCCGGACACCCTTTCCGAATACGCTTTCGCCGGCCTGTTGCGCGGGCATCGTACCGAGCTGGTCAAGTGTCGCGGGAGCGACTTGCAGGTGCCGGCCAGCGCCGAGATCGTCCTCGAAGGGGTGATCCACCCCGGCGAGATGGCCGACGAAGGTCCCTATGGCGATCACACCGGCTACTACAACGAGGTCGATCGCTTCCCGGTGTTCACCGTCGAGCGCGTCACCCGCCGGCAGAAACCGATCTACCACAGCACCTACACCGGGCGTCCGCCGGACGAGCCGGCGATCCTCGGGGTGGCGCTGAACGAAGTGTTCGTGCCGATCCTGCAGAAGCAGTTCCCGGAAATCGTCGATTTCTACCTGCCGCCGGAAGGTTGTTCCTACCGGATGGCGGTGGTGACCATGAAGAAGCAGTACCCAGGGCACGCCAAGCGCGTGATGCTCGGGGTCTGGTCGTTCCTGCGGCAGTTCATGTACACCAAGTTCGTCATCGTCACCGACGATGACATCGATGCGCGCGACTGGAACGATGTGATCTGGGCCATCACCACGCGGATGGACCCCAAGCGCGACACGGTGATGATCGACAACACGCCCATCGACTACCTCGACTTCGCCTCGCCGGTTTCCGGCCTCGGCTCGAAGATGGGGCTTGATGCCACCCACAAGTGGCCGGGCGAGACCAGCCGCGAATGGGGGCGCGCCATCGTCAAGGACGAAGCGGTGACACGGCGCATCGACGCGCTCTGGTCGAGCCTCGGGATCGACTGATGCGTATCGTCCTGCAACCGTCCGGCGCCTGCCTCGAGCTGCTGCCGGGGGAACGCATCCTCGATGGCGCCCGGCGGCTTGGCTACGACTGTCCGCAGAGCTGCCGCAACGGCAACTGCCATATCTGCGCGGCGCTGCTGGTGGAGGGGCGGGTACGCCAGAACGGCGAGGTACGCGATCATGGCGAACTCTTCACCTGCCTCGCTGAGCCGCTGGAAGACTGCGTGCTGCATTGGGACGGGGTGCTGGCGCCGGGTGAACTGCCTCTGCGCAAGCTGACCTGCCAGTTGAGCTTCTGCGAAGAGGTCGGCGGCGACGTCTACCGGGTCGGCCTGCGCGCGCCGGCCGGCAAGCCGCCACGCTATCACGCCGGGCAGTACCTGTTGCTGGAGCGTGACGGCGGCGACAGCGCGGCGTTTTCCCTGGCCTCCGCGCCGCATGCGGGACGCGACCTTGAGTTGCACATCCTGGCCAAGGAAGACAGTGCCGTCGCGCTGATCGCGCAATTGCAGCGCGAGCGCCTGGCACGGATCCAGCTGCCGTTCGGCGACGCGCACCTGGCGGAACTGCCCGACGGTCCGCTGGTGCTGATCGCCGCGGGAACCGGCATGTCGCAGATGCACAGCCTGATCGAGCACTGCCGCGCCGCCGGCTTCGCCCATCCTGTACATCTCTACTGGGGCGTTCGGCGTCCGGAGGATTTCTACCGTCTGCCGCACTGGACGGAGTGGGAAGGCCTGCCGAACCTGTTCCTGCACCGGGTGGTCAGCGACCTCTGTGGCTGGGAGGGGCGTTGCGGCTTGCTGCACGAGGCGGTGCGCGAGGATTTCGCCGACCTGTCGAGCCTGCATGTGTATGCCAGCGGCTCGCCGGCGATGGTCTACGCGACCCTGGATGCCCTGGTCGAAGCAGGGATGGATGCGCACCAGATGCGCGCCGACGTGTTCGCCTACGCGCCGCGGGACTGAACGCGGCTCCGGCCTGGCGCCGGAGCCGCCGCGTCATCAGCCGGCTTGCTGCGGCGCGGCCTGGACCGCGGGTTTGCGCAGGGTCAGGCAGAGGAACAGGATGGCCAGCAGGCAGGCGCCGATCAGCAGCTTGAAGCCACCGTCCCAGCCGAAGTGGTCCACCGTGTAGCCGACCAGGGCGTTGGCCGCCACCGAGCCGCCGAGGTAGCCGAACAGACCGGTGAAGCCGGCGGCGGTGCCGGCCGCTTTCTTCGGCGCCAGTTCCAGGGCCTGCAAGCCGATCAGCATCACCGGGCCGTAGATCAGGAAGCCGATCATGATCAGCGCAGCCATGTCGATCGCCGGGTTGCCGGCCGGGTTCAGCCAGTAGATCAGGGTGCCGACGGTCACCAGGATCATGAACACCACGCCGGTGGCGCCGCGATTGCCCTTGAACAGCTTGTCCGACAGCCAGCCGCAGAGCAGGGTGCCGGGAATCCCCGCCCATTCGTAGAAGAAGTACGCCCAGGACGACTTGTCGACGTTGAAGTGCTTGGCCTCCTTGAGGTAGGTCGGCGCCCAGTCGAGCACACCGTAGCGCAGCAGGTAGACGAACACGTTGGCCAGGGCGATGTACCAGAGCAGCTTGTTGCGCAGCACGTAGGTGACGAAGATCTCCTTGGTCGACAGCTCGCGCTCGTGGTGTTCGTCGTAGCCTTCGGGGTAGTCGTCCTTGTGCTTCTCGATCGGTGGCAGGCCGCAGGATTGCGGGGTGTCGCGCATGGCGAAATAGGCGAACACGGCTACGCCCACGGCGACGATGGCCGGCACGTAGAAGGCCGAGCGCCAGTCGCCGAACAGCGCCAGGCCGAGCAGGAACAGCGGGCCGATCAGGCCGCCGCCGACGTTGTGGGCGACGTTCCACACCGAGACCACGCTGCCGCGCTCCTTCTGCGACCACCAGTGGACCATGGTCCGTCCGCTCGGCGGCCAGCCCATGCCCTGGGCCCAGCCGTTGATGAAGAGCAGGACGAACATGATGGCGACGCTGGAGGTAGCCCAGTGCGCGAATCCGAAAATGAACATCACCGCCGCCGACACCAACAGGCCGAACGGCAGGAAGACCCGTGGGTTGGAACGATCCGAGACCAGGCCCATGATGAATTTCGACAGGCCGTAGGCGATGGCGATGGCCGACATCGCGACGCCCAGTTGACCGCGGCTGTAGCCGTCCTCGATGAGGTAGGGCATGGCCAGGGAGAAGTTCTTGCGCAGCAGGTAGTAACCCGCGTAGCCGATGAAGATACCGGCGAAGATCTGCCAGCGCAGGCGCCGGTAGGTGCTGTCCACCTCGGCATCGGGCAGTGGCGCCTGGTGTGGCGCGGGACGAAAGATTCCGAACATCGCGAGCTCCGCTTGTTGTTGTGTCGCGCCTTTTTGCGCGGTTGCGAACACTACATTTTTCGTAAATGAAAAAATAGCGGAAATGTTACAGGTTGAGTGCATTGGTCGGAAATAAGAAAGCCCCGGTCGGAAACCGGGGCCTTCATAGGGGAAAAACATCTGACAGCGTGGGCCTCGGCCGGTGTATCGCTCCGGCCCGCCATGCCTTTCTCCGCACGGGCGGGAGGCAATACTCGCCGCCTTCGTGGCTCAGCGAACCTCCACCACCACCTTGCCGACCGCCCTGCGCTGGCCGAGGGCGTCGATAGCGTCGCCGGCCCGTTCCAGCGGGAAGCGCTGCGACACCAGCGGCTTCAGTTTGCCTTCGGCGTGCCAGGCGAACAGCTGGCGGAAGTTGTCAGCGTTGTCCTGCGGCTGGCGTTGGGCGAACGATCCCCAGAACACGCCGACCAGCGAGGCGCCCTTGAGCAGGGTCAGGTTGGCCGGCAGCGAAGGGATGCTGCCGCTGGCGAAGCCGACCACCAGCATCCGTCCGTTCCAGGCGATGCTGCGGAAGGCCTCCTCGAACAGTTCGCCGCCCACCGGATCGTAGATCACATCGACGCCCTGGCCGCCGGTCAAGGCCTTGAGCTGCTCGCGCAGGCTACCTTCGCTGTAGTTGATCAGTTCGTCGGCGCCGGCGGCCTTGGCCACGGCGAGCTTGTCGGGGGTACTGGCGGCAGCGATCACCCGCGCGCCCATGGCCTTGCCGATCTCCACGGCAGCCAGCCCGACCCCGCCGGAAGCGCCGAGCACCAGCAGGGTCTCGCCGGGTTGCAGATTGGCGCGCTGTTTCAGGGCGTGCATCGAGGTGCCGTAGGTCATGCCGAAGGCGGCGGCGCTGGCGAAGTCCATGCCTTCGGGAATCGGCATCACGTTATAGCCGGGCACCTTGACCTGCTCGGCGAAGCTGCCCCAGCCGGTCAGGGCCATGACCCGGTCGCCGGGCCTGACGTGGGCGACCTTTTCACCGACCGCGGCGACCACCCCGGCCGCCTCGCCGCCCGGGGAGAAGGGGAAGGGTGGCTTGAACTGATACTTGCCCTCGATGATCAGGGTGTCTGGGAAGTTGACCCCGGCGGCGTGCACATCGAGGAGGATTTCGTTCTTCGCCGGGCTCGGGCTGGCGATTTCTTCCAGGACCAGGCTGCTGGCCGGGCCGAAGGCTTTGCAGAGGACGGCTTTCATCGGGGACGCTCCAGTTTGCGGTCCGGCCAGTGTAGGAGGGAGACGCCGGGGGTCAATCAGCATCGCCGCAACTGATGGTTGTCCATAAACCCCGGGCTTGGGCCCGGCCGAGAGTCTGGCTATGCTTGCCGGCATTCGTCGAGGAGATGCGCCCGTGAGAACCCCCATTGCCCTGTCGCTGGCCCTGTGCCTGAGTCTGTTCCCGTCGTTCGCCTCGGCCGAGGAGGCCGCGCCGGAAGGCGAGGGCGCGAACAAGCCGGTCTACGTCGACCTGACCCCGGCGCTGGTCGGCAACTACGGCAGCGGGCCGCGCCTGCAGTACTACAAGGCCGACATCGCCCTGCAGGTGGCCGACAAGGACGCGGCGACCAAGGTCGAGCATCACGAGCCCTTGATCCGCAACCAGTTGATCATGCTGTTCGCCCAGCAGACCGACCAGAGCCTGGGTACGGTCGAGGCCAAGGAAAGCCTGCGCCAGGAGGCGCTGAAGCAGGTCCAGCAGACCCTCGAGCAGGAAGAGGGCAAGCCGCTGGTGACCGACCTGCTGTTCAACAACCTCATCGTCCAGCCCTGAGGTCAACTATCCGTTCTGTCCCGCGCTCCCGGATGCGAGGCACCGGCGATTCTGCTTTCCTGTGAGATTCGGTCGGGCGCGTCTGACGTGCATCAACACCCGCGCGCCGCCCTGGAGGGACAATCGAGCCAGTGAAGTCCGCGGCGGCCGCGCTTTCCAGCGTGAGCGCCATCGCCGCGGCCTGGCCGGACGTGCGAGGAGAAGGGATGAAACAGGAAAGCAAACGGTGGCTGAGCCGTGCCTTGATCGTGGCGGCGCTGCTCGGCGTAGGCGTGCTGGTCTGGCAGGTATCGCGACCGACCGGCCTGGGCGAGGGATTCGCCAGCGGCAACGGACGCATCGAGGCCACCGAGGTGGACGTGGCGGCCAAGCTTCCCGGGCGGGTCGCCGAGATCAAGGTCGACGAGGGCGACTTCGTCAAGGCCGGCGAAATCGTCGCGCGGATGGATACCCAGGTGCTCGAGGCGCAGTTGGCCCAGGCCCAGGCCCAGGTGCGCCAGGCGGAGAACGCCAAGCTCACCGCGACCTCGCTGGTGGCCCAGCGCGAGAGCGAGAAGAGCACCGCCCAGGCCGTGGTGGCGCAGCGCCAGGCAGAGCTGACAGCGGCGCAGAAGCGCTTCACCCGTACCGAGGCGCTGGTCAAGCGCAATGCCCTGCCGCAACAGCAACTCGACGACGATCGGGCGACCCTGCAGAGCGCCCAGGCGGCGTTGTCCGCGGCACGCTCGCAAGTGATTTCGGCGCAGGCGGCGATCGAGGCCGGGCGTTCCCAGGTAATCGAGGCGCAGTCGGCCATCGAGGCGGCCAAGGCCAGCGTCGCCCGGCTCCAGGCGGATATCGACGACAGCCTGCTCAAGGCGCCGCGCAACGGCCGCGTGCAGTACCGCGTGGCACAGCCGGGGGAAGTGCTGCCGGCCGGTGGCAAGCTCCTCAACATGGTCGACCTGGCCGACGTCTACATGACTTTCTTCCTGCCATCCATGCAGGCCGGCAGGGTCGGACTGGGCCAGGAAGTGCGCTTGGTGATCGACGCGGTGCCGGACTACGTGATCCCGGCCAAGGTGTCCTATGTCGCCAGTGTCGCCCAGTTCACCCCGAAAACGGTGGAAACCGCCAACGAGCGGGAGAAGCTGATGTTCCGGGTCAAGGCGCGGCTCGATCCGGCGCTGCTGGAAAAATACATCACCTACGTCAAGACCGGCGTGCCCGGAATGGCCTACCTGCGACTGGACCCTGAGGTCGAGTGGCCGGCCAACCTGCAGATCAAGGTTCCGCAATGACCGCTGGCGGGAGCGGCGTGGCGAGCCTCCGGGGCGTTTCGCTGCGCTACGGCGAGACGCGTGCGGTTGACGACGTCAGCCTGGAGATCCCGGCCAACCGCATGGTCGGCCTGATCGGTCCGGACGGGGTCGGCAAGTCCAGCCTGCTGGCGCTGCTGGCCGGCGCACGGAAGATGCAGGATGGCGAGATCCGCGTACTCGATGGCGACATGCGCGACCGCCGCCACCGCCGGGCGGTCTGCCCGCGCATCGCCTACATGCCCCAGGGGCTGGGCAAGAACCTCTACCCGACGCTCTCGGTGTTCGAGAACGTCGACTTCTTCGGTCGGCTGTTCGGCCACGACAAGGCCGAGCGCGAGCGGCGCATCGCCGATCTGCTGCAAAGCACCGGATTGGCGCCGTTCGCCGAGCGTCCTGCGGGCAAGCTGTCCGGCGGCATGAAGCAGAAGCTCGGGCTGTGCTGCGCGCTGATCCACGATCCCGACCTGCTGATCCTCGACGAGCCGACCACCGGCGTCGACCCGCTGTCGCGCAACCAGTTCTGGGAGCTGATCGGCCGTATCCGCGCGGGCCGCGAAGGCATGAGCGTGCTGGTCGCCACCGCCTACATGGAGGAAGCCGAGCGCTTCGACTGGCTGGTGGCGATGGACGACGGAAAGGTCCTGGCCACCGGTACGCCGCAGGAGCTGCGCGAGCGTACCGGGACGCAGAGCCTCGAGTCGGCGTTCATCGCCCTGCTGCCGGAAAGCAAGCGCGCCGGCCACCATCGATTGGTGATCCCGCCGCGACCGCAGAGCGAAGGCGCGCCGCGGATCGCCATCGAGGCCGAGGGCCTGACCTGTCGTTTCGGCGACTTCGTCGCGGTCGATCACGTCAGCTTCCGTATCGAGCGTGGGGAGATCTTCGGCTTCCTCGGCTCCAACGGCTGCGGCAAGTCCACCACCATGAAGATGCTCACCGGCCTGCTGCCGGCCAGCGAAGGCACGTGCGCGCTGTTCGGCCAGCCGGTGGACGCCAGCGACATGGCGACCCGTCGCCGGGTCGGCTACATGTCCCAGGCCTTTTCCCTGTATGCCGAGCTGAGCGTGCGGCAGAACCTGGTGTTGCACGCCCGGCTGTTCCACCTGCCGGCGGATGGCATCCCGGCACGGGTCGGCGAAATGCTCCGGCGCTTCGACCTGGAGAAGGTGGCCGACGAGCTGCCCAACGACCTGCCGCTGGGCATTCGCCAGCGTCTGTCGTTGGCGGTGGCGGTGATCCACAAGCCGGAGATCCTGATCCTCGACGAGCCCACCTCGGGGGTCGATCCGGTGGCTCGCGACGGCTTCTGGGAACTGATGGTCGAGCTGTCGCGCCGCGACGGGGTGACCATCTTCATTTCCACCCACTTCATGAACGAGGCCCAGCGCTGCGATCGCATCTCGCTGATGCATGCCGGCAAGGTACTGGCCAGCGATACTCCCGATGAGCTGGTGCGCCAGCGTGGCCTGCCGACCCTGGAAGCGACCTTCATCGCGTACCTGGAAGAAGCCGCCGGTGCCGCCGCGCCAGCGCAACCGGCCGAGGCGCCGGCCGTCGCGGAGCAGCCCGGCGATGGCCAGGGGCGCCAGGCGCAACGCGAACGCTTCAGCCCCCTGCGGCTGTTCAGCTATGCGCGCCGCGAAGCCATGGAACTGCGCCGCGACCCGATCCGCCTGACCCTGGCCCTGCTCGGCACCGCGCTGCTGATGTTCATCATCGGCTACGGCATCAACATGGACGTCGAGGACCTCTCCTGGGCGGTCCTCGACCGTGACCAGACCACCACCAGCCAGGCCTACGCGCTGAATATCGCCGGCTCGCGCTATTTCGTCGAACATGCGCCGATCACCGACCCGGACGACCTCGACCGGCGCCTGCGCAGCGGCGAGCTGAGCCTGGCGGTGGAGATTCCGCCGAACTTCGGGCGCGATCTCAAGCGTGGCTCCGATCCGGCCATCGGCGTGTGGATCGACGGAGCGATGCCGACCCGTGCCAACACCGTGCTCGGCTACGTGCAGGGTCTGCACACCAGCTACCTGGCGGACCTCTCGCGGCAGGCGGGTGGGGCCGAGGCCAGCGCGGCGGCCAGCACCGAGGTGCGCTATCGCTACAACCCCGACGTGGAAAGCCTGAAGGCGATGGTGCCGGCGGTGATCCCGCTGCTGCTGATCATGATCCCGGCCATGCTCACCGCCCTCGGCGTGGTGCGCGAAAAGGAACTGGGTTCGATCACCAACCTCTATGTCACCCCGGTGACGCGCCTGGAGTTCCTGGTCGGCAAGCAGCTGCCCTACGTCGCCATGGGCATGATCAACTTCCTGCTGATGCTGGTCCTGGCCATCGTGGTATTTCGCGTGCCGCTCAAGGGCAGCTTCCTGGCGTTGACCATCGGCGCTTTCCTCTATGTGGTCACCAGCACTGGCCTAGGGCTGTTCCTCTCGACGTTCATGCGCAGCCAGATCGCCGCTGTATTCGGCGTGGCGATCGCCACCATGATCCCGGCGATCCAGTTCTCCGGGCTGATCCACCCGGTGTCCTCGCTGGAGGGTGCGGCGGCCTGGATCGGCAAGCTCTATCCGACCTCGCATTTCCTGGTGGTCAGCCGCGGCGCCTTTTCCAAATCGCTGGGCCTGTCCGATCTCTGGGCCTACTACCTGCCGCTTGCCGCTTCCATCGTGGTGCTGACCCTGCTCAGCGTGGCCTGCCTGAAGAAGCAGGAGGACTGAGCGATGCGCAGCCTGGCCAACATCTTCAACCTGGGCATCAAGGAGTTCCGCAGTCTCGGCCGCGACTACGCGATGCTGGCACTGATCGTCTGGGCCTTCACCCTGGGCGTCTACAGTTCCGCCACCGGTATTCCGGAAACCTTGCATCACGCGCCGATCGCGGTGGTCGACGAGGACCGCTCGCAGCTCTCGTCGCGTATCGTCAATGCCTTCCAGCCCCCATACTTCCGGCCGCCGGAAATGATCGGACATGCCGAGATGGATCGCGGCATGGACGTCGGCCTGTATACCTTCACCCTCGATATTCCGCCGGACTTCCAGCGCGACGTGCTCGCCGGGCGCAAGCCCTCGATCCAGGTCAACGTCGACGCGACCCAGACCGGGCAGGCCTTCTCCGGCGCGGGCTACATCCAGAACATCGTCGCCACCGAGGTGCGCGAATTCGTCAGCCGCTACCGCGCGGAGCCGAGCATGCCGGCGCAGATCGAGGTGCGCATGGAATTCAACCCGAACCTGACCCAGGCCTGGTTCGGTGGGGTGATGGAAGTGATCAACCAGATCACCATGCTGTCGATCATCCTCACCGGCGCCGCGCTGATCCGCGAGCGCGAGCACGGCACCGTCGAGCACCTGCTGGTGATGCCGCTGTCGGCCTTCGAGATCATGATGGCCAAGGTCTGGTCGATGGGGTTGGTGGTGCTGGTGGCGGCGGGGCTCTCGTTGCAGTGGGTGGTGCGTGGCTGGCTGGACGTGCCGATCAGCGGCTCGGTGGGACTGTTCCTGCTCGGCGCCGGATTGCATCTGTTCGCCACCACCTCCATGGGCATATTCCTCGGCACGGTGGCGCGTTCGATGCCGCAGCTCGGACTGTTGACCATCCTCGTGCTGCTGCCGCTGAACATTCTTTCGGGCGGCACCACGCCACGGGAAAGCATGCCGGAACTGGTGCAGAACATCATGCTGGCGGCGCCGACCACGCATTTCGTCAGCCTGGCCCAGGCGATCCTGTTCCGCGGCGCCGGTTTCGACATCGTCTGGCCGCAGTTCGCCGGTATCGTGGTGATCGGTTCGGCGTTCTTCTTCGGCGCGCTCTGGCGTTTCCGCCGGACCATCTCGCAGATGGCCTGAGCGATGGCTTCAGCGTTTCGCCAGCGGCAGGATCGCCTGCCATTCCTCGGCGCTGACCGGCATTACCGAGAGGCGGCTGCCCTTCTGCACCAGGGCGAGGTTGGCCAGGGCGTCCTGGGCCTTCAGCCGGGCCAGTGGAACGACCTCGGCGAAGGCTTCGACGAAGCTGACGTCGCGGGCGCTCCAGGGGTTCTTCCCGGCGCTGGCCTTGGGGTCGTGGTAGGGGCTGGCGGGATCCAGGGCCGTGGGATCGGGGTAGGCTTCGCTCTCGATGCGGGCGATACCGGCGATGCCGGGCTGCGGGCAACTGGAGTGGTAGAAGAAGAACAGGTCGCCGGGGTTCATGCTGCGGATGAAGTTGCGCGCCTGGTAGTTGCGCACGCCATCCCAGCGGGCGGTTCCGAGGCGCTGCAGGTCGCGGATCGAGAGTTCGTCCGGCTCGGATTTCATCAGCCAGTAGGCAGGCATGAACTTTGCTCCTCTTTCGTAGATGTACGTAGGAAACGTCTGCGCGTGACCACCGGTCGCCGGTGTAATTGCGTATGACTTCAGCTTATCGGAAAATGCCGTTTTTCAGCGGGGCAGGGTGCTCAGGCGATAAGATAATCGCAAGGACCGGCCTCGAAAATTGCCTGGAAGGGGGAGGCAATCGATGAAGCGCAAGCCAGACTTGCTGTGGGTTTTGGTCATCATCTTCGGACTTGGGGTCGTCACCACCGGTTATACCCAGAGCCTCTGGGAACGACAGGCCAGTACGCCCGCCCAGGTGACGCAACAGCCGTAAGACTCGCCGGGTATCGCATGGAACGCGGTACCCAGGGTTCTCCCTCCTTCCTAGCGTTTCCCTGCCACGTACCAGCCCGCATCGGTCACCGTTCCCGCCAGGGGAATGTCCCAGCTGGCCAGCGCCAGTCGATCCACCTTCTGACATTCATGGGCCAGGCCGATCAGCGTCGGTTTGTGACCATTTTTGCGCCTCGCCAGGTAGGCCAGGCTGCGGTCGTAGAAGCCGCCGCCCATGCCCAGGCGCCCGCCCTGTTCGTCGAACCCCACCAGCGGCAGCAGTACCAGGTCCAGCGCCCAGGCCTTGCGCTGGCGGCCGGCGTCGGCCAGCGGTTCGCTGATGCGGAAGCGGTTGCGGGTCCAGCGTTCGCCGCTGCCGACCCGCTGGAATACCATGCGCGTCCGCGGCCAGGGCGCCAGCACCGGCAGGTAGGTGGCCTTGCCGCGCTTCTGCGCCGCACGCAGCAGCGGACGCGGGTCGATCTCGCCGTCGTTGGGCAGGTACAGGGCGATATGGCGGGCACGGCGGAAAAGGGGATGCTGCGCCAGTTGTCGATAGAGGGCGCGGGCGGCGAGGCGTTGCTGCAGGGGGGAGAGCGCGCGGCGCGCCTGGCGGAGCTTGCGGCGCAGGGCCGGGCGGCTGAGGTCTTGCGATTCGATCATGTGGAAAGGTAGCTCCCCGGTCGTGCCGCTGTCGGGTTAGCCCTTGAACCCGAAAGTTCAAGGTGGCGGTTGCAGTAGACCTTAAGGCTTTCCGTCGTGCGGACATGCACACCGGTCCAACTGGCAACCTCCGTTGTTGCAGTTATCGGCTCAGGGACATCACCGACTGGCCAACACACCAGGGAGCGGAGGCCAGTATACCCGAATTGGCCGCGCCCGGGTCAGGCTTCGCCGGCATCGGCCGGATTCGCCAGGGCGCGGTCGACGCGATCGAGCAGTTCGCGCACGCGCTCGCGGGTCGAGCTGCTTTCCTGGTCCAGGCGCTCCTTGCGGTGCAGCAGGTCGTGGGTGATGTTGAGGGCGGCCATCACGGCAACCCGGTCGGCGCCGATGACTTTGCCGCTGGAGCGGATCTCGCGCATCTTGCCGTCCAGGTAACGGGCGGCGCTTTCCAGGTTGGCGCGCTCGTCGTCCGGGCAATTGATGCAGTATTCCTTGTCGAGAATCTGCACGGTGAGGGTATTCGACTGGCTCATGTGTCCTGCTCCAAGGCTTTCAGACGCAAAATCATCGCTTCGACCTTGTGTCTCGCCATTTCGTTCTTTTCGATCAGATGAGCGCGCTCTTCGCGCCAGGACTTTTCGTTCGCCCGCAGCAGCCGGTTCTCCGCCTTGAGCTGTTCCAGCTTCTGGAGCAGCTGGTCGAACTTGGCCGTCAACAATTGCAGATCGGCGTCTTCCATGGGCTCTCGCTTGGGAATTGGGGTGATTGGACAACTATATAGGATCGTCCCCGGTCGGGGCCAATGCCCCGGCCGGGCCGGCGCGCCGGCAACCGGTCGCATGGTCTTGCCGGGGCGGGCGGTGCTAGGATAACCATCTTCATTTCACGTGTAGCGCCCCAATGGCGCCCAGCCGTCAGGGTCCCGAGATGTCCACTCAGAATTCCGCCTACAGCGCCTTTTCCTCCCTTCTCGCCGAGGCGGCCATGCCGGTCTCGCCGGCCGAACTGCACGGCCATCTGCTGGGTCGGGTCTGCGCCGGCGCCGGCTTCGACGAGGCCGCCTGGCAACACGCTGCCGCCGAACTGCTCGGCGGCGCGCCGGGCGAACGACTCAAGGCCGCGTTGTCCGGCCTGCTCGGCATGGTCCGGCAGGACTTTTCCGCCGGCGAGGTCGCCGTCGTCATGCTCCTGCCCGACGACGAAACCCCGCTCGCCCAGCGCACCGAGGCGCTCGGCCAATGGTGCCAGGGTTTCCTCGCCGGTTTCGGCCTCACCGCCCGCGAAGGCAGCCTGACCGGCGAAGCCGAGGAAGTGCTGCAGGACATGGCCGCCATCGCCCAGGTCCAGGGCCAGCTGGAAGACAGCGAGGACGGCGAGACGGACTATATGGAAGTCATGGAATACCTGCGGGTCGCTCCGCTGCTGCTGTTCGCCGAGTGCGGCAAGCCGCTGGAGCCCGCTCCCAAGCCTTCACTGCACTGAGGTTTCTGCATGATCCGTATCCCCAAGTCGGAGTACGCCCGTCGGCGCAAGGCGCTGATGGCGCAGATGGAACCCAACAGCATCGCCATCCTGCCGGCGGCGCCGATGTACATCCGCAATCGCGACGTCGAGCATGTCTACCGCCAGGACAGCGACTTCCAGTACCTCACCGGCTTCCCCGAGCCGGAGGCGGTGATGGCGCTGATTCCCGGCCGTGCCCACGGCGAATACGTGCTTTTCTGCCGCGAGCGGGATCCGGAGCGTGAACTGTGGGACGGCCTGCGCGCCGGCCAGGACGGTGCGATCGGCCAGTACGGCGCCGACGACGCCTTTCCCATCGGCGATATCGACGACATCCTGCCCGGCCTGATCGAAGGCCGCGACCGGGTCTACTACGCCCTTGGCGCCAATCCCGACTTCGACCGCCGGCTGATGGACTGGATCAACGTGATCCGCTCCAAGGCCCGCCAGGGCGCGCAGCCGCCGAACGAGTTCGTTGCCCTCGACCACCTGCTGCACGACCAGCGGCTGTACAAGAGCGCCAACGAAGTGAAGGTCATGCGCTACGCCGCCGAGGTCTCCGCCCGGGCGCACATCCGGGCGATGGAGGTGTGCCGGCCGGGGCTGTTCGAGTACCACCTGGAAGCCGAACTGGAATACGAGTTCCGCAAGGGCGGGGCGAAGATGCCGGCCTACGGCTCGATCGTCGCCGCCGGACGCAACGCCTGCATCCTGCACTACCGCGAGAACGATGCGGCGATCAAGGACGGCGACCTGATCCTGATCGATGCCGGCTGCGAGATCGACTGCTACGCCAGCGACATCACCCGTACCTTCCCCGCCAATGGCCGCTTCAGTCCCGAGCAGAAGGCGATCTACGAACTGGTGCTGGAAGCCAACATGGCGGCGTTCGACTACATCGCCCCCGGTCGCCACTGGAACGAGGCCCATGAGGCCACCGTACGGGTCATCACCGCCGGGCTGGTGCGCCTGGGCCTGCTGGAGGGCGACGTCGACGAGCTGATCGCCCACGAGGCCTACAAGGCTTTCTACATGCACCGCGCCGGCCACTGGCTGGGGATGGACGTGCACGACGTCGGCGAGTACCGCGTCGGCGGCGAATGGCGGGTGCTCGAACCGGGCATGGCGATGACCGTCGAGCCGGGCATTTACATCGCCCCGGACAATACCTCGGTGGCGAAGAAGTGGCGCGGTATCGGCGTACGCATCGAGGACGACGTGGTGGTCACCCGCAATGGCTGCGAAGTGCTGACCAACGGCGTGCCGAAGACCGTCGCCGAGATCGAGGCGCTGATGGCCGCGGCCAAGAGCGAGGCAGCCTGAGGTGACGATGAGCAAGGTCAACCTGGCGATCATCGGCGGGGGCCTGGTCGGCGCCTCGCTGGCGCTGGCCCTGCAGGCCGGCGCTCGGGAGCGCGGCTGGTCGATCGTGCTGATCGAACCCTTCGCCCCCGGCAATGCCTACCAGCCCAGCTACGACGCCCGCTCTTCGGCGCTGTCCTACGGCAGCCGGCAGATCTACGAGCGACTCGGCCTGTGGCCGGCGATCGCCGAGCGCGCCGAGCCGATCCTGCATATCCATGTTTCCGACCGCGGCCGCTTCGGCGCCACCCGCCTGACCGCCATTGAGGAAGGCGTGCCGGCGCTGGGCTACGTGGTGGAGAACGCCTGGCTCGGCCAGTGCCTGTGGAAGGCGCTCGACCCCGAGGTGGTGCGCTGGCACTGCCCGGCCGAAGTGAAGACCCTGGAAGCCCGGGAGGGCGGTTACCGGCTTACCCTCGACGACGAGACGCAACTCGATTGCGAGCTGGCGATCCTCGCCGATGGCGGTCGTTCCGGGCTGCGCGAACAACTCGGCATCGCCGTGGAGCAGACGCCGTACCGGCAGACTGCGCTGATCGCCAACGTATCGCCCTCCGAGGCGCACCTCGGGCAGGCCTTCGAGCGCTTCACCCCCAGCGGTCCGATGGCCCTGCTGCCGTTGCCGGAGAACCGTTGCGCGCTGATCTGGACCCGCCCAGGCAAGGACGCCGAACGTCTGCGTGGCCTCGATGACGCGGCCTTCCTCGGCGAGCTGCAGGCTGCCTTCGGCTACCGCCTCGGCGCCTTCCGCCAGGTCGGCGCACGGCACTGCTACCCCTTGCACCTGGTCGAGGCCCGCGAGCAGGTGCGTCCGCACCTGGTGGTGCTGGGCAACGCTGCGCACAGTCTGCACCCCATCGCCGGCCAGGGATTCAACCTGTCGTTGCGCGACACCCTGGCGCTGGTCGACGCCCTGCTCCACGACGACGCGCCGCTGGGCGAGTTCGCCGTGCTGCAGCGCTACCTCGATGGGCAGCGCCTGGACCAGCAGATGACCGTCGGCTTCTCCGACCGGGTGACCCGGCTGTTCTCCAACGACCGCGCGCTGCTCGGCGCCGGGCGCAACCTCGGCCTGCTCGGGCTCGACCTGCTGCCGCCGGCCAAGCGCTGGTTCGCCCGTCAGGCCATGGGCCTCGGCGCGCGGCCGCTGTAGCGCCATGCCGGTCTGGTCGAGGGCGCGCAAGGCCCGCCTGCTGCGCTTCGCCATGAACCTCTACCCGCCCTTCCTGGGGGCGGGCATCCGTGTGCGGCACATCGCCGGCGATTTCCGCGAGGTTCGGGTGCGCATGGGCCTGAACCGGCTCAATCGCAACTATGTAGGCACCCAGTTCGGTGGCAGCCTCTACGCGATGACCGACCCGTTCTTCATGCTGATGCTGATGGAGAACCTGGGCCGCGACTACGTGGTCTGGGACAAGGCGGCCAACATCGAGTTCGTCAGCCCGGGCAAGGGCCCGGTGCATGCGCATTTCAGCATCGACCAGAAGCTGCTCGACGAGGTCCGTGAGCGGACCGCCGGCGGCGAGAAGTACCTGCCCCGGCTGCACGCCGAAGTGCGCGACGACGCCGGCACCCTGGTGGCGCGGGTTCAGAAAACCCTGTACGTGCGGCTCAAGCCGCGCCTGCGGAACGCGGCCTGAAGAGGGCCCACGAGTGGAGAACGAGGATATGCACGCGGATCTGGTCATCGTCGGCGCCGGCATGGTCGGTAGCGCCCTGGCCCTGGCCCTGGAGGGCAGCGGCCTGGAGGTGCTGCTGGTGGACGGCGGCTCGCTCGACGTGGCGCCGTTCAAGCCGGAGGCGCCCTACGAGCCGCGGGTCAGCGCGCTGTCCGAAGCCAGCCGGCGGATTCTCCAGCGCCTGCACGCCTGGGACGGCATCGTCGCGCGCCGCGCCGAGCCCTATCGCGAGATGCAGGTGTGGGATGGCTCCGGCACCGGGCGGATCGGCTTCAGCGCCGCCAGCGTGCACGCCGAGGTGCTCGGCCATATCGTCGAGAACCGGGTGGTGCAGGACGCTCTGCTGGAACGCCTGCACGATTCCACCACCGGCCTGCTGGCCAACGCGCGCCTGGAACAGATGCGCCACTCCGGTGACGACTGGCTGCTGACCCTGGCCGACGGCCGTCAGTTGCGCGCGCCGCTGGTGGTCGCTGCTGACGGCGCCAACTCGGCGGTACGCCGCCTGGCCGGCTGCGCCACCCGCGAATGGGATTACCTGCACCACGCCATCGTCACCAGCGTGCGCTGCGAGAACGCGCACCGCGCAACCGCCTGGCAGCGCTTCACCGACGACGGCCCGCTGGCCTTCCTGCCCCTGCCGGACCGCGGCGACGAACACTGGTGCTCGATCGTCTGGTCGACCACCCCGGAACAGGCAGAACGGCTGATGGCGCTGGACGAGGATGGCTTCCGCGCTGCCCTCGGCGAAGCTTTCGAACGGCGCCTGGGCGCCATCCTGCATGCCGACCGGCGCCTGTGCATCCCGCTGCGCCAGCGGCACGCCAAGCGTTACGTCGAGCCGGGCCTGGCGCTGGTCGGCGATGCTGCGCACACCATCCACCCGCTGGCCGGACAGGGCGTGAACCTGGGCTTCCTCGATGCGGCGGTGCTGTCCGAGGTCCTGTTGCACGCCCTGGAGCGCGGCGAACGGCTTGCCGACGAACGCGTGCTGAGTCGCTTCGAGCGGCGGCGGATGCCGCACAACCTGGGCATGATGACGGCGATGGAAGGCTTCGAGCGCCTGTTCCAGGCCGACCGGTTGCCGCTGCGCTGGCTGCGCAACGCCGGCCTGCGCCTGGTCGACGGCCATCACGAGGCGAAGGCGCTGTTCGTCCGCCAGGCGCTTGGCCTCAGCGGCGACCTGCCGATGCTGGCACGAGTCTGAGCGGGGCGGCCCCCCTGACGGGAGGGCCGCCAGTCCTCAGAACAGCGCCGCGCAGTCACGCATGACCTGCGCCTTGTTGCGCAGGTAGAGCCCGAACAGGTTGCGCGCGGCTTCTTCGTTCACCTCGATTTCCATCGCCTCGACGAAGGCGTTCACCGCCGCCGTGGCGTGGGCGAAGTGATTGCTCTCGGTGCCGCCGGTGTGCACCGTTACCCAGGCCACGGTGGCGCGGGCGCGTTCGGCGGGTACGCCCATGTCGCGGCTGAACCATTCCTTGTACAGCGGGTGGATGTACTCCACCTCGCCGTGGGTATAGACCTCGTGTACCAGCGTGGTCAGCAGTCCCTGCATCAGGTCGCGCTCGCGCAGGCGCTGGCGGTCGGTCCAGTCCTTGAACGCCTGCGCCGAAGGCAGGCAGTTCTCGCGCAGCAGCCAGCGGTCGTCGCCGCAAAGGGTGGTGGCCATGGTGTAGAAAAGATCGGCATGCACGGTGTTGCCGAGGGCGCCGAGGTCTTCGTCGGTGATCCGTTGCAGGCTGCCGCAGGCTCGATAGAGCTGGTCTGCCGCTGCCGAACCCTGTTCCGAACGGGCCAGCAGGGTCAGGCGATTGGCCAGTCCGGAAACGCTGGCCGCCGAGTTGTTGGTCTTCGACCAACTGGCGAAGAACTTGCGCAGCGGCTCGACCGCCTGGCGCCGGGCGGTGACCCGGGCGAAGGCGTCCTCGATGTCCAGCAACGACGCCGTCTCGTCCCAGAAGGCCCGGAACAGTGCGTGGCGCAGGGTTCCGGCGGGCATGTCGTTGAGGACCGGCTCGATGACGCCGAGCAGCTTGCTGTGGGGGGTGATGACATGGTTCATGGCTAACCTCCTGTCGGTTCTTGTTGTTCTTGCGATGGTTACGGTCTTCCTTGCGACGCGCGCAGGGCCGCGCGTTCGGCCTGTGGTGCGGACCAGCCGTAGCGGGTCAGAAGCAACGGCAGCAACTGGGCCAGGAGGATCAGGCCCAGGCAGCCCGGCCAGCCCCAGCGCTCCCAGAATGGCGCCGGCAGTACCGCGCCGAGGCTGCCGCCGGCGTAGTAGCAGGTCAGGTAGAGGCCGACGGCACCGGCCTTGTCGGTCCCGGCGTTGCTGGCGGTGAAGGCGTTGACCGTGGACTGTGCGAGGAACACGCCGGTGGCGCTGAGGGCCAGGCCGACGAGAATCGTCGGCAGGCCCGGCGCCAGGGTCAGCAGCGAGCCGCACACGCCCAGCAGCGATGCGCCCAGCAGCAACTGGCGGTGCGGGCGGGTGCAGGCCAGGCGGCCGCTGGCGGGAATCACCAGCAGGGCGAGGAGGAACACCGCGTAGATCGAGCCGAGCTGAGCGGTGTCCAGGCTGTACGGCGGACGGCTGAGATGGATGCCGATATAGGTGAACATGGCGACCTGGGAAAAGAGGACACAGAACCCCACCGCGTAGGACGACAGCAGCGGAGCCCGGAACAGTTCACGGGATACTAAGGGGCGTTTCCCGGGCGCGGGCGCGTGCCTGCCAGAATTGGCAGGGAGCAGCGCACGGATGGCGACGGCGATGAGCAGGGTCAGCCCGGCGAGGATCCGGAAGGCGACGCGCCAATCCCATTCCTCGGTCAGCAGGCCGGTGAGGAAGCGTCCGGCGAAGCCGCCGAGGATGGTCCCGGCGACATAGAGGCTGGTCAGCTCGATGACCGCGCCGCCGCTCCAGCGTTCGCCGATGTAGGCCACGCTGCTGGCGAACAGCAGCGGAATCAGCATCCCCTCGGCGAAGCGCCAGAGCAGGAAGGCGGCGAAGCTGCCGGCATGGGCGGCCAGCAGCATGGGCACGCAGAGCAGGCTGGCGGCGAAGGCGATCACCCGGCTGCGCTCGCGGCCGCCGCTGAGCCGGCCGACGAAGGGCGCGGCGAGGGCCACCGCCAGGGTGGTGGCGGTGATGCTCCAGTTCGATTGATGGGCGCTGATGTGGAAGCTCGCCGCCAGTTCGTCGAAGATGCCCTGGGTGGTATAGAGATTGAGGAACGCAGCGCAACCGCAGAGAAACAGCGCGAGGCGGGGGAAACCCTGGGACGAATTCATGGAACGCTCTGCCTGGACGAGAAACCCCCTGTTATAGGGGCGCTCCCGACGGGCTGGCCAATACCGATTCAGGACCGATCGATACCGAGGAACCGCATGCTCGACCTACGCCGCCTGCGCTGCTTCGCAGCCGTTGCCGAAACCCTGCATTTCGGCCGCGCCGCCCAGCGCCTGCACATGGCGCAGCCGCCCTTGACCCGGCAGATATCCGCGCTGGAGGAAGAGCTGGGCTTTCGCCTGTTCGACCGCTCCAGCCGGGCGGTGACCCTCACCGCCGAGGGCAGCCTGTTCCTGCCTTACGCACGCGCCCTGCTGGACCAACTGGAGCGCACCGCCGGCTTCGCCCGCAAGCTGGCGCAGGGGCTGGCCGGCCACCTGACCCTCGGCTACGCCAGCTCCATCGCCCTGTCGGACCTGTTCACCGAGGCGATCCGACTGTTCCGCGAGCGCCATCCGGAGGTGCAACTGGAGCTGCTCGAAGGCGCTTCGGCGGCGCAATGGGCGCAGATCGCCGAAGGCGGCATCGATGTGGGGCTGGGGCGCCTGCCGCCGCCGGAAGGCCAGGTCGGCATCGAGGTGCTGGCCCTGGGCGGCGAGCCGCTGGTGGTGGCCGTGCCCAACGGCGATCCGCTGGCGCGGCAAGAGCGGATCGACCTGTACGATCTGCGTGATCGGCCGCTGATCCTGTTTCCACTGGACTACGGCTCCGGCCTCAACGAACTGATCGAGCGCCTCTACCGGAAGGCCGGGCTGGCGCTGACGAGGGGACCGGCCGGACGCCAGATCACCTCGATCATCGCCCTGGTCGCGGCCGGCCAGGGCGTTGCCCTGGTGCCGCGTTGCAGCACCGCGCTGGCCCGGGCCGGAGTCGTCTATCGCCCGCTGGCCGAGCCCGAGGCGCTGGCCGATTTCCTCGTCTTCACCCGCCGCCATGGCCGCAGCGCCGCGGTGGAGGCGTTCCTCGCCATCCTCGGTGGCTTGGACGCAGGCGAAACACCCCGACACATTTAGTCGCGCGGGTTCGCAAGCGAGATTTCTTATCATTCGTGCCTACGTTCCGCTGACGAGGCTGTTCTTCATGCAGGCAAGCAAAGCTCTACTCGCCGCCCTGGCCCTGGGCATTACCGGCCTGGCCCAGGCCGCCGACGAAGTGGTGGTGTATTCCTCGCGCATCGACGAGCTGATCAAGCCGGTGTTCGATGCCTACACCAGCAAGACCGGCGTGAAGGTCAAGTTCATCACCGACAAGGAAGCGCCGCTGATGGCGCGGATCAAGGCCGAAGGCGCTAACACCCCGGCCGACCTGCTGCTCACCGTGGACGCCGGCAACCTCTGGCAGGCCGAGCAGATGGGCCTGCTGCAACCGTTCAAGTCGGCCACCATCGAACGGAACATTCTCTCGCAGTATCGTTCCAGCACCGATAGCTGGACCGGACTGTCGCTGCGCGCGCGGACCATCGTCTACTCCACCGAGCGGGTCAAGCCGGAAGAGCTGAGCACCTACGAAGCCCTGGCCGACAAGCAATGGGAAGGCCGCCTGTGCCTGCGCACGGCGAAGAAGGTCTACAACCAGTCGCTGACCGGGACCCTGATCGAGACCCACGGGGCGCAGAAGACCGAGGAAATCCTCCAGGGCTGGGTGAACAACCTGGCCACCGACGTATTCGCCGACGACAACGCGGTGATCCAGGCGGTGGACGCCGGCCAGTGCGACGTCGGCATCGTCAATACCTACTACTACGGGCGCCTGCACAAGCAGAACCCGAACCTGCGGGTCAAGCTGTTCTGGCCGAACCAGGCCGACCGCGGCGTCCACGTCAACCTGTCGGGCATCGGCCTGACTCGCCACGCGCCGCATCCCGAGGCAGCCAAGGCGCTGGTGGAATGGATGACCGGGCCCGACGCCCAGGCGCTGTTCGCCGGGATCAACCAGGAATTCCCGGCCAACCCGCAGGTCGCGCCGTCAGCCGAAGTCGCCAGCTGGGGCAGCTTCAAGGCCGACAGCATCCCGGTGGAAGTCGCCGGCAAGCGCCAGGCCGAGGCGATTCGCCTGATGGACCGCGCCGGCTGGAACTGACCGCCGGTTATACTCGACGCCCCGGCTCGTCCGAGCGGGGCGTCGTTCGTTCCGCACCGAGGATTTCGTGGCCCATCCCGCTCCCCGCCGCTGGTACCCCATCACCTTCACCGTTGCCGCGCTGGTGCTGCTGCCGCTCAGCGTGCTGCTGCTGAGCTGGCTGGAGATCGACCGGGAAATCTGGAGCCACCTGTGGGATACCCAGTTGCCGCGCCTGCTCGGCAACACCCTGACCCTGGTGCTCGGCGTCGGCATCGGCGTGACTCTGCTCGGGGTCAGCCTGGCCTGGCTCACCAGCCTCTGCGAATTCCCCGGGCGGCGCTGGCTGGACTGGGCGCTGATGTTGCCGTTCGCGATCCCGGCCTACGTCCTGGCGTTCGTCTTCGTCGGCCTGCTGGATTTCGCCGGACCGGTGCAGAGCCTGCTGCGCGAGTGGTTCGGCAGCGGCCTGCGGTTGCCGCGCGTACGCTCCACCGGCGGGGTGATCCTGGTCCTGGTGCTGGTGTTCTATCCCTATGTCTACCTGCTCGCGCGCAGCGCCTTCATCGCCCAGGGCAAGGGCCTGATGGAAGCCGCGCGGGTTCTCGGCCTGTCGCCCTGGCAGGCGTTCCTGCGGGTCGCCCTGCCGATGGCGCGGCCGGCGATCGGCGCCGGCCTGGCGCTGGCGGTGATGGAAACCCTGGCCGACTTCGGCGCGGTATCGGTGTTCAACTTCGACACCTTCACCACCGCCATCTACAAGACCTGGTACGGCTTCTACAGCCTCTCCAGCGCCGCCCAGCTGGCCAGCCTGTTGTTGCTCGGGGTATGCCTGGTGCTGCTCGGCGAGCGCCACACGCGAGGCCGAGCCAAGGCCGCCAGCGAGCGTCCGCGCGGCGCGCCGCTGTATCGCCTGCGCGGCGCCAGGGCGCTGGCGGCGAGCGCCTGGTGCGGGCTGGTGTTCCTCTGCGCCTTCGTGATTCCCGTGGCGCAACTGGTTGTCTGGTTCTGGCGTCAGGGCCGTTTCGACCTCGACGAGCGCTACTGGGACCTGATCGGCCATACCCTGACGCTGGGCGGCATCGCCGCGCTGGCGACGGTCGCCGTGGCCCTGCTGCTGGCCTTCGCCGTGCGCCTGGCGCCGACCCGTGCTATCCGCGGCGCGGTGGGCCTGGGCAACCTCGGTTATGCGCTGCCGGGCTCGGTCCTGGCGGTTTCGATCATGCTGGCCTTCAGCTGGCTGGACAATCACTGGGTGATCCCGCTTTCCAGCGCCCTCGGCGGCGCCGGCAAGCCGCTGCTGCTGGGCAGTCTGTTCGCCCTGCTGCTGGCCTACCTGATCCGTTTCATGGCGGTGGCCTACGGGCCGCTGGAAAGCGGGCTGGCGCGGATCCGCCCGTCGCTGCCGGAAGCCTCGCGCAGCCTCGGCGTGGGCGGCCCGCTGCTGTTCCTGCGGGTCTACCTGCCGCTGTTGCTGCCGGCCTCGCTGAGCGCCGCGCTGCTGGTCTTCGTCGACGTGCTCAAGGAGATGCCGGCGACCCTGCTGATGCGTCCCTTCGGTTGGGACACCCTGGCCGTACGGATCTTCGAGATGACCAGCGAGGGCGAATGGGCGCGCGCCTCGCTGCCGGCCCTGACCCTGGTGCTGGTCGGCCTGCTACCGGTGGTCGGGTTGATTCGTCGTTCTGCCCATCATTCAGATCGCTGAGCCAGTATCCATGCAGGTCGTAGGGTCTATGCACGGATCGCGGCACGCTTCCATGGTGTCCTGCTCCGGGGCTTGCGGCTACAATGCGCGCGATTTCGTGCCGGCGGTCCCTGCCGACGGCACCCGCTACGCCCGGAAGGAGAATACCCATGGGATTGCGCACCCCGCTTTACGAGCTGCACGTCGCGCTCGGCGCCAAGATGGTCGATTTCGGCGGTTGGGACATGCCGCTGCACTACGGTTCGCAGGTCGAGGAGCACCATCAGGTCCGGCGTGACTGCGGCGTCTTCGACGTGTCCCACATGACCGTGGTCGACGTCGCCGGCGAGCAGGCCACGGCCTATCTGCAGCATCTCCTGGCGAACGACGTGGCGCGTCTCGGCGAAACCGGCAAGGCGCTCTACAGCGCGATGCTCAACGAAGAGGGCGGGGTGGTCGACGACCTGATCGTCTACCTGACCGAGCACGGCTACCGGGTGGTGGTCAATGCTTCCACCCGCGACAAGGACATCGCCTGGATGCAGGCGCAGGCCGCCGGCTTCAAGGTCGACCTGCAGGAACGCGGCGACCTGGCGATGCTCGCCATCCAGGGCCCCAACGCCCGCGTGCACAGCTCCGAACTGGTGTCCCCGGCACGCGCCGCACTGATACGCGAACTCAAGCCGTTCCAGGGCCGTGCCGAGGGCGACTGGTTCATCGCCCGCACCGGCTACACCGGCGAGGACGGCCTGGAAATCATGCTGCCGGCCGCCGAGGCGCCGGGTTTCCTCAACGAGCTGGTTGGCGCCGGGATCTCCCCGGCGGGCCTGGGTGCGCGCGATACGCTGCGCCTGGAGGCCGGGCTCAATCTCTACGGCCAGGACATGGACGAAAGCGTTTCCCCGCTTGCCGCCAACATGGGCTGGACCGTAGCCTGGGAGCCGGTTGCGCGGGACTTCGTCGGCCGCCGCGCGCTGGAAGCGCAGAAGGCCGCCGGCGACCAGCCGAAGCTGGTCGGCCTGGTTCTGGAGGAGCGCGGCGTGCTGCGCGCCCACCAGGTGGTGCGGGTAGCTGGCATTGGTGAGGGGGAGATCACCAGCGGCAGCTTTTCGCCTACCCTGAACAAGTCCATCGCGCTGGCCCGCGTGCCGGCCGCCACCGGCGACCGCGCCGAGGTGGAAATCCGCGGCAAGTGGTACCCGGTACGGGTGGTCCAGCCCAGTTTCGTGCGTCACGGCAAGCCCCTGATCTAACCTGGCAATGGCGACCGCCGTCGCCCCCGACTTCGAGGAAAACAAGATGAGCAATATTCCCGCCGAACTGCGTTACGCCCAGAGCCACGAATGGGCTCGCCTGGAAGCCGACGGCAGCGTTACCGTGGGCATTTCCGACCATGCCCAGGAAGCCCTTGGCGATGTGGTCTTCATCGAGCTGCCGGAGCTGGGCAAGACCCTCGCCGCCGGGCAGGAAGCGGGCGTGGTCGAGTCGGTGAAGGCCGCCTCCGACATCTATTCGCCGATCGGCGGCGAAGTCATCGCCATCAACGAAGCCCTGGCCGACACCCCGGAAGACGTCAACAACGACCCGTACGCGTCCTGGTTCTTCAAGCTCAAGCCGAGCAATCCGGCCGAGCTGGACAAGCTGCTCGACGCCGCTGGCTACCAGGCCGCCGTCGACGCGGAAGGCTGAGCCGCCGCGTAGTCGCGACAAAACCCGCTATCCTTGGACAAGGCCTCGATCATTCGAGGCTTTGTTCTTTTTGCAGCGGCGAAATGCGTTTTCGCCGTCGTTGCTTTCTCATTCGATATCCGTTCGGCGACGATCGCTGGCAGGGCGATGCCGCCCCCAACGAGACCGAAGCCATGTCGCAGACGCCGTCCCTCGCCCAGCTCCAGCCCGCCGATGCCTTCCTGCGCCGCCACCTCGGCCCCGATCCTGCGGAACAGCAGGCCATGCTGGACTTCCTCGGAGTTTCCACTCGCGCCGAACTGATCGTGCAGACGGTGCCGCCGGCGATCCGCCTCAACCGGCCGCTGGAACTGCCCGCCGCGCTCGACGAACAGGCCGCCCTGGCGCGCCTGCGCGGCTACGCCGGGCTCAACCAGCGCTGGACCAGCCTGATCGGCATGGGCTACTACGGCACCGTGACGCCGTCGGTGATCCTCCGCAACGTGCTGGAGAATCCCGGCTGGTACACCGCCTATACGCCCTACCAGCCGGAAATCGCCCAGGGCCGCCTGGAAGCGCTGCTGAATTTCCAGCAACTGACCATCGACCTCACCGGACTCGACCTGGCCAGCGCCTCGCTGCTCGACGAAGCCACCGCCGCCGCCGAGGCCATGGCCCTGGCCAGGCGGGTGGCGAAGGCCAGGAGCAACCGGTTCTTCGTCGATGCGCATTGCCATCCGCAGACCGTTTCGGTGTTGCGGACCCGCGCCGAGGCGTTCGGTTTCGAGCTGGTCGTCGACGAGCCGGACAATCTTGCCGCCCACGCGGTGTTCGGCGCCTTGCTGCAATACCCGGACAGTCGCGGCGAGATCCGCAACCTGTGCCCGCTTATCGAGGCGTTGCACGGCCAACAGGCGCTGGCTTGCGTCGCCAGCGACCTGCTCGCCCTGTTGTTGCTGACCCCGCCGGGGGAACTCGGTGCCGACGTGGTGCTCGGCAGCGCCCAGCGCTTTGGCGTACCGATGGGCTACGGCGGGCCGCACGCGGCGTTCTTCGCCACCCGCGAAGGGTACAAGCGGGCAATGCCGGGGCGGATCATCGGCGTTTCCCGCGACGCCCGCGGCAACCCGGCGTTGCGCATGGCCCTGCAAACCCGCGAGCAGCACATCCGTCGGGAAAAGGCCAACTCGAACATCTGCACCGCCCAGGTGCTGCTGGCCAACATTGCTTCGCTGTATGCCGTCTACCATGGGCCGCAGGAGCTGAAACGCATCGCCCAACGCGTCCAGCGCCTGACCGCGCTGCTGGCGGCGGGCCTGGAAAGCAAGGGACTGCGGCGGCTCAACCGGCACTTCTTCGACACCCTGACCTACGAGGTCGGCGAGCGTCAGGCGGCGATCCTCGAACGGGCGCGGGCGGCACGGGTCAACCTGCGCGTGGTCGACGACCGGCGGCTGGCCCTGAGCCTCGACGAAACCTGTGACGCGGCGACCCTGGCGACCCTGTTCGAGATCTTCCTCGGCGCCGGCCACGGGCTGGATGTCGCGCACCTGGATGGCGGGGCGGTGGCCGACGGCATCCCGGCGGTCCTGCAACGCACTTCGGCCTACCTGCAGCATCCGGTGTTCAACGCCCACCACAGCGAGACCGAGATGCTTCGCTACCTGCGCCAGCTGGAAGGCAAGGACCTGGCGCTGAACCAGGCGATGATCCCGCTCGGCTCCTGCACCATGAAGCTCAACGCCAGCAGCGAAATGATCCCCATCACCTGGCCGGAATTCGCCGAACTGCATCCGTTCGTGCCGCGCGAGCAGGCCGAGGGCTATCGCCGCATGATCGACGAACTGGAAGCCTGGCTGCGGGCGATCACCGGCTTCGACGCCATCTGCATGCAGCCGAACTCGGGAGCACAGGGCGAATATGCCGGGTTGCTGGCGATCCGCCGCTACCACCAGAGCCGCGGCGATAGCCAGCGCGACATCTGCCTGATCCCCGCATCGGCGCATGGCACCAACCCGGCCTCGGCGATCATGGCCAGCATGCGGGTGGTGATCGTCGAGTGCGATCCCCGCGGCAACGTCGACCTCGACGACCTGCGCCTCAAGGCGGCCGAGGCGGGCGACCGGCTGTCCTGCCTGATGATCACCTATCCCTCGACCCACGGCGTCTACGAAGAGGGGATAGGCGAGATCTGCGAAGTGGTCCACCGCCACGGCGGCCAGGTCTACATGGACGGCGCCAACCTCAACGCCCAGGTCGGCCTGGCGCGACCGGCGGACATCGGCGCGGACGTCTCGCACATGAACCTGCACAAGACCTTCTGCATCCCCCATGGTGGTGGCGGGCCGGGCATGGGGCCGATCGGGGTCAAGCGGCACCTGGCGCCGTTCGTCGCCAACCATCCGGTGATCCGCGTCGAAGGGCCGAACCCGCTGAACGACGCGGTCAGCGCGGCGCCCTGGGGCAGCGCCAGCATCCTGCCGATCAGTTGGATGTACATCGCCATGATGGGCCCGCAGCTGGCCGACGCCAGCGAGGTGGCGATCCTCTCCGCCAACTACCTGGCGAACCGCCTGGACGGGGCGTTCCCGGTGCTCTACCGCGGGCGCAACGAGCGCGTCGCCCACGAATGCATCCTCGACCTGCGACCGCTCAAGGCGCAGACCGGGATAACCGAGGAAGACGTGGCCAAGCGCCTGATGGACTACGGCTTCCACGCCCCGACCATGTCCTTCCCGGTGCCGGGCACGCTGATGGTGGAGCCGACCGAGAGCGAGTCGAAGGCGGAGCTGGATCGCTTCGTCGAGGCGATGCTGAGCATCAGGGCCGAGATCGGCAAGGTGGAGAGCGGCGCCTGGCCGGCGGAGGACAACCCGCTGAAACGGGCGCCGCATACCCTGGCCGACGTCACCGGGATCTGGCAGAGACCCTACGAGATCGCCGAGGCAGTGACCCCGAGCGAACATGCGCGGGCGTTCAAGTACTGGCCGGCGGTTAACCGGGTGGACAACGTCTACGGCGACCGCAACCTGTTCTGCGCCTGCGTGCCGCTGGACGACTACCGCGAGTGACCTCGCCTCCGGGCGGAGGCGAGGTCGCCGGGGCCTACTGCTGGACGGCGGACTGCTCGCCGCCGGCGAGGATCGCGCTGGCCAGTTCCATGTCGCTGGCCTGCAGGTCCGGGTTGTCGTTGCGCAGCTTCTGCAGGGCGGCTTCCAGGTACGGCCCGCGGATCGCGCCGTCGCTGGCGATGTAGCTGCCGGCGTCGTCCTGCGCGGCGACGATCAGCTTGTGGTCGTGGCGGAAGGTCAGGTAGGTGGAGGCCGTGGTGGCACCCGAGGAAATGATGTTGCGCCAGAAGGTATCGGCCATGGCCGAGCCCAGCGGCAGGGCGGCGATGACCAGGGTGGCGGCGGCGAGTTTGACGGAACGCATGGGGGAACTCCTGATAGGGGGCTGCGTGTTACATCAGATCGCGTTTGCCGTCCCGGAGTTCCAGCGGGGATGACCGTCCTGTCGCTTTTTCCGCTGCCGTACAGCCCCCGCCGGCCGGGAGCTACAGCGATTCAGGGCGTGGCAGGCTCGACGTGCAGCAGGGCGCCGTCCTGGCCGGTGACCCGGACCAGGGCGCCGCGCGGCAGGTCGGGACCGCTGACCAGCCACGACGCGTCCTCGACGCGCAGCTCGCCGAGCCCGCCGACGATCGCCCGGTGCAAGGGAAAGGTGCGGCCGAACAGGTCGTCGCCGCGTCGCTGCAACCCTGGCGTTTCCTCGACGCTACCGGCCTTGCGGCGACGGCGTCGATGCAAGGCGGCGACCAGCCCGGAGAGCAGGACGAACAGCCCTACCTGCCAAGGCCAGGCCAGTCCCGGCAGGAGCGCGCCGAGCGCACCGACACAAGCGGCGGTGAGGCCGACCCGCAGCAGATAGCCGCCGGCACCGAAGATTTCCAGGAGCAGGAGGACGGTACCGAAGGCCAGCCAGTCCCAGAAGTCCAGGCGTAGCAGCAGGATTTCCATCGGCCGGTCCTCAGCGCCGGCTCGGCGGCCGGCCGAGCCACATCGAGCCAGGGACGCCGCTCGCGGCTCGCCGCAGGTGCGGTGCGCCGCGGCTGGGGAGCGTCGGCGCGGGGACGGCGGGGGGAACGCTCGTCATCGTCTACATCCTTGTCTGTGGGCCTGGCAGGCCCGTCCGGCGTTGTGCCGTGCAACCGTCGGAACTCCGCCGACGGGATGTGCCGCTACTTCTGTTCGCTCTGCGGGGTCACCCGCAGTACTTCCTCCAGCGTACTGATACCTGCGGCGACCTTCTGCGCGCCGGACAGGCGCAGGCTGCGGGTGCCTTCCTTGTACGCCTGGCGGCGCAGGGCGACCAGGTCGGTGTCGGCGGTGATCAGTTCTTTCAGGCTATCGCTGAGCAGCATGATTTCATAGACGCCGGCGCGCCCGCGATAGCCGGTGTCGCGGCACTCCAGGCAACCCACGGCCTGGTGCGCGCCGCTGGGCGGCGGGGCGCTCCAGGGGCGGGTCAGTTCGTGCCAGTCGCTGTCCGCCAGTTGCATCGGCGCCTTGCAGTGCGGGCAGAGCGTGCGCACCAGGCGCTGGGCCATGACCCCTAGCACCGTGGCGCGGATCAGGTAGTAGGGTACGCCCAGTTCGAGCAGGCGGGTGATCGCCGTGGGGGAGTCGTTGGTGTGCAGGGTGGAGAGCACCAGGTGCCCGGTGAGCGCCGCCTGGATCGCCATCTCGGCGGTCTCCAGGTCGCGGATCTCGCCGACCATGATGATGTCCGGGTCCTGCCGCAGCAGGGCGCGTACGCCGCTGGCGAAGGTCAGGTCGATGTTGTGCTGGACCTGCATCTGGTTGAACGAGGGCTCGATCATCTCGATCGGGTCCTCGATGGTGCAGACGTTCACCTCATCGGTGGCCAGTTGCTTGAGCGTGGTGTAGAGCGTGGTGGTCTTGCCCGAGCCGGTGGGGCCGGTGACCAGGATGATGCCGTTGGGCTGGCTGGTCATGCTCTGCCAGCGGCGCAGGTCGTCGGCGGAGAAGCCGAGCTGGTCGAAGCTCTTGAGCAGCACCTCGGGGTCGAAGATGCGCATCACCATCTTCTCGCCGAAGGCGGTGGGCAGGGTCGACAGGCGCAGCTCCACCTCGGCGCCGTCCGGGGTCTTGGTCTTGACCCGGCCGTCCTGCGGCTTGCGTTTCTCCGCCACGTTCATCCGTCCCAGCGACTTCAGGCGGCTGACCACCGCCATGGTCACCTGCGGCGGGAACTGGTAGACGTTGTGCAGCACGCCGTCGATACGGAAGCGCACGGTGCCCTGCTCGCGGCGCGGCTCGATGTGGATGTCGCTGGCGCGCTGCTGGAAGGCGTACTGGAACAGCCAGTCGACGATGGTGACGATGTGCGCGTCGTTGGCGTCCGGCTCCTGGTCGGCGGCGCCGAGGTTGAGCAACTGTTCGAAGTTGCCGACGCCGCTGATCTTCTGGTCCGGCGAGGTGGCGCCGCTGACCGAGCGGGCCAGGCGGAAGAACTCGACGGTGTAGCGCTGGATGTCCGCCGGGTTCGCCACCACCCGCTTGATCGGTCGCTTGAGCACATGCACCAGGTTGCTTTCCCAGCCCTGTACGAAGGGCTGGGCGCTGGCGATGGTGACTTCCTCCGGACTCAGCGCGACGGCGAGGATGCCATGGCGCTGGGCGAAGGCGTAGGACATCAGCGGAGTCACCGCGGCGACGTCGATCTTCAGCGGGTCGATGCGCAGGTAGGGCTGGCCGGCGTACTCGGCCAGCCACTGGGTGAGGGTCTCCAGGTCGAGCTTGCGTCCGGGGCGCTTGAGATCCTCGACCTGCTGCGCGGCGAGGAACTCCAGCGGATGCTGCTGGTTGCGCACCGCGCTGCGGCGGATCGCCAGGCACTGTTCGGCCTGCTCCTGCCCGACCCGGCCCTGAGCGACCAGCTCGCGGAGCAGGTCGCCGAGGTCCAGCAGGCGGTCCTGGGCGGCGGTGGCGAACACGGACATGCAGACTCCCTTCGGATGATGGCGGTAGCGGCGAAGCTTATTTCATCAGCGCCTTCCAGGGTTTGAGCGTCAGCACAGTATGGGCCTGCGTGGCGCGGGCAGCCAGGCGCTCGGCATCGACAGGTTGCCGCAGCAGCTCCAGCAACTTGGCCAGTTCGCCGTAGAGGCGGTCGGCTTCCGGCAGGTCGAGCACGCCGCGCGCCAGGCGCAACCAGGTAAGCATGCGCTGCAGGCGCGGCGCTTGGTCGGGGAGCAGCTCGGGATGCTGGTGGGCGCGCGCCAGCGGCGTGGCCTGGGCTTCTTCGGCAAGGCTGCGCAGCAGCCACTTGCCCAGCGCGGCAGAGCCCTGGCGGTTGCCGCGCTCGTTGCGCGACTCGGTCCAGGCCTTGGCCAGCAGCCAGCGCGAGGCATTCAGGGAGAACAGGCCCCAGCGGGTCTCGTCGAGTTCGCCGCGGAACAGTTGCGGCGCCTGCTGGCGTAGCGTCTCGTCGTCACGGCCGCGCTCGATGCGCGGCGCCCAGTCGGCGAGGAGAGCGTCCAGCGCTTCGCGCAGCTCGCGACTGCTGGCGCGTGGCACCGCCTGGCCGAGGCTGCCGAGCAGGGTACGCAGGTCCTGCAGGTGTTGCAGCCAGTCCTCCAGCAGGCGCCAGTGGCCGTTGAAGCGATACTGTTCGGCCAGTCGCTGGCTGCTGCCGAGCAGGTACCAGGCGATGGCGGCGAAGGCACCGTCCAGCGGGGTTTCCGCCAGCAGTTTCTGGGCCGGGGGATCGACCTCGTAGCTGTTCGGATCGAACAGGCGGTAGCCGCGCTCGGCCTTGCTGATGTCGCAGGGCATCAGCGGCAGGTCGGCGGCCAGTTCCGCGGCCAGCTCCAGCAGCGCGGCGGCATCGCCCTGGCGCAGTTCCAGCTCCAGTTCGCAGATTTCCTCCTGGTTGTCGCCGGCGACCACCTTGCCCAGGTCGAGCGCCGCCTCCACGACTACCCTGGCCTTGCCGCGGCCCCAGGCGATCTCGGCGCGCTGGCGGACGAAGTCGGTGCTGAAGATCGGCTTGAGCTGCTTCTTGTCGAGATCCTTGAGGGCCGCCGGCCAGCACTTGTCGTCGAGTTTCTTCAGGTCGAGCTTGTTCTTTTCCAGGTACCAGTCCCACTCGTTGCGTTCGGACAACCCGGCCACGCTCTGCCCGCGGCTTTTCAGCGTCTGGATGTACTGCTCGCCGTCGCGGCGCATGCGCAGCGCGACCTTGGCCCGGGCCAGCTCGCGGCCGGGGGTGTCGTAGTACTGGTTGTACAGTTCGCGGCGCTCCCAGCCCGATTTGTTGCGCTTCTTCAGCAACGGGTGCTCCTGCAAGGCTTCCAGGGTGGCGCGGCTGACGCGGAGTTTGATTTCGGTTTCTTTCTGCATGGGGCGATGTCCGGCTCGGGACGCCAGGCGTCCGCGGGTGAAGGTGTTCCAGATCAAAGGCGCGCGGGGTGGGTGGCCTATACTTTTCGGCATTTCCACCAGGGAGGCGTTCCATGCCGACCAATCCGTTCATCAGCCTGTTCGGCCGTTCGCCGATCGGGCCGATGCAGCAGCACATCGCCAAGGCCCACGAATGCGCGGCCGGCCTGTTGCCGTTCTTCCGCGCGGTGATCGCCGAGGACTGGGCGCAGGTCGAACAGGTTCAGCAGGACATGGTGCGACTGGAGCAGGAAGCCGATCGGCTGAAGAAGAACGTCCGGATGCACCTGCCCAAGAGCCTGTTCCTTCCGGTGCCGCGCTCCGATCTGTTGGAGCTGCTCAGTGTACAGGACAAAGTCGCCAATCGCGCCAAGGACATCGCCGGGCTGATGCTGGGCCGGCGCATGCGCATCCCGCTGCCGCTGCAGGGCCAGATGCTCGCCTACGTGCAGCGCTCGGTGGACGCCAGCGCCCAGGCGTTGCGGGTAGTCAACGAACTCAACGAACTGCTCGAGACCGGCTTCGGCGGGCGCGAGACCAGTCTGGTGGAGAGCATGGTGGAGGAACTCGAGGCGATCGAGAACGACACCGACCGCATCCAGGTCGAGGTGCGCCGCGAGCTGTTCCGCCTGGAAAGCGAGCTGCCGCCGGTGGACGTGATGTTCCTCTACCAGATCATCGAATGGATCGGCGATGTCGCCGACCGCGCCCAGCGGGTCGGCAACCGCCTGGAGCAATTGCTGGCGCGTTGAGCGCCAGGTTTCTTTCCGCCTTCTGCCCGCATACGGATCCCCGCCCATGTCCCTGATCGCCGACCACGGCTTCGCCTTCCTCGTACTCGCCTGCCTGTTCGGTTTCTTCATGGCCTGGGGCGTCGGCGCCAACGACGTCGCCAACGCCATGGGCACCTCGGTGGGCTCACGGGCGCTGACCATCCGCCAGGCGATCCTGGTGGCGATGGTCTTCGAGTTCTGCGGTGCCTACTTCGCCGGCGGCGAGGTCACCGAAACGATCAGGAGCGGCATCGTCGACCCGCAGTACATGACCCCCGACCTGCTGGTCTTCGGCATGCTCTCGGCCTTGCTGGCCGCCGGGGTCTGGCTGTTGCTGGCGACGATCAAGGGCTGGCCGGTGTCGACCACCCACTCCATCGTCGGCGCGATCATCGGCTTCGCCTCGGTCGGTGTCTCGGTGCACGCGGTGCACTGGGGCGCGATCGGCCCGATCGTCGCCAGTTGGGTGGTGACGCCGGTGCTGTCCGGGCTGCTCGCCTTCGCCCTGTTCAGGAGCGTGCAGTGGCTGGTACTGCATGCCGAGGACCCGTTCCGCAGCGCGCGCCGCTACGTGCCGCTGTACATGTTCCTGGCGGGCTTCATGGTCGCGCTGATGACCGTCGGCAAGGGCCTGAAGCATGTCGGCCTGGAGCTTTCCGGCCTCCAGACGCTGGGCCTGGCGTTGCTCGCCGGCGGCCTGGTGATGGGCCTGGGCATCGTCCTGCTGTTGCGCATCCGACCCACTGGCGGAGCCGATCCGCGTGGCGGCTTCGCCAGCGTCGAGCGGGTCTTCGCGGTGCTGATGATCTTCACCGCCTGCTCCATGGCTTTCGCCCATGGTGCCAACGACGTGGCCAACGCCATTGGCCCGGTGGCGGCGGTCGTCGCGGTGGTCCAGGCCGGCGGCGACCTGGATCTGGTGAGCCGTTCGCCGGTGCCGTCCTGGGTACTGCTGCTGGGCGCGGTGGGCATCGTCATCGGCCTGGCTACCTATGGCTACCGGGTGATCGCCACCATCGGCCGGGAGATCACCGAGCTGACCCCCAGCCGCGGCTTCGCCGCCGAGCTGGCGACCGCCTCCACGGTGGTTGGCGCCTCGGCCATCGGCCTGCCGGTATCCACCACCCATACCCTGGTCGGCGCGGTGCTCGGCATCGGCATGGCGCGCGGCATCGGCGCGCTCAACCTGCGGGTGATCGGCTCGATCTTCCTGTCCTGGGTAGTGACCCTGCCGGCCGGCGCGGTGCTGGCGATCCTGTTCTTCCTGGTCCTGCGCGCGCTGTTCGGCGCCTGAGCGCGATCTTCGTCGGCTGGCGCAGGCGGAACCGGAACGGACGGTTTTATCCACTGTCGCGATAGGCCATGATGGGGCTCGATCCGTGTGGAGAGTCCCATGCCGTTGCCGTCTCTGAAAGACCAGTTCGGCGCGCTGATCGCCGCGTCTTCCGTCAGTTGCACCCAGCCCGAGCTGGACCAGACCAACCGCCCGGTGGTCGACCTGCTGGCCTCCTGGCTGGGCGATCTAGGCTTCCGCTGCGAGATCCGGGAAGTCTCGCCGGGCAAGTTCAACCTGCTGGCCAGCTACGGCAGCGGTCCCGGCGGGCTGGTGCTGGCCGGCCACACCGATACCGTGCCCTACGACGAAGCGCTGTGGAGCAGCGATCCGCTGCGCCTGGACGAGCGCGACGGCCGCTGGTACGGCCTCGGCAGTTGCGACATGAAGGGCTTCTTCCCGCTGGCCATCGAGGCCTTGCTGCCGCTGCTCGACCAGCCGTTCCGCCAGCCGCTGATGATCCTCGCCACCTGCGACGAGGAAAGCTCGATGGCCGGCGCCCGTGCCCTCGCCGAAAGCGGGCGACCGCTGGGTCGCGCCACGGTGATCGGCGAGCCGACCAACCTGCGGCCGATCCGCCTGCACAAGGGGGTGATGATGGAGCGCATCGAGATTCTCGGGCAGAGCGGCCATTCGTCCGATCCGAACCTCGGCCGTAGCGCCCTGGAGGCCATGCACGCGACCATCGGCGAGCTGATGGCGCTGCGCGGGGAATGGCAGCGGGCCTGGAACAACCCGCAGTTCAGCGTGCCCCAGCCGACCCTGAACTTCGGTTGCATCCACGGTGGCGACAATCCCAACCGCATCTGCGGCCAGTGTTCGCTGGAATTCGACCTGCGCCCGCTACCCGGCATGCAGCCTGAGCAGTTGCGCGAGGCGATCCGCCAGCGCCTGCGGCCGCTGGCCGAACGGCACCAGGTGAGCATCGACTACCAGCCGCTGTTCCCTGCCGTGCCGCCGTTCGAACAGGCGCAGGACAGCGAACTGGTACGCGTCGCCGAACGCCTGACCGGGCATCGCGCCGAGGCCGTGGCGTTCGGTACCGAGGCGCCGTACTTCCAGCGCCTGGGCAGCGAGACCCTGGTCCTCGGTGCCGGCGACATCGCCTGTGCCCACCAGCCCGACGAGCACCTCGAACTGGCGCGTATCGAACCGATGGTCGGCGTGCTGCGCCGGCTGATCCAGCATTACTGCCTGACGCCCGCCGCCGACTGAAGCGCGGCGTGGCCGGCGACCAGCTCGAAGCCGCCGTTGATGACGAACTGCACGCCCATCGCCACCAGCAGGAAGCCGACCACTCGCGAGATGGCGTCGATCCCGGATTCGCCGAGGAACTTCATGATGCGCCCGGAGCTTTGCAGGGCGATCCAGAAGATCAGCGCGGTGAGCAGGGTGACGGTGATCGCCGCGAGGTGGATGAACAGCGGAATGCTTCCGTAGGTGGATTGCAGCGTCGACGCCGAGCTGACCACCAGGGCGATGGTCCCCGGCCCCGCGGTACCCGGCAGGGCCAGCGGAACGAAGGACAGGTCGCGGAAGTGCGGGGTGATCTTTTCCTCGTCCGACAGCAGGTCGTGCTGGACTTCGGTCTCGTCCGGCGTGGTGGCGGGGAACAGCATGGTGAAACCGATATAGGCGACGATCAGCCCGCCGGCGATGCGCAGGCCGGGAATGGAGATGCCGAACACCTGCATCACCAGGCTGCCGCCGTAGAAGCTGACCAGCATGATCAGCGCCACGTAGAGGCTGGCCTTGAATATCTGCCGGTTGCGCTCCGCCGGCGGCAGGCTGCCGCCGAGGCCGAGCAGTAGCGAGACGCTGGTCAGCGGGTTGGCCACCGGAAGCACGGCGAGCAGTCCGATCAGGACGTGATGGAAGTATTCGCTCATGGATTTTCCTCGTTCGCGTGGTTGCGCGCCGGACGGCACGGCGAACGAGGCAGCCTAGCGAAAAAGCGCTGTGCGAGTTAACCGGGGTTTTCGGATAGTTTTTTTCAAAAATAATGGTAAAACGGTTCGTTCCAGCCCCAGGCCCCGTACCATGGGCGAATCCCGCGGCCGGGGGGCCGCCGAGGGTTTAAACTCGCGCGTGATCCATCCGTCTCGTTAACCAGAAAGTGAGGAGAAGCCTGTCGATGTTGCTGCGACGACGATAACGGCGCCCTTCGGGCCGTCCCGGCCGCTCACGCTTTGCTCTCGCTCACGAAACGACAGGCTTTCCCCACCATGCCCGACTACGTCAACTGGTTACGTCACGCTTCGCCCTACATCAACTCGCACCGGGACCGCACCTTCGTGGTCATGCTCCCCGGCGAAGGGGTGGAGCATCCCAATTTCGGCAATATCGTCCACGACCTGGTCCTTCTCCACAGCCTCGGTGCGCGCCTGGTGCTGGTGCACGGTTCGCGTCCGCAGATCGAGGCGCGCCTGGCCGCGCGCGGCCTGGCTCCGCGCTATCACCGCGACCTGCGAGTGACCGATGCACCGACCCTGGAGTGCGTCATCGACGCCGTGGGTAGCCTGCGCATCGCCATCGAGGCGCGGCTGTCGATGGACATGGCCGCCTCGCCGATGCAGGGCGCGCGCCTGCGGGTCGCTGGCGGCAACCTGGTCACCGCGCGGCCGATCGGCGTGGTCGAGGGTGTCGACTACCACCATACCGGCGAGGTCCGTCGCATCGACCGCAAGGGCATTGGCCGCCTTCTCGACGAGCGCAGCATCGTCCTGCTCTCGCCGCTGGGCTACTCGCCGACCGGGGAAATCTTCAACCTGGCCTGCGAAGACGTGGCCATGCGCGCCGCCATCGACCTGGAAGCGGAAAAGCTGATTCTCTACGGCGCCGAACAGGGCCTGCTGGACGCATCCGGCAAGCTGGTCCGCGAACTGCGCCCGCAGCAGGTGCCCGCGCACCTGCAACGGCTGGGCAACAGCTACCAGGCCGAGCTGCTGGACGCCGCGGCGCAGGCCTGCCGGGCCGGGGTCAAGCGCAGCCATATCGTCAGCTACACCGAGGACGGCGCGCTGCTCAGCGAGCTGTTCACCCGCACCGGCAACGGCACCCTGGTCGCCCAAGAGCAGTTCGAACAGTTGCGCGAGGCGGGCATCGAGGACGTTGGCGGGCTGATCGAGCTGATCCGCCCGCTGGAAGAGCAGGGCATCCTGGTACGCCGTTCCCGCGAGGTGCTGGAACGCGAGATCGAACAGTTCAGCATCGTCGAGCGCGAAGGGCTGATCATCGCCTGCGCCGCGCTCTACCCGATCGCCGATTCCGAGGCGGGCGAGCTGGCCTGTCTGGCGGTCAACCCGGAGTACCGCCACGGCGGGCGTGGCGACGAACTGCTGGAGCGGATCGAGGAGCGCGCGCGCGGACTCGGCCTGAAGACCCTGTTCGTGCTCACCACGCGGACCGCGCACTGGTTCCGCGAGCGCGGCTTCCAGCCCAGCAGCGTAGAGCGGCTACCGGCGGCGCGGGCCTCGCTGTACAACTTCCAGCGCAATTCGCAGGTATTCGAGAAGAGCCTGTGATCCGCCGGCGCGTCCCTGGGCGCGCCGGCTTCGCTCAGTTGCTGATCAGGCCGAGGATGCTCGCCTGGTAGGCGGCGACGAAGGTATCGAAGTCGCCATCCTGGTCGCGTTCCAGCTCCGTCTGTTCGGCCAGGGAGTCGCTGGCCATCTTCTCGAAGCGTGCCTGCTCTTCGGCGGCCAGCGGATGCTGGCGGAAATACTCCGCGTGTTCGCGGCTCTGGCGCAGGGAGAACGCTTCGAAGCTCTCGCCGCGCTCGCGCATGACCTTCAGCACCTGCGCCGAAGGCGTCAGTTCCGCATCGGCCACCTTCGCCCGCTGCGCTGCCAGCGCCGCCGCGTGGGCTTCGCCGCCGCGCGCGCGGTCGAGCAGCGCCGCGGTGTCGGCGATTCGTTCGAGCAGCTCGTTCGCCCAGACCTGCAATTCCACCGGCTGGCCGCGACGTTGCAATTGCAGGCCCGGCCGCCTGCCTTCCTTGACCACGGCGAGGAAGTTGTCGGTGGCGTCGCTGCACTCGCCGTTCAGCAGCGGGCTGTCGCTGAACGCGCAGAACAGCAGGAAGGCGTCGAGGAAGCGCGCCTCGTCCAGGTCGATGCCCAGCGGCAGGAACGGGTTGATGTCCAGGCAGCGCACTTCCACGTACTGCACGCCGCGAGCGGCCAGGGCCTGCACCGGACGCTCGCCGGTGTAGGTGACGCGCTTTGGCCGGATGCTCGAGTAGTACTCGTTCTCGATCTGCAGGATGTTGGTGTTCAGCTGCACCCATTCGCCATCCTGCTTGGTGCCGACCTTCTCGTAGGGCGGGTAGGGCGTGCTGACCGCCTGGCGCAGGCTGTCGATGTAGCTCTGCAGGTCGTTGTAGCAGGGCGTCAGGCCGGCCTGGGCGTTGTTCTGGTAGCCCAGGTCGCTCATCCGCAGGCTGGTGGCGTAGGGCAGGTAGAGCGTGTGTTCGTCGAGGCGCTCCAACTGGCTCGGGCGGCCACGCAGGAAGCCGGCGTCGAGGGCCGGCGAGGCGCCGAACAGGTACATCAGCAGCCAGCTGTAGCGGCGGAAATTGCGAATCAGGGCGATGTAGGCGGCGGACTGGTAGTCGCGTTCCGACAGCTCGCTGCCTTCGGCCTGGCGCAGCAGCGGCCAGAGCCTCTCCGGCAGGGAGAAGTTGTAGTGGATGCCGGCGATGCACTGCATGGTCTTGCCGTAGCGCAGCGCCAGGCCCTTGCGGTAGACGTACTTCAGGCGGCCGATCATCGAGCTGCCGTAGCGGGCGATCGGGATGCTCTCCTCGTCCGGCAGCTCGCAGGGCATCGATGGGCTCCACAGGTATTCGCCGTCCAGTTTCGAACTGGCGAAGCGGTGGATGCGCTCGAGATCGCCCAGAGTGTCGGCGACGTCGGTTTCCGTGGGCGTGATGAACTCCAGCAAGGCCTCGGAGTAGTCGGTAGTGATCTGCGGATGGGTCAGGGTCGAACCCAGGGCCCGGGGGTGGGGGGTGAGCGCCAGCTTGCCGTCGCTATCGACTCGCAGGCATTCGCGCTCGATGCCATGCAGGCACTCGGTCAGCAGGGGCAGGTTGGCTGCGGCGCCGAGCAGAGCCAGGCGGCGGGAGAGAAGATCGCTCAAGTCGGGATTCCTTGTGATCGCGTCCCAGATCGGTCGCCCCAATATGAGGGTGGACCGAGCGGTCTACAAGAGGGAGGACGTAAATGCGTTTTCGCTTCGTCCTGGGGCCGGTCGCCGCGACTTCGGCGGGAGCCGTCGAGGCGGGCGCCCGGCACGGATCGGGATCGCCGTTGCGCGCCATTCTGCCGCATGGCGGCCGCGCCGGTTTACAACTGGGCGAAGGTACCTTGTCCTTTCGCGACCAGTTTGTCGCCTTGCCGCACCTCGGCTTCCACAACCAGGCTGCGGCGCCCGGCATGGAGGACGCGGGCGACGCAGCGCACCTCGCCGTCGGCGACGGCGCGGATGTAGTTGATCTTGCATTCCAGGGTGACGCTCTGGCGGTCGAAACCATGGGAACTGGAGCAGGCCAGCCCCATGGTCACGTCCATCAGCGAGAACAGCGCGCCGCCGTGCATGACCCCGCCGCGGTTGCGCAGGTGCGCGGCCATCGGCAGGCGTACCTCGGCGACGCCGTCGCCGAGGCTGACCGGGTCCAGGCCGACCAGTTCGCTGTAGGCGCTGATCATCTGCTCGCGGGCGGGCATCTCGCTCATGGACGGCTCCGTCACTTCTTCTTCAGTTGCTTGGCGTTGGCGAACAGCGCGGCCATGGCGTTGTTCGCCGGCGGCGCGCTCTGTCCGCGCGGGGCGCCACGCTCCTGGCGCGGCTGGCCGCTGCCGGTGGGACGCCCGCCGCGCTGGCCTTCGACCTTCTCGCCGGGGGTGTCGCTCATGCGCATGGACAGGCCGACACGGTTGCGCGGGATGTCCACTTCCATGACCTTGACCTTGACGATGTCGCCGGCCTTGACCACTTCGTACGGATCCTTGACGAACTTCTCGGACAGCGCCGAGATGTGCACCAGGCCGTCCTGGTGGACGCCGATGTCGACGAACGCGCCGAAGTTGGTGACGTTGGTCACCACGCCCTCCAGGACCATGCCCGGCTTGAGGTCCTTGAGGCTCTCGACGCCTTCCTGGAATTCTGCGGTCTTGAACTCCGGACGCGGGTCGCGGCCGGGCTTGTCGAGTTCCTTGAGGATGTCGGTGACGGTCGGCAGGCCGAAGGTCTCGTCGGTGAACTTCTTCGGGTCGAGGCGCTTGAGGAACGCCGAGTCGCCGATCAGCGAGCGGATGTCGCGCTCGGTGTCGGCGGCGATGCGCTGCACCAGCGGATAGGTCTCCGGGTGCACCGCCGAGGCGTCCAGCGGGTTGTCGCCGTTCATCACGCGGAGGAAGCCGGCGGCTTGCTCGAAGGTCTTTTCGCCCAGGCGGCTGACTTTCTTCAGCTCGTCGCGGGTGCGGAACGCTCCGTTGGCGTCGCGGTGCGCGACGATGTTCTGCGCCAGCGTCGAGTTGAGGCCGGAGATGCGTGCCAGCAGGGCGGCGGAGGCGGTGTTGACGTCGACGCCGACGGCGTTCACGCAATCCTCGACCACCGCGTCCAGGCTACGCGCCAGCTTCAGCTGGGACACGTCGTGCTGGTACTGGCCGACGCCGATCGACTTGGGCTCGATCTTCACCAGCTCCGCCAGCGGGTCCTGCAGGCGACGGGCGATGGATACGGCGCCGCGCAGGGACACGTCCAGCTCGGGGAACTCCTTCGCCGCCAGTTCGGAGGCGGAATACACCGATGCGCCGGCTTCGCTGACCATGATCTTGGTCAGCTTCATGCCCGGATACTTCTTGATCAGTTCGCCGGCCAGCTTGTCGGTCTCGCGGCTGGCGGTGCCGTTGCCGATGGCGATCAGCTCGACCTGGTGCTTGGCGCACAGCGCGGCGAGCACGGCGAGGGTCTGGTCCCACTGGTTCTTCGGCGCATGTGGGTAGACGGTGGCGGTGTCCAGCAGCTTGCCGGTGGCGTCGACCACCGCGACCTTGACCCCGGTGCGCAGGCCCGGGTCGAGGCCGAGGGTGGCGCGCGGGCCGGCCGGGGCGGCCAGCAGCAGGTCGTGCAGGTTGCGCGCGAACACGCTGATCGCCTCGTCCTCGGCGCCGTCGCGGAGCTCGCCGAACAGGTCGGTTTCCAGGTGGGTATAGAGCTTGACCTTCCAGGTCCAGCGCACCACCTCGGCCAGCCACTTGTCGGCGGCGCGGCCCTGGTTGGACAGGCCGAAGCGCTCGGCGATCATGACCTCGCATGGGTGCAGGGTGCCCGGCGCTTCCTCGCCGACCTTCAGCGAGGCGCTGAGGATGCCTTCGTTGCGTCCGCGGAAGATCGCCAGGGCGCGGTGCGACGGGGCGCTTTTCAGCGGCTCATCGTGTTCGAAGTAGTCGCTGAACTTGGCGCCTTCCTGTTCCTTGCCGGGGACCACGCGGGCGGTCAGGGTCGCTTCGTTCTTCATGAACACGCGCAGCTTGTCGAGCAGCGTGGCGTCTTCGGCGAAGCGCTCCATGAGGATGTACTTGGCGCCTTCCAGCACCGCCTTGACGTCGGCGAAGCCTTTCTCGGCGTCGACGAAACGCGCGGCCTCGCTTTCCGGGACCAGGGTCGGGTCGTCGAACAGTGCGTCGGCCAGCGCGCCGAGGCCGGCTTCCAGGGCGATCTGGCCCTTGGTGCGGCGCTTCTGCTTATAAGGCAGGTAGAGGTCTTCGAGACGGGTCTTGGTGTCGGCGAGCTTGATGTCGCGGGCCAGTTCGGGGGTCAGCTTGCCCTGTTCCTCGATGCTGGCGAGGATCGCGCCGCGGCGTTCTTCCAGTTCGCGCAGGTAGCGCAGGCGCTCTTCCAGCATGCGCAACTGGGTATCGTCGAGGCTGCCGGTGACCTCTTTGCGGTAACGGGCGATGAAGGGAACGGTGGAGCCTTCGTCGAGCAGGGCGACGGCAGCGGCGACTTGCTGCGGTTGAACGCGGCCGGAGGGCAGTGCGGAGAGCTCTTCGGCGATACGGGTGTTGATGCTGTCCATTGATCCACCTGGTAAAACGAACGAAAACGGGCCGTGTAGACAACGCCCCGCCGCAAAAGCGCCGCATTATACCTGCCAAGTTTCGCCTTGGAGGGCGGCTGGTCGGGGAAAAATCTGCTAACAATGGACAGTCCGGCCCAGCCGCTACCTGGGCGATAATGCCCGCCTGACTCATTCTGGGAGTTTCTATGTCGAACCCTGCCGCCCTGGCCGAAGGTGAAAAGATCCTCGTCGTCGACGACGACGCCCGCCTGCGCCGCCTGCTCGAACGTTTCCTCGACGAGCAGGGCTACCGCGTCCGCGCGGTGGAGAACACCGAGCAGATGGATCGCCTTCTATCCCGCGAACTGTTCCAGCTGGTTGTGCTCGACCTGATGCTTCCCGGCGAGGACGGCCTCACTGCCTGCCGCCGCCTGCGCGAACAGAACAACCAGGTGCCGATCATCATGCTCACCGCCAAGGGCGACGAGGGCAGCCGCATCCAGGGCCTGGAACTGGGCGCCGACGACTACCTGGCCAAGCCGTTCAACCCGCGCGAACTGCTGGCGCGGATCAAGGCCGTGCTGCGCCGCCAGGCGCCGCTGGTGCCCGGCGCGCCTGCCGGTGCCGACGAGGTGGTGACCTTCGGCGACTACCAGCTGTTCCTCGCCACCCGCGAACTGAAGAAGGGCGACGAGGTACACATGCTGACCACCGGCGAGTTCGCCGTGCTCAAGGCCCTGGTGCAGCACGCCCGCGAACCGCTGACCCGGGACAAGCTGATGAACCTCGCCCGTGGCCGCGAGTGGGATGCCCTGGAGCGTTCCATCGACGTGCAGATCTCGCGCCTGCGCCGGCTGATCGAGCCGGATCCGTCCAAGCCGCGCTATATCCAGACGGTCTGGGGCGTCGGCTACGTGTTCGTGCCGGACGGCAACGCGCGCAAGGCCTGAGTCTCCGCGCGGCCGGTGCAGCGATGCACCGGCCGCGTCGTCTTACCCGCAACAGGCGTCGGCCCCGTCCGCCGGCGCGCAACCGGTCCGATCGATGAAAACGCCGCTCTGGTTCCCGCAAAGCTTCTTCGCCCGCACCCTCTGGCTGGTGCTGATCGTCGTGCTGTTCTCCAAGGCGCTGACCCTGGTCTACCTGCTGATGAACGAGGACGTGATCGTCGACCGCCAGTACAGCCACGGCGCGGCGCTGACCATCCGCGCGTTCTGGGCTGCCGACGAGGAGTCGCGCGCGGCCATCGCCAAGGCTTCCGGCCTGCGCTGGGTGCCGAGCAGCGCCGACCAGCCCGGCGAGCAGCACTGGCCGTACACGGAAATCTTCCAGCGGCAGATGCAGATGGAGCTGGGGCCGGACACCGAGACCCGCCTGCGTATCCACCAGCCGTCGCAGCTCTGGGTGCGCGCACCGAGCCTCGGCGAAGGCTGGCTGGCGGTGCCGCTGTATCCGCATCCCTTGCGTGGCCAACGGATCTGGAGCGTGCTCGGCTGGTTCCTCGGCATCGGCCTGCTCTCCACCGCCGCCGCCTGGATCTTCGTCCGCCAGCTCAGCCAGCCGCTCAAGCGCCTGGTGGTCGCCGCCCGCCAGTTCGGCCAGGGGCGCAGCGTGCGCCTGCCGCTGGGACCGGAGACGCCGAGTGAAATGGCCGAGGTGTATCGCGCCTTCAACCAGATGGCCGAGGACATCGAGCAGGGCGGGCGCGAACGCGAATTGATGTTGGCCGGTGTCTCCCACGACCTGCGCACCCCGCTGACGCGCCTGCGCCTGTCGCTGGAGTTGCTGCCGGAGAGCGAACGGGAGATGGTCGAGGACATGATCCGCGACATCGAGGACATGGACGCGATCCTCGACCAGTTCCTCGCCTTCATCCGCGACGGCCGCGACGAGCCGGTGGAGGAGGGCGACCTGACCGACCTGGTGCGCGAGGTCGTGGCGCCGTTCAACCAGACTCGCGAGCAGGTGCGCATGGCCTTGCAACCGGTACCGGCGATGCCGTTGCGGCGTGTGTCGATGAAGCGTCTGCTGGGCAACCTGATCGACAATGCCCTGAACCACGGCGGCGGTTCGGTGGAGGTGGCCAGCTACGTGGCCGGCGAAAGCGCGGCGCCCTACGTGGTGCTGAGCGTGCTCGATCGCGGCCAGGGCATCGATCCCGCGGAAGTGGACAGCATCTTCAATCCCTTCATCCGTGGCGACAAGGCGCGTGGCGGCAAGGGCACCGGCCTCGGCCTGGCGATCGTCAAGCGCATCGCCGCCCAGCACGGCGGCAGCGTCGAACTGCGCAACCGCGATGGCGGCGGCCTGGAAGCGCGGGTCTGCCTGCCGCTGGGGTTGCTGCTGCCGCGCGGCGCGGCCTGATACCCGACGGGTTTGTGCCGTTCCAGCGGCACTTCCCGCCCCCTCTCGCGCTTACGGAGAAGGGCGCGCCCCGTCCCTACCAGCGCAACCGGTTTCCCTCGAGCACCGCGGTCTTCCCGTAAGGCCAGGCTCGGTTCTGCGCACCATGCCCGCTGGGCAGGTGGTGGTAGAGCGGCACCTCGATGGCGGCGGCGTATTCGCCGAAGATCCGCTCCAGGCTGTGGGCGACTTCCTTGCGCGGGCAATCGGTGAACGAGCCCAGGCAGATCGCGCCGAGCTGGCGCGCGTCGATGCTTTCGAGCAATTGCCAGAGGCTGCGCTCCAGGCGGTAGTAGGGTTCGCCGACGTCCTCCAGGACCAGGATCGACCCCGCCGGGGCGTGCAGGCCGCCGAGTGTGCCGGCCATGCAGGCCAGGGCGGTGAGGTTGCCGCCGATCAGCGCGCCTTCGACGCGTTGCTTGTGTCCGCCGAGGTGCTGCACCGGGAGTTCATGGTCGATTCCGGCCAGCAAGCGGCTGACCGAGGCCAGAGAGGCTAGCCGCTCCTGCTGCTCGCGGGGGGCGCTCAGCGGCGACAGACCGAGACCGGTGGCCACCGGGCCGTGGATCGCAGGCAGGCCGTGGCGGTGGAAAGCGCTGAGCAACACCGAGATGTCGGAGAAACCGATCAGTGGCCGCGGAGAGGCCGCCTGCAGGCGCCCCCAGTCCAGGCCCGGCAGCAACTGGCCGCAGCCGTAGCCGCCGCGCAGGCACCAGACCGCGGTGATGTCCGGCATGTCGAAGGCGTTGTGCAGGTCTTCCAGGCGCTGCTCGACCGTCCCGGCGAGGTAGCGGTAGCGGGCTTCGACGTGGCGGCCGAGATGGTAGTCCACGCCGTGCACTTCCAGTTGCCGCAGGGTCGCCTCCAGCACGTCGGTGGCGATGGCCGAGGCTGGCGCGATCAGCGCCACCCGGCCGTCGATGGGCTGCCAGGTCTGGTCGGAGGAAGGACGAGAGGTCATGCGGCGATTCCGTGAAGCGTCAGGAAAGGATTCGAGTGCCGGAATAGCCCAGGGTTCGGCGGGGTTTCCGGCATCGGTTGCGGCGATGCTTCATTCAAGCGTGGCATGGACCTTCTGTCGAGGCCGGGATCGCCAGCGTAATGCGGTGCGTCCGATGGGCCGGGACAACGCATGCGTTGTCTGGTCCGGCTCACCCCTTTCCCTTCGTCCTGGCCAGGTGGGGGCCGCCGTTCTTTTCCAGGTACTGGATGATGATCCCGGCGATGTCCTTGCCGGTGGTGGATTCGATACCTTCCAGGCCCGGCGAGGAGTTCACCTCCATTACCAGCGGACCATGGTTGGAGCGCAGGATGTCCACCCCGGCGACGTTCAGGCCCATCACGCGGGCGGCGCGGATGGCGGTCATGCGTTCTTCCGGGGTGATCTTGATCAGGCTGGCGCTGCCGCCTCGGTGCAGGTTGGAGCGGAACTCGCCGGGCGCTGCCTGGCGCTTCATCGAGGCGATCACCTTGTCGCCGACCACGAAGCAGCGGATGTCGGCGCCGCCGGCTTCCTTTATGTACTCCTGGACCATGATGTTGTGCTTGAGCCCCATGAAAGCCTCGAGCACCGATTCGGCGGCCTTCTCGGTTTCGCAGAGGACCACGCCGATGCCCTGGGTGCCCTCCAGCAGCTTGATCACCAGCGGTGCGCCTCCGACCATCTCGATCAGGTCCGGGACGTCGTCCGGGGAATGAGCGAAGCCGGTCACCGGCAGGCCGATGCCCTTGCGCGACAGCAGTTGCAGCGAGCGCAGCTTGTCCCGCGAGCGAGCGATGGCGACCGACTCGTTGAGCGGGAACACGCCCATCATCTCGAACTGGCGCAATACCGCGCAGCCGTAGAAGGTCACCGAGGCGCCGATGCGCGGGATCACCGCGTCGAAGCCCTCCAGCGGTTGTCCCCGGTAGTGGATCTGCGGCTTGTGGCTGGCGATGTTCATGTAGGCGCGCAGCGTATCGATGACCACCATTTCATGGCCGCGCTCCCGCCCGGCCTCCACCAGGCGACGGGTCGAGTAGAGCCGGGGATTGCGCGACAGCACGGCGATTTTCATTCAGCACCTGTGGATGGGTTGGACCGGCTGGCGGGCAGCGGCGGCGAGGCTGTGGGTTGTCGTCGCGGCAGGCATCGGACCGGCCGTTTCGGGAATGGATGGAGGTTGGACAGGTGCTGCCGGCGAATGGCTCAAACCGGGCTCCCGTCGAGCAGGTCGATGCTCGTCGCCGCGGGCAGGGCGGCCGGCGACTCGGGACGATCCTGGACGTAGGCCAGGGCCGGGTTGACCACCAGTTGCCCGGCGATCAGCGCCTTGGAGCCGAGCAGCACGCGATAGCGCATGGACTTGCGGCAGGCCAGGGTGAACTCTACCGGCCACATGCGATCGCCCAGCGCCAGGGTGGTGCGGATCACGTAGCGGGTCTGGGCCTGGCCGTTGGAGCTGCGAATGCTCTTGCGCGCGACCATCGGCGCTTCGCAACGGTGCCGGCGCTGCACCAGCGTGCCGAGGTGGGCGGTGAAGCGCACCCACTTCTCGCCGTCGCGCTCGAAGGGAACGATGTCCGAGGCATGCAGGCTGGAGGTGCTGGCGCCGGTGTCGATCTTCGCGCGCAGCCCGACCATGCCCAGTTCGGGAAAGGCGATCCACTCGCGCAGACCGATGACGGAAAGCTGGTCGAATGTCTTCACGGGTAGGCATTCCAGGCGTTTTGCCGGCATTCTAGCAGGGCTATGGGCGGCCGCCAGACGGCTGCCCGAGGATGCCGAAGACGAACCTAGCGGCTGTCGATGACAGTCGCGAGACAGCGGCGGAACGAATACGGGAAATGCCAGTGAGCGAGAAAGACGACGACAAGGTGCGCCTGGACAAGTGGCTCTGGGCGGCGCGCTTCTTCAAGACCCGGGCGCTGGCCAAGGCCGCGATAGAGGGCGGCAAGGTGCATTGCCGGGGCGAGCGGTGCAAGCCGAGCAAGGAACCCAGGGTAGGGGAGGAGTTGACCATTCGTACGGGCTTCGACGAGCGAACCGTGACCATTCGCGCGCTTTCCGTAGTCCGGCGTGGCGCGCCGGAGGCCCAGGCTCTCTACGAGGAAACCGCGGACAGCGTGGCAAGCCGCGAGCGCGCGGCGGCCATGCGCAAGGCCGGGGCGCTGGGCGTACAGACAGAGGGGCGGCCGAGCAAGAAGCAGCGGCGGCAGATCCACCAGTTGCGCGGCGGCCAGGACTGAGAAGCGCCGGTCTCCCGCAGGGGAGACCGGGATGGCCTCAGGCCGAGTCGCGGACCACGCCGAGGCGGCCGATCAGCGGCAATTTCGCCAGCAGGCGGAACAGCGGTTCGGTCACCTGCACCAGCCAGCCGCTGGCCTTCGCCGCCAGCGGTGTGTAGCAGCCCCAGGCGAGGGCCAGCAGGGCCATCTGCAGGCCGCCGATGTAGTCGTCCTGGCCCCAGTGCGCGCCGGCTACCAGGCGCGGCATCATGAACAGCACGGCCAGGGTCCAGATCAGCAGGAACTGCCCGGCGCGGCGAGCGAACAGCGACATGAACAGCGCCCAGACCAGCAGCACCGAGGCGTGGTCGCCGGGGAAGCTGCGCTTGGAGCGGTCCTTGATTTCCCACACGCGTTCCCAGTCCGGGAAGTGGTCGCTGAGGTGGATGGCCTTGTCCATCAGCATGGACAGGCTGGCGTGCTGCCAGTGCAGGTGGTGGGCGATCTTCGCGTAGAGCACGCGGATCACCACCAGGATCAGCAGGGTCACGATGAAGCCGAAGGTCAGCCGCCGTACCTGGTTCGCCGGCAGCAGCCAGTCGCCGCGAATCAGCAGGCAGAGCAGGATCACCCCGACCACCGCGTCGAACGGTCGGGTACTGAGCAGGCCCCAGAGTTTCAGCCAGGTTTCGTTGAGGGCGAGGGAGCCGTTGAGCTTGTCGAAGAGCCAGAAGTCGAAGCCGTTCATCAGCTCGCGGGTGGGGCCCCAGAGCCACAGGATCAGCAGCAGGAGCGCCAGAAGATGACAGATGGCGAACTTGCGCCATTGCCAGGCCGCTTGGAACGGAGAGGCATTATCCATAAAATCGTTTCCCCCTATCGGCGCCGGGTCGGCGTACGACTGTCACGAAGCGCGCTTTTATAGGCCTTTGTCACTCACTTGTCATTCCCTCATTCGTAGCGTTGTGTCCCGCATGTCCCATTCAGATCAGAGCCAGCGTTTCCTTTTCGACGATACCGACGTGCGCGGCGAGATGGTCGATCTCGAGCGCAGCTACAGCGAAGTGCTGGCCAAACATCCCTATCCGGAACCGGTCGCGCAGCTGCTCGGGGAGATGCTCGCGGCGGCCTCGCTGCTCTGCGGCACGCTCAAGTTCGACGGCCTGCTGGTATTGCAGGCGCGCTCCAGCGGCGCGGTTCCGCTGTTGATGGTGGAGTGTTCCAGCGACCGCCAGGTGCGTGGCCTGGCCCGCTATTCGGCGGAGTCCATCGGCGCCGACGCCGGCATGCAGGAACTGATGCCCGAAGGCGTGCTGACCCTCACCGTGGACCCGGTCAAGGGCCAGCGCTACCAGGGGATCGTCGCCCTGGAGGGGGTGAACCTGGCGGAATGCCTGTCCAACTACTTCGCCAGCTCGGAACAGCTGCCGACCCGTTTCTGGCTCAACGCCAACGGCCGCCGTGCCCGCGGCCTGCTGCTGCAGCAGCTTCCCGCCGACCGCCTGAAGGACCCCGAGGCCCGCGAGGCCAGTTGGCAGCACCTGACCACCCTGGCCGACACGCTGACCGCCGAAGAGCTGCTGGCGCTGGACAACGAGACCGTCCTGCACCGCCTCTACCACGAGGAAACCGTGCGCCTGTTCGAGCCGCAACCGCTGGTCTTCCATTGCAGTTGCTCGCGGGAACGTTCGGCCAACGCCCTGGTCAGTCTCGGGCAGGCCGACTGCGAGCGGCTGCTCGAGGAGGAAGAAGGCTCGATCAGCATCGACTGCCAGTTCTGCAACCAGCGCTACCTGTTCGACGCCTCCGACGTCGCCCAGTTGTTCGCTGGCGCTGGCAGCCAGGGGCCTTCCGAGACCCGCCACTGACGATTTTTCATCCAGCGGGCTTTTCTGGCATAATCCCGCCACTTTTTTCCTGTAGTGAGTTTTTTGAAGCGCTACGAAGTTTGGAGGACTCGGCCTCTGGCCGACGGGGAACCACATGACGCAAGCCAACAACGCCGTGTACACCGATATCAGCGCCGCCCAACTGGTAGAAGAAGCCATTCGCCGCGGTGAGGGCGAACTGGCCGCCAACGGCTCGCTGGTCGTACGTACCGGCCATCGCACCGGCCGTTCGCCGGTCGACCGTTTCATCGTCGAAGAGCCGAGCACCAAGGACGCGATCGCCTGGGGCAACATCAACCGTCCGTTCCCGGCCGACAAGTTCGATGCGCTGTGGGCCCGCGTGGAAGCGTTCAACAACGCCCAGGACCATTTCGTTTCCCATGTTCATGTAGGTTCCGCCGAGGCTTACTACCTGCCGGTGAAGATGACCACCGCTACCGCCTGGCAGAATCTGTTCGGCCGTTGCCTGTTCATCGAGCCGGAGCAGTACAACCCGGCCGGCAAGGACGAGTGGCAGGTCCTCAATGTCGCCAACTTCGAATGCGTGCCCGAGCGCGACGGCACCAACTCCGACGGTTGCGTGATCCTCAATTTCGCCCAGAAGAAAGTGCTGATCGCAGGCATGCGCTATGCCGGCGAGATGAAGAAAGCCATGTTCTCCGTGCAGAACTTCCTGCTGCCCGAGCGCGACGTGCTGCCGATGCACTGCGCTGCCAACATCGGCGAAGCGGGCGATGTGACCCTGTTCTTCGGCCTGTCCGGCACCGGCAAGACCACCCTGTCCGCCGATGAAAGCCGTTACCTGATCGGTGACGACGAGCACGGCTGGGGCGAGGGCGTGGTGTTCAACGTCGAAGGCGGTTGCTATGCCAAGTGCATCGACCTGTCCGAGAAGAACGAGCCGGTCATCTGGAAAGCCATCAAGTTCGGCGCCGTGCTGGAGAACGTGGTTCTCGACGAAGAGCGCGTGCCCAACTACGCCGATGACAGCCTGACCCAGAACAGCCGCGCCGCCTACCCGCTGGAGCACGTCGAGAAGCGTTCGGAGAAGAACCTCGGCGGCGAGCCCAACGCGGTGATCTTCCTGACCTGCGACCTGACCGGCGTACTGCCGCCGGTATCGATCCTGAACAATGAGCAGGCGGCCTACCACTTCCTGTCCGGCTACACCGCGCTGGTCGGCTCCACCGAGATGGGTTCCGGCGGCGGTATCAAGTCGACCTTCTCCACCTGCTTCGGTGCTCCTTTCTTCCCGCGTCCGGCCGGCGTTTATGCCGAGCTGCTGATCAAGCGCATCAAGGCCTTCGGCTCCAAGGTCTACTTGGTCAACACTGGCTGGACCGGCGGTGGCTACGGCGTCGGCAAGCGCTTCAACATCCCGACCACCCGTGGCGTGATCGCGGCGATCCAGAGCGGCGCGCTGATCGGCGCGGAAACCGAGCACCTGGACATCATCAACCTGGACGTGCCGAAGGCCGTTCCGGGCGTCGAGACCAATCTGCTCAACCCGCGCAACACCTGGGCTGACAAGGCTGCCTACGACGAGGCGGCGAAGGGCCTGGCCAAGCAGTTCATCGAAAACTTCAAGAAATTCGAGGTTTCCGATGCGATCAAGGCCGCCGGCCCGCAGCTGTAAGCCACGTTTCGGCACCATGAAAAAACCGCCTTCGGGCGGTTTTTTCATGGGCGAACGTCAGGGGTAGGTGACGGTGATCAGGTAGTTGCCGGAGCGGCGACCGCTTCCGGCCAGCTCATAGCGCGCCGAGAAATCCCGTTCACCGATGACCGTATCGCTGGGTTGCAAGTGGCGCACCTCGCCGGTCTTCATCGAACGGATGCTGACATCTGCGGTGCGCGCCTGCATGGGACAGCCACTGAGGTGGAAACTGCCCTTGCTTTCGTCTTGGCGGGGAGCGCTCATCGAGCATGGTGGCTCGACAATGGCGCCGGTGAAGCGGATGACGCCGCTGATGCTGCCGGGGGCGGCGAACAGGTTGCTGGAAGTTCCTACAAGAAGACCGAACAAAGCCAGTTGGCCCATCCTGTTCATGAGCTTACTCCTACGTGAGTTCATCCTTATTTTTCTGCGTTCGTGCGTCCCGGGAGGGGCCCTCTCCCAGGCGCTGGCATTGGAGTGGAATATAGGACAATTCCTTAGGAAAATTCCTTCCTAGGAATAGTCCTAGTCTTAATTCTGTAAGTAGCTGCTGTGGGGCTGCGTCGGATTTATTGAAGTCTGGTTTATCTTCTCGCCAATGCCCTAGAGTGGGTGCCCCTTTGTTCCCTCGCAGTGGATTTCCCCCATGCATATCGAAGACGCCGTTCGTAGTCGCCGTGCCATCAAGGGCTACGACTCATCCTTCAGCCTGACTCGCGAAGAGAAGGACCATCTCCTGGACCTGGCGCTGCATGCGCCTTCCGCCTTCAACCTGCAACACGTGCGGCTGGTCGAGGTCAGCGATCCGCAATTGCGCGTGCAGTTGCGTGAAGTGGCCTGGGACCAGGCGCAGGTCACCGACGCGGCGATGCTGGTGGTGGTGTGCGCCCAGCTCGACAGTTGGGAGCGCAACGCGCAGCGGGTCTGGGACGGTGCTCCCGAGGCGGTACAGGCGTTCATGGCAGGCGCCATCGACACCTACTACCGCGGCAAGCCCCAGGTACAGCGCGACGAAGCCATGCGCAGCTGCGGCCTGCTGGCGCAGACCCTGATGCTGGTCGCCCGCGGCCAGGGCCTGGATTCGTGTCCGATGGATGGTTTCGACTTCGATGCCGTGGCCCGGCTGATCAACCTGCCGGACAACCATGTGATCGGCCTGATGGTCGCGGTCGGGAAAAAGGCCGTTGAACCCTGGCCGCGCAGCGGCAAGCTGCCGCGGGAAGAACTGGTCATTCGCGACCGCTTCTGACTGCCCGGATTCCCCTAGTCCGGTCCGGCGGCCCCGACCTGGCGGATCTGTTCGACCAGCCATTGCAGGGCGATGTCGCGTTCGCGCTGGGCCAGAAACACCAGTTCCAGGTGGAACGGGCCGAGGTCGAACGGCAGGTCGAACGATTGCAGGGGCAGCAATCGTTCGAAGTAGTGCGCCAGTTGTCGCGGCAGGACGCCGACCAGGTCGCTGTACGCGGCGATGTGCGCTGCCTGCAGGTAGTTCGGCGTGGTGTAGGCCACTTGCCGCTTGAGCCCCTGGCTGCCCAGCCACTGGTCGACCATCCCCTTGGTCTGCCCGCCGTGCACCCACAGGTGCTGCAGCTCCAGGAAGGTGGCCAGGTCGGGAGCCTGCGCCAGCAGCGGGTGCTGACGCCGGGCGACCAGTTGCAGGGTCTCGCTGGCCCAATGGCGGCGCTGGAAGCGCGCCGGGACGTTTTCGAAGCGGCCTAGCACCAGGTCCAGTTCGCCTTTGTCCAGCGCCTCGGCCGGCAAGGTCGGGGTCAGGTGCTGGATGGCGATGGAGATTCCCGGCGCCCGCTCACTCAGGCGGCGCATCAGGGCGGGCATGCAGATCAGTTCGACGTAGTCGGTCACCGCTACGGTGAAGCGCTGCCGGCTGCGCCCCGGATCGAAGCCCTCGCCGTCGCCCAGGCTCTGTTCGATCTGCCGCAGCGCCGCGCGGATCGGCGCTTCCAGCGCCAGCGCCCGGGGCGTCGGCTGCATCGCACGACCGGCGCGGACCAGCAGCGGGTCGTCGAGCAGCTCGCGCAGGCGGTTCAGCGCATTGCTTACTGCCGGCTGGCTCAGCGCCAGGCGCTCCGCCGCGCGCGAGACGTTGCGTTCGCGCAGCAGCGCGTCAAGGACGCGTAGCAGGTTGAGGTCGAAGGTTTGGATATTCACTGCCTGAATTCCAGCTATCACAAGACTAAATTTCAAAAATAGTACGACCTTCCCCTAAGGTAGTGGTCGCTTTTTGTGCGGTCGGACTGCCCCAGGTTTCGTCCACCGTTCCTCCTGCGCTCGCTACAACGAGGACAAGACCATGAGCCAGAACTTTTCCTTCCGCCAGGCCGCGGTGATCGGCGCCGGCACCATGGGTCGCGGTATCGTCATGTGCCTGGCCAACGCCGGTCTCGACGTGCAGTGGCTGGACAGCAACCCGCAGATGCTCAACCAGGCGCTCGGCGCCGTGGCCGACACCTACGCGCACCACGTGCGCCAGGGGCGCATCGGCGAAGAGGAAGCGGCCGCGCGCCGCGCCCGCATCACGCCGGTCCAGCACCTCGCCGCGATGCGCGAGGCGGACCTGGTGATCGAGGCGGTCTACGAGAACCTGGAACTCAAGCAATCGATCTTCCGCGAGCTGGACGCGGCGCTGAAGCCCTCCGCGGTGCTGGCCAGCAATACCTCCTACCTGGACATCGACGCCATCGCCGCGGTCACCGCGCGTCCGGGCCAGGTGCTCGGCCTGCACTTCTTCAGCCCGGCGCACATCATGCGGCTGCTGGAGATCGTGCGCGGCGCGCAGACCGCGCCGGCGGTGCTGGAGGCGGCCCTGGCGCTGGGCGAGCGGATGGGCAAGGTCAGCGTGGTGGCCGGCAACTGCCACGGCTTCATCGGCAACCGCATGCTCGAACCCTACGCCACCGAGGCCCGCCTGATGCTGCTGGAAGGCGCCCTGCCGTACCAGGTGGACCGGGCTCTCCAGGCGTTCGGTTTCGCCATGGGGCCGTTCCGCATGTACGACGTGGTCGGTATCGACCTGGAGTGGCGCGCCCGCGAGTTGGCCGGGGTCGGCCAGGACCAGCCGGCCGTGCAGGTGGACAACCGCCTTTGCGAGCTGGGCCGCTTCGGCCAGAAGAGCGGTGCCGGTTACTACCGCTACGCGCCGGGCAGCCGCCAGGCGGAGCACGATACCGAGGTGGATGCCCTGGTGCTCCGGGTTGCCGAGACGCTGGGCTACCCGCGGCGCGATTTCGCCGACGAGGAAATCCTCGAGCGTTGCCTGCTGGCGCTGGTCAACGAGGGCGCGAAGATCCTCGACGAGGGTATCGCCGCCCGTAGCGCCGACATCGACACTGTCTACCTGAACGGCTACGGCTTCCCCGCCGCGGAGGGCGGTCCCATGGCCTGGGCCGATCGTCTCGGCGCGGCCGAGCTGCTGCAACGCCTGCGTTTCCTCGAACAGCGCCACGGCGCGCGCTGGAAGCCGGCGTCCCTGGTCGAGCGCCTGGCCGCCGAGGGCGGAGCCTTCGCCGACCTGCAGGAGGCGCGCTGAGATGGATTACCAGGCCCCCTTGCGCGACATGCGCTTCGTTCTCCATGAACTGTTCGATGTCGGCGCGCATTGCGAACTGCTGGGCAACGGCATCGATCGCGAACTGATCGACGGCGTGCTCGAGGAAGGCGCGCGCTACACCGGCCAGGTGGTGGCGCCGCTCAATCGCAACAGCGACGAGGAAGGCGCGAAGCTGAAGGATGGCGTGGTGACCACCCCCACCGGCTTTCGCGAAGCCTACCGGCAGTACAGCGAGAACGGCTGGGCGAGCATGACCGGACCCACCGAGTACGGCGGCCAGGGCTTCCCGCAGATGGTCTCCGCGTGCTTCCACGAGATGCTGATGGCCGCCAGCCTGTCCTTCCGCGTCTATTCGGGGCTGACCGAGGGCGCCGTGCTGGCCCTGTACAAGCATGGCGACGAGGCGTTGCGGCGCGACTACCTGGCCAAGCTGGTGAGCGGCGAATGGGCCGGCACCATGTGCCTGACCGAACCCCAGGCCGGCACCGACCTCGCCCTCCTGCGCACCCGCGCCGAGGCGCAGGCCGACGGCAGCTACGCGATCAGCGGCAGCAAGATCTTCATCAGCGGTGGCGAGCAGGACCTCACCGAGAACATCGTCCACCTGGTGCTGGCGCGCCTGGCGGACGCGCCGGCCGGGGTGAAGGGCATCAGTCTGTTCCTGGTGCCGAAGTTCGTCGCCAATCCCGATGGCTCCCTGGGCGAGCGCAATAGCCTGGGGTGCGGCGCCATCGAGCACAAGATGGGGATCAAGGGCGCTTCCACCTGCGTGATGAACTTCGACGGCGCCAGGGGCTGGCTGCTGGGCCAAGCGAACCAGGGCCTGGCCTGCATGTTCACGATGATGAACGACGCGCGCTTCCAGGTCGGCCTGCAGGGCCTGGGTATCGCCGAACGGGCCTTCCAGGGCGCCCTCGGCTACGCCCGCGAACGCCTGCAGTCGCGCGCCCTGGTCGGCCCGCAGGCACCGGACAAGGTCGCCGACCCGATCATCGTGCACCCCGACGTGCGGCGCATGCTGCTGACCCAGAAGACCCTGGTCGAAGGCTGCCGCATGCTGGCGGCCTGCTGCGCACGCCAGCTCGACCTGGAACACGGCCATCCGGATGCCGACGGCCGGCGCGCGGCGACGCGCCGTGCAGCGCTGCTGATTCCCGTCGTCAAGGCCTTCCTTACCGATGTCGGCCAGGAAGTCGCCAGCCTCGGCGTACAGGTCTATGGCGGTCACGGCTTCATCCGCGAATGGGGCATGGAGCAATTGATGCGCGACAGTCGCATCACCCAGATCTACGAAGGCACCAATGGCATCCAGGCGCTCGATCTGGTCCGCCGCAAGCTGCTCGGCGACCAGGGCGGCGAACTGCTGGCGCTGCAAGGCGAACTGGCGGCGGCCAGCGAGGCGCTGCAAGGGCGTGCTGCACTGGCGCCGCTGGTCGAGCCGGTGCTGCAACGCCTGGAGGAGTGGCGGCAGCTCACCGGCCAGGTACTCGAGGCCTGCGCCCGCGATCCCCAGGAGATCGGCGCCACTTCGGTGGACTTCCTCCAGTACAGCGCCTACGTATTGCTCGCGGCCCTCTGGTTGCAAGCCGCTGCACGAGCCCAGGAAGCGCTGGACGGCGGCTCCGGCGAGGGCGATTTCTATCGGGCCAAGCTGCGCAGCGCCGATTTCTACCTGCGGCGCATCCTGCCGCGGGCGAGCATGCACCGCGAAGCCTTGCTCGGCGGCGCCGACTGCCTGATGGCCCTGCCCGAGGAGCATTTCTCGTTCTGACGGGCGTCTCGCCCAGGGAGACCGATATGCAAGCTTTCAGTTTCGCCACTACCGCGCAGATCCTCTGCGAGGTCGGCTCCGCCATCCGCCTGGCTGAACTCTGCCGCGAGCGAAGGGCGCGCCGCGTGTTGATCGTGACCGATCCGGGGATCACCCGGCTCGGCTTGCTGGATGCGATCCTGCCCGGCTTCCCGCGCCTGGGCCTGGCCGTCGAGGTGTACGACCAGGTGCTCGCCGATCCGCCCGAGTCGGTGGTCGAGGCCGCGCTCGGGCGGGCGCGGGGCATGGCTGCCGAGCTGGTGGTCGGTTTCGGCGGCGGCAGCTCCATGGACGTAGCCAAGCTGGTCGCGCTGCTCGCCCACCCAGAAGCAGGGCAGGGGCTCGGCGAGGTCTTCGGGGTCGGCAACGCACGCGGGCCGCGCCTGCCGCTGATCCAGGTGCCGACCACCGCCGGGACCGGCTCCGAGGTGACGCCGATCGCCATCGTCACCACCGGCGAGACCACCAAGATGGGCGTGGTCTCGCCCCACTTGCTGCCCGACCTGGCGCTGCTCGACGCCGACCTGACCCTCGGCTTGCCGCCGGCGGTCACCGCGGCGACCGGTATCGACGCGATGGTGCATGCGATCGAGAGCTATACCAGCAAACTGAAGAAGAACCCGCTGTCCGACCTGCTGGCGCGGGAGGCGTTGCGCCTGCTGGCGGCCAACCTGGAACGCGCGGTAGGCGACGGCGGCGACCGCGAGGCGCGCCAGGCCATGCTGCTGGGCGCCTGCCTGGCCGGGCAGGCCTTCGCCAATGCGCCGGTGGCGGCGGTGCATGCCCTGGCCTATCCGCTGGGAGGGCATTTCCACATTCCCCACGGCCTGAGCAATGCGCTGGTGCTACCGGAGGTGATCCGTTTCAACGCTCCCGCTGCCGCTGGACTCTATGCCGAGCTGGCGCCGCTGCTGCTGGGCGACCGCTTGCGTCCGGGCGATCGCGACGCGCTTACCGTGCAGCTGATCGACGAACTGGCCCAGCTCAGTCCGCGCAACGGCCTGCCGAGCCGCTTGCGCGACGCCGGGGTGGACGAGGCGATGCTGCCGCGCCTGGCCGCCGACGCGATGCTCCAGCAGCGTCTGCTGGTCAACAACCCGCGCGAGGTCGGCGAGGCGGATGCCCTGGCGATCTATCGCGCGGCATACTGAATCCCTTCTACGAGGACCGGGCATGGCGACCGCCCTGCGACCGCTGCGCGAGCAGTACCTTCATTTCCAGCCGATCACCACGCGCTGGCACGACAACGACATCTACGGACACGTGAACAACGTGACCTACTATGCGTTCTTCGACACGGCGGTGAATACCTACCTGATCGAGCGCGGCGGCCTGGATATCCAGGGCGGCGAAGTGATCGGCCTGGTGGTCAGTTCCAGCTGCGACTATTTCGCGCCGGTGGCCTTCCCCCAGCGGATCGAGATGGGCCTGCGGGTGGCGCGCCTGGGCAACAGCTCGGTGCAGTACGAACTGGCCTTGTTCCTCGAAGGGCAGCGGGAGGCCTGCGCGGCCGGGCGTTTCGTGCATGTCTTCGTGGAGCGCCGAAGCAGCCGCCCGGTGGCCATTCCGCAGGAACTACGCGATGCGCTGGCCGCGCTTCAGAGCTCGGCCCAGTGACAGAGATCGCCCGCCGCCCGTGACAGGGCGATGGCGTGCAGCTCGTCCAGGCGATCGACGCGTACCTGCCGTTGCAGCGCCTGGTTGAGCCTCGGCCGGCAGTCGTCGACGCGCAGTTCGGCGAGCGCCGGGGCGTAGCCGCGCAGCAGCTCCAGGTTGAGCTGATTGAGGCGGCTGCGGATGCGCTCCAGGTCGACCGCCTGGCCAGCGTCCGGTAGCGGCCGGCTGAGCAGGCGGTACTGGACCAGCTTGTTCGCCTCGATCTGCGCGGCGAACAGCAGGCGCACCTGCTCGGCGCCGACCCCGTGGCTCCCGGCTTGTCCGGCGAGCATCTGCAACTGTTGTTCTTCCCGCGGGCTGTCCTGTACCGCCTTGCCCGACTGGGCCTTGCTCTGGGCTACCTGATCGGCTAGTTGCAAACGCTGGCTGCTCAGGCTCAACAGTTGCTGGAGAGCCGGTGACAGCGGCTGGGCCTGGAGCAACGGGCCTTGCAGGAGCAGGAGGGCAAGCAGGCCCCAACTGGCGAACGACGGGCGCATCTGGAAATCTCGGATGGAATTGATGTCCGGCACGCTAGCAAAGCGAGCCCGGTGCGACAATCCATGACATGGCGTGAGGCGAACAGGAAGCGCTGGATGGGACATTTCTGATTGAACGTTTGCAGTCTCGACGCTGGAGCAATGTTCTGTGACCATCCCTCCACACCATTTCATTCACCAAAGGGGCCGGTTTGCCCCTGCTATGACTGGCAAGGACGCGGAACATGGGTTTCCTGATACTCTCCCGCCGAGAAGGCGAAGGCATCACCCTGTCCCTCAAGGCCGACTACCCGGCGGAGGAACTGATTCGGCAATTGCGCGAAGGCGGCATCCGGATCCTGGTCACCGATATCATCGGCAACCAGGCCCGGGTCGGGATCGAGGCGCCGCGTGGCGTCCTGATCGTTCGCGACGAGTTGAAAACGGCACCGAAAGGCTGACGAACGGTAGAAAGTAAAAGCCCCGCGTTCGCGGGGCTTTTACACATCAGCTTCGGCAAGCATGCCGATCAACGATGCTTGTGCTTGCGGTGTTTCTTGCCGCGGTGACCGCTGTCGTTGTCCTTGCCCAGGTTGTTACCGACCGCGCCACCCGCTGCGCCGCCGAGGCCTGCACCTATGGTCGCGCCGGTGCTGCCGCCCAGCTTGTTGCCGATCACCGAACCGCCGGCCGCGCCTAGCCCGCCACCCAGGGCGGCTTCGGTCTTGCGCCCGTCCTTGGCGGTCATCGCGCCGCCGGCCGCGCCACCCAGGCCGGCGCCTATGGCGGCACCGGTGCTACCGCCGATGGCGCCGCCCACGACGTTGCCCAGGGCACCGCCTACGCCGCCGCCCACCGCGGTCTTGGTGGAGTCGCCGGCGAGCGCGGCTTGTGCGCTCAGCAGGCCGAACGCGATTACCAGGAGAGATTTACGCATCGTGCGTGCCTCATCGTTTCAATCGGGAGGGAAATACGGTCGTTCGCACAAAGGCCGGACCATCCGGCCCGGCCTTTGCGTCGTAGGGAGCGGCGGGTTCAGTCGTCGTAGTAGCGACGATGATGCTTGTGGCGCTTCCACTTCTTGTACTGGCCATAGTGATGGCCGTTGTCATGCCGGTAATAGCCATCGCGATAGCCGGCGCGGCGGTAGTAGCGACGGTCGCGGTAGTCGTCATCGTCGTCGTAGCGGCGGTTGCCGTCGCCATAATGGTTGCCCAGCGCGCCGCCGCCGGCGCCGCCGAGGGCCGCGCCGATCAGGCCACCGGTGCTGCCACCGATCTGCCGGCCGATGACGTTGCCGCCTGCGGCACCGAGGCCGCCGCCGATCGCCGCTTCGGTCTTGTTGCCGCGTCCGGCGCCGACTGCACCGCCCGCAGCGCCACCGATGCCACTACCGATCGCGGCGCCAGTGCTGCCGCCGACCGCATCGCCGACGACCGAACCCAACACCCCGCCCAAGGCGCCGCCGATGGCCGCGCGGGTGTCGTCGCCTGCGAAGGCGGTACTACCGACCAGACTCAGGGACAACAGGAGTATCGAGGAATACTTCATAGAGAGTTTCTCTCTGTGGGGATGACGGCTGCGATGCTGGGGTTGGCCCAAACCGCTGACAAGCGCCAGCCGACGATTGGTAGAGCAAATTCGAAATATTCCAAGTACTTGTTTTGTATGGGGAACTTTCTTAAGTAGAGGCGGTCGTAGACCGAATGTGAAGCGCGATTTCAGGGTCGAAATCGGTATTTTTGCTGGCGGGATGCTGGCCATTCTAACGCCGACGAGCGGCTTGCCTTCAAGGCCTTTCATCGACTTTTTCCTTAAGACGCCGCCTCCTGTTGCAGGAGGCGGCGTTTTTCATGGGCTTCAGATAATGCGCCCGTCGCCCGTGGCCTTTTCCAGGCGTACCGCGATGAACTTCGAAGTCGGCGTATGGCTGCCGACGCCGACGCTCTCCAGCGGCACCAGGGGATTGGTTTCCGGGTAGTAGGCGGCTGCCTGGCCGGCCGGGATGTCGAAGGCGAGCAGGGTGAAGCGGCGTACCCGGCGTTCGATGCCATCGCTCCACAGCGAGACCAGGTCGACCTTGTCGCCCGGCTGGTAGCCCAGGCGGCGGATATCCGCCTCGTTGGCGAATACCACTTCGCGCTGGCCCTTCACTCCGCGATAGCGATCGTCCAGGCCGTAGATGGTGGTGTTGTACTGGTCATGGGAGCGCAGGGTCTGCAGGATCAGGTCGGGTTCGAGGCCGCTGTCGCGCACCTGTGCCGGCAACAGGTCGCGGGGCAGCGGGTTGGCGACGAAGTTGGCCTTGCCGCTGGCGGTGTTCCAGCGTCGTTCGCCGGCGGAGTTGCCGAGGTAGAAGCCTCCGGGATGGCGGACGCGGCGGTTGAAGTCGGCGAAACCGGGGATGGTGTCGGCGATCAGCTCGCGGATGCGCTCGTAGTTGGCGATCAGCGCGTCCCAGTCCACCGGATGGTTGCCCAGGGTTGCCTTGGCGATGCCGGCGATGATCGCCGGCTCCGAACGCATCTGCTGCGAGAGCGGCTCCAGTTGCCCGTAGGATGCGTGGATCATGCTGAACGAGTCTTCCACCGTGACCGCCTGCGGGCCTTCGGCCTGGCGGTCGATGTCGGTGCGCCCCAGGCAGGGCAGGATCAGTGCGTCGCGGCCGGTGGTCAGGTGGCTGCGGTTGAGCTTGGTGCTGATGTGCACGGTCAGGTCGCATGACGCCAGGGCGGCGTGGGTGCGCGGACTGTCCGGGGTGGCCTGGGCGAAATTGCCGCCCAGGCCGATGAAGACCTTCGACTTGCCGGCGAGCATCGCGGCGATCGCCTCGACGGCGTTGTGCCCGTTGTGGCGTGGCACTTCGAAGCCGAAGCGCCGTTCCAGTGCGTCGAGCAGCGCCGCCGGCGGCCGCTCGTTGATGCCCATGGTGCGGTCACCCTGAACGTTGCTGTGGCCGCGGACCGGGCAGAGACCGGCGCCCGGGCGGCCCAGGTTGCCGCGCAGGAGTTGCAGGTTGACGATTTCCTGGATGATCGCCACCGAATGGTGGTGCTGGGTGATGCCCATCGCCCAGCAGACGATGACCCTGTTCGCCCGCCGGTACATCCGCGCAGCCTGCTCGATTTCCGCCAGGCTCAGCCCGGACTGGCGCTCCAGGTGTTCCCAGGGGGTGGCATCCAATTCGGCCAGGTAGGCCTCGAGGCCGTCGGTGTGCTCGGCGATGAAGGCGTGGTCGAATACCGGCTCGCTACCCTCGGCCTGGGCTTCGCGCTCCCAGGCGAGGAGGAACTTGGCGATCCCGCGGATCGCCGCCATGTCGCCGCCCAGTGCCGGACGGAAGAACGCGGTGTTCAGCGGCGAGGACCCGTTGGTCAGCATTTCCAGCGCGTTCTGCGGATGCTGGAAGCGCTCCAGGCCGCGCTCCTTGAGAGGGTTGAAGCAGACCACCTGGGCACCGCGCTTCACTGCCTCGCGCAGCGGCTCGAGCATGCGCGGGTGGTTGGTGCCGGGGTTCTGCCCAAGGATGAAGATCGCGTCGGCGTGTTCGAAGTCGTCGAAGGTCACGCTGCCCTTGCCGACCCCGACGCTGCGGCCCAGTGCCACGCCGCTGGCTTCGTGGCACATGTTCGAGCAGTCGGGGAAGTTGTTTGTGCCGAACGCGCGGACGAACAACTGGTAGAGGTAGGCCGCCTCGTTGCTGGCCCGCCCGGAGGTATAGAACTCCGCCTGGTCGGGGCTATCCAGGCGTCGCAGGTGCTCGGCGACCAGGGCGAAGGCGGCGTCCCAGGTGATCGGCTGGTAGTGGTCGCTGAGCGGGTCGTAGCGCATCGGTCCGGTGAGGCGGCCCTGGTATTCCAGCCAGTAGTCGCTCTGTTCGCGCAGGGCGCTGACGCTGTAGCGGGCGAAGAACGCCGCGTCGACGCGGCGCTTGGTGGCTTCCCAGTTGACTGCCTTGGCACCGTTCTCGCAGAACTTCACCCGGCCGTCTTCCGGCGAGTCGCCCCAGGCGCAGCCGGGGCAGTCGAAACCGCCGTTCTGGTTGGTCTTGAGCAGGGCGCGGAGGTTCTTGAACGGCTGTTTGCTGTCCAGCCAGAAGTGCGCCACGCTGCGCAGCGCGCCCCAGCCGGCGGCGGCGCCGGCATAGGGCTTGTAGCGGGGTTGGAGAGGTTGCAGGCTCATGGCGGACTCACTCGGTTGCGGCCGGCGCCGGGCTGTAGACCCGCGGGGCGTTGTGATGGGGCTGGTGGATCAGGTTCAGTTGGTGGCGGCGCGCCCATTGCACGGTCAGGGCGGTGGGGGCGGAGAGGCTGACCAGGGTGCCGATCCCGGCACGTACGGCCTTGTGGATAAGCTCCAGGCTGCAGCGGCTGGTGACCACGGCGAAGCCCTGCGCAGCATCCAGTCCCTGTCCATGCAGGGCGCCGATCAGCTTGTCGAGGGCGTTGTGGCGGCCGATGTCCTCGCGACACAGGCGCAGCTCGCCATGCTCGTCGAAATACAGCGCGGCATGCAGAGCGCCGCTATGGCGCGCCAGTCGCTGGGCCTGCTCGATACGCTGGCGCAGGGCGCCGAGATGGACGGCGGGAGGCAGCGCCTGCGACGACCGCTCCGGCAGTTGCGGCAGCGCCTGCTCCAGGGCTTCGACGCCGCACAGGCCGCAGCCTGACGTGCCGGCCAGTTGCCGGCGCTGGCGCTTGAGGTTCCAGAATGCGCGGCTGCTGATCTCGACCTCGGCGTGGAGGGATTCGCCCTGGCCGCTGACGCGGATTTCATAGATTTCGTCGATGGCCTGTACGAAGCCACTGCTGAGGCTGAAGCCGCGGACGAAATCCTCGATGTCCTCGGGCGAGGCCATCATCACCGCCTGGTTCAGTCCGTTGTAACTGATCGCCAGGGCACACTCGGCGGCAAGGGAGGCCTGGCCGATCTGCTGCGGCAGGTGCAGGTCGGCGTAGCGGTAAACGTCGGGAACGGCGGAAGGCGCCCAGGTATCGGCGGATACCGGGCATGCAGGCTGGCAAGGCATGGGCTGGGCCCTATCGTTCTAGGTGTGGAGCCAGCCTAGGCCTGTCGCGGAGCGGCGTCTAATCGGTTGTGCCGATACCCTGATCGACAGGGTCTATCAAGCCGGCGGGCGCCAGCCAGGTCCGGGCCTCCTCGAAGCAGGCTTCGGCCAGCGCCGAGCGCGGCTGTCCGCTGCGAATGATCAGGCCGAGCGCTGCCAGGGTATGGGCGTCCTCGATGGGGACCAGGCGCAACTCGTCGTCGACTTCGCTGCCCAACGGCATGATCGCGCAGCACAAGCCACGCTGCACCGCCTGCAGCAGTTGCTGCACCGAGTCGGTTTCCAGGCGCGCGATGGGGCTCAGCCCGCGGCTGCGGAAGTTGTGGTCGATGGATTGGCGGAAGTGCATGCCCGCCGAGAGCAGGCCCAGCGGCAGGCCAGCCAGCGCATCCCAGTTCAGCAGCGCGGCGTCGAGCGGGAAATGGCTGGGGTGATGGAGCAGGCCCATGCGGGTCTCCGCCAGTTCGATGCCCTCGAAATGGCTGCGGTCCAGACGGTCCAGATAAGAGACGCCGAGATCGAACTGGTTGCGCGCCAGGCCTTCGAGTACCTGTTCCGAACTCAGGGAATAGAGCTGGAAACGCAACTCCGGGTGGCGCCCGGCCATGTGCTGGACCAGGCGCATCGGGTCGAAGCTGGCCAGCGGCACCACACCCAGGCGCAGGGTCCCGACCAGTTGCCCGCGGCAGGCGGCGGCTTCCGCGTACAGCCCTTCCTGGGCCGCCAGCAGGCTGCGTGCCCAGGCCAGTACGCGCTCGCCGGCCTCGGTGAAGCCTTCGAAGCGCTGGCTGCGTCGCACCAGTTCCAGGCCGAGTTCTTCCTCCAGGCTGCGCAGGCGCATGGACAGGGTCGGCTGGGTGACGTGGCAGCGTGCGGCGGCCTGGCCGAAGTGGCGGGTTTCGTCGAGGGCGCAGAGGAATTTCAGTTGCTTGATGTCCATCGGCGCTTCCGTGGCGGGGGTGTCGCCGAATCTTAACGCGAATGGGCGCAGTGTTATGGGGTGGCGAAGGAGGCTAGGGATATTTCGCCGGTTTTTGCAGTCTAGACTTGGCTAGTCGCGGATCGGGATTGCGCCGGCCGCTTGCAACCGTAACCGTAAAGGGAGAACCAAAGATGGGTATTTTCGCGTTCGTGAAGGAAGCCGGTGAAAAGCTGTGGGATACGCTGACGGGGCATGAGGCACAGGCGGCCGAGTCGCTGAAGGAGCACGTCGCCAAGGTCGGCCTGGGCAACCCGAACATCCAGGTTTCGGTGGAAGGCGACAAGGTCATCGCCTCGGGCGAGGTGGCCAGCCAGGAGGAGAAAGAGAAGATCCTGCTGGCGCTGGGCAACGTCGCCGGCGTCTCCTCGGTGGAAGACAAGATCACCGTGGCCCAGGCCGCTCCGGAGGCGCGCTTCGTCACCGTGAAGAAAGGCGACACCTTGAGCGCCATCGCCAAGGCCGAATACGGCAATGCCAACGCCTACATGAAGATCTTCGAGGCCAACAAGCCGATGCTCAGCCATCCGGACAAGATCTACCCCGGCCAGGTCCTGCGCATTCCCGAGTGATCCCGGCGTTTCGCCAACCCCGCCCGCGTGGCGGGGTTTTCGTTTCCGCGGCTACGGCAGTCCTTCGAGCAGCCGCCGGTAGTCCTCCTGGGCGGCGAACTCCTCGGTGTCCCGGACCTGGCCACGGCTGTCCGGGTGGCGTACCGCCAACAGGTGGGCGACACCATAGGCGCGGGCGCTGCGCAGGATCGGCAGGCTGTCGTCGATGAACAGGCTGCGCTGCGGGTCGAAGCCGAAATCGGCTTGCAGGGCGCTCCAGAAGCGCGCGTCCTCCTTCGGGTAGCCGTAGTCGTGGGAGCTGATCAGTCGGTCGAAATAGGGCGCCAGTTCGATCCGTTCCAGCTTCAGCGACAGCGAGTCGCGGTGCGCGTTGGTGATCAGCGCCACGCGCTTGCCGGCCCGGCGCAGGGCGGCGAGGAAGGTATCGGCGTGCGGACGCAGCGAGATCAGGTGCGCCACCTCGTGCTTGAGTTCGCGGATCGACAGGTCCAGTTCCCGGCTCCAGAAATCCAGGCAGTACCAGTTGAGCTGGCCGGCGTGTTCGCGGAACAGCGGCTCGAGCACGGCGTCGGCTTCGGTGCGACTCAGGCCGTTGCGTTCGGCATAGCGCTGGGGCAGGTGTTCCAGCCAGAAGTGGTTGTCGAAGTGCAGGTCGAGCAGGGTGCCGTCCATGTCGAGCAGCACGGTGTCGATGGCGGACCAGGGCAGGGTGGGCATGGCGGCTCTTGTCGCGGTTCGTCGCGATCGATGCGGAAATCTGTCGCTTCCCATCAATCTCCGACAGGGATAATCGGAAAAGCCGGGGTATGATAACCCGCCGGCTTCGCCAAGGAGTTATCCACATGCGTCAGAAACCCACCGTACTCGCCAGCGAGATCGTCGCGAAGAGCCGACTGTTCGCTGTCGAGGAGTTGCAACTGCGCTTCAGCAATGGCGTCGAGCGCACCTACGAGCGTCTGGTCGGCAAGGGCCAGGGCTACGGTGCGGTGATGGTGGTGGCCATGCTCGATGCCGAGCACGCGGTGCTGGTGGAGGAATATTGCGCCGGGGTGGACGAATACCAGTTGTCGCTGCCCAAGGGCCTGGTCGAGCCGGGCGAGGACATCCTCGCGGCGGCCAACCGCGAGCTCAAGGAGGAAGCGGGCTACGGTGCCCGGCAACTGGAGCACATCACCGAACTGTCGCTGTCGCCGGGCTACATGAGCCAGCGCATCCAGGTGGTGCTGGCGCGCGACCTCTACGAGGAGCGCCTGCCGGGCGACGAGCCGGAGCCGATGGGCGTCGATCGCATCAGCCTGCGCGAACTGTCGAGCCTGGCCCAGCACGCCCAGTTCAGCGAAGGCCGCGCCCTGGCTGCGCTGTACCTGGTACGCGACCTGCTCACTCAGCGCGGCGAGTACCAGGCATGAGACCGGTGCCCTGGGGCGAATTGGTGGCGCTGGTGCGGCGCGCCGGCGAGGCGATCCTGCCGCACTGGCGCGCCGACGTGGCGGTGCGCTCGAAGGCCGACGAATCGCCGGTGACCGCCGCCGACCTGGCCGCGCACCATATATTGGAGGCGGGGTTGCGGGCGCTGGCGCCGGACATTCCAGTGCTTTCCGAAGAGGATTGCGAGATACCGCTGAGCGAGCGCGGCCACTGGCGGCGCTGGTGGCTGGTGGACCCCCTGGACGGCACCAAGGAGTTCATCTCCGGTAGCGAGGAGTTCACCGTCAACGTGGCCCTGGTCGAGGATGGCCGGGTGCTGTTCGGTCTGGTCGGCGTGCCGGTGAGCGGCCGCTGCTACTACGGTGGCGCCGGTCTCGGTGCCTGGCGCGAGGAGGCCGATGGCCGCGCGCAACCGATCAGTGTGCGCCTGGAGCCCGAGGAGGCCTTCACCGTGGTGGCCAGCAAGCGCCATGGCAGCCCGGCCCAGGAGCGCCTGCTGGATGGCTTGAGCGAGCGCTTCGGCGACCTGCGGCGAGCCAGCATCGGCAGTTCGCTGAAGTTCTGCCTGCTGGCCGAGGGCGCTGCCGACTGCTATCCGCGCCTGACGCCAACCTCGCAATGGGACACGGCCGCCGCCCAGGGTGTGCTGGAAGGCGCCGGCGGCGAGGTGCTCGACCTGCATGGTGCGCCATTCACCTACGAGCCGCGCGAGGATTACCTCAACGGCTCCTTCCTGGCCCTGCCGCGCGCCGCCGAGTGGCGCAGCGAGCTGATCCAACTGGCGCGCGCGCTGCACTGAAACGGAAGAGCTGGTCGAACCCTAATGCTGTTTACTTAAGAAAAACGCCGCACCCCAATGGGGGCGCGGCGTTTTTCTGATCTGTTTTCTGGTCTCTATGGGAGATTACGATGTTTTGCCCGCTCGGGCTGACAGAAAACATGCAAATAGCCCGCAGCAGATGACTGACAGCGGGATTCGGTAGTGGCTCATCAAATATTCACTTTGGTGAACGGCATGACCGTATGAGCGGGGCTTTTCGTTGAGCTGTCGGCCGGTGCCGATAGGGGTGGCGCCTGAGTAAGTTCCTGTGTGATTTTTTCCGAAGCCTGGGGAGGATCATGGGCTCCATGAAAAATCCATCGAAATCACACATGGCTAAAGACTTGCAGGACGTAGAATGCATGAGCTTAAGGGAGGTCTTTATGCCAATATATCTATTGCTCTATCGTTTTCGTATTTTAGCTGCGGTTGTGATAGCGATAATATCGATTTGTCTATTCTCAGCTTCGCTGACCATGGATGTTTTGAAGAGTTCTGATGTGTTGGTAAGTATTTATCCTGAGGACATAAATGACTATGCTTCAAGGCTGGCTGCTGAGGAGTTATTTCAGGATGAGTTGCTTGGGCAGCTTACCGATAAAATTTATTTGGAGCGGTATTCGATTTGCTCGCTTATTTTGGCACTTGCTATATATTTCTTGCCATCGCCAGTGATCGTGAGGCGAAATCGTGTACTTTTGGTCTTCCTGTATTTTGCGATTCCAGTTTCCATAGTGATCTCAGAGGTTTTAGTAACATCTATAAATTTGGATAGAATGCTATACCCTACTTGGGCGGATAATATATTAATTTCCTGGCTTGTTTCTTGCGTTTTTGCCTTTACTGTCTGTTTGATACTCCTGCCATTGCTGATCTTAGGTTGTCGGAAAACTGGCGGCTTGATATTTCGTAGCAGGCCCATACAGGTTTTGAGTGGAACTCTTCTTGCGATTTGGATGGTAGGGTTTGCCTGCTCTTTTTTCAGTGGAGAGTATAAGGCGATGCTTCCCCTATGGCTGGGGTTCGTATTTTTTTACTACGTGCTTTCCTCCAGTGATGAGAAAGCACCTATCAAGAGATAGGTGCTTTCGAGGGGGTATTACAACTTATCTCCAGTGCCTGATAGCTCAATGGGAGCCTCGCCGTACATCTTGATGTCAAAATTAGTGGCTCCGTAATTTTTCAACTCTGCCAAGAATCTGGTTGCTGTTTGCTCATCCATGGGGCGCTGGAAATCCAGATTGGCATCGTACACGTCATCCCAGACCTTAACCGTACCCGTGAACTTCCAGCGGCTATCGGTGAAGCGTTGGAACCAATGTCATCAACTTAAGCCCCCAGCCCTGGCCGGGGCAAGAAATCCCGGGGCTTGGACGCGCGGTTGCAGCAGTGCCTTCACTGGTTTTGCTCCCCAGTTCAGCGCATGTGCGACCCAGACGCCAGCTTAATGGATGCCGGTTCGCCTCGGCGGGCGGGATTTCTCGTTTTCCGGGCGAGCGCGTGCCGGCCGCTGTCTGGCCAGCTTTTTTGCGGTGCAGTTCGGGTGCTGCTTGTTCTTAGCGCGTCGGTTTGTAGCCCTCGCAGCCGCGACTGGCCAGGCGCATACGCTGGCGCGGGAAGCTGCGGCCCGGGCGCACAGCGCTGAGGCTGTTGGCCATCAACTCCATCACGTTGGCCAGCCCCTGCACACCGGGGCGTACCAGCAGGTCGACCAGGGTGTTCTTGAGGCGTGACACCCCTTGGGTGAAGTTGACCTTCCAGCGCAGCTTGCGGCCTTTGTGGCGCTGCTCGATGACCGGTTGCAGCAGATGTTGCATCAGCAGCGCTAGGTTTTTCAGCAGTTGCCCGGCATGAAAGTCCTGCTTCACGGCCGTCACGCTACGGCCGCTAAAGTTGTCGAGGCAGAGGGTCTGCTTGAGGCGGCGGTAGTCCGTTTCGATGCCCCAGCGGCGGTGGTAAAGATCCGCGAACACCTCGGCCGGGAAGGCCTGTCGATCCAGCAGGGAGGTCAGCAGCACTTCGCTTTCACCGCTGGCTAGCTCGACCCGGATCAGGCGCAATTCGACCCGGCCCGCGGGATCGACGCCGGCCTCGGTACAGAACAGGCGCGCCTCGGGATGACTGGCAGAGAAGAACTGCGTGTCTTCTGTCTGCCCCGAGCGGAGAAACTGTTTGACCTGCGCGTTGTAGCCACACGGCAGGCGCATCAGGAAATGTCGCCGGTGCTGCTCGAACAGCGCAAACAGCCAGTGTCCGGGGTAGCCGCGATCAAACAACGTCAGGCTGTCAGCGGGCAGATGCTCGAGGTGCAGATGGGCGCAATCGCGCTCGCCGACTGCGGATGGCACGATCAGGCTGTGTAGCGTCTGGCCGTCGGCGACGTCGTAGAGCATGGACAGACGGGCAACGGGAAACTCGCTATGGCAGCCGAAAAAGCGCGTCATGACCGACTCCAGCGGTAAATGGACGGTCGAGCCGTCCACGGCGAGTACCCGTAACCCGCGCCACGTCTGGCGCAGCCCGAGGCTGTCGAGCTGTTGCTGAAGGGTTTGGTTGAGGCTCTCGAAGACCTCGGGCTTGAGCTTGCCGCGCGCCTTGCTGAAGGCCTGCGCGGTGACCACCTGGGTCTCGGCCGAGGCCTGGTTGAGCACGCGATAGAACTGATCGAGCTCGGTTTGCAGGGCGGTGCGTGGCTGATTGAGCAAAAACAGGACGAGGTTCTTGAAGGTCAGTTGGCGTCGGCGGGTAAAGTCGTGAGGGCGCTGGCGGTGGGTATCGATGAAGTCGGGACAATCGAGCTGACTGGTTATTTTTGTACAATTTTCAAGCCAGGGTTTGCTGGGCGGTGTCAAACGGTGTGGAATGAGGGGCCAAAAGGGTTTCTCCTATGCGCTGAATTTAGCGCTAATTATATGATATTTATAGGAAAAATTCCTTAAGTTGATGACATTGGCGTTGGAACTGGCCTGTTACTTTCAGGGTGATATTTCCCAGCGTGTACTTCACATCATTGCTGATTCTACCAGTCCAGTATGAGAGCCGCTCAACGTGGACAGGTCGGGTGGTAGGGGTATGACTCATTTTGATCATATCCCTAAGAGGTTGAATATCTTGGGGAGTAAGCTTAATCCCGATATCTGGCACGTTCATGTGCAAGGGGGCACCTTTCCCGTAAATATAATGAAATAACGCTTTCCCGTAAGAGTAAGGATTGGCTGCAAGTTTTTCATCTATTAGAATGTCGCGCCCGCCATTGTCGAATACTTCTTGTACTCGATATTGAGAGTCATTTACGTTGCTCTCTTCCTTCCAAAGCAGGAAATCATGGGCCATTGCGAGACCAATAGCCTTGCTCTGGAAGAATGCATTCTGTGTGACCTCTTTTAAGGTGTACCACTCTTTTTGTGGTTGATGAATCTTGCTCCAATCGATGATCAATTCTGATGTGTTATACAGGGCGAGTAATGGGTTTTGCTTATTCACCGCAAGGTCAAGGAAATAGGCATTATAAAGGCTCGGAGTATATCCTGTTCGACTCTTTATGTAGTTTTCCAGGCTTTTAAGAAGAGTCTGGTTGTACCAAAGATGATATGGACCTTCTGGAGCTACAAGATCCCAGTAAACATCACTTTCATCGACCGGGGCTGGACCATGCCCGGCCAATTCGCCATTATGCCCCCAGCCTGTAGAACTCAGGCCGGAAAAGCTCAAAGGGAACGGTGTGGCGAAAGGTGGGCGACCAATTACTGTAGTTGGAGGGAATTCCATTGGCATTTTATGTACTCCAATTTTGAATGGAGTTGCTATATAACATTCAAAAAATCTTTAATGTACATGTTTTGGCTAATGCACTAGAATAAGTGGGTTCCACACGCCAAAATACGGCAATACAATATCTATGTGTTAGAGGATCCCCGGGATAGCGATGCTGATGTGTGAGCCGATCATCGAGGAGACCCGGCAGGCTTTGTTCACCGGCGGCTTTGGTTGCGTGGGCTGGCAATTACTGGTGTGTCATGCCAGTCTTGCCAATACGTGAGCCAACACATCTAGGTAGTGGCGCCGAGTGGCGCAGCGAGCTGATCCAACTGGCGCGCGCTGCACTGAAACGAAAAGGCCCGGTCTAGCCGGGCCTTTTCCGTTGTGGTGGCGCTCAGTCGAGCATGTCACTGAAACGCGCGTCCTTCTTGTATACCAGCGGCTGGCTGAAGCCGGGCACCGTCACCTGTTCGGCGCTGACCTCGATGGCATGTTCGTCGATCAGGTCCTGGCCGAAGTTGTAGATGATCTCCAGGTCGCCCTGCAGCGCGCGCTGGTCGTAGGCGCGGGCGGCGGCGCGGGTCTGCTCGCGCTTCTCGACGTAGGCGGCGAAGGCCGCTTGGCCATGGCGCTTGCGCAGCATCTTCTCGGCGATTCGCGGCGACAGCACCACGCCGCTGGCGTTGTTGCCGCCGAAGCCCTTGGAGTTGATGAAGCATACCTCCAGCGGCTTGTCCTGGCGCATGTCGCGATTGGAGATGCTCAGGCGCTGCTGGTGGACGTCGTCGGCGACCTTGTCGATGGTCTTGATCCCAGGGAGGATGCCGTACTTGAAGGTGCCCAGGGCGGAAATCAGTTGATCGGCGCTGGCGGTGGCCAGGGAGTGGCCGACGTAGGCCTTCACCGCGGTGACCGGCCAGCCGTCGATGCCGAAGGCGCTGGCCACGCGGTCGAGGATTTCCGATTCGGTGACCCGGTTGGCCGGCGTGCTGGAGCCGTGGGCGTGGACGAAGCTGGCGTGGCGCACGGTGTCCAGGCCGACGATCTGCACCGCGCTGGCCACCGCCTTGGCTACCGTCAGGTAGTTGCCCGGGCCGGGGGCGGAGATGGACTTCTTGAAACCGTCGGCGTTGATGAACACGTCGGTCACCGCGCCGTGGATATCCGCGCCCAGGCGCAGGGCCAGTTCGTCGTCCATCAGCACTACGTATTGGCTGGACTCGGCCAGGGTGAAGCCGCAGTTCTCGCCGAACGGCCGGCTGGCGCGGCGGAAGTCCACGTCGTCGCGGCCTTCGATCAGGCGCAGGCCTTCTTCGGTGGCCAGTGCGCCCATGGCGCTGTAGCCCTCGATGCACTCCGGCAGGATCGGCGCCTCGCTGTTGCCGACGATGACCACCCGGGCCTGGCCGCTGGTGATGACGTCGATAGCCTTCTGCAGGTTGTAGAGGAAGGTGGCGCAGGCGCCTGTGATGCTGCCGGTCATGCCGACGCTGCCGAGCACGTAGGCATTGATGAAATCGGTGGGCATGCTGTTGAAGCCCAGCGGCAGTTGCTTGGCCGAGACCCGGTGGCCCTTCAGGCGGGATTGCATCAGGCCGCCGAAACCGTTGTCGTCGAGCTGGCTCATGATGCTGCCGGAGAACACCGCGATCTCGTCGGGCTGGACGTTGTCGACGATGGTCTTCCAGTCGATGCCGGTGGAGCGGATCGCGTCGGTCGCGGCGACCACCGACATCTGCAGGCCGCGCGGGTGGAAGCGCGAGTTGTACAGCTCGCCCGGTTCGAAACCGGTGGGCAACTGGCCAGCGGACTTCACCGTCAGCGCACGGTAGCTGTCGACCTTGAACTCGCAGCGCTCGTGGATGCTCACCAGTACCTCGCCATCCTCCGCGGGAGCGATCGACCAGTTGGCCGGCAGCGGCTCGGGCAGTTGCTTGGGCGAGGCCTTGAAGGTCAGCGCCTGGCCTTCGGCAGGGGACAGCTCGAGGACCTTGTGCCAGTGGACTGCATCCGGGTCGAGGTACTGCGGTTCGATGCGTCGCACCAGGGTAGAGGCGAAGATGCGTTCGGCGTAGCGCCGCTCGATGTCCTCCGGGGACAGCGGCGTGCCGTCTTCGGCCAGGTAGCGGCCGCCTTCGGCCTTGACCAGTTTCATCATGACCGCCAGGCCGGCTAGGGTTTCCTGGCGCGCCTGCGGGTCCATCGATTCGATGACCATGCGACGGAAGCCGTGGTGGAAGGAACTACGGCCTGCTGCGTTATAGCCACCGAAACCAACAATGACCGGTAGTCGAGACATCACTCAGAAACTCCTTCGAATAGTCGTTCGCGTGCCGGGCTGCTGCCTGGTCCGGAGCGGGAAGCGCGTGGCGGCGATGGCGGCCTTTCCCGTCGGCGAGGCGAGCTTCACGGACCCGGGCACGAGCCAGTGGCCGTTGAAATGATCAGGGTGACTATGCTGACGTGAATCATGACTATCGAGTCACGTATTTTCCTACTGAATACCGCGTTGCGTGGGCTTTCCACAAGTGCTGGCGGTCTGCCGTGGGGAGATTGACGCCCATGGCCGGGCTGTTGGCAGAGGTGGGGCGTGGGCGAGTGTTGCGGGACTTGCTTGAAAGTCCGCGCGCAGAGGCGTGGCGCTATCCACCTTTCGCCCGATGCCGGCAGAGGAGAATGAAGAAGGGCCGCGAAGCGGCCCTGTGGGTGGTGTATCAGCGGTACTCGATGCCCGCCTTGCGCGTGCTGACCCGTGTTCCCGCCTTGCCCTCGGTGATTGCGACGATGTCCGCGAGCGAACCGATCACCGCGTCCTTGCCGGTGGCGCGGGCGAACTCGATGGCGGCCTGGACCTTCGGACCCATGGAGCCGGCGGCGAAGCCGAGGCGCTCCAGTTCGTCCGGGTGGGCCTGGGCGATGGCCTTCTGGGTCGGCTTGCCCCAGTCGACGTAGGCCGCGTCGACGTCGGTGGCGATGATCAGGATGTCGGCCACCAGTTCCTGGGCCAGCAGCGAGGAGCAGAGGTCCTTGTCGATCACCGCCTCGACGCCGCTGAGCTTCTTCCCGGCCTCGTCGTACATGGTCGGGATACCGCCGCCGCCAGCGCAGATGACGATGGTGCCTTTCTCCAGCAGCCACTTCACCGGGCGGATCTCGAAGATCCGCTTCGGCCGCGGGCTGGGCACCACGCGGCGGAACTTGTCGCCGTCCGGGGCGATGCTCCAGCCCTTCTCGGCGGCCAGGCGCTCGGCTTCTTCCCTGGAGTAGACCGGGCCGATCGGCTTGGTCGGGTTCTGGAACGCCGGATCCTTACCGTCCACCTCGACCTGGGTGAGGATGGTGGCGAACGGCACTTCGAACGGCAGCAGGTTGCCCATTTCCTGTTCGATCATGTAGCCGATCATGCCCTCGGTTTCCGCGCCGAGGACGTCCAGCGGGTAGGGCGAGACCTTGTCGTAGGCGGCACCCTGGAGGGCCAGCAGGCCGACCTGGGGGCCGTTGCCGTGGGCGATCACCAGCTCGTTGCCGGGCGCCACCTTGGCGATCTGTTCGGCGGCGATCCGCACGTTTTCCCGCTGGTTGTCCGCGGTCATGGGTTCGCCACGGCGTAGCAGGGCGTTACCGCCCAATGCGACGACGATACGCATATCGGTTACCTCCGGAAGGCGGCTGCGCCCGGCCGCGTGGGCCGGGGCGCAGGGCCGCGGTCAGATGTCGGCGAGGGTCGAGACGAGGATCGCCTTGATGGTATGCATGCGGTTCTCGGCCTGCTCGAAGGCGATGTTGTAGGGCGACTCGAAGACGTCCTCGGTCACCTCGATGCCGTTGGCCAGGTTCGGATACTGCTCGGCGATCTGCTTGCCGACCTTGGTCTCGCTGTTGTGGAACGCCGGCAGGCAGTGCATGAACTTGGCCCGCGGGTTGCCGGTGGCCTTCATGATCTCCATGTTGACCTGGTAGGGCAGCAGTTCCTTGATCCGCTCGCCCCAGGCTTCCACCGGCTCGCCCATCGACACCCAGACGTCGGTGTGGACGAAGTCCACGCCCTTCACGGCTTCCTTCGGATCCTCGGTGAGGGTCAGCTTGGCGCCGCTTTCCTCGGCGAACTTCTTGCACTGGGCGACGAACTCGTCGTGCGGCCAGAGCGCCTTCGGCGCGGCGATGCGTACGTCCATGCCGAGCTTGGCGCCGATCAGCAGCAGGGAGTTACCCATGTTGTTGCGCGCGTCGCCCAGGTAGGCGTAGCTGATGTCGTGCAGCGGCTTGTCGCTGTGCTCGCGCATGGTCAGCACGTCGGCGAGCATCTGGGTCGGGTGGTATTCGTCGGTCAGGCCGTTGAACACCGGAACGCCGGCGAACTTCGCGAGTTCCTCGACGATTTCCTGCTTGAAGCCGCGGTACTCGATGGCGTCGTACATCCGGCCGAGGACCCGCGCGGTGTCCTTCATGCTCTCCTTGTGGCCGATCTGCGAGGAGTTCGGGTCGATGTAGGTGACGTTGGCGCCCTGGTCGTAGGCGGCCACCTCGAAGGCGCAGCGGGTGCGGGTGGAGGTCTTCTCGAAGATCAGGGCGATGTTCTTGCGTTGCAGGTGCTGCTGCTCGGTGCCGGTGTACTTGGCGCGCTTGAGGTCGCGGGACAGGTCGAGCAGGTAACGCAGCTCGCGGGTGCTGTGGTGCATCAGGCTGAGTAGGTTACGGTTGTGCATGTTGAAAGCCATGATTGATCTCCTTGTGGGAAGTCGGTGGGCGGCGCCCCTCCTGGGGACGCCGCCGTTCAGCTCGAGAGAGGGTTGTCTGTCAGTAGTCGATCGGGTCGCGGACGATCGGGCAGGTCATGCAGTGGCCGCCGCCGCGACCGCGACCCAGTTCGCTGGCGCTGATGGTGATGACCTCGACGCCGGCCTTGCGCAGCAGGGTGTTGGTGTAGGTGTTGCGGTCGTAGCCGACCACCACGCCCGGCTCCAGGCAGACCACGTTGTTACCGTCGTCCCATTGCTCGCGCTCGGCGGCGAAGCTGTTGCCGCCGGTCTCGACCACGCGCAGTTTCTTCAGGCCGAGGGATTCGGCGACCACTTCGAGGAAGGTTTTCTCCTCGCGGCGGATGTTCATGCCGTAGGGGCTGCTCGGATCGGGGCGCAGGCTGAAGGGCACGATTTCCTTGACCACTTCCGGGAAGACCGTGACCAGGTCGCGGTCGCAGAAGCTGAACACGGTGTCCAGGTGCATCGCGGCGCGGGACTTCGGCAGGCCGGCGACGATCACCCGCTCGGCGGCGCCCTTGGCGAACAGCGACTGGGCGACCTGACCGATGGCCTGGCGCGAGGAGCGCTCGCCCATGCCGATCAGGACCACGCCGTTGCCGATCGGCATCACGTCGCCGCCTTCCAGGGTCGAGGAGCCGTGGTCCTTGTCCGGGTCGCCGTACCAGATCTCGAACTCGGCGTTGGCGAACTCGGGGTGGAACTTGTAGATGGCGGTGGTCAGCAGGGTTTCCTGTCGTCGCGCCGGCCAGTACATCGGGTTCAGGGTCACGCCGCCGTAGATCCAGCAAGTGGTGTCGCGGGTGAACTGGGTGTTCGGCAACGGCGGCAGCAGGAAGCTGGAATGGCCCAGGTACTCGCGGTACATCTTGAGGATGTCGGCGCCTTCGCTGGCGGGCAGGTCGTCAGCGGCGACGCCGCCGATCAGGTACTCGGCCAGCTTGCGCGGCTCCAGGCTCTCCAGCCAGGAGCGCAGCTCGCTGGTCAGGCCCAGGCCGACGCTGTCGGCGGTGATCTTGCGATCGAGGATCCACTTCAGCGCTTCCGGGTTCTGGATGGTCTCGGTCAGCAGATTGTGCATCTCGAGGACGTCGATGCCGCGCTCGCGCATCTTGGTGACGAAGTCGAAGTGGTCGCGCTTGGCCTGGTTCACCCAGATCACGTCGTCGAACAGCAACTCGTCGCAGTTGCTCGGGGTCAGGCGCTGGTGGGCGAGTCCGGGCGAGCAGACCATCACTTTGCGCAGTTTGCCGGCTTCGGAGTGGACGCCAAGTTTGGTTTTTTCCGTGCTCATTTCACGTCTCCAGTGGAGTAATCAGAGGGTGAGGAAACCGTCGTAGAGGCCGTAGGCAGCCACCAGGGCGCCAATGACGACTGCGGCGAAGATCAGTTTTTCGATTCCGGTGAAGATCGGCTGGCCGACCTCGTGCTTGGCCTTGGCGAAAAGGATCGCGCCGGGCGCATACAGCAGGGCGGACAGCAGCAGGTACTTCAGGCCCCCGGCGTAGAGCAGCCAGACCGCGTAGGCCACGGCGATGCCGGCGATGACCAGGTCCTTGCTGCGTTCGCGGGCATCGTTCTCGTAGGTCTCGCCCTTCAGGGTCAGCAGCAGGCCATAGGCGGCGGACCAGAAGTACGGGATCAGGATCATCGAGGTGGCCAGGAGCAGCATCTTGGTGTACGGGTCCATGCCGTCCGGGTCGCCCGAGGTGAAGAACACCACCACCAGGAACACCTGTACGCAGATGTTGGTCAGCCACAGGGCGTTGGCCGGCACCTGGTTGGCGTTCTCGCGGCGCAGGAACTCCGGCATGGTGTGGTCCTTGGCGGCGGCGAACATGATCTCGGCGCACAGCAGCACCCAGGAGAGCAGCGCGCCCAGCAGCGAGATCAGCAGGCCGACGCTGATCAGCACGGCGCCCCAGTGGCCGACCACATGCTCGAGTACCAGCGCCATCGACGGGTTCTGCAGCTTGGCCAGTTCCGGCTGGGTCATCACGCCCATGGACAGCACGTTGACCAGCACCAGCAGGAGCAGGACGGTGATGAAGCCGATCACGGTGGCCTTGCCGACGTCGGAACGTTTTTCCGCGCGGGAGGAGAAGATGCTCGCGCCCTCGATGCCGATGAACACCCAGACGGTGACCAGCATCATGTTGCGCACCTGGTTCATCACGCTGCCCAGGTCCGGGTTGCTCTTGCCCCAGATGTCGGCGGTGAAGATGTCCAGCTTGAAGGCGAACAGGCAGATCAGGATGAACAGGAACAGCGGCACGACCTTGGCCACGGTGGTGACGGTGTTGATGAACGCCGCCTCCTTGATCCCGCGCAGCACCAGGAAGTGCAGGGCCCAGAGCAGGACCGAGGCGCAGACGATCGCCGCGACGGTGTCGCCCTTGCCGAAGATCGGGAAGAAGTAGCCGAGGGTGCTGAACAACAGGACGAAGTAGCCGACGTTGCCCAGCCAGGCGCTGATCCAGTAGCCCCAGGCCGAGGAGAAACCCATGTAGTCGCCGAAGCCGGCCTTGGCGTAGGCGTACACGCCGCCGTCGAGTTCGGGCTTGCGGTTGGCGAGGGTCTGGAAGACGAAAGCGAGGGTGAGCATGCCGACGGCGGTGATCGCCCATCCGATCAGGACGGCGCCGACGTCGGCGCTGGCTGCCATGTTTTGCGGAAGGGAGAAGATGCCCCCTCCGATCATCGAGCCGACAACCAGAGCCGTTAGCGCTCCTAGTCGGAGTTTTTGGCTGGATTCTTGGGACATTTTCGGAATCTCCCTATAGGAATTGAGAGTGAAGCCATTAGGCGGCAGCGGCTATTGTTGAATGCTGATCCACGTCAATAGCTTCCTACTCAAAGTAATTAGATGACGCATTCCTGTAAGTTGCGAGTGCCAAAGATAGAAGAGGAATCTAAGACCTGCCCGGAATAGGGCGGTTTTTTCATGTGATAGGGGAAGTCTTGCCATCCGCTACGGGGAAAGCTTGAAATTGCTCGAAATCGGGCTATAAGCCGCGGATCAAGCCGGATCGTTGATGCCGATCAATGAATTTCGCGAGACGGTATTCTGACTTTCAGGTGGGTGGTCGCCGGCTTGTTGACGGTCCGTCGAAAAACCGCCGCGACTTTCCAGGGAAGTGTTGCAGTATTTCGAGAGGAGTATTTTTTATTTATAAGTAAAAATAATTTTCCGCTCTTATCAAAGAACGAAAAAGCACAAGGAAAGAAATGAAGAAGCCCGGCGTTCGCCGGGCTCTTCATTTGGGCTTCAGGGTGTGAAGACCGCTGGGGGGACGGGATCGCCGCCCACCCGCCGCGCGTGCTGGCGCACGTCGGCACAGGGGAAGGGGCCGCCATCCGGTTCGTGGCCGAAGGGCGCGGTTCGCTGGGCGAACCGAAAGCCGGTGCCAGGGGCACTGCGAGCGATTGAGCAAGCGGCGTGCCAGCCATCGACAGGTGGCCCGGCCCGTCAACTGCGGGGCACGGGCCTGCGGCATGAGCGGATTTTTGCCGAAGGCCCGAGCGCAGGGCGGGGTTTTCCGCCGTCGTTACCGTTCCGTCAGCTCATCCCCAGCCAGTTCGGCAATGCCAGGGATACCGCCGGGATGTAGGTCACGATGATCAGGAACACCAGCAGGATCATCAGCCACGGCAGCGCTGCGCGGATGGTCGCGCCCAGCGGCATGCCGGTGACCGCCGAGGTGACGAACAGGTTGAGCCCGACCGGCGGCGTGATCAGGCCGATCTCCATGTTCACCACCATGATGATGCCGAGGTGGATCGGATCGATGCCCAGCTCCATGGCGATGGGGAAGAAGATCGGCGCCAGGATCAGGATGATCGCCGAAGGCTCCATGAAGTTGCCGGCGATCAGCAGCACGATGTTCACCACCAGCAGGAACATCCATGGCGAAAGTCCCAGTTCCGTGACCCAGCTGGCGATGCTCTGCGGTATCTGCTCGGTGGTCAGCACGTGGGCGAAGAGCATGGCGTTGGCGATGATGAACATCAGCATGATGGTCAGCTTGCCGGACTCCAGCAGCACCTTCGGGCATTCGCTCAGGCGCATGTCGCGGTAGACGAACAGTGCGACGAAGGCCGAGTACACCGCGGCGACGGCGGCGGCCTCGGTGGGGGTGAAGGCGCCGGAATAGATGCCGCCGAGGATGATCACCATCAGCAGCAGCCCCCACAGCGCCTTGCGCGCGCTGGCCAGCCATTCGCGCAGACTGACCCTTGGCATGGCGGGCAGCTTCTTGACCCGGGCGACGATGTAGATCACCACCATCAGGATCAGTCCCAGCAGCAGCCCCGGAACCACGCCGGCGATGAACAGCTTGCCCACCGAGGTCTCGGTGGCGGCGGCGTAGACCACCATCACGATCGATGGCGGGATGAGGATGCCGAGGGTGCCGGCGTTGCAGACGATCCCGGCGCCGAACGCCTGTGGATAACCCGAGCGGACCATGCCGGCGATGGCGATCGAACCCACTGCCGCCACCGTTGCCGGAGACGAGCCGGATAGCGCGGCGAAGAGCATGCAGGCGAGCACCGCGGCGATCGCCAGGCCGCCACGGATGTGTCCGACGCAGGCGTTGGCGAAGTCGATCAGGCGCCGCGCCACGCCACCGGTGGTCATGAACGCGCCGGAGAGCAGGAAGAACGGGATCGCCAGCAGGGTGTAGTGCTCGGAGGTCTCGAACAGCTTGATCGCCAGCGAGCGTACCGAGTCCGGGCTGAACAGGAGGATCGTCAGTGCGCCGGAGAGACCCAGGGAGACGGCGATCGGCACGCCGATGAACATCAGCAGGAAGAGCAGCAGGAAGAGGAACAGAATGGTCATGCCTTGGGCTCCTCGTGCTCGGTCAGCTTCAGCGCGTCGGCAGCCTCGTCGGCCAGTCCCAGTCCGGTCTGGCGGTTGCGCAGGATGCGCACGAGGATCTCGGCGAAACGGATGAACACCAGGGCGAAGCCGACCGGCACGATCAGGCCGATGTGCCATTGGCGGATGCCGAAGTGGTCGAGGTCCTCGGCGCCGATGCCGGCGATGAACAGGGTCTTCACCCAGTCGTAGCTGGCCACGCAGAGCAGGCCGGCGTAGCCGAGGCAGGCCAGGCAGGTGATCACGCCGAGCACTCGCTGTACCGGTCGCGAGGCCAGCTTCACCAGCACGTCCACGCCGAGGTGCCCGGCGGTGCGTACGCCGTAGGCGATGCCGAGGAAGATCAGCCAGGCGAACAGGGCCTTGGTCAGGGCGTTGCTCCAGGTCATCTCCTGGGCCAGGGTGAGGACCCCATCGCCGATGGCGAGCAGCGTCTCGTTGCCGCCCTCCCAGAGATCGGCGAGATCGTAGAGCAGCGTATAGAGGTTATTGAGGACTACATAAACGAAGGTAACCAGCGTCATGGCGGCGAGGAGGAAGGCGATCAGGCCTTCCTCCAGGCGCGCCCAGACGCGCGCGAGCGCGTGCATGGGCTTTCCCTCTTCTTCTTATTGGGCCTGGTTGGCGGCTTCGGCGGCCTTGATCAGGTCGGCGCCGATCTCGCCTTCGAACTTCTTCCACACCGGCTGCATGGCCTTGCGCCATTCGGCCCGCTGTTCGGGAGTGAGTTCGATGATCTCGCTGGTCTTGGCCTCGACGATGCGCTGCTTGTCGCCCTGGTTGAGCGCCTCGGCCTGCTTGTTCACCTCCACGGTGACCTCGTCCATGGTCTTGGCCAGCACGCCGCGCACGTCTTCCGGCAGGCCGTTCCAGAACTTGGTGTTGGTGATCACCATGTAGTCCAGCACGCCGTGGTCGGACTCGGTGATGTACTTCTGCACTTCGTGCATCTTCTGCGAGTAGATGTTCGACCAGGGGTTCTCGGTACCGTTGACCACGCCGGTCTGCAGGCCCTGATAGACCTCGGCGAAGCTCATCTTGCGCGGGTTGGCGCGCACCGCCTTGAACTGTTCCTCGAGCACCTTGGAGGCCTGCACGCGGAACTTCAGGCCGCGGGCGTCCTTCGGCTCGCGCAGGGGCTTGTTGGCGGACAACTGCTTCATCCCGTTGTGCCAGTAGCCGAGGCCAGTGATGCCCTTGTCCTGCATCGAGGTCAGCAGCTCCTTGCCCTGCGGGCTCTGCTGGAAGCGGTCGACCGCCTGGATGTTGTCGAACAGGAACGGCAGGTCGAAGATCTGCAATTTCTTGGTGTACTGCTCGAACTTGGCCAGCGACGGCGCGATGATCTGCACGTCGCCCAGCAGCAGGGCTTCCATCTCCTTGCCGTCGCCGAACAGCGACGAGTTCGGGTAGACCTCCACCTTGACCTTGCCCGGCAGGCGTTCCTCCACCAGTTTCTTGAACAGCAGCGCGCCCTGGCCCTTGGGCGTGTGCTCGGCGACGACGTGGGAGAACTTGATGACGATCGGGTCGGCTGCCTGGACGATTCCGGCGACGGTCAGGGAAAGTGCGCAGACGAGCGCCTTCGCGGTGTGCTTGAGCATGAGACTTCCTCTTTGTTCTTGTCTGTCTTTTATGAAGAGGACGGGTGTCCTCTCGGCGTGGCCGAACAAGGGAAGTCTAGGCAGCGCAGCGGCAGATGCTGCGTGAATCGGAAAAGCGCCTGGTCTTCTGCTTGTTGGAACGCTCGGGAAGCCGTGAGCAAGCCCTGTGCCAGTCGGGCAAGGGTACGCAGGGGAGATGCTGCGGGCGCGGATGGCGAACGGTTGGCGGTAATCCGCCATTCATTCGCCATCATCTGGCGGATTTTCGCCAGGCGTGTTGAACGGCAGGCCGTGCTTGCGCAGCTTGTCGTGCAGGGTCTTGCGCGGGATACCGAGGGCCTCGGCGACGCTGCGCAGCGAATTGTGCGGGCGTTCCAGTTCGGCAGCGATCAGCGAGCGCTCGAAGGCCTCGACCTTGGCGCTGAGGTTGTGCGGCTCGTCGGCGGCGTCGGGCAGGACTCCGTCGTCCAGGCTCAGGCCGAGACCCAGGGCGAAGCGCTCGGCGGCGTTCTGCAATTCGCGCACGTTGCCCGGCCAGTCGTAGGCCAGCAGCCGCGCCGACTGGCCGGCGTCCAGTTCGCGTGGCGTCAGGCCATGACGCATGGCGCCGGCTTCGGCGAAATGGCGGAACAGCAGCGGGATGTCTTCGCCGCGCTCGCGCAGCGGTGGAATGCGCAGGCTGGCGACGTTGAGGCGGTAATAGAGGTCGGCGCGGAAGCGGCCCTGGTCGGCGGCCTGGCGCAGGTCTTCCTTGGTTGCCGCGATGATGCGGATATCCAGCGGGATCAACTGGTTGGAGCCGAGCCGCTCGACTACCCGTTCCTGCAGCAGGCGCAACAGCTTGACCTGCACGTCCAGGCTCATGCTCTCGATCTCGTCGAGGAACAGGGTGCCGCCATTGGCGTACTCGAACTTGCCGATGCGGCGCTTCTGCGCGCCGGTGAAGGCGCCGGCCTCGTGACCGAACAGTTCGCTTTCCACCACCGATTCGGCGAGGGCGCCGGCGTTGATCGCGACGAACGGTCCGTCGCGTCGGCTCGACAGGTCATGCAGGGCCCGCGCGACCACCTCCTTGCCGGCGCCGGTTTCGCCAAGGACCAGCACGTCGGCCTGGATCGCCGCCAGCGAGCCGACCTGCTCGCGCAGGCGCTGCATGCCGGCCGAGCGTCCGATCAGGCGCCCATGCAGCTCGTGGCGTTCGGCCAGGGCCAGGCGCAGGGTGCGGTTCTCCAGGACCAGCCGGCGCACCTCCAGGGCGCGGCGCACGCTGTCGAGCAGGGCGTCGCTGGGGAAGGGCTTTTCCAGGAAGTCATAGGCGCCGCCGCGCATGGCCTGGACCGCCAGCGGCACGTCGCCGTGGCCGGTGATCAGGATCACCGGCAGGTCGGCGTCCTGTTCGTGCAATTGGCGGAGCAGTTCCATGCCATCGATGCCGGGCATGCGGATGTCGCTGACCACCACCCCGGGCCAGTCCTTGCACTGCGCGGTATCCAGCTGGCGCGCGTCGTCCAGGGTCGCGACCTTGAGCCCGGCGAGGTCGAGCGTCTGGCGCAGGGCCTGGCGCAGGTGCGGATCGTCGTCGATCAGCAGGACCTGGGTCTGGGCATCGAATGGCGCGAAGGGACTCATGCGCGGGTTTCCTCCTGGGGCATGGCGGCGACGCCGGGAACTCCCGGCAGCAAGTGCAGGCGCACCACGGCGCCGCCTTCGAGATGGTTGCCCATTTCCAGGCGGCCGCCGAGGGCGCGCAATAGGTTATCGCAGATGGCCAGGCCGAGGCCGAGCCCTTTGGCGGTGGTCTTGGTGGTGAAGAAGGGTTCGTGGGCGTGGGCCAGGGCGTCCTCGGAAAACCCCGGGCCGTTGTCGCGCAGGGTCAGGATCACGCCGTGCTGGTCCTGGCTGGCGATCACCCATAGGCGCCGTGGCGGAGCTTTCTCGGCGAGCGCGTCGAGGGCATTAGTGAGCAGGTTGCCGAGGATCTGCCGCAAGCGGGTCTCGCCGGCCTGGACCCACAGCGGGGCGTCCGGCACGTCGCGCAGCAGTTCGACGTTCATCGCCCGCCGCCGACTGGCGAGCATCGACAGGGCGTCCTCGATCGCCGGCTGCAGCTGCACGTTCTCCGGCGCCCGGCGCGCACCGCGGGCATAGGCCTTGAGGTGGGCGATGATCGAGGCCATGCGGGTGGTGAGGTCGCTGATCTGCTCGAGATTGCCGCGGGCGTCCTCGGTGCGCTGGTGGTCGAGCAGCACCCGGGCGTTGTCGGCGTAGCTGCGGATCGCCGCCAGCGGCTGGTTGAGTTCGTGGCTGATGCTCGCCGACATGGTGCCGAGGGCCGTGAGCTTGCCGGCCTGGACCACTTCGTCCTGGGCGCGCATCAGCTCGCGCTGGGCCTGCTCGCGTTCGTGGACTTCCTGCTGCAACTGCGCGTTGGCGTTCTCCAGCTCGCGGGTGCGTTCCAGTACGCGCTCTTCCAACTGGCGCTTGGCCTCGGCCTCGAGAGCGATGCGGTCCAGGTAGTGACGGCGGCTGAGGGTCAGCAGGGTAAGCAGCAGGAGCAGGGCGAGCAGGGTCGCGCCGCCGATCAGCAGGACGCTGCGCACCGGCCGTTCGATGAGGGTGCGGGGGGCGTAGATGCTCACCGTCCAGCCGGTTTCCGGTAGCGTCCGGCTCTGGCTGAGCCAGGCGCTCTGTTGCAGGCGCAGGGGCTTCGGGTCCTGCACCGGGTAGGGGATGTTGGCGTGGATCTCGTCGCGCTCCGCCGCGCTCAGCGGCCGACTGGCATGGAAGCGCCAATCCTCGCGCGAGGAGAGGATCACCACGCCGTAGTTGTCTATCACCAGCAGTTGCTCCGGGGAATTGCCCCAGAGCCGTTCGATGTGTTCGAGATCGACCTTCACCACCAGCACGCCGATGATCCGCGAGCCTTCCTTCACCGCACTGGCGAAGTAGTAGCCGCGCTTGATCGAGGTGGTGCCCAGGCCGAAGAAGCGCGCCAGGCGGCCCTGCATGGCCTCGCGATAATAGGGGCGGAAGGCGAAGTTGCGGTGGACGAAACTGTCCGCCTGGGCCCAGTTGGAGGCGACCTGGGTGGTGCCGTCCGGTTGCAGCAGGTAGATCACGTCGGCGCCGGTGCGTCGGCGGATGTCGGCCAGCGCCTCGTTGGCGATCTTCTGCAGCAACGGGTCGCCAGGTTGTTGCAGGGCCTGGCGCAGCACCGGCAGGCCGCCGAGGATCTGCGGCAGTTCTTCGTAGCGGCGCAGCGTGCCGAGCAGGTTGGCGACGTAGAGGTCGAGCGTCTGGCGGTTCTGCTCGGCCAACTGCTCGCTGTAGTAGCGCTCGGCGAAATATTGCAGGGGCCAGAGCAAGGGCGCGAGAAGCAGGGCGAGGATGACCAGCGAGCGCCAGCGATGGAAATAGGCTTTCAAGACGAACGAACCTGCCGTGGCTGCGAGTATCCGGGGCATCCCGGACGGGATGCCCTAAATTATCACGCCTTGCGCCGAGTCCGGTCGCTCCCTGCCGTTCAGGGGAAGCAGTCGGCGTCGGCGAATGCCTTGCCCTGGCGGTCCTTCTCCGAAAGCAGGGGGGCATCCTGCAGCGGCCAGTCGATCTTCAGCTCGGGATCGTTCCAGACGATGCAGCGTTCGTGTTCCGGCGCCCAGAAGTCGGTGGTCTTGTAGAGGAACTCGGCGTATTCGCTGAGCACCACGAAGCCGTGCGCGAAGCCGGCCGGAATCCACATCTGGCGCTTGTTCTCCGCGCTCAGGCGTTCGCCTACCCACTGGCCGAAGGTCGGCGAGCCGCGACGCAGGTCGACGGCCACGTCGAATACCTCGCCGAGAGTGGCGCGCACCAGTTTTCCCTGGGCTTGCCGGATCTGGTAGTGCAGGCCGCGGAGGACGCCACGGGCGGAACGCGAATGGTTGTCCTGGACGAAGCTGACCGGATGACCGCAGGCCTCCTCGAAGGCGCGCTGGTTGTAGCTTTCGAAGAAGAATCCGCGATCGTCGCCGAACACCCGGGGTTCGAAGAGGATGACGTCGGGGATTGCCAGGCGGGTCGCTTTCATCAGTACACGGTCTCGGTCAGCAGGCGCTTGAGGTATTGGCCGTAGCCGTTCTTGGCCAGCGGCGCGGCGAGTTTTTCCAGTTGCGCGGCGTCGATCCACTTCTGCCGGTAGGCGATCTCTTCCGGGCAGGCCACCTTGAGACCCTGGCGGTTCTCCAGGGTGGCGATGAACTGGCCGGCCTCGAGCAGCGAATCGTGGGTGCCGGTATCCAGCCAGGCGTAGCCGCGGCCCATGATCTCCACGCTGAGCTGGCTGCGCTCCAGATAGGCGCGGTTGACGTCGGTGATCTCCAGCTCGCCGCGCGGCGAAGGCTTCAGGTCCCTGGCGATGTCCACCACCTGCTGGTCGTAGAAATACAGGCCGGTGACCGCGTAGTTCGACTTCGGCTCCAGTGGCTTCTCTTCCAGGCTGATGGCCTTGCCGCCCTGGTCGAACTCGACCACGCCGTAGCGCTCCGGGTCCAGCACGTGGTAGGCGAAGACGCTGGCGCCGGTCTGGCGCTGCGAAGCGCTGCCGAGCAACTCGTGGAAGTCGTGGCCGTAATAGAGGTTGTCGCCCAGGACCAGCGCGCTGAGGTCGTTGCCGATGAACGACTCGCCGATCAGGAAGGCCTGGGCCAGGCCGTCCGGCGACGGTTGCACGGCATATTGCAGGTCCAGGCCCCAGTTCGAACCGTCGCCCAGCAACTGCTGGAAGCGTGGGGTGTCCTGTGGGGTCGAGATGATCAGTATCTCGCGGATGCCCGCCAGCATCAGGGTACTGAGCGGGTAGTAGATCATCGGCTTGTCGTACACCGGCAGCAACTGCTTGGAGATGGCCAGCGTTGCCGGGTGCAGGCGGGTGCCCGAGCCTCCGGCGAGGATGATGCCCTTGCGTTTCATAGTGGTCCCTGCTCGCTCAGTTCCTGGATCATGCGTCCGGCATGGTAGCGCCAGTCTGGCAGTACCAGGCCGAAGACCTGTTGCAGCTTGCGGTTGTCGAGGCGCGAATTGGCCGGACGCTTCGCCGGCACCGGGTAGTCCTCGGTGGCGATCGGCAGGACCCGCTGCGGCGTCGCCTGCAACTCCCAGCCCCGCTCCAGCGCCTGTTCGATGACGAAGCGCGCATAGAGGTGCCAGGACGTCTCGCCGCTGGCGACCAGGTGGTAGGTGCCGCTGGCCCGTGCTGCCAGCTCGACATCCCAGCGCAGGCGCTGCAGGGCCTGGGCGGTGACGTCGGCGATCAGCTCGGCGCTGGTGGGCGCGCCGAACTGGTCGGCCACGACCTTGAGTTCGTCGCGTTGCCCGGCCAGGCGCAGCATGGTCTTGGCGAAGTTTCCGCCGCGCGCGGCGTAGACCCAGCTGGTGCGGAAGATCAGGTGGCGGCAGCCGCTGGCGCGGATGGCCTGCTCGCCTTCCAGCTTGGTCTGCCCGTAGACGCTCAGCGGGCCGGTCGGCGCGTCCTCGGCGAAAGGCGCGCTGCCCGCGCCGTCGAACACGTAGTCCGTGGAGTAATGCACCAGCCAGGCGCCGCAGCCCGCGGCCTCCTCGGCCAGTACCGCGACGGCGCGGGCATTGATCAGGCGGGCGTTGTCGGCATCGCTCTCGGCCTTGTCCACCGCGGTGTAGGCACCGGCGTTGACGATGAACTGCGGCCGCTCGGCGCGAACCAGCCGCGCCAGGCCTTCGGGGTCGGCGAGATCGGCGCGCCGGCGGTCGCAGACCAGCAGTTCGCCCAGCGGCGCCAGGGCGCGCTGCAGCTCCCAGCCGACCTGGCCGTTGGCGCCGAGGAGAAGGATCCGGTTCATGCGTACTGCTTACCCACCCACTCGCGGTAGGCACCGCTGGTTACGTTGGCCACCCAGTCCTGGTTGTCCAGGTACCAGCGCACGGTCTTGCGGATGCCGGTCTCGAAGGTTTCCGCCGGCTTCCAGCCCAGCTCGCGCTCCAGGCGCGTGGCATCGATGGCGTAGCGGCGATCATGGCCCGGACGATCCTTGACGAAGGTGATCTGCTCGCGATAGCTGCGGCCGTCGGCGCGCGGCTGCTCCTGGTCGAGGATGGCGCAGAGGGTCTCGACCACGTCGAGGTTGGCCTTTTCGTTCCAGCCGCCGACATTGTAGGTCTCGCCCAGTTGCCCGGCTTCGAGGACCCGGCGGATGGCGCTGCAATGGTCCTTGACGTAGAGCCAGTCGCGGATCTGCTGGCCGTCGCCGTAGATCGGCAGCGGCTTGCCGGCCAGGGCGTTGTGGATCACCAGTGGGATGAGCTTTTCCGGGAAGTGGTACGGGCCGTAGTTGTTCGAGCAGTTGGTGGTCAGCACCGGCAGCCCGTAGGTGTGGTGATAGGCCCGCACCAGGTGGTCGGAGGCCGCCTTGGACGCCGAGTAGGGACTGTTCGGCTCGTAGCGGTTGTTCTCGGTGAAGGCCGGATCGCTCGGTGCCAGCGAGCCATAGACTTCGTCGGTGGAGACATGGAGGAAGCGGAATGCCGCCTTCGCTTCCGGCTCCAGCGCGCCCCAGTAGGCGCGCACTTCTTCCAGCAGGCGGAAGGTGCCGACGATGTTGGTCTGGATGAAGTCCTCGGGGCCGTGGATCGAGCGGTCCACATGGGATTCCGCGGCGAAGTTGAGGATCGCCCGCGGCTGGTGATCGGCGAGCAGGCGGGCTACCAGCTGGCTATCGCCGATATCGCCGGCGACGAAGGTGTGCCGGGCGTCGCCGTCGAGGCTGGCGAGGTTCTGCCGGTTGCCGGCGTAGGTGAGCTTGTCGAGGCTGACCACCGGCTCGTCATGCAGGGCCAGCCAGTCGAGCACGAAATTGGCGCCGATGAAGCCGGCGCTGCCGGTCACGAGAATCGTCATGAGTCATACCTTGTTCAAGCAGTGGTTGTCCGTAGGGCTGCTTCGACACGTCCCGCCAAGGTGTACCAATCGATCGTGAAGACGACGATTAGTACGGGAAAAATGGCGATCCTGCCAACCCCAGATCTGGTAGGTGCATCTGACCCGGCATTCTATTCGAAGTGCCATCACTGGGTAGAAAGGAAGCAGGATAAAACAAAAAGCCCCGCGCGAGGCGGGGCTTTTCGGGATTCATGGTGCCGGCACCAGGAGTCGAACCCGGGACCTACTGATTACAAGTCAGTGTCAAATGTAGGTTTTACACAGCTCGTATCAGCAAAATTGACACGCTCAATATCATCATAAGTAACTGATTTAGCAGTGTTTAAACGATTTCATTGGGCTGCGGTGAAAAATATAACCACTGTTCAATCTTTGGTCAAATCCCTACCCCAAACCTACCCCAAGCGCTATAGTCCTACCCCAAACCTACCCCGGAATCGGTCAGGAGCGGGCAGATGAAACAGTACGGCGCGATGAAGGAACACATCCTCCAGCGACTTAAGTATGACCCCCAAAAAGGCCGTCAGGATTACCTGGATCCGCCCATGCCCGGGCAGGGTACCTTCGGTGTACGGGTCAACAAGACATGCAAAAGTTTCATCTTGCTGTATAGCTTTCATGGCCATCCCCGGCGCCTGACCATAGGCAAATACCCGGATCTGTCGCTTGCTGAGGCACGTGCCAAGGCCGCGCAGGCTGGTGAACTGCTTAAGCAAGGAATCGACCCTGGGCAAAAGAAGATTGTCGAGTTGGTCGAGTACCGCACAAGCCCGACTTTTGAAGAAGCCGTTGAAAGCTATCTGGAGTGGGCCGAAAAGAACAAGAAGTCTTGGCGTGAGGATGAGCGCATGCTGCGCGCTGAGTTTGTTCCCCATCTGGGGCGCACCAAAATTGGTGATGTCACGCGTAAACAGGTGATGGCGTTGCTCGATGACAAGGCCAAGACCGCCCCGGTGCAGGCCAATCGTCTGTTGGCCGTAATCCGCAAGATGTTCAACTTCTGCGTCGAGCGCGAGATTCTTGCTGCGACACCCCTGGTGCAGATCAAAAGGGTGGCCAAGGAAACGCCTCGGGAGCGTAGCCTCAATCGGCACGAGTTGGTGTGGTTTCTGCACCAGCTGGCGGGGGCCTCGCTCAGCCAGAACACGCGTTTTTCTCTCTTGCTGAGTCTGATGCTGGCGCAGCGCTCGGGGCGCATCGTTGCCATGCGCTGGGTCGACTTTGACCTCGACGAGCAGATCTGGGACCGCAGTGGCAAGTTCGAGAAGAACAACAACCCGATTGCCATCCCGCTCTCGGAGGATGTGCTGAGCATTCTGAATTACTTGCGCGAGCGCCAAGTTCAGAAAGTGGTGTCGAATGACCCTGAGCGCTGGGTTAATAGTAAAAAGCTGCCCAGTCCCGGGCCGTATGTGTTTCCAGGGCGGTGGCCTACTAAGCCGCAGACGCAGCCCTCTCTCAACCGCGCGATGCGCCGATTCTACGATGACTATCTGAAGGATCCGGAGCGAGTCGAAGAGGAGAGCCTGTTGCGCGTCGCGGACGGCTATCCGCGGCCTACGGTGCACGATTTGCGCCGCACCGCTACCACACACATGTCAAAGCATGGCTTGGGCAAGGAAGTGCGTAGTCGCATCCTCAACCACAAGGATCTGTCGGTGGATGCGATCTATGACCGCTATGCCTACTTCGATGAAAAAGCAGTGGCGCTGAGTGAGTGGCATGCCTTTTTGAAAGGGCTGCTGCGAAAGGAATTTGGCGACGTGGACTGGGTCGAGTTCTACGGGCGGCGTATGGAGGGTGTCTCGTCAGGTGTCGAAGAGGAGGTATGAGGCCAAGTTCGGAGCGCAGGCTCGGTGGCCCGCTTGGCTGATCGCTCGGCTGATCGCCTGGGCGGCAGGCCTGCGTGCGCGCGGGTAGCGCGGCGCAGGAGATGCCTGGGGGAGGGAGATGGCCTCGTCTTGTGGGCGAGGCCATGCCGGGTAACACGCTTACCTGACCAGTGACTTGGCAGCGGGTGCCCACGGCGGCGCCACGTTAGAAGTGTGGCTTGAAGAGGTCAATTGCGATTATCGAACTAGGGTTCGATAATCGCGCAAGTTCCGTCGGATCACGTACCGCAGCATCACGCACAGGACAATAACAATGAGCGAAGAACCCCGCCTGCCGCTGGCGACCCTGGCGCCGCCTATCGTGGCCTCGCCGGCCAAGCGCATTGAGGCGCTGACCGGCGACCCCAACTTCATGACCTCGCTGGCCCGTGGCCTGGCGGTGATCCACGCCTTCCAGGAGCGCAAGCGCCACCTGACCATTGCCCAGATCAGCCATCGCACCGAGATTCCCCGCGCCGCCGTGCGTCGCTGCCTGCACACCCTGATGAAACTGGGCTACGCCACCACCGACGGGCGCACCTATTCGTTGCTGCCCAAGGTGCTCACCCTTGGTCATGCCTACCTGTCGTCGACGCCGCTGGCGGTCACCGCCCAGCCGATTCTCGACCGCATCAGCGAGCAGCTGCACGAGGCCTGTTCCATGGCCACCCTGGAGGGCGACGAGATTCTCTACATCGCCCGTTCGGCGACGCCGCAGCGCCTGATCTCGGTCGACCTCAGCGTCGGCAGCCGGCTGCCGGCCTACTGCACCTCCATGGGCCGCATTCTGTTGGCCGGCCTGGATGACCTGGCCCTGGACGACTACCTGGAACACGCCGACCTGCAGGTGAAGACCAGCCGCACCATCCATACGGTCGAAGGTCTGCGCGCCAATATCGAGGAGATCCGCCAGCAGGGTTGGGTGATCATCGACCAGGAGCTGGAGATCGGCCTGCGCTCGGTCGCCGTGCCGCTGAAGGATTCGGCCGGCCAGGTGCTGGCCGCGCTCAACGTCGGCACCCACGTCAGCCGCGTGTCGCGCCAGGAGCTGGAATCGCGCTACCTGCCGGTGCTGCTGGAGGCCAGCCGCGAGCTGAGTACGCGGCTGTTCCATTGAGGTCAGCGGTTTGTGTGGGTAGGTAATGGTCTGCAAAGCGTTCGATCAGCGAACGCTTAGGCGGTTATCGGATTGAACCGCCGACGGGCTCTCCGTACTGTCTCTCCAGGCCGTTCACCGGGCGGCCACTAATAAGAACAATGAGAGACCGTCACGGCCACAAGCTGGCGCAGCGCATCAAGCGTCTGCCGGTGCTGGGCTGCGCGCCGCTTCAGCCTTGGCTGCCGCTCATTCCTGTTCCGTTCGCATGTTCGTCGCCGCCAGTGCGCGGTGCTGCGACGCAAAGTCCACAGGAATTGCCGTTATGACCAGCTCTGCCCAGATCCCCGCCGTCGCCAACCGGGATGTCCAGGCCTTCATCAATGCCCAACCCCTGTCGCGCTACCAGTGGCGCATCGTCCTGCTGTGCTTCCTGATCGTCTTCCTCGATGGCCTGGATACCGCGGCCATGGGCTTTATCGCCTCGGCGCTGACCCAGGATTGGGGCAGCGACCGCGCCAGCCTCGGCCCGGTGATGAGCGCCGCGCTGATCGGCATGGTGTTCGGCGCCCTCGGCTCGGGGCCGCTGGCCGACCGCTTCGGGCGCAAGCTGGTGCTGGTGGTGGCGGTGTTCCTGTTCGGCCTGTTCAGTCTGCTCTCGGCCAGGACTGGGAGCGCGACCTAGATATCGGCTACACGGTGCAAAGCGGCGCGCTCAAGGGCCTCGGCGTGCGCGTGCATAACGTGGTCGCGCGCTCCAACTACCGCAGCGATATCGACGAGAACCGGCTGATCTTCAACTACAGCTGGAACCTGCTGTAGCGGCTGATCGGTTCTTGCGTAGGGTGCGCTGTGCGCACCTGGGCTTGTGCAGGGCCAGTGGTGCGCGCGGCGCACCCTACAGGGCCTATGCACCGTTAAAGCGGCCGGGCCTGGTGGCCGGGCCTGTCAGTTCAAGGAGTGTTTATGTTGCGTTATTCCCATGGAGCCTGGTGGCAGGGTCTGGCCGCGCTGTGCGTGCTGGGCAGCCTGTGGCCGGGCGCATTCGCCGTCTGGGCGCTAGGCGCCGCGCTGCTGTGCGGCCTGCTGGCGGCCATCGCCTATGCCCGGCGCCCGCCGTTGCCCGAACCGCAGACCATCTATGTCGAAGTGCCGGTGCCTGTGCCTGCACCACCCAGCGCGGTGCCGCCGCCGGCTGCGCCGCCGCTGCCCAATCTGGGCCAGCCGCTGCACGAGTTGCTCGACAGCATCCAGCGCAGCGAGGCGGACATGCAGTACGCCACCGAACTGGCCCGCGCCGGCGGCGAGAAGGTGCAGGCCAGCGCGGCCAGCATCCAGGCCGCAGCGGCCGCCATCGAGCAGCTCAGCGGCTATATGGGCGAGGTGGAGCAGCTGTTCAACGAGCTGGGCGCGCAGTCCACGCGCATCGCCGCGCTGGTCGGCGGCATCCAGGACATCGCCCGGCAGACCAACCTGCTGGCGCTCAATGCCGCCATCGAAGCCGCCAGGGCAGGGGAGCAGGGTCGCGGTTTTGCCGTGGTCGCCGACGAGGTGCGCCACCTGGCCAGCCGCGCTAACGACTCCAGCGAGCAGATCCGCCAGATCGCCGGCAGCCTGCAGCGTTCGGCCGATGAGGCGCGGCTCGGCATGCAGCAGGCCGCCGATTCAACCCGCAACGGCCTGCACACCACCGGCGCGGCCCTGCAGGCCATGGCCGAGATGCGCGCCGGGGCCCAGGCGCGCCAGGAGATCGTGCTGCGCATCGTCGCCCAGCTGGCCGGCCAGCGCGAACGCACCCTGCACCTGCAAGCCCTGTGTGCCACCGACGCTCCTGGCTGAAAAATGTATAGAGATGTTCGATTATCGAACCAATAGTCGATTATCGGATTGTTTGGCCGCAGGCCTGGCGCTAACGTTTGCTCACCGGCGTGCCTGCGCCACGCAAACCACAAGAGAACCCCCATGGCTGAAATCCTCTCCCTGCGCGAAGCCATCCAGCGCTTCGTCCACGACGGCGACAGCATCGCCCTCGAAGGCTTCACCCACCTGATCCCGACTGCCGCGGCCCACGAAATCATCCGTCAGGGGCGCAAGGATCTGACCCTCAATCGCATGACCCCGGACCTGGTCTATGACCTGCTGATCGGCGCCGGCTGCGCCAAGAAGCTGGTGTTCTCCTGGGGCGGCAACCCCGGTGTCGGTTCGCTGCATCGCCTGCGCGACGCGGTGGAGAAGGGCTGGCCGCAGCCGCTGGAGATCGAGGAACACAGCCACGCCGACATGGCCAACGCCTATGTGGCCGGCGCCTCCGGCCTGCCGTTCGCGGTGCTGCGCGCCTACGCCGGTTCCGACCTGCCCAAGGTCAATCCGCTGATCAAAACCGTCACCTGTCCGTTCACCGGCGAAGTGCTGGCCGCCGTGCCCAGCGTGCGCCCGGACGTCACCGTGATCCACGCGCAGAAGGCCGACCGCAAGGGCAATGTGCTGATCCAGGGCATCCTTGGCGTGCAGAAGGAAGCTGCCTTGGCCGCCAAGCGCTGCATCGTCACGGTCGAGGAGATCGTCGACGACCTGAATGCGCCGATGAACGCCTGCGTGCTGCCGGGCTGGGCGCTGAGCGCCGTATGCCTGGTGCCGGGCGGCGCCCATCCGTCCTACGCCCACGGTTACTACGAGCGCGACAACCGCTTCTACCAGGCCTGGGACCCGATTGCCCGTGATCGCGACAGCTTCACCGCCTGGATCGACACCTATATCCGTGGCACTGCCGATTTCGCCGCCTACCAAGCCAAGCTCGCGGAGGCCAACTGATGAGCGCCTACAGCACCAATGAAATGATGACCGTGGCTGCGTCCCGTCGCCTCGGCAACAGCGATGTGACCTTCGTCGGCATCGGCCTGCCGTCCAAGGCCGCCAACCTGGCGCGCCTGACCCATGCCCCGGACGTGACCCTGATCTACGAATCCGGCCCGATTGGCGCCAAGCCCAGCGTGCTGCCGCTGTCCATCGGCGACGGCGAACTGGCCGAGACCGCCGACACCGTGGTGCCCACCGGCGAGATCTTCCGCTACTGGCTGCAGGGCGGGCGCATCGACGTCGGCTTCCTCGGCGCGGCCCAGGTCGACAAGTTCGGCAACATCAACACCACGGTGATCGGCGACTACCACAACCCGAAAGTGCGCCTGCCGGGTGCCGGCGGCGCGCCGGAGATCGCCGGTTCGGCGAAGAAGGTATTCATCATCCTCAAGCAGGGCCACCGCACCTTCGTCGACAAGCTGGCCTTCATCACCTCGGTCGGCCATGGCGAAGGCGGCGAGCACCGCCAGCAGCTGGGCCTGCCCGGTGCCGGCCCGGTGGCGATCATCACCGACCTGTGCATCATGGAGCCGGAAGCCGGCAGCAAGGAATTCGTGGTTACCTCGATCCATCCGGGCGTGAGCCGTGAGCAGATCATCGCCGCCACCGGCTGGCCGATCCGTTTCGCCGCGCAGGTGGCCGAGACCGCGGCGCCCGAGGCCTTTGAGCTGGAAGCGCTGCGCGCCCTGGAAGCACGTACCGCCGCCGCCCATGGCCAGGCCGGGGGTGAGGAATGAGCCGCGAGGTTTTTATCTGCGATGCCATCCGCACGCCAATCGGCCGCTTCGGCGGCGGTCTGGCGCCGGTGCGCGCCGACGACCTGGCTGCCATCCCGCTCAAGGCCCTGCTCGAACGCAACCCGCGGCTCGACCCTGCGGCCATCGACGAGGTCTTTATGGGCTGCGCCAACCAGGCCGGCGAGGACAACCGCAACGTCGCGCGCATGGCCCTGCTGCTGGCCGGCCTGCCGGAAACTATTCCGGGCGTGACCCTCAACCGCCTCTGTGCCTCGGGCATGGATGCAGTGGGCACGGCGTTTCGTGCCATCGCCAGTGGCGAGATGGAGCTGGCCCTGGCCGGCGGCGTCGAGTCGATGTCGCGTGCGCCCTATGTAATGGGCAAGGCCGACAGCGCCTGGAACCGCAACCAGAAGATCGAAGACACCACCATCGGCTGGCGTTTCATCAACCCGCTGATGAAGGCGCAGTACGGTGTGGACGCCATGCCGCAGACCGCCGACAACGTCGCTGACGATTACCAGGTCAGCCGCGCCGATCAGGACGCCTTTGCCCTGCGCAGCCAGCAGCGTGCCGGGCGCGCCCAGGCCGAGGGTTTCTTCGCCGAGGAAATCGTCCCGGTGCTGATCAAGGGCAAGAAGGGCGATACGCTGATCGAGGCGGACGAGCATCTGCGCCCGGACACCACGGCCGAGGCGTTGGCCAAGCTCAAGCCGGTCAATGGCGAGGGCAAGACCGTCACCGCCGGCAACGCCTCGGGGGTCAATGACGGTGCCGTGGCGCTGATCCTGGCCTCGGCCGAGGCCCTGCAGAAATACGGCCTGACCGCCCGTGCCAAGGTACTGGGCATGGCCAGCGCCGGCGTGGCGCCGCGTGTGATGGGCATCGGCCCGGTGCCGGCGGTGCGCAAGCTGCTCGACCGGCTGAAGATCAGCATCCATGACTTCGACGTCATCGAACTCAACGAAGCCTTCGCCGCCCAGGGCCTGGCCGTGACCCGCGAGCTGGGTCTGGCCGACGACAGCGCCAAGGTCAACCCGAATGGCGGCGCCATCGCCCTAGGCCACCCGCTGGGGGCCAGCGGTGCGCGCCTGGTGCAGACCGCGCTGCACCAGCTGGAGAAATCCGGTGGACGCCTGGGGCTGGCGACCATGTGCGTCGGCGTTGGCCAGGGCCTGGCGCTGGCCATCCAGCGGATATGAGCTGGGTGGCCCCTGTAGCCCGGATGTAATCCGGGACGATTGCACGGGCTAACCCCGGATTTCATCCGGGCTACCACAGTGTCGGGTGCAGCGCAGTACTAGTGCCCTCTCCCCTTGGGGAGAAGGGCGAGGGATAGGTGCCGCGCTGAATTCGCCGGAGCCATACTGCGACCCTAGGCATAACGCCAGATTCTTGGGAATCATCCGTTGTGAGCAACCAACTCTTCGACGCCTATTTCACTGCACCGGCCATGCGCGCGATCTTCTCCGATCACGGCCGGGTGCAGGGCATGCTGGATTTCGAGGCTGCCCTGGCGCGTGCCGAGGCCAGCAGCGGGCTGATCCCGCAGGCGGCCGTGGCGCCCATCGCCAGCGCCTGCCAGGTCGAACGCTACGATTTCGCCGCGCTGGCCCAGGCCATCGTCACCGCCGGCAACTCGGCCATTCCGCTGGTCAAGGCACTGGGCAAGCAGGTCGCGGCGCAGAGTGCCGAGGCCGAGCGTTATGTGCACCTCGGCGCCACCAGCCAGGACGCCATGGACAGCGGCCTGGTCCTGCAGTTGCGGGCGGCCATCACTTTGCTCGAACAAGACCTGGCGCAACTGGCCACGGCCCTGGCCCGCGAACTCGACCTGCAACTGCCGGAGCAGCCCTGGCATACCCAGCGCGACCGTCTGGTGGAGTTCGCCAGCCTGCTCGGCCTGATCGCCGGCAGCCTGGGCAAGTTCGGCCGCGATCTCAGCCTGCTGATGCAAACCGAGGCCGGCGAAGTGTTCGAGGCGGCCGCGCCGGGCAAGGGCGGTTCCTCGACCATGCCGCACAAACGCAACCCGGTCGGCGCCGCCGTGCTGATCGGCGCTGCCACTCGTGCCCCCGGTCTGGTGGCGACCATGTTCAGCGCCATGCCCCAGGAGCACGAGCGCAGCCTGGGCCTGTGGCACGCCGAGTGGGACACCCTGCCGGAGCTGTGCTGCCTGGTTTCCGGCGCGCTGCAGCAGGCGCTGCAGCTGGTGCCGGGGCTGGAAGTGGATGCCGCGCGCATGCGCAGCAACCTCGACCTGACCCAGGGGCTGGTGCTGGCCGAGGCGGTGAGCATCGCCCTGGCCCAGCGCATCGGCCGCGATGTCGCCCATCATCTGCTCGAACAGTGCTGCCAGCAGGCCGTGCGCGAGGGTGTGCACCTGCGCCAGGTGCTAGGCAGCCATGCCGAGGTCAGCGCGCAGCTGTCCGCCAGCGAACTGGATCACCTGCTCGATCCGGCCCTGTACCTGGGCCAGGCCCGCCGCTGGGTCGAGCGCGCCGTGGCCGAGCATCATCATTTTTCGCACTAGGAGTGCTTTGCATGCCTGCCGTACAACTCGCCGATGGCGAACTTTTTTACAGCCTTGAAGGCCCCGTGGATGCACCGGTACTGGTGCTGTCCAACTCGCTGGGCACTGACCTGCATATGTGGGATGCGCAGATCCCGGCCTTCGCCGAGCACTTCCGCGTGTTGCGCTACGACACCCGTGGCCATGGCCAGTCGCTGGTGACGGCGGGCCCCTACAGCATCGAGCAGAACGGCCGCGATGTGCTGGCCCTGCTGGACGCCCTGCATATCGAGTGCGCCGCCTTCTGCGGCCTGTCCATGGGCGGGCTGATCGGCCAGTGGCTGGCGATCAACGCGCCGGAGCGTATCCAGCGCCTGGTGCTGTGCAACACGGCGGCGAAGATCGGCAGCCCGGAAGTGTGGAACCCGCGCATCGACACCGTGCTGCGCGACGGCCAGGCAGCCATGCTGGCGCTGCGCGATGCCTCGATTGCGCGCTGGTTCACCCCCGAGTTCGCCGCGACCGAACCGGCGTTGGTCGGGCCGGTGGTCGGCATGCTGGCCGCCACCTCGCCCCAGGGTTACGCCGCCAACTGCGCGGCGGTGCGCGATGCCGACTTCCGCGAGCAGGTCGCCGGCATTGTCGCGCCGACCCTGATCGTCTGCGGCACGGCCGATGCGGTGACCACCCCGGAGCATGGCCGCTTCATGCAGGAACATATCCGTGGCGCCGAGCTGGTCGAGTTCCACGCCGCGCACCTGTCCAACGTCGAGGCCGGCGAGTTGTTTACCCGCCGCGTGCTGGACTTCCTTACCGCCTGAACAACCGGGTGCGCCTTGCCGCACCCTGGAGCCGAAGATGGATGAGAAACAACGCTACGAAGCCGGCATGCAGGTACGCCGCGCGGTACTCGGCGACGCCCATGTCGACCGCAGCCTGCAGCACCTGACGCCGTTCAATGAAGAGTTCCAGGAAATGATCACCCGGCATGCCTGGGGTGATATCTGAACTCGCCCCGGCCTGCCGCGCCACACCCGCAGCCTGATCACCATCACCATGCTGATCGGCATGAACCGCGAAGGCGAACTGCGCCTGCACCTCAAGGCAGCGAAGAACAACGGCGTGACCCGCGACGAGATCAAGGAAGTGCTGATGCAGAGCGCGATCTACTGCGGCATTCCGGCGGCCAATGCCACCTTCCACCTGGCCGAGGAGGTGTGGGACGAGATGGGGGTGGAGTCGCTTCTCTAGATCTGTGGGATATTCAGCTAAAAACGTACTAAGTGGTGTCTACGTATGGGCCTGCCTCGTTAGATACTTGAAAATGGTGGTGCATCGTACGGGTTCTACCCCGTTAGCACGGACACTTTCGAGTGTGACCGTCTATCCCCAGCCATCGCGACAATGCCTGAAGTAGCGTAGGCTTAAACAGTAATCAGTCCGCCAGAGAGCGGCACCAAATAACTACAAGAGTGCCTTGCCCATGGAGCATCGCCTGCTGAGCGAGCGCAGCGCGGTATTCTACCGTGCCGACCCCTATGCTGTGTCCGACTATGTGAACCAGCATGTCGGTCAGCATTCCATCGGTCTGTCTAAGAGCACCCATCCTCAGGCCAGTCTCAATCACCGCAAGTTTGCCGACCTCGATCTGTGCCGTATCAGCTATGGTGGCAGCGTGCGGGTTACGTCCCCAGCTCTGGAAACTATCTATCACCTGCAGGTACTGCTGCGTGGTAGTTGCCTGTGGCGCGGGTACAAGCAGGAACATTACTTGGTGCCGGGCGAGTTGCTGCTGATAAATCCCGACGACCCTGTCGACCTGACCTATTCCAAGGATTGCGAGAAATTCATCCTCAAGGTGCCGGTAAGGGTGCTTGAGGGCGTGTGCGATGAGCAGCGCTGGCAGCGTCCCGGCAGTGGCGTGCGCTTCCTGCGCAACCAGTATCGACTGGAGGAGCTGGAAGGTTTCATCGGTTTGCTGGCAATGATCTGTCAGGAGGCCGAGGTCGGTGAGCCGCTGTTGCGGGTGCAGGAGCATTACACCCAGATCGTCGGCAGCAAGCTGCTTTCTTTGATGCAGACCAACATTCGCCGCGAGGCGCTGAACTCGCCCAGTGTCAGCTTCGAGCGTATCCTTGATTACATCGAACGCAACCTAAAGCAGGATTTGTCTAGCGAGCACCTGGCTGAGCAGGCTAGCATAAGCCTGCGTTCCTTCTATGCCTTGTTCGAGCGCCAGCTGGGCGTGACGCCTAAGCAGTACATCCGCCAGCGCAAGCTGGAGCGTATCCATACCTGCCTGAGCGACCCGAACTGCATGGTACGCAACCTCACCGAATTGGCGCTGGACTACGGCTTTCTGCACCTGGGGCGTTTCTCGGAAAACTATCGCCAGCAGTACGGCGAGCTTCCCTCCGACACCCTCAAGCGCCGCACCTGAGTCCTATCTATCGATGTGCAGCTGCTTTTGTGGCGGCCCGTATCCGCTTTAGTTGAAACATCTTGAAGCATTCAGTGCGCGAGGCTGCACAAAACGGATAGCGATCTGCACAGAGCGGATATTGCCCGTCAGTTCCAGGCCATAGCCTTCATACCGTTGACACAATAACAACGGAGCCATGGCGATGAACCTGGGACTCGACTACCTGAACGGCCTGCTGCAAGAAGACAAAGAGCAGGGCATTTTCCGCTGTAAGCGGGAAATGTTCACCGACCCGCGCCTGTTCGACCTGGAGATGCAACACATCTTCGAAGGCAACTGGCTGTACCTGGCCCACGAAAGCCAGATCCCGCAAAACAACGACTACTACACCACCCACATGGGGCGCCAGCCGATCTTTATCGCGCGCAACAAGGAGGGTGAGCTCAACGCCTTTATCAACGCCTGCAGCCACCGCGGCGCCATGCTCTGCCGCTTCAAGAGCGGCAACAAGGCCACCTACACCTGCCCGTTCCATGGCTGGACCTTCAACAACAGCGGCAAGCTGCTCAAGGTCAAGGATCCCAAGGAAGCCGGCTACCCGGACAGCTTCGACTGCGACGGCTCTCACGACCTGAAGAAGGTCGCCCGCTTCGAATCCTACCGTGGCTTCCTGTTCGGCAGCCTGCGTGAAGACGTGGCGCCGCTTGAGGATTTCCTCGGCGAGTCGAAGAAGATCATCGATATGATCTGCGATCAGTCCAGCGAAGGCCTGGAAGTGCTGCGTGGCTCCAGCACCTATGTGTATGAGGGCAACTGGAAGCTGCAGGCCGAGAACGGCGCCGACGGCTACCACGTCACCGCCGTGCACTGGAACTACGCCGCCACCCAGCAGCAGCGCAAGCTGAAAGAAGCCGGCGACGACATCCGCGCCATGAGCGCTGGCGGCTGGGGCAAGAAGGGCGGCGGTTTCTACTCCTTCGAGAACGGTCACCTGCTGCTCTGGACTCGCTGGGACAATCCCGAGGACCGTCCGCTGTTCGCCGACCGCGAGCGCCTGGCCGCCGAGTTCGGCGAGGCTCGCGCCGACTGGATGATTGGCCATTCGCGCAACCTCTGCCTGTACCCCAACCTGTACCTGATGGACCAGTTCGGCTCGCAGTTGCGCGTGGCCCGGCCGCTGTCGGTCGACAAGACCGAAGTGACCATCTATTGCATCGCGCCGAAAGGCGAGTGCAGCGAGGCCCGCGCCCGCCGCATCCGCCAGTACGAAGACTTCTTCAACGTCTCCGGCATGGCTACCCCCGATGACCTGGAAGAGTTCCGTGCCTGCCAGCAGGGCTTCGCCGGCCGCGCTATGGAATGGAACGACATGTCCCGTGGGGCCAAGCACTGGGTCGACGGCGCCGACGAGTCGGCCAAGGAAATCGACCTGCACCCGCTGATGAGCGGCGTGCGCACCGAAGACGAAGGCCTGTTCGTGCTGCAGCACCACTACTGGCAGCAGCAGATGATCGAGGCGCTGCAGAAGCAGCAGGACCAGCTGATCCACGTGGAGGGCGCGTAAATGAGCCTGACCTATGACGCCGTGCGCGACTTCCTCTACCGCGAGGCGCGCTACCTGGACGACAAGCAGTGGGACGAGTGGCTGGAGCTGTACGCGCCGGACGCCGAGTTCTGGATGCCAGCCTGGGACGACAAGGACGAACTGGTGGAAAACCCGCAGACCGAGATCTCGCTGATCTGGTACGGCAACCGCAGTGGCCTTGAAGACCGCGTGTTCCGCATCCGCACCGAGCGCTCCAGCGCCACCATTCCGGATACCCGTACTTCGCACAACATCAACAACATCGAGATCGTCGAGCAGGGCGATGGGCTGACCAAGGTGCGCTTCAACTGGCACACCCTGAGCTTTCGCTACAAGACCGTCGACCACTTCTACGGCACCAGCTTCTACACCCTCGATACGCGTGGCGAGAACCCGCTGATCAAGGCCAAAAAGGTGATCCTGAAGAACGACTACGTGCGCCAGGTCATCGACGTTTACCACATCTAAATCCGCTGCAGGTTGCCGGCGGGAGCCACTAGCTTCCGTCACGGGCCGCTGCACGTTGAATACTGCTTAGCGAGGTGCGCCATGAGCCACAAGATCGCCCTTAATTTCGAAGACGGGGTGACCCGCTTTATCGACGCCAAGGTCGGCGAAACCGTGGCCGATGCCGCCTACCGCCAGGGCATCAACATCCCGCTGGATTGCCGCGACGGCGCCTGCGGCGCCTGCAAGTGCTTCGCCGAAGGCGGCCAGTACGACCTGGGCGACGACTATATCGAGGACGCCCTGAGCCAGGCCGAGGCCGAGCAGGGCTACGTGCTGACCTGCCAGATGCGCGCCGAGAGCGACTGCGTGATCCGCGTGCCGGCTGCAAGCGACCTGTGCAAGACCCAGCAGGCCAGCTTCGAGGCGGCCATCAGCGCGGTGCGCAAATTGAGCGACAGCACCATCGCCCTGTCGATCAAGGGCGAGGCGCTCAATCAGCTGGCCTTCCTGCCGGGCCAGTACGTCAACCTCAAGGTGCCGGGCAGCGAGCAGACCCGCGCCTACTCGTTTAGCAGCCTGCCGAAGGACGGGGAGGTCAGCTTTCTGATCCGTAACGTGCCGGGCGGGCTGATGAGTAGCTTCCTCACCGGCCTGGCGAAGGCCGGCGACAGCATGACCCTGGCCGGCCCGCTGGGCAGCTTCTATCTGCGCGAGATCAAGCGGCCGTTGCTGCTGCTGGCCGGTGGCACGGGCCTGGCGCCCTTCACCGCGATGCTGGAGAAGATCGCCGAGCAGGGCAGCGGCCATCCCCTGCACCTGATCTACGGGGTGACCAACGACTTCGACCTGGTGGAAATGGACAGGCTCGAGGCCCTGGCCGCGTGCATCCCCAACTTCAGCTACAGCGCCTGCGTGGCCAACCCGGACAGCCAGTACCCGCATAAGGGCTACGTCACCCAGCACATCGAGCCCAAGCACCTCAACGATGGCGAAGTGGACATCTACCTGTGCGGCCCGCCGCCGATGGTCGAGGCCGTCAGCCAGTTTATCCGCGAGCAGGGCATCGCCCCGGCCAATTTCTACTACGAGAAGTTCGCCGCGTCGGCCTGAGGCGGACGCACCATTGAGTGAGGTGGGCATGATGAACAAACGATTCCAAGACAAGGTCGCCGTGGTCACCGGCGCCGCCCAGGGCATCGGCCGCCGGGTCGCCGAGCGGCTGCTGGAGGAGGGCGCACAGGTGGTCGCGGTGGACCGCTCCGAGCTGGTCTTTGAGCTGGCCGAGCAGCCCGGCGTGCTGTGCCTGACCGCCGACCTGGAGCAGGCCGGCGACTGCCAGAGCGTGATGCAGGCGGCTGTCGAGCGCTTCGGTCGCCTCGACATCCTGATCAACAACGTCGGCGGCACCATCTGGGCCAAGCCGTTCGAGCACTACGAAACCCAGCAGATCGAGGCCGAGGTGCGCCGCTCGCTGTTCCCCACCTTGTGGTGCTGCCACGCCGCGCTGCCGCACATGCTGGAGCAGGGCAGCGGCGCCATCGTCAACGTCTCCTCCATCGCCACCCGCGGGGTCAACCGCGTGCCCTACGGCGCGGCCAAGGGCGGGGTCAACGCGCTGACCGCCTGCCTGGCGTTCGAGACTGCCGAGCGCGGCATCCGCGTCAACGCCACCGCTCCCGGCGGCACCGAGGCGCCGCCACGGCGCATCCCGCGCAACAGCGCCGCGCCGAGCGAGCAGGAACAGGGCTGGTACCAGCAGATAGTCACGCAGACCCTCGAAAGCAGCCTGATGAAGCGCTACGGCAGCATCGACGAACAGGTCGGCGCCATCCTTTTTCTCGCCTCGGACGAGGCCTCCTATATCACCGGCGTGACCTTGCCGGTGGGTGGAGGCGACCTGGGCTGAGCACGAACCCTCCCACCGTTGCAATGCAGTGTCGACAACAAAAACAACAGAGAAAACCGATGCCATGCGACAGATAGACGTACACCAAGTCATCGACAACGCAGGCTTTAGCCGCTTTCACTGGATGGTCATGGCGCTCTGCGCGCTGTTGCTGATCTTCGACGGCTACGACCTGTTCATCTACGGCGTGGTGCTGCCGGCGATCATGCAGGAGTGGGGGCTGACCCCACTGCAGGCCGGCGCCCTGGGCAGTTATGCGCTGTTCGGCATGATGTTCGGTGCCCTGTGCTTCGGCACCCTGGCCGACAAGATCGGGCGCAAGAAAAGCATTGCGATCTGCTTCGCGCTGTTCTCCAGCGCCACCATCATCAACGGCTTCGCCAGCAACCCCAGCGAGTTCGGTATCTGCCGTTTCCTCGCTGGTCTCGGTTGCGGTGGCCTGATGCCCAATGCCGTGGCGCTGATGAATGAATATGCGCCCAAGCGCCTGCGCAGCACCCTGGTGGCCATCATGTTCAGCGGCTACTCGGTGGGCGGCATGCTAGCGGCGGGCGTCGGCATCTATATGCTGCCGCGCTTTGGCTGGGAGTCGATGTTCTTCGCCGCCGCCGTGCCGCTGCTGCTGTTGCCGCTGATCTTCTGGCTGCTGCCGGAGTCGGTCGGTTTCCTGGTGCGTCAGGGCCGTCATGAGCAGGCTCGCGCGGTGCTGAACAAGGTCGAGCCCGGCCTGCAACTCGATGAAACGGCCCATCTGCATATAAGCGAGACCAAGGGCAAGGGCGTAGCCATGTTCGAGCTGTTCCGCGACGGCCGCGCGCTGCGCACCCTGTGCCTGTGGCTGGCGTTCTTCTGCTGCCTGCTGATGGTCTACGCGCTGAGTTCCTGGCTGCCCAAGCTGATGGCCAACGCCGGCTACAGCCTGGGTTCCAGCCTGTCGTTCCTGCTCGCCCTGAACTTCGGCGGCATGGCCGGTGCCATCCTCGGCGGCTGGCTGGGCGACCGCTTTAACCTGAGCAAGGTGATGGTCGGCTTCTTCGTCGCCGCCGCCGTGTCGATCAGCCTGCTCGGCTTCAAGAGCCCAACACCGCTGCTGTACGGCCTGATCTTCATCGCCGGCGCCACCACCATCGGCACGCAGATCCTGCTGTATGCCGGCGCCGCGCAGTTCTACGGCCTGTCGATCCGCTCCACCGGCCTCGGCTGGGCCTCGGGCATCGGCCGCAACGGCGCCATAGTCGGGCCGCTGCTGGGTGGCGCGCTGATGGGCATCAACCTGCCGCTGCAACTGAACTTCATGGCCTTTGCCATCCCCGGCGCCATTGCCGCCATCGCCATGAGCCTGTTCGCCATCAGCGCCAAGCGCAGGCAGAGCGCGGTCGGCGAGCTGGTCGGCGCCAAGGCCTGAGCCTTAACCGTCTAACTGGAAGAGTGAAATGAGCCAAGTCCTGATCGAAAGCGTGTCGGCGGTAATCGTCGACCTGCCGACCATCCGCCCGCACAAGCTGGCGATGCACACCATGCAGCAGCAGACCCTGGTGGTGATCCGCGTGCGCTGCAGCGACGGCCTCGAAGGCATCGGCGAGTCGACTACCATCGGTGGCCTGGCCTATGGCAACGAGAGCCCGGAGAGCATCAAGCAGAACATCGACAGCCACCTCGGCCCGCTGCTGGTCGGTCAGGACGCGGCCAATATCAATGCCGTCATGCTGCGCTTGGACAAGGCGGCCAAGGGCAACACCTTCGCCAAGTCCGGCCTGGAAAGCGCACTGCTCGACGCTCAGGGCAAGCGTCTCGGCCTGCCGGTCAGTGAACTGCTCGGCGGCCGCGTACGCGACAGCCTGGAAGTGGCCTGGACATTGGCCTCAGGCGACACCGCCAAGGACATCGCAGAGGCCGAGCAGATGCTCGATCTGCGCCGCCACCGCATCTTCAAGCTGAAGATCGGCGCCAACCCGGTGAGCCAGGATCTCAAACACGTCATCGCCATCAAACAAGCCTTGGGCGAGCGTGCCAGCGTGCGCGTCGACGTCAACCAGTACTGGGACGAGTCCCAGGCCATCCGCGCCTGCCAGGTGCTGGGCGACAACGGCATCGACCTGATCGAACAGCCCATTTCGCGGATCAACCGGGCCGGGCAGGTGCGCCTCAACCAGCGCAGCCCGGCGCCGATCATGGCCGACGAATCGATCGAGAGCGTGGAAGACGCCTTCAGCCTGGCCGCCGACGGCGCCGCCAGCATCTTCGCCCTGAAGATCGCCAAGAACGGTGGCCCGCGCGCTGTGCTGCGCACCGCGCAGATCGCCGAAGCGGCCGGTATCGCCCTGTACGGCGGAACCATGCTCGAAGGCGCCATCGGCACCCTGGCCTCGGCCCATGCTTTCGTCACCCTGCGCCAGCTGACCTGGAGCACCGAGCTGTTCGGCCCGCTGCTGCTGACCGAAGAAATCGTCACCGAGGCGCCGGTCTACCGAGACTTCGCCCTGCAGGTGCCGCGCACCCCGGGCCTCGGCCTGACTCTGGACGAAGAGCGCCTGGTGTTCTTCACCCGCAAGTAGAACGGAGGAAATCCCCATGCTGTTCCACGTAAAGATGACTGTGAAGCTGCCGGTGGAAATGGACCCGGCCAAGGCTGCCCAGCTCAAGGCCGACGAGAAGGAACTGGCCCAGGGCCTGATGCGCGAAGGCAAGTGGCGCCACCTGTGGCGCATCGCCGGGCACTACGCCAACTACAGCGTATTCGACGTGGCAAGCGTCGAGGCCCTGCACGACACCCTGCTGCAGCTGCCGCTGTTCCCCTACATGGATATCGAAATCGACGGCGTCTGCCGCCACCCCTCGTCGATTCACAGCGACGACCGCTAAGCCCCGACAACAACAAGCGAGGAAATCATCATGACCGTCAAAGTTAGCCACACTGCCGAAGTCCAGGACCTGTTCAAGGAGGCCGCCGGCCTCAACAACGACCAGGGCAGCCCACGGGTCAAGCAGATCATGCTGCGCATCATCAATGACGCGGCGAAGATCATCGAAGACCTGGAAATCAGCGACGACGAATTCTGGAAGGCGGTGGCCTACCTCAACCGCCTGGGCGGGCGTAACGAAGTCGGCCTGCTGGTGCCGGGCCTGGGTCTGGAGCATTTCCTCGATCTGCTGCAGGACGCCAAGGACGCCCAGGTCGGTCTCACCGGCGGCACCCCGCGCACCATCGAGGGCCCGCTCTACGTGGCCGGTGCACCGCTGGTTGAAGGCGAGGCGCGGATGGACGATGGCACTGAGCTGGACCAGGCCACCGTGATGTTCCTCGAAGGCGTGGTGCGCGACACCGACGGCCAGCCGGTTGCTGGCGCCGTGGTCGACCTTTGGCACGCCAACACCCAGGGCAACTACTCCTACTTCGACAAGAGCCAGAGCGCCTACAACCTGCGCCGGCGCATCGTCACCGACGCCGAGGGCCGCTACCGGGCCCGCAGCATCGTGCCGTGCGGCTACGGCTGCGCCCCGGACGGCCCGACCCAGGAATGCCTGGACCTGCTCGGCCGCCACGGCCAGCGCCCGGCGCATATCCACTTCTTCATCTCCGCGCCGGGTCATCGGCACCTGACCACTCAGATCAACCTGGCCGGTGAGAAGTACCTGTGGGACGACTTCGCCTACGCCACCCGCGACGGCCTGGTCGGTGAAGTGCAGTTCCGCGAGGACGGCGCGCGTGGTATGCCGGGGCGCTATGCCGAATTGAACTTCGACTTCCAGTTGCAGAAAGCCTGGGTGCTAGCTGCCGAGCAGCGTAGCCAGCGCCCGCGAGCTCTACAGGAAGCCTGAGTCGCGACGGGCCGCCGCAGTGGCGGCCCGCATACCGTGACAAGAGCGCGTCGGATACCGCCGCGGCGAAATCTACGACTCACAGTACTTGCAAGTGCTGCAATCGTTGAGTGATGAGATTTATCTGCTGCCAGGTGTCGATAGCGCTTAGAAGTCATTATGGACTCCTGCTACATGGACTCCTGCTACGCGCTGGGCTTCGGTTACCGAGGACGGTATCGATGGCGGTCCAGTGATTCCGGAAAACTACGATGGCTCGGCCGCCTCCCTTGCCGAGCTGCGCCGTAACGTACAGCTCTCTAATGAGATCTCACGTACGGTCATGCCGCGGGCATACAGCGAGAGGATCTTGTCGTCGAAGCCCGCCCAACGGGTTTGGTTCTTCTCGACGATCTGCGGCTCGAAAGTCCCATGACGATCGCGGGGTATCTCGATGGGCAGCTCACCGAACTCGCCCTTGAGCTTCTTGCGGCTGAAGCCGTAGCGGGTATTGCCAGCTAGGTTGCTGGCCGGCTGATGTTTGTCGTGGCCCAAGTGATGGGTCAGTTCGGCATCCAGCGCACGCTCGACCAGCTTCTTGGTCAACTGCTTGAGGATGCCTTCTGCGCCGATTAGGTCTTCAGGTTTCTGGTAGTTAGCCAGGAGCTGATCCAGTAACTCGTCGGTGATGGGGTGTTTCGTCTTGATCATGGCGTCCCCGGTTCGGAGCGACGGTGTCGCTCATGAGCCGGTTACACAAAAAATCGTACACCCTCGCCGCTGGATCGAGTCTGACCATTCTGATTAAGGGGATCCGAGTAGTCGACTTTTAATCAGCCTACTTGTCGGGCGCGGACCGAGCCACTGCGTCAGAAAGGATGCGATAAAGACCTTGCCTTCCACAGTGCCTAGAGGAATCCCATTCATAGAAATTTGGGTGCCAATCTTTGGGGTATAAGAAAATACCGCAGTATCTCCAGCTGTAAATCCGGAACCAGGAGCAAGTGACATGAGTTTATTGAGGTCTGGCAATAAAGCTTGAAGTTGGTTTTTTTCTAAATTAACAAATAAATCTTCAAGCAATATTGTTCGAGCCCTTTGCGTGCTCATGTCCATGCTAAAACGAATAACCACAGCTCGATCCGTGTCAGAATTAACTATTTCTACAGCATTATCAGAATGCTTAAATAAATATAGCGCGACTGCGTACTGAGAAACTCCACTAAGGGATTTTCTTTCGGCGACACCATTGAGGACCAGCTGTTTGGTAGAAGAAGAAAACAGATTCGGGAATGGCGAGGGGGCAGGGTCGGCACTAGCGGTACCACTAAATGCAATGGCCACTAATGTGGTGACAGCCAAGCAGTACACGTAGCAAACGCCGATCACATTCATCAATCTATGGTGTAACGAGGCTTGATTAGGGCTGGTTAGATGAGTGAATGGCCTTCGATAAATCGAGGTGATAACCTTTGCAGCTACCGCAGAATCGATAGAACTAATCATAATATTATCTTTTTTGTATTGTTTATAGTTAGCCAGAATGAAATCTAGCAACATTGGCAAGCGAAAACCATGCCAACAAAGGGGCGGGGCTAGAGTTGCGCAGAGGTTATGCGGAGGCGGAGATCGTCCATTAATTGAACATATACGTCCAGGATATGGATATCGCGGTGACGACAAAGAAAAATCAAAAAACTTCGCTTCAGATTTCCTGAAGGCAAACGGTATTATATGGAACGGTTCAAGCCGGCTAGGATATTGGAAAAGCTAAAATGGCTTGGGTAGCCCAGCGTAAATGGGCAGAGAAAAGTCCCGCTGCCGGTTGACCTAGAGCTAAGAAGGCCGAATTTTCTTGTACAAAGTAGTACGAGATATGCCCAGTGCGCTCGCTGTAGCCGATATATTCCCATTATGGGAGCGCAAGGCTTGCTCAATAGTGCGTTGCTCCGCTGCAAGTAATGGAGGGAGCGTCTCAGCAACGGGGGAGGCCAAGCCAATTAAGTGTTCAGGCAAGACCTTTCCTTGATCTCCTGCTAACGCCGCAGCAAGTCGTATAACCTGCTCTAGCTCGCGAACATTTCCTCGCCACTCATTCGCTCTAAGTTGATCAAGGCATTGTACGTCGATATCATTAACTGAATACCGTAACAGAAGCGACTGGATTATATGGTCAATATCTTGCCGCTCACGCAATGCCGGCAGCTTAACCTGGAGACCGGAAAGGCGATAATACAAATCTTCTCTGAAACTTCGAGTGGAGATCATGTGCTCCAAGTCACAATGAGTTGCGCTAACTATATGCAAATTCAACGGCTTTGGTATGGAGCTTCCAAGTCGAGTGATCTGACGCTCCTGCAGAACCCTAAGTAACCGAGTTTGAAGGGAAATAGGCATATCACCGATTTCATCAAGTAGTAGCGTTCCGCCATTTGCTTCTTCAAACCGTCCTGCCGCCCCACCTTTCTTTCCACCCGTAAACGCCCCGTCGGTATAGCCAAACAACTCCGACTCGATCAAGCTCTCGGGAATAGCCGAACAGTTTATTGCAACGAACGGCGCCCCTGGAGTGCATGCATCGTGCAACGCTCGTGCAAATACTTCTTTGCCAGTACCACTCTCGCCTCGTAGCAAGACGGGTATACCAACCTTGAAGGCCTTTTGTGCAGCATCAAACTGTCGATTAAGAGAAGTATCCTGCCCCAAGGGTGTTTGGGACGAGCCTCTTCCAATAATTATGGTAGGTGTAGACGGTGCCTGAGAAATGGCATGAGCATAGATTCCTGAACCGTCAGTGAGTCGGATCAAACTAGGGGATCGCTGTGAAGCGGCTGAAAACGGTTCTACTTCAAAGTAGTTATCCCATCCAGAGAGTAAGCGGATATTCTCTTGAACTCCGAGTAGTTTCCGTGCTGTTGAGTTTGCAGCAACCAACCGTCCACGCGAGTCAATCGCGAGAAGTCCTTGAAAAGGAGTTCCGATCAAACGCGGGTCGTGCTGTACAGCGAGAATCTCGCAATCAGTTAATCCTGCATACAACCGGTTTTCTGCACCCATTGCTGCGATGCATAGTTGCTCAATAACTGCCTTTGTATTACGCTCGCCTAAACCAGTTATATCGAGCGCTCCGATCACATCTCCGTATACACCATGCACCGGAACAGACACACAGAAGAAATTATTGAACTCAGCAAGGTAATGCTGCCCGCCGCATATAACCGCAGGCTTGCCGTCAAGCAATGTGCAGCTTGGGGCGGTAGTGCCAATATCTTTTTCTTGAATTCGTCGTCCAATCCGAAGGCTATTTAGTGGCCCGACTTCCTCCGCATGTTGCGCATCAACAATGACCCCCTGCGTATTCATGCAAAATAACGTCCAAGACTTCCCTCCGAATGCGTGCCACAGGCGCTCTAGTTCGGGGCGAACACTGGCTTGGAGCTGAAAATCCAAATCATTCAACTCAAACTCCTGATCATCGCGGCCAGACAGACGCTGAGCCCAAGGGCTCAGGCCGGAATCGCGCGAACGGACCCATGAGCGAGCAACCGCCGGCGAAAGCAAGCCATCTGGAAGCGATTCGCCTTCAAATAAGCGGCGGCGTGCGATGTCTAAGGCTTGGAGATCGATCAACGGGTAGCCGTTCATAGGCATCACCTATTGCATGGAGAGGGAGTAAGACACTCTGATTCTCTTATTAACGGAGTTTAGGTTATGAGTCAAGTAATGCATTCACTTGGCAGATCAATGGATCCTGCAGGATTAGTTTAAAACTCTTTTTACGTCGTGTCAGCGCATTCAACTTAGTGATAACCATAAGATATATAATGTGTCCATCACGGCTCTTGAAAGTAGCTAAAAGAAAGCACTTAGGTTAGTGCTCAGCCTCTGGTTTGGGGACTAAGGTAGTTGCCAAAGCTGCCAGAAGAGTGCATATAGAAATTAACACCAAGTATGCGCCGACAGTTAGATAGCCTCCGATGAGAATGCCTCCAACAACTGGTCCTGATATTGCTCCGATTCGTCCCACACCTGAAGCGTAAGCAATGGCTGTCGACCTTAACGGAGCAGCATGGTTATGAGCAATTAAAATATAAACTAACGTTTGAGAACCTATTGTTGTTCCACCCAAGGCGATAACAAGAACATAAAGAAACTCCTTGCTTTCGACCTGGCTAATAAGTATCAAACAAAATGCACACACCACAAAGAATAGAGCCAATACTTTATCAGTTGAGAACTTGTCGCCAAGGATGCCGCCTAATACACCGCCAATGATTGCGCCGACATTCAGCATTACAAAGAACAAAATACTGGAATCAACAGCAAATCCGCGGGCGAGCATAATTTTCGGCAACCAATTTATGATTGAGTAAGCAACGAAAAGGCAGCCGAAGAAAATTATCCAGAAAATTAAAGTTGCGAATCGTCGCCGTTGACTGAATAGTTCCAGGGCGGAGTGCTGGTCGTGCTTTTGATGCCTGGAAATTACGACGCTGTTAATATCAGGTTTGTATTCTCCATTTGCATTTTTAAGCAGGGTGTTGACAGCGTCTAAGTCGCCCGAATGAATAAGTGAGTTGATGTCGGCTGGTACAATACTTAAAACAAAAGGGATAATTAACAGTTGGGCGCCACCTGCATAAAACAGTACGCGCCACCCATATTTCTCTGACAGAGACAGTCCGATAACGGAGGCGACAATTCCTCCAAAGGAATAGCCACTGACCATTATTGCTGTTAAGACGTTTTTTTGCTTGCGAGGCGAGTACTCGCTCATCGTCGATATTATACTCGGCATTAGCCCGCCGATTGCCAAGCCGGAGAGAACTCGTAACGCCGCAAATTCCTCGTAACCTGTGACCGTGCCTTGTATTAAGGAAGCTACACCCAGTACGAACAGGCAAAAGGCGATTGTATTTTTACTTCCCAGAGCGCGGGAGATGTACCCGAACGAGAAATCTCCAATCATCATCCCGACAAGAGCATAACTGCCGAGAAGGCCTGCCTGGAGAGTAGTAAGACCCCAGTCATGAATAAGAATCGGAAGTGCAACGCTGTAAGATAATAAATTATTTCCAGCAAAAGCCACTGCCAGGGTAGTGATCACTAGCAATTTATAATGGAAAAGACCTAGCCTTGCATTAAGTATGACTTCTTGCGCGACGATTTTATTCATAAAGTTCGCAGATAAAAAAGAAGCCGAACAGTTTCGGCTTCAAAGGGTGGAGCGACAACGGGTAACACAAAATACCCTAGTGGCTTTAAAGCATCGCCTTTGCTATCTAGAAACTTTCCACTCGCCAGGTATCTCTCCTAAGCGGGTTGCAAGTTGGGTTGCAATAATCCTGAGTGATGCAGCAAACTCCACTGGACGTTCCATGAATGGCAAATGATAGCCGGTGAATTCAGTCCATGGCAGACCTAGTTTCTCTGCAATAATTTGAGACGGACGAGCGTAGTGAAGTCCTCGATCCTCTCGGCCGGCCGCCATGATGAGCGGGAATTTCAGGTTGGCGAGTGCGTCAAAGTCAGGGATAAAGCTTCCCGAAGCCTCGAGTTCGTTATTAAAGAACTGATCAAAATTCCCAAATACACGTTGAGTGACATCAGCGGGCCACTCATATTGACCCTCACCTCGAACGCCAGAAACAAACTTTTGCGCCCCGGCGATATTCCCTTCTTTAATAGCGAACTCACGCAAGTCGTCAAAGTAACTCCGCATCGGGTCACCCTCTGGAAGTAGCTTCACAATCGGTGGTTCGTGCGCAATCATTCCATCCACTACTTCAGGATGATATTTGGCAAGAGCCAAACTAATAATCGCGCCGCCGCTATTACCGAAAACAATGGCTTTGCCGCCGGCGAGTTTTTTAATGACGTGATAGGCATCTTCTGCCTGCTTCTGGACCGTCATTTTAACATCGTAATTGCCAGTGCTTCGGGAGTTGCAGCGTCGATCATATGTGACGACTGTGAAGGTATCTGAGAGCATCTCAGCTACAGCCGAATAATATCCGGCATCCCCACCTGCGCCGCTAACCATAAGCAGCGCAGGGCCTTGGCCGTGAACTTCACAGTGAAGAACTGCGCCATCAGGGGTAACTACATTTTCTTTCCGCATTATTCAATCCTCTCTTCTTGTTTTGAAACTATGTGTTGCCGATCAAAATGATTTAGAGATCCCCAGTACAAAAAAGCCGTAGTTAACGTCTAAATTTGTTCCAGTGCTTTGGCCTGTGCCGCGCATCGAGCGTGGAATGTGGCGCTCAATGCCTCCTGCAATTTCATATCCTCCAGCGAGCTTGTAACTAGCGCCAAGGCCAAAGCTTTTGTTTGAAATTGCCGGGCCATTAAAATTGGCGTTTAAAAACTCTGAATCAATGATGTTGTCTGCATAGCTAAATCCGCCTCGCAAAGTCAAATCCCGGGTGACGTCGTATGAAACACCCGCACGCCAAACATTCTGATTCTTGTAGCCTCCGTTGTTTTTTTTGCTAAGAAAATCGACATCACTCCAGAAGATCCTCAAGTAGTCAGCAGCCACTGTTAATCTATCCGTTGGCTTGTATGCAAAGCCAATAGAGAACTGCTCTGCTAAGTCGTACCTGCCGCGCGCAGGTTCCAATAGATTATCTTTGTAATGATCAAATTCGCTCATTTTCGTTCGGGGCGTATACATTGATCCGATCGAAAGCTGCGGTGTTAAATCCCAGAGAAGTCCCAGGCGAACACCCAAGCCATGGGCGGTGTCTTTTTTATCATCAATACCAGGAACGCCCTTTGCTTGAAAAACTGAATAATTGAGCGTGGGGGAAATACCGATATAAACGCTGTCTCCAAACTTGCGAGTCAAAGTCGGAGCCAGTGTAATCTGAGTGGCATTTGCGAAAAAGTCATCGAGACCGGGAATAGGCAGCAACGGTTTATCGTAATCCGACAACATACCTGAGCCGTACATAGAAAGCCCGAAGGTTGTCCTGTCGTCGATTTGGTAATTAAACCCCATTTCAGGAAATGCTGTTGTCATATTTAGCGAGTTTTCATTATCCTCGCTTAAAAATGTGTTATGCGCAGTTCCTCTAAATACTCGGACGCCTAGATCTACCCGAGTCCCGACCTTTGCCATGCCTGCTGGGTTGTTTGCGGCTGCAATAGAGTCGAGCGGCAGGGCGGTACCAACACCCCCCATGGTTATATTCTTTATACCGTAGCCGGACATAACCGTGCCGTTGCTGGCTACAGCTTCGGTGGCAATAATCGCAGACAGGGCAATCAATGTGTTTTTAAGCTTACTCTGGCGCACATGAGTCTCCTATTTTTATTTTTGTTTTTAAAATTAACATTATCTTGAATCTATGGGCTTAAGCGACGGAAGAGTCCCGTCGCTTAACTGCACCTAACTGATTCTTAGTACCGGCTTTAAGGTGATACCTCTTTCGCTATCTTCAGCAGCTTGATTGATTTCTTCAAACGGATAGATCTTGATTAGCTTGTCGAAAGCAAATCGACCTTGAAGATACAGCTCTACGAGTTGCGGGATGAATTTCTGGGGCACGCTATCCCCTTCCACGATCCCGCGAATAGACTTACCGCCCAAAAGAAGATCATTCACATCGAACTCGGCGGTCGTCCCAAGTGGGGGGGCACCAACGACACCAAGGCAACCAAGCCCACCGAGCGAGTCGACCGCATTTCTCAAGACTTCTGGTCGACCGGTGGACTCCAGCGCAAAATTGACTCCGCCCTTGGTAATCACCCGGATTGCGTTTACCACATCCGTTTCTCGACTATTCACTGCATGCGTGGCGCCGAGTTCGAGAGCCAACTCGAGCCGAGAGGGCACGACATCGACGGCGATAATGGTCGATGCGCCTGCAACCTTTGCTGCCAGGACGGCGGAAAGGCCAACCGCACCCGCACCAAAGGCTGCAAAACTGCTACCAGCCGTGACTTTTAGGGAGTTGATAACAGCCCCTGCGCCTGTCTGAATTCCGCAACCCAACGGTCCAAGAAGCTCGATGGGTGCTTCTTTCGAAACCTTAATGGCATTGTTTTCACGACTCAGAGCAAAGGTGGCAAACGATGATTGAGCAAAGAAGTGGTCGTGCAATGGGGACCCGGAAGCGTCTTCAAGGGCGCACTGTCCATGCGGATCAGCTCCACTGAAGTTTCGCCCAAAAAACTCCTGACAGTACGAAGCATGACCACTGCCGCATGGAAGGCAGTGTCCACAGTATCCATAAGTCAGTACAACGTGATCTCCGACCTCCAACCCCTTCACGCTCGGTCCCACAGCCTCGACAACCCCTGCGCCTTCATGGCCCAGCACTGCCGGGAGAGGAACTGGATAGTACTGATCGCGGACGATCATGTCGGTGTGGCACATACCCGTGGCCACGATGCGCACCAGTACCTCATCGTTCTGGGGCGCTCGAATGCGGGCAGATTCGATGACGAAAGGTGCACCTTTGCTACGTGTTACGGCAGCTTTAATTTCACGAAAGGCAGCGCTCATTTGTAGTTGTTCTCCTGGCCCATTAGAGAGGATAAGCAGGCGCATCACCCTTGAGGGTTAGCCACTGCCATTGGGTGTACTCTTCCCAATTGGCGACGCCGCCAAGGCTCGTTCCGTTGCCGGAGGCGCCAACGCCCCCGAAAGGATTGACCACCTCGTCATTCACCGTTTGGTCATTGATATGCAGAAGCCCGGTTCGCAGTTGCTCGCCTAGTTTAAGTGCGCGTCCAACGTCCTTAGAGATGATTGCAGCTGACAGACCATAGTCAGTGTCATTCGCAAGGCGAACAGCGTCTACGTCGGAGTCGAACGGGACGACCACGGCGACGGGACCGAAGATTTCTTCATGGAAAGCTGGATTGTTCGGTTGCACGCCGCTGAGCACCGTTGGCTGGAAGAAAAGACCTTCGTAGCTTCCGCCTACCTCCAGCTTGGCACCTGCCTTTACTGAATCGATGACTGCCCGATGAGCGTGATCTCGTTGTTGTGCATTGATCAGTGGTCCGAGAGCGACACCAGCGTCGGTCGGGTTACCAACCGATAGGGTACGGGCCTTCTCAATTAACCGGTCGAGGAAGCTCTGATAGATACCCCGCTGAACAAGAACCCGCCCTGTGGACATGCATATTTGCCCTTGGTGGAGATAAACTCCCCAAGTTGCATTTCGCAGTGCGATTTCTAAATCTGCATCATCCAGAATAATTAATGAATTCTTTCCACCGAGTTCAAGTGATACTTTTTTCAGATGTCGGCCTGCGGCTTCTCCAACCTTGCGGCCTGCGCCGGTTGAGCCAGTAAATTGGATCATTGCGATGTTGGAGTCGCTAACGAGTGCTTCACCGGCATCTGCTTGTCCAGGCAGTACATGTAGGACACCTTTCGGTAAACCCGCTAACTCAAAGATCCGAGCTATGGCAAACCCACCGCAGACTGCTGTGCGCGGATCCGGCTTAAGTACAACGCTGTTTCCAAGAGCTAATGCTGGAGCAACAGCGCGCATCGCTAAGTAAAGGGGGAAATTAAAAGGTGATATGACACCGATTACACCTAGAGGACGCCTGCGGGCGATGCTTAGCCTTCCTGCAGTAGACGGAAGAACTTCACCTTGACTTCGGGAAGGAAGTGCCGAGCTTTCGTAGAGTGCCTTAATGCTTAGACTGACCTCAAAAGCTGCCTTGGCTTGTACGGAACCGCTTTCACGAATGATCCAGCCAACTATTTCATCGAAGTAGTTTTCGGCAATTTGTGCAGCCTTACGCAGCACCGAAGAGCGTTCATCATACGACAATCCATACCAGCTGGCCTGCGCCGCACGAGCTGCTCGATTAGAAGCTGCGACAACGTTGGCGTCAGCCAGGGCGATACGACCAAGGGAGTTACCGGTCGCGGGCTCAATTACATCCATTGGTGATAGCGGACTAGTCACCCAATCCCCATTGAATAGGCGCTCTTGCCATAGATTTAAAGGCAGCAGCGAAGAACTTCCGCTCATTAATCAGATCCTCTTGTTGTGTTTTCGTATTTCATCGGCTGCATGTGCGGCAAGTTGTCTTAAGCAAGGGTTATGCCAGGCCTTGATCTGGGCGTCTTATCGACTGAGCAGTGGCGATGTCCGACAATGACCAGCATCTGAATACGATAATCGCGGGGTTTGAGTGTTCACTATCTGGACACATCTGTTCTATAAGTGGACAAATAGCGTTTGCACTGAGCGGCTGGGTAATGCGGTAGGGCTCAGAGACCACTGGAATACTATTTCAATAGACCAGCAGAAGCCTGTTTGGAGTTTCCTTAGCCCGGCTCACGGATTGTGCTGGCTCTTACCGTTTCGTCGTTGCTTCATCTCCGTATACCAATGTCCCCTGGTTGCAGCAGGAAACTCGATCATCCCCAGACTGCGTCCTTGTCCGTATCTTGGAGGCTTATGTGGCTGGCGAATGCTTGTCAGGTCAGCACTGTCGGCAGGACGAACGTGAGCCTTCATGCCTGCTCCCAGTCGACTATCCCCGTAAACGCTCAGCGAGCTGATGCACCGATGTCCCATGACGTACGCCTGGGTTTCTGGGCTTTCTCCGGAAGCCTTAAGGATGGAGCCCATCTGATGCCGGAAGCTCTTCAGTGTCGGAACCTGTTTGCGTCTCGACCATAGAGATCGTGACTCCCGGCGAAACCGATCCCGAATAGCCGTGTTGGTGCGCGGGCACTTCGACATCCTATGTGCGGCCCATTCAATCAATTTCAGAATGTTGGGTTTGTCGATCACCAGGGTTCGGTCGGCGCCGCGGTGTAGCTCTGCGGATTTTTTGCCACCGATGATTTGCACAAGGTGCGGATTTCGGTGAACGTGACCGAGCGTTTCGCTAATACGTGACCGGTGCTTCCGCCCCGGTTGCGCGGGTTGTGGATTGTAATCGCATCGGTCACGATGCGGTTTGCTCCTCAGCTTTTTTCCGGCGCAGTGACTCGCCCTTCAACGTCAGTCGGTAAGCGCTGTGCACCAGGCGGTCAAGGATGGCGTCGGCCAGGGTCGGGTCGTTGATCCAGCCATGCCAGTGTTCGATTGGTAACTGGCTGGCCAGGATGGTGGAGCGGTTGCCGGCACGGTCGTCGATCACTTCCAGCAGGTCGTGCCGGGCACCTTCTTCCAGCGGGGCCAGCGCCCAATCGTCCAGCACCAAGACATCGACCTTGGCCAGCTGTTGCAGGGTACGGCCGAAGCTGCCGTCGCCATGAGCGATGCGCAGTTGCTCCAACAGGCGCGGGGTGCGCAGGTACAGAGTGCTGTAGCCCTGGCGGCAGGCCTGGTTGCCCAGGGCGCAGGCCAGCCAGGTCTTGCCGGCGCCGGTCGCGCCGGTCAGCAGCAGGTTGTGCTGCTGGCGGATCCAGTCGCCGCCTGCCAGGCTGGCGATCAGGCGCTCATCCAGGCCGCGGCCAGGGCGGCGGTCGAGGTCTTCCAGGCAGGCGTTGGCATATTTGAGCTTGGCCTTCTTGCGCAGCCGTACCAGGCGCTGGTTGTCACGCCAGGCCAGTTCGCGGTCGAGCAGCAGGCCGAGGCGCTCATCGAAGCTCAGGCTGTGGCTGGCCGGCAGCGTCCATTGCTCTTCCAGGGCGCGGGCCATGCCGTCCAGGCGTAGCTGGTGCAGTTGATTCAGGGTGTGTTGCAGCATCATCGAACAGCTCCTGTTGCGGGGGGTGGTAGTAGTCGGCGCCACGGACGTTCTCGTGGTCGCTGGGTAAGCTCGTTTCGGCGGTGCGCGTGGGCAGCGGCTGCTGATCCAGGCCTTGCTGGAGCAGGTTGCGCACGCTGCGCCCGGTGAAGGCGCGCAGCTGGACGGCCCGTTCGGCGGCGGCTTCCAAGCGTGCATTGCCGTAGCGACGAGCCAGCGAGAGCAGGCCGAGACAGGCGCGGTAGCCCATCTCCGGATGCGGCTTGTGGGTCAGCTGGTGATCGATCAGTTGGCGCGTGTAGGGGCCGATCCGCGCGCCCCAGTCGAGCAGGCGTTGCGGCGTCCATTCGCGATGGGCCTGGTGTGCGGCGGGCATGTGTTCGCGCTGGGTGCTGTAGGCGCCGCGACGGCCCAGCAGCACATGGCTGGCCACGCGCCGGTTGCCATGCAGCACTTCCAGGGTGTGCGCTGTCAGCCGCACCTCGACGCTCTGCCGGGCCAGGGCGGAGGGCACGCTGTAGAAGCTGCCATTGACCTCGATGTGGTAGTCGATGTTGACCTTGCAGCGCTTGAAGCTGGCGACCTCGTAGGGATGTACCGGCAGCGCTCGCAAGGCCGGGCGATCCAGGCGCTCGAACCAGTCGCGCCGGCAGCCATCGAGGCGCTTGAACGGGCGTCGATTCAGCTCCTCCAGCAGCTCGGCGATGGCCTGGTTAAGCGCATGCAGGCTGAAGAACTGCCGGTGGCGCAGTCGCGCCATGATCCAGCGCTCGACCACCTGCACCGCCACCTCGGCCTTGGCCTTGTCCTGGGGTTTGCGTGGCCGGGCCGGCAGGATCACCGTCTGGTAATGCCGCGCACACTCCAGCGTTGCCCGGTTCAGACCCGGCTCGTAGCGATCTGGCTGGGCGACCAGGGCGCGCGGATTGTCCGGCACAACCATCTCCGGCACACCGCCAAAGTAGGTCAGTGCCTGGCCCAGCGAAGTCAGCCAGTCCACCTGGGTTTCGCCCGGCGTCGCGCAGGCATAGGTGTAATTCGAGGCGCCCAGGGCGGCGACGAAGATATGCGCCCGGCGGACTTCGCCGGTGGCCGGGTCGACCACCGGCAGCGTCGGCCCTGCATAGTCGATGAACAGCTTCTCGCCCGCGCGGTGCACCTGGCGCATCGAACGTTTGAGCGTCTGGGCGTAGCGCCGGTAGTGCTCGACGAACTGGGTGTAGCGGTAGGTCGGCTGGCCCGCATGCGCGGCGAGATATTCCTCCCACAGCAGCTGCAAGGTCACGCCCTTGCGCCGCAGCTCGCGGTGGATGCTCAGCACGTCGGGTGGCACCCGCTCACCGCGCGGCTTGTTTGTCGGCGCCGACGCAAACAAGGCGGCCGCCAGTGCGGCCTCGTCCATGGCCGCCAGCGCCGGCCAGTCCAGTCCGGCCACGCGCGCCGCCGTGACGTATTTGCTGACCACGCCTTTGGACAACTGCAAGGCGCGGGCGATCTTCTCGTGGGACAAACCGGCCTCGAACTTGAGGCGCAGACATTCTTTGATGTTTCGCATGGCTACTCGCGGCGCCGCCATCTTCCCCTCCCGAAATCGGGCGAGGGTGACGGCGCATCAGGTCATGCGCAACGAGAGGGAAGGCTTTCGCTAAGCCGTGACCGGCGATTTCGGTAAGCCGTGACCGCCGGTTTCGGAACGGGCGGAAAATCGGTCACGTTGCTACCGAAATGAGCGGTCACGCGTTAGCGAAATGACCGGTCACGATCTACCGAAACGGCCGGTCACGATGCTCCGAAATCCGCACACAAGGTTCCCTGTGACAGAGATCGTGCGCATCTCACAAGGACGCACGCCTATGCAGTTCGCCAGGACAAGCGAAGCGGCTTCATCGAGATTACCCCGGCATGAAGGTGCTTGTACAGTGCTTTGAAGTCCTCGAAGGGGACTTTACGAATCTGTTTCAGCTTGGGTTTTCTGGTCATCTTGCTATCAGGCGCTGTGACCGGATTGATCAGCTTTCTGATTGCAGCTGCTGCGTTGCTGTTGCTACGAGCGAGCTGATCGTTCATCAGCGAATTTTTGAGCGTGCTGAACGAGTTGGGGCGGTACTCGCTAGCGCAGGCCTGCAAAGCCGCGCAAATCTGCGCCGAAGATGGATCGTCCTCGCCGCAGCGAGTCCGATAGAAATGTTGTGCTCTGGTCTGATACCGCTTCAAGGTTGTCGGTTGCATCGCTGTCATCTCTCTTCTTGTTGTTTTGATGACAAAGCTAAGCCGCTTCGCGAATGGCGTTGTGTCAGTTCGGCCTACACTGAAATGCACTACGCCTTCGCTTCGTTTTTTCTCGTTCCGTCCGAACTGCCACAACGCCCTCTTACTCGCGCCGCGAGTAAGAGGTGCGCGCTCTCACTCACGCGACACGCCTCATCTAAATTCAGCGTGCGCCGTGAGCAAAAGCGCGCGCAAGCGGTTTGTCATCAAAATCAAAAAGCAGCCAGCGCCATGGCGCTGAAAGGGCGAGCCCAGCAGCACGAACCTGCTCATCGGCGATTTAGCGGAAATCGGAGCATTCAAAAATGCTGGCCAGTGGAGGGCGATTTGGTTATGTTATATTTATATAAGTCATTGATTTAATTGACTTACATTTAAAAGTATAACCGATAAAAGCAGTGCCAGTTTGGGCACACTTTGCGCCATAAGTGGCACTCGCTGTGCCGGTTTTGGCTGCTTTCGGTGCCCCGTCAGGCAGTGTGTATGCCGCATGCGGCACTGCAAGAGTGTCGCAAACCGCATGTGCGATATGCAGGGTGTATCGCAGCTAGTGCATGCGACAGGGGTAGCGTATCGCAGCGCGAGTTTGCGACAGCCCAGGTGTGTCGCTCCGGTGTCTGGCGATACTCCCGGAGTGCCGCAGGTTACCCCATCGATACTCAGGTTATGTCGTCGGGGGCACCTTTCGTGCAGAGGGTTCTGTCTGTTGCAGTTGCCAATGAGTAATTGCGCTCATCTGACCAGCCATTTGCATCCATTTGGCCGACGGAGCATGTAGGAAGAGTCCGTCACGACAGGCGACAACCGGCCAAAATCGGTCGGTCAGCAACATCAGTATTGTGGTCTGTCCCCGATTGCTCAAGGCTCTGCATGCTGCCAGGCACGTTACATTTCGGCCACTGCCCAACGCATTAAGCTCTTCTCAAAGCCGGTCAGTTGAAGGCGCTCTACTCTTGGAGCCAGTGCCCGAAGTTTCGCCAGCAGGTCGTTCAGATGTTCCGACGGCAAGATGAGGTTCTTGATCTGGGTCGAGATCTGAGTGGGAATTCCGTATTCGTCCAATGCGGTGAGTAGCGGGTCAAGGAACATGTTTTCCAACTGTTCAGCAAAGAAGCTGAAGTCGCCCGGCTCGATCGCTCTTTTCGCCAGCACGTCAGCCTGAATTTTGTTGACGGCCATGATGTCTCGAGGCAATCGGAAGCAGACCATGTTCCTAATGAATTTTAGGCGTAGGTTGATCGCTTCGCTGGGTGTGTTCTCCTGCCACCGATTCGCCACCGCGTCTCTTAAGTAAGCTGGCAGGTCTTTCTGAGTTCGGAGCTCATTGATGTGCCAAGCCAATTGCGAGCTGGACGATATCCCGTAATCCATCAGGTTACTGCCCTCCAAGCTGTAGACCAGCTCACACAGGTAGTTGACCTGGTTCGGCTCAGGGATGCCTTTCCAGCCCAGCAGTTTTCGACTATTCGGCAGGTCTCGAATGATCGTTTCCGCCACCTCGACTTGCCGTTCAATAGGAATGTGCCGATTCTCGATCAGAGTGGTCGGCAAAAGTACGGGGTTGGCGTACGCTTCTTGGAGCCGTCCACGCGAGATGTCGGTCAGGTACTCGTTCTCCAGTTGCATGAGAAGCCCCATCGGGGAGCTCTCGTCCTGATGGCCGATGGGATACTCGACGGTGAGGCCTTGCTCAAGGGGGGGCGCTTCGAGCATGAAGACCTTGCCAATGAAATACTTGTTCATGCGGCCTGCACGACCGGAAATGTTTTTGTACGTGAAGTAATCGAACGTCGAGGTGTTCAGGCGACGGTCGTAAATGATCACGTTTTCTGCTGAGGTGTTAACGCCCTCGATCATTGTCGACGTACAGATGATCCGCTTGATTATGCCCTCGTTGAACAGCTTGACGATGTACTGCTGCAGTGCACGCGGCACCCCGCCATGGTGAATCCCGATACCCAAAGAGATTGCCTTGGCAACGTTCCATTCAGGGTGGTAGTGCTTGGAAATCCAAGCGGCGATTTCTTTCGTTTCCGGCACAGGGGTCAGCCCAGCTTCCTGGATCAAATACTCGGCGACTCTGTTCGCGCTGGGGGGGGCCTGGCAGTAGATCAGGGTAGGCGAGTCCAGAGTTGCGACCAGCTCCAGCAGCTTTTCCTTTCGCTCTTCGGAGCGCATACCCAGATTGAAATTCTGGATGTCGACCGCGACGGTACTGTAGTCGGACGGGATGAAGTGGTACTCGTAACCATCCAAGCCAGAGATCTTCTGGATGTGTGGCCCGAGCATGTAGAACTGAGCGCCAGTCTTGGCGAGCTTGTGGAAGGCCAGGCTCAGATCAATGGCTCGGGTGCTTTCGTCTGTGTCGTTCGCCAAGTCGATTTTGTAGAACTCGTCTAGGACGAAGAACTCCACATCCGAAAGGTCTGGACGCTGGATAACACGCTCCTGCGTGAGGAGGTAGACGTTAGTTGTGTCTGGCTCTGCTTCCTGGCTAGGATGCGTGATCAGGTTGAAGTCCCTGAACCGTTTGACCAAGCGACGACGGGTTTCGTCGATCAGAGCAATGGTCGGAACGATCACAACCACCTTTTTGAATCGCCGCTGTGCCAGTACAGCGTCGATTACGAGGCTCTTTCCGACGCTTGTAGAAGCACTGAGCACCACGTTTCGGCCTTGCATGATCAAGCTGAAAACGTGGGCCTGCAGATGATGAAACACCATACCCTGCTCTACACCTTCAACCCTGTGAGCCTCGTAAGCTAAGCGGTCAGAAAGCGCCATGCTACTGAGGTGAGGCGTGATGTAGGGGAATAGCCCGACGGCGCGTACCATGTTGAGCAGCAACGACTGTTCGACTGCGTCGAAAAGCTTGAGTTTGTCGAGTGCTCGGATCACTAGGTCGCGGCCTTCCCACTCAGAGCTACTTCTGTTGACGACGGCGTTGATGGCCTGCAGCACATCAATCGTCGATGCACCCTCATCACCTAGTTTCGTCAGCTTGTTCTTGATCGTTTCGTAGTTCATGACCGCATCATCCCTTGAGGTCTCCGAGGCAAGGTGACCCGCTCGGGATACCGTCACCCTCTTGTACCTTCTGCTGTGCAACCGACGAGCCGGTATCAGCTCATGCCTGTAACTCTTCCAGCTTTTTGCAGCGAGCGTTGAACGCCTTGATCAGCAGTTCAATGCTTTCCATTGGCACCAGAAAGACCATCACCTTCACCTGTTTGATGTTCTCCGGCAATTGTGTGGTGAACGTGCTGAAGTGGGTCTCGATCTCTGTCTTGAGTTTGTTTATGTAATCAGCAAGCCAGCCTGACGAGAGCGCTTCACTTTCATAGGTCAATAGGATGGGGAGGCCGAGGACATTCAGCATGTCATCGACCGGCGAATTGCGATGCAGAGCCTGGTTTAAGGCATCTGCTTTAGGCTGGTGGTGTAAGGGTTCGCGCAGAGAAATGATGATTTCGCGCTCTGCCGACAGCACCGTTTCTGAGATCGTTCCGTCAAGGACTTCGCAGATCTGCTCCAGCGTTGCATCCATATCGTTTGCTTCGATCAGGCGAGCAAGACCTAGCCATAACTGATCACCCTGACCAGGTAGCTGAACGATATGAGCGTTGCCAAACTCCGAAAGCTTGCCGGCGGTTTTGTAGAAGACTTTGCATGCAACGGGCTCGCTGTTTTGGCTGCTGCGCAGGATGGAATGGAGAATAAGTTCCGCGATGAGCCTGTCGCGCGGGAGCTCACTGTCGCTGAAGGCACTGATTGATCGAGCCAAAATCGCTTCTGCGTTGTGCGCAAGTATGTTGACGATCTCGCTGGCCTTAAGGGAAAACTCAGGCAGCCATTCGATGAGATGTTTCGCAAAGTTCTCGTGACGCCATTTTTTTAGCGAATACTTCACGTCAAAGCCAGAAAATGAATGCAGCAGACCGTCTTTGGTGCTCGCGTGAAACTCGACCAAGAACGGATCCGGGCGCTTCTTATAGGGTTTGGATGTGGCCGTTGACTTGTCATCAGCCTCGTCCAAAAGCTTCTTCAAGTGAGCCAGCGCAGGGCCACGGAGAATGATCTTTGACGCAGCAGCTGTTTTCACGTTGGCCGTGGCAGCCTTGTCGGCAATCTCCAGGAATTCGTCGTAAATTGCCTGCAGCTGGGTGAAGTTGGGCCGGTTTCCGAGTTCTTCCGCGAGCTGGGACAAAGCCTTGATATTGACCGCTTCCAGCGCATCGACATCACCGTATACCTGCCAGACACAATTTTTCGCCCAGTAGGAAAAATCTCGATTTTGCGGGGAGGCGAACGTCTTAAACGCCTTTAGCAGTGCCTTGCCTCGGGCCGTGGTGGTATCAGGAAGAGCTCGCTTATTCAGCTCTTTTTTGAAGCCTTCAAGAATTTTTGCGACGTCGCGCTTAGTCACGATCCGGAAGCGGGCAAGGCCAGGGCGCACGTCGCATTTTAGTGATTTGTGCAGTAGGGAAGAATCGGCCTTGATACCATCGAGCGCGATTACTTCTTGCCAATTCCATTTGTTGTCACCTTCGGTCGTCTTGACCTGGATGTACTCGTTGACTAGCTCCCCCGAACAGTAGAACACAGCGACTATATCGTCCGCTGTCTCGCATTCCACCTGGGAGTAGCTGCTATCTCGGAGCATCTTGAAGATGAAGCTGACGGCTACGTGGTCTTGATACTTGAATCCTTGCCTTGCTGCCAATGTCATCAACTTAAGCCCCCAGCCCTGGCCGGGGCAAGAAATCCCGGGCTTGGACGCGCGGTTGCAGCAGTGCCTTCACTGGTTTTGCTCCCCAGTTCAGCGCATGTGCGACCCAGACGCCAGCTTAATGGATGCCGGTTCGCCTCGGCGGGCGGGATTTCTCGTTTTCCGGGCGAGCGCGTGCCGGCCGCTGTCTGGCCAGCTTTTTTGCGGTGCAGTTCGGGTGCTGCTTGTTCTTAGCGCGTCGGTTTGTAGCCCTCGCAGCCGCGACTGGCCAGGCGCATACGCTGGCGCGGGAAGCTGCGGCCCGGGCGCACAGCGCTGAGGCTGTTGGCCATCAACTCCATCACGTTGGCCAGCCCCTGCACACCGGGGCGTACCAGCAGGTCGACCAGGGTGTTCTTGAGGCGTGACACCCCTTGGGTGAAGTTGACCTTCCAGCGCAGCTTGCGGCCTTTGTGGCGCTGCTCGATGACCGGTTGCAGCAGATGTTGCATCAGCAGCGCTAGGTTTTTCAGCAGTTGCCCGGCATGAAAGTCCTGCTTCACGGCCGTCACGCTACGGCCGCTAAAGTTGTCGAGGCAGAGGGTCTGCTTGAGGCGGCGGTAGTCCGTTTCGATGCCCCAGCGGCGGTGGTAAAGATCCGCGAACACCTCGGCCGGGAAGGCCTGTCGATCCAGCAGGGAGGTCAGCAGCACTTCGCTTTCACCGCTGGCTAGCTCGACCCGGATCAGGCGCAATTCGACCCGGCCCGCGGGATCGACGCCGGCCTCGGTACAGAACAGGCGCGCCTCGGGATGACTGGCAGAGAAGAACTGCGTGTCTTCTGTCTGCCCCGAGCGGAGAAACTGTTTGACCTGCGCGTTGTAGCCACACGGCAGGCGCATCAGGAAATGTCGCCGGTGCTGCTCGAACAGCGCAAACAGCCAGTGTCCGGGGTAGCCGCGATCAAACAACGTCAGGCTGTCAGCGGGCAGATGCTCGAGGTGCAGATGGGCGCAATCGCGCTCGCCGACTGCGGATGGCACGATCAGGCTGTGTAGCGTCTGGCCGTCGGCGACGTCGTAGAGCATGGACAGACGGGCAACGGGAAACTCGCTATGGCAGCCGAAAAAGCGCGTCATGACCGACTCCAGCGGTAAATGGACGGTCGAGCCGTCCACGGCGAGTACCCGTAACCCGCGCCACGTCTGGCGCAGCCCGAGGCTGTCGAGCTGTTGCTGAAGGGTTTGGTTGAGGCTCTCGAAGACCTCGGGCTTGAGCTTGCCGCGCGCCTTGCTGAAGGCCTGCGCGGTGACCACCTGGGTCTCGGCCGAGGCCTGGTTGAGCACGCGATAGAACTGATCGAGCTCGGTTTGCAGGGCGGTGCGTGGCTGATTGAGCAAAAACAGGACGAGGTTCTTGAAGGTCAGTTGGCGTCGGCGGGTAAAGTCGTGAGGGCGCTGGCGGTGGGTATCGATGAAGTCGGGACAATCGAGCTGACTGGTTATTTTTTGTACAATTTTCAAGCCAGGGTTTGCTGGGCGGTGTCAAACGGTGTGGAATGAGGGGCCAAAAGGGTTTCTCCTATGCGCTGAATTTAGCGCTAATTATATGATATTTATAGGAAAAATTCCTTAAGTTGATGACATTGGCCTTGCTGCAGGCCCACCTGCATTGGATGGGCTAGTAATACGCGCCATGACATCCCTGTTTCGCGAGAAGAATTGCAGAAATCGGACATGCGCTCTGTCGACCAGAGCAACACACACGGAGCCTGTTAAAACTGCAACGCTACCACTAATGGCAATTGGCCGGCCATCAGCAATAGTGGTCTGGTTTTTCCCAGGCTAAGTGGGCAATTGCATAAGGTAGATTGAGTCGCCCCTGCATTCGTGAGCACCTGATGATCGCTTTTGGCCGATTCTGTTGAAAAAGTGCTTTGCCTGTACTGCCTTAATAGTGACCAATGAAAAGCCCTTTTCTGTGTATCGCTACGTGAAATTTGAGCCCGCAAACCTCTGCCGAATTTTAAAATTTCAATCGCAGGTGCCAACTTTTCCGCCGCGGAAACCAAGGTCGACTTTTTCAACAGAATCGGCCAGGAGCGGTCCTTTACGACAACCTGCTACAGCTCGCAGAAGCCATACCCTGTTGAAGTGCATTCATCTAGACAGCCTTAATGGCACTGGGCTACCGTCCAGCCTGACGGACTCCACGCTTCACCCCTTGCCGTAGGGAAACGGACATGATCGATGAGCTTCAAGCCAGCAAATCCTGTTACTTCTATCGCCAAAAAGCTCCGATCACAACGGTCGCGATCACGGCTTTGTTCCGGGCGGTTAGAGGTGCCCAAACGTCCCCCTCGAACAACCTTTTCTCTTTCATACGGCAGTCTCACGGGGCGTCAATCTGGTCTGCTCTTTGCTTTCAATTCGACAAGACACCAGCTTTCCTGCCTGGCGCTGACGATGTGATCGACCGGGTAACCGGGTATTTGCTGATAGTCGAGCACCGTGATTATGTGGCCATTTTTAAATCCCAGATCGACGTCCCTGCCGATTTCGCCAAGCGGCATCTGCAGCGCATCGGTGCGCAGGATGTCGACCGTGGACTGACTAGCAAGGACTCGGTATTCGCCCGGGTTCGGCTGAGGCATATGACACTGTCCCGCTTTGCTTTGCGCAGCAAGACACTTGAAGGCGAGAACCTCCAGAACAACGTGGGCATGGCCTCTTCGGCTCGATTTGCACCGTTGGGTTACAGCTTCACCGAGGCGGACGAACACTTTTCAACGACGCCACGAACCGGACGGATTTCACTTCGGGCGGATCGTGCCGGCTATCTAGAGTTAGTGGACTATGCCAGCAGTATTATCGACCGCCTGCACCCTCGACCTGGAAGACCATCGTCTTCCCCTTTCCTAGCGGCTTTCGCACGACCGCTGGAGCTATCGGATCTAACGGCTAGCCCTACCCAATTCGCGGTTGATACCGCCATCCTCGGGCAGGCCATCTTTGACGACAAAATCATCCGCTTGGTCAAGCGTGACGAAAGGGGCTATCGAGAGCTGGCAAAGGCAGAGGTCGATCTGATACTTACAGAGCTGACAGATGTCTTGGGGGTCGCCAAAAACGCCGCCGGCAAGCTCCTGGTGTCCCAGCTTGCAACAGGAGTCGAGGTAGGTGAGATAGCGATCAACAAAACGCGAATCGCCTTGAAACGCCTTACGCTACCTCTACTCGCTGATGTCTACGTCGAGGAGACCCAGTTCGCCCTCGGGGCGGACGGTGATCGCGCACTGCTTAAGCAGTTCATCGACAAACAGGACACGTTCATCGTCCTGTTCGACCAGCCGCGTTTTGCCTACCTGGACGGCAGCCTTTATCAGGACGACTCCTTGGTCAACGGTGGCACTCAGTTCTTGGGCTACATTTTCGGCAATGCAGAGCTGGCAACTGTCACGGATGAGAAAGGTACCTTTACCGCTGCCCATCGTACGTTTGATCCAGACTCCACGTTCGGCGCGGTACTGTCGACGGTCGCCCCCGAGGATGACGTCATGGTCTGCGATGATCTTGGGGATGAGTGGGCTGACTTCATTGGATTTCGAACGGATCCAGCTTTTCCCAGGGTCACCTTCTACCATGCTAAGCATGGCGAGCTGACACTCGGTGCCGGCGCGTTTCACGTTTCTGTCAGTCAGGCTATCAAGAATCTGGGCAACCTCACATTGCCCGCACCGGCTATCACCAAGAAGTTTGCTCGATGGAATCGGCTTTATACCAATCGTAAGGTAAGGACAGGTATCCATCGCACATGCCGAGGCACACCTGCTGATTCCAGAGCTGCGGTGGAGTTCTGCCGGAATGCCCCTCACACGTTCAAACGGGTGGCCATCGTGACCTCATCACTGAGCAAGGCCGCAGTTGAGCAAGCGTTTCATGACATCGAAGCAGGCCACACTGCCAGCCCCTACTTCGTCCAGCTGTATTGGTTACTGTCGTCCTTCTTTGCTGCCTGTGCCGAGGTCGGAGCCTTCGGATGCGTAATATGTCAGGAGTGATGGAACAGGCTCAAAGGTAGAGGCTCACGAACCCGGATTCTCAGCCATCGTCCGCTACTGGCAGAGGGTAGACTCTATGGCGTTTTAGACATGTGCCATCCATGAAAATCGGAGCCATCGCGTACTGCTGAATGGAGTCCTGCCCAACGAACGAGCCCGCCAGCGTAGCCTCAGCCTATCCAGCAAGGAAGAACTCATGCGCCTCGATCAGATGCCGTACCACTCGATGTCAACCCTGGCTGTACTACCGTTCCGTCAATTCCGTATCGGCTGGACATGGCAACTACGAGCACTGAAGCTCTTCCCTGATTACCAGCTGGCTTGGAAACGGTACTTCTACGATAACGGTAATGGGCATGCGAGGGCGGCCGTGTTCACCTCCTATAAAGAGGCTATGGAGGCGGCGGATGAATTTAATCAACTCACCAATGAGCGCGCGGCGCAGGCAGTAGCGGATCCGGTCCTCCAGGCCTCAACCCTCTTAAAGGTCGACAAGGCTTTGACGGCGGCTCGCCGCATTCAAGACGAAGAAAAGTTGATGGAGCGCGAGGCGATCAAGCGAAATGCTCATCTGCCCAGTCCAGCCATCGAGGATCTAGAGCTGCCCGAAAAAATGGACATATTGCGGCAACCACTGCACGAGCAGCTTGAGCGTGCGCCCTATTTGCAAGTTGTTGCCCTCCCGACTTTTAACGTCTGTCTTCGCCGTACCGAAGACCTCAAATGGGAAGAGATCGGTGCTTTGTCCTCGAAGCGCTCACAAGTATGTCTCAGAGAATTGACTGCCAGGGGCTTTGGCCTTTCTGGGGGAGATCATTGGGGTAGAACCAAGGCGCAGATTCGTGCGCTGTTACTTCCCCGAGCCAACCAGCTCCTTCAGTTGGCCAGCGTCAGACAAATGCTTGCCGAGGCGAGAATGCGCGGCCAGAGGGTATTAGTCTGCGGGGGATTTGTGTTCTGGTTTGAAGATGATGGGGTACCTTGGTGGATTGTAAAAAACACCGGAGGAGAGTCCAACAGCGATGAAGGTACAACCCTATGGCACGAGGGCACGATCCTGTCCAAGAACCATGGTCGGATCGTAGTACTCCCATACATCAAGGAAAATGGAGAACAGATTCAAGGCCACACGAAGAACGCTCCGCATGATGGTAAGGCTCTGCCTCGCCATCGAGATCAATACGTCACCCTCCCGTTCGAGATCCTGGAAGGGGATCTGATGATCGGATTGTTTGGTGAACTGCACTATGAGTGAGAACTAAGGCGATTCGAAGGGCTGATAATGGCCGGCTCCAGCCCGCTGCACTGGCGACTCCCGGCCAATAACGGATGCTGCCAGCAGTCCGCCCTATCAGGATGAGTTCACGGCTCGCTGTTTGAGCTTTAGGGAAATGCCTTCCTCTCCCTTCTCAATTGCAAGCTCGTCTCCCAAAGTCCAACCAAGCTTCTCAAGTAGCTCGGATGGAAGCTCAACGATAACGTCTCCGCTGTCATCCCCTGGATCTTGGCAGACAACTCGCTGGACTACCCCCGCTCCAATAGACATTCCCGGCCTACTCCATGGCTTAAATCAGGCATGCGATGGTATCGGCACTGGCACGCTTGCGGGAGCCAGGACCCAGTAGCAGGTACACCGAGTTGAGCGTCTTGAAATGAAACCCCTTACTGAACTGATGCAGTAGCGAGGTTCTCACGAAGTCGCCCACGTCCCATCGTCGCTCGCTGTCGAAAACTACCTGGTGCGCATAAATCAAGGCCGGCTCGCGTTGTGATTTCTCCAGAGCGTGGCGTTGCGCGTCGGTGGTCTCTATGTCGAGCCACAGCCAGTCACGTACCAGACAGAAATTTCCAAACGGAAAGTTCTTTCGGGCATAGCTGAGCGCATCTTCGTCGGACATGGAGCTGCCAGGCATGGGCACTCCCGCTGCGTACAACAGCTCTGTGATTTCTTTCAGTGAACTCATGGCTGACCGCTCTGCATCCCGGGGGATGACTGGTAACGTTTCGGGTGGTAGCTGGGGCAGCTGACTGCCCGCTACCTCTCATAGCGTCTGCTGCATGCTGCAGGCCTGACGATGCTGCTGCTCCAAGTCGATGCCGCAGAGCAGCGCGGCGAAGTCCGCATCAGGCAAATGCATCCGCTGTGTGCGCGTCTCAACAATGGATTTGATGATCGCATCGACACGCAGCGAAATTGGCATCTGGCTCGGCGTCTTTGAGCGATCATGCTGATAGATGATCGAGCTGAGAGAAGCGACTGCTGTACGTAGTTGGTGGTCTTGGGTCTCGGCAATTCCAAAACCGTTAGCCCCACGGAATTGGTTGGCAATCTGCTTGAGCAGTTCCGGACGATTGGCTGGATCTGCTTGTTGCGCTCGCCAGTTCAGAATTCGGTTCAGGACTGCTGGCGCAGCCGCTGGTGCTGTCACTGCAGACTGCTCCTCCACAGTCAGTGCTCCGCCAAAGAAGTGAGTACGCAGCTGGTCAAGGTGGCGCCGAACGACAGGGGACACTTTGCGCGAGCTCAAGCTTTTCAGCCAGAACTCGAACTCTGACTGCGGCAGGCACAGCGCCCGTTTCATAAGAGGCTGGCCTGGCAGTGCTACATCATGCTCACGAGGGCTGTATCGAGGGGGATGCAGCTTGGCCGCTTGAGAGTGCCAGTTCAGCCCCATCGCTTCGCAGATCGGCCGCATAGGCCAGTAACGCTCATTGTCGCTGCCGATCAGATAAGGAATCGTCAGCCCCTGAATTTTGATTTTGGATGTGCGCATTGGATTACTGGCCCCCTTGGCTGGCAGGGGTTGGGACATAAGCTGGCGTGCGCTTAGATTGCGCAGCGATGAGTTCGTGAAGTGCATAGCTGGCCGGAGCAGTTTTCATCCACTGCTGCATGAGGCCGAGTACTTCGGGCCTGCTGGTCTGCGTCAGCGTAATGAGCTTGTTGGTGCTTGCTGCCACCGCACGGAAGCCATCCCTGAACTGGACGGCCTCCGTGCGGCTCTCAATGCTCAGTTGATCAATGATCTGATCAATGAACGCTGGAATCAGCCGGACCGGCAGGGAGTACAACGTGGATTTAGATTCAGCGTCATCTTCGATCAGGAGGTCGCTTTCCCATGCCGTAGCGGCAACCTGGGCCAAGCCAGTTGGTGCGCCGATTGAGGTGAGTAGAGCGTTCAGCTCCATGTGGATTTCTAGCGTTTGCTTGTTCAACGTGAGCTGAAGCTTCGGGCTTGGGGAAGAGGGTTGTGTTGTGGTGTTCATCGAGGAGTTCCTTGGTAAGGGGATAATCAAGATAATCTGAATATCCGTAAATCAGGTATCTGTAGATTAGATATACCCTCGTGGGCTGTCAAGCTGTGAGGTGGTCCCCGTTGGAAAAGTCGGTGTATCGAGATGAGAACCTGGTGCTGCTCAGACTGCTGAAGCAGTGCAGGGTGGAGGCTGGGTTGACCCAGGCGCAGTTTGCTCAGGCGCTTGAGCGTCCGCAGTCTTTCGCGAGTGACATCGAGCGGGGGTTGCGCCGGCTTGATCTCGTTCAACTGCGCGATATCTGCCAGGCGTTGAACATCGGCCTTGTCGAGTTTGTGCAGCGATTTGAAGATGAGCTTTCGGTTTCAAAAGGGGCGGGTGAGTAACACCTGCCCCTTTTGAAAATGGACGCGCGGTTCGCTCAGTGGGGCGCTCCGAATACTGCCCATTTACTGGATGCCAGTGAGGGCTTGTCTTGGAGGTGGGCGGATGAGATGGCTGCCCCCTTACCCTTGGTCACTGTGCTTTAGGCGGCGGCTCGCTGCATGCTCTCCCATGCTGCTGAGTACAGCCCTGCAGCATCGCTGCACAGCAGTCGAATCGCTTGCATGCATCCACCTAGTGGCTCGTCTGAAAGCTCATTCAAAATGGATGTACCACTGAGCGCGCAGAGTAGGCCTAAGACGGCGTGCTGTCGGTGCATGGCTTCGTCATAGAGTTCGGCTGCTTGGGCATCGCTTCGATAGCCAAGCAGGCTGTTGTGCTCGTCGGCATGTAGCGGGGTAAAGCCCGGGGATGAGTTGCTCTGGTGCATAGGGTGACCTCTAGAGTTTTAGAGGCCGCCATTACTCGCTACCAAACGAGAGGGTGGCGGCTGTATGCGGGTTGGTAGACCGAGACTCTAGGAACTCGGTGCGCCGAAGCGCCCCGCATACAGCCACCATAACAAGTTACCTCATGGTGGTAGTGATCCTAGAGTCAGGTCTGTTGACCCGCCCATTCACACTATTCAGCTCTCAGGGGCTGTGCAAGATCCCACTTTACGGCATCCGGACGAAAAAGGCCTTCGCCATGAATGGCCTTCAAGATGACTAAAAATGCGTCTTGCGATTTTAGGGCAGCTAGGAAATCCGCACCAAGATGATCCGGGTCGCGATAAATTCCAGACGTACGGAATTGAGGTCGGCGCGATTTTTTCTAACCAACAGGGCAGGGGGTGTCAAATCCCTACCCCAATCCTACCCCAGGCCAAATTTTGCCCACAAAAAAGGCCTACGCTTTCACGTAAGCCTTTGATTTGTATGGTGCCGGCACCAGGAATCGAACCCGGGACCTACTGATTACAAGTCAGTTGCTCTACCAGCTGAGCTATACCGGCGAAGAGGGCGACATTATAGCCAGCCGCCGCCAGGAGTAAACCACTGATTTTCCTGCCCGAATGCCGTTCGTCCTCAGTGCCCGGAGGCGGCCGCGCCGGGCTTGGCGCCGAACGGCGGGCGGGCCAGCCAGATGATCACCAGCAGGGCGAGGAACAGCCAGCCGAGCATGGTGAAGTAGTCGATGGTGGACATCATGTAGGCCTGGCTCTGCACCATCCGGTCGAGCAGCGCCGCGTTCGCCTGGGTGTTGCCGCCGAGCTGGGCGAGGGTTTCGTGGGTGGCCGGGTCGTAGAGGCTGATGTTTTCGCTGAGGTAGGCGTGGTGTTGCGTGGCGCGGCGGTTCCAGATCCAGGTGGTCAGCGAGGCGGCGAAGCTGCCGCCGAGGGTGCGCAGGAAGGTGGCCAGGCCGGAGCCGTCGGCGATCTGGTCGGGGGGCAGGTCGGAGAGCAGGATGCTCAGGATCGGCATGAAGAAGAACGCCACGCCGAGCCCCATGATCAACTGCACGATGGCGATGTGCTGGTAGTCGACCTCGGTGGTGAAGTTGGCGCGCATGAAGCAGGTGATGGCCATCGCCAGGAACGACAGGCCGGCGAGCATGCGCAGGTCGAAATGGTTGGCGTAGCGGCCGACCAGCGGCGAGAGGAACACCGGGAGGATGCCGATTGGCGCGGCGGCCAGCCCGGCCCAGGTGGCGGTGTAGCCCATCTGGGTCTGTAGCCATTGCGGGAGCAGCAGGTTGATGCCGAAGAACGCGGCATAGCCCAGCACCAGCGCCAGGGTGCCGGCGGCGAAGTTGCGGTGGGCGAACAGGCGCAGGTTGACGATCGGATGGCGGTCGGTGAATTCCCAGATGATGAAGAAGGCCAGGGCGATCGCCGCGATCAGCGCGCCGCCGACGATGAAGTTCGACTCGAACCAGTCCAGGTCGTTGCCCTTGTCGAGGACGATCTGCAGGGCGCCGACGCCGATCACCAGGGCGATCAGGCCGACGTAGTCCATCGGCGCCTTCTTGATCACCACCGGGCGTGCCTTCAGTTGCTGGTAGACGACGAAAGCGGCGAACAGGCCGACCGGCACGTTGATGAAGAAAATCCACGGCCAGCTGTAGTCGTCGGTGATCCAGCCGCCGAGGATCGGCCCGGCGATCGGCGCCACCACCGTGACCATCGCCAGCAGGGCCAGGGCCATGCCGCGCTTCGCCGGTGGGTAGATGGAGATCAGCAGGGTCTGGGTGATCGGATACAGCGGCCCGGCGACGAAGCCCTGCAAGGCGCGGAAGCCGACCAGAGAAGGCATCGACTGGGCGATGCCGCAGAGGAACGAGGCGAGTACGAACAGCAGCGCGGCGGCGATGAACAGGCGCACCTCGCCGACCCGCCGGGCCAGCCAGCCGGTCAGCGGCAGGGCGATGGCGTTGCTCACGGCGAACGAGGTGATCACCCAGGTGCCCTGTTCCGAACTTACCCCGAGGTTGCCGGAGATGGTCGGCAGGGCGACGTTGGCGATGGTGGTGTCGAGCACCTGCATGAAAGTCGCCAGGGACAGGCCGATGGTCGCCATCACCAGGCTGGGCGGGGAGAAGCTGCTGCTTTCGCTCATGCTGGCGGGCTCAACGCTGGGCGGTCTTGCCGTGGTCTTCGGCGAGGTTGGCTTCGATCAGGCGTTCGATCAGCTTGTCGGCCGAGGCCAGTTGCTGCTGGTAGACATCGGTGGAGAACAGCGCTTCGCGCGGTGGCTGCTGGGCCAGGGCCGGGCCGCTCTGGTCATGCAGATCGACCTTGACGTCCATCGACAGGCCGATGCGCAGCGGATGCATCTGCAATTCTTGCGGATCGATATGGATGCGCACCGGCACCCGCTGGACGATCTTGATCCAGTTGCCGGTGGCGTTCTGCGCCGGCAGCAGGGAGAACGCGCTGCCGGTGCCCACGCCGAGGCTGTCGACGGTGCCGCTGTAGCGCACGTCGCTGCCGTAGAGGTCGGAGCGGATCTCCACCGGCTGGCCGATACGCATGTGCTTGAGCTGGGTTTCCTTGAAGTTGGCGTCGATCCAGATCTGGTCCAGCGGGACCACGGCCATCAGCGCATTGCCCGGTTGCACGCGCTGGCCGACCTGTACGCTGCGCTTGGCGACGTAGCCGGTGACCGGCGCGACGATGGTCGAACGGGCGTCGTCCAGGTAGGCCTGGCGCAGTTGCGCGGCGGCGGCCTTGACGTCCGGATGGGAGGTGATCTGGGTGTCGTCGACCAGCGCGCGATTGGTGTTCAACTGCTGTTCCGAGCTGGTCAGCGAGGCTTTCGCGCTGTCCAGCGCGTCGCGGGCGTGGGCCAGTTCCTCCTGGGAAATGGCGCCGTCGTCGGCGAGGTTCTTGCGCCGCTTGTAGTCGGCCTCGGCCTTGGCCAGCGCGACCTTGCGGGTGGCGACCTCGGCGCGATAGCCGTCGACGTTGCTGAACAGCCCGCGTACCTGGCGCACGGTGTGGGCCAGGTTGGCCTCGGCGCGCTGGAGGGCGATGTCGGCGTCGCTGGGATCGAACCTGACCAGTTCCTGGCCCTTGCGCACCAGGTCGCCGTCGTCGGCGCCGATGCTGACCACGGTGCCGACGATCTGCGGGGTGATCTGTACCACGTTGCCGTTGATGTAGGCGTCGTCGGTGTCCTCGTGCCAGCGGCCGTAGAAGAACTCCCAGGCCACGCTGGCCAGGGTGGCGAGGACGATCACGGCGAGCAGGATCAGCAACCAGCGCTTGCGCTTCGGGTTGCCGGCGGGGGTTTCGCTGTTGGCGGTAGTCATGGTGGGTGCCTCGTTCATTCTGCCGGCGCTTTCGCGGTAGCGAGCGCAGCGGAGCGGGAATCGGGTTGGAAACCGCCGCCCAGGGCCTGGACCAGCTGGACGGAAAGATCGATCTGCTGGCTCTCCAGGCTGGCCAGCTGGCGTTCGGCGACCAGCAGTTGCTGTTGCACGCTGAGGGCGTCGAGGTAGCTGCCGACGCCTTCGCCGTAGCGACGCATGGCCAGGTCGAAGTTGGACCTGGCGATATCGCGGGCCTGGCGCTGGTCGATCACCTGCTGCTCCAGGGAGCGCAACTTGCCGAGGTCGTCGCTGACCTCGCCGAGGGCCTGGACCAGCGTCTTGTTGTACTGGCCGACGGCCAGGTCGTAGTCGGCGTCGCGTTCGGCCAGGTTGGCGCGGCGGCGGCCACCGTCGAAGATCGGCAGGGAGATCGCCGGCGCCACCTGGAAGAAGCGGCTCGGCGCCTGCAACACGTCGCTGGTGTGCAGGGCGGCGAGGCCGGCCATCGCGCCGAGATTGAGGTTGGGATAGAACTCGGTCTTCGCCGAGTCGATGTTGCGGCGCGCCGCCTCGACCCGCCAGCGCGCGGCAACGATGTCGGCGCGGCGGCCGAGCAGTTCCGCCGGGAGCACCGAGGGCAGGCTCAGGCTGGCCGGGTTCAGCGGTTGCGGGCGCTGCAGTTCGAGACCGCGATCGGGCCCCTTGCCCAGCAGCACGGCGAGGGCGATGCGGGCGCTGGCGATGTCCTGCTCGGCGGCGCTGAGCTGCTGGCGGGCGGTGGCCAGCTGGGTCTGCGTCTGTTGCAGCTGGACCTTGCTGTCGAGCCCGGCGCTCATGCGCTTCTGGCTCAGCTCGGTCATGCGCTGCGAGCGCTTCAGTTCTTCCTCGGCGAGATCGCGCACGGTAAAGGCGTGGGCGAGGTCGCTGTAGGCGCGGGCGATGCTCGCCGAGAGGCCGATGCGCGCGGCCTGGCTGTCGATCCGGGCGGCATTGGCCTGGCCGAGGGCGGCTTCCCAGGCGGCGCGCTCGCCGCCCCAGAGGTCGAAGTCGTAGTTGAAGCCGAGCGACAGGTACTTGATCGCCGAATAGCGGCCGCCGAGCGGTGCCGGGGCCACGCTGGTCGGCGCGCGGATGCCGGAGTAGCTGGCCTTGGCGTCCAGCGTCGGCTGGCGCGCGGCATCTTGCGCCTGGGCCGTTGCCGCCGCCTGGCGCGCACGCGCCTCGGCGATCTGCAGGTCGGGGGTGCCTTGCAGGGCTTCGCCGATCAGTTGGTCGAGCTGCCGGTCGCCGAGCCCGGTCCACCAGTCCTGGCGCGGCCAGGCCGCTGGCGAAAGGGCTACGCCGTCCAGGCTCCTGCCCGCCTGGAGGGCGCCTGCCGGTTGCAGTCGGGCGTTCGGTTCCAGGCCTTCGGAAGTGACGCAGCCGGCGGCCAGCAGTATCGCCGAGGCCAGCGCCAATCGCTGCGGCCAGGGATGGAGAAGAGGGAACGGCATGGATCAGGACTCCTGCAGGCTGGCCCTAGGGCAGCCGGCGTGTAGCAGAACCTTGGTCAGCAGATGGGTCAGCGTCTGCAATTCTTCCGTGCTCAGGCAGGCGACCAGCTCGTTCATCGCCGCCGAGGCGATCAGCGGAAGCTGCTCCTGGACCTTCCGTCCCGCTTCGCTGAGATCCAGGCGCAGGCAACGGCGGTCTTCGGGACAGCGGCCGCGCAGCAGCAGCCCTTTTTTCTCCAGGCGCGCCAGCATGCGCGTCATCGAGCCGCTGTCCACCGACAGCTCGCGACACAGTTCGACCGGACTGTTGGCGCGGTTGAGACCGACGAAGATCAGCACCTTGAACTGGGCGGCGGTGATGTCCAGCGCGGCGAGGTGCTTCTCGAGGATGCGGTCCTTGGTCGCGGCACTGACGCCGATGAGCTGGCCAATGGAGCCCTTGAAGGGAAAGTCGGAGGCGCTGTAGTGACCCATGGTGGAGGGGATCGCTGTCTAGGCAGGGAAAGTGTTTCAAAATAATACTGCCTAGGCAGCGATTAACAAGAGCTCAACCGTTGCAATAAAAGAACAATCCGTTCCTTCGAACGTCATGCGATGCCGTTCTGCAACTATTGCCGGTGCTGAAGTCCACTTTCGGATTAACCGGAAAGCCAGGCTTATGCACAAGTGGGCAAGGGATAGGAAGGAAACGCTCTAAGAATCGCTGCGGTTATCTCGGTTGTTATCAAGATATTGTTTTATATGGATTTTATTTTTTCTGTTCATTTTTTGAACAGCATTGACCGCCCCTGGATACGGGCCCCTCGGCAGATGTTTCCCAGAACTTGTCACCAGACTTATCCACAGGTTGTGTGGGCAACCATCCGGAACACCCGTATCAGCTGCGCTCCGCAAGGATCAGCAGGTTTCGCGGAGACAGGAAGGTCGGACAGAACTCGCCCAGGCGGACGCTATAGCCCTGTTCGACCAGATACAGGCAGCGGTCCAGCAGCAGCCAGAGTTCCAGCGGGCGGCGGAACAGGGCGCGCACCAGTTCCAGGTTGCGAACCATCGCCAGGCGCTTCCAGCCGGCCGCTTCCAGCGCCTGCCAGTCGCGCGCGGCCGGTTCGGGAAGTCCCTTGAGGGCGGCGAGTTCGCGACAGTAGTCGGCGTATGGACGTTCCAGCCAGGCCACCGGAAGGGAAGGCACGCTGAGGTACTGGTCGATTCCGCGTAGCTCGCGCTGCAGCAGGTCGAAACCCAGGCGCCGGGCCATCGACTGGTCGCGCTGGCGACGGACCCGTTGGCTGGCGGTGACTGTCTCGCTCAGGGGCAGGCGCAGGTCGTCAAGCGATAGCGCGAGCAGCGATCGGCCTGCTGTTTGCGAGAGTGGCTGGTAGAAAGGCCCCGGAATGCGGTTGTAGCAGCATGGCGCCACCGCCAGTTGGCGACAGCCGGCCTGGCTGGCCAGGCGCAGCAGGCGCAGGTGTAGTTCGCCGCAAGCGTGCAGGGCCACTGGCGTATGCCCGGGAAGCAGGCGCTCGGCGCAGTCCGCGGCCAGCACATCCTGGCGGAGGTGGTGGGCGGAGAGCCCCAGGCGGTCGCTCAGGCGCTGTCCGTCGGCGACCAGCGCGGGATCGTGTTCGAGGCAGGTCAGCGGTTGCCCCGCATGGGCCAGCAGGCGGCCCAGATGGCCCTTGCCGGAGCACCAGTCGAGCCAGTGGACGACCGGCCGGGCGAACTGCAGGCGCCCGGCGAACAGGCCGATCTGCTGCCACTTGCGTCCCGGTACGTCGACGTTGAAGCGGTTCGGTGCCTGCGGGCGTTCCGCCAATGGCAGTTCGCCGACCGCGCCCAGCGCCGCGGCTTGGGCGGCGAGCTGCGGATAAGGCGCGGGCGCGGCCAGGCGGGTGGGCTGGTTGTGCTCCGCGTCGGCCTGTTCGAGGCTGCGCCCGCGCAGCCAGGACGCCAGCTCGGCGTGTTCGGCTTCCCACGCCAGGGTCGGTTCGCTGAACGGGCGGGGTCGCCAGAGCCGCTGGTGTTCGAGGAGGAACGCGTCCAGCGCGAGGAAGCGCTGCGACAGGGCGTCGCCAGTGAGGAACGGGAAGGTTTCGGACACGATGCAAGCGGCAGCGGGAAAACGGGGCGGCGATTATAGCCGCCCCGCAGGCATCGGAAAGCGCCCGCTCAGCGGCCCTGGGTGGCGTCGACCCGCAACCAGCGTTCGATCAGGCGGAAGATCCGCGTCAGCACGATGGTGATCACCAGGTACAGCGCGCCGGCCAGGCAGAAGAACAGCATCGATTCGTAGGTGCGGGCGATGATGGTCCGGGCCATGCCCATGATGTCGAACAGGGTCACGGTGTAGACCACCGCGCTGGCCTTGAGCATCAGGATCACTTCGTTGCTGTAGGCCGGCAGGCCGATGCGCACCGCGCGCGGCAGGATGATGTGCCAGAGCGCCTGGCGCCGCGACATGCCGAGGGCGCGGGCGGCCTCCACCTCGCCGACCGGCACCGAGTGGATCGCGCCGCGGAGGATCTCGGCGATATAGGCGGCGGTGTGCAGGGTCATGGTCAGCAGCGCGCACCAGTACGGATCGCGCAGGTAGGGCCAGAAGGCGCTCTTGCGCACTTCCTCGAACTGCGCCAGGCCGTAGTAGACGATGAACAGTTGCAGCAGCAGCGGCGTGCCGCGGAAGAAGAAGATGTAGGCGTACGGCACCGCGCGCACGTACCAGTGCCGCGAGGCGCGGGCGATGCCCAGCGGCAGGGCCAGGGCGAGCCCGGCGACCACCGCGATCGCCAGCAGCTCCAGGGTCAGCGCCGCGCCCTGGAGCATCTTCGGCATCCACTTGAGGATCAGCTCCCACTCGCTCATAGCTCGTTCCTCACGAAACCACGGCCGGCGCGACGTTCGAGGAAGTGCAGGGCGACCATGATGACGACCGTGAGGCTCAGGTAGATGGCGGCCGCGGTCATGTAGAAGGTGAAGGGTTCCTTGGTCGCGTTGGAGGCGACCTGCGCCTTGCGCATGATCTCGTCGAGGGTGATCAGCGACACCAGCGCGGTGTCCTTCAGCAGGATCAGGTACAGGTTGCCGAGGCCGGGCAGGGCGACCCGCCAGATCTGCGGCAGGACGATGCGCCAGAATATCCGTCCGGGCGACAGGCCGAGCGCCTGGCCGGCCTCGCGATGGCCGCGCGGAATGGACAACAGCGCGCCGCGGAACACCTCGGTGGCGTAGGCGCCGAAGCACAGGCCGAGGGCCAGGGTGCCGGCGGCGAACGGCGAGAGCGCCAGGTCCGGCTTGCCGAAAAGGTCGCCGAGGGCGTTCAGGCCGTTCACCGTGCCGAAATAGATCATCAGTACCCAGAGCGTTTCCGGCACGCCACGGACGATGGTGGTGTAGGTGCCGCCGAGGAAACGCAGGGCCGCGTACTTCGAAGTCTTCGCGATGGCGCCGAGGAGGCCGAGCAACAGCCCCACGCAGACCGCCGCCAGCGACAGCTTGAGGGTCATCCAGGTACCGGCGAGCAGTTGCTCGCCGAACCCATGCAGGTCGAGAATCATGAGAAGTCAGGCCTGAAGGCGGCCACCGCCGGGACGCGCCCGGCGGTGGCCTGGCTTGGCATCAATAGATGCTGAAGGGGAAGTACTTGTCGTTGATCTTCTTGTAGGTACCGTCGGCGACGATTTCCTTCAGCGCGGCGTTGAGCTTCTCGCGCAGCGGGTCGCCCTTGCGCACGGCGATACCGATCTTGTCGTTGTCGAACACCGGTTCGCCCTTGAACTCGAACTCCTTGCCGGCGTCGCTCTTCAGCCAGTCGTACTGCACGAACTTGTCGGCCAGCACGCCGTCCAGGCGCCCCGAGGAGAGGTCGAGGTAGGCGTTCTCCTGGGTGTCGTAGAGCTTGATGGTGACCACGTCGGCCATGTTGTCTTCCAGCCAGGTGCCGGCGATGGTGGCGCGCTGGGCGCCGATCACCTTGCCCTTCAGGGAGTCCTTGTCGGTCTTGAAGTCGACGCTCTTCGGCGCGACGAACTGCAGCTTGTTGGTGTAGTAGGGATCGGTGAAGTCGACTGCCTGCTTGCGCTCGTCGGTGATCGACATGGACGCGACGATGAAGTCGAACTTCTTGGCGTTCAACGCCGGGATGATGCCGTCCCAGTCGGAGGTCACCACCTCGCACTCGGTCTTCATCTTGGCGCACAGCGCCTTGCCGATGTCGAGGTCGAAGCCGACCGCCTGGCCGCTGGCATCGATGCCGTTGAAGGGCGGGTAGGCGCCTTCGGTGCCGATGCGCAGCTTGTCGGCGGCGCTGGCGTCGAGGGCGAAGGCCAGGGTTGCAGCGGCGGCCAGCAGGATCTTCTTATAGTTCTTCATGCGGTGTTGCTCCGTTAGCGGTGGCTGGACATGAACTGTTTGCAGCGCGCCGACTGGGGGTTTTCGAAAACCTGTTGCGGCGTTCCCTGCTCTTCTACCAGGCCCTGGTGGAGGAATACCACCTCGCTGGAAACCTGGCGGGCGAAGCTCATTTCGTGGGTGACCAGCAGCATGGTCCGGCCCTCTTCGGCGAGCGCACGGATCACGTTAAGCACTTCCTGTACCATTTCCGGGTCGAGCGCCGAGGTGGGCTCGTCGAACAGGATCACCTTGGGTTGCATGGCCAGGGTCCGGGCGATGGCCGCGCGTTGCTGCTGGCCGCCGGAAAGTTGCGCGGGATAGCTGTGGCGCTTGTCGGCGATGCCGACCTTGGCCAGCAGGCCCTCGGCGATCTCGATCGCTTCGGCCTTGCTCTTGCCCAGTACGCGACGTGGCGCCTCGATCACGTTGTCGAGGATGCTCATGTGCGGCCACAGGTTGAAATTCTGGAAGACGAAACCGAGTTCGCTGCGCAGCCGGTTGATCTGCTGGCTGTCGGCGGCGACCAGGTCGCCGTTCTTGCTCTTCTTCAGGCGCAGCTCTTCGCCGGAGACCAGGATCTGGCCCTGGTGCGGGTTCTCCAGCAGGTTGATGCAGCGCAGGAAGGTGGATTTGCCCGAGCCGGACGATCCGAGGATGGAGATCACGTCGCCGTCGCGGGCGGTGAGGGAGATGCCCTTGAGCACTTCGAGGTCGCCGTAGCGCTTGTGCAGGTTACGGATTTCCAGTGCGGGGGTGGCCTCGGCCATGGATTTTCCTCTTGTTATTCGGATTGGAAGGGCCTTCCTGGCGAAGGCAAGCTAGCACAGCGCTTCAACCGGAGCCAAGCAGGCGGCGTGCCTCTGGAGCGGGGTTGGCGGCATCTTGTCGCATCGCTGCAGTGCGCTGTCGCGTAGGAACAAAACTGTCGGCTTTCGAAGAAAACTCCTGGCGAACCCTGACCTGAAGCAGAGCCTGGAGGTCGGTGCGCGCCCCGTTCCCGGGCATGCGGGACCGCCTATGGAGCCGCCGGCGGCTGCTCCGCGCGCGGCTCCGCCAGCACCTTGGCGGCGGCCAGCGGCGGCGGTGGGGTGATGCCCATCGACACATAGATGCTGGTGAAGGTGTCCATGCCGATCTGTGCCGGTTTCACCCATTCCACCGGAACGTAGAGCAGGCCGCCGCCCACCGGGATCGGCGCGGTCGGCACCAGGATCGCGTAGTGCGCGCGGCCGTCCAGTTCCACCGCTTCGGGGTTGGGCATCAGCGCCAGCACGGCGGCGCCGTCGCCGCCGAAGAAACACCACACCGGACTCATCGCGGCGATGTCGGCGTCCTGCTTCTTGTCCAGCAGGCCGACGAAACGGTCGGCCAGGTTGTACAGGTTGCCGATCAGCGGGGTGCGCCGCAGGGTCAGGTCGAACAGGTTGGCCAGCGGCCGCTTCAGGCCTAGCTGTACGCCGAGGCCAAGCAGGTAGATGGCTACCAGCAGTAGCGCGGTACCGAGCAGGTAGGCCAGTGGCGAATCGCCGGCGAGCGGCTGGCCGATGGCGGCGAAGCCGCGACCGATCAGGCTGGATGGACCGACGAAGCGGTTCAGCAAGCTGACCACCCAGGCCAGCAAGGCCAAGGTGAGTACCAGCGGCAGCATCACCAGCAGGCCGGCGAGCCAGGTGGTGAGCAGGGAGTTGAAGCTTTTCTTCAGCATCGATCGGGGGTCCGGACAAGGTCCGCCTAGTCTATCGGCACTGCCTGGCTCACGCTCGGCCGTTCGCCGGGATGGGCGAAAGATCCGCCGCGGCGATTCGTCATTCCTTGTAGGCTGTGCGAGTCGCGTTCATTCCAGCAGGCCTTCACGGAGGGCGTATGGCGGAGAGAAAGACCCTGTTGCTGACCGGGGCGAGCCGCGGTATCGGGCATGCCACGGTGAAGTACTTCAATGCCGCGGGTTGGCGGGTGTTCACCGCGTCGCGGCAGAGCTGGGCCAGCGAATGTCCCTGGGCGGACGGCGAGGAAAACCACATCCATCTGGACCTGGAGGACATTCCCGGCGTCGAGGCCAGCCTGGAACTGATCCGCGAGAAGCTCGGCGACGGTCGGCTCCACGCACTGGTGGACAATGCCGGCATCTCGCCCAAGGGCGAAGACGGCGCGCGCCTCGGTGTGCTGGAAACCGACTACGCCACCTGGCTGCGGGTGTTCAACGTCAACCTGTTCTCCACCGCGCTGCTGGCGCGCGGCCTGTTCGCCGAGCTGAAGGCGGCGCAGGGAACGGTGATAAACGTGACCTCCATCGCCGGCTCGAAGGTGCATCCGTTCGCCGGGGTGGCCTACGCCACTTCCAAGGCGGCGTTGTCCGCGCTGACCCGCGAGATGGCCCACGACTTCGGCCCGCATGGGGTGCGGGTGAACGCCATCGCGCCGGGGGAGATCGACACCTCGATCCTGTCGCCGGGCACCGAGGAGATCGTCGAGCGCAGCATCCCGCTGCACCGCCTCGGCCGGCCGGAGGAGATCGCTTCGCTGATCTACTTCCTCTGCACCAGCGGCGCATCCTACGTGAATGGCGCGGAAATCCACGTCAACGGCGGGCAGCACGTCTAGGCGAACGGCGGAAAGCAAAAAGGCCCACCCGGAGGTGAGCCTTTTCGTCGTATTCATGGTGCCCAGGGACGGAATCGAACCGCCGACACGGGGATTTTCAATTCGCCAGTGTCATTATTCCACCAGGTACCAGTAACACTCCAGTGAGTCACGGTACATCACATGAAATCACTATGAAATCAACGCATTAGGTCTCAATGCATCACAATCGGGAAAATCAGTGCTGCACCACTAGTGTACCTCCAGATGCCTCCTTTTAGGCGGTGGTACGCCTTTGGGAGCGGATGAGTCGGCCAGCAGGTACTGGACGACTCATTTTTCAGCGGCGATTGAACGGGATGATGCTCGCCCCGTCAGCAATAACGTTGCCAGGTGTCTTCCGGGCGAGTCCTGCTTTGAGCCTGGATAGGTTTACAACAGAAGCTCTCTGACTCAGATAGCCATCAGGCAAACCTGTAAGCCGCTCAATGTCGGTTGCTGCCAGCCCTATGTGGTTTGGTACTGATTCCACCGGCATAACGCCCGAGGACGCTAACAGTTCGATTGTTCTCTTCAGCAGACGAGGTTGTTCGGGAGCTCGTGCATCATCACCTGGTTCGGATTTGACTCCCCAGCGGGCAGAGCGCCGTTTGAAGAGCAGTGTCTTCGCCTCCTGATCAATAATCCCCAGTGCCTCCAGTCGCATAATGATTGCGGCTACAGAGACCCCCCAGCGCTGCTTCAGCAGGAGCAAACTGTCCAAGGTAACTGGAGTCTTCACTTCTGCTGCAAACGCTTCTGCAGGCAGCAAAAAGGCTCCAGCAAAGCGATGTGCCTGCGACTCCATCTGCTTGTATCGAACTGGATCTGTTGAACGGTCGATGCCCTTGTGCAGTACGAGGTGTCCCAATTCGTGCGCTAGATCGAATCGGCTGCGAAAGCCGTTGGCTTTGTCTGCGGACAACAGAACCATTGGACGCTGCAGTGCTGCACTCCACGCGGATAGACCTTCAATAGGTGCAATCCCTGTCTCCTCGCGGACTAGAATGACCCCCGCACCTTCAACTGCAAGTGCGAGATCTGGAATAGCCCGCCGGCCGAGGTTCCACAAATCTCGGCACTCACAGGCCGCCTCTTCGATGTCAGCATCACTGATTTGCTCTGGTGCTTTGAACGCCCGGATAGGCAGGTTCACTTCCGGGAAGTCCACAAACTCCTCAAGCGCAATTGAAATATCTTGAGCCCACTCAAGGCGTGCTTCGAGCATTTCGCGTGCAGCCACATGGGCAGATGCGTTACTACGAAAAAGCGGTACAGACACCTTCGTGGGCAACGGGCGCGTAAACCACTCCGGGCTAACATTTATGACGGATGCGAGCCGTTCCAGCGTCTCTGCCTCTGGTGCCTGTTGCCCCGACCTCCACTTGCTAACGGTTGCGGGCGAAACGCCGACCATTGCCGCAAGCTGTACTTGAGGTAAACGACGGGCCGCGAGAGCTTGGCTCAGGCGGCCCGGGTGGAAACCATTGACTCCCCGACTCATGACTGATCTTTCCGATTTTTTGCTGCCACACCAGGCTTGAGTTTTGGTTTCGCCGTATCTGGCTGTAGTGGGTTTTCGATCTCGAAGTAGCGAGAGCAGAAGCGCTCCAAGGGTTCTTGGAATATCCAGGACTTCATCTCTTTGTCCGGTACAGCAACATAGATCACCTGTGGCGTATCTGGCTGAATGTCCATCGATCCGCTGAAAGCAGCCACGAAAAACAGAGACGCCTGTGAGACTGGCTGAGCATCAAAAAGTGCTGGCTGTATGAATTGTTCAATTGCCCGGTTGGCCTCAGCCAGATGTCGACGTGTGATGCTTCGGCGAGCGTTGTTCCAAACTCCAGCAGAAATGTTGAATCGGCTCAAGGCAATCACGCCAGAGCGACCTACAACAAGGCCATTGCCTCTGATCGGAGTCGGATTGGCATTTCCAGCAACGAGCGCATCATTGAAAGCTTCGTTCATATGGAAATGACGCATCTGACCTACGGCGTTCTTCACATGCCCCTTATTCATGCCCTTTGCAGATGCGTAGCCCCGCATAGCTCCAGTGTTCAGCGCGTCCTCAACGCCCAGCATGAGATCGCGGGGAACGTTTCGCATGATGAATTCAGCAATAGCCTTGCTACTACGTTGGGACATTTGGAGTGCTCACTAGGTTTCGTTATGCGGGATTCTACACTCAAAAAGTTTCGTGTAAAGCGTTCTTGAGTCGCGGTAGCTTTCTTGTGGTTCGGCTTGGTGCGTCTCGCAGCCATCTAGCGCCAGACCGCAGCGGATGCGTGTCAGAACCCAAACCCTTGGTACCATCCGATCCCTCGGGCGAGTAGCAGGCCAAACACGAATGTCACAATGCAGAGTGGCCAGTTCAGCATCGTAGTGATGGCAGATAGGCGCTTGGATACGCTGTTATAGTGCTTGCGATAGTAGGCTTTGGATGCCTTCAGTCCGGAAGCTTTCTCCCGGATAACGTCCAGTTCGCGCCAAGCCTGGCTAAGTGCAGAAAAGCCATAGTACGGCTCGATGTTCGGCCAATGGCTGTAGGGGGCGAGATCTGCCACGGTGAGATCGGGGGCGGAGCGGCCGCCTGCACCAGGTGTATCGGTCCAGATAAACCTGATTCCAGAATTGGTGTAGAGCTTGTTACGGCGCTCACGATTTTCTGGCCCTGCATCTCCAGCGATTACCATGATTGGGACGATCCGGGCAGACGGATCAAAGCTTTTTGCCCAGCTAGTTATCTTATGGAATAGGTAGGTGCCTATGTGCAGGCCACGGAGGGCAGATTCAATCATTACGCTTCCGTTGGTCAGCTTTACGCTATTGTTATAGCTCCTAAAGTTTCCGCCCATGGTACTGACCACCATACCTTCTCGGTGGCCATAAGGATGCCCATATAGGTAGGTAGCCTTGACATCTATGCTGGCCTCGACATGTGTTTGGTCGCCCACTTGCTGTACGTACTCGCGCGTTTGGGTCTCAACGAGAAGGAAATGCACGCGTTTACTGTGGGACAGAGACTCCGTTACGGAGATGATCTCGAAGTCGCTATTGTCCCTTTTATGGGTGGCGTTGATCTGTACGCAGACAGCTGGAGACGTTATCTCTGACATGCTGAAGCTATTCCTTATGAAACTGAACCGAATCCTGGCTTCGGATGAAACCCATCCGATCTAAAGCTACCCTTTCTGCCGATTTTCGGCGAGTTATTGGTGCGATCATGGTCAGACCGCTCGTAATTAGCGGGGCATTCATTTGGAGTTGACGAGAATGGCGAGCAAAAGTCGTCCAACTTGTGTCGATAAGCGAGCGAGAGCCGCCACCACGATTTCGCTGCCCTCTACCGGAGACGATGCATTCAGAGGTGGAGTCAATAGGTCTAGAGGAGCGGTTGGGGGCCTGTGCTGTGAAATTTCAAATAGACAGCGTGCAGTACCAGGATATCTTTTCATGTTTAGACGAGGCTCTGCTTGTTGCAGGGCTGCTGCGCTCGCCGGCGGTGGGGGCAAGTGACATTAGGATTCTGGCTTCTAAGAGTGTGGAGGGGAGCTACGGTTCGGCGACAGAGTGGGGCCGCTCCAGATTAGGTGATGCAGCTCTGCGCGATTTGTTGAGTTGGTGGGCGTTGTAAAGAATACAGTTGGCTGGCCCCATCTGGCCGATAGTTAGATGAGGCCAAGAGTGTTGCTGCCTAAGTTGCTGAAATCATATTTTGCAAAAAGCGTTTGAAGGCGCGCTCAGCGCTTTTATGGTTGGCGACTTCGGCATATGCCCCGACAACCTTTTCGCAAGCCGGGGCAAGAAGGTTTCGTAAGGCTTTGAGCTCAGATTCAGCTCGAGGGCTCTCCAATCGTGGGTTGGCGCTTACTAGTACATCGTCCAATACAAGATCGGGTATAGTTTTCTTAGCCATTTGGGACCCTCCTTCGGTCTCGGGTGGTAGGTGCTGGTCTGGGTTGCCGCCCTGACCAGCGCCGCTTCCTTACTCTACTTTCCCTCCTTGTTTCCGTCCAGTCTGTCTGTATGTTTGTTTTTCTTTTTAAAAAAGAGCAGACATACAAACAAAGAGATAAATTTTCTGTGTTTAAGCTGTTGTTATTTAAGGGATTTTTGTTTTTATGGTGAACGTTTATGGGGTGTAAGGTGAACGTTTATGGGGCAAAGGTGAATAGATATGGGGCGAAAGGTGAAAGCTTATGGGGTGGAGAGTGAAAATTTATGGGGAGCCATGGTGAAAGGATATGGGGCGAAAGGTGAATGTTTATGGGGTGGACGGTGAAAGGATATGGGATGAAAGGTGAAAACTTATGGGGGTATTGTGGTTTTTTATTGATTCTGTGATGTTAATAAAAATAAATTCTATTCGGGGTTTGTGATGTATTTTATTGGGCTAAAGCCCGAGCGATTTCGGTGTGGCGGAATTTTCCTCGGGGTTTAATAGGTCTTTTCCCATGGAAAACCCCGAGTGGGACAAGAGTCACTTAATTTTGCGCTTGTTGACGTACTGCTTGGCTATCGTGAGCATTTGAGCACCTGTCGAGATATTACAAAGGTTGCTCCAAATGAACGCGGTTACGATGACTCAGCAGAACCAGAAAGCAAAATTTGAACAAGACTTTTTGAATCGATTTGGTCCGTTAGTTTCCCAAAGCCAGCTTGCTGATCTATTGGGAATGACTGCCAGAGGGTTGAGCACATTTCTATGGCGCAAAACTGAGTTAGCTATAGGTATTCGTGAGTGTCGAGTTAAAGTTGGTCGAAGAGTGCTTTATCGCACTGTAGAAATTGCGGGGCTACTCGCATGCCAACAGTAAATTTCGATGCGATTCTAGGTTCTCCTGCATTCACGCGATTTACTCATCGTGCCTTTTATCTACTGTTGCTTCTGACTAACTTGGGAGCTCCACTAGGCCAGCATCGTGTTTGGGGTGGGTTACCAGGCTGGTGGGTGTTCCCCGCAACAGCCGTACTGGCCCTTTTGGCCGTGCAGCAGTATTTGTCCGGCGGGAGTCACTTTTATGCACTCGCCGGCATTCCGTATGCCCTGCTGTATGTGCATGACGCTCTTTGCACGCCTTTTGTGCTACCTCCGGCACAACGGAGAGAGGCCAGATGAGAAAATCGCTGCTGCTTTGCCTACTTCTGGCCGCATTTTTCGGGGGAGCAGCCCACGCTGAATCCTCAGGCGGACTAAACCAATTCACCCCGCCCCCGGGCGACACTTCCGTCGACTTCCTGGAGGAAGTGTTCGGCTCGATCGTGGGGGCTATCCACTCTGGCGGGAACGTGGAGGGCGGCGAGACCGAGGACGTGCTGGGCAGCATGATGTCCGTGTTCGGCGGTGCCGTGATGTTCTTGGGCATGATCTTTATCGCCTACACCACGATCAAAGGCACTGTTGACTCCGCTCAGGACGGCGAGGTCCTTGGCCGGAAGATGAGTGACATTTGGATCCCGCTGCGTACCGCCGCTGGCGGCGCCCTGCTGCTACCGCTTGGGCATGGCTATTCGCTTATCCAGATCATGGTGCTATGGCTCGCGATTCAAGGCGTCGGGGTGGGGGATGCAATCTGGAGCCAAGCCGTCGACCAGATTGGCAAGGACGGGATGCTATCGCGGCCGCTGATCCCTGACTCTCGACCGCTCGCGGCCAACATTCTGAAATTCGAAGTCTGCACCGCGGCGATGAACAAGCAGTTCGAGGCCTCTGGCCGGTCGACTCGCATCCAGGCTGTCGCATCCACCCGCAAGGTCGTCAATACAGGGGAGATCGACGTCGACATCACCGATGCCATACCGGTCTATGGCGGCATCAACATGGTGCAGAAATACAACAGGGCGAGCTATAACGTCACCGACTACAAGTGGAAGGCCAACGACAATTCCTACATCAACCCGGATGTGTGCGGCGCACTCACCTGGAGGCAATCATGGGAGGCCTCGGAGGGCAACAGCAACACCAAGGTCATCAAAGAGCCGATCCTCGCGGCACACGCTAAAGCCATCCAGCAGATGATCCAAGATATCCGGCCGACGGCACAGCAGATCGTCGCCGGGCAAAAACCGGCCCCTGGCGTGATTGACGCCGCGGCGAACACCTACGAAAACTCGCTTCGCGCCGCCGCCAAGACTGCAGTGATGCAAACCAGTGATCGCGCTGCAGCGGACTTCCTCAAGGCCGCCAAGGACGGCGGCTGGCTGTTCGCCGGCACCTGGTACAACCACATCGTCAAAATGAACGACGTGATGCAATCCACGTTGAACGGTCTGCCGGCGGCTGATCCCATTGCCATCGTCGACAAGGAGACCAACGAGACACTTCAGACATACGCCGACGTCATGCTCACCGCCGACGAGTATGCCAAGCACCGCGTCGACTCGCTCCGGAACACCTACTACGCCGAGACCAACGTGCGAGAGCCCCGTGACGGCGAAGGGGCCTGGGAGTACGTCAAGAAGATGATGTCGGCCCCGTTCATGGGCGCGATCAACCAGATGACGCAGAGCATCGCCGGCTCCAACCTCAACCACATGAGCCAGATGAAAAGCTTCGGCGACGTTATCGTCACCATAGGGGAGGTAATGCTCGCTGCGATGGCCGGAGTGAGTGGAGCTGCAAATTCGCTGGCGGCCAAGGTCACTGTGGGAAGCGTCTTCGACGTAGGAGCCGTAATTCAGTTTGCGTCTGGCCTCGTGACGACGTTGGTGCTGTTGTTGTTCTTTTTCGGTGTGACGTTGAGCACCTATGTACCCATGATTCCCTTTATCACCTGGACGACCTCGATTGTGAACTGGTTCGTTCTGGTGCTGGAGTCTGTTATTGCCGCTCCGCTGTTCGCTGTCGCGCACATCCACCCGGACGGTGATGACACGGTCGGACGTGCGGGCCAGGGTTACATGATGATCCTCTCGCTCGTGATGCGGCCTGCCCTGATGCTATTCGGCTTGGTTGGAGGGATGTTGCTCACCCAGCCTATCGTCGGCTACATCAATGCGGCCTTCATGTCTGTCGTCTCGGGGATCCAGGCGGACAGCATGACCGGCATGGTGAGCTTCATCGCCTACGTGGCCATCTACGTTGTGATCATGACTACGGTCGTGCACATCGTCTTCAGTCTGATTCACTGGGTACCGGACAATATTCTGCGCTGGATCGGCCAAGGCGCTACCGGAGGTATCGCTGACGCAGAGCGCACCGGTGATGGTGGTCAGGACGTGTTTGTGGCAGGGGTTAGGGAAAGCAAGCACGGGGCTGCTGGTGGCCTGGGTGGTGGGGCGAAACATGGCAATAGGCCAGACAACTCTACTCCTGGCGCTACTGGCCGAGGCATGCCAGACAACAACACACTGTTGGGCGGCCCGCCTCCCGGAGGTTAATTACCTCCGGGCGCGTGAACTTGGCCCCTCATATCCGCGATCTTCTAGATATCTATCAAAGGCCTTCTGGCGAAGCGAGTCTCTGTTTTCCTTTGACAGTAGTGGAGAGTTAGGTGAGGTCCTTCTTAACTCTTCCAACAACAGAAGCAAAACATAGTTATTCGCTTCAAAGTGGCCTTGCATGATTTCGATACGTTCATTCAAGGCGTTCACTTGATGCTTCAGGTTCTCTGAATGCAAACGCCATTCATTAATTGCAGCTTCGTATGATGCTTGGGTTGCGCGAGAGTGCGCGTAACCAGCAGATAGACCAACTTGATATCCGGAGGATGACATTGAAAGTCTCCATGCACGAGGCGATGAGAGTATTCAAGCAAAGTGATCTCAGATGTACAAGCATTAGCCAAAGAAAAAGTCGCATGTGACCTAAAAGCCGATGAGTCATGTGTGACCTAAAAATGATAGGTCGTAAGTGACCTAAAAAGAAAACACATTCACGCAGCTGCGTGAATGTGGGCACCGGTCGCCGGAACGGCGATTCGCGTAGCGAAAGGTGCCCTATTAGCCAGCCAACTCAATCGAGTTAGGTCACAGGAAAAATTTTATGAAGACCCAAGCTGAGATTTACGAGCTCGTAAGAGCCGGGCGCAAGCGGATGAAAGAATTGCCTTCCAGAAATCTATCTAAGTCGACTGATGACGGCTATGTCCGCGAGTACAACCGACTTGTTGGCGATGAGGGTGCTGAGCCAGAAAAGCTATGGTCTGCTATTTGCAGAACTAGCAGTAAGTCGACCTACCGAAGAAGAGTGGCTGCAGTAATGCACTGCTGCAGATCCCAACTATTAGAGGCATTGCGAAGTCAAGACGCGGCTCAGCGCGCAGGGGATATGAGCAGTCTGATAGAACATGTGTCAGTAATTGAAGGGGTGATAGGAATCATAAATATTGTCGAGCAGCACAAGGGAAAGAGCCCTCTCGAAACCACAGTGAGACGAAAATCAAAACGGTCTGACTTGAAAAAATTACCGAATAATTGGCGTGAGCAGCTGTACAAGCAGTTCGCACTTAGTAGGTACGCTATGGCCTATCTGGTTGAGGCGGTGTCTGGATGCCGACCAGGTGAGCTTGAGAAGGGCGTCAAAGTTATTTGTACCGAAGAAGGCAGGCTGATAATCCGGATCGATAATGGTGTCAAGGTTACTGAAGAGAGAGGGCAGCCTTGGCGAGAAATCAGTTATCAACTTGACCAGGGCGCGCACCCATTGATCAGGGCTCTCTTTGATGCCTGCAGAAAGCCAGAAGACGTAGGTGAGGTCGAGATGGTTGTGCGCATTGAGAAAAGCACCAACTGGCGGGCAGCACTATCGTCGGCTGGACGGAAGCTCTGGCCGCAGTTGCCATTCAGAATCTGTCCCTACCATCTCCGAAATGCGGCGGCTAGCGATTTTAAGCGCTCAGATCTGAGTGACGAGAAGGTCTCGGCAGCTCTAGGTCACTGTGTAAACAAAACAGCTAGCCTGTACGGGCAGTTTCAAATCGGGCGGGGGGGAAAGGGATTAAGCCCCGAGATGGTCAATGCTGCTCGTCCCGTTCTGGACACGCGCAGTTCTGTTCCAACAGTGTGCCTGTCCAATGCGCGGTAGCACGCCTAGCGCCGCTGAGCCCCACGCTCGTGCGCCCAGCGAGGGCCTGCTAGGGCCAGTGGCAAGCCTTCAGCAAGGAGAAAGCATCGAATCTCTACAACGGTACCAGCCCGTGGCACAATTGCTCCCATGCAGGGGCCGAGAGGCATCACGCCTCACCGAGTCACCATTTTTTGCGGGTTCACAGAATGCTATCTCCATTTGGCTCTCTCAGCGATCCATTGGGCAGGTACTATACAAAAGAGACTATCAGCAAGCTTTTGGTCTCTGAATTGTCGGCGACAGAGCCGAAGCTGATCCTAGATCTTGGATGCGGTGACGGTGCTTTGTCTCGCGCAGCAGCGTCCAGATGGATAGATGCTCTATACGTTACTGTCGATATCGACAGTAAGCCTGAAATATTTTCGTCAGATGAAGCTGGGCTATCAGTCAAGCACTTGCATCATCATGCAGATGCGCTTTCGCCTGATCTAATCCGATCCATTGGAATCGCACCTGAGTCCGTTGACCTTGCACTTTGCAACCCTCCTTTCGTCAAGAAAAAATGGCAAGCAGGATACGACGCAATCCTTAAGTCAGCTGGACTAAGCGTTGATGTAAAAGCCGTAAGACATGCTTCGGCAGAATTCATTTTCATTGCACAGAATTTGACCTCTCTTAGACCGGGCGGCCAGCTTGGTCTGATTGTTCCTGACGGCTTTGTGTCTGGAGAGAAGAATAAATCACTTAGGCAATCTATCCTAAATGAGAACTCAATAGACACTGTAATAAAACTTCCGCGCAACATGTTTGTCGGTACAGAAGCTCAGGCTCATATAATAATAATTACTAAGGGTGGAGCAGCGGAGGGTCCGATCAAAGTCAAGAGTTTCATGGGGCTAGGGAATGAAAAACAGACCGTTCTCATTGATCCCAAGGATGCCATAAATACATTAGACTACGATTACTATTCGATATCGTCGGTTCAGAGAAATAAAGCCGGAGTGCGCCTTAAAGATCTGGGATGCGAAATTGTTCGTGGTAGATTAAATTCAAAGGAAGCGAGACAGTCAGGATTCGATGTGCTGCATACAACAGGTCTGCGCCCTTGGGAGCTTTCCATAAACCTGCCTCACGGAAACTATACTTCTTCTCCTGGCTTAGTTTTGGCGGAAGCAGGAGATATACTTGTCGCCCGTGTTGGGCGAGACTTGCATGCTCGGATCTGTATGGTCAAATCGGGCTGTATGCCAATAACCGACTGCATTTATCGCTTGCGTCCACCGATTGCGCTAAGAGAGCAGGTTTTTCATTCGCTCATATCGGATATAGGTAGATATTTTATAATGTCCCGCGCACATGGCGTAAGCGCAAGGCATCTCCCAAGGGACTACCTTCTAGATCTTCCAATTTACTAAGGGAACCTCCAAGGCAATGGAAACCGAGATCAACGAAAAAGAAATCGATATTGCTTTAGAGCAAAGAGCCGATTACATAACAAGCAAAGAGCTCAAGGACGGAACTGCGACAAGCGATTTCTTTGACGAAATAATTTCAACTCTACTAAAGAAGCAAACAACGCTTATTGTCGGTCCGCGTGGTTGCGGGAAAACGCACATGATGCGCTATGCTTCAATTTTATGTAAAGATGATGTAAAAAAACCTCTAGCAATCTATGTTTCTTTCAATAGGTATTATCGGCTAGAGCCTATGCTGATTAGTCGCGCCAATGCGATAAACTTGTTCCATACATGGGTGTTGTCCCGGATAATTGTCGCAGCACACGAGACTTTGGCTGAGCAGGATGAAGTATTTTCCGAAGATGAGCTGCAGGAAGCGCTAGAATATATTGATATAAGCGATCTTCAGAATTTAATTGCTAAGCTTGAGCGCAGTCTGCCTCTTACGCAAGATGAACTAGACCTCGCAAATAGCATCACCCTGCACACCACCAAGAAAATAATTGATAACCACACTGGCCTTGGGAACAGACCCCGAGCGATTCTACTCCTAGATGATGCAGCCCTAACACTCACCCCAGAGTACATGGCTGAGTTCTTTGAGATATTCCGTAGCATAAAGAGTCCTTACATATCCCCTAAGGCCTCCGTTTATCCAGGAACGACTGAGTATGGAGCGAGATTTCATCCGACGCAGGAGGGTGGGTTTGAGCATGTTTGGCTGTCCGTCTCTAGTCCGCACTATATTGAAACAATGCTCTCTATCGCAGCTCATAGAATCCCTGATTTTTCGAGCATCCCTGATGAGATCCGCCAATACTTAGCCTATGCCGCTTTTGGAATACCAAGGGCCTATTTGCATATGATAATGGAGTTTCAGAAGAAAAAATTCTCCACTGTTCAGCAAGGTCTGAACAGGATAGTCCAAAGCCATACCGAGGCACGAATCGAAGAGTTTTTAACTCTCGCAATAAAAGCCCCGAAATTAAAAACGATAATAGAGCAGGGGAACGCACTTTTCAGTAAGCTTGTCCTGCTTCTAAAAGAGTTCAACGATAAGTTGGCCCCCTCGGGGACTAAGCAGCTGCTTATCGGGATAACAGGGATAAAGGACCAGCCAATGGTTGAGCGTATGTTCAATCTTCTTATAGAAGCTGGACTTCTTTATCCGGTAGCAGAAAAGGTCTCGCATGGCGAAGACCGAAAATATGACAGGTATACCCCTCACATTGCTGCACTTTTGCACGAGCGAGCCTTTTCTGCGAAGGCTAGAGGCTGGTCTGCACGAATAGTTGTCGACAAAATAAATCAAAAAACCAGTAGGCAACCTTTACGGCGCTCTGTCTCAAGTCTGTTTTCCTCAGAAGAACTTTCGTCGCTGAAGTTTGATCTGCCAGCTTGTTCGACTTGTGGTAAGGAAAGAATTACAGCAACGCAAAAATATTGTCATCACTGCGGTGCCGAGCTGCTTGATAGCTCAACCTTCGAAACCTGCATGTCACTCCCCCTGCACGAAGTCCCAGGCTTAACAAAATGGACTGTCGCAAAGCTAAAGCAAGAGCTACCGCGTTTCAAAACTATCGGCGACCTGCTATCAGTCCAGGACCCCGGTACTGAACTACGAAAAATACACAGGGTAGGTCAGGCACGCGCAGAGAAAATCATTAGGCTCGTAACCAGCTTCGTTGATGAGTTCCTGCAATGACCATACAAACACCAGGAAGTAGCACTTCATCGGCCGATTATTCAGCGATCGTCAAGGTCACGCCTTTTACCCAAATTCTTTCTACAGAGGCGCTTTTTGACAAAAGCCACAAGCTGAGCAAATTATCCCCAATAGATGAGTTTATTGAGAATGCTAACAAATTAAATTTACTCTGGATTAATCAAGATGAAATCTCTAGTGAGTTTGCTAGTATTCTTTTTCTAGGGTATTTTTCGGCGGTAGAAAGTTATGTTCGTGCACTTGTAAGAACCTTAATACAGACTGATATTTACTCTCAGAAGTGCGCGGAAAACCAGCAGATTACTTTCGGGGCGGCTCTGCACCATAACAAGCAGCTCCTTCCAGAGGCTCTGATGGATAATCATTCATTTACGGCCTCTGAAAACATACTTAAGACATTCAAGAGCCTCACTGATATAGAGTTGGTTATTGATGAGGCTATCACAACTGAGCTGGACAAAATATGCCAGCTAAGACATTGCTGCGTGCATAGATTTGGCAAGCTTGGTGCAAAGAACGCCATGGCCCTTGGTCTGACCTCGCATAGCAAACTTTTTGAGAAGCCTTTAACGCTAAGTAGAGATGATCTGCTCTTGGTGTCCAGTACGCTAAGGTCTGTTGTTAAGACAATTAATAACGCTGCATATAAAGCCGTCTTAGATAGAACATTCCCTACGGTCCCAGTTGGCAAGGGCGATAAAAAGAGATTGCCTAAGTCGTTATGGTCAAAAGACTATGAGGCAGACAAGGAACTTTTCATAAAATACTACAAAGTGTTCTCCTCAACAAATAAAGACGAATCACCGAAGATGAAGGAGATGTACACGCGCTTCATCGCGGAAAAAGAACAGGCTCTGCAGAAAATATCTAAAGGTGCGGCCAAGAAACCTAATATTCCGCAGGGCCAAGGTGATGCTAATGGCCACCCGCAAGGCGATACTAGTCACCAGCAGGAAAATAACGCTGTTGATGTACCTCAAGAGCAAGTGGCTCAAGAAGGCGCGAAATAGCTGCAGAACTGTCTTTCCGGCATCCCTGCCGGCGCTGGTGGCCAGGCCCCGGGCAAAAAGCCGCCCGGGGCCTGGCGCGGCATCCATGCCTCACCAGCTCACTTGCGCCGCTCGGCAGCGTAGTGTCTGGTCTGGTAGGGCAGGATTGCCTTGGTGTTCGGGGTTTCGGTCTCGTCCAGGTCCCAGGCATTGAGCAGATCCACCATCGACCCTCCCTCAAAACTAACTTTCAGGTCTACCAGGTCGCGTAGCGCCCGCTGGCGTTCGAGCTCTATGCAGGGGTAACGACGGATCACATCCAGGGCGAACCTGGCGCGGCGCTGCTGGATGCCCTCCAGGGCCTCCAGGGCGCGTTTCAGCGAGGGGAGAGGGTCTGGGGCGTACCAGACGAACAATGCGACCTCGATCAGCGTCTCAGGCGCAGCCTGGCCCAAGGGCGCCCTGGCCAAAGTAATCAGCGCGGTTATCGAATTCTCTGACTGCTCTGTCATGAGAAGGCCCTTCGGTACGTTTTAGCTCGCTGAGCATACGCTCGGACTGGCCCAATGGCTTAAATCGAGCTGGTGAGGCATGGATGCCGCGCCAGGCGCCGGGCGGCTTTTTGCCCGGGGCCTGGCCACCAGCACCGGCAGGGATGCCGGAGGCGGGCTTGAGTCAGGCGCTAGGCCTTGCGCCCAGGCGCAGCTGGTCGATGTTATCTAGTGCTTTGACCAGGTCTTTTGCTCGAAGGTGTGTGTAGCGCTTGAGCGTTTGCATCGACTTGTGCCCGCTGATTGCTGCAACTTGCTGATCAGTGAGCTGGCCGCTTTCTACGAGCCTGCTCACGGCTTCATGCCTAAGGTCATGGAACCGGAAATCCGACATGCCGAGCCGCTTTTTCATCCCATTCCAGACTTTCGAGAAGACATAGGGCCTTCTCTTTTTGTCCTTGCCTGGTTCGCCGAAGAATATGAGATCGGTATCAATGGGGCGTATGGGGTTCTCTAGCGCCTCTTGGAAGGCTTGGGTTGCTGCTTGGGTCAGCGGTACGGTGCGGCTTTCCCCGTTTTTCGTGTCCAGGAGCTTCACCACGCGTTTTTTGACGTCTACCTGATGCCTACGTAGTGAGGTGATCTCTGAGGAGCGCATGCCGGTCTCCACGGCGATCCTGACTATCCATCCCAGCATTGGATTGTGGTAGGCGTTTACAGCCTGGAACAGCTTCCGCTCTTCGTCCAGGGTGAGTCGTCGGTCGCGTCCCTCCCCAGGGCTTGGCTTGCGGATATTCAGTACGGGATTTTGGGGGAGTCCGATTCGCCATTCTTGAATGGCCACCGTGAAGAGGTTGCTGAGTAGGGCCAGCTCGAGGCGGACGGTGTTGGCGCTAACGGTTCTAACGGCAACGTCGCTGCCTTCCTTGTATTTGGTGCGGACGGGTTCTTTCAGGCGCTTGTCGCGGTACTCGGCGATCACGTCGGCTGAGAGCGCGGCGAGGGAATACTTGCCGAGGTGGCGGATGAGCGCGGCGGCCTTGGTCTGCTCGGCTTTTTGCGTGGAGGCTTTCTTGGTCGGGGTGACTTCCTCTAGGTAGCGCCCTAGGGCTTTTTCTAGAGTCATCTTCTCGGAAGGGGAGCGGCGCAGATATACACCGCGAACCATCTCGTCCTCAGTGGAGCGAGCCCAGTCATCGGCATCACGTTTGGTGCGAAAGGTCTTGGAAGCCGTGGGCCACCCTTGCTTGCGGATGACAGCTTTCCAAGTACCAGAGGGAGTTTTTACGATTGTCGCCATCATTATCTCCAGTAGCAAAGTGCCGGCACTGTACCGAAACTGTACCACTGGAGCGTGGGACTGAACCAAGCGTTGCGCTAAGTCCTTGAAATTAGTGGTGCCCAGGGACGGAATCGAACCGCCGACACGGGGATTTTCAATCCCCTGCTCTACCAACTGAGCTACCTGGGCAACGGGGCGCAATTAAACGGGTTTAGCGCGGCAGTGTCAACACCGGCGAAGAAATTTTTTTTGTTTTTTAACGCCTTACGATCCCCTCGCGGTTTCCGCCGGACTGCCGGGCCTCAGTTCCAGGCCTGGCGTTCCTCGTCGCGCAGCTCCACCGGCAGGCTCCGGCCTTCCTCGGCGGAGCGTCGTGCCAACTCCAGCAGGGCCATCAGCGCGCAGGCCTGTTGCGCCGACACCGGGTTGCGCGACTGGCCGCGGATGGCGGCGGCCAGCGCCTGGTAGTAGCGGCTCTGGTCGCCCGCCGGGGTGACCAGCGACTGGCGCAGGCCCTGGCCATCGATGTGCTGCAGCAGGTCGGGATCGCGGCCCCAGCCGGCGGAACCGGGGTGCAGTCCCTGGAGCAGTTGCGCTTCCTGGATGTCGGCGCCGGCCTTTAGCAGGCTGCCGTGGTCGCCGTGCACATTGAAGCGTGGCGCCGGATTGGCGGCGAGCATGCTGGCGCGCAGCGCTACCTGGCAGTGCGGATAATCGAGCAGGACCTCGAACCAGTCGTCGGTCTGCGCACCCTCGCGCAGCCGGCGCAGGTGTCCGTGCACACGCTGCGGTACGCCGAACAGGCACAGTGCCTGGTCGAGCAGGTGCGGGCCGAGGTCGAACCACAGCCCGGAGCCGGGCAGGTCGTGTTCGCGCCAGCGGTCGCGGACCTGCGGACGGAAGCGCTCGATGGCCGACTCGAAGTAGCGCACCGGGCCGATGCTGCCGGCCTGCAGGGCGGCCTCCACGGCGAGGAAGTCGCTGTCGAAGCGCCGGTTCTGGAACACCGAGAGGACCTGCCCAGGCCGTTCACGGGCGAGGTCGGCGAGGCGCCGGGCTTCGGCCAGGGTGACGGTGAACGGCTTGTCCACCACCACGTGCTTGCCGGCGCGCAAGGCCCGTTCGGCGAGGCTGGCGTGGGTGGCATTGGGCGAGGCGATGACCACCAGGTCGATGTCGGCGGCCTCGATGGCCTCATCCGGATCGGCGCTGACCCGGGCTTCGGGCAGGTCGGCGTGCACCCGCCCAGGGTCGCGGGAGACCACGTGCTCCAGGCACAACGCCGGTACCGCGCGGATCAGCGGGGCGTGGAAGGTCTTGCCGGCGAAGCCGTAGCCGATCAGCGCGGTGCGGATCGGAGGCAGGCCAGAGAGGGATGGGGTCATGGCGGCCTCCGTCGGGCGGGGTGGGGGTCAGGCGGATGGCGGCACGTAGCCGTCGGCCTTGGCGTAGTCCTCGCCGGAGAGGAACTTGTCCATCTCCTGCTGGAGGAACTTGCGGTCCTCGGCGTTCATCATGTTCAGGCGACGCTCGTTGATCAGCATGGTCTGGTGCTTCTGCCACTCGTCCCAGGCCTTGCGCGACACGTTGTTGTAGATGTCCTCGCCCTTCGCGCCAGGATACGGCGGGCGGTCGAGGCCGGGCAGCTCTTCGTGGTACTTGCGGCACATCACGGTGCGGCTCATGGTCGTTCTCCTGCAGTTGCCGCCGGGCCCGCGGGCCCGGCATTCACGCGGTCGTGCCGCGTCCGAGTTCCTGTTCTGCGCGCTTGAGCAGCTTCTTCACCGGAGCGGCGAGGCCCAGGCGCGGCGGGGTGGCGAGGTTATACCAGAGCCAGTCGCCCTCGGCCACGGCGCGCGGAGCGCCTTCCACCGCCACCAGCCAGGGCTCGATGGCGAGCTGGAAATGACTGAAGGTATGGGTCAGGCCGCTCAGTTCGCGGCGCTCGCCGAGGGCCAGGGAATGGCGCGCGGCGAGCGGTTCGAGGCCGTCGAGGTCGTCCAGTTCGGGGAGGCTCCAGAGCCCGCCCCAGAGTCCGCTGGAAGGCCGCCGGTAGAGCAGTACGGCGCCGTCGCGGTTGGCCAGGATCGGCATCAGCGTGCGCTTCTGCGGCAACGCCTTGCGCGGCTTGGGCTGCGGATAATCGGCTTCGCGGCCGAGCAGGTGCGCGCGGCAGCCCGAGACCAGCGGGCAAAGCAGGCAACTGGGCTTGCTGCGCGTGCAGAGGGTGGCGCCGAGGTCCATCATCGCCTGGGTGTAGTGGTTGACCCGTGCGTGCGGGGTGAAGCGTTCGGCGGCTTCCCACAGCGCCCTGGCCACCTTCGGTTCGCCGGGATAGCCGTCCTGCGCCAGGTAGCGCGCCAGTACGCGCTTGACGTTGCCGTCGAGGATCGGTGCGCGCAGGCCCATCGACAGGCTGGCGATGGCTCCAGCGGTGGAGCGGCCGATGCCGGGCAGTTCGGCGAGTTGCTCGACGTCGCGGGGGAACTCCCCCGCATGCCGCTCGACCACGATCTGCGCGGTCTTGTGCAGGTTGCGCGCACGGCTGTAGTAGCCGAGCCCGGTCCACAGGTGCAGGACTTCGTCCTCGGCCGCCGCGGCCAGTGCCTCGACGTCGGGCAACGCTGCCATGAAACGGTCGAAGTAACCGAGCACGGTGCTGACCTGGGTCTGCTGCAGCATGATTTCCGAGACCCACACCCGGTAGGGGGTGATGCCCTGCTGCCAGGGCAGATCCTTGCGACCGTGACGGTCGTACCAGTCGAGGACCGCGCCGTTGAAGCCTTCAGGTGTCATTTGCGGTTGAACAGCCCTTTGAGTGCGTCTTTCAGCTCCGGACTGACCTTGTCGCCGAGCTTCTCTTCGAGTTTTTCGTTGAGGCGATTGCCGGCCAGTTTCGCGGCGACCTTGCCCAGGCCTTCCTTGTCCAGGCGGCAGGCCTTGGCGCCGAGTTCCAGCGGGCCGCGGCAGAGCAGCGGCCATTCGATGCCGGCGTAGCGCTGGTTGACCTGGCAGGCCGGGTCCGGCATGTCGCTCTTGTCGCCCTGGATCTCCACGCCGATGCGATAGTCCATGCCCAGCACGCGCAGGTCGATATCGCCGTGGCCGCTGACCGCCAGGCCGGGAATGGCCACTTTCAGGTCAGGGTTGCTGGCCACGCCGTTGGTGAAGTTCAGGCTGCCCTTGAGCTCGCGGAAAGGCGTGTCCTTGCCGCCGTGAGTACCGGCAAGGGCCTTGCGGTTGAGGGTAGCGATGCCCTGGCAGAGCTGTTGCTCCAGGTTGGCGTCGGGCAGCACGCCGTTGATCAGGCTGAAGCGTGCGTTGCCGTTGAGATGGTCGATCCAGGATTTCTCGCTGTTGCCGCTGGTGCGGATGTCGGCATCGAGGTCGAGCAGCCCCTTCACCGGCGGTTTCTTGCCCTGGGCTTCGAGCAGGCGCTCCACCGGCACGTTGGCGATGTGCTTGGTGGCGGTCAGCACGGCGCTGTCCTGGCGTACATCGAGGTTGGCCTTGGCGTTGAAGCGGCCGTTGTACAGCCCGCCGCGCATGTCGTCGAGGCTGATCACGCCGCCCTGGCCGCGCAGCTTCAGGCTGGCGTCGTCGATCGGCAGCTTCTCGACGGTCAGCCGGCCGAAGTTCAGCGCCACGTCCAGGTCGAGCTTGCGCAGGGTCGCGATGGGCAGCAGCGGCGCGTCGCTCCAGGCCTGCCTGGTCGGTTTTTCCGGTAGCGGCGTGTTGCCCTGGGCGGCACTGGCCACGGTGGCGTCGACTTCCGCCTTGCGCGTGGCGCTGGCGGCATCCTGGGCTTGCTTGGCCTTGGCCGGCAGGTAGCGGTCGAGGTCGAGCTTGTCGCCCTTGAGCTGGGCGCGCAGCGATTGCCTGGCGAAATCGGCGATGCCGAAGCGGCCGCTGAAGGCAGTGTCGTCCAGACCCAGCTTGAGGTCTTCGAGATTCAGGCTGTTGCGGCTGCCGGCCAGGCGGGTGTTCAGCTCGAACTTGCCGAGGGTGTTGGCATCGGCCGTGGCCGGCAGGGTCACACCGATGCCGGCGAGGAACTCGCGCAGGTTCATCGGCGCGATCGACAGGCCGCCGCTGAACTTGGTGTCCTTGTCCAGCTCGCGGGCCTTCAGTTCGCCGAGGGCGCGCAACTGGTTGACGCTCAGCTTCAGGCCGTTCCACTCGGCGATCTGCGCCGACTGGTCGAGCAGCAACTGGCCCTGGGCGGAGAAGGTGGCGGTCTTGCCTTGCAGCGGCTCGCCCGAGGCTTCGCCGGAGAGCCTGGCGTCTTCCAGTTGGTAGCGCCTGAGCGCGGTGTCGAAGCGCAGGTTGCCGGTCAGCTCGGTCTTGACCCGTACCACCGGCTGGTTGGTGCCGAGGTAGGCGTTGAGCTTCAGCGGAATGCTGCTGCCTTCGCGAATGGCGCCGGTGCTCAGCTCGATGCCCTCGACGTTGTACTGCTTGCCGCTGGCTTCGTCGGTATAGGTGACGCGGGCGTTGTTGACGTTGAGGCTGTCGATGTCGAGCTTGATCGGGGTACGCGGGCTGTCGTTCTGCGGCGCCTGCTCCGGTGCCTGCGCCTGGGCGCCCTTGCCGTCCGCTGCCGGCGGGGTGGCGGAAGGAGCGGCCGGGGCCTGGGGCTGGGCCGGCTTGCCGATGTTTTCCCAGTTGCCCTTGCCCTGCTTGTCGCGGACCAGGTCCAGGCTCAGGCCTTCGACGCGGATCGCGCTCATCTGCACGTCCTTGCGCAGCAGCGGCAGGACCCGCACCGACAGGCCGAGCATCTGCAGGTCGGCGAACGGCTTGGTCGGCGTGGCGGCGCTGGCGATGCTGGTGTCGTGCAGCTCCAGGCCCAGCCAGGGGAACAGGCTCCAGCCGATGTCGCCCTTCAGGTCCAGCTCCAGGTTGGCCTTGTCGCGGGCGATCTGGCGGATTTCGTCCTTGTAGTCATTGGGATCGAACAGGTGGGTCAGGGCGAAGCCCAGGGCCACGACGAGCAGTAAGAGTCCCAGGAAGAACAGCCCCAGGACCTTGCCGAATGCTTTCATGGACGAATCCTTTGTGCTGGCAGCGGTGAATGTGCGGGCGAGTATAACAACGCCGTTTTGCCAGGCCGACCCTGCGCGCGGCGAAACCTCGTCTCAGAGTGCGCGGGCGACCCGTTCGGCGAGCGCCAGGCTGGCGGTGAGGCCGGGCGACTCGATGCCGAACAGGTTGACCAGGCCGGGCAGGCCGTGTTCGGCAGGGGTTTGGATGATGAAGTCGGCGGCGGGTTCCCCCGGCCCGCCGAGCTTGGGCCGGATGCCGGCGTAGCCGGCGGCCAGGCGCCGAGGATCGATGCCGGGGAAGTAGCGCGAGATGGCCTGGGCGAAGGCGGGGCGGAGGGATTCGTCGACGCGGTAGTCGAGGTTGTCCACGTAATTCACGTCGGGACCGAAGCGCAACTGGCCGCCGAGGTCGAGGGTGGCGTGGATGCCGAGCCCGGCGGTGCGCGCCTCGGGCATCGGGTAGACCAGGTGGCGGAACGGCGAGCGGCCGCTGTAGGAGAAATAGCGCCCCTGGCACAGGTGCAGCGCCGGCACCTGGCGCGGATCGAGGCCTTCGGTGCGTTGCGCCAGCGCCTGGGCGAACAGGCCGCCGGCATTGACCACCCAGCCCGCGCGCAACCGGAACGCTTCGCCGACGCTCTGTCCTTCGGCGCGCCAGCCGCCGGCGTGGCGCTCCAGGCGGTCGACCCGGGTGTCCAGCGCCAGTTGTGCGGTGGCGTTCGGCGACGGCCTGCAGCGATTGCAGGTAGGCGTGGCTGTCGATGATTCCCGTGCTCGGCGAGAGCAGGGCGGCGACCCCGCGGACCTGGGGCTCCAGCGCGCGCAGCGTGGTGCCGTCCAGCGGCATCAGGTCGTCGACCCCGCAGGCGCGTGCGTTGGCCGCCAGGGCCTGGAGCCTCTCGCGCTCGTTTTCCTCCACCGCCACCAGCAGCTTGCCGATGCGCCGGTGGCCGACGCCGTGGCGGGCGCACCAGGCGTACAGGCGTTCGCGGCCTTCCAGGCAGAGATCGGCCTTGAGCGAGCCGGGCGGGTAGTAGAGGCCGGCGTGGATCACTTCGGAATTGCGACTGGAGGTGTGGCTACCGACCAGCCGTTCGCGCTCCGCCACCAGTACGCCGTGGCCGGCTTCGGCCAGGCGCGCGGCGCAGGCCAGGCCGAGGGCGCCGGCGCCGACTACCAGTACGTCGACGTCGTTCATGCGTCGCTGGCTGCGCGCTGCAGCACGGCGACGATCGCTGCCCGCGCCTGCGGGCTGTTCTTCCAGCAACTGGAGCCGGTCAGGGCCGCGCCCTGGGCGAGGATACTCGCGGCGTCGCAGTCGCGCAGCCGGACGAAGCTGTCAAGGCCCATCTGCTCCAGGCGTTGCAGCACGGTCGGGCCGACCCCCTTGAGGGCAAGCAGGGCGGCGCGTTCGGCGGAGGAAAAGGACATGGCGAAGCTCCGTGGCGGGGACCGCCACCGAGCATATCAGAGGCTGTCCAGCGGCAGCCCGTGGCGTGCCGCGAGGGCACGGGCCTCCAGGTGCCCGTCCGGGGCGACCAGGCGCAGCGGCTTGCCGGCTTCGGCAGCCAGGCGCCGGGCCTCGTCGAGGAGGCGTCGGCCGACCCCGCGGCCGCGGGTGATGCCGCGCACGCAAAGGTGCGACAGCTGCCAGGCGTCGTCGCCGCGCCGCAGCAGGGCGGCACCCAGCAGGCGGTCGTTGAAGCGCCCGGCGATCAGCTCGTCGGCGGCCAGCCCGGCCGCGACCAGCGCCGCGCCGTCGGCATGCGGGGCGAACAGCCAGTCCGGCGCGTCGGCGTAGATCTTCGCCAGGTCCAGGCGATCCTGGGCGCTGGGTTGGGCGAGGGTTTCGACGATCACGGGCATGCGGCTCTCCGCGGCGGGATGAAAGGAGCGCAGTGTAAGGCCTGGCCCGCCGCCCGTGGGGCGATTCGCGCCGACGGTCGCGGCTGGCAGCGCCAGCCCGGGCCTGCCTATAATGCTGGCCCTCTTATAATTACGTGCAGTGTTAGCTGTGGAGCTGGTGATGGCCGAACGCAAGGCATCCGTCGCGCGCGACACCCTGGAGACCCAGATCAAGGTCTCCATCGACCTGGATGGGACCGGCAAGGCCCGGTTCGATACCGGGGTTCCCTTCCTTGACCACATGATGGACCAGATCGCCCGCCACGGCCTGATCGACCTGGACATCGAGTGCAAGGGCGACCTGCATATCGACGATCACCACACCGTCGAGGACATCGGCATCACCCTCGGCCAGGCCTTCGCCAAGGCCATCGGCGACAAGAAGGGCATCCGCCGCTACGGCCACGCCTACGTGCCCCTCGACGAGGCGCTGTCGCGGGTGGTCATCGACTTCTCCGGGCGGCCCGGCCTGCAGATGCACGTTCCCTTTACCCGTGCCAGCGTCGGCGGCTTCGACGTCGACCTGTTCATGGAATTCTTCCAGGGCTTCGTCAACCACGCCCAGGTGACCCTGCACATCGACAACCTGCGCGGGCACAACACCCACCACCAGATCGAGACCGTGTTCAAGGCCTTCGGCCGCGCGCTGCGCATGGCCATCGAGCTGGACGAGCGGATGGCCGGGCAGATGCCGTCGACCAAAGGGTGCCTGTGATGCAGACGGTAGCCGTGATCGACTACGGCATGGGCAACCTGCACTCGGTGGCCAAGGCCCTTGAGCACGTCGGTGCCGGCCGGGTGCTGGTTAGCAGCGACGCGGCGGTGATCCGCGAGGCCGACCGGGTGGTGTTCCCCGGGGTTGGCGCGATCCGCGACTGCATGGCCGAGATCCGCCGCCTGGGCTTCGACGCCCTGGTCCGTGAGGTCAGCCAGGACCGCCCGTTCCTCGGCATCTGCGTCGGCATGCAGGCATTGCTGGAGCGCAGCGAGGAGAACGACGGGGTCGACTGCATCGGTCTGTTCCCCGGCCAGGTGCGCTTCTTCGGCAAGGACCTGCACGAAGCCGGCGAGCACCTGAAGGTGCCGCACATGGGCTGGAACCAGGTGAGCCAGGCGGTGGAGCACCCGCTGTGGCACGAGATTCCCGACCAGGCGCGCTTCTACTTCGTGCACAGCTATTACATCGAGGCCGGTAACCCGCGCCAGGTGGTGGGGCACGGGCACTACGGCGTCGATTTCGCCGCCGCGCTGGCCGAAGGCTCGCGTTTCGCCGTGCAGTTCCACCCGGAAAAGAGCCATACCCACGGCCTGCAACTGCTGCAGAACTTCGTGGCCTGGGACGGGCGCTGGTAGGCCATGGCCAGGGCGAAGAGCAAGACGCCGATCCTCCAGCTGGACGCCGCGCAGACCCAGGACGCGGTACTGGCGATCAAGCACTTCATGGAGGACCGCTTCGAACTGGAGCTGGGTTCCTTCGAAGCCGAGGAACTGCTCGATTTCTTCGCCCGCGAGTTCGCCCCGTACTTCTACAACAAGGCCATCCTCGACGTGCAGTCGTACCTGAAGGAACGGTTCGAAAGCATCGAGAGCGATGTCTGGGCGCTGGAAAAGAGTTGAGTTTCCGCGCGCCTGCCCACCGAATACAGACTTGAACAGGGTTCACCGATGCTGATCATTCCCGCGATCGACTTGAAAGACGGCGCCTGCGTGCGTCTGCGCCAGGGCCTGATGGAAGACGCCACGGTCTTCTCCGACGATCCGGTGGCGATGGCCGCCAAATGGGTCGATGGCGGTTGCCGCCGCTTGCACCTGGTGGACCTGAACGGCGCTTTCGAAGGCAAGCCGGTCAACGGCGAGGTGGTCACCGCCATCGCCCGTCGCTACCCGGACCTGCCGATCCAGATCGGTGGCGGCATCCGCTCGCTGGAAACCATCGAGCATTACGTTCGCGCCGGCGTCAGCTACGTCATCATCGGCACCAAGGCGGTCAAGCAGCCTGAGTTCGTCGGCGAGGCCTGCCGCGCCTTCCCGGGCAAGGTCATCGTCGGCCTGGATGCCAAGGACGGTTTCGTCGCCACCGACGGCTGGGCCGAGGTCAGCGAAGTCCAGGTGATCGACCTGGCCCGTCGCTTCGAGGCCGACGGGGTGTCCGCCATCGTCTACACGGATATTTCCAAGGACGGCATGATGCAGGGCTGCAACGTCGAGGCTACCGCCGCGCTGGCCAATGCCACGCGGATCCCGGTGATCGCCTCCGGCGGCATCCACAATCTCGGCGACATCCAGAAGCTGCTGGACGCCCGCACCCCGGGGATCATCGGCGCCATCACCGGCCGGGCGATCTACGAAGGCACCCTGGACGTGGCCGAAGCCCAGGCGCTGTGCGACAACTTCAAGGCCTGAGGCGAACCGCATGGCACTGGCAAAACGCATCATCCCCTGCCTCGACGTGGACAATGGCCGAGTGGTCAAGGGCGTCAAGTTCGAGAACATCCGCGACGCCGGCGACCCGGTCGAGATCGCCCGCCGTTACGACGAGCAGGGTGCCGACGAGATCACCTTCCTCGACATCACCGCCAGCGTCGACGGGCGCGACACCACCCTGCATACCGTCGAGCGCATGGCTAGCCAGGTGTTCATTCCGCTGACCGTGGGCGGCGGCGTACGCAGCGTGCAGGACATCCGCAACCTGTTGAATGCCGGCGCGGACAAGGTCTCGATCAACACCGCTGCGGTGTTCAACCCCGAGTTCGTCGGTGAGGCCGCCGACCGCTTCGGCTCGCAGTGCATCGTGGTCGCCATCGATGCGAAGAAGGTTTCCGCCCCGGGCGAGGCGCCGCGCTGGGAAATCTTCACCCATGGCGGGCGCAAGCCCACCGGGCTGGATGCCGTGCTCTGGGCGAAGAAGATGGAAGACCTGGGCGCCGGCGAGATTCTCCTGACCAGCATGGACCAGGACGGCGTGAAGAGCGGTTACGACCTGGGCGTGACCCGCGCCATCAGCGAGGCGGTGAACGTGCCGGTGATCGCTTCCGGCGGCGTCGGCAACCTGGAGCACCTGGCCGCCGGCATCCTCGAGGGCAAGGCCGACGCGGTGCTCGCGGCGAGCATCTTCCACTTCGGCGAGTACACCGTGCCGGAAGCCAAGGCCTACCTGGGCAGCCGCGGTATCGTGGTGCGCTGAGGCACGTTGCGCCGCAGCGCACAGGGCCGGTGATCGGCTAGCCATTCCTGAGCGCGAGTCGACACTCGCGCGGCTTTCTTTCAGGTACAGTCACGCCCCCCGCATCAGGTGCCGCTAGAGCGCCGATGCCCTGCCATAACGACAAACATTGCGACCGACAGGGAGTCCTCCATGTCCATCTTCCGTCTGGCTCTCGGCTGCGTCGGCAGCCTGGCCCTGCTATGCGCTAGCGCCCTGGCGCGCGCCGAAACCCTGGTCCTGCTGACCGAGAACCTAGTGCCGTTCAACATGGCGGTGAACGGCGGCAACTACGCCAAGGACGATGGCATCAGCGGCATCAGCACCGATACCGTGCGCGCCGCCTGCGAGCGCGCGCAGATCGAGTGCCAGCTGATCCTGCGTTTCCCCTGGGACCGGGTCTACCAGCAGGCGCTGAGCGAGCCCGGCTATGGCGTGTTTTCCACCGCCCGTACGCCGGAGCGCGAGGACAAGTTCAAGTGGGTCGGCCCGCTGGCGGTCAACGACTGGGTACTGATGGCCCGCGGCGACAGCAGCATCCACCTGAACAGCCTGGAAGACGCCGCGCGCTATCGCATCGGCGGCTACAAGAACGACGCCATCAGCCAGCACCTGGTCGACCGCGGCCTGCAGGTGCAATTGGCGCTGCGCGACAACGAGAACGTCGACAAGCTGGCCAGCGGGCAGATCGATCTCTGGGTCACCGCCGATCCGAGCGGGCGCTACGTCGCCCAGCGCGAGGGCCTCAAGGAGGTGAAGGTGGTCCAGCGTTTCCATACCGCCGAGCTGTTCCTGGCGCTGAACAAGGACACCCCGGACGAGCTGGTGCAGAAGTTGCAAACGGCGGTCGACGCGCTGCGCAGCGAAGGCTTGTTGAAGCAGATCCGCGAGCGCTACTGACGCCTCGCCGGCGATGCTGGCAAAAGGCTGGCCTGGCGGCGCGGCGCTGGTTATTCTGCCTCGCTCCAGGCCCCTGACAGGATGACAACAATGCAAAGAAGCCTGCTCTTCGCGCTGCTCGCAACCCTGCTGCTGGTCGGCGGCGCGCGCGCCGAAACCGATCCCGACTACAGCATGGTCCTGCTCACGGAGAACTTCCCGCCGTACAACATGGCGATCAACGGCAAGAACTTCGCCCAGGAAGACAACATCGACGGCATCGCCGTGGATATCGTCCGCGAGATGTTCAAGCGCGCCGGCATCAAGTACAGCCTGACCCTGCGTTTCCCCTGGGACCGCATCTACAAGCTGGCGCTGGAGAAGCCCGGCTACGGGGTGTTCGTCACCGCCCGCCTGGCCGAGCGCGAGGACAAGTTCAAGTGGGTTGGTCCGATCGGCCCGGACGACTGGGTGCTGCTGGCCAAGGGCGACAGCCCGATCACCCTGGGCAGCCTGGACGAGGCGAAGAAATACCGGATCGGCGCCTACAAGGGCGATGCCATCGCCGAGTTCCTCGGCAAGAACGGTTTCGAGGCCGACCTGGCGCTACGCGACCAGGAAAACGCGCAGAAGCTGGTCAAGGGCCAGATCGACCTCTGGGCCAGCGGCGATCCCGCCGGGCGCTACCTGGCCAAGCAGGAAGGCGTGACCGGCCTGAAGACGGTGCTGCGCTTCAACAGCGACCAGCTGTACCTGGCGCTCAACCGCGAGACTCCCGACGAAGTGGTGCAGAAGCTCCAGGCAGCCCTGGACGGCATGCGCAAGGAAGGCTTCGTCGAGGACATCCTCAACAGCTATCTCTGATTCGCTCCGTCCGGCCAACAGGGGGCCGGGCGGGGAAACGCCTTTGCCGGCCCCGCCGGCAATGCCATGGAAGGCCGACGAGCCAGGTATTTCGTCCTGACGCAGGGATGCCGCTAGCCAATAACGATAACCAAGCGAGCGGTGTGACCATGCTGAAAGTCCTGATCCAGACCCTGATCCTGGGGGTGTTGCTGGGGGCCTCCGCGGCCCGTGCCGAATTGCCCGCCGACTACAAGGTGGTGCTGCTGACCGAGAACTTCCCGCCCTTCAACATGGCGGTGGACGACAAGAACTTCGCCCGCGACGACGGCATCGACGGCATCAGTGCCGACATCGTCCGGGAGATGTTCAGGCGCGCCGGCATCGGCTATTCCCTGAGCCTGCGCTTCCCCTGGGACCGCCTGTACCGGTTGACCCTGGACAAGCCCGGCTACGGGCTGTTCTCCATGACCTACACCCCCGAGCGGGTGCCGCAGTTCAAATGGGTCGGCCCGCTGGCCGACACCAGTTGGGTGTTGCTGGCGCCGGCCGGCAGCAAGATCGCCGTGAAGAATCTCAAGGACGCCGCCCGCTACAAGCTCGGCGCCTACAAGAACGACGCGGTCAGCCAGCACCTGGAGGCCCAGGGCATCCCGGTGATCAACGCCCTGCGCGACCAGGAAAACGTGAAGAAGCTTACCGGCGGGCAGATCGACCTGTGGGCCACCACCGATCCGGTCGGCCGCTACCTGGCCAAGCAGGAAGGCGTGTCCGGCCTGCAGACGGTGCTGCGTTTCAACGAGGCCAAGCTCTACCTGGCGTTGAACAAGGACACTCCGGACGAGGTGGTGGAGCGCCTGCAAAAGGCCCTGGAGCAGATGCGCCAGGAAGGCTTCGTCGACGAAGCCGTCGCCAACTACCTCTGACTGGCGGGCGCCCCTCCGCCGGCGCGGCGAGGGGGCTCAGTCCAGGTCGTAGGCCTGGACGCCGAGGTCGCGGCTGTCGTACCAGTTGCCGCGGGCCCAGAACACCCGGTCGTGCGCCTCGTCGAAGCCGAGCACGCCGAGGTAGCCGGCGATGTCCAGGCGGCGCCAGGATGAGCCCCAGTCGTCCGAGTAGTACACCGCGTTGGCGGAGACGCTCGCCGGCTCCTCGTCGGGATACAGCCACAGCGGCACTTCGTAGTGGCTCATGGTGTTGGCCAGCAGCACATTCCTGCCCATGTAGAACTCGCGCAGCCCGGAACTGGACGGCAGGGGCCAGAACGGGCTGGGCAGCTTGCCGGTGATCTTCCATTCGAGCGCGTCGCGATCGAGCTCGGCGATCAGCGAGCGCGATTCGTCCGGGTGATCGAGCACTGCGATAACCCGACCGTCCGTGTTCTGTTCCAGGCGCTCGACGGCCACGCCGTCGGTGCGCCGGATCGCGCCCATCCGCCAGCGTCCGCCCTCGCGGCGCAGTTCGGCCTGGGTGGTGACCAATATCGAGCTGGTCAGGTAGCGCCCCTCGGGTGGGCCATAGCGGAAGGTCTGGCTTACCCAGATCGCGGCACGCTCCGCGTCCAGTTGAGCGACGTGTGCCTTGATCTGCCCGTGCTTGCCGTTGTAGTCGCCCCAGCTGACGCCGTTCGGCGCCAACTCGCGGGCGTAGGCGAGGTCGACCAGCAGCGGCGCGGAGGTGGCGATCGACTCGACACTGGCGCCGCGGTCGGGCGAATAGAACAGCCCGCTCGGCTGGCCGGGTTCCCGGCCGCCATCGGCACCGCCGTATTCGAAATCACCCCAGACCCAGACTTCGTCCTTGCCGTGGAAGCGCGGTGCGAGAGCCCAGCCCAGTCGATTCGCCTCGGCCATGAAGCCTTCCTCGAGCCGCCGCCAGCTCTTGCCCTGGTCGTCGCTGCGCAGCACCACTGTCTGCTCGCGCTGACCGTTGTCCTTGCCCGGGCGCCGCAGGCCGGTGAGCAGGAAGACGCTGGAACCGTCCGGCGTGACTTCCAGGCAGGCGGTCTCGCCGAGCCGCGCCACTTCGTGGAACACGCCGTCCGCGCCCAGGCGCGAGACATAGGTGGTTTCCGGATCGCCGCCGGATAGCAGCATGCCGTTGAGGAAGTTGAAGAGGTGGGGTTCGGACTCTTCTTCCCTGGGCTGGGCGGCCGCCACCAGGTCCAGGTCGATGACGCCCTCGGGCAGAGCCTGCTCGTCGCGGCCGACCTCGCGCCGGCCTACCAGCCAGGTGCCGGCGGGCGTCGCCCGCACGCCGGTGCAGAATTGCTCCATGGCGCGCTGGTCGATGTTCTCGACCTTGCCGACGGTGCTCTCGCCGGGGCTGGCGCCGCCTATCTCGAACTTGGCGCTGGTGAGGATCCAGATGAAACCGAGGGGAATCGCGCCTGCGACCAGCAGGGCGGCGGCGAGCAGGGGCATGGGAGGGGAAGGGCGGGCCATCGGTGCGTCCGTGCAGGAATGACGAGGACGTCACCTTAACCGCTGCCGCGACGCCGGTAAACCCGGCTTCAGTGCGGCGCCTGGCGTGGGTTGACGTTGCGGTTGCCGCGCTCGCCGATGAGCATCTGCGGCGGTACCAGCTCGATGCCCTGGGCGCGCAGCTTCGGCAGCTCCCGCGCCAGCACGTCGAGGGTGGCCTTGTGCGGGTGGCCGATGAGCAACGCCGAACCCTGCTTGCGGGCCAGGGCGACGCCGGCCTGCAGTTGTGCGGAGACCGCTTCCGGTGTGGCTTCGTTGTCGAGGAACACATCGCGCGAGACGCTCGCCAGGCCGATCCGCTGCGCCTCGCTGGCGGCCACGGTGGCGGCGCTGGTGCGGCTGTCGACCAGGTACAGGCCGCGACGCTGGAGTTCCTCGGCGAGCCAGGCCATCGCCGGGCGCACCGCGGTCATGCGGCTGCCCTCGTGGTTGTTCAGGCCTTGCACGAACGGCACCTTGGCCAGCGCCGCGTCCAGCCGCCGCGCACGCTCTTCCTGGGTCAGCTCCGGCCGCCAGGCGTAGGGACCGCCGGCCGGGTCCATCGGCATGTGCAGGATCACCGTGCGCCCGCGCTGGTGCGCCTCGCGGGCCAGTTCGGCGGCATGCGGGGTTTCCGGGATGATCGCCAGGGTTACGCCGGGGGGCAGGTCGAGGACCCGGCGGTCGCGCGCCAGGTTCTGCCCGAGGTCATCGATGACCACGGTCAGCAGCGGCGGGCGCTGGTAGGGGGCGGGGTCCTGGCGGGCCTGGGCCTGGTTGAACAGCAGGCACAGGCCCAGCAGGGCAACGCGAAACGCCGACATCAGTTGCCGCGGGTGACGCTCAGGCCTTTCAGCAGGCTAAGGGCCTGGCTGAGCTGGTAGTCGGAATCCTGCGGGCGCTCGCTCGGCGCGGCACGCTTGCCGGTGGGGCGGTCGGCACCGCCGTTGCCGTTGGCCAGGTGGCCCTGCAGGTCGGCTTCCTTGAAGCCCTCGAAGCTGCTCCGCTCCTGGGTCACCTTGGCGCGTCCGACTTCGATGTCCGGAACGATCCCCTGGGCCTGGATGGAGCGCCCGTTGGGGGTGTAGTAGAGCGCGGTGGTGAGCTTCAGGGCGCGGTCGTTGTTCAGCGGCAGCACGGTCTGCACCGAGCCCTTGCCGAAGCTGTCGGTGCCCATCAGGATCGCGCGCTTCTGGTCCTGCAGGGCACCGGCGACGATTTCCGCCGCCGAGGCGCTGCCACCGTTGATCAGCACCACCAGCGGAACCTTGTCGCTGGGATCGGCCGGGTCGGCGCTGAAGCGCAGCTCGGAGTTGGCGATGCGGCCCTTGGTGTAGACGATCAGGCCCTTGGTGAGGAAGGCGTCGGCTACCTCGACGGCGGACTGCAGCACGCCGCCGGGGTTGTTGCGCAGGTCCAGGACCAGGCCCTTGAGACGGCCCTTGTTGTCCTTGCGCAGCTGGTTCAGCGCCTTGACCACTTCCTCGCCGGTGTTGACCTGGAACTGGGTGATGCGCAGGTAGGCGTAGCCGGGTTCGAGGACCTGGCTCTTGACACTCTTGACCTTGATGATGGCGCGCTTGAGTTCGACGTCGAACGGTCTGCCGCCATCGCGGACGATGGTCAGGGTGATCGGGGAGCCGGCCTTGCCGCGCATGCTGTCGACCGCTTCGGTCATCGACTGGCCCTTGGTCGGCTTGCCGTCGATCTGCACGATCAGGTCGCCGGGCTGGATGCCGGCGCGGGCCGCGGGGGTGTCGTCGATCGGCGAGACCACCTTGATGAAGCCGTCTTCGCTGCCGACCTCGATGCCCAGGCCGCCGAACTCGCCGCTGGTGCTTTCCTGCAGCTCGGCGAAGTCCTCCGGGCCGAGGTAGGCGGAGTGCGGGTCGAGGTTGCTGAGCATGCCCTTGATGGCGTTCTCCAGCAGGGTCTTGTCGTCCACTGGCTCGACATAGGCGGCCTTCACCCGGTCGAGAACCTCGGCGAAGGTACGCAGCTCGTCGAGGGGCAGCGGGGCACTGCTACCGTTGGCCAGTGGCGCGGCGTCGGCCGGGGCGTCGGCAGCCTGGGCCGCGCCCGCGCCGAGCAGCAGGGCCAGCGCCAGGGTGGTGGGACGGAAGCAATGCAGCATGTTCAGCTCCTAATCACGAGTTCGGCGCCTATCCCTGTGCGCGGCACCAGGTAGTAGGGTCCGCCGGGCGGCCCTGATGGCGAATGGCGAAGTACACGGCCGGGCTACTCTGGCCGCCGCTGGTTCCAACGGTGGCGATCGGGTCTCCGGCCTTCACGGTGTCGCCGGCGTCTTTCAGCAGGCTTTGATTATGGCCATAAAGGCTGAGGTAGCCGCCACCGTGGTCGAGGATGACCAACAGGCCGGCTCCGCGCAACCAGTCGGCGAATACCACGCGTCCGCCGTGCACCGCGCGGACGGTGCTGCCGGCGCTCGCCGAAATCAGTACGCCGTCCCATTTCGCCCGCGGATCGTCGCCGCGCTGGCTGCCGAAGCGCGCCACGACGCGGCCATTCACCGGCCACGGCAGCTTGCCGCGGGCCGAGCCGAACGCGCCGCCGTAGACCGCGCCAGTGCTTGAGACCAGCGGGCCCGGCGCAGGTTCGCGCGGCGGGCTGGTGACTCGTCCGGGGGCGGCCTGCTGCTGGCGCGCACGCTCGCGTTCGGCGGCCAGCGCGCGCTGGCGCTCGCGCTCCGCCGCGGCGGCGGCTTCGCGGGCCTGGCGGGCCAGGGTTTCCTCGATGGTCCGCAGTACCTTGGCCAGCTCGGCCTGGTCCTGTTGGCGGGACTTGAGCTTCTGGTCGCGTTCGCGGTAGTCGCTGTTCAGCTTGGCCAGGGCTTGCTGGCGCTCCTTGCGGGTCGCTGCCAGCGCCTCGCGGCGGCTGTCCAGCTCGCCTTGCTTGCTCAGTTGTTCGGCTTTCTGCGCAGAGATGTCCTGCTCGACGTTGGCCAGCTGGCGGAGGGTTTCGTTGAAGCTGGCGAGCTGTTCGAGACGGGCTTTGTTGATGTAGTCGTAGTAGGTGAGGGTGCGGCTGAATTTTTCCGGGTGTTCCTGGTTCAGCAGCAGCTTCAGGTATTCCTCGCGTCCACTCTGGTAGGCCGCGCGGGCCTGGATGGCGAGGAGGCGCTGCTGCTCAATGCGCGCGTCCTGGAGTTTTTTTTTCTCCCCATCCAGCCGTTTCAGCTCGGCTTCGCTCTTGTCCAGCTCGTCCTGCAGGGCCTTGATCTGTTTTTCCAGGTCGCCCATCTCGGTCTCGGTGGACTTCAGCTGCTTCTGCACGCCGCTCTTTTCCTGCTGGATGCCGTCCAGCAGCTTCTTCAGCTCGCCGATGTCCTTCTGCGTCTGTTCCAGCTGGCGTTGGGTGTCGGCGCGCTCGTCGGCGAAGGCCGGAGCGAGACAGGCGAGGGATAGCAGGAGAGGAAGGAGGCGGAGCATGGGGTGGCGGGCACCTGGGAATTGGACCGGCCTAGTATGCCCGTGGCCGCCGTTAAAAAAAACGCCCCGCACCGCGCGCTGTGGGGCGCTTCCACGTATTTCAGCCGGATGGCAGCGGCGGATGTCGTCGACGACGAAGGCCACGGGCATCAGGCGGGTCTGTAGAGCGGGTAGGTGAACAGCAGCAGATGCGTCAGGTTCAGCCCGAAGTGGAACAGCGTCGCCACCCACAGGCGGCCGCTCCACAGCCAGGCCAACCCGTAGATCAGCCCGGCGAGGCCGGCGAACAGCATCAGCAGCGGGCCGCCGGCGAAGTGCGCCAGGCCGAACAGCGCCGAGGCCAGCGCCAGGGCGGGCCAGGGGCCCAGCCATTGGCCCAGGCGTTGCTGCAGGTAGCCGCGGAACAGCGCTTCCTCGGCAAGGGAAACGAAGAACAGGTTGGCCAGGACGAACTGCCAGAGCCAGGCCGGCGCGTGGAGTTCCGGCCGCAGCAGGCCGACGCCGACAGCCAGCAGAAGCAGCGCCGGCACCGCCGCCACGAGCAGCAGCCAGTGCCAGGGGCGGCCGGGAGCGCGGGCTTCGTCGCGGAACAGGCTCGGCAGGCAGGCCAGTAGCAGGAACGGCACCAGTGCCTTGTCGAAGTTGAAGTACATGGTGAACGGCAGGCTCTGCGGGCCGACCACCGCCTTGTCCAGGACCCTGGGGTTGGCGAAGCCGGGTAGCAGGTGCAGGAAAAGGCCCACCGCGCCGGCGACCAGCAGCAGCTCCAGGCCCAGGGCCCAGGCGCGGCGTGCCGCCAGGCGCCGGCGCAACAGGGCGAGGACGCCCAGTACAGCCAGGGCGGCGACCGCAGGCGGAGCGAGAACTCCGTCGTAGAAGGCGAGGCAGCAGGTCGCGAGCAGCAAGGCGAGAGCCAGCAGGCGCTGGAAGGACAGGGCGAGGAGCGAGGTGGCGAGGAGGAACCACATCGGCGGAAATCCTTGTAGGGCAGATGGAAAAGACAGCGCGGGCAAGGCTAGCACGGGCCTCGGCGACGTAGCGGGAGGCAGGGGGGGAGACGCGGAAAATGAAAACCGCGGCACACGTCTCGACGCCGCGTGGCCAGGCCTGTCGGCCGATCGGCAGCGTTAAAGCGGGGAAGGTGGCGTCGTGGAAACGGGGCGCGGCGCCCGGCCCGCTACGGCGGATAACGTCGCAGGCGTTATCCGTCGATGGCCTGCAGAAGCGGCGGATAACCGCGACGCGGTTATCCGCCCTGCGCGGGAGTTCGTCGTTCGCGGATCAGCCGAGGGTGACGATGCTGCGACCGGTCATTTCCGCCGGCTGCTCCAGCCCCATGAGGGTCAGCATGGTCGGCGCCACGTCGGCCAGCACGCCGCCTTCGCGGATGCTCAGCTTGCGCTTGCCGACGTAGACGAAGGGCACCGGTTCGCAGGTGTGCGCGGTGTGCGCCTGGCCGGTGGACTCGTCTTCCATCTGCTCGACATTGCCGTGGTCGGCGGTGATCAGGGCTTCGCCGCCGACCTTGTCCAGCGCCTCGACGATACGGCCCATGCAGGTGTCCAGGCACTCCACGGCCTTGACCGCGGCCTCGAACACGCCGGTGTGGCCGACCATGTCGCCGTTGGCGTAGTTGACCACGATCACGTCGTAGCGCTGTTGCTCGATGGCCTCGACGATACGGTCGGTGACTTCCGGCGCGCTCATCTCGGGCTGCAGGTCGTAGGTGGCGACCTTCGGCGAGGGGATCAGGATGCGCTCCTCGCCTTCGTAGGGTTCCTCGCGGCCGCCGGAGAAGAAGAAGGTCACATGGGCGTACTTCTCGGTCTCGGCGATGCGCAGCTGGGTCTTGCCATGCTTGGCCAGGTATTCGCCGAGGACGTTGGTCAGCGGCTCCGGCGGGAAGGCACAGGGCGCCGGGATGCTCGCCGCGTACTGGGTCAGCATGACGAAACCTGCCAGTTGCGGGGCTCGTTCGCGGGGGAACTCATTGAATGCCGGCTCGACGAAGGCGCGGCTCAGCTCGCGGGCGCGGTCGGCGCGGAAGTTCATGAAGATCACCGCGTCGCCATCCTCGACCCGCACCGCTTCGGCGCCGGCCGGGACCACCGCGGTGGCCTTGACGAATTCGTCGCTCTCGCCGCGGGCGTAGGCGGCCTCGAGGGCTGCCACCGAGGAGTCGGCGGTGAACTCGGCCTTGCCGTCGACGATCAGTTCATAGGCGGCCTGGACGCGGTCCCAGCGGTTGTCGCGGTCCATCGCGAAATAGCGGCCGATGATCGAGGCGATGCGGCCCTTGCCGAGCCCGGCGAAGGTGGCGTCGAGACGCTCCAGCGACGGTTGCGCGCTTTTCGGCGGGGTATCGCGGCCATCCAGGAAGGCATGCAGGTAGATCTTGCCGGCGCCGCGCCTGGCGGCCATCTGCGCCATTGCCACCAGGTGGTCTTCATGGCTGTGTACGCCGCCCGGGGAGAGCAGGCCGAGGATGTGCACCGCCTTGTCGGCGGCGACGGCCTTGTCGACCGCCGCGGCGATCACCGGGTTTTCGAAGAATTCGCCGTCGCGGATGGCCTTGGTGACGCGGGTGAAGTCCTGGTACACCACGCGGCCTGCGCCGAGGTTCATGTGGCCGACCTCGGAATTGCCCATCTGGCCGTCGGGCAGGCCGACGTCCATGCCGGAGCCGGAGATCAGGCCGTGCGGCTGGGTTGCCAGGAGGCGATCCCAGACCGGCTTCTTCGCGGCGTAGATGGCGTTGTAGTCAGGGCTTTCGCTGTGGCCGAAGCCGTCCAGGATGATCAGGACCAGGGGTTTGGGCGTGGCAGTCATATGTCCGGCTCTATTTCCGCGGGGTTCAGAAACTGACCAAATTTAGTGGGAACATTGTCGTTCAAGACGTAGGAAGAGGCTGATTGATTAAACCGATGACGCCGATCCGCAACCGAATGCCGCTATCCTCGCTCCCTCTGTCCCGCCCGAACCGTGCCCGGGCCGGAACTGGCCAGCTTCACAGAAAAGGACCGGCATTCTAACCGTGAAGTTTCCCGCGACGCCATTTCCTGGAGCCGAGCGGGGCGCCGCCCGGCGGGTTCCCCCCTGGCCGGCGCGGTCTGTATACTGGCCGGCATTTTTACGCCCTGGATATCCGTCACCATGCAATTCGTTTCCCGTCTGATCGAGTTCGCCACCAACCACTACCTGCTGGTCGCGGCGCTGCTGGTCCTGCTGGTCCTGCTGTTGCTGCACGAGCTGCGCAAGGGCGGCAAGAGCCTGTCGACCCGCGAGCTGACCGCGCTGGTCAATGCCGACCAGGCGGTGGTCCTGGATATCCGTCCGGCCAAGGAGTTCGCTAGCGGGCACATCGTCGACGCGCTGAACATCCCGGCCGACAAGCTGAACAGCCGCATGACCGAACTGGAAAAGTACAAGGGCAAGACCATCATCCTGGTCGACGCCATGGGCCAGCACTCCGGCACCTGGGGCGGCGTCCTGAAGAAGGCCGGCTTCAACGCCGCCAAGCTGTCCGGCGGGATCGGCAGCTGGCGCGGCGACAACCTGCCGCTGGTGAAGTGACATGCCGCCCGTCGTGATCTACACCACCGCCTGGTGTCCGTACTGCATCCGCGCCAAGCAGTTGCTGCAACGCAAGGGCGTGGACTTCCAGGAGATCGCCTGCGACGGCAAGCCCGAACTGCGCGCCGAGCTGGCACGCAAGGCGGGATCGACCACCGTGCCGCAGATCTGGATCGGCGAGACCCATGTCGGCGGCTGCGACGACCTTCATGCACTGGAGCGCGCCGGCAAGCTGGACGCGCTGCTGTCTGCCTGAAACCATTCATGAATTGACCCAAGGGAAGGCCCGAAAATGACCGAGCAAGCTACCAACGGCGCTGCCGACGAGCAGCAACCCCAGTTCTCCCTGCAGCGCATCTACCTGCGCGACCTGTCGTTCGAGTCGCCGAAGTCCCCGGAAATCTTCCGCCAGGAATGGAACCCGTCCATCAGCCTGGACCTGAACACTCGCCAGAAGCAGCTGGACGGCGACTTCTACGAAGTGGTCCTGACCGTATCGGTGACCGTGAAGAACGGCGAGGACACCACTGCCTTCATCGCCGAAGTGCAGCAGGCCGGCATCTTCCTGATCAAGAACCTCGATCCGTCGAGCATGAGCCATACCCTCGGCGCGTTCTGCCCGAACATCCTCTTCCCGTACGCTCGCGAAGCCCTGGACAACCTGGTGGTACGCGGTTCGTTCCCGGCGCTGATGCTGTCGCCGGTGAACTTCGACGCCCTCTACGCCCAGGAAATCGCCCGCATGCAGGCCTCCGGCGAGATCCCGACGCCGTCGGTCCAGTAAGCCCAGCGCTTGCGAAAAAGCCCGCCTTGCGCGGGCTTTTTCATGCCTGCCGGCCGGCTCAGTCCATGGCGAAGCCGAGCTGGCGCCAGGCTTCGTAGACGGTCACCGCCACCGTGTTGGACAGGTTCAGGCTACGGCAGCCTTCGCGCATCGGCAGGCGCAGGCGCCGATCGGTTGGCAGGGCGTTGCGCACGTCCTCCGGCAGTCCGCGGCTTTCCGGGCCGAAGAGGAAGGCATCGCCGCGCTGGTAGGCCACTTCGTGGAAGGCCCGCGACCCCTTGGTGGTGAAGGCGAACAGGCGTGGCTGGCCGAGGGCCTCGAGGCAGCTCTGCAGATCCGGGTAGCGGCGTACGCTGGCGTATTCGTGGTAGTCGAGGCCGGCACGGCGCAAGCGCTTGTCGTCCAGTTCGAAACCGAGCGGCTCAATCAGGTGCAGACTGCATCCGGCGTTGGCGCAGAGCCTGATAATGTTGCCGGTATTCGGAGGAATCTCCGGTTGAAACAGGATGACGTGGAACATGCAGGGCTCCGGAGCAGATAACGGGCGGCATTCTACCTCCGCCATCGACGATCTGCGGCGCCAGCGCTGGAAAGTCTGGGGTGCGCTGGTGCTTGCCGGGTTGTTGTTCGGGCTGATGCTCGGCAGGTTGTTCGGTCCCGCTTCGCTGCCGACGTCTGCGCCGCAACTGCTGGCGGTCGGGGAGAGCGAGCAGGGCCTGGTCCTGCGCTTCGATCGCCAGGCTGCGGTTACGGCGGCACGGGTGGAGGGTGCCCTGACGTTGCGCATCGTCGCCCGGGGCGCGGCGCAGCAGGGCGACGGGCGATGGCTGGGCCAGCCGTTGCGCTGGCGCGTCCGCGAGGAGGGAAAGGCGCTGCTGTTGAGCCTGGTCTCGACCCGCCCCTTGCAGGGGCGCTGGCAGTGGTCGGAGGACGGCGAGGGCTGGCGCCTGGTCGTCGAACTGCAGGAGCGCGACGGCCGGGAATAAAAGGGGGAATTCTCAGCCTGCCTGTACCGAGGTCCCCAAACGGGAGGGCGGAGGCGCGGATCGCTGCGCTGCCGCCGGGCATAAAAGAGGGGAGTTCTCAGCCTGCCTGTACCGAGGTCCCCGAAACGGGTGTGGCGGTTGCGCGCGGATGCTGCGTCTGCCGCCGGGTGTAAAAGAGGGGATTCCCCAGCCTGCCTGTACCGAGGCCCCCGAAATCTTCGTTATCTGCTCCAATGCAGGGGCTGTGCCAATTCTCATGAGACGCTGGCGGCGCGCTCGCTTTCCTGAAAGGTTGTGGATAAGTCTGTGGGCGAGCTGGTGATGAATGCCTCTGGAGGCCCGTGGATCAAGGGCTTGGCGGCATCCCAGGGGTTTGTGGGAAGTCGATTGCGGAAAAATGACGGAGCGGGCTTTTCCGCCAGCGATTGATGCCGATTTGTCGCCTGCTGGTGCACGCTGCCCAAAATCCGGGCAAGGGCCGCTGCCCCGCCGAACCGGCGGATAACCGCGATGCGGTTATTCGCCCTACGCCACGGTTTGATCGACGGTGCCGAGCGGGCGCTCTGCCGAGGCCGGGGCGGCGTCTCGCTTGGCACGGGCGCGCGACGGACCATTAAAAAACGGGGCCCGAAGGCCCCGTTGGGTCGCTCATGGGAGCAGTGGCGCTTCAGTCGTCGCCTTCGTCGTCGGCTCCATCGACGTTCATCCCCAGCTCCTTGATCTTGCGGGTGAGGGTATTGCGGCCCCAGCCGAGCAGCACGGCGGCATCGCGGCGGCGGCCGGCGGTGTGCTTGAGGGCGGTTTCTATCATGATCCGTTCGAAGGCCGGCACGGCGCTGTCCAGCAGGTTCGACTGGCCGCGGCCCAGCGCCTGGTCGGCCCACTGGCGAAGGGCCTGTTCCCAGTTCGCCGCCGGCGCGCTGTCCTGCGGCTGGGTCAGCAGCTCCGGCGGCAGGTCGTCGATGTGCACCTCGCGGCCGGAGGCCATCACGGTGATCCAGCGACAGGTGTTCTCCAGTTGGCGGACGTTGCCCGGCCAGCCGAGGTTCTTCAGGTACTCCTCGGTTTCCGCCTTCAGCAGCTTGGGTTCCACCGCCAGCTCCTGGGCGGCGCGGCTGAGGAAGTGCCGGGCCAGCGCCGGGATGTCCTCGCGGCGGTCGGCCAGCCGCGGGATGTGGATGCGGATCACGTTCAGGCGATGGAACAGGTCCTCGCGGAACTTGCCGTCGCGCACCAGGCTTTCCAGGTTCTGGTGGGTGGCGGCGATGATCCGCACGTCGACCTTCACCGGCGTGTGCCCGCCGACCCGGTAGAACTCGCCGTCGGCCAGGACGCGCAGCAGGCGGGTCTGGGTGTCGGCCGGCATGTCGCCGATCTCGTCGAGGAACAGGGTGCCGCCATCGGCTTGCTCGAAGCGTCCGCGGCGCTGGGCGGCGGCCCCGGTGAAGGCGCCCTTCTCATGGCCGAACAGCTCGGATTCCATCAGGTCCTTGGGGATCGCCGCCATGTTCAGCGCGATGAATGGCGAGGCTGCGCGCGGGCTGTGGCGATGCAGGGCATGGGCGACCAGCTCCTTGCCGGTACCCGATTCGCCGTTGATCAGCACGGTGATGTTGGAATGGCTGAGGCGGCCGATGGCGCGGAATACCTCCTGCATCGCCGGCGCCTCGCCGATGATCTCCGGCGTGCGCGCCTGGTTCGCCGGCAGCTCCAGGCCCTGCTGCTCCTGGGCGTGCTGGTTGGCGCGCTTGACCAGGGAGACCGCCTCGTCGACGTCGAACGGCTTGGGCAGGTATTCGAAGGCGCCGCCCTGGTAGGAGGCCACCGCGCTGTCGAGGTCGGAATGCGCGGTCATGATGATCACCGGCAGGCGCGGATGCAGTTCGCGGATCTGCGCCAGCAGGTCGAGGCCGCTGGCGCCGGGCATGCGGATATCGGAGATGATCACGTCCGGCTGCTGCCGGCCGAGGCGGCCGATGACGCTGTCGGCGCTGTCGAAGCTCACCGTGGTCATGCCTTCCTGTTGCAGGGCCTTTTCCAGTACCCAGCGGATGGAGCGGTCGTCGTCGACGATCCAGACGGTCTCTGATCGGCTCATGGTCAATGCACTCCTTGTTCCAGGGGCAGGAACAGACTGAACACGGTATGGCCGGGGTGGCTCTCGCATTCAATCAGCCCCTGGTGCTGGCTGATGATGTTCTGGGCGATGGCCAGGCCGAGTCCGGTACCGTCCGGACGGCCGCTGACCATGGGGTAGAAGATGGTTTCCTGGAGCTCGGCCGGGATGCCCGGGCCGTTGTCGATGATCTCCACCTTGCACACCAGGCGGTGACGCGTGTGGCCGATGGTGAACTGGCGCAGGGTACGGCTGCGCAGGGTGATGCGACCGAGGCGCAGGTCGTTCTGCCCGGCGATCGCCTGCATGGCGTTGCGTACCATGTTGAGCACGGCCTGGATCATTTGCTCGCGGTCGAGCAGCAGGTCGGGGATGCTCGGGTCGTAGTCGCGGACCAGGGTGATGCTGCCCTGGCTCTCCGCTTCCACCAGGCTGCTGACCCGCTCCAGCACTTCATGGATGTTGGTCGGCGCCAGGTTCGGCAGTTTGTTCGAGCCGAGCATGCGGTCCACCAGGTTCCGCAACCGGTCGGCTTCTTCGATGATGACGTTGGTGTAGTCCTTCAGCGACTCTTCCGGCAGCTCGCGGGATAGCAGTTGCGCTGCGCCGCGGATGCCGCCGAGCGGGTTCTTGATCTCGTGGGCGAGCCCGCGCACCAGCAGCTTGGTGGTCTCCTGCTTGGACAACTGCGCTTCTTCGCGGGTGATCCGCATCAGCCGGTCGCGCGGATGGACCTCGAGCAGCAGCAGCGTCTCGTTGCGGTTGAGGATGGGCGTCACCGCATAGTCGACCGTGATGCTGACGCCGGTGATCGAGGTCAGGGTCGCTTCGCGCTTGGTGAACGGATGTGCCTGTTCCACCGCCTGGCGCAGCGAGTTCAAGGCTTCCGGCGATTCGGTGAACAGCTCGCTGATGAATTGCCCGTGGCTGCGCTGGCCGCTCACGGCCAGGAGCATCTCCGCCGCCGGGTTCATGTACTCCAGGCGCAGTTCGCCGTTGAGCAGGATCACCGCGGTGGTCAGGTTGTCGAGCAACAGTCGGTGCAGGGTATCGGTCGGCATGGCGGGCAGCTGTTCCAAGGTTGGGCAGGAAAATGCAAAAAGCAAACCAGGCGCCGAAAAGGCGCGTTTTTTCTGCCGAGGCGCTGGCTAGAGGTGCGCCGGGAAGGTTTTCGGCGATGAGCGGTGACCCGAAATGGGGACAGTATAGAAAGTGGTGCGGGTAATCGCACCAATCTGGTGCGTTGGCGTGGCCGGCGGCGTTTTCGCCAGGAGAGTCGGGAAAAAAACCGGAAAATCCCGCCCACGGCGGGGTGGGCAGGGGAAGTTCGGCTAGCGCCCGCTCGGCTGTACCGCGCTGACCAGCGGCGTATCGACCTCCGGCAGGGGTTGGCCGGCGATGCTCACTCGATGCAGGTGGAAGGGCTGGCTCGGGGTGCTTTCGACGGTCATGCCGTCGCCATCGATGATTTCCACTGCGACCTGGTGGGTACCGCGATCGAGGTTCTTCAACGGGAACACCGGGCTGCGTCCCGGCGCTCCGGCAGGCTTGCCGTCGAGCAGCAGACGATAGCGATGGCCGGGCAGCAGCGCCGGCTCGCTGGTGACGGTGACGATGACGTCGCCGCTGTTGGCGCGCAGGGTCGCGTCCGGTTCGGGGAAGAGGATGCGCAGTAGCTGGTAGGCCGGCGGCTTCACCTCCAGCGGCGCGGCGGGCGGACGATAGCGTATGCCCGGCGGCGCCACGCTGTTGCCCGGCGCCAGTTCGACGCGTTGGGCCTTGCGCCCGCTGGGCGGCTGGTCGGTGTAGACGCGGTTGCCATCGGCGTCGATGTAGGTGTAGACCCCCGCTTGCGCGGCGCAGGCCAGGCACAGCAGGAAGGCGCCGAGAACGCGCGGGATCATCGCTTCTTCCCGAGGTGCACGCGCTGCACGGTGAAGGTCACCGGCGGGCTGGATTGCAGCACCCGTTCGCCGTTGAGTACCTGTACCGCGAGGCTGTGGTCGCCGCGGTCGATCTCGTGCAGGGTGAAGCGGGTGCCGCTGCTGGGCGTGCCGTAGGGTTTGCCGTCCAGCACCAGTTGCAACTGGTGGCCGCTGTGCAGGGCCGGGCGGATGCTGACGCTGACGTTGAAGGTGCCGTTGTTGGCGCGCAGCGCCTCTTCCGTGGGGAGGTCGCTGAGGGCAAGGATCTCGTAGGCGGCGGCCTCGCTATCGGCGGCCGGGGCATTGCCCGCGGAGGACTTTTCCGGCGTGTCGATTCCTACGGTATTGGTCGGCTGCAGTTCGACGGTCTGCGCCTGCACCCCGTCTGGCGGCTGGTTGGTGAATACCTTGTTGCCGTTGGCGTCGGTGTATTGGTAGATCTGCGCCATGGCCGGCAGGGCGGCGGCCAGGAGCAGGCAGCTGGTGATCAGGCGCATGGACGGTCTCCGGGTGAACCTGCCAAGCGTTGCACCGCATCGGCGCGCTGGCAAGCCGTGCATTGTGCGGCATGCGGGTATTCGAAGGTGTGCGCTGGGGCACGTTGGCGGTCGCTGTGCCCCGCCGCGCGGCTGCGTTCGTCTCAGCCGGCACTGGCGGGGCGAACCCTCGTTGCGCCAGAGTGTCTGTGCTTGCGCCGCCGGCCGGCGGCCCCGTTCGAAACGGCGGGTGTCCGGCTTGTATGATGCGGCTGTTTCGGTTTCTCACCTTGGGGACTGCCTTTCTCGTGCCGATCATCGCCCGCTTCACCCTTCGCTCCCGCGTCCTGGCGGCCCTGCTGCTGTGCCTCTGCGCCGCCCTGTTCTACTCGCCGCCGGGCGCCGCGGCGCTGCCGAACCCGTTGGCGGGGAGTTCCTCCGGTGGCGAGAAGGTCAGCGATGCGCAGTTGGAACAATCGCTGAACCAGGTCATCCAGACCCTGGAGAACGACAGGCAGCGCGCCGACCTGCTGAAAAAGCTGAAACAGCTGCGGGACGTGACCAAGAAAGGCAAGGAAAGCGAGGGTGGGGTGCTGGGGCTGATCGGCGATACCCTGACCAGCCTGGAAAAGCAGTTCCAGGGCGCGAACAGCCCGGTCGCGTTATGGGGCAACCAGTTCCAGCTGGCGCGTGCCGAACTCGAGGAGCGCTTTCCCAGCTGGCGCGACCTGCCGGCGATGGTCTTCGATTTTTCGGTGGTGATCCTCCTCTGGGCCTGCCTGGCTAGCGCGCTGCTCTGGCTCAGCCGGCGCATGCGCGAGCGCTTCGGCCTGTCGGCGGAGTTGCCGCAGCATCCGAAGACCCGCGACCTGCTGCTGTTTTCCCTGCGCAAGCTGGGCCCCTGGCTGGTGGCCTTCCTCATCACCCTGTACCTGTCGGTGGTGCTGCCGGACTCCCTGAGCAAGACCCTGGCGATGGTCATGGCCTATGTGTTGGTCTGCGGCACGCTGTTCTCCGCGCTGTGCGTGATTTCCCTCTCGCTGCTCAGCGGCCCGCACCGCCAGCGCGCCCTGGATATCCTGCGGCGCCAGGCGTTCCGCCCGTTGTGGCTGATCGGCAGCCTCGCCGCGCTGGGCGAGGTCGCCCACGATCCGCGGCTGATCGCCGGCCTCGGCGAGCACACCTCGATCTGCCTGAGTACCCTGGCCAACGCCAGCGCCGCGCTGTTCACCGCCTTGTTCGTGATGCGTTTCCGCCGGCCGATCGCCCACCTGATCCGCAACCAGCCGCTGGAGCGCCGCCTCAAGCGCCGTAGCCTGCACGACCTGGTGCAACTGGTCGGCTCGCTGTGGTTCGTGCCGGTGCTGGTGCTGGTGGGGATTTCCCTGTTCGCCACCTTCGTTTCCGCCGGCGACAGCAGTTCGGCGTTGCGCCGGGCGCTGGTCTGCGCGGTGCTGGCGGTGGTGGCGATGACCGTGATCGGGCTGATCCGCCGCCGTTCCAGTCGGGTCGGCGCCGGCCCGCGCCGCAGCGCGCCGTACATCGAGCAGTTGCAGAGCTTCGGCTACACCCTGCTGCACATCTTCGTGGTGCTGTTCTTCATCGAGGTCGCCTTGCGCGTCTGGGGCATGTCGCTGATTCGCTATGCGGAAGGCGAGGGCGAGCAGATCAGCATGAAGGTAGTCAGCTTCGGCACCACCCTGCTGGTCGCCTGGCTGATCTGGATCCTCACCGATACCGCGATCCAGCACAGCCTCGGCCTGGGCGGCAAGAGCCGGCCGAACACCCGCGCGCTGACCATGCTGCCGCTGATCCGCAACGTGCTGTTCGCCACCATCGCGGTGATCGCCCTGATCGTCGCCCTGGCCAACATGGGCATGAACGTCACCCCGCTGCTGGCCGGTGCCGGCGTGATCGGCCTGGCCATCGGCTTCGGTGCGCAGTCGCTGGTGGCGGACCTGATCACCGGCCTGTTCATCATCATCGAGGACTCGCTGTCGATCGACGACTACGTCGACGTCGGCGGCCACCTTGGCACGGTCGAGGGCCTGACTATCCGTACCGTGCGCCTGCGCGACCTGGACGGCGTGGTGCATACCATCCCGTTCAGCGAGATCAAGAGCATCAAGAACTACTCGCGCCAGTTCGGCTACGCGATGTTCCGCTGGCCGGTGCCGGCGAGCATGCCGATCGACGACGCGGTGGCGCTGGTGCGCGAGGTCGCGATGGAGCTGCGCAGCGACCCGGCGGTCTACCGCAACCTGTGGTCGCCGATGGAATTGCAGGGCGTGGAGAGTTTCGACAACGGCCAGGCGATCCTGCGCTTCCGCTTCAAGACCGCGCCGATCAAGCAGTGGGAGGTCCAGCGGGCGTTCAACCTGCGCCTGCGTCGGCGCCTCGACCAGGCCGGCCTCGAACTGTCCATGCCGCGTCTCAACGTACAGTTGAGCCGGGCGCCCAAGGCGAAATCCGCGGAACCGGACGAGCCGGGCACGCCGGCGGACGGCGGCATCTAGCGCGACAGGATGACCCGGCAGATGCGGCGCATGTCGCGGTCGTCGATGCCGTCGCACTGCCACGGCGCACGCGATACCACGGCCCGGCACTGGCGGCGCATGTCGCGGCTGTCGATGTCGTCGCAGCGCTTGCGGTCGCCGCGGACGATGGCGCGGCACTGGCGGCGCGTGTCGCCGTCGCGGATGTCGTCGCAGTCGTAGCGCTGTCCCGGCGCCAGCAGCGCGCCGCAGTAACGCCGCAGGTCGCGGCTGTCGATGTCGCCGCAATCCCCGCTGTCGCCGCGTTCCAGTGCGTTGCACATGCGCCGCAGGTCGCGGTCGTGGATATCGCGGCATTCGGTGGCGGCCTGGGCGGGCAGGCTGAGGATGGCGGCAAGCAGGAGCCAGAGAGAGTGACGCATGGACGGTCCTTATCCTTGGGGCGGGGAGCGCGGCAAGTCTAACCGAACGGCGCGGCGAACTTTGCGTTTCTCCATGGTCCGGCCCATAAAAAAGGCCTCCCGAAGGAGGCCTCAAGAGGGTGACTCGTTGTTATAGGAAAGGGTGGATCAGACGCTGTAGTACAGGTCGTATTCCAGCGGGTGCACGAAGGTGCGCACCTTGATCTCTTCTTCGCTCTTCAGCTCGATGTAGGCATCGATGAACTCGTCGGTGAACACGCCGCCCTTGGTCAGGAACGCGCGGCCCTTGTCGAGCTCTTCCAGCGCCTCTTTCAGGCTGCCGCAAACCTGCGGGATTTCCTTCGCCTCTTCCGGCGGCAGGTCGTACAGGTTCTTGTCGGCGGCATCGCCGGGGTGGATCTTGTTCTGGATGCCGTCCAGGCCGGCCATCAGCAGCGCGGCGAAGGCCAGGTAGGGGTTGGCTGCCGGGTCCGGGAAGCGCGCTTCGATACGGCGGGCCTTCGGGCTGGATACGTAGGGGATACGGATCGAGGCGGAACGGTTGCGCGCCGAGTAGGCCAGCATCACCGGAGCTTCGAAGCCCGGGACCAGGCGCTTGTAGGAGTTGGTCGAGGGGTTGGTGAAGCCGTTCAGGGCCTTGCCGTGCTTGATGATGCCGCCGATGAAGTACAGGGCGGTCTCGGACAGGCCGGCATAGCCTTCGCCGGCGAAGGTGTTCTTGCCGTCCTTGGAGATCGACATGTGCACGTGCATGCCCGAACCGTTGTCGCCGTACAGCGGCTTCGGCATGAAGGTCACGGTCTTGCCGTAGGCGTCGGCGACGTTGTGCACGCAGTACTTCAGGGTCTGCACTTCGTCGGCCTTGGCGACCAGGGTGTTGAACTTCACGCCGATCTCGTTCTGGCCGGCGGTTGCCACTTCGTGGTGGTGGACTTCGACCACCAGGCCCATTTCTTCCAGGGCGTTGCACATGGCGGTGCGGATTTCATGGTCGTGGTCGACCGGCGGTACCGGGAAGTAGCCGCCCTTCACGCCCGGGCGATGGCCCTTGTTGCCGGACTCGATGTCGGCGTCGGTGTTCCAGGAAGCCTGCTCGGAGAAGATCTTGAACATCGAGCCGGAGATGTCGGACTTGAACTTCACTTCGTCGAAGATGAAGAACTCCGGCTCCGGGCCGACGAACACGGTGTCGCCGATGCCGGTGGACTTCAGGTACTCCTCGGCGCGCTTGGCGATGTTGCGCGGGTCGCGCTCGTAGCCTTGCATGGTGCTCGGCTCGATGATGTCGCAGACCAGGATCAGGGTCGGCTCTTCGGTGAACGGATCGAGGACGGCGGTGCTGTCGTCCGGCATCAGGATCATGTCGGAGGCTTCGATGCCTTTCCAGCCGGCGATGGAGGAGCCGTCGAACATCTTGCCGGCTTCGAAGAACTCATCGTCCAGCGCGTCGCGAGCCGGCATGGTGACGTGTTGCTGCTTGCCCTTGGTATCGGTGAAGCGCAGGTCTACCCACTTCACGTCATGGTCTTTGATCAGTTGGTGCGACTTGTACGACATGCTGTCCTCCAGGAGGGATTAGAGCTGGGAGCTTTTTCTGTGCCCCAGTATCGGGTGATGCCGGCCGGAATACTCCGCCAGGGCAACCTGCCTCACAAGTGAGCAAGTTGCGTGCCAGTGCCCGGAATCGGGCAGGGCCCCATGTTTGGCGGGGCCAGGTCTTCTTCAGGGTAGCTGGGCGGCCTTCGGGTGCACCGTTATGGTGCTCCATGTTGGTGCATCATTCCATTTTGGTGCAGCAAAAATAACTGTGCATATTTCTGCTCAATACGTGAGCAATTTCAGATATAATTCCGCCCCTTTTTTTCCGTCGCCCCGCGCGTTCGCGTCCCTCGCATGAAACTCATCGTCAAGACCTTCCAGGAAATCACCATCAAGAGCCGGCCGGTGCGCAAGCGCTTCATCCGGCAGTTGGCGAAGAACATCCGCGCGGTGCTGCGCGACCTGGACCCGGAGCTGAAGGTCGAGGGCGAGTGGGACAACCTGGAGGTAGAGACCGCCGTGGTCGACGCCAAGGCCAGGCGCGAGATGATCGAGCGCCTGACCTGCACCCCGGGCATCGGTCATTTCCTCGAGGTTCACGAGTATCCGCTGGGCGATTTCGACGACATCCTCGCCAAGTGCAAGGCGCATTTCGGCGACCAGTTGGCCGGCAAGACCTTCGCCGTGCGCTGCAAGCGCGCCGGCAAGCACGCGTTCACCTCGATGGAGGTGGAACGTTACGTCGGCAGCGGCCTGCGCCGCGAATGCGGGGCTGCCGGGATCGACCTGAAGCAGCCGGAAGTCGAGGTGCGGATGGAAATCCGCCTCGACCGCCTGTTCGTCATCCATCGCCAGCATCCGGGCCTGGGCGGCTATCCGCTGGGCGCGCTGGAGCAGGTGCTGGTGCTGATGTCCGGCGGCTTCGACTCGACCGTGGCGGCCTACCAGATGATGCGCCGCGGGATGATCAGCCACTTCGTGTTCTTCAACCTCGGCGGGCGCGCCCACGAACTGGGGGTGATGGAAGTCGCCCACTACCTGTGGGAGAAGTACGGCCGCTCGCAGCGCGTGCTGTTCGTCAGCGTGCCGTTCGAGGAAGTGGTCGGCGAGATCCTCACCAAGGTCGACGACAGCTATATGGGCGTGACCCTCAAGCGCATGATGCTGCGCGCCGCCAGCCGCGTGGCCGAGCGCCTGGAGCTGGACGCGCTGGTGACCGGCGAGGCGATCTCCCAGGTGTCCAGCCAGACCCTGCCGAACCTCTCGGTGATCGACCGGGTTACCGACACCCTGGTGCTGCGCCCGCTGATCGTCAGCCACAAGCAGGACATCATCGACACCGCCCGGCAGATCGGCACCGCCGAGTTCGCCCGGCACATGCCGGAATACTGCGGGGTGATCTCGGTGAACCCGACCACCCAGGCCAAGCCCTACCGCGTCGAGCACGAAGAGTCGAAATTCGACATGGCGGTGCTCGAGCGCGCCCTGGAGCGCGCCACCCAGCGCACCGTCGACCGGGTGATCGACGAACTCGGCCAGGACCTGCAGGTGGAAGAGGTCGGCGAGGTGCTGCCCGGTCAGATTGTCATCGATATCCGCCATCCTGATGCCCAGGAAGACGAACCCCTGGCCCTGGAAGGCGTCGAAGTCCAGGCGCTGCCGTTCTACGCGATCAACAGCCGCTTCAAGGAACTGGACGCCAACCGCCAGTACCTCCTGTATTGCGACAAAGGGGTGATGAGCCGCCTGCATGCCCATCACCTGCTCAACGAGGGGCACACCAATGTGCGTGTTTATCGTCCGGCTTAAGCAGCCGGGCTTGTTCGGCGGCAGCATCCGCCACCGTCCTCCCGACACGTCCGCCGCCTAGGCCGATGCCCGCCCTTCGGCGTGCCGGCCGGACCGGGGCAGCGTCCTCCTGCTGCCCGCCCCTTAATTGAAGAAGCCTGTCGTGTCGGGCGCCGCCCTGTCCGACCCCACCACCGCCGCGAAGCCGCGCTTCGGGCGTTAAACGAGACAAGACTTGTGATCGAAAATCTGCGCAACATCGCCATCATCGCCCACGTCGACCATGGCAAGACCACCCTGGTGGACAAGCTGCTGAAGCTGTCCGGCACCCTCGACCGCAAAGAAGCGGAAAGCGAGCGGGTGATGGACTCCAACGACCAGGAAAAAGAGCGTGGCATCACCATCCTGGCGAAGAACACCGCGATCAAGTGGAACGGCTACAACATCAACATCGTCGACACCCCCGGTCACGCCGACTTCGGCGGCGAGGTGGAGCGCGTGATGTCGATGGTCGACTCCGTGCTGCTGGTGGTCGACGCCCAGGACGGCCCCATGCCGCAGACCCGCTTCGTGACCCAGAAGGCCTTCAAGGCCGGCCTGCGTCCGATCGTGGTGGTGAACAAGATCGACCGCCCGGGCGCGCGTCCGGACTGGGTCATCGACCAGATCTTCGACCTGTTCGACAACCTCGGCGCCACCGACGAGCAACTCGACTTCCCGATCGTCTACGCCAGCGCCCTGAACGGCATCGCCGGCCTCGACCACGAGAAGATGGACGACAACATGGACGCGCTGTTCCAGGCGATCATCGACCACGTCCCGGCCCCGGTGGTGGACACCGAGGGTCCGTTCCAGATGCAGATCTCGCAGCTGGACTACAACAGCTTCCTCGGCGTGATCGGTATCGGCCGCATCACCCGCGGCAAGGTCAAGTCCAACACCCCGGTGGTGGCCATCAGCGACGACGGCAGCAAGCGCAACGGCCGCATCCTGAAGATCATGGGCCACCACGGCCTGCAGCGCGTCGAGGTGGCCGAGGCGGAAGCCGGCGACATCGTCTGCGTCAGCGGCATGGAGGAGCTGTTCATCTCCGATACCCTGTGCGACCCGCAGAACGTCGAGGCGCTGCCGCCGCTGACCGTCGACCAGCCGACCGTGAGCATGACCTTCCAGGTCAACGATTCGCCGTTCGCCGGCCGCGAAGGCAAGTTCGTCACCAGCCGCAACATCAAGGAGCGCCTGGAGAAGGAACTGCTGCATAACGTGGCGCTGCGCGTCGAGCCGGGCGACAGCCCGGAGAAGTTCAAGGTTTCCGGCCGTGGCGAACTGCACCTGTCGGTACTGATCGAGACCATGCGCCGCGAAGGCTTCGAGCTGGCCGTGGGCCGCCCGGAAGTGGTGATCATCGAGAAGGACGGCGAGAAGCAGGAGCCCTACGAGAACGTCACCATCGACATCGAGGAGCAGCACCAGGGCTCGGTGATGGAGCAGATGGGCCTGCGCAAGGGCGACCTGAGCAACATGATTCCCGACGGCAAGGGCCGCGTGCGCCTGGAGTACACCATTCCGGCGCGCGGCCTGATCGGCTTCCGCAACAACTTCCTGACCCTGACCTCGGGCACCGGCATCCTGACCTCGACCTTCAGCCACTACGGTCCGATCAAGGCCGGCGAAGTCAGCAACCGCCAGAACGGCGTACTGGTCTCCATGGCCACCGGCACCGCCCTGACCTACTCGCTGGAGACCCTGCAGAGCCGCGGCAAGCTGTTCCTCGGCCCGGGCGACGAAATCTACGAAGGCCAGTTGGCCGGCATCAACAGCCGTGACAACGACCTGGTGATCAACCCGACCAAGGGCAAGAAGCTCGACAACATGCGCGCTTCCGGCAAGGACGAAGTCATCGCCCTGGTTCCGCCGATCCGCTTCACCCTCGAGCAGGCGCTGGAGTTCATCGCCGACGACGAACTGGTGGAAGTGACGCCGAAGTCGATCCGCCTGCGCAAGAAGATGCTCAACGAGAACGACCGCAAGCGCTACGAGCGCAGCAAGGTCTAAACCGTTGCCGTACCGGCGCGCCGCAACGGCGTGCCTCGCGGCCGGCAGGCAGGGCAGGGGTGCCCGGCCTACCGGCCGTTTTGCTATGCGCCGGGCGCTTTCCGGCGTGGTTTGATGGCCCCCGCGGCAGCGGCCCGCAGCAAGCGGCGGAACGTCGGGCAGTCCATGTGCTCGCGCGCCGGACAGGCCGCGGCATGCCGCAGGCCGTCGCGCATGGCGGCGAGGCGGCGGATCGTCCGGTCCAGTTCGTCGGCCTTGGCCGCCAGCGCCGCGCGGTCGATCCGCAGCGCGCCGTCGGCTGCGCCCATGCCGGCAATCTCGTCCAGCGACAACCCGGCGGCGCGGCCCAGCCCGATCAGCGCCAGCCGCTCCAGCACGCCTGCATCGAACAGCCGGCGCAGGCCGTGCCGGCCGCTGGAGGCGATCAGTCCCTTTTCCTCGTAGTAGCGCAGGGTCGAGGCCGGTACCCCGGATCGTCGCGCGACCTCGCCTATGTCCAGTTGCCGCATGCCCTTGACCTCAAGTCGACTTGAAGTGGAAGACTAGCGTTTCGGCACCTGGGCCGTGACGAAATACAGACGAGGTGAACCTCATGTGGGACGAACGCTATGCCGCCGAAGAGTATGTCTACGGAACCGAACCCAACGCTTTCCTGAAGGAGCATGCGCAGCGGCTAGCCGGGCCGGTGCTGAGCGTCGCCGAGGGCGAGGGGCGCAACGCGGTGTTCCTCGCTTCGCTGGGGCTGGAGGTGCTTGGCGTGGACGGCTCCACCGTCGGCCTGGCCAAGGCGCGCCGGCTGGCCGAGGCGAAAGGCGTGTCGATCGACACCCTGGTGGTCGACCTGGCGGACTACGAACCGCCGGCAGCGGCGTTCGGCGCGGTGGTGTCGATCTTCGCGCACCTGCCCAGTCGCGTGCGCGGCAGACTCAACCGCCTGCTGGAGCGTTCGCTGCGACCGGGCGGTCTCTTCCTGCTGGAGGCCTATCGGCCGGAACAGCTCGGCCGCGGCACCGGCGGCCCGGCGGACGTCGACATGCTGGTGAGCCGCGCGGCGCTGGAGGCTGAGCTGCCGGAGTGCGAAGTGCTGCTGGCGCGGGAAATCGAGCGCGAGGTGGTCGAGGGCCGTTTCCACACCGGCGCGGCCTGCGTGGTCCAGTTCATCGCCAGGAAGAGGTAGCTCGCCACGGGGCGGGCGTCGGAATGCGTCGAATCTCTGGAATGCGGGCTGTATACTCCCGGCGCGGGTTCCGCTCTGGCAGGATGGCCAGGGCAGGTATCAGTGGATCGTGGTACCTCTTGATCAAGGATTCGACGCATGCAATGGATTTTCATGCTGGTGGGCCTGATCCTCGGCGGCTTCGCCGGGGAATCGCTGGTCGGCGCCCTCCTCGGCGGCCTTTCCGGCCTGGCCCTGGGACAGGCCGTCTCGCTGCAGAACCTGGCGCAACAGAACGAGCGCCTGCGCAAGCAGATGAGCGAATTCGCCGAACGCTTCGAGCGCGGCACCGAGGTCATCCACCAGCGCTTGCTGCGCGTGGAGCGCCAGGCGCAGGACCTTCCCGAAAGCGTTCCCGAGCCGGCCGCCGGCATCGACCAGCCGCTCGCAGACACGCCTCCCGCTCCTCCCGCCGAGGTTGCCCCGCCGCTGGACTGGGACATCGAGCTACCGGCCGTCGAGGCTGCGCCGCCTCCGCCTCGTCCCCCCGAACCCGTCCAGCCCATCGAGCGTCAGCCGGCGTTCCAGCCTGACGCCCAGCCAGCGCCGCGCCGTGCCGCCCCTCCAGCGCCTCCACGCGAACCCTCGCTGGTCGAGCGTGGCTTCGCCGCGGCCAAGGGCTGGCTGTTCGGCGGCAACACGGTATTGCGCATCGGCGTGGTGCTGCTGTTCATCGGCCTGGCCTTCCTCCTGCGCTATGCCTCGGAACGGGTGGCGGTGCCGGTGGAGTACCGCTACGCCGGGGTGGCGCTGGCAGCGATGGCGCTGCTCGGCGTCGGCTGGTGGTTGCGCGAGCGGCGCGCCGCCTATGGCCTGATCCTGCAAGGCACCGGTATCGCGGTGCTGTACCTGACCATCTTCGCCGCCATGCGCCTGCATCCGCTGATCTCTCCCGGCGCGGCGCTGGCCCTGCTGGTGGTGGTGACGATCTGCTCGGCGATCCTCGCCGTGCTGCAGAACGCCATGGGCCTGGCGGTGGTGGCGGCGCTCGGCGGCTTCGCCGCGCCGATCCTGACCTCCACCGGCAGCGGCAACCATGTAGCGCTGTTCAGCTACTTCGCCCTGCTCAACGCCGGCATCTTCGCCATCGCCTGGTTCCGCGCCTGGCGGCCGCTCAACCTGGTCGGCTTCGTCGGCACCTTCGGCATCGGCTTCGCCTGGGGACTGCGCTCCTATACACCGGAGCTGTTCGCCAGCACCGAGCCGTTCCTGGCCCTGTTCTTCCTGATGTACGTCGGGATCGGCCTGCTCTTCGCCCGCCGCAAGCTGCTGGAGGCCGCGCAGGCGCCTGCCGAGCGCGGCGAACTGCTGCGCTGGTCGGCGCGACAGGCCGACTACATCGACGCCACCGTGCTGTTCGGCCCGCCACTGGTGGGGTTCGGCCTGCAATGCGCGGTGATCGGCCACATCGACTTCGGCATGGCCTTCAGCGCCCTGGCCCTGGGGCTCTTCTACATGGTCCTGGCGCGGGTGCTGCGCGGCCATGCTTCGGCCGGACGCACCAGCCTGCTGGTGGAAATCTGCCTGGCGCTGGGGGTGGTCTTCGGCACCCTGGCCATTCCGCTCGGCCTGGACGCGCGCTGGACCTCGGCCGCCTGGGCCGTCGAGGGCGCCGGCATCTACTGGCTCGGCCTGCACCAGCAACGCCGCCTGGCGCGGCTCTTCGCCCTGCTGTTGCAGGGCGGTGCGGCGTTGGCCTACCTGAATGGCGTGCGCCCGGGTGAGACGACGTTGCTGGAGGGTTCGCCGCTGGGCGCGCTGATGCTCGGTGCAGCGGCGCTGTTCAGCTTCTGGCAGCTGCGTCGCGCGTCGGCGAAAGCGCTGGCCGACTGGGAGCCCGCCTGCCGGCCGTTGCTGGCGGCCGCCGGCCTGGCCTTCCTCTACCTGGTCGCACCGCTCTGCCTGGCCGTCGACGGCACCGCCATCGCCTGGGCCGTGGCCGGCCTGGCGAGCTTGTTCGCCGGCTTGCGCCTGGGCTCGCGTACCTTCCTGTTCTGCGCCTTCGCCGTGCAACTGCTGGGCGGTGCGCTGTTCCTCCTGCATTTGCAGGGCGGCGATGGCCAGGGTGGGGTATTCGACTCGGGCTGGCGTGGCTTGATGACCGCCTCGCTGATTGGCCTGGCGCTGATCGGCGGCATGCTGCTGGCGGCGCGCGACCCGCTGGTGAAGGACGACAGTCGGCTGCTCATGGGCTTGAGCCTGGTGCTGCTGGCCGGTCTGGCGTTCGTCAACCTGGCAGTGCTGTTCGTCCTGCCTTGGCGCAGCGCCAGCGCGGTATGGGCCGGTAGCGGGCTGCTGATCATCTGGCTGAGCCTGGTGCTGCGCCAGCGCCTGAGCTTCTACTTCGGCCTCGCCTTGCAGGTAGTGGGCGGCCTGGCGTTCCTCCTCGCCGGGCCGTCGCTGTTCGGCTCGCTGAGCGGCGAAGGCCTGCGGCCCCTGGCCCATTCCGGGTTCTGGACGCCGGCAGTGCTGGCCCTGGCGGCGCTGGTCGGCGCCTGGCGGCTGCGCCGCGCCGGCGAGCGCGAGCGGGCGCTGGGTATCGGTACCCTCGGCCTGGCCGAGCTGTCGCACTTGCTGCTGCTCTGGGGAGCCGGCTGGTGGGCGCTGACCGCGCTGTGCGAAACCGTCCGCTTCGTGCCTTATGGCCTGCGCGAGCATGCGTTGCTGCTGGTGGCCGCGGCGACAGTGGCGTCGTGGATGCTGCTGGCGCTGCGCGAGCGCTGGCGCGAACTGGCCCTGCTGTGCCTGGCGCTGGTCCCGGTGGCGCTGTTGGCCCTGGCCAGTGCCTGGCGTTTCGATTACCAGCCGTTCGGCGAATTCGGCTGGCTGGCCTGGCCGCTGCTGTTCGCCACGCACCTGCTGTCGCTGCGACGCCTTGCCCCGTTGCTGCCGGCGAAGGCCCTGAGCGTTGCCCATGTGCTCGGTTGCTGGCTGTTGCTAGGGGTGCTGGCGCTGGAGCTGCGCTACCTGTTCGCCCTGCTCGCCGAACAGTACAACGCCTGGCGTTGGCTGGGCTGGGCGTTGGTCCCGAGCGCCTACCTGCTGCTGGTGGCTGGCGGGCGGAGCCTGCCCTGGCCGCTGCGCGACTTCCCGCGAGAGTATCGGCTGCTCGCCGCTGCGCCGGTGGCGCTGTTGCTGCTCGGCTGGTTCTGGAGCGCCAACCTGCTCAGCGACGGCGCTGCCGAGCCGCTGCCTTACCTGCCGCTGGCCAACCCGCTGGAACTGGGGCTGCTGATCGTGCTGTTCGCCCTCTACCGCTGGAGCGACGCCAGCCTGGCCTCGCTCGTCGATGGCAATGCCAGCGCGCGCCTGGGGCGCCAGGCGTTGGCCGGCGCCTCGCTGTTCGCCCTGCTGACCCTGGCGGTGTGCCGCGCCGCGCACCACCTGGCCGGCGTACCGTTCCAGGCCGAGGCGCTGGCCGCGTCGATGCTGGTGCAGGCGGGGCTGTCGCTGGTCTGGACGCTCTGTGCGCTGGGCCTGACCATCGCCGGTACCCGTCTCGGCCGGCGCGACCTGTGGATGGTCGGCGCGGCGCTGGTCGGCGTCGTGGTGGTCAAGCTGTTCTTCGTCGAGCTGGGCAACAGTGGCAGCCTGGAGCGAATCATCTCCTTCATCGGGGTCGGCGTCCTGTTGCTGGTCGTCGGCTACTTCTCACCCTTGCCTCCGCGTCGCGCCGAGGTCGCATCGGAGGCCGAGCAGCCATGACGCGCTCCTTTTCGTTCAGAACCGCCGGCCTGCTCCTGCTGGGCGCCTGCCTGTCCCTGCCGCTGTCGGCGAAGGAGTCTGCCGAAGGTTTCAGCCGCCAGGTGGCGCTGTCGCTGCAGGGCGAAGGTCCCTGGTATCGCCTGAGCATCCCGATGAGCGTGCAGTTGTCGGCTGCCCATGCCGACCTGCGCGACCTGCGGGTCTTCGATGCCGAAGGCGAGGCCTTGCCCTACGCCCTGGTGGCCGGCAGCGAGCGCCAGGCCAGCACGCCGCATGAGGCCGAGGTGCGGCTGTTCCCGTTGCGAGGCACGTCCGCCGCCGACGCGACGCAACCGAACCTGCGGGTGCAGCGCAACACCAGCGGCACCATAGTCGAGGTGCTGCCGGAAAACGCCGGGCCGGCTGCCGAGACTTTGCGCGGCTGGCTGATCGACGCGAGCGCGGTGACGTTTCCCCTGGAGCGCCTGCGGCTGGACTGGAGCAGCCCGGAGGAGGGCTTCCAGCGCTTCTCCGTGGAAGCCAGCGACGACCTCGAGCATTGGCAGGCCTGGGGTGACGGACAGATCGCCCGCTTGACCTTCAACGGCGAACGCATCGACGTCAGCGAGGTCAAGCTTCCCGGCCGCCAGGCCCGCTACCTGCGTCTGGCCTGGCCGGCCGGGGCAACCGCGGCAGACCTCCAAGGCGCCCGCCTGCAAGGCAGCACGCGGAGCACCGAGCCGGCGCCGATGATCTGGTCCGAGCCGCTGGCCGGGCGCCAGGCGGGGGACGGCGAGTACCGCTGGCAGTTGCCGCTGGCGTTGCCGTTGCAGCGGGTGCGGGTGTCCCTGGAGCAGGCGCTGACCCACACCATCGTCCCGGTGGAACTGTCCGGCCGTGATCGTACGGAGAACGCTTCGCCGCGCCGGGAGGCCGCCTGGAGCAGCCTGGCACGCGGGGTTCTCTACCGGCTGCCGATCGACGGCCGCAACGTACAGCAGAACGAGCTGGAACTGCCGGGCTGGGCGGTGCGCGAGCTGCGTCTGCAGGTGGACCAACGAGGTACCGGCCTGGGCCCGGAGGTCCCGTCCCTGAGTGTCGGCCTGCCGGCCAGCGAACTGGTGTTCCTGGTGCGCGGCAGCCCGCCGTACCGGCTGGCGTTCGGCAAGCCCGGCGCGCAGTCGGCGGCGCTGCCGCTCGGCGTACTGATTCCCGGCTATACCGAGAGCAAGCGCGCCACCCTGGGTAGCGCCAGCCTGGGCGAACCGCTGGAGGTGGCCATGGCGGTCGCGGCGCCGGCACCGGGTAGCGACTGGAAGAAGATCGGCCTGTGGGCGGTACTTCTGCTGGGGGTCGCTCTGCTGGTAATAATGGCAATGAGCCTGCTGCGTTCCTCGCCGAACAAGCCATGAGCCGGTTCCGCGCTATGCTGTTCGGCTGAGGAGGCTTTACGACGGGCCCCGGGGCGCATGCCGACGACGCGGCGGCCCGACAATAAAAACAAATCATGGAGTAAGAGAATGATCAGAATGGCGCTCAAGCCACTGGTAGCGGCCTGCCTGCTGGCTTCGCTGTCCACCGCCCCGCAGGCTGCTCCTTCGCCCTATTCGACGCTGGTGGTGTTCGGCGACAGCCTCAGCGATGCCGGGCAGTTCCCCGATCCTGCCGGCCCCGCCGGAAGCACCTCGCGTTTCACCAACCGGGTCGGCCCGACCTACCAGAACGGCAGCGGCGAGATCTTCGGACCGACCGCGCCCATGCTGCTCGGCAATCAGCTCGGCATCGCCCCGGGTGACCTGGCTGCCTCGACCTCGCCGGTCAACGCCCAGCAGGGCATCGCCGACGGCAACAACTGGGCGGTGGGCGGCTACCGGACCGATCAGATCTACGACTCGATCACCGCGGCCAACGGCTCGCTGATCGAGCGCGACAATACCCTCCTGCGCAGCCGCGATGGCTACCTGGTGGACCGTGCCCGCCAGGGCCTGGGTGCCGACCCGAACGCGTTGTACTACATCACCGGCGGCGGCAACGACTTTCTCCAGGGGCGCATCCTCAACGACGTCCAGGCCCAACAGGCCGCCGGTCGCCTGGTGGATAGCGTGCAGGCCCTGCAGCAGGCCGGCGCGCGCTACATCGTGGTCTGGCTGTTGCCCGACCTGGGCCTGACCCCGGCTACCTTCGGTGGTCCCTTGCAGCCTTTCGCCAGCCAACTCAGCGGCACGTTCAACGCCGAGCTGACCGCCCAGTTGAGCCAGGCCGGCGCCAACGTCATTCCGTTGAACATCCCGCTGCTGCTCAAGGAAGGCATGGCCAACCCGGCTTCCTTCGGCCTGGCCGCCGACCAGAACCTGATCGGCACTTGTTTCAGCGGCAACGGCTGCACCATGAACCCGACCTACGGGATCAACGGCAGCACGCCCGACCCGAGCAAATTGCTGTTCAACGACAGCGTGCACCCGACCATCACCGGCCAGCGCCTGATCGCCGACTACACCTATTCGCTGCTGTCGGCGCCCTGGGAGCTGACCCTGCTGCCGGAAATGGCCCACGGCACCCTGCGTGCCTACCAGGACGAACTGCGCAGCCAGTGGCAGGCGGACTGGGAGAACTGGCAGAACGTCGGCCAGTGGCGCGGCTTCGTCGGCGGCGGTGGCCAGCGCCTGGACTTCGACTCCCAGGACAGCGCCGCCAGCGGCGACGGCAACGGCTACAACCTGACCCTTGGTGGCAGCTACCGCATCGACGAGGCCTGGCGCGCCGGGGTCGCCGCCGGTTTCTACCGGCAGAAGCTGGAAGCCGGCGCCAAGGATTCCGACTACCGGATGAACAGCTACATGGCCAGCGCCTTCGTGCAGTACCAGGAAAACCGCTGGTGGGCCGACGCGGCGTTGACCGGCGGCTACCTCGACTACGACGACCTGAAGCGCAAGTTCGCCCTGGGCGGCGGCGAGCGCAGCGAGAAAGGCGACACCAACGGCCACCTGTGGGCGTTCAGCGCGCGCCTGGGCTACGACATCGCCCAGCAGGCCGACAGTCCCTGGCACCTGTCGCCGTTCGTCAGCGCCGACTATGCACGGGTCGAGGTCGACGGCTATTCCGAGAAGGGCGCCAGCGCCACCGCGCTCGACTACGACGACCAGAAGCGCAGCTCGAAGCGCCTGGGCGCCGGCCTGCAAGGCAAGTACGCGTTCGGCAGCGATACCCAGCTGTTCGCCGAGTACGCCCACGAACGTGAGTACGAGGACGACACCCAGGACCTGACCATGTCCCTCAACAGCCTGCCGGGCAATCGCTTCACCCTCGAAGGCTACACCCCGCAGGACCATCTCAACCGCGTCTCACTCGGCTTCAGCCAGAAGCTGGCGCCGGAGCTGTCGCTGCGCGGCGGCTACAACTGGCGCAAGGGCGAGGATGATACCCAGCAGAGCGTCAGCCTGGCGCTGAGCCTGGACTTCTGAAACGGCGGCCGGCGCCCGGTCGGCGCCGGTCGCGTTTCCCGTCGACGGAACGATCGGCGCGCGCCGGCATCAAGAGAGTAGTACCCCGCTGTTACTCGCCGCCCGGTCGACCGCCATACACTGCCGATCCGTTTCGTTCGAGGGAATCGCCCGATGAGTTTCAACACCGAAGTACAGCCCGGCATCTGCATGGAGCCGGACGCCATCACCCAGGAATACGTGTTCAACCACACCATGTTGCGGGTCAAGGATCCGAAGCGCTCGCTCGACTTCTACTCGCGGGTGCTCGGCATGCGCCTGCTGCGTCGCCTGGATTTCGAGGAAGGCCGCTTCTCCCTGTATTTCCTCGCCATGACCCGTGGCGAAGAAGTGCCTGATGCGGTTGACGAGCGCCAGCGATATACCTTCGGACGCCAGTCGGTCCTCGAGCTGACCCACAACTGGGGCAGCGAGAGCGACGACAGCCAGTACCACAACGGCAACCAGGACCCGCGCGGGTTCGGCCACATCTGCTTCTCGGTGCCCGACCTGGTGGCGGCCTGCGAGCGTTTCGAGACGCTCGGGGTGAACTTCGTCAAGCCGCTGGACCGAGGCATGAAGAACGTGGCCTTCATCAGCGATCCCGACGGCTACTGGGTGGAAATCGTCCAGGCCAGCCTGAACGGCGAGATGGGACGCGGCTGACGACCGTCGATCGGCTGCGCGCCGCGGAAATGAACCGCGCCACCGCCGCCGATCTCCAACCGGCGGTTGCGCGGAGTCAAGCGTGACCGCCAATTCCGCGTTAAACTGCGCGGGTTTTTTCCTCTCTCCGGAGCCATCCATGTCCCGCGTTACCCTGAGCCGCTATCTGATCGAGCAGACCCGCAGCCACAACACCCCGGCCGACCTGCGCTTCCTCATCGAGGTCGTGGCGCGTGCCTGCAAGGAAATCAGCCATGCGGTGTCCAAGGGCGCGCTGGGCGGCGTGCTCGGCAGCATGGGCACCGAGAACGTGCAGGGCGAGGTGCAGAAGAAGCTGGACGTGATGTCCAACGAGATCCTGCTGGAAGCCAACGAATGGGCCGGCAACCTGGCCGGCATGGCCTCCGAGGAGATGGACCACCCCTACCAGATTCCGGGGCGCTATCCGAAAGGCGCCTACCTGTTGGTCTTCGACCCGCTGGACGGCTCCAGCAACATCGACGTCAACGTCTCGGTCGGCACCATCTTCTCGGTGCTGCGCTGCCCCAACGAGTACCTGAACCAGAACGATACCCTGCGCGAGGAAGCCTTCCTCCAGCCGGGCACCACCCAGGTCGCCGCCGGCTACGCCATCTACGGCCCGCAGACCATGCTGATGCTGACCCTCGGCAATGGCGTCAAGGGCTTCACCCTGGATCGCGAGCTGGGCAGCTTCGTCCTCACCCACGACAACATCAGCGTGCCGGAAAGCACCGCCGAGTTCGCCATCAACATGTCCAACCAGCGCCACTGGGAAGCGCCGGTGAAACGCTACGTGGAAGAACTGCTGGCCGGCAAGGAAGGCCCGCTGGGCAAGAACTACAACATGCGCTGGATCGCCTCGATGGTCGCCGACGTCCACCGCATCCTGACCCGTGGCGGCGTCTTCATGTACCCGCGCGACGCCCGCGAGCCGGAGAAGCCCGGCAAGCTGCGCCTGATGTACGAAGCCAACCCGATGTCGTTCATCATCGAGCAGGCCGGCGGCGCCGCCACCAACGGCACCCAGCGCATCCTCGACATCAAGCCGGAGAACCTGCACCAGCGTGTCGCGGTGTTCCTCGGCTCGAAGCAGGAAGTCGAGCGCATCACCGGCTACCACGCGGAGTAGGCCGATGAGCGCGCCCTGGGAGACCTTGCTCGACTGGTGGTTCGGCACCTCCAGCGATGCCGCCGAGGTGGTTGCCCAGCGCAACGGCCTGTGGTTCGGCAAGAACGTCTGCCAGGACGCCGATGCCGGCGGCCGTTTCGGCGACCTGGTGAACCAGGCGCTGGACGGCGGCTTGCAGGAGTGGACGGCCGAGGCCGATGGCTGGCTGGCGCTGATCCTGTTGCTCGACCAGTTGCCGCGGATGATCTACCGCGACACGCCGCGCGCCTACGCCGGCGACGCCCGGGCGCAACGGGTGGTGCGCGAGGGCCTGGAAAAAGACTTCGACCGCCAGTTGCCGCCGGTGCGCCGGGTGTTCGCCTACCTGGTCCTGGAGCACGCCGAGGACCTGCCCAGCCAGGAGCGGGCGGTAGCCTGCTTCCGCGACCTGCGCGATCAGGTCGGTGGCAGCGTGCGCAAGCCCTTCGACGATTTCTACGACTATGCCGAGCGGCATCATGCGGTAGTCGCCCGCTTCGGTCGCTTTCCCCATCGCAACGCCATTCTCGGCCGCCCCTCCAGCGAGGAGGAGACGGCGTTCCTCAGGGAACCCGGTTCGCGTTTCTGACTCCAAGGCTCCGGATTTCCCCCGCGTGTGCCAAGCTGTAGGGCAGCGCTTCCCCCGAACAAGGAGTTCCTCATGGCGTCGTTCCGTACCCTGGCCGTGGTCGCTTTCTGCGTCGTCCTGGCCGCCTGCAGCAAGATCAACCAGGAAAACTATTCCAAGCTCAAGGCCGGCATGAGCAAGGCCGAGGTCGAGGCGATCCTCGGCAAGCCCACCGAGTGCTCCGGCGCGCTGGGCATGTCCAGTTGCACCTGGGGCGACGAGAAGGCTTTCATCAGCGTGCAGTACGCGGCCGACAAGGCGCTGCTCTTCTCCGGCCAGGGGCTCAAGTGATCGGTCTGCCGATCCGGGTGCTCTGCACCCTGTGGCTGGGCTTGCTGCTGGTCGGTTGCGCGGGCTCGCCGAAGAATCCGCCGGCCACCGAGCAGGTCGACCTCCAGCGCTACCAGGGCACCTGGTACGAACTGGCGCGCTTGCCGATGTTCTTCCAGCGCAACTGCGCGCAATCGGAGGCGCATTACCGCTTGCAGGAAGACCAGAGCATCCAGGTGATCAATCGCTGCCTGACCCTGGATGGCGACTGGGAGCAGGTGGCGGGGCGGGCGGTCGCCCAGCAGCCGGGTCGCACCGACAAGTTGTGGGTGCGCTTCGACAACTGGTTCGCCAATCTCTTCCCCAACGTGGCGCGCGGCGACTATTGGGTGCTGGCGGTGGACGACGACTACCGTACCGCGCTGGTGGGCAATCCGAACCGTGAATACCTGTGGCTGCTGTCGCGTACCCCGCAGGTTTCGCAGCAGACCCGCGAACGTCTGCTGGAAGAAGCGCGCAGCCGCGGTTACGCGGTGGACGAGCTGATCTGGCGGGTACCCGACGGCCAGTTGAAGCGGAGCCAGTGAAGGAACGCCCCGCCGGGGCGTTTTTTCTTTCCAGCGCCGTTCACGCCTGGCGGCTGGCGTGGGAAGTATCGGCGTTTAGCGCCCGACGGCTCGAACGAGTGGGGCGGATAAGCAAGCGCAACGCGGTTATCCGCCGCTGTGCAGGGTCAGTCGAGCAGTTCCCCCAGCACCTGGACGAATGCCCGTGCGCTGCGTTCTTCCCCTGCATGCCGGCCGTCGCGCACCACCCATCTGCCGGCCACCATCACGTCGCGCACCTGGCGGTCGCCGCCGGCGAACAGCCAGCGGTTGAGCAGGGCGTCGCCCTCGGCGCTGGCCAGGTAGGGGTCGTTGCCGTCGAGCACCAGCAGGTCGGCGCGACGGCCCACGGCGAGACTACCGATCGGCTGCCCAAGGGCCTGGGCGCCGCCAGCCAGAGCAGCGTCGTAGAGCGTGCGGCCGATCATCGGCTGGTCGTCGCGGTACAGCCGGTTGCGTTTCCGGTCACGCAGGCGCTGGCCGTATTCCAGCCAGCGGAGTTCCTCGACCACGCTGAGCGAGACGTGGCTGTCCGAGCCGATGCCCAGGCGCCCGCCCTGGGCGAGGAAGTCCGTCGCCGGGAAGATGCCGTCGCCGAGGTTGGCCTCGGTGCTCAGGCACAGGCCGGCCACCGCGCCGCTACGCGCCATCGCCGCCACCTCGGCGGGGTCGGCGTGGGTCGCATGGACCAGGCACCAGCGCTGGTCGACCGCGACGTTCTCGTACAGCCATTGCAACGGCCGGCGTCCGCTCCAGGCCTGGCAGTCGTCGACTTCCTTCTGCTGTTCGGCGATATGGATGTGGACCGGCAGGTCGTCGTGGCCGGCGGCGAGGACCGTGGCGATCTGCTGCGGAGTCACCGCGCGCAGGGAGTGGAAGCACAGGCCCAGGGAGTGGCCTGCCGCCTCCAGCGGCGCGCGCAGGCGCTGGAGCAGTTCCAGGTAGGCCTCGCTGCCATTGATGAAGCGCCGCTGGCCCTCGCTGGCCGGCTGGCCGCCGAAGCCTGCGTGACTGTAAAGCACGGGCAGCAGGGTCAGGCCGATACCTGCGGCGCTGGCGGCGCGGGAGATGCGCAGGGAAAGTTCGGCGGGGTCGGCGTAGGAGCGGCCGTCGAGGTCGTGATGGACGTAGTGGAATTCCGCCACCGCGGTGTAGCCGGCCTTGAGCATCTCGATGTAGAGCTGGCAGGCGATGACCTCGATCTGTTCCGGCGACAGTCGAGCGACCATCCGGTACATCAGCTCGCGCCAGGTCCAGAAACTGTCGTTGGGATTGCCGGCGACTTCGGCGAGCCCGGCCATGGCGCGCTGGAACGCGTGCGAATGGAGGTTGGGCATCCCCGGCAGCACGGCGCCGCCGAGGCGTTCGGCGCCGTCGGCGTTGGCGTCGGGACGAATCTCGGCGAGGACTCCGTCCGCGGAAATCTCGAAACGGACATTTCGCGCCCAGCCTTCCGGCAGCAACGCACGTTCAGCGAAAATTGCGGACATAATCAGCTCACACGCAGTCTGTTTTATTTGTATATACATATACAGACGATTAAGCGGTGCGTAAACTCACTTCATCGACGCCTCGACAAGGAGTCTCTCCGTGACGTCCTCTTCCTCCGATCGTTCCCCGCTGGCCTCGCAACTCGGCGAGGTACCGGCGCCGCTCTACGCGCGGGTCAAGCAGATGATCGTCAGCCAGATCCAGTCGGGCGCCTGGCCGCCGCACCACCGGGTGCCGTCCGAGAGCGAACTGGTCAGCCAGCTCGGCTTCAGTCGCATGACCATCAATCGCGCCCTGCGCGAACTGACCAGCGACGGCCTGCTGGTGCGCATGCAGGGGGTAGGAACCTTCGTCGCCGAGCCCAAGGGCCAGTCGGCGCTGTTCGAGGTGCACAACATCGCCGACGAGATCGCGGCCCGCGGGCATCGCCATCGTTGCCAGGTGATCACCCTCGGCGAGGAGGTCGCCGGCCCCGAGCGCGCCCTGGCACTGGATGTGCGCGAAGGCCAGCGGGTGTTCCACTCGCTGATCGTGCACTACGAGAACGATATCCCGGTGCAGATCGAGGACCGCTACGTGAACGCCGCGGTGGCGCCGGACTACCTCAAGCAGGATTTCACCCGGCAAACGCCCTATGCCTACCTGACCCAGGTGGCGCCGCTCACCGAGGGCGAGCATGTGGTCGAGGCGATCCTCGCCGAGCCGGCCGAGTGCAAGCTGTTGCAGATCGAACGCGGCGAGCCGTGCCTGCTGATCCGCCGCCGCACGTGGTCCGGGCGTGTCGCGGTGACCGCCGCGCGGCTGCTGCACCCGGGTTCCCGCCACCGTCTGGAAGGACGTTTCAGCTCATGAGCGAACTCCGCATCCTGCGCGCCGTCGACTACCCGAGAATGCCGTGGAAGAACGGCGCCGGCTCCACCGAGGAGATCGCCCGCGACGGCGGCGACGGCCTGGACGGCTTCGGCTGGCGCCTGTCGATCGCCGATGTCGGCGAGTCCGGCGGCTTCTCCCGCTTCGCCGGTTACCAGCGGATCATCAGCGTGCTGGAGGGCGGCGGCATGCGCCTGCGGGTGGATGGCGCGGAATCCGCGCCGCTACGCGCCCGGCAGGCCTTCGCTTTTTCCGGCGACAGCGAGGTGCACTGCACCCTGCTCGATGGAGCTATCCGCGACTTCAACCTGATCTATGCGCCCCAGCGCCATCGCGCGCGCCTGCAATGGCTGCGGGTCGAGGGCGAGCTGGACTGGCACGGCACGGCGAGCACGCTGCTGCTGTTCGCCCAGCAGGACGGGGTAGCGATTTCCTTGCAAGGGCAACCTCGCGGGCAACTGGCTGCCCACGACTGCCTGTGCGCCGAGGGGCTGCAGGGCTTGCAGCATTGGCGCCTGACGGCCCACGAGCCGGCGTGGGTCTGTGCGGTGGAACTCGATTCGCTGTGATTCGCCGGCGCCGCCAGGAAAAAGCGTCTACACCGAAAGGGTAGGCGCTTTTGTCTATCCAAAGAATCAAACGTTATTAATCCAATATTTTTAATGCCTATATAGTTCCGCATGCCGTCCGACTCCAACCGGGAGACCCGCATGCCCCCGCTTCGCCAGATCCTCGCCGTCCTCGCCCTGGGCGCCAGCCTCGCCAGCCAGACCGCCGTCGCGGCGGAATGCCCGTACCCGGGCAAAGTGGTGTTCGCCGGGCTGAACTGGGAAAGCGGCATGTTCACCACCGACCTGTTGCGCTACGTACTGGAAAAAGGCTACGGCTGCGAGACCGACGCGCTGCCGGGCAATACCGTGACCATGGAAAACGCCCTGCGCCAGAACGATATCCAGGTCACCGGGGAGCAATGGGCCGGGCGTAGCCCGGTGTGGCGCGCGGCGGAGGAGGCGGGCGAGGTGTTCTCCGTCGGCGAGACGGTGAAGGGCGCCACCGAGGGCTGGTGGGTGCCGGAGTACCTGGTCAAGGGCGACCCGCAACGAGGCATCGAGGCGAAGGCGCCGGAGTTGAGGTCGGTCGCCGACCTGCCGCGCTACAAGGCGCTGTTCCGCGATCCCGAGGAGCCCGCCAAGGGGCGTTTCTACAACTGCCCGACCGGCTGGACCTGCGAGATCGTCAACAGCCAGAAGCTCAAGGCCTACAGGTTGCAGGACAGCTACACGAACTTCCGCACCGGCACCGGCCCGGCGCTGGATGCGGCGATCAGTGCGGCCTTCCGGCGCGGCGAGCCGGTGCTTTTCTACTATTGGTCGCCGACTCCGTTGATGGGCCGTTTCAAGCTGGTGCAACTGGAAGAGCCGCCGTTCAGCGAGAAGGCCTGGGCCACCCTGTCCGATCCGAAGAACCCCGACCCCATCGGTTCCCGCTCGTTGCCGGCGAAGATCACCATTGGTGTTTCCCGCGATTTCCATGACAAGGCGCCGGCGTTGGTCGAGCTGTTCCGCAAGGTCGAGATCCCCTTGCCGCTGTTCAACGAGCTGCTCGCCGACATGGCGCAGAATCATCGCGAGGTCGGCGAGGTGCGTGCGCAGTTTCTTCGCCAGCATCGCGAAATCTGGAGCCACTGGGTGCCGGCCGAAGTCGCCGCGCGCCTCGATACCTCCCTGAAGTAAGCCTCGCCAGCCTTCATGGCGCACTACCTGAGCGGGCGTCAGCGCACCCTGGTGCGGCGGCTCCAGGATACCTTCCAGGCGCGCAGCGAATGGCCGACCTGGCTGCTGATCGCCTGCCTGTACGGCGGTTGGGCACTGCTCGCCAGCCAGTATGAGCGCTGGGGTTGGCCGGTGCTGGCGGGACTGGTGCCGTTCGCCTCCCTCTACATGTCGTTGCAGCATGAGCTGATCCATGGCCACCCGACCCGCTGGCCGAGGTTCAACGCCATGCTCGGCTACCTGCCACTGGCCGTCTGGTATCCCTATCCGCTGTACCGTGACAGCCACTTGCGGCACCACCTCGACGAGCAACTGACCTACCCGGGGCTGGACCCCGAGAGTCGCTACGTCAGTCTGTCCGAGTGGCCGCGCCTGGGCTCCTGGCGGCGGCGCTGGCTCTGCCTGGACAAGACCCTGCTCGGTCGCGCCACCCTCGGCCCGCTGCTGGCCCTGGCGGCGATGGCGCGCCTGGAAGGTTCGCGGTTGCGCCGGGGAGAGGGTGCCGCCTGGCGCCTGTGGGGCCTGCATGCCGTGCTGCTGGGCGGGTTGCTGGCCGGGCTTTGGCGCTGGGCGGGCATCCCGCCCTAGCTGTACCTGCCGGCGGTGGCCTATCCGGCCCTCGGCCTGAGCATGCTGCGCTCTTTCTACGAGCACCGTCCGGCCCGCGAGCCGGCGCAGCGCAGCGTGCTGGTCGAGGCGGGGTGGCCGTGGCGGCTGCTGTTCCTCAACAACAACTTGCATCTGGTCCACCACGATCTGCCGGGCCTGCCCTGGTACCTGCTGCCGCGCGTGTATAGCGCAAGCCGCCGTGCCTACCGGCGACGTAGTGGCGATTTCCACCTGCCCGGCTATGGTCGTCTATGGCGGCGCCACGGTTGGCGGCCAGTGGATGCGCCGGTGCATCCCGAGCATTGAAGGCAGGCGGACGAGAGCATGATCGATACCCTGGTGGTGGCGGCGCTGGACATGTATGTCGAGCCGGACTGCGTCAGGCAGGCCGGCGCAACCTTCATCGGCGAGGTCTGCCGGCGCCTGGGCGTGCGCCGTTACGCGTCGGCCGCCACCGATCTGGCGGTGCAGTGGCGACAGCCTAACCTGTTGTTCGCGCAGACCTGCGGCTATCCGCTGATGACCCAGTTGCGCGGCCAGGTGGCGGTGCTCGCGGTGCCCAGCTACGACTTGCCCGATTGTGCTCCCGGCGAGCATTGCAGCCTGCTCGTCGCCGCCGAAGGACAGGCGCGCCAGCGCCTCGGCGACTTCCGCAATACCCGCCTGGCGCTCAACGACCACGACTCCAACAGCGGCATGAACCTGCTGCGCCATGCGCTGGCGCCGCTGGGGCGAGACTCGGCGTTCTTCGCCGAGGTGCACATCAGCGGCGGCCACCTGCGCAGCCTGGCGATGGTGGCCGCGGGTGAGGTCGAGCTGACCTCGGTGGATGCAGTGACCTTCGGCTACCTGCAACGCCACGCACCGGAGCGCCTGGACGGCCTGCGCGTGCTCGGGCGCAGCGCGCCGAGCCCGGCCTTGCCGCTGATCACCTCGCTGCACTGGAGTGCGGCGCAACGCCGCGAGCTGTTCGAAGCGCTGAACCTGACGCTGATCGAGTGCCCGCACCTGGCCGCGACACTGGCGCTGAAAAGCTTCCTCCCGGCCGGCGAGGAGCATTACCGGATTCTCCTCGACTACGAGCGTCAGGCGCAGGGCTGGGGTTACCCGCAATTGCGCTGAACGGTGTTACCGAAGGCCCCAAACCGGTGCGCGCACGCTTCGATCACGTGCACCCAGGGCCGTTCCGGCAGGCTCCTTCTCCCGGGGGAGAGGCTACCTTCGCTAATTCTTAACTACAGAAAAATCAACGGGTTGAATGAAATTCACGGGAATGTGGAGATATCGCCGGAGGGCGTGGCGGCAGAATTGGCCCTTCCTTTGCTTATACTTGTATGTACAAGCATAGATGTGTTCGGTAGACCCAGCCCGACCTCTGCTTCGTCCCCGAATTCAGGCGCACCCTCGCCGGTCGCCGCCCGTTGAACGCCACGCCCAGGAGCCTGCCGTGACCACCCCGAGCAAATTCCGCGATATTGAAATCCGCGCCCCGCGCGGCACTACGCTGACCGCCAAGAGCTGGCTGACCGAAGCGCCGCTGCGCATGCTGATGAACAACCTCGACCCGGAGGTCGCGGAGAACCCCAGGGAACTGGTGGTTTACGGCGGCATCGGCCGTGCCGCGCGCAACTGGGAGTGCTACGACAGGATCGTCGAGACCCTCAAGCAACTGAACGACGACGAGACCCTGCTGGTACAGTCCGGCAAGCCGGTCGGCGTGTTCAAGACCCACGCCAACGCGCCGCGGGTGCTGATCGCCAACTCCAACCTGGTGCCGCACTGGGCGACCTGGGAACACTTCAACGAACTGGACGCCAAGGGCCTGGCGATGTACGGCCAGATGACCGCCGGTTCGTGGATCTACATCGGCAGCCAGGGCATCGTCCAGGGCACCTACGAAACCTTCGTCGAGGCTGGCCGCCAGCATTACGACGGCAATCTCAAGGGCCGCTGGGTGCTTACCGCCGGCCTTGGCGGCATGGGCGGCGCCCAGCCGCTGGCGGCGACCCTGGCCGGCGCCTGTTCGCTGAACATCGAGTGCCAGCAGAGCCGCATCGACTTCCGCCTGCGCAGTCGCTACGTCGACGAGCAGGCCAAGGACCTGGACGACGCCCTGGCGCGGATCCAGCGCTACACCGCCGAAGGCAAGGCCATCTCCATCGCCCTGCTGGGCAATGCCGCCGAGATCCTTCCGGAACTGGTTCGCCGCGGCGTACGCCCGGACATGGTCACCGACCAGACCAGCGCCCACGATCCACTCAACGGCTACCTGCCGGCCGGCTGGAGCTGGGAAGAGTACCGCGACCGCGCGCAGACCGACCCGGCCGCCGTGGTCAAGGCCGCCAAGCAGTCCATGGCGGTACACGTGCGGGCCATGCTGGCGTTCCAGCAGCAGGGCGTGCCGACCTTCGACTATGGCAACAACATCCGCCAGATGGCCAAGGAAGAGGGGGTGGCCAATGCCTTCGATTTCCCCGGCTTCGTCCCGGCCTACATCCGCCCGCTGTTCTGTCGCGGCATCGGTCCGTTCCGCTGGGCCGCGCTGTCGGGCGACCCGCAGGACATCTACAAGACCGACGCCAAGGTCAAGCAACTGATCCCCGACGATGCCCACCTGCACCGTTGGCTGGACATGGCCCGCGAGCGCATCAGCTTCCAGGGCCTGCCGGCGCGCATCTGCTGGGTTGGCCTGGGGCTGCGCGCCAAGCTCGGCCTGGCCTTCAACGAGATGGTGCGCAGCGGCGAGCTGTCCGCGCCGATCGTCATCGGCCGCGACCACCTCGACTCCGGCTCGGTGGCCAGCCCCAACCGCGAGACCGAGGCCATGCAGGACGGCTCCGACGCGGTGTCCGACTGGCCGCTGCTGAATGCCCTGCTGAATACCGCCAGCGGCGCCACCTGGGTCTCGCTGCACCACGGCGGCGGCGTGGGCATGGGCTTCTCCCAGCACTCCGGGATGGTGATCGTCTGCGACGGCAGCGACGAGGCCGCCGAACGCATCGCCCGCGTGCTGACCAACGACCCGGGGACCGGGGTGATGCGGCACGCCGACGCCGGCTACCAGGTCGCCATCGATTGCGCGAAGGAGCAGGGCCTGAACCTGCCGATGATCACCGCCCAGCGCTGACCTCGGAAACCGCCTCCACGCCGGCGGGGCGTGGGGGCGGTCGCCCACTGTCCCGACCAGGCCACAACAAGAATGGCGGCGCGCGAGCCGCAGCGGAGTACAGCAGCATGACCCAGGGCAGCGACAGCAAGCCACTGATCGAACGGCGCTCGATCGACTACATCCCGGCGAACGAGCGCCACGGCCGCCTCTACAGCCAGTTCACCCTCTGGCTGGGGCTAACCTACAAATCACCGCCATCGTCACCGGCGCCCTCGCCGTGGTCCTCGGCGGCGACGTGTTCTGGTCGCTGGTCGGCCTGCTCATCGGCCAGCTCCTCGGCGGCGCGGTGATGGCCCTGCACGCCGCGCAGGGGCCGCGCCTGGGGCTGCCGCAGATGATTTCCAGCCGGGTGCAGTTCGGCGTCTACGGCGCCTGCATCCCGATCGCCCTGGTGTGCCTGATGTACCTGGGCTTCACCGCCACCGGCACGGTGCTTTCCGGCCAGGCCATCGGCCAGCTCACCGGGCTCAGCGACAGCGCCGGGATCTTCATCTTCGCCGCCTTCATCGTCCTGGTGACGGTGCTCGGCTATCGCGTCATCCACATCATCGGGCGGATCGCCAGCGTCCTCGGCATCATCGCCTTCGCCTACCTGTTCAGCCGCCTGATGCTGCTCAGCGACATCGGCGACCTGCTCGCCATCCGCCATTTCAGCTGGGCCTCGTTCCTCCTCGCGGTGTCGCTGGCGGCGTCCTGGCAGATCGCCTTCGGCCCCTACGTGGCCGACTATTCACGCTACCTGCCGGCGTCCACCTCGTCGTGGAAGACCTTCCTCGCCGTCGGCCTCGGCTCGGTGCTCGGCGCCCAGGCCTCGATGGTCCTCGGGGTGTTCTCCGCAGCCCTGGCCAACGGCCAGTTCGCCGGCCGCGAGGTGGCCTACATCGTCGGCCTGGGCAGCAGCGGGACCGTCGCCGCGCTGCTCTACTTCAGCATCGCCTTCGGCAAGGTGACCATTTCCACGCTGAACTCCTACGGCAGCTTCATGTGCATCGCGACCATCATCAGCAGCGTACGCGGCCAACTGGAGATCACCCGCGTGCAACGCCTGTTTTTCGTCCTCGCGATCGTCGGCGCCTCGACGCTCATCGCGCTGCTCGGCCAGCACTCGTTCCTCGCTGCGTTCAAGTCCTTCATCCTGTTCCTGCTGACCTTCTTCACCCCGTGGAGCGCGGTGAACCTGGTCGACTACTACTTCATCACCCGCGAGCGCTATGACGTGCCCGCGCTGGCCGACCCCGACGGCCGCTACGGTCGCTGGAACCTGCCGGGAATCGCCGTCTATACCCTCGGCGTGCTGGTGCAGATGCCGTTCCTGGCGACCACGCTGTACACCGGACCGATGGTCGAGCACCTCGGCGGCGTGGATATCTCCTGGATCATCGGCTTGCTGGTGCCGGCGGTCCTCTACTACCTGGTGGCGCGGCGCAAGGCCACGCGCCAGGCCCCGGCGCGAATGATCCTGCCGGCCGATCCCGGCGCCTTCGAACGTCCCGCGCACGGGGCCTGAGACGAATTTCCAGGGCGGCGCGGCCGCCTTCAATCCCATGAAACGCCGCCGGCGGACGGCGCTGCCGAGCCCGCCGAACCGAACAAGGAGCCTTCGATGAGCCTGCATCTGAAACCCGGCCAGTTGACCCTGGCCGACCTGCGCCAAGCCTACCTGGCCCCCGTGCGCCTGAGCCTGGATCCCAGCGCCGACGCGCCGATCGCCGCCAGCGTCGCCTGTGTCGAGAACATCATCGCCGAGGGCCGCACCGCCTACGGCATCAACACCGGCTTCGGCCTGCTGGCCTCGACGCGGATTTCCCCGGCCGACCTGGAGAAGCTCCAGCGTTCCATCGTCCTGTCCCATGCCGCCGGCGTCGGCGAGGCGCTGGACGACGCCATGGTGCGGCTGGTCATGCTGCTCAAGGTGAACAGCCTGGCGCGCGGGTTCTCCGGCATCCGCCGCAAGGTGATCGACGCGCTGATCGCGCTGATCAACGCCGAGGTCTATCCGCACATCCCGCTGAAAGGCTCGGTGGGTGCGTCCGGCGACCTGGCGCCGCTGGCGCACATGTCGCTGGTGCTGATCGGCGAAAGCCGGGCGCGCCATCGCGGTGAGTGGCTGCCGGCCGCCGAAGCGCTGGCGGTGGCCGGGCTGGAGCCGCTGACCCTGGCGGCGAAGGAAGGCCTGGCCCTGCTCAATGGCACCCAGGTGTCCACCGCCTACGCGCTGCGCGGGTTGTTCGAGGCCGAGGACCTGTTCGCCGCCGCCACCGTCTGCGGCGGGCTCAGCGTCGAGGCCATGCTCGGTTCGCGGGCGCCGTTCGATGCGCGCATCCATGCCGCGCGTGGCCAGCGTGGGCAGATCGACGTGGCCGCGGCCTATCGCGACCTGCTCACCGCCAGCAGCGAGGTGGCGCGCTCCCATGAGAAGTGCGACAAGGTCCAGGACCCCTATTCGCTGCGTTGCCAGCCGCAGGTGATGGGCGCCTGCCTGACCCAGATGCGCCAGGCCGCCGAGGTGCTGGAGATCGAAGCCAACGCGGTGTCCGACAACCCGCTGGTATTCGCCGCCGAGGGCGACGTGATCTCCGGCGGCAACTTCCACGCCGAACCGGTGGCGATGGCCGCCGACAACCTGGCCCTGGCGTTGGCCGAGATCGGTTCGCTGTCGGAACGGCGCATCTCGCTGATGATGGACATGCACATGTCGCAGTTGCCGCCGTTCCTGGTGGCCAACGGCGGGGTCAACTCCGGCTTCATGATCGCCCAGGTCACCGCCGCCGCGCTGGCCAGCGACAACAAGGCCCTGGCCCACCCGGCCAGCGTCGACAGCCTGCCGACCTCGGCCAACCAGGAAGACCATGTGTCGATGGCGCCGAACGCCGGCAAACGGCTCTGGGCGATGGCCGAGAACGTCCGCGGGATTCTCGCCGTGGAGTGGCTGGGTGCCTGCCAGGGCCTGGACTTCCGCGAGGGCCTGAAGAGTTCGCCGAAGCTGGAGCAGGCTCGCCGCCTGCTGCGCGACAAGGTGCCGTACTACCAGGAGGATCGCTTCTTCGCCCCTGACATCGAGGCAGCCAGCCAGTTGCTCGCCAGCGGTTGCCTGAACGCGCTGCTGCCGGCCCGGCTGTTGCCGAGTCTTTGATACCCGCCCCCGGCCGCTCGGCCGGGGCGCTCCAGCAAGAACAACAACAGGAGAGCCGAGGGATGACGCACGACACGGGGCTTCGGCGCGGACTGAACGCCCGTCATATTCGTTTCATGGCACTGGGGTCGGCGATCGGCACCGGCCTGTTCTACGGTTCCGCATCGGCCATCCAGATGGCCGGGCCGGCGGTGCTGCTGGCCTACCTGATCGCCGGCGCGGCGGTGTACATGGTGATGCGCGCGCTCGGCGAGATGGCGGTGCACGAGCCGGTGTCCGGCTCGTTCGGCCATTACGCCAGCAGCTATCTCGGCCCCCTGGCCGGGTTCGTCACCGGCTGGACCTACGCTTTCGAGATGATCATCGTCTGCCTCGCCGATGTCACCGCGTTCGGTATCTACATGGGGTTCTGGTTTCCCGACGTGCCGCGCTGGATCTGGGTACTGTCCATCGTGCTGTTCATCGGCGGGCTGAACCTCTGCCATGTCAAGGTCTTCGGCGAGCTGGAGTTCTGGCTGTCGCTGGTCAAGGTCGGCGCCATCGTCGCGATGATCCTCGCCGGGCTCGGCATCATGTTCTTCGGCTTCAGCCTGGACGGCGCGGCGACGTCCGCCACCGGCGTGCACAACCTGTGGCAGCACGGCGGCTTCCTGCCCAACGGCTGGGCCGGGCTGGTCGCCTCGCTGTCGGTGGTGGTATTCGCCTTCGGCGGCATCGAGATCATCGGCATCACCGCCGGCGAGGCGCAGGACCCGCAGCGGGTGATCCCGCGGGCGATCAATGCGGTGCCGCTGCGCATCCTGCTGTTCTACGTGCTGACCCTGTTCGTGCTGATGGCGATCTTCCCCTGGCAGCAGATCGGCAGCAACGGCAGTCCCTTCGTGCAGATCTTCGACGGCCTGGGGATCGAGTCGGCCGCGGCGATCCTCAATGTCGTGGTGATCACCGCGGCGATTTCGGCGATCAACAGCGACATCTTCGGCGCCGGTCGCATGCTCTACGGCATGGCCCGCCAGGGCCAGGCGCCGGTCGGCTTCTCGCGGGTGTCGCGGCACGGCGTGCCGTGGATGACCGTGCTGCTGATGGCGGTGGCCCTGCTGCTCGGCGTGGCGCTGAACTACCTGATCCCGCAGAGCGTATTCCTGTTGATCGCTTCCATCGCCACCTTCGCCACCGTGTGGGTCTGGCTGATGATCCTCCTGGCCCAGGTCGGCATGCGCCGGCGCATGGGGCCGCGCCAGGTCGCCGCGCTGAAGTTCCCGGTGCCGCTGTGGCCATTCGCGCCGGCGGCGGCGATCGTCTTCATGCTGTTCATCTTCGTGGTGCTCGGCTATTTCCCGGACACCCGCCCGGCCCTGTGGGTCGGGGCTATCTGGATCGCCTTGCTGGTGATCGCCTACCGGCGCTGGGTCAGGCCGAAGGGCGATGCCGCGCATGGCGTGCTTCAGGCCCAGGGAGGGCTGTGACGGAACCGACGGCGGCCTGAGCCGCCGGCCAATAACAATGATCGAGGCCGTTCCCCCGGGCGCGGCCCGCAGGTTTTCCAACTGCCTTTCCCAATCGTGCATCTGGAGCGTCGAACCATGCGATACAAGAAGTCGATGTTGAGTGTTCTCTGTGCCCTCGGCCTGCTCGCCGCCGCGGCGGGCGCCCAGGCGGAAGGTTGGTGCGAGTCCGGCAAGGCGGTGAAGTTCGCCGGGCTGAACTGGGAGAGCGGGACGCTGCTCACCGAACTGATGCAGTTCGTCCTGGCCAAGGGCTACGGCTGTACCACCGACAGCCTGCCGGGCAACTCGATCACCATGGAGCAGGCGCTGAGCACCAATGACATCCAGGTCTTCGCCGAGGAGTGGATCGGCCGCAGCGACGCCTGGAACAAGGCCGCCGCGGCCGGCAAGGTGGTCGGCGTCGGCGAACCCATCGTCGGCGCGGAGGAGGGCTGGTACGTGCCGCGCTACGTGATCGAGGGCGACCCGCAGCGCAAGCTCGAGGCGAAGGCGCCGAAGCTGCGCTCTATCGCCGACCTGGCGCAGTACGCCGAGGTCTTCCGCGACCCGGAAGAGCCGGGCAAGGGGCGCTTCTACAATTGCCCGGCCGGCTGGACTTGCGAGCTGGAGAACAGCGAGATGCTGAAAAGCTACGGCCTGGAAGAGACGTTCACCAATTTCCGTCCGGGCACCGGCCCGGCACTGGACGCGGCGGTGCTGTCGAGCTATCGGCGCGGCGAGCCTATCCTGTTCTACTACTGGTCGCCGACGCCGCTGATGGGCCGTGCCGACCTGGTGCGCCTGGAGGAAAGGCCCGGCGTCGACAAGCGCATCAGGATCCAGGTCGGCCTGTCGCGGACCTTCCACGACCAGGCGCCGGAGCTGGTGGCGGTGCTGGAGAAGGTCAACCTGCCGGCGGAGCTGCTGAACAGCGACCTGGCGCGGATGGCCAAGGACAGGATCGATGCAGCGCGCCTGGCGCGCGAATTCCTCAAGGAGCACCCCGAGGTCTGGCACGCCTGGGTCGACGAGGACGCGGCGAAGAAGATCGAAGCGGCACTCTGAACCCACGACCGACGAGAGCAGACCATGTTTCCCGAACGCCTGACATTTTCCATCGCCGACTGGGTCAACGCTTGGGTCGACGCCCTGGTGACCAACTACGGCGACCTGTTCCGCAAGATCTCCGACACCCTGCTGTGGGCCATCGTCAACCTCGAAGGGCTACTCCGCGCCACGCCCTGGTGGCTGTTGCTGGCGATCGTCGCGGCGATCGCCTGGCACGCCACCCGGCGCCTGCTGCCGACCCTGGTGATCACCGGCCTGCTGTTCCTGGTCGGCGCCGTCGGCCTCTGGGACAAGCTGATGCAGACCCTCGCGCTGATGCTGGTGGCGACCTTCATCTCGGTGCTGATCGGCATCCCCCTGGGCATCCTCGCCGCGCGCAGCAACCGCCTGCGCGCGGTACTGATGCCGCTGCTGGACATCATGCAGACCATGCCCAGCTTCGTGTACCTGATCCCGGTGCTGATGTTGTTCGGCCTGGGCAAGGTGCCGGCGATCTTCGCCACCGTGATCTATGCCGCGCCGCCGCTGATCCGCCTCACCGACCTGGGCATCCGCCAGGTCGACAGCGAGGTGATGGAGGCGGTCAACGCCTTCGGCGCCAACCGCTGGCAGCAGCTGTTCGGCGTGCAGTTGCCGCTGGCCCTGCCGAGCATCATGGCGGGGATCAACCAGACCACCATGATGGCCCTGTCGATGGTGGTGATCGCTTCGATGATCGGCGCCCGCGGCCTCGGCGAAGACGTACTGGTGGGCATCCAGACGCTGAACGTGGGCAAGGGCCTGGAAGCCGGCCTGGCGATCGTCATCCTCGCGGTGGTGATCGACCGCATCACCCAGGCCTATGGCCGTTCCCGGCACGAGACGAGCAAATGAGCGGTGCGCAGATGAACAAGATCGAAGTGAAGAACGTGTTCAAGATCTTCGGCCCGCGCGCCGATGCCGCGCTGGCCCTTATCCGCCAGGGACGCAGCAAGGGCGAAGTGCTGGCGCAGACCGGCTGCGTGGTCGGCGTCAACGACCTGTCGCTGACCATCGGTGCTGGCGAGATCTTCGTGATCATGGGCCTGTCGGGTTCCGGCAAGTCGACCCTGGTGCGCCATTTCAACCGCCTGATCGACCCCACCAGCGGCGAGATCCTGGTGGATGGCGAGGACATCCTGCGCTACGACATGGAAGCCCTCCGGCAATTCCGCCGGCGCAAGATCAGCATGGTGTTCCAGAGTTTCGGCCTGCTGCCGCACAAGAGCGTGCTCGACAATGTCGCCTACGGCCTGAAGGTTCGCGGCGAAAGCCGGGCGCAGTGCCACGAGCGGGCCCTGCACTGGATCGCCACGGTGGGCCTGAAGGGCTACGAGAAGTCCTATCCGCACCAGCTTTCCGGCGGCATGCGCCAGCGTGTCGGCCTGGCCCGCGCGCTGGCCGCCGACACCGAGATCATTCTCATGGACGAGGCCTTCAGCGCCCTCGACCCGTTGATCCGCGCGGACATGCAGGACCAGTTGCTGGAACTGCAGAAAACCCTGCACAAGACCATCGTCTTCATCACCCACGACCTCGACGAGGCGGTACGCATCGGCAACCGCATCGCGATCCTCAAGGACGGCCAACTGATCCAGGTCGGCACGCCACGGGAAATCCTCCACCAGCCGGCCGACGACTACGTCGACCGCTTCGTCCAGCGGCGGGTGGCGAACCTATGAGCGACCTACCGAGCGTCGTGTTCGGCGACGGCCCGCTGCGTTGGCAGGAACTGGTCGCGGTGGCCCGGCACGGTGCGCGCCTGGAACTGTCGGCGGCGGCCTGGGCACGGATCGACAACGCCCGCGCCATCGTCTGCCGTATCGTCGCCAACGGCGAGCGTGCCTACGGCATCAGTACCGGCCTCGGCGCGCTGTGCGACGTCCTGCTGGAAGGCGAGCAGCTCGCCGAGCTGTCGCGCAACACCTTGCTCAGCCATGCCTGCGGGGTCGGCGAGCCGCTGCGCGACGAACAGACCCGGGCGATCATCTGTGCCGCCGTCGCCAACTACAGCCAGGGCAAGTCCGGGCTCGACCGTTCGCTGGTGGAAGGGCTGCTGGCGCTGCTCAACCACGGGATTACCCCGCAGGTGCCGGCCCAGGGCTCGGTGGGCTACCTGACCCACATGGCGCACGTCGGCATCGCCCTGCTCGGCATCGGCGAGGTCAGCTACCGCGGCAGCGTCGTGCCGGCCGCCGCCGCGTTGGCGGCGGAAGGCCTGGCGACGGTGCGCCTGGGAGCCAAGGACGGGCTCTGCCTGGTCAACGGCACGCCGTGCATGACCGGCCTCGCCTGCCTGGCCCTGGACGACGCGCAGCGCCTGGCGCAGTGGGCCGACGTGATCGGGGCGATGAGCTTCGAGGCCCTGCGCGGCCAACTGGCGGCGTTCGACGCCGAGATCGTTGCGCTCAAGCCGCATCCCGGGATGCAGCGGGTCGCCGCCAATCTGCGGGCCTTGCTGGCTGGCAGCCAGGTGCTGGAGAACGCCCGCGGCATCCGCACCCAGGATGCCCTGAGCATCCGCTCGATACCGCAGATCCATGGCGCCTGCCGTGACCAGTTGGCCCACGCGGCGCGGCAGATAGAGACCGAACTCAACTCGGCCACCGACAACCCGCTGCTGCTGGGTACGCCGGAGGCCTACCGGGTGGTATCCCAGGCCAATCCCCACGGCGAATCGGTGGCGATGGCCGCCGACCTGCTGGCGATCGCCGTGGCCGAGCTGGGCGGGGTCGCCGAGCGGCGCCTGGATCGCCTGGTCAACCCGCTGGTCAGCGGCCTGCCGGCGTTCCTGGTGGGCAAGCCGGGAGTCAACTCGGGGATGATGATCACCCAGTACGTCGCCGCCTCCCTGGCCGGCGAGAATCGCCAGCTGGCGCAGCCGGCGGTGGTCGACAACTTCGTCACCTCGGCGCTCCAGGAGGACCACCTGAGCCTCGGCACCAGTGCCGCGCTCAAGCTTGGCAGGGCCCTGGAGAACCTCCGGCGGATCCTCGCCATCGAGTACCTGCTGGCCGCCCAGGCCTTCGAATTCCTCGCCCCGCAACGCTTCGGCCAGGGCACCGCGGCGGCCTGGGGCATCCTGCGCGAGCGCGTGCCCGCGTACGACACCGACCGCTGGCTGGCTCCCGACATCGCCAGCGCGGCGGCCATCCTCGGCGAGCGGAAGAGTCTCGCCCGGCTGGCCGCGAGCATAGGAGACCTGCAATGAAACGACTCTGGCAGCATTGCCATGCCGCCACCCTCAAGGGCGGCAAGTACTCGATCGTCGAGGACGCCGCCCTGGTCACCGACGGTCCGCTGATCCACTGGATCGGCCCGCGCGCCGAACTGCCGCCCGGCGACTACGCCGAACGCATCGACCTCGGTGGCGCCTGGCTGACCCCGGGGTTGATCGACTGCCACACCCACGCGGTGTTCGGCGGCAACCGCAGCGGCGAATTCGAGCAGCGCCTGGAGGGCGTCAGCTACGCCGAGATCGCCGCCGCCGGCGGCGGTATCGCCAGCACCGTACGCGCCACCCGCGAGGCCAGCGAGGAAGAATTGCTGGCCAGCGCGCGCAAGCGCCTGGAGCCCTTGCTGCGCGACGGCGTGACGGCGCTGGAGATCAAGTCCGGCTACGGCCTCGACCTGGCCAGCGAACGCAAGATGCTGCGGGTCATCCGCCGCCTCGGCGAACGCCTGCCGGCGACCGTGCGCAGCACCTGCCTGGCTGCCCATGCGCTACCGCCGGAATACGCCGGGCGCGCCGACGACTACATCGAGCATATCTGCTCGACGATGCTCCCCGCGCTGGCCGGGGAGGGACTGGTGGACGCGGTGGACGCCTTCTGCGAGCACCTGGCGTTTTCCCCGGCGCAGGTCGAGCGGGTATTCATCGCCGCCCGCGAGCTGGGCCTGCCGGTGAAGCTGCACGCCGAGCAGCTATCCTCGCTGCACGGTTCCAGCCTGGCGGCGCGCTACCGGGCTTTGTCGGCCGACCACCTGGAGTACATGACCGAGGACGACGCCCGCGCCATGGGCGAGGCGGGCACCGTCGCGGTGCTGCTGCCGGGCGCCTTCTACCTGTTGCGCGAGACCCAGCTGCCGCCGATCGATGCCCTGCGCCGGCACGGCGTGGCCATGGCCATTGCCAGCGATCTCAATCCCGGCACCTCGCCGGCGCTGTCGTTGCGCCTGATGCTGAACATGGCCTGTACCCTGTTCCGCCTGACCCCGGAGGAGACGCTGGCCGGTGTCACCCTGCACGCCGCCCGGGCGCTGGGGCTGGAAGCCAGCCACGGCAGCCTGGAGGTCGGCAAGCTGGCCGACTTCGTCGCCTGGGACATCGAGCGTCCGGCGGAGCTGGCCTACTGGCTGGGCGGCGATCTGCCGAAACGCGTCATTCGCCACGCCGAGGAGGTATACCGTGGATGAAGTCCTGAGTTTCAAGCGCGGCCGCGTGCCGCTACTGATCAGCATGCCGCACCCCGGCACGCGCCTGACCCCGGCGGTGGACGCCGGCCTGGTGGAGGAGGCGCGGGCGCTGACCGATACCGACTGGCACATTCCCCGGCTCTACGATTTCGCCGAGGAACTGGGCGCCAGCACCCTGGCTGCCCACTATTCGCGCTATGTGGTCGATCTCAACCGCCCTTCCGACGACAAGCCGCTGTACAGCACCGCCACTACCGGCCTGTATCCGGACACCCTGTTCGACGGCCGGCCGCTCTACCGCGAAGGCATGGCGCCGTCCGCCGAGGAACGCATGCGCTACCTGGCTGAAGTGTGGACGCCCTACCACCGGACCATCGCCGAGGAACTGGCGCGGCTGAAGGCCGAGTTCGGCTACGCGCTGCTCTGGGACGCCCACTCGATCCGTTCCCACGTGCCGCACCTGTTCGACGGCCGACTGCCCGACTTCAATCTCGGCACCAACGCCGGCGCCAGTTGCGATCCAGCGCTGGCGGCCCGCCTGGAGGCGGTCTGCGCTGCCGCCGAAGGCTACAGCCATGTGCTCAACGGGCGCTTCAAGGGCGGCCACATCACCCGCCACTACGGCCAGCCGGAGCAGCACGTCCATGCCGTCCAGCTGGAGCTGGCGCAGTGCACCTACATGGACGAGCAGGCCCCGTTCGCTTACCGCGCGGACCTCGCCGAAGCGACCCGCGCAGTCATCCGCGAACTGCTGGAAAGCCTCCTCGCCTGGGGTCGCGAGCGCTACGCCTGAGGTGCTCGGAGGCGGCGGACGCCTGGCCCGTCCTGGCGGACGTGAATGCCGCGGATGGGGTGGGGCGTCCGCGTCGGCATTCTGGAAATTTTTTGTTACAAATTTATTGAGGTCAGCGTTGATGCGGCCGGGAGGCCGAGTGCGCAAAGAGTTGCACAACTGTTCTCCTCTATCCTCTCGGCCAGCATTTCCATCGCGCGGGCTCAGGCGCGTCGCGCCCGGAACCGAATACGCCAGGAACGCACGGCTGCGTTTCCAAGAGGACAGTGAATGTTCGCCCCCGCCAACCAGACGCACTTCAGCCTTCGCATCGAAAACCTCCGGCACGACTTCCAGGTACTCGCCTTCCGCGGTCGCGAAGCCATCAGCCAGCCCTTTCGCTTCGACCTGGAGCTGGTCAGCGAGCGATCCGATCTGGACCTCGACGCGCTGCTGCACCAGCCGGCCTTCCTGATCCTCTCGCCGAGCGGGCAAGGGGTCCACGGACAGCTCACCAGCATCGCCCAGGGGGACTCCGGCAAGCGCCTGACCGGCTATCGCGCGACCCTGGAGCCGCGCCTGGCCTACCTGGGGCTGTGCAGCGACCAACGCATCTTCCAGCGCCTCAGCGTGCCGGAAATCATCGGTCGGGTGCTGGAGGGCCACGGCATTCTCGCCGACGCCTACCGCTTCCAGCTGGGTCCGACGCCGTACCCGGCCCGCGAATACTGCACGCAGTACGACGAAACCGACCTGGCGTTCCTCAGCAGGCTCTGCGAGGAGGAGGGCATCCATTACCACCATGAGTTTTCTGCCCAGGGCCATGTGCTGGTCTTCGGCGACGACCAGACCTCCTTTCCGCGGCTGCAACGCCCCGTCGCCTACGTGCAGGACGCCGGGCTGGTCGCCGACCAGCCGGTGGTCAAGCGCTTCTGCGTGCGCTTCGACACCCGTGCCAGCCGGGTTACCCGGCGCGACTACGACTTCGAGCAACCCGCGTTGCAGATGCAGGCCGCCCATGGCCCGCAGCTCGTGGCGCAGCAACCGGACCTGGAGGACTACGACTATCCCGGCCGCTTCACCCACCGCGAGCGCGGCAAGCACCTGAGCCGGCGCGCGCTGGAACGGCATCGCGCCGACTACCTACAGGCCAGGGGCGAAAGCGACGAACCGGCGCTGCTCAGCGGACACTTCCTGACGCTGTCCGCGCATCCCCGCGGCGAATGGAACGATCTCTGGCTGCTTACCGAGGTTCTCCACGAAGGGCGGCAGCCGCAGGTACTGGAAGAGTCGATCGACAGCGACGTCGCGCAGGGCCAGGGCGATTTCCGCCAGGGCTATCGCAACCATTTCGTCGCCACTCCCTGGAGCGCGCATTTCCGCCCCCCGCTGGAGCATCCCAGGCCACGCGTGCTGGGCTGCCAGACAGCGGTCGTGACCGGCCCCGCCGGCGAGACCATCCACTGCGACCAATACGGCCGGGTCAAGGTGCAGTTCTTCTGGGATCGCCTCGGCCAGGCCGACGACAACACCAGTTGCTGGTTGCGCGTCGCCTCCAACTGGGCGGGCAAACGCTATGGCGGCGTAGCCATCCCGCGGGTGGGCATGGAAGTCCTGGTGGGTTTCCTGGAGGGCGATCCGGATCAGCCGCTGGTCACCGGTTGCCTCTACCACAGCGAAAACCGGGTGCCCTACGAGCTGCCGCAGAACAAGACCCGCAGCGTTTTCAAGACCGACAGCTACCCCGGCGGCGGCGGTTTCAACGAACTGCGCATCGAGGACCGCAAGGGCCAGGAACAGATCTTCGTCCACGCCCAGCGCGACTGGGACGAGAACATTGAGCACGACCAGAAGACCCGCGTCGGCCATGAGCGCCACGACACGGTCGAGGGCGATAGCTACAGCGAGTTCAGGGCCGAGGAACAGCGCACGGTCCACGCCGACCGCAAGGTCGAACTGAAGGCGGCCGACCACCTCAGCGTCGCCGACGCGTTGCACCTGAGGATCGGCACCGGCCAGTTCGTCGAGGCGGGCGACGAGATCCATTTCAAGGCCGGCGACAAGGTAGTGATCGAGGCAGGCATGGAGTTGACCCTAAAGGGCGGTGGCAGCTTCGCCAGGCTCGACCCGGGCGGTGTCACCCTTGACGGCGCCCAGGTGATGATCAACAGCGGCGGCAGCCCCGGCATCGGTAGCGGCGTTCGCGCGCTGTCGCCGCTGCAACCGCTCGCGGCCGACGCCGCGGCGGCGGGAGGCGCCTTGTTGGGAGCCATCGCCCAGAAGGTCGGCGAAGCGCCGCAGAAACTCCTGCGTTTCGAACTCAGTCCGTTGCCCGGTGTGCCATCGGCGGCCAGGCAACCGTATCGGCTCTACGCCAATGGTGCCTTCAAGGAGGAGGGCATCGCCGACGAAGGCGGCGCAATCAGCTTCGAACCGCTGCCGGGCGAACGCACCTATCGTATCGAGACCGCCAATGGCCACGCCTACGAAGTGGAGATGGTCGACCAGCCGGACGCACTGCAGGCCGACGATCGGCTCGCCCAGCAGGGGTTCCGTGACTACCGGGCGGAAATGCCCCAGCACAAGCCGCGTTCCGCCCCGGACGCCTACCGGCGCGACGCCTCGCGGCCCGGCGCCGCCGACAAGGATGAGCCCACGCCATGAGCGACCTGTACAAACCGCAGACCCTCAAGCTGTACGCGCAACAGGCCGGCAGCGTCCGGCTGACCCTCGACTGGTTCGCCAACAAGGCCTTCTACCCACCGCGCGCGGGTGTGCACATCAAGCCGCTGATCAATGGCCAGGCGGCCTTCGACGCGGTGCATGCGGCGATGGAAGCGGCCCGGCACAGCATCGACATCATCACCTGGGGCTTCGACCCGGCCATGCGCTTCAAGCGCCCCGACGGACCGCGAATCGGCGAATTGCTGCAGACGAAGGGCCGCGAAGGAGTGCAGGCGCGGGTGCTGGTCTGGAGCAACCAGCTCGCCAGGCTCAAGGAAAACACCATCCCCGGGGCCGGCGTCGGCGGTTCCGGCGGCACCTGGGCGGGCTCGGGCGTCGCCAGCGGCAGCGCGGTGGACAACGAGGTGCTGCGACTGGAGCAGCGGCGCCAGCATAACCTCAACCTCATCGCGCGGCAGCAGGAAGCCCTGGAGCGCTCGGAACGGCTGCACCGCGAAGGCAGGCTGCCGAGCTTCGACCCGCGGGGCGCCGCCCACGCGCGGGCGCGCATCGCCGAGCTGGAGGCGGAGAACGCCGAGATCCAGCGCACTCTCGACAGCAGCGAGGCCCAGGGCTACGGCGGCAAGCGCGGTTCCGGCGGCACCCGCCAGGATCCCTGGGGGCAGATATTCACCCGCGACTGGTTCAAGGCGGTACGCGGCGGTGGGTTGCAGAACGTCGAGTTCCGTACCCGCGACTTCGAGCAGACGGCCAGACCGGTGATGAACGGCGAGCAAGTGCGCCTCGTCAATGGGCGACTGCAAAGCCTGATCCACCTGCTGCGCGCCGATGGCATCGACGACCTGGGCATCGGCCAGTTGCTGGTACTCACCCAGTTCGCCAGCCATCACCAGAAGATGGTCCTGGTCGACTATGGCAGCCCGCAGGCCATCGGCTTCGTCATGGGTCACAACATGCACCGCAACTACTGGGACACCAGCGCCCACCTGTTCGACGACCGCGCCGCCGGTCGCGATCCCGGGTTCGGGCCCTGGCAGGATATCTCCATGCAGGTCCAGGGCCCGGTGCTGGCCGACCTCAGCCGCAACTTCAGCGAGGCCTGGGACCTCGAGACGCCGTGGTACAAGCGCTGGTTCTCGACGCCATCGCTGACCGCCGAGCGCGACGCCTTGCCGCTGCCGAAGATCGCCACGCCCGCCAGCAACAGCGTCGCGCAGATTTGCCGGACCCAGCCGCAGGACGACGAGCGCTCGATCCTGGAGCACTATCTCAAGGCCCTGGGCAATGCCACCGACTACGTCTACATGGAAAACCAGTACTTCCGTTATGCCGGCTTCGCCGAGCGCCTGCGGAAGACTGCGCAGGTGCGCAAGGCCCGGGGCGTGCCCGGCGACCTGTACCTGTTCGTCGTGACCAACACCCCCGACTCCAGCGACGCCTCGAAGACCACCTACGACATGATGAAAGGCCTGGGCCAGGAGCAGCTGATGCCGCAAGTGCAGCGCGACCTGGCGCATGACCTGCGGGAAAAGCGCGAGCAGTTGAAGCAGCTCAGGGAAAACCCGCACCCCGATCCCTATGTCCGGCGCGGCCAGGAAAACAACATCGAACGGCTGCAACGCAAGATCGAGGCGCTCGAAGAGAAAGGCGTGACGCCGGAAGTCGAGCAACGCCTCGGCGGTCTCGGCGCGCAGGACATTCCCGAACTGGCGAAGAACACCGGCGAGGACGACAAGCCCTACCAGCTCGCCGACGTGCCCGGCCTCAAGGTGGTCATCGCCACCCTGGCCACCAGCGACCCCGCCCCCGGCAGCCCGCCGCCAGTACGCATGTCCGCCGAAGCCGAGGCCGCCCTCGGGGCGCCGCCGCTGAAGGCGCGCTACAAGCACATCTACGTGCACTCCAAGCTGCTGCTGGTGGACGACCTCTATACCCTGCTCAGCTCGGCCAATATCAATGTCCGCAGCATGCATAGCGACAGCGAATTGGGGATTGCCCAACCCAATCCGGATTTGGCGAGGGCGATGCGGGAGGAGTTGTGGGGGGCACATGCTTATAAGTTGGCCGAAACGACCGAAGAAAACTTCAAGCTGTGGAATCAGAAGATGGATAAGAACTGGAAGCAGCAGCGAAATGGTGAATCTCTAACGACCCATTTATTGCGGTTCTGGGATGTCACCACACCCTATAGTCCCAATTTTACGGTTGACTGAGCGATGCGTATCTCTATTTATCTGTTCACTTTCCTGCTGAGTTTCGGAGTTTCCGTTATGGCCGACAGCAAATCATTCGTCTGCGTTAATGAAAAAGACCATCTTCCTCCGTTGGATTCGCAAGCCGATGCTTGGTACCGCGAAGCAGCCGCCTTGGCCAAGCCCGATACTCTGCGGCCCTGGGGCCGTATCGTCGAGCTTTACAGCAAGGCAGTGGAGCGTGGCCACTGGAAGGCCATGCATAACTTGGCGAACCTCTATCGTACCGGTTGGCCGGGAGGTGTGGAGAAGGACACTCAGAAAGCTCTAGACCTTTACCAGAAAATGATCGATCTGAAGATTCCTCAAGGTTTCTATAATATGGGGGCAATGATCGGTAATCGTGCCGGGGTCAATAATCCTGCAACTGATGGTCTTACTTTTCTTGATAAGGCTGCTAGCCTAGGAAATCCGCCGGCGCTAACCGAACTGGGTAAGCTTTATATTTATGTGGCCAAAAACAGAGAGTTGGGTTTGGCATATACCCAATGTGCTGCGAGTCAGGGTTATGCTCCGGCAAACTATGAGTTGGGGAGTTACTACGAACTCGTTGAACACAACTTTCCAAAAGCAGCAAGATATTATCTTCTTGCTGCCAGTCAAGGAAATGATGATGCTGCCCTCTTCATGTCCGGAGTTTTTGATAAGACCAGTCCCGATGTTGACAGAATGTGGTACTCCCCCGATGAAAAACTACACAAGGAATATTATTCAATCTATAAAAAGCTTGAAGCTGATCCTGATTTACGTTTTCCCAACCTGATGAAGGAGCATCCGTTACCACCTCATCCCACTCAGGGCTACGACGCAGATCGGCCTGACTGGAAACCGGAGCAGTGATGCGGCTGATGGCTATTGGACTTTTGGGCCGTGCTGTGTCTTGCAGCCGTCCCCGTGATGGCCAACAGCAAATCGTTTGTCTGCGTTAATGAAAAAGGCCATCTGCCGCCGTTGGATTCGCAAGCCGATGCTTGGTACCGCGAAGCAGCAGCCTTGGCTAAGCCCGATACTCTGCGGCCCTGGGGCCGTATCGTCGAGCTTTACAGCAAGGCAGTGGAGCGTGGCCACTGGAAGGCCATGCATAACTTGGCGAACCTCTATCGTACCGGTTGGCCGGGAGGTGTGGAGAAGGACACTCAGAAAGCTCTAGACCTTTACCAGAAAATGATCGATCTGAAGATTCCTCAAGGTTTCTATGATATGGGGGCAATGATCGGTAATCGTGCCGGGGTCAAGAATCCTGCAACGGATGGACTTACCTTCCTGGATAAGGCCGCCAGCTTGGGAAATCCGCCGGCATTGACTGAGCTTGGAAAGCTTTATATTTATGTAGCTAAGAAGAAAGATTTGGGTTTGGCGTATACCAATTGCGCTGCCAGTCAGGGTTATTCACCGGCTAATTATGAGTTAGGGGCGTATTATAAGATAGTAGAGCATAACTTCCCCAAGGCGGCGAGCTATTATCTTCTTGCTGCCAGTCAAGGAAATGGTGATGCTGCCTTCTTCATGTCCGGAGTTTTTGATAAGGCTAGTCCCGATGTTGACAGGATGTGGTACTCCCCCGACGAAAGACTACACAAGGAATATTATTCAATCTATAAAAAGCTTGAGGCTGATCCTGATTTACGTTTTCCCAACCTGATGAAGGAGCATCCGTTACCACCCCATCCCACTCAGGGCTACGACGCAGATCGGCCCGACTGGAAACCGGAGCAGTGATGCGGCTGATGGCTATTGGACTTTGGGCCGTGCTCTGTCTTGCAGCCGTTCCCGTGATGGCCAACAGCAAATCGTTTGTCTGCGTTAATGAGAAAGACCATTTGCCGCCGTTGGATTCGCAAGCCGATGCTTGGTACCGCGAAGCAGCAGCCTTGGCCAAGCCAGATACTCTACGGCCCTGGGGCCGTATCGTCGAGCTTTACAGCAAGGCAGTGGAGCGTGGTCACTGGAAGGCCATGCATAACCTGGCGAATCTTTATCGTACAGGGTGGCCTGGTGGGGTAGAGAAGGATACGCAGAAAGCGTTGGACCTTTACCAGAAGATGATCGATCTGGGAGTGCCCCAAGGCTTCTATAACATGGGGGCAATGATTGGCAATCGTGCCGGTGTTAAGAATCCTGCTACCGATGGCCTGACCTTCTTGGACAAGGCCGCCAGTATGGGTAACCCTCCAGCCTTAACTGCGTTAGGTAAGCTTTATATTTATGAAGCGAATCAGGACGAACTAGGACTTCGTTACACGCAATGCGCTGCTGAGCAAGGATATGCTCCCGCTAATTATGAATTGGGTGCGTATTACAAAATAGTTAAGCATAATTATCCTAAGGCGCTGAGCTATTACCAGCTTGCTACTTCTCAAGGGGATGGTGATGCTGCGCTTCTAATGACAGATATATTCGATGAAAAAAGTCGACCAGTTGATAGGATGTGGTATGACGCGGATAAGGAGCTTTATGAGATGTATTACTCTATTTACAAGAAGCTTGAAGTTGATCCAGATCTACGTTTTACCAACTTGATAAAGGATCATCCTCTGCCTCCTCACCCGACCCAGGGCTACGACGCAGATCGGCCCGACTGGAAACCGGAGCAATGATGCGGCTGATGGCTATTGGACTTTGGGCCGTGCTGTGTCTAGCAGCCGTTCCCGTGATGGCCAACAGCAAATCGTTTGTCTGCGTTAATGAAAAAGACCATCTGCCGCCGTTGGATTCGCAAGCCGATGTCTGGTACCGCGAAGCAGCCGCCTTGGCCAAGCCCGATACTCTGCGGCCCTGGGGCCGTATCGTCGAGCTTTACAGCAAGGCAGTGGAGCGTGGCCACTGGAAGGCCATGCATAACTTGGCGAACCTCTATCGTACCGGTTGGCCGGGAGGTGTGGAGAAGGACACTCAGAAAGCTCTAGACCTTTACCAGAAAATGATCGATCTGAAGATTCCTCAAGGTTTCTATAATATGGGGGCAATGATCGGTAATCGTGCCGGGGTCAAGAATCCTGCAACTGACGGACTTACTTTTCTTGATAAGGCTGCTAGCCTAGGAAATCCGCCGGCGCTAACCGAACTAGGTAAGCTTTATATATATGTGGCCAAAAAAAAGGATTTGGGGTTGGCGTATACTAACTGTGCTGCTAGCCAGGGCTATGCGCCGGCTAGTTATGAGCTGGGGGCGTATTACAAGATAGTAGAGCATAATTTCCCAAAAGCATTAGGTTACTATCAGGTGTCAGTCTCTCAGGGGGGCAAGAGCGCGGCTTTCTTCCTCTCGCGCGTCTTTGGAAACAAGACTCCTCCTGCAAGTGCAATGTGGTACGTCCCCGATGAAAAACTGCACAAACTATATGATGGTATTTACGATCGACTTGCCGCTGATCCTGATTTGCGTTTTCCCGACTTGATAAAGGACCATCCTCTGCCACCGCACCCGACCCAGGGCTACGACGCGGACCGCCCAGACTGGAAGCCGGAGCGGTAAGGACGCGAGGCGTGGGCCAGGCCAGAACGACGTCCAAGGTTTCCAGCGGCAGGCCAGGCGGCAAATGCTACATCTGCACGGCCCGCAAACGCTCCTCGGCCTGGCGGGCGAGCATCCGCAGCAGCGGAGCGAGGGTGTGCGGCGGGGTTTCGTCGGCGCGGGTGATGGCGTAGAGGGTGACCGGGAAGGCCGGGCTCAATGGGCGGATCGCGGTGCTGTGCGGGTCGGCGCCGAGGGCGGTGAAGGGATCGACCAGCGCCAGGCCCGCCCCAGCCTCCACCAGGGCGCGGGCGAGGGCGTAGGTCTGCACGGCGATCTTCACCTGCGGCGGTGGCACCACGGCGCTGAGGTAATCCTCCAGGCGGGCGAACAGCGGGTCGGCGGTGGACAGCCCGATCAGCGCTTCGCCGGCCAGCCCGGCCAGGCTCAGCGGCTGCCGGCGTTCCGCTTCGGGCCAGTGTTCGCGCGGCGCCAGGGCCACCAATACGCCGCTGGCGATGGCTTCGCCGCGCAGGCCGGGGTGTTCCGGCTGCTTCAGGCTCAGGGCCAGGTCCAGTTCGCGCATCAGCAGGCCCTGCACCAGTTCGCGCGAATGCAAGGTGGCCAGTTCGCAGCCGCTCTGCGGATAGCGCGCGCTCCATTCGCCGATCGCCCGCGGCAGCAGCGACAGCGCCAGGGCCGGGGTGGCGCCGATGCGCAGGCTGTGGCCCGGCTGGCGCCGCAGGTTCTGCGCCAGGCGCCGCACCGCCTGCAGGCTATCGCTGAGCTTGGCCACTTCGCGCTCCAGTTCCAGCGCTTCCGGAGTCGCCAGCAGCTTGCCGCGCACTCGCAAGAACAGCGGGAAGCCCAGTTGCTGCTCGGCGTGCTGCAGGACTTTGCTCACCGCCGGCTGGGACACATGCAGCAACTGTGCGGCGCCGCTGACCGAGCCAGCCTGGCGGATCGCCTGGAACACTTCGATATGGCGGAGCTTCATCGGCGCGAGCCCATAACCTGGATTTATACCCTGGCCATCTTTATTCATTGTCCTACCGCTGTCATCCGCGCCTATCGTCGAAGCCCTGGAAAACACCTGGATAACGATTGTCATGGCTCAGCGGGTTTGCATCATCGGCGCCGGCGTGGTCGGCCTGGCCACGGCCTACGCCCTGGTTCGCGAAGGATTCGACGTGACCCTGGTGGAAGCGCGCGAGCGGGGCGGGCTGGAAACCAGCTACGCCAATGGCGGGCAGTTGTCCTATCGCTACGTGGCGCCATTGGCCGACAGCGGCGTGCCGGCCCAGGCGCTCGGCTGGCTGCTGCGCAACGATGCGCCGTTGCGCCTGCGGCCGCGCCTTGATCCGGCGCAGTGGCGCTGGCTGCTGGGCTTCCTCGCGGCCTGCCGCGGCTCGCTGAACCGCCGCAATGCCGCGCACCTGCTGCGCCTGGCATTGCTCAGCCAGCGCACCCTGCAGGCCTGGCGCGAGGAGGATGGCCTCGATGGCTTCGACTGGCGGCGCAACGGCAAGCTGGTGGCGTTTCGCCAACCGGCCAGCTTTGCGCGGGCCCGCCAGGGTCTGGCCGATCCTTCGGCGCAATTCGTCCTGACCGCCGCCGAGTGCCGCGCGCTGGAGCCGGCCCTGTCCGCCGCGCCCTTCGTCGGCGGCATCCACACGCCGGACGAGGAGGTCGCCGACTGCCATGCCTTCTGCGTGCAACTTGCCGAGCGCCTGCAGGCTTCCGGACATTGCCGGCAACTGCATGGCCGCAGGGTGACGAAGATCGTCGAGGGCGGCGCGGCGGTGCGTGGCGTCGAGGTCGGCGGCGATCTCATCGAGGCCGATCATGTGGTGCTGGCCGCCGGCTACCGCAGCGCCGAATTGATGCTGCCGGGCCTGCGCCTGCCGCTATACCCGCTCAAGGGCTATAGCCTGACCCTGCCGGTCGGCGCGCAGCACCGTGCGCCGGATACCAGCATCACCGATTACGACCGCAAGATCGTCTACGCGCGGATCGGCGAGCGGCTGCGGATCGCCGCGATGGTCGACATCGTCGGCTTCGACCCCGGCCTCGAGCCCGCGCGCCTGGCACTGCTGCGCCAGCAGGCGCGGGACACGTTCCCGCAGGGCGGCGATTTCGACGCTGCCGTCGAATGGGCCGGCATGCGCCCGGCCACGCCCACCGGGGTACCGCTGGTGGGCAACGGCGGCTACCGCAACCTCTGGCTCAACCTCGGCCACGGCGCGCTCGGCTTCACCCTGGCCTGCGGCAGCGGGCGCCTGCTGGCCGAGCAGATCGGCCGCCGCCCGCCGAGCATCGATACCACTGGCCTGCTGCCGCGCGGCGCGCTGGCTGGCTGATCCCCCCTCGACTGGAGCACTCCCATGGAACCGACCCGTATCGCCACCAACGACCGCCTGTCCGCCGCGGTCTGCTTCGACGCCCTGGTATTTCTTTCCGGCCAGGTGCCGGGCCAGGCCGAGGATATCCATGGCCAGACCCGCGAGGTGCTGGCGAAGATCGACGCGCTGCTGGCCGAGGCCGGGTCGCGCAAGGAGCGTATCCTCAGCGCGACCATCTACCTGAAGGACATCGCCCGCGATTTCGCTGCCCTGAACGAGGTCTGGACCCAGTGGTTGCCGACCGGCCAGGCACCCAGCCGGACCACCGTCCAGGCGGAGCTGGCGCGTCCGTCGGTGCTGGTGGAGATCACCGTGGTGGCGGCCAGGGGCTGACTTACTTTCCATAGCCATAAGAAAAAAGAGGCAGAACCTCCGATGAAAACCCTTGTATCCAGCACCCTCGCACTCTCCCTGTCGCTCGCCATCGGCGCCGCGCAGGCCGAGGAACTCAGCGGCACCCTGAAGAAGGTTGCCGACAACGGCACGATAACCCTGGGTTATCGCGATGCCTCGGTGCCTTTCTCCTACCTTGGCGATAACAGCGGCCAGCCCATGGGCTATTCGGTGGAACTGGCCGGCAAGGTGGTGGAGCGGCTCAAAAGCACCCTCGGCAAGCCGGAACTCAAGGTGAAGTACAACCTGGTCACTTCGCAGACCCGTATCCCTCTGGTGCAGAATGGCACCGTCGACCTGGAGTGCGGCTCCACCGGGGTCACCGCCGAGCGGCAGAAACAGGTGGCGTTCTCCTACGGCTTCATCTACGTCAAGGGCCAGTTGCTGACCCGCAAGGACAGCGGCATCGCCCACTTCGACGACCTCAAGGGCAAGAACGTGGTGACCACCGCCGGCACCACCAACGAGCGCTACCTGAAGAACTACAACGCCGAACACAAGCTGGGGATGAACGTGGTCAGCGCCAAGGACCACGGCGAAGCCTTCCAGATGCTGCAATCGGGTCGCGCGGTGGCCTTCTACATGGACGATGCGCTGCTCTACGGCGAACGCGCCAAGGCGCGCCAGCCGCACGACTGGGTGGTGGTCGGCGAGCCGCAATCGCGGGAGATCTACAGCTGCATGGTGCGCAAGGACGACCCGCAGTTCCTTGCCCTGGTCAACGAGACCCTGGCCGGGCTGTATCGCTCGGGCGAGATACAGGGCATCTACCAGCGCTGGTTCCAGCAGCCGATCCCGCCCAAGGGGTTGAACCTGGAGTTTCCCATGACCGCGGAGCTGAAGGCGATCCTCGAGAACCCCACCAGCGATCCAGTGCAGTGAGCGTCTAGCGTTGCAGGCCGAGGTGGCGGATCGACGGCGTCGGCGCGTCCAGGCGCGACCAGACGTCGTCGGCCAGTTCGGCCGGATAGAACGACGGCAGGCCAGGCAGTTCGTCGCGGGCGATCCAGCCGACCTCGCGGATATCGAACTCGTCGCCGCCCAGGCCCTTCAGGTTGGCCAGGGTCGGCTCGCCACGCCAGGCGTCGATGCGGTAGAACAGCTCCATGTGGAAGCGCCCGGCGGCGGGTTCGGCGAATTCGCGCACGTAGACCAGCGGGCCGACGTCCACCCGCAGGCCGGTCTCCTCGAAAAACTCGCGCCGGACGGTATCCTTCGTCGATTCGTCGCATTCCGACTCGAAGCCGCCGCCGGGCGGAATCCAGTAGATGTCGCCGCCGACCTCGTGGCGGACCAGCAGGATGCGTTGCTCCACCACCAGCAGGCCGGCGGCGCGGATACGGTGTCGCAAGGCCTCGGCCATGCTCGTTCTCCCGGCGCCAGGCGCCGTTGCTTGGATTGATGGTTTCCCCTCTACCGGGGCGGACATGAAAGCCGCTCGGTTTTTTTCCCGGCGCCGAAGTATCATGCGCGGCAGAGCAAAGGACGGGCCCCGCTGTCGACGTTTGCGCCGGGGGCCGAACACATCGCCTCGGGAGCGCATCATGCTAGTTCTGTATCCGGAAATTAAACCCTACGCTCGCCACGAGCTGGCCGTCGACGAACCGCATGTGCTGTATGCCGACGAAAGCGGTTCGCCGGACGGACTGCCGGTCGTCTTCGTCCACGGCGGCCCCGGCTCCGGTTGCGATGCCCTGTCGCGCCGCTTCTTCGATCCCAACCTCTACCGTATCGTCACCTTCGACCAGCGCGGTTGCGGCCGTTCCACGCCCCACGCCAGCCTGGAGAAGAACAGCACCTGGGAGCTGGTGGCGGACATGGAGCGCCTGCGCGAGCACCTGGGTATCGAGAAGTGGGTGCTGTTCGGCGGTTCCTGGGGCTCGACCCTGTCGCTGGCCTACGCGCAGACCCATCCCGAGCGGGTCCATGCGCTGATCCTGCGCGGCATCTTCCTCTGCCGTCCGCAGGACATCCACTGGTTCTACCAGGAAGGCGCCAGCCGCCTGTTCCCCGACTATTGGGAAGACTATGTCGCGCCGATCCCGCCGGAAGAGCGCGGCGACCTGCTGGCGGCCTTCCACAAGCGCCTGACCGGTAGCGACCAGATCGCCCAGATGCACGCCGCCAAGGCTTGGTCGACCTGGGAGGGCCGCACCGCCACGCTGCGCCCCAACCCCATGGTGGTGGACCGCTTCACCGAGCCGGGCAGGGCGCTGTCGATCTCGCGCATCGAGAACCACTTCTTCGTCAACCAGGGCTTCCTCAGGCCCAACCAGTTGCTCGAGGACATGCACCGCATCGCCCATCTGCCTGGCGTGATCGTGCATGGCCGCTACGACGCCATCTGTCCGCTGGACAATGCCTGGGCCCTGCACCAGGCCTGGCCGAACAGCGAACTGCAGATCATCCGCGACGCCGGGCATACCGCCAGCGAGCCGGGGATAGTCGATGCGCTGGTGCGCGCCACCAACGAGATCGGCCGGCGACTGCTCGACCTGCCGCCGGAGGCCGAATGAAGGCATTGCTGCAGCGCGTCGGCGCGGCGCGGGTGGAGGTTGGCGGCGAAATCGTCGGCTCCATCGATCGCGGCCTGCTGGTGCTGGTCGGGGTCGAGCCCGAGGATGGCGAGCGTTGCGCGGCGAAGATGCTGCACAAGCTGCTCAACTACAGGGTGTTCGGCGACGACGAGGGCAAGATGAACCGGTCCTTGCTGGACGTGCAGGGCGGCTTGCTGCTGGTCTCGCAATTCACCCTGGCGGCGAACACCCGCAGCGGACTGCGTCCGAGCTTCTCCAGCGCGGCGCCGCCGGCGCAAGGAGAGGCGGTGTTCGAGCACCTGGTGAAACTGGCGCGGGAGGCCTATCCGCAGGTGGCGACCGGGCGTTTCGGCGCCGACATGCAGGTGCACCTGGTCAACGACGGGCCGGTGACCTTCCTGCTGGAGAGTTGATCGGCGTCGAGGGGATTTTCCCCAAGGTGCTTCAGGGAGGGATGGCGGGGCCGGAACGGTGAATTTTTGTGACAGATACATGGCCTTTTGTCACAACCTCGGTGCATCATCCGCACGCCGATTTCATGCTGTACAGGACAGGCCGGCCGGCATCCCGATGCCGGGCGGGGCGTCCTGCAACCCAATGGACGGGAATCATTCCGCCCGGGCAGGGTCGGAACCTCTGGGGTCGCTAGCCGACGAGCGGCATGCCCCCTGGTCTTCCAGGCCCGGTGCACGTAACCCGAATGACTGGAAACAGGCATTCTTTTTGTCAGATCGCGCCAAATCTGGCTATCTATCGGGTTTGGCAGCGAATGTGGCGAAACCATGTTCGACCGGCACTCCGGTGCCGTCGGAGACCCCTGAACGGTCAGGGCGTCTTCAGTAATTCATGTTCACGGACGAGGGGGCCTCGTGATTTTCCGTTCCGTTTCAAACACCGATTTCCGCGCCCGCGTGCGCACCCTGCTGCTTGCCGGCTCGACCGCGCTGGCATTCGTCGCCGCCCCGGTATGGGCGTTCAGCATCGACGACGTGGCGAGCAAGGCCAAGGACCTGGCCGGCGACAAGTATTCCGCGCCGACCAGCAACCTGCCATCGGAATTCAGCGAAATGAAATTCGCCGATTACCAGCAGATCCGTTTCATCAACGAGCGCGCCTACTGGGGCAAGCTGAAGACGCCGTTCAAGCTGAGCTTCTATCACCAGGGCATGCACTTCGACACGCCGGTGAAGATCAACGAGGTGACCGCTACCACGGTCAAGCCGATCAAGTACGATCGCACCAAGTTCGATTTCGGATCCCTGAAGTTCGACGAGAATGCCACCAAGGATCTCGGCTATGCCGGTTTCCGCGTGCTCTATCCGATCAACAAGGCCGACAAGCAGGACGAGATCGCCACCTTCCTTGGCGCGAGCTACTTCCGCGTGGTCGGCAAGGGCCAGGTCTACGGTCTGTCGGCGCGCGGCCTGGCGATCGATACCGCGCTGCCTTCGGGCGAAGAGTTCCCGCGCTTCCGCGAATTCTGGATCGAGCGGCCGAAGGCGCAGGACAAGCAACTGGTGATCTACGCCCTGCTCGACTCGCCGCGGGCCACCGGCGCCTACCGCTTCGTGCTGCGTCCGGGCAAGGATGCGGTGATGGATGTCCAGGCCCGCGTGTTCCTCCGCGACAAGGTCAGCAAGCTGGGCCTGGCGCCGCTGACCAGCATGTACCTGTTCGGCTCCAACCAGCCGTCCGAGCAGCACAACTTCCGGCCCGAGCTGCATGACTCCAGCGGCCTGCAGATCCATGCCGGCAACGGCGAGTGGCTGTGGCGTCCGCTGAACAATCCGAAGCACCTGTCGGTGAGCACCTTCAGCGTGGAGAACCCGAAAGGCTTCGGCCTGCTCCAGCGCGGCCGCGAGTTCTCCCGCTACGAAGACCTGGATGACCGCTACGACCTGCGTCCGAGTGCCTGGATCGAGCCGAAGGGCGACTGGGGCAAGGGCACCGTGGAACTGGTGGAAATCCCGACCCCGGACGAAACCAACGACAATATCGTCGCGTTCTGGAACCCCGAGACCCAGCCTGAGGTCGGAAAGCCGCTGGACTTCGCCTACCGCCTGCACTGGACCATGGATGAAGACGAGCTGCACGACCCGAAATCCTCCTGGGTCAAGCAGACCATGCGGTCGGTCGGCGACGTGAAGCAGAAGAACCTGATCCGCCAGCAGGACGGCAGCACCGCCCTGGTCGTCGACTTCGAAGGGCCGGCCCTGAAGGACCTGGCGCCGGACGCGCCGGTGACCACCCAGGTCAGCACCGACAGCAACGCCGAGGTGGTGGAGAACAGCCTGCGTTACAACCCGGTCCTGAAAGGCTGGCGCCTGACGCTGCGGATCAAGGTCAAGGATCCGAAGAAGCCGGTGGAAATGCGCGCGGCGCTGGTCGACGAGGCGCAGAAGCCACTGAGCGAAACCTGGAGCTATCAGCTGCCTGCCGATGAATAACCCATCCACTACGAAAGCACCGCTGGCCGACTACCTCGCTCATCTTCCCCTGGCGGAAGAGGAGCGGGAGCGACTTGGCGAGTCCGCTTCCTTCTCCGAGCTGCACGCTCGCCTGGCGGGAGCGGAAGGCGCCGCTGCCGATGCCGGGGCGATCCCGCCCTGGCCTCGGTACGCGCCCGCCTGCAGCTGGGCACCCCTGAGCTGGACGACGCCGAGATGTTCGGCGTCGACGCCCGGGGTCGCACCTTCCTCAAGATTTCCCCGCCGATCCGCCGTACCAAGGTGATTCCCGAGCCCTGGCGCACCAACATCCTGGTGCGCGGCTGGCGTCGGCTGACCGGACGCAGCAACCCGCCCAAGCCCAAGCGTGCCCTGCCGCGGGCCCGCTGGCAGCGGGTCGGCTCGCTGCGCCGGTTCATCCTGCTGTTGTTGATGCTGGCGCAGACCTCGGTCGCCACCTACTACATGAAAGGCATCCTGCCCTACCAGGGCTGGGCCTTCGTCGACCTGGAGGAGCTGGCCCAGCAGAGCCTGCTGGATACCGTCCAGCAGGTGCTGCCCTATGTCATCCAGTTCGGCATCCTGGCGCTCTTCGCGATCCTCTTCTGCTGGGTCTCGGCCGGCTTCTGGACCGCGCTGATGGGCTTCTGGGAGCTGCTCACCGGGCGTGACCGCTACCGGATCTCCGGCAGCAGCGCCGGCAGCGAGCCGATCGCCGCCGACGCCCGCACGGCGATCGTCATGCCGATCTGCAACGAAGACGTGCCGCGGGTATTCGCCGGCCTGCGGGCGACCGTCGAGTCGATGGCCGCCACCGGCGAGATGGAGCGCTTCGACTTCTTCGTCCTCAGCGACACCAACGACCCGGATATCGCCGTCGCCGAGCAGCAGGCCTGGCTCGAGCTGTGCCGCGAGACCAAGGGCTTCGGCAAGATCTTCTACCGTCGCCGCCGGCGTCGGGTGAAGCGCAAGAGCGGCAACATCGACGACTTCTGCCGGCGCTGGGGCGGCGACTACCGCTACATGGTGGTGATGGACGCCGACAGCGTGATGAGCGGCGACTGCCTGGCCAAGCTGGTACGCCTGATGGAGGCCAATCCTGAGGCGGGGATCATCCAGACCGCGCCGAAGGCGTCCGGCATGGACACCCTGTATGCGCGCATGCAGCAGTTCGCCACCCGCGTCTACGGCCCGCTGTTCACCGCCGGCCTGCACTTCTGGCAACTCGGCGAGTCGCACTACTGGGGCCACAACGCGATCATCCGCATGCAGCCCTTCATCGACCACTGCGCCCTGGCGCCGTTGCCGGGCAAGGGCTCGTTCGCCGGCGCGATCCTGTCCCACGACTTCGTCGAGGCTGCGTTGATGCGCCGTGCCGGCTGGGGCGTGTGGATCGCCTACGACCTCGACGGCAGCTACGAAGAACTGCCGCCGAACCTGCTCGACGAACTCAAGCGCGACCGCCGCTGGTGCCACGGCAACCTGATGAACTTCCGCCTGTTCCTGGTCAAGGGCATGCACCCGGTGCACCGCGCGGTGTTCCTCACCGGGGTCATGTCCTACCTGTCGGCGCCGTTGTGGTTCTTCTTCCTGGTGCTTTCCACCGCGCTGCTGGCGGTGCACCAACTGATGGAGCCGCAGTACTTCCTGGAACCGCGGCAGCTGTTCCCGATCTGGCCGCAGTGGCATCCGGAGAAGGCCATCGCGTTGTTCTCCACCACCCTGACCCTGTTGTTCCTGCCCAAGCTGCTCAGCGTAATGCTGATCTGGGCCAAGGGCGCCAAGGGTTTCGGCGGGGTGATCCGGGTGACCCTGAGCATGCTCCTGGAGATGTTCTTCTCGGTGCTGCTGGCGCCGGTGCGCATGCTCTTCCACACCCGCTTCGTGCTGGCCGCCTTCCTCGGCTGGTCGGTGCAGTGGAACTCGCCGCAGCGCGACGACGACGCCACGCCCTGGAGCGAGGCGATCCGCCGGCACGGCATGCAGACCCTGCTGGGTATCGCCTGGACCCTGCTGGTGGCCTGGCTCAACCCGCGCTTCCTGTGGTGGCTGTCGCCGATCGTCGGTTCGCTGATCCTGTCGATCCCGGTATCGGTGATCTCCAGCCGGGTGAAGCTGGGCCTGCGCGCCCGCGACGAAAAGCTGTTCCTGATCCCGGAGGAGTACGACACGCCGCGCGAGCTGCGCGCCACCGACGAGTACACCTACGAGAACCGCTGGCATGCGCTCAAGGATGGCTTCCTCAAGGCCGCCGTCGATCCGTTGCTCAACGCCCTGGCCTGCGCCATGGGCACGGCTCGCCACAACCGTGCGCAAGCCATCGAGACGGTGCGCGGCGAGCGTATCGGCAAGGCCATCGATAAGGGCCCGGAACAGCTCGACGGCACCACGCGCCTGGCTCTGTTGAGTGACCCGGTAGCACTTTCGCGCCTGCATACGCGGGTCTGGGAAGAGGACCGCGACGACTGGCTCGGCCGCTGGCGCAAGGCCGAGGCGGACGACCCCCACGCCGCCAGCGTACCGCTGGCCCAGGTAGTGCCCGGCGACGCCGGCCTGCTGCCCGCCGCCCAGTCCTGATCCCATGCCCCCGGCGGAGCGCCGCCGGGGGCATGGTCTGTTTCTTGCCTGTTTTCCCCGTGCGGCGCTGCTGTTACCCTGCGCCGGCAATCCAGAAAGTCTCGTATCGTTCGCCAGCTGAGGTACTATCGGCCGCCTTTTGCGCAGCCGGTCATGGCCTGCTGCCCGCCCGGGACGGCGACACGACGAGAGCATCCGTTCGACGACTGTGTTTCTAAGACTGCTGGGGATTGGGGAATGAAAAAGTATCTTGCTTCATTGGTTCTGGGCGTCTGCGCCCTGGTGGGCGTGGCTTCGGTCCAGGCGGCCGGCGCGGTGGAGGACGCGGTCAAGCGCGGCACCCTGCGGGTCGGCATGGACCCGACCTACATGCCGTTCGAGATGACCAACAAGCGTGGCCAGATCATCGGCTTCGAAGTCGACCTGCTCAAGGCCATGGCCAAGTCCATGGGCGTCAAGCTGGAGCTGGTCTCCACCAGCTACGACGGCATCATCCCGGCGCTGCTGACCGACAAGTTCGACATGATCGGCTCGGGCATGACCCTGACCCAGGAGCGCAACCTGCGCCTGAACTTCTCCGAGCCCTTCATCGTGGTCGGCCAGACCCTGCTGGTGCGCAAGGAACTGGAAGGCAAGATCAAGTCCTACAAGGACCTGAACGATCCGCAGTACAGCATCACCTCGAAGATCGGCACCACCGGTGAGATCGTTGCCCGCAAGCTGATCAGCAAGGCCAAGTACCACGGCTTCGACAACGAGCCGGAAGCGGTGATGGACGTGGTCAACGGCAAGGCTGACGCCTTCATCTACGACTCGCCCTACAACGTGGTGGCGGTGAGCAAGTTCGGCGCCGGCAAGCTGGTCTACCTCGACCAGCCGTTCACCTACGAGCCGCTGGCGTTCGGCCTGAAGAAAGGCGACTACGACAGCATCAATTTCATCAACAACTTCCTCCATCAGATCCGCGAAGACGGCACCTATCAGCGCATCCACGACAAGTGGTTCAAGAACACCGAGTGGCTGAAGGAAATGGAATGAACCGCTGACGGCCCCCGCGAAGGGGGCCGTCGTACCTGCGCATTCCATCGTTCGAGAGAGTTTCCGTGACCAAGAAGAAACGTTCCGTCTGGCCCTGGCACCTGCTGACCGGGCTGATCCTGCTGGTCCTGGCCTGGGCGCTGTGGTTCTCCACCTCGCTGATTTCCTATGAATGGCGCTGGAACCGCGTTCCGCAGTACTTCGCCTACCAGGCCGAGGAGCCTTTACGGGCCAACGAGATCGGCCGGGTCGCGGCTATCGAGGAACAGGGCAGGGACGCGCGCGTCACGCTGCTTGGCGAGAGCGGCGAGAAGCAGGTCGTGACCGTCGCCCAGGACAGCCTGCAATTCTCCGAAGGCGACGACGTGGCCGAGGGCGACGCGGTCGGGGTGACCCGCCACTGGGCCGCCGGCCCACTGCTCTGGGGCCTGTGGACCACCCTCTGGCTATCGCTGGTGTCCGGTGCCATCGGTCTGGCTATCGGCCTGGTCGCCGGCCTCTGCCGGCTGTCGAAGAACCCGACCCTGCACGACCTGTCGACGATCTACGTCGAGCTGGTGCGCGGCACGCCGTTGCTGGTGCAGATCTTCATCTTCTACTTCTTCATCGGCACCGTGCTCAACCTGTCCCGCGAGTTCGCCGGGGTCGCGGCGCTGGCGCTGTTCACCGGCGCCTACGTGGCCGAGATCATCCGGGCCGGCGTGCAGTCCATCGCCCGCGGACAGAACGAGGCCGCCCGCTCCCTGGGCCTGAACGCCGGCCAGTCGATGCGCTACGTGATCCTGCCGCAGGCCTTCAAGCGCGTGCTGCCGCCGCTGGCCGGGCAGTTCATCAGCCTGGTCAAGGACACCTCGCTGGTCTCGGTGATCGCCATCACCGAACTGACCAAGAGCGGCCGCGAGGCGATCACCACCTCGTTCTCCACCTTCGAGATCTGGTTCTGCGTCGCCGCGTTGTACCTGCTGTTGAACCTGCCCCTTTCGCACATGGCATCCCGACTGGAGCGGAGGCTCGGACAAAGTGATTGAAGTACGCAACCTGCTGAAGGTCTTCGATACCCGCGGCCAGGTAGTGCGCGCGGTGGACGACGTGAGTACCCGCGTGGCCAGGGGCGAGGTACTGGTGGTGATCGGTCCGTCCGGTTCCGGCAAGTCGACCTTCCTGCGCTGCCTGAACGGCCTGGAGGAGTTCGACGAAGGCTCGGTGAGCATCGACGGCGTCGACCTGGCCGACCCGAGGACCGACATCAATGCCTACCGCCGCGAAGTCGGCATGGTGTTCCAGCATTTCAACCTGTTCCCGCACATGACCGTGCTCGAGAACCTCTGCCTGGCCCAACGCGTGGTGCGCAAGCGCGGCAAGGCCGAGCGCGAGGCCAAGGCGCGGGCGCTGCTGGCCAAGGTCGGCATCGGGCAGAAGGCCGACGAATATCCCTCGCGCCTGTCCGGCGGCCAGCAGCAGCGCGTGGCGATCGCTCGGGCGTTGTGCATGGACCCCAAGGTGATGCTGTTCGACGAACCGACCTCGGCGCTCGATCCGGAGATGGTCGGCGAAGTCCTCGACGTCATGAAGACCCTGGCCGTGGAAGGCATGACCATGGTCTGCGTGACCCACGAGATGGGCTTTGCCCGCGAAGTGGCCGACCGCGTGCTGTTCTTCGACCACGGCAAGCTGCTGGAGGACGCGCCGCCGGCGCAGTTCTTCGACAATCCGCAGGACCCGCGGGCCCAGGCCTTCCTCCGCCAGGTCCTCTAGTACCGCGCTAGGCGAACGGCTTGCCCGGCGGCGGCAGGAGCGACGTCGGACTCTGCCGCGCGGCCGGCTGGATATCGTTGTCCTCCAGCCAGTCCAGCGCCCATTCGCGCAGGCGCTCGTTCTGGTAGCGGTACCAGTCCTGCAACAGTTCCGGGTACTCCATCAGAGAGTGCTTGAAGGCCTTGAACGGCTTGCGGCTCTGCAGCGCGTTGGCGAGCGTCGCATAGGCGTGCGGCTCTTCCACCTCGCGGAGGAAATCCTGCATCAGTCCCAGCGACTGGGTGGTGCTCAGCGGGTCGATCAGCAGCAGGCGTTCCGGCTCGTTTTCCAGCAATGCGTCCAGTTCGGGATCGGGCGCCTCGGCGGAGATCAGCAGCACCTTGCCGCTGTACAGGTCGAGGTAGTGGTCGATTCCCGGGGTATCCAGGGCGAAGGCCAGTTCGTCGATATCGATGGTCATCGGGCGCATGGCGTCATCTCCCAAAAGGCGAAAGCCTGATCCTACGCAAAGGTGCCCCTCCTGTCCGCTTTCGATGGACGGGAGGGGCTGCCGATGCAAGGAGGATCCTCTCGGGATGTTACAGGCGGAAGCGTCCCACCTGTGCCTGCAACTGCGTGCCCAGGCGCGCCAGCTCGCCGCTGGAGGCGGCGGTCTGCTCGCTGGCGGCGGCCGACTGCTCGGCGACGTCGCGTACGCTGAGGACGCTGCGGTTGATCTCCTCGGCCACCGTGCTCTGTTGCTCCGCGGCAGTGGCGATCTGCAGGTTCATGTTCTGGATGTCGGAGACGGTGCGGGTGATGCTGTCCAGCGCGGCGCCCGCGCGGCGCGCCAGTTCCACCGTGCTGGCGGTCAGCGAGCGGCTGTTCTCCAGGCGTTCGGCGGCTTCGCCGGCGCCCTGCTGGAGACGCTGGATCAGGCCCTCGATCTCGGCGGTGGACTGCTGGGTGCGCTGGGCCAGGCCGCGGACCTCGTCGGCGACCACCGCGAAGCCGCGTCCGGCGTCGCCGGCGCGTGCCGCTTCGATGGCTGCGTTGAGCGCCAGCAGGTTGGTTTGCTCGGCCACCGACTTGATCACGTCGAGGACGCTGCCGATCTGCTCGCTCTCGTTCTTCAGGCGCGCCATGGCTTCGCTGGAAACGTCCATTTCGCTAGCCAGGCGCTCGATGCGGGTCACCGCCTGGTCGACCACCGCGTCGCCCTGGCGCGCCTCTTCGTCGGCCTGGCGAGCGGCCTGGGAAGCCAGTTCGGCGTTGCGCGCGACGTCCTGCACGGTGGCGGCCATCTCGTGCATGGCGGTGGCGACCTGGTCGGTCTCCACTTTCTGGCTGTTGACCCCGGCGCGGGTCTGCTCGGTGACCGCCGAGAGTTCCTCGGCGGAGCTGGCCAACTGGCTGACGCCGTCGCCGATCCGCCCGACCAGCTCGCGCAGGCTGTCGCCCATGCGCTGCATGACTCGCTGCAACTGGCCCAGTTCGTCGCGGCGCTGGAGGGTCAGGGGATTCTGCGGACGCTTGCCGAGGTCGCCGGCGGCGATGGCCTCGGCCTGCGCGAGGGCTTCGTCCAGCGGCCGGACGATCTGCCGGTTGATCGCCCAGCCGGCGACGCAGCCGAAGGCCAGGGCCAGCGCGGCGATCAGCCAGAGGCTGGCGCGGTCGCGGCTGGCGGTGCTCTCGCGCAATTGGCGACCGGCTTCGGTGAGGGTCCGGCCGGCCCGGGCCATATCCTGGGTGCTGCTTTGCATCGCTTGCTGCGCCTGGCGCGTGCGGATGACGCCGGCACGGAACTGCTCGATCCCGCCACGATAGCCCTGGAGGCTACCCATGGCCTGTTCCAGCGCCGCATCGGCCTCGCCGGGCAACTGGCCACGCAGCGTCGTGGCGGCCTGGCGGAGGGCGTCGAACGCGGCGAACGCGGCCTGCTCGGCCTTGTCGCTGCGTTCGAAGACGTAGCCGCGCACCTGGTAACGCACCATGAGCAACTGTTGGTGCAGGTCGGCCACCGCACGGCTACGTTGCAACGCCTGCGGGTCGCCGGCCTGCTGCGCGAGGCTGGCGTCCATCAGTTCCTCGAGGCGGGCGAAGCTGTCCAGCGCCTGCTGTGCAGTGCCCACCAGCACACCACGGGCGGCGCTGCGTTGCTGATCGGCTGCGGCGAGGTCGTCGAAAGCCTTGCGGTAGGCTTCGATGGCTTCGGTCTGGTGGGCCAGGGCGGCCGGGTCGAGCTCGCTGTCGCGCAGCGCCTGCAGGCGCTGGAGCATCCCGGCCAGGGTCTGGCGGACCTGCTCGGCCTGGCGCGGGTCGCTGCCGGCTTCGAATGCCAGGCGGCCTTGTTCGGCTTGCTGGGTCTGTTCCATCAGGCTGGCGACTTCGGCGAGCTGCTCGCTGAGGGCGGTCTGGTGCGTGAGGGTGCGGTTGCTGCTGATCACCACCAGCAGAAGCAGCGCGAGGAGGACACCGAAACCGACCATCAGCTTGCGGCTGACGTTCAGCTTGGCCAGTTGGAGAACCCACCAATCGTACATCGTCATTACTCCAGGCAGTGCGACACCCTGGGTTGGCAGCCCCATGGCGTGGCGGAACAGGTAATGGCTCAGCGTCGTCGCGTCCGGCGTGCGGGCGCGGAGGGCCGGTACGTGGCCGGCGGGCGAGGTCTTATGGTTGTCGTGCGGAGCCCTGCGCGACAGAGGATGTCGGCCGGGCGGGGAAAACCTTCAGTCTTTTACCGGAGTTTTTTCAGAACAACCGCGCAAGCAGGGCGCTGACCGCGGTTTCCACGCGCAGGATGCGTTCGCCGAGCTGCACCGGATGCAGTCCGGCTTCGCGCAGCTTGTCGACCTCGTAGGGAATCCAGCCGCCTTCCGGGCCGATCGCCAGGGTCACCGGCTTCTCCACCGCGCGCGGACAGGCCGGCCAGGGACCGGGATGGCCGACCAGGCCGAGGCTGCCGGCGGCCAGGGCCGGCAGGCGGTCTTCGACGAAGGGTTTGAAGCGCTTCTCGACGATGATTTCCGGCAGCACCGTATCGCGGGCCTGCTCCAGGCCGAGGACCAGGTTCTCGCGGATCGCCGCCGGGTCGAGGAACGGGGTCTGCCAGAAGCTCTTTTCCACGCGGTAGCTGTTCAGCAGCACCAGCTTCGGTACGCCCATCGCGGCGATGGTCTGCAACACCCGGCGGAGCATCTTCGGTCGCGGCAAGGCCAGCAGCAGGGTGATCGGCAGCTTGGCCGGCGGCGGCTGGTCGAAGCGCACTTCCAGGGTCGCCTCGCTGGCGTCGAGCTTCAGCAGGCGACCTTCGCCCATCCAGCCGCCGAGGCGGCCGACCCGCAGGGTGTCGCCGTTCTCGGCGCGGTGCACTTCGTGCAGGTGCTTGAGGCGGCGATCGTGCAGGACCGCACGATCCGCCGACACGAAGTCGGCGTCGTCGAGGAGCAGCAGGTTCACTGGCGGGTGGCCGGAGGCTGGTCGCCGTCGCTGGCCGGTTGGTCGTCCGGATGCTCGCCGCGCTTGCGTACCAGGCGGCCGAACAGCAGGCCGATCTCGAACAGCAGCCACATCGGCACCGCGAGCATGGTCTGGGAGAAGATGTCCGGCGGGGTCAGGACCATGCCGACCACGAAACAGCCGATGATCACGTACGGGCGGATCTTCTTCAGGTACTCGACGTCGACCACTCCGATCCAGATCAGCAGCACCGTGGCCACCGGGATCTCGAAGGCGACGCCGAAGGCGAAGAACAGAGTCAGGACGAAGTCCAGGTAGCTGTTGATGTCCGTCATCATCGCCACGCCCTCGGGCGTCACGCTGGCGAAGAAGTGGAAGATCATCGGGAACACCAGGAAGTAGGCGAAGGCCATCCCGGCGTAGAACAGGATGATGCTGGACACCAGCAGCGGCAGCGCCACGCGTTTCTCGTGCTTGTACAGGCCGGGCGCGATGAAGCCCCAGACCTGCGCGAGGATCACCGGCATGGCGAGGAACAGCGCCACCACCATGGTCAGCTTGAACGGCGCGAGGAACGGCGAGGCGACGTCGGTGGCGATCATGCTGGTGCCTTCCGGAAGGAAGCGGCGCAACGGCTCGGAGACCAGGGTGTAGATCTTCTGCGAGAAGTAGAACAGGCCGGCGAAGATCAGGAAGATCGCCGCCACGCTGCGCAGCAGGCGCGTACGCAGTTCGGTCAGGTGCGAGACCAGGGGCATTTCCTGGTCGTGCTCGGGCTGCTCGGGTTTATCGGCGCTCATGGATTACGCGGCGTCTCGGACGGTGGCGAAGGGGGAGTGGAGGCAGCGACTGCCGGCGGTGCCGCGGCGTCCGCGGGCGGAACCGCAGGCGTGCTGGTCGGCGGCGGCGTGGGTACGCTCGGCGCCGGGCTCTCGACCGTCGGCGGCTGGGGTTCCTGCGAGGGATTCTGGCCGGTCAGCGGGGCCAGCAGCTTCTGCGCTTCGCGCTCCATCGAGAGGATGTGCTCGTTGTGCAGTTGCCGGCGGATCTCGTCCGCGCCGATTTCCCGTTCCACTTCCTGCTTGATGGTATTGAAACTGCGCTTCAGGCGGCCGATCCACAGGCCGGCGGTACGTGCGGCGCCCGGCAGGCGCTCGGGGCCGAGCACCAGCAGGGCGACCAACCCGACCAGCAACAGTTCGCTGAAGCTGATTCCGAACATCGATGGCTACCCGTCAGTCCTTGCGCGCCGGCTCTTCGACCTTCTGCGCCTGGGCGTCGATGGTGTGCGGCTGGTTCAGCGGTTGGGCCGGCTGGGCGGCGGGCTGGTCCTTCTTGTCGTCTTCCTCGGTGTTCACCGCCTTGCGGAAGCCCTTGATCGCTTCGCCGACGTCGGAACCGAGGTTCTTCAGGCGCTTGGTGCCGAACACCAGTACCACGACGATCAGGATGACGATCCAGTGTTTCCAGTCAAAAATGCCCATGTCGTATTCCTCGCAATGTGTAGGTTCAGGCCGATGGTTGGCGGGCGGCTTTCTCGGCGTGGCCGGAAAGGCCGAAGCGGCGCTCCAGTTCGTCCAGCACGGCTTGCGGATGCTGGCCGAGGGCCGAGAGCATCACCAGCGAGTGGAACCAGAGGTCGGCGGTTTCGTAGATCAGGTCCTGGCAGTCGCCGCTGGCCGCGGCATCCTTGGCGGCGATGATGGTTTCCACCGACTCCTCGCCGACCTTCTCCAGGATCTTGTTCAGGCCCTTGTGGTACAGACTGGCCACATAGGAGCTGTCGGGCGCGGCGTTCTTGCGCTCCTCGAGCACCGCCGCCAGGCGGGTCAGGGTGTCACTCATGGTGGTGTCCTGCGTGTTCGTAGATAGCGTCCGGGTCCTTCAGCACCGGATCGACGGTCTTCCAGGCGCCGTTCTCGAAGACGCGGTAGAAACAGCTTTCCCGGCCGGTATGGCAGGCGATCCCGCCGACCTGCTCGACCATCAGGATGACCACGTCGGCGTCGCAGTCCAGACGCAGTTCGTGCAGCTTCTGCACGTGCCCGGACTCCTCGCCCTTGCGCCACAGCTTGCCACGCGAACGCGACCAATAGATTGCACGGTTCTCGCTGGCGGTCAGGGCCAGCGCCTCGCGGTTCATCCAGGCCATCATCAGCACGCGCCCGGTCTCGTGATCCTGGGCGATCGCAGGGACCAGGCCGTCGGCGTTCCAGTGAATCTCATCCAGCCAGTCTTTCATGGTCTTTCCACGTTCGTTGCCGGTACGTTGCGCGCGTTTCCGGCGGAAATGGGAGTAGTGTGCCAGCCGGGAGCGCGACTGGCTATCGGCGCGGGCCTAGTGGCCGTGCGCGGCGCTAGCGGCGCAGGATCAGGAACACCCCGCCGGCCAGCATCACCCACGCCGGCCAGGCTTCCAACTGCTGACCCAGGCCGACCTCGGCGGCGCCGACCAGCAGCACCGCGCCCACCAGGCGCCCGAGCCAGTCGTGGCGGGAACCTTTCCACTCCGGCGGCGGCGCATTGTGGGCGTGCGGTTGTGACAGGCGTTCGAGGGTATCGCGGGCCATTTGCGACAGGTGCGGCACCTGCTCGACCTGTTGCTGGAAATTGCGCAGCAACTGCTTCGGGCTGACCCGTTCGCGCATCCAGCGCTCCAGGAACGGCTGGGCGGTGGCCCACAGGTCGAGTTCCGGGTAGAGCTGGCGGCCGAGGCCTTCGATGTTCAGCAGGGTCTTCTGCAGCAGCACCAGTTGCGGCTGGATCTCCATGTTGAAACGACGCGCGGTCTGGAACAGGCGCAGCAGGACCTGGCCGAAGGAGATGTCCTTCAGCGGCTTCTCGAAGATCGGTTCGCAGACGGTGCGGATCGCCGCCTCGAAGTCGTTGACCTTGGTTTCCGCCGGGACCCAGCCGGAGTCGATATGCAGTTGGGCGACCTTGCGGTAGTCGCGCTTGAAGAAGGCGATCAGGTTGCGCGCCAGGTAGTCCTGGTCCTCGTCGGTCAGGCTGCCGACGATGCCGCAGTCCACCGCGATGTATTGCGGGCTCCAGGGCGCGCGGGTGCTGACGAAGATGTTGCCGGGGTGCATGTCGGCATGGAAAAAGCTGTCGCGGAACACCTGGGTGAAGAAGATCTCCACGCCGCGCTCGGCCAGTGCCTTGAAGTCGGTGCGCTGGTCGCGCAGGGTTTCCAGGTCGGTCACCGGGATGCCGTAGATGCGCTCCATCACCAGCACCTTGGGCCGGCACCAGTCCCAGTAGACCTGTGGCACGTAGAGCAGCGGCGAGCCTTCGAAGTTGCGTCGCAGCTGCGAGGCGTTGGCCGCCTCGCGGAGCAGGTCGAGTTCGTCGACGATGGTCTTCTCGTAGTCGCTGACCACTTCCACCGGGTGCAGGCGCCGCGCCTCGCTGGAGACCCGCTCGGCGAGGCGGGCGAGGATGAACAGCCAGGCGATGTCGGAGCGGATCACCGGTTCCAGGTTCGGCCGGATCACCTTCACCACCACTTCCTCGCCGCTCTTCAGGCGCGCGGCGTGGACCTGGGCCACCGAGGCGGAGGCCAGCGGTTCGCGTTCGAAGCGGGCGAAGACCTGTTCGATCTTCGCGCCCAGCTGTTCCTCGATGCGCTTGACCGCCAGCTCCGGCGGGAAGGGCGGCACCTTGTCCTGCAGCCAGGCCAGTTCGTTGGCGATGTCGTCGGGCAGCAGGTCGCGGCGGGTGGAGAGAATCTGGCCGAACTTGATGAAGATCGGTCCGAGGTCCTGCAGTGCCAGGCGCAGGCGCGCGCCGCGGGTCAGTTCCAGCTTGCGCCGCGGCAGCCAGCGCCAGGGCAGGGTGGCACCGAGCAGGCGCAGCCACCAGGGCAGCATCGGCAGTTCGAGGATCAGGTCGTCCAGGCGGTAGCGGATGACGACGCGCTGGATGCGCAGGAGGCGGCGGACAGCGAGGAGCTTCATGCGTCGGGCTTGGTCTTTTGGCTGAGGCGTCCGACGCGCGCGTCGAGACGATCGAGGGCCAGCTTCAGCTGGTCCAGTTCGGCGAAGCGTGCTTCGGCTTCGTGCTGGCCGACCAGCGTACGGCTTTCCTCGGCAAGGTAGTCGGCCAGGTTCAGGCGCAGGCTGTGCAGGCTCTGCGCGCTCCAGCGCGAAGCGTCGCGCAGGCCGCTGCCGAGCACCTGGGTGGCGAGCGGGCCGAGCCAGCGCGACAGTTCGTACTCCCAGTCCAGCTCCAGGCTCTGCAGGATGCCGGCCAGTTCCAGCAGGGCCGCGCTGTCGCCGTCCATGCTGACTTCCGGGCTGTGCAGGACGCGGGTCTTGTCGCGCGCCAGGGCCAGGTGCAGGAGGTTGCCGGCCGGCGCACGCAGGGTGCAGTCGACCTCCGCCTCATGCTGCGCGGCGAAGTGCAGGCCGTCGCCGGCGGGCAGGATGAAGATCCGCAGCGGCGGGCTCAGGCAGTCGACCTCGATGACCTTGGCGGAAAGCCTGCGCAGGCGCGGCAGCGCTGTCCCGTCGAGGCGCAGGACGCGATTGATGCCGGTTTCGGCGGCGGCCAGCACGGCCTGGATCAGCAGCGAGCTCATCGGCGCGCCCTCGGTTAAGGCTTGATACCGCGGTGCAGGGCGACGATGCCGCCGGTCATGTTGTGGTAGGTCACGCGGTCGAAGCCGGCTTCCACCATCATCGCCTTCAGGGTTTCCTGGTCGGGGTGCATGCGGATCGACTCGGCCAGGTAGCGATAGCTCTCGGAGTCGTTGGTGACCAGCTTGCCCATCAGCGGCAGCAGGCTGAACGAATAGGCGTCGTAGGCCTTGGACAGCAGGTTGCTGCTCGGCTTGGAGAACTCCAGCACCAGCAGGCGGCCACCGGGCTTGAGCACGCGCAGCATGGAGCGGATCGCTTCGTCCTTGTGGGTGACGTTGCGCAGGCCGAAGGCGATGGTCACGCAGTCGAAGTGGTTGTCCGGGAAGGGCAGCTTCTCGGCGTCCGCCTGGACGAAGCTGACGTTGCCGGAGACGCCCTTGTCGAGCAGCTTGTCGCGGCCGACCTTGAGCATCGAGGCGTTGATGTCGGCCAGCACCACCTCGCCGGTCGGGCCGACCAGGCGCGAGAACTGCCGGGTCAGGTCGCCGGTGCCGCCGGCGATGTCGAGCACGCGGTTCCCGCTGCGCACGCCGGACAGCTCGATGGTGAAGCGCTTCCACAGGCGATGGATGCCACCGGACATCAGGTCGTTCATCAGGTCGTACTTGGCTGCCACCGAGTGAAATACCTCGGCGACCTTCTTCGCCTTCTGGCTTTCCGGAACGTTCTGGTAGCCGAAGTGGGTGGTGGGTTCGGCGTCGGCGCCTTTGCGGGGATCGTTCATGACGTTCTCACCTGGAAAGAATGCCGGGCATTCTAACAGGATGTGGGGAAAGTGCTGTGCCGCCGTCCGACGGCGCGGGTGCGGTGTTTTGTCTGGCCGCGTATAGTTTTCCGATCTGCAATCAGGAGTCGATCCATGTCGCGTATCCACATCGAACGTCCGCACAGCCTGGGGCTGGACGCCGCACGGGCCAAGGCGGAGAAACTGGCCGAACGTCTGGCGAAGGAGCACGGCGTGCAGTGCGAATGGCAGGGCGACGAGCTGACCTTCAAACGCAGTGGCGTCGACGGCAGGATCGCGGTGGGGGCGGACAAGGTCGCGGTGGACGTCAAGCTCGGCCTGATGCTGTCGGCCATGAGCGGCCTGCTCAAGGGCGAGATCGAGAAGGCGCTGGACAAGGCGCTGGCCTGATCCCGCCGGGCGTTCGCCGTCCTGGCGGCGCCCATCTTCCGCTTAGTATGCGGTTTCTAATTTTCCCCGATACCTTGCTCTCACGCTGCCAGCGTTCCGGCGGCGCCTGCGGTTTCTTCAACCCAACGAGCGTGAGGTGCCCCATGGCCAAGATTGCCCTGAAGAAAAAGACCGTTTCCGAATCCACTTCCCTGGTCTCCGAGATCCGCCACTATGCCCGCCAGATCTGGCTTGCCGGCCTGGGTGCGTATTCCCGCCTGGGCACCGAAGGCAGCGACTACTTCAAGGAATTGGTGAAAGCTGGCGAAGCCCTGGAGAAAAAAGGCAAATCGCTGGTCACAAGTCAGGTCGATTCGGCCAATGACAGTGTCAAGACCGGCCTCTCTTCGGTGAAGGGAAAAGTCGAAGACCAGCTCGACAGGATCGAGCAGGCATTCGACAGCCGTGTCGCTAGCACGTTGAACCGGATAGGCATACCTTCCCGGAACGATGTCGAAGCACTCTCTGCTAAGCTGGATGAGCTGAGCGCAGTGCTCGAGCGTGTCGCGAGAACCCAATAAGGAGAGCAGGATGGCTGGCAAGAAGAAGAGCGAAAAAGAGTCCAGTTGGATCGGCGAGATCGAGAAATACTCGCGGCAGATCTGGCTGGCTGGTCTGGGGGCCTACTCGAAGGTCAGCAAGGACGGCAGCAAGCTGTTCGAGACCTTGGTGAAAGACGGCGAGAAGGCTGAAAAAGAAGCGAAGTCCGATGTGGACGCGCAGGTCGGTGCGGCGAAGGCTTCCGCCCGCTCTGCGAAGAGCAAGGTCGACGAGGTTCGGGACCGTGCGCTCGGCAAGTGGAGCGAGCTCGAGGAAGCTTTCGACAAGCGCCTGAACAGCGCCATCTCGCGTCTCGGCGTGCCGAGCCGCAACGAGGTGAAGGAGCTGCACAGCAAGGTCGATACGCTGACCAAGCAGATCGAGAAACTCACCGGCGTCAGCGTCAAGCCGGCGGCGAAGGCAGCGGCCAAGCCTGCGGCGAAACCGGCTGCCAAGCCCGCGGCGAAAACCGCAGCGGCCAAGCCGGCAGCTAAACCGGCAGCCAAGGCCGCCGCCAAGCCTGCGGCGAAACCCGCGGCGAAAAAAACCGCGGCGAAAACCGCGGCCGCCAAGCCGGCAGCCAAGCCCGCCGCCAAACCGACTGCGAAGGCCGCAGCGAAACCGGCGACCAAGCCGGCAGCCAAGGCCGCGGCGAAGCCTGCTGCGAAACCTGCCGCAGCCAAGCCTGCCGCGAAGCCGGCAGCCAAGCCGGCCGCTGCGACCGCCGCCAAGCCCGCGGCGAAACCTGCCGCCAAGCCGGCTGCGAAAAAGCCTGCGGCGAAGAAGCCGGCAGCCAAGCCCGCCGCGGCGAAACCGGCCGCTCCCGCCGCGTCTTCGAGCGCGCCCGCTGCCCCCGCCGCCACACCGGCTGCCAGCGCTCCGGCAGCGAACGCTCCGGCGACGCCGAGCAGCCAGGGCTGAGTCCTGGCGGCAAGGCACACGCCCGGCACTCGCCGGGCGTTTTTCATTCCGGTCCCAGGTAGCGCTGCGCCAGGCTTTCCGCCGAGCGTTGGGCCTCGCTGCGCAGATGCGGGGCGACCAGCATCATGATCTGGTAGACCACCGTGCGCACCTCGCCCTTGCTGCCCAGTACCCGCTGGTAATCCAGGGAGAACAGCAGGGTCAGGGTGATCTGTTCGACCAGTTGCCCGAGTGCCGGCGCGTCGCTGCGCAACTGCCGGTCGGCCTTGAGGCGGGCCAGCAGGGTGGCCAGGGTCCGCTTCAGCGCGCCGAGCCAGGTACGGATGCCGCGAGCCAGCCGTGGCAGGCGCCCGGTCAGGTTGGACAGGTCCTGGAACAGGAAGCGGTAGTGGGCGAGGCGCTCGACGATCAGGTGCAGGAACAGCCAGTAGTCCTCCGCGCCCAGGCGCACCTCCTCGGGCGGATCGAGCAGCGGCGCCAACTCGGCCTGGAACCGCTCGAACAGCGCCATCACCAGCGGTTCCTTGCCATGGAAGTGGTAGTAGAGATTGCCCGGGCTGATGCCCAGTTCGTTGGCGATCTCCAGTGTCGAGACGTTGGGCTCGCCCTGTTCGTTGAACAGCAACAGCGAGCATTCGAGGATTCGGTCGCGTGTCTTCATCCGGACTTCTTCTGGGGATGGAGGTGCCCGGCTCCAGGCGCCCGGGCCGGATCTTTCAGCGTATATGCACGTAGGTGCCCGGGGCCGCTTCGAGGGGCGGATGCGCGGCGCTGCCAAGGTTGAAGTCAGGGTTGCCCAGCTCGCCCGAGCGCTCCTGCAGCCAGCCCAGCCAGACCGGCCACCAGCTGCCCTCTTCGCGCTTGGCGTCGTAGTACCAGGCGCGTGGATCGCTGCTCAGCTTGTCGTTCTCGAAGTAGCAGGCCTTGGGGTTTCCGGGAGGGTTGAGGATGCTCTGGATGTGCCCGCTGTTGGACAGGATGAAGCGGCGCTGGCCGCCCAGCAGGAGGGCCGAGCGATAGACCGCGTCCCAGGGCGTGATGTGGTCGGTGATGCCGGCGACGTGGAAGCTGTCGATCGCCACCTTGCCCAGGTCCACCGCGGTCCCGCTGACTTCCAGCGCGCCCGGGCGGGTCAGCGGGTTGTGCTTGAACAGGTCGAGCAGTTCGCCGTGGAACGCCGCGGGCAGCCGCGTGTTGTCGTTGTTCCAGTAGAGGATGTCGAACGCCGGCGGCTGCCTGCCGAGCAGGTAGTTGTTGACCCAGTAATTCCAGATCAGGTCGTTGGGGCGCATCCAGGCGAACACCTTGGCCATGTCGCGCCCGTCCAGCACGCCATGCTGGTAGGAGCGGCGCTTGCTGCTCTCCAGGGTCTGCTCGTCGGCGAAGAGCATCGCCGGGCTTTCCATCTGGCTGTCGAGCAGGCTGACCAGGTAGGTGACGCTACTGACCTTGCGCAGTTGCCGGCGCACCTGCAGGTGGCCGAGCAAGGCGGCCACGGTGAGCCCGCCGGCGCAGGCGCCGGCCAGGTTCACGCTGCGGCTGCCGGTGATCTCGCGGCTGACCTCGATGGCTTGGTCGAGGGCCTCGACATAGGTGCTCAGGCCCCATTCGCGGTGCTGGGCGTCGGGGTTGCGCCAACTGATGACGAAGACCTGCAGGTTGTTCTTCAGGGCGTACTGGACGAAGCTCTTTTCCGGCGACAGGTCGAAGATGTAGTACTTGTTGATCTGCGGCGGCACGATCAGCAGGGGCTTGGCGTACTGGCGCTCGCCCAGCGGCTTGTACTGGATCAGTTCCAGCACCTCGTTGCGGAACACTACCGCGCCTTGCGTGGTGGCGAGGTTGCGGCCGATCTCGAAGGCGGTCTTGTTCACCTGGCTGGGCATGCCGCCGTTGTGCACCAGGTCTTCGAGCAGGTGGCGGACGCCATTGAGCAGGCTGATCCCGCCGGTATTGAACAGTTCCTTTACCGCCAGTGGATTGATCAGGCTGTTGCTGGGTGCCACGGCGTCGGAGAGCAAGGCGACGAGGAAGCGGGCGCGGGCGCGATCGTCGCAGTCCAGGTTGCTTTCGTCGATCCAGGCGAGCAGTTGCTTCTGCCACGCCAGGTAGGCCTGCAGGGTGCGCCGGTAGAAGGGATTGAGGCGCCAGGATGGATCCTGGAAGCGGGCGTCCTGAGGGTTCGGCTGGTGCAGGGTGTCGCCCAGCAGCACCTTGCCCAACTGGCCTCCGAAGGCGACCAGGTGCCGCGCACTGTGCAGCGGCTGGCGCAGGCCGTGGACGGCCAGGCTGCGGACCGTCGTCAGCAGGTCCTTGCCGCGCAGGCCGACGATGGCGCTCTGCGCACTCATGAACTCGGCGGGCACCGGCACGCTACCCGATTCCTGTTTTTCTCGCATGGACCACACTCCGTCGTAGGACCACAGTCTGGATGCCACGGGCGATAGTCCCCTGGCTCGGAATACTCAGTTATAGCCTGTGAATTCCGTTTCACCCGGGGCAGAACCGCACACCTGCCTGAACAGGGAGGATGCCGCCCGACAGTGGGGCAGCAAGCGCTGTACCACAACGCCGGGAGGGGCGTCGCAGAGCTTGCACTGTCGCGGCGAAGCCAGGCGCCATGCGCCGTTGCGGAACATTGACTATGCACCTGCACCATGACGAAGCAGTGTCTGCTGCCCTGGTGTTGCCCGCGCAGCAGTTCAGCCGGTCTTGGGCAGGAACGGACGAGGGTGCATGACGGCGCGGCGGCGCTCCTCGGCGAGGAACTTCATGATGATCGGCGCCACCGATTCGGCGCGGGTCACCAGGAACAGGTGGCCGTCGTCGATCACGTGCAGTTCGGCGTTGGGAATGCGCCAGGCCAGCACGCGCATGTTGATCAGCGGGATGATCGGGTCGTCGTCGCCGGCCAGCACCAGGGTCGGCTGGCGGATCCTATGCAGCCAGTGGATGCTGGTCCAGCCGAGCCCAGCGAACAATTGCCAGTAGTAGCCCAGCTTGCCCGACGAACGCACCTTGCTGGCATGCGCCATGGCCAGCTTGGGGTCGCGGCGGAAGGCCCCGCCGTAGATGTCCGGTGCGATGTGTACGCCATAGGAGGGCTGGATGTAGCGCCGCGGGCTGGCCATGCGCATCAGTACCTTCGGCTTGCCCGGCACCATCACCGCGCCAGCCGAAGTGGCGGCGAGGATCAGCTTCTTGCAGCGTTCCGGATAGTCGTGGGCGAACTGCTGGGCCAGCGCGCCGCCCCAGGACACGCCGATCGCGTTGACCTGGCCGTAGTCCAGGTAGTCGAGCATCCGCGCCGCCAGCTTGGCCAGGCCGGGAAAGCGGTAGGGCACGCTGGGCGTCGAGGAACCGCCGACGCCGGGAACGTCGAAGGCGATCACCTCCAGTTCCGGGTCGAGCGCCTGGACGAAGGGGAATACCAGTTCCAGGTTGGCGCCTATGCCGTTGAAGATCAGCAGCGGAGTGCTTCCTTCCTTGCCCGGCCGCACTGCGGTGCGGATGGTCTGGCCGTCGAGGTCGATGGTCCGGAAGACGAAGGGCTGGGGCATGCTCGGGGTCCTCGGCGGCGCAGCCGCGGGCTCGGCGATACGGGGCCTGGCCGGCTTCCGCGCGGCGCGGGGCCGCGCCGGAGGCGCTGGCGGGGTTTCGTCGGCGGAGGCCGCGGATCGCTCCTGCGGCAGTTCTTCAGGCTGGTCGCTTTTCATCGTTCATGCACGTAGGTTCCGGGCGCGGCTTCGCCGGGCGGATAGGTCTTGTTGCCCAGGCTGGCGGGCGCCTTGCGGGTCTTGCCGGAGCGTTCGGCCAGCCATTGCTGCCAGTGCAGCCACCACGAATCGGCGTGCTTGCCGGCCTGTTCCAGCCAGGCCTTGGGCTCGGCGGGCAGTTCCGGATTGGTCATGAAGCGTGCCTTGGGGTTGCCCGGTGGGTTGAGGATGCTCTGGATGTGGCCGCTGTTGGAGAGGATGAACTCGCACTTGCCGCCCAGCAGCCTGGCCGACTTGTAGCACGACTCCCAGGGGGTGATGTGGTCGTTCAGACCGGCGACACAGTAGAAGTCGCAAGTCACCTGCTTCAGGTCGATGGGCGTGCCGGAGACCTCCAGGGCGCCGGGGCGGTTCAGCGGGTTGCTCTTGAACAGTTCGACGAACTCGCCGTGCAGCGCGGCGGGCAGGCGCGTGGTGTCGTTGTTCCAGTAGAGGATGTCGAACGCCGGCGGCTGGTTGCCGAGCAGGTAGTTGTTGACCCAGTAGTTCCAGATCAGGTCGTTGGGGCGCATCCAGGCGAACACCTTGGCCATGTCCTTGCCCTCCAGCACGCCGGACTGGTAGGAGCGACGCTTGGCGGCCTCCAGGGTCTTCTCGTCGGCGAACAGCGCGACCTGGGTATTCAGTTCGAAGTCGAGCACGCTGACCAGTTGGGTGAAGGCGTTGACCTTCTTCTCGCCGCTGGCCACGTAGTGGCCGACCAGGGTCGCGGTGGTGATCCCGCCGGAGCAGGCGCCGAGGAGGTTGAGGTCCTTGCTGCCGGTGATCGACAGGACTACCTCGATGGCCTCCTTGAGCGCCTCGATATAGGTGGTCAGGCCCCATTCGCGCTGCGACTTGGTCGGGTTGCGCCAGCTGACGATGAAGGTCTGCACGCCGTTGCGCAGGCAGAAGCGCGCCAGGCTCTTGTCCGGCGACAGGTCGAAGACGTAGAACTTGTTGATCTGCGGCGGCACCACCAGCAGCGGGCGTTCGTGCACCGACTCGGTGATCGGCCGGTACTGGATCAGTTCCAGCACGTCGTTGCGGAACACCACGGCGCCCTCGGTGGTGGCCAGGTTCTTGCCCACCTCGAAGGCGTCCATGTCCACCTGGCTCGGCATCCCGCCGTTGTTCACCAGGTCCTTGGCCAGGTGGCCGAGGCCGTCCAGCAGGCTCTTGCCGCCGGTCTCGAAGAAGCGCTTGACCGCCGCCGGGTTGCTCAGGCTGTTGGTCGGCGACATCGCCTCGGTCAGCAGGTTGATGACGAACTGGCCACGACTGATGTCCTGCGGCGACAGGTCGCTGTGGCTGATCCAGCTGTGCAGCTCCTTGCGCCAGGCCAGGTAGGTCTGCATGTAGCGCTTGTACAGCGGATTCTGGCTCCAGGCCGGATCGGAAAAGCGTCGGTCGTCATCGCCTGGGCGTAGCTCCGACTGGCCGAGCAGGACGTTCTTCAGCTCCAGGCTGAAATGCGCCACGTGCCTGGCGCTGTGCAGCGGCTGGCGCACCGCCTGGAGCAGGACCATGCGCGCGGAGGTGAGCAGGTCCTTGCCCCGGATGCCGATCACCGGATTCAGGTTCAGCGTGTTTTCCGCGGCTTGCTTGGGAAGCTCGTTATTGTTCTTCTGACTCATCGGCAACGCTCCATTGTTCGAGGCGAAACAGGGGACCGCAACGAAACCGGGGACCAGGTGTCCGGCCGGCTACTGCTCGACTACCAGCCCACCCGCACGTTTCAGGGCGGGGCGGACGCACGTCAGGGAAGGGAACCCGGACAAGGGGCTGCACCGTCTTGGTTACGCGAGTTTCCGCTGGCGTGCAAGCTGGCAGAAGCATCGGTGGCCGGCGTGGCTGGCCCGGCGAGCGGCCGACCTGCGGACTAGAGCGTTGCTGCCGTGCAGGGTAGGACATTCGCCGTGGCGACCGCGCCGACCGGATGTCTGGTCTGGCAGTCTGCGGGGCGAATGTTGCAAATGACGTGCCCTCGTTCGGGGCAGCGGGGAAAAATCGCCTGGATGCCGTGTGCCGCGAAGGGGCACTCGGCCCGGCGCTTCAGAGCATCAGCTTGACGACCGACTCGTCGGGGTCGCGCGACTTGCCGGCGCTGGCCAGCTCCGCCAGGTAGTCGGCCCATAGCTGGTCCTTGCGGGTCGCCAGCTCGTACAGGTAGTCCCAGGTGAACAGGCCGCTGTCGTGGCCGTCGTCGAAGCTCAGCTTAAGTGCGTACTGGCCGGCGGGTTCGACGCCGACCAGGCCGACGTTCAGCTTGCCGTACTGCAATACCGGGTTGCCGTGGCCCTGGACCTCGGCCGAGGGCGAATGCACGCGGAGGAACTCGGCAGGCAGGTCGTAGCTATCCTCGCCGTAGCGCAGGGTCAGGGTCTTCGAGGCTTTGTGCAGCTGGATGGCGGAAGGGATACGCATCGCATCGGACTCGCGGAAGGGCGGAGTACAAGGATACCCCGGTTCGGGACCGCGCGGCCCGCCGCCACGGTGTTGGCCGTGGCGGCGGCGGTGGTCAAAGGATGTAGCGGGACAGGTCCTCGTCCTCGGCCAGCTCGCCGAGGTGGCTGTTGACGTAGCCGGCATCGATCAGGATCGGCTTGTCGCTATGCTCGCTGGCCAGGTCGGCGGCGCTGAACGAGACCTCTTCCAGCAGCCGCTCGAGCAGCGTATGCAGGCGGCGGGCACCGATGTTCTCGGTCTTCTCGTTGACCTGCCAGGCGATCTCGGCAAGGCGCTTGATGCCGTCCTCGGCGAACTCGATGGCCAGCCCCTCGGTCTTCAGCAACTCGCGGTACTGCTCGGTGAGCGAGGCATGCGGCTCGGTGAGGATGCGCTCGAAATCGTTCGGACTGAGGGCCTTGAGCTCCACGCGGATCGGCAGGCGGCCCTGCAGCTCGGGAACCAGGTCGCTCGGCTTGCTCAGGTGGAAGGCGCCGGAGGCGATGAACAGGATGTGGTCGGTCTTGACCATGCCCAGCTTGGTGTTCACCGTGCAGCCCTCGATCAGCGGCAGCAGGTCGCGCTGTACGCCCTCGCGGGAGACGTCGGCGCCGCCGGCGTTGGCGCGCTTGGCGATCTTGTCGATCTCGTCGATGAAGACGATGCCGTGCTGCTCGACCGCCTCCAGGGCGCGTGCCTTGAGCTCTTCCTCGTTGACCAGGCGCACCGCCTCTTCGTCGCGGATCAGCTTCAGGGCCTCGGCGACCTTCAGCTTGCGGGTCTTCTTCTTGCCCTTGCTCATGCCGGAGAACAGGTTCTGCAACTGGTTGGTCATCTCCTCCATGCCGGGCGGGGCCATGATCTCCACGCCGGCCGGGTTGTCGGCCACCTCGATGTCGATTTCCTTGTCGTCCAGCTGGCCTTCGCGCAGGCGCTTGCGGAACAGCTGGCGGGTGTTGCTGTCCTCGCGTGCCGGCTCGTCGCCGAAGCCCATGGCGGGACGCGCGGCCGGCAGCAGGGCATCGAGGATGCGCTCTTCGGCGGCGTCCTCGGCGCGATACTTGACCTTCTGGATCTCCTGTTCGCGGAGCATCTTCACCGCGGCGTCGGCGAGATCGCGGATGATCGATTCGACGTCGCGTCCGACATAGCCGACCTCGGTGAACTTGGTCGCCTCGACCTTGATGAACGGCGCGTTCGCCAGGCGCGCCAGGCGGCGGGCGATCTCGGTCTTGCCGACGCCGGTGGGGCCGATCATGAGGATGTTCTTCGGTGTTACCTCGGCGCGCAGCTCGGCCGGCAGTTGCATGCGTCGCCAGCGGTTGCGCAGGGCGATGGCGACGGCGCGCTTGGCGTCGTCCTGGCCGATGATGTGGCGGTTGAGTTCGTGGACGATCTCGCGGGGCGTCATGGACATTCGTTTACTCCAGCGGGGGACGAGCGCTTCAGACGGCGCTGTCCAGCTCCTCGATGGTCAGGTTCTGGTTGGTGAAGACGCAGATCGAGCCGGCGATGTTCAGCGCGGTCTCGGCGACTTCCCGAGCGCTCAGCTCGGCGTTGTGCTGCAGCAGGGCCAGGGCCGCGGCCTGGGCGAAGCCGCCGCCGGAGCCCATGGCGATCAGGCCGTGTTCGGGTTCGACCACGTCGCCGTTGCCGGTGATGATCAGCGAGGCATCCTTGTTGGCGACCGCGAGCATGGCTTCGAGGCGGCTCAGGGAGCGGTCGGTGCGCCAGTCCTTGGCCAGTTCGACGGCGGCGCGGACCAGGTGCCCCTGGTGTTTCTCCAGTTGCTGCTCGAAGCGCTCGAACAGGGTGAAGGCATCGGCGGTGGCGCCGGCGAAACCGGCCAGTACCTGACCGTGATACAGGCGCCGGACCTTCTTGGCGTTGCCTTTCATCACGGTGTTGCCCAGGGAAACCTGGCCGTCGCCGCCCATGACGACTTTGCCGTTGCGGCGGACAGATACGATGGTGGTCAAGGGGGAAATCTCCACACTGCGGGGCCGAATGCCCGGAATGCTGGGAGATATAGGGGCGATCCGCGGCTTTTCAACCGCACGCACCGCCGTGCGTCGGAACGCACGGCGTGGCCCGCGTTCAGCGGGCCTTGCGTTGCTGTAACAGCAGGTTGCTGAAGCCGTTGGAGGACAGTGTCTTCTGCGCCTGGGACAACTGGTCGCGGCTGTTGAACGGGCCGACCATCACCCGGTACCAGGTCTCGTCGCGGACGTTGCCGGCCTCGACGTTCACCGACTGCCCGAGCAGGATGATCTGCGCGCGCACGCGGTCGGCGTCGGACTGCTTGCGGAACGAGCCGGCCTGCAGGAAGAACTGCGTGCTGGCGGCGACCACCGCTTTCGGCAGCGGCGGTGGCACCTGCCCGGCGAGTGCGGCCTTGGCCCGCGCTTCGTCGGCCTTGGCCAGTTCGGCGGGGGTGGGCGGCGGCGGGGCCTTCTCCGGTACCGCTTCCGGCGGCACCACGACCTCGGACTCCGGCAGCAGGGTGTAGAACTCGTACTTCGGCTTGGCCTGGGCCGGCGTCTGCGTTTGCGCGGGCTGCTGGGCCTGGCCGTTCTGCTGCGGCTGCTTGCCCTGCACGGCGGCCGGGCGCTGGGCGTCCGGGCGTTCGCGCTGGACGTCCTTGCGCCCGGGTTCGAGCTTCATCAGGAACATGATGAAGCCGCCGATGGCCAGGCCGGCGACCAGCCAGACCCAGCCGGGAACGCCGTTCTTCGCGGCGGGCGCCTGGTAGCGGCTGGCGCCGCGCTTGGGGGCGGGTTTCTTCTTTGCCATGGGGGTTCCCGGACTCCTGTTCGGGCGGGTTCGATTACATGCGTTCCAGAGTCTTCAGACCGAGCAGCTCCAGGCCCTGTTCCAGGGTACGGCCGGTCAGCGCGGCGAGACGCAGGCGGCTGTCCTTCTGCGCCGGGTCCTCGGCGGTGAGGATCGGGCAATGCTCGTAGAAGCTGGAGAACAGCCCGGCCAACTCGTACAGGTAGGCGCAGAGCAGGTGCGGCACGCCCTTGAGCGCGACGTTGTTGATCAGGTCGCCGAACTGCGCCAGCTGTGCGGCCAGGGCCAGCTCCTGGGGCTGCTCGAGGACGATCTTCCCGCCCAGTTGCTCGCGGCCCTGGCCGAGCTTGCGGAAGACGCTGGCCACGCGGGTGCAGGCGTAGAGCAGGTAGGGTGCGGTGTTGCCTTCGAAGCTCAGCATCAGTTCGAAGTTGAAGCTGTAGTCGCTGGTGCGGTGCTTGGACAGGTCGGCGTACTTCACCGAGTCGATCCCCACCACCCGGCCGATCTCGCGCAGTTGGACCTCGTCGAACGGCTCCTCGCCACGCTCGGCGCGCTGCTCGTTGCGTTCCTTGACCAGCGCATAGGCGCGGCTCTCGGCCTCTTCCAGCAGGTCGATCAGCTTCACCGTACCGCCGTCGCGGGTCTTGAACGGACGGCCGTCGGCGCCGTTCATGGTGCCGAAGCCCATGTGCTCCAGCTCCATGCCGGCCGGAACGAAACCGGCGCGCCGCGCCACTTCGAAGACCTGCTGGAAGTGCAGGGCCTGGCGCTGGTCGACGAAGTACAGCACGCGGTCGGCGTGCAGCACGTTGTGCCGATAACGCATGGCGGCGAGGTCGGTGGTGGCGTAGAGGTAGCCGCCGCCGGCCTTCTGCACGATCACCGGGAGCGGATTGCCCTCGGCGTTCTTGAACTCTTCGAGGAAGACGCACAACGCGCCGTTGTCTTCGGTGAGCAGGCCCTTGGCGGTCAGGTCGGCGACCACCTGGGCGAGGTCGTCGTTGTAGGCGCTCTCGCCCATGACGTCGGCCATGCTCAGCTTCACGCCGAGACGGTCGTAGACCTTCTGGCAGTGCGACAGGGAAATCTCGTTGAAGCGGGTCCACAGGCGCAGGCAGTCGGGGTCGCCGGCCTGCAGCTTGACTACCAGTTCGCGGGCGCGGTCGGCGAATTCGGGAGACTCGTCGAAGCGTTTCTTCGCCGCGCGGTAGAAGACCTCCAGGTCGTGCAGCTCGGCCTCGGCGTCGACCGGTTGCTCTTCCAGGTAGGCGAGCAGCATGCCGAACTGGGTGCCCCAGTCGCCGACATGGTTCTGCCGGATCACCGTGTCGCCGAGGAACTCGAGGACGCGCGCGACGGCGTCGCCGATGATGGTCGAACGCAGGTGGCCGACGTGCATCTCCTTGGCCAGGTTCGGCGAGGACAGGTCGATCACCACGCGCTGCGCCGGGCCTGCCTTGCGCACGCCGAGACGTTCGTCGGCGAGGGCGCGGTCGAGGCTGGCGGCGAGCCAGACGTGATCCTGGAAGAAGTTGAGGAAGCCGGGGCCGGCGATCTCCACCTTGGCCAGTTGCTCGTGGGCGGGGATTGCCTCGACCAGCCTGGCGGCCAGGTCGCGCGGCTTCATCCCGGCCGGCTTGGCCAGCATCATGGCGATGTTGCTGGCGAAATCGCCGTGGCTACGGTCCTTGGTGTTCTCCACCTGGATGTCCGGGGTCAGGCCGGCGGGCAGGGTGCCGTCCGCGGTCAGTTGGTCGAGGGCTTGCTGGATCAGCTGGCGAATCGTGTCTTTCATCGTTCTCTCCGTGCTCGCGGGCAGAGGGGCGGCGCGCGACGGTCGGGCAGGGGAAGGGCCGGCGGATGCGGCGCTCCGAAGTTCACTCCCCGCGATGTGCGCGGGGTGGCCGGTCGAGGCTCAGAACCGCGCATTATCCGTGGGCGGACAGGCGTTGCCAACCGTTGCGGCGATTAGCCGACAGTTTGCGCCGGACATCGCGGATTCCGGCTGACCCCAGTCAAGCGGGGCGTCTTCCTGGAAGGCGCTCAGAACAGGTCGATCGGATCGATATCGAGCGACCAGCGCACCTGGCGCCCGCCGGGCAACTGTTCGAGGCTCTGCAGCCAGGGTGTCAGCAGGCGATGCAGCGGCGCCCGGCTCATGCACTGCAGCAGCAGTTGCGCGCGGTGCTTGCCGGCACGCCGCTCCATGGGCGCGGGCACCGGCCCGAGCAGTTCCACCTCCGGTCCGCCCATCTGCTCGAGCAATTGCTCGGCGGCACTGCAGGCGCTGTCGAGGAAGGCTTCCGCCTGGCCCGGCTTGTGCGCTTCGGCGCGCAGCAGGGCGAGGTGGGCGAAGGGCGGCAGGCCGGCGGCGCGGCGTTCGCTGAGGGCCTGTTCGGCAAAGGCGAAGTAGCCGTCCTCGGTGAGCTGGACCAGCAGCGGGTGATCGGCCAGGTGGGTCTGGATCAGTACCCGCCCGGGCTCCTCGGCGCGTCCTGCGCGGCCGGCGACCTGGACGATCTGCTGGGCCATGCGTTCGCTGGCGCGGAAGTCGGCGGAAAACAGGCCGCCATCGGCATCGAGGATCGCCACCAGGGTGACCCGTGGGAAGTGGTGCCCCTTGGCGAGCATCTGGGTGCCGACCAGGATGCATGGCTCACCGCTGTTGATGGTGGCGAAGAGGTCGCGCATGGCGTGCTTGCGCGAGGTGCTGTCGCGGTCGATGCGCAGCACCGGATGGTTCGGGAAGAGAATCCGCAGGCGTTCCTCGGCGCGCTCGGTGCCGGCGCCTAGCGGACGCAGGTCGAGCTTGCCGCACTGCGGGCAGTTCATCGGCGGCCGCTGGCGGTGGTCGCAGTGGTGGCAGCGCAACTCGCCGCTGCCCTGGTGCACGGTCATCCGCGCGTCGCAGCGCGGGCATTGGCTGATCCAGCCGCAGTCGTGGCAAAGCAGGGTCGGAGCGAAGCCGCGGCGATTGAGGAATACCAGGACCTGCTGGCCGGCCGCCAGGGTATCGCCGATGGCCTGTTGCAGCGGACGGGAAAGGCCGGCGTCGAGCGGCATGCTCTTCACGTCGAGGCGGATGAACTTCGGCGGGTGCGCGCCACCGGCGCGCTGGGTCAGGCGCAGCAGGCCGTAGCGGCCGGCCTGGGCGTTGTGCAGGCTTTCCAGGGCGGGCGTGGCCGAACCGAGCAGGATCGGCACATTCTCCAGGCGCGCGCGTACCAGTGCCAGGTCGCGGGCGTGGTAGCGCAGGCCGTCCTGCTGTTTATAGGAGGCGTCGTGTTCCTCGTCGACGATGATCAGTCCCGGCCGCTTCAGCGGCGTGAACAGTGCCGAGCGGGTGCCGATGACGATGTCGGCCTCGCCATCCCGGGCGGCGAGCCAGGCATCGAGGCGCTCGCGGTCGGTCAGGGCCGAATGCAGCAGGGCGATGCGCGCGTTGAAGCGGCGTTCGAAACGCGCCAGGGTCTGCGGGCCCAGGTTGATCTCGGGAATCAGCACCAGGGCCTGGCGGCCTGCGGCCAGGGTTTCGCGGATCAGTTGCAGGTAGACCTCGGTCTTGCCGCTGCCGGTGACCCCGGCCAGCAGGAAGCAATGGAAACCGCCGTGGCTGGCGCGAACCGCCTCGAAGGCGGCGCGCTGCTCGGGGTTCAGCGGCAACTCCGCCTGGGCCAGCCAGCCGCCTTCGCGCGGCGGGGTGCTGTGGCGCCGCACCTCCAGTTCGACCAGGCCTTTTTCCTTGAGCAGGTCGAGGCTGTCCTTGTTTATTTCCAGTTGGTTCAGCAACTCATGGGAAACCCCGTGCGGATGCTGCTTGAGAATCGCCAGGGCCTGGCGCTGGCGCGGCGCCCGGGCCAGGCGCGGATCGTCGAGGCTGGATTGCGCGGTGGCATGCCAGAAGCGCTGCTGGCGCGCCTCGGCCGGCTCGCCCTGGCGCAACAGGTTGGGCAGCGCCCAGGACAGGGTGTCGCCGAGGCTGTGCTGGTAGTACTGGGCGGTCCAGCGACAGAGTTCGAGCAGGTGCGCCGGCATCGGCGGCTTGGTGTCGAGTACCCTGAGGGCAGGCTTGAGCTTGTCTTCGGGTACTTCGGAACGGTCCGTCACCTCTATCAGAACGCCAACCAGCTCCCGGCGCCCGAACGGCAGCAGCAGGCGAATCCCCGGCTGTAGGGCGCTGCGCGGGATGCCGCGGGGCGCGCGGTAATCGAACAGGCGGCGGAGTGGTGAAGGCAGGGCTAGGCGTAGGATCAGGTCTGACACTCAGCGGCTTCCGGGGATGAAGGAAACGAGGACTGGGCCGGCGATGTTAGCAGACGACCGGCGGGCGGGGTCGCTTGCATAGATGAATCGGTCTGGTATGATCCACGCCCTTAATTACGTGCGGTGCCTGGTAAACGCGCTGGGTGGCGGCACACAACGCCTCGAGGATTGAATCATGAAAGCGGACATCCATCCGACTTACGAAGCTATCGAAGCTACCTGCAGCTGCGGTAACGTCATCAAGACCCGTTCCACCCTGTGCAAGCCGATCCACCTGGACGTGTGCTCCGAATGCCACCCGTTCTACACCGGCAAGCAGAAGGTGCTGGACACCGGCGGCCGTATCGACCGCTTCAAGCAGCGTTTCGGCGTATTCGGCGCCACCAAGTAAGCCGCTTGCCGCGAACGCGCGCAATGCTACTTGTCGCTGTACCGAGAAAGGCGTCCCTGGTGGGCGCCTTTTTCATGTCCGTGGTTTCCGCCTTCGCCGGTGCGGCGGAGGCCTGCCGGCCTACCGGTGCCTTGCAGAACGTCGAGGTGGCGCGGGTGGTGGACGGCGATACCGTGCGCCTGCGCGATGGCCGCAGCGTGCGGCTGATCGGTATCAATGCACCTGAACTGGCGCACAACGGCCGCACCACCGAGCCCTTCGCCGAAGCCGCGAAGCAGCGGCTGCAGGCGCTGGTATCGGCCAGCGACGGGCGTCTCGCCCTGCAGCCGGGCCGCCAGCCCCGCGATCACTACGGGCGGACCCTGGCGCACCTGTTCGATGCCAGCGGCGCCAACCTCGAGGCGCGCCTGCTCGGCGAGGGCCTGGGCTACCTGGTGGCGGTCGCGCCGAACACCGAGCTGACGGCCTGTCAGCAAGCGGCGGAACGTGCCGCGCGTTCGGCTAATCTGGGTGTATGGAAGCGTTCGCCGGTGCTTTCGCTCGATCGACTGGCGCAGAGCGGCTTCGCCGTGGTCCGCGGGCGGGTGCTCGAGGTCGAACGCAACCGGGGCGGTATCTGGCTGGAGATGGACGGTCCGCTGGTCCTGCGGATCGAGCCGAAGGTGCTCAAGGCGTTCGATGCGAAACGGGTGATGCAGATGGCGGGACGTTCGCTGGAAGTGCGTGGCTGGGTGGTCGATCGTTCCCGCCGTGGCGCTGTGCCGGCCGGCAAGGCGCGCTGGCAGATGTCGGTGACCGATCCGGCGATGCTGGAATGGTTGCCATGAAGACCGCCTGGCTCCTGCTGCTGTTGCTGGGAGTCGGCGCTCTGGGCGGCTGCGCGGTGAACCCGGCCACCGGCAAGAGCGATTTCGTGATGATGAGCGAGCAGCAGGAACTCGGCATGGGCGCTCGCTACAACCAGGAAATCCTCAAGCAGTTCCCCCGCTACAACGATGAAAAGCTCCAGGCCTACGTGCAACGGGTAGGCGAGCGGGTCGCCCGCAGCAGCCACCGCAGCAACCTGCAATATCATTTCACCGTCATCGATTCGCCGGACATCAACGCCTTCGCCCTGCCGGGCGGCTACATCTATATCCATCGCGGACTGATCGCCTACCTTGGCTCCGAGGCCGAACTGGCCGCGGTGCTCGGTCATGAGGTCGGCCATGTCACGGCGCGCCACAGCGTGCGCCAGCAGAGCCAGGCCAGCGCCTGGAACATCCTTGGCCAGGCGGTGGCGATCGGCACCGGGGTCGGCGCCGCCGGCGACCTGGCCAACGTGCTCGGCACGGCCTTCGTCCGCGGCTACGGGCGTGACATGGAACTGGAGGCCGATGGTCTCGGCGCCCAGTACCTGGCCCGCGCCGGCTACGATCCGACGGCGATGATCCAGGTGGTGCGGGTGCTGAAGAACCAGGAGGACTTCGCTCGCGAAGAGGCCGCGCGTAATGGCCAGGCGGTACAGGCCGGCGGCTACCACGGGTTGTTCGATACCCATCCGGACAACGACCGGCGCCTGCAGGAAGTGGTCGGCCCGGCCCGGCAGCTGGCCAACGGACAGCAGGAAGTGGGGCGCGAGGTCTTTCTTCGCCATCTGGAAGGCATGCCGTTCGGCGACTCGGCATCGGCCGGGGTGCGTCGCGGGCAGAACTTCTACCATGCCGAGCTGGACTTCACCCTGAGCTATCCGGCGGGCTGGAAGATCCTCAACCAGCCCAGCGCCCTGCTTGGCTATCCGGCGGACGAGCAGTCGTTCATCGGTATGAAGCTGGTGCCCCATGATTCCCGCCTGACGCCCGCGGAGTTCCTGCGCAAGAACGCCGGACAACGGCTGGCCCAGGAAGAGTCGCTGAAGCAGGCAGGACTGAACGGCTACACGGCGGTGGTGCCAGGCAACCCAGCGCGACGGGTTGCTGTGATCTACCAGGGCGACCGCGCCTACCTGTTCGTCGGCGTGGTCAAGGTCGGTTCCCTGGAGACCCAGGACGACCGCTTCCTCAGCGTGATCCGCAGCTTCCGTCCGCTGCGCGACAAGGAGCGGGCCCTGGCGCAGCCGCGACGCCTGCATCTGGTGCAGGTCAAGGCGGGGCAGACGCTGGAGCAATTGGCGGCTGGCGGCGAGGGGTCATTGAGTGACTCCGTGGCTCGTCTGCGTCTGCTGAATGACCTTTATCCGAGCGGTGAACCCCGTCCGGGCGATTGGCTTAAAGTCGTACGCTAGAGGTCTTGACAGCCGGGTCCTGACGATCTTGTGGGGCGTCGTCTTCTTGCGTATGCTCGGTCGCCCCGTCTGTCCAACAAGCAATAAAGCGGAAGTGCCCAAATGTCCGATCTTAAAACCGCTGCCCTCGAATATCACGCACAACCCCGTCCGGGAAAACTGAGTGTCGAGCTGACCAAACCCACCGCTACCGCCCGGGACCTGTCCCTGGCCTACAGCCCGGGTGTCGCCGAGCCGGTGCGTGAAATCGCCCGCGATGCCGAGCTGGCCTACCAGTACACCGGCAAGGGCAACCTGGTGGCAGTGATTTCCGACGGCACCGCGATTCTCGGCCTGGGTAACCTCGGCCCGCTGGCCTCCAAGCCGGTGATGGAAGGCAAGGGTGTGCTGTTCAAGCGCTTCGCCGGCATCGACGTGTTCGACATCGAGGTCGACGCCGAGAGCCCGCAGGCTTTCATCGATACCGTCAAGCGTATTTCCATCACCTTCGGCGGTATCAACCTCGAGGACATCAAGGCTCCCGAGTGTTTCGAGATCGAGCGCGCGCTGATCGAACAGTGCGACATCCCGGTGTTCCACGATGACCAGCACGGCACCGCCATCGTGACCGCGGCGGGCATGCTCAACGCGCTGGAACTGGCCGGCAAGAAGCTGGAAGAAGCGAAGATCGTCTGCCTCGGCGCCGGCGCTGCCGCCATCTCCTGCATGAAGCTGCTGGTGAGCATGGGCGCCAAGGTCGAGAACATCTACATGATCGACCGCAAGGGCGTGATCCACGCCGGTCGCGACGACCTGAACCAGTACAAGTCGGTGTTTGCCACCGAGACCGACAAGCGCACCCTGGCCGACGCCCTGGAGGGCGCCGACGTGTTCGTCGGCCTGTCCGGCGCCAACCTGCTGGAGCCGGAAGACCTCAAGCGCATGGCGCCGAACCCGATCGTGTTCGCCTGCTCGAACCCGGACCCGGAGATCAAGCCGGAACTGGCCCATGCCACCCGTAACGACGTGATCATGGCTACCGGTCGTTCCGACTATCCGAACCAGGTCAACAACGTGCTCGGTTTCCCCTTCATCTTCCGTGGTGCCCTGGACGTACGTGCCACGCGCATCAACGAAGAGATGAAGATCGCCGCCGCCCTGGCCCTGCGCGACCTGGCCAAGCAGCCGGTTCCGGAGGACGTCTGCGCCGCCTATGGTGTGGACAAGCTGGAATTCGGCCGCGAGTACATCATTCCGAAGCCGATGGACAAGCGCCTGATCACCGTGGTCTCCGATGCCGTGGCCAAGGCTGCCATCGAGACCGGCGTGGCTACCCTGCCGTATCCGAAGAACTATCCGCTGAAATCGGTGGACGACGTCTTCAACGGCTGATCGATCGATCCGCCGGATAAAAAGAAACCCCGCCTTGGCGGGGTTTCTTTTTGCCTGCGCCTCGCGCTCCCGTCGTCGCCAACGAAGCGCAGGCGCCGGCCGGTTCAGAACAGGTCGATCGGCGCGCCTTCGTCATCCGGCAGCGGGCTGCCAGGGAAGCTGCCTGGCGGCAGTTCATTGACCGAGGGCGGGGTATCCTCGTTCTTGAACATCTCGAAATAGGCGCCGGGAGTGCCCGGCGCGGCCGAACGGCCGGTCACCGGGTCGATGCGCAGGCTGACGATGCCTGGCGGCTCGGCCATGGTGTGCATCGGCTTGTCCTTGAGGGCGAAGCCCATGTACCTGATCCAGATCGGCAGCGCGACGGTACCGCCGTACTCGCGGCGACCCAGGGTCTCCGGCTGGTCGAAGCCGACCCAGACGCTGGTCACGTAGTCGGAGTTGTAGCCGGAGAACCAGCCATCCTTGGAATCGTTGGTGGTGCCGGTCTTGCCGGCCAGGTCGGTGCGCTTCAGCGCCAGGGCGCGACGCCCGGTACCGCGCTTGATCACGTCCTGCAGCATGCTGGTCATGATATAGGCGGTACGGGCATCGATGATCCGCTCGGCCGGGGTCGGCTCGAAGGTGGTCTGGGCCTTGGCGGCGACTTGCTGGGCTTCGATCGAACCTTCGCCTTCGGCGCTCTCCGGATGCTCGGGGTCACCAGGATTCCCGGCGTCTTCCGCATCCGGCGCAGCGACCTGTTCTTCCACCGGCACGCGGGGCGGATTGGCCTGGTACAGCACCTGTCCGTCGCGGCTCTCGATGCGTTCGATGACGTACGGATTGACCTTGTAGCCGCCGTTGGCGAATACGCTCCAGGCGCCGGCGATTTCCATCGGTGTGACTGTCGCGGTACCCAGGGCCAGGGAGAAGTTGCGCGGCAGTTCGTCGCGCTGGAAGCCGAACTTGGTGATGTAGCTGATCGCCCGCTCGATGCCCAGGCCCTGCAGGACGCGGATCGAGACCATGTTGCGGGACTTGTACAGGGCTTCGCGCAGCGGGATCGGGCCGAGGAAGGTGTTGGTGTCGTTCTTCGGTCGCCAGACCTTGTCCAGGTACTCGTCGACGAACACGATCGGCGCATCGTTGACCAGGCTGGCGGCGGTGAAACCGTTGTCCAGGGCCGCGCTGTAGATGAACGGCTTGAAACTGGAGCCCGGCTGGCGCTTGGCCTGGATCGCGCGGTTGTAGTTGCTCTGCTCGAAGGAGAAGCCGCCGACCAGCGAGCGGATCGCCCCGTCCTTCGGGTCGAGGGAGATCAGCGCGCTCTGTGCGGCGGGAATCTGTACGAAGCGCAGGGTGCCGTCTTCCTGGCGCTGCACGCGGATCTGGTCGCCGGCCTGGGCCACGTCGGCGGGCTGGCGCGGCATCGGGCCCATGCTGTTGTTGCTGAGGAAGGGGCGTGCCCATTTCATGCTGTCCCAGGTCACGGCTTCTTCCTTGCCGTCGCGGGTCATCACCATGATCCCGCTCTTTTCCACCTGGGTGACGATCGCCGGCTCCAGGCCGCCGATGCTGCGCTGCTGGCCCAGGTGCTTGAGCCAGGCGTCGCGGGTCTGGCCCGGCAGGCGGGTCTCCGGGCCGCGGTAGCCGTGGCGCTGGTCATAGTCGATGAGGCCGTCGCGGACCGATTGGCTGGCGGCGTTCTGCAGGTCGCTGCGGACCGTGGTGATGACCTTGTAGCCCTCGGTATAGGCCTCGCTGCCGTAGCGGCCGACCATCTCGGCACGGGCCATCTCGGCGATGTAGGGCGCATTCAGTTCGGGGGTCTGCACGTGGTAGGAGGCGTTGATCGGCTCCTCGACGGCGGCCTGGTAGCGTTGCTGGTCGATGAAGCCGAGCTTGAGCATGCGCTCGAGGATCCAGTTGCGCCGCTCCGTACTGCGGGTCGGGTTGACCAGCGGGTTGTAGCGCGAGGGCGCTTTCGGCAGGCCGGCGATCATCGCCATCTCGGCCAGGCTCAAGTCTTTGATCGGCTTGCCGTAATAGACCTGTGCGGCAGCCTCGATGCCATAGGCACGGTTGCCCAGGTAGATCTTGTTGACGTAGAGCTCGAGGATCTCGTCCTTGGTCAGCTGTCGCTCGATCTGCAGGGCCAGGAGGATTTCATTGATCTTTCGCGAGAAGCTTCTTTCATTGGTAAGGAAGTAGTTCTTCGCTACCTGCATGGTGATGGTGCTGCCGCCAGTCTGGATGTGACCGCTTTTCAATAATTGCGCGGCGGCGCGCATTAGGCTTTTCACATCGACGCCATAATGGTTGGCGAAATTGTCGTCCTCGGCGGACAGCAGGGCATGGATGAAGTCCTGCGGGATGTCGGCGAAGCGGATCGGCGTCCGGCGCATCTCGCCGAACTCGGAGATGAGCTTGCCGTCCTCGCTGTAGACCTTGAGGGGGATCTGCAGCTGGACGTTACGCAGAGCTTCCACCGAGGGCAGGCTGGGACTCAGATAGAGATAGGCGCCGCTGAAACTGAGCAGCACTCCACAAATCAGGGTGACGCAAGTCCACCACAGGAACTTCAGCAGGCGCATGGGTAGATTCGGATTTCCAGGAAAAAGAAAGAGTTAAGCGAATAGGACAGGAAAAAGGCAAAAGCTGTTCACATTATAAGCAATTTTTCTGTGACCTAGCCATTTGCCTGGCCTTCGGCTCTGGTATCTAATGTGAAAAAAGAAGAATCGTTCGTAAGTATTGAACGCTAATAGGGAATTGGTCGTGCTAGGGCTCATAAAGAAGAAAGCGAACACCTTGCTGGGGATCGACATCAGCTCGACCTCGGTAAAGCTCCTTGAGTTGAGCCGCTCCGGAGGCCGCTACAAAGTGGAGGCCTATGCCGTCGAGCCGCTTCCGCCGAATGCAGTCGTGGAAAAGAACATCGTCGAGCTGGAAGGGGTCGGCCAGGCGTTGTCACGGGTGCTGGTCAAGGCGAAAACCAACCTGAAGTCGGCCGTGGTCGCCGTCGCCGGTTCGGCGGTGATCACCAAGACCATCGAGATGGAGGCCGGGCTTTCCGAGGATGAACTGGAAAACCAGCTGAAGATCGAGGCCGACCAGTACATCCCCTATCCGCTGGAGGAAGTCGCCATCGACTTCGAGGTCCAGGGACTCTCCGCGCGCAATCCCGAGCGCGTGGACGTACTCCTGGCCGCCTGTCGGAAAGAGAACGTCGAGGTTCGCGAAGCGGCCCTGGCGCTGGCCGGCCTGACCGCCAAGGTGGTCGACGTCGAGGCCTACGCGCTGGAGCGCTCCTATGCGCTGCTGAGCAGCCAGCTGGGTGCCGACACCGACCAGTTGACCGTGGCGGTAGTGGACATCGGCGCGACCATGACCACCCTGAGCGTCCTGCACAACGGACGCACCATCTATACCCGCGAACAGCTGTTCGGCGGTCGCCAGCTCACCGAGGAGATCCAGCGGCGTTACGGACTCTCGGTGGAGGAAGCCGGTCTCGCCAAGAAGCAGGGCGGTCTTCCGGATGACTACGACAGCGAAGTTCTGCGTCCGTTCAAGGACGCCGTGGTGCAGCAGGTTTCCCGCTCGCTGCAGTTCTTCTTCGCCGCCGGACAGTTCAACGACGTCGACTACATCGTCCTGGCGGGCGGTACGGCGTCTATCCAGGATCTCGATCGGTTGATCCAACAGAAGATCGGCACCCCGACCCTGGTCGCCAACCCGTTCGCCGACATGGCGCTGAACGGCAAGGTGAATGCCGGCGCCCTAGCCAGCGACGCTCCGGCGTTGATGATCGCCTGCGGCCTGGCGTTGAGGAGTTTCGACTGATGGCACGGATCAACCTTCTACCCTGGCGCGAAGAGCTGCGCGAGCAGCGCAAGCAGCAGTTCCTGGTGATTCTTGGCGGCGTCCTGGTGGCATCGGCTGCGCTGGTATTCCTTGGCGACCAGTACTTCACCGCGGCCATCGAGAACCAGAACGCCCGCAACGACTTCCTGCGCAAGGAAATCGTCGTACTCGACGCCCGGATCAAGGAAATCAGCGAACTGAAGTCGCGGCGCCAGCAATTGCTCGAGCGGATGAAGATCATCCAGGACCTGCAGGGCAACCGTCCCATCATCGGACGGGTGTTCGACCAGCTCGTGCGGACCTTGCCCGACGGCGTGTATTTCACCGACCTGAAGATGACCGGCAAGAACATCGCCATCGCCGGCGCGGCCGAGTCCAACAACCGCGTTTCCAATCTCATGCGCAACATGGACGCGTCCGAGTGGCTGACCGCCCCGACCCTGAACGAGGTCAAGGCGGTGACCCAGGGCGCGGTGGACCAGGCCAACGTGTTCCAACTGACCGTGCAGCAGACGCAGCCCGGCGAGGAAGACGCCAAGGCGAAGCATGGGGTTGCGCAAGGAGCCAAGAAATGAGTCTGGCCAGTTCCCTGGAAAGTCTGCGCAAGATCGATATCAACGATCTCGACCTGAACAACATCGGTTCCTGGCCGGCGGCGGTCAAGGTCATCGTCTGCGTGCTGCTGACCGCGGCGGTCCTGGCGCTGGGCTACAACTTCCATCTGAGTGACATGCAGGCTCAGCTCGAACAGCAGGCCGCGGAAGAGGAGACGCTCAAGCAGCAGTTCTCCACCAAGGCCTTCCAGGCCGCGAACCTGGAAGCCTACAAGGCACAGATGAAGGAGATGGAAGAGTCCTTTGGCGCCTTGCTGCGGCAGTTGCCCAGCGACACCGAGGTACCCGGGCTGCTCGAGGACATCACTCGTACCGGCCTGGGCAGCGGCCTGGAGTTCGAGGAAATCAAGCTGCTTCCCGAGGTTGCCCAGCAGTTCTACATCGAGCTGCCGATCCAGATCAGCGTGGTCGGCGGCTACCACGACTTGGCGACCTTCGTCAGCGGCGTGTCCAGCCTGCCGCGGATCGTCACCCTGCATGACTTCGAGATCAAGCCGGTCGCGCCCGGCAGCACGTCCAAGCTGCGCATGAGCATCCTGGCCAAGACCTATCGCTACAACGACAAGGGGCTGAAGAAATGAGAGCCCGCCTGATTCTGAGCAGCCTGCTGCTCGCCAGCCTGGCCGGATGCGGCGGCGGTTCCGATTTCGCCGATCTGCAGTCCTACATGGACGAGGTTCGCGCCCGGCCCAAGGGCACCATCGAGCCGTTGCCGAAGTTCCAGCCGTACGAGGCCTTCACCTATAGCGCCGCGTCGCTACGCAGCCCGTTCCAGCCGCCGGTGAAGATCGACCTGACCGTGCGGCAGAAGGGCAACAAGGTGATCAAGCCCGACGAGACGCGGGTCAAGCAGTTCCTGGAAGGCTTCAACATCGAGACCTTCGAGATGGTCGGCACCCTGTCCAACGCCCAGGGCACCTTCGCCCTGGTGAAGGGCGCGGGTGGCGTGCACCGGGTGAGGGTCGGGGACTACCTGGGGCGCAACGACGGCAAGGTCGTCGGCATCAGCGAAGGAAAAATAGACGTGATCGAAATCGTTCCTGACGGAGAGGGGAACTGGCTGGAGCGTCCGCGCAGCCTGACTCTCAAGGAACGCTCCTGAGGGCGGGGAAAAACATGCATAACCAACAGCAGTCTGTACAACGGAGTCGGACGATGAACAGTGGCCTCTCGCGCCTCGGGATCGCTTTGCTGGCCGCCATGTTCGCGCCGGCATTGCTCGCCGCGGACCTGGAGAAACTCGACGTGGCGGCATTGCCTGGCGACCGGGTCGAGCTAAAGCTGCAGTTCGACGAGCCCGTCGCCGCGCCGCGTGGCTATACCATCGAGCAGCCGGCGCGAATCGCCCTCGATCTGCCGGGGGTACAGAACAAGCTCGGCACCAAGAACCGCGAGCTGAGCGTGGGCAATACGCGCAGCGTCACGGTGGTCGAGGCGAAGGATCGCACACGGTTGATCATCAACCTGACCACGTTGTCGTCCTACACCACCCGGGTGGAAGGCAACAACCTCTTCGTGGTGGTCGGCAATTCGCCGGCCGGCGCCAGCGTCGCTTCCACCGCTCCGGTCAAGGCTAGCCCGGCTCCGGCCAGCTATGCCCAGCCGATCAAACCCAAGCCGTACGTGCCGGCGGGTCGTGCCATCCGCAACATCGATTTCCAGCGTGGCGAAAAGGGCGAGGGCAACGTGGTCATCGACCTGTCCGACCCGACCTTGAGCCCGGATATCCAGGAGCAGGGCGGCAAGATCCGCCTGGACTTCGCCAAGACCCAGCTGCCGGATGCGCTGCGGGTTCGCCTGGACGTCAAGGACTTCGCCACGCCGGTGCAGTTCGTCAACGCCAGCGCGCAATCCGACCGTACCAGCATCACCATCGAGCCGAGCGGGCTCTACGACTACCTGGTCTACCAGACCGACAATCGCCTGACCGTCAGCATCAAGCCGATGACCACGGAAGATGCCGAGCGGCGCAAGAAGGACAATTTCGCCTATACCGGCGAGAAACTGTCGCTGAACTTCCAGGACATCGACGTGCGTTCGGTACTGCAACTGATCGCCGACTTCACCGACCTGAATCTGGTGGCCTCGGATACCGTGCAGGGCAATATCACCCTGCGCCTGCAGAACGTGCCGTGGGACCAGGCGCTGGACCTGGTACTGAAGACCAAGGGCCTGGACAAGCGCAAGCTCGGCAACGTACTGCTGGTGGCCCCGGCCGACGAGATCGCCGCCCGTGAGCGCCAGGAGCTGGAAGCGCAGAAGCAGATCGCCGAGTTGGCGCCACTGCGCCGGGAACTGATCCAGGTGAACTACGCCAAGGCCGCGGACATCGCCAAGCTGTTCCAGTCGGTGACCAGCGATGGTGGCCAGGAAGGCAAGGAAGGCGGGCGCGGCTCGATCACCGTCGACGACCGCACCAACAGCATCATCGCCTATCAGCCCCAGGAGCGACTGGACGAACTGCGGCGGATCGTTTCGCAGCTGGATATTCCGGTGCGCCAGGTGATGATCGAGGCACGCATCGTCGAGGCCAACGTCGGTTACGACAAGAGTCTCGGTGTGCGCTGGGGCGGCGCTTATCACAAGGGCAACTGGAGAGGCTACGGCAAGGACGGCAATATCGGGATCAAGGACGAGGACGGCATGAACTGCGGCCCGATCGCCGGCAACTGTACTTTCCCCACCACGGGAACCAGCAAGTCGCCGTCGCCGTTCGTCGACATCGGCGCCAAGGATGCCACCTCCGGAATCGGCATCGGCTTCATCACCGACAACATCATCCTCGACCTGCAACTGTCGGCGATGGAAAAGACCGGCAACGGCGAGATCGTCTCCCAGCCCAAGGTCGTGACCTCGGACAAGGAAACCGCGAAGATCCTCAAGGGCCAGGAAGTACCCTACCAGGAGGCCAGCTCCAGTGGCGCTACCAGCACCTCGTTCAAGGAGGCCGCGCTGTCCCTCGAGGTGACCCCGCAGATCACCCCGGACAACCGGATCATCGTCGAAGTGAAGGTGACCAAGGATGCGCCGGACTTCGATCGCGCACTGAACGGCGTACCGCCGATCAACAAGAACGAGGTGAACGCCAAGATCCTGGTCAACGACGGCGAGACCATCGTCATCGGCGGCGTGTTCAGCAACACCCAGAGCAAGTCGGTGGACAAGGTGCCGTTCCTCGGCGACCTGCCTTACCTGGGGCGGCTGTTCCGGCGCGATACGGTCTCGGACGTGAAAAACGAACTTCTGGTTTTCCTGACACCGCGGATCATGAATAATCAGGCCATCGCAATCGGTCGCTGATATCGAACAACGTGGTCAACCTGATCCTCGTCGGCCCGATGGGTGCTGGAAAGAGCACCATCGGGCGCCTGCTCGCCAAGGAGCTGCATCTCGCGTTCAAGGACTCCGACAAGGAGATCGAACAGCGGTGCGGCGCGAATATCCCATGGATCTTCGATGTCGAGGGCGAGGTCGGTTTCCGCGAGCGCGAGCAGGCCATGCTCACCGAACTCTGCGCCGCCGACGGCATGGTGATCGCCACCGGCGGCGGGGCGGTGATGCGCGACGGTAACCGCCAGGTGCTGCGCGCCGGTGGCCGGGTTGTGTACCTGCATGCCTCGGTCGAGCACCAGATCGCGCGCACGGCGCGGGACCGCAACCGCCCCTTGTTGCAGAAGCCCAACCCGGGACAGATCCTCCGCGACCTGATGGCGCTGCGCGATCCGCTCTACCGCGAAATCGCCGATGTGGTGGTGGAGACCGACGAAAGGCCGCCGCGCCTGGTCGTCCAGGAAATTCTCGAACGCCTGCGCAAGTTGCCGCCCCGCTGAGGCGCGGCGAATTGCGTTATCCTATTGCCCTTTCCTGTCTGGGGGCCTCATGCGCACACTTCACGTCGATCTAGGCGAGCGTAGCTATCCCATTTACATCGGTGAAAACCTGCTGGGCGACGCCCGCTGGTTCGCGCCGCATATCGTCGGTCGCCGGGTCGCGGTGATCAGCAACGAAACGGTCGCTCCTCTCTATCTGGAAACCCTGCTCAAGGCACTGCAAGGCCATGAGGTCACCCCTGTGGTGCTGCCCGACGGCGAGGCCTACAAGCAGTGGGAAACCCTGCAACTGATCTTCGATGCCCTGCTGAAGGAGCGGCATGACCGCAAGACTACCCTGATCGCCCTGGGCGGCGGCGTCATCGGTGACATGGCCGGTTTCGCCGCGGCCTGCTACCAGCGTGGGGTCAACTTCATCCAGGTGCCGACCACCCTGTTGTCCCAGGTCGACTCCTCGGTGGGCGGCAAGACCGGGATCAACCATCCGTTGGGCAAGAATATGATCGGTGCGTTCTACCAGCCCCAGGCGGTGGTCATCGACACCGCGTCGCTGAAGACGCTGCCGTCCCGCGAGCTGTCCGCCGGGCTGGCGGAGGTGATCAAGTACGGTTTCATTTGCGACGAACCGTTCATCACCTGGCTGGAAGCGCACATGGATGCCTTGCTGGCACTGGAGCCGACCGTTGTCACCGAGGCCATCGAGCGCTCTTGCGCGGCGAAGGCCCGCGTGGTGGGCGCCGACGAGCGCGAGTCGGGCGTGCGTGCCACGCTGAATCTCGGCCATACCTTCGGTCATGCGATCGAGACCCAGCAGGGTTACGGCGTCTGGCTGCACGGCGAAGCGGTAGGGGCGGGAACCGTGATGGCACTCGAGATGTCGCATCGGTTGGGCTGGCTGAGCGCCGCCGAGCGCGATCGCGGTACCCGCCTGCTGCGCCGGGCTGGCCTGCCCGTGGTACCGCCGGCCGAGATGACGGCGGAAGATTTTATGGAACACATGGCCGTCGACAAGAAAGTGCTCGATGGCCGCCTGCGTCTGGTTTTGCTGCAAGGACTGGGGAATGCCGTGGTCACCGGCGATTTTCCCCGTGAGATCTTGGACGCGACCCTGCGCACCGACTATCGGGCCTTGGCCGACCAGCTTGGAGATGAATGAGGTCCCATGACCAGCTTGCATGCCGATGAGGCCTTCCTGGGCCACTACCAATTCAGTCACGACCCGTTCGCGCCGCGCGTTCCGGGTTTCAAGTTCTTCCCGGCGCAGCGCAAGCCGGTGCTCGGCCAGTTGCACCATCTGGCCCGCTACAGCCAGCTCCTGCTGCTGGTCACCGGGCCCCTGGGCAGCGGCAAGACCCTGCTGCGCCAGGCGCTGGTGGCCAGCACCAACAAGGATGCGGTCCTCAGCGTGGTGATCTCGGCGCGCACCGCCGCCGACGAGACTTCGTTGCTGCGCCAGGTGGCGCAGGGCCTGAGCATCAACCAGGCGAGCCTGGAGGCGATCCTGACCAAGGTGGCGCAGCTGGCGATCACCGGGCAGGACGTCTACCTGATGGTGGACGATGCCGAACAGCTCCAGGACAGCGCGCTGGAAGTGCTGTTGCTGCTGGCTTCCGGCACCAACGAGGGACGCCTGCATGTATTCCTGTTCGGTGAGCCGTCGTTGCTGCCGCGCCTGGAGGTGTTTTCCGAGGGTGAGGAGCGCTTCCATGCCATCGAATTGCAGCCATACAGCGAAGAGGAAACCCGCGACTACCTGGCCCAGCGTCTCGAGGGCGCCGGGCAGGGCATCGAGCTGATTTCCAATGACCTGCTGGTGGACATCCACGAGCAGTCGGAAGGCTGGCCGGGAGCGATCAACCAGGTCGCCCGCGATGCCCTGATCGAAGCGATGCTGGCCAATCGTGGCGCAGCGCGCAAGGCAACCGGAGGGTCTTTCAACTTGCCCAAGAAGCATCTGGTGATTCTTGCGGTCGTGGCCATCGGCGTGATCGCCGCCTGGTTCATGCAAGGCAAGAGCAAGCCGGAGGCGCCGCAGACCGCCTCTACCGAATTGTCCATGAATGGTGGTACGCCGGCCCAGGCCCAGCAGCCGGGCAGCGGCCCGGCCGTGGAGTTCAACGGCTCCAGCCAGCCGTTGCCGCTACCGTTGGTCGGCGAGTCGCAGCCGGTCATTCGCGAGCCGCTGGCCCAGGCCGCCGGGCAAGGTGGCGACGACGAAGGCGGCCTGCCGTCCGCCGCGGTGCCGCCTACCGTTTCCAGCTCGGCTCCTCCGGTGACGCCGCTGGCCAACAACGGCGTCACGCCGATGCATCCGGTGCCGCCGGCGCCGACCGAACCGACCGCGCCTGCGGCGACCCCGACTCCGGCGCAGACCCCGGCACCGGCCGCGCCGGTCGCCAGCGCCCCGGCCAGCAAGCCGGCCCCGGCTCCGGCCAAGCCGGCGGCGAGCAAGCCGGCCACCACCGCCGCGGCGAAGCCGGCCCCGGCTCCGGCCGCCAAGCCGGCCAGCGGTGGCGGTGCGGGAAGTCAGTGGTATCGCAACCAGTCTGGTGGTAACTTCGCCCTGCAGATCCTCGGTACCGGCTCCGAAGCCAATGCCCAGGCGTTCATTCGCCAGCAGGGCGGCGGCGATTTCCGCTACTTCAAGAAAACCCTGCAAGGCAAGCCGTTCTACGTCGTCACCTATGGCAGCTTCCCGAACCGTGCCGCCGCCCTGGCCGCAGTGAAAAAACTGCCGTCCAAGGTGCAGGCCGGCAAGCCGTGGCCGCGTACCTTCGCCAGCATCCAGCAGGAGATCGGCCAGGCGCATTGATCCGACCTGCCGTCGCCTCTTGACGAAACTCGCTTGTCGTTAGCATGACCGGCGGGTTTCGTCTTTCATTTTGGCGACATTGAATTTCATTTTCTCGCCGCAAAATTTGTGAGGCCTTGTGCACCTATGTACAATGGCCTCCCTTTGCCTGTCGAAAACTCGCCGCATGAGCGGGTGACAGGCGAAGTAGATGACTAAAAAAGTTTTGCCGGTGAGAGTTCCTTATGAAAGCAGGTCTGTACCATCCTGAAACGTTCAAGGATAACTGCGGATTTGGCCTGATCGCCCATATGCAGGGCGAGCCGAGCCATCAACTTCTGCAAACCGCAATCGAAGCACTGACCTGCATGACCCACCGCGGTGGGATCAATGCCGATGGCAAGACCGGGGACGGCTGCGGGCTGCTGATCCAGAAGCCCGACCTGTTCCTGCGTGCCGTCGCCAGGGAAGCCTTTTCTGTCGACCTGCCCGAGCAATACGCGGTGGGCATGGTGTTCTTCAACCAGGACCCGGTGAAAGCCGAGGCGGCACGCGAGAACATGAATCGCGAGATCGTCGCCGCCGGACTGGAGTTGGTCGGCTGGCGCAAGGTGCCGATCGATACCAGCGTTCTCGGCCGCCTGGCGCTGGAGCGCCTGCCGCAGATCGAACAGGTGTTCATCGGCGGCGCCGGCCTGAGCGACCAGGACTTCGCCATCAAGCTGTTCAGCGCACGGCGCCGCTCGTCGGTGGCCAACGCCGCCGACAGCGACCACTACATCTGCAGCTTTTCGCACAAGACCATCATCTACAAGGGCCTGATGATGCCGGCCGACCTGGCCGCCTTCTATCCGGACCTTGGCGACGAGCGCCTGCAGACCGCGATCTGCGTATTCCACCAGCGCTTCTCCACCAACACCCTGCCGAAATGGCCGCTGGCGCAGCCGTTCCGCTTCCTCGCCCACAACGGTGAGATCAACACCATCACCGGCAACCGCAACTGGGCCCAGGCGCGGCGGACCAAGTTCACCAACGAACTGATCCCCGACCTGGAAGAGCTCGGCCCGCTGGTGAACCGCGTCGGCTCCGACTCGTCGAGCATGGACAACATGCTCGAACTGATGGTCACCGGCGGCATGGACCTGTTCCGCGGCCTGCGCATGATCATCCCGCCGGCCTGGCAGAACGTCGAAACCATGGACGCCGACCTGCGCGCGTTCTACGAGTACAACTCGCTGCACATGGAGCCCTGGGATGGCCCCGCCGGCGTCGTGCTGACCGATGGTCGCTATGCCGTCTGCCTGCTCGACCGCAATGGCCTGCGCCCGTCGCGCTGGGTCACCACGAAGAACGGCTACATCACCCTGGCTTCGGAAATCGGCGTCTGGGACTACAAGCCCGAGGACGTCATCGCCAAGGGTCGCGTCGGCCCGGGGCAGATCCTCGCGGTGGACACCGAGACCGGCCAGGTCCTGCACAGCGACGACATCGACAACCGCCTGAAGTCGCGCCATCCCTACAAGCAGTGGCTGCGGCAGAATGCCCTGCGCATCCAGGCGACCCTGGACGACGACCATGGCGTGGCCAGCTACGACGCCGACCAGCTCAAGCAATTCATGAAGATGTTCCAGGTCACCTTCGAGGAGCGTGACCAGGTGCTGCGTCCGCTCGGCGAGCAGGGCCAGGAAGCGGTGGGCTCCATGGGCGACGATACGCCGATGGCGGTCCTCTCCCGGCGCATCCGCTCTCCGTACGATTACTTCCGCCAGCAATTCGCCCAGGTCACCAACCCGCCGATCGACCCGCTGCGCGAAGCCATCGTGATGTCCCTGGAAACCTGCCTGGGCGTCGAGCAGAACATCTTCGAGGAAGCCCCGCACCATGCCAACCAGGCGATCCTCACCACTCCGGTGATCTCGCCGGCGAAGTGGCGGACCATCATGACCCTGGACCGCCCGGGCTTCGACCGCCACTTCATCGACCTCAACTACGACGAGTCGATGGGCCTGGAGGCCGCGGTGCGCAACATCGCCGACCAGGCCGAGGAGGCCGTGCGCGGCGGCAAGGTGCTGCTGATCCTCAGCGACCGCCATATCGCTCCCGGCAAACTGCCGGTGCATGCTGCCCTGGCCGTCGGTGCGGTGCATCACCGCCTGGTGCAGACCGGGCTGCGCTGCGACTCCAACATCCTGGTGGAGACCGCCACCGCCCGCGATCCGCACCATTTCGCGGTGCTGATCGGCTTCGGCGCCTCGGCGGTCTATCCGTTCCTCGCCTACGAGGTGCTGGCCGACCTGATCCGCACCGGTGAAGTGCTGGGCGACCTCTACGAGGTGTTCAAGTACTACCGCAAGGGGATCTCCAAGGGCCTGATGAAGATTCTCTCGAAGATGGGCATCTCCACCGTCGCGTCCTACCGTGGCGCGCAGCTGTTCGAGGCGGTGGGCCTGTCCGACGAGGTCACCGACCTGTGCTTCACCGGAGTCGCCAGCCGCATCCAGGGCGCGCGCTTCGTCGATATCGAGAACGAGCAGAAGCTCCTGGCCGCCGAGGCCTGGAGCAACCGCAAGCCGATCCAGCAGGGCGGCTTGCTGAAGTTCGTCTATGGCGGCGAATACCACGCCTACAACCCGGATGTGGTGAATACCCTGCAGGCTGCCGTGCAGCAGGGCGACTACGAGAAGTTCAAGGAATACACCGCGCTGGTGGACCAGCGCCCAGTGTCGATGATCCGCGACCTGTTGCAGGTGAAGACCGCCGCGCAGCCGCTGGCGCTCGACGAGGTGGAGCCGCTGGAAGCCATCTTCAAGCGCTTCGATGCCGCCGGGATTTCCCTTGGCGCGCTGTCGCCGGAGGCCCACGAGGCGCTGGCCGAGGCGATGAACACCCTGGGCGGTCGCTCCAACTCCGGCGAGGGCGGCGAGGACCCGGCGCGCTACGGCACGCTGAAGAGTTCGAAGATCAAGCAGGTGGCTACCGGCCGCTTCGGCGTGACCCCGGAATACCTGGTCAACGCCGAGGTCCTGCAGATCAAGGTGGCCCAGGGCGCCAAGCCCGGCGAGGGCGGCCAGTTGCCGGGCGGCAAGGTCAACGGCCTGATCGCCCGCCTGCGCTATGCGGTGCCCGGCGTGACCCTGATCTCGCCGCCGCCGCACCACGACATCTACTCCATCGAAGACCTGGCGCAGCTGATCTTCGACCTCAAGCAGGTCAACCCGCAGGCGCTGGTATCGGTGAAGCTGGTATCCGAGCCGGGCGTCGGCACCATCGCCGCCGGCGTGGCCAAGGCCTATGCGGACCTGATCACCATCTCCGGCTACGACGGCGGTACCGGCGCCTCGCCGATCACCTCGATCAAGTACGCCGGCTCGCCCTGGGAACTGGGCCTGGCGGAAACCCACCAGACCCTGCGCGGCAACGACCTGCGCGGCAAGGTCCGGGTGCAGACCGATGGCGGCCTGAAGACCGGCCTGGACGTGATCAAGGCGGCCATTCTCGGCGCCGAGAGCTTCGGCTTCGGCACCGCGCCGATGATCGCCCTGGGCTGCAAGTACCTGCGCATCTGCCATCTGAACAACTGCGCCACCGGCGTGGCGACGCAGAACGACAAGTTGCGCAAGGACCACTTCATCGGCACCACCGCGATGGTGATCAACTTCTTCACCTTCATCGCCACGGAAACCCGCGAGTGGCTGGCGCGCCTCGGCGTGCGCAGCCTGGGCGAGCTGATCGGCCGCACCGACCTGCTGGAGATCCTCCCCGGCGAGACCGCCAAGCAGCAGAACCTGGATCTCGCTCCGTTGCTGGGCAGTGAGCTGATCCCGGCCGACAAGCCGCAGTTCTGCGAGGTGGAGAAAAACCCGCCGTTCGACCAGGGCCTGCTGGCCGAGAAGATGGTCGAGCTGTCGAAGGCCGCCATCGAAGGCCTGAGCGGCGGCGAGTACGAGCTGGACATCTGCAACTGCGACCGATCCATCGGCGCGCGGGTATCCGGCGAGATCGCCCGCCTGCACGGCAACCAGGGCATGGCCAAGGCACCGGTGGTGTTCCGTTTCAAGGGCACCGCGGGACAGAGCTTCGGCGTGTGGAACGCCGGTGGCCTGCACCTGTACCTGGAAGGCGACGCCAACGACTACGTAGGCAAGGGCATGACCGGCGGCAAGCTGGTGATCACCCCGCCCAAGGGCAGTCCGTTCAAGACCCAGGAATCGGCCATCGTCGGCAACACCTGCCTGTACGGCGCCACCGGCGGCAAGCTGTTCGCCGCCGGAACCGCCGGCGAGCGCTTCGCCGTGCGCAACTCCGGTTCCCATGCGGTGGTGGAAGGTACCGGCGACCACTGCTGCGAATACATGACCGGCGGTTTCGTCTGCGTGCTGGGCAAGACCGGCTACAACTTCGGCTCCGGCATGACCGGGGGCTTCGCCTACGTCCTCGACATGGACAACACTTTCGTCGACCGCGTGAACCACGAGCTGGTGGAAATCCAGCGGATCAGCGGCGAGGCGATGGAGGCCTATCGCAGCCACCTGCGCAAGGTCCTGGTTGAGTACGTGAACGAAACGGCAAGCGAGTGGGGCGCGAACATCCTGGAAAACCTGGATGACTACCTGCGTCGGTTCTGGCTGGTGAAACCGAAGGCGGCCAGCCTCGGTTCGCTGCTGACCAGCACCCGTGCCAACCCGCAATAAGCGCCCGAAGTTGTGATGAGGTTTCGATATGTCTGAACGTCTGAATTCCGACCGCCTGAACAACGACTTCCAGTTCATCGAAGTCGGGCGCAAGGACCCGAAGAAGAAGCTGCTGCGCCAGCGCAAGCGCGAGTTCGTGGAGATCCACGACCTGTTCAAGCCGCAGCAGGCCGCCGACCAGGCCCACCGCTGCCTGGGCTGCGGCAACCCGTACTGCGAGTGGAAATGCCCGGTGCACAACTTCATCCCTAACTGGCTGAAGCTGGTTTCCGAAGGCAACATCCTGGCCGCCGCCGAACTGTCGCACCAGACCAACACCCTGCCGGAAGTCTGCGGCCGGGTCTGCCCGCAGGATCGCCTCTGCGAGGGCGCCTGCACCCTCAACGACGGTTTTGGCGCGGTGACCATCGGCTCGGTGGAGAAGTACATCACCGATACGGCCTTCGCCATGGGCTGGCGTCCGGACCTGTCCAAGGTCAAGCCGACCGGCAGGCGCGTCGCGGTGATCGGCGCCGGCCCGGCCGGCCTCGGCTGCGCCGACGTGCTGGTGCGCAACGGCGTGACCCCGGTGGTGTTCGACCGCAACCCGGAGATCGGCGGCCTGCTGACCTTCGGCATTCCCGAGTTCAAGCTGGAGAAGCACGTCCTCAGCCGTCGCCGCGAGGTGTTCACCGGCATGGGCATCGAGTTTCGCCTGAACACCGAGATCGGCAAGGACGTGACCATGGAGCAGTTGCTCGATGAGTACGATGCCGTGTTCATGGGGATGGGCACCTACACCTACATGAAGGGCGGTTTCCCCGGCGAGGACCTGCCGGGCGTACACGACGCCCTGGACTTCCTGATCGCCAACGTGAACCGTAACCTCGGCTTCGAGAAGTCGGCCGAGGACTTCGTCGACATGAAGGGCAAGCGCGTGGTGGTCCTGGGCGGCGGCGACACCGCGATGGACTGCAACCGCACTTCGATCCGCCAGGGCGCCAAGTCGGTGACCTGTGCCTATCGCCGTGACGAAGAAAACATGCCGGGCTCGCGCAAGGAAGTGAAGAACGCCAAGGAAGAGGGCGTGAAGTTCCTCTTCAACCGCCAGCCCATCGCCATCGTCGGCGAGGACCGGGTGGAAGGCGTGAAGGTGGTCGAGACCCGTCTCGGCGAGCCGGACGCCCGCGGCCGCCGCAGCCCCGAACCGATCCCCGGTTCCGAGGAGATCATCCCGGCGGAAGCCGTGCTGATCGCCTTCGGCTTCCGGCCGAGTCCGGCGCCGTGGTTCGAGCGCTTCGAGATCGCCACCGACAGCCAGGGCCGCGTGGTGGCTCCGGCGCAGGCGCAGTTCAAGCACCAGACCAGCAACCCGAAGATCTTCGCCGGTGGCGACATGGTCCGTGGTTCCGACCTGGTGGTGACGGCGATCTTCGAAGGACGTACCGCGGCCGAAGGCATCCTCGACTACCTTGGCGTCTGACCCGCGGCGCCACCGGCGCTGCGACAAATCACCGCGATAGACAAAAGGCACGGCCCCCGCCGTGCCTTTTGTTTTGTGCTTTGCGACAATAGCGGCCCTTTTCGCCCGCCGGCCTGTGGATAACCCCCTTCCGCACGCGCCCGCGTGAAGCCAGCAGCCTTTGATCGGATGCCGTTATGACTGCCCTGAAGAACGACCGCTTCCTCCGCGCCCTGCTCAAGCAGCCCGTCGATGTCACCCCCGTCTGGATGATGCGCCAGGCCGGTCGTTACCTGCCGGAATACCGTGCCACCCGTGCCAAGGCCGGCGATTTCATGAGCCTGTGCATGAACCCGGAGCTGGCCTGCGAAGTGACCCTGCAGCCGCTGGACCGTTACCCGCAGCTGGACGCCGCGATCCTCTTCTCCGATATCCTGACCATTCCCGATGCCATGGGCCAGGGCCTGTACTTCGAGACCGGCGAAGGCCCGCGCTTCCGCAAGGTGGTCTCGTCGCTGGCCGACATCGAGGCGCTGCCGGTTCCCGATCCGGAACAGGACCTGGGCTATGTTATGGATGCCGTGCGCACCATCCGCCGCGAGCTGAACGGCCGCGTACCGCTGATCGGCTTCTCCGGCAGCCCCTGGACCCTCGCCACCTACATGGTCGAGGGCGGCTCGAGCAAGGACTTCCGCAAGTCCAAGGCGATGCTCTACGACAACCCTCAGGCCATGCACGCTCTGCTGGACAAGCTGGCGCAATCGGTGACCAGCTACCTCAACGGGCAGATCCACGCCGGCGCCCAGGCGGTGCAGATCTTCGACTCATGGGGCGGCAGCTTGTCGGCGGCGGCCTACCAGGAGTTCTCCCTGACCTACATGCGCAAGATCGTCGATGGATTGATCCGCGAGCACGACGGACGCCGGGTGCCGGTGATCCTCTTCACCAAGGGAGGCGGCCTGTGGCTGGAGTCGATGGCCGAGGTCGGCGCCGAGGCGCTGGGCCTGGACTGGACCTGCGACATCGGCAGCGCCCGGGCCCGTGTCGGTGAGCGCGTAGCCCTGCAAGGCAACATGGATCCCTCGGTGCTCTACGCCAATCCGGCGGCGATCCGCGCCGAAGTCGCGCGGATCCTGGCGGCCTACGGCAAGGGTACGGGGCATGTGTTCAATCTTGGCCACGGCATCACCCCGGAAGTCGACCCGGCCCATGCCGGCGCCTTCTTCGAGGCGGTGCACGAGCTGTCGGCGCAGTACCACGGCTGAGCCGGAACGAAAGAAGGGGAGCCGAGGCTCCCCTTTTTTCATGCGCGGGCCGACGGCCCTCCGGCGCGTTGGCTGGCGGGGTCGCGCCGGTGGCGTACCCGCCCTACGCAACCCGCCCGGCTCAACTGCTTACCTTGCCGGTGCGGTCGTTGATCACGAACAGCTTGCCGTTGGCGTCGCGCACGAGGATTTCCGCGCCCGGCTGGCCATCCATGTCGGCCACCGAATCGATGCTGTAGTTGACGTCGCCGATGCGGTAGTCGCTGCTGGCGCCGCTGGCGTGGTGGATGACCCGCACCTTGCCCTGCATCACCACGATCAGCTCGTTGCCCGGCTTGCCGTCGGTGTCCGCGGTGCCGCCATAGAGTGCCCAGGCGCTGGCGCCGATGTTGTATTCCTTGCGGGAACTGGCGTTGCTGATCACGTAGATGCCGGTGCTGGTGCGGCCGATGATCTCCGCGCCGGGCTGGCCGTCGAGGTCGGCGATCTGTGCGAGCGCGTGGTAGCCGCTGAAGGTGAAGTCCTTGGCGCCACTGGTGCGCGGGTCGATGACCTTGACGCCGTTGCCCATGTTCAGCACCAGTTCCTTGCCCGGCGCGCCGTCCACGTCGGCGACGTCGAACAGGCCCCAGGTGCCGTTGTAGCTGAAGGTGGCGTCGCGTTGCGTACGGGTGCGATCGAATACGGTGCGCACGCCGTTGCCGATGCTGAGGATGACTTCGTCGCCGGCGACGTTGTCGACGTCGGTGGCGCGCATGATCGCCCAGGAGACGTTGCCTACCGGGTACTTGCGCTGGGTGGTGCTGGCGTGGGAAACGATCACCAGGTCGGGACCGGCCTTGACCAGGATTTCCGCGCCGGGCTGGCCGTCGGTATCGGTGGCGCCGAAGACCGACCAGACCACGTTGCCGAAGCTGTAGTTGCGGGTGCTGCCGCCTTCCACCACCTGCAGGTTGGCGCCGTCGCGGTAGACCGCGGCGAGCTGGCCGTTGCCCCGCAGGTCCCAGGTTCCTACCAGAACGCCGGCCGCCTGGGCTGCGCTGGCGCAGAGGGAGAACAGTGCCGTGCCGAGCAGGCAGGCGCGCTTGATCGCTGGTTTCATAAAGTCCCTTTCATATCGCTGTCGAGGCCGGCCGGATGCCGGCCGCAGCAGCATAGAACAGCGCTTGCTGCGCTCAAGGGAAACGCGAGGGATTTGTCGAGCGCTTGGCATTTGTTCGTGAAACTGGTTGCCCGCCCAGCAGGCGGGCGCGGGTGTCGCTCGGCGGCTCGCCGGTCCAGCGCTTGAAGGCGCGGGTGAAGTTGGTTGGATCGCTGTAACCCAGGTACAGGGCGATACGCTGCAACGACACCTCGGGACGCCGCAGCAATCGCAAGGCCTGGCGCTGGCGAGCCTGACCGAGCAACTGGCGAAAGCTGGTGCCGGCGTCATGCAGATGCCGCTTGAGGCTGCGGCTGGACAGGTGCAGGCGCGCGGCTACTTCCTCCAGGTTGGGGAAGCGCTGTTCCTGGCGTTCCAGCTCCAGCCGCACGCGGGCGCAGATGTCCCGGCGGCCGGCATCGAGCAGCGCCAGTTCGCGCTCGCAGTGTTCGCGGGCGCGGCGCAACGCAGCCGGATCGGCCATCGGTAGCGAGCGGGCGAGCAGGATGGCGGGGAACACCAGCTGGACGTGGGCCTGGTCGTAGCGGCACTGCGGCAGCGGCACAGGCACGGCAGGTTCGGGGTAGTCGAAGTCGAGCCTGCCGACCAGGGCCGGTTCGCCGAGCAGCCAGGCGCCGGAGCGATACAGGCCGATCAGCAGGGCTTCGCTGAAGTACCGGTGCAGCGCCGGCGGGAGCGCAGGGCCTGGCAGCAGGCGCAGGATCACCTGCTCGTCCTCGCGCAGCAGGCTGATTTCGACGTTGCCCTGCAGCAGCGGCATGTAGCGCAGCGCCAGGCACAAGGCATCGCCGAGCGTCGCCGAGGCCATCATCGCGTAGCCCAGGCTGCCATGGGCGGTGGGAGGCGTGCGCAAGGCGAGCTGTGCGCCGAGGCCGGGGTCGCCGCTCAGCGCGAGCGCCGTGGCGGCGATCGCCTGGTACTGCTGCGATGTGACGCGTGCTTCCGGCTCTTCCAGTCGCAGCGTCGACAGACCGATTTCCCGCAGCAGCGCACGTCCGTCCAGGCCGCGTTCCTCCAGCAGGCCGAGCAGCAGGCGCGGATAGGCAGCGGTGATGGTCGGTGCGTCGGAGTCCGTGCGGCGGCTCATGCTGGCGTGTCCTGGCCCGAAATGATCGGCAGTCTGGCGCGAGCGCGTCTGCCGCTGCATTGGCTGGTGCCGCGATACTGCCCGGCAACGCAGTCAAGCGGAGAACGAGCGATGCATCCCTGGGCACGACGCAACATTCCACAACTGGCCGGGCGCCTGGCGCTGGTCACCGGCGCCAACAGCGGCCTGGGTTGGCAGGCGGCGCGCACGCTGGCCGGCAAAGGGGCGACCGTGGTGATGGCCTGCCGCAATCGCGAACAGGCGGAGCGGGCGCGGCGGGCGATCCTCGACGAGTATCCCCAGGCACGCCTGGAGCTGACCGATCTCGACCTGGCCGACCTCGCCTCGATCCGCGCCTGCGCCGCCGGTTTCCGTCAGCGCCACGAACGCCTCGATCTCTTGTTCAACAACGCCGGAGTGATGTTCCTGCCCCTGCGGCGTACCCGCGACGGTTTCGAGATGCAGATGGGCACCAATCACCTCGGCCACTTCGCCCTTACGGGACTGCTGCTGGAGTCGTTGCTGGCCGCTCCACGGCCCAGGGTGGTGGGCATGACCAGCGGTTTCAACCAGTTCGGCCGGCTGCCGCTCGACGACCTCAACGCCGAGCGCGGCTACAACCGCTATCTCGCCTATTGCCACAGCAAGCAGGCCAATCTGCTGTTCAGCCTGGAGTTGCAGCGCCGCGCCGGCCAGCGGGGCGTGCTTCTGCAGAGCCTGGCGGCGCATCCGGGCTACGCGGCGACCAACCTGCAGTACGCGGCGCCGGCGATGTCCGGTTCGCGCCTGGGACGCTGGGCGATGAAGATGGCCAACGGAGCGTTCGCGCAATCGGCGGAGATGGGAGCGCTGCCGGCACTTTCCGCGCTGACCGAACAGCGTTGGTATGGCGGCGCCTATGTCGGCCCGGATCGCTGGCTGGAAACCCGCGGTTATCCGGCGGCGGCGCGGATTCCGCGGAATGCGCGCGACCTGGGGCTGGCCGCGCGGCTGTGGGCGCTATCGGAAGAACTGACCGGAGTACGCTTCTGGTCGGAGTGAAGGCGCCGGGAGACCGGCGCATCGAACTCAGTGGGCGGCCTGCGCCAGGGTGTTGCCAGGCAGGGCCGGCAGGCGCGCCAGGTGCAGCGAGACCAATACCGCGACCACCAGCAGCGAGCCGATGAACAGCCCGATGCCGTTCCAGCCGTAGTAATGCCAGAACACCCCGCCGAGGGTGCCGGCCAGGCTTGAGCCGACGTAGTAGCTGAACAGGTAGAGCGACGAGGCCTGGCCCTTGGCGCGCAGGGCGCGGCGCCCGATCCAACTGCTCGCCACCGAGTGCGCGCCGAAGAAGCCGAAGGTGAATAGCAGCAGGCCGGCGAGCATCAGCGGGATCGGCTCGAACAGGGTCAGCAGCAGGCCGCCGAGCATCAGCAGGATGACCGCCCAGAGCACCTTGCGTCGCCCCAGCTTGTCGGCCAGCGAACCGACCCAGGCCGAGCTGTAGATGCCCGAGAGGTAAACCACCGAGAGCACGCCGACCACCGCCTGGCTCATGTGGTAGGGCTCGGCCAGCAGGCGGTAGCCGATGTAGTTGAACAGGGTGACGAAGCTGCCCATCAGCAGGAAACCGATCAGGAACAGCCAGGGCAGTCCGGCGTCGCGGAAGTGCAAGCGGTAGCCGTTGAGCAGGGTCGCCGGTTTCAGCGGTGCCGGCCGGAAGTGTTTCGATTCGGGCAGCACGCGCCAGAACACCAGCGCGGCGACCAGGGCCAGGCCGCCGAGGACCGCCAGTGCGGCATGCCAGGAGATGAAATCGACCAGGACGCCGCTGATCAGGCGTCCGCTCATCCCGCCGATGGCGTTGCCGCCGATGTACAGGCCCATCGACAGGCCGATGTGCTGCGGATGGATCTCTTCGCTGAGATAGGTCATCGCCACCGCGGCCAGGCCGCTCAAGGACAGCCCGACCAGCGCGCGCATCAGCAGCACGCCATGCCAGGTGGGCATCACCGCGCTGCCGAGGGTGAACAGCGCGGCGGCCAGCAGCGAGACGACCATCACCGGCTTGCGACCGATCGCGTCGGAGATCGGGCCGGTGACCAGCAGGCCAAGGGCGAGCATGGCGGTGGCGACGGACAATGCCAGGCTGCTTTCCGCGGCGCTGATGGAAAACGCCTTGGACAGCACCGGCATCATCGGCTGGATGCAGTAGAGCAGGGCAAAGGTGGCGAAACCGCCGGAGAACAGCGCCAGCGAGGTGCGCATGAACTGCGGGGTGCCTTTCTCGATATAGCGTTCGACTTCGGTGGCGGCTTCCAGCACCTCGTTGGCTGCTTCGCGGGCCGCCTCGATTAACGCGGGTTCTTCTTCGGCCTGTGGCCGGACTTGCGGATTGCTCACGGGGCACCTCTGGGGTCGGTGGCGAGCAGGCACAACGAGGCCGCGCCACCTGGATTTCAGGGACAAGGGGTCGTTGTTGGAGGTTATGTGGCAAAGGATATAGATAGGTTTATATGATTTCCAATATATTGATCGACACGATTGATATGTAAAAAGACCTAATTGGAGGGGCCGCGTGGAACTCAGGCACCTGCGCTATTTCATCGCCGTCGCCGAGGAGCTGCACTTCGGCCGCGCCGCCGAGCGCCTGGGGATCTCCCAGCCGCCGTTGAGCCAGCAGATCCAGGCGCTGGAGGAGGAAATCGGTGCGCGCCTGTTCGAGCGCACCAACCGCCGCGTCGAACTCACCGACGCCGGCCGGCTGTTCCTCGACGAGTCCCGCCAGGTGCTGGCCCAGGTAGACAAGGCGGTGTTGCTGGCGCGTCGGGCCCACCTGGGGGAACTGGGCGAGCTGAAGATCGGTTTCACTTCCTCGGCACCCTTCACCTCGACCATACCCAGCAGCATCCATGCCTTCCGCAAGGCCTATCCGGACGTACACCTCGACCTGCAGGAAATGAGCAGCCGCCAGGTACTCAAGGCGCTGCTCGAGGAAAGCCTGCAGGTGGGCGTGATCCGCCCGCTGGCGCTGCCGGATGCGGTGCATTGGGTGGAGTTGTTCCGCGAACCGCTGGTGGCGGTGCTGCGGGCCGACCATCCGCTGGCGGCCGGCAGCGAGGATGGCCTGGCCATCGCCGCCCTGGCCGAGGAGCCCTTCGTGTTCTTCCCGCGCAGCTACGGCACCGGGCTCTACGACCAGGTCATCGCCCTGACCCGACAGGCCGGCTTCAGCCCGCGCATCGCCCAGGAGGCCAGCGAGGCGATGACCATCATCGGCCTGGTCTCGGCCGGACTGGGGGTGTCGATCCTGCCGGCGTCGTTCCGCCGCACCCGGGTCGACGGCGTGGTCTACCGCACCCTGAGCGATCCCGAGGCGACGACTGCGGTATGGCTGGTCCGTCGGCAGAACGAGGGCTCGCCGCTGGCGCTGTCCTTCATCGACCTGGTGACCCGTGAGGCGGCCAGCCTGCGCCGGCGCTGAACCGCTCTACGTCAGGACCGAGACGGCGCTCGCGCTTGCCCGCGGCTTTGCCTATCATCCGGGATCAGGCTCGGCTCACGGAGATTTCCCATGCGGCGCGTGGTGTTCAATCAGAAAGGCGGGGTAGGCAAGTCCAGCATCGCCTGCAACCTGGCGGCGGTCAGCGCGGCGGAGGGCTATCGCACCCTGCTGGTGGACCTGGACGCCCAGGCCAACTCCACGCACTACCTGACCGGACTGACCGGCGAGGACCTGCCGGTGGGGATCGCCGACTTCTTCAAGCAGACCTTGTCTTCCGGGCCCTTCAGCAAGAAGGGCAGGGTCGAGATCTACGAGACGCCGTTCGACAACCTGCACATCGTCACCTCCAGCCCCGAACTGGCCGACCTGCAGCCGAAGCTGGAGTCGAAGCACAAGATCAACAAGCTGCGCAAATTGCTGGACGAACTGGACGAAGACTACGACCGGATCTACCTGGATACCCCGCCGGCACTGAATTTCTACACGGTATCTGCGCTGATCGCTGCCGATCGCTGCCTGATCCCCTTCGATTGCGACAGCTTCTCCCGCCAGGCGCTGTATGGCCTTCTCCAGGAGATCGAGGAACTGCGCGACGACCACAACGAAGACCTGCAGGTCGAGGGCATCGTGGTCAACCAGTTCCAGCCGCGCGCCAGCCTGCCGCAGCAACTGCTCGACGAGCTGGTGGCGGAGGAACTGCCGGTGCTGCCGGTGTACCTGATGATCTCGGTGAAGATGCGCGAGTCGCACCAGGCTTGCACCCCGCTGATCTTCCTCGAACCGCGGCACAAGTTGACCCAGCAGTTCGTCGAGTTGCACGGGCTGCTCGAAAGCTGAGCAGCCTCTGCGGCAGCGCTTCTACGAGGTAACCAGGACGTCACAGCTCGGCTGGCGCAGGTAACGTTGCGCCAGGTTGCCGAGCAGCGCCTGCATCAGCGCGTTGCGGCTGTGCCGGCCGAGGGCGAGCAGCTCCGGCTGGCGCTGCTTCAACGCGGCGTCCAGACTGTACGGCAGCACGCCGGGAACCACTTCGTGGCTCAGCTGCGGCCCGACGCCCGGCAGGCGCTCCTGCTCGTCGCTCAGCAATTGTTCGATCAGCCCGGCCTGGGTGGCCAGGTGCGCGGCATTCTGCCTGGGCAGGCCGAGCACGCCGTCGTCGGGGGACTCGAACACGTGCAGGGCGTGCAGGTCGGCTTCCACCGGCAGCAGGCGGTAGGCCTGGCGCAGCGCGGTACAGGCGCACTGGGAAAAGTCCAGGGCGCTGAGCGCCTGGCGGTAGGGTTCGTCCGCCTCGCGCACGGCGAGCAGCACCGGCACCCGGCTGCGCCGCACCACCTGGTCGAGGGTGGTGTTGCCGAAGCGTTCGAAGGTCTTCTGGTGGTGTGCGCCCATCAGCAACAGGTCCGGTTCGAGCGCCCGGGTCTGCTGCAGGATGCCGTCGATCGGCTGGCCCCTGAACAGGTGGATGGCGCTGTCCTCGTCGAGGCCGGCCTCCTTGCGCTTGAGCTGCAGCATGGCGCTGACGGTCTTCACCGCCGACGCCGATAGCCCCGGGTCGTACACGTGCAGCAGGCTGACCCGCGCATCGTGCTGGCGGGCCAGTTGGGCGGCGCGGGCGAGGGCGACGTCGGCTTCCGGGGTGAGGTCGTGGGCGACCAGGAGGTGGCGGATCATGGCGGACTCCGTGGGATGGCTACGCTGGCTTCTCCACTGTCGCGCCGCAGCTCGCTACGGACCTTGATCCATGGCAGAAAAAACCTTCGCCGGGCCCTGCGAAATCTGCCAGTCAGGGCCGCGCGTGGCTGCGTAGCTGGTACAGCGCGGTGCTTTCCGCCACCACCTCCCCCTGCTCGTCGGTGAGTTGCAGTTCGAGGCTGTATTCGGCCTTGCCGCGCTCCCCGGCCTCGGTTTCCAGTTGGCGGATGCGCTCGGCATCCAGGCGTGCCTCGACGCGTATGTCGCCCTTGGCCGGGCGGCGGAAGCGCAAGGTCATCTCCTTGACGATGGGATAGAAGCGGGCGCTGTCGAAGCTGGTCAGGAACAGCGCGCCACCGGGAATTTCGGCGAGGGTGAAGAGCGCCCCTGCGTACATGCTGCCGATGTGGTTCTCGTTGCCGGCGCCCGGCATGCGCAGGCGCACGTAGCCGGGTTCGAGGACTTCCGCCCTGAGTCCGCTGCGCTGGACGAAGGCGATCTTTTCTTCGGTCAGGTGCCTGGCGAGTTCGGTGGGCAGTGGCATGGCGCTCTCCATGTCGGGGATCCCAGCCAGACTAGCCGGCCGGCCAGGCCGGGCAAGGACCGAAACGCTCGCCCGGACTGACCGATCCGCTCAGCGTGCGGCGGCGGCCAGGGCCTGGTCGAGGTCGGCGAGGATGTCGTCGATGTGCTCGATGCCGATCGACAGCCGCACCATGTCGTCGGAGACTCCGGCGCGGGCCAGTTCCTCCGCGTTCAACTGGCGGTGGGTGGTGCTCGCCGGGTGGCAGGCCAGGGACTTGGCGTCGCCGATGTTGACCAGCCGCACCACCAGCCTCAAGGCGTCGATGAAGCGCGCGCCGGCGGCGCTGCCGCCCTGGATGCCGAAGGACAGGATCGCCGCCGGGCGGCCCCCCAGGTAGCGCCGGGCCAGGGCGTGCTCGGGGTTGTCGGCGAGGCCGGCGTATTTCACCCAGGCCACCTGCGGATGTTGTTGCAGGTAGCGGGCTACGGCGAGGGCGTTGTCGCAGTGGCGCTCCATGCGCAGCGCCAGGGTCTCCAGGCCTTGGAGGATGAGGAAGGCGTTGAACGGCGAGAGCGCCGCGCCCATGTTGCGCAGCGGTACCACCCGGCAGCGGCCGATGAAGGCGGCGGGTCCGAAGGCCTCGGTGTAGGTGACGCCGTGGTAGGACGGATCGGGCGTGTTCAGCAGCGGGAAGCGCGACTTGTTCGCCGCCCAGTCGAATTTGCCGGAGTCGACCACGATCCCGCCGATGCTGGTGCCGTGGCCGCCCATGTACTTGGTCAGCGAGTGCACGATGATGTCGGCACCGTGCTCGAACGGCCGGCAGAGCACCGGGGTGGCTACCGTGTTGTCGACGATCAGCGGTACGCCGTGGCGGTGAGCGGCGTCGGCCAGTGCCTGCAGGTCGATGATGTTGCCCGCCGGGTTGCCGATGGTTTCGCAGAACACGGCCTTGGTCCGCTCGTCGATCAGCGCTTCCAGGGCGGCGATGTCGTCGTGGGCGGCGAAGCGCGCCTGGATGCCGATGCGTGGCAGGGTGTGGGCCAGCAGGTTGTAGGTGCCGCCGTAGAGCTTGGCCACCGAGACGATGTTGTCGCCGGCCTCGGCGACGGTCTGGATCGCGTAGGTGATAGCCGCCATCCCCGAGGCCACCGCCAGCGCCCCGACCCCGCCTTCCAGCGCCGCGACGCGCTGTTCCAGTACATCGTTGGTGGGGTTCATGATCCGTGTGTAGATGTTGCCCGGTACCTTCAGGTCGAACAGGTCGGCGCCATGCTGGGTGTCGTCGAAAGCGTAGGAGGTGGTCTGGTAGATCGGCACCGCCACCGCGCGGGTGGTCGGGTCAGGGCTGTAGCCGGCGTGGACGGCCAGGGTTTCCAGTTTCATGCAGCGTTCCTTCGGGCAGATTGGAAGGACGCAGCATGGGAAAGCGCGCCGGGCGGGTCAATGCGCCCGGGCAAGGAAAAGCGTGCCTGGTTAGACCGTTGTGTTCGCCGCTTATGCCTGTCAGCGCAGGCCGATGTAGATGTTGTAGGCGCTGATCAGGGTGATCAGGGTGCCGACGATGACCAGCAGGGTGCGCGGCGAAAGCTTCTTGCACAGCAGGGCGGCGAACGGCGCGGCGAACAGGCCGCCGAAGACCAGTCCGGCGACCATCTTCCAGGTGTCCGGCTGGCCGGCGAGGAGGATGAAGGAGGTGGCGCTGGCGATGGTCAGGAAGAACTCGGCGAAGTTCACCGAGCCGATGGTGGTGCGCGGGTCGCTACCCGAGCCGATCAGGCTGCTGGTGACCACCGGGCCCCAGCCGCCGCCGCCGGCGGCATCGACGAAGCCGCCGAAGAGTGCCAGCTTGGCCACGTGGCGCGGTGCCCGGCGCGTGATCACGTGGCGGTAGGCCTTGCTCAGGATGTACAGGCCCATCAGCAGCAGGTAGGCGGAGATGAAGGGCTTGAGCTGGTGGCCGTCGAAGCGGGTGATCAGCACGGCGCCGAGCACCGCGCCGATCATTCTCGGCAGCAGCAGGCGGAGGAAGAGTGACTTGTTGACGTTGCCGAGCTTGACGTGGGAAATCCCGGAAAAGCCGGTGGTGAACACTTCGGCGATGTGCACGCTGGCGCTGGCGGCGGCCGGCGTGGCGCCAGCGCTGAGCAGGAAGGTGGTGGCAGTAATGCCGTAGGCCATGCCCAGCGCACCGTCGATCACCTGGGCGAAGAAGCCCACCGCCACCGCGCTCCAGAAACCTCGGCTGGTCAGGGCCTGCTCGATGATCTCGAAGCCGCTGCTGCCGCCGTTGTCGAAGAACAGGCGCCAGGCCAGGAAGGCGAGCAGGCCGACCAGGATCAGCACCGCCGCCCACATGGCGGCGCGCAGTACCGGGTGGTCGTCCGGATGGGTGACGAAATCTTCGACAGGAGGCAGACCTAGCGCCTGGTGTTCGGTGTTGATCGAACTCTGGCTGAGATCGAGGTCGCGTATCTTCATGCGGCAAGGCGCCTGACAGGAGGTGGTAGAACAGGCTGGAATAAGTGTGGCGGCGAAGATAATCGGCTTTTCTTAGTGCGTCTAAGAAGTTTTCCGAAGGTATTTATTCCATTGCGGCATTATCGGCCGCCGTTCTGTCAGGGCATCCCGTCAGGAGGAGCAACTGATTTCCAGGTGCCGCCCCCAGTCCGGCGGGCGCCGAGTGAAGCGCTCCATGCCCGGCTGTTCCTCGAACGGGCGACTCAGTACCTGGTGCAGCAAGCGGACTTCCGTGTAGTCGCCCTGCTCGGCCGCTTCGATGGCCTGCTGTGCCAGGTAGTTGCGCAGCACATAGAGCGGATTGACCGCGTGCATGCGCCGGCGCCGCGACTCCTGGTCTCCGCCTTCTTCCTCGACGCGCCGGCGGTAGGCCTCGGCCCAGCGGTCGAAGGCCTCGCGGTCGACGAAGTCGTCGCGCAGGCTGGCCAGCGCCCGCTCCGGAGTTTCTTCGCCGAGTCGGCGGAAGAACAGCGAGTAATCCACCGCGCTGCCCTGCATGCGCTGCAACAGTTCCTGGACCAGGGCCTGGTCGTTCTCCGCGGCGACGCCCAGGCCCAGGCGCCGGCGCATCAGGTCGAGGTAGTGGGCCTGGTAGAGGGGCAGGAACAGGTCGAGGCTGGCGCGCAGTTCGTCCACTTCCACCAGTGGCGTCAGCGCCTGGGCCAGGGCGGCCAGGTTCCAATGGGCGATCGGTACCTGGTTGCTGAAGGAGTAGCGGCCGGCGTCGTCGGAGTGGTTGCAGATGTGATTGGCGTCGAAATCGTCGAGGAAGGCGTAGGGCCCGTAGTCGAAGGTAATGCCGAGGATCGACATGTTGTCGGTGTTCATCACCCCGTGGCAGAAGCCATAGGCCTGCCAGCGGGCGATGAGTTCGGCGTTGCGCTCGACGACCTGGCGGAACATCGCCGCGTATGGCCGCTCGGCTGCATTGCAGTCGGCGAAGTGGTGTTCCAGAACGAACGCCGCCAACTGTTTCAACTGGTCGTGCTGGCGGGTGTAGTAGAAGTATTCGAAGTGACCGAAGCGCACGTGGCTGGGCGCCAGGCGCAGCAGCGTCGCCGCGCTTTCCTTCTTCTCGCGCCAGACCGGCGTGCTCGAACCGATCACGCAGAGCGCCCGGCTGCTGGGAATGCCCAGTGCCGGAAGGGCTTCGGAGGCGAGGAACTCGCGGATCGACGAGCGCAGCACGGCGCGCCCGTCGCCCATCCGCGAGTAGGGGGTCTGGCCGGCGCCCTTGAGGTGCAGGTCCCAGTGCTCGCCGGCCTGGTTGATCACCTCGCCGAGCAGCAGGCCGCGGCCGTCGCCCAGGCGTGGGTTATAGGAGCCGAACTGGTGGCCGGAATACACCATCGCCCGCGGCTCGGCCTCCGACCACAGTTTGTGCCCGCCGAACAGTTCGGCGAACAGCGCTTCGTCGCTGGTTTCCGCTGGCAGGTCGAGCAGCGCCAGGGCGGCGGGGCTGGCTACCACCAGGCGCGGCTCGGCGATGGGGTCGGGCAGGACTTCGGTGGAGAAGGCGTCGCCCAGGCGGGCGAAGCGGTTGTCGAAGTCGAGGTCGTCGAGTGATTTCAAGAGAGGCCTCCGGCAATTCCCGAGCATTGTGCTGGGAATTGCCGGAGGGCGTCCAGGCCCGGAGGTTCAGCGGGTCGGTTCGGCGGGACCGTCCTGGCCCTTGAGCGCGGGCGGATTGCCGACGCCGCTGTGCTGCGGCTCGCCGACGAACAGCTGGACCTGCTGGCCCTGGAGGTTCTTGACGAACACATCGACCTGGTTGAAAGCCATGTCGATCTTGTGTTCGCGGAAGCTGGTGGCGATCTTCGTCAGGATCTCGTCGGTAGAGGGGTTGCGGTCGCCCAGTTCGCGGACGTGGAAGCGCAGCTCGTAGTCGAAGGTACTGGCGCTGATGGTCAGGAAGTACAGCAGCGGCTCCGGGTCGCGCAGTACCCGCGGGTTTTCCTTGACCGCCTGCATCATCAGCTTGCGCGCCAGCGGCAGGTCGGTCTCGTAGGCCAGGCCGATCTTGATGGTGACCCGGGTCACGGTATCGCTCAGCGACCAGTTCACCAGTTGCCCGGTGATGAAGGTCTGGTTCGGGACGATGATCTCCTTGCGGTCGAAATCGGTGATGGTGGTGGCGCGGATGCGGATCCGGCTGACCGTGCCGGACAGGTTGCCGATGGTCACCACGTCGCCGATTCGTACCGGACGCTCGAAGAGGATGATCAGGCCGGAGACGAAGTTGGAGAAGATCGCCTGCAGGCCGAAACCGAGGCCTACCGAGAGCGCCGCCACCAGCCATTGCAGCTTGTCCCAGCTGACCCCGAGGGTGGACAGGGCGCTGACGATGCCGATGCCGCTGATGGCGTAGGAAAGCAGGGTGGTGGTGGCGTAGGCGCTGCCCTGGGCCAGGGTCAGGCGCTGCAGTACCAGGACTTCCAGCAGGCCGGGCAGGTTGCGCGCCAGGGCCACGGTGACCACCGCGATGGCCAGCGCCGCGAGGAAGTCGCGCAGGCTGATCGGCACGCTGGTGGCCGCTTCGCCGGTGCCGGCGGTGTACTGGTACAGGGTGACGTTGTCGAGGTAGGAGATCACGCTGATCAGGTCGGCCCAGACCCAGTACAGGCAGACGATGAAGCCGATCAGCAGAGCCAGGCGGATCAGCCGCAGCGATTGCTGGTTGATCTGCTCGATGCCGAGGGTCGGCTCCTCGACGTTGGTCTCGCCGTCGACGCCTTCCTTCGCCGCGTTCTGCCGTTTCGCCAGGGCCCGGGCGTAGGCCAGGCGCCGGGCCGCCACGCCCAGGCCGCGGACGAAGGCGGCTTCGATGACGAACCAGAGCAGCAGCAGGTAAAGGGTATCGATGAGACGGTCGGTGAGCTTCAGCGAGGTGTAGTAGTAGCCGAAGCAGACCGCGACGAAGAGCACCAGCGGCAGCGCGGTGAAGAGGATGCCGACGATCATCTTGATCAGCGACGGACGCTCGTCACCGGGGCTGCTGAACAGCAGGCGGCTGAGCAGCCAGGCCATGGCCGCGTAGCCGAGCAGGACCACGGCGATGCCGATCACGTCGTCGGCCAGACTCGCCGGCTGGTGCTCGGCCACCGTCACCACGCCGACCAGCGCCAGGACCACAACGCCGAGGCGGACCAGGTGCCGGTCGAGGAAGCCGACCTGTTCGCGGCTCCAGTGGAAATGCCGCTCGGCAATGCCGCCCGGGGTGAGGATGCGATGGGCGGTGTAGAACAGCAGCCAGACCTGGGCCATTTCCAGCAGGGCGCTGCCGAGGGTGGCGTTCTGGCCGCGGGCGTCCAGCAGCAGGGCCAGCCCGGCGACGGCGAAGGTCAGGGTGCCGGGCAGGGCGAGGAGGATGGTGATCAGGATCGCCAGCGGGGTATGCAGTTGGCTGTCGCGCTTGAAGTGGCCGATGTCGTCGTTCAGCTCCGCCAGCTTGTCGTACAGGTAGCGGCGTTTCCACAGCAGCGCGGCGATCAGCAGGAACAGCGGCAGGAACAGCAGCGGCCGATCGACCAGGCCTTCGCCCAGTTCACGCACCCCGGAGCCCCAGGGGATCTCGGTGAGCTGGTTCTTCAGCAGGGTCGGGGTCATCTTGAACCAGGACAGGTCGAGCGGCTGGTTGCTGGGAATCCAGAACATCTGCTCGTCGAGGGTGGTGCGCAGGCTCTCGCTGGTGGAAAGCAACTGTTTCTGGTTCAACTGCAAGGTGATCGCTTCGTTGAGCAGCGCGTTGAGTTCGTGGTTGAGCCGTTCGAGCAACTCGGAACGGGTTGCCAACAGGGTGTCGAGATCCTTGCGCAGTTCCGGCGTGACCTGCTCGCTGGGCTGCTGGGCGAGCAGGTCGTCCAGGTATTGCTGCGGGGTCGCCAGCTTGTCGCGTTCCTGGTTCAGTTCGAACTGGCCGAGGCGCAGGTCGGCGATCTCGTCGGCCAGGCTCTGGTCGGCCTTGATCTTGGGCAGCGCCTGTTTCTGCTTGTAGAGGATGCGCGACAGCAGCAGGCTGCCGCGCAGGACGTTGATCTGTTCCTCGAGGGCCTGGTTGGACTGGGTCAGGTTGTCCAGTTGCTGCTTGGTCTCGAGGTTGCGCCGGGTGAGCACGTTGAGGCGGTCGGTGGCACGCAGGAGGTAGTCGGAGAGACGCAGGTTCTTGGCGTTCTCCTGGCTCAGCAGGCTGTCGGTGCCGGCCCCCTGGGCGCCTTCCTTGGACAGCTCGGCGACGGTCTTTTCCGACTGCTCGCGGCGCTTCTCGCTGATCAGCGCCTGCAGGTCGAGGGTTTCCTTTTCCAGGCGCGAGATCTTCTCGGTGAGCAGATCGTGCTGGCTCTTGCCGAGGTCCTGCAGCAGGTTGTTGCCGGCCAGCTCCTGGCGCAACAGCTGGCTCTGCACGGTCAATGCGGCCTGCTCGGCGAGCAGCTCGCCGCGACGGTCGGCGTTGATCGTCTTGCCGCTTTCCTTGCCGGCCTTGAGCAGCGAGCCGATTTCCAGGATCCGTGCCTGCATGCTGCTGATGCCGGCCTGGGCTCGTTCCGGACGGGTCTCGGCGGTGATCGACAGGCTGTTGGCCTCGCCCAGGGCTTTCTGCCACTCGGCCTGCTGGGTGGTGCGGTCGTTGAGCAGCATTTCCAGGCGGGCCGCGCTCTCGCCGCTGTAGCGTTCGCTGACCGGACGTTCTTTGGTCTTCTTCAGGCGCTCCAGTTCGCGCTGGTTTTCCTCGATCTGCCGGGGCGCGTCGCTCAGGCGCTTTTTCAGGTCCTCCAGGCTCTGCAGCGCTTCGTCGCGCGCGGCGAGGAACTTGAGGGTCTGTTCGAGGCTGGCCTTTGCGACCTTCTGGTCGGCTTCGGCGAGCTTGCGCTCGGCCAGCTTGTCGAGGCTTTGCTGGACGGCCTCGGCCGAGGGCGGCTCGGACTGGGCGAGGAGCGGCGGACTGGCAAGGCAGAGGCCGAGGAAAAGAATAGCGATCAGGGAGCGAAGGGCAGGCATGGTCGAGAAGAGACTCGAAGAAGGGTGAATGCAGGTTAGTGGTGGCTCCGAGGCGCCGCAAGGCGCCTCGGAACGGGAATTCGACAGGAAATCAGAGGAAAAGTCCGGGCCCTGGGCGGCCTTCCGGAAACTTCACGCCGACCTTGCGGATACGGTTGCCTTCCAGGGCGGCCACGGTCCAGGTCAGGCCGTTCCACTCCACCTGGTCGCCGATCACCGCTTCGCCGCCGATCTCGTGGGCGATGAAGCGGCCCAGCGCTTGCTCGCCGTCGATGCCGTCGAGCTTCAGGCCGTAGAGCGAGGCCACCGCCGACAGCTGGGCATCGCCTTCCAGCACGAAGTCGCCGAAGAAGCGCGCGCCGAGGCCCCGGTCGGGCGCCTGGCTGAACAGCTTGCCGAGGGCCGGCAGGTCGTGTTCGTGGCCGATCACGCAGAGAATGTCGTCGGCCTCGAGGATGGTGCTGCCCGACGGGTGGAGCAGTTCGGTGCCGCGGAACAGCGCGGCGATCCGGGTCCCGCCGGGCATCTTCAGCTCGCGCAGGGCGGCGCCGATGCACCACTTTTCCTTGTTCAGGTGGTAGACGAACAGCTCCCACTCGCTGGTCGGGTGGATCTCCAGGCCGGCGCGGGATATCGGTGCCGGGTCCGGCGGCACCACCACCCGCAGCAGCCTGGCCGCCCAGGGCAGGCTGGTGCCCTGCACCAGCAGCGAGACCAGGACGATGAAGAAGGCTACGTTGAAGAACAGCTGGGCGTTCGGCAGGCCGGCCATCAGCGGGAACACCGCGAGGATGATCGGCACCGCGCCGCGCAGGCCGACCCAGGCGATGAAGGCTTTCTCGCGGTCGTGGAAGGCGCGGAATGGGATCAGTCCGATCAGTACCGACAGCGGTCGTGCCACCAGGATCATCCACAGCGCCAGGGCCAGTGCCGGCAGGGCGATCGGCCACAGGTCGTGGGGGGTGACCAGCAGGCCGAGGACCAGGAACATGCCGATCTGCGCCAGCCAGGCCATGCCGTCGAGCATGTGCAGGATGCCGTGGCGGCTGCGGATCGGGCGGTTGCCGAGGAGCAGGCCGCACAGGTAGATGGCGAGGATGCCGCTGCCGCCGACGGCGTTGGCCAGGGCGAACACCAGCAGGCCGCCGCTGATCACCAGCAACGGGTAGAGGCCGCCGGCCAGGTGCATGCGGTTGATCAGTTGCAGCAGCAACCAGCCGCCGCCAAGACCGAGCAGGGCGCCGAGACCGAACTGCTGCACCAGGTGCAGGGCGAAGCCCCAGCTGAGGCCGGTCTGGCCGCTGGCGAGCATCTCGATCAGGGTCACGGTGAGGAACACCGCCATCGGGTCGTTGCTGCCCGATTCGATTTCCAGGGTCGCGGTGACCCGCTCGTTGAGACCTTTGCCGCCGAGCAGGGAGAACACCGCGGCGGCATCGGTGGAGCCGACGATGGCGCCGATCAGCAGGCCTTCCATCCAGTGCAGGTCGAACAGCCAGGCTGCCGCGATGCCGGTCAGGCCGGTGGTCACCAGCACGCCCAGGGTGGCCAGCGACAATGCCGGCCAGAGCGCCACGCGGAAGCTGGAGACGCGGGTGCGCAGGCCGCCGTCGAGGAGGATCACGGCGAGCGCCAGGTTGCCCACCAGGTAGGCCATCGGATAGTTGTCGAAGACGATGCCGCCGACCCCGTCGTTGCCGGCGATCATGCCGACGGCGAGGAAGATCACCAGGATCGGGATGCCCAGGCGGGAGGACAGCGAGCTGACGAGGATGCTCATGCCGACCAGCACCGCCCCGATCAGGAAGAAATTATTGACGGTGACGGCGTCCAAGGTCGGCCTCCTCGCGGCGGGACAGGGGGAAGGCGACGCTACGGGTCGGTTTTACGTAGGGGAATTACGTAGACAGGATGCAGGCCGCATGCCAAGTGATTCTAACCTGCGGATTTGGCGGACTGTAAAGGGGCGGCTGCGGTTTTTTTCGAAGGAATTCCAAGGCTTTCGCGTTGTCCGGGCGAGTGCGCGCGGACTCGCCGGCGTGGCCGCCAGGCAACGGCAACCCGGCGTCCATGCCCGGACATAAAAAAGCCCCGGACGTGACCGGGGCGGGAAAGGGCAGGCAGGATCAGAACCATTCTTCCTGCATGCTCGAACACACGTCGTCGCGGGCCTCCAGCAGCGCCAGTTCGTGGTGGCAGCCAGGCACTTCCCAGGTCAGGAAGTAGCGTGCGGCCTGCAACTTGCCGCGATAGAAGTCGGCGTCGGCGCAGTCGCCGCGAGCCAGCCCTTCCTCGGCGCGGATCGCCTGCTCCAGCCAGCGCCAGCCGATCACCGCATGGCCGAACACTTTCAGGTACAGCGCCGAGTTGGCCAGGCCCTGGTTGACCTGGCCCTGCATCAGGTCGCCGAGCAGTGCCAGGGTCACCTCGGACAGCCGCGCCACCAGCCGTTCCAGCGGCTGGCGCAGGGCGACCAGGGATGGGTGGGCTTCGGCGCGCCGGCAGGCATCCTGGATCAGGCGGGTCAGCTGGCGCAGGCCGGCGCCATTGTTCTGCCCGACCTTGCGTCCCAGCAGGTCGAGGGACTGGATGCCGTGGGTGCCTTCGTGGATCGGGTTCAGGCGATTGTCGCGGTAGTACTGTTCCACCGGGTATTCGCGGGTGTAGCCGTGGCCGCCGAGGATCTGGATCGCCAGCTCGTTGGCCTTCAGGCAGAACTCCGAGGGCCAGGACTTGACGATCGGGGTCAGCAGGTCGAGCAGGTCGTGGGCCTGGCGGCGCTGTTCGTCGTCTTCCAGGGTCTGGCTGTCGTCGAACAGGCGCGCGGCGTACAGGCCCAGGTCGAAGGCGCCTTCGACATAGGCCTTCTGGGTCAGCAGCATGCGCCGCACGTCGGCGTGGCGGATGATCGCCACCTGTGGCGCGCTCGGGTCCTTGCCGTCCGGCAGGCGGCCCTGCGGGCGTTCGCGGGCGTACTCCAGCGAATAGAGGTAACCGGCATAGCCAAGCATCACCGCGCCCATGCCGACGCCGATGCGCGCCTCGTTCATCATCTGGAACATGTAGGCCAGGCCGTGGTGCGGCTTGCCCACCAGGTAGCCGACGCAGGCGCCGTTGTCGCCGAAGTTCAGCGCGGTGGAGGTGGTGCCGCGATAACCCATCTTGTGGAACAGGCCGGCGAGGATCACGTCGTTGCGCGGCCCGAGGCTGCCGTCGGCGTTGACCAGGAACTTCGGCACGATGAACAGCGAGATGCCTTTCACCCCCGGCGGTGCATCCGGCAGCTTGGCCAGGACCATATGCACGATGTTCTCGGAGAGCGGGTGGTCGCCGCCGGAGATGAAGATCTTGTTGCCCTTGATCCGATAGCTGCCGTCGGCGGCCGGTTCGGCGCGGGTGCGGATGTCGGAGAGGGAGGAGCCGGCGTGCGGTTCGGTGAGGGCCATGGTGCCGAAGAAGCGGCCCTCGATCATCGGTTGCAGGAAGCGCTGCTTCTGCTCCTCGCTGCCGAAGCTCTCGATCAGGTTGGCGGCACCCATGGTCAGGAACGGATAGGCCGAGCTACCGACGTTGGCCGCCTGGAAGTGGGCGAAGCAGGCCTGCGACAGCAGGGTCGGCAACTGCATGCCGCCTTGCTCGAAGCTGCGGGTGGCGTTGAGGAAGCCGGCGTCGAGGAAGGCATCCACTGCCGGCTTCACTTCCGGAATCAGCGTGGCTGAGCCATTCTCATAGAGCGGCTCGTGTTCGTCGCCCTTGCGGTTGTGCGGGGCGAACAGCTTTTCCGCCAGGCTCCGCGCGGTGCCGAGGGCGGCATCGAAGGTTTCGCGGCTATGTTCGGCGAAGCGCGGGCGCTGGGTCAGGGCTTCGGCATCGAGGACTTCGTACAGCTCGAACGCCAGGTTGCGGGAACTGAGCAGGGTTTCGGACATGACGACCTCGGCGAAAGGGGATCGTGGGGCGGCGCGGCGAAGGCATCGACCGTCGCAGGCGGTGCCAGGGTGCCAGCGAGTCTAGGCTGGTGAATGAAGGTCGCCAACCAACATCGATATGCGTGATACAAGGGCCAAACCTGCGACGGCGAGACCGCTGCCGAAGCCTCGGGAGGCTGGTAGAATCCGCGCCCCTCGCCCATGGGCGAGGGCCTGTGCCGACGCGGGGTCGGCGCGAATCCGCCGGGGCCGGGCGGTCCGGCTAGCAGCGCTGCCTGGCGCTGTCCAAGGAGCAGTCATCATGAACTATCGTCACGCTTACCACGCCGGCAACCATGCCGATGTCTTCAAGCACCTGGTGCTGGCGCGGATCTTCGCCCTGCTGGGGCGCAAGGACACGCCGTACGCCTACCTGGACAGCCATTCCGGGGTCGGCCTCTACGACCTGCAGGGTGACGAGGCCAGCCGCACCGGCGAGTGGGAGCAGGGCATCGCCCGCCTGTGGGAGCGCGAAGGCCTGCCCGAGCAACTGGACGATTACCTGGACGTGATCCGTCACCTGAATCCGGACGGCTCCCTGCGCTACTACCCGGGCTCGCCGGAACTGGCGCGGCGCCTGACCCGCGCCCAGGACCGCGTGCTGCTCAACGAACTGCATCCCGAGGACGGCCGCCTGCTCAAGGCCAACATGGCTGGCGAACGGCGGGTCGCCGTGCACCAGGGCGACGGTTGGCTGCTGCCGCGGGCGTTCCTGCCGGCGCCGGAAAAGCGCGCGGTGCTGCTGATCGATCCGCCGTTCGAGCAGGCCGACGAATTGCAGCGTTGTGTCGCTGCGCTCGACGAGGCGATCGGGCGGATGCGCCAGACGGTGGTGGTGATCTGGTATCCGATCAAGGACGAGCGCCAGCTCAAGCGTTTCTACCAGGCCCTGGAACGTAGCGTCGCGCCGAAGCTGCTGCGTGCCGAGCTGCACGTGCATCCGATCGACGACGCCGAGCGTTTCAACGGCTCCGGGCTGGCCATCGTCAATCCGCCGTGGCCGCTGGAGGACGAACTGCGCGACCTGCTGCCCTGGCTGGCCGAGGTCATGGCCCAGAGCCAGGGCGGCTGGCGTCTCGACTGGCTGGTGGCGGAATAGTCGTCAGGCCGGCAGGCACACCCCGGTGCCGCCCAGGCCGCAGTAGCCGTTGGGGTTCTTCGCCAGGTACTGCTGGTGGTAGGCCTCGGCGTAGTAGAAGGGCGGGACGTCGGCGATCTCGGTGGTGATGCGGTCGTAGCCGGCTTTCGCCAGTTCGGCCTGGAAGCTCTCCCGGCTGGCCATGGCCGCGGCCTTCTGGGCCGCGTCGAAGGTGTAGATCACCGAGCGGTACTGGGTGCCGATGTCGCCGCCCTGGCGCATGCCCTGGGTCGGGTCGTGGGCTTCCCAGAAAACCTTGAGCAGCTGTTCGAAGCTGGTCTCCTGCGGGTTGTAGACCACCAGCACGACCTCGCTGTGGCCGGTCAGGCCGGAGCAGACTTCGTCGTAGGTCGGGTTCGGCGTGTAGCCGCCGGCATAACCCACCGCGGTCACCCAGACACCCGGTTGCTGCCAGAGGCGACGCTCGGCGCCCCAGAAGCAGCCCATGCCGAACAGCACCTGTTGCAGGCCGGCGGGGAACGGCGCGGTCAGCGGGCGGCCGTTGACGAAGTGCGCTTCGGGCACCGGCATGGCGCTTTCGCGACCCGGCAGGGCCTGGTCCGGCGTGGGCAGCTCGCTTTTCTTGGTGAGGATTTCAGAACGCAGAACCATGGCTCTCGTCTCCTGCTCAGGGGGTAGGCGAATGACTCGCGGATGAGCACAGAGAGTACAGCCTTTCCGCGCCGGCGGGGGAGGCCTGGGCGATCAGTGCAGGGTGCGGCAGGGATAGCGCAGCAGACTGGTATTGAGCAGGTCGCTGGGGATCGGCCGGTCGAACAGGTAGCCCTGGCCGATGTCGCAGCGGTTGCGCCGGAGGAAGGCCAGTTGCTCGGCGCTCTCCACGCCTTCGGCGACTACCTTGAGCTTGAGGTTGTGGGCCATGGCGATCACCGCCGAGGTGATTTCCATGTCGTCCTGGCTGTCCGGAATGTCCTTGATGAAGCTGCGGTCGATCTTGATCACGTCGATGGGGAATTTCTTCAGGTAGCTCAGCGACGAGTAGCCGGTGCCGAAGTCGTCCATCGCCAGAGTCAGGCCGAGGCTCTTCAGGCGTTCGAGTTGCTGGCGGGTATCGTCGGTGGCGTCCAGCAGCAGGCTTTCGGTGAGCTCCAGTTCCAGCTGGCTGGCCGGGATGTTCTCTTCGTGGAGGATCGCCGCGATCGAGCCGACCAGGTCCGGGTCGGTGAACTGCTTGGGCGACAGGTTGATGGCGATCTGCAGCTCGCCCAACCCGGCCTCGGCCAGCTCGCGGGCCTGGCGACAGGCTTCGCGGATCACCCACTTGCCGATCGGCACGATCAGCCCGGTTTCCTCGGCCACGCTGATGAAGCGGTCCGGGCGGATCATGCCTTTTTCCGGATGCTGCCAGCGCAGCAGGGCTTCCAGGCCGAGCAACTGGCCGCTGCGCAGGCACAGCTTGGGCTGGTAGTGCACCGCCAGTTCGTTCTGCGCCAGGGCGCGGCGCAGGTTGCTCTCGACGAACAGCTTGTAGCTGGCCTCGGCGGTCAGCGCCTCGGTGAACACCTGGACCTGGTGCTTGCCGTTGGCCTTGGCCTTGTGCAGCGCCAGGCCTGCGTATTTCATCAGGGTCTGCGGGTCGCAGCCGTGCTGCGGGGCACTGGCCAGGCCGATGGAGCCGGTGATGTTGATCAACTGGTTGTCGACGAACAGCGGCTTGTCGAGCATGTGCAGGACCTGCGCGGCAATGCTTTCGCCCTTTTCCACCGCGGTGTCGTCGAGCAGCACGGCGAACTCGTTGCTGGCGAAGCGCGCCAGGGTGGCGCCGTCGCCGAGGCAACTGCGCAAGCGCCGGGCCAGGCTGACCAGCAGCTTGTCGCCGGTCTGGTGGCCGAGGCTGTCATTGATCCGCTTGAAGTTGTCGATGTCCACCAGCAGCAGGCTGAGCGGGCGGTCGCCGCTGCTTTCCAGGCGTTCCTCGAGGGCGCCGATGAAATAGTGCCGGTTGGCCAGGCCGGTGAGGTTGTCGCGGTAGGCGAGTTTCTCGATGTGCTGCTGGGCCAGCTTGTTCTGCGTGATGTCTTCGTAGATGCCGATGTAGTGGGTCAGCTCGCCGAGATCGTCGTAGACCTTCGACAGCGACAACTGGCCCCAGTAAGGCTCGTGGTTCTTGCGGCGGCTGCGGAACTCGCCCTGCCAGCTGTTCTGCTGGGTCAGCGCGGAACGCGCGTCGAACAGCAGCTCGCTGAGGTTCTCCAGCGCCGGAAGCTCGGACAGGCGTCGGTTACGCACTTCGTCGGCGCTGTACTGGGTGATCGAGGTGAAGCTCGGATTGACGTATTCCACCACGCCGTCGCGGTCGATCAGCAGGAAGGCGCTGGCGCTCTGTTCCACCGCGCGCTGGAACAAGTGCAGGGCGCTGGAGACATTGCGTCGCTCGTGGTTCATCAGGACCTGCGCGTACTGGTCGGCGAGTTCCCCGGCGAAGGCGATCTCGTCGCTCTGCCACATGCGGTTCTCGCCGGCGTGTTCCAGGCACAGCACGCCGACCACCTCGCCGCCGATGCGGATGGTGGCGTCGAGCAGGGCGTTGACGCCCAGCGGCTTCAGGTAGTCCTTGTAGAGTTCCTGGGTGCGTGGGTCGCGTTGGGCGTTGTGGGCGTCGATGGCGCGCCCGCTGTGTACCGCCTCGAGGTAGGCGGGGTAGCGGCTGGCGTCGATGCTCTGGGGCTTCTCGTACTGGTCGAGGTCGCGGCGGTAGACGGTCACCGCTTCCAGGCGCTGGTCGTCGAGCAGGCGCCAGATGCCGGCGCGCGCGGTGCCGTAGGCTTCGCAGGCGGCCTGGGTGATCAGTTGCGCGGCCTCCAGCAGCGGGTCGCTGGACAGGTAGCGATGGCGGGCCAGGCGGACGATCAGGTTCTGCTGGGTGCGCGAGCGCAGCAGGTGTTGCAGGTGGTCGTCCTGGGAGCGCTGGTAGAGGTCCAGGGACGCCTTCAGGCGCAGGTTCTGCGATTCCAGGTCGAGCAACTGTTCGCTGCGCTCGGCGCTCTCCGGTCGCTCCTCGACCATCAGGTAGCCGTGCAGCAACTGGCGGCCATGCTGCTGAAAGGCTTCGCCGAACTCCAGCATGGTCAGCACGCCGTTGGGTGTGTGCAGCTTGTAGCTCACCTGGTAGTGCGGGCGCTTCACCAGTTGCTGCTGGATCTGCTCGTGCAGGCGGTGGCGGGCCTCGGGTTCCATCAGGCTGGCGTAAGGCGCATCGAGCAGTGCGCAGAGGGTAGTCGCCGGCAGCCCGAGCTGGCGCTCGCAGGCAGGATCGAGGAACAGCAGTGCCCAGCTCGGCTCGTTCAGCCGCTCGAAACGCAGCAGCCCGAGCCGCGACGGCACGGGTAGCTGCGTGACAACCTCGGCCGCCGAACGGCTGGCGGCATCGGGATGACTTTTCATGCGAGGCTGATTCCAGGTACTGAGCGAGGGGGAGGCCTCGACCCGTTTCGATGGGGTGCAGGCAAAGGGTGCATTATGCCGATTGGTCTGACAAGTAACTCTGTATCGGCCCGGCAGGGCCCAAGTTAAGCGTATCCGGGAAAAAACCGCTGGACGGTCGGAGGTCTGCGGCGCCGCTGGAAAAGCCCTGTTTTTCGTAGGGTTGGCTTCGCCGGGAGGGTTGGCGTCGAGCGCCTGTCATCGTGCGCGCCGAACTCGCGCCTGCGGGTCCTGTGGCATTCGCTGGCGGTACGACGGGTCGCAGTTTCGCCGAGCCGTCAGGCGGGCAAAAAAAGCCCCACCATCCGGTGGGGCCGAGAGACGAGCGTGGCATGCTCGCGAGAGGGGCTGGCCGCTCCGTGGGGAGCGGCGCAGGTATTACAGGAGCAGGGTGCGGATGTCCGCCAGCAGTTCGCCCAGGCGCTTGGTGAAGCGCGCCGCGGCGGCGCCGTTGATCACGCGATGGTCGTAGGACAGCGACAGCGGCAGCATCAGGCGCGGCTGGAAGGCCTTGCCGTCCCATACCGGCTGCATGGTCGCCTTGGACACACCGAGGATCGCCACTTCCGGCGCGTTGACGATCGGCGTGAAGCCGGTGCCGCCGATGTGGCCGAGACTGGAGATGGTGAAGCAGGCGCCCTGCATGGCATCGGCCGAGAGCTTCTTGTTGCGGGCCTTGTCGGCCAGCTCGGCGGCCTCGGCGGCCAGTTGCAGGAGGCTCTTCCGGTCGACATCGCGGATCACCGGGACCAGCAGGCCGTCCGGAGTGTCCACGGCGAAGCCGATGTGTACGTACTTCTTGCGAATCAGCGCCTTGCCGCTGGGGGCCAGCGAACTGTTGAAGTCCGGCAGTTCCTTGAGCAGGTGGGCGCAGGCCTTGAGCAGGATCGGCAGTACGGTCAGCTTGACCCCGGCCTTCTCCGCCGCGGCCTTCTGGGCAACGCGGAAGGCTTCCATGTCGGTGATGTCCGACTGGTCGAACTGGGTCACGTGCGGCACGTTCAGCCAGCTGCGATGCAGGTTGGCGGCGCCGACCTGCATCAGGCGGGTCATCGCCACTTCTTCCACTTCGCCGAACTTGCTGAAGTCGACTTCCGGGATCGGCGGGATGCCGGCTCCGCCGGTGGCGCCGGCACCGCCGGACTTGGCGCGCTGCAGTTGCTCCTTGACGAAGACCTGGACGTCTTCCTTGAGGATGCGGCCCTTGGGACCGCTGGCTTTCACTTCGCTCAGCTCGACGCCGAACTCGCGCGCCAGCATGCGCACCGCCGGGCCGGCGTGGACCTTGGCGCCATCGCGGCTGGGTGCGCCGACCGGAGCCGGGGTATCGGCCTTGGCTGGCGCAGGGGCCGCCGCGGCGGGCTTCTGCTCGGCGGCGGGCGCCGCGGACTGGGCCGGAGCGGCTGCCGGTTGCTCTTCGGCTGCCGGAGCGGCGCCTTCCACCTTCAGCTTGAGGATCAGGTCGCCGGTGCCGACTTCGTCACCGACCTTGATCGAGACGCTTTCCACCACGCCGGAGGCCGGCGAGGGGATCTCCATGCTGGCTTTGTCGGATTCCAGGGTGATCAGCGACTGGTCGGCCTCGACCGTGTCGCCGGCCTTGACCATCACTTCGATGACGTTGGCCTTGCCGGCCGAGCCGATGTCCGGGACCTTGATGTCCTGGACACTGGCTGCGGCGGGGGCGGCCGGCTTGCTCTCGCTCGGGGCGGGAGCAGGCGCTTCGGCTTTCGGCGCTTCCGGTTGGGCGGGCGCTGCCTCGGCCTTGGCTTCGGCAGGCTGTTCGCCGCCTTCCACTTCCAGCTCGAGGATTTCGTCACCTTCTTTCAAGGTGTCGCCGACCTTCGCCTTGATGCTTTTCACTACCCCGGCCTTGGGACTGGGGATTTCCATGCTGGCCTTGTCGGATTCCAGGGTCAGCAGGCTCTGATCGGCCTCGACCTTGTCGCCGGGCTTGACCAGCAGCTCGATGACTTCACCCTCACCGTTGCCGATGTCGGGTACGCGAATGAGTTCGCTCACATTCCTCTCCTTTTACGTGCCACCACCGCTGTGCGGCGCGCAAAACAAAGACTTTTGGTCCTTGGTTCGTTGTGAGCCGGCGCCGCTCGTTGGCGGCGCCGGCGTGCTCGAAACCCCTCGCTGCCGAGGGGAGTATGGAGCGAATTAGCAATCCAGCGGGTTGCGCTTCTCCGGATCGATACCGTACTTGACGATGGCCTCGGCCACCACTTTCGGCTCGATATCGCCGCGATCGGCCAGCGCTTCGAGCGCGGCCAGCACCACCCAGTGACGATCCACTTCGAAGAAGTTGCGCAGCTTCTTGCGGCTGTCGCTGCGGCCGAAGCCGTCGGTGCCGAGCACCTTGTACTCCTTGGAGGGAACCCACTGGCGGATCTGCTCGGCGTAGAGCTTCATGTAGTCGGTGGAGGCGATCACCGGGCCGCGACGGCCGCCCAGGCACTCCTCGACGTAGCTCTGCTTCGGCTTCTGGCCCGGATGCAGGCGGTTCCAGCGCTCGACGGCAAGGCCGTCGCGACGCAGCTCGTTGAAGCTCGGCACGCTCCAGACGTCGGCGCCGATACCGAAGTCGTTGCGCAGCAGCTTGGCCGCTTCCTCGACTTCGCGCAGGATGGTGCCGGAGCCCAGCAGTTGCACGTGGTGAGCGGCTTCCTTCTTGTCCTCCTCAAGGAGGTACATGCCCTTGATGATGCCTTCCTCTGCGCCCTTCGGCATGGCCGGCTGGACGTAGTTCTCGTTCATCACGGTGATGTAGTAGAAGATGTCCTGCTGCTCTTCGATCATCTGCCGCGAGCCTTCGCGGATGATCACCGCCAGTTCGTAGGCGTAGGTCGGATCGTAGGTGCGGCAGTTCGGGATGGTCGAGGCCAGCAGGTGGCTGTGGCCGTCCTCGTGCTGCAGGCCTTCGCCGTTCAGCGTGGTGCGACCGGCGGTGCCGCCGATCAGGAAGCCGTGCGCGCGGCTGTCGCCGGCGGCCCAGGCCAGGTCGCCGATGCGCTGGAAGCCGAACATCGAATAGAAGATGTAGAACGGCAGCATCGGCTGGTTGTGGGTGCTGTAGGAGGTACCGGCGGCAATCCAGCTGGACATGGCGCCGGCCTCGTTGATGCCTTCCTCGAGGATCTGGCCCTTCTTGTCCTCGCGGTAGAACATCACCTGGTCCTTGTCCACCGGCTCGTAGAGCTGGCCGACCGAGGAATAGATGCCGAGCTGGCGGAACATGCCTTCCATGCCGAAGGTACGGGCCTCGTCCGGGACGATCGGGACGATGCGCGGGCCGAGTTCCTTGTCCTTGACCAACTGCGAGATGATCCGCACGAAGGCCATGGTGGTGGAGATCTCGCGATCGCCGGAGCCGTCGAGCATGGCCTTCAGGGTTTCCAGCGGCGGAACCGGCACGCTCATGCTCTTCTGCCGGCGCACCGGCATGAAGCCGCCCAGCGCGGCGCGGCGCTCGGCCAGGTACTTGGCCTCGGCGCTGCCTTCTTCAGGCTTGTAGAACGGCAGCTTCTCCAGGTCGGCGTCCTTGACCGGGATGTCGAACTTGTCGCGGAACGCGCGCAGGCTGTCGACGTCGACCTTCTTCACGTTGTGCGCGATGTTCTTCGCTTCGCCGCTGCCGGTGCCGTAGCCCTTGATGGTCTTGGCCAGGATGACGGTCGGCTGGCCCTTGTGGTTGACCGCCTGGTGGTAGGCCGCATAGACCTTGTAGGGGTCGTGGCCGCCGCGGTTGAGCTTCCAGATTTCCTCGTCGGAAAGGTCCTTGACCATTTCCAGCAGTTCCGGACGCGCGCCGAAGAAGTGCTCGCGCACGTAGGCGCCGTCTTTCGCCTTGTAGTTCTGGTATTCGCCGTCGATGACCTCGTCCATGCGCTGCTGCAGCAGGCCGGCGGTGTCCTTGGCGAACAGCGGGTCCCAGAAGCGACCCCAGATGACCTTGTTGACGTTCCACTCGGCGCCGCGGAACACGCCTTCCAGTTCCTGGATGATCTTGGCGTTGCCGCGGACCGGGCCGTCGAGGCGCTGCAGGTTGCAGTTGATGACGAAGATCAGGTTGTCGAGTTTCTCGCGGCCGGCCAGGGAGATCGCGCCGAGGGATTCCGGCTCGTCGCACTCGCCGTCGCCCATGAAGCACCAGACCTTCTGCTTGCCGGCGGGGATGAAGCCGCGGCTTTCCAGGTACTTCATGAAGCGTGCCTGGTAGATCGCCTGGATCGGGCCAAGGCCCATGGATACGGTGGGGAACTGCCAGAAGTCTGGCATCAGCCAGGGGTGCGGATAGGAGGACAGGCCGTTGCCGTCCACTTCCTGGCGGAAGTTCTCCAGTTGTTCCTCGCTGATGCGGCCTTCGAGGAAGGCCCGGGCGTAGACGCCGGGGGACGCGTGGCCCTGGAAGAACACCAGGTCGCCGCCGTGTTCGTCGGTGGGAGCCTGGAAGAAATAGTTGAAGCCGATGTCGTAGAGGGTCGCCGAGGAGGCGAAGGTGGAGATGTGGCCGCCCAGGTCCGGGTCGTGCTTGTTCGCCCGCATCACCATCGCCAGGGCGTTCCAGCGCACCAGGGAGCGGATCCGGCGTTCCATGAACAGGTCGCCGGGCATGCGTGCTTCGTGGGTTACCGGAATGGTGTTGCGATAGGGCGTGGTGATCGCGTAGGGCAGTTGGGTGCCGCTACGGCTGGCCAGCTCGCCCATGCGGGTCATCAGGTAATGAGCGCGGTCTTCACCTTCGCGGTCGAGTACGGACTCCAGGGCGTCCAGCCATTCCTGGGTTTCGACGGGATCGAGGTCTTGCATGGCTTGCTCCAGGGCGGAAAGGCTTCCAGAATCGGATGCCATAGGTGAGCGGCCGGCCTCGTGGGCGACCGCAGCTAATTCTTGGATGTTCTCCGGGGGTGTACCCGGCGACTTGTAGTTTTACTACAGATCAGTCTGAGAAACAGCCCTCTGGATACAATTTTTAGTAGTAAAACTACATTTCGATTGTCGCTGTCAGGCTATAAGGCCCGATGTAGAGCCTTTTCGACGTTGTGCGTCGAGCCTGTGGTCTTCGGTCGGAAGCCCAAACAGGATAGACCATGAGCCTGCCTTCGCTGGCGAATCTGCCGGCCACCCTGCTGCCCGCCGCCGAACGCGCCGGGACTGCCCTCCGCTCCGCTGTCGCCGCCCTCGATGCCGCCGCCCTGGCCCGCCTGGAGGCCTGGCCCGAGGAGCGCCTGGAGGATTTCCGACGGGTCGCTGCGGCCAGCGATTTCGTCGCCGAGCAGGCAGTGCGCGACCCGGCGATGCTGCTGGATCTGGCCGAACGCGGCGAGCTGGAGAACCCCCACGCGCCCGGCGAATTGCGCAGCCAGTTGCAGGCGCGGCTGGAGGATTGCGCCGACGAGGACGAACTCGGTCGGCGCCTGCGACGTTTCCGCACACGCCAGCAACTGCGCATCATCTGGCGCGACCTGACCCGCCGCGCCGCGCTGGCGGAAACCTGTCGCGACCTGTCGGCCCTGGCCGACGCCTGCATCGACCTGGCTTGCGAGTGGCTCCATCGGCGCCAGTGCGAGCAGTTCGGCACGCCGATCGGCCGGCGCTCCGGCGAACCGCAGCGGATGGTGGTCCTCGGCATGGGCAAGCTGGGCGCGGTGGAGCTCAACCTGTCGTCGGACATCGACCTGATCTTCGGTTACCCGGAGGGCGGCGAGACCGAGGGGGCGAAGCGTTCGCTGGACAACCAGGAGTTCTTCACCCGCCTGGGGCAGAAGCTGATCAAGGCGCTGGATGCGATCACCGTCGACGGCTTCGTCTTCCGCGTCGACATGCGCCTGCGTCCCTACGGCTCCAGCGGACCGCTGGTCTACAGCTTCGCCGCGCTGGAGCAGTACTACCAGGACCAGGGGCGCGACTGGGAGCGCTACGCGATGATCAAGGCGCGGGTGGTCGGCGGCGACCAGCAGGCAGGCGAGCAACTGCTCGGCATGCTGCGGCCGTTCGTCTATCGGCGCTACCTGGACTTCTCCGCCATCGAGGCGCTGCGCACCATGAAGCAGCTGATCCAGCAGGAGGTCCGGCGCAAGGGGATGTCGGAAAACATCAAGCTGGGCGAAGGCGGTATCCGCGAGGTGGAGTTCATCGCCCAGGCCTTCCAGTTGATCCATGGCGGGCGCGACCTGAGCTTGCAGCAACGACCGCTGCTGAAGGTGCTGGCGACCCTGGAGGGGCAGGGCTACCTGCCGCCGGCGGTGGTCGAGGAGCTGCGCGGCGGCTACGAGTTCCTGCGCTACGCCGAGCATGCCATCCAGGCGCTGGCCGACCGGCAGACGCAAATGCTGCCCAGCGACGAATACGACCGCATCCGCGTGGCCTTCATCATGGGCTTCGCCAGTTGGGCCGCATTCCACGAGCGCCTGAGCCACTGGCGGGCGCGCATCGACTGGCACTTCCGCCAGGTGATCGCCGACCCGGACGAGGACGAAAGCGGCGAGGCGGCCTGCGGCAGCGTCGGCGCCGAGTGGATCCCGCTGTGGGAGGAGGCGCTGGACGAGGAGTCGGCCAGTCGGCAACTGGCCGACGCCGGCTTCGTCGATGCCGAGGCGGCCTGGAAGCGTCTCAGCGATCTGCGCCACGGCCCCCAGGTGCGAGCGATGCAGCGTCTCGGCCGGGAACGCCTGGATGCCTTCGTTCCGCGCCTGCTGGCGATGACCGTGGAAAACCCTCAGCCGGACCTGGTGCTGGAGCGGGTCCTGCCGCTGGTGGAAGCGGTGGCGCGGCGTTCCGCCTACCTGGTGTTGCTGACCGAGAACCCTGGCGCGCTGGAGCGCCTGCTGACCCTCTGCGCGGCCAGCCCGATGGTTGCCGAGCAGATCGCGCGGTTCCCGATCCTGCTCGACGAACTGCTCAACGAGGGGCGCCTGTTCCGTCCTCCACAGGCCGCCGAGCTGGCCGCCGAGCTGCGCGAACGGCTGATGCGGATTCCCGAGGACGACCTCGAGCAGCAGATGGAGACCCTTCGTCACTTCAAGCTGGCCCACGGGCTGCGGGTGGCGGCCTCGGAGATCGCCGGCACGCTGCCGTTGATGAAGGTCAGCGACTACCTGACCTGGCTGGCCGAGGCGATCCTCGTCGAGGTCCTCGAACTGGCCTGGCGGCAGTTGGTGCAGCGTCATGGCCGGCCGTTGCGCGCCGACGGCACGCCGTGCGATCCGGACTTCGTCATCGTCGGCTACGGCAAGGTCGGCGGGCTGGAGTTCGGTCATGGCTCGGACCTCGACCTGGTGTTCATCCATGACGGCGACCCCCAGTGCGAGACCGATGGCGGCAAATCCATCGATGGCGCGCAGTTCTTTACCCGCCTGGGGCAGAAGATCATCCATTTCCTCACCGCGCAGACGCCATCCGGCACCCTCTACGAGGTCGACATGCGCCTGCGTCCGAGCGGCGCGGCCGGCCTGCTGGTGAGTTCGCTGGGCGCCTTCCAGCGCTACCAGGAGCAGGAGGCCTGGACCTGGGAGCACCAGGCGTTGGTCCGCGCCCGGGTGCTGGCCGGTTGCCGGCGGGTGCAGGCGAGCTTCGAGGCGGTACGTGCCGAGGTGCTGGCGAGGCCGCGCGATCTCGACGCGTTGCGCACCGAAGTCAGCGAAATGCGCGCCAAGATGCGCGACAACCTGGGAACCCGCGCGACCGCCGCCGGTACCGCTTCGAATGCCTTCGAGGCCACGGCAGCCTTCGATCTCAAGCACGATGCCGGTGGTATCGTCGATATCGAATTTATGGTGCAATATGCGGTTCTAGCTTGGTCCGGAGAACACCCGGCGCTGCTCGAATTCACCGATAACATCCGCATTCTGGAAGGACTGGAACGGGCTGGCCTGATCGCCAGCGAGGACGTCCGTCTCCTGCAGGAGGCCTACAAGGCCTATCGCGCAGCCGCACACCGCCTGGCACTACAGAAGGAGGCCGGGGTCGTGAGCGGCGAGCACTTCCAGACGGAGCGGCGAGAAGTGATCAGGATCTGGCGCGAGCTACGGCTCGGCTGATCCACTCAGGCACGTAACGCAAGTACGTAACGAATATCTGAAGGAGCTGGCAACTATGTCGATGGCCGATCGTGATGGCGTGATCTGGTATGACGGTGAACTGGTGCAGTGGCGCGATGCGACCACGCACGTGCTGACCCATACCCTGCACTATGGAATGGGCGTGTTCGAGGGCGTGCGCGCCTACGACACCCCGCAGGGCACGGCGATCTTCCGCCTGCAGGCGCACACCGACCGGCTGTTCGACTCCGCGCACATCATGAACATGCAGATCCCGTACAGCCGCGACGAGATCAACGAGGCGACCCGCGCCGCCGTGCGCGAGAACAACCTGGAAAGCGCCTATATCCGCCCGATGGTGTTCTACGGAAGCGAAGGCATGGGCCTGCGCGCCAGCGGCCTGAAGGTCCATGTGATCATCGCCGCCTGGAGCTGGGGCGCCTACATGGGCGAGGAAGCCCTGCAGCAAGGCATCAAGGTGCGCACCAGTTCCTTCACCCGCCACCACGTCAACATCTCGATGACCCGCGCCAAGTCCAACGGTGCCTACATCAACTCGATGCTGGCCCTCCAGGAGGCGATCTCCGGCGGCGCCGACGAGGCCATGATGCTCGATCCGGAAGGCTATGTGGCCGAAGGCTCCGGCGAGAACATCTTCATCATCAAGGATGGCGTGATCTACACCCCGGAAGTCACCGCCTGCCTGAACGGCATCACTCGTAACACTATCCTGACCCTGGCCGCCGAACACGGTTTTAAACTGGTCGAGAAGCGCATCACCCGCGACGAGGTGTACATCGCCGACGAGGCCTTCTTCACCGGCACCGCCGCGGAAGTCACGCCGATCCGCGAAGTGGACGGGCGCAAGATCGGCGCCGGCCGCCGTGGCCCGGTCACCGAAAAGCTGCAGAAAGCCTATTTCGACCTGGTCAGCGGCAAGACCGAGGCCCACGCCGAGTGGCGTACCCTGGTCAAGTAAGCACCGAAGAAGGGTGTGACAGGGAGGCGAAAGCCTCCCTGATCATTTCCGGAGCCTGAATGAGAATTCTGATCGTAGGTCCCTCCTGGGTGGGGGACATGGTGATGGCGCAGACCCTGTTCCAGTGTCTGCGCCAGCGGCATCCCGAGTGCGTGATCGACGTGCTGGCGCCCGAGTGGAGCCGACCGATCCTCGAGCGCATGCCCGAGGTGCGCCAGGCCCTGAGCTTTCCGCTCGGCCACGGGGTGATGGACGTCGCCACCCGGCGCCGGATCGGACGCGGCCTGCGCGGTCAGTACGAGCAGGCGATCCTGCTGCCCAACTCGCTGAAGTCGGCGCTGGTGCCCTGGTTCGCCGGAATACCGAAGCGCACCGGCTGGCGCGGCGAGATGCGCTATGGGCTGCTCAATGACATCCGCAAGCTCGACAAGCAGCGCTATCCGCTGATGATCGAACGCTTCATGGCCCTGGCCTTCGAGCCGGGCGTGGAGTTGCCGAAGCCCTATCCGCAGCCGCGCCTGTGGATCGACGACGGCAGCCGCCAGGCGGCGCTCGACAAGTTCGCCCTGAGCCTGGACCGCCCGGTGCTGGCGCTCTGCCCCGGCGCCGAGTTCGGCGAGGCCAAGCGCTGGCCGGCGGAACACTACGCCGCGGTCGCCGAGGCGAAGATCCGTGCCGGCTGGCAGGTCTGGCTGTTCGGCTCGAAGAACGACCATCCCGGTGGAGAGGAGATTCGCCAGCGCCTGATTCCGGGGTTGCGCGAGGAGTCCTTCAATCTTGCCGGGGAGACTTCGCTGGCCGAGGCCATCGACCTGATGTCCTGCGCTGGCGCGGTGGTGTCCAACGATTCCGGCCTGATGCACGTGGCGGCCGCGCTGGATCGCCCGCTGGTGGGCGTCTATGGCTCCACCTCGCCGCAGTTCACCCCGCCGCTGGCGGACCGGGTGGAGATCGTCCGCCTCGGTCTCGAGTGCAGCCCGTGCTTCGAGCGCACCTGTCGCTTCGGCCACTACAATTGCCTCCGCGAGCTGCCGCCTGGCCTGGTATTGCAAGCCCTGGAGCGGCTGGTCGGCGACCCTGCCGAGGTCGCCGGATGAGGGTACTGCTGGTCAAGACCTCGTCCCTCGGCGACGTGATCCACACCCTGCCGGCGCTTACCGACGCCGCCCGGGCGATTCCCGGCATCCAGTTCGACTGGGTGGTGGAGGAAGGTTTCGCCGAGATTCCCGCCTGGCATCCGGCGGTGGCGCGGGTGATCCCGGTGGCGATCCGGCGCTGGCGCAAGAACCTCTGGCAGACCCTGCGCAACGGCGAATGGCGGCGCTTCAAGCAGCGCCTGAAGGAAGTCGACTATGACCTGGTGATCGACGCCCAGGGGCTGCTGAAGAGTGCCTGGCTGACCCGCTACGTGGGCAAGACGCCGGTCGCCGGTCTCGATCGCGACTCGGCGCGCGAGCCGCTCGCCAGCCGCTTCTATCGCCGTGCCTATCCGGTCGCCTGGGGACAGCATGCGGTGGAGCGCACGCGCCAGTTGTTCGCCCAGGCGCTGGACTACCCGTTGCCCGAGTCGGTCGGTGACTATGGCCTGGACCGCGAGCAGTTGGCCGACGCCGACCCTGGCGCGCCGTACCTTGTGTTCCTGCACGGTACTACCTGGGACACCAAGCATTGGCCGGAAGCCTACTGGCGCGAACTGGCCGAGCGCATGTGCGAGCGCGGCTGGTCGGTGCGCCTGCCCTGGGGCAGCGCCGCCGAGCGGGAGCGGGCCGGGCGCCTGGCGGCGGGGTTGGAAAATGCCGCGGTACTCCCCAGATTATCCCTGGCCGGCATGGCCAAGGTGCTTGCCGGCGCGCGCGCCTGCGTGGCGGTGGATACCGGCCTCGGTCACCTGGCGGCGGCGCTGGACGTGCCGACGCTGTCGCTGTTCGGCCCGACCAATCCTGGCTTCACCGGCGCATACGGGCGTTCCCAGGTTCACCTGGGCAGCGACTTCCCCTGTGCGCCGTGCCTGAAGAAGACCTGTACCTACCAGCCGACCGAAGAGGATCGCAAACTGTTCGATCTCAAGCGTGAACAGCCGCTGTGCTTCACCCGGCTGAATCCCCAGCGCGTGGCCACCCAGCTGGAGGCCATGCTGCTGGCCCCGGAGACCCTCCGATGACCCTGGCGTTCATCCTCTACAAATACTTCCCCTTCGGCGGCCTGCAGCGTGACTTCATGCGCATCGCCCTGGAATGCCAGCGGCGCGGGCACGACATCCGCGTCTATACGCTGATCTGGGAGGGCGACGTGCCGGACGGCTTCGAAGTGCTGGTGGCCCCGGTGCGCTCGATCTTCAACCACCGGCGCAACGAGAAGTTCACCGCGTGGGTCCGCGCCGACCTGGCCAGGCGCCCGGTGCAGCGGGTGATCGGCTTCAACAAGATGCCCGGACTGGATGTCTACTACGCCGCCGACGCCTGTTTCGAGGAAAAGGCCCAGACCTTGCGCAACCCGCTGTACCGCCAGTGGGGCCGCTACCGCCACTTCGCCGGCTACGAACGGGCAGTGTTCGACCCGGCCTCGAAGACCGAGATCCTGATGATCTCCGAGGTGCAGCAGCCGCTCTTCGTCAAGCACTACGGCACCCAGGCCGAGCGTTTCCATCTGCTGCCGCCGGGGATCAGCCAGGATCGCCGGGCGCCGGCCAACGCCGCGGACGTGCGTGCGGAATTCCGCCGCGAGTTCGGTCTGGAGGAGGACGACCTGCTGCTGGTGCAGATTGGCTCCGGCTTCAAGACCAAGGGCCTGGATCGCAGCCTGAAGGCGCTGGCCGCGCTGCCCAAGGCGTTGCGCAGGCGTACCCGGCTGATCGCCATCGGCCAGGACGATCCCAAGCCGTTCCTGCTACAGATCGCCGCCCTCGGTCTCAACGACCAGGTACAGATCCTCAAGGGTCGCAGCGATATCCCGCGCTTCCTGCTCGGCGCCGACCTGCTGATCCACCCGGCCTACAACGAGAACACCGGTACGGTGCTGCTGGAGGCGCTGGTCTCCGGCCTGCCGGTGTTGGTGACCGATGTCTGCGGCTATGCCCACTACATCGCCGAGGCCGACGCCGGGCGGGTGCTGCCGAGTCCGTTCGAGCAGGACAGTCTCAACCGCCTGCTCGCGGAAATGCTGGAGGACGCTCCGGCGCGCGCCGCCTGGTCGCGCAATGGCCTGGCCTACGCCGATCACGCCGACCTCTACAGCATGCCGCAGCGCGCCGCCGACCTGATCCTCGGGGAGGCCTCATGAGGCTGGTGCTGGAAGAGCCGTTCAAGCGCCTGTGGAGCGGGCGCGACCCGTTCGAGGCGGTGGAGGCGCTGCAAGGCAAGGTCTACCGCGAACTGGAGGGGCGCCGCACCCTGCGCACCGAGGTCGACGGGCGCGGCTACTTCGTCAAGATCCACCGTGGCATCGGCTGGGGCGAGATCGCCAAGAACCTGCTCACCGCCAAGCTCCCGGTGCTCGGCGCGCGCCAGGAGTGGCAGGCCATCCGGCGCCTGCACGAGGCCGGCGTAGCGACCATGACCGCGGTCGCCTACGGCGAGCGCGGCAGCGATCCGGCGCGGCAGCATTCCTTCATCGTCACCGAGGAACTGGCGCCGACCGTGGACCTCGAGGTGTTCTCCCAGGACTGGCGCGAACGTCCTCCACCGCCGCGGCTCAAGCGCGCGCTGGTCGAGGCGGTGGCGCGGATGGTCGGCGACATGCACCGTGCCGGAGTCAACCATCGCGACTGCTACATCTGTCATTTCCTGTTGCACACCGACAAGCCGGTGAGCGCGGACGATTTCCGCCTCTCGGTGATCGATCTACACCGTGCCCAGACCCGCGACGCCACGCCGAAACGCTGGCGTAACAAGGATCTGGCGGCATTGTATTTCTCTGCGCTGGACATCGGACTGACGCGTCGCGACAAGCTACGCTTCCTGCGCACCTATTTCCGCCGGCCGTTGCGCGAGATACTGCGCGACGAGGCCGGCCTGCTGGCCTGGATGGAACGCAAGGCGGAAAAACTCTACGAACGCAAGCAGCGTTACGGAGACCTGCTCTGATGGCGGGGTGGACCCTCGAACCCGATTACCGTCACCTGGCCGCCGACTTCGGTAGCCTCGATAGCGTGTTCGCCCTGGAGGGCGAGCGCCTGACCCGCGACCCGTTGTCCGAAGTCATCCGCATCGAGCGCGACGGCGTGCGTTACTACGTCAAGCGCTACCGCAGCGCCGGCAAGGGCCTGCGCCGCTACCTGGCGCGACCGCGGATCAAGGCCGAGTGGCAGAACCTCAAGCGCTTCGAGAAGTGGGGCATTCCCACCGCCGAAGTGGTCGCCTGGGGGCTGGAGCGCAAGGCCGGCGCCTTCCAGCGCGGCGCCATGATCACCCGCGAGCTGCCGGGCACCGAGGACTTGTCGGTGCTCGCCAGCAACCGGGATCCGCGCCTGAAGGACCCGCGCTGGGTGGACGGCGTCAGCCGGCAGATCGCCAAGGCTACGCGCCTGATGCATGACCAGCATTTCACCCATAACGACCTGAAGTGGCGCAACCTGCTGGTGGACGACCAGCCGCTGGTGTATTTCATCGACTGCCCGAACGGCGCGTTCTGGTGGAGCTTCATGCTGCGCTATCGGATCACCAAGGACCTGGCCTGCCTGGACAAGGTGGCCAAGTACCACCTGTCGCGCACCCAGCGCCTGCGCTTCTACCTGCAATATCGCCGTCGCCGGCACCTGAACGAATCCGACAAGAAGCGTATTCGCCAGGTGGTGGCTTTCTTCGAGGGGCGCGAATGAGCGTTTTCATCGCCGCGCAGGACCACGACCTGCTCCAGCGCAACCGTCTGGACAGCTTCGACGCCCTGTGGGCCTTGCAGCTGGACGCCGTGGACGAACCGAATACCGAGCGGGGTGGCTGGAGCAGCGTCTACCGCCTCGACCTGGGCGACTCCGCCTACTACCTGAAGCGCCAGAGCAACCACCTGACCCGCAGCTTGCGCCATCCGCTGGGCGAGCCGACCTTCGCCCGCGAGTTCCGCAACATCGAGCGCTACCGGGCGCTGGGCATTCCCGCCCTGCAGGCGGCGTTCTTCGCCCAGCAGGCGGTCGGCGGAGAGCGCCAGGCGATCCTCCTGACCCGTGCCCTGGACGGTTGGCAGGACCTGGACACCTGGCTGGCGTCCTGGCACGACCTGGCCGAAGAGCGGCGCCGGGCGATTCTCCGGGCGGTTGGCAGGCTGGCGCGCCAGCTGCACGCCGCCGGACAGATGCATGGTTGCTTCTATCCCAAGCATCTATTCCTCCGCGAGGGGGCCGATGGTGTCTTCGAGGCCTGCCTGATCGACCTGGAGAAGACCCGGCCGATCTGGTTCGGCCGCCGCGACCAGGTCAAGGACCTGGAGCCGATGCTGCGCCGTGCCCCGGACTGGAGCGAAGCGGACGTGCACGAATTCATCTCCGCCTATGTCGACGAACCCCTCGACTCGGCCGAGGTCGAGCAGTGGTATCGCCTTCTCGACCAGCGCCGTCGGCGCAAGGAGTCGCGCCGATGAGACTGGCCGAACTGCAAGCCGCCGGGCGCCACCCGCAACTGCCATTGCGGGTGACCCTGGCGGATGGCGCTGGCGCTGCCGAACTGCGCCTGGACAGTCTGCTGCGGGTGCTGCCCGGGCAGCGCTACGTCGGTGCCGGCGAATGGCGTGGGCGCAAGGTGCTGGCCAAGCTGCTGGTGGGCGGCAAGGCCGCACGGCATTTCCAGCGCGAACTGGAAGGGGCGCGTCTGCTCGCGGCCCAGGGGCTGACCACCCCGGCGCTGCTGGCCGACGGGCTGCAGGAGGGCGAGGGCGGCTGGTTGCTGTTCGACTACCTCGACGCGGCGCAGAGCCTCGGTGACGCCTGGCGTGCGGTGGAGGCCCAGGCGCCGCTGGGCGATGCCCAGCAAGCGGTGCTCGGCGAAGCCCTGGCAGCCATTGGCGAGCTGCATGCAAAGGGCCTCTGGCAGGACGACCTGCACCTGGACAACCTGTTGCGCCACGCCGGCCACCTGTATCTCATCGACGGTGGCGGCGTGCGTGCGGAAACTCCCGGCCAGCCGCTGTCGCGACAGAAAGTGCTGGAAAACCTCGGGGTGTTCTTCGCCCAGTTGCCGGCGCTCCTCGATCCTTTCCTGGAGGAGTTGCTGGTGCATTACCTGCTGGCCAACGGCGAGCATGCGCTGCCGCTCGAAGCCTTGCAGAAGGAAATCGCCAAGGTTCGCCGCTGGCGGGTGCGCGACCTGCTGAGGAAGGTCGGTCGCGACTGTAGCCTGTTCAGCGTCGTGCGCGGTCCGTTCCGCCTGTTCGCCGCCCGCCGCAGCGAGGCCGAGACGATGGCGCCCCTGCTGGCGGACGCGGACCGCCTGATCGCCGCCGGCCACGTCTACAAGGACGGCGGCGCGGCCACCGTCGCCCGGGTCGAAGCGAACGGCCGCACGCTGATCATCAAACGCTACAACATCAAGGGCTGGGTCCATTGGCTGAAGCGCTTCTGGCGGCCGAGCCGGGCCTGGGCCTCCTGGCGCGAAGGCAACCGCCTGGAATTCCTCGGCATCGCCACCGCCCGTCCGCTGGCGATGCTGGAACGACGCTGGTGCTGGCTGCGCGGGCGCGCCTACCTGATTACCGATTATCTCGGCGGTCAGGATATAATCGCTCGTTTTAAGCCTTGCCTGGACATGCCCGATGGCGCCGTTTCGCCACCGGAAGCCGAGTTGGCGGCACTGGATCGGCTGTTTTCGACGTTGATCCGCGAACGCATCAGCCACGGCGACCTGAAGGGACACAACCTGTTCTGGCAGGCCCATGAACAAGGCGGCGAATGGGCGCTGATCGACCTGGACGCGATGCGCAAGCATCACAGCCAGGCGTCCTTTTCTCGCGCCTACGCCCGCGACCGCGCGCGCTTCCTGCGCAACTGGCCGCAGGACAGCGGCCTCTACCGGCTGCTGGAGCAACGGATTCCCCGCCTCGGCGACGCCGCCGGGGCTTGAACGACAAGCGACGACCACCGCCTGCGGCGGTCGACGAGTTAAACGAAAGCCGCGGTTGTCGGTCCCACTCCGCAACCGCGAGCTGCTTTGAAGAGGTTCTACCGTGGCATTGACCGTCCTAGGCCTGTCTGGCGCCGTAAGCCATGACCCGTCCGCCGCCCTGTACATCGACGGCAAGCTGGTCGCGGCCGTCGAGGAAGAGCGCTTCGTGCGCGACAAGCACGCGAAGAACCGCATGCCCTACGAATCGGCGAAGTTCTGCCTGGAGCAGGCAGGGATCGAGCCGGCCGATGTCGACGTGGTGGCGATTCCCTTCGCTCCCATCAGCATCATGGAAAAGGCCCGCTGGCACTACGCCAAGCGCTACGCCTACGCGCCGGATCGCGCGCTGGATGCGATCCTGCTCGGCAACCGCCGCTACAAGCGTTACTACAAGCGCATCGAGTGGTGCCTGCAGCAACTCGGCTTCGACCTGAAGAAAATCAAGATCCAGCCGGTCGAGCACCACCTTGCCCACGCCTCCAGTGCCTACCATTGCTCGGGGTTCAAGGAAAAGACCGCGATCCTCGGCATCGACGGCAAGGGCGAGTACGCCACCACTTTCTTCGGCTGGGGCGAGAACGGTCGGATCCACAAGATCAAGGAGTTCTACGATCCGGATTCGCTGGGCGGCCTGTACGGCGCGATCACCGAGTACCTCGGCTTCGACATGCTCGACGGCGAGTTCAAGGTCATGGGCATGGCGCCCTACGGTGACGCCAGCAAGTACGATTTCTCCCGTCTCGCCAAGTTCGAGAACGGCGAACTGGTGATCAACACCGACTATGCCAACGTCATCGGCTTCCGCCGCTACAAGGAGAAAGGCAAGGGCTACTACTTCTCGCCCAAGCTGATCGAGTGGCTGGGGCCCAAGCGCGAAGGCGACATCGCCGACGATCCCTACATCCATTACGCCGCGAGCATCCAGGCGCTGTTCGAGAAGCTCGCGCTGGAGATGATGGACTACTACCTCGGCGATATCATCCGCGAGACCGGCAAGGTCGCTTTCGCCGGCGGCTGCGCGCTGAACGTCAAGCTCAACCAGAAGATCATCTCGCGCCCCGAAGTGAAGGAGCTGTTCGTCCAGCCGGCGGCCAGCGACGCCGGCACCGCGGTCGGCGCGGCGGCCTACGTGTCGCACCAGCGCGGCGTGCCGGTGGAGAAGATGGAGCACGTCTACCTCGGCCCGGAGTATTCCAACGAGGACGTCATCGCCGCCTGCGCCCGTCACGAGGCCAGGCCGCAGTGGCAGAAGATCGACAACCGCAGCCGGCGTATCGGCAGGATCCTTGCCGACGGCAACCCGGTGGCCTGGTTCCAGGGACGCATGGAGTTCGGTCCGCGTGCCCTCGGTGGCCGCTCCATTCTCGGCTGCCCGAGCGTGCCGGGCGTGGCCGACCGGATCAATGCGCAGATCAAGTTCCGCGAGCGCTGGCGGCCCTTCTGCCCGTCGATGCTGGATACCGTCGGCCCGCAGATGTTCAAGATCGACCACCCGGCCCCGTTCATGACCTTCACCTTCGAAGTCAACGAAGAGTGGAAGGAGCGAGTGCCGGAAGTGGTGCACGAAGACGGTACCTCCCGCGCCCAGGTGCTGAAGCGCGAGTACAACCCGCGCTACTACGACCTGATGAAGGAACTGGAGAACCTCACCGGCAACGGCGTGGCCCTGAACACTTCGCTCAATCGCCGTGGCGAACCGATGATCTGCTCGCCGACCGACGCCCTGAACATGTTCTTCGGCTCCGATCTGCAGTACCTGATCATGGAGGACATCCTGGTCGTGAAGGAGGGCGTGGACTGGTATGACTCGGTCGGCTGAACCTCGCGTCCTGCAGTTCTGTCACGGCTACGACGGGCCTTTCCTCGACTGTGCCCGTCAGTACGCCAGCCTGTTCGCCGGAACCCCGTACAAGGTCACCACGGTGTTCCTCACCGGGCGTTCCGATCCTGAGGTGGCGGCGCGTTGCGCCTCCGACGAGGTACTGTTCCTCGAGTACGGCTCCAGGGACATCCGTGGCCTCAAGCTGAAGGCGATCCGCGACTTGCGCGAGATCGCCCGTTCGCGCGACTTCCGCTTCTGCATCGCGCACCGCTTCAAGCCGATCTGGATCGCCAGCCTGGCCACTCGTCTGCCGATCGTTGGCGTGCACCACGCCTTCGGCGATTACCAGCGGTTGTCGCGCAAGGTCTTCGCCGGCCTGATGAGCAAGCGCCTGAGCCTGCTGGCGGTGTCCGACGCGGTGCGCGACGATATCCGCCGTTGCCTGCCGAAGTGGCCGGCGGAGCGGATCGAGACGCTCTACAACCGCATCGACGTCGCTGCGCTGCAGGCCGAGCAGGTCGAGCGCCTGAGTGCGCGCCGGCAACTGCGCCTGCCCGACGAGGCCTGGGTGGTCGGCAACGTCGGCCGCCTGCATCCGGACAAGGACCAGGCTACCCTGCTGCGCGGCTTTGCCGCCGCGCTGCCGCGCCTGCCGCAGAACAGCCTGCTGGCGATCCTCGGCAGCGGCCGCCTGGAAGAGCAGCTCAAGGACCTGGCCTGCGAACTGGGTATCGGCGAGCGCGTGCTGTTCCTCGGCCAGGTCGAAGAGGCACGGCGCTACTTCAAGGCGTTCGACGCCTTCGCCCTGAGTTCCGACCACGAGCCGTTCGGCATGGTCCTGCTGGAGGCCATGGTCGCCGGTGTACCGCTGATCGCCACCGCCTGTGGCGGCGCCCGCGAAGTGGTGGAAGGGGTCGGCATCCTCTTCCCGCTGGGCGACGAGACGGCCCTGGCCGAGGGCCTGACCCACCTGGCGGCGCTTGACCGCCGCCAGCGCGAGGCCTGTGCGCGGCTCATGCTCGAGCGCCTGGAGACACGCTTCTCCGACGCTGCGGTGCGCCGCGAATTCTGGCGCCTGCCGACGATTGCCGGCTTCGCTTCGGAGTCTGCATGCTGAACAGGTTGCGCGCCTTCCGCGAACGCGGTTGGCGCGAAGTGGACGCGCCGACCTACGCCCAGGCCTGGCAGCGTTTCGGCGGCAGCGTCGCGACCCACCCGCTGGTGGTCGAGCAGCTCGCCGAAATGGCTGGAATCCCGGTGCGTTACCTGGGTTGGGAGAGCGCTGGCGAACTGGTTGCGGCGATCCCGACCTGGGGCCGCCACCTGGCGTTGTCCAAGGACGTGCTCAAGCGGCGCGGCAAGAAGGGCCTGTACGACCTGGGCAACGCCGAACTGATCCTGCCGGTGGCCGGCGATGCCCGCATCGCCCTCCGCCATGCGGGACGCTACCTGTCGGCGCTGCATGAGCGGAACATCGTCACGCTGCGCCCTCAGACCGAGCAACTGGCTTTCGCTCGTGCTCCCGAGGATTTCTCCAAGAAGTTCCGCTATAACCAGCGGCGCGAAGTGCGCCTGGTGGAGGAGGCCGGTGGCCAGGTGCGCCAGGCAGACAGCTTCGCCCCGGCCGAGTTCGCTGCCATCTATCTTGAACTGTTCCAGCGTCGCTGGGGTTTCCCTGCCACCGGCGCGGAGCGCATGGCCGAGGTCTTCGAGCGGTTGCGCGAATTGCTGCGCGGCTCGGTCCTGCTGCTCAACGACCAGCCCATCGCGGTCCAGGTACTGTATCGCGCCGAAGCGCCGGGCTGGCTCAGCGTCGAGTACATCAACGGCGGCGTCGATCCGCAGACCCGCGAGTTCAGCCCTGGCAGCGTGCTCAGTTACCTGAACACCCAGGCCGCCTGGGAGGATGCGCGAGCGCTGGGCAAACCCCTGCGCTATTCGTTCGGTCGCGCCGACCGCGAATACAAGGATCGCTGGTGCCATCCTTCTCCGGTCTTCCAGGTCTGAAGCATGAGCGCACGCAAGCAGCAGTTGCTCAAGCGTCATCGACGCAACAAGCGGATCGGCCTACTGGTTGCGCTGCTGGCATTGCTGGCCGTCGGTCTGCTGGTCAGCCCCTGGTTGTTGCCGATCCTCCTCGTGGCCCTGTGGGTCGCCCACGAAGCCTGGTTCGCCGATCACCTGTTCTATTCGCCGGGCGAGGACTACCGCTACCGTTTCGCGGAAGGGGTCGAGTCGCTGCCGGTACGCCTGGCGGATGGCCGTCTGCGAGTCGACGGTGAGCTGCGCGAAGGCGATACGCTGGTGCTTGGCATCGGCGTGCGCGCTGGCTGGCTGGGGCGCTTACTCGAACCCTCGGTGCTGCTGGAAGGTGGCGCGGAGGCCGATGCCCAGGCTTTCGAACGTGGGGTGAACGGCTTGCGCTACCTGAACCTGACGGGACTGGCCGGGCCGCTGGGCGAGGGCCGGATTCGCCTGCGCGGCCGGCATTGCCGGCTGGTCGGCGAACCGACCCTGTGGCGTGCGCGCCATCCCGACTACCGTGATCGGCGGGTGATGGTCATCGCTCCGCATGCCGACGACGCCGAGCTGGCCGCCTTCGGCCTCTACAGCCAGGCTCGCGAGGCCTGGATCGTGACCCTGACCGCCGGCGAGATCGAAACCGAGCATTACCGCCGCATGGGCCTCGACGGAATAGCTGCGGCGCGCCTGAAGGGCCGCCTGCGCGCCTGGGATAGCCAGGCCGTGCCGACGTGGGGTGGGGTGCCGGCCGAGCGCTGCGTGCAACTGGGTTATTTCTGCCTGCAATTGCCTGCCATGCAGGCGAACCCGGGCGAGGTGGTGCCGTCCCGTGAGGCCGATCTCGCCGATATCCGTCCGTTCCGCCAGTTCAACCGCCTGCGCCTGGCCAGCGATGCCGACGGCCTGTCGACCTGGAACAATCTGCTGTCCGATCTCCGCGAGCTGATCCTGCTGGCACGTCCCGAGGTCATCGTCCTGCCTCATCCGCATTTCGATCCGCACCCGGACCATGTCCGCGCCCAGGAGGCTGTGCGCGAGGCGCTCCAGGGCCTGGACTGGCAGCCGCAGGCATTGTTGCACTATGCCAATCACCTGCACGACAACGATCGCTGGCCGATGGGCGATGCGCACATGGGGGTCAGCCTGCCACCGCTGACCGAAGAATGCTCGCCGCTGCTGCCATGGACGCTGGCGCTGGAGCGCACGCGCCAGGTGGACAAGGCCATGGCCTTGGGCATGATGCACGACCTGCAACCCAGGCCGCCGTTCAAGCGCCGTCTGCGCCGCCGTCTGCAGGGCTGGCTCGCCGGGCGTCGCTGGCCGGCATACGGCGAGGACGAGTTCATGCGCAAGGCGGTGCGTCGGCACGAGTTGTTCTGGGTGGAGTCGCTGGATGGGGAGGCGTGATGCTTGGGTCGAGCGTTCGGCAAGGTTCGAGCCGCCATGCTGCTTCGGAGAAGCCGCGAGGATGAAGGTCTGATGAAAGTTCTGTTTCTGGTCCAGAAAGAGCAGCGCGCGATCCTGGATCGCCTGTACGACGGCATCGCCGCCCATTGCGAGTGCGATACCCGCTGGCTGAGCAGCGAGGAGCAGGCCGACCTGCGCGGCTACTTCCGCAAGCACGTGGATGTCTCGCGCTACGACCGCATCCTGTTCTTCCTCCGTTTCAAGAAGGAAATGCGCCAGGTCCGCTTCATCCGCAGCGTGCCCAACCTGGTGATCCTCGAGCACGATGCCTACCAGAACTACATTCCCTGCAAGTACACCGGCAAGTTCAGCGCCCATTACCGGCGCCTGCCCTGGGCACGGGTGATCAGTTCGGGCCATACGGTCAGCGAACGCCTGCGCCAGGAGGGATTCGACGCGGTATTCGTGCCCAAGGGCTACGACCAGACCCTGTTGCATGACCTGGGCCTGGCGCGCGATATCGAGCTGGGCTTCGTCGGCAGTACCGGCAGCGTGGCCTACAGTGGACGCAAGGCGCTGCTCGACGAGTTGGGCGGAGTGGAGAACCTGCTGGTGACCAAGACCAAGTCCGGCGAGGAGTACCTGCGCACGCTCAACCGCATCCGTTTCTTCGTCAGCGCGGATGTCGGCATGGGCGAATACATGATCAAGAATTTCGAGGCGATGGCCTGCGGTTGCGTACTGCTGGCCTACGACCAGGGCGAGCGGGAAAACGAGGCCTTGGGTTTCCGGGACATGGAGAATATCGTGCTGTATCGCTCGGTGGCGGACATCCAGGAAAAGCTCGCGATCCTGCGCCTCGATACGGCTCTCGCCGAGCGGATCGCGCGAAGCGGCCAGGCGCTGGCCATCGAACGATTCAGCTTCGCCGCTGTCGGTCAGAGTATCGTCGAGGCCATGCGGCCCGTGTTGCGCGAGCCGGAGCGTCCCGGATGGCTGGAGAAGACCTGGCGACGTATTTTTACCTGAGAGTAGCAGCCGAAAAGAGCTGGGGCTTCAGGCGTGTTTGCTATTGTTCAGCTTGTTTTTCCGGGCTGGGGGGAGGTGTAGGACCGATGAAGATCGCAGGATCGCTCATGCATGTCTGGCGCTTTGAATGGGGACGTGAAGGACAGGTAAGGTTGTAGTTATGGCGCTCGTCGATGATGGTTCGCAGCCATTGGTTTCCGTGATCATCGCTTCCTATAACCACGAAAAGTACATAGAAGCGAGCATCGCCAGCGTGGCTGCGCAGACATACCGCAACGTGGAACTGCTGGTGGTGGACGATGGTTCCAGCGATGGCAGCGTCGAGCTTTTGCGCGGGCTCCAGGCGAAGTACGGCTTCGACCTCAGGGTCCAGCAGAACCAGGGACTGTCGAGAACGCTCAACGAGGCGATCGCCAGGGCCCGGGGAAATCTCATCGTGCCTTTCGGTTCGGACGACATCATGTTGCCGCAACGCCTGGAGAAACAGGTGGCACACATGTGGGACAAGCCCGAGGTAGGTATCTGCGCGGGCAATATCGAGATCATCGATTCCAATGGCCGGGTCATGCCGGGAAAGGAGCAGCGCAAACGCGACCTGCCTTTCCGCCGTCTCGACTTCGATGACCTGTTCCTGGACCGCAAGCCGGGCCCGATGGCGCCCACCCTGATGTTCCGGCGGGAAGCCCTGGAGAAGGTCGGCGGTTTCGATCCGGACATACGCCTGGAAGATGTCTATATCGAACTGGCGGTGACCAAGGCTGGCTACGTCATCGACATTCTTGGCGAGGTCCTCGCCCAGTACCGCAAGCATCCCACCAATACGTACAAGAACGCCCGTTTCATGGTGGACAACGTATTCAAGACGTACAGCCAGTTCAGCGATCACCCCGATTACGAGCAGGTGATCATGCGCTTCCGCAATTCGATGTTCCTCAAGTGCTCGAACCGGGACAAGGTACTGGCCCGGGAGCTGCTCTCCGGCTTGCCGCTGAAGTACTGGAACGAGAAGACCTTCCGCGGCATTGCGCGGCTGTTTTTCTCCTGATCGCTGATATCGCCGCAATCAAGGCGCGGCGATATCCTCACCGCGCCTGCTGGCGGCGAACCTTTGCTGGATCCACAGCGCATACAGCAGCGCCATGGGAATCCAGATCAGGAACCAGTGTTCCTTGGGACGGGGCAGGAAGGCGTTGCCCTCCGTGAGTCCGGCTGCCAGGCCGAACACCAGCCAGGTCGAGGCTAGCAGAACCGCTGGAGACTTCCGGTTTTTCCAGGAGAAGCCGAAGGCCAGTGCGTAGATCGCCACCCACAGCAGGAGCCCGATGATCCCTCCAGCGAAAAGCACACCCAGTTCGATGTTGTGCGGGTCGGCGAGCAGCATGCCGTTGCTCAGGACGATTCGCATCGGATGATCGTAGCCGTGTCCGAGCCATGGATGCTCGCTGATCTGGCGTAGGGCGTCGGCCCAGATTTCCGGGCGGAACGATGCCCCTCTCTGGGTGATCACTTCCGGGTACAGGATGTAGCCCAGTAGCGCTCCAGCCAGGGCGAGTGCCAGGGCGATGAGGGCTTTTTTCCTGTCTCCGGCCAGGACCAGCCACATAAGGGCCGCTGTGAGCCCTACCAGGGGAGTACGTGAACCGGTCGCGATGAGAAGGCCACCGAGCAGCGCCAGAGATATCAGTGGCAAGGGGGCCAGGATGGGGCGGGATTGCATCCAATAGGCCAGCCAGAGTGCCGTGAAGGCGCCATAGACATGGGCGCTCAGTAATGGGTTATAGAGAGCGCCATAACCGGTAAGGCGCAGCGGGTTGGCGTCCCAGTAGTATTGCAGCAAGGTGGCTGCCGCGGAGATCACCGCGCCAAGGGCAGCCAGCCAGGTCGCGGTCTTGAGGCGGAGGGGAGCTTCGAGCGCCAGGATGGCGGCGCAGAAGAACAGGAGGGCGATGTACAGGGGGCGCTTGAGCAGCGAGCCGGTGGAGTTCTCGGGGGCCGACCAGGACAGGCTCAGCATCATGTAGCTGCTGAAGGCGAGGAAGGCGATGAACAGCGGCGAGCCCGTTAGCGGGCGAAGCAGACGCGGTTGCAGTATCACGTACAGCAGCGTCGGGGCTGCAAGCAGGATGTAGAAGAGGCGATGGTAGTCGGAGCGGTCGCCGACCCAGAACATTCCGGTGAGCAGGGCCAGCCAGCCCAGCGGCAGGATCCAGTGGCTGAGGATGCGGCTGGTATCGTGGCGAAGACGGGTCAGTCGGGTAGCTGCGAACATTCCTTGCTCAATCCAGTTGCAGTTGCTTGAGGAGCTGCTCGAGTGTCCAGTGGACCTGGCTGCTGCGGAGATAGGACTTGAGCACTAGGTGCTCGCTGTCGTCGAGGAACCAGGTTCGATCCTGTTCGTAGCGCAGCAGGTGCTTGAAATTGCGAATGCGCTGGGCGGCGCTGAGCGCCGAGCGCTGGACCCGCAGGTCGGCGATGTCGATCAGGCCCATCCGGCCTTCCGGCGTGCGCACCACGTTGCCCAGGTGCAGCGAGCGGAAGTACACCCCCTTGGCGTGCAGCGCGGCGATCAGCTCGCCCAGTTGCGTCCGGACTGCGTCGCCGCACTCCGGGTCGTTGCGGTCGAGTTGGCGGAGGGTCTGCCCCGGTAGCGGCTCGTAGTGCACCGCGTCGCGCTGGATATGTGGGATCCGCAATACGTCCAGCACCTTCGGGCAGACGATGCCGCGCCGCGCCAGTTCGCTGGCGTTGCGGGCGAAGCGCTCCGCATAGGGGAACAGGGCTGCGGAGGAAATCAGGCGCTTGCGGCGAAACAGTTTGAGGAAGGACCCGTCGCGCAGACGCAGAACCTTGTCCCCATGACCATCGGCTTCCAGCACTTCTGCGTTGTCACGCAACTGCAAGTAGGAGGGGTAGTCTATGACTCGCATGCGAGCTCCTGAACGAACGGCCCGCCATCTTACCCCAACACGCCTTCCAGGCGGAGTGATGGAGGTCCTGTGCTACACTCCGGGACCTTTTCAGCATGTAAGAAACCATGAGCGATAGTCCTCAGAATCCCGGACCTTCCAGTCTCAAGATCTATTTCCGCCTGTTGGGCTACGTGAAGCCCTACATCGGAATGTTCCTACTCAGCATCGTCGGTTTCCTGATCTTCGCCTCGACCCAGCCGATGCTGGCGGGCATCCTCAAGTATTTCGTCGACGGCCTCTCCAATCCTGACGCGGCATTGTTTCCGAATGTGCAGTGGCCCTGGTTGCGCGACTTGCACCTGGTCTACGCGGTGCCGTTGCTGATCATCCTGATCGCTGCCTGGCAGGGGCTGGGCTCGTTCCTCGGCAACTTCTTCCTCGCCAAGGTTTCCCTGGGGCTGGTGCATGACCTGCGGGTCGCCCTGTTCAACAAGCTGCTGGTGCTGCCGAACCGCTATTTCGACACGCACAGCTCCGGCCACCTGATCTCGCGCATCACCTTCAACGTGACCATGGTCACCGGAGCGGCCACGGATGCCATCAAGGTGGTGATCCGTGAGGGCCTGACCGTGGTCTTCCTGTTCCTCTACCTGCTGTGGATGAACTGGAAGCTGACCCTGGTGATGCTGGCGATCCTGCCGGTCATCGCGGTGATGGTGACTACCGCCAGCCGCAAGTTCCGCAAGCAGAGCAAGAAGATCCAGGTGGCCATGGGCGACGTCACCCACGTCGCCTCGGAAACCATCCAGGGCTACCGGGTAGTGCGCAGCTTCGGCGGCGAAGCCTATGAAGAGAAGCGCTTCCTCGACGCCAGCCAGAGCAATACCGACAAGCAGTTGCGGATGACCAAGACCGGCGCGGTCTACACGCCGATGCTGCAATTGGTGATCTACGTCGCCATGGCGATACTGATGTTCCTCGTGCTGTGGCTGCGCGGGGACGCCTCGGCCGGCGACCTGGTGGCCTATATCACCGCGGCGGGCCTGTTGCCCAAGCCGATCCGCCAGCTTTCCGAGGTCAGTTCCACGGTCCAGCGCGGCGTCGCCGGCGCCGAGAGCATCTTCGAGCAGCTCGACGAAGCGGCGGAGGAAGACCAGGGTACCGTCGAGAAGGAGCGGGTCAGCGGGCGCCTGGAAGTGCGCAACCTGAGCTTCCGTTATCCCGGAACCGACAAGCAGGTGCTGGATGACATCAGTTTCATCGCCGAGCCCGGGCAGATGATCGCCCTGGTCGGCCGTTCCGGTAGCGGCAAATCGACCCTGGCCAACCTGGTTCCGCGCTTTTATCAGCACAATGACGGCAAGATCATGCTTGATGGCGTTGAAGTCGAGGATTATCGCCTGCGCAACCTGCGCCGCCACATCGCCCTGGTGACCCAGCAGGTCACGCTGTTCAACGACAGCGTGGCCAACAACATCGCCTACGGCGACCTGGCTGGCGCGCCGCGCGAGGAAATCGAGCGGGCGGCGAAGGCTGCCAACGCCAAGGAGTTCATCGACAACCTGCCGCAAGGCTTCGACACCGAGGTCGGCGAGAATGGCGTGCTGCTTTCCGGCGGCCAGCGCCAGCGTCTGGCGATCGCCCGGGCGCTGCTCAAGGACGCGCCCCTGCTGATCCTCGACGAGGCGACCTCGGCGCTGGACACCGAGTCGGAGCGGCATATCCAGGCGGCGCTGGACGAAGTGATGAAGGGGCGCACCACCCTGGTGATCGCCCACCGCCTGTCGACCATCGAGAAGGCCGACCTGATCCTGGTGATGGACCAGGGGCAGATCGTCGAGCGCGGCAGCCACGCCGAGCTGCTGGCGCAGAACGGCCATTATGCGCGGCTGCATGCGATGGGACTGGATGAGCAGGCGCCGGCGCCTGTCGGCTGATAAACTGGGCGTCTGCCCCGAGAGGTTGTTTGGAGTTCCCATGAAGTTGTCCATGCCCCGTTTCGACCAGGCCCCGGTGTTGGTGGTCGGTGATGTGATGCTCGACCGCTACTGGCATGGCGCGACTTCGCGCATTTCGCCGGAGGCCCCGGTGCCGGTGGTCCGCGTCGAACAGCACGAGGACCGCCCCGGCGGCGCCGCCAACGTCGCGCTGAACATCGCCGCGCTGGGCGCGCAGGCCTTGCTGGTCGGCGTCACCGGCCGCGACGAGGCCGCCGACAGCCTGGCCAACAGCCTCAAGGCCGCTGGAGTGGACGCGCGCTTCCAGCGCATCGATAGCCAGCCGACCATCGTCAAGCTGCGGGTCATGAGTCGCCACCAGCAACTGCTGCGGGTCGACTTCGAGGAACCGTTCCGCACCGACGCGGCGGCCCTGGCCGTGGACGTCGAGTCGCTGCTGGCCAAGGTCAAGGTGCTGGTGCTGTCCGACTACGGCAAGGGCGCGCTACAGAACCACCAGGTGCTGATCCAGGCGGCGCGGGCGCGCAACATTCCGGTACTGGCCGATCCCAAGGGCAAGGACTTCGCCATCTATCGCGGCGCCAGCCTGATCACCCCGAACCTGTCCGAATTCGAGACCATCGTCGGCCGTTGCGCCGACGAAGCCGAACTGGTCGCCAAGGGCCAGGCGCTGATGAGCGAACTCGACCTCGGTGCCTTGCTGGTGACCCGCGGCGAGCATGGCATGACCCTGCTCCGCCATGGCCAGCCGGCCCTGCACCTGCCGGCGCGGGCGCGGGAAGTGTTCGACGTCACCGGTGCCGGCGATACGGTCATCTCCACCCTGGCCGCGGCGCTTGCCGCCGGCGAGGAGCTGCCGTCCGCGGTGGGCCTGGCCAACCTGGCCGCCGGCATCGTGGTCGGCAAGCTGGGTACCGCGGCGATCAGCGCGCCCGAACTGCGTCGCGCGGTGCAGCGCGAGCAGGGTTCCGAGCGTGGCGTGCTGGGCCTGGAGCAATTGCTGCTGGCAATCGAAGACGCCCGCGCCCACGGCGAGAAGATCGTCTTCACCAATGGCTGCTTCGACATCCTTCACGCCGGCCACGTGACCTACCTCGAACAGGCGCGCGCCCAGGGCGACCGCCTGATCGTCGGGGTCAACGACGACGCCTCGGTCACTCGCCTGAAGGGCGTTGGCCGGCCGATCAACTCGGTGGACCGGCGCATGGCGGTACTCGCCGGGCTCGGCGCGGTGGACTGGGTGGTGAGCTTCGCCGAAGACACTCCCGAGCGCCTGCTCGAGCAGGTGCGTCCGGACGTGCTGGTCAAGGGCGGCGATTACGGCGTCGAGCAGGTGGTCGGCGCGCAGATCGTCAAGGCCTACGGCGGCGAGGTACGGGTGCTCGGCCTGGTGGAGAACAGCTCCACCACCGCCATCGTCGAGAAGATCCGCCAGCGCTGATTCCCGTTAGCAGGTTCTTCCCGCTTCACGCCGACCCCTGGCCCTGTGGCTGGATCATTGATGTTCCAGCCAAGCCTGGAACATCAATACATTCCAGAGCGGGCCTTGCCAGTTTCTTTTTCCGCTGAGATGCTCCTGCCAGGCTCGCCGAATCGGCTCCGGGCGCAGGTAGCCCTCGCGTCTCAAGCGTTCCTCAGCCAGGAGGCTTTCGGCCCACTCCCGCAACGGTCCCCGCAGCCAGGTGTCCAGAGGGATGGCGAATCCCATCTTGGGACGCTCGATCAGTTCCCGGGGAACGTGCTGGTAAAGAACCTGGCGCAGCAACCACTTGCCGTCGTTATTTCTGATCTTCAGGTTCAGTGGCATTTTCCAGGCGAGTTCGACCACGCGATGATCGAGGAGCGGGACGCGGGTTTCCAGGCTAGTGGCCATTGCGGCGCGGTCGACCTTCGCCAGTATGTCATCGGCCAGGTAGGTCCGGGTATCCATGGCCATCATCCATTGTTCGAAGCTTTCCATCTCGGGGAGGCTGTCAAGATTCCAAAAGACGGAAGCCGATTCCTCGCTGCCGATGACGAGGTTCGTAGGCTTCTTCCAGTGGCTGACCAGATCCTTGTAGAAGTCCTCTTCACTGGAAAACGCCATGAGACCGGCGAGCTTCTGAAGCTTGTCTCCTGGTGTGCGCAAACGGTACTTCGAGGGTAGCAAGGGGCTTGCGAGAGAGAACAGGCTGTCCCACATCGCCGGTGGCAGAGCGCTCAGCAGTTTTGCGAGCGTCATCCTGGCAACCAGTGGAAGCTGTTGCAACCTGTTCCATGCCTGGCATGCCGTGAGATAGCGATTGTAGCCGGCAAACAGTTCATCGCCACCATCGCCGGTGAGAGCGACCGTTACGGATTGCTTGGCCAGGCGACTGATCAGGTAGGTCGGTATCTGTGAGCTATCGGCGAAGGGCTCGCAGTAGATGCCGGGAAGACACGGCACCACCGCGAGTGCGTCTTCGGCCCTGACGTAAAGCTCGGTGTGCTGGGTGCCGAGATGCTGGGCGACAGCCTTGGCGTGTTCCGCTTCGTTGTAGCCGGGCTCGTCGAAGCCAATGGTGAACGTCTGTACGGGCCGGGAATGCCGAGCCTGCATAAGGGCCACGATTGTGCTGCTGTCGACGCCACCGCTAAGGAAGGCGCCAAGAGGTACGTCACTGAGCATTTGCGAAGTAACGCTGGCGGACAGTTGCCGGTGCAGGGCATCCACGGCCTCTGAGTCACTTCCCTGGAATGGCTGATGGATCCCTTGTGCGATGACCTTGCTCAGAGACCAGTAGGGGAGCGGATCCATGAGTTCACCTGGCGTAGCATTAGCCAGGTTCAATTGAATGTAATGCCCGGGCGGAAGTTTTTTTATACCTTTGTAGATGCTGTTGGGAGTGGGGCAATATCCAAAACGTAGAAATGCTGCAAGGCTGTCTCTGTCGATCTCTTTTTGGAACTCTGGGTGTACGGTCAGAGACTTTAACTCGGAGGAAAACAGGAAGCAGTTTCCCTGCCACCCATAATATAAAGGTTTTTCTCCTAGCCGGTCACGAATGAGGAAGATTTTACTCGTTTCTTTATCGAAAAGTGCGAGGGAAAACATGCCAGTGATATTGGATAGGGTTTTCTCCATACCCCAGACGGAGAAGCAGGCAAGCAGCGTCTCGGTGTCGGAATGCCCCCTCCAGGGATGCGGTCCGAGCAGGGCACGGAGTGCCAGATGATTGTAGATCTCCCCATTGAAGACTATGACGTACCGTCCGCATGCAGACGGCATGGGCTGATGTCCGGCCGTCGACAGGTCCTGTATGGCCAGGCGGCGGTGGCCGAGCGCCAGGCCGATGGAATGATCCAACCAATATCCTTTGTCATCGGGGCCACGATGAATGATCTTGTCCGTCATCTGGCCAATGATCTGTACCATTTGGCTCTTTTCAGTGTGTCTTTGGATAAATCCACTGATACCGCACATTTTCTTTACTCGTCGACGGGAATGGCTTGGGGATGACGCGGGAGGGGGATGGCAAGAAGTGGGATTGTATTTAAAGGTTTTACTTAGGGAAGAGGATAAGCCTGCAGTAATTTCATGCTTTTAAAGAAAATTCCTACCGATTGGTTTTGGTTTCGGCGGGTGGGATACCTCAGGTGACCGATATTCGTGATTATCCTTGCCCAATCTGAGAATTAAATGCCGTGGTCGTCGGGCAAGTCATCTTCAAAGCTTTAAAGAGTGTTAAGAAGTGTAAAGTCAGCGCGCGCCTTTCTGCTTTCCCTGAGTTTCCACGGCTAGAATCCGCTGTTCTGAGGGATGGGTTCCGGCAGAATGCCGACCTATCCGGGCAGGTGACTGGCTGGTCTGACAAGTTTTCCCGGCGAGACGGTCATAGGCGCTGCCCATGCGGCGGCGCATGATCCGGGCATCCCATCCTGCGTGGAGCAAGATGCCCATGAGCACCGATGTACAGGGCCGTGCCCTGGCTGTACTGAACCGTGTCGCCCAGGCCGACTGGCCGGATCGCTTCAATCTTCGCAAACCCTTCGAAAAACTGCTCTACAGCGGCAGCCGTACCGGCTTCCGCCTGGCCAGCGAGCGTTCGGCGAAGCAGGCGAAGGGACCGCGCAAGGCCGATCCGGACGGGTTGTTCGACCTGTCGTTCTCCGACGACCAGCAGATGCTGGTGGACATGCTCGAAGGCTTCGCCCTGGAGGTGTTGCGTCCGCTGGCTCATGACGCGGATGCCGAGGCCAGCCTGCCGGCGGAACTGCTCAACCAGGCGCTGGAGCTGGGCCTGACCCACTATGGGGTCGGCGAGGTGCACGGCGGCATGGCCGGTGAGCGCACCACGGTGACCACTGCCCTTATCGCCGAGGCCCTGGCCAAGGGCGACCTGACGCTGGCGGCGGCCCTGCTGGTGCCGTTGTCGGCGGCCAACTGCATCCGCCGCTGGGGCAGCCCCTCGCAGCAGGCGCAGTGGCTGCCGGCGTTCGTCAGCGAAGAGGGGGCGCCGCTCACCGCCATCGCGGTCAACGAGCCGAGTCTGCTGTTCGACCCGCAGAAACTGGCGACCCGCGCCCGGCGCAAGGGCAGTCACTACCTGCTTTCCGGAGAGAAATGCCTGGTCCTGCGCGGCCTGGAGGCCAGCCGCCTGATCGTCGCGGCGAAGACCGACGAGGGGCCTGCGCTGTTCCTGGTGGAAGCCTCCGCCAAGGGCATCGAGCGACGTGCCGAGCCGGCGATGGGACTGAAGGCCGGCGGCACCGCCCGGTTGCGCCTGAAGAGCGTCAAGGTGCCGGCGGACAACCGCCTGGCCGCCGAGCATTTCGACTACCGGGCCTTCCTCGATCACGCGGCCCTGGCCTGGTGTGCCCTGGCGCTGGGCACCGGGCAGGCGGCGCTGGACTACGTGATCGCCTACTGCAACGAGCGCGAGGCCTTCGGCGAGCCGATCAGCCATCGCCAGGGGGTCGCCTTCATGGTCGCCGACATCGCCATCGAACTGGACGCCATGCGCCTGATGGTCTGGCGCGCCTGCGCCCTGGCCGAGCGCGGCCAGCCGTTCCAGCGCGAGGCTTACCTGGCGCGTCTGCTGTGCGCCGAGAAGGCGATGAAGATCGGCACCGACGCCGTGCAACTGCTCGGCGGCCACGGCTTCACCAAGGAGCATCCGGCCGAGCGCTGGTACCGCGACCTGCGCGCGGTAGCGCTGATGGCCGGCGGCCTGCACCTGTGAACCCGAGCGAGTGCGCGGTCCGCCGCGACGAGTGAACGAGGAATCGACATGTACCTGGAAACCCCGAAGAAATTCCGCAGCCTGGCCAACCAGGCGCATCAGGTCGCGGAAAACTATTTCCGGCCGATCTCGCGCAAGTACGACAAGGCCGAACACGCCTATCCGAAGGAGCTGGACCTGCTCGCGGCCTTGCTGGACGGCATGAACAGCGGCTCGCCCGAGGCTGTCGGCGCGACCTCGGCGAGCAAGCGCGCCGGCAAGCAGGTAGAGGAGGGCATCAAGAACGGCGGCAACCTGTCGGCATTGCTCGGCGTGATGGAACTGTGCTGGGGCGACGTCGGCCTGCTCCTGGCCATGCCGCGCCAGGGGCTGGGCAACGCGGCGATCGCCGCGGTGGCCAACGAGGAGCAGTTGCAGCGCTTCGGCGGCACCTGGGCGGCGATGGCGATCACCGAGCCGGGCTGCGGCTCGGACTCGGCGGCGATTCGCACCACCGCGACCCAGGATGGCGACCACTATGTACTGAACGGCGAGAAGATTTTCGTCACTTCCGGCGAGCGGGCCGATGCCGTGGTGGTCTGGGCCACCCTGAACCGCAACCTGGGGCGGGCGGCGATCAAGTCCTTCGTGGTCGAGAAGGGCACGCCGGGGATGACCGTGACGCGCCTGGAGAAGAAGCTCGGGATCAAGGCTTCGGATACCGCTTCGATCAGTTTCAATGATTGCCGGGTGCCGGCCGCGAACCTGCTGGGCAACGCCGAGGTCGACGTGCAGAAGGGTTTCGCCGGGGTCATGGAGACCTTCGACAATACCCGCCCGCTGGTGGCCGGCATGGCCGTCGGGGTGGCCAAGGCGGCGCTGGACCGGACCCGCGAATTGCTGAAGAAGGCTGGCTGCAAGTTCGACTACAGGAAACCGCTGCTCACCGTCAGCCACGCCGAGGCCACTCTCTATCGCCTGGAGGCGGAGTGGGAGGCAGCGCGCCTGTTGACCTTGAAGGCGGCATGGATGGCCGACAACAAGCTGCCCAACTCGAAGGAAGCGTCCATCGCCAAGGCCAAGGCTGGACGGGTGGCCAACGAGATCACCCTGAAGTGCGTGGAGCTGGCCGGCGCCCTCGGCTACGCCGAGGATGAGCTGTTGGAGAAGTGGGCGCGGGACTCGAAGATCCTCGACATCTTCGAGGGCACCCAGCAGATCCAGCTGCTCATCGTCGCTCGCCGCCTGCTCGGCAAGTCTTCCAGCCAGTTGAAGTAGAAAGGGCGGCAAAGCCCGCCCGGTTCAGGCGCTGGCGCGGTCGCGCCCACCGCCGGCCTGGTCGCCGTTGCTGGATGGCCACAGTGCCAGCCAGTCGCGGAAACGGATGCGTTCCTCATGCACCAGCCAGCCGTCCTGTACGGCAAAGCTCTCGGCCAACCACAGGCCGCGGGTGGCCGCAGGGCGCAACTGGCCCTTGCGCAGGGTGAACAGGTCGCCGGTGGGGCGCCCCTGGTCCAGCGGCAGCAGGTAGAGATCGGGGCGCCGACGGTCCAGACGCGCCACCAGCGGACCGCTCTCGAGCCGCTCGTCGACATGGTAGAGGCTCGGCTCGCGCGCATCGCGCGGCAGCTCCAGGCGCATGTCGTAGACCAGTTGCAGCGAGGCCGTGGGCAGGTGTACGTAGGCGCGTGGGCGCTCCAGCAAGCGCAGGCTGCCGGCTTGCACCGGACGGGCGGCGCCGGACAGCGGGGTGAGGACGAAGTGGCTGTTCTCCCGGTAGCGCAGCGAACCCTGGTAGGGCGTCGGCAGCCAGGTGTCGCCGAAGCGCCCGCCGAGCCAGCCGCCGGCGGTCTCCACCAGGCATTCCTCGGCGACTTCCTGGATCGCCGTGAGCAGCGGCAGGTTCAGTTCGTGGGCCGGTACGTAGCCGGAGATCAGCTTGAGCACGGTATCGCCGCGGTCCAGCCGGCGCTGACGGACCAGCACCCAGTAGTCGCGGCCCTGCCAGTTCAGGGTCAAGCGCACCGAGACCCCCAGGTTGGCCAGCTCGGCGACGAAGCGCTGCGGGTCGGCTACCTCCATGCGGCGGCGGCGTACGAGCATCTGCTGGAAGTTCAGCGGCAGGCCGAGGGCCTGGTAGACCAGCCCGTCCGGGGAGGCCTCCACCAGCAGCGGCAGGGTCTTGAAGGCGGACGGATCCTTGCGGGCGAGCATACGGGGCATACGGGGCTCCTTGTCGGGTCATCGCGCCGGGGCGGGACGGAGGCTCACGTTCGATGCACCGGCCACCGGAGGCGAGGGCGGCAGGCAGGATACGGCTCGTTCGGGAGGAACATGGCAGCGGAATGCACCGCGGGTGTCAACCCGCGGATGTTGCAGCCGATGTATGGTTCAGGCCTTTTTCAGGGCTTGCGCGGCCATCGCGACATTATGGGCCAGGTGCAGCGGATTGATGGTGCCGACGATGGCGGCGGCGACGCCCGGCTGGTCGAAGACCAGTTCGAAGCTGGCGCGCACCGGGTCCTGTCCGGCGCCCAGGCAGGCATGCCCGCTGGCCAGCGCCTTCTTCACCAGGATGCCCTTGGCATGGGCCGCGGCGTACTCGATGACCGGGCGTTCGGCGCGCTCGTTCAGGTTGTAGGTGACCATCGCGCAATCGCCCTCGCGCAGGGCGCGCAGGCCACCTTCGACGGTCTTGCCGGAGAGTCCGTAGGCGCCGATCAGGCCCTCGCGCTTGAGCGCGGCGAGAGTCGGGTAGACCTCGCTGTTCTCGAGGATATCCAGGTCGTTGCCATCGGAATGCACCAGCACCAGCTCGATCCGGTCGGTCTCCAGGCGCTTCAGGCTGCGCTCGACGGAGCGCCGGGTATGCGCGGCGGAGAAGTCGAAGACTGACTGGCCGTCGACGAACTCTTCGCCGACCTTGCTGACGATCACCCAATGTTCGCGCTGGCCGCGCAGCAGCGGGCCGAGGCGTTCCTCGCTGCGGCCGTAGGCCGGGGCGGTGTCGATCAGGTTGATGCCGAGGTCGCGGGCCAGGGCCAGCAGGTCGGCGGCTTCGCGGTCGTCGGGGATGGTGAAGCCGGAAGGGTACTTCACTCCCTGGTCGCGGCCGAACTTGACGGTGCCCAGGCCCAGCGGCGAAACGGCCAGGCCGGTGTCGCCCAGCGGGCGGTGCAGGTCGTGGAGGGTATCCCTGATCATGCGAAGGCTACCTCCCAGGCCGGTTCGGCGAGCGGCGGACGCGGCAGTTGCGGCAGCGCGGCATGTTCGCTGGGGCGGATGCCGTCTTCTTCCAGGCGGGCGCAGACCCGGTCGGCGAAGTCAGGGGCCAGCGCCAGCTTGGTCGGCCAGCCGACCAGCAGGCGTCCCTGTTCGGCGAGGAAGGCGTTGTCCGGGCGCAACAGGTTGGACTGTGCCGGCTCGGCGCGATCCACCCGCAAGGTGGCCCACTGCGCCTGGCCGAGGTCGATCCAGGGCAGCAGCTTTGCCAGTTCGCGGCGTGCTTCGGCGATCTGCGCGGCTTCGTCGCGGGCCACGCCATCGGCTTCGGCGATGTCGCCGCCGAGGTACCAGACCGACTGGCCGTCGCGGGTCGGATGGGTGGTCACGGTGATCCGTGGCTTCGGCCCGGCCCCCAGGCAGTGGGCGTACAGCGGTTTCAGGGTCGCCGCCTTGACCATCACCATGTGCAGCGGCCGCCGCTGCATGGCCGGTTGTTCCAGGCCCAGTTCGCGGAGCAGCGCCTCGTTGCCGGCACCGGCGCTGAGCACCACGCGCTGGGCACGGATCTCCCGGCCGTCGACGCACAGGCCGGCCAGTTCCCGGCCTTCGCGCAGCGGTTCGATGCGTTCGCCGGCGAGCAGGCTGTCGCCGGCCAGTTCCGCCAGGCGGCGAATCAGGTCGGGGACGTCGAAGACGATTTCCGTGAGGCGGTAGGCCTTGCCCTTGAACCCCTTGTCGCGCAGCGCCGGAGGCAAATCCTCGCCCTTGGCCTGCTCGACCCGGCTGCGCACAGCCTTGCTGGCGAAGAAGCTGGTAAGGCTGCCGGCCAGGCCGCCCGGCGACCACAGGTAGTGCGCCTCGGAAAGCAGGCGCACGCCCCGCAGGTCGAGTTCGCCGTCGCTGCCGAGACAGGCGCGCCAGCGCCGCGGCATGTCGGCGATGGCTTCGGAGGCGCCGGTCAGGGCACCATGCAGGGCGTACTTGGCGCCGCCGTGGATGATCCCCTGCGACTTCACGCTCTGTCCGCCGCCGAGGCTGGCGCTTTCCACCAGCACGGTGGCGTAGCCGGCCCGGCGCAAGCGGGCGTTCAGCCAGAGGCCGGCGATACCGCCGCCAACGATGAGGATGTCGGTGGAAAGGGCTTGGGGCATGGGGCTGCCTTATCGGGAACGGAAAGGGCGCAGTATACAACCTGCGCCCGCGACGGTCGTTCAGTGCCCCGAAGCGCGGGAGAACAACTGGATCACCAGCACGCCGGCGATGATCAGGCCGATGCCGAGGAGGGCGGCGGGGTCCAGGCGCTGGCCGTAGACGAACATCGCCACCAGGCTGACCAGGACGATGCCGAGTCCGGACCAGATGGCGTAGACCACGCCGACCGGCAGGGTGCGCATGACCAGCACGAGCATGCTGAAGGCGAGCACGTAGCCGCCCACCACCAGCAGCAGCGGCAGTGGCTTGCTGAATCCGGCGACGGCTTTCAGCGAGGTGGTGGCGACCACTTCGGCGGCGATGGCGATGGCGAGGTAGAGATAGTTGGTCATGGCGGGGTCCTCCGGAAACTGCGGCCATTCTAGGGAGCCGGCGGATGGGATAAAGTCGTTACCTATCTTTATTGGAGATAGGTTATGCAGTGGAACCTGGAGCAGATCCGCCTGTTCGTCAGCGTCGCCGAGCGCCAGTCGTTCTCTGCCGCCGCCCGCGAACTGAAGCGGGTGCAATCGGCGGTGAGCAACGGCATCGCGCTGCTGGAGGCGGACCTCGGCGTCACCCTGTTCGAACGCAGCAGCGGACGCCAGCCGCGCCTGACCGACGAGGGCCGGGTGCTGCTGGCGGAGGCGCGCGAGGTGCTGCGCCAGTGCGAGCGCCTGCAGGGGCGCGCGCTGGGGCTGGCGCGCGGCGAGGAGCCGCGGCTGCGCCTGGCCCAGGACGAGGCGATGCCCTACCAGCCGGTGCTGGACAGCCTGGAAGCGCTGGCGCAGCGCTTTCCCAGTCTGGAGGTGCAGGTGTCCAGCGGCGGCCAGGGTGACGTCACCCGTCGTTTGCTCGAGGAGCAGGCTGACCTCGGCCTGCTGTTCCACCATGAGCGCATGCCTGAGTCGCTGGAGCGGCGGCGCCTCGGCAGCGTCGAGATGGTCACGGTGTGCGGTGCCGGCCACCCGCTGGCCGGGCTGCAACGGGTCAGTCGCCGCGAGCTGGCACAGCACCGGCAACTTTTGATCGTGCCCCAGCAGAGCGGCTATCCGGGCGGCGAGCAGATCAGCCCGCAGGTCTGGCGGCTGGACAGCTTCTATTCCATGGCCGAGCTGCTGATGCGCAACCTCGGCTGGGCCTGGCTACCGCGGCACGTGGTGCAGTATCCCACCTACGACCGGCTGATGGTGGAGCTGACCAGCGACTGGACGCCGCCGTCGCTGGTGGTCGAACTGGTCTGGCGGCGCAACGAGGTGCTCGGCCCGGCGGCGGCCTGGCTCGGCGAAACCTTCACCCGCCACCTACGCGCCATCGGCTGAGCCGGTCGGCGGGAGTTTTGCTAAGCTGCGCGCCCATGAACCGTACCCTCTATACCCTGCTGTTCCACCTCGGCTTGCCGCTGGTGGCGTTGCGCCTGTGGTGGCGCGCGCGCCAGGCACCGGCCTATGCCAAGCGCATCGGCGAGCGTTTTTCCCTGTCCTTGCCCGAGGTGCCGCCCGGCGGCATCTGGGTGCACGCCGTCTCGGTGGGCGAGAGCATCGCCGCCGCGCCGATGGTGCGGGCGCTGCTGGAGCGCCATCCGCAGCTGCCGGTCACCGTCACCTGCATGACCCCGACCGGCTCGGAGCGCATCCTCGCATTGTTCGGCGAGCAGGTCCGGCACTGCTACCTGCCCTACGACCTGCCCTGGGCGGCGGCGCGCTTCCTCGACCGGGTGCGGCCGCGCCTGGCGGTGATCATGGAAACCGAGCTGTGGCCCAACCATATCCATGCCTGCGCCGTGCGCGGGATCCCGGTGGCGCTGGCCAATGCGCGCCTGTCCGAGCGCTCGGCGCGTGGCTACGCGCGCTTCGCCGGGCTGACCCGGCCGATGCTCGCCGAGCTGTCCTGGATCGCCGTGCAGACCGAGGCCGAGGCCGAGCGCTTCCGTCGTCTCGGCGCGCGTCCTGAGTGCGTCAGCGTGACCGGCTCGATCAAGTTCGACCTGCGCATCGACCCGCAGCTGCCGCTGGCCGCTGCCGCCCTGCGCGAGGAATGGGACGCGACGGCGCGACCGCTGTGGATCGCCGCCAGCACCCATGCCGGCGAGGACGAGATCGTCCTGGCAGCCCACCGGCGCCTGCTGGAAACGCGTCCCGACGCGTTGCTGATCCTGGTGCCGCGCCATCCGGAACGCTTCGCCGGCGTCCACGAGCTATGCCGCCGCGAAGGCTTCGCCACGGTCCGGCGCTCCGGCGGCGAGCCGGTGGCACGCGCGACCCAGGTGCTGCTCGGCGATACCATGGGCGAGCTGCTGTTCCTCTATGCCCTGGCCGACATCGCTTTCGTCGGCGGCAGCCTGGTGCCCAACGGCGGGCACAACCTGCTGGAGCCGGCGGCCCTGGGCAAGCCGGTGTTCGCCGGTCCGTACCTGTTCAACTTCCTCGACATCGCCGCGCAATTGCGCGACGCCGGGGCGCTGCTCGAGGTGACGGATGCCGGCGAGCTGTGCGACGGCCTCGCGCGCCTGTGGGCGCAGCCGGAGGTCGCGACGGCCATGGCCACTGCCGGAGAGAAGGTGCTGCGCAACAACCAGGGCGCCCTGGAGCGGCTGCTGGCGGGGTTGGCGCGGTTGCTCGGGCGCGGCGGGTAGAGCTCGCCCCGTCGGCCCTCCCCTGGCCCTGCATCGCGACAGGGCGTTTCAGAACGTCGGCGGGGTGATCACCCAGAGCACCAGGGTATCGCTGTCGCCCGGGTTGCCGTAGCGATGCGGTTCCTGGCTGGAGTAGCTGAAGCTGTCGCCCTCGCGGAGCTGGAAATGGCGGTCGCCGACCCAGAGTTCGAAGATTCCGCTGAGGATGTAGCCGGCTTCCTCGCCCTCATGGCTGTAGCTCTGCTGGCTGTAGGTGCCCGGCGGGAAACGCGAGTGGAGGATCTCCAACTGGCGGCTGGGCTGCGGGGTGAGCAGTTCGTCGATGATGCCGTCTTCGTAATGCACGCTCATGCGCGTGTTGCGCCGCACCACGTAGCCGGCGTCCGCCGGGTCCACCGCGGCCTCGCTGGCGAAGAACCACTGGATGGTCACGCCGAGGCTGCGGGCGATGTTGAACAGCGCCGGAATCGACGGATACGCCAGGTTGCGTTCCAACTGGCTGATGTAGCCGGCGGTGAGTTCGCTCTGTGCGGCCAGCTCGGCCAGGGTCAGGCCGCGGCGCTTGCGCAGGCCGCGGATGCGGGTGCCGAGGAAGTGCGTTTCGCTGCGCGGCGTGTCGGTGGCGTCCGGCGGTGACGGGCGGGGCATGCGGCGGGGTCCTGGCTGCGTTTGCGGCATTCTAGGGGCTGGGCCGGGACCCGTCGAGGGAGCCGCGGCCGCGCCGCTCAGATGCTCCAGGCGGCCTTGAGCCCTTCGTAGATCGCCTCCTCGGCGGTGCGGGGGGCCAGGCAGTCGCCGATCCGCAGCACCTCCGCCAGGCCGTGCAGGCTGTCGGCCAGTCGGTCCACCGGCTGGTGGCCCTGGCATAGCACCAGGGTATCGACCTCCTCGAACAGCATCGCCTCGCCGCTGGCGCTGTGCTGCATGTACACCGTGGTATCGTCGCAGCCGTACAGGCGGGCGTAGGGCGTGACCGGGATACCCAGGCGGTGCAGCTCGCCGGCCAACTGGTCGCGCACGTACAGCGGCAGGCTCTCGCCGCAGTGGGTGCCGTTCACCGCCAGGCGCACCTGGTGGCCCTCGCGTACAAGCTTTTCCGCGATACCGGGGCCGATCCAGTCGCCCCGCCAGTCGGTGACCAGCACCGAACGACCGACCCGCACCTCGCCGCGCAGCACCTGCCAGGCATCCACCACCTGCAGCTCGCCGCCGCGCTCGAAAGGCGGCCAATAGGGTTCGGCGCCGGTAGCGACGATCACCAGGTCCGGCCGTTCGCGCTCCACCAGCGCGCGGTCGACCGGCGTGTTGCGGCGTACCTCGACGCCGGCCAGTTGCATCTCCCGTTGCAGGTTGGTGGAGGCGCCGCCGAATTCCGCGCGGCGCGGCAGCAGTTGCGCCAGGTTGACCTGGCCGCCGAGCTGGGCGCCGGCCTCGCAGAGCACTACCTCGTGGCCGCGCTGTGCCGCCACCGCCGCCGCCTTCATCCCCGCCGGGCCGCCGCCGGCGACCAGCACGCGCTTGCGCTGCGAGGCCGGATTGGGCGTTGCGTAGGTCAGCTCGCGGCCGGTTTCCGGGTGCTGGATGCAGGAGATCGGATAGCCTCGGTGGAAATGTCCGATGCAGGCCTGGTTGCAGGCGATGCAGGCGCGCACGTCGTCGCTGCGCCCGGCCTCGGCCTTATTCGGCATCTGCGGGTCGCAGATCAGCGCGCGGGTCATGCCGCAGACGTCGGCCTGGCCTCGGGCGAGGATGGCCTCGGCCTCCTGGGGCTGGTTGATGCGCCCGGTGACGAACAGCGGGATCGCCAGGCGCGCCTTGAAGGTACCGGCTTCGCGGGCCAGGTAGGCCGGCTCGATGGCCATCGGCGGGACGATATGGATGGCGCCGCCGAGGGAGGCCGAAGTGCCGGCGACGATGTGCAGGTAGTCCAGCTCGCCCTGGACCGCCTCGGCCGCCTGCAGCGACTCGCTTTCGCTGAGACCCTCGGGGTCGCGCTCGTCGGCGGACAGGCGCAGGCCGACGATGAAGTCCTCGGAGGTGGCCGCGCGCACCGCCGCCAGCACTTCGCGGAGGAAACGCAGGCGGGCATCGAGGTCGCCGTTGTAGCCATCCTTGCGGCGGTTCACCCGCGGGTTGAGGAATTGCGCCGGCAGGTAGCCGTGGCTGGCGACCACCTCCACCCCGTCCAGTCCTGCCTCGTGCAGGCGGCGCGCGGCGGCGGCGTAGCCGGCGACGATCTCGTCGATCAGCGGCTGGTCGAGTTCGCGTGGCATCACCCGGAACCGTTCGTTGGGCGAGGCCGAGGCGGAATAGGCCACCGCCAGCAGGCCGTCGGCGGACTCCATGATCTCGCGCCCGGGATGGAAGATCTGCGACAGCACCACACAGCCTTCGGCGTGGCAGGCCTCGGCGACCCGCCGGTAGCCGGGGATGCAGGCATCGTCGGTGGCCATCAGCACGTGCGAGGTGTAGCGCGCGCTGTCGTGGACCCCCGCCACCTGCATGACGATCAGTCCGGCGCCGCCGCGGGCCCGGGCGCGGTGATAGGCGACGAGTGGCTCGTTGACCAGGTTGTCGGTAGGCATCGACGTGTCGTGGCCGCTCGACATGATGCGGTTTTTCAGGCGTTTGCCCCGGATTTCCAGGGGGCTGAACAGGTGCGGGAAATTCACGGTTGGCGTCCTTCTTGTTGTTCTCGCGGCGCGCTTCAGAAACAGGATATGAATTTACCATCAGTAAAAAATCAACTTGTTTTTTTAAAATCGACTGGATAGTTTCTGTCCCGTGGCCGCTTCCCGGCGGCTCGCTGCGATCCACTCCACAACAAGAACAAGAGGAGACGCACATGAACCGTTCCTTTCCGTTGCGCCGCGCGGCCAGCGCCCGTCCGCACCCGGTTTTTCCTTGTCGCGTCCTGCTCGGCGCCGTCCTGCTGGCGTTCGGCGGCCTCGCGCCGGTCCAGGCCGATGATGGCCTGGTGGTGGTCGGCTACGGCGGCGCCGGACAGAAGGCCCAGGAGGTGGCGTTCTTCCAGCCGTTCACGCAGCAGACCGGGATTCCCGTGGTGCAGAGCGAGTACAACGGCGAGATGGCCCGGATCAAGGTGATGGCCGACACCGGTCACGCCGACTGGGACCTGGTCCAGGTCGAGGGGCCGGACCTGGCGCGCGGTTGCGACGACGGCCTGTTCGAGCGTCTGGACTGGCAGGCCATCGGCGGCAAGCAGCAGTTGATCGCCAATGCCGCCCAGGAATGCGGTTCCGCCGCGCTGGTCTGGGGCGTGGCGATCGGCTACGACGCCGACCGGCTGCAACAGCCGCCGGCGTCCTGGGCCGACTTCTGGGACGTCCAGCGCTTCCCCGGCAAGCGCGGCCTGCGCAAGCGGGCGATCTACAACCTGGAGTTCGCCCTGCTCGCCGACGGCGTGCCACGCGAGCAGGTCTATCCGCTGCTGGCGACCCGCGCCGGTGCCGACCGTGCCTTCGCCAAGCTGGGCCAGCTCAAGCCCTACATCCAGTGGTGGGAGGCGGGAGCGCAGCCGGCGCAGTGGCTGGCCGCCGGCGACGTGGTGATGACGTCCACCTACACCGGGCGCATCGCCGACGCCCACCGCGCGGGGCGCAACCTGGCCCTGGTATGGCCGGGCAGCCTGTACGGCATGGACTACTGGGCGGTGGTCAAGGGTTCGAAGCGCGGCGCCGAGGCGCGTCGCTTCATCGCCTTCGCCAATGCCCCGGATGCCCAGGTGCGCTACGTCGAGAACATTCCCTACGGGCCGACCAACCGCCAGGCCGCCCAGCGCCTGCCCGCGCAACTGGCGAGCTGGGTGCCGACCGCGCCGGCGAACCTGGAGCAGGGCCTGGCGATGGACGACGAATTCTGGGTCGAGCACGGCGAGGAGCTGGAGGAGCGCTTCAACGCCTGGGCCAGCCAGTGAGACGGGCGCTACGTAACCTGCGATCATCGGGGCTGCCCGCCGGTGGTCGCGGGCGACGAGCAGGAGCCGCGAAAGGATGAACCAGGAAGTGCGCTTTTCCCGTCTGGAGCCAGAGCAGCGCAAGGCGCTGCTGATCGAGGCGACCCTGGCCTGCCTGAAGCGGCATGGCTTCCAGGGCGCCTCGGTGCGCAAGATCTGCGCCGAGGCCGGGGTATCGGTGGGCCTGATCAATCACCACTACGATGGCAAGGACGCGCTGGTGGCCGAGGCCTACCTGGCGGTCACCGGACGCGTCATGCGCCTGCTCCGCGGTGCCATCGACACCGCGCCGGGCGGCGCCCGCCCGCGGCTCTCGGCGTTCTTCGAGGCATCCTTCTCCGCCGAGCTGCTCGATCCGCAATTGCTCGACGCCTGGCTGGCGTTCTGGGGTGCGGTGGGCAGCATCGAAGCGATCGGGCGGGTCCACGACCATTCCTATGGCGAGTACCGGGCGCTGCTGGTCGGCGTGCTGCGGCAACTGGCGGAGGAGGGCGGCTGGGCGGACTTCGACGCGGAACTGGCGGCCATCAGCCTCAGCGCCCTGCTCGACGGGCTGTGGCTGGAGTCTGGGCTGAATCCCGCGACCTTCACACCGCGGCAGGGCGTGCAGATTTGCGAGGCCTGGGTGGATGGCCTGGAGGCGGGCGCCCATCGCCGCTTCCGGCGTGCGATGGAAGCTTGTTGATCGTCCGTTCAGTAGTGGATAGGCTGCTGCTGGCAGCGGAAGGCGCCCCGGCCCCTTCCGCCCACCGTCCGACAACCCAGAACAAGAAACGCCCCGGCCCGCCGGAGGCGCAAGGTGATGGCGATGGTTCCGCGCGTATTGGTGGTCGACGACGACCCGGTGATTCGTGAGCTTCTCCAGGCCTATCTCGGCGAGGAGGGCTATGACGTCCTCTGCGCCGGCAACGCCGAGCAGGCGGAAGCCTGCCTTGCCGAGTGCGCCCATCTCGGCCAGCCGGTCGAGCTGGTGCTGCTGGACATCCGCCTGCCCGGCAAGGACGGCCTGACCCTGACCCGCGAGCTGCGGGTGCGCTCCGAGGTGGGGATCATCCTGATCACCGGGCGCAACGACGAGATCGATCGCATCGTCGGCCTGGAGTGCGGCGCCGACGATTACGTGATCAAGCCGCTGAACCCGCGCGAACTGGTGTCGCGGGCGAAGAACCTGATCCGCCGGGTGCGCCATGCCCAGGCCAGCGCCGGCCCCGCCCGGCAGGCCCTCAGGCAGTTCGGCGACTGGCTGCTGGACGCCGACCGGCGCCGCCTGATCGACCACGCGGGCAACGAAACCCTGCTCACCCATGGCGAATTCCAATTGCTCGGCGCTTTCCTGCGCAACAGCGGGCATACCCTGAGCCGCGACCAGTTGATGGACCAGATCCGCAACCGCGAGTGGCTGCCCAGCGATCGCTCCATCGACGTGCTGGTCGGCCGCCTGCGTCGCAAGCTGCGCGACGACCCGGCCGAACCGCAACTGATCATCACCATCCACGGCGCCGGCTACCTGTTCACCGCCGCGGCCAGCGACGCCTGAGCCATGCAGGCCTGCTGGCTGGCGCTCTGCGGATGGCTGCTGGGCGGCCTGGCACAGGCTGCAGAGACCATCCGCTATTGCGACTATCCGGTATACCCGCCGATCTCCTGGAGCGACGGCCAGCAGGTCCGGGGGCTGGCGCCGGAGCTGGTGAAGCGGCTGTTCGGCGCGCTGGGCTACCGGGTCGAGGTGGTGGTGCTGGGCAACTGGCGGCGCTGCCTGCTCGACGCCGCCGCCGGACGGGTCGACCTGATACTGGCCTACCGCACGCCCGCGCGCGATCGCGACCTGGCGTTTTCCACCGAGCCGGTGCTGCGCGAGGACGTGGCGATCTTCTACAACCGCCAGCGGCCGGTGCGCATCCAATCCCTCGGCGACCTCGCCGGCTATCGCGGCGGGCTGTTGTTCGGCGAAAGCTACGGGGCGGACTTCGACCGCTTCGTCGGCCGCCACGGCAACGTCGAATGGGTTTCCGACAGCCGACAGAACTTCGGCAAGCTGGTGCGCCAGCGCATCGACTACATCGCCCACGAACGCCGCACCGGCACGCTGTTCGCCGAGCGCCTGGCCGGCGGCGAGAACATCCGTGCGCTGCCCGAACCGCTGACGGTGGACTACCTGCGGGTGGCGGTCTCGCGGCACTCGCCGCTGGCGGCGAAGATGGACGAGATCGACCGGGCCCTGCGAGGCTATCGCGACGACGGCAGCATCCAGCGTTGGCTGGACGACAGCGTGCGCGACTATCGGCGCCTCGCCGGCAACCGCGCGGACGCCTGGTGAGCGGCCGCGGCGGAGTGTTGGCGCGGCGCCTGCTGTGGCGGGTGCTGCTGTTCAGCCTGTGTTTCACCGTCCTCGCCGGCGCCGTGCAGCTGTTCTTCGAATACCGCCGCGAAATGCGCGAGATCGAGGCGCGCCTGGAACTGATCCGCAGCGGCTACCTGGCCAGCTTCGAGCGCAGCCTGTGGGATCTCAACCAGGAGCAGTTGAACGTGCAGTTGCGCGGCCTCGGGGATTTCCCCGACATCGCCCGTGTCAGCCTGCAAAGCGCCGACTTCAACCTGTTGCAGGGCGACCAGCGTCCACGCGGCATGCTGCGGGTCGAGCGCTTTCCCTTGAGCTACCAGCCGCCGGGGGGCGAGCGTCGGCAACTGGGCGAGCTGGAGATCGCCATCGACCTGGCGGCGGTCTATCGCCGGCTGGTTTCCGGCGGCCTGGCCAGCCTCTTGTGGATGGGCAGTTTCCTTTGCGGCCTGGCGGTGGCCCTCAGTTGGCTGTTCCACAGCCTGGTCACTCGCCATCTGTGGCGCATGTCCGAGTTCGCCGGGCATATCGCCGAAGGCGACCTGCAACAGCCGCTGCGACTGGACAAGGTGGACCGCGAGCGCGATGAGATCGACGCCGTCGCCGCCGCCCTGGAAGACATGCGCCAGGCCCTGCGCACCGACCGCCGCCGGCGCGATGCCGATCGCGACGAGTTGCGCCGACAGGTCGAGCGACGCACCGCCAGCCTGCGTCGGGCGAAGGACCAGGCGGAAGCCGCCGACCGCGCGAAGAGCCGTTTCCTCGCGACCATGAGCCATGAGATCCGTACCCCGCTGAACGGCATCCTGGGCATGGCCGAGCTGCTGCGCGAGGCATCGCTCGGCGAGCGTGACCGCCAGCGCCTGCGGGCACTGGCGACAGCGGGGGAGGGACTGCTGGCGATCCTCAACGAGGTCCTCCACTTCGCCCGGCTGGAGGAAGCGCCGGATGTGCCGGAAGCGGTGGACTTTTCCTTGCGAAGCCTGCTCGAGGATGTCCTCACCCTGCTCGAACCGCGGGCGCGGGAGAACGCCACGCGGCTGGACCTGTGGCTGGACCCGCAGGTTCATGACGGCCATCGCGGCGCCGAGCAGTTCCTGCGCCAGGTGTTGACCAACCTGCTGGGCAACGCGGTGAAGTTCACCGAGGCCGGCGAGGTGCGCGTTCGCGTCGAGCGGCTGGTGCGCAGCGCAGGAAGCGAGCGACTGCGGCTGAGCGTCGCGGACGATGGAATCGGCATTCCCGAGGAAATGCGCGAACGCATCTTCGAACGCTTCACCCAGGGCGGCGACGCCGTGACCCGCCGTTACGGCGGAACCGGCCTGGGCCTGGCGATCAGCAAGCGGCTGGTGGAAGCGCTGGGCGGGCGGATCGGCGTGGAAAGCCGGGTCGGCCAGGGCAGCACGTTCTGGTTCGAGATCGAGCTGGCGCTGGCGAGCTTGTCCGGCGCGACGCCGCCGGCGGCATCGGTGTCTGCGCTGGAGGTGCTGCTGGTGGAGGACGTGGCGCTCAACCGCGAGGTGGCCCAGGGCCTGCTCGAGCGGGACGGCCACCGGGTGATGCTGGCCGAGGACGCGGGGCCGGCCCTGGCGTTGTGCCGGCAGCGGCGCTTCGACCTGATCCTGCTGGACATGCACCTGCCGGGGATGGCTGGCCTCGAGCTTTGCGCCGGGATTCGCCGGCAGCTCGACGGCCTGAACCGCGCCACGCCGATCTTCGCCTTCACCGCCAGCATCCAGCCGGACATGGTGCGTCGGTACTTCGCCGCGGGCATGCAGGGGGTGCTCGGCAAGCCCCTGCGGATGGACGAGCTGCGCCGCGCGCTGGGCGAGGTCGGCACCAGCGTGCCTGCGCTTGCGGTGGACGCCGCGCTGGACCGGCAAATGCTCGAGACCCACCGCCGCCTGCTGGGGCGGCACAAGCTCGCCGGACTGCTGGGCAACCTGCTGGGAAGCCTGGACGAGCAGTTGCCGCTGCTGGCCGAAGCCCTGGACCAGGCGGACCTGGCCGAGGCGGCGAACATCGCCCATCGCCTGTCCGGAAGCTGCCACTCCATGGGCCTGGTGGCGCTCGGCGCCGGCCTGGGCGAGCTGGAGCGCGAGGCCCTGGGCGCGGCCGGGGTCGACCCGCGAGCCTGGGGCGCACGCCTGGGTAGCCTGCGCCGCGACGGCGCCGAAGCCCTGCGCCGCGCCGGCTTCCTCGGCGAAGCCGACTCAGCGGCCGGTTGAGCGGCGCGGCGAACAACTTCCTTACAGCTTTTTACATCTTCGATCCGCGCGTTCAACGGCGTCTTACATCCGCCGCCAATAATCCGCTCATCCGTGCGCAAGACACGGCCTCTGACAGAGTGGAGACAAGAATAATGAGCCATCTCGAAGACCCCTGTGCGTACCCTCATCCGGAGGTGCGCCATGGCTGACGGCAAGGAAAGGCTGCAACTCACCCGGGCCCTGGCGAGCCGCCACATCTTCATGCTGTCCCTCGGCGGGGTGATCGGCACCGGGCTGTTCATGGGCTCCGGCGTGACCATCAACCAGGGCGGCCCGGCCGGCGCGGTGCTGGCCTACCTGGTGGCCGGGGTGCTGATGTACCTGGTGATGGTCTGCCTCGGCGAGCTGTCGGTGCAGATGCCGGTCTCCGGTTCGTTCCAGGCCCACGCAACGCGTTTCATCGGCCCGGCGACCGGCTTCATGATCGGCTGGGTCTACTGGATGAGCTGGGCCTCCACGGTAGGCCTGGAATTCACCGCGGCCGGGATGCTCATGACCCGCTGGTTCCCGGAGGTGCCCGTGTGGCTATGGTCGGGTTTCTTCGTGGTCGTGCTGTTCTCCCTCAATGCCCTGGCGACCCGCGCCTTCGGCGAGGCCGAGTACTGGTTCGCCGGGATCAAGGTGGCGGCGATCCTGGTGTTCATCGTGGTCGGGGGGCTGGTGATCTTCGGCGGTATCGAACTGAAGAGCGGTGCGCCGGCGCCGATGTTCTCCAACCTGGTCGGCGAGCGGCTGTTCCCCAACGGCCTGTCGGCGGTGTTCGCGGTGATGATGACGGTGGTCTATGCCTTCCAGGGTTGCGAGATCATGGGCGTCGCCGCCGGCGAGACCGAGCGACCGGAGAAGAGCATCCCGCGGGCGGTGCGCAACGTGGTGTTCCGCGTACTGATCTTCTACGTGCTGGCCATCGTCGTGCTTTCCGCTATCATTCCCTGGCAACAGGCCGGGCTGATGGAAAGCCCGTTCGTGCAGGTGTTCGACATGGTCGGGATTCCCTACGCGGCGGACCTGATGAACTTCGTCATCCTCACCGCCATCCTCTCGGTAGGCAACTCGGGCCTGTACGCCTCGACGCGGATCCTCTGGGCGATGTCCAGGACCGGCATGGCCCCGCGCGGCCTGTCGAAGCTCAGCGCGCGCGGCGTGCCGCTCTACGCGTTGCTGATCACCCTGTGCTTCGCCCTGCTCTCGTTGCTGACCAGCGTGGTCGCCGCCGACACCCTGTTCATGGTGCTGATGGCGGTGAGCGGGATGTCCGGCACCGTCACCTGGATCGTCATCGCCTACGCCCAATACCGCTTCCGCCGCGAGTACATGGCCAGCGGCGGCACGGTCTCCGAGCTGAAATATGCCGCGCCGCTGTTCCCGCTGGTGCCGCTGGCCTGCATCGCCGTGTGCTGCTCGCTGTTCGTCTTCCTCGCCCTCGATCCCACCCAGCGGCCGTCCTTGTACTGGGGCTTCGGCTTCATCGCCGCCTGCTACCTGGCCTATTACGTGGTTCGTCGCCGGCAGCCGCAGGGACTGGGCGACCCCGCCCTGGGACGGGCCGGCTGAACGGCCATTCGCAGGACCCGACGCCCGCCGCATCCGGCGGGCGTTTTCGTTTTTGCCTGGTTGGTTTGTTCGAAGTTGTAACAGCCGGCTCGCGCGGGCCTTCGCCGCTTTTCGGCGGATCGCATGGCGTGTGGCTTTGCGCCTGCCGCAGGGCCGTTACATACACCCGAATGGGTGGATTGTGGTCTTGTTGAACGAGTGTTTAGTATTGCCTGAAAGCCGCGATCGCCATCAACCAACAATAAGAACGAGGGCCGCATGACTGACCTTTCCCCATTGCAGACGCGGGTCGAAGCCGGGATCGCCTGGCTCGTCCTGAATCGTCCGCAACAGCGCAATGCACTGGATATCCCCACCCTGGAGGCCCTGCACGTCCGACTCGATGCCTGCGAGCGCGACCCGGCAGTGCGCGCCGTGGTCCTCGGCGGCAGCGGACGCAGCTTCTGCGCCGGGGCCGATCTCGCCGAATGGGCGGCGGCTGAAGCCCGTGGCGAGCTGGAAAGCTATGGCTGGACCGAGGCCGCCCACGCCCTGATGGGGCGCCTGCACGCCCTCGACAAACCCACAGTCGCCGCCGTCAACGGCAGCGCCGTGGGCGCTGGCATGGACCTGGCGCTGTGCTGCGATTTCCGCATCGCCGCCGCCTCGGCGCGCTTCAAGGCCGGCTACACCGGCATGGCCTACTGCCCGGACGCCGGCGCCAGTTGGCATCTGCCACGGCTGCTCGGCAGCGAGGCGGCCAAGCGCCTGCTGTTCCTCGACGAAGCCTGGAGCGCGGAGCGCGCCCTGGGCGCCGGACTGGTCGGCGAGGTGGTCGCCGACGAGCGCCTGGTTGAGACGGTCGGCGCCTTCGCTGCGCGTCTCGCCAGCGGCCCGACCTTCGCCTTCGCCCAGACCAAGCGCCTGCTGCGCGACGGCGCCGGGCGCTCGCTGGCCGAGCAGTTGCGTGCCGAGCAGGCCGCCGGGCTGCTCTGCGGGCGCAGCGAGGATGCCGCCGAGGCGCTGCGCGCCGTGGCCGAGAAACGTTCCCCTCAATTCAGCGGGCGCTAGGCGCCGAGCAGGTGATTCCCATGGATTTCAGGCTGACCCAGGAACAGGACATGCTGGTCGAGGCGGTGCGCAGCTTCGTCGAGAAGGAACTGCTGCCCCACGAGGACGATGTCGACCGCGCCGACGCGGTGTCGCCGGAGCTGGCCGCACAGATTCGCGGCAAGGCCCTCGCCGCCGGTTTCTATGCCTTCAACATGCCCGAGGAAGTGGGTGGCGGCGGCCTCGACTACCTGTCCCAGGCGCTGGTCGAACGCGAGCTGTCGAAGGTCTCCTGGGCCCTCCACGTATTCGTCGCGCGGCCCTCGAAGATCCTCATGGCCTGCACCGGAGAACAGCTCGGCGACTACCTGTTGCCCTGCGTGCAGGGCGAAAAGACCGATTGCTTCGCCCTCACCGAGCCGGGCGCCGGCTCCGACGCCAATTCGATCAAGACCCGCGCGGTGCGCGACGGCGACGCCTTCGTGATAAACGGTAGCAAGCACTTCATCAGCCACGCCGGGCACGCCGACTTCGCCATCGTCTTCGCCGTCACCGACAGCTACGAGCACAACGGCCGCAAGCGCAACGCGGTGACCGCCTTCCTGGTGGACAAGGGCACGCCCGGGATGACCGTGCGCCGCGGGCCGAAATGCGTGAGCAACCGTGGCTACCACACTTACGAGATCTTCTTCGACGATTGCCGGGTGCCGGCCTCCAAGGTACTCGGCGAGGTCGGCAAGGGCTGGGAAGTGGCCAACGCCTGGCTCACCGCCGGACGGGTGATGGTCGCCGCCAACTGCGTCGGCCAGGCCCAGCGCGCCCTCGACCTATCACTGCGCTGGGCGGCCGATCGCAAGCAGTTCGGCCAGCCGATCGGCAGCTACCAGGGCGTTTCCTTCAAGCTCGCCGACATGGCTACGCAGATCCGCGCCGCCGAGCTGATGACCCTGCACACCGCCTGGAAGATGGACCAGGGCACCATGACCGACGGCGAGGCCGGCATGGCCAAGCTGTTCGCCAGCGAGACCCTCGGCAAGGTCGCCGACGAAGCGGTGCAGATCTTCGGCGGCATGGGCCTGATGGATGAAGGACCGGTCGAGCGCATCTGGCGCAACGCGCGGATCGAGCGGATCTGGGAGGGCACTTCGGAAATCCAGCGGCACATCGTTTCCCGCGAACTGCTGCGGCCGTTGCTGCGTTGAAGTCCTGGCTCCCCTCTCCCTCCAGGGGAGAGGGGAAGGCTGCCATGTTCCGAATCGAGAACCGACATGAATCGTGAAAACCTCAAGCGCCTGCTGGCACCCAGGCATCTCGCCTTCATTGGCGGCCGTAGCATGGCGCGTGCCCTGAAACGCTGTGCCGAAGGCGGTTTCGCCGGCCAGATGTGGCTGGTCAATCCGCAGCACGCCGAACTCGAAGGCGTACCCTGCGTGGCCAGCGTCGCCGACCTGCCGTGCGGCCCGGACGCGGCGTTCGTCGCCACCAACCGCGAACTGACCCTCGACGCGATCGCCGCGCTCGCCGCCAAAGGCGCCGGCGGGGCGATCTGCTATGCCTCCGGCTTCGCCGAAACCGGCGAACAGGGCCTGGCCTTGCAACGCCGGCTGCTGGCCGCCGCCGGCGAAATGGCGCTGCTCGGCCCGAACTGCTACGGCTTGCTCGACTACCTGCACGGCGCCGCGCTATGGCCGGTGGCACATGGCGGTCGGCAGGTGGAGCGGGGCGTCGCGGTGCTGACGCAGAGCGGCAACTTCGCCTACAACCTGTCGATGAGCGACCGTTCGCTGCCGGTGGCCTATATGGCATCGGTGGGCAACCAGGCGCAGCTGGGCATCGCCGAGCTGATGGACGTGCTGCTCGACGAGCCGCGGGTGACTGCCATCGGCCTGCATCTGGAAGGTCTGAAGAACGTCCCGGGGTTCGCCCGCGCGGCCTACAAGGCGTTGCAGAAAGGCGTGCCGGTGATCGCCCTGAAGACCGGAGTGTCGAAGATCGGTGCTGCCCTCGCGCTCAGCCACACCAGTTCCCTGGCCGGTTCCGACGCGCTCTACGACAGCCTGTTCGAGCGCCTCGGGGTAATCCGTGTGAGCGGCCCGGTGAGCTTCGTCGAAACCCTCAAGGCCGCCGCCTGCGGCCACCTGCCTGGCGGGCCGAGCCTGGTCGCGCTGGCCTGTTCCGGCGGCGACGCCGGGTTGATCGCTGACTACGCCGAGCGCAACGGCCTGGGGTTGCCGTCTTTCGACGCCGGACAGCGCGACGAACTGGCCGGGGTACTGCCCGACTACGCCAACATCGCCAACCCGCTGGACTTCACCACCGCCATCTGGGGCGATGCCGCGGCCCTGGAGGAAATGCTCGACAGCGCTTTGCGCAGCCCTGCCGACGCCGCCCTGCTGGTGCTCGACTATCCGGGCGAGGAAACCGGCGAGCGGCCGCAGTGCGACCTGCTTCTGCAACGCTACTGCGCCGCGCTGAAGCGCCACGGCAAAGTCGGCTTCATCGCCTCGGCGTTCCCGGAACTGCTGCCGGCCCGGGCCCGCGAGCTGTTGCACGGCGAGGGCGTCGCCGCGCTGCAAGGCGTCGAGGATGGTCTCGCCGCCTGGGGACGGATCGCCCGCTACCGCCAGCGCCGCGCGGCGCTGCTGGAGCGCGGCGAGGCGGCGTTGGTGCCGATCTGCCCAGGGCCGCTGGCGGGCGACGGCTACCTGCTCGACGAGTGGCAATCCAAGCAGGCGCTGAAATCCTTCGGCCTGCCACTGCCCCCGGGGGTGCTGAGCACCCCCGGGCTGGCCCGCGAAGCGGCCCTCGACCTCGGCTTCCCGCTGGTGCTCAAGGCGGTCAGCGCCGCGCTGCCGCACAAGACCGAGGCCGGCGGCGTGGCGCTCGGCCTGCGCAACGAGGCGGCGCTGGAGGCGGCATTGTTCGACATGCGCGAAAGCCTGGCCCGGCACGCGCCGCAACTGGTCTTCGAGCGTGTGTTGCTGGAGCGCATGGCAGGCGCGCCGCTGGCCGAGCTGATCGTCGGGGTCAAGCGCGAGGAGGGCTTCGGCCTGGCATTGGTGATCGGTGCCGGCGGGATACTCGTGGAGCTGCTGCGCGACAGTCGCAGCCTGCTCCTGCCGACCACCGACGCGGCGATCCGCGATGCCCTGCTGAGCCTGCGCAGCGCGCCGTTGCTCAGCGGCTTCCGCGGTCGCCCGGCGGTATCCATGGAGGCCCTGGTGGCGGCGATCCGCGCGGTCGCCGAATTCGCCTGCGAACATGCCGAGCGCTTGCTGGAGCTGGACGTCAACCCATTGCTGGCGGATGCCGAGGGAGCGCTGGCGGTGGATGCGTTGATCCGGCTGGCCAATGGCTGAAGGCCCGGGCGGACACGACGGCTCCCCCTCCCGCTTGTGGGAATGGGAGCAAGAGCGCTGCGGCGCGAGCGGCGACTCCGATGGTCGCCGAACTGGACGAGGATATTGCCCATGCAACCACAGAAGACCCTCACCGCCGGCCAGGCCCTGGTCCGCTTGCTGGCCAACTACGGCGTGGATACCGTTTTCGGCATCCCCGGCGTGCATACCCTGGAGCTGTACCGCGGACTTCCGGGCAGCGGCATCCGCCACGTGCTGACCCGCCACGAGCAGGGCGCCGGCTTCATGGCCGACGGTTATGCGCGGGTCAGCGGCAAGCCGGGAGTGTGCTTCGTCATCACCGGGCCGGGCGTGACCAACGTCGCCACCGCCATCGGCCAGGCCTACGCCGACTCGGTGCCGCTGCTGGTGATTTCCAGCGTCAACCACAGCGCCAGCCTGGGCAAGGGCTGGGGCTGCCTGCACGAGACCCAGGACCAGCGTGCCATGACCGCGCCGATCACTGCCTTCTCCGCCCTGGCCTTGAGCCCGGAACAGCTGCCCGAACTGATCGCCCGGGCCTACGCGGTGTTCGACAGCGAGCGTCCGCGCCCGGTGCATATCTCGATCCCGCTCGACGTGCTTGCCGCGCCTGTGGCCCATGACTGGAGCGCTGCCGTGGCGCGCCGCCCTGGTCGTGGTGTGCCGTGCACCGAGGCATTGCGGGCGGCGGCGGAGCGCCTGGCTGCGGCCCGGCGACCAATGCTCATCGCCGGCGGCGGCGCGCTGGCGGCCGGCGATGCGCTTGCCGCGCTGAGCGAGCGCCTGGCCGCGCCGCTGTTCACCAGCGTCGCCGGCAAGGGCCTGCTGCCGCCGGACGCGCCGCTCAACGCCGGGGCCAGCCTGTGCGTAGCGCCGGGCTGGGAGATGATCGCCGAGGCCGACCTGGTGCTGGCGGTGGGCACCGAGATGGCCGACACCGACTTCTGGCGCGAACGCCTGCCGCTGTCCGGCGAACTGATCCGCGTCGATATCGACCCGCGCAAGTTCAACGACTTCTATCCCTCTGCCGTAGCGCTCAGGGGCGATGCCCGGCAGACCCTTGAGGCGCTGCTGGCGCGCCTGCCGCAGGAGGCCCGCGACGCCGCGCCGGCCGCCGCGAGGGTGGCGCGCCTGCGCGCGGAGATCCGCGCGGCACACGCGCCGCTGCAGGCGCTGCACCAGGCGATCCTCGACCGGATCGCCGCCGCGCTGCCGGCCGATGCTTTCGTCAGCACCGACATGACCCAACTGGCCTATACCGGCAACTACGCGTTCGCCAGCCGAGCGCCGCGCAGCTGGCTGCATCCCACCGGCTACGGCACCCTCGGCTACGGCCTGCCGGCCGGCATCGGCGCCAAGCTCGGCGCCCCGCAGCGCCCGGGCCTGGTGCTGGTCGGCGATGGCGGCTTCCTCTACACCGCGCAGGAACTGGCCACCGCCAGCGAGGAACTGGACAGTCCGCTGGTGGTGCTACTGTGGAACAACGACGCGCTCGGCCAGATCCGCGACGACATGCTCGGCCTGGACATCGAGCCGGTCGGCGTGCTGCCGCGCAACCCCGACTTCGCCCTGCTGGGCCGCGCCTACGGTTGCGCGGTGCGCCAGCCGCAGGACCTGGACGAACTGGAGCGCGACCTGCGCGCCGGCTTCGGGCAGCCCGGCGTGACCCTGATCGAACTGCGGCACGCCTGCGCGCGCTGACCGCCGGACAAGGAGAGTATCCATGCGCTATTCCGACTTCACTCAACGTATCGCCGGCGACGGCGCCGCTGCCTGGGACATCCACTATCGCGCGCTGGCGCGGGTCGAGCAGGGCGAGGAAATCCTCCTGCTGTCGGTCGGCGACCCCGACTTCGATACCCCGGCGCCCATCGTCCAGGCGGCCATCGACAGCCTGCTGGCCGGCAACACCCACTACGCCGACGTGCGCGGCAAGCGCGCCCTGCGCCAGCGCATCGCCGAGCGCCACCGGCGGCGCAGCGGCCAGGCGGTGGACGCGGAGCAGGTGGTGGTGCTGGCAGGTGCCCAATGCGCGCTGTACGCGGTGGTGCAGTGCCTGCTGAATCCGGGCGACGAGGTGATAGTCGCCGAGCCGATGTACGTCACCTACGAAGCGGTGTTCGGCGCCTGTGGCGCGCGGGTGGTGCCGGTGCCGGTGCGCTCCGAGAATGGCTTCCGCGTGCAGGCCGAGGAGGTCGCCGCACTGATCACCCCGCGCACGCGCGCGATGGCGCTGAACAGCCCGCACAACCCGTCCGGCGCCAGCCTGCCGCGGGCCACCTGGGAAGCCCTGGCCGAGCTGTGCACGGCCCATGACCTGTGGATGATCTCCGACGAGGTCTACAGCGAACTGCTGTTCGACGGCGAGCACGTCAGCCCGGCCAGCCTGCCGGGGATGGCCGAACGTACCGCGACCCTCAACAGCCTGTCGAAATCCCACGCCATGACCGGCTGGCGGGTCGGCTGGGTGGTCGGTCCCGCGGCGCTCTGCGCGCACCTGGAGAACCTCGCCCTGTGCATGCTCTATGGCTCGCCGGAATTCATCCAGGATGCCGCCTGCACCGCGCTGGAGGCGCCGCTGCCGGAGTTGGAGGCGATGCGCGAGGCCTACCGCCGCCGCCGCGACCTGGTAATCGAGTGCCTGGCCGACAGCCCCGGCCTGCGTCCACTGCGCCCGGACGGCGGCATGTTCGTGATGGTCGACATCCGTCCCACCGGACTTTCCGCCCAGGCCTTCGCCGACCGCCTGCTGGACCGCCATGGCGTATCGGTGCTCGCCGGCGAAGCCTTCGGCCCGAGCGCCGCCGGTCACATCCGCCTCGGCCTGGTGTTGGGCGCCGAACCGCTGCGCGAAGCCTGTCGGCGCATCGCGCTGTGCGCCGCCGAGTTGCTCGGCCAGGCCTGAACCCCTCGGCCGCGAGCGATGCGGCCGGTCACCACGATTCGGAAACCACGATGAACGTACTGATCGTCCACGCCCACAACGAACCGCAATCCTTCACCCGCGCGCTCTGTGACCAGGCATGCGAGACCCTGGCAGGCCAGGGCCACGCGGTGCAGGTCTCGGATCTCTACGCGATGAACTGGAATCCGGTGGCCAGTGCCGCCGACTTCGCCGAGCGCGCCGATCCCGACTACCTGGTCTACGCCCTGGAGCAGCGCGAGAGCGTCAAGCGCCAGAGCCTGGCCGCCGACATCCAGGCCGAGCTGGACAAGCTGCTGTGGGCCGACCTGCTGATCCTCAACTTTCCGATCTACTGGTTCTCGGTGCCGGCGATCCTCAAGGGGTGGTTCGACCGGGTACTGGTGTCCGGGGTCTGCTATGGCGGCAAGCGCTTCTACGACCAGGGTGGCCTGGCCGGCAAGAAGGCGCTGGTCAGCCTGACCCTGGGCGGGCGCCAGCACATGTTCGGCGAGGGTGCCATCCACGGACCGCTGGAGGACATGCTGCGGCCGATCCTGCGCGGCACCCTGGCCTATGTCGGCATGCAGGTGCTGGAGCCCTTTGTCGCCTGGCACGTGCCATACATCAGCGAGGAAGCGCGCGGCAACTTCCTGCGCGCCTACCGGGCGCGGCTGGAAAATCTCGAGCAGGATGTACCCCTGCGGTTCCCGCGGCTGGAGCAGTTCGACGCGCTGCTCCAGCCGCTGGCGCGCTGACCCGGGCGACGCGCGCCAGGCCAGTCAAGCGAAGACGCCCCCGACCGGGGGCGTCTTGGCTCGTGCTAGTACTGCTGGCGCGGCTTGCTCTGTAACTGCTCGGCGGCGGCCTTGGCCAGGTCCGGCGGGAGGAAGTCCTTGTCCGGATCGTAATCCTGCTTCAGGTAGGCGCTGAGCGCCTCCAGGTCGGCCGGGCTGAGGGTGCCGGCCGCCTGCTTCAGGCGCAGGGTATCGAGGATGTAGTCGTAGCGGCTGTTGTTGTAGTCGCGCACGGCGGCGTACAGCTGGCGCTGGGCGTTGAGCACGTCGACGATGTTGCGGGTGCCGACCTGGTAGCCGATCTCGGTGGCTTCCAGCGAACTCTGGTTGGAGATGATCGCCTGGCGCCGCGCCTGGACCTGCTCGACGTCGGTATTCACCGCGCGGTGCAGGTTGCGGGTGTCCTGCACCACCTGGCGGCGCTGGCCTTCGCGGGACTGCTCGCTCTGGTTGAGGCGCTGGTAGGACTCGCGGACCTGGGAGGAGGTCAGGCCGCCGCTGTAGATCGGGATGTTCAGTTCCAGGCCAATGCTGCGCTCGTCGACATACTTGCCATAGTGCACCAGCGGATTGGCGGCGCTGTTGGCGAAGCCGAGGGCGTCGTTGTCGCCCTTCTGGTACTGGGCCACGGCATCGAGGGTCGGCAGGTGCCCGGCCTTGCGCTGGCGGAGGGTTTCCTCGGCGGCGTTGACCGCGTAGTTGCTGGCCAGCAGGCGCAGGTTCTGCTGCACCGCGGTGTCGACCCAGGCCTTGGCGTCGTTCGGCGCCGGCGGCACCACCGGCAGGGTGTGGCGCATGCCCTCGATGGCGCTGTAGTCGCGGTTGGTCAGGGTCACCAGGGCCTGGAAGGCATCGTCCACGCGCTGTTCGGCGATCAACCGGTTGGCGCGGGCGGTGTCGTAGCTGGCCTGGGCCTCGAGCACGTCGGTCTTGTCGGAAAGGCCCACGTCGAAGCGCTCGTTGGCCTGGTCCAGCTGGCGCTTGAAGGCGGCTTCCTCGGCCTTGCTGGTGGCCAGGTTGTCCTGGGCGCGGAGCACCGTGAAGTAGGTCTCGGCGCTGCGCAGGATCAGGTCCTGCTGGGTCGCGGAGAATTCCAGCCGGGCCTGGTCGCTGGTTTCCTTGGCGGCCTGCCACTGGAACCAGCGGTCGGCGCGGAACAATGGCTGGCTGAGGGTGGCCTGGACGACCTGGCTGTTGCGCTTGACGGTCGCCGGACGCTCGTCGAATGCGATCCGGGTGTCTCCGACGCGGGCGCCGGCGCCGAGTTGCGGCAGCAGGCCGGCGCGGGCCTGGGGCACCACTTCCTTGCGCGCCAGGTAGTCGGCCTGGGCGGCGGCGAGGTCGGCGTTGTTGTCGACGGCTTCCTTGTAGACGCTGATCAGGTCGGTCTTGGTCGGCAGCGGGGTCGGCTGGGCGGCCCAGGCGACACCGGTAGCAGCGGCCACGGCGGCCGCCAGGGAGAGTCTGCGCAGCATTCGTTCGTCCTGGAAAAGATGCGAGGTGGGGCAAGGCTAAGGTCGCTACCGGTGGCGGTCAAGGCACCTGCGCGGCAACTGATCGAAGAGCCAGTCCGGATCGATGTGCCGGCGAACGTGCGGGGATCTGCGTCTTCCCTGGCGAGAGGGCGCCGGACTGGACCATGACTGCCGGTCGGGCGGGGCGTTTTCCCGTTGGCGTATCCCGCCGGTGTTGATTAGACTGCCGGGGTTCTTGTCGGGGTGCCCTATACGAGGGGCTGAGATCGGATAGTTCCGGATCCCGTTGAACCTGATCGGGCTAGCGTCCGGTTCCGCCTCGCGCGGACCGCAGCAACCCGCGTAGGGAACAAGATGTCCGCGCCATGCCTGCCTTGCCGGCGCGTCCTTCTCGCCACCAGTCCCGGTGGCCCCGCGTGCCAGGTTCTCCCGACAATCACCCAGGAGAGCCATCGATGAGCGCAACGCAGAAGAACAACATCACCCGCCTTGAGCAGCTCGACCGCCAGTCGACGCAGCCTTTCCCGAACTCGCGCAAGGTCTACCTGACCGGCTCGCGCCCGGACATCCGCGTCCCGGTGCGGGAAATCTCCCTCGCCGACACCCCCACCGCCTTCGGCGGCGAAAAGAACCCGCCGGTGTTCGTCTACGACACCTCCGGCCCGTATACCGACCCTGAGGTCCGCATCGACCTGCGCAAGGGCCTGCCTGACGTGCGTTCGCGCTGGATCGACGAGCGCGGCGACACCGAGATCCTCCCCGGCCTGACCTCCGAGTTCGGCCAGGCCCGCCTGGCCGACGCCAGCCTCGACGCCCTGCGCTTCGCCCACGTGCGCACGCCGCGCCGGGCCAAGCCGGGCGCCAACGTCTCGCAGATGCACTACGCGAAGAAAGGCATCATCACCCCGGAGATGGAATACATCGCCATCCGCGAGAACATGAAGCTGCAGGAAGCCCGGGCCGCCGGCCTGCTCGACCAGCAGCACCCGGGGCACAGCTTCGGCGCCAACATCCCGAAGGAAATCACCCCCGAGTTCGTCCGCGAGGAAGTCGCCCGCGGCCGCGCGATCATTCCGGCGAACATCAACCACACCGAGCTTGAGCCGATGATCATCGGCCGCAACTTCCTGGTGAAGATCAACGGCAACATCGGCAACAGCGCGCTGGGCTCCTCGATCGAGGAAGAGGTGGAGAAGCTCACCTGGGGCATCCGCTGGGGCGCCGACACGGTGATGGACCTGTCCACCGGCAAGCACATCCATGAAACCCGCGAGTGGATCCTGCGCAACAGCCCGGTACCGATCGGCACCGTACCGATCTACCAGGCGCTGGAGAAGGTCAACGGCGTCGCCGAGGACCTGACCTGGGAAATCTTCCGCGACACCCTGATCGAACAGGCCGAGCAGGGCGTCGACTACTTCACCATCCACGCCGGCGTGCTGCTGCGCTATGTGCCGCTGACCGCCAAGCGGGTCACCGGCATCGTTTCCCGCGGCGGCTCGATCATGGCCAAGTGGTGCCTGGCGCACCACCAGGAGAACTTCCTCTACACGCATTTCGAAGAGATCTGCGAAATCATGAAGGCCTACGACGTCAGCTTCTCGCTGGGCGATGGCCTGCGTCCGGGCTCGGTGGCCGACGCCAACGACGCCGCCCAGTTCGGCGAGCTGGAAACCCTCGGCGAGCTGACCAAGATCGCCTGGAAGCACGACGTGCAGGTGATGATCGAAGGTCCCGGCCACGTGCCGATGCAATTGATCAAGGAAAACATGGACAAGCAGCTGGAGTGCTGTGACGAGGCGCCGTTCTACACCCTCGGCCCGCTGACCACCGACATCGCCCCCGGCTACGACCACATCACCTCCGGCATCGGCGCGGCGATGATCGGCTGGTTCGGCTGCGCCATGCTCTGCTACGTCACGCCCAAGGAGCACCTGGGTCTGCCGAACAAGGATGATGTGAAGACCGGGATCATCACCTACAAGATCGCCGCCCATGCCGCCGACCTCGCCAAGGGCCACCCGGGCGCGCAGATCCGCGACAACGCGCTATCCAAGGCGCGCTTCGAGTTCCGTTGGGAGGACCAGTTCAACCTTGGCCTGGACCCGGACACCGCGCGGGCGTTCCATGACGAGACCCTGCCGAAGGACTCGGCCAAGGTCGCGCACTTCTGCTCCATGTGCGGACCGAAGTTCTGCTCGATGAAGATCACCCAGGAAGTCCGCGACTACGCCAAGGAGAACGGCCTGTCCGACGAGAGCAAGGCCATCGAGGCTGGCTTCCAGGAGCAGGCGGCGCGCTTCAAGGACGAAGGATCGGTGATCTACAGGCAGGTGTAGGCCGCGCCACGGGGCCCCTCGCCGCGGCGAGGGGCTGCGGAGCGTCGGAAGCGTCAGCCGCGGCCGGGGAACAGGTTCGGCTTGACGATGCCGTTCAGGCGCGGATACGGGATCTTCAGTTCGGGGTGGGCATAGGAATACGGCGCGATGGAGTAGGCGTCGTACTTCAGCGTCACCGCGCCGAAGGTCAATGCCACGTGCGGGGTGCGCTGGAACGGCCAGGTCTTCTGGAAATCGGCGTCCTGGTCGAGCTTGTTGGCCAGCAGCCAGGCCTTGTGCGCCAGCTCGGCCTGTTTCCAGAAGGCTTCTTCCTGGCCGGGAACCAGCATGTCCTGCAGGCTCAGCACCTTGTGCTGCCTGCGGTCGTAGTTGATGAAGCCGCGACCGGGCATGCCGTGGGCGCCGCCGGTGAACAGGTAGCTGGAAAGCTCGATGATCACCAGACCGTCATGTTGTTCGCGCACCTTGGCTTGCAGGTAGCTGCTCCAGCCCGGCTCGGCGCTGTCCAGGAACTGCCGCTCGTAGGCCGCCAGCGATGCCGGCAGGGGCGTTTCGTTGTTTTCCCGGGTCATTTCCAGCAGGGCGCGCTCGACGATCGGGTCCAACTGCGGTTCGTCGGGGAACTTCAAGGTGTCGATGTTTACCAAGGGACACTGTTCGCCCTGACAGCCGGGCTTCAGGTGCTCGCTGGCGAGGCGCTCGGTGGGCAGCGGGTCGTCGAGGCCGGGCTTGAAGAGGCTCTGGCAGGCGCTCAGCAGAACGACCAGGCTGCCGAGGGCGGCGAATTTCAGAAGGCGCATGGGATTCCTTTTGCGACGGTGGATGGGCGGGCTCGAAGCGTCGACCAGTCCGTTTCGACCCTGGCGTCGCGCTTGAGTTCGGCCCGCGCAAACCCCAAGTATGGCCTAGCCGTGGCCGGGAAACACGCCCGTGCGGCGAGCGCCACGAAGTTTTCCCGAGCTGTCCTGAAAGTGGCTGCGCCCTGCGCCGGGCCGCGATAGGATGGCGCGAAACCCACATACCCGAGTGAAGTGAGTCGAGGATGTCCGAAACCTTCAAACCCGCCCCCGGTGACGTCGAGCTCGTGCAGCGCGAGGAATGCTTCCGTGGCTTCTATCGTCTCGATCGCCTGCGCCTGCGGCATCGCCAGTTCGACGGCAGCATGGGCCGGGAAATCAGTCGGGAACTGTTCGTCCGCCATGACGCGGTCTGCGTGCTGCCCTACGACCCGCAGCGCGATTGCGTGGTGCTCATCGAGCAATTCCGCGTCGGGGCGATGCAGAAGCTCGCCAACCCCTGGCTGCTGGAGCTGGTCGCCGGCCTGATCGACAAGGACGAGCAACCGGAGGAAGTGGCCCATCGCGAGGCGATGGAGGAGGCCGGGCTGACTCTCGGTGCGCTCTGGCCGATAACCCAGTACCTGCCGTCGCCGGGCGGCACCGACGAAGTGGTGCACCTGTTCGTCGGCCGTTGCGACAGCGAAGGCGTCGGCGGCGTGCATGGCTTGCCGGAGGAGGGCGAGGACATCCGCGTCCACGTCTGGCCGTTGGAAGATGCGCTGCAGGCCGTGCGCGACGGGCGGATCAACAACGCGGCGAGCATCATCGCCCTGCAGTGGCTGGCCCTGAACCGGGCCGAGGTGCGTGGGCTATGGGCCTGAACCTGCTGCGCGAGCGCTACCGGGTCGACCTGGCCAGCCTGCAGGCGACCTGCGAAGCGAACTACGCGCGGCTCATGCGCCTGCTCCCGGACATGCGCGAGGCGCAGGCCTCGCGCCGGGTCGCGCTGAGCGAAGGGGAGCGGCTGCTCGGCGTACTTGCGCTGGAAGTGACCGAGGCCTGCCCCTACACCACCACCCTTCAGGTGCGCCAGGAACTGGGCCTGCCCTGGTTGCCGGCGCCGCGGCTGGAAGTGCGGGTCTACCACGATGCGCGGATGGCCGAGGTGATCGGCGCCGAACAGGCGCGGCGGCTGATGGCGATCTATCCCTACCCGAACCAGGCGATGCACCAGCCCGACGAGAAGAACCAGCTCAACCTGTTCCTCGGCGAGTGGCTCGCCCATTGCCTGGCCTGCGGCCACGAAATGGAGCCGGTGGCCCAGCGCTGAGCGGTTGCAGGCAAAAGGCCAGTTGAATGACATCAAGCCAAAAGTAGTCCTCGCAACTGTGATCTGTTCCGCTTTCCGGGTTTGCCGCCACTTTCGTCGGTCACCATAATCATCCCTTTCACCGCGGACGCCTCGCCTTCAGGAGACGGCCCCTTGTCACGCCATTCGAACACTCCCGCCACCGACGCCTCCGTACTGCTGGTGCAGCTCTCGGACAGCCACCTGTTCGCCGAGGATGGCGCGCGCCTGCTTGGCATGGATACCGCCCATAGCCTGGAGAAGGTGGTCGAGCGGGTCGCCCGGGAGCAGCCGCGGATCGACCTGATTCTCGCCACCGGCGACGTCTCCCAGGACGGCAGCCTCGATTCCTACACACGCTTCCGCAGGTTGAGCGCCCCCCTGGACGCGCCGTTGCGCTGGTTCGCCGGTAACCACGACGAACGCGAGCCGATGCAAAGGGCGACCGAGGGCAGCGACCTGCTGGAGCAGGTCGTCGACGTCGGCAACTGGCGCGTGGTGTTGCTCGACTCGAGCATTCCCGGCGCGGTGCCGGGCTATCTCGAGGAGGATCAGCTGGAGCTGCTGCGGCGCGCCATCGACAGCGCCGGCGAACGCTTCCTGCTGGTTTCCTTCCATCACCACCCGGTGCCGATCGGCAGCGACTGGATGGATCCCATCGGCCTGCGCAACCCGCAGGCGCTGTTCGACCTGCTGGCGCCCTATCCGCAGGTACGCTGCCTGCTGTGGGGGCACATTCACCAGGAGTTCGACCGCCAGCGCGGCCCGCTGCGCCTGCTGGCTTCGCCGTCCACCTGCGTACAGTTCGCCCCCGGCAGCAGCGACTTCACCCTCGACCGCCTGGCGCCGGGCTACCGCTGGTTGCGCCTGCACGACGACGGGCGCCTGGAAACGGGGATCTCGCGGGTCGACGACGTCGTCTTCGAAGTGGACTACGACACCGCCGGATACTGACATGCCCCCGGACGCGGGATACCGCGGCCACGTGCGTCGTTGCCGATCGGCGCGCAGGCTGGAAGATGAAGCCTGGAAGCTGTTACCGTTCGGCTTTCCCTACTGAGTTGAAGCCCATTAGCCCGTTCCCGATGACCGCGACCAGCCCATCCCTGCTGTATATCCACGGCTTCAACAGTTCGCCCGAATCGCACAAGGCGCGTCAGCTGCAGGCGGCCTTCGGCCACTTGGGCCTGGCCGAAGGCCTGCGCGTCCCGGCCCTGCACCATCACCCACGGCAGGCTATCGCCCAGTTGGAGCGGGCCATCGCCGAGCTCGGGCGACCGGTGCTGGTCGGCAGCTCCCTGGGTGGCTACTATGCGACCCATTTGGCGGAGCGCCATGGCCTGGCGGCGATCCTGGTCAATCCGGCGGTCTCCCCGCATCGCTCCTTCGACGGCTACCTGGGCGCGCAGACCAACCACTACAGCGGCGAGACCTGGGAACTCACCGAGGACCACGTGGCGGCGTTGGCCGAACTGGAAGTCACGCACCTGCAACGTCCCGAACGCTACCAGGTATGGCTGCAGACCGCCGACGAAACCCTCGATTATCGCGTCGCGCAGGCCTTCTACCGAGCCTGCGCGCTACGTATCCAGGCCGGCGGCGACCACGGTTTCCAGGGCTTCGCCCGGCACCTGCCGGCGCTGCTGGCGTTCGCCGGCTACCCGTCGGCGCTGTGGCGCGACACCGACTTTTCGACTTTTGACTGAATAGAGACCCCATGGCTACTTACAACGCAGACGCCATCGAAGTCCTTTCCGGCCTCGACCCGGTGCGCAAGCGCCCGGGGATGTACACCGACACCACCCGCCCCAACCACCTGGCCCAGGAAGTCATCGACAACAGCGTCGACGAAGCCCTGGCCGGCCACGCGAAGAGCGTGCAGGTGATCCTGCACCAGGACAACTCGCTGGAAGTCATAGACGATGGCCGCGGCATGCCGGTGGACATCCACCCGGAAGAGGGCGTGCCGGGCGTCGAGCTGATCCTTACCAAGCTGCATGCCGGCGGCAAGTTCTCGAACAAGAACTACCAGTTCTCCGGCGGCTTGCACGGGGTCGGCATCTCGGTGGTGAACGCGCTCTCGACCCGGGTCGAGGTACGCGTCAAGCGTGACGCCAACGAGTACCGGATGACCTTCGCCGACGGCTTCAAGGACAGCGATCTGGAAGTCATCGGCACGGTCGGCAAGCGCAATACCGGTACCAGCGTGCATTTCTGGCCGGATCCGAAGTATTTCGATTCGGCGAAGTTCTCGGTCAGCCGCCTCAAGCATGTGCTCAAGGCCAAGGCGGTGCTGTGCCCGGGCCTGAGCGTGGTGTTCGAGGACAAGAACACCGGCGAGCGCGTCGAGTGGCACTTCGAGGACGGCCTGCGCTCCTACCTGACCGACGCGGTCGCCGAGCTGCCGCGCCTGCCCGATGAACCCTTCTGCGGCAACCTCGAAGGTTCCAAGGAAGCGGTGAGCTGGGCCCTGCTGTGGCTGCCCGAGGGCGGTGAGTCGGTGCAGGAAAGCTACGTCAACCTGATTCCCACGGCCCAGGGCGGCACCCATGTGAACGGCCTGCGCCAGGGCCTGCTCGACGCCATGCGCGAATTCTGCGAGTTCCGCAACCTGTTGCCGCGCGGCGTCAAGCTGGCGCCCGAGGACGTCTGGGAACGGATCGCCTTCGTCCTCTCGATGAAGATGCAGGAACCGCAGTTCTCCGGGCAGACCAAGGAGCGCCTGTCGTCCCGCGAGGCGGCGGCGTTCGTCTCGGGCGTGGTGAAGGACGCCTTCAGCCTGTGGCTCAACGAGCACGCCGAAATCGGCCTGCAACTGGCGGAACTGGCGATCAGCAACGCCGGGCGTCGCCTCAAGGCGGGCAAGAAGGTCGAGCGCAAGAAGATCACCCAGGGGCCGGCGCTGCCCGGCAAACTGGCCGACTGCGCCGGACAGGAACCGATGCGCGCGGAACTGTTCCTGGTCGAGGGCGACTCCGCCGGCGGCTCGGCGAAGCAGGCGCGGGACAAGGAATTCCAGGCGATCATGCCGCTGCGCGGAAAGATCCTGAACACCTGGGAAGTGGACGGCGGCGAGGTGCTCGCCAGCCAGGAGGTCCACGACATCGCGGTGGCCATCGGCGTCGATCCGGGTGCCAGTGACCTGGCCCAGCTGCGCTACGGCAAGATCTGTATCCTCGCGGATGCCGACTCCGACGGGCTGCACATCGCCACGCTGCTCTGCGCGCTGTTCGTCCGCCATTTCCGCCCGCTGGTGGAAGCCGGCCACGTCTACGTGGCGATGCCGCCGCTGTACCGCATCGACCTCGGCAAGGACATCTACTACGCCCTCGACGAAGCCGAGCGCGACGGCATCCTCGAGCGCCTGGCCGCAGAGAAGAAGCGCGGCAAGCCGCAGGTCACCCGCTTCAAGGGCCTTGGCGAAATGAATCCGTTGCAACTGCGCGAGACCACCATGGATCCGAATACCCGGCGGCTGGTCCAGCTCACCCTGGAGGACGCCACCGGTACCCTGGAGATCATGGACATGCTGCTGGCCAAGAAGCGCGCCGGTGACCGCAAGTCCTGGCTGGAAAGCAAGGGCAACCTGGCCGAGGTGCTGGTCTGATGCGCCGCCTGCTGGCCATCCTCGGCCTGTTCGGGGGCCTGGTCCAGGCGGCCGAGGCGCCGCCAGAGCCACCGGTTCCGGCAGCCTTGAGCTTCATCTCCGAACATGCGGTGGAGGGCATGCGCGGCGGCAACCTCTCCGGGCTGGCCTGGTGTGGCGGCGCGCTGTGGACGGTTTCCGACCGCGACGATGACCGCCTGTATCGCCTGCAACCCTCGGCCGAAGGCTCCGACCAGCCCTGGCAGGCCGAGGCCGAGAGTTTCATCGCTCCGACCCCACCGGACAGCGGGTTGCCCTGGGGCATGAGCACGCGGGTCTGGCTCAGTGGCCTGGTGCGCGGCGGCAACCTCGACTTCGAAGGCATCGCCTGCGATGCCGCCGGCAATCGCTACCTGGTCAGCGAGGCGCACGCGGCGGTCCTGCAACTGCCGGTGAGCGGCACGCCGAACTGGCTGCGCCTGCCGCCCGGCCTGCTGCCGCAAGCGCGGGCCAGCGGCATGCTGATGAATTTCAACGCGTTGTTCGAAGGGATCGCCGTCGACCCCGAGGGCAAGCGCCTCTGGCTGGCTGCCGAGCGCGAGCGCCGCGGCCTGCTGGTGGCCCACCGCGACAACAGTGCCTGGCGCTGCGAGGGCAGCTGCGTACTGCTCGCCGAGGGCGGCAAGATCGAGCCGCCGCCGGAACTGGGCAGCGCGCGCAAGCTGCCGAAGGATTTCTCCGACCTCGCCTTCTACCGCGGCAAGCTGTTCACCCTGGAGCGCCTGGCGCATCAGATCTGCCGCCGCGACCTGGCCCAGGCCAAGGTCGAGCGCTGCTGGTCGTTCGCCTCGGCGGTCCTGGCGCCGGAGCGTCGCTACGAGCTGCCTTATGGCGTCGCGGAAGCCCTGTCGCTGGACGACAAGGGCGCCTGGCTGGGCATCGACAATGGCGACCATGCGCGCGCCGATGGCGATGTGCGACCCTTCGTCCTGCGCTTCGCCGCGCCCGCCGGCGGCTGGTTGGGGGACAAGTGACGCAACAGGCGCCCGGTCAGCGGCTGGGACGGATCATGCTGGTGCTGGCCTGGGTCGCCGGGCTGGCGCTGGCGACGCGCTATTTCGGCGTCTGGGAAGATCGACAGCGCAACCCGAACCAGGCGCCGCAATCGATCCATGGCGACGGCTACGTCGAGTTGCGCCTGGCCAGCAGCCGCCAGGGCCATTACCTGCTGAACGGGCAGATCAACGGCCAGGGCGTGACCTTCCTGCTCGATACCGGGGCGACCCAGGTGGCGGTGCCGGAAGCCCTGGCGGCAAGACTCGCGCTGGAGCGCGGCGCGCCGATCACCCTGAGCACGGCCAACGGCCGCGCCACGGGCTGGCGCACGCGGCTGGACCAGCTGCAACTCGGCGATATCCGCCTGTCCGGGGTCGCGGCGCTGATTGCGCCGGGCATGGACGGCGATGAGGTGCTACTCGGCATGAGCGCCCTGAAACAACTCGAATTCACCCAGCGCGACGGCACCCTGGTGCTGCGCCAAAACACTTCTCCGTGAGGTACGCATGAGCGAATCCCTCGATCTGAGCCTGGAAGGGGTCGAACGCCGGTCGTTGGCCGAGTTCACCGAGCAGGCCTATCTGAACTATTCCATGTACGTGATCATGGACCGCGCCCTGCCGCATATCGGCGACGGCCTGAAACCGGTGCAGCGACGCATCGTCTACGCCATGAGCGAACTGGGGCTGGATGCCGATTCCAAGCACAAGAAGTCGGCGCGCACCGTCGGCGACGTGCTCGGCAAGTTCCACCCGCACGGCGACTCGGCCTGCTACGAGGCCATGGTGCTGATGGCGCAGCCGTTCTCCTATCGCTATCCGCTGGTGGACGGCCAGGGCAACTGGGGGGCGCCGGACGATCCCAAGTCCTTCGCCGCCATGCGTTATACCGAGGCGCGCCTGTCGCGCTATTCCGAGGTGCTGCTCAGCGAACTGGGCCAGGGTACCGTGGACTGGGTACCGAACTTCGACGGCACCCTCGACGAGCCGGCCGTGCTGCCGGCCCGCCTGCCCAACCTACTGCTCAACGGCACCACCGGCATCGCGGTGGGCATGGCCACCGACGTGCCGCCGCACAACCTGCGGGAAGTCGCGTCGGCCTGCGTGCGCCTGCTCGACCAGCCGGGCGCGACGGTCGCCGAATTGTGCGAACACGTGCCGGGCCCGGACTTCCCCACCGAAGCCGAGATCATCACCCCGCGCGCCGACCTGCAGAAGGTCTACGAGACCGGCCGCGGTTCGGTGCGCATGCGCGCGGTGTACCGCGTCGAGGACGGCGACATCGTCATCCACGCCCTGCCGCACCAGGTGTCCGGTTCCAAGGTGCTGGAACAGATCGCCGGGCAGATGCAGGCCAAGAAGCTGCCGATGGTGGCCGACCTGCGCGACGAGTCGGACCACGAGAACCCGACCCGCATCGTCATCATCCCGCGTTCGAACCGGGTCGATGTCGAAGAGCTGATGACCCATCTGTTCGCCACCACCGACCTGGAGACCAGCTACCGGGTCAACCTGAACATCATCGGCCTCGACGGCAAGCCGCAGGTCAAGGACCTGCGCCAGTTGCTCTCGGAGTGGTTGCAGTTCCGCATCGGCACCGTGCGTCGACGCCTGCAGTTCCGCCTGGACAAGGTCGAGCGCCGCCTGCATCTGCTGGATGGCTTGCTGATCGCCTTCCTCAACCTCGACGAGGTGATCCACATCATCCGCACCGAGGACCAGCCCAAGGCGGTGCTGATGGAGCGCTTCGAACTCAGCGAGGTGCAGGCCGACTACATCCTCGACACCCGCCTGCGCCAGTTGGCGCGCCTGGAAGAGATGAAGATCCGCGGCGAGCAGGAAGAGTTGCTGAAGGAGCAGAAGCGCCTGCAGACCCTGCTCGGCAGCGAGGCCAAGCTGAAGAAGCTGGTGCGCGAGGAGCTGATCAAGGATGCCGAGACCTACGGCGACGACCGCCGTTCGCCGATCGTCGCCCGCGCCGAGGCCCGCGCGCTGTCGGAAACCGAGCTGATGCCCACCGAACCGGTGACCGTGGTGCTCTCGGAAAAAGGCTGGGTGCGTTGCGCCAAGGGCCACGACATCGACGCCGCCGGCCTTTCCTACAAGGCCGGCGACGGCTTCAAGGCCGCCGCGCCGGGACGCTCGAACCAGTATGCGGTATTCATCGACTCCACCGGGCGCAGCTACTCGCTGCCGGCCCACAGCCTGCCGTCCGCGCGGGGCCAGGGCGAGCCGCTCAGCGGCCGGCTGACGCCGCCGCCGGGGGCCAGCTTCGAATGCGTGCTGCTGCCGGACGACGATGCGCTGTTCGTGATCGCTTCCGACGCCGGCTATGGTTTCGTGGTCAAGGGCGAGGACCTGCAGGCCAAGAACAAGGCCGGCAAGGCCCTGCTCAGCCTGCCCAACGGCTCCGCCGTGGTGGCGCCGCGCCCGGTGCGCGATGTGGAGCAGGATTGGCTGGCGGCCGTGACGACCGAGGGCCGTCTGCTATTGTTCAAGGTCTCCGACCTGCCGCAGCTCGGCAAGGGCAAGGGCAACAAGATCATCGGCATCCCCGGCGAACGCGTGGCCAGCCGCGAGGAATACCTCACCGACCTGGCTGTTCTGCCAGCCGGGGCGACGTTGGTCCTGCAGGCCGGAAAGCGTACCCTGTCGCTCAAGGGCGACGACCTGGAACACTACAAGGGGGAGCGGGGCCGGCGAGGCAACAAGCTGCCGCGCGGTTTCCAGCGCGTCGACAGCCTGCTGGTGGATATTCCGCCACAGGATTGAAATGAGCCGTTACCGGTCTCCGATCTCTCGCATATCCGCAAGGGAATGGCGAAAGCGGCCTCTTCCGAGGCCGGCTTTCCGGGGGAATGTCGTCTCCCTGGCGGGTTCCGCCGGGTTTTCCCCTGACGCAGGTGGTCCGAAACCGGTTTCGGAATACGCTCTGCCTCTGGAGCTATGGCGCTGGTTAGGGGATGATACGCCCCTTCGGCCGCCGTTTCCGATGGCGGGTGGCCAGTAGAATTCAAGTCTTGCATCAGTAGTGCCGATCTTCGGCGAAATACGGTGGTTCTCGATGAGCGCGTGGCGCGTCTTCGCATGTCTTTCCCTCGTCAGCCTGCTCGGGCTGACGGGTTGTGCGGTCCATCCGCCGGCCCAGCTCTACCAGTTGGACGTCGGTGCCGCTGCGGTACCGAAAAAGGACGGCGGTGCGGCCGTCCTGCTCGGGCCGGTACAACTGGCCGACTATCTCAAGCGCGATGTGATGGTGCAGCGGCAGGCCGATGGTATTCTCAGTCTGTCCACCGAAGCGCGCTGGGCCGGCAACCTGGAGACCAATGTCAGCCAGCAACTGCTGCGGCAGATGTCCAGCGAGCTGGGCAGCAGCCGCCTGGCGCTGTTCCCGGAAAAACCCGGTTTCACCCCCCAGGTCCAGGTGATGCTGACCATCAGTCGCCTCGACTCCGGCCCCAAGCAGCCGGCAGTGATCGAGGCGCGCTGGCGCCTGTTGGACCAGAAGGGCGACCTGAAGGACAGCCGGGTGTTCCACGAGGAAGAACAGCATCAGGGCAGCATCGGCGACCAGATCCGTGCCCAGAGCGACCTGCTCAAGCGCCTGGCGGCGCAGTTGGCCAAGGACGTCAAGCCGATCGCCGTGGCGGCCGAGGCGCCGCCGCCGGCGACCGCGCGCAAGCCGGTGGCCAAGCCGAAGGTCAAGGAAGAGGAAGGTCCGAAAATGCCACTGGTGGTGCCGATTCGCACCGACGCCGAGGTCTATCGGTTCTGATTGTCGATAGCCGACTAGGAGAAAGCCCCGCCGAAGCGGGGCTTTTTCGTTTCGGCGTCAGCGTGAGCGGCGCAACAGGAAGCGCAGGGCCATGCCGGCGAGCGCCAGCAGCAGGCAGGGCAGCCAGACCCAGCGCGCCTCCGATTGCAGCACCAGCAATCCGCGTTCGCTGAGGAAGCGCGACAGACCGATCGGCGACACGGTGATCGGATGGAACGGCATGAAGTAGCGGGCGTCGCTCCAGGGCCAGAACCAGGCGACGCCCAGCCCGCCATTGGTCATCGCGTCCAGCAGGCTGTGCGAGGCGGTGGCCAGCGCTACCCACAGCCCGGCTTTCAGCGGTCCGCTATGCAGCGGCCGGCAGGCGAGGGCGGCGAGCGCGCCGAGGATCGCGGCGAACAATAGCGAATGGCTGAAGCCGCGATGGCCGAAGGCATCGTGATAGGCGATGCCGAGCTTGAAGGCGACTACGTCGAAGTCCGGCAGGCAGGCGGCGAGCATGCCTGCCAGCAGCAGGCGTGGCGGGATCACCCGGCTGCCAAGGGCCAGTCCCACCGCCAGGACCGGCAGCGGGTGGGTGATCAGGGTGGTCACGGGCGGGCGCGGTCGTGCATGCGCGCCAGTTGGCGCTCGAGCATCGACGGATACGGCTCCAGCAGACGCTCGACGCAGCAGGCTCCTTCCGGACTGGCGATGGCGCGGATACGGGCGCGCTCGCGGACCACCGCGTCGTCGGCGATGCTGCGTTCGACCAGCAGCAGGTTGCGGCTGTGCTGGTTGAGGGCGAGGGCGTTCTGCACGGTTTCGTTGAGCAGCAGGTCGGCCTGGGTCTGTTCGCTGAGGTCTTCGCCGAGGCTCAGGCCCAGTTGCAGTTGCAAGGTGATGCCGCTGTCGGCGACCTCGATCTGCAGGGCATGGCCGAGCGCACGCATCAGTTCACCGCAGCAGAGCGCGTTGGTCAGGTAGTCGGCGCGGTTGTCGCGGCTGTGGAAGAGAATCAGGCTGCCGCCGTCGCTGAGCGTGTGCAGGCTGCCCTTGTACTGGCGGGCGGCCTGTTCCAGGCAGTCGCGATAGCGTTGCAGGAGATCCACCAGGCGGCTGCGCGGCAACCGGCGCAACTGTTCCTGGGCGCCGAGCTGGATCGCCAGCACCGCACTGTGTTGCGGTTCGCGCGCAGCGGCGGGCGCTGCGGGCTGTTCCCCGGCTTCGGCTCCGTTCTCGTCGAAGGCGTCCTGGTCCAGCGGGTCTTCGTCGATGGAGGTGAATTCCACCGGCTTGGTCTCGTCCAGCAGGGCGTCGCCCAGCGGAATGTCGTCTTCCCCGAAGGCCGAGGCCTCGACCTTGCGGCTGCGCAGGTCGGCTTCGTCGTCTTCCAGCAGGATGTCGTCGAAGTTCTGCGGCAGCGGTGCTTCTTCCGGCTCCGGCGCCGGCGGCTTCTCCGGCACCAGGCGCTCTTCCAGGTCGCGTGCCAGGTCGCCCAGCTCGTTCTGCAGTTCGGCGCCGGGGGCCGGATTGTCCGGATCGCGCAACCAGACACGCAATTGCAACAAGGGTGTGGAAATCTGCCGCCCCAGGCGCAGGCTGAAATACAGGGCGAGGATCAGCAGGATCAGGCTGATCAGGCCCATGCTCTGCAGGCTGATCATCATCGGCTGCTGGAACTGCTGCATGTCCAGGCTGATGCGCAGGTGCCCGGCGATCACTTCCTGGAAGGTGATCGGCGTCGAGTACAGGCCTTCGGTGGCGCCGAGCAGGCTCTGCTTCGGACGGCTGCCGGCCTCGGCGAGGATGCGCTGGTCGACGCTGTAGATCGCCGCATGGGCCACCAGCGGGTTCTTCACCAGGTTGTTCAGCAGCACGTTGAGGCTGAGGATGTCGTTGGACACCAGCAACTCGGTGGCGGACGCGGCGGTCTGGGTGATCAGGCTCTGGCCCAGGGCATCGGCCTGCTGTTGCATGGCCTGGCGAAACTGCATGCCCATGACCCAGGCGTAGATCAGCAGGGCCAGGGCCACCAGGATCAGGCTATGGCTGGCGAGCCGCAGGGCGATCGGGACGCGGCGCTGGCGCAAGGCACGAAACAGCAGGAGGAAGAAATTGTCGGGCTTGACGGACGTGGGCCGGGTCACAGGGGGCTCGGTCTTCTGAAATAGAGGTATCGCGCAGTATAACCAGCGCCCCCCGAGGGGCAAAGGGCCGTTGACGCGCTTTCCAGGCCGCCGCGCGGCGGTTTCGCGGGTTTTCCCGGTCGGTTCCGACCGGTGGTGATGGCAAATGCCCGGCTCTGCGTCTCTCGGGTGTGCGGGAAAGCGGGTAGAATGGCGTCTTTTACCTGGCGGAGCTTACGCCTTGCGCGAAATTGTCCTGATCAACATCACCGGGGAAGACCGCCCCGGTCTCACCGCTGCCATCACCGGCGTACTGGCCCAGGGCGGGGTGAACATCCTCGACATCGGCCAGGCGGTGATCCACGACACCCTGTCGTTCGGCATCCTGGTGGAAATCCCGGATACCGAGGCCGGTTCCTCGGTCCTCAAGGACGTGCTGTTCACCGCCTACAAGCTGGACCAGCAGGTGCGCTTCACCCCGGTCTCGGAAGAGGACTACCGGCAATGGGTCGACGGCCAGGGCAAGGCGCGGCACATCGTGACCCTGCTCACCCGCCGGGTGACTGCCGAGCAACTGCAGAGGGTCAGCTCGATCACCGCCAAGTACGCGCTGAACATCGACCACATCGACCGTCTCTCCGGGCGTATGCCGCTGGACATGCCCGCCGACCAGGGCAAGGGCTGCATCGAGTTCTCGGTACGCGGCGAACCGGCCGATCCGGCGGCGCTGCGTGCGGAATTCCTCAGCGTCGCCCAGGAATTGAACGTCGACATCGCTTTCCAGCAGGACAGCGTGTTCCGCCGCAACCGCCGGCTGGCGGTGTTCGACATGGATTCGACGCTGATCGAGGCGGAAGTCATCGACGAACTGGCCAAGGCCGCCGGCGTCGGCGAGAAGGTCGCCGCGATCACCGAGCGGGCGATGCGCGGTGAACTGGACTTCCGCGCCAGCTTCAAGGAGCGCCTGGCGCTGCTGCAGGGGCTGTCGGAAGACGTGCTGGAGGAGATCGGCGCCTCGCTGCGTCTGACCGAGGGTGCGGAAACCCTGTTCGCCGAACTCAAGCGCCTGGGTTACAAGACCGCCATCCTGTCCGGCGGCTTCACCTATTTCGCCCGTCAATTGCAGGCGAAGCTGGGGATCGACTACGTGTTCGCCAACGAGTTGCAGATCGTCGACGGCAAGGTCACCGGGGTGGCGGTCGAGCCGATCGTCGATGCCCAGCGCAAGGCCGACCTGCTGCGCGAACTGGCGGCGAAGGAAGGCCTGAGCCTGGAGCAGACCATCGCCGTCGGCGACGGCGCCAACGACCTGCCGATGCTCGGCCTGGCCGGCCTGGGCGTGGCGTTCCGCGCCAAGCCGCTGGTCAAGCAGTCGGCCAAGCAGGCGATCTCGACCCTGGGCCTGGACGGCATCCTCTACCTGCTCGGCTACCGCGACCGCGAAGGACGAGCCTGAGGCCGGCGGGCGTCTCTTGCCGGCCCGGCAGCCACGAACCAGGTCGGTAGAGCGGAAAAGCAACGGGCGCCCAGGGCGCCCGTTCTTCATTCGTCTCCCGAGGAGAAGTCGTAGTCCATCGCCTGGCTCGGCCCCTGCAGGTAGTAGCCCTGGATGTAGGTGGCGCCGGCTTGCCACAGGGTGGCGAGGACGCTGGCGCTCTCGACGAAGGGGACGATGCTGAGCTTCTGCTGTTCGTGCAGTTCGGCGATCAGGCCCTTGAGGATCTCCTGGTTTTCCACCTGGTTGAGGTCCTGGACGAAGGAACCATCGATCTTGATGAATTGCACGGTCAGGTGCTTCAGCGCGTTGAACGGGTTCAGCGAGCAGCCGAACTGGCTGATCGCCGCCTGGCAATGCAGGGTGGCCAGGCCCTGGGTCAGTTGCTTGGCCTGCTTCAGATAGCTGGTGGCGTCGGCTTCGCTGATCTGGAACACCAGCGACTCCGGCGGCAGGCGCGCGGCCTTCAGCGCCACCCCGAGCCAGGGCAGCAGGCCGGGGTCTTGCAGGCTCGCGCTGGACAGGTGGACGAACAGCTTGGTCTGGTGCCCCTTGGCGCGATGCTCGGCGAGCAGCTTGATCGAATTGAGGATCACCCAGCGGTCGATCTTCTCCGCCAGCCCGGCTTCCTTGGCGGCATGCAGGAACTCCGCCGGCGGCACTTCCTGGCCCTGCGGATTGAGCAGGCGCAGGAGCACCTCGTAGTTCTCGTGGCTGTCGCCGCGCAGGCTGATGACTGGCTGGAACAGCAGGCGGAAGCTGTTGGTCTCCAGCGCCTGCTGGAGGATCGCGATGACGTCGCCGCGCTGGGCGGCGGCGGCAAGCTCTTCCGCCGGGTTGTACTGCTTGATCTGCGACCCGCCCTTGCGTGCCGCGTCATCGGCGCAGCGATGCGCACGGTTCATCACGTCCTGGGCCTTGGCGGTCTTCTCGTCGAGACCGGCGACGCCGATGCTGAGGGTGGCCTGGGCGCTGCGGCCGTTCAGCTCGAAAAGGTGGTTCTCGACTTTCTTCAGCAGTCGTTGCAGCGCCGCTTGCGCCTGCTCGGGAGTCTTGCCCTTGAACAGGGCGGCGAAGATCGAATCGCCGAAACGCGCCAGGTCGGCTTCCTCGCCGAACTGTTCACGCATCAGTCCGGCCAACTGGCCGAGCAGCAGGTCGATCCCGGAAAGCCCGTGGTCGGCCTGGAGCGAGGGGTAGCCGTTGAGATGGATATAGGCCAGGGTCGACGGCTTGCGGGCGGTCACCGCCTGCTGCACGGCGGCATCCATCAGGTCGAGGAAGTGGCTGCGGTTGTAGAGACCGGTGACCGGGTCCTGGCTGCTGACTTCGCGGAGCTTTTCTTCCAGCTCGGCGTTGTCGACCTCGCCGCGGATCACCACCTGGATGCAGGGTTCGCCGTCGTACGTGGCGGCGGAGAGGCTGATGCGCGCCTTGAATTCCTGGCCGTCGAGCTTGACCCCGGTGCAAACCAGTTCGGTCTGGCGCTGGTCGTTCTGGTAGCCCTTGAGGAAATCCTTGAAGGCGCCCTGGTCGCAGGAGGCGATCAGGTCGATGACCGGCAGGCCTTCCAGTTCCTCGGCGTCCTCGTAGCCGAACAGCGCCATGTAGGAGCGGTTGGCGTAGATGTGCATGCCGTCGTGGACGTAGGTGATGGCGTCGACCGAGCTGTCGAGCAGCAACTGGCAGCGTTTTTCCGCCTCGCGCAGGGCGAGTTCGGCGGCGCGGCGCGCGCGGCGTTCGGCGAGGCCGGCCAGCTCGCGGTTGGCGACCAGCACCAGGCGCTCGTCCTCGCCTTGCGGCAGGGCGTCCTGGGCGCCGAGCATCAAGGCGTCGGTGATGGCGTCGGAGTTGTTGTCGGCCACCAGCTGGATGAACGGGATGTCGCGCGACTGGCGGCGCAAGGTGGCGAGCGCCTCGCCGGGCTCGAGACACTCGCTGGTCGGCGCGGCGATCAGCAGGTCCCAGCTTTGCTGGAGGGTTTCGGCGAGGTCCTCGGGAGAGGTCAGTCGATGTACGCGGGTCGCGTGGCCGGCATTGCGGAACAGACTGACCAGGCGTTCGGCTTCGTTCTGCGAGTCTTCCAGAATCAGCAGGCGGATGGTTTTCTTTTCGATGGCCATGGAAAGGGCTCAGTCCGCGTCCGGGCGGGCGCGAAAAGACGGCGAATGGAGGTGTCGGGGCAATCTACAGAGACTTCCAGAGCGAGTCAAAATCTTCCTCCCCCGCAGGCGGCCGGGCCACTGGCGCTGTGACCGGCTTATCGCTCGGGGTGTTCACCGGTTCCGCCGAGCGGTATTCGAACTGGCTGAAGCTGCCGGTCGAGGCCTGCCGGCGATTCAGCACCGCGCGCCGCTCCTCGCCGTGCAGGTTGATCTGCACCCGGCTGCCCTCCTGGAACGGCAGGCGCGGGGTGATCACCGTCGCCGGCCGCGAGATCGCGGCGATCGCCGGCAGCAGCAGGGCGCGCAGGTAGTGGCTGCTCTGCTCGGTCTTGCGCAGCAGTTGCAGGCCGCAGGGCTGTGCCGCCGGGGCGATCATCTCGATGCCCATCTGCGTGCCGCCATTGCGTACCTGGCGGATCCAGCGCACCACCGCGATGCTCCACGCCTGGCCTGGAAGGTCCTGCAGGCCGACCAGTTCGCCCGCCTGCAGTTGGGCGGGCACCTCCTTCGGCCAGCTCAGGCAATAGCCGCCGGGGCTGTGGTTGACGATGGGCAGGGCGTAGGTCGGGTAGTCCTCGGTGGCGTCAGCCTGTGCGTGGGCCTGCGGGTGCCCGGGTTGCACACTGCGGGGCGACTGGTGCGGGCGGTACTCGATTTCCTCCAGCGGCATGCCGGGCTGCCAGTCGGTGACCTTCTGTGCATCGAAGGCGCCGGCCCAGGCGTCCTGGACGTCGGCCTTGAAGCGAGGCGCCTCGGGCGCTTCCTGGATCTGCAGGACCTCGTTGAACGGGCGGCGCCCGGCGAGGAAGTAGTGCAGGGCGCTCATGCCGATGCACAGGGTCAACTGGCCCTGGCCCTGGGTGCGCTGGAAGGTACGTTCGGCGATGTCACCCCAGGCCGAGGAGAGATGTTGCAGCAGGTCCAGGGTCACCCCTTCGATCAGCGGCAGGCGTGCTTTCGCGCGTTCGGCCTCGGGCTGCAGCAGGTATTCGCGGATCAGCTCGACCAGCGGCTGGGTGTCGATGCCCAGGGCACTGGCCAGTTGGGTCTCCGGGTACAGCGAACGGTAGCGCGGCGGGCCGTCGATCTGCGGCACGGCGATGAACAGCGAGCCGGGCAGCGTCGCGCTCTGTATCGACAGCAGCTGGCTCCAGGGTTCGAGCACCTCGGCGAGCCGTGCAATGTTGTTCTGGCGCATCTGGTTGCAGCGCGCGCAGCCGAGCAGCAGCGGAATCAGGTAGGCCTGCTCGACGCTCAGGCCGGGGGTGTGCTTGGCCAGTTCGTCGCGCACCGCGAGACGATGCACGCCGCGCTGGCTGGCCAACTGGTAGAGCTGGTGGAGTTCCAGCCAAAGCCCCTCGGGGACCGGGCAGTACAACTGGCTGGCGCGGATCAGCGGCCCGCACAGGCTGCGGATCGCCCGCTGGATGCCGACCGCGAACAGCTGCGCGCGGTCGCGGCTGTTGCGCGGCGCTTCCTGGACCACGATCAGCTTGTAGCCGATGGCCAGGTGGTTCTGCAGGGCCTGGCAGAGGTTGGCGATCTTGCGCGGCCGTTCGTCGAGGACGATGGCCTGGTTGAGGAAGTGCCGTTCCAGGTGGGCGCAGACGAAATGCACCTCTGGACGGAACAGTTCGAGCAGTTGCAGGCGGGCCTCGACGGGCAGCACCAACTGGTTGAGTTCGATCAGGCCCTGGTAGAGCTGGCGCGCGGTTTCCCCGAGGTTGGCCTTGGGCAGGTGCGCCAGCCAGTACTTGATGTCCTTCGGGGTGGCGTCGCAGAAGCTCAGGTTCTGCTGCGTCGGAGTGGGGACGCGCAACGAGAGGTGGGGGCTCTGGTTTTCCATGGGGGGTTAGACGGCTCCGCTACTGAAAAGGCTCTACGGGGGATGAAGCCCCGGAGAGGTGCCGGACTTCCGATCGCCGCGGCTGCGCCTCCTCTTTCTTAACACGGGAGGCGGGTTCATCGTCGTGGCCAGGACAGGAACTGTGCGGCAGTCCGCTTTCCTGACCGAGGGGTCGGCACAGGCTCGATAGGACCTTTCCGAACTCTAGCAGCATCGAAATGGACCCGCAGCCTTCGGACGCCACGATCCCGCCGGGAGGTCCCGGCGGCGGGGAGAGACGGGACGGAGGCGCTCGGGGCGCTCCGTCCCGGCGAGGTCAGGACTGTTTCGGCAGGGCCAGGCATTCGCCCATGCGCACCGGGCTCGCTGCCCCGAGGCCGTCGTTGAACGCGACCTGCTGCGGGCCGAACAGGACGATGGCGGTGGAGCCCAGCTTGAAGCGACCGAGCTCGGCGCCTTTTTCCAGGCGGATCGGCGCACGGGCGGCTTCGTCGTAGCGGAAGGTCTTCAGTTCGCGCTTCGGCGGCGTAACCAGGCCGGCCCAGACGGTTTCGATGGAGGCTACGATCATCGCGCCTACCAGCACCACGGCCATCGGACCGCGCTCGGTGTCGAACAGGCAGACCACCCGCTCGTTGCGGGCGAACAGCTCGGGAACGTTTTCCGCGGTGGTCTGGTTCACCGAGAACAGCCGGCCGGGAACGTAGACCATCTCGCGCAGGGTGCCGGCCAGCGGCATGTGCACGCGGTGGTAGTCCCGGGGGGACAGGTAGACGGTGGCGAAGTCGCCGCCCATGAAGGGCGCGGCCAGTTCGGCGTCGCCGCCGAGCAGTTCGGCCAGGCTGTAGCTGTGGCCTTTGGCCTGGAAGATCCGCCCGTGCTCGATCGGGCCGAGCTGGCTGATCGCGCCATCGGCCGGGCAGAGCACCGCGCCGGGCTCCTGGGCCAGCGGGCGGGCGCCATCCTTCAGGGCGCGGGTGAAGAAGGCATTGAAATGTTCATAGGCCTGCAGGTCCTCGACCTGCGCTTCGCGCATATCGACCTGGTAGCGCCGGGCGAACCAGGCGATCAGGCGGTCCTTGAACCAGGTCGCCCGGCAGTCGGCGGCGAAGCCGATCAGCCGGGACAGCAGGTGGTGCGGCAGCAGGTACTGGCTGCAGATGAACAGACGATCTTTGAACGACATTCCTCAAACCTCTACAGGGGTATCGGGGTGGTTGCCCCATTCCGACCAGGAGCCGGCGTAGCCTTTGACCCGCGGGTAGCCCAGCGCCTTGGCCACCAGGTAGGTGAAGCCGGAGCGATGGTGGGTCTGGCAGTGGGTGATCACTTCCTTGTCCGGCGTGATGCCGAGGTCCTCCAGGACTTCGGCGATATCCGCGCGGATGCGCAGGGCGCGAGCCGGGTCCATGCCGGCGGTCCATTCGAAATTGATCGCGCCGGGCACATGCCCGGCCTTCGCGGCGAGCACCTTGGTACCGGCGTATTCGCTGGGGTTGCGCGCATCCCATACCGCCAGGTCGGCGGCGCCGAGGCGGCTTTGCAGGTATTCGCGGGTCGCGCTGGGCTCGTCGTGCAACGTCAGCGGCAGCGGGCCGCCGACAGGCGCCGGGACCTCGCGGTCGAGCGCCTGGGCGTCGGCGATCCAGGCCGGCAGGCCGCCGTTGAGATAGTGGTAGTGGTGGTGGCCGATCACGTCCAGCAGCCAGATGAAGCGGCCCGCCCAGCCGCCGCCTTCGTCGTCGTAGACCACGTAGGTCGCCTCCGGGCGGTGGCCCAGCTCGCCGAACAGGGCTTCCAGGTCGGCCTTCGCCGGTAGCAGGCCGGGTGCCGGGGGTTGTCCCCACTGGGTGCGTTTGGGGTCGACGAAACGCGCGCCGGGGATATGCCCTTCGGCGTAGCGGGCGGCACTGGTCAGGTCGACCAGGATCAGCTCGGGCGCGCCCAGGCGCGGCGCGAGGTCGCTGGGCTCGATCACCAATGGCAGGTCGGAGAAAACGGACATGCGAGTACCCCCGGGTTGAAGAAGGGCAGCAGTTTAACGGAAAGCGCGCCCGACCAGTGTGCCGGGCATGTCCCTCATTCCGTGCGGCGCTGGCGGCCGAACTGCTGGATCGCGCGCTCGGTGCACTGGGCGGTCTTGGCGAAGGCCTGGGCATGCAGGTCGCTGAACGGCTGGCCGCCGAGGTCGGCCAGGACCAGCATCACCACCCGCGAGCCGTTGCCCAGCGAGCGCAGCAGCAGGTGAGGTCCGGGGAACAGTTGGCGCAAGGGTTCGCCGAGGGCCGGCAGCAACTGGTCCTGGTTGTTCGGGCCGATGCGCAGCAGGGCGGGTTGCTGGAACAGTTTCTTCAGCAGCGGGCTGCTGGCAATCTCCAGTTGCAATTTCTCCTGGCCCGGTTCGAGTCCGGCGCTCTGCTGCGCCAGCACGTGTACCTGGGTGCGATCGGCCACCAGCAGCAGCATCCTTTGCAGGCCGCAGGCGCGCAGCGCATCGCGGGCACAGGCGGTGAGCTGCACCACGTTGCTGAACGGGCTGGGCTCGCGGAGCAACTCGGCGCAATGCTGCCGCCACTCGGCCAGGGCTTCCGCCGAGGGCGGCGGCGGGGGTGCCGCTTCGGCACGCCAGCGGCTGGCCTGCCAGGGCCAGATCAAGGCCACCGCCGGATGCCACAGCGGCGGCCGGGCGTGCAGGCGCGCGCTTTGCGCGGCGAGCATGTGCACCTGCTGCTGGACTTCGGTCAGCGGCTGGCCCAGGTACAGGCCGGTCAGGCGCTGCCAGCGCAGCATGTGCGGCCCGTCCCAGCTCTGGTGCGCGGCGATGGCCAGGCCATTGGCGAGGAGAGTGCAGTTGGCCGGCTGGGTCAGCCAGCGGGCGAGATCGGGCTGGGCATCGAGTTGCTGTTGCTGGAGCAGGGGCGACTGATGGTCGCGGGCGATACGCAGGGCTCGAACCAGCAAGCGACGGTCGCAGGCGAGCAGGCGATAGCCCTGGATGACCCACTGCGGTAGCCGCCAGCGTTCGGCCAGCGCCAGGCAGATCGGCAGCAGGCGCATGCCGAGCAGTTCGCGCTCCACTCGCAGGGTCGGTTCGCCCTGTACCAGCACGCGTTGCTGCCATTGCTCCAGTAGCTGCGGGCGGGCGTTGGCCAGCGCCCAGACCGGAGCCATGGTCAGCAGGCTGCCCCAGTGGATTTCCTGCCAGAGCCTGGCCAGGCGCGCGCCGAACAGGCCGCTGGCCTGCTGCATGGCGTGCTGGCTGATCAGCAGCATCTGCCCGAGGACCCTGGGCATCTCCGCATCCTGGATGCTCGGCAGGGTCTTCAGAAGTTGGCTCGCGCGTCCCAGGCCGAGGCGGCTGAGGGCCACCTCCAGGCTTTCCGCGGGGTTGTCGCGGGCGCTCTCGGCGCGATTGGCCTCGCGCAGGATGGACAACGCCAGCGTCGGGCTGCCCTGCAACTGGTCGGCGATCTCGCGCAGCGAGCGACGGCTGTCGCTCAGCGCGGCGTGCAGGCCGGCATAGTGGCTGGCGGGGATCGGCAGGGGTTGCCGGTCGAGCTCTTCGAGCCAGGCGGCGAGGCGGTCTGTCATGGGTGTCGGGCTCGGTGTCGGCGAGGCGGCGAACTGGCTTTTCGAGTATTCGGACTATAGTCTTGCGGCTAGCAACCGATAACAAGAGGGAGCCTAGCAGTCCCCCTCCTTATCCTGTTCATTTCGCACGTCCGGTCCTCATGTCAAAAATCATCGGCATCATCGTCGTTTTCGCCAGTGTCCTCGGGGGCTTCCTGCTCTCCGGCGGCAAGATCGGCGCCATCATCCAGCCCTTCGAGGTCCTGATCATCGGTGGCGCGGCACTGGGGGCGTTCCTCCAGTCCAACCCGGGCAGCACGTTCATGGTGGTGCTGAAGAAAGCGCCGAAGATGTTCAGCAACCGCTTCACCCAGACCTACTACCTCGAGGTGCTGGGCATGCTCTACGAGATCCTCAACAAGAGCCGGCGCGAAGGGATGATGGCGATCGAGGCGGACATCGAAGACCCCGCGGCCAGCCCCATCTTCAGCAAGTACCCCGGTGTGCTGAAGGATGAGCGGATGACCGCCTATGTCTGCGACTACCTGCGCATCATGTCCTCCGGCAACATGGCGCCGCACGAGCTGGAAGGCCTGTTCGACATGGAGCTGTCCAGTCTCAAGGAGGACCTGGAGCATCCGTCCCACGCGGTGACCAAGGTCGCCGACGCCCTGCCGGGCTTCGGTATCGTCGCCGCGGTACTCGGCATCGTCATCACCATGGCGTTGCTTGGCGAAGGCAGCCAGGCGGAGATCGGCCACCACGTCGCCGCCGCCCTGGTGGGCACCTTCCTCGGGATTCTCGCCGCCTACGGCTTCGTCGGCCCGCTGGCGGGCGCCCTGGAGCACGATGCCAAGGAAGAGTTGAACCTGTTCGAGGCGATCAAGGCCTGCCTGGTCGCTTCCGCTTCCGGCATGCCGCCTTCGCTGGCCGTCGAGTTCGGCCGCAAGGTGCTGCTGCCCGCCCATCGGCCGACCTTCGCCGAGCTCGAGCAGGCCGTGCGCGGCCGCTGAGTGGAGGTACTGTCGATAGATGGACAATAACCAGCCGATCATCGTCAAGCGCGTCAAGCGCTATGCCGCCGGCCACCACGGCGGCTCGTGGAAGATCGCCTTCGCCGACTTCGCCACGGCGATGATGGCGTTCTTCCTGGTGCTCTGGCTGCTGTCTTCGGCCACCCCGGAGCAGAAGAAGGCGATTTCCGGATACTTCCAGGACCCCATCGGTTTCAGCGAAAGCGCCAGCCCCTACGTCATCGACCTCGGCGGCACGCCGACGCCGGCGCCGGACAAGACCCTCAATCCGCAGGTCCAGGCCCAGCCGGACTCCAACGAAAGCCGGATCAGCCCCGAGCAGGACCACCAGGTCAACGCCGACCAGGCCGAGAACCTCGCCGAGCAGGTTGAGCGAGAGCGCCTGGCGCTGCTGCTGCAGGAGTTGCAGAACAAGGTCGACGAAAATCCGATGCTCAAGGACTTCAAGGACCAGATCCACTTCGAGATCACCCGCGACGGCCTGCGCATCCAGATCGTCGACGCCGCCAACCGGCCGATGTTCGACCTCGGCAGCGCGCGCCTGCAGCCGTATTTCGAGGACATCCTGCTGGCCATGGCCGAGACCATCCGCCAGGTGCCGAACAAGATCAGCATCAGCGGCCACACCGACGCCAAGCCCTATGCCGGCAACGGCGACTTCGGCAACTGGGAGCTATCGGCCAATCGCGCCAACGCCGCGCGCCGTGCGCTGGTCGCCGGCGGCTATCCGGAAGGGCAGATCGCCCAGGTTGTCGGCTATGCCTCGGCACGCCTGTTCGACGACAAGGACCCGCTGAACCCGGTGAACCGGCGGATCGACATCGTGGTCCTGACCCGCAAGGCGCAGAAGGCCATCGAAGGCGAGACCGGCGCTCCCGAAGCCAGCGCCCCTGCGGCTGCCCCGGGCGAGCAGCCGAAGCCGGCTGCCGAGGCACCGGCGGCGGGCGCGCAACCTTCGCTACCGGCGGACGAGGTGCAGAAGAAGCTCAACCTGTTCGACGACGGCGGCAGCCTGAAGCTGGAGCAGATCAAGGGCGACTGAGGTTCAGTAGTCCGTTTCCGGCATGCTTGCCAGAATGTGCCGGTAGCTGGCCATGCGTTGCGGCATGATGCGCCCGTCCTCCAAGGCCTGGAGCAGGGCGCAACCTGGTTCACGGTCGTGCTTGCAGTCGCGGAAGCGGCAATGTCCGAGCAGGTCGCGGAACTCGATGAAACCGGCCTCGATATCGTCTCGCGACACGTGCCCCAGGCCAAACTCACGGATGCCGGGCGAGTCGATCAGGTCGCCGCCGCCGGGAAAATGGAACAGTCGCGCGGTGGTGGTGGTATGGGTGCCCTTGCCGGTCACCGTGGAGAGGTCGCCGACACGTGTGTCGACACCTGGCAACAAGGCATTCACCAGCGACGACTTGCCCACCCCGGACTGCCCGACGAAGACGCTCACGTGACCGTCCAGCGCGCCGCGCAGTTCGTCCATCGCCAGGCCATTGAAGGCCGACACCTCGATCAGCGGGTAACCCAGGGTTCGGTAGACATTCAGCAGCGCATCGATGCCTTCGGCATTGCTCTCGTCGACCAGATCGGCCTTGTTCAGCAGCAGCAGCGGCTGGATGCCGGCATGTTCGGCGGCGATCAGGTAACGGTCGATCAGGTTGGCGTGCGGTTCGGGACGCGGGGCGAAGACGATGACGATGCGGTCGACGTTGGCCGCCACCGGCTTGAGCAGCCCGCGCATGTCCGGGCGGCACAGCTCGGAGCGGCGCGGCAATTGCGCGACGATCACGCCGATGCCCTGGTTGCCGGCGCGCCAGACCACCTGGTCGCCAGTCACCAGTGCCGGCAGGTTGGCGCGCAGGTGACAGCGGGAAACCTGGCCGTCGGCGGACTCGACCTCTACCTGAACCCCGAAATGAGCGATCACCTGGCCGGTCTGCTCCGGTCCCAGGTCGCCGCCCTCCAGCTCTTCCACGGCACGCGACTCGCGACGGGCCGCCCGGGCCGCGCGTTCTTCCTGGATCTTTTCGATGCGCCAGCTCTGCCGGCGGGTCAAGTGGCGTTTGGCCATGATGCGTCCGCATGAAAAATCGGCGGCGAGTTTAACATGGGCGCGCCGCCATCATTCGCGCGGCGGCGTTCCACGCTAGAATGCACGGCATAGCGACTGGAGCGACTCCCCATGCAGAACCCGCAGAACCTTATCTGGATCGACCTGGAGATGACCGGCCTCGATCCGGACCGGGACGTCATCATCGAGATGGCCACCATCGTCACCGACAGTGACCTCAACACCCTGGCCGAAGGACCGGTGATCGCCATCCACCAGCCAGAGGAAATCCTCGCCGGCATGGACGAGTGGAATACCCGCCAGCACGGCCAGTCCGGCCTGACCCAGAGGGTTCGGGAAAGTACCGTGAGCATGGCCGAGGCCGAGGCGCAGACCCTGGCCTTCCTCGAGCAGTGGGTGCCCAAGCGCAGCTCGCCGATCTGCGGCAACAGCATCTGCCAGGACCGCCGCTTCCTCTATAGGCACATGCCCAGGCTGGAAGGCTACTTCCACTACCGCAACCTCGACGTCTCCACCCTCAAGGAGCTGGCCGCGCGCTGGGCGCCGCAGGTCCGCGAGAGCTTCAAGAAGGGCAACACCCACCTGGCGCTGGACGATATCCGCGAGTCGATCGCCGAGCTGCGCCACTACCGCGACCACTTCATCAAGCTCTGATCCGTCCGGACCGGGCGGCAGGCGCCGGCCGGGCTAGGTTTCCCCGTGGCGCCGCAGGGCCCATTCCACGTGCTCGCGGACCAGCTCCGAAGGGAACCCGCGGCGCGCCTTCAGCGCCTCCAGCACCGGGATGGTCGAGGGCGCGTTGCCCAGCCCCACCGCCAGGTTGCGCAACCAGCGCTCGTAGCCGGCGCGGCGCAGCGGCGAACCCTCGGTGCGGCCGAGGAACTCCTCCTCGCTCCAGAGGAACAGTTCGGCGAGTTCGGCGTTGTCCAGGCTGTGGCGCGGCTGGAAGTCGCCCTGCCCGGTGGGGCGGGCGAAGCGATTCCATGGGCAGACGATCTGGCAGTCGTCGCAGCCGAATACCCGGTTGCCGATCAGTGGTCGCAGCTCCAGCGGAATCGCGCCCTTGTACTCGATGGTCAGGTAGGAGATGCAGCGTCGCGCGTCCAGCCGGTAGGGGCCGACGAAGGCCGCGGTCGGGCAGATGTCCAGGCAGGCCGAGCAGCGTCCGCAATGCTCGCTGTCCATCGCCGGGTCGACGGGTAGCGGCATGTCGACGAACAGCTCGCCGAGGAAGAAGTAACTGCCGGCCTTGCGGTTGAGCACCAGCGTGTTCTTGCCGATCCAGCCGAGGCCGGCCTGTTCGGCGATGGCCTTTTCCAGCACCGGCGCGCTGTCGACGAAGGCGCGGAAACCGAACGGGCCGACTTCGGCCTGGATGCGCTCGGCCAGTTGTTGCAGACGCTTGCGGATCAGCTTGTGGTAGTCGCGGCCGAGGGCGTAGCGCGAGACGTAGGCTTTTTCCGGCGTCGCGAGGACCTGCGCCATGCGCGTGTCGCCGGGCAGGTAATCCATGCGCAGGGAGATCACCCGCAGCGTGCCGGGAACCAGCTCGGCAGGTCGCGAGCGCTTGCTGCCGTGCGCCGCCATGTAGTCCATCTCGCCGTGGTAGCCGGCCTCCAGCCAGCGCTGCAGGTGCGCTTCGTGCTCGCCCAGCTCGACGTCGCTGATACCGACCTGCTGGAACCCCAGCTCGCGGCCCCAGTCCTTGATGGACTGGGCGAGGCGGGCGGGGTCCGGCGGGGAAAGGTTGTCGGCCAGAGGTTGGGGAGTCATGGGAGGCAACGAAGACGAGGGAAAGCGAAATGGGATAGGTATAATTCTGCCAGACTGCGCGCCTGACGCCGAATCGATCCGATGACCATGACCTTCCAGCACGACGACCTGCCGCTCGCCCTCTATTCCGCCGCCCAGGTGCGCGACCTCGATGCGCGCCTGATCGCCGCCGGCACGCCGGGCTTCGAACTCATGCAGCGCGCCGCCCACGCCGCCTGGCGTGCCTTGCGCCGCCGTTGGCCGGAGGCCGCGGCGCTGACGGTGCTCGCCGGGCACGGCAACAATGCTGGCGACGGCTACCTGATCGCGGCGCTGGCGCAACGTGCGGGTTGGCGAGTGCGGGTGCTGGCGGTCGCGGCGCCGCAGCGGCTTGCCGGCGACGCGGCGCAGGCGCATGCCGCCGCGCTGGCGACCGGGGTCGTGGTGGAGCCCTGGAGCGAGTGCGCCGTGCTCGAGGGCGTAGTAGTGGATGCATTGCTCGGCACCGGCCTGGCAGGTGCCGTGCGCGAGCCCTTTGCGCAGGCCATCCGCCTGGCCAACGCCGCCGACCTGCCGGTGCTGGCGGTGGATATTCCTTCCGGCTTGAGCGCCGACACCGGTGCGGTATTGGGGGAAGCGATCAGGGCGGATCTGACAGTGACTTTCATCGGCCTGAAGATCGGGCTGTTCACTGGCGAGGCGCCGGCACGGGTCGGCGAGCTGGTGTTCGACGAACTCGGCAGCGACGCCGTCGTGTTGCAAGGGCTCCAGCCCCGGGCCCACCGTCTGGCACGAAATGCCCTGCCGAGTCTGGCAGCGCGGCCGCGGACCGCGCACAAGGGGCTGTTCGGCCACCTGCTGGTGGTCGGCGGCGACACCGGCATGGGCGGGGCCGTGCTACTGGCCGCGGAAAGCGCCCTGCGCTGCGGCGCCGGGCTGGTCTCGGCGGCGACCCGTGTCGAACATGTGCCGGCGTTGCTGAGCCGTTGTCCCGAGGTCATGGCCCATGGCGTGGCGTCGGCGAACCAACTGCTGGCCCTTGCCGAACGCGCCAGCGTGCTGGTGCTCGGTCCCGGTCTTGGCCAGCGCGCCTGGGGGCGTAGCCTGCTGAGCGCTGTCCGGTCGCGACCGTTGCCGCAGGTCTGGGATGCCGACGCGTTGAACCTGCTGGCCCTGGAACCGGTCGGAGCAGGGCCGCGGACATGGATTCTGACGCCGCATCCCGGCGAGGCCGCGCGCCTGTTGGGTCGCTCGACCGCCGAGGTGCAGGCGGATCGCCCGGCGGCGGCGCTGGAACTGGCGTGTCGCTACCAGGCGGTGGTGGTGCTGAAGGGCGCCGGCAGCCTGGTCGCCGCGCCGGACGGACGACTTGCCGTCTGTTCCCAGGGGCATCCGGCGATGGCTGGTGCCGGCATGGGTGACGTGCTGTCGGGCATCACCGGTGCCTTGCTGGCCCAGCACGTGGAGGCGTTCGAGGCGGCCTGCCTGGCGGTCTGGCTGCATGCCGCCGCCGGTGAGCGGCTCGGCGCCCAGGGGCGTGGACTGGCGGCGACCGATCTCATACCTACCGTTCGTCAGTTGCTCGAGGAGTGCAGTCCGTGTCTGAAGTGATCCTGTCCGCCGAAGGGGAAGACGCGATGCTCGAACTGGGCGGGCGCATCGCCCGGGCCAGCGGGGGGCAGGGGGTGATCTACCTGCATGGCGACCTCGGCGCCGGCAAGACCACCCTCTCGCGCGGCATCCTGCGCGGCCTCGGCCATGCCGGCTCGGTGAAAAGCCCGACCTTTACCCTGGTCGAGCCTTACGAAATCGGCGAGCTGCGCGCCTACCATTTCGACCTGTACCGGCTCGCCGATGCGGAGGAATTGGAGTTCTTCGGCATCCGCGACTATTTCGACGGCAGCGCACTCTGTCTGATCGAGTGGCCCGAGCGCGGTGCGGGCGTTTTGCCAACCGCCGATCTGGACATTACCATTACTGCCCAAGCGGGTGGACGGACACTGCGCCTGGTACCGCACGGTGCGCGGGGCGAAGCCTGGTGTGCCACCCTGACCATGGGAGCATGAGAAAAACGATGGGTTGGGGCTTGCGTCTGCGGACGTTGTTGACTGGGGTGATGATTCTGCTGGCCTGCCAGGTCGGCGAGGTTCTGGCCGCCGCGCAAATCAAGAGCGTGCGGATCTGGCGCGCTCCGGATAACACCCGTCTGGTCTTCGATCTCTCCGGTCCGGTGCAGCACAGCCTGTTCACCCTGGCCGCGCCCAACCGTATCGTCATCGACGTCAGCGGCGCCCAACTGGCGACCCAGCTCAACGGTCTCAAGCTCGGCAACACCCCGATCACCGCGGTGCGCTCCGCCCAGCGCACGCCCAACGACCTGCGCATGGTCCTCGACCTGTCGGCGCAGGTCACCCCGAAAAGCTTCGTCCTGCCGCCCAACCAGCAATACGGCAACCGCCTGGTGGTCGATCTCTACGACCAGGGCGCTGACCTGACCCCGGACGTACCCGCGACGCCGACCCCGAGCGTGCCGGTCACCCCGGTGACGCCGACCCAGCCGGTGGCCAAGCTGCCGCTGCCAACCAAGGGCGGCACCCGCGATATCGTCATCGCCATCGACGCCGGCCACGGCGGTGAAGACCCTGGCGCCCTTGGCCCGGGCGGGTTGCACGAGAAGAACATCACCCTGTCGATCGCTCGCGAGCTGCAACGCCAGATCAACCAGGTGCGCGGTTACCGGGCCGAGCTGACCCGTACCGGCGACTACTTCATCCCACTGCGCAAGCGCACCGAGATCGCCCGCAAGAAGGGCGCCGACCTGTTCGTCTCGATCCATGCCGACGCCGCGCCGAGCCGCAGCGCCTTCGGTGCCTCGGTGTTCGCCCTGTCCGACCGCGGCGCCACTTCGGAAACCGCGCGCTGGCTGGCCGACAGCGAGAACCGTTCCGACCTGATCGGCGGCGATGGCAGCGTCAGCCTCGGCGACAAGGACCAGATGCTCGCCGGCGTGCTGCTCGACCTGTCGATGACCGCCACCCTCTCGTCGAGCCTGGACGTCGGCCACAAGGTGCTGACCAATGTCGGCCGCATCACTTCGCTGCACAAGCGTCGTGTCGAGCAGGCCGGGTTCATGGTGCTGAAGTCGCCCGACATCCCGTCGATCCTGGTGGAAACCGGCTTCATCTCGAACGTCAACGAGTCGCGCAAGCTGGCCAGCGCCAGCCATCAGCAGGCTTTGGCGCGTTCGATCACCAGCGGCATCCGCCAGTATTTCCAGCAGAGCCCGCCGCCCGGCACCTACATCGCCTCTTTGCGCGCCCAGGGCAAGCTCTCCATGGGGCCGCGCGAGCACGTGGTGCGGCCCGGAGAGACCCTGGCGATGATCGCCCAGCGCTATGAAGTGAGCATGGCCGCGCTGCGTAGCAGCAACAGCCTGTCCAGCGACAACCTGAAAGTCGGCCAGGCCCTGTCCATCCCGAGCACCGCCCTGGCGGCCCAGTGATGAGTGAAGCACCGCGTATCCAGCTGCTGAGTCCGCGGCTGGCGAACCAGATCGCCGCCGGTGAGGTGGTCGAGCGTCCCGCCTCGGTGGCCAAGGAACTCCTGGAAAACAGCCTTGACGCCGGTTCCCGGCGCATTGATGTGGAGGTCGAGCAGGGCGGCATCAAGTTGCTGCGAGTGCGCGACGACGGTCGCGGCATCCCCGCCGACGACCTGCCGCTGGCCCTGGCTCGCCACGCCACCAGCAAGATCCGCGAGCTGGAAGACCTGGAGCGGGTGATGAGCCTCGGCTTCCGTGGCGAGGCGCTGGCCTCGATCAGCTCGGTAGCGCGCCTGACCATGACCTCGCGTGCCGCCGACGCCGGCGAAGCCTGGCAGGTGGAAACCGAGGGCCGCGACATGCAGCCGCGGGTACAGCCGGCGGCGCACCCGGTGGGGACCAGCGTCGAGGTTCGCGACCTGTTCTTCAACACCCCGGCGCGGCGCAAGTTCCTGCGCGCCGAGAAGACCGAGTTCGACCATCTGCAGGAAGTCATCAAGCGCCTGGCGCTGGCCCGTTTCGACGTGGCTTTCCACCTGCGCCACAACGGCAAGACCATCTTCGCCTTGCACGAGGCGCGAGACGAGCTGGCCCGCGCGCGCCGGGTCGGCGCGGTGTGCGGCCAGGCATTCCTCGAGCAGGCGCTGCCGATCGAGGTCGAGCGCAACGGCCTGCACCTGTGGGGCTGGGTCGGCTTGCCGACCTTCTCCCGCAGCCAGCCGGACCTGCAGTACTTCTATGTGAACGGGCGCATGGTGCGCGACAAGCTGGTCGCCCACGCGGTGCGCCAGGCTTATCGCGACGTGCTGTACAACGGCCGGCATCCGACCTTCGTGCTGTTCTTCGAAGTCGATCCGGCGGTGGTGGACGTCAACGTGCACCCGACCAAGCACGAAGTTCGCTTCCGTGACAGCCGGATGGTCCATGACTTCCTCTATGGCACCCTGCATCGTGCGCTGGGCGAGGTCCGTCCCGACGACCAGCTCGCGCCGCCGGGGGCGACCAGCCTGACCGAGCCGCGTCCGACCGGCGCTGCCGCCGGCGAGTTCGGCCCGCAGGGCGAGATGCGCCTGGCCGAGAGCGTGCTGGAGAGTCCGGCGGCACGGGTGGGCTGGAGTGGCGGCTCATCGGCCTCCGGCGGCTCCTCCGGCTATTCCGCCTATACCCGGCCGGAGGCGCCGCCCTCTCTGGCCGAGGCCGGTGGCGCCTACAAGGCCTACTTCGCGCCGTTACCCGCGGGCGAGGCGCCAGCCGCGTTGCCCGAGAGCGCCCAGGACATCCCGCCGCTGGGTTACGCCCTGGCGCAGCTCAAGGGCATCTACATTCTCGCCGAGAACGCCCACGGCCTGGTGCTGGTGGACATGCACGCGGCCCACGAACGGATCACCTACGAGCGCCTCAAGGTGGCGATGGCCAGCGAAGGCTTGCGTGGGCAGCCGTTGCTGGTGCCGGAGTCGATCGCGGTCAGCGAGCGCGAGGCGGATTGCGCGGAAGAGCATTCCAGCTGGTTCCAGCGCCTGGGCTTCGAGCTGCAGCGCCTGGGGCCGGAAAGCCTGGCGATCCGGCAGATCCCTGCGCTGCTCAAGCAGGCGGAGGCGACCCAGTTGGTGCGCGATGTCATCGCCGACCTGCTGGAATACGGCACCAGCGACCGTATCCAGGCGCACCTGAACGAGTTGCTCGGCACCATGGCCTGCCATGGTGCGGTGCGCGCCAACCGGCGCCTGACCCTGCCGGAAATGAACGCCCTGTTGCGCGACATGGAAATCACCGAGCGCAGCGGCCAGTGCAACCATGGGCGTCCGACCTGGACCCAACTGGGCCTGGACGAGCTGGACAAGCTCTTCCTGCGCGGACGCTGAGCCTTGCAGCTTCGGGCGCAAAGCCCGAAGCTATGCGCTTTGTCCAAGAGCGTTCCGATGTCTTCCCTGCCTCCCGCCATCTTTCTCATGGGGCCGACCGCCGCCGGCAAGACCGACCTGGCGATGGCGCTGGCCGATGCGCTGCCCTGCGAGCTGATCAGCGTCGACTCGGCGCTGATATACCGCGGCATGGATATCGGTACGGCCAAGCCTTCCCGGGAGCTGCTGGCGCGCTATCCGCACCGCCTGATCGATATCCGCGACCCGGCGGAGAGCTATTCGGCCGCGGAATTTCGCGCCGACGCCCTGGCGGCGATGGCCGAGGCCACCGCGCGCGGCAGGATTCCCCTGCTGGTGGGGGGCACCATGCTCTATTACAAGGCGTTGCTCGAGGGCCTGGCCGACATGCCCGGCGCCGATCCCGAGGTGCGCGCGGCGATCGAGGCCGAGGCCCAGGCCGAAGGTTGGGAGGCGCTGCACCGGCAACTCGCCGAGGTCGACCCGGAATCGGCTGCGCGTATCCACCCCAACGACCCGCAGCGACTGATGCGGGCGCTCGAGGTGTATCGCCTCGGCGGGGTGTCGATGAGCGACCTGCGTCGCCGGCAAAGCGCTGAAAAGGCGGATTTTGACGCGTCAGGCAGGAATCAATTGCCGTATACTGTCGCTCAGCTGGCGATTGCTCCCGAGCAGCGCCAGGTGTTGCACGCGCGGATTGCGCAGCGTTTTCGCCAGATGCTGGAACAGGGTTTCATCGCCGAGGTCGAAGCACTGCATGCCAGAAGTGACTTGCATGCAGGATTACCGTCTATTAGAGCCGTGGGTTACCGTCAGGTGTGGGATTACCTGGATGGCAAGCTGTCCTACGCTGAAATGACCGAACGCGGCATCATCGCTACCCGCCAGTTGGCCAAGCGCCAGTTCACCTGGCTGCGAAGCTGGAGCCATCTACACTGGATGGACAGCCTAGCAGGTGACAATCTGCCGCGTGCCTTGAAATACCTGAAAACGGTCTCCATATTGGCCTGAGACCTTAATTTGTCCGTCTGTTTCCGGAGCGAGACCGGAGTTTGGACGGCGCCAAGTCACCCTATTCGACTACTTCAAACTACGATCCTTAAAGGAGTGCGGCACATGTCAAAAGGGCATTCGCTACAAGACCCTTACCTCAATACCCTGCGGAAAGAACGCGTCCCGGTTTCCATCTATCTGGTCAACGGCATCAAGCTGCAAGGCCAGATCGAGTCCTTCGACCAGTTTGTCATCCTGCTGAAGAACACCGTCAGCCAGATGGTTTACAAGCACGCGATCTCCACCGTGGTACCGAGCCGTCCGGTGCGTCTGCCGAGCGGTGACCAGCCGGCCGAGCCGGGCAACGCTTGACGGGAGTCCGCTTTGTTCTTTGAGCGCCCAGGTGGTGGGGAACAGGCTGTTCTGGTGCATCTGGAAGGGCAGAACCCCGAGGCGCGTGAAGACCCGCAGGAGTTCCAGGAGCTGGTGCGTTCGGCCGGCGCGGAAACGGTGGCATTCGTCAGCGTCTCCCGCCACCAGCCGAGCGCCAAATATCTTATCGGCAGTGGCAAGGTCGAGGAGTTGCACGACCTGGTCAAGGCCGAAAACGTCGAGCTGGTGATTTTCAACCACACCTTGACGCCCAGCCAGGAGCGCAACCTCGAGCGAGCGTTCGAGTGCCGCGTACTCGACCGGACCGGGCTGATCCTCGACATCTTCGCCCAGCGCGCACGTACCCACGAAGGCAAGTTGCAGGTGGAACTGGCGCAACTGGAGCACATGAGCACGCGGCTGGTACGCGGCTGGACCCACCTCGAACGGCAGAAAGGCGGTATCGGTCTGCGCGGTCCGGGCGAGACCCAGCTGGAAACCGACCGACGCCTGCTGCGCGTGCGCATCCGCCAGATCAAGCAGCGCCTGGAGAAGGTCCGCAGCCAGCGCGAGCAGGCTCGACGCGGGCGCAAGCGCGCGGATATCCCGGCGGTCTCCCTGGTCGGCTATACCAACGCCGGCAAATCGACCCTGTTCAATGCGCTCACCGCCTCCGAGGTGTATGCCGCCAATCAGTTGTTCGCCACCCTCGACCCCACCCTGCGTCGCCTGCAACTGGACGATCTCGGGCCGGTGGTGCTGGCCGACACGGTGGGCTTCATCCGTCACCTGCCGCACAAGCTGGTGGAGGCCTTCCGCGCTACGCTGGAAGAGTCGAGCAACGCCGACCTCCTGCTGCACGTGATCGACGCCTACGAGCCCGAACGGGATGCGCAGGTCGAGCAGGTGCTGGCGGTGCTCGGCGAGATCGGCGCCAACGAATTGCCGATGCTCGAGGTCTATAACAAGGTCGACCTGCTACCCTCGGTCGAGCCGCACATCCAGCGCGACGATTCCGGCAAGCCGGTGCGCGTCTGGCTGTCGGCGCAGACCGGCGAAGGCCTCGACCTGTTGCGCCAGGCCATCGCCGAGCTGCTCGGCGAGGACCTGTTCGTCGGAACCTTGCGCCTGCCCCAGCGGCTCGGGCGCCTGCGCGCCCAGTTGTTCGAACTGGGCGCGGTGCAGTCCGAGGCGCACGATGAGGAGGGTTGTACCCTGCTGCAGGTGCGCCTGCCGCGGGCCGAGTTGAACCGCCTGGCGAGCCGCGCTGGCTGGCAGCCGGCGGAGTTCGTTGCGCAACACACTTTGCAATAAAGCCCGTATCGCTGCTTTTGGCAGCGGGCAGGGCATTCGGTAGCATGGGTGGCCGCGCCGCAGGCGCGTTTCGCGTTACTAGATGGAGAGCGCTATGGCTTGGAACGAGCCGGGTGACAACTCGAACAACAACGATCGAGACCCGTGGGGAGGCCGCCGCGGTGGTGGTGGCGGCGGTGGTGACCGCAAGGGGCCGCCCGACCTGGATGAGGCTTTCCGCAAGCTTCAGGACAGCCTGAACGGGCTGTTCGGTGGAAAAAAACGCAGTGGCAACGGTTCCGGCTCCGGTTCCGGCGGCAAGGGCGGTGGCCTGGGCCTGTTCGGCATCGGCCTGGCGATCCTCGCCGTGCTCTGGCTGTACAACGCCATCTATGTGGTGGACGAGCAGGAGCAGGCGGTCATCCTGCGCTTCGGCAAGTATTACGAGACGGTCGGTCCCGGCCTGAACTTCTACTTCCCGCCGATCGACAAGCGCTTCCAGGAGAACGTCACCCGCGAGCGTGCGTACAGCAAGCAGGGGCAGATGCTCACCGAGGACGAGAACATCGTCGAAGTGCCGCTGACCGTGCAGTACAAGATCAGCAACCTGCAGGACTTCGTGCTCAACGTCGACCAGCCCGAGGTCAGCCTGCAGCAGGCGACCGAGAGCGCGCTGCGGCATGTCGCCGGCTCCACCACCATGGACCGGATCCTCACCGAAGGCCGCGAGCAGATGGCGACCGAGGTGCGCGAGCGCCTGCAACGCTTCCTGGATACCTACAGGACCGGTATCGCCGTGACCCAGGTGAACATCCAGAGCGCCCAGGCACCGCGTGAGGTGCAGGAAGCGTTCGACGACGTGATCCGGGCCCGCGAGGACGAGCAGCGCGAGAAGAACCAGGCCGAAGCCTATGCCAACGGCGTGGTGCCGGAGGCACGTGGCCAGGCCCAGCGCATCATCGAAGAAGCCAACGGTTACCGCGACGAGGTGATTTCGCGCGCCCAGGGCGAGGCGGATCGCTTCTCCAAGCTGCTGGTGGAATATCGCAAGGCTCCGGAAGTGACGCGCGAGCGTCTGTACCTGGACACCATGCAGGAAGTCTTCAGCCAGACCAGCAAGGTGCTGGTGACCGGTCAGCAGGGGCAGAACAACCTGCTCTACCTGCCGCTGGACAAGATGATCGATGGTCGTAACGCCGCGCCCGCTACGGGGGCCGGTGCTTCCGCCGGTGGTGGCAGCGCCAGCGCTTCCGACCTGGGGTCGCGGATCGTCAACGATCTGCGCCAGCAAGACGCGCGTACGAGGGAGAGCCGCTGATGGGCAACAAGTCTTTGATCGCTCTGATCGTCGGTGTCGTCGCCGCCATCGTCCTGTGGAACAGCGTCTACGTAGTCCAGCAGACCGAGCGCGCGGTCATGTTGCGCTTCGGCCGGGTGGTCGAGTCCGACGTCAAGCCGGGCCTGCACTTCAAGATCCCGTACGTCAACCAGGTGCGCAAGTTCGACGCTCGCCTGCTGACCCTGGATGCCCCGACCCAGCGCTTCCTGACCCTGGAAAAGAAAGCGGTGATGGTGGATGCCTATGCCAAGTGGCGGGTGGCGGATGCCGAGCGCTTCTACACCGCTACCTCGGGCCTCAAGCAGATCGCCGACGAACGCCTGTCGCGGCGTCTCGAAGCGGGTCTGCGCGACCAGTTCGGCAAGCGTACCCTGCATGAAGTGGTATCGGGCGAGCGCGACGCGCTGATGGGCGACATCACCGCTTCGCTGAACCGCATGGCGCAGAAGGAACTGGGTATCGAGGTGATCGACGTGCGGGTCAAGGCCATCGACCTGCCGAAGGAAGTCAACCGCAGCGTCTTCGAGCGGATGAGCACCGAGCGTGAGCGCGAGGCCCGCGAGCACCGCGCCAAGGGTCGCGAACTGGCCGAAGGCATTCGTGCCGACGCCGATCGCCAGCGCCGGGTAATCGTTGCCGAAGCCTACCGCGAGTCGGAAGAGACCCGCGGTGACGGCGACTCCAAGGCTGCCGCGATCTATGCCAAGGCCTACAATCAGGATCCGGAGTTCTATTCCTTCTACCGTAGCCTGAAGGCGTATCGCGAAAGCTTCGCCGAGAAGCGCGACGTACTGGTGCTCGATCCGAGCAGCGAGTTCTTCCGCTATCTGAACAAGGCCAACAAGTAATACTCGGTTCTCCGGCGGGCGGCAGCGCCCGCCGGAGAAATCGTGTTATGATGAGCCAGCCGGGAAATCCCGGCTTTTTTGCGTCCGCGAGAATCATGTGGCAGGAATTCGGCATCGCTTTTTGTCTCGTGCTGGTGCTGGAAGGCATCCTGCCGTTCCTGTGTCCGCGACAATGGCGCGAGGCGGTCACGGGCATCGGCCGGCTGAGCGACCGTCACCTGCGTCTCGTGGGGCTGGGCAGCATGCTGCTCGGCACCCTGCTTCTTTACTGGATTCACTGATGATGTGCCGCCCGGCTGAAAGGGGAGAGGCGAAATGGCAACGGTAGACCGCTGGCTGCTGCCAGATGGGATCGAAGAGGTGCTGCCCCCGGAGGCGGCGCGCATCGAAGCAGCCCGCCGTCAGGTGCTGGATCTGTTCCACCGCTGGGGTTACGAGTTCGTCGTGACCCCGCATATCGAATACCTGGAGTCGCTGCTCACCGGCGCGGGACAGGATCTTGACCTGCGCACCTTCAAGGTGACCGACCCGGCGTCCGGCCGGCTCATGGGTTTCCGTGCCGACATTACGCCGCAAGTGGCGCGGATGGATGCGCACAGCCTGCGCCGCGAGGGACCGAGCCGCCTGTGCTATGCCGGCAGTGTGCTGCATGCGCAGCCGCGCGCGCTGTCCACTTCGCGTAGTCCGATCCAGCTGGGCGCCGAGCTGTACGGCGATCCGAGCCCTGCCAGCGATGTCGAGGTGATCAGCCTGATGCTGGAAATGCTCGAGATGGCGGAAGTGCCGGACGTGCACATGGACCTCGGCCATGTCGGTATCTACCGCGGCCTGGCGCGCGCGGCAGGGCTGTCCGGCGAAGTCGAGCAGCAGTTGTTCGATGCCTTGCAGCGCAAGGCGGTGGACGAGGTCGAGGCGCTGACTGCAGACCTGCCTGCCGAGCTGCGCGGCATGTTGCGTGCGCTGGCCGAGCTATGTGGCGGCCGCGATGCGCTGGAGCAGGGCCGTGCCCGTCTGGCGGCGGCGCCGGCCGATGTCCAGGTGGCGCTGAACGAGCTGATCGAGATCGCCGATTCGCTGGCTGGACGTTTCCCCGGCTTGCCGCTGTATTTCGACCTCGGCGAGCTGCGTGGCTATCACTATCACACCGGCGTGGTGTTTGCGGCCTTCGTGCCCGGCGTTGGCCAGTCCATCGCCCAGGGCGGTCGCTATGATGATATCGGTGCCGATTTCGGGCGCGCCCGCCCGGCCACCGGTTTCTCCACCGATCTGAAAAGCCTGGTCACTCTCGGCCAGGCCCGGTTGGACCAGGCTGTATCGGGTATCTGGGCGCCGGCCGAAGGGGCCGGGCTCTGGCAGGCGGTGCAACGACTGCGCCGCGACGGGCAGCGTGTCGTCCAGGCTCTGCCCGGGCAGGATGCGGCTTCTGCGCGCGAGGCGGGCTGCGACCGGCAGCTGGCGCTGCGCGATGGCAATTGGCAGGTGGCGCCGCTGGCGTCCTGAGATTCCGCCGGCCGCGGCCGGCATCGAACTTCCACGATGGGGACAAGTGTTATGGGTAAGAATGTCGTAGTCCTGGGCACCCAATGGGGTGATGAGGGCAAGGGCAAGATCGTCGACCTGCTCACCGAGCAGGCGGCTGCCGTAGTTCGCTACCAGGGTGGTCACAACGCTGGCCACACCCTGGTGATCGATGGCGAGAAAACCGTCCTGCACCTGATTCCATCGGGCATCCTGCGCGAAGGCGTGCAGTGCCTGATCGGCAATGGCGTGGTGCTGGCGCCGGATGCGCTGCTGCGCGAAATCACCAAGCTGGAAGAGAAGGGCGTGCCGGTGCGCGAGCGCCTGCGCATCAGTCCTTCCTGTCCGCTGATCCTGTCCTATCACGTCGCCCTCGACCAGGCGCGCGAGAAGGCCCGCGGCGAAGCCAAGATCGGCACCACCGGTCGTGGCATCGGCCCGGCATACGAGGACAAGGTGGCACGTCGCGGCCTGCGCGTCGGCGACCTGTTCCACCGCGAGCGCTTCGCCGCCAAGCTGGGTGAGCTGCTGGACTACCATAACTTCGTCCTGCAGCACTACTACAAGGAGCCGGCCATCGACTTCCAGAAGACCCTGGACGAGGCGATGGAGTATGCCGAGCTGCTCAAGCCGATGATGGCCGATGTCGCCGCGACCCTGCACGACCTGCGCAAGCACGGCAAGGACATCATGTTCGAAGGCGCCCAGGGATCGCTGCTGGACATCGACCATGGCACCTACCCCTACGTGACCAGTTCCAACACCACCGCTGGCGGTACCGCCACCGGTTCCGGCTTCGGCCCGCTGTACCTGGACTACGTACTGGGTATCACCAAGGCCTATACCACTCGCGTCGGCTCCGGTCCGTTCCCGACCGAGCTGTTCGACGACGTCGGCGCCTACTTGGCCAAGCGCGGCCACGAGTTCGGCGCCACCACCGGTCGCGCTCGTCGCTGCGGCTGGTTCGATGCCGTGATCCTGCGCCGCGCCATCGAGATCAACAGCATCTCCGGCCTGTGCCTGACCAAGCTCGACGTGCTCGATGGCCTGGATGTGGTGCGCCTGTGCGTCGGCTACAAGAATGCCGATGGCGATGTGCTGGAAGCGCCGACCGATGCCGACAGCTACATCGGCCTGCAGCCGGTCTACGAGGAAATGCCCGGCTGGAGCGAGTCGACCGTGGGTGCGAAGACCCTGGAAGAGTTGCCGGCCAACGCCCGCGCCTACATCAAGCGCGTGGAAGAGCTGGTGGGTGCGCCGATCGATATCATCTCCACCGGTCCGGACCGCAACGAGACCATCATCCTGCGCCATCCATTCGCCTGAGGCGGATAGCGGGGCGATGACGGAACGGGCTGCGCATGCGGCCCGTTTTCATTTCCGGGGTCGGCGCCGCGGTGAGCGGGGGAGGGTGGCGTGGCTCGAAGGGAAAATCGCGGACAACAAAAAGCCGAGCGGATGCTCGGCTGTTTGTCTTGAAGATGGTGCCCAGGAGAAGACTCGAACTTCCACGGTGTTGCCACCGCTAGGACCTGAACCTAGTGCGTCTACCAATTCCGCCACCTGGGCATGCTTTTCAGCATTGTGCGATGATCGCTCATCGACTTGGGTGTTGCAAACCTTGTCGCAGTTTCAATGCCTGGTAGTGGCTGAACTGCTGAAACAAAAACGGTCTAATGACCGGCTTTGTCTGAAATATGGTGCCCAGGAGAAGACTCGAACTTCCACGGTGTTGCCACCGCTAGGACCTGAACCTAGTGCGTCTACCAATTCCGCCACCTGGGCACTGGAGTCGATGATCGCTCATCGTTTCCGTGTTACAACGTCTCAGCAACGTTGTGGGCGCGAACTATACGAGTACGTATTCTGCTTGTAAACCCCTGATGCGATAAAAATTATTCTGTTGCCGAAGCTGACCGACGAAGCGTTTTCGCGCTTCAATAGAGCAATGGCAGCAAACGCTAAAGAAGAAAAGGTGACCTACCTCTAATGGCCGATTGGCAAAACCTCGATCCCGAGGCCGCTCGCGAAGCGGAAAAGTACGAAAACCCCATCCCCAGCCGGGAACTGATCCTGGCTCACCTATCCGAGCGGGGCGCTCCGGCGACTCGCTCCCAGTTGCTCGACGAGTTCGGGCTCGCCGGCGAGGAGCCGGAAGAGGCCTTGCGTCGTCGCCTGCGCGCCATGGAGCGCGACGGGCAGCTTATCTATACGCGTCGTGGCGCCTATGCGCCGGTGGACAAGCTGGACCTGATCCGCGGCCGCATCAGCGGGCACCGCGACGGCTTCGGCTTCCTGATCCCCGACGATGGCAGCGACGACCTGTTCCTCAGTCCCACCCAGATGCGCCTGGTGTTCGACGGCGACCGCGCCCTGGCCCGGGTATCCGGCCATGACCGGCGCGGACGCCGCGAAGGCCAGCTGGTCGAGGTGATCGAGCGGGCCCACGAGATCGTGGTCGGCCGCTACTTCGAGGAAAGCGGCATCGGCGTGGTGGTCGCGGACAACCCGAAGATCCAGCAGGAAGTCCTGATCCCGCCGGGCAAGGCCGGCAAGGCCAGGCACAACCAGTTCGTCCAGGTGCGCATCGAGCAATGGCCGAGCATCCACCGCCAGGCCCAGGGCGAGATCGTCGAGGTGCTCGGCGACTACATGGCGCCGGGGATGGAGATCGAAGTCGCCCTGCGCAGCTACGATATCCCCCACGTCTGGCCGGCCGCGGTGGAGAAGGAAGCGGCCAAGCTCAAGCCGGAAGTGGCGGAGAAGGACAAGGAAAAGCGTATCGACCTGCGCCAGGTGCCCTTCGTCACCATCGACGGCGAGGATGCCCGCGACTTCGACGACGCGGTGTACGCCGAGGCCAAGCGCGGCGGCGGCTGGCGCCTGTTCGTGGCGATCGCCGATGTCTCGCACTACGTGAAGGTCGGTTCGGCGCTGGACGAAGAGGCGGCCAGGCGCGGCAACTCGGTGTATTTCCCCGAGCGGGTGATCCCGATGCTGCCGGAGGTGCTGTCCAATGGTCTCTGCTCGCTGAATCCGCTGGTCGACCGGCTGGCCATGGTCTGCGAGATGACCCTGTCCAAGGCTGGCAAGCTGACCGGCTACCAGTTCTACGAAGCGGTGATCCACTCCCATGCCCGCCTGACCTACACCAAGGTCAGCCAGTTGCTCGAGCACCCCGACAGCGTCGAGGCCGAGAACCTGCGCCAGCAGTTGCCCGGCGTGGTGCCGCACCTGCAGCAGCTGTATGCGTTGTATAAAGCGCTGCTGGCCGGCCGCCATGTCCGCGGCGCGATCGATTTCGAGACCCAGGAAACCCGCATCGTCTTCGGCGCCGACCGGAAGATCTCGGAAATCCGCCCGACCCAGCGCAACGATGCGCACCGCCTGATCGAAGAATGCATGCTCTGCGCCAACGTGGCGACCGCACGCTTCCTGCAGAAGCACGCCATCCCGGCGTTGTACCGGGTGCATGACGGCCCGCCGCAGGAGAAACTCAACAACCTGCGCCAGTTCCTCGGCGAGCTGGGGTTGAGCCTCGGCCGCGGCAAGGCCGCGCCGACCCCGGGCGACTACCAGGAGTTGCTGGAGAAGATCCACGACCGCGCCGACTTCCGCCTGATCCAGACGGTCATGCTGCGTTCGCTCAGCCAGGCGGTGTACAGCCCGGACAACAATGGCCACTTCGGCCTCAACTACGACGCCTACACCCACTTCACCTCGCCGATCCGGCGCTACCCGGACCTGCTGGTGCATCGTGCGATCCGCAGTGTGATCCGCTCCAAGGCGGAGACTCCGCACGTGCAGCGGGCCGGCGCGGCGAGCATGCCCAAGGCGCGTATCTATCCGTACGACGAATTGCGCCTGGACCAGTTGGGCGAGCAGTGCTCGATGACCGAGCGGCGTGCCGACGAGGCCACCCGCGACGTGACCAACTGGCTGAAGTGCGAATACATGCGCGAGCGGGTCGGCGAGACCTTCCCTGGCGTAATCACTGCGGTCACCGGTTTCGGTCTGTTCGTCGAGCTGACCGACATCTTCGTCGAAGGCCTGGTCCATGTGACCGCGCTGCCCGGCGACTACTATCATTTCGACGCCGTGCACCATCGCCTCAGCGGCGAACGCACCGGGCGCAGCTTCCGTCTCGGCGACACCACGGAAGTGGTAGTGGCGCGGGTCGACCTGGACGAGCGGAAGATCGATTTCGAGCTGGCCGGAAACGTGCTGAGCGCGCCGATCGGACGCAAGAAGCGCAACGGCGACAAGTCGGCGAACGCCGGCAAGGCGCCGAAGGGGCGCAAGGGCGCATCCGTGCCCGAGGTCGACCTGGAGCCGGCACTGGCCAGTCCCGACGCCGCGGTGGTGCCGCGGCGCAAGGCCGGCAAGGTGCAGGCGCTGCCGCCGGTCGCGCCGGAGCTGCTGGCGCAGGCCGCGGAGATGCTCGGCAACACCGACGTGCGCAAGAGTCGCGAGGTCAAGCAGGCGCTGCTCGCCGAGGCGCGTGTCGGCAGCAAGGACAAGGGCGGGAAGAAGGGCAAGGTCGTTCCTGCGGGCAAGAGCGCGAAGGGCAAGGCCAAGGACGGCAAGCCCGCCGCTGCCGCCAAGCCGGGCAAGCCGACCAAGCATCGCAAGGGGCCTTCCAAGCCGAAGGCCGACAACGCTCCGGCCGCCACCGGGGCGCGCAAACGTAAGGCCAAGTCATGAGTCAGTGGGAAAAGGTCTACGGCGTGCATGCCGTGGAAGCGTTGTTGCGTCATCACCCGAAGCGGGTCAAGCAGTTGTGGCTGGCCGAGGGGCGGCATGATCCGCGGGTCCAGGTGCTCACCGAGCTGGCCGCCGGGTTCCGTATTCCGGTAGGGCAGCGCGATCGGCGCGAACTCGACGAGTGGGCGGAAGGCGTCCACCAGGGCGTGGTCGCGGAAGTCAGCCCCAGCCAGGTCTGGGGCGAAAACATGCTCGAGGAACTGCTCGAGCGGAGCGAGGGCGTGCCGCTCCTGCTGGCCCTGGATGGCGTCACCGATCCGCACAACCTCGGCGCCTGCCTGCGTACCGCCGATGCGGCGGGGGTGCAGGCGGTGATCGTGCCCAAGGACAAGTCCGCGACCCTCAACGCCACCGTGCGCAAGGTCGCTTGCGGCGCCGCCGAGGTGATCCCGCTGGTGGCGGTGACCAACCTCGCGCGCACCCTGGAAAAGCTCCAGCAGCGCGGCCTGTGGGTGGTCGGCACCGCTGGCGAGGCGGACAAGACCCTCTACCAGCTCGACCTCAAGGGGCCGACCGTGCTGGTGATGGGCGCGGAAGGCAAGGGCATGCGCCGGCTGACCCGCGAGCACTGCGACTTCCTCGCCAGGTTGCCGATGGCCGGCAGCGTCAGCAGCCTGAACGTCTCGGTCGCCACCGGCGTCTGCCTGTTCGAGATCCTCCGCCAGCGCACCCCGCTGGAGTGAGCGCGTGCGGGGCCGCCGCGGCGCGGCCCCGCGCCATTCCATCCGCTGTACAAATATTCGCCAATCTTCCTTGCTTCGCCGGTTGCCCTTCTCTAGAATGTCGCCCCTTGCCGCGTGGGCAGGCGTTCGTTCGCCTCTCCACCAGGCAAGCCAAGAAAACATTCACTCCTTGCCTGACCGTTCTGCGGCAGGCTGCAACCCGTAAGGAGCATTTATGCGTCATTACGAAATCGTGTTCCTGGTTCACCCGGACCAGAGCGAACAAGTCGGTGGCATGGTCGAGCGTTACACCAAGGCCATCGAAGAAGACGGCGGCAAGATCCACCGTCTGGAAGACTGGGGCCGTCGTCAGCTGGCCTACGCCATCAACAACGTGCACAAGGCCCACTACGTTCTGATGAACGTCGAGTGCAGCGCCAAGGCCCTGGCTGAGCTGGAAGACAACTTCCGTTACAACGATGCCGTGATCCGTAACCTGGTCATGCGTCGCGACGAAGCTGTCACCGAGCAGTCCGAGATGCTCAAGGCTGAAGAAAGCCGCAACGAGCGTCGCGAGCGTCGTGAGCGTCCGAACGATAACGCTGAAGGCGCCGATGGCGACGACAACAGCGATAGCGATAACGCTGACGAGTAATTCCGGACCAGTATTGAGGAGCCAATCACATGGCACGTTTCTTCCGTCGTCGTAAGTTCTGCCGCTTCACCGCCGAAGGCGTGAAAGAGATCGATTACAAGGATCTCAACACCCTGAAGGCCTACGTTTCCGAAACCGGCAAGATCGTTCCGAGCCGTATCACCGGCACCAAGGCCAAGTACCAGCGTCAGCTGGCGACCGCTATCAAGCGCGCCCGCTACCTGGCCCTGCTTCCTTACACCGACAGCCACGGCCGTTGAGATCGGGCAGTCGAACGCTGGTAAGGGATAGATCGCATGCGCGCACTGGCTGAGTTCACCATGCGCGGCCGCATGCAGGCCACGCTCGCCGTGGCAGGCTCCGCGGTTGTTCCACTGTTGTTCTGGCTGAGTGCCGCCGCCGGTAGCCTGGTGCTGCTGCGGCGCGGATTCGGCGACGCCTTCGGCGTCCTGGCCTGGGCGGTGCTACCGGCGATGTTCTGGTGGTACCTGGGCGATCCGAGCATCCTTCTGGTCCTGCTCGGTACCCTGACGCTGGCGCAGATCCTGCGCGCCAGCACGTCCTGGAGCCATGTGCTGCTGGGCAGTGTTGCAGTTGGCGTGGTATTCGCGCTGGTGCTGGGGCATACCTCCAGCGAGCTGATCGGCGCCCTGGCGACGGAAGTCACCAAGGTCCTGACCCAGCTTCGCGGGGAGTCCCAGCTGTCGGGCGAAGAGCTGGACAAGTTGCAGGTGGCGCTGGTGCCGACCCTGACCGGGGTCATGGCTTCCTCGCTGCAGGTGACCTGCCTGCTCTGCCTGATGCTCGCGCGGTACTGGCAGGCTTCGCTGTACAACCCGGGCGGCTTCGGCCGCGAATTCCGGAGTTTGCGGCTGGCGCCGGCGGTTGCCGTGATCCTGCTGCTGGGGGCCGTCGTGGTCCCGGCGCTGGAAGTGCAGGCCGCGGTGCTCGGTCCGTTGTGCAGCGTGCCGCTGATCATCGCCGGCGTGGCGCTCGGGCATGGCCTGATCGCCCTGAAGCGCCTCGCGGGTGGCTGGCTGGTGGGCCTGTACCTGGCTGTATTGCTGCTGGGGAACCTGATCTGTCTTTTGGCGGTTGTCGACAGTCTGTTTGATTTTCGTGGACGCCTGGCCCGGCGCCAGGGTTCCACGAACGGTGAAGGTTAAAAGTTAAGAGGTAAGACTCAAATGGAAGTCATCCTGCTGGAAAAAGTCGCCAACCTGGGCAACCTGGGCGACAAGGTGAACATCAAGGGCGGTTACGCCCGTAACTTCCTGCTGCCGCAGGGCAAGGCCACCGTCGCCACCGCCGAGAACGTCGCTGCGTTCGAAGCCCGCCGCGCCGAGCTGGAAAAGGCTGCCGCCGAGAAGAAGGCCGCTGCCGAAGCCCGTGCTGCCCAGCTCTCCGAGCTGGTGGTAACCCTCGGCGCCCACGCTGGCGACGAAGGCAAGCTGTTCGGTTCGATCGGCACCCGCGACATCGCCGAAGCCGTTTCCGCTGCCGGTTACCCGCTGGAAAAAGCCGAAGTTCGCCTGCCCAACGGCGCGCTGCGCAACACCGGTGAGTTCGACGTCGCCGTGCACCTGCACACCGACGTGGAAACCACTCTGAAGCTGATCATCGTCGCTGAGTAAGCGATCCGATCGGTAGGGCTGGGCGGGCATATGCGTGTCCGCGGCAGTCCGCTAACATCGGGCACGGTACCGGCAACGGCACCGTGCCCGTTGTTTTTTCCGCTGTTCCTTTTTCTTGCGTCGAGTCTATGAACGAGATCACCAGCCCCGAGCAATACGACCTGGAAACCACAGCCCTGAAGGTGCCGCCGCACTCGATCGAGGCCGAGCAGGCCGTGCTGGGTGGCCTGATGCTGGACAACAACGCCTGGGAGCGTGTGTCGGATTCGGTGTCCGACGGCGATTTCTACCGCCATGACCATCGCCTGATCTTCCGCGCCATCTACAAGCTGGCCGAGGCCAACCAGCCGATCGACGTGGTGACCCTCTCCGAGCAGTTGGAGAAGGAAGGACAACTGGCCCAGGTCGGCGGCCTGGCCTATCTCGGCGAACTGGCGAAGAACATTCCGTCGGTCGCCAACATCAAGGCCTACGCGCAGATCATCCGCGAGCGCGCCACCCTGCGCCAACTGATCGGCATCAGCAACGAGATCGCCGACAGCGCCTTCCACCCGGAAGGGCGCGGCGCCAACGAGATCCTCGACGAGGCCGAGCGGAAGATCTTCGAGATCGCCGAAGCGCGACCGAAGACCGGCGGGCCGGTAGGGATCAGCGATATCCTGGTCAAGACCATCGACCGCATCGACTACCTGTTCAACACCACCGAGGCGCTGACCGGGGTGTCCACCGGTTTCACCGACCTCGACGAGAAGACCAGCGGCCTGCAGCCGGCCGACCTGATCATCGTCGCCGGGCGTCCGTCGATGGGTAAGACCACCTTCGCCATGAACCTGGTCGAGAACGCGGTGATGCGCACCGACAAGGCCGTGTTGGTGTACTCCCTGGAGATGCCCTCCGACTCGATCGTGATGCGTATGCTCTCGTCGCTCGGGCGTATCGACCAGACCAAGGTGCGTTCCGGCAAGCTCGACGACGAGGACTGGCCGCGCCTGACTTCGGCGATCAACCTGCTCAACGACAAGAAGCTGTTCATCGACGATACCGCTGGCATCAGTCCCTCGGAAATGCGCGCGCGGACCCGTCGCCTGGTGCGCGAGCACGGCGACCTGGCGCTGATCATGATCGACTACCTGCAACTGATGCAGATACCCGGCTCCAGCGGCGACAACCGGACCAACGAGATTTCCGAGATTTCCCGCTCGCTGAAGGCCCTGGCGAAGGAATTCAACTGCCCGGTGATTGCCCTGTCGCAGCTCAACCGCTCCCTGGAGCAGCGACCCAACAAGCGCCCGGTGAACTCCGACTTGCGCGAATCCGGGGCGATCGAGCAGGACGCCGACGTGATCATGTTCGTCTACCGCGACGAGGTGTACCACCCGGAGACCGAGTTCAAGGGCGTCGCCGAAATCATCATCGGCAAGCAGCGTAACGGTCCGATCGGTACGGTGCGCCTGGCCTTCATCGGCAAATACACGCGCTTCGAGAACCTTGCCGCCGGCATGTACAACTTCGAGGACGAATGACCCGGCTTGGGTCTTGCCCGGCGGGCGCCTTACCATAGGCACCCGTTTCAGTTGCAGGACCCGATGCCATGCGTCCCCTCGTTGCCACCGTCGACCTTTCCGCCATTCGCCACAACTATGCCCTGGCCAAGCGCTGCGCGCCGCAGCGCCAGGCGTTCGCGGTGGTCAAGGCGAACGCCTATGGCCATGGTGCGCGCGAAGTGGTTACCGCGTTGCACGACGATGCCGATGGCTTCGCCGTGGCCTGCCTGGAGGAGGCCGCGGAAGTCCGCGCCTTGCACGCCAGCGCGCGCATCCTGTTGCTGGAAGGCTGCTTCGAGGCGAGCGAATACGCCCTCGCCGGGCAATTGCGCCTGGACCTGGTGATCCAGGGCGCGGAACAGGGCGAGGCGTTCCTCGCCGCCGGCCTGGATATTCCACTCAACGTCTGGCTCAAGCTCGACTCCGGCATGCACCGCCTAGGCTTCGATCCTGCCGCGCTGCGCGCCTGGCATGCGCGCCTGCGCAACCATCCTGGTGTGCGCGAGCTGAACCTGGTCAGCCATTTCGCCTGCGCCGACGAACGCAACCATCCGCTCACCGAGCAGCAGCTGGAGAGTTTCCTCGGCCTGCTCGACCTGGATTTCGACCAGCGCAGCCTGGCCAATTCGGCGGCGGTGCTGACTATCCCGGCCGCCCACATGGACTGGCTGCGGCCGGGAATCATGCTCTACGGGTCGACCCCGCTGGCCGACCTGAGCGCCGCCGAACTGGGCCTGAGGCCGGCCATGAGCCTGGGCGCGCAGTTGATTTCACTGCGCGAGGTGGCCGTGGGCGAGAGCGTCGGCTACGGCGCCACCTGGATCGCCGAGCGGCCGGCGCGGATCGGCACGGTCAGTTGCGGCTACGCCGACGGCTATCCGCGTACCGCGCCAGCCGGGACTCCGGTACTGGTCGGGGGACGCCGCGCGACCCTGGCCGGGCGGGTCTCGATGGACATGCTGGCGGTCGACCTCTCCGACCTGCCGGAGGCTCGCGTTGGCGACCCGGTGGAGTTGTGGGGCGCCGGGTTGTCGGTGGACGAGGTCGCCCGTGCCTGCGGCACCCTTGGCTACGAGCTTCTGAGCAAGGTCACGGCTCGGGTTCCGCGACGCTACAGCCACTGATTCAGGAGATACGCTCCGGTGCCAGGGCGGTCGGCCAGGGGAGCGCCGGCGCGGTCTCGCGTTCATCGTCGGCAGCCATCGCATAGCCGGCGCGCCCGGCGCCCTTGACCCGGTACAGCGCCTGGTCGGCGGCCTTGTAGAGTTTGCCGAACTGCAGGGCGTCGCCGGGAAACAGGGCGACGCCGATGCTCGGTGTGATCACCAGCCACTGCTTGGCGAACTCCACCGGTTTCGCCAGTTCTCGCAGCAGGCGTTCGGCGATGTCGCGGGCATGCTGCTCGGCATTCGACCCGCCGACCAGCACGGCGAATTCGTCGCCGCCGAGGCGCGCCACGCAATCCTCGGTGCGCACGCAATGGCGCAGCCGCTGGGCCACGTTCTGCAGGACGAAGTCGCCGGCATCGTGGCCATGGGTATCGTTGATCGGCTTGAAGTGATCCAGGTCGATCAGCAGCAGCGCCATGCTGTTGCCGTGGCGGCGCGCGTCGTCCAGGGCGCTTTCGGCGAACTCCATCAGGTGCCTGCGGTTGCCAAGCCCGGTCAGCGGGTCGTGATGGGCGGCGTACTGCAGTTGCGCTTCGCGCATCTGCAACTGGCGATTGGCCTCGCTCAACTCGTTGGTACGGACTTCCACGGCGCGTGCCAGGTCGCGCTGGGCGCTGTGCAGCAGGGCCAGGCGCGCGTTCTTTTCCTGGTCGGCCTGGTCCAGGGCCAGGGCCCTTTCCTGCTTCAGATCCTGGATGCGCGAGGCGAGCGCCAGGGAGAACAGCAGGGCCTCCAGGGTCAGCGCCAGCGGGAAGACCATGGCGTTGGCCGAGGTCGGCTGGACCAGCGCGGTGGCGCGCATCACGCCAAGGCTGACGCTGCCGAGCACCAGGCCGAAGCCGACCAGGTACAGGCGCGCCGTGGCCGAACCTTGGCGCCAGCGCTGCACTGCCAGGCCGATGGCGATCGGCAGGTTGGCCAGCAGGGTCAGCGCCAGCACGCCGGCCGCCTGCCAGCGCCAGCCGGCGGCGTTGAACGCCAGGCAGGCAAGGAACAGCAGGCAACAGGCGTTCAGCAGGTGATGGGCCCAGCGTGCGTGCTGCCGGCTTTGCAGCAGGTTCTGGCTGAAGCGGATCACGCAGATGCCCCAGATCGCCAGCAGCGCCAGGCGGTCAAGCCACCAGGGCACCGCCCGCTCGGGCCAGAAATACTCGAAACCATGGCCGCTGATGCTCAGGGTCAGCACCAGCGCGCTGGCAGCGGTCAGCACGTACCAGAAATAGGCGCGATCGCGCAGGCTGGTGAAGAGGAACAGGTTGTACAGCAGCAGGGCGAGGATCAGCCCGTAGGCCATGCCGAACAGCAGGTTGCCCTGGCTGCGGTATTCCAGCAGTTCGTCGTGGCTCCAGAGCCTCAGCGGAAAGGCGTTGCCGCCGGGATCGTAGCTGCGCAGGTAGACGCGCAACGGCCCATCGCCGGGAGGGATCCGGAACAGCGGATGACGGTAGGCGTGGTCGCGGCCCTCGGCGAAGGGCACCGCTTCGCCGCTGCGATGTTCACGGAACCCGCCGCGCTCGTCGGGGAGATACAGGCGCAGGTCGTGCAGGCTGGCGCTGGCGACTTCCAGCCACCAGCCGCCGGATACCGCCTCGCGTCTCGGCAGGTCGAGGCGCAGCCACCAGGCGCTGCGGCTGAGGCCGACGCTGGTGCGGCCGGCGGCGGCGACGAAGCGGCCGGCCTGCTCCGCTTGTTCGAGGTCCTCCACCGCCAGGTTGCCATCGGGGTCTTCGAGCAGGTCCAGCGAGCCGTTCAACCAGGCGCCGCTGGCCGGGCCCGTAGGAAGCCCCGGCGCTGCGTTCGACGCGGCGCTGGCCAATAGCAGGAAGACGACCGCGAACTGGGCAAGAGGATGGCGCACGATGAATCTCCCGGGGGCCTCTGGTGGAGGCCGGGTGAGATGACGATGGATGGAGTATAGAAAGAAGGTGGCGAAATGATGGCAGTTTGCGAGGCCAGCCGACGATAGGCAATACCCAGTGAAAACGTCGGAATTGCTCATTTTTTGTGCTATATTCCGCGCCCGCGTTTACGCGACCCCCCATTCCTAGAGATACCCCCTGGTGCCCGTGATGCAAGCCGCCAAGCCGCTGTTCGACTATCCCAAGTACTGGGCCGAGTGTTTCGGTCCGGCGCCCTTCCTGCCTATGAGTAGGGAAGAGATGGATCAGCTCGGCTGGGACTCCTGCGACATCATCATCGTCACCGGCGATGCCTACGTCGACCACCCGTCCTTCGGCATGGCCATCATCGGCCGCCTGCTGGAGGCCCAGGGGTTCCGCGTCGGCATCATCGCCCAGCCGGACTGGCAGTCGAAGGACGACTTCATGAAGCTCGGCGAGCCGAACCTGTTCTTCGGCGTGGCGGCCGGCAACATGGACTCGATGATCAACCGCTATACCGCGGACAAGAAGGTCCGTTCCGACGACGCCTACACCCCCGGCGGCCTGGCCGGCAAGCGCCCGGACCGCGCCAGCCTGGTCTATAGCCAGCGCTGCAAGGAGGCCTACAGCCATGTGCCGGTGATCCTCGGCGGGATCGAGGCCTCGTTGCGGCGCATCGCCCATTACGACTACTGGCAGGACAAGGTCCGCCGCTCGATCCTGATGGACGCCACGGCCGACATCCTGCTCTACGGCAACGCCGAGCGTGCGGTGGTGGAAATCGCCCAGCGCCTGGCCCAGGGCGAACCGCTGAGCGCGATCACCGACGTGCGCGGCACCGCCTTCGTCCGTCGCGACACCCCGGAGGGCTGGTTCGAGATCGATTCCACGCGGATCGACCGGCCGGGCAAGATCGACAAGATCATCAATCCCTACGTGAATACCCAGGACACTGCCGCCTGCGCCATCGAGCAGGAAAAGGGCGTGCAGGAGGACCCGCAGGAAGCCAAGGTCGTGCAGTTGCTGGCGAACCCCAGGCTGACCCGGGAGAAGACCGTGATCCGCCTGCCGTCTTTCGAGAAGGTGCGCAACGACCCGGTGCTCTATGCCCACGCCAACCGCGTGCTGCACCTGGAGACCAACCCGGGCAACGCCCGTGCCCTGGTGCAGAAGCACGGCGAAGTGGATGTCTGGTTCAACCCGCCGCCCATTCCGATGAGCACCGAGGAAATGGACTACGTGTTCGGCATGCCCTATGCCCGCGTACCGCACCCGGCCTACGGCAAGGCGAAGATTCCCGCCTACGAGATGATCCGCTTCTCGGTGAACATCATGCGTGGCTGCTTCGGCGGCTGCACCTTCTGCTCGATCACCGAACATGAGGGACGGATCATCCAGAACCGCTCGCACGACTCGATCATCCGCGAGATCGAGGAGATGCGCGACAAGGTGCCCGGCTTCACCGGCGTGGTCTCCGACCTTGGCGGACCGACGGCGAACATGTACCGCATCGCCTGCAAGAGCCCGGACATCGAGCGGCACTGCCGCAAGCCGTCCTGCGTGTTCCCCGGCATCTGCGAGAACCTCGATACCGACCACAGCTCGCTGATCGAGCTGTACCGCAAGGCCCGGGCGCTGCCGGGGGTGAAGAAGATCCTGATCGCCTCCGGCCTGCGCTACGACCTCGCCGTCGAGTCGCCCGAGTACGTCAAGGAACTGGTGACCCACCACGTCGGCGGCTACCTGAAGATCGCCCCGGAGCACACCGAGCGCGGTCCGCTGGACAAGATGATGAAGCCGGGGATCGGCACCTACGACCGCTTCAAGCAGATGTTCGAGAAGTTCTCGAAGGAAGCCGGCAAGGAGCAGTACCTGATCCCGTACTTCATCGCCGCCCACCCCGGGACCACCGACGAAGACATGATGAACCTGGCCCTGTGGCTCAAGCGCAACGGCTTCCGCGCCGACCAGGTCCAGGCGTTCTATCCCTCGCCGATGGCCACCGCCACCGCGATGTATCACTCGGGCAAGAACCCGCTGCGCAAGGTCACCTACAAGAGCGATGGCGTGACCATCGTCAAGAGCGACCAGCAGCGGCGCCTGCACAAGGCCTTCCTGCGCTACCACGACCCGAAAGGCTGGCCGCTGCTGCGCGAGGCGCTGGAGCGGATGGGGCGCGCCGACCTGATCGGCAATGGCAAGCACCACCTGGTCCCGACCTACCAGCCGGATACCGGCGAATACCAGAGCGCCCGGCGGAAGAACTCGACGCCGGCCGGCAGCAAGAAGGCCGGCAAGCTGCTGACCCAGCATACCGGCCTGCCGCCACGCGCCAGCGACGGTGGTAAGCCGTGGAGCAAGGGTCAGCAGAACAAGGCGACGGCCTTCGCCAAGGGCAAGAAGAAGTCGCGCCAGCCGAACATCCCGCGCTGATCGCCGGGGCGGCCCTGCCGCCCGCAAAGCGTGCGCGGCTGCAACCTTGCCTGCGGTCGCGCACCGTCGCAGTGCATTGCCGCGGCACGACCTCCTGGCCGCCCGGGCCTGACGGCGCTGGCACAAGTCTTGCGCTTCCGGGGCATCCCGGTCTTCACGAAGAACCGTCGTGGCGGACCCGGCAACGCCTCGTCGCTTCGCTCCGGCGTCGCGCCGCCGACTCCGCTACAGTGACCGCAACCCCAGCCCCGCGAGCCTTCGATGCCCGAGCTGCTTGCCCACTATCCGTTCACCGATACGGCCTACCATGAGCTGCTCGATCGCCAGGGTGGCGTGCGTCCCCATTGGCAGCGGCTGTTCCGCCAACTGGAGCGCAGCAGCCCTGAGCAACTGCGCCAGCGCCAGGCCCTGGTGGAACGGCAGATCCAGGAGAACGGCGTCACCTACAACGTCTACGCCGATCCCAAGGGCACCGACCGCCCCTGGGCGCTGGACCTTCTGCCGAACCTGCTGTCCGCCGCCGAGTGGCAGCCGATCGCCGCCGGCGTGGCACAGCGTGCTCGGCTGCTCAACGCGCTGCTGGCCGACCTGTACGGCGAGCAGCGTCTGCTCGCCGAAGGGCTGCTGCCCAGCGAACTGGTCTTCGGCCATCCGAACTTCCTCTGGCCGGCGCTCGGCATCCGACCGCCCGGCGGGATCTTCCTGCACAGCTATGCCGTGGACCTGGCGCGCGATGCCGACGGATGCTGGCAGGTCCTCGCCGACCGCACCCAGGCGCCGTCCGGCGCGGGCTATGCGCTGGAGAACCGGCAGATCGTCTCGCGGGCCTTGCCGGAACTCTATCGCGACCTGCGCGTGCAGCATCTCGCCGGGTATTTCCGCACCCTGCAGGAGACCCTCGCCAGCCAGGCCGCCGGCGACGGCGAGACGCCGCTGGTGGTGCTGCTGACTCCCGGACGTTTCAACGAAACCTACTTCGAGCATCTCTACCTGGCGCGCCAGCTCGGTTTTCCGCTGGTCGAGGGGCACGACCTGACGGTGCGCGACGCCACCCTCTATCTCAAGACCCTCGGCGGCCTGAAACGGGTGCACGCGGTATTGCGGCGCCTCGATGACGACTTCTGCGACCCGCTGGAATTGCGTACCGACTCGGCGCTGGGCATTCCCGGCCTGCTCGAGGCGGTACGCCAGGGGCGCGTACTGGTGGCCAACGCGTTGGGCAGCGGGGTGCTGGAATCGCCCGGCCTGCTCGGCTTCCTGCCGCAGGCCTGTCGCCGCCTGCTCGGCGAGGAGCTGGCGCTGCCCTCGCTCGACACCCGCTGGTGCGGCGAGCCGCAGGCCCTCGAGGCGATACTCGCGGCACTGCCCGACCTGGTGATCAAGCCGGCCTTTCCCGGCCAGCGCTGCGAACCGCTGTTCGGCCACGCCCTCGACGGTGCCGGCCTGGCATCCCTCGGCGAGCGCTTGCGCGAGCGCCCGCAGGCCTACGTGGCGCAACGCCTGGCGCAGTTGTCCCAGGCGCCGGTCTGGCGCGACGGCGAGGCCGGCGTCGGCCTGCAGTCGCGGGCCATCGGCATGCGCGTGTTCGCCGTCGCCGCCGCCGACGGACGCTACTGGGTGATGCCCGGCGGTCTGACCCGCGTAGCCTCGGCGGCGGATGCCGAGGTGGTGTCGATGCAACGCGGCGGCGCGAGCAAGGACACCTGGGTACTGGCCGAGCGTGCGGTCGGCGGCGAGCCGTGGCGGCCGCGCCGGCTCGGCGTGCGCGACCTGGTCCGCGAGGATCCCTACCTGCCGTCGCGGGTGGTGGAAAACCTGTTCTGGTACGGCCGCTATGCCGAGCGTTGCGACGACCACGCGCGCCTGCTGCGGGTGGTGCTGTCGCGCTACGTGGATGCCGATGGCGACGAAGAGGCGCTGCGCAGCGCCCTGGCCCTGGCCGGCGGCATCGGCCTGCTGCCCGGGGATGGCGAGCCGTTGGAAAGGTGCCTGTTGCGGGCGTTGCTCGACGAGCACTGGCCGGCGAGCCTGTGCGCCAACCTGCGGCGCCTGCACTGGGCGGCGGCGCAGGTGCGCGGGCGCTTGTCCGGGGAGAACTGGCTGGCCTTGCTGGAGCTGCAACGCGACATGCAGGCGCTCGATCCGGCACGCACCGACCTCGGCGAAGCGCTGGACTTCCTCAACCGGCTAGTGATGTCCCTGGCAGCCTTGTCCGGTTTCGCCCTCGACGACATGACCCGCGACGACGGCTGGCGTTTCCTGATGATCGGCCGGCGCATCGAGCGCGTGCGCTTCTTCGCCGAGAGCATCGCCGCCTTCCTCGACGGCGGTAGCGCCTGGGACGCCGGCGCGCTGGAATGGCTGCTGGAACTGGGTAACAGCGGCATCACCTACCGCTCGCGCTACCTGGCGTCGCCGCAACTGGTCCCGGTGCTCGACCTGCTCCTGTTGCACGAGCAGAACCCGCACTCGCTGCGCTTCCAGTTGCAGGCCCTGGAGCGTTCGCTGGAGCGCCTGCACGAGGAGTTCGGCGCGCCACGCGAGCGGGAACTCAGGACCCTGGGCGAACGCCTGCGCAGCTTCGATCTGGCGGCCCTGGAAAGCCCGCTGTTCGGCGCGGCAGGACTCGATGAGGTGCTCGTCGGGCTGGCGCGACTGCTGCGCGACATCGCCGCCTGCGCCGGACAGGTCTCCGATCGGCTAGGCTTGCGCTATTTCGCCCATGTCGACGATGTCAGCCAGAGAACGGTATCCACCTGATGTCCGCACCCGCGCTTCGCTCCGTTCCGCTCCAGGGCGCCCGCTACCAGGTGCTGCACGACACCCATTACCGCTATGCGACGCCGGTCTCGCTGTCGCGGCAACTGGCGCATCTCTGGCCGCGCGAATGCGCCTGGCAGGCCTGTCATGAGCGGGCACTGCTGATCGAGCCGGGGCCGAGCCGGCGCGAGGATGGTCACGACGCATTCGGCAATCCGCTGAGCCGGCTGGCCTTCGAGCGTCCCCACGAGGCGCTGCGGGTCAGCGCGCGACTGCAGGTCGAAGTGTTCGCCCATGCGCCGGCGCAACTGACCGCGTCGCCGGCATGGGAAACCGTCGCCGCCGGGCTGGCATTTTCCGGGCGGGCGCTGTCCGCCGCCGAGCTGGAAGCCTGCCGCTATCGCGTCGAGTCGCCCTATGTGCGCATCCAGCGGCGATTCGCCGAGTTCGCCGCCGACTGCTTCCCGCCCGGACGGCCGTTGCTGGTGGCGGCGGCGGCACTGATGGAGAAGATCTTCCGCGAGTTCGCCTTCGATGCGCAGGCCACCCAGGTGGCGACGCCGCTGGACGAAGTGCTGGAGCGCCGTCGCGGGGTCTGCCAGGACTTCGCCCACCTGATGCTCGCCTGCCTGCGCGCGCGCGGACTGGCGGCGCGCTACGTCAGCGGCTACCTGCTGACCCGCCCGCCGCCCGGACAGGCGCGACTGATCGGTGCCGACGCCTCGCATGCCTGGGTCTCGCTGTATTGCCCGGAGAACGGCTGGGTGGATTTCGACCCGACCAACGACCTGTTGCCCGACCTGGAGCACATCACCCTGGCCTGGGGGCGGGATTTTTCCGATGTGTCGCCGTTGCGCGGGGTGATCCTCGGTGGCGGTAGCCATGACCCGGAGGTGCGGGTGACGGTGCTGCCGCTACAGGAAACAGCCGGCTGATCAAAAAGTGATCGGTCCCGCGGAGGCCCTGCCGCCCGGGACTCCCGGACCTTTTCACCCAGGTTGTCCACAGCCTCGCCCACGCCGTTTGGGGACAACGAAGCGGTGCTCCGGCAAATTCGCGGCGCCGTGCTAGCTTTTCCAGAATCCGCTACGGACGTTGTCGGGCCAAGGGCCGGAGCCTGCCTTTCCGGTGCCAGGGGCGGTTCTCGTACGGAGCCAGACTCCTTCCTTGCGCACGGTGAGCGATATGGATGACACGACGATCGTCAACGTAGGTACCGAGAAGATCAACGCGCTCTGGGCGACGGTGTCCCAGTACGCCTTCGCCTTCGGCATCAAGATTCTCGCGGCCATCGCCTTCTGGGTGATCGGCCGCTGGCTGATCGGCTTCGCCGTCGGCATGGTGCAGAAATCCCTCGAGCGGCAAAAGGTCGATCCCACCGTGCTGCGCTACGTGGGCTCGTTCATCACGGTGACCCTGAACGTGCTGCTGGTGGTGGGCATCCTCGGTTTCTTCGGCATCCAGACCACCAGCCTGGCGGCGCTGATCGCGGCGGTCGGCCTGGCCATTGGCATGGCCTGGTCGGGATTGCTGGCGAACCTGGCGGCCGGCGGCTTCATCATCGTCCTGCGGCCGTTCAAGGTCGGCGACTTCATCTGCGCCGGCGGAGTGACCGGCACGGTCAAGGAGATCGGCCTGTTCACCACGGCGATCAACACTCCGGACAACGTGCTGACCATGGTCGGCAACAACAAGATATTCGGCGACAACATCCAGAACTTCACCCACAACCCGTTCCGCCGGGTCGAGTTGAAGGCGCAGCTTTCCGGTGCCGCCGACTACCAGGCGGCCATCGCCCTGCTCAAGCAGCGCGTCGCGGCGATTCCCAACGTGCTCGGCGAGCCGCCGGTGGACGTGGAGATCCTCGAGTTCAACCTGGTCGGGCCGGTGCTGGCGGTGCGCCCGTATTGCCACAACGACCATTACTGGCAGGTCTATTTCGATACCAACAAGGTGATCAAGGACGCCCTCGGCGCCGACTTCCCGGCACCGATGCCGGCGCAGACGGTGATCGTGCAGCAGTCCGCCGGCGCCTGACGTTTCCCGCTCGGCACCGACGCCCCGTCCTGCGGGGCGTTGGCGTTTGTGCGCGGACCGGGTGGCGGGCCGCGCGGAGAAAACGGGCCATCGGCGAGTCCAACGGGCACCCCGGCGAACAAGGTATAGTGCGGGCCTGCAACCGTCGCCGCAGCCGGCCGGGTTTCATCGGGAAAAGGATTCCGTGTGTTCTTCAGATTGCTCTTGATCGCCGTCCTGCTGGCGGTATCCGCGTGCAGCTCCAAGGCTCCCGGCCCGGGGGCGTCGGTGCCGAAGGTCGTGCGCGGCGAGTATCGCGTCAAGCGCGGCGACACCCTCTATTCGATCGCCACCCGGCACGGCTGGAACTACAAGGACCTGGCGCGCGCCAACGGCATCCGCCCGCCCTACGCGGTCAAGGTCGGCCAGGTGGTGCGCTTCGACGGGCGCAAGTCGACCTACGTCGCCAGTAGCCGCTCTTCGTCTAACACCCGTGCGCGCAAGCCGCCGCCTCCGCCGCCGTCGGTGACCCTGCGCGGCTGGCAGTGGCCGATGAAGGGGCCGGTGATCCGCCGCTTCTCCAGTTCCGACAAGCTCAACAAGGGCATCCGCATCGCCGGCACCCTGGGCCAGCCGGTGCAGGCCTCGCTGGCCGGCAAGGTGGTGTTCGCGGTGAACAACATGCGTGGCTACGGCAACCTGGTGATCATCCAGCACGGTACCTCGTACACCAGCACCTACGCGCACAACAGCCGCTTGCTGGTGAAGGAGGGGCAGATGGTCGGCAAGGGCCAGAAGATCGCCGAGGCCGGTTCCTCGGATGCCGACCGGGTGCAGCTGTACTTCGAGATCCGCCAGAACGGCCGGCCGCTCGACCCGCTGAGCCTGCTGCCGCCGTCCTGAGAGAGGAGCGGATCACTGCGGGGTGCGGTCGACCCACTTCGGCGCCACGCTCGGCGTCCAGGCGGCGAGGGCATCGAGCAGCGCCTCCGGGCTGGCGCCGCGCTGCAGCATGCCGCGGTGTTCGGCGCGGACGAAACGTTCGTCGACCAGGTGGTCGAGGAAAGTCAGCAGCGGGTCGTAGAAACCGTTCACTTCGAGCAGGCCCAGCGGCTTGGCGTGGTAGCCCAGTTGGCCCCAGGTCCAGACCTCGAACAGCTCTTCCAGGGTGCCGAGCCCGCCAGGCAGGGCGATGAAGGCGTCGGCCAGTTCGGCCATGCGTGCCTTGCGCGCGTGCATGCCGTCTACCACTTCCAGGCGGGTCAGGCCCTTGTGGCCGATCTCGGCCTCCTGCAGGCTCTGCGGGATGATCCCGATCACTTCGCCGCCGGCGGCCAATGCGGCGTCCGCCACGGTGCCCATCAGACCGACCGCGCCGCCACCGTAGACCAGGGTCAGGCCGCGCTCGGCCAGGTGCCGGCCGAGGGCCACGGCGGCTTCCTGGTAGACCGGGGAAGCGCCGGGGCTGGCGCCACAGAATACGCAGACGGAACGCAAGGTCATGATCGACTCCTGTCGGGGGTGGAAAAAGGCGCACAGGGTAGCGGCTGGGAGCGCTTCGACCAAGCCGTGCGAAGCATTGCCGGACGTTGCGTCGCAGGCGCGAAGCGGCACATCTGTGCTAAAACAGGAGTTCCCCGTAGTAAACGCCGGGCAGATCCCGCTCGATGCCCCGCCACGTCCGGTTCGGGTTTGACCTGAATCAGTGGAACTCGGTGCCCGATCGGGCAGTCTGCTCTTTCAGGATTCATCGCCCAACCTGCCTAGGAGGCTGCTCCATGCTACGTAAACTCGCTGCGGTATCCCTGCTGTCCCTGCTCAGTGCGCCGCTGCTGGCTGCCGAGTGCTCGGTGGACATCCAGGGTAACGACCAGATGCAGTTCAACACCAATGCCATCACCGTCGACAAGAGCTGCAAGCAGTTCACCGTCAACCTGTCCCACCCCGGCAACCTGCCGAAGAACGTCATGGGCCACAACTGGGTACTGAGCACCGCCGCCGACATGCAGGGCGTGGTCACCGACGGCATGGCTTCCGGCCTGGACAAGGATTACCTGAAGCCCGACGACAGCCGCGTCATCGCCCACACCAAGCTGATCGGCTCGGGCGAGAAGGACTCGGTGACCTTCGACGTCTCCAAGCTGAAGGAAGGCGAGCAGTACATGTTCTTCTGCACCTTCCCGGGCCACTCCGCGCTGATGAAGGGCACCCTGACCCTGAAGTGATGCGCGAGCGATCCGCTGCATGAAAAAGCCCGGCCGCTGCCGGGCTTTTTCATGGGCGCGCGCCGGGCTCAGCGCGCGTAGCGTGCCGCCATCGCCTCGCCGGCCAGTTGGTGCACGCGCCGGGTCGGATGCCACTCGTCCCAGAAGTAGTACTGGTCCGGGTTGGCGCAGGCCGGGCGGACGCTGGGCTGGGTCGGCTGGCAGGGCGCGTCCAGCTCCACCAGGCCATAGCGCGCCGGGTTGCGCCGCAAGTGGCGGCTGAAGGTGAGATGGTCGAACCAGCTCAGCTCCAGGCCGCGGGTCTTGCGCAGGGCGGCGAGCTGGATCGGCAGGCTGGCGTTGACTGCCTGCAGGTAGCGCTGCGCCCGCTCGACCCGGTTACCGGCGACCACCGCCGGGACCACGCTCAGGTCGGTCGAACTGACCACCAGGAAGCGTCGTGCGCCGGCCTCTCCGAGACGCTGCACCGCGGCGCGGATGTTCGCCACGCTGCTGCCGGCCAGTTGTTCCAGGGGCTGCTCGCCGGCGAAATCCTCGTGCTCGAAGAAATCGTTGGCGGAGACGAAGATGAAGTGCAGCGCCTGGCCGTCGGCCGGCTTGCCGTCCAGCGTGGCGAGGTAGGCGTCGACCTGGCCGGCGAGGCCGGTATGGCGGTAGGCGCTCATCCAGCCGTAGTAGTTGTCCGCTCCGCTCTTGGCGCCGCCCACCGCATGGTCGGCCAGTTGTGCGCCGAGCTGGCGGGCGAGCACCTCGACGGCGGTCGGGCCGTTGCTCCAGCGGCCCTGCCAGTAGACTTCGCCGGGCAATGCCTGGGCGCCGGCGATGCCCTTGGCGAGCATCTCGCGGGTCAGTCGCTGGCTTTCGCCGTTGTCCGAATAGCTGTCGCCGAAGGCGTGGATCTGCCGTACCGGCGCGAGCAGCGGGGACGTGTGTCCGCAGGCCTGGCCGGCCAGCAGGACACCGAGGAGCAGGGCGGGGAGACGGGTGCGCATGGCTGGCCTTCGCAGGGATTCAGCTTCCTTCTAGCGCGCCGCCGCGCGGACTTGAAGACCTGGTTGCGACAGGCACATTCCCGCCCGCGACAAAGGCCCGTCGACGACGGGCCTGCCGCACGGACCGGGAGGCTCAGGGCGCCTTCGGCAGTTCGCGCTTGTGCTGGGTCTTGTGGTAGGTGTCGACGATCACCCGCGCAGCTTCCTCGCGCAGCGGCTGGCCGTGCAGGAAGGCGTCGATCTCGGCATAGGTGACGCCGTGGGAAGCCTCGTCCGGATGGCCGGGGCGCAGGTCCTCGAGGTCGGCGGTGGGGATCTTCTCCACCAGGTTCTCCGGAGCGCCGAGGGCGCGGGCGAGGGCGCGCACCTGATGCTTGGCCAGGCCGCTGAGCGGAGCCAGGTCGCAGGCGCCGTCGCCGAACTTGGTGAAGAACCCCATGACCGCCTCGGCGGCATGGTCGGTGCCGATCACCAGGCCGCCGCGGGCGCCGGCGATGGCGTACTGGGCGACCATGCGGATGCGCGCCTTGATATTGCCGATGACGAAGTCGCTCTTCGCCGGCTCGAGTCCTTCCAGGGCCTCCAGCTGTTCCGCCAGGGCTTTCACCGACGGACCGATGTTGACGGTCTGCTCTTCGTCGGCGCGGATGGTCGCCAGCGAGGCCTGGGCATCGGCCTCGTCCTGCTGCACCTGGTAGGGCAGGCGCACGGCGATGAAGCGGTAGGCCTGGTCGCCGGTCTGCTCGCGCAGTTGCTCGACGGCGCGCTGGGCCAGCAGGCCGGCGGTGAGCGAGTCGACGCCGCCGCTGATCCCCAGCACCAGGGTCTTCAGCCCGGAATCCTTCAGGCACTGCTGGATGAAGGCGATGCGCCGGGCGATCTGCGCCTGCACGTCGGCCTCCGACTGGAACGGCGGCTGGACCTGCAGGGCTTGGGCGATGTCGCGTTGGATCTGTTGCATGTTCGGGCTCCCGTTAGGTGCGAAAGGATTAGGCCGGCACGTTGAAGACGTGGCGGAGGTAGGCGACGAAGTTCTCGTCGCGGCATTGGGTCTTGCCCGGGGCGTCGGATATCTTCGCCACCGGATGGCCGTTGCAGGCCGTCATCTTCAGGACGATGTTCATCGGCTCGACCCCCGGGATGTCGCAGGTCAGGTTGGTGCCGATGCCGAAGCTGACGTTGATCTTGCCACGTAGCGCGCGGAACAGCTGCAACGCCTTGGGCATGTCCAGCCCGTCGGAGAACACCAGGGTCTTGCTCAGCGGGTCGATACCCAGGCGGCGGTAGTGGGCGATGGCTTTCTCCGCCCAGGCCAGCGGGTCGCCCGAATCGTGGCGCAGGCCGTCGAAGAGCTTGGCGAAGTACAGGTCGAAGTCGTCGAGGAAGGCATCCATGGTAATGCAGTCGGTCAGGGCTATGCCGAGCTGTCCGCGGTACTCGCGGACCCAGCAGTCCAGCGCCGCTTGCTGGCTGTCGACCAGCCGCGGGCCGAGTTGCTGGTGGGCCATCAGCCATTCGTGGGCCATGGTGCCGATCGGCTTGAGGTCGTACTCGCGGGCCAGGTGCACGTTGCTGGTGCCGACGAAGCGCCCGGGGAAGTCGCGCTTGAGGATATGCACCACTTCCTCCTGGGTGCGGTAGGAGAAGCGCCGGCGGGTGCCGAAGTCGGCGACCTGGAATTCCGCGAGTTCCTCGCTGCTGGCCTGGGCGGAGAGCCAGTCGAGCTTGCGATAGAGCTGCTCGCCGACCTGTTCCAAGACCACCTCGCGGTAGCGATAACGGTTGCGCACCTCGCTGACGATGGCCAGCAGCGGCACCTCGAAGAGGATCACGTGCAGCCATGGGCCGCGCAGGCGGATTGCCAGTTGGCCATCCTCGATGCCGGTGTGCACGTAGCGCAGGTTGAAGCGGAACAGGCTGAGGAAGCGGATGAAGTCCGGCTTCATGAACGGGATGCGTTCGAGGAAGGCGAGCTGGTCGGCGGTTACCTCGACTTCGGCGAGGCGCTCGATCTGGTAGCGGATCTCCGCCAGGTACGGACGCAGGTCCTCGCCGTTGCGGCAGCGGAATTCCCACTCCACTTCGGCGTTGGGGTAGTTGTGCAGCACCGCCTGCATCATGGTCAGCTTGTAGAAATCGGTATCGAGCAGGTTCTGCACGATGCGCTCGGCAAAGACGCTTTCGGCCATGTTCACTTCTCCTTGTCGGCGCCGGCGAGGGCGCTATCCAGTCGTTCCAGGTCGGCGCAGAGGATCACCCCGGCGTCGCGCATCTCGTCGCAGGCCCGCTGCGCGGTGTCCTCGGCGATGGCCCGGCAGGCGGGCAGGTAGAGCAGCACCTCGAAACCGGCGCGGCGCAGTTGCAGGGCGGTGTTCTTCACGCAGTAGTCCAGCGCCAGGCCACCCACCAGCACATGGCTCACGCCATTCTGCCTCAGGTATTCGATGACCCCGGTGCTGCGGCGTTCCGCCAGATCGTGGTAGCAGGCGCCGTAGGGATGCAGGTCCGGCTCCACGCCCTTCCAGACGAAGAAGTCGTAGTCGATCGGCCGCGGCAGTTCGTCGAGCAGCTCGAAACCCGGCGTACCCGGTACGCAGTGGCTCACCCAGGTCAGGTCGGCATCCGGATAGGCCAGCGGCCGCAGCATCTGCTCGGCGCTTTCCACTACCCAGGCAGCCTTCGGGCTGTGCGCGTCCTTGCTGCCCAGGCGCAGCGCGGCGCGGCTGGCCAGTTGGTTGAGGGCGGCGCCGATGGCGTCGCCGCCGGGCACCGGCAGTTCGTCCGGGCACAGCGGGGTGAAGCCTTTCTGGGCGTCGACATCGAAGCTGGCGATCTTGCTGGGGCGATTCATGGAAGCCTCCGCTTGACGGGTTGGGGCTGAATGTGGGTACATAATTCATCACGTGAAATAAGTCGTCAAGCACTTGTACTACAAAATTTCGCAGTGGAAGGTATTTTCTATGCGTGATGAAATAAGTTCCCGGATTCGCCGACTGCCTGCCGGGATGAGCGGCGGACGCGCCCCCGACTTCGCCCTCGCGGTCTACGGTGGGGCGTTCGACCCGCCGCACCCCGGCCATGAGTCGGTGATCCGCCGGGCGCTGCTTTGCGCCGAACGGGTCGCCCTGGTGCCGAGCCACCGCCACGCCTTCGGCAAGCGCATGGGCGATTTCGAGCTGCGCTGCCGCTGGCTGGCGCGGCTGGCTCGGCGGATCGATCCGCGGCGGGTGTATTGCGAACCGATCGAAGCAGGATTGATGCCTGATCGTCCGGCGGTCTACAGCATCGACCTGCTGGAAGCGCTGGCCGCGCGTAGCGGCCTGGCGTCACCGCGGATCGCCCTGCTGATCGGCGCCGACAACGAGGCGGAGCTGCCGCGCTTCGAACGCGCCGCCGAATTGTGCTGGCGCTTCGGCCGGCTGGTGGCGGAGGAGCGGCTGCCGCTGCACAGCTCGATGATCCGCCAGCGCCTGCGTGAAGGGCTGGCGGTACCGGAGGCCTGGTGCCTGTCGGAAGTGAAGGACGAACTGCACTGCTATGGCGGCGAACGCCAGGCGGGCTGAAGAGAGGAGTGACGATGAGTTCAGCGGAAGTATTGGCCAGCGTGGATATCGTGGCGTTGCGCCTGAACCCCGGGCACGGACTGGAGCTGTTGCTGATCCGCCGCGCCCAGGCGCCTTTCGCCGGCCAGTGGGCCTTGCCCGGCGTGCTGGTCAACGGCCGCAGCGCCGACCACAGCCTCGACGACGCGGCGGTGCGCGCCCTGCGCGACAAGGCGCGGCTGGAGCCGGCCTACATCGAGCAGGTGGCCACGGTCGGCAACGCGGTACGCGACCCGCGCGGCTGGTCGCTGAGCGTGTTCTACCTGGTGCTGGTCGGTCCGGACACCCGGGTGGAGGACGACGACCTCGACTTCGTGCCGCTGCGCGACGTTCGCAGCGAGCGCTTCGCCCTGCCGTTCGACCACGCCCAACTGGTACAGCAGGCCTGCGAGCGCCTGGCGAGCAAGTCGGTGTACAGCGCCCTGCCGCTGTTCCTGCTGGCGCCGCGCTTCACCGTGGCCGAGGCGCTGAAGGCCTTCGAGTGCGCCATCGGCCAGGAAGTCCAGCATTCCAGCCTGCGCGGGCGCCTGGAGCGGATGAAGGAGGCTGGCTGGGTCGAGGACACCGGCGAACGCCAGCGTCCGCCCATGGGGCGCCCGCAACACGTCCTGCATTTCACCCCGAAGCCGGGCGGCGCCTTCGTTTTCGACCGCAGCCTGCTGGCGTCCTGACAAACGGGTGCGGCAGGGCCGGTGAGGCCGCTCCCTGCCGCGCTTGCTAGACGGTGAAGCGCTGGATCTGCTGCTCCAGTCCGTTTGCCAGTTTCGCCAGCTCGACACTGGAGGTGGAGGTCTTCACCGCGCCCTCGGCGACTTCGCCGATACTGGCATTGAGCGAGTCGATGTTCTGGCTGACCTCGCTCGCGGTGGCGGTCTGTTCTTCCGTCGCCGTGGATATCTGCGCGTTGCTCTGGGCGATACCTTCGACCGCCTGGGCGATGAGACCGAGCGCCTTTCCCGCCTCGTGGGCGCGCTGGACGCTGACCTGGGCCTGCTCGCGTGACTGCTGCATCACGCTGACCGCGCTGCTGGCGCCTGCCTGCAGGGCTTCGATCATCTCGCGGATGGTTTCGGTGGCCTTGTGCGTATTGGTGGCCAGGCTGCGCACTTCATCGGCGACCACCGCGAACCCGCGTCCGGCCTCGCCCGCCCGTGCGGCTTCTATCGCGGCATTGAGGGCGAGCAGGTTGGTTTGCTGGGCGATGTTCTGGATGACTTCCAGAACGGTGCTGATTTCCTCGGTCTTGTTGCGTAGCGTGTCGATGACGGCTCCCGCCTCTCCGACCATGACCGACAGGCCCTGGATGGCGTCGAGGTTCGCATGCACGAGTCCGGTTCCGGTGTGCGCCTCGCTGTTCGCCGATTCCGCGCTGGCCGCGGCGGCCTGGGCGTTCCGCGCCACGTCCTGGACCGCCATGCTCATCTGGTGTACCGCCGTGGCGACCATGCCGGTCTGGTCGCCCTGGGACGTGGCGACATGGCTGACCTGGTTGCTGATGGCACTCATCTCGTCCGAGGTGATGGTGAGCTTCCTGGCTGTCTCGGCGAGATGCCGAAGCAGCGCCTGCTGGCTTTCCAGCATCATATTGAAGGCGCGCGCCGTATCGGACACTTCGTCGCGCCCGCGCGCATCGGCGCGGAGCGTGAGATTCGAGGAGTCCTGCACGCGGCGGATCACCCCGCGCAGATCGGAAAGCGGGCGCATGATCGACAGGCTGATGAACCAGGCCGCGGCGACGATGAGGACCAGGGCTGCGGCGCCGATGAGCAGGAAGGTGGTGCGCATGGAGTCGTAGCGTTTCTCCATCTGCTCGTTGAGCTTGGCGCCTTCACTGAGCTGCAGGTCGATCAGCGTCGACAGCGCGGTTCCCAGCGGATCGAACGCACCATACATCTCGCGATTGAACGTGCCGGCCTCGACGTTTCGCAGGCTTCCGGCCCTGGCCTGCTCGCCGTATGCCAGGGTCATCCGCTTGACCCGTTCCAGGGTGGGGACCAGCGACTCGATGATTTCCTTCTCGGCGGCAGTCCGGTGGTCTGCGGAATAGTCGGCCCACGACTTCTCGATGCGCGACAGCGCCCCACTCAACTCCTGCTGCAGGCGCTCTTCATCGAAGACCCCCGCACGGTACTTGTGCAGGGCGTCGACCACGCTGACCGCAACGGCGTCGGCGACGATCTTGAGCTGGCTGATGGGCTTCATCCGGTTGTTGAAAAGGTCCTGGAAGCTGGCATCGAGCCGACTGGCGTTGGCCAGCGCCATCGCGATGACCGTGACGAGCATCGTCAGCGGTAGCAGCGCCAGGACCAGCAGGCGGATTCGAACCGTGACGCCAGTGAGCATGGGACGTTCCGAGGTGAACCGAGTGAGAGTAAAGATGGTTCCGCGCAGCGGAAACGTCAAACCGGGCCGTGGCGCGTCTGGCGGGGGCCCGCTGAGGGTTGCTCCTGCTCCAGGCGCTCTACCATCCACTCGATGAAATGGCGCACCTTGGGGACTTCCGCGGCATGCTCGGGATAGGCCAGGTAGTAGGCCTCCTGGCTGGGCAGGGCGTGCGGCCAGGCAATCGCCAGCTTGCCTTCGGCGAGTTCCTCCTCGACCAGGAAGCGCGGTAGCAAGGCTACCCCGCAACCGGCCTGGGCGGCGCGGATGCACATGTAGAAGGTGTCGAAGCGTGGACCGTGGTAGCAACCCTGGCAATTTCGCTCCAGGCTGGCGAACCAGTCGTGCCAGGCCTCCGCGCGGCTGGCGTTCTGCAGCAGCACCAGCCCCGCCAGTTGGGTCGGTTCGTCCAGTCCGCCGGCCGGCAGCAGGGATGGCGCGCAGACCGCCACCAGTTGTTCGCCGAACAGGCGGATGCACTCGGCGCCCGGCAGGGTGCCGGGGCCGAAGAAGAACGCCAGGTCGCAATGGCCCTGGCGCAGGTCGTCCGGTTCCAGTTCCTGGCGCAGGTCGAGGTGGATGTTGGGGTGGCGGTGGCGCCAGCCGTTCAGTTGCGGGATCAGCCAGCGCGCGCCGAAGGTCGGCGGGGTCGCCACTCGCAGCACTTCGGTCTCGCCGCCGTAGGAAAGCAGGAAGCGGGTGGACAGCTCTACCTGTTGCAGGATGCGTCGTACCTCGGCCAGGTACAGCTCGCCGGCCGGGGTCAGTTGCAAGCGCTTGCGCACCCGGCGGAACAGGGCGTGCTGCAGTTGCTCCTCGAGTTGCGCGACCTGCTTGCTCATGGCGCTCTGGGTCAGGCTCAACTCTTCGGCGGCGCGGGTGAAGCTCAGGTGCCGGGCTACCGCTTCGAAGCATTGCAGGGCGGTCATCGACGGCAGGCGGCGTTTGTTCAGCATGGCGGGTTTCCTGGCGCGGGTGGAGCGGGCGGAACGCGTTATATGAATAAACGGAATGACGTAGGGAGGAAAGCTCGCTTGCCGGAGTGCCGGGCGACGCTTATTACTGCCGGCAAGTCTCGCGATAGAGCATTCGCTGGCTTATGACGAATCCGTCACAGGGTTTTGCGCCGAACGTGGCGTCGCTAACGGATATGTTCATGTCGTATTCGAATCGACTTTTTCCGCCAAGTACCGAATTCCGGGAAGTTCATGTTCATATTAATTTTAAAAACCGCTCTGTCCTGCACTTTCATTGAAAAAGAGGACCTCAATTAGTGCGTGGAACGCACCAGTGACGTGCAGTTTCTAACCGCTTCAATATCGTTGTAGAGTTATTCCTAGGAACGGTTCAGGCCTTGTGAAGCCTGGGCTGTAGCTCTCCGAAGGGGATTCGGAGAAATGCCTAAATGACTGATTTCCAATAACAAAGATAAAAACGGAAAGGAGGGCTAAAGTTCTTGTGGCCGGCCACTCAGGAAAAAAACGAATGGCACGCCGCTTGCTCTGCCTGTTGAGCGAAACACAACAACAACATCGTAGTTACGAGCGCCAACATCATCCTCAGGAGCAACACCCCATGTCCAAGAAGCTGTTCAGAAAAGGCATCCTGGCTCTCGCGGTTTCATCCGTGATGGGTCTTTCCACGCATGCGCTGGCCGACGTCGTGATCGGCGTGGCCGGACCGCATACCGGCGCCAACGCCTCCTTCGGCGAGCAATACTGGCGCGGCGCGTCCCAGGCGGCGGAAGACATCAACGCGGCGGGTGGGATCAACGGCGAGAAGATCAAGCTGGTCAAGGCCGACGACGCCTGCGAACCGAAGCAGGCCGTGGCCGTGGCCAACCGCCTGGTGGACCAGGACAAGGCCATCGCCGTGGTCGGCCATTTCTGCTCTTCTTCGACCATCCCCGCATCCGAGGTCTACGACGAGGCCGGGATCATCGCCATCACCCCCGGTTCCACCAACCCGCAGGTCACCGAGCGCGGACTCTCCGGGATGTTCCGCATGTGCGGCCGCGACGACCAGCAGGGCGTGGTCGCCGGCGACTATATCGTCAACGTGCTCAAGGCCAAGAAGGTCGCGGTGATCCATGACAAGGACACCTACGGCCAGGGCCTGGCGGACGCCACCAGGGCGCAACTGAACAAGCTCGGCGTGAAAGAGGTTCTCTACGAGGGCCTGACCCGCGGCGAGAAGGACTTCAACGCGCTGGTCACCAAGATCCGCGCCTCCGGTGCCGAGGTCGTCTACTTCGGCGGCCTGCATCCGGAAGCCGGTCCGCTGGTACGGCAGATGCGCGAACAGGGACTGACCGCCAAGTTCATGTCCGACGACGGCGTGGTCACCGACGAACTGGCGACCACCGCCGGCGGTCCGCAGTACGTCAAGGGCGTGCTGATGACCTTCGGCGCCGACCCGCGGCTGATCCCCGACGGCAAGGCGGTGGTGGAGAAGTTCCGTGCCGGCGGTTTCGAGCCGGAAGGCTACACCCTCTACTCCTACGCCTCGATCCAGTCCCTGGCGGCGGCCTTCAACGGCGCCGGCGCCAACGATCCGGCCAAGGCCGCCGAGTGGCTGAAGTCGCATCCGGTGCAGACCGTGATGGGCAAGAAGGAATGGGACAAGAAGGGCGACCTGAAAGTCTCCGACTACGTGGTCTACGAGTGGGACGACAAGGGCAAGTACCACCAGTTGCCCTGATCGCGCTCGACCGCCATGCGCCGGGCACAGGCCCGGCGCATGGGTAAGTCCGGGAGCTGCTGAAGTGCTCGCCCGTGCTTGCCGCCGTAGTGCGGATTCACCGAAGACGTCTGCGTGTGGTCGGTCTGGAGTCCCGCGATCCGGGGCCGTTTCAGTAGCACCCGTCCGCTTTCACCGGCGAGCGCCGGCGCGCCTTACAAAGGCCGTCGCGATTCGCCCTGAAGAGACTGAAAAATGGACGGCATCTTCCTCCAGCAAATGATCAACGGGCTGACCCTTGGCTCGGTCTACGGCCTCATCGCCATCGGCTACACCATGGTCTACGGCATCATCGGCATGATCAACTTCGCCCACGGCGAGGTGTACATGATCTCCGCCTACCTGTCGGCCATCGCCCTTGCCCTGCTGGCCTTCTTCGGCCTGCAGAACTTCCCGCTGCTGATCCTCGGCACCTTGCTGTTCACCGTGCTGGTGACCTGCACCTACGGCTGGGTGATCGAGCGCATCGCCTACAAGCCGCTGCGCAACTCCACGCGCCTGGCGCCGCTGATCTCGGCGATCGGCATGTCGCTGATCCTGCAGAACTACGTGCAGGTGGCGCAGGGACCGCGCCAGCAGGGGATCCCGACCCTGCTCGACGGCGCCCTGAAATTCCACGTCGGCGACGGTTTCGTCCAGCTCACCTACACCAAGCTGTTCATCCTGATCGCTTCGCTGATCGGCATGGCGGTGCTGACCTACGTGATCCGCTACACCAAGCTCGGGCGCATGTGCCGGGCGACCCAGCAGGACCGCAAGATGGCTTCGATCCTGGGGATCAACACCGACCGGGTGATCTCCTACGTGTTCGTCATCGGCGCGGCGATGGCCGCCCTGGCCGGGGTGCTGATCACCATGAACTACGGCACCTTCGACTTCTACGCCGGCTTCATCATCGGCATCAAGGCGTTCACCGCGGCGGTGCTCGGCGGCATCGGCTCGCTGCCCGGGGCGATGCTCGGCGGCCTGGTGCTGGGAGTGGCCGAGGCGCAGTTCTCAGGGATGGTCAACACCGACTACAAGGACGTGTTCGCCTTCTCGTTGCTGGTACTGATCCTGATCTTCCGTCCCCAGGGCCTGCTCGGCCGCCCGCAGATCGCCAAGGTGTAAGGGGACGACGATGAGCAACGAGACTTCCATCGATCTCAAGCAGTGCGTCGTCGATGCCGTGCTCTCCGGGTTGATCGCCCTGGTGGTGTTCGGCCCCATCGTCGGCGTGGTCCTCGACGGCTACGGCTTCAACCTGCATTACGAGCGGGTCGGCTGGATCATCGCGATCGTGATGGCCGGGCGCTTCCTGCTCAGCCTCTACCTGCAGACCCGCGGCGGGCGCGCCGTGCTGGAGCGCTTCGAGGGGGCTGGCAGCGGCGTCCACGTCCTGCCGCCGGGCTACAAGACCCGCTTGCGCTGGATCGTGCCGCTGATCCTGGTGGCCGCGGTGATCTTCCCGTTCTTCGCCAGCAAGTACCTGCTGGCGGTGGTCATCCTCGGCCTGATCTACGTGCTGCTGGGCCTGGGCCTGAACATCGTGGTCGGCCTCGCCGGGCTGCTCGACCTCGGCTACGTGGCCTTCTACGCCATTGGCGCCTATGGCCTGGCGCTGGGCTACCAGTACCTCGGCCTGGGCTTCTGGACCGTCCTGCCGCTGGCCGCGCTGACCGCCGCGGTGGCCGGCGCGATCCTCGGCTTCCCGGTGTTGCGCATGCATGGCGACTACCTGGCGATCGTCACCCTGGGCTTCGGCGAGATCATCCGCCTGGTACTGAACAACTGGCTGTCCTTCACCGGCGGGCCGAACGGCATGCCGGCGCCGGCGCCGACCTTCCTCGGCCTGGAGTTCGGCCGCCGGGCCAAGGATGGCGGGGTGCCGATCCACGAGTTCCTCGGCATCGCCTACAACCCCAACATGAAGTTCCTGTTCATCTACGTGGTGCTGTTCCTGGTCGTGCTGCTGGTGCTCTACATCAAGCACCGGCTGACCCGGATGCCGGTCGGGCGCGCCTGGGAGGCGCTGCGCGAGGACGAGATCGCCTGTCGCGCGATGGGCCTCAACCATGTGCTGGTGAAACTCTCGGCGTTCATGCTCGGCGCCTCCACCGCGGGACTGGCCGGGGTGTTCTTCGCCAGCTACCAGGGCTTCGTCAACCCGTCCTCGTTCAACTTCTTCGAGTCGGCGCTGATCCTCGCCATCGTCGTGCTCGGCGGCATGGGCTCGACGGTCGGGGTGGTGATCGCCGCCTTCGTCCTCACCGTGGCGCCGGAGCTGCTGCGCAGCTTCGCCGACATCCGCGTGCTGCTGCTCGGGATACTCATGGTGGTGATGATGATCTGGCGGCCGCGCGGGCTGATCCGCATCAGCCGGGTGGGCTTCGCCCCGCGCAAGGGGGTGGCGCCATGAGCGACAAGATCCTCAGCGTCGAGCACCTGATGATGCACTTCGGCGGCATCAAGGCGCTCAACGACGTCAACCTCGACGTCGAGCGCGGTTCGATCACCGCGCTGATCGGCCCCAACGGCGCCGGCAAGACCACCGTGTTCAACTGTCTCACCGGCTTCTACAAGGCCACCGGCGGCAACATCCTGCTCAACACCCAGGGGCGCACCACGGACGTCATCCAGGTGCTCGGCGAGCCGTTCCAGCTGGACGACTTCGTCAAGCCGCCGCAACTGGGCAGTCGCCTCTACTACAAGATGTTCGGCGGCACCCACCTGGTGAACCGCGCCGGGCTGGCGCGGACCTTCCAGAACATCCGCCTGTTCAAGGACATGTCGGTGGTGGAGAACCTGCTGGTGGCGCAGCACATGTTCGTCAACCGCAACCTGCTCGCCGGCATCCTCAACACTCCCGGCTATCGCCGCGCCGAGAGCGAGGCGCTGGACCACGCGTTCTACTGGCTGGAGGTGGTCGACCTGGTGGACTGCGCCAACCGCCTGGCCGGCGAGATGTCCTACGGCCAGCAGCGGCGCCTGGAGATCGCCCGGGCCATGTGCACGCGGCCGGAACTCATCTGCCTGGACGAACCGGCCGCCGGCCTCAACCCGGCCGAGACCCACGCCCTGAGCAACATCGTCCGCTACCTGCGCGACCACCACGGGATCACCGTACTGCTGATCGAGCATGACATGGGCATGGTGATGAACATCTCCGACCACATCATCGTGCTCGACCACGGCGACGTGATCGCCCGTGGCAACCCCGAACAGATCCGCCATGACGAGAAGGTGATCGCCGCCTATCTCGGTGCCGACGAAGAGGAGCTGTCATGAGCGCGGCGTTGCTGGAATTCCGTGAGGTGGACGTGTTCTACGGGCCGATCCAGGCGCTGAAGAAGGTCTCGCTGCAGGTCAACGAGGGCGAGACGGTGAGCCTGATCGGCGCCAACGGCGCGGGCAAGTCGACGCTGTTGATGTCGATCTTCGGCCAGCCGCGTGCGGCGGCCGGGCAGATCCTCTATCGCGGCCAGGACATCCGCCAGAAGTCGGCGCACTACGTGGCGTCCAACGGCATCGCGCAGTCGCCGGAAGGACGCCGGGTGTTCCCCGACATGAGCGTCGAGGAAAACCTGCTGATGGGTACCATTCCCATCGGCATGGACCACGCCGAGGAGGACATGCAGCGCATGTTCGAGCTGTTCCCGCGCCTGAAGGAGCGGCGCAACCAGCGCGCCATGACCATGTCCGGCGGCGAGCAGCAGATGCTCGCCATCGCCCGCGCGCTGATGAGCCGGCCGAAGTTGCTGTTGCTCGACGAGCCCTCCCTGGGCCTGGCGCCGATCGTGGTCAAGCAGATCTTCCAGACCCTGCGCGAGCTGGCCAGGAGCGGCATGACCATCTTCCTCGTCGAGCAGAACGCCAACCATGCGCTGAAGCTCTCCGACCGCGCCTACGTGATGGTCACCGGGGAAATCCGCATGAGCGGCAGCGGCGAAGAACTGCTCGGCAACCAGGAGGTGCGCAACGCCTATCTCGGCGGACATTGAGCCCGCCCCGCCCCGGCTGCCTGGCCGCCGGGGCGGGCGCTGCCCTGGAGCCACGGAGGAAACTCGACTTATGCACAGCCTGCGCTTTTTCAGCAACGCCGAGGTCGCCGAGCGCCTGGCTTATCCACAACTGATCGAGGCGTTGCGCATCGGCCTGGCCAAGCCTTGCAGCGCGCCGCTGCGCAACTGCCATGCCTTGCCGGCGCAGGCCTCGCTGCTACAGATGCCGGTGTGGCAAGCCGGCGCGGGGATCGGCGTGAAACTGGTGACGGTGTTCCCTGGCAATGGGGCGCGTGGCCTGCCGGCGGTGGCCGCGGTGTTCGCTCTGTTCGACGGCGAAGACGGTCGCCCACTGGCGTTGCTGGAGGCTTCGGAGCTGACCGCCCGGCGTACCGCCTGCAGCTCGGCGCTGGCCGCCGACTACCTGGCGCGGGACGATGCGCGGCGCCTGCTGGTGGTCGGCTGCGGAACCCTGGCTGCGCACATGGTGCGGGCCCACGCCTGCGTGCGCGACTATCGCCACATCGACATCTGGAGCCGCGATCCGGCCAAGGCCGCCGCGCTGGCCGCCCGGCTGCGCGAGGAGGGCTACCCGGCGCGAGCGGCCGACGGGTTGCGCGCGGCGGTGGAGGCGGCCGACTGCGTCAGTTGCGTTACCACCTCCCGCGAAGCGCTGGTGCGCGGCGCATGGCTGAAGCCGGGCGTCCATCTCGACCTGGTCGGCGCCTTCCTGCCGTCCATGCGCGAGACCGACGCCCTGGCGGTGGCGCGCGCGCGGGTCGTGGTGGATACCCGCGCAGGCGCGCTGGAAGAGGCCGGCGACCTGTTGCAGGCGATCGCCGAAGGCGCCATCGGGCGCGAGGCGATATCCACCGAACTGCGCGACTTGCTGAGCGGGGCAGGGCGGCGCGGCGATCCCGGGGAAATCACCCTGTTCAAGTCGGTGGGTTATGCGCTGGAGGACCTGGTCGCCGCGCGCCGGGTTGTGGATAACGCCGCCTGAGGTTGTTCAGGATTTCTGTGCGGGGGCTTGTGGATAAGGTGGGTAAGAACCGCCAAACCCCTGAATCGGCGAGGGTTATGCGTGGCTGGTCAGAAAATGAACAGCGCTCGCGCCAGGTACTTATCCCCAACGCGTGGTCATCCCGCTGCCACAGTTGTTCAGGAAAACTGTGCGACGCCCTGTGGACAAGTTGGTGGCTGTTCGCTGCGGCCCAGGCACGGTGCGGGTTCCGCGAGGTTGGTCGTTTTTTGAGCAGACGCCTCGGCAAACTCGTGCGCAACTGTATGGCCAACCGGGCACGGCGAGGCTCTAGAATCCCCGGACATCGTTTTTCCGCCCCGTACGAGGAGATGCCCATGTCGTCCACCCTGTTCATCACCGGCGCCACCTCAGGCTTCGGCGAAGCCTGCGCCCGTCGTTTCGCCAAGGCCGGCTGGTCGCTGGTGCTCACCGGCCGTCGCGAGGAGCGTCTGCAAGCCCTGGCCGGTGAGCTTTCGGCGAAGACCCGGGTGTTGCCGCTGACCCTGGACGTGCGCGACCGCGCGGCGATGAGCGCGGCCGTGGACAACCTGCCGGAAGAGTTCGCCACCCTGCGCGGCCTGATCAACAACGCCGGCCTGGCGCTGGGCACCGACCCGGCGCAGTCCTGCGACCTGGACGACTGGGACACCATGGTCGACACCAACATCAAGGGCCTGCTCTACAGCACGCGCCTGCTGCTGCCGCGGCTGATCGCCCACGGCGCCGGGGCGAGCATCGTCAACCTGGGTTCGGTGGCCGGCAAGTGGCCCTATCCGGGTAGCCATGTCTACGGCGGCACCAAGGCTTTCGTCGAGCAATTCTCCCTGAACCTGCGTTGCGACCTGCAGGGCACCGGGGTGCGCGTGACCAACCTCGAGCCGGGGTTGTGCGAGAGCGAGTTCTCCCTGGTCCGCTTCGGCGGCGACCAGGCGCGCTACGACAAGACCTACGCCGGAGCCCATCCGATCCAGCCGGAAGACATCGCCGAGACCATCTTCTGGATCATGAACCAGCCCGCCCACCTGAACATCAACAGCCTCGAGATCATGCCGGTGAGCCAGTCCTGGGCCGGCTTCGCCATCCACCGCGAAAGCTGACCGGCGGAGGCGGCCGGGGCACGCTATGATGCCCCGGACGTCCCGATCGAATAAGCGAATTCCATGAGCAAACCGGGCCAACGCGTGCTGGCCGAGCTACGCAAGCTGATCGCTTCCGGCGAACTCGCCGCCGGCGAGCGCATCGTCGAGATTCCCACCGCCGAACGCCTGCAGGTCTCGCGCATGCCGGTGCGCATCGCCCTGCGTACCCTCGAGCAGGAAGGCCTGCTATGCAAGACCGGGCGCGGCTACAGGGTGCGCGCGGTGACCCGCGAGGATATCGCCGGCGCGGTCGAGGTGCGCGGCGTTCTGGAAGGCCTGGCGGCACGCCAGGCGGCCGAGCGCGGGCTGTCCGCCGAGGCACGGGCGACCCTGGAGGAATGCCTGGCCGAGGGCGACCGATTGTTCGCCAACGGCCAGGTCCTGCTGGAGGAGCTGGAGCGCTACCAGCGCATGAACATGCGTTTCCACCGCACCATCATCGAGGCCAGCGGCAACCCGGCGATCGCCGTGGCGCTGGCGCGCAACGACCACCTGCCGTTCGCCTCGGTGAGCGCCCTGGCGGTGGATCGCGACAATCTCGAGCAGGAATTCCGCCGTTTCAACTTCGCCCACATGCAGCACCACGCGGTGGTCGACGCGCTGGTCAACGGCCAGGGGGCGCGCGCCGAGGCGATCATGCGCGAGCACGCCAACGCGACCCTGCGCTACGCCGACTACTTCGATCCGGCGCGGCAGGGTGTCACCGTGCTTCACGGCGACGTCGCCGCCGACTAGAGATCCAGCACCAGCCGTGGGCTGCGCGAACGCGAACAGCAGGGCGTGAAGCAATCGTTGGCGGCCTGCTCCTCTTCGCTGAGGTAGAGGTCGCGATGCTCCGGCTCGCCGTCCAGCACGCGGGTCAGGCAGGTGCCGCAGATGCCCTGCTCGCAGGAGGCCGGCAGGTCCACCCCGGCTTCGCGCAGGGCCGCCAGCACGGTCTGCCCGGCGGCGACCCGGATCAGCGCCCCGTTGCTCGCCAACTGCACTTCGAAGGTGCCGTCCGCACTGGCGTCTCGTGGCGCGGCGGCGAAGTGCTCGCGATGCAAGCGGCTTGCTTCCCAGCCCAGTTCGCGGGCGCTTTCTTCGATCCACTGCATGAAGCCCGCCGGCCCGCAAAGGTATAGCTGGGCGTCGCGCGGACTGGTCGCCAGCAGGGCGCGAAGGTCCGCGCGCCGGCTGCTTTCGCCGTGGTCGAAGTGGCAGTGCACGCGGTCGGCGAAGGCGCACCGGCCAAGGTAGTCGACGAAGGCCGCGCGCTCGCCGGAATGCGCGCAGTAGTGCAACTGGAAGTCGGCGCCATCGCGGGCCAGGCGTTCGGCCATCGCCAGCAGCGGCGTGATGCCGATGCCGCCGGCGAACAGCAGGCGCGGACCGGGCTCCGGCGACAGCGGGAAGAGATTGCGCGGCTCGCCGATGTGCAGGCGCTGGCCGACCCGCAGTTCGGCGTGCAGCGTGGCCGAGCCGCCGCGCGAATCGCGGCAGCGGAGTACGGCGATACGGTAGTGGCGCGGCCGTTCGGCGGGGCCGCAGAGGGAGTACTGGCGGACCAGGCCGTTGGGCAGGTGCAGGTCGATGTGTGCGCCCGGCTCGAAGGACGGCAGGGCCGCCCCGTCGGCCCGGAACAGTTCGAAGCTGTGGATATCCTGCGCCTCCAGGCGGATGGCGCCGACGATGACCTCGATCATGGCGAAGGCTCCCGTCAGGCCTGGGCGCGGTTGGGGACGGCGGCCTGGCGCTCGTCCGCCAGCAGGCGCTCGATGATGCGCCGGGCCTGCACGCCGCCGGCGTCGATGTTCAGTTTCAGCAGGTCGCGCCGTGGATGGCGCAGCAGGTTGCGCTGCTGGCTTTCGAGCATTTCCAGGTCTTCGCCGAAGATCTTTCCCTGGCCTTCGCGAATGCTCTCGGTGAGCGCCTGGTCGTGGGCCTGGAAGTTGCGCGCCATGCCCCAGAAGTACCAGATGGAAGTGGCGCTCTCCGGGGTGATGAAGTCGACCACGATGCTCGCCGCCTTGCGCTCCGCCGGCGCCTGGTAGCCGCCGTGGCCGGCGTGGGCCACGCCGACCTCGATCAGCACGTGGCTGGGCGGCGTGAAGCGGCAGATCTGCCAGCGGTCCACCGCCACGTCGTCGGCCAGGCCGTTGCCGCGCAGGGCCATGCGCCAGAACGGCGGGGCCATGACATTCTGCATGTGGCGGCTGGTGATCACCTCGTCGCCTTCCACCCGCGTGGTCGGCGCGGCCTCGTCGATTTCCTTCTGGCCGATGCTGGACGCATGGACATAGGTCTCGTGGGTCAGGTCCATCAGGTTATCGATCATCAGGCGATAGTCGCAGTGGATGTGGTACAGCCCGCCGCCATAGGCCCAATCGGGGCTTTCCGCCCATTCCAGGCGGGGTATCAGCGCGGCGTCGGCCTGTTCTTCCGCGCCCGGCCAAACCCAGACGAAGCCGTGCCGCTCCTGCACCGGGAAGCGACGGATGCAGGGGAAGCCGCGGACCCGCTGGCCGGGCATCGCGCGGGTGCGACCGTCCTCGCCCATCGCCAGGCCGTGGTAGCCGCAGACCAGCACGCCGTCCTTGACGAAGCCCAGCGACAGCGGCGCGCCACGGTGCGGGCAGAAATCCTCGAGGGCCGCCACGCGGCCGTCCTCGCCTCGGTAGAAAACCATCGGCTCGTCGCAGATGCGTCGGCCGAGCGGCTTGCCGGCCAGTTCGTCGGGGGTGCAGGCCACGTACCAGGCGTTCTTCGGAAACATCGTCGGATCCTCTCGTTGTTTTTGTAATTGGATCCAATGATTCGCGAGACAACTTTTCCAAGTCAACCGCTTCTGTACAAAAAATAATCCGTTCGATAGTCGCACATAAAAAACTTCAGGAATAAATCGCTCAATTATCTCGTTCCAGAGCCTTTCTCAGATTTCGCTGACAGTGGGATATCCGCTGGCCTTCCGTTTTCTTGTCGCGCAAATGGATCCAATAGGATTGCGGCATCGACGCAACGGTGCCAGGGTGCCTGCGCTTGCCGTGCCTACAACAACAAGAAGAAGGGTCTTCCCGATGATGGATTCCTGCATTCCCGCGCCTCGCTCCCGCCTGCCGTCGCTTCTTTCCTGTCCGCTCGGGGAGGGCCGCCCATGAACCGGGACTTGCGCCGCGCTCTCGACGACGAACCGATGCGTCCGTTCCAGTGGCTGGCGGTGGCTGTGTGCATCGTGCTCAACCTGATCGATGGCTTCGACGTGCTGGTGATGGCCTTCACCGCAGCCTCGGTGGCCGCCGAATGGAACCTTGGCGGCGCCGAGATCGGCCTGCTGCTCAGCGCCGGCCTCTTCGGCATGGCCGCCGGCTCGCTGTTCATCGCGCCCTGGGCCGACCGCTGGGGGCGCCGCCCGCTGATCCTCGCCTGCCTGGCGCTGTCGGGCCTGGGCATGCTCGCCTCGGCGCTGAGCCAGGCGGCCTGGCAACTGGCGTTGCTGCGCGGGCTGACCGGACTGGGTATCGGCGGCATCCTCGCCAGCAGCAACGTGATCGCCAGCGAGTACGCCTCGCGCCGCTGGCGCGGCCTGGCGGTAAGCCTGCAGTCCACCGGCTACGCGCTCGGCGCGACCCTTGGCGGACTGCTCGCGGTATGGCTGATCGGCGCCTGGGGCTGGCGCTCGGTGTTCGTCTTCGGCGCTGGCCTGACCCTGGCGGTGATCCCGCTGGTCTGCCTGTGCCTGCCGGAGTCGCTGGACTTCCTCCTGGCGCGCCGGCCGCCGCGGGCGTTGCAACGGGTCAACGCGCTGGCCCGGCGCCTGGGCCGCGCGGCGCTCGCGGAACTGCCGAGCCCGCCCGGTGGCGGAGCGGAGCACGGTAGCCGCCTCGCCCGGTTGCTTTGCGTTGCCCAGCGACGTACCACGCTGCTGCTCTGGGCGCTGTTCTTCCTGGTGATGTTCGGCTTCTACTTCATCATGAGCTGGACGCCGAAGCTGCTGGTCGCCGCCGGCCTGTCCACCGCCCAGGGCATCACCGGCGGCACCCTGCTGAGCATCGGCGGGATCTTCGGTGCCGCCTTGCTCGGCGGGCTTGCCGCGCGCTTTCGCCTGGAACGGGTGCTGGCGCTGTTCATGCTGCTTACCGCCGCTCTGCTCGCGCTGTTCTCGCTGAGCGCCGGGCTGCCCGGCGCGGCCTTGCCGCTGGGACTGCTGATCGGGCTTTGCGCCAACGCCTGCGTGGCCGGCCTGTATGCCCTGGCGCCGAGCCTCTACGACGCTTCGGTGCGCGCCACCGGGGTCGGCTGGGGGATCGGCGTCGGTCGCGGCGGGGCGATCCTCTCGCCGCTGGTGGCCGGGCTCCTGCTCGACGACGGCTGGCAGCCGCTGTCCCTCTATGGGGCGTTCGCGGCGGTGTTCGTCGTCGCGGCCGCCGTGTTGCCGCTGCTCGGTGCGCGGCGTCGCGAGCGCTCGCCGACGCTGGGAGACGCTGCGTGAGGGCCGCCGGCGTTTCAGCGTTGGGCGGCGATGATCGCCTCGGCGATGGTGGTGCGGAACCAGTTCAGCGCCGCCGAGCGTTCGCTGCTCTCGTGCCAGTGCAGGGAGACGTCGAACGGTGGCAGGGTGAAGGGCAGTTCGAGCATGCGCATGCCGCCTTCGGCGACGAAGCGATAGGCGATCTGCGCCGGCAGGATGGTCAGCAGCTCGGTACCGGGAATGATCTTCGGCAGCACCGAGAAGTGCGGGACCCGCAGGCTGATGCGGCGCTGCACCTGCATGGCCTCGAGCACGTCCTCGGCGATGCCGTGGCCGGAGGTACGGGTCACCACGATGTGCCGCTCGGCCAGGTACTGCTCCAGGCTCAGGCTGTCGCCGATCCGCGGGTGGCGGTCGCTGAGCAGGCACACGTAGCGCTCGTGCAGGACCCGCTGGCTGCGCGCGCCGGGCACCGGCTGGCGGCAGATCGCCGCGTCGACCTTGGCGCTGCTCAGCCAGGCGCCGACCTCGTCCACCTGCAGCGGCAGCACTTCCACTTCGGCGAACGGCGCGTCGCGGGTCAGGCGTTCGAGGATCAGCGAGAGGAAACCCACTTCGCCGAGATCGGTGAGGGCGATGCGGAAACGTCGCTCGGTGGTTGCCGGATCGAAGTGGCGAACGCTCTGTACCGCGCCCTCGATGCGCGTCAGCGACTCGCGGAAGGTGCCGTAGAGCTGCTCGGCGACGAAGGTCGGCTGGATGCCGTCGCGGGTGCGGGTGAACAACGCGTCGTCGAACAGTTCGCGCAGGCGCGCCAGGGCGTAGCTCACCGATGGCTGGGTGACGAACAGGCGCTCCGCGGCGAGGGTCACGCTGCCGGCTTCGTAGAGGGTGACGAAGGTGCGGATCAGGTTGAGATCGATCGGACTCATATAGACCAGTTCTATTTTTTATAGAAAGAGTATCGATTTGATTGATTATCGAGGGGCTGCAACAGTAGCGCAAATCCAGGAAACGAGCTTGAAGGCCTGCATGAAAACCGTCCATTCCGCGTCTTACGAGATCCTCCGTCGCCACGGCCTGACCACCGTCTTCGGCAACCCCGGCTCCAACGAGCTGCCGTTCCTCAAGGACTTCCCCGAGGATTTCCGCTACATCCTCGGCCTGCACGAGGGCGCGGTGGTCGGCATGGCCGATGGCTTCGCCCTGGCCAGCGGCCGCCCGGCCTTCGTCAACCTGCATGCGGCGGCTGGCACCGGCAACGGTATGGGTGCCCTGACCAACGCCTGGTACTCCCATAGCCCCCTGGTCATCACCGCCGGGCAGCAGGTGCGCTCGATGATCGGGGTCGAGGCGATGCTCGCCAACGTCGATGCCGGACAACTGCCCAAGCCGCTGGTGAAATGGAGCCACGAGCCGGCCTGCGCCCAGGATGTACCGCGCGCGCTGAGCCAGGCGATCCAGACCGCCAGCCTGCCGCCGCGGGCGCCGGTGTACCTGTCGATTCCCTACGACGACTGGGCGCAACCGGCGCCGGCCGGCGTCGAACACCTGGCTGCGCGCCAGGTCAGCGGCGCCGCGCTGCCCGCGCCGGCATTGCTGGCCGAACTCGGCGAGCGCCTGTCGCGCTCGCGCAACCCGGTGCTGGTGCTCGGTCCGGACGTCGACGGGGCGAATGCCAACGGCCTGGCCGTGGAACTGGCGGAGAAGCTGCGGATGCCGGCCTGGGTCGCGCCGTCGGCCTCGCGTTGTCCGTTCCCCACCCGTCATGCCTGCTTCCGCGGCGTGCTGCCGGCGGCCATCGCCGGGATCAGCCGGCTGCTGGACGGCCACGACCTGATCCTGGTGGTCGGCGCGCCGGTGTTCCGCTATCACCAGTTCGCCCCCGGCGATTACCTGCCGGCCGGCGCCGAGCTGGTGCAGGTCACCTGCGATCCCGGCGAAGCGGCACGGGCGCCGATGGGCGACGCGTTGGTCGGCGACATCGCGCTGACCCTCGAGGCACTGCTCGAACAGGTCCGCCCCAGTGCGCGGCCGTTGCCCGAGGCGCTGCCGCGACCGCCGGCGCTGGCCGAGGAGGGCGGACCGCTGCGTCCGGAAACCGTGTTCGACGTGATCGATGCGCTGGCGCCGCGCGACGCCATCTTCGTCAAGGAGTCGACTTCCACCGTGACCGCCTTCTGGCAGCGCGTGGAGATGCGCGAGCCGGGCAGCTACTTCTTCCCGGCCGCCGGCGGCCTCGGCTTCGGCCTGCCGGCGGCGGTCGGCGCGCAACTGGCGCAGCCGCGGCGGCAGGTGATCGGGATCATCGGCGACGGCTCGGCCAACTACGGCATCACCGCGCTCTGGAGTGCCGCGCAATACCGCGTGCCGGCGGTGTTCATCATCCTCAAGAACGGTACCTACGGCGCCCTGCGCTGGTTCGCCGGGGTGCTCGAGGTGCCCGATGCGCCGGGGCTCGACGTGCCCGGCCTGGACTTCTGCGCGATCGCCCGCGGCTATGGCGTCGAGGCGCTCCACGCGGCCACCCGCGAAGAGCTGGAAGGTGCCTTGAAGCATGCCCTGGCCGCTGATCGCCCGGTTTTGATCGAGGTGCCGACGCAAACCATCGAACCCTGATGTTCCACGGCGCCGCCCCATGCCAGAGTGGGCGGTGCCGACCGACGCCCGCGTGCGCCCATAACAAGAACAAGAGAGAGGTTGGTATGAACAGGCAATCCGCTGCGGCGGTGATCGACGCTGCCCGCTTTAACCGTACTCACTGGCTGATCCTCGGCTGGGGGTGTTTCATCATGCTGTTCGACGGCTACGACATGGTCATCTACGGCTCGGTGGTGCCACGCCTGATGCAGGAGTGGCAGCTGAGCCCGGTGCAGGCCGGCACCCTCGGCAGTTGCGCGCTGTTCGGCATGCTCTTCGGCGACACCCTGCTGGCGCCGCTGGCGGACCGTTTCGGCCGGCGCCGCCTGGTGATCGCCACCACCCTGCTGGCGAGCCTCGCCGCCTTCCTCACCGGGCACGCCCGCGACCCGCTGGAACTGGGCGCCGGACGCTTCTTCACCGGCCTGGCACTGGGCGCGCTGGTGCCCAGCGCGATCAACCTGATCAGCGAATTCGCCCCGGCCGGGCGGCGCAGCACCCTGGTCACGGTGATGTCGGCCTTCTACTCGGTGGGCGCGGTGCTCTCGGCGCTACTGGCGATCGCCATGATCCCCGCCTGGGGCTGGCAATCGGTGTTCTACGTGGCGGTGCTGCCGGTACTGGCGGTGCCGCTGATGTTGCGCTGGTTGCCGGAGTCGGCGGCGTTCCTCGAACTCAAGGGCCGCCGCGCCGAACTGGACGCGCTGCTGCGCAAGGTCGATCCCGACTACCGGCCCGGCGCCGAGCGGGCGAACGCTGTCGCGGCCGAAGCGCCGAGCGGACGGGTCGCCCAGTTGTTCGAGGGGCGCCAGGCAGTGGGCACCCTGCTGCTGTGGGTGGCCTTCGCCATGTGCATGCTGATGAGCTACGGGCTCAACACCTGGTTGCCGAAACTGATGGCCGGCGGCGGCTACGCCCTCGGTTCGAGCCTGGCGTTCCTCGTCACCCTGAATGTCGGGGCGACCCTCGGTGCGTTGTTCGGCGGCTGGCTGGCCGACCGCCTCGGCGCCGGCCGCACCCTGGTGCTGTTCTTCGCCCTGGCCGCGGCCTCCCTGGCGGCCCTCGGCCTGGGGCCAGGCCCCTGGCTGCTCAACGGCCTGCTGGTGGTGGCCGGCGCCACCACCATCGGCACCCTGGCGGTGATCCATGCCTACGCCGCGCAGTTCTACCCGGCCTGGGTGCGCTCCACCGGGGTCGGCTGGGCCGCCGGTGTCGGCCGCCTCGGCGCCATCGCCGGGCCGATGCTCGGCGGCAGCCTGCTGGCCCTGGAGCTGCCGTTCCAGCAGAACTTCCTGGCCTTCGCCGCGCCTGGCGTGATCGGCGCGCTGGCGATCGCCTGCATCCACCTGCGGCCGCGCGTGCCGGCGGAAGCGTCCGTCGACGCGACGGCGAAGAAACCCCTGTGATTTTCGAAAGAGGAGAAGAGCGATGAGCGATTCCCGTTATACCGACCTCGGTCTCCAGCCTCTGGCCGGCGAGTGGCGCCACGGCCGGGCCGGCCGCCGGCTGAAGGTGAGCAATCCGTTCGACGGCAGCCTGCTGCTGGAGATCGAGCAGGCCGACCGCGACGACCTCGATGCCGCCTACGCCAAGGCCGCCGAGGTCCAGCCGGCATGGGCCGCGCTTGGCCCCTCGGCACGCGCGGCGGTGCTGTACAAGGCGGTGGAGGTGTTCGACCGCCGCCACGAGGAGATCGTCGACTGGATCATCCGCGAGTCCGGCAGCACCCGCCTGAAGGCCGAGATCGAATGGGGCGCGGCGCGCGCGATCACCCTGGAGTCGGCGTCGTTCCCGGCACGGGTGCACGGGCGCATCGTCGAGTCCGACGTGCCGGGCAAGGAAAGCCGGGTCTACCGCAGCGCCATCGGCGTGGTCGGGGTGATCAGCCCGTGGAACTTCCCGCTGCACCTGACCCAGCGTTCCATCGCCCCGGCCCTGGCGCTGGGCAACGCGGTGGTGGTCAAGCCGGCCAGCGACACGCCGGTCTGCGGCGGACTGCTGCTGGCGCGGATCTTCGAAGAGGCCGGGCTGCCGGCCGGGCTGTTCAGCGTGGTGGTCGGCCCCGGCAGCGAGATCGGCGACGCCTTCGTCGAGCACCCGGTGCCGGGCCTGGTGACCTTCACCGGATCGACCCCGGTGGGCCGCAACATCGGCCGCATCGCCAGCGGCGGCGCGCACCTCAAGCACGTGGCGCTGGAGCTGGGCGGCAACAGTCCGTTCGTGGTGCTCGGCGACGCCGACCTGGAGCAGGCGGTGAATGCCGCGGTGTTCGGCAAGTTCCTCCACCAGGGGCAGATCTGCATGGCGATCAACCGCATCATCGTCGAGGACAGCCTCTACGACGCCTTCGCCGCGCGCTTCGTCGAGCGGGTCAAGGGTCTCCGCGTCGGCGATCCGCAGCGCGCCGATACCGCGGTCGGGCCGATCGTCAACGCGCGCCAGCTCGAAGGCCTGCTGGAAAAGATCCGCCTGGCCCGCCAGGAAGGCGCCAAGCCGCTGTACGAGGGCGGCGTCGATGGGCAGTTGCTGGCTCCGCACGTATTCGGCGAGGTCAGCGCGACGATGGAGATCGCCCGCGATGAAATCTTCGGCCCGCTGGTCGGCCTGCTCCGCGCGCGCGACGAGGCGCATGCGCTGGAGTTGGCCAACGCCAGCGAATACGGGCTGTCCAGCGCGGTGTTCAGCCGCGACCTGGAACGCGCGGTGCGCTTTGCCCGCCAGCTTCGCGCGGGGATGACCCACGTCAACGACATTCCGGTGAACGACGAGGCCAACGCGCCCTTCGGCGGCGAGAAAAACTCCGGGCTTGGCCGCTTCAACGGCGACTGGGCCATCGAGGAATTCACCACCGACCACTGGATCAGCGTGCAGCACGCGCCGCGCCAGTACCCGTTCTGACCCTGGCGGCGGGGCCCGCGCCCCGCCGCTGACCCGACCGTCGTCGCCAGGTGGCCCGCAGAGGCTGCCGGGGCCCGGTCGTCCCTGAAAAACGGAGCACAATAACAATGAAAATCCGTCGTAAAACCGCAGTCCCGCGCAATGCAGGGGCGGTCCTGCCGATGCTCGCCTTTCTTGCCGCGCAAGCTGCCGAGGGCGGCTTCCTGGAGGATGCGAAGACCGACCTGGTCTTGCGCAACTATTACTTCAACCGCGATTTCCGCGACCACGATGCCGGCAAGAGCCTGGTGGACGAGTGGGCGCAGGGCTTCATCCTCAAGTTCAGTTCCGGCTATACCCCGGGCACGGTCGGCGTCGGCCTCGACGCCATCGGCCTGTTCGGCGTGAAGCTGAACAGCGGACGTGGCACCAGCAATTCCGAGCTTCTTCCGTTGCACGATGACGGTCGCGCGGCGGACAACTATGGGCGCGTCGGCGTGGCCGCCAAGCTGCGCGTTTCGGCCAGCGAACTGAAGATCGGCGAGATGCTCCCGGACATTCCGCTGTTGCGCTACGACGACGGACGCCTGCTGCCGCAGACGTTCCGCGGTTTCGCCGTGGTTTCCCGCGAGCTGCCGGGCCTGGCTCTGCAGGCCGGACGCTTCGACGCGGTGAGCCTGCGCAATTCGGCGGACATGCAGGACCTATCGGCCTGGAGCGCGCCGACGCAGAAATCGGACGGTTTCAACTATGCCGGCGCCGAGTACCGCTTCAACCGCGAGCGCACCCAACTGGGCCTGTGGCACGGGCAACTGGAGGACGTCTACCGGCAGAGCTACGCCAACCTGCTGCACAAGCAGCGTGTCGGCGACTGGACCCTGGGCGCCAACCTCGGCCTGTTCGTCGACCGCGACGACGGCGCCGCGCGCGCCGGAGAGATCGACAGCCATACCCTCTACGGCCTGTTTTCCGCCGGCATCGGCCTGCATACCTTCTACCTTGGCCTGCAGAAGGTCGGCGGCGACAGCGGCTGGCAATCGGTCTACGGCAGCAGTGGGCGGAGCATGGGCAACGACATGTTCAACGGCAACTTCACCAACGCCGACGAACGCTCCTGGCAGGTGCGCTACGACTACGATTTCGTCGGCCTCGGCTGGCCCGGCCTGATCGGCATGGTCCGCTACGGCCATGGCTCGAACGCGACCACCAAGGCCGGTAGCGGCGGCAAGGAATGGGAGCGCGATGTCGAGCTCGGCTACACCGTGCAGAGCGGTCCGCTGGCGCGGCTCAACGTGCGCCTCAACCACGCCAGCAACCGACGCAGCTTCAACAGCGACTTCGACCAGACGCGGCTGGTGGTGAGTTATCCGTTGTCGTGGTGACGGACGCTGTCTCGCCGCTCCTCCGGACAGTTCCGGAGGGACGGGGAGCGGGAGGCCCGGTGCTTCGGCGGATAGCCGCTGGGCGGTTATTCGCCCTACCGGAGCGGCGCTCCGCCGACAACGCCTGGAGGGGGAGAGGGCGGCTCAGAACTTCGCCTGCATCCCCACCCGCAGGGTACGCCCGGGCGCGGGCATGAAACTCTGTGCCAGCGGGTCGAGGTAATAGCGGTCGGTGAGGTTCTGCAGCGAGGCATTCAGTTCGGTGTGCTCGAACAGCTTGTACTTGAGGAACAGGTCGAACAGCTGCACCGAGCGGTACTCGATCTGCGGTGTGGTGGCGCCGACCTGCCAGGGCTTGTCCGCCGTGGCGGTGGGGCCGGAGGTATAGGTCATGCGTCCGCCCAGGGTCAGGGCCTGGTCGAAGAAGCGCAGGCCGGCGGTCAGGTTGGTCGCCAGCCGCGGCGGGTTCTGCGTGTTGGTATAGGAGCCCATGAAGCTGCCCGGCGTGCAGTTCGGCGTGTTCTCGGTGCGCTGGTAGCGGTTGGCGCCGGCGCGCAGCCTGGCGGCGAAGGCGGCGTCGCAGGTCTCGGTCTTCAGGTAGTAGGTCGCCGACAGGTCGGCGAACACCCGCCCTGCGTCGTAGTGCGATTGCAGTTCGAGACCGCTGGTGCGGTAGCTGTCGGTGTTGCTGAAGGTCATCAGGCCCATCTGGCCCGGATCGTAATAGCGGGTGATGTAGTTCTTGATGGTGTTGTTGAAGTAGGCCAGCTTGATCGCCGCCGAGTCGCCGTCGGCCAACAGGCTGTCGCGCAGCGCGCTGGCACCGATCTCCCAACTGCGCGAACGCTCGGGCTTGAGGTCCTTGCCCGGCTCGACCTGGAGGGTACCCTGGCTGGTCTCGAACAGCGACGGCAGACGCAGGCCTTCGGTGTAGGAGGCGTAGACGAAGGTAGCCGGGGCCAGCTCGAAATTGATCCCGAATGCCGGCGAGAAACCGCCGCCGCGGCTGCTGCCCTTCTTGCTGTAGTTGTAGCCGGTGACCACGTTGGTGACCCGCGAGGGATGGACTGTCACGTTGGCCGGGCCGAACTCGTCGAAGGGAATGCCTTCGAACGGATTGTTGGTGTTGTTGGTGACGATGCCGTTGTTGAGGCGGGGATCGGTGGCGTCGGTGTACTGGCCGTTCTGGTCGGGGAACCACATCATCGAGCCGTAGTAGCCGGGCCTGCTCACCGTGATGAAGCGCATGTCGCGATCCTCGCGCCGCGGCGAGGCGGAGATGCCGTTGTCCTTGCTGTTGAAGTGGCTGTAGCGGCCGCCGCCCCATAGCGTCAGGCGCTCGACCGGCTTGAACTCGAGCTTGCCGTTGAGGCCGTATTCCTGGCGGGTGGCGTCCCTCAGGGTGCGGTTGGCGTTGATGTCGTGGAGGGTGGTGACCACGCTTTTCTGCGGCTGGATGTCTTCGACCTGGAACGAGCCGCCGAGGTCGAGCTTGAAATCGCCGAAGTCGGTTTCGAAGCGCGCCACGTTGTTCAGGTCGCCGCCGATGCGCCGGTTGTCCTGGCGCGTCCAGTTGCGGTCGGAGCGATAGGCCTGCGAGCGCGGCGCCAGCACCGAGGTCAGCATGTCGCTCTTCGCGTCGGTCATCCACAGTCCGGTGCTGAGGTCCACCAGCGGATTGTTCTCGGGCAGGTAACGGTAGCGTGCGGTGTAGGTGTCGATCTTCACTTCGCTCAATGGGTACTGGTAGATGCCGGCGGTGCCGAAACGGAAGATGTCCGACGGCATGATCTCCCCGGTGCGCCCGTCGTAGCGACGATAGCCGAGGTCCAGGGTGTGCTCGTCGGCGATGCGCCAGGTCGCCTTGAGCAGGTAGGACTCGGTCTCCGACGACGAGTTGAGCACTTCCTCTCCCGCGTTGTAGACCTTGGCTACGCTGCTTTCCTCGCGACCGTAGCGGTTGTAGACGCGATAGCGGTCCTGGCCTTTCTTGCCGGAAAAGTAGTTGCCCTGGTTGCGCTGCGCATAGGCGGCGACCAGGTCCAGATGCTCGTTGCGGTAGGCGAAGGCGGCGCTGCCGGACTTGGCCTGGGAGCCGAACAGGCTGCCGCGGTCATCGTGCGGCACGCTGCTGAGATTCTCGGTCTTCGAACTGGCGCTGCGGTGCTGCGGGGCGACGCCGTTGTTCCAGACGTCGCCGGTGAAGCGCACGCCGAGGTCCTTGCCGTCGACCAGGATGTCCTTGACGCCGATGGTGCGCATTTCCACGCTGCCGCCGATCGCGCCCGAGCGGGTCGAGGGACCCTTGTCGACGGTCACGCTGCTGACCAGGTCGGGATCGATGTAGCTGCGCTGCTGGGTGCCGGCGTAGCCGCGGTAGACGTCCAGCGCCTGCTCCGCGCCGTCGACCCGCACCGCCACCCGGCTCTGCCCCTGGATGCCGCGGATGTTGACGTCCAGCGCGCCACCGTTGCGGCTGTCGCCGACCTGTACGCCCGGGATGCCCTGGAGCAGGTCACCCACGGAAACCCGGCCGAAGCGGTCGATGTCTTCGCTGGAGAGGTACACCGACGAGCGTGGCGCGGTATAGGTTTCCTTCTGCGGATCGGCCAGCTCGGCGGCCGAGACCACCACCGGCGACAGGTCGGCCGGGGCTTCTCCGGACATGCGCGGCTCGACCAGCAGGTAGGCGCCGGAGGTTCCCGCCGCGACCTGCAGGCCGGTGTTCGACAGGACTCGCTGCAAGCCTTCCAGTACGCTGTAGCGACCCTTGAGCGCCGGCGCCGTGCGGCCGCGGGTCAGCTCGGGGTCGAAGGACAGCAGCAGGCCCGACTGGCTGGCGAAGGCGCCCAGGGAGGCGCCCAGCGAACCCGCCGGGATGTCGTAGCTGCGCGGCGTGGCGTCGTCCAGGCGGGTAGCCGCGCTGTGCTGGCCGACGCTCTGCGCGTGGGCCAGGCCGCCGCCGAGCAGGCCGGCGCCGGCCGCCGACAGGCCGAGCAGGGCCCAGCGCAGGGCAAGGGTGAGCGGGGAGAGGCGCGACAAGGGGCGCGCCAGGCTGGGGATAGGGCGTTGTAGGGACATGACTTCTTCGCTCGCAGGGTTGGCGCCCGGCATTGCGGGCTCTCATTCCCTCTGTCGCACGAGATCGGAAAAGGGATATTTCGGGTTCGGCGGGCCGGACGGAAAGGGTCGCCGGCATTGTGGTCAACGCAAAATTAGTGATAATAGTTTTCATTTGCGATTGAATCCAGCTGACTATTCCGATGAATGCGCCTCCGATGAATGCGCCGAGTTCCTGCCTGTCCGCGGACCGCGACGGCGTCGCCACGCTCTACCGTGAAAACCATGCCTGGCTGCGCAACTGGCTGGCCTACCGACTCCGCTCCTGGGGACGCGGCGTGGCCGACGACCTAGCCCATGACACCTTCCTGCGCATTCTCGCCAGCCGCGACGGCGGCCAGCGTGAAGCGATCCGTCAGCCGCGCGCCTATCTCACCCGTATCGCCAACTGCGTGCTGGTCAGTTGGCGCCGTCGCTAATCGCTGGAACTTGCCTGGCTGGAGGCCCTGGCCACGCTGCCCGAGCCGTTGCAGCCGTCGCCGGAACAACAGAGCGTGATCGTCGAGACCCTGCACGAGATCGACGCGCTGCTCGATACCCTGCGCCCGCGGGTGAAACAGGCATTCCTGATGGCGACGCTGGACGGCATGAAGCAGAAGGACATCGCCCAGGCGCTGGGCGTCGCGCTGCCGACGGTGAAGAAGTTCATCCACCAGGCCTACGTGACCTGCCTGAGCCTGATGCCCGATGAATGACCGCGCTTCCCGCCGGGCGCCGCAGGCGGGCGATACGGAGCTTTCCGGGCCGCCGGCCGCCGAGGCGATCGCCCCGCAGGTGCTCAGGGAGACCGCCTCCTGGCTGCTGCTGATGCAGGAGGGGCCGCTGGCTCCGGCGCAGCAGGCCGAGCTGGAGTCCTGGCGCTCGCGCAGCCCCGAGCACCAGCGCGCCTGGCGTCTGCTGGCGAATATCGGTTCGCTGCCGCCGGCGCTGGCCCGGCGTGCGCTCGAGCGTCCGTCCGGCAGCGGCCGGCGCGCGGTCCTGCGCGGCCTCGCCCTGCTGCTCGGCGGCGCACCGCTGGTCTGGTGGGGATGGCGCGCGCAGGTCTGGCGCGACGGCTTCGGCGCCGACTACCTCACTGCCGTCGGCGAGCGGCGCGACCTGGTGCTGGAGGACGGCAGCCAGGTCGAGATGAACACCGACAGCGCGCTGGACGTGCGCTACGACGCCGGCCAGCGCCTGCTGCGCTTGTATCGCGGAGAGATCTACCTCCGCACCGCGGCGGATCGGCGCGAGCCGCCGCGGCCGTTCCTGGTGCGCACCGAACAGGGCCTGATGCGCGCGCTGGGTACCGCCTTCAGCGTCCGACGCGAGGGCGCAGAGACAGTGCTGGCGGTGTACGAAGGCGCGGTCCAGGTGCGTCCGGAGGGCGCCGCGAGCGCGGCGGATGGCCGGGTGATCGAGGCTGGCCAGCGGGTGCGCTTCGATCGCCAGCGGATCGGCCCCGTCGAGTCCGCCAGCGAGGCCGCGCTGGCCTGGCGCCAGGGCCTGCTGGTGGCCGACGACATGCCGCTGCGGCAGTGGGCGGGAGAACTGATGCGCTACGGCGGCGAGAGCATCGAGTGCGAGCCGTCGCTGGACCCGCTTCGTGTCTCCGGCACCTTTCCCGTCGACGACCTGCCGCTGGCCCTGGCGATGCTGGCACAGACCCATGGCCTGCGCCTCGTGCACCAAGGCCGACGGGTGCTGATCAGGCGCTGAGGGGAGGCGCGGCGGCTCAGCCGGCCAGCAACCAGACCCCGGCGCCCGCCGAGGCCAGCCCGGCGAGACGTACCAGGGGCGCGGCCGCCTGCGGCAGGAAGCGCACCAGCGCGTAGCCGGCGGCGTGCAGCGCGGCGGTGGCGGCGACGAAACCGAGCGCGTACAGCCAGGGGCTGGAGAGGGCCGGCAGCTCCAGGCCGTGGGCGACCCCGTGGGCCAGGGCGAACAGCGCGGTGGCGGCCATCGCCAGCGGCAGCGGCGGGCGCACGGCGAGGGCCACGCAGAGGCCGAGGGCGAGCACCGAGGCGGCGATGCCGGTCTCCATGAACGGCAGTTGCAGGCCCTCGAAGCCGAGCAGCCCGCCGACCAGCATGGTGCCGACGAAGGTGCAGGGCAGGGCGAGACGCGCGGCTCCCTGTTGCTGGGCGGCCCAGAGGCCGACGGCGAACATCGCCAGCAGGTGGTCGAGGCCGGTGAGCGGATGGGCGAGGCCGGCGACCAGGCCGTGTTCGCCGTGGCCGGGGTGGGCGAAGGCCAGCGCCGGAGCGGCGAGCAGGGCGAGGGCGGCGAGCAGCTTGGGCAGTTTCATTGGTGGTTCCTTGTCGTTGCGAAGTGGCGTCAGGCGGCGGTCAGCAGGCCCTGGCGCTCGATGAAGGCGATGATTTCGTCCAGCCCCTGGCCGGTCTTCTGGTTGCTGAACACGAACGGCTTGTCGCCGCGCATGCGCCGGGCGTCCCGGTCCATCACATCGAGGGAGGCGCCGACCAGCGGCGCCAGGTCGATCTTGTTGATCACCAGCAGGTCCGACTTGCAGATGCCGGGGCCGCCCTTGCGCGGGATCTTGTCGCCGGCGGAAACGTCGATCACGTAGAGGGTCAGGTCGGACAGCTCGGGGCTGAAGGTGGCCGACAGGTTGTCGCCGCCGGATTCCACCAGGATCAGTTCGAGGCCGGGGAAGCGCCGGTTGAGCTGGTCCACCGCCTCCAGGTTGATCGAGGCGTCCTCGCGGATCGCCGTGTGCGGGCAGCCGCCGGTTTCCACGCCGATGATCCGCTCGGGGGCGAGGGCCTCGTTGCGCACCAGGAACTCCGCGTCTTCCTGGGTATAGATGTCGTTGGTGACCACCGCGAGGTTGTAGCGCTCGCGCAGTTCGCGACACAGGGCCAGGGTCAGGGCGGTCTTGCCGGAGCCCACCGGACCGCCGATGCCGACACGCAGGGGTTGGGATGTCATGGGGTTTCTCCTAGGAACGGAACAGACGGCTGTACTGGGTTTCGTGGGTCATGCTGGCCAGCGCCAGACCGAACGCGGCGCTGCCCTCGACGGCGGGCCGCCGCAGCGCCTCGGCGCAGGCGCGGTCGAGTTCCGGCAGTAGGCTGGAAGCAAGTTTCTGCGCGGCCAGTTGGCCGAGCGGCAGGGTTTTCATCAGCACCGCCAACTGGTTTTCCAGCCAGCTCCAGAACCAGGCACTCAGCGCCTCCTCGGCGTCCAGGCGCCAGGCGCGCGCGGCCATCGCCCAGGCGGCGGCGAGATTGGGCGGGTCCTGGCGCGCCAGCCAGGCGCGGCCGGGAGCGTCGAGCTCGGGCAGGGCTTCCAGCAATTGGTGCAGGGAAAAGCCCATCTGCCGGCTCTCCTGGGCCAGCTCGCGGGTCTCGCGGCTGGCCCTATGGCGTTCGCTGGCCGCATCGCAGGCGGCCCAGTCGCCGATCAGCGCGGCGCGCAGCAGGCCGGCCAGCAGCGGCGCCTCGAAGCGCGCCAGGTTCAGTTGCAGCTGGTCGACCAGCCAGGTCCGCGCGCTCTCGGCGTCGCGCACCCAGCCATTGTCGAGGGCCGCCTCCAGGCCCTGGGAATAGCTGTATCCGCCGATCGGCAACTGCGAGCTGGCCAGGCGCAGGCGCGCCCAGATGCTGTTCACCGGCGCACGCCGAACTGGTGCAGGCGCGGCGCGTAGTTGAACTCCGCCTCGCCATGGTGCGAGTGGTGGTGGCCTCCGCCGTAGGCACCGTGCTCCGGCTGGAACGGCGCCTCGATGGCCTCCACCGTGGCGCCGAGCTGTTCGAGCATGGCTTTCAGCACGTAGTCGTCGAGCAGGCGCAGCCAGCCGTCGCCGACCTGCAGGGCGACGTGACGGTTGCCCAGGTGGTAGGCGGCTCGGGTCAGTTCCAGCGGGCTGGCGCAGGTGACGTGGAGCAGACGTTCGGAGCGGGCGACGACTCGCACCAGGCGACCGTCGCGGGCCTCCAGGCAGTCGCCGTCGGCCAGCGGAGGCTGGCCGCGCTCGAGGAACAGGCCGACCTCCTCGCCGCTCGCCGCGAAGCAGCGCAGGCGGCTCTTGCTGCGCGCCTCGTAGGTCAGGTGGAGTTCTTCGTCCCAGCGGGGCGAGCGGGCGGGCAGGCGTTGGTGGATGACCAGCATGGGCAGTTTCCGCAATGCGACAGGAAAGGGATCACAACAAGCACCAGCAAGGGCCTTGCCAGGTCGATGCGGGACGCCTGTACCGGGAAAACGGGGCCATAGGGATGTAACAAAATATTGCAGCGCGCCAGGTTGGTGCGCAACGACTTTTTTGCCGCACCGGAAAGGTGCGCGCGCGTCTAGTCCGCGGACGAACGCCGAGCCGGAGGTCCGCAGGGGAGGTGCGGGGTCAGCCGGGCAGGCCGTGCCAGTGCTTGCCGCCGATCATGATGAAACGCAGCTGGTGGGTGATCTTCGCGGCCGGCATCAGGTGCGGCGGCAGATCGGCGGCGGGTGGGTCGATCAGCTCCGGAAGGGTGGCGAAGACGGTCTTCACCACCAGGTCGGCGAACACGTCGAGGGCCGCGCCGTCGAGGTGCGGCATCTTGTTCAGCAGCGCCAGGTCGGCGGCCAGATCGTCGGTGATGCGCTGGCGCAGGCTGGCGATGGCCTGGCGGATCGGCAACGAGCCGCCGTATTGCTCGCGGGCGAGGAAGAGGAACTGCGAGCGGTTGGCGCCGACCGCGTCGAGGAAGATGCGCACCGAGGCGTCGATCAGCCCGCCCAGTTCGAACTCGTTGCGGCGCACCGCGCGCAGGGTGGCGCGGAAGGTCTCGTCGACTTCGGCGACCAGCGCCAGGCCGAGCTGGTCCATGTCGCTGAAGTGCCGGTAGAAGCCGGCCGGGACGATGCCGGCGGCGCGCGTCACTTCGCGCAGGCTGAGGCTGCCGAAGCCGCGCCCGCTCTCCATCAGGTGGCGCGCGGCGCTCATCAGCGCGTGGCGGGTCTGCTGTTTCTGTTCGGCGCGGGGTGAGGACATACGGCTTCCTTTGGCGGACCGGCGACTGTAGCAAAAGCCCTGCGACCCGGTCGAACCGGGGACGGCAGCGGTCGAAGGATACATCAGTGAACGCTTGTTGACTCGATTGCGCGGAACGGGCAAAGTTTTGTGAACGATCGTTCACTGAAATATTTTCCATGGCCTTGCTTCCCCTCGCGCTCCTGACCCCTTTGCTCGCACCCCTGCGCCGTCTCGCCGCCCGTGGCTGGCTGCGTGAGGCCGATGTCGACGGCCTGCTGCGCCACGCCCATCCGCTGGCGTCGTTGAACCGCCACTATGCGCGGGTCGAGGCACGCTACTGGGTGGCCGACGATATGCTCGCCCTGGCCCTGCGTACCGCCCCCGGCTGGCCGCCGGCGCGGCCGGGCCAGCACATCCAGCTGCTGGCAGAGCGCGACGGGGTGCGGGTCGGGCGCAGCTACAGCCTGACCCGGGTGGTCGGCGAGCGCCTGGAAATCGCCGTCAAGCGTCACCCGGACGGGCTGCTCTCGCCCTGGTTGTGCGAACACCTGGCGGTCGGCCAGCGTGTCGAGTTGCAACCCGCGCAAGGCGATCTGCGCTGGCCGATGCAGGCCGAGGCGGTCTGCCTGCTGGCCGCCGGCAGCGGCCTGACGCCCTTGCTCGGCCTGCTCCGCGAGGCGCTGGAGAACGGCTATCGCGGTCCCGTGCTGTGGCTGCACTACGTCCGTCATCCCGGCCAGCGCGCCTGGCTCGGCGAGCTGGAGGCGCTGGCGGCGCGCCACCCGAACCTGGAGTTGCGCTGGAGCCTGACCCGCGGGGCGCGGGCCGATGGCTGCCTGGAGGGGCATTTCCAGCCGCGCCACCTGGACGGCTGGGCAACCGACCTGGCGCGCAGCCAGGCCCTGGCCTGCGGGCCGGCGGCTTTCGTCGAGGCGGTGGGCGAGCAACTGGGGGCACGCTTCGCCGGCTTGCAGACGGAATCCTTCAGCGTCCCGCGCTGGCGCAGCGGGGAGGCGCCGCGCGAAGTGCGCCTGCGCTTCGCCCGGTCGCAGCGGGAAGTCTCCGGCGACAGCGCCGCCAGCCTGCTGGAACAGGCCGAGGCCCACGGCCTGCGCCCGGCCCACGGTTGCCGCCAGGGCATCTGTGCCAGTTGCACCTGCGTCCTGCTCAGCGGCTGCGTGCGCGACCTGCGCAGCGGCGCGCTGTGCAGCGAGCCCGGCCAGCCTATCCGCCTCTGCGTCAGCGCCGCCCACGGCGACCTGGCGCTGGACCTGTGAACCGACCTGCGAGCCCTGCGATGCGCGACGACCGCGAACTGACCCCGGAACAACTGGCGGCCTTCGGCGCCGAACTCGACGCCCTGCGCCAGCGTACCCTGGCCGATCTCGGCGCGGACGACGCGCGCTACATCCGCCGGGTCCGCGCGGCGGTGCGCGTCTGCTGCTGGAGCGGCAGGGCGCTGCTGATGTTCGGCTGGCTGCCGCCGACCTGGCTGCTCGGCAGCCTGCTTCTCGGCCTGGGCAAGATCCTCGAGAACATGGAACTGGGCCACAACGTCATGCACGGCCAGTACGACTGGATGAACGATCCGGAATTCGCCGGCCGCGCCTACGAGTGGGACATCGCCGGGCCGTCCGACTTCTGGCGGCACACCCACAACCATATCCACCACACCTACACCAACGTGCTGGGCAAGGACGACGACGTCGGCTACGGGGTCGTGCGCCTGTTCCCGGAGCAGCGCTGGAAGCCGTTCTACCGCTGGCAACCGCTGTGGGTGACGCTGCAGGCGCTGCTGTTCCAGTACGCGGTGGCGATCCAGCATCTGCGCCTGGACAAGTACGCCAAGGGGCGCCTGGACAAGGCCGAACTCATGCCGCTGCTACGCCGCCTGCGTGCCAAGCTGGGTCGCCAGTGGACCAAGGACTACCTGCTGTTCCCGCTTCTCGGCCTGTTCGCCGGCGGCTTTGGCGCGGTGTTCGTCGGCAACCTGCTGGCCAACGTGCTGCGCAACCTGTGGACCTTCACGGTGATCTTCTGCGGCCACTTCACCGAGAAGGCGGTGGTCTTCCCGCCCTCGGTGCTGGAGGGAGAGACCCGTGGCCACTGGTACCTGCGCCAGTTGCGCGGCTCCAGCAACCTGGAGGGCGGGCCGCTGTTCCACATCCTGACCGGCAACCTCAGCCACCAGATCGAGCACCACCTCTACCCGGACCTGCCGGCGCGTCGCTACGCCGCGTTGTCCCGCGAGGTCCGCGAAATCGCCCGGCGCTACGGGCAGACCTACAACAGCGGACGCCTGGGACGGCAATTCCTCACTGTCTTGCGGCGCATCTGGGTATATCGGCTGCCGCCGCGCGAGCCCCTCCCGGCGGGGCGCGGCTGAGCCGACGGAACGCTCGCGGCGCCCGTGGCGGGGCCGCTCCGGAGCGGGGATAATGCCGCCCTGTGCACCGCGACGTGGCTTCCGGCCGCCGCGCGGCGTCGGAGTCTCGCCGAACGCAGGACGGCCTGCGCCCGCGATCGGCCAGCAGCGTCGATCCTTCCCGAACCTATCAATGCTCGGCGGATGCCGGCCGTGGGGCCCGTCCGTCCAGGAACCGTCATGTTCAGCCCGCTCGTCACCTTTCCCGCGCTCTACACCGCCACCCTGCTCATGCTGGCCGGCTCCGGCCTGTTCACCACCTACATCGGCCTGCGCCTGACCCAGGAAGGCGCAGGCGACCTGTGGGTCGGCGGGCTGATGGCGTCCTACTATTTCGGCCTGGTCTGCGGTGGAAAATTCGGACACAAGCTGATCGCCAGCTTCGGCCACATCCGCTCCTACGTGGCTTGCGCCGGGATCGCCACCGTGACCGTGCTGCTGCATGCCCTGGTCGACCAGTTGGAAGTCTGGCTGCTGCTGCGCTTCATTACCGGCGCGGTGATGATGAACCAGTACATGGTGATCGAGAGCTGGCTCAACGAGCAGGCCGAGAGCCACCAGCGCGGCAAGGTGTTCGCCGGCTACATGGTCGCCGTCGATCTTGGCCTGGTGCTCGGCCAGGGCCTGCTGGCGCTGAGCCCGACCCTCGACTACAAGCCGCTGCTGCTGGTCGCCATCTGCTTCGCCTCGTGCCTGATCCCGCTGGCCATGACCCGGCGCGTGCACCCGGCCAAGCTGGTCGCCGCGCCGCTGGAAGTGCGTTTCTTCTGGCAGCGCGTGCCGCAGGCGCTGGGCACCATCTTCATCGCCGGCCTGATGGTCGGCGCCTTCTACGGCCTGGCGCCGGTCTACGCCAACCGCAACGGCCTGGATGCCTCGCAATCGAGTTTCTTCGTCGGCATGTGCATCGTCGCCGGCTTCTGTGCGCAGTGGCCGCTGGGTTGGCTGTCCGACCGCCTCGACCGCAGTTGGCTGATCCGCGGCAATGCGGTGCTGCTGTGCCTGGCCTCGATCCCGATGTGGGGGCTGGTGACGCTGCCGTACTGGTTGCTGCTGGCCAACGGGTTCGTTACCGGCATGCTGCTGTTCACCCTCTATCCGCTGGCGGTGGCGCTGGCCAACGACCACGTCGAGCAGCCGCGTCGGGTCGCGTTGTCGGCGATGCTCCTGACCACCTACGGGGTCGGCGCCTGTATCGGTCCGCTGGTGGCCGGCGCGCTGATGCGCCACTTCGGTCCGGGACTGTTCTACATGCTGGTGTCCGGCTACGCGGTGCTGCTGGTGTTCTGGGTGCAGCCCAAGCGCGTCACCGGCGAACACCGGGTCGACGAGGCGCCGCTGCAACACGTGGCGATGCCGGACACGGTCAGCCCGATGGCCGCCACCCTCGACCCGCGCGTCGAGGAAGTGCCGGAGGAGCTGGTGGTGGAGGCGCCGGCGAATATCGGCCGCTCCGACGGCGAGCCGGACGCCGGCGAGAAACCTGCTCAGTCCTGAGCCGGGAACGCCAGGTCGAAGCGGATGCGTCCCGGAGCCGGTGCACTCGCTTCGGCGCGGCCGCCGTGCAGGCGCATGATCGCCTGGACGATGGCCAGGCCGAGACCGCTGGACTGGGCGTCGCTGCGCGCGGCGTCGCCACGGTAGAAACGGTCGAACAGGCGCGACAGCGGTTCGGCCGGCAGCCTGTCGCAGGCGTTCTCCACGCTCAGCAGGAATTCCCCCGAGCGGCGCAGGCCGCGCACTTCGATCAGGCTGTCGGCGCTGGCGTAGCGGATGGCGTTGGCCAGCAGGTTGCTCAGCGCCCGGCGGAACAGTTGCGGATCGGCGCGTAGCTGGCCGCTGACCTGGACGTCGAGGCTCAGCCCTCGTTCCTCGGCCAGCCCTTCGAAATACTCCGCCTGGCGCCGCAGTTCTTCGCCCAGGTCCAGGCGGCTGCGCTCCACCGCTGCCCGCACGTCGTCGGCGCGAGCGAGGAACAGGATGCTCTCGACCATCCGCGCGATGCGCTCCAGCTCTTCCTGGTTGGAGGCGATCAGCGCCTGGTACTCCTCGTTGCTGCGCGGCTGGCGCAGGGCCACCTGGCCGTGGCCCATCAGCGAACCGATGGGCGTGCGGATCTCATGGGCGAGGTCGGCGGAGAACTGCTGCAGGCGCTGGTAGCCGTCGTCGAGGCGTTCGAGCATGGCGTTGAACGACTGTGCCACCTGCTGCAACTCGGCAGGCGCGGCGGCGACGTCGAGGCGGGTATCCAGGCTGGTCGGATGGATCTCCGCCGCCTTCGCCGCCAGCGTGCGCAGCGGGCGCAGGCCGTGGCGCAGGACCAGCCAGCCGAGCAGGGCGGTGCCGAGGAACGCCAGCAGCACGGCGGCGATGACCCGGTCGCGGTACTGGGCGAGCATCCGCGTCTCGCCCAGCAGCAGGTGCGCGGCGGTGATCTGCAACGGCTCGCGGCCGCCGACCAGGACCTCGGCGGCGAGCACGCGCATCGGGATGCCGTCGTGGGTCAGCGCGGCGTGCACGACGGACGGATTCAACGCCTGGCCGGCGGCGACCACCCGTAGCGACGGCAGGCGTTCGTGGCGCGGGTTGACCGCGACGATCGGCGCCTCGCCGGGCTGACCGAGGAGCAGGATGTCCTGCTCGTTGCCGAGCATGTTCTCGAACAGACGCGGGCGCGCCTTCAGCTCGGCCAGGGTGAGGTTGTCGCGCAGCAGGTTGCGGAAGTGCTCGACCCGGCCGGCGACCATCACGTCGCTGCGCCGCAGCATCGCCTCTTCCACCGAGCGGTACAGGTAGAAGCCGACCGCGCTGACCACCAGCGCCGCCACCGCGGCGAACAGCAGCGCCGCGTAGAGGGTCAGGGAGCGGCGGGCGGGCACGGGCGCTCCTCGCAGACGTAACCGATGCCGCGCACGGTATGGATCAGCTTGTTCGGGAAGGGATTGTCGACCTTGGCGCGCAGGCGCTTGATCGCCACGTCGACGACGTTGGTGTCGCTGTCGAAGTTCATGTCCCAGACCTCCGAGGCGATCAGGGTGCGCGACAGTACCTCGCCCTCGCGGCGCATCAGCAGGTGCAGGAGGGCGAACTCCTTGTTGGTCAGGGCGATCACCTGCCCCTGGCGGCTGACCTTGCGCCGCAGCACGTCCAGCTGCAGATCGGCCAGTTGCACCTGCTCTGCCTCGCGGACCACGCCGCGGCGCAGCAGGGTACGGATACGCAGCAGCAACTCGGTGAAGGAGAAGGGTTTCACCAGGTAGTCGTCAGCACCCAGTTCGAGGCCGCGGATACGGTCTTGCAGCTGGTCGCGGGCGGTGAGGAAGAGCACCGGCACATCGTGCTTCTTGCGCAGCACTTCCATGATCTGCCAACCGTCCAGGCCGGGCAGCATCACGTCGAGGACCACCAGGTCGTAGCGGTTCTCCAGCGCCAGGTAGAGACCGTCGGCGCCGTGCTGCGACCAGTCGACCGCATAGCCCGACTCGCCGAGGCCCTTCTTCAGGTACTCGCCGGTCTTCGTATCGTCTTCGATCACCAGGATGCGCATGTCTCGTTCCCCCTCGTTCGCCGCCATTCTAGCCAGCGCGCGGCGCGGATTCGGTGACATTTTTGTCATGCGAAAGTCATCTCCGGGTACCGCCGGCGGGGCGACCATCGAGGCTCAACCCCACCGAGGATCGACCGATGCTTCGACTCAAGGCTTCCCCCGCGCTGTTCTTCGGCCTGCTCCTGGCCAGTGCCGCCAGCTTCGCCGCGCAACCGCCTGCGGGCATGCTGCAGCCGCTGCGCGGCACCATCCAGCAGGCCGCCGACGACCACCTGCAACTGAAGGCCCGCAACGGCCAGCAATTGACGGTCAGGCTCACCGACAAGACCGCGATCCGCGCCGTGTCGCTGGCGAAGCCGGAGGACATCCAGCCCGACAGCTTCATCGGCACCGCCGCCGTGCCGCAGCCCGACGGCACCCTGAAGGCCCTCGAGGTGCATGTCTTCGCCCCCAGCCTGCGCGGCAGCGGCGAAGGCCACCGGCCCTGGGAGAACGCCGATGGCAGCGCCTCGACCATGACCAACGGTACGGTCGGCAACCTGGTGGTCAGCCAGGGCCGGCGCATGACCGTGAAATACGCCGATGGCGAGAAGACCGTGGTGGTGCCGGACGACGTGCCCATCGTCAGCCTGGAGCCGGGCGAGCGCAGCCTGCTCAAGCCTGGCGCCAAGGTCGTGCTGTTCCCGCAGAAGGGCGCCGACGGCAGCCTCACCGCCCTGGCCATCTCGGTCGGCAAGGACGGCGTGACCCCGCCGATGTGAGGTTTCGCCGGGACGGCGCGTCCGTCCCGGCCGGGTTTCCTGGGAGAAAAGCCATGAACCGTGCGTTGCACGCCTGGCCGGTGAGACTCTGCCACTGGCTCAATGCCTATGCCATGGCCTGCCTGATCGGCAGCGGCTGGGGCATCTACAACGCTTCGCCGCTGCTGGATTTCCGTTTTCCCGCCTGGGCGACCCTCGGCGGCTGGCTCGGCGGTTCCATCGCCTGGCATCTCGCCGCCATGTGGCTGCTGCTCGGCAACGGCCTGTGCTACCTCGCCCACGGACTGTCCAGCGGGCATTTTCGTCGCGACTTCCTGCCTTTGAGCGCGGCCGGCGTCTGGCGCGACCTGCGCCTCGCCCTCGGCCTGCGCCTGGTCCATGAGCCGGGCCGCTACAACGCGGTGCAGCGCCTGCTGTACTGGCTGGTCCTGGCGCTCGGCGCGCTGCTGGTGCTGTCCGGGCTGGCGATCTGGAAACCGGTGCAACTGCACGGGCTGACCGCGCTGTTCGGTGGCTTCCAGGGGGCGCGCTGGGTGCATTTCCTGGCCATGGCCGGGGTCGTCGGGTTCGTCGTCGTGCACCTGCTGCTGGTGCTGTTGGTGCCGCGCACCCTGCTGCCGATGATCATCGGACGCGAGTGGCGGCGCGGACGGAGGAGCGAAGGATGAAGGGGCCGGAGAAGAAGCGCGCGAAGATCGCGATCGACCCGTCCAGCGAGCGGCAGATGGTCGATTTGCAACGCCGCCTGCTGTTGCGCGGCGGCCTGTCCCTGGGCGCCCTGGCGATGCTCTCGGGGTGCCGGCTACAGGATGGCGATTCGGTCGACAAGGTACTCTGGGCCATGTCGCGCTGGAACGACCGGGTCCAGGCCTGGCTGTTCAGCCGTACGCGGCTGGCGCCGACCTTCGATCCGTCGCAGGTGGCCTCGCCGTTCCCCTTCAACGCGTTCTACCCGGCCTACAACGTGCCGGAGATCGACCTGCCGGAATACCGCCTGCAGGTTTCCGGGCGGGTCCGCGACAAGCGCCCCTGGAGCCTGGAGCAACTGCGCCGGCTGCCGCAGGCCAGCCAGGTCACGCAACTGATCTGCATCGAGGGCTGGAGCGCGATCGGCCAGTGGAGCGGAGTGCCGCTGCGCACCTTCCTGGAGCTGGTCGGCGCCGACACCTCGGCGAAGTACGTCGGCTTCAAGTGCGCCGACCGCTACTACTCCAGCCTCGACATGCCCAGCGCGCTGCATCCGCAGACCCTGCTGGCGCTGGAGATGTCCGGGCAGGCGCTGCCGGAGGAGAACGGCTACCCGCTGCGCCTGCGGATTCCCACCAAGCTCGGCTTCAAGAACGCCAAGCACGTGGTGGAGATCTTCGTCAGCAACAGCAATCCCGGAGGTTACTGGGAGGACCAGGGCTACAACTGGTTCAGCGGAGTCTGAGGCGGGAGAGTGCGGCTTGCCTCGGGCCATGCGCCCAGCGCGACAGGGATGGGAAAATAGGAAAGCCCGGCATCGAGCCGGGCTTTTCTCGCGCCTTGCGGCGTAACGAGCGGTCAGGCGGTGCGCAGGTCGAAACGGCTCATGCTGCGATGCAGGCGGTCCACGGTCTGTTCGCTGCCGTTGTCGGCCAGGCGGGCTTCGGCCTTGGTCATGTCCTTGTGCAGGCGGTCGACGGTCTGCTCGCTGCCGTTGTCGGCCAGGCGGGCTTCGGCCTTGGTCATGTCCTTGTGCAGGCGGTCGATGGTCTGCTCGCTGCCGTTGTCGGCGATGCGCAGTTCGACGCTGGACATGTCCTGATGCAGCCGGTCGATGGTGCGGCTGGAGCCGTCGGCGGCGAAGGCGGCGTTGGCGGTCAGGGTGGCGAGGGCGAGGCCGAGGATCAGGGAAGCTTTCATGGCGGTGACTCCGAGTGGGTTGTTGGTTGCGTTGGAGTCATTTTCAGTTCGGATAAATCGATTTAAAAACGAAGTGCGATGATAGTGTCTATCGATATTGGTGATTATATTTTTTCTTATTATTTATCAGTAAGTTAATTGATTATTTTTGTGATGTCGCAGATTTCGTAAAGGATAGTTAGCTTTTCTCTATTTAATCGATAAATTGGATAAATAAGGTGAAAAGAAAAGCCGGCGCTGCGGGCACCGGCTCTCGGACGGGTCTTGCTCTGGCGTCAGGCGAGGTCGTCGAGGATGTCGGCCATGTCGTCCGCATGTTCTTCTTCCTGGGCCAGGATTTCCTCGAAAATGCGTCGGGTGGTGGGGTCGTCGTTACCGAGGTAGGTGATGATCTCGCGATAGCTGTCGATGGCGATGCGCTCGGCGATCAGGTTCTCGGTGACCATGTCCTTCAGGGTCTTGCCTTCGACGTATTCGGCATGGGAGCGCTCCTCCAGGCCGCGCGGATTGAAGTCCGGCTCGCCGCCCAGTTGCATGATGCGCTCGGCCAACTGGTCGGCATGCTGCATTTCCTGGTTGGCGTGCTCGAGGAACTCGGCGGCGGCGATGCTCGCCTTAAGGCCGGTGGCCATGAAGTAGTGGCGCTTGTAGCGCAGGAAGCAGACCAACTCGGTGGCGAGCGCTTCGTTGAGCAGGCGCAGGACGGTCTGGCGATCGGCCGAATAGCCTTCGGTGACCGCGCCTTCCTGGATGTTCTTGCGGGCACGGTCGCGAAGGGTCTGGACGTCCGTCAGTTGAACGGTGGTCATCGGTTTTCTCCTTGAGGCTGATCCGGTGAAAAGGGCCGGCTCTGCGGCCGGCTTTTTCTGCTTACCTAAGGTGTGAGTCCCACGCGGTCGAAAAAGTTTTATCGACCCGCCGCCGAACTGGCCTTTTGCCTGAAATGCGTGGGACGGGGAGCAATGCCGGCGTTTCGCCGGTCCTAACGGAACGGGCCGGCGTATTCGCGCTGGCGAGTCCATGGGCCAGCCTGCACACTGACGGGCTGAGCGAGGCGCGCTGCCGCGCCTGCCCGACAACCGACGCGGCGAAAAGGAGTTGTGCATGACGCGCGGCCGAAAGATCCTGACCTGGAGCCTCGCCAGCCTGGTCCTGCTGCTGGCGGCGTTGGTGGTGTTTATCGCCACCTTCGACTGGAACCTGATCAAGCCCACCCTCAACGAAAAGGTCTCGGCGGCGCTGAACCGCCCGTTCGCCATCAACGGCAACCTCGCCGTGGCCTGGCGCCGCGAGGAGGGCGAGGAAGGCTGGCGCGCCTGGATCCCCTGGCCGCGCTTCAGCGCCGAGGACATCACCCTCGGCAACCCGGAGTGGACGGCGGGCAAGACCAAGGCGAGCGAGTTCGCCAGCCTGGAACGCATCGAATTCCGCCTCGCGCCGTTGCCGTTGCTCTGGCAGACCATCCGCATTCCACAGATCAAGCTGACCCAGCCGCGCGCCGAGCTCCTGCGCCTGGCCGACGGCCGCGCCAATTGGGATTTCGACCTGCCTGCCAGCGACAGCGACGAGCCGTCCGCCTGGCAACTGGACATCCGCGAGATCGGTTTCGACAAGGGTAGCGTCAGCCTCGACGACCAGCGTTTGAAGACACGTCTGGAAGTGCTGGTCGACCCGCTCGGCAAGCCGGTGCCGTTCGGTCAGTTGGCCGGCAAGGCGCTGGCCACGGGCGATGCGGCGAACGCCCAGGACTATGTGTTCGGCTGGAAGGTCAAGGGCACCTACAAGGGCCAGGCTCTGGCCGGCTCGGGCAAGGTCGGCGGGATGCTGGCGTTGCAGGATGCGAGCAAGCCCTTCCCGCTACAGGCCGAGGTCAGTGCCGGCAGCACCCGTGCCGCGGTGGTCGGCACCCTGACCGACCCGCTCAACCTCGGCGCCCTCGACCTGCGCCTGAAGCTGTCCGGGACCAGCATGGCCAATCTCTATCCGCTGACCGGCATCACCCTGCCGGACACTCCGGCCTACTCCACCGACGGACACCTGCTGGCGCGGCTCAAGGAGGAGGGCGGCGCACTGTTCCGCTACGAGAACTTCAACGGCAAGGTCGGCGCCAGCGACCTGCACGGCAGCCTGACCTTCGTCGCTCGCCAGCCTAGGCCGAAGCTGTCCGGCAAGCTGACCTCCGAGCAACTGCGCTTCGCCGACCTCGGCCCGCTGATCGGCGCCGACAGCAATGCCGAAAAACAGAAGCGCGGGCAGACCAGCCGCCAGCCGGGCGACAAGGTGCTGCCGGTGGAGGAATTCCGTACCGAGCGCTGGCGCGACATGGACGCCGACGTGGAATTCACCGGCAAGCGTATCGTCCACAGCGACCAGTTGCCGATCAGCGACCTCTATACCCATCTGGTGCTCAACGACGGCCTGCTGCGCCTGGAGCCCCTGCGCTTCGGCGTGGCCGGCGGCAAGCTGGAGTCGGACATCCGCCTGGACGGCGGCAAGCAGCCGATGCAGAGCCGAGTGAAGATGAGCGCGCGGGGCTTCAAGCTGAAGCAGTTGTTCCCCGGCTTCGCGCCGATGCAGACCAGCTTCGGCGAGCTGAACGGCGACGCCAGTCTCAGCGGCAGTGGCAATTCGGTGGCGAAGATCCTCGGCGGCGCCGATGGCGAATTGAAGATGCTGATCAACGACGGTGCGATCAGCAAGGGCCTGACCGAAATCGCCGGCCTCAATGTCGGAAACTACCTGGTGACCAAGCTGTTCGGCGACGACGAGGTGAAGATCAACTGCGCGGCCGCCGACTTCGGCCTGCAGAAGGGCCTGATGACCAGCCGGCTGTTCGTCTTCGACACCGAGAACGCGCTGGTCAACGTCGACGGCACGGTGAACTTCGCCAACGAGAAGCTCGACCTCGATGTCACCCCGCACAGCAAGGGCCTGCGGATCTTCTCGCTGCGCTCGCCGCTGTACGTGCGCGGCACCTTCGCCAAGCCCGACGCCGGGGTCCACGCCGGGCCGCTGGTGGCGCGCGGCGCGGGAATGATAGCCCTCGGCGTGACGGTGGGCCCGGCGGCCAGCCTGCTGGCGCTGGTGGCGCCGAGCAAAAGCGACGACAACCAGTGCACCGCGCTGCTGCAGCGCATGCGCTTGCCAGCCAAGGTGCCGGCCGGCAAGCGCTGATTCAGTAGATGGGGATATACAGGTCGACTTGCGAGTTCGGATCCAGCGGTCCGCGGAAACGCTGGTCGTAGTATTCGAAGTCGACCCCCGCCTTGGGCTCCAGGCCGCGTTCGGCGAGCAGGTGGCTGTAGATCGCCTGGAAGCTCTCGGCGATCTGCGGCGCCGTGCCCTTGTGGGTGAACACCGCGTACTTCTGCGCCGGCACCTGGAAGCGCACCATGCCCTCCGGCACCGGCCAGCCCTCCTGCACCTCGAAGCCGGCGACGTAGTGGAATTCGCCGTTGGGCTGCTGCGCGCAGATGCCATAGGAGACCTCGGGATCGTGCTTGCCGGCGATCTCGTGCTCGCGCGGGATGAAGCGTTCCCAGAGCTGGCCGATGGTGTCGCCGGGGGCGCTGCCGAAGTATTCCATGCCCACCACGCTGAAGGCGGGACGTTCGACGATTCGTGCATGCATGTTGCGGATCCTCCAGTGGGCGAGCGTCGCCAGGGTTCGGTCGGAGTTCCGCCAGCAGGCGCTGGCGGGCGCTGATCTCTTCGCGCAGGGTGTGCTGGTGTCGTTGCAGGAAATGCCGCAGGCGTTGCGGGTCGTCCAGCGCGCCATCGCGTTTCAGGCGGTCGATGGCTTCCAGCGGAACGTCCAGCCGGCGCAGCGCGAGTATGCGCGAGAGCTGCTCGATCTGTTCCGGCTGGTAGTAGCGGTAGCCGTTGTCGCTACCGGTGCGCGCGGGGACGAACAGGCCGATGGCATCGTAGTGGCGAAGCGTCTTGGTGGAGATCTCGAAGATTCGCGCCAGTTGGCCGATGGTGAGCATTTCCGGTTCCTGCTGCGGGATAGCGGCAGACTACGGATTGCCCCTGGGGCAAGGTCAAGGGGTTTGTGCCGGTGCGCACTTTCTCTGAACGTCCGCCGTCGCCTCCCGGTCCCAACAGTGAACCCATCGCAAAGGGAGATATCCCCATGCCCCGTGGCGACAAGAGCAAGTACAGCGACAAGCAGCAGCGCAAGGCCGAGCACATCGAGGAGAGCTACAAGGCCAAGGGTGTGAGCGAATCGGAAGCCGAGGCGCGCGCCTGGGCGACGGTGAACAAGCAGTCCGGCGGCGGCGAGCGCAAGGGCGGTTCCGGCCGCGCCAAGAGCGAGACGGCCAAGCGCGCCGACCGCAAGGACTCGGCCCATCGCGCCGCCCAGGCCCGCTCAGGGAGACCGGCCAACCGCGGCTCGGCGAGCCGTGGCAAACGTCAAGGCAGCACCTCGGTGAGCGAGATGACCCGCGAGGAATTGATGCAGCTGGCGCGCAAGCGCGACATCCGCGGTCGTTCGACGATGCGCAAGGCCGAACTGATCGAGGCCCTGTCCCGGGCCTGAACGCAGACGCCCCGCCTCCGTAAGGAAGCGGGGCGTCGAGCCGTCAGGGGCGGGCGTCGCGCTCGTGGCGGTCCAGCTCGGAGCAGCTCAGGAAGCCCGAGCCGTCGACCTTGCCGCTGCCGTCGAAACTGACGTAGAACGGCTGCTGCTGGCCGTCCTTGTTGAGGATGTAGCTGTTGCAGCTCCCCGGTTTCATCAGGCGCTTCTGGGTGCCGGAAGGCGTGCCGCCGATGCGCAGGACTTCCTGCTGGCTCATGCCTTTCTCGACATCCTTGACCAGCGGTTCGTTGCGGAAGGTGATGTAGTTGACCGGGTTCTGCACCTTGGTCGACGCGCAGCCGGCCAGGGTTGCCATCACGAACAGTGCCGCCAGTGACTGCTTGTACATGCTGTGACTCCTTGTGGTTGAGCGGTGCTTGCCAACATTGGAACGCAGGCCCTCGCGCAGAGTTCGCCCGGAATCGCGGCGGATTGCCTCAGACCTTCTCCAGGGCCCGGTGCGGCAAGGGGGGCAGCTGGATATCGATGGCGTCGCCGGGGCGAACCTCGCCGTCTTCCAGGACGATCGCCATCACCCCGGCCTTGCGAATCAGGTTGCCCTGTTCGTCGCGGCCGAGCACGGCGGCGGTCAGTCCGGGCTGGTAGTTGTCCAGCTGCGAGCAGGGATTGCGCAGGCCGGTCAGCTCGACCAGGGCGCTTTCCCCCAGGCGCAGGCGGGTGCCGGTGGGCAGGCCGAGCAGGTCGACGCCACGGGTGGTGATGTTCTCGCCCATGGTCCCCGGGCCGATGGCGAAGCCGCTGGCGCGTAGCTCGTCGTGCAATTCCTCGTGGATCAGGTGGACCTGGCGCAGGTTCGGCTGGGTCGGGTCCTGCCGCACCCGCGAGCGGTGCTTCACGGTGACGCCGTGGTGGGCGTCGCCCTCGACGCCGAGGCCTTTCAGGAGGCGGATGGCGGGACGCACCTGCTTGCTGAACGCGTGGGTGGCGCAGAGGCTCACCGCGATGACCTGTTGCATGGAACTCCTCCTCGTGCGAAGCGTCAGTCTAGCCGCGAAACATGACGCTTGTCGCAAGCGCACAGGACGCGTTCCCAGCCCCTGCAAAGCCCGCCGCAGTCGCTAGACTTCAGCGCACCTGCATGCGAACGTGCAGCCCTTCAAGGAGAGTTCGATGAATATCCTGCGTATCCCGATGTTCGTATTGGCCATGGCCGTCTCGGCCCATGGTTTCGCTGCCACCGCGCAGCAGGAGAAGATGACCGCCTGCAACGCCGAGGCCACCACCAAGGCGCTCAAGGGCGACGAACGCAAGGCGTTCATGAGCGGCTGCCTGAAGGCCGGCGCGCCTGCCGGCGGCAAGGCCACCGCCCAGCAGGAGAAGATGAAGAGCTGCAACGCCGACGCCAGTGCCAAGTCGCTCAAGGGCGACGAACGCAAGGCGTTCATGAGCAGTTGCCTGAAGGCCGGCGGCAGCGCCAAGGCGGCGACCCAGCAGGAGAAGATGAAGACCTGCAACGCCGACGCCACCGCCAAGGCGCTCAAGGGCGACGAACGCAAGGCGTTCATGAGCACCTGCCTGAAGAAGTGAGCCCCACCCTCGTCGGGCTCGGTGTGGCGGCGGATAACGCCTGTGGCGCTATCCGCCCTGCGGACGGGTGTGGCGTGGTCTTGGCGTAGGGCGAATAACCGCTCGCGGTTATCCGCCATGGCGGGCCCGGTGTGACCTTATCCCCCTATAGGGCAGGGGCGCGGCCAGGGCGGCTCAGCCGTAGCGCTTCTTCGCCTCGATGGCCAGGCCGCTGCCGATGCTGCCGAACAGGTTGCCCTCGACATGACGGGCGTTGGGCAGCATCGCCGAGACGCTCCGGCGCAGCGCCGGAATGCCGCTCGAACCGCCGGTGAAGAACACCGTGTCGACCCGGTCCGGGTCGACCCCGGCCGAGGCCAGCAGTTGCGCGACGCTGTTGCGCACGCGCTCCAGCAGTCCGTCGACGGCGTTCTCGAACAGCCCACGGGTCAGCTCCACGCCGAGCCCGGCCTCGATGCGCTCCAGCGAGAGGTGCAGGCGCTCGGTTTCGGTCAGGCGGATCTTGCTGTCTTCCACCTGCATCGCCAGCCAGTGCCCGGCGCGTTCCTCGATGAGCCTGAAGAGGCGGTCGATGCCGGTGCTGTCGACGATGTCGTAGCGCATGTTCTTCAGCGCCAATTGCGACTTCTGCGCGTACACCGCGTTGATGGTGTGCCAGGTGGCCAGGTTCAGGTGGTAGCTGGTGGGCATGAAGGCGTCGCTCTTCATCCGGCTGCCGTAGCCGAACAGCGGCATCACGCCTTCCAGGCTGAGCTGCTTGTCGAAGTCGGTACCGCCGATGTGTACGCCGCCGGTGGCCAGGATGTCGTCCTGGCGCTCGGCCAGGTTGCGCCGCTCCGGCGCCAGGCGCACCAGGGAGAAGTCCGAGGTGCCGCCGCCGATGTCGACGATCAGGACCAGTTCCTCGCGCTGGATGCAGCGCTCGTAGTCGAAGGCCGCGGCGATCGGTTCGTACTGGAAGGAAACCTCCTTGAAGCCGAGCTTGTTGGCCACCTGCACCAGGGTGTCCTGGGCCTCGCGGTCGGCCTCCGGGTCGTCGTCGACGAAGAACACCGGGCGACCCAGCACCACCGCGTCGAAGGCTTGCCCGGCGGCGGCCTCGCCGCGCGCCTTGAGCTGGCCGATGAACAGGCCGAGCAGGTCCTTGAACGGTAGGGCGCTGCCGAGCACGGTGGTCTCGCTCTTCAGCAGCTTGGAGCCCAGCAGGCTCTTCAGCGAGCGCATCAGCCGGCCCTCGTAGCCCTCCAGGTACTCGCCGAGCGCCTGGCGGCCGTAGACCGGGCGGCGCTCCTCGACGTTGAAGAACACCACCGAGGGCAGGGTGATCTTGCCGTCCTCCAGCTCGATCAGCGGTTCGACCTCCGGCCGCCACCAGCCGACGGTGGAGTTGGAGGTGCCAAAATCGATGCCCAGGGCGCGGGCGGCGGTGCTCGGGTTCATGGCGCGAAACGGTCCGGGAAAAAAACGGCCGCGCAGTGTATGCGAGAGCGTCGTAGATTTCACCGCCGGCGATCGGCAGGAAGCGTCCTGGGACGTCCGTGCGGGCCGCCCCGACCTTTGTATACGGATTTGCCAAGGGGCCTGCGCATGGTGCTATGTTGGCGCTGCTTTCCCACTCCGTCTTGCCGTGTTGTCCTGGATTTCGCCATGCATAGAGCCTCACACCATGAGTTGCGTGCGATGTTTCGCGCGCTGTTGGACTCCTCCCGTTGCTACCACACCGCTTCCGTGTTCGATCCCATGTCGGCGCGTATCGCCGCCGACCTCGGCTTCGAGTGCGGCATCCTCGGCGGTTCGGTGGCTTCCCTGCAGGTCCTGGCGGCGCCGGACTTCGCCCTGATCACCCTCAGCGAATTCGTCGAGCAGGCCGCCCGCATCGGCCGGGTGGCGCGCCTGCCGGTGATCGCCGACGCCGACCACGGCTACGGCAACGCGCTGAACGTGATGCGTACGGTGGTCGAACTGGAGCGCGCCGGAATCGCCGCGCTGACCATCGAGGACACCCTGCTGCCGGCGCAGTTCGGGCGCAAGTCCACCGACCTGATCTGCGTCGAGGAAGGCGTCGGCAAGATCCGCGCGGCCCTGGAGGCGAGGGTCGACCCGGCGTTGACCATCATTGCCCGGACCAACGCCGAACTGATCGACGTCGATGCGGTGATCCAGCGCACCCTGGCCTACCAGGAAGCCGGCGCCGATGGTATCTGCCTGGTCGGCGTGCGCGACTTCGCCCACCTCGAGGCGATCGCCGAGCACCTGCACATCCCGCTGATGCTGGTCACCTACGGTAATCCGCAACTGCGCGACGACGCCCGCCTGGCGCGGCTCGGCGTGCGTGTCGTGGTCAACGGCCACGCCGCCTATTTCGCCGCGATCAAGGCGACCTACGACTGCCTGCGCGAGGAGCGCGGTGCGGTGGCCTCGGACCTGACCGCCTCGGAGCTGTCGAAGAAGTACACCTTCCCCGAGGAATACCAGGCCTGGGCCCGCGACTACATGGAAGTCAAAGAGTAGGCGATTTCAGGCCAGGCTCATGTTGCGCTGCCGCGCCTGCAGGTCGGCGACGCCCGCCAATGCGCAGAAGGTCGCAGGGCGACAGTCTGGCTCAGGATCGCCCGGAGCGCTCGCGTCGCTTGCGTTCGCGGTAGGCGGCCTGGTTGGCCAGGCGCCGCTGCGCCGAACCGGGGCGGTTGGCCGACTGGGCGCGGTACAGGCGCTGGGCGTAGACCAGTTCCATGTAGCGTTGCATCGCCCGGCTGTTGAACAGCAGCCAGGCACAGGCGCCGCCGCCGAGCGCCACCAGGCCCGACGTCTCGCCGCTGGCCAGGCGCAGCAGGAGCCCGGTGGCGACCAGCAGCAGGCTGGCGTCGCGGGCCAGGCGCGGGCCGAGGCTGGCGCCACGGGAGAGCAGGGCGATCAGCCACAGCCAGGCCGCCAGCAGCGGCAGGGCGGAGAGCCAGCCCAGCGGCCGCAAAGGAGCCTCCGGCAATGCCAGGCGCAGCGCGGCAAGACCCAGCGGCGCGGCACCGAGCAGCAGCGCCAGGCTGCCGAGCAGCGGTGCGTAGAGACCGGGATGACGGCGCGGATACAGGCCGTGCAGTTGCCGGACGCTATAGCGGTCCTCCGGCGCCGGCAGAGCGAACGGATCGCCGGCGAGCGCGGCGTCGAGCTGGCGGCCCTGGTCGATCAGGTGGGCGAGGCGGCGGAACGGTCCCATCATGCGGTGTACCTCCAGGCTTGGCTGGCGATTGTGCCACGCCAGGCCGATGGTCGCGCCGCCCTTGCAAAGCCGCGGGCGAACGCCCATATCTGGAGGTTCCAGGGTTTCAGCCAGAGGAGTCAGTCATGGCCAGCGGGTGGGCGAACGACGGTGCGGTGCAGGAACAGATCGACAGCACGATCGAGGATGCCATCGCTCGTGCGCGCAGCCAGTTGCCTCGTGGCGAGAGCCTGACCCATTGCGAAGAGTGCGACGCGACTATCCCCGAAGCGCGGCGCCGAGCGATTCCCGGCGTGCGCCTGTGCGTCAACTGCCAGGCCGAGCACGACAGGGAACAGGCGAAGTTCAGCGGCTACAACCGCCGCGGCAGCAAGGACAGCCAGTTGCGCTGAAGGCCTGCCTCAGTTTTCCCGATAGCGTTCCTTCACCCATTGCTCCACCGGCGACAGGGTGCGCATTCCCACGCCCAGCGGATCGTCCATGTCATGCTGGCTGGAGGCGGTCCAGCGCGGGTCGATGAAGGACCAGGCCAGGCCCGCCGGGCCCTGGTCGCGGTAGGTACCGAAAACGTCGTTGAGGCCCAGCGGCTCCGCGTTGCGCAGCCATTGCCCGTTGAAGCCGTCGCCGTTGATGGTGCGGTCCGAGATCCAGCGACCGTCGTCGTAATGGAAAGCCATCACTCGCCAGCGATGCTCGCACCAGTGGCAGGCGTCGTCGTCGACGTAGAAGGCTTCGACGAAGATTTTCTTCCCGCCGATGTCGAGGAAGGTCGAGTAATCGTCGGTATGGCGCGGGGCCAGGCTCAGTCGGCTGCCGTCGCCGAGGTCGATGAAGCGATCGGGGGCGTAGGGCGAGCGCGGCGAAAGGCTCATCAGGACCCTGGCGTAGTCGTCCCGCTGCGGCGGGTCGGCGACCAGTGCCTGGCGCTCCGCGGCGGTCAGCGCGAAGCGCTCGCTGCCTCGGCCGACCACGTCTTCCAGCTGACGCTGGTCGCGTGGCAGGGTGCCGTCGAGGCCGGCGTACAGGTTGACCGCCTGGATGAACCGGGCGACGTCGATGTCGAGCATTTCCGGATAGCCGGAATGGGCGGTCAGCGCGCCGTCCTTCAGGTCGTAGATCACCGACCAGCGCGTCCCTCCCGAACCGCCGGCGTAGGACAGGTAGCCCAGGCGCAGTTCGTCGCGGCCGTCGCCGTCGTAGTCGGCGACTTCCAGTTGGCTGAGGCTGAACAGCTGGGGGAAGGCATAATCGGTTTCGAACTGCTCGCGCGGTTTCCGCTTCGCGTCCGGATCGAAGGGGACCAACTGGATCTTCCGGTATTCCCGGAGGCTCAGCTCGACCATGTTCTTCTGGATATCCAGGAACGGGGAAAGGTTGAGCAGCGAGGAGAGGAGGCCGGGTTCGGCGATGTAGAACACCTTCACCAGCGGCAGGTTGGTCCGTCCCTGGTTCCGCTCCAGGCGCTCGATGACCTGGTCGTCCATGGCGAAGGCCTTGCCGACGAAGCGCCGATTGCCGTAGGCGACCAGGAATTTCTCGCCGAAGCCGAGCAGGTCGGCGCCCTTGATCTCCACCTCGTAGTCCGCCGGAAAGCGCGCGAGGATGGCTTGGCGCAGCATCACGTCCTTCTTGCTGATGGGAATCTCGCCGTACTGGTAGAGCTGGTAGGTCCAGTAGAGGAAGTAGCTCACCACGACGATGGCCGTTGCCTGGAAGGCCTTGGCCAGATACGGGGTGGAAGCGTTGCGGGACGATTGGCGGGAGGACATGGACGGACTGCCGGCGGCTACGGGTAGGCGCCATTGTCGCCGCTAGCGCCGACAAGCCAAGCTGTCCGAACGGAGCGGTCGACGTCCCGGCGTGGCGCCGGGACCCGTCGCGTGGGAATCAGAACAGGAAATAGCGCTGCGCCATCGGCAGCACGTCCGCCGGTTCGCACCAGAGCAACTGGCCGTCGGCGCGTACCTGGTAGTTCTGTGCGTCGACCTCGATGGTCGGCAGGTAGCCGTTGTGGATCAGGTCGGTCTTCTGCACACCGCGACAGCCGCTGACCACGCCGATGGCCTTGCGCAGGCCGAGCTGCTGCGGTACGCCGGCGGCGAAGGCGGCCTGGCTGACGAAGGTCAGGCTGGTCGCGTGACGGCTGCCGGCGTAGCTGGCGAACATCGGTCGGTAGTGCACCGGCTGCGGCGTGGGGATCGAGCCGTTGATGTCGCCCATCAGGCTGGCGGCGATGGCACCGCCCTTGAGGATCAGGCTCGGCTTGACGCCGAAGAAGGCCGGGCGCCAGAGCACCAGGTCGGCCCACTTGCCGGCTTCGACGGAGCCCACTTCATGGCTGATGCCGTGGGTGATCGCCGGGTTGATGGTGTACTTGGCGATGTAGCGCCTGGCGCGGAAGTTGTCGTTGCGCGCACCGTCGCCGTCGAGGCGGCCGCGCTGGCGCTTCATCTTGTCGGCGGTCTGCCAGGTGCGCGTGATCACTTCGCCGACCCGGCCCATGGCCTGGCTGTCGGAGCTGATCATGCTGAACGCGCCGAGGTCGTGGAGGATGTCCTCGGCGGCGATGGTCTCGCGGCGGATGCGCGACTCGGCGAAGGCCACGTCCTCGGCGATGGCCGGGTCGAGGTGGTGGCAGACCATCAGCATGTCCAGGTGCTCGTCGATGGTATTGCGGGTGAACGGCCGTGTCGGGTTGGTCGAGCTGGGCAGCACGTTGGCGAAGCCGCAGGCCTTGATGATGTCCGGTGCGTGGCCGCCACCGGCGCCCTCGGTGTGGTAGGTGTGGATGGTGCGGCCCTTGAAGGCGCCGAGGGTGGTCTCGACGAAGCCGGATTCGTTGAGGGTGTCGGTGTGGATCGCCACCTGGATGTCGTGGCGCTCGGCGACCTCCAGGCAGTTGTCGATCGCCGCCGGGGTGCTGCCCCAGTCCTCGTGCAGCTTCAGGCCGATGGCGCCGGCGAGCACCTGCTCCTCCAGCGGCAGCGGCAGGCTGGCGTTGCCCTTGCCGGTGAAGCCGATGTTCATCGGGAAGGCGTCGGCGGCCTGGAGCATCCGCGCCATGTGCCAGGGACCGGAGGTGCAGGTGGTGGCGTTGGTCCCGGCGGCGGGGCCGGTGCCGCCGCCGATCATGGTGGTGACCCCGCTCATCAGCGCCTCTTCGATCTGCTGCGGGCAGATGAAGTGGATGTGCGTGTCGATGCCGCCGGCGGTGAGGATCATGCCCTCGCCGGCGATCACCTCGGTGCCGGCGCCGATGGCGATGTTCACCCCGGGCTGGATGTCCGGGTTGCCGGCCTTGCCGATGGCCTGGATGCGCCCGTCCTTGAGACCGACGTCGGCCTTGACCACGCCCCAGTGGTCGAGGATCAGCGCATTGGTGATCACCGTGTCGACCACCTGCGCCGCGCCCAGCTGGCTCTGGCCCATGCCGTCGCGGATGACCTTGCCGCCGCCGAACTTCACTTCCTCGCCATAGACGGTGAAGTCCCGTTCCACCTCGATCCACAGGTCGGTGTCGGCCAGGCGCACGCGGTCGCCGACGGTGGGGCCGAACATGTCGGCGTAGGCTTGTCTGCTGATTTTCATCGAACGCTCCTTTGGCGATCGTCGGTGTTCGCTGTCTTTGGTCGAACCTGGCCAGTGGGGCCCTAGAGGTCCCCCATCACCCGCCCGGCAAAGCCGTATACCCGCCGTCCGCCGCCGATTTCCACCAGCTCCACCTCGCGGCTCTGCCCCGGTTCGAAGCGCACCGCGGTGCCGGCGGCGATGTTCAGGCGCATGCCACGGGTGGCCGGACGGTCGAAGGCGAGGGCGTCGTTGACCTCGAAGAAGTGGTAGTGCGAGCCGACCTGGATCGGCCGGTCGCCGGTGTTCGCCACGCTCAGGGCGAGGGTGCGGCGGCCGGCGTTGAGTTCGATATCGCCGGGCTGGATGTCGTATTCACCGGGGATCATGGGGGCTCCTTGGGGCTCAGGGCGCGCTGCGCGTCGGGTCGAGGTTCAGTTGCATGAAGGTCAGGTCGAGCCAGCGGCCGAACTTCTGGCCCACCTGCGGCATCTGCCCGCTGATCTCGAAGCCGAGGCGCCGGTGCAGGCCGATCGAGGCGGCATTGCCGCTTTCGATGGCGGCCACCATGACGTGCAGGCCCTGGGCCCGCGCACGTTCGATCAGCGCCTGCAGCAGTTGCACGCCGAGGCCTTTGCCGCGCTGGTCGTCGCGCACGTAGACGGAGTGTTCGACGGTGCCGCGGAAGCCCTCGAAGGGTCGCCAGTCGCCGTAGGAGGCGTAGCCGAGCACTTCGCCGGCGGCGTCGCTTGCCACCAGGATCGGGTAGCCCTGGCGGGCGCGGGTGTCGAACCAGGCCTGGCGGTTGGCCAGGTCCACCGGGGTTTCGTTCCAGATCGCCGTGGTATTGCCCACGGCGTCGTTGTAGATGGCGAGGATGCCGGGCAGGTCGGCGACGCCGGCGTCGCGGATCGAAGCGCTCATGGCCGGCCTCAGGCGATGGGCTGGTGGACGGTCACCAGCTTGGTGCCGTCGGGGAAGGTGGCCTCCACCTGGATGTCCGGGATCATCTCCGGCACGCCCTCCATCACCTGCTCGCGGTTCAGCAGGGTGGTGCCGTAGTGCATCAGCTCGGCGACGCTGCGGCCGTCGCGCGCGCCCTCCAGCAGGGCGGCGGAGATCAGCGCCACCGCCTCCGGGTAGTTCAGCTTGAGACCGCGTGCCAGCCGGCGCTCGGCGAGCAGGCCGGCGGTGAAGATCAGCAGCTTGTCTTTCTCGCGGGGGGACAAGTCCATCTCAGGTACTCCAGATGCGTGGGGGAACGGCCTCGCGGCCGAGCAGCGCCGGCCGCAGCAGGCGCCAGAGTTCGATCAGCCAGGCTCGCGCGTGCAGCGCCTCGTCGGCCAGGCAGCGCGCCACCAGCAGGCCGCCGGGCAACTGGCTGAGGTTGCCGCGGCCGGCGCAGGGGAGCGCGCGGCAGCGTTGCAGCAGGTCGGTGTCGATCTCGCCGCTGGCGACCAGGGTCGCCAGCACCGGATGCCCGGCGAGGCCGATCGGCGAGTCGAGCAGGCGGTCGCCGCCGTCGATGCGCTGGCGCTCGTGCCAGAGCAGGCGGTCGTCGCGACGGATGTCCAGGGCCGCGACGAAGTGGCCGCTGGCGAAGCGCTCGCCGCTGGCCGGGCGGCCGAGCGCGACCATGTCCCAGTAGAACAGGCGGGCGTCGCCGCGCAGCTGGATACGGGTTTCCAGTTCGGCCTGGGCGCCGGCGAAGACGATGCTTTCCTGCGGCAGCCATTCCAGGGTGGCGCCGGGCTCCAGGTGGATCTCCAGGGTCTGCCGCGACGGGCAGGCGGCGCGGTACCACTTGGCCGCGCCGGGGCTGGTGAGCTGGGCCCAGGCGCGTTCGCCGAGGCGCACGTCGAAGGCCAGGCTGTCGCCGCCGGCGATGCCGCCGGGCGGATGCACGAGGATGTGCTGGCAGACTTCCGGGCCTTCGGCGTAGAGGTGCTTCTGCACCCGCAGCGGTCCGGCGTGGCGCCGCGTCACCGGGCGGGTGGCGTCGCCGGCGCGGGCGTAGGCCAGCTCCAGTTGGGCGTGCCAGGCGGGGTGGAAGCTCAGGTCGGGGAGGGCGGCGGTCATCGGTCGGGTCAGGCCAGGGCCTTGCGCATGAACACGCGGCGGAATCCCTCTTCCTGGCGGCGTTCGTATTCGAGGTAGCCGACCCTGGCGTAGAGCTCGATGTTTTCCGTCATCCGCTCATTGGTGTAGAGGTACAGCGAGCGGTAGCCGAGGCTCGTTGCGTCGCGCTCGGCACGCTCCAGCAGTTGTCGGCCGATGCCCTGGCCCTTGCATTCGGGAAGCACGGCGAGGTTGTCGACGAGGAAGCCGTCGGCGGTTTCCCGCGTCACCAGCAGGCCGACCGGCTGGCCGTCGTGCTCGGCGATGAGGACCCGGTCGCTGGCGATCACCTCGTGGTAGTCCTGGGTCATCGGCCAGGGCTTGCGGCCGATCACCGCGATCCACGGGGCATAGGCGGCGGCGACGCAGAGCGCGGCGAAGCCCGCGTCGGCCTGGACGGCCGGGCGCAGAGTGACGGTCATTTCGACCTCCTGCGGAAAGACGAGGGCATAGAGATTGCCAGCGCAGGCCCCGGTTGCGCCAGCGGCAGTGTGTCCCAGTCCGTTCAAATCGCCACCAGCCCGCGCACGCCCTCGCTCTCCATGTCGCGGCCGCGGCCCTGCTGGACGATCTCGCCGCGCGCCATCACCAGGTATTGGTCGGCCAGTTCGGCGGCGAAGTCGTAGAACTGCTCGACCAGCAGGATCGCCATGTCGCCGCGCGCCGCCAGGCTGCGGACGACCGCGCCGATCTCCTTGATCACCGAAGGCTGGATGCCTTCCGTGGGTTCGTCGAGGATCAGCAGTCGCGGCTGGCTGGCCAGGGCGCGGCCGATCGCCAGTTGCTGCTGCTGGCCGCCGGAGAGGTCGCCGCCGCGGCGCTGTTTCATTTCGCGCAGGACCGGGAACAGCTCGTAGATGAAGTCCGGCACCGCCCGGGCGTCCCTGGCGCTGAAACGGGACAGTCCCATCAGCAGGTTCTCTTCCACCGTCAGCCGGGGGAAGATTTCCCGTCCCTGCGGCACGTAGGCGATCCCGGCGCGGACCCGCTGGTGCGGCCTGAGTCCGGTGAGCGAGCGGCCTTCCCAGGCGACCTGGCCCTCGCGGGCCGGGACCAGGCCCATCAGGCAGCGCAGCAGGGTGGTCTTGCCCACCCCGTTGCGACCGAGCAGGCAGGTCACCTCGCCCACCTTCGCCTCGAAGCTCAGGCCACGGAGGATATGGCTACCGCCGTAGTACTGGTGGAGCTTGTCGACTTGCAGCATGGTTCTCTTCCATTTGTCCCGTGATGGTTCTTCACTGCGATTCCCAACCTGGCTCGGCGGATAACCGCGAGCGGTCATTCGCCCTACGCGACGGGCGCCACTTGGCAGGCGCTACCCGCCGAGCGGATGGCTGGCGTCAGCGACCGAGGTAGACCTCGATCACCTGTTCGTCGGCCTGTACCTCCGCCAGCGAGCCTTCGGCCAGCACGTGGCCCTGGTGCAGCACGGTGACATGGTCGGCGATGCTGCCGACGAAACCCATGTCGTGCTCCACCACCATCAGCGAGTGCTTGCGCGCCAGGGACTTGAACAGCTCGGCGGTGAATTCGGTCTCGGCATCGGTCATGCCCGCCACCGGCTCGTCGAGCAGCAGCAACTGCGGTTCCTGCACCAGCAGCATGCCGATCTCGAGGAACTGCTTCTGGCCGTGGGACAGCAAACCCGCCGGACGCTGCCGCGACTCCAGCAGGCGGATGGTGGCGAGCACCTCCTCGATGCGTTCCCTCTGCGTGCCGTCGAGCCGCGCGCGCAGGCTGGCCCACACCGACTTGTCGGCCCTCTGCGCCAGTTCGAGGTTCTCGAACACGCTCAGGGCCTCGAACACCGTGGGCTTCTGGAACTTGCGGCCGATCCCGGCCTGGGCGATCTGCACCTCGCTCATGCGGGTCAGGTCGAGGGTGTCGCCGAAATACGCGGTACCGCTCTGCGGGCGGGTCTTGCCGGTGATCACGTCCATCAGGGTGGTCTTGCCGGCGCCGTTGGGGCCGATGATGCAGCGCAATTCGCCGACGCCGATGTACAGGGTCAGGTCGCGCAGGGCCTTGAAGCCGTCGAAGCTGACGTTGATGTCTTCCAGGCTGAGGATGGTGCCGTGGCGCGCGTCCAGCCGGCCGCTGGTGGCGGCGCCCAGGCCGATGGCGTCGCGGCCGCTGCCGGCGGTATCGAGGCCGGGGTGGAAGGCCGGTTCGAGCATCAGGTGCGGGGTGGTCCTCATTGCTCCTTCTCCTTGCGCAGCAGGCCGAGCAGGCCGCGCGGCAGGTACAGGGTGACGACGATGAACAGCGCGCCGAGGAAGAACAGCCAGTATTCCGGGAAGGCCACGGTGAACCAGCTCTTCGCGCCGTTCACCACGCCGGCGCCGAGCAGCGGGCCGAGCAGGGTGCCGCGTCCGCCGAGGGCGACCCAGACGGCGGCCTCGATGGAGTTGGTCGGCGACATCTCGCTGGGGTTGATGATCCCCACCTGCGGCACGAACAGCGCGCCGGCGAGGCCGCAGAGCACCGCGCTCAGGGTCCAGACGAAGAGCTTGTAGCCGCGCGGGTCGTAGCCGCAGAACATCAGGCGGTTCTCGGCGTCGCGCAGCGCGGTGAGGACCCGGCCGAACTTGCTTCGCGCCAGGCGCCAGCCGAGCAGCAGGCTGGCCGCGAGCAGCGCGACGGTGGCGAGGAACAGGGCGGCGCGGGTGCCCGGCGCGGTGATCGGGAAGCCGAGGATGCTGCGGAAGTCGGTGAAGCCGTTGTTGCCGCCGAAACCGGTCTCGTTGCGGAAGAACAGCAGCATGCCGGCGAAGGTCAGGGCCTGGGTCATGATCGAGAAGTACACGCCGCGGATCCGCGAGCGGAAGGCGAAGTAGCCGAAGGCGAAGGCCAGCGCGCCGGGCACCAGCACCACCAGGCACAGCGCCCAGAGGAAGTGCTGGGTGCCGGCCCAGTACCAGGGCAGTTCGTTCCAGGAAAGGAAGGTCATGAACGCCGGCAGGCTGTCGCCGGAGGCCTGGCGCATCAGGTACATGCCCATGGCGTAGCCGCCGAGGGCGAAGAACAGCCCGTGGCCGAGGGACAGCAGGCCGGCGTAGCCCCAGACCAGGTCGAGGGCGAGGGCGACGATGGCGTAGCAGAGGATCTTGCCGGTCAGGGTCAGGCTGTAGGCCGAGAGGTGCAGCGCGCTGTCCGCCGGCAGCAGGTGCAGCAGCGGCATGACCAGCAGCGTGGCGAAGGCTGCGCCGAGCGCGATAGCGGTGACGCGGCCGCCGGCCCGGCGGGCGAGGGTGACGGTGAGTGGCTGGTTCAATCGATGACCCTCCCTTTCAGGGCGAACAGTCCCTGCGGGCGTTTCTGGATGAACAGGACGATCAGCGCGAGGATCAGGATCTTGCCCAGCACCGCGCCGATCTGCGGTTCGAGGATCTTGTTCGCCACGCCGAGGCCGAAGGCGGCGAGGACGCTGCCGGCGAGCTGGCCGACGCCGCCGAGCACCACCACCAGGAAGGAGTCGATGATGTAGCCCTGGCCGAGGTCCGGGCCGACGTTGCCGACCTGCGACAGGGCTACCCCGCCGAGCCCGGCGATGCCCGAGCCGAGACCGAAGGCGAGCATGTCCACGCGCCCTGTGGGCACCCCGCAGCAGGCCGCCATGTTGCGGTTCTGGGTCACCGCGCGGACGTTCAGGCCGAGCCGCGTGCGGTTCAGCAGCAGCCAGGTGAGGAGCAGCACGAACAGGGCGAAGCCGATGATGACGATGCGGTTCCACGGCAGCACCAGGTTCGGCAGCACCTGGATGCCGCCGGACAGCCAGGCCGGGTTGGCTACCTCGACGTTCTGCGCGCCGAACAGCATCCGCACCAGTTGGATCAGCACCAGGCTGATGCCCCAGGTGGCGAGCAGGGTTTCCAGCGGCCGGCCGTAGAGATGGCGGATCACCGTGCGCTCCAGGGCCATGCCGATGGCGGCGCTGACGCAGAACGCCACCGGTAGCGCCAGCAACGGGTAGAGCGCCAGCCATTCCGGCGCCAGGCGCTGGAACAGCAGTTGCACCACGTAGGTGGAGTAGGCGCCGAGCATGAGCATTTCGCCGTGGGCCATGTTGATCACCCCGAGCAGGCCGTAGGTGATCGCCAGGCCGAGCGCCGCGAGCAGCAGGATCGAGCCCAGCGACAGGCCACTGAAGGCCTGGCCGAGCAGGTCGCCGACCAGCAGCCGGCGCTTGACCTGGGCCAGGCTGGTGGCGGCGGCGATGCGCACGCCTTCCTCCGGTTCCACCGCCGGGTCGAGCAGGTTCTCCAGGCGGGTTCGCGCCAGCGGATCGCCGGACTCGCCGAGCAGGCGCACGGCGGAAAGGCGTAGCGCCGGGTCGGGATCGCCGAGTTGCAGGTTGGCCAGGGCCAGGCCGAGGGCTTCCTTCACGCCAGCGTCGCTCTCGATCCGCAGGCGCGCTTCGAGCAGCGGCCGTTGCGCGGCCTTGGCGGTTTTCTGCAACTGCTGCGCGGCGGCCTGCCGCAGCGGCACTTCGTTGGCCACCAACTGGTGGCTGGCCAGGGCGGTGTTGAGCAGGCCGCGCAGGCGATTGTTCAGGCGCAGCGGCTTCGGCTCGCCGTCCGGCAGGGCATCGCCTTCGGCGGCCTGGAAACGCTGGTCGGCGCCGAGGATGAATGGCTGCTGGCGGCTGTCCAGCGCAATGCGGTTGTGGCGCAGCGCTTCGAGAAAGGCCAGGCGACCGGCGTCGGGCGTCGCCGCCCAGTGTTCGAGCAGGTGGGCGCGACCGCCGTTGTCGGCAGCGGCGAAGTCCTGCGCCGGTCCGGCGTAGGCCGTCACCGCGAGAAGGGCGGCCAGGACCAGGACACAGGCCTGGAGCGGGCGGGTGAGGAGGGCAAGGGGCATGCTGGGGTTCCTGGGCGACGTGCGGTATGGCCGGTCCCCCGCCCTCTCCCTGAAGGACGAGGGGGCCGTTAGGCGCGCGACCGGGGCGTTCCCGTTCCGTTCAGGGGAACGCCTGGTCAGGGGGGCAGGGTTCTTCACGGCAGAACTCAGTTGCTCTTCAGCGCATGCTCCGGCTTCTTCTCGTTGCCCGGGATGAACGGGCTCCAGGGTTGCGCGCGAAGCGGCTCGGGGGTCTTCCAGACCACTTCGAACTGGCCGTCGTCCTGGATCTCGCCGATCATCACCGGCTTGTGCAGGTGGTGGTTGCTCTTGTCCATGACCAGCGTGTAGCCGGATGGCGCCTTGAAGCTTTGCCCGGCCATCGCCTCGCGAACCTTGTCGACCTCGGTGCTGCCGGCCTTTTCCACGGCCTGCGCCCACATGTGGATGCCGACGTAGGTGGCTTCCATGGGGTCGTTGGTCACCGCGGTGCCGTAGTTCGGCAGGTTCTTCGCCTTGGCGTAGGCTTTCCAGTCGGCGACGAACTTCTCGTTGACCGGATTGCTCACCGACTCGAAGTAGTTCCATGCCGCGAGGTTGCCGACCAGCGGCTTGGTGTCGATGCCGCGCAGTTCTTCCTCGCCTACGGAGAAGGCCACCACCGGCACCTCGGTGGCTTCCAGGCCCTGGTTGGCCAGTTCCTTGTAGAAGGGCACGTTGGAGTCGCCATTGACGGTGGAGACCACCGCGGTCTTGCCGCCTGCGGCGAACTTCTTGATGTCGGCGACGATGGTCTGGTAGTCGCTGTGGCCGAACGGCGTGTAGACCTCCTGGATGTCCTTGTCGTCCACGCCCTTGCTGTGCAGGAAGGCGCGCAGGATCTTGTTGGTGGTGCGCGGGTAGACATAGTCGGTGCCGAGCAGGAAGAAGCGCCTGGCGCCGCCGCCGTCCTCGCTCATCAGGTACTCCACCGCCGGGATCGCCTGCTGGTTCGGCGCCGCGCCGGTATAGAAGACGTTCGGCGAGAGTTCCTCGCCCTCGTACTGGACCGGGTAGAACAGCAATCCGTTGAGTTCCTCGAACACCGGCAACACCGATTTGCGCGACACCGAGGTCCAGCAACCGAAGACCACCGCGACCTTGTCCTGGGTCAGCAACTGGCGGGCCTTTTCCGCGAACAGCGGCCAGTTCGACGCGGGATCGACCACCACCGCCTCCAGCTTCCTGCCGTTGACCCCGCCCTTGGCGTTGATCTCGTCGATGGTCATCAGGGCCATGTCCTTCAGCGAGGTCTCGGAGATCGCCATGGTCCCGGACAGCGAGTGGAGGATGCCGACCTTGATGGTTTCGGCGGCCTGGATGGACCAGGACAGGCCCATGGAAGCGATGGACGCGGACAGCGTGAAGGCCTTGAGCAGACTGCGACGTTTCATTGGTGTTGTTCTCCATTCACCAGCGGTCGGGGCGGCAGTTTTCAGGAGGCGTCGTGCTTGTCGTCGGGCATCCGTCCGGTGGACGGCGGGGTGCGCACTGCGGCCTGGATCTCTTCGTCGAGGCTCCAGAGCAAAGGCTGTGCCTCTTCTTGGCGCTGGCCGGTATCGGTCGGCGAAAAGGCGCCGCGAGTCGCCGGGGAAGCATGCCGAGCAGGCCTGGTTGTGCCGGGGAAGGCGGCGTTTTCAACGGGTTTTCGCCGGATATCGAGGGAGAAGGCGCCGTGGGCACCGGAAGGGGATGCGTCGCGCTGACCTCTCTCCTTGCCGTCGGCGGAGCGTCCATGGGAACGCCGTCGCTCCGTCCTGGCACCACCGCGGTGCGTCAGGGCGCGGCATCCAGGGCGTCCGCCTCAGGCTGGTGCGCTCAGCCTGGGAACAGCGAACCCTTCAGGCCGGTGACGATGATCTGCGCCGCCAGTGCGCAGACGAACAGGCCCATCAGGCGACTGACGATCTGTAGCCCCTGGTCGCCAAGCAGGCGTTCGATGCGGTCGGAAAGATAGAGCGTGGTGCCGAGGGTCAGGCAGGCGAGGAAGATCGCCACCAGGGAGATCAGCTTGGCCTCCCAGCCCTGGCCGACGCCCATCACCAGCAGCGCGCCGATGGTGCCGGGGCCGACGGTGAGAGGAATGGTCAGCGGGACGATGGTCACGTCCTGCTGCACGTTGTCGCTCTGCACCGCCGCGCGCCCCTGGGCCATGCCCAGCGCGGAGATGAACAGCACGCTGCCGGCGCCGATGCGGAAGGCGTCGGCGGTGATACCGAAGAGGATGAAGATGTAGCGGCCGAACAGGTACAGCGCGACGCTGGCGATCAGCGCCGCCAGGGCCACCCGCCAGGCCATGCGCTTGCGGTCGCGCGGGCCGAAGCCGCGGCTGAGGCTGATGAAGCAGGACAGCACGAAGAAGGGGCTATAGAGCACCAGCATCTTCAGGTAGACGCTGAACAGCAAATGCATGGAGGCGCTTCCGGTCCGGGTGTGGGCATGAGCATAGCGTGCGACGGGCCGGCGCGATGTCCGGCGGGTTGGCAATATGCCGGTTCGCGTGGCATGTGACAACGAGGCCGGATGTCGGCGGATTACGCCGTTGGCGTCATGCGCCCTACGGGAGCCGGGACCACCGGGGCGTAGGGCGAATAACCGCGTGCGGATATCCGCCGTGGCGGAAATGGCGGTGTCGGCGGATAACGCCGTTGGCGTTATCCGCCCTACGGGAGGCGGGACCACCGGGGCGTAGGGCGAATAACCGCGTGCGGTTATCCGCCGTGGCGGAGGCCGGGTGCAGCGCCGGAGCACGTCGCTGCCCTCAGGAGGGCAGGGCGTCGCCCTGGCGGCGGCGATCGCGTTCGCCGACCCAGTAGGCGATCAGCTCACGCAATTGCGACAGCTCCACCGGCTTGGCCATGTGCCCGTCCATGCCGACCAGCCGCGCGCGTTCCTTGTGTTCGCTGAGGATGTGCGCGGTGAGCGCCACCACCGGGGTATGCGGGCGCTGTTCGTGGGCTTCCCAGGCGCGGAGCTGCTCGGTGGCGGAGAAGCCGTCCAGAACCGGCATCTCGCAGTCCATCAGCACCAGGTCGTACTGGGTCGCCTTCATCGCGCTGAGCGCCTCCTGGCCGTTGCTGGCGGTGTCCGGCTGGAGGTTGAGCTTGTTCAACATGCCGCGGATGACCTTGGTGGAGATGCTGTTGTCCTCGGCGACGAGGATCCGGAAGTCGCTCGGCAGGCTCGGCGCCTGCGCTTCCTTGGCCGGTTGCAGGTAGTTGGTGACGCCGCTGACGCCGCGCTGGGCGAGTTCGTCGGCGAGGGTCGCCTTCAGCGTGTAGCCGGCCACCGGCTTGGCCAGGATGCGCTTGATCCCGGCGTTGCGGGCGATGATCTTGCTCGGCGCGTTGCTGATCCCGGTGAGCATGATCAGCAGGATGTCGTGGTTGAGGTTGGGGTCTTCCTTGATCTTCGCCGCCAGTTGCATGCCGGTCATGCCGGGCATGTCCTGGTCGAGCAGGACCACGTCGAAGTACTCGCGCAGGTGCGCCTTGGTGCGCAACTGGGCCAGCGCCTCCTTGCCGGACGACACCGCGCTGACGTTCAGGCCCCAGCCGCTGCACTGCTGCACCAGCACCTTGCGGCAGGTTTCGTTGTCGTCCACCACCAGCAGCCGGGCGCCCTGCAGCGGGCCGTCGAGGTCGGCGGTGGGGTTCTCCAGCTGCTGCGGGTCGAGCGGCAGGGTCAGCGACAGGGTGGTGCCCTGGCTGCTGCCGGACTGGATGCCGAACTCCCCGCCCATCAGCCGCACCAGTTGGCGGGCGATGATCAGGCCGAGGTGGCTGCCGAGCTTGCTGGCGGAAAGGAAGTCGCCGCTGTGCAGCTCGGCGGTGAGCAGCGCCTCGCGCTCCTTGGCGTCGAACGGGTGGCCGCTGTCCTGCACGGCGATGCGCAGGCGTGGCGTCTCGCCCTGGTCGTCGAGGGCCACCACCAGCAGGATCTCGCCTTCCTCGGTCTGCTTGAACGCGTTGTCCAGCAGGCTCAGGACCACCTGGCGCAGGCGCGTCGGATCGCCGCCGATGACCCGCGGCACCTGCGGCTGGGTGAAGCTGATCAGCTCGATGCGCTGCTGCTCGGCCTTGACCCGGAAGATATCCAGGCAGTCCTCGATCAACGCGTTGAGGTCGAACTGCACTTCGTCCAGCTCGATCTGCCCGGACTCCAGCTTGGAGATGTCGAGTATCTCGTTGATCAGCGTGAGCAGCTCGTTGCCGGCGCTGTGGATGGTCTGCACGTAGTCGCGCTGCTTCGCCGACAACGGGGTGCCGAGGAGCAGTTCGGTCATCCCCAGCACGCCGTTCATGGGCGTGCGGATCTCGTGGCTGATCTTGGCCAGGAACTCGGCCTTGGTCTGCAATTCCGCGGTGTGCGCCGCCTCGCTGGTGCGCTGTTGCAGGTTGAGCTGCTGGATCAGCCGCTGGCGTTCGGTGAGCGAGACGCTCAGGACCAGCCCGGCGAGGGTGGCGAAGCTGAACACGCCGAGCACCAGCCAGCCCGGATCGAGTTGCTTGGTGCCGAACAGTACCGGCAGGAACACCATGAAGCCGGCGTTGAACACGATCATCCCGGCAACGATCAGGCGCGCCGGCTGGTAGCCGCGATACCAGTGCCAGGCCGCGATCAGCGGGACGCTGAGCGAACTGAGGATCACCAGCAGGTAGATCAGCCAGCTGAACCAGAGTTGCTGGGTGAAGGCGATGATCGCGCCGACCGCCAGGATCAACAGCGCCTCGCCTTGCAGGAGGCGGTTCAGGCGGCTTTCCGCAGTGCCGCGGAAGAAGCTGCAGGCGAACCACAGCAGGCTCACCGCGGCGCCGAGGGCGCCGAGGTCGGCGGTCAGCGACTGGTTGAACTTGAGTCCCGGCAGCCAGAACGCCACCAGCCCCAGGTTCGCCGCGGCGCAGACCGCCAGCGCCGCGTGCACCGCCGCCAGCCACAGGCTGCTGGCGCTGCGCGAGTAGGCGAAGCGGATCAGGTTGTACATCAGCAGCAGGAGCATGCCGCCGAGCAGCATGCCGAAGGCGTAGGCGGGCTTCTCCAGGCCGACCAGGCCGGCTTCGTCGATCTGGTCGAACCAGGCCATCAGCGGATGGTTGGAGGTCATCCGCACGTACAGGGTCATCGGCTTGCCGTCGACCGGCAGCGAGAACAGGTAGGAGCGCGAGGGCAGCGGGCGCTCCTGGAACGGTCGCGACTCGCCGGTGTGCTGGTCCCGCACCAGTTGGCCGTCCTGCACCAGGTAGTAGTCCAGGTACTGCACCCGCGGGGCGAAGATCCACAGCCAGCTCGGCACCTTCTGCGCGGGAAGCTGGACCTGCAGCCAGACCGCCTGGGGGCTAGCGGGGAAGATGAAGGAGCGCTTGGCCAGCGGGCGGAACTGCTCCTTGCGCTGGAGGACGTCGGCGATCCGCAGTTGCGCGCTCTCGTCGCGCAGCAGGCGCCAGTTCTGGTTGACGCTGGGGGTGGTGGCGGTGGTTTGCAGGGGAACGCTGGAAACGCCGGCGTCGTCCGCGACCGCCGGCGACATCGGACCGAGCAGAAGCAGCAGGAAGCTGACGAGTAGTCCTATGGCGATCCGAAGCCGTACCACGGCGAAGTCCCTTCGAAGGTGAATGGCCGGATTATAGCCAAGTGGCCGTGGCAACGGCATAGGCCGCGGAAGCGCCGTGCGGCGCCCGCGGCTTCGGGCCCGGTCAGGACTCGCCGCGCTCGCGGGCGATGGCACGGTAGCCGATGTCCTTGCGGTAGAAGCAGCCGTTCCAGCGGATCTTCTCGGCCAGGCGATAGGCCTGTTGCTGGGCGGCGGACACGCTCTCGCCGATGGCGGTGGCACAGAGCACGCGGCCGCCGGAGGTGACCACCTGGCCATCCTTCAGCGCGGTGCCGGCGTGGAACACCTTGCCGTCCAGCGCGGCGGCCTCGGCCAGGCCTTCGATGACCTCGCCCTTGGCGTAGTCGCCCGGATAGCCGCCGGCGGCCAGTACCACGCCCACGGTCGGACGCGGGTCCCAGGTCGCCTCGACCTTGTCCAGCGCCTTGGCCAGGGCGGCCTCGACCAGCAGGACCAGGGAGGACTCCAGGCGGACCATGATCGGCTGGGTTTCCGGATCGCCGAAGCGGCAGTTGAATTCGATGACCTTGGGCGCGCCGCTCTTGTCGATCATCAGGCCGGCATAGAGGAAGCCGGTATAGACGTTGCCTTCCTCGGCCATGCCGCGCACGGTCGGGTAGATCACTTCGTCCAGCACCCGCTGGTGGACCTCGGCGGTGACCACCGGGGCCGGCGAGTAGGCGCCCATGCCGCCGGTGTTCGGCCCGCTGTCGCCATCGCCGACGCGCTTGTGGTCCTGGCTGGTGGCCATCGGCAGCACGTTCTGGCCGTCGACCATGACGATGAAGCTGGCCTCCTCGCCATCAAGGAACTCCTCGATCACCACGCGCGAGCCGGCGTCGCCGAAGGCATTGCCGGCGAGCATGTCGCGCACGGCGGCTTCGGCTTCGTCCAGGTTCATGGCGACGATCACGCCCTTGCCCGCGGCCAGGCCATCGGCCTTGATGACGATGGGCGCGCCCTGCTCGTGCAGGTAGGCCAGGGCCGGCTCGACCTCGGTGAAGTTGCGATAGGCGGCGGTGGGGATCCGGTGGCGGGCGAGGAAGTCCTTGGTGAAGGCCTTCGAGCCTTCCAGCTGGGCGGCGCCGGCGGTCGGGCCGAAGATATCCAGGCCGCGCTCGCGGAACAGGTCGACCACGCCTGCCACCAGCGGCGCCTCGGGACCGACGATGGTCAACTGGACGTTCTTCGCGGCGAAGTCGGCCAGTTGCTCCAGGGCCAGCACGTCGATGGCGACGTTCTCGCACTTGGCTTCGGTGGCGGTGCCGGCGTTGCCCGGGGCGACGAAGACCTTCGCCACGCGCGGGTCCTGGGCGACTTTCCAGGCCAGGGCATGTTCACGACCGCCGCTGCCGATGATGAGTACGTTCATGGGGTTCTCCTGGCGCAACGGCGGGTAACGCGCCGCGTTATCCGCCCTGCGTGAAATTCGTGGGTAGGGCGGCTGGCCGCATCGCGCTCAGCCGCCGTGATACTCAATGGCGGAAATGGCGCATGCCAGTGAACACCATCGCGATATCCGCCTCGTCGGCCGCCGCGATCACTTCGTTGTCGCGCATCGAGCCGCCCGGCTGGATCACCGCGGTGATGCCGGCCTTGGCCGCGTTGTCGATGCCGTCGCGGAACGGGAAGAAGGCGTCGGAAGCCATCACCGCGCCTTTCACTTCCAGGCCGGCGTGCTCGGCCTTGATCGCGGCGATCCGTGCGGAGTTGACCCGGCTCATCTGGCCGGCGCCGACGCCGACGGTCTGGCGGTTCCTGGCGTAGACGATGGCGTTGGACTTGACGAACTTGGCCACCTTCCAGGCGAAGATCAGGTCGTGGATCTCCTGCTCGGTGGGCGCGCGGCGAGTGACGATCTTCAGGTCCTCGGCCTTGATCATGCCGATGTCGCGGCTCTGTACCAGCAGGCCGCCGTTGACCCGCTTGAAGTCCCAGCCCGGGGCGCGCTCGGCTGGCCATTCGCCGCATTCGAGCAGGCGTACGTTGGCCTTGGCGGCGACCACCTCGCGGGCGGCGGCGGAAATCTTCGGCGCGATGATCACCTCGACGAACTGGCGCTCGACGATGGCCTTGGCGGTTTCGCCGTCCAGCTCGCGGTTGAAGGCGATGATGCCGCCGAACGCCGATTCGCTATCGGTGGCGTAGGCCAGGTCGTAGGCCTTGCGGATGCCGCCTTCGTCTTCCGGCACCACGGCGACGCCGCAGGGGTTGGCATGCTTGACGATCACGCAGGCCGGCTTGAGGAAGCTCTTCACGCATTCCAGGGCGGCGTCGGTGTCGGCGACGTTGTTGAACGACAGTTCCTTGCCCTGCAACTGGATGGCGGTGGAGACGCTGGCCTCGCCTTTCTTCGCCTCGACGTAGAACGCCGCGCTCTGGTGCGGGTTCTCGCCGTAGCGCATTTCCTGGGCCTTGACGAACTGACTGTTGAAGGTGCGCGGGAAGGCGCCGCGGTCGGCGGTGCCTAGGGTATCGCGGGTCTGGTCGATGGTACCCAGGTAGTTGGCGATCATGCCGTCGTAGGCGGAGGTGTGCTCGAACGCCTTGAGGGCCAGGTCGAAACGCTGGGCGTAGGTCAGGCCGCCGGCCTTGAGGGATTCGATCACGGCGGCGTAGTCGCCGGCATTGACCACGATGGCGACATCCTTGTGGTTCTTCGCCGCCGAACGGACCATGGTCGGCCCGCCGATATCGATGTTCTCGATGGCGGTAGGCAGGTCGCAGTCGGGCCTGGCCACCGTGGCCTCGAAGGGATACAGGTTGACCGCCACCAGGTCGATCGGCTTGATGCCGTGCTGCTCCATGACCGCGCCGTCCAGGTCGCGGCGACCGAGGATACCGCCATGCACCTTCGGGTGCAGGGTCTTCACCCGACCGTCCATCATTTCCGGGAAGCCGGTGTAGTCGGCCACTTCCACGGCAGAGATGCCGTTGTCCCGGAGCAGCTTGTAGGTGCCGCCGGTGGAAAGGATTTCCACGCCGAGGGCGACCAGCTCACGGGCGAAGTCGACGACGCCGGTCTTGTCGGAAACGCTGATCAGCGCGCGGCGGATGGGCAGGCGGGTGGTTTGGTCGGTCATTGCAAGGGTCCTGAGGGCTGGCTTCCGGCCGCGGGTGCCGGCCGGGACGCGCGCCCTTGGCCGGAGCCCGCCGCCGCTCTTAAAGAAGATCGTATTGCTTGAGTTTCTTGCGCAGGGTCCCGCGGTTCAGGCCGAGTAGCTCGGAGGCCTTGGTCTGGTTCCCCTTGACGTGGTTCATGACGGTTTCCAGCAGCGGCGCTTCGACTTCGCAGAGCACCATGTTGTAAACGTCCGTGACCGGCTGCCCTTCGAGGTGGGCGAAGTAGTTGTGCAATGCCTTCTCCACGCTGTCGCGCAGGGTCTGCCCTTCTTGCGTCGGCGTGGTGAGGTGCTGTTTCAGGTTGGCGTTGTCGCTCACGGGCGTTGTTCCACTCACTAAAGTCTCGGTCGTCATCGTTGTCATGCGGCCACCCCTGTTCCGTTGTTCTGGCGCTCGGCGAAGAACTGCCTGACGCTGGCGCACTGCGCATCCGTGTCCTGCAAACGATTGAACTGGGCGCGGAATTCCCTTGCGCCCGGCAGAGTCGCGAGATACCACCCCACATGCTTGCGGGCGATCCGCACACCCATTTCTTCCCCATAAAAAAGGTGCAGCTCCGCGAGGTGTTCGAGCAGGATGCTCTGCACTTCGGGAAGCGGCGCCGCCGGCAGGTGCTCGCCGGTCCGCAGGTAATGGTCGATCTCGCGGAAAATCCACGGTCTTCCCTGGGCGGCCCGACCGATCAGCAGGGCATCCACCCCGGTCTGCTCGATGACTTTCCTGGCCTTTTCCGGCGAATCGATGTCGCCATTGGCGAACACCGGTATCGACACGGCCTGCTTGATCGCCGCGATGGTCTCGTACTCCGCCTCCCCGGTGTACAGGTCGGCGCGGGTCCGGCCATGCACCGCAAGAGCCTGGATCCCCGCCTGTTCGGCGAGCTTCGCGACGGTGACGCCGTTACGGTTGTCCCGGTCCCAGCCGGTCCGGATCTTCAGGGTGACCGGTACGTCGACCGCCCTGACCACGGCATCGAGGATCTCGGCGACCAGCGCCTCGTCCCGCAGCAGGGCGGACCCCGCTGCCTTGTTGCATACCTTCTTCGCCGGGCAGCCCATGTTGATGTCGATGATCTGCGCACCGAGTTCCACATTGCGCTGCGCGGCCTCGGCCAGCATGGCCGGATCGCCACCGGCGATCTGCACCGAGCGCGGCTCGTCCTCGCCATCGTGGATCAGGCGCAGGCGCGACTTGCGGCTGTTCCACAGGCGGACGTCGCTGGTCACCATCTCCGATACCACCATCCCGGCGCCAAGGCGACGGCAAAGCTGACGGAACGGACGATCGGTCACCCCGGCCATCGGCGCGAGGATCAGTCTGTTGGGCAGTGTATATGGGCCGATGCGTACCACCGACATGGGGCTTCCCTGTCTTGCGGTGCTGCGAAAAAAGGGAGGGCATGATACCCGCTCTGGATGACCGGATAAAGGCTGTTTTGGATAAATTCTGAACAGCCGATTCCTTAGTTCTTACAGTTGGAAGACGAGCGGCACTTGCGCCTGGCGCTCCGCGCGAGCGGGTGGGCGTAGCGGCCCGGCGGCGACCGGCGAGGTCTTTCCGGTCACTCCGGGGAATGGAAGCTCAGGCTGTAGTTCACCGCCTTCGGACCCGGGTCGAGGATGTCCAGCGACACGTGGATCGGTACCTGCGGTGGCATTTCCGTTCGTCCGGCCAGCTCGCCGCCGAGGTACTCGCCGGGCTTGAAGCGGCGATTGGCGATGAGGTGGCCGTTGAGGTCGGCGAAGCGCAGTTCCAGCAGCGGGAACGGCTGCGAGAAGCTGGCGCGATTGTAGATGATCGCGTCGACCACCAGCGCGCCGCTGAATTCGGGATGGCTGCGGACCACCAGGTTGCTGCTCCTGATCTGCTCCACGTCGACCTTGGAGGGAAGGGTGCAGCCGATTTCCGGGCAGAGCTGGGCGAACCAGGGGCGATAGGCGTCCTGGCGCGCCAGTTCGTCGAAATGGTAGGCGATGTACTGAGCGGCGAGACCGCCCAGCGCCAGCAGGATCAGCAGCAGCCAGCCGAGACGCCGCGGCCATTGGCGCCGGGGCTTCTCCCAGGCCAGTTGCAGCGGCTCGTCGCGCAACTGGTCGAGACTCTCGACCGGCGCCTCGTCCGGTTTGCGGGCGCTGCCCAGGGGCGCGACGGACTGTTCCTCGGCGCTTTCCTCGTCGTCTTCATCCAGGGCGCTCAGGCCGTGGCGGCGCTTGCCGAGGCTGGGCTCGTCGTCATCGTCGTCATCGAGGCTGAGGCGAAGTTCCGGCGGATCCTCGGCGCGGCGCAGCGGCACGAAGGATACCCGCTCTTCCGCCAGCGGTTCGCCGAGGCTCGGTTCCTGGCGCGGATTGCCGCGCGCCGGCTGGGCCGGTTCGGCATCGGCGATCAGCGCCTCGGCCCAGCGTTCGTCATGTGGATCGCGTTCGTCGTCGCGGCGCGCCAGCAGGCTTTCCGCCGGTCGCGGGGCCTTCTCGATGCTGGAGAATTCCTGGTTCAGCTCGAATTCGTCGAGCTTGGCCAGTTCCTCGTCGAGGTTGAGGCTGTCCAGGTCGAGGTCGTCATGGATCCACAGGGTTTCGTCGCGCGGGCGCGCTGCCGGGGGCGCGGCCGAGGTGGCGGCCGCGACGCTGGGCGCGGGTGGCGGAGCGGCGGCCGGCTTCGCTTCGGCTGCCGAAGGAGCGTTCGCGCGCGGCGCGCCACCGACCTGGTGTTGCAGGGCGTTGAAGACTTTCAGGCAGGTGCCGCAGCGGACCGCGCCATTGGCGGCGCCCAGTTGCGCGTCGTTGACGCGGAAACTGGTGCTGCAATGGGGACATTGGGTGATGACGCTTTCGCTCATGCGGCGATCCGTAGGGAAAATCCGGCGGCTAGTCTACCCCAAGCTTCTTGCACGAAGGCAGTGGGGCGGGATCAGTGGTGGCTGGCGGCGCGCCATCAATCGGCGCGGCGGCGGCCGCTGATGCGGATCCAGCCTTCGCGCTCGGCGGTCGGGTCGAGATCGAAGTGTGCGGAGTAGGCCGCGCGGACCTCCGCGGCCTGCTCGGCGAGGATGCCGGACAACGCCAGCAGGCCGCCGGGACGTACCAGGCCGGTCAGTTGCGGGGCGAGGGAAACCAGCGGGCCGGCGAGGATATTGGCGACCAGCACGTCGGCCTGTCGCTGCGGCAGGTCCGCCGGCAGGTAGACCGGGAACCGCGCGGGCTCGATACCGTTGCGCGAGGCATTGTCGCGCGAGGCTTCCAGGGCCTGTGGATCGATGTCGGTGCCGACCGCCCGTTCGGCGCCGAGCAGCAGCGCGGCGATGGCGAGGATTCCCGAGCCGCAGCCGAAGTCGAGCACCTGCCGGCCGGCCAGTTCCTGGCCGTCGAGCCATTCCAGGCACAGCGCGGTGGTCGGGTGGGTGCCGGTGCCGAAGGCCAGGCCCGGATCGAGCAGCAGGTTGACCGCGTCCGGCTCGGGGGCGGCGTGCCAGCTCGGCACGATCCACAGGCGGCGGCCGAAACGCATCGGCTGGAAGTTGTCCATCCAGCTGCGTTCCCAATCCTGGTCGGCGATTTCCTCGACATGGTGCTCGGGCAGGTCGCCGCCGGTAAGCAAGGCGAGGTGGGCGAGCAGGGCGGTCTCATCGGTGTCCGCTTCGAACAGCGCCAGCAGGTGGGTGCGCGACCACAGCGGGGTGGTGCCGAGGTCCGGCTCGAAGATCGGCTGGTCTTCGGCGTCCATGAAGGTCACGGAGACGGCGCCGACTTCGAGCAGGGCGTCTTCGTAGGTTTCGGCCTGTTCCGGGGTGATGGCCAGGCGAACTTGTAACCAGGGCATGGGGCGACCTCTGTTGCGGCTGTAAACGAAACGGGCCGCCCAGGGGCGACCCGTTTTCCACCGCGCAAGCTTACTTGAGGCTAGCCGGCGCTGCCACTCTCTGCCGTGGCCTCGCCGCGCAGTTGCGCCAGGCCGCGATTGGCCAGGTGGCAGGTACCGCCGCCGAGCACCGCCGGCAGCAGCAGGTTGAGCAGCGGCACCAGCGCCAGGAGCAGTATCAGCAGGCCGAACAGCAACAGGCTGCCGCGGCGAGCACGAAGCACGGCGAGCTGCTCGCCGGCATCGGCCAGCCCGGCCAGCGTGGCGGGCAGCAGGAAGCGGATGTTCAGGTAGGCCAGCGCCAGCAGCAGGAGTACACCGTTGTAGAGCGGAACCAGCAGGCCGACCAGGATCGATCCGGAAACGCCCAGCCAGGGTGCCAGGCGGAAGCCGGTGGCACGCCACAGCGAGATCCTTTCGCCGGAGGCAGGTGCCAGTCGCGGGTAGCGTTGGCGGACCTGTTCCTTCAGTTGTCCGAGCAGGCCGATGCGTAGGCCCAGGCGGATGCCGAAGACGATGCTGGCGGCGTACAGGGCGACGAAGAACAGCGCGGCATAGCCGACGAAATAGAACGCCAGTTGCGCCAGTCCCGCCAGGCCGTTGAAGGCCGCCAGCGGATCGAAGTACGGGCCACCGCTGCCGGCCTCGATTAGCGAGCTGCTGGGGATCAGGGCGAAGTTGGCCACGCTGAATGCCGTGTACAGCGCGGCCCAGCCGCAGAGGCGGATGATCGGTTCGAAGAAATGCACGAACAGCCAGGTGCACAGCACGCTGACGAGAATGCACAGGCTCGCGGAGCGGAAGAGTGCGGCGGGTTGCAGGCTTTCCCTGAAACCCAGGGCGAAGCAGGTCGCGGCCTCGGTCGCGGCGGCCAGCGATTGGCGGTACCAGCGGCGGATGCGTTCCATGCAGGAGTCCGGTGGTGGAGGGGCGACGAGGATAGCACCGTTGGGGCGGCCGGCAGGCGGAAACGACAAGGGCCGCCCGGAGGCAGCCCTTGTGCGCAGCGACTGACGGATCAGTGCTTGTCCATACCCAGTTTCTTCTCCAGGTAATGGATGTTCACCCCGCCCTTGCAGAAGGCGGCGTCGCGCACCAGGTCCTTGTGCAGTTCGGTATTGGTCTTGATACCGTCGACGATCAACTCGTCCAGGGCATTGCGCATCCGCGCCAGCGCCTCGTCGCGGTCGGCACCGTAGGTGATGACCTTGCCGACCAGCGAGTCGTAGTTCGGCGGCACGCTGTAGCCGCTGTAGAGGTGCGAGTCGACGCGCACGCCGTTGCCGCCGGGGGCGTGGAAGTGCTTGACCTTGCCCGGGCTGGGCATGAAGGTCTTCGGGTCTTCGGCGTTGATCCGGCATTCCAGCGCATGGCCGCGGATGACCACGTCCTCCTGGCGGATCGAGAGCTTCTCGCCGGAGGCGATGCGCAGCATCTCCTTGACGATGTCGACACCGGTGACCATCTCAGATACCGGGTGCTCCACCTGCACGCGAGTGTTCATCTCGATGAAGTAGAAACGGCCGTTCTCGTAGAGGAACTCGAAGGTGCCGGCGCCGCGGTAGCCGATCTCGATGCAGGCCTGGACGCAGCGGGCGAAGACTTCCTGGCGAGCCTTCTCGTCGATGCCGGGGGCCGGCGCCTCTTCGATCACCTTCTGGTGGCGGCGCTGCAGGGAGCAGTCGCGGTCGCCGAGGTGGATGGCGTTGCCCTGGCCGTCGGAAAGCACCTGGACTTCCACGTGGCGCGGGTTGGTCAGGAACTTCTCCAGGTAGACCATCGGGTTGCCGAACGCCGCGCCGGCCTCGGTGCGGGTCAGCTTGGCCGACTTGATCAGCTCGGATTCGTCGTAGACCACGCGCATGCCGCGCCCGCCGCCGCCGCCGGCGGCCTTGATGATCACCGGGTAGCCGACCTCGCGGGCGATCGCCAGGGCGGTTTCTTCATCTTCCGGCAGCGGGCCGTCGGAGCCCGGCACGGTGGGGACGCCGGCGCGCTTCATGGCGTCCTTGGCCGAGACCTTGTCGCCCATCAGGCGGATCACCTCGGCGGTCGGGCCGACGAAGGTGAAGCCGGAGCGTTCGATCTGCTCGGCGAAGTCGGCGTTCTCGGCGAGGAAGCCGTAGCCGGGGTGGATCGCGGTGGCGCCGGTGACCTCGGCCGCGGCGATGATCGCCGGGATCTGCAGGTACGACTGGGTGGCCGGGGCCGGACCGATGCACACCGATTCGTCGGCGAGCGACAGGTGCATCAACTCGCGGTCGGCGGTGGAGTGTACCGCCACCGTCTTGATCCCCAGCTCCTTGCATGCGCGAAGGATGCGCAAGGCGATTTCGCCGCGGTTGGCGATCAGCACTTTTTCCAACATCGCAGGTTCCCCGCGGCTTAGACGATGGTGAACAGCGGCTGGTCGAACTCAACCGGCTGGCCGTTCTCCACCAGGATCGACTCGATGGTGCCGCTAACTTCGGCTTCGATGTGGTTCATCATCTTCATGGCTTCGACGATGCACAGGATGTCGCCTTTCTTCACGCTCTGGCCGACTTCGACGAAGTTGGCCGAGGTCGGCGAGGCGGCGCGGTAGAAGGTGCCGACCATCGGCGAGCGAACCACGTTGCCGTTCAGCTTCGGCGCGGCCGGGGCGCTTTCCGCGGCAGCGGCGGCCGGAGCGGCGGCTGCCGGCGCCGGCGCGGCGACCGGAGCGGCGAAGGCCGGAGCCTGTGCGTACACCGGCTGGGCGGCGGTCTTGCTGTGGCGGCTGATGCGTACCGACTCTTCGCCTTCGCGGATTTCCAGTTCGTCGATACCGGACTCTTCCAGCAGCTCGATCAGTTTCTTGACTTTACGAATGTCCATTAGCGCTAGCACTCCCAGTGAGGTCAGGGGCGTTGAAGTTGTTCAAGGGCGGATTCCAGGGCCAGGCGGTAGCCTGTGGCGCCGAGACCGCAGATCACCCCTACCGCCACGTCGGAGAAGTAGGAGTGATGCCGGAAAGGTTCACGTTTGTGCACGTTCGACAGGTGCACTTCGATGAATGGGATGCTCACCGCAAGCAGCGCGTCACGTAACGCGACGCTGGTATGGGTGAATGCCGCCGGATTGATGATGATGAAGTCCACGCCTTCGTCGCGCGCGGCATGGATCCGGTCGATCAGTTCGTATTCGGCGTTGCTTTGCAGATGCAGCAGGTGGTGGCCGGCTTCGCGGGCGCGGCGCTCGAGGTCCTGGTTGATCTGCCCGAGGGTGGTCGAACCGTAGGTGCCGGGCTCGCGGGTGCCCAGCAGGTTCAGATTCGGCCCGTGCAATACGAGGAGGGTCGCCATTGTCTTGTTGATTGTCCTGTACAGGCTGCAAACGGCAAGCGGGCACTATGCCGGAATTTCCGTATGACTGTCCAGTCACTGTTAGATTGCAGTAGATCGCCGCATGTTGACCGGCAATTGCGGCAGAAGTATGTCAGCGCATGTCACTGCCGGGTAGCGGCCCGGCGCAGTCGTTCGGCGAGCCCGGCGGCGCCGATCTCTCCGATGACGCGCAAGTCGCTCCATTCGTCACCGCCCGGGGCGAAGAACAGGATCGCCGGCGGACCGAACAGGTTGTAGCGGTCCAGCAGGCCGCGCTGGGCCGGGTTGCTTTCGGTGATGTCGAAGCGCAGCAGGCGGTAGGCCGGCAGTCGTGCCTGCACCGTGGGATCGGTGAGAACCTGGCGCTCGATGACCTTGCAACTGATGCACCAGTCCGCATACCAGTCCAGCAGCACCGGCTTGCCGGCCTGACGTGCCTCGGCCAGGGCGGCGTCCAACTGCGCCGGGGTGGTCAGGTTCTGCCATTCGCCGGGCGTGCTCGGCGGCCCGGCATGGATCGACGGCACCGAGCGGCCCAGCGGATGGATCGGGTCCGACTCGCCCTGCAGGGCGCCGATCCAGGCGGCCACCGCGTAGGTCAGGAACATCAGGCCAAGCAGTTGCAGCAGGCGGCGTGCGGCGCTCTTCGGGGTGAATTCGAGGGCGCCCAGGGCCAGGCCGGCGCCGCCGGCGAGCATGCCCCAGAGCATCAGCGCCACCGGGCCGGACACCACCCGCTCCAGCAGCCACACGGCGACCGCCAGCAACAGCACGCCGAAGGCGTTGCGCACGCCGTTCATCCAGGCTCCGCTCTTGGGCAGCAGGGCGCCGCCGCCGGCGCCGAACACCACCAGCGGCGTACCCATGCCCAGGCCGAGGGCGAACAGTTGCAGGCCGCCCCCCCAGGCATCGCCGCTGGCGCTGATATAGAGCAGCGAGGCGGCCAGCGGGGCGGAGACGCAGGGCGAGACCAGCAGGCTGGAAAGCACGCCGAGGGTGGCCGCGCCGAGGATCGAGCCGCCGCGCGCATCGCCGGCCAGGCGGTCGAGCGGTTCGCGGATGAAGCCGGGCAGGCGCAGCTCGAAGAAGCCGAACATGGCCACGGCGAACAGCGCGAAGAACGCCGCGAATGGCACCAGTACCCAGGGCGACTGCAATTGCGCCTGGAGATTGAGGCTGGCGCCGAACATGCCCATCAGCGCGCCGAGCAGGGCGAAGCAGAGCGCCATCGGCAGCACGTAGGCGAGCGACAGGACGAAGCCGCGACCACCGCCCGGCCGGCCGCGCAGGACCACTCCGGAGAGGATCGGCAGCATCGGCAGCACGCAGGGGGTGAAGGTCAGGGTCAGGCCGGCGAGGAAGAAGAACAGCAGGCTGCGCTTGCCCTTGTGCTCGAGCGGGCCCTTGCCGGCCGCGTCGCTCGCGGCTGGCGTCGCGGCACCGCCGTCGATGTCGAAGCGCCTGGTTTCCGGGGGGTAGCAGAGGCCCTTGTCGGCGCAGCCCTGGTACGTCACCACGAGGGTATAGGGCTGCCGGGCCGGGTTGTTCAGGGGAATCTTCAGGTCGACGATGTTGTAGTAGACCTCGGTATCGCCGAAGTACTCGTCGTGGTGCTGCTTGCCCGCCGGCAGCTGCACCTGGCCGAGGCTGACCTGGGCTGGCTCGACCTTGAACTGGAAGCGGTGGCGGTAGAGGTAGTAGCCCTCGGCGTTGACGAAGCGCAGCAGCACGTGCTGCGCGTCGCTGCGCTCGACGCTGGGCTTGAACGCCTGGTCGACCTTGAGGAAGCCACCGCCATCGAGGCCGCCGCCGAGGGAGGCGCCGGGACGGCTGTCGAACAGGCCCGCGCCGGCGGGCAGGGCGACCAGCAGGAGGATCAGGGTCAGCAGGCGGCGCATGGATATCTCGTCGGATCAAAAGCCGGAATGATAGCGGAAAGCCGGGCCCGATCGAGCCCCGTGCGGCTGATCAGGTCCTGCCCCGGTTCCGCTGAGCGGTATCCGACCGGTCCGAAGCCAGACGGTTCCTCTGGCGCCTTGCGGCACGTCGCCGCAGGGTCACAGGCGGAAGGCCTGCACCGTGGTGCGCAGGTCGCCGCCCAGTTGCCGCAGTTGCTCGCCCTGTTCGCGGCTATGGCCGATCAGCCGCAGGTTTTCCCCGCCCAGGGCGTGGATGCGTTCGCTGTGCGAGCGAATCTCGCCGACCGCCTGGCTCTGCTGGGTCGAGCCTTCGGCGATGCGTTCGGCCATCACGCCGATGGTATGGATCGCGGCGACCACTTCGTCCAGCGCGCCTTCCGCCGCGCCGGCCTGTTCGGCGGTGCGTTCGGCATGTTCGACCTGGCTGCGCATGGCCTCCACCGATTGCCGCGCGGCCTGTTGCAGGCGGCCGATGAGCTGCTGGATCTCCTCGGTGGCGCCGGCGGTGCGCTGGGCCAGCGAGCGGACTTCCTCGGCGACCACGGCGAAGCCGCGGCCCTGGTCGCCGGCGCGGGCGGCCTCGATGGCGGCATTGAGGGCGAGCAGGTTGGTCTGTTCGGCGATCGAGCGGATCACCGTCAGCACGCTGCCGATGGTCGCCGACTCCTCGGCCAGGCGCTCGATCGACTGGGCGTTGCCTTGCACCTCGTCGACCAGCTCGCGCAGGCCGCCCAGGCTCTCGCCGATCACCCGCTGGCCATGCTCCACTGCCTGGCTTGCGCTGCGACTGGCGTCGGCGGTCTGGCTGGCGTCTCCGGCGACCTGCTGGATCGCCGCTTCCATGTCGCCGAGGGCGTCGCGGATCTGCCCGGTATCGCCGGCCTGGCGCTCGACCCCGGCGTGCAGGCCGCTGCTGACCTCGGCCAGGGTCTGGCTGCTGCCGGCGACCTGTTCGGCGCGGCGGTGGATCGCGCCGACCAGCTCGGCGAGGAAGCTGCGCAGGCGGTTCAGCGAATCTTCCAGGTTGCGCAGGTCCTCGGTGCGGGTACGCAGGGATATGGGGCGCGAGAAGTCGCCGTCGGCCCAGGCCGAGAGCGCCGGCACCAGTTGCCCGAGGACCCGCGCCAGGCGTCTTTGCAGGCTGTCGATGGCGAGGGCGATGAGCAGGATCAGGGCGATCATCCCACCCTGGATCAGGCGTACCTGGCCTTGCAGGCGCTGGCGTTCGCCGCGCACCTGCGGTTCCAGGGTGGCCAGGGCCTGGCGCACCGCGTCCAGTCTGGCGCCGGTGTCGGCGGACAGTTGCTGGCGACGCTCGATCAGGTCGCGGGTGCGGCGCAACTCGTCCGGATAGCGTTGCAGCAGGCTGGCGAGTTCGCGCCGCAGCGCCACGCCGCGGTCTTCGGCATTGCCGGCGCCAGCCTCGGCGTCGCCGGCCAGCCCCATCATGGCGGCGAAGTCGTCGCTGGCCGAGCGTTGCTCGTCGAGCACGCCGAGCAGCGGCAAGGCCTCGATCCGCCCGGCCTGCTCGCGCAGGTTGGCCAATTCGCGCTCGACGTCGCCGGCCAGGGCCGGGTTGGCGCTTTCCACCAGCTTGGCGCGGGCCAGGCTGAGGCGGGTCAGGTGCAGGCTGGCGAGCAGCAGCGGGGTGCGGTAGGCGCCGGCCTGGGGCTGCCCCGCCGCGGCGTCCAGGTAGGCGGACCATTGTTCCAGGTTGCCGGTGAGGTCGCGCTCGGCCTGTAGCAGCAGGCCCTGCGGGTCGCCGGCGAGCTTGCCGGCGGCGAGCAGGTCGCCGGCGCTGAATTCGCGCAACTCCGCGAGGCTTGGCGCGAGGGTCCGGGCGAGGTCCGGCGGTAGCTCCGGCAAGGCCTCGGCGAGGCTTTCCAGGGCTTGCAGCGCGGCCTGCTGGCGCACGGCGTCGCCGCTGCCGAGGTACTGGCGGATGTTGCGCGCGACCTGTTCGTCGAAGCGCTGCGACAGCTCCAGGTACTGGTCGAGCAACTGGAAGGGCCGCTCCATGGCGCGTTGCGACCACCACAGGGTGATTCCCAGGGCGAGGCAGACGGTGAGCAGGAGCAGGGTGTTGAGGTTGGTGAGTTGCTTGAGGCGCATGGCGAGTCTCGTCCGACTACGGAACGGCGAGACCGCAGGTTATTTCCGTTCGGTTACCGGCTGATGACAAAAGGCCATTATCGAGCGTCGGGACGATATACCTCGATCCGGTTGCGCCCGCCGTGCTTGGCCCGGTACAGCGCTTCGTCGGCCTGCTTGGCCATGCTCTTGATATCGAGGTCCGGGGTCAGCTCGGCGATGCCGCAACTGAAGGTGCAGCGCAGGTCGGTCGGTTGCGCCGGGTAGTGGATCTCGGCGAAGCGCTGGCGAATCTCGTCGAGCACCAGGCGCGCGGCGTCCAGGTCGGTGTCCGGAAGGACCACGGCGAACTCTTCGCCGCCATAGCGGCCGATGTGGTCGGTCTTGCGCAGGCGTTGCTTGAGGAACAGCGCCAGGCCCTTGATCACCCGGTCGCCCATGGGGTGGCCGAAACGGTCGTTGACCTGCTTGAAGTGGTCGATGTCGAGCATCGCGAAGCTCAGCGGACGGCCATCGCGACGTGCGCGCAGACGGGCGTCCTCGAGCAGTTGCAGGGTATGGGTGTGGTTGTACAGGCCGGTCAGGCTGTCGCGCACCATCCGCGCCTTCAGGCTGCGCGCGCGGCTGGCGCGGGTGCGCACGGTGGCGATCAGGTGGCGCGGGCGGATCGGCTTGGTGAGGAAGTCGTCGCCGCCTTCGCTCATGGCGTCCAGCTGCTTGTCCAGGTCGTCCTCGGCGGACAGGTAGATGATCGGCACGCTGACGTGGCGCTCGTGCTGGCGGATCACCTTGGCCAATTCGGTGCCCAGGCATTCGGGCATGTACATGTCGAGGATGATCAGGTCGGGCTGGAAGTCGCTCAGCTCGGCCATCACCGACAGTGGCTCGGTGAGTGCGCGGGTGATGATCCCGGCGCTGTTGAGGACCATCTCGGTGTGCAGCGCCTGGGCCCGGGAGTCGTCGACGATCAGTACCCGGTAGGGCTCGTAGAAGCTCAGGCGGCTGAGGGTCTCGATCTTTTCCAGCACGCTGGAGGCGTCCAGGGTGCCGGTGAAGAATTCCTGGCCGCCGGCGCGGGCCGCGGCCAGGCGGGTCGGTGTGTCGGTTTCGCTGTCGCTGAAGAACAGCACCGGCAGCTTGTGTTCGAGGCCGGCCTGGGCCTCGCTGGCCAGTCGCAGGCCCATGTCGGGGCCGGCGAAGTCGACTTCCATGACGATCGCCGCCGGGTAGCGTTCGCGCATGCTGGCGCGGAAGGCGTCGGCGGTCTCGCAGCTCAGCGCCTGCAGACCGAAGAACTCCAGTTGCTGGGCCAGGCGCTCGGCGCGTTCGCGGTCCTTCAGTGCCAGGTAGACCGGTTTGCGCAACGGCGGCAGGACGGTGTGCTCGAGCTGGTCGCCATGCCGCAGGCCGGTGCGCGACAGGCGCTGCATCAACTGGTTGAGTTCGCTGATCGACTCGCTGGAAAGCCGGCCGCGGTTGGCCTCGACGACGTCCAGGGTACGGTCGATGGCACCGGCCAACTGGGCATGCTCGGCTTGCTCGAAGCGTTCGGCGTAGCGCTGCAGGCGCAGGGTGGCGTCGGCCAGTTCTTCCATGCCGTCGCTGTTCCACTCCGCGCGGGTCAGGCGTTGCCAGACCTCCAGAACCTGGCGCGCCTGGTTGATCACTCGCTGGGCGAAGTGGTGCTTCAGGCGGTCCAGGGTCGGGTCATCGTGCTCGGTCATCATGACGCGCTTCTTTCGTGGTCTTCGCGGCAGAGCGTCGCTGCGAATGATGGCTCTATGCTATCACCTATCGCCATGAAAGCCAGCGGCCGTTGGGCGGCTGACGAGAGGAGCCTTTTCTTTTCCAAATGTCATCCCCACCTGTTGGTGGGTGCCTTTGTGCGACGGACTACGGCATGCTTATGCCTGTTTCGGAAAATTCTCACTGAGCATTCCGGCACAAAACCGGCTTCCACTACGCTGAAAGCCGACGATGCCGAGGTTTTCGGCGTCCTGGAAGGGTTGGCGCTTGGCACGGAACGCGTTCGCCATGGTCCAATCCCCCATCTATCGAGCTGTTTTAAGGACCCTTGCCATGCTGGACTGGAAGAAGCGTCGTGGGACCATGCGCGATCGCGTGGACAATTCCGTGGATGATGTGCGTACCTACTTCGGCGGCCCCTGGCTGGTGCGCGTGGTGGGAGGCCTGCTGGGCATCTACCTGCTGGTGGCGATGCTGGTCGGCTGGTACTGGAGCCAGGAACCCGACCTGTTCCCCGTGCAGCAGGACGCCCAGGCCGCCGCCGAGCGCGCCGGGCGGCAGATGGTCACCGGCTACACCACGGTGGAGACCCTCAAGGAAGTAGTCGATACCCTGCTGACCAAGCCGGGCGGCTACATCTCCAACGACATCTTCCCGCCGGGCATCTGGATGGACAACATGCCCAGCTGGGAGTATGGCGTGCTGGTCCAGGTGCGCGACATCAGCCGGGCGCTGCGCAAGGATTTCGCCCGTTCGCAGTCGCAGTCCACCGAGGACGCCGACCTGGCTCGCGCCGAGCCGCGTTTCAACTTCGACAACAAGAGCTGGGCGCTGCCGGCGTCCGAGTCGGAGTACCAGGAAGGCATCAAGTCGCTGGACCGCTACCTGGCTCGCCTGTCCGACCCGAACCAGCCCAACGCGCAGTTCTATGCCCGTGCCGACAACCTGAACAACTGGCTGGGCGACGTCGCCACCCGCCTGGGCTCGCTGTCCCAGCGCCTGTCGGCGAGCGTCGGCCGGGTCAAGCTGAACACCAACATCAAGAACCCCGAAGAGGTACAGCCGGGCGAGGCGCCCAAGGTCGAGGAAGTGGTCCAGGAAACCCCCTGGCTGCAGATCGACAACGTCTTCTACGAGGCCCGGGGCCAGGCCTGGGCGCTGTCGCACCTGCTGCGCGCCATCGAGGTCGACTTCGCCGACGTGCTGGCGAAGAAGAACGCCACGGTCAGCGTGCGGCAGATCATCCGCGAACTGGAGGCCGCGCAGGAGCCGTTGTGGAGCCCGATGGTGCTGAACGGCAGCGGCTACGGCATCCTGGCCAACCACTCGCTGGTGATGGCCAACTACATTTCCCGCGCCAACGCCGCGGTGATCGACCTGCGCCAGCTGCTTTCCCAGGGCTGACCCATGGCCGCGCCGATCAGCGCCGAAGAGGTGGCCCACCGGGCCGCCTCCGACGCCGAACTCATCGCCTGGGTCGACGAGCAGGACCGCCCGCTCGGTAGCCTGCCGCGCGCGGAGCTGCGCGAGCGCGGGCTGATCGGTCGCGGCACCTTCATCCTGCTGTTCAACTCCGCCGGCGAGCTGTGCGTGCAGCGCCGGACCCTGAGCAAGGCGGTCTATCCCGGGTACTGGGACCTCGCCGCCGGCGGCATGGTCCAGGCCGGCGAGCCCTACGCCGACTCCGCCGCCCGCGAACTGGAGGAAGAGCTGGGAATCCGCGACGCGGTCCTGCGCGAACATGGTCGCTTCTTCTTCGACGAACCGGGCAACCGGCTCTGGTGCGCGGTGTTTTCCGCCGTCTCCGATGCGCCCTTGCGCCTGCAGGCGGAGGAAATCTCCGAGGCCCGCTTCATCCGTCCCGAACTGGCGCTGGAGGAGGCTCGCAGCTTGCCGTACTGCCCCGATTCCCTGCAGGCGTTGCGCCTGTACCTGGACGCCTGAGCCGCGGATGTCGCCATTTCACCGATCAATGGCGCATTTTCGCTCTTAGCATTTGCTCGCAATGCTGCTAAATTGCGCGACCTTTTCGGGCGGTCCCCATGCCGCCCCTGCGCAGCCCCTGCCTGAGTGGGGCGTCGCGGTCGGCTCCCGCCGGCCATCGTTGTTGACCTGGCCCGTCGAGGCCATTCTGGGGGAAACGCCCGGTGGTCAAAAAAGCTTCGTCCCTGTCCGCCCTCGGCGGGCTGGTGTATTCCACGGATGGCGGCCGGCATTGCCCGGACTGCCAGCAACCCAAAGACGCCTGCATCTGCGGGCAGGCCGTAGCGCCTGTCGGCGACGGGATCGCGCGCGTGCGCCGCGAGACCAAGGGCCGCGGCGGCAAGACGGTGACCACCATCAGTGGCCTGCCGCTCGCCGGCGATGCGCTCAAGGAGCTGGCCAGCGCGCTGAAGCGGCGCTGCGGCACCGGCGGCAGTCTCAAGGACGGCGTGGTGGAGATCCAGGGCGAGCATGTCGAACTGCTGATCGACGAACTCCTCAAGCGCGGTTTCAAGGCGAAGAAGTCCGGCGGCTGACCGCGTTCTCCCCTGCAGAGAGCGGGCAGGTCCGGCACCGCGAAGGCCGCACCAGCCCTTTCCCTAGATGGGAGACTGCGGATACCCGCATGAGCGGATTTCCTCGGCTTTCCTAAACTACCGCCCAGTGTGGCGGTCAACACGGCAACGTCACATCCTCCGGCTAGCCTCCACCACAGGCGTGCCGGCCCAGGGCCATCCGGAGATCCCGGCGCCCGCCCGACCCCGAACATTGAGGAGATCACCGCGCATGGCCGCTCGACGGACTCGCAAAGACGATGGCAGCAACTGGACCGTGGCCGACAGCCGCGGCGTATACGGCATCCGCCACTGGGGTGCGGGTTATTTCGCCATCAACGATGGCGGCAATGTCGAAGTGCGTCCGCAGGGTGCCGACTCGACGCCCATCGATCTCTACGAGCTGGTCGGCCAACTGCGCGAGGCGGGCCTGAGCCTGCCGCTGCTGGTGCGCTTCCCGGATATCCTGCAGGACCGCGTGCGCAAGCTCACCGGCGCCTTCGACGCGAACATCGAGCGCCTCGAATACCAGAACCGCTATACCGCGCTGTATCCGATCAAGGTCAACCAGCAGGAAGCGGTGGTGGAGAACATCATCGCCACCGAGAACGTCTCCATCGGCCTGGAGGCAGGCTCCAAGCCGGAACTCATGGCGGTGCTGGCGCTGGCCCCGAAGGGCGGCACCATCGTCTGCAACGGCTACAAGGACCGCGAGTTCATCAAGCTGGCGCTGATGGGGCAGAAGCTCGGGCACAACGTGTTCATCGTGATCGAGAAGGAATCCGAGGTGCAGCTGGTGATCGAGGAGGCCGCCAACGTCGGCGTGCAGCCCCAGGTCGGCCTGCGCGTGCGGCTGTCCTCGCTGGCTTCGTCGAAGTGGGCAGACACCGGTGGCGAGAAGGCCAAGTTCGGCCTTTCCGCCGCCCAGCTGCTGTCGGTGGTCGAGCGCTTCCGCCAGGCCGGTCTCGACCAGGGCGTGCGCCTGCTGCATTTCCACATGGGCTCGCAGATCGCCAACCTGGCCGACTACCAGCACGGCTTCAAGGAAGCCATCCGCTACTACGGCGAGCTGCGCGCGCTCGGCCTGCCGGTGGATCACATCGACGTTGGCGGCGGCCTCGGCGTCGACTACGACGGCACCCATTCGCGCAACGCCAGCTCGATCAACTACGACATCGATGACTATGCCGGCGTGGTGGTCGGCATGCTCAAGGAGTTCTGCGACGCCCAGGGCCTGCCGCATCCGCACATCTTCTCGGAGAGCGGCCGGGCGCTGACCGCGCACCATGCGGTGCTGATCACCCAGGTCACCGACGTCGAGCGGCACAACGACGACGTGCCGAAGATCGTCGATCTCGACGAGCAGCCGGAGATCGTCCGCTGGCTGGCCGAACTGCTCGGCCCGACCGATGCCGAGATGGTCACCGAGACCTACTGGCGCGCCACCCACTACATCGGCGACGCCGCCGCGCAGTATGCCGACGGCAAGATCAGCCTGGCGCAGAAAGCCCTCGCCGAGCAGTGCTACTTCGCTATCTGCCGGCGCCTGCACAACCAGCTCAAGGCCCGCCAGCGCTCCCACCGGCAGGTCCTCGACGAACTCAACGACAAGCTCGCCGACAAGTACATCTGCAACTTCTCGGTGTTCCAGAGCCTGCCGGATACCTGGGCCATCGGCCAGGTGCTGCCGATCCTGCCGCTGCACCGCCTGGGCGAGGAGCCGGATCGGCGCGCGGTACTGCAGGACCTGACCTGCGACTCCGACGGCAAGATCACCCAGTACGTCGACGAGCAGAGCATCGAGACCAGCCTGCCGGTGCACGAGGTGAAGGAGGGCGAGGACTACCTGATCGGGGTATTCCTGGTCGGCGCCTACCAGGAGATCCTCGGCGACATGCACAACCTGTTCGGCGACACCGACTCGGTGAACGTCTACCAGCGCGCAGACGGCGGCATCTATCACGCCGGCATCGAGACCCACGACACCATCGAGGACATGCTGCGCTACGTGCACCTGTCGCCGGAGGAACTGATGACCCTCTACCGCGACAAGGTCGCCGGGGCCAAGCTCACCGCCCGCGAGCGCAACCAGTACCTGGATGCGCTGCGCCTGGGGCTGACCCGCTCGGCGTACCTGTCCTGACTGGCTAGCCCGTCGGCGACGGGAAGCGAACCAGGCAATGGCCGGCGGGCGCGAGGCGCCCGCCGGCCGTTTCGTTTCCGTTGTCTGGGAGTTCCGCGCAACCCTTCATTTCTACTTCCCTGCCGGCGGTGGACGTCGGCGTGGTTGCCTGCTGTGTCCGGCGGATAACGCTTCGCATCATTCGTCCTACCCGTGGGGGGGAAGGGCCGGACGTTTCCAGCGGCTCCTGGATGCTCCGCGCCTCAGAAGTATTTCAACCAGGCGATATCCCGCCGCCGCGCCTTGAAACCGGCGAACCAGTGCACCGCCGGGTACAGCGCCACGGCCAGCAGGATGCTGCACAGCCATAGCGCCGGCACCGAGGAGAAACCGAAGTAGTCGCCCCGGTTGGCGCCCCAGATCGCCAGCGCCAGCAGGTACAGCAGCTTCAGTAGGTAGAGATGCAGCAGGTAGAAGAACATCGGCGCTCCGCCGAACGCCACCAGGGCCTTGCCGCGACCGCTCCAGTCCAGGCGTTCGAACCAGGCCAGGAGCAGCAGGCCGATTCCCAGGGTGAGGGCGAGGAACAGCAGCGACGGCGGATACTTGGTGACGTTGAAGAAGCCCATCAGGGTGATCGCCGGCGTCTCGCCGAAGGCCCAGGGTTTCTCGCCATAGCCGTTGAGCAGGCGCAGCAGGATGAAGCCGAGCAGCAGCCCGCCACCGCCCGCCAGGAGGTAGCGTCGGCGCGTGGTTGCCGGCGTGGCGCCGCTGAACCAGTTGCCTGCGGCATAGCCCAGGGCGATCACACCGATCCACGGCAGCAGGGGGTAGGAGGTGCGCAGGCGCAGGGCGTCGCCCGCTTCGATCCAGCCGCGGTCGTGGAGCACCGCCCACGGCAGGTGCCAGGCCGAGCCGGGAGCGAAATGCAGCGGATCGAGCAGGTTGTGGCCGGCCACCAGCAGCACGCCGAGCGCCGCGAGCAGAGGGCGCGGCAACCAGAGCAGGGCGGCCAGGGCGAGCATGCTCAGGCCGATCGCCCAGATCACCTGGAGGTAGATCACCGTCGGCGGCAACTGGAAGGTCCAGGCGAAGTTCACCAGGGTCAGTTCCAGCGCCACCAGGAACAACCCGCGCTTGAACAGGAACGCCGAGACCGCCCGGCGTCCCTGGTGCTTCTCGCCGTAGAGGAATGCCGACAGGCCGGTGAGGAAGACGAACACCGGCGCGCACAGGTGCGCCAGGGTGCGGCTGAGGAACAGCGCCGGCTCGGTGCTGGCGACGTCCATCGGGTCGCCGACCTGGCGGTGCAGGAAAAAGGTCTCGCGGACATGGTCGAGCAGCATGAACAGCATCACCAGGCCGCGCAGGGCGTCGATGCTGTGCAGGCGGGAGGAATTGGAGATGGAGTTGGGCATGGCTGGGCTGGTCGTCGGAAAAGAGGGATGAGTATCACAGCCTGGCGGCGAGACGCGAGATAGAGCCGGGCATTGTATTGCGAGGCCGGAATCGAACTGGTAGCGTTATAGTATATCATTTCTTTTCTGGTGCGATTTCCCATGAGAGTCAGTGTGTCGCTTGTCCTCGGTGTCGGCCTCGGTTGCAGCAGTCCGGCGCTCTGGGCGGAAACGGAAAGTCCCGCGGAGCTTGAGGTCCTCACTGTCACCGCCGAAGCGGAGCGCGCGGAGGGCCCGGTGCAGGGCTACCGGGCCAATCGGACGGCCAGCGCGACGCGCACCGACACCCGTATCGAGGACATCCCGCAAGCCATCAGCGTGGTGCCGCGCCAGGTGCTCGACGACCTTGACAGCGCTCGTATCGAACGGGCGCTGGACTTCGCCGGCGGGGTCTCGCGGCAGAACAACTTCGGCGGCCTGACGATGTTCGAGTACAACGTCCGTGGCTTCACCACTTCGGAGTTCTACCGCGACGGCTTCAGCGCCAACCGCGGCTATATGAACGCCCCGGACAGCGCCACCATCGAGCGCGTGGAAATCCTCAAGGGACCGGCCTCCAGCCTTTACGGGCGCGGCGATCCCGGCGGCACGGTGAACCTGGTGACCAAGAAGCCCCAGGCCGAGCGCTTCGCCCGCCTGCATGCCAGCGCCGGCAGTTGGGACCGCTACCGCTCGACCCTGGACCTGAACACGCCGCTGGACGAAGAGGGCGACCTGCTCTACCGGATGAACCTGGCGGTGGAGGACAGCAAGGGCTTCCGCGACTACGCCGACGGCCAGCGCCTGCTGGTGGCGCCATCGTTCAGCTGGCAACTGGACCCGGACACCTCGTTGCTGGTGGAAGCCGAGGTGGTGCGCAACCGCCAGGTCTTCGACCGCGGCACCGTGGCGCCGCACAACCACCTGGGCAGCCTGCCGCGCTCGCGGTTCTTCGGCGAACCGGACGACGGCAAGATCGACAACAACAACGAAACCCTCCAGGCCACCCTGCGCCATCACTTCAACGAGCAGTGGAGCCTGCGCCTGGCCAGCCACTACAAGCATGGCCACCTGGACGGCTACGCCTCGGAGAACTCCAGCCTCGCCGCCGACGGCTACAGCCTGCGCCGGGAGTACCGCTACCGCGACTTCGAGTGGCACGACAGCATCACCCAGCTCGACCTGCTCGGCGACCTCCATACCGGCTCGATTCGCCACCAGTTGCTGATGGGCCTCGAGTACGAGCGCTACCACAACGACGAACTGATCCTGCGTAGCATCCCGTCGCGCAACCCCTATGCCATCGACATCCGCCGGCCGGTCTACGGCCAGCCGAAACCACCCTTCGGACGCGACGACCGCAACCACGAGGAAGTCGACGCGATGGCCCTCAACCTGCAGGACCAGATTGAGTTCAGCGAGAAATGGCGCGGCCTGCTCGGCGTGCGCTTCGACCGCTACCGCCAGGACATGAACGCCACGCGCCTGAACAATGGCCGCTTCCGCGACACCAGCTCGCAGCAGACCCAGCGTGCCGCCACCCCGCGCATCGGCGTGCTGTACCAGGCGACCCCGGAGGTCGGCCTGTTCGCCAACGCCTCGAAATCCTTCAAGCCCAACGGCGGTACCGACATGGCCGGCAAGGCCTTCGACCCGGAGGAGGGGCGCGGCTACGAGGCGGGGGTGAAGCTCGACCTGCTCGATGGCCGGCTGGGCATGACCCTCGCCGCGTTCCACCTGAAAAAGAAGAACGTGCTCACCGCCGACCCGAGCAATCCCGGTTACCAGCAGACCGCCGGCGAGGCGCGCAGCCAGGGCTTCGACCTGCAGTTCAGCGGCCAGCTCACCGAGCAGTTGCGGCTGATCGGCGCCTACGCCTATATCGACGCCGAAGTGACCAAGGACGAGAACATCGCCCGTGGCAGCCGCCTGCTCAATGTGCCGAAGCACAGCGGCAGCCTGATGGGCGTCTACGAGTTCCGCGAAGGCTGGCTGCACGGCGCCGACGCCGGCGCGGCGCTCAACTATGTCGGCGAGCGCGCCGGCGACAGCAGCGACAGCGGCTTCGAACTGCCGGCCTACACCACCGTCGACCTGCTCGCGCACTATCCGCTGGCGAGCAATGCGACCCTCGGGGTGAACGTCAACAACCTCTTCGATCGTCGCTACTACGAGCGTTCCTATAACAACGTCTGGGTCGCCCCCGGCGAGCCGCGCAACCTGACCATGAGCCTGACCCTGAACTACTGAGCCCTCTACCGCCGCCAGGAAGCCATGCCATGCAAGGACGCACACCGCTGCTGGAAACCCTCCGCGAACTGGAATGCGAGATTCGCCTGCTCACCGTCTATGCCCGCGAGTGTTGCGGCTGCTACGAGATCCTCAGGCGCAAGCTCGACCGTCTGAGCGGACTGATCGGGGAGGATTGCAGCCGGGCACAGTGGCAGGCCGATTCGGACGACCCTGCATTGCAGGCGCTCGGCCTGCGCCTGCGCGACGCGGCGGTGCAGGCCCTCTGCGAACTGGAGAAGCACCTTTGCCAGGGCGTGCTGCATGAACCCGGCGAGATGGGCCGCTACCTGGGTAGCCTGCTGGAATCCATCCGCGGCGAACTCGACAGCGCCGGGATAGATGCCGATGCACGGGTCCTGTTCGTCGGCTCCGGTGCCCTGCCGACCTCGGCCCTGGTGCTGGCGCGGGAGGTCGGCGCACATTTGTGCTGCCTGGACATCGACGAGGAGGCCCTGGGCTATGCCCGCGAGATCGCCCGCTGCCAGGGGCTGGAGGCGCGCATGCAGTTTTCCTCGCTGTCGCCGGCGGAACTGGCGTTTTCCCGCGATGCCACGCATTTCCTGATCGCTTCGCTGGTGCAGCAGAAAAGCACGGTGCTGGCGCAGATCCGCCAGGTCATGCGCGCCGACGCCAAGGTCCTGCTGCGTCACGGCAGCGGCATCAAGGGACTGTTCAACTACCCGGTTGAGCCAGCCGAACTGGAGGGCTGGCGGGTTTGCGCGGAGCGGGTCAGCCAGCCGCTGTACGACACCCTGATCCTGGAGAAGGCCGGTCGATGAACGCCGCTGATGAGAGCCTGGGCAACGTCCTGCTGGTCGGTCTGGGCGCGGTGGCGATCCAGGTCGCGCTGGACCTGCGCCGCCACGGTGCCGGTCGCCTCGGCGCGCTGAACCATCCCGGCCGGCGCAGCCAGCGGATCGCCGAGGCCCTGGCGCGCGGCGCCTGCCTGCAATTGGAAGGGCAGGGGCAGCATCGCTGGCTGTCCGGCAACGCCGCGCTGGACGTCTTCCACCAGGACCCCGCTGAACTTCGCGACGATTGGCAGACCCTGGTGCTCTGCGTGCCGGCCGACAGTTACCTGGACGTGGTCCGCGGGTTGCCCTGGGAGCGACTCGGCGGGGTGCGCACGCTGCTGCTGGTGTCCGCCTTCATCGGCGCCAACCTGCTGGTGCGCAGCGCCCTGCCGGCGGGGTGCCAGGCGACCGTGCTGAGCCTGTCCAGCTACTACGCGGCGACCAAGGTGATCGACGAGACACAACCGCTGCGGGCCCTGACCAAGGCGGTCAAGCGCAGGGTCTACTTGGGTTCCAGCCGGCCGGACTGCCCGGCGCGGGAGACCTGGCGGCGAGTTCTGGCCGGCAGCGGGGTGGAGGTGGTACCTCTGGCGACGCCGGAAGCGGCGGAGGGCCGCAACGTCACCACCTACGTGCACAGTCCGTTCTTTCTCGGCGAGTTCGCCCTCGCCCGGATACTTTCCGAGCAGGGGCCGCCCGGTTTCATGTACAAGCTCTACCCGGAGGGACCTATCACCCCCGGGGCCATCGGCGCCATGCGGCGGCTGTGGTGCGAGCTGAGCGAACTGTTGCGGCGGATGGGCGCCGAGCCGCTGAACCTGCTGCGCTTCCTCAACGACGACAACTACCCGGTGCACGAGACGATGCTGCCGCGCGCGGCCATCGACGGCTTCGCCGAGGCCGGCGCCGAGCGCCAGGAATACCTGCTGTTCGTGCGCTACGCGGCGTTGCTGGTCGATCCGTTCTCTCCGGCCGACGAGCAGGGTCGCCACTTCGACTTTTCTGCCGTGCCGTTCCGCCGCGTCAGTCGCGACGAGGACGGACTCTGGCGGCTCCCGCGGGTGCCGCTGGAGGACTACCGCAAGCTGGCGCTGATCGTCGCGCTGGCCGTCCACTTCGACCTGGCCATGCCGCAGGCGCGCAGCCTGCTGGCGAACTACGAGAACGCCGTGTCCCGATTCATCGATTGCCAAGGAGCGAGCCAGTGCCATCCAAGCCTGTATCCGATCGACAGCCGTCCGGCGGCGGACGCCATCTATCGCCAGTGGTGCTCGACCTGCTGAAAAGCGGGGTGCTGCTGGCGGTGCTGGCGTCCTTCACCTTCAGCGTGATGAACGCCCTGGTCAAGGAAGCCAGCGCCACCCTGCCGGCTGCCGAGATCGTGTTCTTCCGCAGCGCCATCGGTACCCTGCTGATCTACCTGCTGATGCGCCAGGCCGGTGTCGCCCTGTCGCGCCAGGGCGTGCCGATGCTGCTGGTGCGCGGGGTGATGGGGGCGCTGTACCTGGTCTGCTATTTCTACGCCATCGCCCACATCCCGCTGGCGGACGCGAGCATCCTGGCGCACATGTCGCCGTTCTTCGTCATCCTCTTCTCCGCGCTGTTCCTCGGCGAGCGGATTCCCCGTGCGGTCTATTGGCTGTTGCTGGTGGTGGTGCTCGGCGCGCTGATGATCGTCAAGCCGTTCAGCTATTCCAGCTACTCGGTATACGCCGTGGTCGGCCTGCTCAGCGCGGTGTTCGCCGCCGGTGCCTCGGTGGCGATCCGCCAACTGAGCGCGCGGCACCATACCTACGAGATCGTCTTCTACTTCCTGGCGGTGGCCACCCTGGTGGCCATCCCGCTGATGTGGAACGACTTCGTGGTGCCGGCGACGCTGCGCGAGTGGGGGCTGCTGCTGGCCATCGGGGTAGTATCGCTGCTCGGCCAGGTGTTCCTAACCCGCGCCTTCAGTCACGAGAGCGCGACCATCGTTGCGGTGACCCGCTATATCGGCATCGTCTTCAACGCCGGCTGGGGCTGGCTGTTCTGGAGCGAGGTGCCGGACGCGCTGACCATCGCCGGCGGCGTGCTGATCGTGGTGGCGTGCATCGCGCTGTCGCGGACGAAGAAGGGCTGAGCCTCCGGCGCGACCGGCTCCCCGCTGCTTCGCGCCGGACCACGCCTAGAGTACGTAGCGCCAGATCGCCACGAAGTGGAGGAGGCTGCCGGCGATCACGAACAGGTGCCAGATGCCATGCCAGTGGCGGAAGCGGTGGTCATAGGCATAGAAGACGATCCCTACGGTATAGAGCACGCCGCCGGCCGCCAGCCAGGTGAAGCCGGCGCTGCCGAGGGCGGCGAGCAGCGGTTTCACCGCGATCAGCACGATCCAGCCCATCACCGCGTAGATCACCACCGACAGCACCCGCGCCTCGGAGCGTGGCTTGATCTCCTGGAGCATGCCGAGCACCGCCAGGCCCCAGACGATGCCGAACAGCGTCCAGCCCCAGGGACCGCGCAGCGTGACCAGGCAGAAAGGCGTGTAGCTGCCGGCGATCAGCAGGTAGATGGACAGGTGGTCGAGCTTGCGCATCACCACCTTCGCTCGCCCGCGCACGCTGTGGTAGGCGGTCGAGATGCTGTAGAGCAGCGTCAGGGTGACGCCGTAGACGCCGACCCCGACGATCTTCCATGGACTGCCGTTGAGGCTCGCCTGGATCGTCAGCCAGACGGCGCCGGTGCAGGCGGCGACCGCACCGATCAGGTGGGTCCAGGCATTGAGTCTTTCACCGTGATACATGACGCATGATCCTCCCGCGATGGACAACGCCATGGTAGGGCATGTCGGGGTGGCGTGGGTCCTGACCTTTTATTGGCGTTTTCCGTGACGGTTGCATGAAGGTTCTCCTCATCCTTCCCTGCTCGTTGGAACGGATAAAGGCTTGACGGTTTTAATTACGATCATAATATTAAGTGTGTAATATAAATAGCCGCTGTTAGCGGTCAGGCCTTTTTCCAGCGAGAACCCACATGAACGAACAGATTGGCAATGGCGTCGCCCTGGTCACCGGCGCCTCTTCCGGAATCGGCGCGACCTACGCCGAGCACTTGGCCCGCCGTGGCCACGACCTGTTGCTGGTGGCGCGCGACCGGCAACGCCTGGAAGCCCTGGCGGATCGACTTCGCCAAGCCCACGGGGTCAGGGTGGAGATCCTGCGCGCCGACCTGTCCGAGCGCGACGATAGGTTGCGGGTCGAGCGACGGTTGCGCGACGACGCCTCGATCGCGTTGCTGGTGAACAACGCCGGCGTGGCGATGAACGGTCCGCTGGCCGCTGCCGACATGGACCGGGCGGAGCGGATGATCGCCCTCAACGTGGTGGCCCTGACCCGCCTGGCTGCCGGCGCGGCGGAGGGGTTCCGCCGGCGTGGCGGCGGCGCCATCGTCAACCTTGGTTCGGTGGTGGCGCTGGCGCCGGAGTTGTTCAATGCCGTCTATAGCGCGACCAAGGCCTACGTGCTGAGCCTGAGCCAGTCGCTGCAGCACGAGCTGGCCGGCAGCGGCGTTTACGTCCAGGCGGTGCTGCCCGGCGTCACCCGTACCGAGATCTGGGAGCGCAGCGGCGCCGGAATCGCCGGGATTCCCGCGGAGATGGTGATGGAGGTCGAGGATCTGGTGGAGGCAGCGCTGGTCGGTTTCGATCGGCGTGAAGCGGTGACCATCCCGTCGTTGCCGGATGCGGCCGATTGGCAGGCGCTGATGACGGCGCGGGCCAGGCTCGCGCCCAATCTGTCGCGGCAGTGGCCGGCCGAGCGCTACCTCGGCTGAGGCCCTAGCGCTCCATCTGCTCCAGCAGCTTCTTGCGCGTCGCTTCCAGTATCCGTTGCGACAGCGCCTCATCCTGCACGCTGCGCGACAGTTGCAGCGCGCCGACCAGCGAAGCGAGCAGCAGCACGGCGCGCTCGCCTGCGTCCTCGCCCTCCAGGGCCGCTTCGATCATCGCCAGGCGCTTGCGCACGATGCTGTCGGTGGTCGGGCTCGGCGTGCCGCGCTGGCCGAGTTCCGCCGACAGGGTCGGCAACGGGCAGCCGGCGCCGGGGTTATCGCGGTGACGCGGCGACAGGTACTGCTCTATCAGCAGCGCCAGCGGTCGTTCCGCCTCCGCCAGGGGCGCGGTGATTTCGTCGAGCCGCGCCGCGGCATGCCGCAACGCGGTTTCCACCAGGTCGTCCTTGGACTTGAAGTGCGCGTAGAAGCCGCCATGGGTCAGGCCCAGGGCCTTCATCAGCGGTTGCAGCCCGGTGGCGCCGACGCCGTCCTGGCGGAACAGCCGGGCAGCCTCCTCGACGATACGCCGGCGGGTCTTCTGCTTGTGGTCTTCGGGATAACGCATGGCTTCGATACCTTGGAATGCAGGTCGTCATCTTAACGCCTGGCGGCCTTCCCTGGCGAAGCCGCGTTCATCCGGCCATGTGCAGGACCAGGCAGGTGGTCGAGCCGACGGCGTAGAGACGGTCGTCGACATCGTACAACCGGCCCTCGGCGACCGCCGTCGAGCGGCCGAGGTGCACCACCCGGCCTTCGGCGCGCACCGGGCCGACCTTGTCGGTCAGCGCGCGCAGGTAGCTGATCCGCAGGTCGGTGGTGGTATAGCCCTGGCCGGCCTGGAGCCGGGTATGGATCGCGCAGCCCATGCAGGAGTCCAGCAGCGACGCGGCGTAGCCGCCGTGCACGCTACCCAGCGGATTGTAGTGGCGGCGGTCCGGGGTGCCCTGGAACAGGAAGCGCCCTTCGGACCACTCGATGGGAACGAAGTCGACCAGTTCGCCGTAGGGCGGACAGGGCAGTTGGCCGCTGCCGATGCGGTCGAAGAACTCCTGCGGGGAGAGCGCGGCGACTTGCGCCAGCTCCAGGGTTCCGCTGGCGCCGAGGCGGGCGCGGGCGGCCCGCTCGGTGGCGATCCAGGCGTTCAGGCGATCTTCGCGGCCGGGCTGTTCCATGGTAGTGCTCCTGTCGTGGTGGGAAAGGGTTGCAGGAAAATTACGGTCATCATATAAGCTTTGCATGACGAGCGAAATACAATCGCTTTCGGTCCCTCTACGCGGCGTTTCCTCTATTTGCGCCGGCGTCGCCTACGCTGAGGGGGCCGTGGCGGGACAACCGAGGAGCAGGATGATGGAAAGCTATGACGTGATCGTGATCGGCGCCGGTCCGGGGGGCTACAACGCTGCCATTCGCGCCGGCCAGCTGGGCCTGAAGGTGGCCTGCGTGGAGGGTCGCGAAACCCTCGGCGGGACTTGCCTGAACGTCGGCTGCATGCCGTCCAAGGCCCTGTTGCACGCCTCGGAGCTATACGCCGCGGCGAGCGGCGGCGAGTTCGCCCGGCTCGGCATCCGGGTCAGCCCGGAACTGGACCTGGCGCAGATGATGAAGCAGAAGGACGAGAGCGTCGCCGCCCTGACCCGTGGCGTCGAATTCCTTTTCCGCAAGCACAAGGTGCAGTGGATCAAGGGCTGGGCGCGCTTGCAAGGCGAGGGCCGGGTCGGCGTGGCCCTTGCCGACGGCGGCCACGCGCAACTGGAGGCGCGCGACATCGTTATCGCCACCGGTTCGGAACCGGCGCCGCTGCCCGGCGTGCCTGTGGACAACCAGCGCATCCTCGACTCCACCGGCGCCCTGGAGTTGGTCGAAGTGCCTCGCCACCTGGTGGTGATCGGCGCCGGCGTGATCGGCCTGGAGCTTGGTTCGGTCTGGCGCCGGCTGGGCGCACAGGTCACGGTGCTGGAGTACCTCGAGCGGATCTGCCCGGGGCTGGATGGGGAAACCGCAAGGACCCTGCAGCGCGCCCTGACCCGCCAGGGCATGCGGTTTCGCCTCGGCACCCGCGTGGTCGCCGCGCGCAGTGGCGAGCAGGGCGTCGAACTCGACCTGCAACCGGCCGCCGGCGGCGCTACGGAATCGCTGCAGGCGGACTACGTGCTGGTGGCCATCGGCCGGCGCCCCTATACCGAAGGACTGGGGCTGGAGACGGTCGGCCTGGCCAGCGATCGTCGCGGCATGCTGGAGAACCAGGGACAGCGCAGCGCGGCGCCGGGCGTCTGGGTGATCGGCGACGTGACCTCGGGACCGATGCTGGCGCACAAGGCCGAGGAAGAGGCGATCGTCTGCATCGAGCGGATCGCCGGGCATGCGGCGGAGATGAACGCCGAGGTGATTCCGTCGGTCATCTACACCCAGCCGGAAGTGGCCAGCGTCGGCCTCGGCGAGGAGCAGCTGCAGGCGGCGAGGCGCGAGTACAAGGTCGGACGCTTCCCGTTCAGCGCCAACAGCCGGGCGAAGATCAACCACGAGAGCGAAGGCTTCATCAAGATCCTCTCCGATGCCCGCAGCGACCAGGTGCTCGGCGTGCACATGATCGGGCCGGGCGTCAGCGAGATGATCGGCGAAGCCTGCGTGGCCATGGAGTTCAGCGCCTCGGCGGAGGACCTCGCGCTGACCTGCCATCCGCATCCGACCCGCTCCGAGGCGCTGCGCCAGGCGGCGATGGACGTGCATGGCCGGGCCATGCAGAACTGAGGGCTCAGCCGCGCATGCCGAAGCCGCGCGCCATCAGCGTAGCCAGCAACGGAATGACCAGCAGCAGGAGCAGTTGCAGGCGCACCGCCAGGACCACCCGCCGGCCCCGGGCCGGCGTCACCGCCGGCACTTCGCCGGCCTTGAGGGCGCCGCGCCAGCCAAGGAAGGTAACGGTCGGCAACAGCGAGACCAGGGCCGCGAGGACGAATAGCCCGACCTTGGCGTGGAACAGACCATTGTGCAGGTAATAGTCGACGCCCTTGCCGTACCACAGCACCCGCGCCAGCCCGCTGGCCAGTACCGCCAGGGCGCAGAGGCCGTAGCCGCGGTCGATCGCCGCCAGGCTGCGGGCGCGCTCCAGGTCCAGCGGCAGGCGCAGCAGGCGGTGCTGCAACACCAGCAGGGCGAACAGCAGGAAGATCGACAGGTAGTGCAGGTAGGCGACGATTGCCTGGGCCATGGCGGCGCTCCTCGGGGTGGGATGGGCACAGTCAAGCAGACCCCGGGCCAATGTGCCTGACGGCGCTTCCGGTATTCCCCGAGAATGCGTCTAGAATCGAGCTGGCCATTTTCCGGAGCCCGCCATGACCCCGCTGACGCCCGAGCAGACCCATGCCTACCTGCACCATATCGGCATCGACGATCCCGGTCCGCCGAGTCTGGCGAATCTCGACCGACTGATCGACGCGCATCTGCGCCGGGTCGCCTTCGAGAACCTCGACGTGCTGCTCGACCGTCCCATCGAGATCGACGCCGACAAGGTTTTCGCCAAGGTCGTCGAGGGCAGCCGCGGCGGTTATTGCTTCGAACTCAACTCGCTGTTCGCCCGCCTGCTGCTGGCCCTCGGCTACGAGCTGGAATTGCTGGTGGCACGGGTACGCTGGGGACTCCCGGAGGACGCGCCGCTGACCCAGCAATCGCATCTGATGCTGCGTCTGTACCTGGCGGAGGGCGAGTTCCTGGTGGATGTCGGCTTCGGCTCGGCCAATCCGCCGCGAGCACTGCCTTTGCCGGGCGACGAGGCGGACGCCGGACAGGTGCATTGCGTGCGCCTGGTCGACCCGCACGCCGGTCTCTACGAAAGCGCCGTGCGCGGTCGCAGCGGCTGGCTGCCGCTGTACCGCTTCGACCTGCGCCCGCAGTTGTGGATCGATTACATCCCGCGCAACTGGTACACCTCTACCCACCCCCACAGCGTGTTCCGCCAGGGCCTGAAGGCCGCCATAACCGAGGGCGACCTGCGCCTGACCCTGGCCGACGGGCTGTTCGGCCAGCGCGCCGGCAACGGCGAGACGCTGCAGCGCCAACTGCGCGACGTCGAGGAACTGCTGGACATCCTGCAGACCCGTTTTCGCCTGCGCCTCGACCCGGCCTCCGAAGTGCCGGCGCTGGCGCGACGGCTGGCGGGACTGATCTCCGCCTGAGCGCTTTTGGCCGATGTCTTTTCGCCGGACTCCTGCGGGAATTTTCCGATGTTCCATAGAAGCCTGAACGAAACGGCTTTTTCGGTTGACCTCGTCTGGCAAGAGGTCTATAAAACCCCCGCCCGCAGAGCCGGGCACTTTCTTTCCCCCTACGAAGAGAGCCATGGACAGTATTCCCAGTAGTCGTCGCCCGGCCCAGCAGATGCCGGCTGGTGCGATGACCCAAACCAACGCACGACGGAACCCGCAACGGGTCGGTCGGTTGAGCGGCATCCTGGGCTGACCCACTGCTTCTCACCCGTGTCCGGCACGCCGGGTACAGGTGAGTCATGAACTTCGAGAATTCGGTATCCCCCGGCGTATCCGCCTTCGTGGCGAAGATGCGCGTGCGCGCCGCGCAGTCCCCCGGCGCGATCCTTCCCGGCCACGGCCATCCCGCGAGCCTCGCCTGGCGTGTCGACCCGGCCGGCGGTCGCCTGGAGTATCGCCGCCTGGAGACGCAGGTCGAAGAGAACCCTGTGAGCGGACGCCGCCCGATGCGCGGCTGACGCTTTCTCCTGCCTAACCCTTCGCACAAGGAGCCTGCCATGGACGAACCACCAAGTCGGCCTGCTGCGTGCCGCCTGAGCGGCCGCGCGCAGTGGGCCTTACCCGGACAAGCCGAACATTCTTCCCACCGATCGCGAACATCGCGACCCGGCACGCCTTTGCCTGTCACCTGACCGGCAACCGACTCGTGTCGCCGTCGCGCAGCTCGCGACAGGAGACCGAGTCATGAGCGTAGCGACCCAACGCAATACCCAGCTCGATACCGAGCGCCGCAACGACCGACTGTCCATGCGCGCCGCCCGCGAAGCGCAGAACAGCCTGGAAACCACCCTCACCAACGTCCGCGGTCGCCAGGACGGCCTCGACCAGGCCGAGGCCGCCGCCCGGCTGCACGCCGACGGCCCCAACGAAGTGGCCCACGACCGTCCGCCACACGTCCTGGTGCAACTGCTGCAGGCGTTCAACAACCCCTTCATCTACGTGCTGATGACGCTCTCCGCGATCAGCTTCTTCACCGACTTCTGGCTGCCGCTGCAGGACGGTGAGGAAACCGATCTCACTGGCGTCATCATCGTCCTCTGCATGGTCCTGGTCAGCGGCCTGATGCGCTTCTGGCAGGAGTACCGCTCGGGCAAGGCCGCCGAGGCGCTCAAGGCCATGGTGCGGAACACCGCCACCGTGCTGCGCCGCGACGAGCGCGGGATGCGCGGCGAGCTGCGGGAAATCCCCATGGGCGAACTGGTGGTCGGCGACATCGTGCGCCTGTCCGCCGGCGACATGATCCCCGCCGACATCCGCCTGATCGAATCGCGCGACCTGTTCATCAGCCAGGCCGTACTCACCGGCGAGGCGCTACCGGTGGAGAAATACGACACCCTCGGCGCGGTCCGCGAGAAGTCCGCCAAGCGGATCGCCGCCGACCAGCAGGACCTGCTCGAACTGCCGAACATCTGCTTCATGGGCACCAACGTGGTCAGCGGCACGGCCACCGCGGTGGTGGTCGCCACCGGTGCGCGCACCTATTTCGGTTCGCTGGCCCGTTCCATCGTCGGTTCGCGGGCGCAGACCGCCTTCGACCGTGGGGTGAACAGCGTCAGTTGGCTGCTGATCCGCTTCATGCTGGTGATGGTGCCGATCGTGTTGCTGATCAACGGCTTCACCAAGGGCGACTGGGCCGAGGCGTTCATGTTCGCTCTCGCCGTGGCGGTCGGCCTGACCCCGGAAATGCTGCCGATGATCGTCAGCGCCAACCTGGCCAAGGGCGCGGTGGCGATGTCGCGGCGCAAGGTGGTGGTCAAGCGTCTTAACGCGATCCAGAACTTCGGCGCCATGGACGTGCTCTGCACCGACAAGACCGGCACCCTGACCCAGGACCGGATCATCCTCGAGCATCACGTCGACGTTGCCGGCCGGCGCTGCGACCGGGTCCTGCAAATGGCCTGGCTGAACAGCTTCCACCAGTCCGGGATGAAGAACCTGATGGACCGCGCGGTGGTCGCCTTCGTCGAACAGAACCCGCGCATCACGCCGCCGGATGCCTGGCGCAAGGTCGACGAACTGCCCTTCGATTTCGTCCGTCGGCGTCTCTCGGTGATCCTCGAGGGCAAGGACGGCGAACACCTGCTGGTGTGCAAGGGCGCGGTCGAGGAAATGCTCGAGATCGCCACCCGCGTGCACCAGGACGGTGTCGACCTGCCGCTCGACGAGGAACGCCGCCGGGCCCTGCTGGCGCTGGCCGAGCAATACAACCGCGACGGCTTCCGCGTGCTCCTGCTCGGCACCCGCAGCCTCTCGCGCACGGAGTCCCAGGCCCAGTACGGCGCCAGCGACGAGCGCGACCTGGTGATCGCCGGCCTGCTGACCTTCCTCGATCCGCCGAAGGAAACCGCCGGCCCGGCCATCGCCGCGTTGCGCGAGAACGGCGTGGCGGTGAAGGTGCTCACCGGCGACAACCCGGTGGTCAGCGCGAAGATCTGCCGCGAGGTCGGCCTGGACGTCGGCGAGCCGCTGCTCGGTCGCGACATCGACCTGATGGACGATGCCACCCTGCAACGCCTGGCCGAGGAGCGCACGGTGTTCGCCAAGCTGACGCCGCTGCAGAAGTCGCGGGTGCTCAAGGCCCTGCAGGGCAACGGACACACTGTCGGCTTCCTCGGCGACGGCATCAACGACGCCCCGGCGCTCCGAGATGCCGATGTCGGCATCTCGGTGGACAGCGGCACCGACATCGCCAAGGAATCGGCCGACATCATCCTCCTGGAAAAAAGCCTGATGGTCCTGGAGGAAGGCGTGATCAAAGGCCGCGAGACCTTCGGCAACATCATGAAGTACCTGAACATGACTGCCAGCTCCAACTTCGGCAACGTGTTCTCGGTACTGGTGGCCAGCGCCTTCATCCCCTTCCTGCCGATGCTGGCGATCCACCTGCTGCTGCAGAACCTGATGTACGACATCTCCCAGCTGTCGCTGCCGTGGGACAAGATGGACAAGGAGTTCCTCGCCAAGCCGCGCAAGTGGGACTCGAAGAACATCGGCCGCTTCATGGTCTGGATCGGCCCGACCTCGTCGATCTTCGACATCACCACCTACGCGCTGATGTGGTTCGTGTTTGCCGCCAACAGCCCGGAAATGCAGTCGCTGTTCCAGTCCGGCTGGTTCATCGAGGGCCTGCTCTCGCAGACCCTGGTGGTGCACATGCTGCGTACCCAGAAGATTCCCTTCATCCAGAGCACCGCGGCGCTGCCGGTGATGCTGATGACCGGGCTGGTGATGGCGCTGGGCATCTACGTGCCGTTCTCGCCGCTGGGGGCGATGGTCGGCCTGCAGCCGCTGCCGTGGGAGTACTTCCCCTGGCTGGTGGGCACGCTGCTCTGCTACTGCGTCACCGCGCAGACCATGAAGACCCTCTACATCCGCCGCTTCGGCCAGTGGTTCTGAGCGATCGGCCGGGCTTCGTCCCGGCCTTTCCCGGCGCGTCGGCAAGCCTCGCCGCGCCGCGCAACGCACACCGGACCCACGCATGGAGAGACGCATCATGACCCTGCACGACCGGCGCCCGCGGGCGCCCCTTTTCCAACCGCTGCCGGCCGCGCTGCGACGCGCCCTGTCCTGGCGCCTGGGCTTCGTCGCCGCCGCGCTAGCCTGCGTCCTGCTGCTGGCGCTGCTGTCCGAGGCTCGCGCCGCGGGCGGCGCCTACCGGGTCGACGACGGCGAGATCGACCCCGTCGGCGAATGCAACCTGGACGCCTGGCACCAGCGCGAACGCCACCACGGCAACCGCTACCAGTCGGTGCTGTCGCCAGCCTGCACCTTCTCCGCCCTACCATCGGTGCAGCTCGGCGCGGCGCTGGTGCGCGAGGGCGACGCAGGCGATCGGCACAGCCGCCTCAGCCCCGAGCTGAAGACACCGCTGCTGGCCCGCGACGACCTCGGCCTGGCGTTGGCCCTGGCGCTCTCGGCGGATCTCTACCTGGACCGCCGGCACGCCTTCGAAGGCGCCGGCTTCAACCTGCCGCTGAGCTACCAGCCGTTCGAGGCCCTGCGCCTGAACGCCGGGGTCGGCCTGGGGCATGCCTACGCCGAGGGCGAGCGCCGGCATCGCTGGAACTGGGGCATGGGCATGGAATACCGCGTCGGCCAGCCGTTGACCCTGATCGCCGAACGCTTCGGCGAGTCGGCCGGCGACAGCGGCTGGCAGGCCGGACCGAGGCTGCACCTGGGCGAACGGCTGGACCTCGACCTGCTGGTCGGCGGCCACCTGCGCGGCGAGCGCGAGCGATGGCTGGTCTCGGGAGCGACCTTGCGTTTCTGAGCCCAAGGGCGTGCCGCGCTGCGGCGCGCTCCTCCACCGAGGAAGCAGCCATGAACGTCGTACGCAAATGCCTGGGCGCGTCTCGCCGCGCGCTCTGTGGCCTGGCAGCACGGCTGCTGGCGAAGGCCGCGCACCTGCTGATGGTGATCAGCGTGCGCGCATACGCCAGCGGCCGCCTGAGCCAGGTCGAAGTGAAATACCTGCTGGACTGCTCGAGCGCGCTCAACCGTGCCTCGCTCAGGCTGGCCATGGGTCAATGAGCCCGTTCCCTTCACGATCCATTCCGAACCGGGAGTTCCGCCATGCTGGGAACCATCCTCCTGATCAACCTGGCCGGTGCCGTGGCCCTCCTGTTGTGGGGCACGCACATGGTCTCCAGCGGCGTGCTGCGCGGTTTCGGCACTGTGCTGCGCAACTGGCTCGGCCGCCACCTGGGCAACCGCTGGCTGGCCCTGCTCGCCGGGCTCGGCATCACCGGCCTGCTGCAGAGCAGCACCGCCACCAGCCTGATGGCAGCGTCCTTCACTGCCAGTGGCACCCTGGGCCTGGCGCCGGCGCTGGCAGTGATGCTCGGCGCCAACGTCGGCACCACCCTGGTGGTGCAACTGCTCAGTTTCGACACCTCGTTGCTGGCGCCGCTGGCCCTGCTGTCCGGCCTGCTGCTGTTCCGCCTGGGCGACGGTCCACGCCTGGAGAGCCTTGGCCAGTGCCTGATCGGACTCGGCCTGATGCTTCTGGCGCTGGCGTTGCTCGGCCATTCCCTGCAGCAGATCGAGGCCTCGCCAGCCTTTGTCGCGGTGATCCACGGCCTCGAAGGCGATCCGCTGATCGCCCTGCTGCTCGCCGCGCTGCTGACCTGGGCCTGCCATTCCAGTGTCGCGGTGGTACTGCTGGTGGCGTCCCTGGCCCAGGCCGGACTGGTCTCGCTGCCCATCGCCCTGGCCCTGGTGCTCGGTGCCAACCTCGGCGGCGCCTTGCCGGCGCTGGGGGTGGCCGGTAGCCGGGTGGCGCGGCGCCTGCCGTTGGGCAACCTGCTGGTGCGCCTGCTCGGTTGCCTGCTGGTGCTGCCCTGGCTGACGGCGCTGGCGCAACCGGCCAACGCACTCGGCGGTGCGGCGGCGGTCTGGTTCCACAGTGCTTTCAACCTGGCCCTGGCACTGCTGGCGATCGGCTTCACCGGACCCCTTGCGGCGCTGCTCGCGCGCCTGTTGCCGGAAGAGGCACAGTCCGACGAGCCGGGCATGCCGCGCTACCTCGACGAAGCCGGGCTGGAGGTGGCCAACATCGGCCTGGCCAACGCTACTCGCGAAGTCCTGCGGCTGGCCGACATGGCCAGTCTGATGCTGCGCGCCACCAGCGGCCTGTTGCAGCGACCGGAGGCGAAGGTGGCGGCGGAAATCCGTCGCCAGGACCAGGCCCTCGACCAGTTGAGTGCGGCGATCCGCGCCTACCTGGCAGACCTCGGCCAGGACGGCCTCGGCGACAGCGACGCCGATCGTGCCCAGGAAATCCTTCTGTTCGCCATCAACATCGAGCACATCGGCGATCTCGTCGCCAACAGCCTGCTGCCCCTGGCGATGCGCTGGGCCGGGCGCAGTCGCGCCGGCAGCGAGTTCGAGCTGGGCCGCATGCTGCCGTTGCAGGCGGCGATCGAGGAGAGCCTGCACCTGGCGATCAGCGCGTTCCTTCGCGAAGACCTGGACGCCGCGCTGCGCCTGGTGGCGCGCAAGAAGTTGCTGCAGCGACTGGAGGCCGATGCCAGTCGCGAGCGCTTCCGTCGCCTGCGCGACGATCGCGGTGCCTGGGTGGAGTCCGGTGACGTGTTCCAGCGCATTCTCCGCGACTACCGACGCATCCACCATCATGTCACCGCCCTGGCCTATCCGCTGCTCGAACGCAGCGGCATCGATCCGATGGCGAAGCGGCCGGACGAGCCAGGGCAAGGGGAGGGATCGGCATGCGCCTCCTGATCTGCGCCGGACGCCATTTCAAGGACGCCGAACGCCTGCGCCTGGCGCTCGACCAGTGCCACGGCCTGCCGGACGAGGCCGAGCGCTGGTGCCGCGAGCGTGGCGCGGATTCGCGCGCCTACGATTATCCGGAGCGCAGTGGCAGCGACAACGCCCTGCGCGAGTATGGCGAGGGCGTCCTCGGCGAGGCCGCGCCGGACCTGGTGCTGGTGTTTCCCGGTGGGCGCCTGGCCAGCGAACTGGTACAGGTCGCGCACGCTGCCGACGTCCCGCTGATGCTCGCCTATCGTCCGCTGTCGGCGCCCTGAGCGGCGAACCAGCCATCGCGGCGGGTCAGGCGCCAGCCGTAGGCGGCCAGGACCAGCCCGCGCAGCAGCATGAAGGCGAGGAACGCCAGCCATAGCCCGTGGTTGCCCAGCCCCTGCAACAGCCAGCCGAGGGGCAGGCTGGCGGCCACCGCGACGAGCATCGCGTTACGCATCTCGCGGGCGCGGGTGGCGCCGATGAACAGGCCGTCGAGCAGATAGCTCCACATCCCCAGCAGCGGCAGGCAGGCCAGGTACGGCAGATAGGCGTAGGCGACTTCGCGGACGCCGGCGATGTCGCTCTGCAGGTCGATGAACAGGTGGCCGAACAAGGCGAACAGCGCGGCGAACGCCAGGCTTGCCAGCAGCGACCAACCACCGGCCACCACCAGCGCGCGGCGCAGGGCGGTTCGGTCGCGGGCGCCGATGGCGTGGCCGCAGAGCGCCTCCACCGCGTGGGCGAGACCGTCGAGGGCGTAGGACGTCAGGAGCAGGCCGTTGAGCAGCAGGGCGTTGGCGGCTACCGTGGCGTCGCCGAGGCGGGTGCCCTGTACGGTGAGCAGGAAGAACACCAGTTGCAGGGCCAGGCTACGGATGAAGATATCCCGGTTGACCATCAGCAGCGGTAGCCAGGACAGCCAGTGGCGCAGGCGTTGCCACTGCGCCCGCCCGGGGCGCCGGGCCAGGTCGCGGCGGGTCAGGGCCAGGCCGAGCAGGGCGCCGCTCCATTCCGCCAGCACCGAGGCGCGGGCCGCGCCTTGCACGCCCCAGTCGAGGCCGTGGACGAACCAGAGCACCAGGGCGATGTTGCTCAGGTTGGTGGTCAACAGGATCGCCAATGGCGCCCGTGCGTTCTGCGTGCCGAGGAACCAGCCGACCAGTGCGTAGCTGGCCAGGGCCGCCGGCAGGCCGAGCAGGCGGGTATGGAAGAAGGCGCGGGCCTCGCCGGTCAGTTCCGCCGAAGGTTGCATCAGTTGCAGGGCCCAGCCGCTCAGGGGCAGGGCCAGCGCGCCGAGCAGCAGGGCCAGGAGCAGCGCCATGCCCAGGCCCTGGGCGAGGATCAGGCGCAGCGCGCCGCCATCGTCGCGGCCGGCGGCCTGGGCGGCGAAGCCGGTGGTGCCCATGCGCAGGAAGCCGAGCACGCCGACCATCAGGGTGTACAGGCTGCCGCCCACGGCTACCGCGCCGAGCTGGTAGGCGTGCGGCAGGTGGCCGACCACCGTGCTGTCCACCAGGTGCACCAGGGGAACGGAAACGTTCGACAGAATCATCGGCCCGGCCAGCGCCCAGACCCTGTGGTGGGTCGGGGCGTGGCGCCAGGCATCGCGCAACAGGCTCATGGGGTCCTCCGGATCGGCCGGGCAGTATAGCGACGGCGGCGAGGCCTGCGGAAAACCCGTTTTTCATATCCGGTAACAGACCTCTGCCTGCCGTGTATTCCTTGTCCGACGCGGCTTCCAGGCCTGCCGCGGGGAACCCTGCGAAAACCTGTCAGGAAGCTTGCGCAGCGCTAACCGCGGGGCTTTGCGCACCTTCCTAGAATGCCGGCGTCGGTTGTTTCCAGAGGAAGCCATGCATGCTCCTGGGGCGTTTCGTCTCGGTCGGCGCCGGTGCCACCGCCGTTCATTACCTGGTGCTGACCCTCCTGGTCGAGGGCTTCGCCGTCGGCGCCGCCGTGGCCGCCGCGACGGGAGCAGGCTGCGGGGCTCTGGCTGCCTACCTGGGGCATCGCCGGAAGACTTTCCGCCACCGTGGCCCGGTGTTCCGTTCGCTGCCGCGCTTCTTCGCCGTCAGCCTGCTTTGCGTACTCGGCAACGCCGTCCTGGTGTTGCTGCTCGGCGACCTCGCCGGACTCGACTACCGCCTGGCCCAGCTCGCCGCGACCGGCGCACTGCTGTTGGCGACCTATCACCTTCATCGACTCTGGACCTTCTCATGATGATCGAACCTTCCCTGGCGTCGAAGCTCGAGGCCCCCTGCCTGCTCAGCGTGGTAGTGCCGGTGTTCAACGAGGAGGCGGTGCTGCCGGCCTTCCACCAGCGCCTGGGCGCCGTGCTAGGCGACCTTGGCGACGATTGCGAGGTGCTCTATGTCGACGACGGCAGCACCGACCGCAGCGCGACGATCCTCGCCCAGCTACAGGCCGCCGACCGCCGGGTGGGCGTGGCCCGCTTCACCCGCAACTTCGGCAAGGAACAGGCGATGAGCGCCGGGCTCAAGCTGTCGCGCGGCGCCGCGGTGATCGTCATCGATGCCGACCTGCAGGATCCCCCGGAACTGATCCCGCAGATGCTCGACGCCTGGATCGGCGGCGCCGAAATGGTCAACATGCGCCGCCGCAGCCGGGCCGGTGAAAGCTGGCTGAAGCGCGCCTCGGCGAGCGCCTTCTACCGTTTGATCAACCGCCTCAGCGAGGTGCCGATCCCGCGCGACGTCGGCGACTTCCGCCTGCTCGACCGACGGGTGGTCGATGCCCTTTGCGAGCTGCCGGAAGGCAATCGCTTCATGAAGGGGCTTTTCGCCTGGGTCGGTTTCCGCCAGGTCGATATCGCCTATAGCCGCGCCGCCCGCGTCGCCGGCCACAGCAAGTGGCGCTACTGGCGGCTGTGGAACTTCGCCCTGGAAGGCATCACCGGGTTTTCCACCGCGCCGCTGAAGGTCGCCGGCTACCTCGGCCTGCTCAGCCTGTTGGCGGCCCTGGCGACCCTGCTCGCCGGGATCTTCGGCCAGCAGGAGATCCACGAACACTGGCCGGTGATCGCCGCGCTGTTCCTGATCGGCGGCCTGCAACTGCTGGCCATCGGCGTGTGCAGCGAATACCTCGGGCGGATGACCATGGAAGCGCGGCGCCGCCCGCTCTACCTGATCGACCGCTACCTGCCGGCTCAGGTCGGCGGGGCCAATCCGTGAGGGCGCTGCGCGGCTGGCCGCTGGCCTGGTTCCTGCTCGCCCTGGCCTTCGCCATCCGCCTGCTGAGCCTGGGCAGCTATCCGCTGATGGACACCACCGAGGCCCGCTATGGCGAGGTGGCGCGGAAGATGGCCGAACTGGGCGACTGGATCACGCCCTGGTACGACGTCGGCGTGCCGTTCTGGGGCAAGCCGCCGCTGGCCTTCTGGCTCAGCGCCGGCGGCCAGCTTCTGCTCGGCGCCAACGAGTTCGCCAGCCGCCTGCCGCACTGGTTGCTGGGCGTGCTGGTGCTGTGGCTGGTATGGGACTGGCAGGCTCGCGAAGATCGTCGGCAGGCGCGGATCGCCTGCGTCCTGCTGGGCAGTTCGGCGCTGTTCTTCGTCGCCTCCGGGGCGGTGATGACCGACATGGCCCTGGCCCTGGCGCTGGTCCTGGCCATGCGCGGCTTCTGGCTGGGCCTGCATGGCGCGGAGGGAATCCGGCGCCGCGAGGGCTGGCTGATGTTCCTCGGCCTCGGCCTCGGGCTGCTGGCGAAGGGGCCGCTGACGCTGATCCTCGCCGGACTGCCGATCGGCCTGTGGGCCTTGCTGGAGTGGCGCTGGCGCGCGCTCTGGCGGGGCCTGCCATGGATCCGCGGAAGCCTGCTGATGCTCCTGGTGGCGGCGCCCTGGTACTTGCTGGCGGAGTTGAAGACGCCGGGCTTCCTCGAGTACTTCCTGCTCGGCGAGCATTGGCAGCGCTTCGTCACCGCCGGCTGGGACGGCGATCGCTACGGCAATGCCCACGCCTATCCCTACGGCAGCGTCTGGCTGTTCCTGCTGGCCGCCGCGTTTCCCTGGAGCCTCTGGCTGCCGCTGCTGCTCTGGCTGGGCTGGCGCCAGCGCGGGGAGGTGGTCGATGGCGTCGCCTCGCGCAGGCGCTACTGGCTGTTCTGGGGACTGGCGCCGTGCCTGTTCTTCACCTTCGCCGGCAACGTCCTCTGGACCTACGTGCTGCCCGGCCTGCCGGCCCTGGCGTTGCTCGCCGCCGACCTGCTGCGCGCGCCGCTGGCGCGCAGCGCCTGGCTGCGGCGTGGCGGGCTGGCCTGCCTGGCGCTGACGCCGTTGCTGTTCGCGCTGTTCCTCGGCTCCCTGCTGCTGGGCTCGCGCGCCGAGCAGAAGTCCACCGCCGCGCTGCTGGCCAGCGACGCCGGCTGGCGCGAGCGGCCGCTGGTGTTCTGGCCGAAGCGGCCGTACTCGGCAGTGTTCTACAGCGGCGGGCGGGCGCAACGGGCGGAGGACAGCGAGCTGGCCGGCTGGTTGCGTCGCGACGCCCTGCTGGCGATCCGCTCGCGTTCGTTCGGCGCCTTGCCCGACGAGGTGCGCCAGCGCTTGCGCTGCCGGCCGCCGGTGGGACAGTACCAGCTATGCCAGGGCGTGGCGCCGCCTGGCTGAGACTACCTCGGCCGGTAGGCGCAGTAGCCGGGACGCGGGCCGATGCGCGGGTGGTTGCGGCAGGTGTCCGGGCGGCGGGCATAGATGGTGCACAGGCGGGTCTTGCGGTCGAGGTACAGGCAGTCGCCGTTGGCCATGCGGGTGAGGGTGAAGATCTCGCGCTTGTGGTTGAAGTGCTCGATCACGCCATCCTTTTCCAGTCGCTTGGCGATTCGCTTGGCCGGTTCCTCGCGCTCGAACTCGTCGACCAGTCGCATGCGGATCAGGTCGTCGATGCGCACTTCCACCGGCAGCGTGCAGCAGGTCGCGTTGCACTCGCCGCACAGGCCTTCGCGGTATTTCACCCAGGTATCCAGGCGGTCGGGGTCGGCGGCGGCGAGCGGGATTTTCTTCATCGGCGGGCGGGTGCGGGGAAAACGGGCGCGCAATGATAGTGGCTGTGCGCCCGTTGCGCTCGTCCGGGCGATGAGCGTCAGTGCCGTGGGTCCTCCCGCCATACCGGCCGGTCCTGCTCGTCCAGCGCCCAGTGCGCGGTGCCGGCGCGCAGGCGTACGCCGCCGACCCAGCGTTCGGGGGCGCTGAGGTCGAGGCGGTAGCGCCGCCCGGCCAGGACCTCGCGGCCCGCAGCGGTCAGCGCCAGCGGCTGGCGTTCCCAGGGCAGTTCCGGCGCCGGCGTGCGCAGCAGCGCACCGGGCTCTTCCAGCAGCGCGCGGAGCAGGACGCGGAACATCAGGTCGCCGAGATAGGGCAGCGGCTCGCGCCGTGCGGTCAGCTCGGCGAAGGCCTGGCCGGCGCTCGGCCGCTCGCCGTCGCGGACGATCTCCAGTGTCAGCCGTTCGCTCAGCGACAGGCCGTCGCGCAGGGCCGGCAGTTCATGCAGTTGCCGACGCAGCGCCGGCCCCAGCAACGGTAGCGCCGGGGTTGGCGCGGCGGCCAGTTGCGCCCAGCGCAGTGGCACCGGATCGCGGTAGGCGTCCCAGGCCGCGCGGGCCAGCGCCAGGGCTTCGGTGTCCAGCGGGCGGCGCCGAGTCCATAGCCAGGCGAGCAGCTCAGGCGCCAGTTGGCCGATGCCGACGAAGCGCTCGACGCCTGGCACGCGGTCGATCTCGATCAGTTCCAGATGCTCCGGCGGCGTCTGCATTCCTGCCAGCACCCGGACCAGGAACAACTGGTCGTAGGCATCCGCCTCGCACCAGAGCGCCACCCGCGAGTATTCGCCGAGCCGCTCGAGCCCGGCGTATTCCTGGCGCTGGCGGGCCTGGGCGTCGGCCGGGTCGAGCTCGAAGGCGCGGCTCAGGTAGTCGCTGCGCAGGGCGAGGAACTCGGGCAACGGCAGGTTCGGCACCGGTCCCATGGTCAGCGGGTCGGCGAACATCCGGAAGTCGCCGCGAAAGCCGGCGAGCTTCAGGCCGTGGGCGATGTCGTTGCCGCAGCGCAGGTGCAGGGTCGCGGCCTCGTCGCCGCCGACCAGGTCGGGGTGGCGGCTGGCGAAGGCGATGGCGTCGACATGCGCCTTGAGTCGCGGCCAACTGGCGAAGCCCAGCTCGCGCGCCACCTGCCACTGGGCGTCGGCCAGGCGCGGCTCCTGCCCCGGAAGCCCTGTACGGCTGGCCGGGTCGCGGCGCCACTGGCGCAACAGCTCCTTGGCGCGCTTGCGTTGCTGTTCGAGATTGATCCGGCCGTCGCCGAGAGTGCGGGAAAAGGACATACGATCTCCTCTGCAGCCTTGTCCGCCATCAGGCCTGGAGTCGCATGCGCGATGCTTGGGGTGGATCGCCTGGGCGCTGCCCTTTCCGCGGACGGGAGGCGTGGAGAACGCCGAGGCCGACTATAGGCCGGCCGACGCGTCCGCGGCAAGACGCACTCAGCCCTTGCGGATCATCCAGATGCCGGCGCCGATCAGTGCCAACCCGCCCAGCTTCAGCGCGCTGATCGGTGCCTCGCGGAAGCCGGCCCAACCGAAGTGGTCGAGGCTCATGGCCATGCCCAGCTGGCCGGCGAGCACCAGCACCATGAACATCAGCGCGCCGATGCGCGGTGCGGCGAAGGCGGCGATGAAGATGAAGAACATGCCGAGGAAACCGCCGCACCAGTGCCACCAGCTCAGCCCGCGCAATGCCGCCAGGCCGGGAAACTCGCGCTGCGAGAGGGTCAGGGCGAGCAACCCGAGGGTGCCGACGAAGAACGAGATCAGTGCCGCGGCGAGGACGCTGGACACCTGCTTGGCCAACTGGCCGTTGATCCCCGCCTGCAGCGGCAGGCAGGCGCCGGCGAGCAGGGGCAGGACGAACAGCCACCAGGGTGGAGTGGGCATGCAAGACTCCTGGAACGATGACGGCGAGCGCGCCCCGCGCATGGCGAGGGACGGGCCGGAGTGGTACGGGGAGTCGCACAGTATGCACCAGGCGGGGGCGGAGGAGGAAAACGCGAGACCCCATCGCACGCCCTCGGATTCCGCCCGGCGGGTAACCGCGAGCGGTTGTTCGCTCTACGGCAGCCATACCGCCAGCGGCGTTATCCCCCTACAAGCGCGCCGCCAGCATGGCCCCCTCGCGAATCGCCCGCTTGGCATCCAGTTCCCCCGCCACCCGCGCCCCGCCGATCAGGTGGAAGCGCAGGCTTTCCGCCGCCTGGCTGATCTGCAACTCGCGCAGCGGCTCCTGGCCGGCGCAGATCACCACGTTGTCCACCTCCAGCCAGCGTTCCTCGCCGTCGACGCGGATCAACAAGCCGCGTTCGTCGATCTTCAGGTACTCCACCCCGCCGAGCATGCGCACGGCGTTGTGCCTGAGGTGCGCGCGGTGCACCCAGCCGCTGGTCTTGCCGAGCTGCGCGCCAGGGGCGCCGGGCTTGCGCTGGAGCAGCCAGACCTGGCGCGCCGGCTGCGTCGGAGCGGGTTCGCGGAGGCCGCCGGGCTGGCTGTTGTCGAGGTCCACGCCCCATTCCGCGAGCCATTCGCCGAGCGCCCGCGGCTGGCCGTCGCTGGGTGCGGCGACGAGGAAGGCGGCGACGTCGAAGCCGATGCCGCCGGCGCCGACGATGGCGACCCGCGCGCCCACCGGCGCGCCGCGCAGCACGTCCACGTAGCTGAGTACGGTCGGTCCGCCGATGCCGTCGATCCTTGGCCGGCGTGGCTGGATGCCGGTGGCCACCACCACGTCGTCGAACTGACCGTCCAGCTCGCCCTGGCGCACCCGGTGGCCGAGGCGCAGGTCGACGCCGAGGCGTTCCAGACGCACGCGGAAGTAGCGCAGGGTTTCGCGGAACTCCTCCTTGCCGGGAATCCGCTTGGCCAGGTTGAACTGCCCGCCGATTTCCCCGCTCGCCTCGAACAGGCTGACCCGATGCCCGCGCTCGGCGGCCACGCAGGCGGCGGAGAGCCCGGCGGGGCCGGCGCCGATCACCGCGATGCGCTTCTGCGTGCGCGCCTTGCGGTAGCGCAATTCGGTCTCGAAGGCCGCCCGCGGGTTGACCAGGCAGGTGGCGCGGCGGTTGGCGAAGGCATGATCGAGGCAGGCCTGGTTGCAGGCGATGCAGGTGTTGATCTCCTCGGCCCGGCCGGCACCGGCCTTGGCCACGAACTGCGGGTCGGCCAGCAGCGGCCGGGCCATCGACACCAGGTCGGCCTTGTCGGTGGCGAGCAGGGATTCGGCGACCTCGGGGGTGTTGATCCGGTTACTGGCGATCACCGGCACCTTCAGCTCGTGGCGCAGCCGTGCGCTGACCTCGGCGAAGGCCGCGCGCGGCACCGAGGTGACGATGGTCGGCACGCGCGACTCGTGCCAGCCGATGCCGGTGTTGAGCAGGGTGATTCCGGCTTCCTCCAGGGCCAGGGCGATGCGCCGCACCTCGTCCCAGGTATTGCCGCCCTCGACCAGGTCGAGCAGCGACAGGCGATAGCAGAGGATGAAGCGTTGGCCGACGATCCGCCGGATGCCGCGGACGATCTCCAGCGCCAGGCGCATGCGGTTTTCCAGCGGGCCGCCCCACTGGTCGTCGCGGCGATTGGTGCGCGGGCAGAGGAACTGGTTGAGCAGGTAGCCTTCGCTGCCCATCACCTCCACGCCGTCGTAGGCGGCGGCCTTGGCCAGCCGCGCGCAACGGACGAAGGCGCGGATGGTCTTGCGGATGCCGCGCTCGGAGAGTTCGCGCGGGGTGAACCAACTGATCGGCGACTTCAACGGCGAGGCGGACACCGCCATCGGGTGGTAGCCATAGCGCCCGGCGTGGAGGATCTGCAGCAGGATCTTGCCGCCCTCGGCATGCACCGCCTGGGTCAGGCGACGATGGGCGGGCACCTCCAGGGCGCTGGTGAGGCTGCTGCCGAAGGGCAGCAGCCAACCTTCGCGGCAGGGCGCGAAGCCGCCGGTGACGATCAGCCCGACGCCGCCCCGGGCGCGCTCGCGGTAGTAGGCAGCGAGCTTGCCGAAGTCCCACAGGCGATCCTCCAGCCCGGTGTGCATCGAACCCATCACCACGCGGTTGCGCAGACGGGTGAAGCCCAGGTCCAGCGGGGCCAGCAGGTGCGGATAGGGAGCGGCGGCGAGCGGCGGGTAGGGGTTGCGCATGGCGCGGTTCCGGTAGCCAGGGACGCTTCACCATAGGAAGTTGCGCCGCCGCCGAATGCGGCCCGCTTGCCGGAACCGCCAGGCATTTCGGTCAAGCCGGCGGACTGGCTGATCGGATAGGTGCTCGCTGCGCTGCACCGCTGTGGCCCCGGGTGACAGGCGTCGAAAGCTCTCCGACAGCACTTGCGGCGCGGCGGGCGGAATGGGAACGGCGGCGCTGTTACCCGGGGTAATGGCGTGCGCCGGGAGCCCAACTTAAGCACGGCTCGACGCCTTTGGCGGCGCTGTCAGGCTGGGGTTCCGGCCCGCTCAGCACGTGCCTTGCCAACTGCCTGTCCAATCCGAACGGAGTCTCGACGATGAACAAGAACAAGACGTTCCTCGCGGCGGCGCTGGTAGCGCTGGCCGCCAGCCTTCCCGTGCACGCTGCGACCGACTACACCCGCACGCGCTATCCCATCGTGCTGTCCCACGGTCTGTTCGGCTTCAAGAGCGTCGGCCCGGTGAACTACTGGCACGCTATCGTGCCGGCCCTGGAGAAGGACGGCGCGAAGGTCTTCGCCACCTCGCAGTCGCCGGTGAACAGCAACGAGGTGCGCGGCGAACAGCTACTGGCGCAGGTGGAGGAAGTCCTGGCCCTGACCGGCGCGGAGAAAGTCAACCTGATCGGCCACAGCCAGGGCGGCATGACCGTGCGCTACGTCGCCGGGGTGGCGCCGCAACTGGTGGCCTCGGTCACCACCATGGGCACGCCGCACAAGGGCACGCCGGTAGCCGACGCGGTGACCGGCTTCAGCGAGTTCCTCGGGCCGATCGGCACCGAGGTGATCGCCTCGGCGGTGGAGGCGCTGTTCTCGGTGGTCGACATCGTCGACGGCGGCGAGTGGGTCAAGGGCGACGCGCTGGCTGCCCTGAACAGTCTCAACACTCCCGGCACCGCGCGGTTCAACCAGCGCTTCCCGCAGGCGATCCCGGCCAGCGCCTGTGGCCAGGGCGCGGAGACGGTAGCCGGGGTGCGCTACTACTCGATGAGCGGCACCGGCTCCCTGACCAATGCGCTCGACCCGAGCTCCGCCGGCCTGGCGGTGACCGGGCTGCTGTTCGGCGAGGCCAACGACGGTCTGGTCGGCCAATGCTCCAGCCACCTGGGCAGCGTGGTGAAGGACAACTACCGGATGGACCATCTGGACGAAGTCAACCAGTTGCTCGGCCTGGTCAGCCTGTTCGAGAGCGACCCGACCCAGGTCTATCGGCAGCATGCCAATCGCCTCAGGAATGTCGGACTCTGATCCGCTCGCCGGGTCGCCGCAGCCCTAGGCGACCCGGCATTAGTCTTTGGTCTAATGGCACCTGGATATCACCTCCTGTTCGCGCGCCTCGCGGCGTTCGGACCTGTCCCGATTCCGCGCACCTTGCTGGACAAGGTTTGCGCCGCCGTGTAATGACTCCGGTCAAGGCAGAAAAACCCAGCGTTCGTGTAGGGTTCGCTGCCCCGTAGCCATGCCCGGCTGGCGTACCTCGCCAGGCTGGCTATCTTTTAACCAGAGACATCCGGCCATGTCCCGGGTGTCCTTTGCCTGATGCAGGAGATGCACGATGGATATGAACCGTCGGCAATTCTTCAAGGTCTGCGGTATAGGCCTTGGAGGATCGAGCCTTGCGGCGCTCGGGATGGCCCCCACGGAGGCCTTCGCCGACCAGGTCCGCCACTTCAAGCTGGCGCACACGGTCGAGACCCGCAACACCTGTACCTACTGTTCGGTCGGTTGCGGCCTGATCATGTACAGCCAGGGCGACGGCGCCAAGAACGTCGCGCAGAACATCATCCATATCGAGGGCGACGCCGACCATCCGGTCAACCGCGGCACCCTCTGCCCGAAAGGCGCCGGCCTGCTGGACTACATCCACAGCCCGAACCGCCTGAAGTATCCGGAAGTGCGCGAGGCCGGCTCCAGCGAGTGGAAGCGCATCGAGTGGGACGAAGCCCTCGAGCGCATCGCCAAGCTGATGAAGGAAGACCGCGACGCCAACTTCGTCGAGAAGAACGAGCAGGGCCAGACCGTCAACCGCTGGTTGACCACCGGCTTCCTCGCCGCGTCCGCCTCGTCCAACGAAGCCGGCTACATCACCCACAAGGTGGTGCGTTCCCTCGGCATTCTGGGATTCGACAACCAAGCGCGTGTCTGACACGGCCCGACGGTGGCAAGTCTTGCCCCGACGTTTGGCCGTGGAGCCATGACCAACCACTGGACCGACATCAAGAATGCCGATCTGGTGCTGATCATGGGCGGCAACGCCGCCGAAGCCCACCCATGCGGATTCAAATGGGTCACCGAAGCCAAGGCGCACAACAAGGCGCGGCTGCTGGTGGTCGATCCGCGTTTCACCCGTTCCGCCTCGGTCGCCGACTACTACGCGCCGATCCGGACCGGCACCGACATCGCCTTCCTCGGCGGCCTGATCAACTATCTGCTGGAAAACGACAAGATCCAGCACGAATACGTGCGCAACTACACCGATGTCTCGTTCATCGTGAAGGAAGGCTTCAGCTTCGAGGACGGCCTGTTCAACGGCTACGACGCCGAGAAGCGGACCTACCCGGACAAGTCCTCCTGGGGCTACGAGATCGGTGAGGACGGCTATGCCAAGGTCGACCCGACCCTGACCCACCCGCGCTGCGTGTTCAACCTGCTCAAGCAGCACTACAGCCGCTACACCCCGGACGTGGTGAGCAACATCTGCGGTACGCCGAAGGACATGATGCTCAAGGTCTGGGCGGAAATCGCCGAGACCTCCAAGCCGGGCAAGGTCATGACCATCATGTACGCCCTGGGCTGGACCCAGCACTCGGTAGGCGCGCAGATGATCCGCACCGGCGCGATGGTCCAGCTGCTGCTGGGCAACATCGGCATGCCCGGCGGCGGCATGAACGCCCTGCGCGGCCACTCCAACATCCAGGGCCTGACCGACCTCGGCCTGCTGTCCAACTCGCTGCCGGGCTACCTGACCCTGGCGATGGACGCCGAGCAGGACTACGACGCCTACATCGCCAAGCGCACGGCCAAGCCGCTGCGCCCGGGACAGCTGTCCTACTGGCAGAACTACGGCAAGTTCCACGTCAGCCTGATGAAGGCCTGGTTCGGCAAGTCGGCGACCAAGGAAAACAACTGGTGCTACGACTGGCTGCCCAAGCTCGACATGCCGGGCGCCGGCTACGACGTGCTGCGCTACTTCGACATGATGTACCAGGGCAAGGTCAACGGTTACTTCTGCCAGGGCTTCAACCCCATCGCCTCGTTCCCCAACAAGGCCAAAGTCGGCGCCGCGCTGGCGCGCCTGAAGTGGATGGTGGTGATGGACCCGCTGGTGACCGAGACCTCGGAGTTCTGGCGCAACGTCGGCGAGTACAACGACGTCGACACCGCCAGCATCAAGACCACGGTGTTCCGCCTGCCCACCTCCTGCTTCGCCGAGGAAGACGGCTCGATCGTCAACAGCGGCCGCTGGTTGCAGTGGCACTGGAAGGGCGCCGAGCCGCCGGGCCAGGCGCGTCCGGACATCGCCATCATGGCCGGGCTGTTCCACCGCCTGCGCGAGATGTACCGCAAGGACGGCGGGGCCTTCCCCGACCCGATCCTCGGCCTCGACTGGTCCTACCTCAAGCCCGACGAACCGGGCCCGGACGAACTGGCCCGGGAGTTCAACGGCAAGGCCCTGAGCGACCTGGTCGACCCGGCCAACGGCATGATCCTGGCCAAGGCCGGCGAGCAGTTGCCGGGCTTTGCCCTGCTGCGCGACGACGGCAGCACGGCGAGCGGCTGCTGGATCTTCGCCGGCTCCTGGACCCAGCAGGGCAACCAGATGGGGCGCCGCGACAACAGCGACCCCTACGGCATGGGCCAGACCCTCGGCTGGGCCTGGGCCTGGCCGGCGAACCGGCGGATTCTCTACAACCGCGCCTCGGCCGACGTCAGCGGCAAGCCGTGGGACCCGGAGAAGAAGCGCCTGGTGTGGTGGAACGGCAAGTCCTGGGGCGGCACCGACGTGCCCGACTACAAGGCCGACGTACCGCCGGAAGCCGGGATGAACCCGTTCATCATGAACCCCGAAGGGGTGGCCCGCCTGTTCGCCGTCGACAAGATGGCCGAAGGCCCGTTCCCCGAGCACTACGAGCCGTTCGAGACGCCGATCGGGGTGAACCCCTTGCACCGCGACAACCGCAAGGCGATCAGCAACCCGGCGGCACGGGTGTTCAAGAACGACATGGAACTGTTCGGCACGGCCGACGAGTTCCCCTACGCGGCGACCACCTACCGGCTCACCGAGCACTTCCACTACTGGACCAAGCACTGCCGGCTGAATGCGATCACCCAGCCCGAGCAGTTCGTCGAGATCGGCGAGGCGCTGGCCAAGGAGCTGGGCATCAATGCCGGCGACAAGGTCAGGGTCTCCTCCAACCGCGGCTACATCAAGGCGGTGGCGGTGGTGACCAAGCGCATCCGCCCGCTGCAGGTGGACGGCAAGACCGTGCACCACGTCGGCATCCCGATCCACTGGGGCTTCGCCGGCATGGCGCGCAACGGCTTCCTGGCCAACACCCTGACCCCCTTCGTGGGCGACGGGAATACCCAGACGCCGGAGTTCAAGTCGTTCCTGGTCAACGTGGAAAAGGCGTGAGGTGAAACATGAGTAGTCAGGACATCCACGCCCGCTCCGCGACCACCACGCCGATGCCCTCGGTGCGGAACCAGGAGGAAGTGGCGAAACTGATCGACGTGTCCAAGTGCATCGGTTGCAAGGCCTGCCAGGTCGCCTGCTCGGAATGGAACGAGCTGCGCGACGAGGTCGGCCACAACCACGGCACCTACGACAACCCCATGGACCTGACGGCCGATTCGTGGACGGTGATGCGTTTCACCGAGCACGAGAACGAGGCCGGCAACCTCGAGTGGCTGATCCGCAAGGATGGCTGCATGCACTGCGCCGAGCCGGGCTGCCTGAAGGCCTGCCCGAGCCCGGGAGCGATCGTGAAGTACGCCAACGGCATCGTCGACTTCAACCAGGACAAGTGCATCGGTTGCGGCTACTGCATCACCGGTTGCCCGTTCGACATCCCACGGATCTCGCAGAAGGACCACAAGGCCTACAAGTGCAGCCTGTGTTCCGACCGCGTCTCGGTGGGCATGGAGCCGGCCTGCGTGAAGACCTGCCCGACCGGCGCCATCGTCTTCGGCAGCAAGGAGGACATGAAGGAACACGCCGCCGAACGCATCGTCGACCTGAAGAGCCGCGGTTACGAGAACGCCGGCCTGTACGACCCCGAAGGGGTGGGCGGCACCCACGTGATGTACGTGCTGCACCACGCCGACAAGCCGTCGCTCTATGCCGGCCTGGCCGACCAGCCGAGCGTCAGCCCGCTGGTCAGCCTGTGGAAGGGCGTGACCAAGCCGCTGGCGCTGCTGGCCATGGGCGCCACGGTGCTCGCCGGGTTCTTCCACTATGTGCGCGTCGGTCCCAACCGCGCGGACGACGAGGAAGACCACGGGCAAGCCGAGGCACCGGTGCACCAGGTCGATCCGTCGGTACACACCTTTGACCCGCACGAGCGTCGTTGAGCCTGCGCGCGGGCGTTGCCGCCGGTCCTCCGCGACCCGGCGGCAGCGGCGGCGCTCTCGAGGAGTCGGAAATGAAAAATGAAATCCAGCGCTACAACGCCAACGAGCGCAGCAACCACTGGGCCGTGGCGATCCTGTTCTTCATGGCCGGGTTGTCCGGGCTGGCGCTGTTCCACCCGGCGCTGTTCTGGCTGACCAACCTGTTCGGCGGCGGTCCCTGGACGCGTATCCTGCACCCCTTCCTGGGGCTGGCGATGTTCGTCTTCTTCCTCGGCCTGGTGGTGCGCTTCGCCCACCACAACCGGGTGCAGAAGAGCGATATCCAGTGGCTCAAGCAGTGGCGCGACGTGGTCAGCAACCGCGAGGAGAACCTCCCGGAAGTCGGCCGCTACAACGCCGGGCAGAAGCTGTTGTTCTGGGTGCTGCTGCTGAGCATGCTGACCCTGCTGGTCACCGGCATCGTGATCTGGCGCCAGTACTTCAGTGCCTGGTTCGGCATCGAGGCGATCCGCCTGTCGGCGCTCCTGCACGCCTTCGCCGCCTTCGTCCTGATCGCCAGCATCATCGTGCACATCTACGCCGGCATCTGGGTCAAGGGCTCGATGGGCGCGATGCTCTACGGCAAGGTCAGCCGCGCCTGGGCGCGCAAGCACCATAACGGCTGGCTGAAGGAAGTCGGCAAGGGCGAGGAGCACTGACGCGTATAGTGTCGCCATCGCCCGACCGGAGGCCCCAGCGATGGGGCCTTTGCATTCATTCCGCGCCCCTCCGGGCGCCCGATCGTTGCGGCGCGGCCCACCGGCCCGCCGGCGCAGACCCGAGGAGTTCCCGTGTCACGCACCATTCTTCAGCCGGGGCAGATCGAAGCCGCCGCCAACATTCCCCCGCACCTGCACCAGCCGTCGCGCGACCTGTTCGCCCGCCGCGGCGAGCGCCTGCTGCAACTGGCCGAGGGGCACCCGATGGGCGACTACCTGCGGCTGGTCGCCGGTCTCTGCCGGCTCCAGCAGGCGCTGCTGGACAACCCGCCGGCGCTGGCCCCGCTTGACCCCGAGCGCCTGCGCAAGAGCCGCGAGCACGGCATGCCGCCGCTGGCCTACGACCTGCTGGTGCGCGAAGGCGCCTGGCTGCCCTGGCTGGATGCCCTGCTCGCCGGCTACCCGGCGCCGGCCAACGCCGCCGTCGGCGCGGCACTCGAACAATTGCGCGAAGCCGACGAAGGCCAGCGCAAGGCCTGGGCCATCGCCCTGCTCAGCGGTCAGTTCGACCTCCTGCCGGCGGCCCTGGTGCCGTTCCTCGGCGCCGCCCTGCAAGTAGCCTGGAGCCATTGGCTGCTGGGACTGGAGGAGGGCGCGGTGGTCGAGACCGAGAGCCGGACCTTGTGCCCCGCCTGCGGCTCGCCGCCGATGGCCGGGATGATCCGCCAGGGCGGCAAGGAAACCGGCCTGCGCTACCTGAGCTGCTCGCTGTGCGCCTGCGAATGGCACTACGTGCGAATCAAGTGCAGCCACTGCGAGGAAAGCAAGCACCTGGCCTACCTGTCCCTGGAGCATGACGGGCAGCCGGCGGAAAAAGCCGTGCTGCGCGCCGAGACCTGCCCCAGTTGCCAGGGCTACCTGAAGCAGTTCTACCTTGAGTTCGACCGCCACGCCGATGCCCTTGCCGACGACCTGGCCAGCCTGGCGCTGGACATGCGCCTGGCCGAGGACGGCTACCTGCGGCGTTCGCCGAACCTGTTGCTGGCCCCCGGCGGCGAATAGCCGAAGACGCTGCGGGCATGCGCCGACGCGTCTATGATGGGCGTGTCGGTGACCCTACCCTGTGGATAAGGTTTCTCCATGAGTTCCGTTCGCTTGCCTTCGGTCGACCGCCTGCTGCGCAGCGCGGCGGCCGCTCCCCTGCACCAGCGCTATGGCCGCGAGGCGTTGCTGGCGACCCTCCGCGACCTGCTCGACGAACTGCGCGAGCCGGCCCGACACGGTGCCCTCGCCGAGATCGAACTGAGCGAGGCGGTGCTCGCCGGGCGCGCCGGCGAACGCCTCGCCGCGCAGCATGCCAGCCGCGTGCGGCGGGTGTTCAACCTGACCGGCACGGTGTTGCATACCAACCTCGGCCGCGCCCTGCTGCCGGACGAAGCCATCGAGGCGATCACCCTGGCCGCGCGCTACCCGCTGAACCTGGAGTTCGACCTGGCCAGCGGCAAGCGCGGCGACCGCGACGACCTGATCGCCGGGCTGATCCGCGAACTCACCGGCGCCGAGGCGGTCACCGTGGTCAACAACAACGCGGCGGCGGTGCTGCTGGCGCTGAACAGCCTGGGGGCGCGCAAGGAAGGGATCATCTCGCGCGGCGAGCTGATCGAGATCGGCGGCGCCTTCCGCATTCCCGACATCATGGCCCGCGCCGGCGTGCGCTTGCACGAGGTGGGCACCACCAACCGCACCCACGCCAAGGACTACGAAGCCGCCATCGGCCCGCGCAGCGGCCTGCTGATGCGCGTGCACACCAGCAACTACAGCGTCCAGGGCTTCACCGCCAGCGTGCCCACCGCGCAACTGGCGGCCATCGCCCATGGCCACGGCCTGCCGCTGCTGGAAGACCTCGGCAGCGGCACCCTGGTGGACCTGACCCGCTGGGGCTTGCCCAAGGAACCGACGGTGCAGGAAGCCCTGGCCGACGGCGCCGACATCGTTACCTTCAGCGGCGACAAATTGCTCGGCGGGCCCCAGGCCGGGCTGATCCTCGGCAACCGCGAACTGATCGGGCGGATCAAGAAGAACCCGCTCAAGCGCGCCCTGCGCGTCGACAAGCTGACCCTCGCCGCCCTCGAGGCGGTGCTCGGCCTGTACCGCGATCCGGACCGCCTCGCCGAACGCCTGACCACCCTGCGCCTGCTCAGCCGCCCGGCGGCGGAGATCCGCGCCCAGGCCGAGCGTCTGGCGCCGGCGCTGGGCGAGGCGCTCGGCGAGGGCTGGGAGGTCGCTGTGGTCGACGCCCTGGGCATGATCGGCAGCGGCGCGCAGCCGGTGGCGCGGCTGGCCAGCGCCGCGCTGTGCCTGCGTCCGCGGCAGCCCAGGCGCCTGCGCGGACGCGCCCTGCGCAACCTCGAGGAAGCCCTGCGCGGGCTGCCGCTGCCGGTGATCGGTCGGCTCGACGACGACGCCCTCTGGCTCGATCTGCGCCAGCTCGACGACGAGCCGGCGTTCCTCGCCCAGTTGCCGCGACTGCGGAGCGAGCTGTCGTGATCGTCGGCACCGCCGGGCACATCGACCACGGCAAGACCTCGCTGCTGCGCGCCCTCACCGGCATCGAGGGCGACCGCCGCCCGGCCGAGCGCCAACGCGGGATCACCATCGACCTGGGCTATCTCTACGCCGACCTTGGCGACGGCAGCCCCACCGGCTTCATCGACGTGCCCGGCCACGAGCGCTTCGTCCACAACATGCTGGCCGGCGCCAGCGGCATCGATTGCGTGCTGCTGGTGGTGGCCGCCGACGACGGCTTGATGCCGCAGACCCGCGAGCACCTGGCGATCGTCGAACTGCTCGGTATCCGCCGGGCGCTGGTGGCGCTGACCAAGATCGACCGGGTCGAGCCGCAGCGGGTGCAGCAGGTGCGGACCCAGGTCGAACACCTGCTGGCCTCCGGCCCGCTGGCGCGCTCGCCGATCTTCCCGCTCTCCAGCAGCACCGGGGAGGGCGTCGAGGCGTTGCGCGAAGCACTCGGCGGGCTCGCCGGCGAAGTCCGCGAGCGTAGCCGCGAGGGATACTTCCGCCTGGCGGTGGACCGGGCCTTCAGCGTCGCCGGCAGCGGCATCGTGGTCACCGGTACGGCCTTCTCCGGACAGGTCGCGGTGGGCGACGAACTGCTCCTCGGCAACGCCGGACGGCCGGTGCGGGTGCGCGGCCTGCACGCGCAGAACCGGCCCGCGCAACAGGCCTGGGCCGGCCAGCGCGTGGCCTTGAACATCGCCGGCGAGCGCCTCGCGCTGGAACAGATCCAGCGCGGCGACTGGCTGCTGCAGGCCGCGCTGCACGCGCCGACCACGCGGGTCGACATCGACTTCCGCCTGTTGCCCGACGAACTCCGCGACTTCACCCACTGGACCCCGGTGCACCTGCACCTGGGCACCCAGGACGTCACCGGGCGCCTGGCCCTGCTCGAAGGCGAACAACTGGAGCCTGGCCACCGCGCCTTCGCCCAACTGGTGCTGAACGCGCCGATCCAGGCCCTGCATGGCGACCGCCTGGTGCTGCGCGACCAGTCGGCGCAGCGCACCCTTGGCGGCGGGCGGGTGCTCGACGGCGCCGCGCCGGCGCGCAACCGACGAACGCCGGCACGTCTGGCACAGCTTCAGGCGCTGCGCCAGGAAAGCCTGGAGGAGGCGCTGCCGACCTTGCTCGGCGCGGCCGAGAACGGCCTCGACCCGCAACGCCTGGTGCAATCCTTCAACCGCCCGCGCGAGCACTGGCGGCTGCCGGAAGAGGTGGTCGAGGTGCAGACCCGCCTCGGCCCCCGGTTGTTCGCCGGGGAGCGCTGGTTCGCCCTGGTCGAGCAACTGCTCGCCGGCCTGCGGCGCTTCCACGAAGAGCTACCGGACGAACTCGGTCCCGACCGCGACCGCCTGCGTCGCTACGCCCTGCCGCAGCTGGAGCGGCCGGTGTTCATCGCCCTGCTCGACGCCGCCCTGGCCGGCGGCGATGTGCACAGCAGCGGGCCCTGGCTGCACCTGCCCGGCCACGAAGTGCGCCTGAGCGATAGCGAGGAGCAACTGCGCGCGCGCCTCTGGCCGCTGCTCGAAGCCGGCCGCTACGACCCGCCCTGGGTCCGCGACCTGGCCCGCGAGCTGCGCCAGGATGAAGCCGTCATGCGCAACCTGCTGCGCAAGCTGGCACGCCTGGGCCAGTTGCAGCAGGTGGTGCGCGACCTGTTCTACCCGGAAGCCACCCTGCGTCAATTGGCCGAGATCGCCGTGCAGGTGCGCGACCCCGCCGGGCTGATCCGCCCGGCGGAATTCCGCGACCGCCTGGGCATCGGCCGCAAGCGCAGCATCCAGATCCTCGAGCACTTCGACCGCATCGGCCTGACCCGCCGCATCGGCAACGACCGTCGCCTGCGCGAGGGCTCGGCGCTGGCCGAACAGTTGCTCGGCGGCGTCTCGCCCTGAGTCTCAGGGGCCGACGCGCTGCCCCTGGCTCAGGCACTCGATGAACAGCGCGAACAGTTCCGACTGCGAGCCGACTTCCAGCTTGGTGTAGAGATTCTTCCGGTGCATGCGCACGGTCTCCGGGGAGATGTCCATCAGCCGCGCGCTGGATTTCGCCGAGTGGCCGCTGAGCAGCAGGTGGCAGGCCTCGCGTTCGCGGTCGGTGAGCACGTCGCGACCGAAGCCGCGCAGCACTTCCTGAAGGCGCGGGGCGAGGTCGGCCTGCGGGTTCGGCGAGAGGTCGGCGCGCCCGGCGCAGAACTGCCGGGCCAGCTCCAGCACCGGCGGCGCCAGGCCGGCGAGGGCGGCGACCTGGGCGTCGCTGTAGCGGCTCGCCGAAAGGCCGTTGTAGAGACAGATCGAGAGCTTCTCGGTAGGGCCGAGGTCGAGGATGTAGTAGACGTCCTCCACCGCTCCGGCGCCGAGGTAGTAGGTCTGGTAGTAGGCGCTCTGGAAGAAGTCGTCGGGGGCGATCTCGCCGAGGGTGTAGAAGCCTTCCGGAAGGCCTTCCTCCACCGCCAGGCAGAAAGGGTCGAGCAGGTAGCCGCGGGAGAAGTAGCGGCGGATGATCGCCTCGCGGAAGCGCTCGGCGATGCCGCGCTCGTAGAGCAGGGTGGGCGCGTGGCCCTTGCGTTCCAGGCTGATCATGCTCGACTCGATCGGCACCAACTGGTGGATGGCGTCGACCAGCGCGGCGAGGAAGTCGGGTTGGCGCAGGCGCCGGATCGCCAGCGCCAGGTGTTCGTGCCAGCGGTCGAGCGCGTTCGGGGCGATGGCCTGCATGGACGGTACGGCTCGTTCTTGTCGTTGTCGCCGCAGGATAGCAAGCCGCGTCGGCCGCACCCAGCGCTTACCCCAAAATGGGGTATGGCCCGCCGCGCGGTGCTCTTGCACCCTCGGAGCATCCATCCGAGAAGAGCGACAGCCCGATGAACGCAAGACTGCACGCCACGTCCCCCCTCGGCGACGCCGACCTGGTCCGTGCCGACCAGGCCCACTACATGCACGGCTACCACGTGTTCGACGACCACCGCGTCAACGGCTCGCTGAACATCGCCGCCGGCGACGGCGCCTATATCTACGACACCGCCGGCAACCGCTACCTCGACGCGGTGGGCGGCATGTGGTGCACCAACATCGGCCTGGGGCGCGAGGAAATGGCTCGCACCGTGGCCGAGCAGACCCGCCTGCTGGCCTATTCCAATCCCTTTTGCGACATGGCCAACCCGCGTGCCATCGAACTCTGCCGCAAGCTCGCCGAGCTGGCCCCCGGCGACCTCGACCACGTGTTCCTCACCACCGGCGGTTCCACCGCCGTGGACACCGCGATCCGCCTCATGCACTACTACCAGAACTGCCGCGGCAAGCGCGCCAAGAAGCACGTCATCACGCGGATCAACGCCTACCACGGCTCGACCTTCCTCGGCATGTCGCTGGGCGGCAAGAGCGCCGACCGGCCGGCCGAGTTCGACTTCCTCGACGAGCGCATCCACCACCTTGCCTGTCCCTACTACTACCGCGCTCCGGAAGGAGTGGGCGAGGCCGAGTTCCTCGATGGCCTGGTGGAGGAGTTCGAACGCAAGATCCTCGAACTGGGCGCCGACCGGGTGGGGGCGTTCATCTCCGAGCCGGTGTTCGGCTCCGGCGGCGTGATCGTCCCGCCCGCGGGCTACCACCGGCGGATGTGGGAGCTGTGCCAGCGCTACGACGTGCTGTACATCTCCGACGAAGTGGTGACCTCCTTCGGCCGCCTCGGCCACTTCTTCGCCAGCCAGGCGGTGTTCGGCGTACAGCCGGACATCATCCTCACCGCCAAGGGCCTCACCTCCGGCTACCAGCCGCTGGGCGCGTGCATCTTCTCCCGGCGCATCTGGGAGGTGATCGCCGAGCCGGACAAGGGCCGCTGCTTCAGCCATGGTTTCACCTACTCCGGCCACCCGGTGGCCTGCGCGGCGGCGCTGAAGAACATCGAGATCATCGAGCGCGAGGGCTTGCTCGCCCACGCCGACGAGGTCGGCCGCTACTTCGAGGAGCGCCTGCAAAGTCTCCGCGACCTGCCCATCGTCGGCGACGTGCGCGGGATGCGCTTCATGGCCTGTGTCGAGTTCGTCGCCGACAAGGCGAGCAAGGCGCTGTTTCCGGAAAGCCTGAACATCGGCGAGTGGGTCCACCTGCGGGCGCAGAAGCGCGGCCTGCTGGTTCGTCCGATCGTCCACCTGAACGTGATGTCGCCGCCGCTGATCCTCACCCGCGAACAGGTCGATACCGTGGTCCGGGTGCTGCGCGAGAGCATCGAGGAAACCGTGGAGGATCTTGTCCGCGCCGGTCACCGGTAAGCGCCGGGGCGCCGCCGGCGCCCCACCCGAACATTCAGGAGAACCCCAATGGACGACAACAAGAACAAGGTCCTGCGGTTGCGCGATGTGGTGCTCTACACGGTCTCGGCGATGCTCTTCATGGACCAGATCGCCCTGGCTTCCTCCCTCGGTCCGTCGAGCCTGTTCTGGTGGCTCTACGTGCTGGTCCTGCTGTTCCTGCCGATGGCCATGATGACCTCCGAGCTGGGCACCGCCTTCCCCGCCAACGGCGGCGTCTACCACTGGGTGCGCAGCGCCTTCGGCTTCCGCTGGGGGGCCCGGGTGTCATGGATGTACTGGGTCAACAACGCACTGTGGATGCCTTCGGTCTACACCCTGTTCGGCAGCATGCTCGGCGCCTTCTATTTCCCCGAACTGAGCCTCTGGGGCAAGATCGCCATCGGCATCGCCCTGGCGCTGCTCACCGCGGCGTTCAACGTGGTCGCGCTGCGCCTGGGCAAGTGGCTGCCGAACCTCGGCGCGCTGCTCAAGCTGCTCGCGGTGCTCGCCCTGGGCGTCGGCGGCCTGCACTCCGGCTGGAACCATGGCTTCGCCAACGACTTCAGCCTGGACTCCATCGTCCCGTCCTCGCCGGGCCAGATGGCCGCGCTGGGAGTGATGGTCTATGGCATCATGGGGACCGAGCTGGCCTGTTGCAGCGCCGCGGAGATGCGCAACGCGCGCCGCGACATCCCGCGCGCGGTGCTGATCTCCGGGCTGATCGTCGGCGCCTTCAACATCTTCGGCACCCTCGGCGTGCTGGCCGCGGTACCGGCCGAGGAAACCGACGTCACCCGGATCTTCGCCCATACCCTCTACAACATCTACGGCCACGACGGCGCCGGCGGGATGCTCGCCGACCTGGTCGGCGCCTTCGTCCTGTTCACCCTCTTCACCAACATGGTCACCTGGAGCATGGGCACCAACCGTGCCGCGGTGGAAGCGGCCAAGGCCGGCGAGCTGCCGGCGCTGTTCGGCGTGGTCCATTCGCGCCACGGCACGCCGATCGGCTCGGCGGTGCTGGCCTCGGCGGTGAGCATCGTCCTGCTGCTGCTCTACGGCCTGGTGGCGCACACTGCCGAGGAACTGTTCTGGACCCTGCTGTCGATCTTCGCCATGGTTTTCATGATGCCCTATGTGCTGATGTGCCTGGCCTTCGTCCGCCTGCGCCGCGCCGACCCGCGTCCACGGCCCTACCGGATGCCGCTGGGCGACCGCCTGGCCAGTCTCTGGGCGCTGTTCGTCGCGCTGCATGTGCTGGCCGGCATCTGCCTGTTCGTCGTCACCCCCGGCGCGCCGATGGACTGGGCCTACGCCGGCAAGATCGTCGGCGGCGTGGCGCTGGCCCTGGCCGTGGGCGAACTGCTGATCCGCCAGGCGGCGCGAAGGCGCGGCGTGATGTCGCTGCGCGGTGCCTACGGTTGAGGAGCGGCCCTGTCGCAACACCGCCTATGGCGTTAATGTGCCGTTAACGCCCTTGGTGGGTAATGGGTCGCAGCGCAACACGGAGAAGGTCGTCATGTCCGAACGAGAGCACTGGCAACGGGTATACGAGAGCAAGCCGTCCGACGCGGTGAGCTGGTTCCAGGCCGAGGCCACGCTGTCCCTCGACCTGATCCGACGCATCGGCGCGCCCCGCGAGGCGGCGATCATCGATGTCGGCGGCGGCGCCTCGACCCTGGTCGACGGCCTGCTCGCCGAAGGCTTCGGCGACCTGACGGTGCTCGACCTTTCCGACGCCGCCCTGCGCGTCGCCCGCAACCGCCTCGGCGCGCGCGGCGAAGAGGTGCGCTGGATCGCCGGCGACATTACCGGCGTCGACCTGCCGGAAGCCACCTATGATGTCTGGCACGACCGCGCCGTGTTCCACTTCCTTACCACTGCCGAAGCCCGCCGCGCCTACGTGCGCCAGGTGATGAAGGCGGTCCGCCACGGCGGCCACGTGATCGTCGCCACCTTCGCCGCCGACGGCCCGACCGAATGCAGCGGCCTGCCAGTCATGCGCTACGACGCCGACGAACTGCACGCCGAGTTCGGCTCCGCCTTCCAGCTCACCGAGCACCGCGACGAACACCACGTCACTCCCGCCGGCCGGGTCCAGCACTTCGTCTACTGCCATTGCCTGAAACGCCTGTGAAGTGCTCCGAGGCTGGGCTACGCTCTGCTCGCCCGGCCATGCGAACGACTTTCCATGACATCCGGCATTTCTTCTTCGGACCCCGGCCTGATAAGCTCCCGTCTCGAGGAAAACCTCTTGCAAATCAAAGAGGAAGGCAATCACGCCCGGTGGCGTGGCCGGACTTCAAATCCGGTGGGGGACGGCAGCCGTTCCTGGGTGGGTTCGACTCCCACTGCCTTCCGCCAATTCTCCGCTCGCTTTCGGCGGCCATCGTGTCTCACAGGATCAAGCGTCTATCTCGGTCCGTTCCAGCAGAAGCAGCCTCTCACCCGTCCCCGTCGTCTCCCTGACCAGCGCTCCCCGCTCATTCCAAAACGCACTCCTGCCCGCCGCCTTCCAGCCACCCGTCGGCCCGCCATGGTTGGCCAGCAGCACGCCCATTCCGTGCTCGCGGGCATAACCGGCCAGTAGGGCCGAGTCGGCCGGGTAGCCGTTTTCTCCGATCAGCGCGCTGGCGATGTAGAGGCGAGCGCCGGCACGGGCGGCGTGGGCCGGGTGGCTGGGTTGGCTGAAGTCGGCGCAGACCGCCAACGCCATCGGCAGGCCGTCGATCTCCAGCAGGGGGCCGCCGTCGCCGGCTGAGAAGTGGCGTTCCTCGCCCGCGTGCAGGTGCTGCTTGGCATAGACGCCGAGGCTGCCGTCGGCGCCGAGGATCAGGGCGGCGATCAGCGGCTTGGCATGCTTCGGCGAGCGCAGCGGCAGGCCGACCACCGTGGTCATCCGTGCCTGCTCGGCGAGCTGGCGCAGCGGTTGCAGCAGGGGCGTGTCCGCCGGCTGGGCGAGGGCGGCGGCAGCGCTGGGTTCGTAGCCGGTGAGCGACAGTTCGGGAAACACCTGCAGGCGCACGCCCCGTGCCTGGGCGATACGCATCAGGCGCAGGTGGTCGTCGAGGTTGCGTGGCAGGTCGGCGGGGTGGGCGCAGCTCTGGGCGGCGGCGATCAGCGTCATGGGGCTGTCTCGGGTATGGATGGCACAAATTCGCCAGTAGAGCCGAAGGCAGCATTTCCGGGAAGAGGCGATTAGCGGCTGCGCTACGTTTGGCTGGGGAGGGCGCTTTCGTCGCCGCGAAGCCGTAAGATAACGCGCTTCATGGCGCGCCCGACGGACGGGTGCGCACGCTTGCCTCGGGAGAACAGGGATGGCCGAGATCAATCCGCTTTCAACGGACCTGCAACAGCAACTGGCGGAGCTGCAGGCACAGGGGCTCGCCTTGCTTGGCGTCGCCGCGGACGAGACGCCGGCGCAGATCGTCGCCGCCGTCACCGACTACGTGCGCGATGCGAGGGAGCAGGGGCGCAGCCTCGACGACGAGGCGGTCTTCGCCCTCGGCGCGCTGATCGGCGCGCAGTACGTGCGTGGCCTCGGCTGGCACTGGGGCGACGTGACCTGGGACGGCGACCCGGACAGCGCCGCCGTCGGCGTGCTCAGCCCCGACGAATCGCTGTTCAACAACCCCATCGGCTGGGTAGGCCAGATCGCCGAAAGCGGCGGCGGGGTGCCGTTCATGCTCAGCTACAACATGATCCTGGCCAACCAGGTGCCGCTGTTCGAGCGGGGCAGCGCCACCGGTCTCTATTGAGCATGCAGGCGGATCGCCGCGACGCGCCGGCGCATCCCGCCAGGCGGGGCCGACAACCTGAACGGCCGGCGTCAGGCGCCGCGACCCGCCGAGCAGCGCCAACCGGCGAACGAGGTGCGGGTGACCGTGGTGGAACAGACGCTGCCTCTGAGAAACCGCGCCTGCGGCGCTTTCCAGGAAGGCAGCCTGGAACGACGCGACTGCCGAGCCCATATCGGGCTGCAATTCCGCGATTGAGTGGGCTGCGGGTTCGCGACTCGGCTGGCCTTCCTGGGAACACTTCTGAGGTTTTCGCATGACGGATCTTGAACACGCGGTGGAAAGCAACCGACGCGCCTGGGACGCGTCCGCCGACAGTCACCTGCGTGGCAGTGGCTGGCAGGAATTGTCGCTGGCGGTACAGGAAACCGGCTTCAGTTGCCTGGACGAGACCCTGGCTGGCGTGCTGCGCAATCTGGACCTGGCCGGCAAGGCGGCGGTCCAGGTCGGCTGCAACAACGGCCGGGAAGTGCTTTCGCTGTACGCCTTCGGCGTCGCGCGGGCGGTGGGGATCGACCAGTCCGCCGCCTTCCTCGCCCAGGCGCGGCAACTGGCCGAGCGCTCGCCGCATCAGCCGCGTTTCGTCGAAGCCAATGCCTACGAGCTGCCGGTCGAGCTGAACGGTCAGTTCGACCTGCTGCTGATCACCATCGGTGTGCTCAACTGGATGCCCGACATCGCGCGCTTCTTCGCCTCGGTGAGCGGTCTGCTGAAGCCGGGCGGGCAATTGGCGATCTATGAGACCCACCCGTTCCTGGAGATGCTCGAACCCGAGTCGGAGCGACCGTTCGAACTGCGCAACGACTACTTCACCGACACGCCCCACGTATCCCGGGAGGCCATCGTCTACGAAGGCAGCGGCAGCGATACCGGCATCGCCAGCTACTGGTACGTCCACCCGCTCGGCGACATCCTCGGCGGGTTGCTCGGCGCCGGCCTGCGCCTGAGTCACTTCAAGGAGTACCCGCACTCGAACCGCGAGGAACTCTACGACCTCTACGAGGACGGACCGCTGGCGATCCCGATGTGCTACACGCTGGTCGCGGTCAAGGCATGACCTGCGTCGAGGCCGGGCGAGGCGCGCCGCTGCGTGTGGTGGTGGTCGGCACCAGCGGGGCCGGGAAGTCGACCTTCTCCGCCGCGCTGGCCGCCAGGCTGGGTTGTACGCATGTCGAACTCGACCGACTCTACTGGGGCCCCGGCTGGCAAGCCGTGCCCCACGAACGCTTCGAGCACGCCGTGGAGCGGGCGACGACGGCGCCGCGCTGGGTCGCCGACGGCAACTACAGCGCCGTCCGCGAGTTGCTCTGGGGCCGCGCCACCCACGTGGTATGGCTGAATTTCGGGCGCTGGACGGTGTTCTCCCGGGTCCTTCGCCGCACCCTGGCCCGGGGCCTGCTGCGCACCCGCCTGTCCCACGGCAACCGTGAATCGCTGCGGATGGCGTTCTGCTCCAGGGATTCGATCCTGCTCTGGTCATGGACCACCTTCGCAGGCAACCGCCGCAAATACACCGGCCTGCGCGAGGATCCGCGGTTCGCGCATTTGCGCTGGGTGGAGGTTGGCGAGCCGGGGAGGGTGGGGGAGGTGATCGAGAGGTTGGTGGAAGCCGTGCTCGCACAGTCGCAGTAGTGAGCGAAGCACGCTATCCGCCTCAGTCCTGGGGCTTGCTTACCCGGCTGCGCAGCGACTCGAAATAGGCTGTATCGGCGGGGCCGCCTGGCGTCGATTCCGCGCCGGCGACCAGCGTTTCACGCAGTTCCCTGGCGTGCATTTCGCGTTCTCCCCTTACCAGGCCACTCTGTATCATTGGGTGCCGCGTCGCCGCCAGCGCCCGGCCGAGAATCCTTGCGACGACCTCGTCCTTGCCACGGGTATAGGCCTCGCGGTCGGTGGGGTAGCGGCGGGCCAGGGCGTGCTTGGTTTCGGCGTAGAGGCGGGCGTCGTCGGGGTGGTTGCGCAGCCAGTCGCGGAACAGCAGGTAGCGGTCGGCCTGGGCCAGGGGCATGACATGGACATGGTGGGTGCGGCCATGTCCGAAGGGCGGCATGCCTTTGACGAAGAACATCCGCTGGGTGTTCGGGTTCTCGCGCCAGAACTGGTAGCCGAGGCCCTCCAGCGGGGCTACCAGCCGCTGCGGATCGTGGCCGGGCGGCGGCAGCAGGAGGATGTCGATGATCGGCTTGGCGTCGAGCCCGGGCACCGCGGTGCTGCCGACATGCTCGATGCCCAGCCCGGGCAGCGCCAGCGCCGTGCGGATGGCCTCGGCTTCGGCGGCGAAGTGTTGTGGCCAGGCGGGGTCGGCAGGCAGCACCTCGATGCGGTCGTCGTCGGCGTTGCTCCAGCGTTGGCCGTCGAAGCGGGGCGGTTGGGGTGAGGACATGGCGGACTCCGGGGATATGCGGGAGATTGGCGGCGATGGAGAGCTGGGGTAGGGCGAATAACGCCAGCGGCGTTATCCGCCTTCCGCGAGCGGGGTGCGGGTAAAACCCGGGAGTCTCAGAAGTCCAGTGCCTGCACCCCTGGATGCTGCGGATCGAACCCATCCAGGCGCATGCGCTCGGCGAATGCCTCCCGCGCCGCGTCTCCCTGGAGAAACGCGCTCCGCGCCGAGGCCCAGTCGTCCGGTTGCAGCCGTACCATCCAGCCCTCGCCGTAGCAATCCCGGTTGATCAGCGCCGGGCGCTTGACCACCGCCGGGTTGCTCGCCAGCAGGGTCCCGGCCAACGGGCTGCGGGCCGAGGAGGCAGCCTTGGCGAACTCGACCACGCCGAAGCTGCGGTCGCGTTCGATGTGCCAGCCGTCGCGCTTGGGGGTGAAGGCGAAGATTTCGCCATACAGCGCGCAGCCGTAGGCGCTCAGGCCCAGGGTCAGGCTGCCGTCGACTTCCTCGCGCAACCACAGGTTGTAGTCCGGGGCGTAGAACAGCCCGTCGGGGAACTCCAGGCCGTGCAGGTTCGCGCTCATAGGGTCAGCACCCGCTCGGATTCGAGGATCAGCCGTGCCAGTTCGCCGCCGCTGGAGATTTCGTCGAGTTCCTCGATCAGTTCGCTTTCGTCGATGTTCACCCCGGGTTGGCGGCACATCAGCAGGCGCGCGCCGGCCTCGCGGGCCTGGCGGATGAAGTGGCGCAGCGGCTCGCCGCCGTCCAGCGCGCGCAACTGGTCGGCGACGGCGCGGCGGGCCAACTGCACGCCTTCGCCGCTGAGGAACAGGGTCACCTCGGCGTCCATGCAGGCCAGCAGGGTGGCGGTGTGGAAGGGCGCGGCGCAGCGGGCCGGGGTGCTCGGGCCGCTGGAGACGATGATGAGGACGCGCTGGGCGTGGGTGTCAGGGTTCAAGGGGCTTGTCCATCTGGATCAGCGCCACGCGCCGGCCGTCCGGATCGTGGCGTTCGGCGATGGCGCGCGGCTGGTAGCCGAGCTGGGTATAGAGCAGCAGCCCGGCGGCGTTGGCGTTGAAGCAGGAAATCTTCATCAGGCGCGCTTTGTACTGTTCGCGGGCGAGGTTTTCCATGACCCCGATCAGGTAGCGGGCCACGCCCAGACCGCGCGCGGCGGGCGCCACCATCATGTTGCCGAGGGCGCAGAAGTCGCCGTGCTGCCACTGGTAGAAGTTGGCGAAGCCGAGCACCTGTCCGTCGTGCACGGCCACGGTGCTGCCGCGGCGTTCGGCGATGGCGGCGGCCAGCTGGGCGACGCTGAACGGCCAGATCGCCTTGGGGTAGCAATAGAAGAGTTCGTCGCGGTCCTGGGGGAAGCCGGCGACCGTCTCCAGGTCACCGGTCTCCGCCGGGCGGTGGCTGAGCTGCATGTCAGCGCGGCGGGTATTGCGACATGACTTTCTGCACCGTCTCGCGGATCGCCTGCTCGCGCTCGGCCGGGCTCGGCGGGCTGGTGCGCATGATCTGCTCGCCGCTGCCGCGCCAGACCAGCTTGCCGTCCTTGCCGTCGAACAGGTCGACCTGGAGGGTGGCAACCTTGTAATTCACGGTGCGCGTCTCGGCCATCGCCGGGCCGCCCCAGTATCCTCCCCAGTAGCCGCCCCAGTAACCGCCGCCGTAGTTGGTGGTGATCTGGTCCTGGCGATCGTCGACGATCAGGTAGGCGCGCACCGTGACGTCGCCCCTGGCGTTGCCCTGGGCCGGACGCAGGCCGCGCTGGTCGAGCTGCTGGGCGACGGCTTCGCGGATGCGTTGCTCGGTGAGGTCGCTCTTGATGCGTGGGTCGTCGGGGCGGTATTCGAAGGCGGGTTGCGACCAGCTCCAGCTACGGTAGGCGGCGAAGTCGCGGGAGCTGTCGAAGTCGCGGTCGAGCTGGGTGGTTTCGCAGGCTGCGAGGCTGAGGAGCAGGCCGAGCAGCAGGATTCGGCGGATCATGGTTTTTCTCCAGTCAGAGTTCACATCCAAGCTCAGCGCCGGATGAAAGGCAAGAGGAAACGCGGGTTTGAAGCGTCTCCACAAGTAACGTTGGCGAGCACCCGCCCTATAGGGCGCGACGGGAGAATGAAATGAATCGAAGTATTGCGATCCTGCTGCTGGGCCTGTCGCTGACCGGCTGCGTCGAGGCACGCTCGGTGGTACCGGCGGATGGCCCGGGCCCGCTGCTGGTGGCCCATCGCGCCGGCACCGCGGACTACCCGGAGAACACCCTGCTGGCGATCCGCAAGGCGCTGGACAACGGCGCCGACGCGCTATGGTTGTCGGTGCAGTTGAGCGCCGATGGCCATCCGGTGCTCTATCGCCCCGCTGACCTGGCGGTCCTGACCCAGGGCGCCGGCGCGGTCGGCCAGTCGAGCCTGGCCGAGCTGGCGCGCTTGAACGCCGGCTATATGTTCAAGGCCGAGGACGGCAGCTATCCCTACCGCCAGAAGCCGCTGCGGATTCCTACGCTGCGCCAGGCGCTGCGGGCGATCCCGCCGCAGGTGCCGGTGTTCCTCGACATGAAGTCGCTGCCGGTGGAGCCGCTGGTCGATGCCGTGGCCGGCGAGCTGGAGCGGCAGAAGGCCTGGTCGCGGGTGCGTTTCTATTCCACCGAGAAGGCCGCCAACGACTACCTGACGCAGCGCTACGCGGACCGCGCGCGACAGTTCGAAAGCCGCGATGCGACGCGCAACCGCCTGGTCGGCCTGGCCTTCGGCGAGCGCTGCGAGGCACCGCCGGCCGGCGGCACCTGGATGGGCATCGAGCTGCGCCGCGAACTGACGGTGACCGAGCGCTTCACCCTTGGCGAGTCTTCCTACAAGGTGCCGGCGGCGCAGTTGTGGACGCGCAAAGCGATGGACTGCGTGCGCCGCGAGCCGGTGAAGGTGGTGATGTTCGGCATCGAGACCGCCGAGGACTACCGCACCGCGCGCGCCCTGGGCGCCGACGCGGTGATGAGCAACTCGCCCAGGAAGATGGAGGCGATCCGCCGCCGGGTGCTCGCCGATCAGCCCGGCGGGTAGCTCGACAGCGCCCGTTTCACCGCTTCGCGCAGGGCCTTGGCCTGTTCGCTGGCGGAGTCGCCGGAGTCGAACTCGGCGCTGTTGCCCCACACCGGCTGGCCGCTGCGGGCGTCGTTCAGCTCGACGCGGACCACGGTGACCTGCACGGTGTAGCTGCGGGTCACCGGGTAGCTGGCGCCATAGCCGTACCAGGGATCGCGCCAGCCGCCGTAGTTGCCGTAGTAGCCGCCGTAGTAGTCGGTGACCTGGCGGGTGCGCAGTTCGTTGCGCAGGAACGCGCTGACCTGCAGGTCGGCCGCGCTGCCCGGCCGCGCCGGGCGCAGGCCGCGCTGGTCGAGCTGCTGGCTGACGGCGTCGCGCAACTGGTTGTCGTCCAGGCCCTGGGGAAAGCCGCTGACCCCGGCGGCGGCCCAGCTCCAGCTACGGTAGCGGGCGTAGTCGCGCGGCGCCGCCGGATAGGCCCCGGGATCGAGGCCGGGATTGGCCGCGGCGGCCGGCTGCGGCGGGTAGGGCAGGGAGCTGGCACGGTAGGGATTGTCGCCCTGGCAGGCACCGAGGGCGGCCAGGCTGGCGAGTAACGGCAGGATCAACAGTCGCGATTGCATGCTCGACGCTCCGTGGCCGCGCTACGTCGGCGGCCCTTGCAGGCTCAGACTGCATTCTGCGCCTTTCATTGCGGGCGGCACAGCCAGTGCAGGTAGCGGCCAAGCCCGGCAAAGGCCGGGTGGCGGCGGTAGGCCAGTTCCATTTCCACCAGGTCGAGCCGTTCGGCCTTGGCCTGGAACTCGCTCGGCATGTAGTCGTGGAACACCCGCACGCCGCTGCGCGCCTCGATGCGCCAACGCGCTGCCAGCGCCTGTTCCAGCTCGCGCGGGTCGAGCGGGCGCTGCGGGGTCAGGCTCTGCCCCTCGCCAGCGAAGCGTTCCTTGCGCAGCTTGCGGAAGTGGCCCTTGAGCAGGTTGCGGTAGATCAGCGCGTCGCGATTGTAGAAGGCCAGCGACAGCCAGCCGCCGGGTGCGCAGAGTTGGTGCAGCACCGGCAGGATCGCATGGGGTTCGGCCAGCCACTCGAGCACGGCGTGGCAGAGCACCAGGTCGTAGGGCTCGGTGAGCTGGCCGAGCAGTTCCTGCCAGGGCGCCTGGATGAATTCGGCGGCCTGCCCGGCTTCGGCGAAGCGCTGGCGGGCGCCGTCGAGCATGGGTTGCGCTGGCTCGGCGAGGGTTACGCGGTGGCCGCGAGCGGCCAGCCAGAGCGACATGTGGCCGAGCCCGGCGCCGATGTCGAGGACCCGCAGAGGTCGCTCCGGGAGGGCCTCGGCGAGGTCGGCCTGGAGTACCGCGAGGCGGATCGCACCCTTGGCGCCGCCATAGATCTTTTCGGCGAAGCGCGTCGCCAGTTCGTCGAAATGGCGGTCGCTCATGGCAGGAAGCGCCGTTCGCAGTCGGCCAGCTTGGCGCGCACCACCTGTTCCAGGTCGAGGCCGGTTTCCCCGCAGAACAGCAGCAGATAAAGGACGATGTCGCCAACTTCCTGGCCAGCGTGTTCGAGCTGCTCGGCCGACAGCGTGCGCGACTGGTCTTCCGTCAGCCACTGGAAGATCTCCACCAGTTCGGCCATCTCGACGCTGGCGGCCATGGCCAGGTTCTTCGGGCTGTGGAATTGGCGCCAGTCGTTGCGGTCGCGGATGGCGTGCAGGCGCGCGGTGAGTTCGTGCAGGTCCATGGGGGATTCTTCGCGGTGGCGGTAAGCAGCCGCATAGCTTCGGGCTTTGCGCCCGAAGCTTCAAGGCATGGCGGACCGGCGTCAGCCCTGTAGCCGGCTCCAATGCCCGGCCATATGCGGCAGGTCGTCCTTGCCGCGCAGGCTGAACTGGCCGTCCGCCGCCGCCGCGCTGGCCAGCAGGGTGAGGCTGGCCGGCAGCAGCACCGGCTTCTGGAAGCGCACCTCGACCCGATAGCCCGAGGCCGGCAGCCGCTCGCCGAGGGCGGCCAGGCTGCGAGCCTTGTTCCACAGGCCGTGGGCGATGGCGCGGGGAAAGCCGAACAGCTTGGCGCTGGGCGCCGACAGGTGGATCGGGTTGTAGTCGCCGGCGGCACGGGCATAGCGCCGGCCGATGTCGGCGGGCGCCTTCCAGTTGTCGATCGGCTCCAGCGGCAGCGGCTCCTGCTCGGCTTTCGGCGGAATTTCGCCGGGCACCTTGACGCCGCGGCAGAGCACCTTGCTGTCGCCGACCCAGAGCAGGCCAAGCTGGTCTTCCAGGCGGGTGACGATGCTGAAGGTGGCGCCCTTGTCGTGCGGTTGCAGGTTTTCCACCGCGACGCTCACGGTGAACGGGCCGAGGCCGCCGAGCGCGCGCAGCACGTCGATGCGGTTCTCCAGGTGGACCAGGCCGAGCAGCGGGAAGGGGAAGCGCTTGTCGGTGAGCAGCGCCATCTGCAGCGGGAAGGCGAGGATGTGCGGGTAGGTCGGCGGCAGCAGGCCGTCGTCGCGGAAGCCGCAGACCTGGCGGTAGCGCTCGAGGTGCTTCGGGTCCACCGTGACCTCGCTGCGCAGGCCGCGCTCGGGCAGGGCCTTGCCGCGGATGCCGCGGCGCAGTGCGGCGCGCAGGAACAGGCCGGGCAGGGCGGGTGGGGCGGGCAGGTCGAGCCAGGCGGTGGGCATTGGACATCTCCTCGAAATAGGTGGCTGTCAGCTTAGTCGAGCACCCGCAGCAGGCATTGGCCGCCTGGCCGACGCCGCTGGCAGGGCGGTCAATCGGCTCCGGGATGCGTCTGCATCGAGATTTTCGACCACGCCGGCGGCTAGTCGATCTGAGGGTTTTTCCGTCATGCGGGATGGGTTATTTCTATGGCCTCTCCTTGAGAGGGGATGGCAAAGCTGCCTAAGATGGGCCCGCCCCATGGATAACTAGAAAAAACACCATGCGTGATCTGACCGACGATGTAGCGCTGATGCGCCCGGTGATCGACGCCCTGCGCGCCAGCGGCTGCGATCCGGACCGGGTCCTGGTCCGTGTCGGGCTGCCGCCGGGTGGCCTGCCGGCCGGCCGTTTCCCCCATTCCGCACAGAACCTGTTCTGGAAGGCCGCCGCCGACGAGTGCGGCGAAGAGCATGTCGGCCTGCACCTGGCCGAGCACCTGCCGGCGTTCCACGGCCTGCTCCTGGAATACCTGTTCCTCTCCAGCGATACCTTCGGCGCCGGCCTGCGCCATTCCCTGCGCTACGTACGCCTGCTGTCCGACACCCTGCAGGCGCAACTGGAGGTGGAGGGCGAGCGCGCGGTGCTGTCGCTGGGCGAATCGCCGGCGATCAACCGCCACTTCCCGGAAATGCTCGCCGGCGCGGTGATCCGCCTGTTCGGCGCGCTCACCGAGGGCGAGTTCAAGCCGCTGGAAGTGCAACTGATGAACGAAACCGGCGCGCCGATGGAGCGCTACCGTGCGGTCTACGGCTGCCCGACGATCCTCGGCATGCCGCGCTACGCGCTGGTATTCGATGCCGCGGTGCTGGACAAACCCTCGCGCCACGCCGCCCCGGAACTGCTGCGCATGCACGAGTCGCTGGCGCGCCGGCAACTGGCCGAGGTGGAGCGCCTGGACCTGGTGCGCCAGGTCCGCGAACTGATCGGCGAGTTGCTGGTGGACGGAGGCGCCACCCTGGAGCAGGTCGCCGCGCGCCTCGGCATGCCGGCCCGACGTCTGCGCGAACGCCTGGCGATGGCCGGGGTGCGCTTCAACGACCTGGTCACCGACTACCGCTGCCGACTGGCCAAGGAACTGCTGCTGAAGACCGACGAGCGCATCGAAGTGATCGTCGAACGCACCGGGTTTTCCGAGCCGAGCACCTTCTATCGCGCGTTCAAGCGCTGGGTCGGCGAGACGCCGGTGGAGTTCCGCCGGCGCGGGCAGCAGGGGCGCGGGTAGGGCCTGTCCGAAGGGGCTACCGGTGGTTTCCCGGTGCAGGGCCAGATAACGCCGTTGGCGTTATCCGCCCTACCGGGTCGGCGTCCTGTTGCCGGGGAGTCAGGGGCCGCCTCAGGCCCCCAGCAGGCTCTGCCCGCACACCCTCAGCACCTGGCCGCTGACCGCGCCGGACGACGGCTGGGCGAACCAGGCCACCGTTTCGGCGACGTCCTGCGGCAGGCCGCCCTGGCTCATGGAGTTCATCCGCCGGCCGGCCTCGCGGATGGTCAGCGGAATGGCGGCGGTCATCTGCGTCTCGATGAAGCCCGGCGCCACCGCGTTGATGGTGATGCCGCGCTTGCCCAGCGCCGGCGCCCAGGCCTGGGCCAGGCCGATCAGGCCGGCCTTGCTCACCGCGTAGTTGCTCTGCCCGAGGTTGCCGGCGATGCCGCTGATCGACGCCAGCAACACCACCCGGCCGTTGTCATGCAGCTTGCCGCCGTCGAGCAGGGCCTGGGTCAGCACCTGCGGGGCATTGAGGTTGACGTTGATCACCGAGTTCCAGAAGTCGCTGCTCATCTTCGCCAGGGTCTTGTCGCGGGTGATCCCGGCGTTGTGCACGACGATATCGACGCCCTCAGGCAGCACGTCCACCAGTTGCTGCCCGGCGTCCGCGGCGCAGATGTCGAGGGCCACGGCACGGCCGCCGAGGCGCGCGGCGAGGCCTTCGAGGGCCTCCCTGGCCGGCGGCACGTCGAGCAGCACCACTTCCGCGCCGTCGCGCGCCAGGGTTTCCGCGATGGCCGCGCCAATGCCGCGGGCGGCGCCGGTGACCAGTGCGCGCTGGCCGGCCAGCGGCTTGCTCCAGTCGTGGACCTGGGCGCTGTTGGCGGCAAGACGGATCACCTGGCCGGAGACGTAGGCGCTCTTCGGCGAGAGGAAGAAGCGCAGTGCGCCTTCCAGTTGGTCCTCGGCGCCCTTGCCGACGTACAGCAACTGCACGTTGCCGCCGCGACGGATTTCCTTGCCCAGGGAGCGGGTGAAACCTTCCAGGCTGCGTTGCACGCTGGCGGCGACCGGGTCCTTGAGAGACTCGGGGGGGCGTCCGAGGACCACCACCTTCGGGCACTTGTCGAGGCCCTTGAGCACCGGCTGGAAGAAGTCGCGCAGCGCCACCAACTGCTCGAAGCGGGTCAGGCCGCTGGCGTCGAACAGCACCGCCTTGGCCCGCGGGCTGTGCTCGGCGGTCCAGCGCGGCAGCTCGAACTGTCCCTCGACGGCGGCGAACACCGCGTCGGTCAGCTTGCCGGAGAAGGGCAGCACGGCCTCGGCCAGCGCGCCGCTCCCGCCGATCACCAGCGGGCCGTCCACCGGCCGTACCCGGCCGGCCTGCCAGCGCTCCAGGCGCAGCGGGGAGGGAAGGCCGACGGCGCCAACCAGGCGGCGGCCGACGGGGGAGTTGGCGAAGGCGATGTAACGATCGGTCATGGAACGGGCTCCCGGTGGAAAGGCTCCAAGGCTGAAGGTGGATTCCGCCGGCCAACGATGCCGAGGGAACGCGGGTAACAGTGTGGACAACTCTACGCAGCCACCTGTTCGCCGCAATTGACCGCGCTGACCGGGATAACGGCAGGGCGGCCAATGCGACGCGACCGGCTAAGGTTAGCCTGTGCGCCACTGACCGCTCAGTTAACGGGTCGAGCCTCGGCTCGGCGTAAACGATTCCAGCAAGGAGTTCTTCCATGACCCAGCTGCGCCGGGTCGCCATTGTCGGCGGCAACCGTATTCCCTTCGCCCGCTCGAACACCGTGTACGCCACGGCGAGCAACCAGGAGATGCTCACTTCCGCCCTGGAAGGCCTGGTGGAGCGCTACAACCTGCACGGAGAGCGCCTTGGCGAGGTGGTGGCCGGCGCCGTGCTGAAGCATTCGCGCGACTTCAACCTGACCCGCGAATGCGTGCTCGGTTCGCGCCTGGCCCCGGAAACCCCGGCCTACGATATCCAGCAGGCCTGCGGTACCGGCCTGGAGGCGGCGATCCTGGTGGCCAACAAGATCGCCCTCGGGCAGATCGACAGCGGCATCGCCGGCGGCGTCGATACCACTTCCGACGCGCCGATCGGGGTCAACGAGGGCCTGCGCAAGATTCTCCTCGAGGCCAACCGCGGCAAGAGCAACCTGGACAAGCTCAAGAGCCTGCTGAAGATCCGCCCGCGCCACGTGGTCCCGGCCATCCCGCGCAACGGCGAGCCGCGCACCGGGCTGTCGATGGGGGAGTCCTGCGAACTGATGGCGCAGACCTGGCAGATTCCCCGCGACGAGCAGGACAGGCTGGCCTTCGAGAGCCACCACAAGCTGGCCGCGGCCTATGAGGAGGGCTGGCAGAACGACTTGATGACGCCGTTCCGCGGCCTGACCCGCGACCAGAACCTGCGCCCGGATATCGACCTGGAGAAGATCGGCACCCTCAAGCCGGTGTTCGAGCGCGGTTCGCGCGGCACCCTCACGGCGGCCAACTCGACGCCGCTGACCGACGGCGCCTCGGTGGTACTGCTGGCCAGCGAGGAGTGGGCGAAGGCGCGCGGCCTGCCGATCCTGGCCTATTTCAAGGACGGCGAGGCGGCGGCGGTGAACTTCGTCGATCGCCAGGAGGGCCTGCTGATGGCGCCGGTCTACGCGGTGCCGCGGCTGCTGGCACGCAACGGCCTGAGTCTGCAGGACTTCGACTACTACGAGATCCACGAGGCCTTCGCCGCCCAGGTGCTCTGCACCCTGAAGGCCTGGGAAGACCCCGAGTACTGCAAGACCCGCCTCGGCCTCGACCAGCCGCTGGGCTCCATCGACCGCAGCAAGCTCAACGTCAAGGGCAGCTCACTGGCCGCCGGCCACCCGTTCGCCGCCACGGGAGGACGGATCGTCGCCAACCTGGCCAAGCTGCTCTCGCTGGCGGAGCAGGGACGCGGGCTGATTTCCATCTGCGCCGCCGGTGGGCAGGGTGTGACCGCGATCATCGAGCGGTAATCCAATAGGGCGAGCGGCCTTGTCGCTCGACGATGTAAGCAACTCCGTGACTTGGGCGGTGCCGTGCGAACGGGACCGCCTTTTTTTTTGCTGGCGCCCTACGGTTCGGGTTCGTCGGCGGCGTTGGAGACAGCGAATTCGACGCTTGTACGGAGAATCCCCTCTCTCTTCAGGGAGAGAGTTGGGGTGAGGGCGGCTCCGCTATCGGCCGGGAGTGCCGCTGCGGCGGATAACGCCGTTGGCGTTATGCGCCCTACCGTTCGGGTTCGTGGCGGCGATGAAGTACGGATCCCGACGCCTGCCGGATAACCCCGGCGTAGGGCTCACGCCGCACATCCGCCATTGCCGTCCTGCCCCCGCAGGCTTGCCGGCTGGCGGTCGGCGAAGGGGGTGGAGAGGATCATCGAGGTCTTGCTGATGCCGAACTTCATCAGCCGGTCGATCAGGTCCTGCAGCTCCGGCATCGAAGCCACGGCGGCCTTCATCAGCACGCAGGCGTCGCCGGTGATCCGGTGGCAGAGGGTCAGTTGGGGGATCCGGGCCAGTTCGTCGAGCACTGACTGGCAATCCTTCTCGGTGATCCGCAGTTCGATCACGCACTCGATGGGCAGGCCGAGCTTGGCCAGGTTCACCGAGGCGTGGTAGCCGGTGATCACCCCTTCGGCCTCCAGCTTGGCCACCCGGTCGGCTACCGCCGGGGGCGACAGGTTGATGCGCCGGGCCAGTTCGGCGAAGGTCAGGCGGCCGTTGTCGATCAGGGCGGCGAGGAGCGCACGGTCGTATTTGTCCATGATGGATCCCGGTTGTCGAATCGACGGAAAGCATGGCCGATTTCCATGGAAAGAAAAGTGTTACGTCCCGATAACCAGCGGCTGTGCCTTAACCGGCGGGTAGCGACCTCATAAAATGAAGTCTTTCTCCCGCCTGCCCTGTCGAGTGCTTTCCATGCCTGCCCGTCGCCTTCCGCTGTTGCTTTTCGGTGCGTTCTTCGCCCTGTACTTCATCTGGGGCTCCACTTACCTGGCGATCCGCTTCGGCGTCGAGTCCTGGCCTCCGATGCTGATGGCCGGGGTGCGCTTCGTCATCGCCGGCGGCCTGATGTTCGCCTGGTTGCGCTGGCGCGGCGCGCCGTTGCCGACCTGGCGCGAGTGGCGCGGCGCGGGGGTCGTCGGAATCCTCCTGCTCAGTTGCGGCAACGGCGGGGTGACGGTGGCCGAGCACTGGGGCGTGTCTTCCGGGGTGGCGGCCCTCGCGGTGGCTACGGTGCCGCTGTTCACCCTGCTGTTCAGCCAGTTGTTCGGCCAGCGCAACACCACCCTGGAATGGGGCGGCATCGTGCTCGGGCTGTTCGGCATCGTCCTGCTCAACCTCGGTTCGAACCTCCAGGCCAGCCCTGCCGGCGCCGGCCTGATCCTGTTCGCCGCCGCGTCCTGGGCCTTCGGCTCGGTGTGGAGCCGGCGCCTGTCGCTGCCGGCCGGACCGATGGCCAGCGCCGCGGAAATGCTGGTCGGCGGCGCGGTGCTGCTGGTCGGCAGCCTGGCCAGCGGCGAGCGCCTGGAGCATTGGCCGAGCACCAGCGGCTGGCTGGCGCTGGTGTACCTGATCCTGTTCGGCTCGATCATCGCCTTCAGCGCCTACCAGTACCTGCTGCGCAACGTACGGCCGGCGGCGGCCACCAGCTATGCCTACGTCAATCCGGCGGTGGCGGTGTTGCTCGGCACCCTGTTCGCCGGCGAGCGGATCGGCGGTATCGAGGGGCTGGCGATGGCGGTGATCATCAGCGCCGTGGTGCTCATCGGCCTGCCCCAGTGGCGCGCCAGCCGCGCCGCCGCCTGAATGCCTTAAGCGATCCCTAAGGCGGGCTGCGCCATGCTGCGGCGCAGCGCCCGGATGGGCCGGGCTGACGGGGGTACGAAGATGAAAGCGCTGGTCATCGGTGTGGTCCTGGTGTTCCTTGGCGGTTGCGCCAGTCACGTGAGCCCCGGCGGCAAGGCCATCGAGTCGCCGATCAAGGAGTATTTCGGCCAGGACCCCATCGAGCGCCGGGCCTTCGGCGAGAGCGAGAACGGCGCCGAGGCCGAGGATTCGCCACTGCGTTTCCGCCTGACGCCCTGAACGGTCGCCCCGGGCGCCTGACCGGACGTGCAGAAGTCGTCTCCAGCGTCTTCAATACGGAATGACGGTCGCCGCCAGGCGGCCCCGTAGCGAAGGCCGGAGGGGCGATGGAGAGCATGCTGGACAGGCCCGAGCAGGAACTCGTGCTGGTGGTGGACGACACCCCGGACAACCTGCTGCTGATGCGCGAGCTGCTCGAGGAGCAGTACCGCGTGCGCACCGCCGGCAGCGGCCCGGCCGGGCTGCGGGCGGCCGTCGAAGAGCCGCGCCCGGACCTGATCCTGCTCGATGTGAACATGCCGGGCATGGACGGCTACGAGGTCTGCCGACGGCTCAAGGCCGATCCGCTGACCCGCGACATCCCGTTGATGTTCCTCACTGCCCGCGCCGATCGCGACGACGAGCAACAGGGCCTGGCCCTGGGCGCGGTGGATTACCTGGGCAAGCCGGTGAGCCCGCCGATCGTCCTGGCGCGGGTGCGTACCCATCTGCAATTGAAGGCCAATGCCGATTTCCTGCGCGACAAGAGCGAATACCTGGAACTCGAAGTGCGCCGTCGCACGCGCCAGCTGCAACAGTTGCAGGACGCCGTCATCGAAGCCCTGGCGACCCTTGGCGATCTTCGCGACAACCCGCGCAGCCGCCATCTTCCGCGTATCGAGCGCTATGTCAGGCTGCTCGCCGAGCGCCTGGCGGCGCAGCGGGCGTTCGCCGACGAGCTGACTCCGGAGGCTGTCGACCTGCTGAGCAAGTCGGCGCTTTTGCATGACATCGGCAAGGTCGCGGTGCCCGACCGGGTCCTGCTCAACCCCGGGCAACTGTACGCTGCCGACACCGCCCTGCTACAGGGCCATACCCGCGCCGGGCGCGACGCCCTGGCCAGCGCCGAGCGGCGGCTCGGCCAGCCTTCCGGATTCCTCCGCTTCGCCCGGCAGATCGCCTACAGTCATCACGAACGCTGGGATGGCCGGGGCTTTCCGGAAGGCCTTGCGGGCGAGCGGATTCCCCTGGCGGCGCGGATCGTCGCCCTGGCCGACCGCTACGATGAACTGACCAGCCGGCACGCCTACCGGCCGCCGCTGGCGCATGCCGAGGCGGTGCTGCTGATCCAGGCCGGCGCCGGCAGTGAATTCGACCCACGGCTGGTGGAGGCCTTCGTCGCCGTGGCCGACGCTTTCGCCGAGGTTGCCCGGCGCTACGCCGACAGCGCCGAGGCGCTGGACGTGGAGATGCAGCGGCTGGAACAGGCGGTGGCGGAAAGCATCGAACTCACCGCGCCACCGGCCTAGTACGCCGATCGGTGCGCAGTCCGGCGGAAAGCCGGCGCGTCCGGCTGTGCTCGGCACGGCGTTTGCCGTATAACGTCAGACCCTTTGCCTTACACATTGGCCTCGAGGAACCGCGTAGCACCGATGAAGACACCCAGACGCCTGGAACCATTGATCGAAGACGGTCTGATCGACGAGGTCGTGCGCCCGCTGATGAGCGGCAAGGAAGCCTCGGTCTATGTGGTGCGTTGCGGCGACAGCCTGCGTTGCGCCAAGGTCTACAAGGAAGCCAACAAGCGCAGCTTCCGCCAGGCCGCCGAGTACCAGGAGGGCCGCAAGGTCCGCAACAGCCGCCAGGCGCGGGCCATGGCCAAGGGCTCGAAGTATGGCCGCCGCGAACAGGAGGAAGCCTGGCAGAATGCCGAAGTGGCGGCCCTGTTCCGTCTCGCCGGGGCCGGTGTGCGGGTGCCGAAGCCCTATGATTTCCTCGATGGCGTGTTGCTGATGGAACTGGTGGCGGACGCCGACGGCGATGCTGCGCCGCGTCTCAACGACGTGACGCTGGAGCCCGACGAGGCACGGCGCCACCACGCTTTCCTGATCCGCCAGATCGTCGCCATGCTCTGCGCCGGCCTGGTGCACGGCGACCTCTCCGAGTTCAACGTCCTGCTCGGTCCGGATGGCCCGGTGATCATCGACTTGCCGCAGGCGGTCGACGCGGCCGGCAACAACCATGCGTTCAGCATGCTCGAACGCGACGTCGGCAACATGGCCGCCTACTTCGGCCGCTTCGCCCCGGAACTCAGGCAGACCCGCTATGCCAAGGAAATGTGGGCGCTCTACGAAGCCGGCGAGCTGACAGCGGAAACCCCGCTCAGCGGCACCTTCGTCGAAGCCGAAGAGGCCGCCGACGTGCGCGCGGTGCTCCGCGAGATCGAGGCCGCGCAGCGCGAGGAGGCGCGTCGCCAGGCGCTGCGCCAGGCCGACGACGCGCCGCGTGGCGAGCGCGAGGAACCGCCGCCGCCCTGGTTGCAGTGAGCGGCTGGCGGATGTTTTTTCCCGCCAACTGTATCGCGACCCTTGCGCACGCAACTGCTAGCGTGGCCTGAAGTTTTCCGGAGGCCGCCATGCCTGTTGCACATATCCTGCTCGCCCTGCTGGTGACCCTGATCTGGGGTCTGAACTTCGTCGTGATCAAGGTCGGCCTCGGCGACTTCCCGCCGCTGCTGTTCTGCGCCCTGCGCTTCGCCCTGGCGGCGCTGCCGCTGCTGGTCCTGCGCGGGCCGATGCCGGCGCCGTTCGGACGCATCCTGCTGATCGGCGTGCTCCTCGGGGTGGTCAAGTTCGGCCTGCTGTTCGTCGGCATGGCCCAGGGCATGCCGGCCGGGCTGTCGTCGCTGGTGCTGCAGAGCCAGGTATTCTTCACCATCCTCATCGCCGCCCTATGGCTGGGCGAGCGGCCGTCGCCGCGCGGGTTGTTCGGCCTCCTGCTGGCGGCGGCGGGGCTGGTCCTGATCGGCCTGGAACGGCCGCTGGGAGACAGCCTGCTGGCATTCCTGCTGGTGGTCGCCGCAGCGCTGGCCTGGTCCTTCGCCAATATCGCCACCAAGCGTTCCGGGGCCACCGACATGCTGCGCCTGATCTGCTGGGTCAGCCTGGTCCCGCCGTTGCCGCTGCTGGCGCTTTCCTATCTATTCGAAGGTCCGCAAGCCATCGAGCGCGCAGTGCTGAACATGAGCTGGGGCGGCTTCGGCGCGCTGCTCTACATCGCCTTCGGCGCGACCACGGTGGGCTTCGCCATCTGGAGTTTCCTCCTGCGCCACTACCCGGCCAGCCTGGTGACCCCGTTCGCCCTGGCGGTGCCGGTGTCGGGCATGCTCGCCGGCTGGCTGCTGCTCGGCGAACGCCTCGACCTGGACAGCCTGCTGGCCTGCGCGCTGGTGTTCGTCGGGCTGGCCATCACCCTGTTGCCGGCCAGCCTGCTGCGACGCTTCGCCTGGCCGGTGCGGCGGTTGGGATGAAAACGGCGGAAGACATCCTCGCGCTGATCGCCGCCGATTCCTCGCGCCTGCATCTGCTCCGCGTGCTGCGCGAGGTCGGCCCGGAGGGCGCCTGGATCGGCGCCGGCTTCGTGCGCAACGCGGTATGGGACCATCTGCATGGCTACGGCGAAGCCACGCCGCTGGCGGACATCGACGTACTTCATTTCGCCCCGCGGGCCCTCGACCCGCAGGCCGACGCCGACTTCGAGGCCGCGTTGCGCCGTCGCTGCGAGGCACCCTGGTCGGTGAAGAACCAGGCGCGCATGCACCTGCGCAACGGCGACCGGCCCTACCGGGATTGCGCCGATGCGCTGTGCCACTGGGCGGAAACGTGCACGGCGGTGGCGCTGCGGCTCGTCGGCGAACGCCTGGAGCTACTGGCACCGCTGGGCGTCGACGACCTGCTGGCGCTGAAGGTGCGGCCCACCGCGCATTTCGCCGGCAAGCCGGAGGTCTACCGGCGGCGCCTGCGGGAGAAGAACTGGACGGCGCGCTGGCCGCTGCTAGATATCAGTGGCAGCAGCCAGACGCCAGGTCCTTGAGGATCGGGCAGTCGGGGCGGTGGTCGCCCTGGCAGTGCTCGACCAGGTCCTGCAGGGTGTCGCGCAGGGTGCTGAGCTCCTCGATCTTGCGATTCAGCTCGCGCACGTGCTGCGCCGCCAGGGCCTTGACGTCGGCACTGGCACGCTGGCGATCCTGCCAGAGGGTGAGCAGCTTGCCGACTTCGTCGAGGGAGAAACCGAGGTCCCGCGAACGGCGGATGAACGCCAGGGTATGCAGGTCGTTCTCGTTGTAGTGGCGGTAGCCGCTGGCGCTGCGTCCGGCTGGGCGGAGCAGCTCGATGGACTCGTAGTAACGGATCATCTTCGGCGTCAGTCCGCTTTTCTTCGCCGCTTCACCGATGTTCATCCGGGTCTCCTGGGAGGTTGCGAAGCCGCTAGCCTATCCCTTTCCCGGCCAATGCGCAGGCTATCAGATATGTGACCGCCCGCTGTCCGGACCTCTGGCCGGCGGCCGCGTCGCGTCCGGCTGGGTCTTCGGCAGGAACACCTGCACTTCCAGCCCTTTGCCCTCCAGTCCCTTGCCCAGGCCGATACTGCCGAAGTGCAGTTCGACGATGCGCTTGACGATCGGCAGGCCCAGGCCGCTGCCCTCGCCGCTGCTGGTGGCGGGGCTGCGGTAGAAGCGGGTGAAGATCGCCTGCTGCTCTTCCAGGGCGACCCCGGGGCCGTTGTCGCGCACCCGCAGCACGGCGTGCTGGGCGCGATTCTCGACGCGGATCTCGACCTGGCCCCCGGCCGGTGTGTAGCGCAGGGCGTTGCCCACCAGGTTGCCGACCATCGCCTTCAGCCACAGGTCGATGCCCATCACGTGCACGGTCTCCTGGTGCAACGACAGCTCGATGTCCTTGTCGATGGCCTGGCGCGCCAGTTCGGAGAGTACGTCTTCGGCCAGGGTGGCGAGGTTGACCGGGTGGAATTGCTCCAGCAGGGCGTCGCCGTCGAGGCGGGCGAGAAGCAGGATCTGCTCCATCAAGGTGCTGATCCGCTCGACGCTGCGACTGACTTGCAGCAGGCCGCGGGCGTGGGCCTTGGGGTCTTCCGAACGCAACGCGACCTGGGCATGGGTGCGCAGGCTGGCCAGCGGCGTGCGGATCTCATGGGCGGCGTCGCTGGTCAGTCGGCGTTCGGCCTCGAGGGCGGTGCGCAGGCGCTCCAGCAGGAGGTTGAGTTCGTCGATGAGGCCGCGGATCTCCAGCGGCACCGCCTCCACCGCGATCGGCTGCAGGTGTCGCGCGGAGCGCTGCTGGACCTCGGCCTGCACTTCGCGTAGCGGCGCCAGGCCGCGGGCAACGCCGAACCAGACCAGGCCGCCGAGCAACGGCAGCGCCAGCAGCAGCGGGAACAGCGAATAGAACAGCAGCAGGTTCATGGTGTGCTGGCGGTAGATCAGGTTTTCGCTGATCCAGATCTGGAAGCCGTCGATGTTCAGCTGGAGCACCCGCCAGTGGGTGCCCTGGGCTTCCACGGTGCTGAAGCCGGGGCCCTGGGCCGTGATCTCCGGCGGCAGGTTGAGGCTCGACAGCAGCGGCTGGCCGTCGCGCCACAGGGCGTAGCCGAGGGCGCTTTCGCGGCGCAGCAGGGGCAGACCCTGGATCGCTTCGCGGCTGCGTTCGATGATCTCGGTGATGGAGCCGTCCTCGCCGGCCTGGTCTTCGGTGGCAAGGTCGAGCAGGCGCAGGGCGGCTTCGCCGAAGTCCACCATGTCGTCGTCGAACAGGCGGTTCACCTGCTTCAGCGAGAGGTGGTAGGTCAGCGCCGCCACGCTCAGCCAGCACAGCACGAAGCCGACCAGCAGGTTGACCAGCAGGCGCCGGCGGACGGAGGGGACGGCGGCACGGGACATCGGGGGACTCCGGTAGGCGGTTTTCAGGGCGCCGGCTGGTCGATGCCGTAGCCGATGCCGCGGACGGTGCGGATCAACTGGTTGCCGAGCTTGCGCCGCAGGTGGTGGACGTGGACTTCGATGGCGTTGCTCTCGACGTCGCCGCTCCAGCCGTAGAGGCTCTGCTCCAGTTGGTTGCGCGAGAGCACCTTGCCGCTGTTCTCCAGCAGCAGGCGCAGCAGTGCGTATTCGCGCGGCGCCAGTTCCACCGCCTGCCCGGACAGGGTCACTTGGTGGGTCGCCGGGTCCAGGCGCAGCTCGCCGTGCACCAGTTGCGGCAGGGCGCGACCGGTGGTGCGGCGGGTCAGGGCGCGCACCCGTGCCTGCAGTTCGTCGAGATCGAAGGGCTTGGTCAGGTAGTCGTCGGCACCGCTGTCGAGCCCGGCGACCCGGTCGGCCACCTTGTCCCGCGCGGTGAGCAGCAGCACCGGGGTGAGCCGGCCCTGGTGGCGCAGGTTACGCAGGATGTCCAGGCCGCTGCGGCGCGGCAGTCCGATGTCGAGCACCAGCAGGTCGAACTCGTCGGTGACCAGCGCGTTCTCCGCGGCCACGCCGTCGGTCACCCATTCCACGGTATCGCCTTCCAGGCGCAGCCCGGCGCGGATGCCGTCGCCGAGCAGCAGGTCGTCCTCGGCCAGCAGTATTCTCATGGCAGCCTCGTTTCAGTGATTCCACAATTCCCACAGGCTCAGGCCGGCCTCCAGCAGGAGGATGGCGACGATCAGCCATTCGACCCGCAGTTCGCCCCGGAAGTAGCGGTATTCGCCGAGGCGGTCGGCGGCCAGTTCGTAGAGGTCCTGCAGCACTTCGATGCGGTCGTCCAGGGTCGCCAGGCGATCGTGCACTTCGGCCTGCATGGCCAGTTCGTTGTAGAGCCGGCGCACAGCGCCGTTCAGTTGCAGCGGCGGCTTCTCCAGGTGCGACTCCAGGCGGGCATAGGCCATGCGCCAGAGTGTAGTGCGTCGCACCTGCCGGTTCACATGTTCCTGGCGCCGCAGGGCGGCACGGCGCGGTAGCTGGGTCAGTTCGACATCGGCCTGGGCCGGTTCCCAGGCCGCCGCGGTCTCGCCTTCCAGGCGGCGCAGGTGACCTTCGTGCCAGGCGAAGACGGCCAGGCCTTCGAGCAGCTCCCGGCAGCGCTCGGGGTTGCCGATGACCAGCGCGCGGCCGGGGCGCCACAGCACCCGCTCGCCGAACGAGGGCGCTTCCAGGGTCGGCTGGCGCTCGTCCTCGCCGGCGGCCATCCAGGCTTCCAGGCGCTGGCGCCAGGCGTGCCCGGTCTGTAGCCCGGCGTTGGCGAAGATCACCAGCAGCTCGTCGTCGACGGCGGTCTCCGGCAGTTCCGCGTCTTCGCTCAGCTCGATGCGTTGCGCCAGGACGGCCAGCGCCGGCTGCGGATCGCGCAGGGTGGCCAGTAGCGGCAGGCCGCCGCCGTCCGCGGCGGAGCGGAAGCGTACCCGGTGCAGCAGGCAGGGCGCGCCGTTGACGGCCAGCGGTACGCTGGCCAGGGGAGCGGCGGACATCTTCAGGTCCTCGCCAGGGCCGGCAATTGTGCCGGGCCGAACTCGATCTCCTCGATATCCGGCGGTGCGACGAAGGGTACGCCGTCTTCCAGTACCGGTCCCGGTTGGGCGAGCAGGAAGCGGGTTTCCCGGTCCATCACGAAGCAGGCCTTGAGGTAGTCGCCGTCGAGGTGGTCGAGCCACAGCGGGCCGAGCTTGCGTTCGATGCGTCGGTCGATGTCCTCGGCCTGCCAGTGGTTCGTGTCGAGCCAGTCGGAAGCCAGCAGGAAGCCCCAGGAGGAGAGGAACGAGGGCACCGTGGCGCGGTAGCTGTGGACCTGGGAGAAGACACTGCGCAGGGTGCGGGCGAGGGCCGCGTGGGGCTTGTCGTCGCTGTGGGAGAACTCCAGCCCCTGCACCGCGACCACCCCGCCCGGTCGCAGGCGCGAATGCAGCAGCTCGTAGAACTGGCGGGTATAGAGAGCCTGGGCCGGGCCGTTGTCGAGCATGTCGACGACGTCGATGATGACCACGTCATAGAGCGACGGGTCGCGCTCGAGATAGGCCCGGCCGTCCTCGGCGAGCAGTTCGCAGCGTGGGTCGTCGAAGGCGCCCTGGTGCCACTGGAACAGGTGTTCGCGACACAGTTCCACCAACTCCCGGTCGAGATCGACCATCACCGCCCGCCGCACGCTGGCATGGGACAGCACCTCGCGCAGGGTGGCGCCTTCGCCGCCGCCGATGATCAGTACGTCGCGCGGCTCGTCGTGGGCGAGCATGGCCGGCTGCACCAGCAGCTCGTGGTACAGCGACTCATCGCTCTCGGCGCTCTGGATCGCGCCGTCGAGCATCAGCACGCGGTCGTAGTTGTAGGTGTCGGCGATCAGCACGTTCTGCCAGCGCGTGCGGCCCTGGTAGAGCACCCGGCGCAGGCGGTAGACGTACTGGTCGAAGGGGTCGCTGTCCTCGATCGCGGTGATCGCGCCGTCGCCTTCCAGCAGCGGGTCCGGCGGATAGAAATAGAAGTGGTTCGGCGGCAGCGGCGGCAGCCCGGCGGCGACCTCCGCCGGCACCAGGCCGGTGAGGTCGACGGCGTAACGGGCCTGGCTCAGGTCGGGAGCCAGCGGGGCGCGTTCGATCGGCGTATCCATCAGGCCACCCCCGTGCCCTGGCCCAGCGCCCAGCGCAGGGTCGGGCTGTCTTCGTCGACCGGGCCATTGCCGGCCAGGCTGCGGCTGAGCAGCCCCAGGCGATGGCCGCCGAGGCCGCGGTCCATGCTCGAGATCAGGTGCCGACGGCTGCCCAGGCGTTCGCTGAGCACGCGCACGGCCTGGGCGCCATCGAGCACGTCGCCGCAGGTGAACACGTCGACCGCGGCATAGCCGTACTCCGGCCAGGTATGGATCGCCAGGTGCGATTCGGCGATCACCACCACGCCGGAGATGCCGATCGGGCTGAACTTGTGGAACGCCGAGGTGATGATGGTGGCGTTGGCCTGGCGGGCGGCCTCGAGCATGCTTTCCTCGATCCACTGGATATCGTCGAAGCGCTGGTCGACGCAGTCGAACAGCTCGATGACCAGTTGCTTGCCGAGCACGGTGATCGGATCGAGTCGCAACGGTTGAATTGCCATGAAGGCCTCCTGCTTCCGTTTCGGCGAGGGATGTCCTCGCGGTGGAAGGCACGATAGGCGCGGCTGACTTAAGAGGTGCTTAACGACGGATTTTTTGCCCGACCCGGCGCGGGCCGACGACGCCGGAGCAGCCATTTCGCCTGACGTAGGGCGAATAGCGCCAGCGGCGCTATCCGCCGCTTCTGCGGAGCATGGCCCGGCGGATAACCGCGAGTGGTTATTCGCCCTACCGAGGCGCGCCCTTCGCCTGCGTCACCCGGTCCACCAGGTAGACCACCCCGCGGTAGTCGATCCCGCCGTGCTCGCTGAGGCCGATCTCGCAGGTACGGCTGGTGGATACGCCTTCCTCGCAGAACTGCACGGCATCCTTCAGGTTGCGCAGGGAGTGAGCGTTCAGTTCCGGCGTGGTGAAGCCCTTGTCGCCGGCGAAGCCGCAGCAGTGAATGCCTTCCGGGATCACCACCTCGCGGGTGCAGCGGCCGACCAGGTCGATCAGCGCCTGGCTCTCGCCGAGGTGCTGGGTGCTGCAGGTGACGTGCACCGCTACCGGTTTGTCCTGCGGGATGAACTCCAGGCGATCGAGCAGGTGACTGCGGATGAATTTCACCGGGTCGTGGATCTGCAGCCGCGGATCGTCCAGACCCTGGACCAGGCGCAGGGTGCAGGGGCTGGTGTCGCAGTAGATCGGGTCGAGGCCGCCGCGGCTGGCCTGGAGCAGGGCGGCGAGCAGCTCGTCGCGCTTGTCGTCGGCCTGCTTCGCATACCCCTTGGACGCGAACGGCTGGCCGCAGCAGAGGTTGTCCAGGTTATCCGGGAACACCACCTGGTAGCCGGCCTTTTCCAGTAGACGGCGGGTCTTGTCCAGCAGCGGCTCGCGCTCTTCGTCGCCGAAGGCCGGGCCCATGGCACGCGAGACGCAGGCGGCGAGATAGACCACCCTCGGCCGCTCGTCGTCGAGCGGGGCGGGCGGCGGCGCCAGGCGTACCGGCTGCGGCAGCGCCGGCGTACATTGCGGCACGCGGCCGCCGCTGGCCTGGCTGAGGCCGCGGCTGGCCCTGGCCAGCAGGGGCGCGCCAAGCAGGCGCCGGGCGCCGTCGGCAGCGAGCAGGGCGAAGCGCGCAGCGCGCATGGCTCCGGCAAAGTTGCGCGCCAGCCAGGTGGCGCCACCAGCGTGGCGGGCGTCGGCGCCGCGCAGCTTGCGGATCAGCTCGCCGGTGTTGATGTTCACAGGACAGCGCTGGGCGCATAGGCCGGTGGCGGCGCAGGTGTCGATGCCCTGGTAGCGGTAGTCGCGCTCCAGCTCGGTGGTGTCGACGCCGGCGCGCTTCTTCGCCTGGATGTCGCGCCACAGGACGATGCGCTGGCGTGGCGTGAGGGTCAGTCCGCGCGACGGGCAGACCGGTTCGCAGAAGCCGCACTCGATGCACTTGTCGACGATCTCGTCGGCGGCCGGCAGCGGCTTGAGGTTCTTCATGTGGCTCTGCGGGTCGTCGCTGAGGACCACACCCGGGTTGAGGATGCCGCGCGGGTCGAGCAGGCGCTTGAGCTGCCACATCAAGCGATAGGCGTCCTCGCCCCACTCCAGTTCGACGAACGGCGCCATGTTGCGCCCGGTGCCATGCTCGGCTTTCAGCGAGCCGCCGTACTCCACCGCCACCAGGTGCGCCACGTCGTCCATGAACGCCGAGTAGCGGGCGATCTGCTCGGGCGAGTCGAAGCCCTGGGTGAAGACGAAGTGCAGGTTGCCCTCCAGCGCGTGGCCGAAGAGGATCGCCTCATCGTAGCGGTGCTTGTCGAACAGCTCGATCAGGCGGTTGACTCCCTCGGCCAGTCGTTCGACGGGGAAGGTGACGTCCTCGATGATCACCGTGGTGCCGGTCTCGCGCACCGCGCCGACAGCCGGGAAGGTGTCCTTGCGGATGCGCCAGAGCTGGTTGTAGACCGCCGGGTCTTCGCTGAAGTCGACCTGCTTCTCCAGCGGATATTCGGCGATGGAGGCCATGATCCGCCCGAGCTGTTCGTGCAGCAGCGTGCGGCTCGCCGCGCGGGACTCGATGAGCAGGGCGCAGGCACCGGCGGAAAGGCTCTTCACCCATTCCGGCATGCCCTGCATGTTCTCCACCGAGCGCAGGCTGCGCCGATCGAGCAGTTCCACCGCCGAGACCGGCTGGCGCTTGAGCACCGCGACCGCCGTGCAGCAGGTTTCCACCGTGGGGAAAACCAGCAGCGCCGAGGCCTTGTGCGGGTGTTCCGGGACGGTGTCGTAGGTCACCGCGCTGATGAAGCCGAGGGTGCCCTCGGAGCCGACCATCAGGTGGGTGAGGATGTCCAGCGGCTCGTCGTAGTCGACCAGCGCGTTCAGCGACAGGCCGGTGGTGTTCTTCAGCCGGTACTTGTGGCGGATCTTCGCGGCCAGTTCGGCGTTGGCGCGGGTCTCGCGGCCGAGTTCGGCGAGCCGTTCCAGCAGCTCGCCGTGGCTGGCGCGGAAGGCCGCGACGCTGGCCGGGTCCTCGCTGTCCAGGCGGGTGCCGTCGGCCAGCAGCAGGCGCAGGCCGGCAAGGGTGTGGTAGCTGTTCTGCGCGGTGCCGCAGCACATGCCGCTGGCGTTGTTGGCGACGATGCCGCCGATCTTGCAGGCGTTGATCGAGGCCGGGTCGGGACCGATCTTGCGGCCGAACGGCGCCAGCCAGGCGTTCGCCTGGGCGCCGATGACACCCGGCTGCAGGCGGATCTGCGCGCCGTCGGCGCGGATTTCCCGGCCGTTCCAGTTGTCGCCGAGGACGAGCAGCACCGAGTCGCTGATGGCCTGGCCGGAGAGGCTGGTGCCGGCGGCGCGGAAGGTCACCGGGACCTGCTCGCGGTAGGCGGCGGATAGGATCGCGGCGACCTCGTCCTCGCTTTCGACGCGCAGCACCAGCTTGGGAATCAACCGGTAGAAACTGGCGTCGGTGCCGAAGGCCAGGGTCGACAGCGGGTCGTCGAAGCGGCGTTCGCGCGGTATCAGCCGCTCGACGGTCTCGAGAAAGGGAATCGGCAGGCTCATCGGCTTTCCTCGGCCCTGGGACGACGGTCACGCCCCGGGCGTTTTCAGGCTTTTCTGGCGGGCGTCTCAGGCGCCCAGTTCGCGGACCAGCGAGTCGGCGCTGATCTCGCCGATCGACTTGGCCCCGGTGAGGACCATGGCCACGCGCATTTCCTTTTCGATCAGTTCGAGCAGGTTGCGCACCCCGGCCTCGCCGGCGGCGGCCAGGGCGTAGACGAAGGCGCGGCCGAGCAGCACGCTGTCGGCGCCGAGGGCGATCATCCGCACCACGTCGAGACCGGTGCGGATGCCGGAGTCGGCAAGGATCGCCAGTTCGCCCTTCACCGCGTCGGCGATCGCCGGCAGCGCGCGGGCGCTGGACAGCACGCCATCGAGCTGGCGGCCGCCGTGGTTGGAGACGACGATGCCGTCGGCGCCGAACTTCACCGCATCCCTGGCATCCTCGGGGTCGAGGATGCCCTTGATCACCATCGGGCCGTCCCAGAACTCGCGGATCCACTCCAGGTCCTTCCAGGAAATCGACGGGTCGAAGTTGGCGCCCAGCCAGCCGATGTAGTCCTCCAGTCCGGTCGGGTTGCCGCGGTAGGCGGAAATGTTGCCGAGGTCGTGGGGCTTGCCCAGCAGGCCGACGTCCCAGGCCCAGGCCGGGTGGGTCATGGCTTGCAGGATGCGGCGCGGCGCGGCGTAGGGGCCGCTCATGCCGGAATGGGCGTCGCGGTAGCGGGCGCCGGGGACCGGCATGTCGACGGTGAACACCAGGGTGGTGACGCCGGCGGCCTTGGCCCGCTCCAGGGCGTTGCGCATGAAGCCGCGGTCCTTCAGCACGTAGAGCTGGAACCACATCGGCCGGTCGATGGCCGGGGCGACCTCCTCGATCGGGCACACCGATACCGTCGACAGGGTGAAGGGCACGCCCTTCGCCGCCGCCGCGCGTGCCGCCTGGACTTCACCGCGGCGGGCGTACATGCCGGTGAGACCGACCGGGGCGAGCGCCACCGGCATCGCCAGGGTCTCGTTGAACAGGCGGGTTTCCAGGCTCAGCTCGGACATGTTCTTCAGCACCCGCTGACGCAGGGCGATGGCCGACAGGTCCTCGACGTTGCGACGCAAGGTGTACTCGGCGTAGGCGCCGCCGTCGATGTAGTGGAAGAGGAACGGCGGCAGCTTGCGTTGGGCGGCGGCGCGGTAGTCGGTGGAAGCGGAAATGATCATTGGGCTCTTCCGTTGTGTCGAAAGGTTTTGCATCGAGCGCAGTGGAGCGGGACACGGCGGAAATGGCCAAGGGAGCCGGGCCTACGATCGTAGGCGAGTCTCCCCCGGGCCATTTCCTGCGCAGTATCGCCGACGCGCGGCCGATCAGGGCGCGGTCAGTGCACCAGCATGCCGGTGAATAGGTATGCCTGGGCCAGGGTGATCAGTCCGACCAGCGCGGCGAAGATCAGGCTGTGCTTCAGGGTGAAGCGGAACAGGTCGGATTCCTTGCCGACCATCCCGGTCGCGGCACAGGCCACGGCGATGGATTGCGGGGAGATCATCTTGCCGGTCACGCCGCCGCTGGTATTGGCGGCCACCAGCAGGGTGTCGCTGACTCCGATCTGGTGCGCGGTGGTCGACTGCAGGGAGCTGAACAGGGCGTTGGAGGACGTATCCGAACCGGTCAGGAATACCCCCAGCCAGCCGAGGAACGGCGAGAAGAACGGGAACGCCGCGCCGGTACCGGCCAGGACCAGGGCCAGGGTGGTGGACATGCCCGAGTAGTTGGTGACGAAGGCGAAGGCCAGGACCATGCCGATGGACAGGATCGGCCACTTCAGCTCCACCAGGACTTCCTTGAAAGTGGTAATACCAATTTTCGCTCCGATGCGCAGAATGAACATCGATACCAGCGCCGAGAGGAAGATCGCCGTGCCGGTGGCGGAGATCGGGTCGAACTTGAATACCGCCGCGATCGGCGTGGCGCTGGTGGCGATCGGCGCGCCCTTGACCACCAGTTGGTCGAGGTGCGGGATGGCGAAGTTGAACACCAGCCAGTAGAGCTCGCCGCCCGGGGCGAACAGGGCCTTGAAAGGTTTCAGGGTCCAGATGGTCACCAGTACGGTGAGCACCAGGAACGGCGACCAGGCCTTGAGGATCTCGCCGAAGCTGTAGGCGGACGGTTCGACGCTGCGTTGCCCGCCGAAGCCGCCACCGGCCACGGCCGCGCCTCCGCCTGCGGCGAGCGCTTCGCTGGCGCCCTGCGGCTGCCAGACCTTGAGGAACAGGGTCAGGGAGACCAGGCTGACCAGTGCCGAGGTGATGTCCGGCAACTCCGGGCCGATGAAGTTGGACGTCAGGTACTGGGTGATGGCGAAGCTGCCGCCGGCGACGATGGCGGCCGGCCAGGTTTCGCGGATGCCGCGCCAGCCGTCCATCATGAACACCAGCCAGAACGGTACCAGGATCGACAGGAACGGCAGTTGGCGGCCGGTCATGGCGCCGATCTTGAAGGCGTCGATGCCGGTCACCTGGCCGGCGACGATGATCGGGATGCCCAGTGCGCCGAAGGCCACCGGCGCAGTGTTGGCGATCAGGCACAGGCCGGCGGCGTAGAGCGGATTGAAGCCAAGGCCGACGAGCAGGGCGGCGGTGATCGCCACCGGCGCGCCGAAACCGGCGGCGCCTTCGAGGAAGGCGCCGAAGGAGAAGCCGATCAGCAGTACCTGCAGGCGCTGGTCGCCGGTAATCGACAGCACCGAGCTGCGGATCACCTCGAACTGGCCGCTCTTCACCGTCAGTTTGTAGAGGAAGACCGCGGCGACGATGATCCAGGCGATCGGCCAGAGACCGTAGAGGAAGCCGTAGCCGGCGGCGGCGAAGGCCATGTCGGCGGGCATGTGGAAGGCGAAGATGGCCACCGCGATGGCCAGCGCCAGGGTGATGCTGCCGGCGATGTGGCCCTTGAGGCGGAATACCGCCAGGGCGAGGAAGAAGAACACGATCGGGATGACGGCCGCGGCGGCCGACAGGCCGAGACTGCCCAGGGGGGTATAGAGTTGTTGCCAGGCTTGCATGGGGGTTGGCTCCCTAATTGTTGTTGGGTTTGCCTGTGACCAGATCGGATACGCGCCAAGACCTGTGTGTGCAAGGGCGCTGGGCAGCCGAACCTGGCAAAGCTCGCATAATTGGTAAGACCAATTTACAAAAGCGAGCGCTCAGGTTAAGAGTCGAGCGTTCGGCGTGTCAATTTGCCCGTCTACGACTTTTGTCTAAGGATGCTCGTGCGGGGCTCGTGGCGCCTCGCTTGTGGTGCGGGGAGCGGCTCGGTACGCTTCCTCTCTTTTTCGCGCTGGGCGCATGGCAGAGGCTTTGCGACGAAACTTCGGGTAAGGGTGTCGGGATATGGAATTTGGTCAGGTCAGGCAGCGCCGTCTGTCGGATGACATCGTTGCGCAACTGGAGGCGATGATCCTGGAGGGCACGCTGAAGTCCGGCGAGCGGCTGCCCGCCGAGCGCGTGCTTGCCGAGCAGTTCGGGGTTTCCCGGCCGTCGCTGCGCGAGGCGATCCAGAAACTGGTGGCGAAGGGGCTGCTGGTCAGCCGCCAGGGTGGCGGCAACTATGTGACCGAATCGCTGGGCGCGACTTTCAGCGATCCGCTGCTGCACCTGCTGGAAGGTAACCCGGAGGCCCAGCGCGACCTGCTGGAGTTTCGCCACACGCTGGAAGGGTCCTGTGCCTACTACGCGGCGCTGCGTGCGACCTCCCTCGATCACCAGCGCCTGACCGAGGCCTTCGAGGCGCTCCAGGCCTGCTATGCGCGCAACGACCAGGTCAGCGCGGAAGAGGGTGCCGCCGACGCGCGCTTCCACCTGGCGATCGCCGAGGCCAGCCACAACACCGTGCTGCTGCACACCATCAAGGGCCTGTTCGACTTGCTGCGGCGCAACGTGGTGACCAATATCGGCGGGATGTACGCGCAGCGCACGGAAACCCGCGCGCAACTGATGGAGCAGCACCAGCGCCTATACGACGCGATCATCAGCGGTCAGGCGGAGCTGGCCCGGGAGGTGTCCAACCAGCACATCCACTATGTGCAGGAGGTCCTGGCGGAGGTCCAGGAAGAGGCGCGCAGGATGAAGCGCTCGCAGCGCCGGCGCAGCGTGCAGGAAGACTAGCGAGGCGCGGGCAGGGACGCGCTCAGTCGTCCTTGCCGTGGCGCATGGCGCGCTGGATCTCCCGATCGGAGTCGCGCTCCTTCTCGGTGTGGCGCTTGTCGAAGTCCTTCTTGCCCTTGGCCAGGGCGATCTCGCACTTGACCAGGTGCTTCTTCCAGTACATCGACAGGGCGACGCAGGCGTAGCCCTTCTGTTGCACGGCGCCGAACAGCTTGCCCAGTTCGCGCTTGTGCAGCAGCAGCTTGCGCGTGCGCACCGGGTCGGCGATCACGTGCGTGCTGGCGGTGGTCAGGGGCGTGATGTGGCTGCCGAGCAGCCAGGCCTCGCCATCCTTGAGCAGCACGTAGCTGTCGACCAGCTGGGCCTTGCCGGCGCGCAGGCTTTTCACTTCCCAGCCCGCCAGGGCGACGCCCGCCTCGAAGCGTTGTTCGATGAAATAGTCGTGCAGAGCCTTCTTGTTCTGCGCGATGGTCCCCGAAGGGTGTTTCTTCTGCTTAGCCATAGGCGGCGCATTATAGGGAGTCGCCGGCTTCACCGCTATGGGGCGGCGTCGCGCTTGAGGGATAGAGGTGAATTTCGGACAATGCCCACTCTTTTCCTGGCCGCTGGCCAAGGTTTTGTAAGAAAAGTCTTCAAGTGGCGTCAGGCTGCGCTGAGCGTTTTTTCTGCCGAACCCTGGCCCCGGTCGACGGGCGCAGCGCGCCGCCGTGGCGGATGCCGCCGTCCCGCCGGCTATGCTTGGGGAGTCGCCCGCTCGACAGCAGAAGTGAGAGTTCTATGAGCACCCATATCCAGCGTTCGGCGCTGTTGCCTTATCCCGCCCGCGCGCTGTTCGATCTGGTGAACGACGTGAAGCGCTATCCGGAGTTCCTGCCCTGGTGTTCGGCCAGCCAGGTCCTGGAGGAGAGCGAAAGCCTGATGCGCGCCGAGCTGACCGTGGCCAAGGGTAGCCTCAGCCAGCGCTTCACCACCCGCAACGTGTTGGTGCCGGGAGCTTCCATCGAGATGAACCTGGAAAACGGACCGTTCACCGAACTGCATGGCGTCTGGCAGTTCAAGGCGCTGGGCGAGAAGGCCTGCAAGATCACCCTCGACCTGACCTTCGATTACGCCGGGCCGCTGGTCAAGGCGACCCTCGGGCCGCTGTTCACCCAGGCCGCCAACACCATGGTCGACGCGTTCTGCCAGCGCGCCAAGCAACTCTATGGCTGAGATCGCCGTCGAGGTGGTCTACGCGCTGCCGGAGCGACAGGCGTTACTGCGCCTGAGCGTGCCGGCAGGTACCAGCGCACGCGAGGCCGTGCTGCTCTCCGGCATCGGCGAGGCCTTTCCAGGGCTGGATGTGCAAGGTTGCCCGCTGGGTATCTTCGGCAAGCTCCTGGCACGCCCGGAGGAGCGGATGCTGGAGGCTGGCGAGCGGGTGGAGATCTACCGTCCGCTGATCGCCGATCCCAAGGAGGTGCGCAAGCAGCGTGCCGCACGTGCCCGGAGCGAGCGCGAAGGCGGTTAGCCGCGGGGTTTCCTGCGGAAATGAAAAAGCCCGGCGAATGCCGGGCTTTTTCGTGGAACGCCAGCCGTCATTGCGGGCTGGGATCCAGAGGTTCGGGAGTCGGAACCGGTACCGGCTGGGCTTCGTCCACTTCGCGCTGGAGCTGTTCCAGGGTGGAGCCCGGTTTCGGCGGCTCTTCTTTCTGCGCTTCCGGTTTCTGCTGGTCGGCCGGCTGGGTGACGGTGGTGCTGCCTTCCTTGCCGAGGATCGCTTCGTCGCGGCTGACGCCGGGCATGAAGTCGCCGTTCAGGCCGGCCAGCTGGTCGCTGTCGTTGAAGAACAGGCTGACGCGCTCCTGCTGGCGACGACCGCCGCCCGGCTGGATGCTGTAGAGGTAGTCCCAACGATTGGCGTGGAAGGTATCGACGATGAGCGGGTTGCCCATGATAAACCGCACTTGGCGTCGGGTCATTCCGGGACGCAACTGGTCTATCATGTCCTGCGTTACGACGTTGCCTTGCTGGATGTCGATTTTATAGACGCCAGGAAACGAGCAACCGGCGAGTGCGGCAAGCCCCGCGAAAGCGAGACAGGTCAGCATGAGCTTGGCGTTTTGCATCGGTGAGCGACTTCCACTATCTTGGCTGGGCAAATAAAAGCCCGATCATACCCGTATTCCGGGATACTGCGAAACATCCCGCGCTGAGAAAGCAGACATGGTTGAAAATAGCGAACTTCGAAAAGCCGGCCTTAAAGTGACCCTGCCGCGGGTCAAGATCCTGCAGATGCTCGACTCGGCCGAGCAACGCCACATGAGCGCCGAAGACGTGTACAAGGCGCTGATGGAAGCAGGCGAGGACGTGGGCCTGGCAACCGTCTATCGGGTGCTGACCCAGTTCGAGGCCGCCGGCCTGGTGGTGCGTCACAACTTCGATGGCGGCCATGCCGTGTTCGAGCTCGCCGATAGCGGCCACCACGACCACATGGTCTGCGTCGATACCGGCGAGGTGATCGAGTTCATGGATGCGGAAATCGAGAAGCGCCAGAAGGAAATCGTCCGCGAGCGCGGCTTCGAGCTGGTCGATCACAATCTGGTGCTCTACGTGCGCAAGAAGAAGTAGTCGCGCAACGGTTCCATGCGAAAACGGCGACCCTGGGGTCGCCGTTTTCATTTTCCATTGAAGGAACGTTCAGTTCTGGGCGGCCAGGTTGACCAGTTTCTTCGCGTGGGCCAGGGATTCCTTGGTCAGGTCGACGCCGCCGAGCATGCGGGCGATCTCCTCGATCCGCTGGGCCTTGTTCAGGGTGGCGACCGCCGTACGGGTTTCGCTGCTGCCGCGTTCCTTGTGCACGAACAGGTGCTGGTGGCCCTGGGCGGCGACCTGCGGCAAGTGGGTCACGGTGAGGACCTGGCCGCGTTCGCCGAGGCGGCGCAGCAACTGTCCGACCACTTCGGCGGTGGGGCCGCCGATGCCGACGTCGACTTCGTCGAAGACCAGGGTGGGGATGCGCGAGGTCTGTGCCGTGATCACCTGGATCGCCAGGCTGATCCGCGACAGTTCGCCGCCCGAGGCGACCTTGGCCAGCCCTTTCAGCGGCTGCCCGGGGTTGGCGCTGACCAGGAACTCCACGCTTTCCAGTCCGTTGGCCTGCGGCTCGGCGCTGTCGCCGGGATGCAGGACGATGGCGAAGCGCCCCCCGGGCATGCCCAGGCGCTGCATCTCCTGCTCCACGCTGGCGGCAAGAGGTGCGGCCGCGGCCTGGCGCAGGCGGCTCAGTTCTTCGGCTTTTTCCTGGTAATGCCGGGCGTAGGCGGCCAGCTCGTCGCCCAGGCGTCCGACCGCTTCGTCGTCGGCGTTCAGCGCCTCCAGTTCGTCGAACAGGCGCTGCTGCAGGTCGGCCAGTTCGGCGGGCTGGACCCGGTGCTTGCGCGCCAGGGAGTAAATGACGTCCAGGCGCTCCTCGACCTGCTGCTGGCGATTGGGATCGGCATCGAAGTGGTCGACGAAGCGGTTCAGTTCGCCGATCGCCTCCTCGACCTGGATCTGCGCGCTGGACAACAGGTTGACCGCTTCGCCGAGAGCGGCGGGCTGGCCGCTGAACGAGGTCAGGCGGTTGAGGCTGGCATTGAGCGCGGAAAGGACGTTGCCGGCATCGCTCTCGCTGCACATTTCCACGACTTGGCGGCAGGCGGCGAGCAGGCTTTCGGCGTTGCTCAGGGTCTTCTGCTCCTGCTCCAGGCTTTCCAGTTCGTTTTCGCCGAGGGACAGGTTTTCCAGTTCTTCCAGCTGGTAGCTGAGCAACTGGTGGCGGGCGCGCTGTTCGTCGCCGCTACGCGACAGGCGTTCGAGTTCCTGGCTGGTCTGCTTCCAGCGTTGCGCGGCGAGCTGCACCTGGCGCGCCAGCTCCTGGCAGCCGGCGTACTCGTCGAGCAGGCGCCGGTGGGTCTCGCTCTTCAGCAGCGACTGGTGCTCGTGCTGGCTATGGATGTCGATCAGCAGTTCGCCCAGGCTCTTCAGGTCGCCCAGCGGGCAAGGCGTGCCGTTGATGTAGGCACGCGAGCGACCTTCGGCAGTGATCACCCGGCGCAGGATGCACGGACCGTCCTGTTCCAGGTCGCGCTCGGCGAGCCAGTCGCGGGCCTCGGCGATGGCACTGACGTCGAAGCTGGCGAGAATGTCGGCCTTGTCCGCTCCGGGACGTACCGCGCCGCTGTCGGCGCGGTCGCCGAGGGTAAGGCCGAGGGCGTCGAGCATGATCGACTTGCCCGCACCGGTTTCGCCGGTGATCACGCTCATGCCGGTAGCGAGTTCGAGATCCAGGTGCTCGACGATGGCGTAGTTGTGAACGGACAGGTGAACCAGCATGGCGGGCGGCTCCGTGGGTTTTGTCTGGTTATTTATACAGTATTTTTTCCGGCTGGCAATTGCCGCTCGCCCCTTGAACCGTGGAAAGCCGTCCCCATATAGCCGGCAACGTTGCGAACTTATGCGTTCGCCTTGTATTTGCCAGCTTATTTTTGAAGGAGAGTGGCATGGCTGACGAACAGCAGACCCTGGATCAACAGACCCCCGAGCAGCCCACCGGCGCCGCCGAGGACCTGACCGCCCGCGTGCAGGAACTGGAGGAGCAGCTGGCTGCCGCCCAGGACCAGGCGCTGCGCATGGTCGCGGATCTGCAGAACGTACGCCGGCGTGCGGAGCAGGATGTCGAGAAGGCGCACAAGTTCGCGCTGGAGAAATTCGCCGGCGACCTGCTGGCGGTGGTCGACACCCTCGAGCGCGGCCTGGAGATGTCCGATCCCAACGACGAGGCGATCAAGCCGATGCGCGAAGGCATGGAACTGACCCTGAAGATGTTCGACGACACCCTGCGCCGCTACCAGGTGGAGGCGCTGAACCCGGAAGGCGAGCCTTTCAACCCCGAGCAGCACCAGGCGATGGCCATGCAGGAAAGCGCTTCGGCCGAGCCGGGCAGTGTCCTCAAGGTGTTCCAGAAAGGCTACCTGCTCAACGGCCGCCTGCTGCGTCCGGCGATGGTGGTAGTCAGCAAGGCGCCGGCGGAAACCCCGCCGTCCATCGACGAGCAGGCTTGAAATTCGACGCGACGACCCCATCTGGGTAGTCAACCGAGCACGAGACCCACGGGCGGGTCGCACGGAATCAAAGTTTCTGGAGAGTGAATATGGGCAAAATCATTGGCATCGACCTGGGTACCACCAACTCCTGCGTGGCTATCCTGGAGAACGGTAACGTCAAGGTCATCGAGAACGCCGAGGGCGCGCGTACCACCCCCTCGATCATCGCCTACACCAACGATGGCGAAACCCTGGTGGGCCAGCCGGCCAAGCGCCAGGCGGTCACCAACCCGCAGAACACCCTGTATGCGGTGAAGCGCCTGATCGGCCGTCGCTTCGAAGAGAACGTGGTTCAGAAAGACATCCAGATGGTGCCGTACAGCATCGTCAAGGCCGACAACGGCGACGCCTGGGTGGAAGTGAAGGGCCAGAAGATGGCGCCTCCGCAGATTTCCGCCGAAGTGCTGAAGAAAATGAAGAAGACCGCCGAAGACTACCTCGGCGAGCCGGTCACCGAAGCGGTGATCACCGTTCCGGCCTACTTCAACGACAGCCAGCGCCAGGCCACCAAGGACGCCGGCCGCATCGCCGGCCTCGACGTCAAGCGGATCATCAACGAGCCGACCGCGGCGGCGCTGGCCTATGGCCTGGACAAGGCCAAGGGCGACCACACCGTGATCGTCTATGACCTGGGCGGCGGTACCTTCGACGTGTCGGTGATCGAGATCGCCGAAGTCGACGGCGAGCACCAGTTCGAAGTGCTGGCCACCAACGGCGACACCTTCCTCGGCGGCGAAGACTTCGACATCCGCCTGATCGACTACCTCGTCGACGAGTTCAAGAAGGAAAGCGGCATCAACCTGAAGGGCGACCCGCTGGCCATGCAGCGTCTGAAGGAAGCGGCCGAGAAAGCCAAGATCGAGCTGTCCTCGACCCAGCAGACCGACGTCAACCTGCCGTATGTGACTGCCGACGCGAGCGGTCCGAAGCACCTGAACGTCAAGGTTTCCCGCGCCAAGCTGGAGTCCCTGGTCGAAGACCTGGTGCAGCGCACCATCGAGCCGTGCCGCACCGCGCTGAAGGATGCCGGCCTGGATGTTTCCGATATCCATGAAGTGATCCTGGTCGGCGGCCAGACCCGCATGCCGCTGGTACAGAAGACCGTTGCCGAGTTCTTCGGCAAGGAAGCGCGCAAGGACGTCAACCCGGACGAAGCCGTGGCTGTCGGTGCCGCCATCCAGGGCGCGGTCCTGGCCGGCGACGTGAAGGACGTGCTGCTGCTCGACGTGACTCCGCTGACCCTCGGCATCGAGACCCTGGGCGGCGTGATGACCGGTCTGATCGAGAAGAACACCACCATCCCGACCAAGAAGTCGCAGGTGTTCTCCACCGCCGACGACAACCAGGGCGCGGTGACCATCCACGTGCTGCAGGGCGAGCGCAAGCAGGCCGCGCAGAACAAGTCGCTGGGCAAGTTCGACCTGGCCGACATTCCGCCGGCTCCGCGCGGCGTGCCGCAGATCGAGGTGACCTTCGATATCGATGCCAACGGCATCCTGCACGTCTCGGCGAAGGACAAGGCCACCGGCAAGCAGCAGTCCATCGTGATCAAGGCATCCTCCGGCCTGTCCGAGGATGAGATCCAGCAGATGGTCCGCGATGCCGAGGCGAACGCCGAGGAGGACCGCAAGTTCGAGGAACTGGCTGCCGCTCGCAACCAGGGCGACGCGCTGGTTCACGCGACCCGCAAGATGATCACCGAGGCGGGCGACAAGGCCACCGCCGAGGACAAGGCGACCATCGAGAAGGCGCTGGGCGAGCTGGAAGCGGCGGTGAAGGGCGACGACAAGGCCGAGATCGAGGCCAAGATGAACGCTCTGTCCCAGGCTTCCACCCCGCTGGCGCAGAAGATGTACGCCGAACAGGCCCAGCAGGGCGAAGACGCTCCCCAGGGCGAGCAGGCGAAAGCCGCTGACGACGTGGTGGACGCCGAGTTCGAAGAGGTCAAGGACAACAAGTAAGCCCCGGCTTGCTTCTGCCCCGCGTGCCGGCCAGGCCGGTACGCATGATCCGCCACGCGGGAGCCTGCTCCCGCGTTGGCGTGTCTGGAGGGTCCTTAATTGAGACGGAAAGGTTATGGCGAAACGAGACTTTTACGAGGTTCTGGGGGTTGAGCGTGGCGCCAGCGAGGCGGACCTGAAGAAGGCCTACCGCCGCCTGGCGATGAAATACCACCCGGACCGCAATCCTGGCGACAAGGAAGCCGAGGACAAGTTCAAGGAGGCCAACGAGGCCTACGAGGTCCTCTCCGATGCCAGCAAGCGGGCGGCCTACGACCAGTACGGCCATGCCGGCGTCGATCCGAATATGGGTGGGGGCGCTGGTGCCGGTTTCGGCGGGGCGAGCTTCTCCGACATCTTCGGCGATGTGTTCAGCGATTTCTTCGGTGGCGGCGGTGCCCGCGGTGGCTCGCGCGGCGGCGCGCAGCGCGGCGCGGACCTGCGCTACACCCTGGACCTCGACCTGGAGGAGGCGGTACGTGGCACCACCGTTACCATCCGCGTGCCGACCCTGGTCGGTTGCAAGACCTGCAACGGCAGCGGCGCCAAGCCCGGCACCACACCGGTCACCTGCACCACTTGCGGTGGTATCGGCCAGGTGCGCATGCAGCAGGGCTTCTTCTCGGTCCAGCAGACCTGCCCGCGCTGCCACGGCACCGGCAAGATGATTTCCGATCCCTGTGGCTCCTGCCATGGCCAGGGGCGCGTGGAAGAGCAGAAGACCCTGTCGGTGAAGGTGCCGGCCGGCGTCGACACCGGCGACCGCATCCGCCTCACCGGCGAAGGCGAGGCCGGCAGCATGGGTGGTCCGGCGGGCGACCTGTACGTGGTGGTCAATGTGCGCGAGCACCCGATCTTCCAACGCGACGGCAAGCATCTGTACTGCGAAGTGCCGATCAGTTTCGCCGACGCTGCGTTGGGTGGCGAGCTGGAAGTGCCGACCCTGGATGGCCGGGTCAAGCTGAAGATTCCGGAAAGCACCCAGACCGGCAAGTTGTTCCGCCTGCGCGGCAAGGGCGTGGCCCCGGTGCGCGGCGGCGGCGCCGGCGACCTGATGTGCAAGGTGGTGGTGGAAACCCCGGTGAACCTGGACAAGCGCCAGCGCGAGCTGCTCGAGGAGTTCCGCAAGTCGTTGCAGAGCGACACCTCGCATTCGCCCAAGGCCAGTGGCTGGTTCGAAGGCATGAAGCGTTTCTTCGACGACCTATAAACAAAGCCATGGGCGCGGCCTGACAGCCGCGTCCGGGTTCCGCGTGGAGTGGTTTTATGCGACGTATAGCCGTAGTGGGCGCCGCCGGGCGCATGGGCAAGAACCTGATCGAGGCCGTTCAGCAGACCGGCGGTGCCGCCGGGCTGACGGCGGCGGTGGATCGTCCGGATAGCACCCTGGTGGGGGCGGACGCCGGCGAGCTGGCCGGTCTCGGCCGGATCGGCGTGCCGCTGTCCGGGGACTTGGGCAAGGTCTGCGAGGAGTTCGACGTCCTGATCGACTTCACCCATCCCTCCGTAACCCTGAAGAACATCGAGCAGTGCCGCAAGGCGCGCCGGGCGATGGTCATCGGCACCACCGGCTTCAGCGCCGACGAGAAGCTGCTGCTGGCCGAGGCGGCGAAGGATATCCCGATCGTCTTCGCTGCCAACTTCAGCGTCGGCGTGAACCTTTGCCTGAAGCTTCTGGATACCGCGGCACGGGTGCTGGGCGACGAAGTGGATATCGAGATCATCGAGGCCCATCACCGGCACAAGGTCGATGCGCCGTCCGGCACCGCCTTGCGCATGGGCGAGGTGGTAGCCCAGGCGCTCGGCCGGGACCTTCAGGAAGTGGCGGTCTACGGACGCGAGGGGCAGACCGGCGCGCGGGCGCGGGAAACCATCGGCTTCGCCACCGTGCGCGCCGGCGACGTGGTGGGCGACCACACCGTGCTGTTCGCCGCCGAGGGCGAGCGCGTGGAGATCACCCACAAGGCTTCCAGTCGCATGACCTTCGCCCGTGGCGCGGTGCGTGCGGCGCTGTGGCTGGAGGGCAAGGAGAACGGCCTGTACGACATGCAGGATGTGCTCGGTCTACGCTGAGACGCTGCCGCACGTCGTCTTATTGGTGGACCGGAATGTCGCGATTCTGTAAACTACAGCTTTAGTGTGTCCACTAAAAGCAGCGCAGCATGAATCGAAAAAAAGCGGGATGACTCTTCACGGTGTCATCCCGCTTTTTTACACCTGCGCGACCAGTCAGGCTTGATTTACGGGAGGTCTTCTTGACTAAGCCAGCCATACTTGCACTTGCCGACGGCAGCATTTTTCGCGGTGAAGCCATCGGTGCCGACGGCCAGACCGTTGGCGAGGTGGTGTTCAACACCGCCATGACCGGCTACCAGGAAATCCTTACCGATCCTTCCTACGCCCAGCAGATCGTCACCCTGACCTACCCGCACATCGGCAATACCGGTACCACCCCGGAAGACGCCGAGGCCAACCGTGTCTGGGCCGCCGGCCTGATCATTCGCGACCTGCCGCTGATCGCCAGCAACTGGCGCAGCAAGCAGTCGCTGCCTGACTACCTGAAAGCCAACGGCACCGTCGCCATCGCCGGCATCGATACCCGTCGCCTGACTCGCATCCTCCGCGAGAAGGGTTCGCAGAACGGCTGCATCCTGGCTGGTGCCGACGCTACCGAGGAACGCGCGCTGGAGCTGGCTCGCGCCTTCCCCGGCCTGAAGGGCATGGACCTGGCCAAGGAGGTCACCACCGCCGAGCGCTACGAGTGGCGCTCCAGCGTCTGGAACCTGGAAAGCGACAGTCACCCGGAGATCCCGGCCGGTGAACTGCCGTATCACGTGGTGGCCTACGACTACGGCGTCAAGCTGAACATCCTGCGCATGCTGGTGGCGCGCGGCTGCCGCCTGACCGTGGTGCCGGCGCAGACACCGGCCAGCGAAGTGCTGGCGCTGAACCCTGACGGCATCTTCCTTTCCAACGGCCCCGGCGACCCCGAACCGTGCGACTACGCGATCCAGGCGATCCGCGAATTCCTCGATACCGAGATCCCGGTGTTCGGCATCTGCCTCGGCCATCAGTTGCTGGCCCTGGCCTCTGGCGCCAAGACCCTGAAGATGGGCCACGGCCACCACGGCGCCAACCACCCGGTGCAGGACCTGGACAGCGGCGTGGTGATGATCACCAGCCAGAACCACGGTTTCGCGGTCGACGAGAGCACCTTGCCGGACAACCTGCGAGCCACTCACAAGTCGCTGTTCGACGGTACCCTGCAGGGTATCGAGCGCACCGACAAGGTCGCTTTCAGCTTCCAGGGCCACCCCGAGGCGAGCCCCGGTCCGCATGACGTCGCCCCGCTGTTCGACCGCTTCATCTCGGCGATGGCCGAGCGTCGCTGAGGAGCAGAGCCATGCCGACCCTGGGGATAACCGATTTCTGGACCTACGTGCTGGGTGTGGTTTTCGTGATCCTGTTGCCCGGGCCGAACTCGTTGTTCGTCCTCGCGACTTCGGCCCAGCGTGGCGTGGCGACCGGCTACCGGGCCGCCTGCGGCGTGTTCCTCGGCGACGCGGTGCTGATGCTGCTGTCGGCCCTTGGCGTGGCGTCCCTGCTGAAGGCCGAGCCGATGCTGTTCATCGGCCTGAAGTACCTCGGTGCGGCCTACCTGTTCTATCTCGGCGTCGGCATGCTGCGGGGCGCCTGGCGCAAGCTGCGCAATCCCGAAGCGACGGCGGCGCAGGCCGAACAGGTGGATGTCCACCAGCCGTTCCGCAAGGCGCTGCTGCTCAGCCTGTCGAATCCCAAGGCGATCCTGTTCTTCATCTCCTTCTTCATCCAGTTCGTCGATCCCGGCTATGCCTATCCGGGCCTGTCGTTCCTGGTGCTGGCGGTGATCCTGGAACTGGTCAGCGCCCTTTACCTGAGCTTCCTGATTTTCACCGGTGTGCGGCTGGCGGCCTGGTTCCGCCGGCGGCAACGGTTGGCTGCCGGCGCCACTTCGGGCGTCGGCGCCCTGTTCGTCGGCTTTGGTGTGAAGCTGGCCACCGCAACCCTGTCCTGATTATTGCAACGAGAGTCCCATGCCAAAACGTACAGACATAAAGAGCATCCTGATCCTCGGTGCCGGCCCCATCGTGATTGGCCAGGCCTGCGAATTCGACTACTCTGGCGCCCAGGCCTGCAAGGCCCTGCGCGAGGAGGGCTACCGCGTCATCCTGGTGAACTCCAACCCCGCGACCATCATGACCGACCCGGCGATGGCCGACGCGACCTACATCGAGCCGATCAAGTGGGCCACCGTGGCCAAGATCATCGAGAAGGAACGCCCCGACGCGCTGCTGCCGACCATGGGCGGCCAGACTGCGCTGAACTGCGCCCTGGACCTGGAGCGCCACGGCGTGCTGGAGAAGTTCGGCGTGGAGATGATCGGCGCCAATGCCGATACCATCGACAAGGCCGAGGACCGCTCGCGCTTCGACAAGGCGATGAAGGATATCGGCCTGGCCTGTCCGCGCTCGGGCATCGCCCACAGCATGGAGGAGGCCTACGGCGTGCTCGAGCAGGTCGGCTTCCCCTGCATCATCCGTCCGTCCTTCACCATGGGCGGCACCGGCGGCGGTATCGCCTACAACCGTGAAGAGTTCGAAGAGATCTGCGCCCGTGGCCTCGACCTGTCGCCGACCAACGAGCTGCTGATCGACGAGTCGCTGATCGGCTGGAAGGAATACGAGATGGAGGTGGTCCGCGACAAGAAGGACAACTGCATCATCGTCTGCTCCATCGAGAACTTCGACCCGATGGGCGTGCACACCGGTGACTCGATCACCGTGGCACCGGCGCAGACCCTGACCGACAAGGAATACCAGATCATGCGCAACGCCTCGCTGGCGGTATTGCGCGAGATCGGCGTGGAAACCGGCGGTTCCAACGTGCAGTTCGGCATCTGCCCGAACACCGGGCGCATGGTGGTGATCGAGATGAACCCGCGGGTTTCCCGCTCCTCGGCCCTGGCCTCCAAGGCCACCGGTTTCCCGATCGCCAAGATCGCCGCCAAGCTGGCGGTCGGCTACACCCTCGACGAACTGCAGAACGACATCACCGGCGGTCGCACCCCGGCGTCGTTCGAGCCGGCCATCGACTACGTGGTGACCAAGATCCCGCGCTTCGCCTTCGAGAAATTCCCGAAAGCCGATGCCCGCCTGACCACCCAGATGAAGTCGGTCGGCGAAGTCATGGCCATCGGCCGGACCTTCCAGGAGTCGGTGCAGAAAGCCTTGCGCGGCCTGGAAGTCGGCGCCACCGGCTTCGATCCGAAGCTCGACCTGAACGACCCGGAGGCCGACAGCATCCTCAAGCGCGAGCTGACCGTGCCCAGCGCCGAGCGTGTCTGGTACGTCGCCGACGCCTTCCGCGCCGGCAAGAGCGTCGAGGAAGTGTTCGAGCTGACCCGCATCGACGAATGGTTCCTGGTGCAGATCGAGGACCTGGTCAAGGACGAGGAGAAGGTCAAGACCCTCGGCCTGTCCTCTATCGATCGCGAGCTGATGTACAAGCTCAAGCGCAAGGGCTTCTCCGACGCGCGCCTGGCCAAGCTGCTCGGCGTCACCGAGAAGAACCTGCGCAGCCATCGCCACAAGCTGAAGGTACTGCCGGTCTACAAGCGCGTCGATACCTGCGCCGCCGAGTTCGCCACCGACACCGCCTACATGTATTCGACCTACGAGGAAGAGTGCGAGGCCAACCCGTCGAGCCGCGAGAAGATCATGATCCTCGGCGGCGGTCCGAACCGCATCGGCCAGGGCATCGAGTTCGACTACTGCTGCGTGCACGCGGCGCTGGCGATGCGCGAAGACGGCTACGAGACCATCATGGTCAACTGCAACCCGGAAACCGTCTCCACCGACTATGACACCTCCGACCGCCTGTACTTCGAGCCGGTGACCCTCGAGGACGTCCTTGAGATCGTCCGCGTCGAGCAGCCCAAGGGCGTGATCGTCCAGTACGGCGGCCAGACCCCGCTGAAGCTCTGCCGCGCCCTCGAAGAGGCCGGCGTGCCGATCATCGGCACCAGCCCGGACGCCATCGACCGTGCCGAAGACCGCGAGCGCTTCCAGCAGATGGTCCAGCGCCTGAACCTGCGCCAGCCGGCCAACGCCACCGCGCGCAGCGAAGACGAGGCCCTGGCTGCGTCCAAGGCCATCGGTTATCCGCTGGTGGTACGCCCGTCCTACGTGCTGGGCGGGCGGGCGATGGAAATCGTCTACCAGGAAGAAGAACTCAAGCGCTACATGCGTGAGGCGGTTCAGGTTTCCAACGACAGCCCGGTGCTGCTCGACCACTTCCTCAACTGCGCCATCGAAGTCGACATCGACGCGGTATGCGACGGCGAGATCGTGGTGATCGGCGCGATCATGCAGCATATCGAGCAGGCTGGCGTTCACTCCGGCGACTCCGCCTGTTCGCTGCCGCCGTACTCGCTGCCGCAGCACATCCAGGACGAGATCCGCGAGCAGGTCAAGAAAATGGCCCTGGAGCTTGGCGTGGTCGGCCTGATGAACGTGCAGATGGCGGTGCAAGGCGAGGATATCTTCGTCATCGAGGTCAACCCGCGTGCCTCGCGTACCGTGCCGTTCGTCTCCAAGTGCGTCGGCGAGTCGCTGGCCAAGGTCGCCGCCCGCGTCATGGCCGGCAAGACCCTGGCCGAGGTCGGCTTCACCCAGGAAATCATCCCGCCGTTCTTCAGCGTCAAGGAAGCGGTGTTCCCGTTCGCCAAGTTCCCCGGCGTCGATCCGATCCTCGGCCCGGAAATGAAGTCCACTGGTGAAGTGATGGGCGTCGGTGATAGCTTTGCCGAAGCCTTTGCCAAGGCTCAGTTGGGGGCCAGCGAGATCCTTCCGACCGCCGGTTGCGCCTTCATCAGCGTCCGCGAAGACGACAAGCCGTTCGCCGCCCAGGTGGCTGGCGACCTGGTCGCGCTGGGCTTCGAAGTGGTAGCCACCGCCGGTACCGCGCGTGTCATCGAGGCCGCGGGCCTGCCGGTGCGTCGCGTGAACAAGGTGACCGAAGGTCGCCCGCACGTGGTGGACATGATCAAGAACGACGAGGTCACCCTGATCATCAACACCACCGAGGGCCGGCAGTCCATCGCTGACTCCTACTCCATTCGTCGAAACGCCCTGCAGCACAAGATCTGCTGCACCACCACCATTGCGGGTGGGCAGGCGATCTGTGAGGCGCTCAAGTTCGGTCCCGAGAAGACCGTTCGGCGTCTGCAGGATCTCCACGCAGGAATCAAGGCATGAGCAAGTTCCCCATGACCGTCCAGGGCGCCCGCGCCCTGGAAGAAGAAGTGAAACACCTGAAGGGCGTGCTGCGCCCGCAGATCAGCCAGGCCATCGCCGAAGCGCGTGAACTGGGCGACCTCAAGGAAAACGCCGAGTACCATGCGGCGCGCGAACAGCAGGGCATGGTCGAGGCGCGTATCCGCGACATCGAGGCCAAGCTGTCCAACGCCCAGGTCATCGATGTCACCGCCATCCCGCACAGCGGCAAGGTGATCTTCGGCACCACCGTCGACATCGCCAACGTCGAGACCGACGAGACCGTGACCTACCAGATCGTCGGCGACGACGAGGCGGATATCAAGGGTGGCAAGATCTCGGTGAATTCGCCGATCGCCCGTGCGCTGATCGGCAAGACCGAGGGCGATGCCGTGCTGGTGAGAACCCCGGGCGGCGACGTCGAGTACGAGATCGTCGAGGTTCGCCATATCTAAGCGCGCTCCGTTGCGCGCAGGCGCGATCAGTTGGCTGCTGGCCCAGACGTTCTGGGTCGGCGGCCTCTGGTTGCTGCAGTTCGTGGTCCTGCCTGCGTTGGCCAAGACCGGACTGGCGCCGTTGCTGGTGGAAACCGTAGCCGCGGCGTTGACGCCGCTGCTGATCGGCTTCGCCGGATTCTGTGCGGTGCTGCAGGCGCTGGTGTTGGTGTCGAGCCACGGGCCGAGGAGCCTCTGGCGAGACCTTCGCGGTCAGTTGTTGCTCGCCGTCGCGCTGCTCTGCCTGGTGTATTTCCTGGTGCGTGGGCTGGCGCCCGAGGCGGTGCGCTGGCTGCTGTTCAACTACCTGGCGGTGGCGATGTGTGGCCTGCTGCTGGTGTTGCAGCCGGTACCGGGGCGGGACGAGGAAGGCGTCTGAACCAGGTCGGGAAGTTTCCCGACCTTGGTTGGATGGGGCATCAGATGCCGGCGAAACGGCTGATGTTCGAGAGATTCTTGTTCGGCTTCGGGTTCTTCCGATAGACCAGCGCCATCTTGCCGATGCTTTGCACCAGGTCGCTGCGCGACTGCGCGCAGAGTTCGTCGAGCAGGGCGCGGCGATCGTCGCGCTCGGCCAGCGCCAGTTTCACCTTGATCAGTTCGTGATCGTTGAGTGCGCGCTCGAGTTCGGCGAGAACGCCTTCGGTCAAGCCGTTCTCGGCTACGATCAATACCGGTTTCAGGTGGTGACCGATAGATTTGAACTGTTTCTTCTGCTCTTGAGTGAGCGCCATAATCAGACCCCTGGGAAAAAGTCGTCTATTTTACCCCAGTTTTAGTCCAAGTGATGCTGCCCCCGCCGACCGGGGGTGCCCGAAGAGGTATTCCGTGGCCCGCTCCAAAACCAGCCAGCGTTGGCTGAAAGAACATTTCGACGATCCCTACGTGAAGATGGCCCAGCGCGATGGCTATCGCTCGCGCGCCAGCTACAAGCTGCTGGAGATCCAGGAGAAGGACCGCATCCTGCGTCCGGGCATGACCGTGGTCGACCTGGGCGCCGCGCCGGGCGGGTGGTCGCAGGTCACCAGCCGGGTGATCGGCGACCGTGGTCGGCTGATCGCTTCGGACATCCTCGAGATGGACAGCATCCCCGACGTCACCTTCATCCAGGGCGACTTCACCGAGGACGCGGTGTTCGCGCGGATCCTCGAGGCGATCGGCGATCATCCGGTAGACCTTGTGATTTCCGATATGGCCCCCAATATGAGTGGAGTGCGGGCCGCCGACCAGCCACGCGCCATGTATCTCTGCGAACTGGCGCTGGACCTGGCCGGCCGTGTGCTGCGGCCGGGCGGCGATTTCCTGATCAAGATATTCCAGGGCGAAGGTTTCGACCAGTACCACAAGCAGGCCCGGGAAATGTTCGACAAGGTACAGATGCGCAAGCCCCTGTCGTCGCGTGATCGTTCGCGGGAACAGTATCTGCTCGCACGCGGCTTTCGCGGGGAATAGACTGGAATGATTGACCCTATAGCCTGTCTATTGGTCGATGACCTGTTGTGCCGGGACGGGCGAGGGTTCATAAAGGGTTACAGACAACGCCTGCGTGCGCGGGCGCTTGTGTAGTACTTTTGGCCGGAAGGAGTCTGGCCGTCGTGTGAAGCGGTTTCCAGGACGGAGCCGGCTTCAGAGGGTAGTCAATTGAACGACATGGCAAAGAATCTGATTCTGTGGCTGATCATCGCGGCGGTACTGGTGACCGTGATGAACAATTTCTCGAGCCCGAGCGAGCCACAGACGCTGAACTACTCGGACTTCATCCAGCAGGTCAAGGATGGCAAGGTCGAGCGAGTGACCGTGGATGGCTATGTCATCACCGGCAAGCGTAGCGACGGCGATACCTTCAAGACCATCCGCCCGGCGATCCAGGACAACGGCCTGATCGGCGACCTGGTCAACAACAACGTCGTGGTCGAGGGCAAGCAGCCCGAACAGCAGAGCATCTGGACCCAGTTGCTGGTCGCCAGCTTCCCGATCCTGGTGATCATCGCCGTCTTCATGTTCTTCATGCGCCAGATGCAGGGCGGCGGCGGCGGCCGCGGTGGCCCGATGAGCTTCGGCAAGAGCAAGGCGCGCCTGCTGTCCGAGGACCAGGTCAAGACCACCTTCGCTGACGTCGCCGGCTGCGACGAGGCCAAGGAGGAGGTCAGCGAGCTGGTCGAGTTCCTTCGCGATCCGGGCAAGTTCCAGCGCCTGGGCGGCCGTATCCCGCGCGGCGTGCTGATGGTCGGCCCGCCCGGCACCGGCAAGACCCTGCTGGCCAAGGCCATCGCCGGCGAAGCCAAGGTGCCGTTCTTCACCATTTCCGGTTCCGACTTCGTCGAGATGTTCGTCGGCGTGGGCGCTTCCCGTGTCCGCGACATGTTCGACCAGGCCAAGAAGCACGCGCCGTGCATCATCTTCATCGACGAGATCGACGCCGTCGGCCGCCATCGCGGCGCCGGCTTGGGCGGCGGTCACGACGAGCGCGAGCAGACCCTCAACCAGTTGCTGGTGGAGATGGATGGCTTCGAGATGAACGATGGCATCATCGTCATCGCTGCCACCAACCGTCCGGACGTTCTGGACCCGGCGCTGCTGCGTCCGGGCCGCTTCGACCGCCAGGTGGTGGTCGGCTTACCGGATATCCGCGGGCGCGAACAGATCCTCAAGGTGCACATGCGCAAGGTGCCGCTGGGCGACCATGTCGATCCTGCCGTCATCGCCCGCGGTACGCCCGGTTTCTCCGGCGCCGACCTGGCCAACCTGGTCAACGAGGCTTCGCTGTTCGCCGCGCGCTCCAACAAGCGCATCGTCGACATGCGCGAGTTCGAGCTGGCCAAGGACAAGATCATGATGGGCGCCGAGCGCAAGACCATGGTCATGTCCGAGAAGGAGAAGCGCAACACCGCCTACCACGAGGCCGGCCACGCCATCGTCGGTCGCCTGGTGCCGGAGCATGACCCGGTCTACAAGGTGTCCATCATTCCGCGCGGACGTGCCCTGGGCGTGACCATGTTCCTCCCCGAGGAAGATCGCTACAGCCTGTCCAAGCGCGCGCTGGAAAGCCAGATCTGCTCGCTGTTCGGCGGCCGTATCGCGGAAGAGATGACCCTCGGCTTCGAAGGCGTCACCACTGGCGCTTCCAACGACATCATGCGTGCTACCCAGTTGGCGCGGAACATGGTGACCAAGTGGGGTCTGTCCGAGAAGCTCGGCCCGCTGATGTACGCGGAGGAGGAGGGCGAGGTGTTCCTCGGCCGTAGCGCCGGCAGCCAGCACGCCAATGTGTCGGGCGAGACCGCCAAGATGATCGACCAGGAAGTCCGGCGCATCATCGACGACTGCTACGGTACCGCCAAGCGACTGCTCGACGAGAACCGCGACAAGCTGGAGATGATGGCCGACGCACTGATGAAGTACGAGACCATCGACTCCGACCAGATCGACGACATCATGGCCGGTCGCGTGCCGCGCGAGCCGCGTGACTGGCAGGGTGGTTCGGGTACCGGCACCCCGCCGGCCAACCTGGAAGAGTCGGGCCGCCGCGAGAACACCCCTCCCATCGGTGGGCCGGCCGGCGAGCACTGAGAGCCCTGAATGAGCAATCCGCAATACCCGACCCGACTGCCTTGCGGCAGTCGGGTTCTTGATTTGGCCCGCCCACATGTCATGGGCATCCTCAATGTCACCCCCGATTCCTTTTCCGACGGCGGCCGTTACGACCGGCTGGACGATGCCCTGCGGCATGCCGAGCGCATGGTGCTGGAAGGCGCAACGCTCATCGACGTCGGCGGCGAGTCGACCCGTCCCGGTGCGCGCAGCGTTTCTCCGACGGAGGAGCTGGAGCGGGTCGCTCCGGTAGTCGAACGCATCGCCCGCGAACTGGACGTCGTGATTTCGGTGGATACCTCCACGCCTGCGGTCATACGCGAAACTGCGCGTCTCGGAGCGGGTCTGATCAACGACGTCCGTTCGCTGCAGCGCGACGGTGCGCTGGATGCTGCGGTGGATAGCGGCCTGGCGGTCTGTCTCATGCACATGCGCGGAGAACCGCAGACCATGCAGGATGCGCCTGCCTACCAGGATGTGGTGGCGGAAGTCGGCGCGTTCCTGCAGGAGCGTGTGGATGCCTGCGTGGCGGCCGGAATCGACCGCGAGCGGCTGTTACTGGATCCGGGTTTCGGTTTTGCCAAGACACTGGAGCACAACCTGGTGCTGTTCAGGCATCTGCAGGCGCTCCATGGCCTGGGCCTGCCGTTGTTGGTCGGCGTTTCGCGCAAGAGCATGATCGGCAAGGTACTGGGGCGGGAGGTGGACGAACGCCTCTACGGCAGTCTCGCGCTGGCGGCCCTGGCGCTGGCCAAGGGCGCACGGATAATTCGAGTGCATGACGTGGCGGCGACCGTCGACGTGATGCGAATGATCTCCGCCGTTGAAATGGCGGATTGAGCACGGAAGACAAAAGATGAGCAGAAAATACTTCGGGACTGACGGTATCCGTGGTCGTGTTGGCGAGTTTCCGATTACTCCGGACTTCGTTCTCAAGCTGGGCTGGGCGGTGGGCATGGCCTTCCGCCGGCAGGGCAACTGCCGGGTCCTGATCGGCAAGGACACGCGCAGCTCGGGTTACATGTTCGAGTCGGCCTTCGAGGCCGGGCTCTCCGCTTCCGGCGCCGATACCCTGTTGCTGGGACCGATGCCTACCCCCGGCATCGCCTACCTGACGCGGACTTTCCACGCCGAGGCCGGGGTGGTGATCAGCGCTTCGCACAATCCCCACGACGACAACGGCATCAAGTTCTTCTCCGGGCAGGGGACCAAGCTACCGGACGACGTCGAGCTGATGATCGAGGAACTGCTCGATGCGCCGATGACCGTGGTGGAGTCCGCCCGTCTCGGCAAGGTTTCGCGGATCAATGACGCGGCGGGGCGCTACATCGAATTCTGCAAGAGCAGCGTGCCGACCAGCACCGACTTCAACGGTCTCAAGGTCGTGCTCGACTGCGCCAACGGCGCTACCTACAAGATCGCTCCCAGCGTCTTCCGGGAACTGGGCGCGGAAGTGACGGTGCTGGCGGCCAGCCCGAATGGCCTGAACATCAACGACAAGTGCGGCTCCACTCACCTGGATGGCCTGCAGGCTGCGGTGGTCGAGCACCATGCCGACCTCGGCATCGCCTTCGACGGCGACGGCGACCGGGTGATGATGGTCGACCATACCGGTGCGGTCGTGGATGGCGACGAACTGCTGTTCCTCATCGCGCGTGACCTGCAGGAAAGCGGGCGGCTGCAAGGTGGTGTGGTCGGCACCCTGATGAGCAACCTCGGCCTGGAGCTGGCTTTGCAGGAACTGCATATCCCGTTCGTGCGGGCGAAGGTCGGCGATCGCTATGTGATGGCCGAACTGCTGGCTCGGAACTGGATGCTGGGAGGGGAGAATTCGGGACATATCGTCTGCTGCCAGAACACCACGACGGGCGATGCCATCATCGCTGCGCTACAGGTGCTGATGGCGCTCAAGCATCGCGGCCAGACCCTGGCCGAGGCGCGCCAGGGGATTCGCAAGTGCCCCCAGGTGCTGATCAATGTGCGCTTCAAGGGCGAAAACGATCCGCTCGAGCACCCCTCGGTGAAGGAGGCCAGCGTCCGCGTCACCGAGCAAATGGGCGGGCGCGGTCGTGTCCTGCTGCGCAAATCCGGCACAGAGCCGTTGGTCCGGGTGATGGTCGAGGGCGACGAGGAAGCTAGCGTTCGTGCCCACGCCGAACAGCTGGCAAAAATTGTTTCTGAGGTATGTGCTTGATTTTGCTTGCCAGTCTGGAAACTGTTGAGTAACATCTGCGCCCACTTTGCCCCGCGAGGTACAGCATGCGTCGACCCTTGGTGGCCGGTAACTGGAAAATGCACGGTACGCATTCCAGTGTGGCCGAGTTGATCAAAGGCTTGCGTCAGCTGGCGTTGCCGAGCGGAGTCGATGTAGCTGTGATGCCGCCTTGCTTGTTCATCAGCCAGGTCATCCAGGGCCTGGCCGGCAAGGCGATCGATGTAGGTGCGCAGAACAGCGCCGTCGAGCCGATGCAAGGCGCGCTGACCGGTGAGACTGCTCCCAGTCAGTTGGCGGATGTCGGTTGTAGCATGGTCCTCGTGGGCCACTCGGAGCGTCGCCTGATTCTCGGCGAGAGTGACGAGGTTGTGAGTCGCAAGTTTGCCGCGGCTCAGTCGTGCGGCCTGGTGCCGGTGCTGTGTGTCGGGGAAACCCGGGCGGAGCGCGAGGCGGGCAAGACGCTGGAGGTTGTCGCAAGGCAGCTGGGAAGCGTGATCGACGAGTTGGGTGTTGGAGCTTTTGCTCGCGCAGTCGTGGCTTACGAGCCGGTCTGGGCGATCGGGACCGGGTTGACCGCGTCCCCCGCGCAAGCCCAGGAAGTGCACGCGGCGATCCGCGCGCAACTGGCAGCGGAAAATGCCGAGGTCGCAAAAGGTGTGCGACTCCTTTACGGCGGCAGTGTAAAGGCGGCAAGTGCAGCCGAGTTGTTCGGCATGCCGGATATCGATGGGGGGCTGGTAGGTGGAGCCTCCCTCAATGCGGATGAGTTCGGCGCGATCTGTCGTGCCGCGGGAAGCTGAAGATGCTGGAAAAGGTCGTAATTGTCGTGCACCTGCTGATGGCATTGGGTCTTGTTGGCCTGATCCTCGTTCAGCATGGCAAGGGTGCGGATGCAGGGGCTTCTTTCGGTGCAGGTGCTTCGGCAACTGTTTTCGGAAGCCAAGGTTCCGCTACCTTTTTGAGTCGGATTACTGGTATACTGGCAGCGGTTTTTTTCTTGACCAGCCTTGGCTTAGCGTACTTCGCTAAAGAAAAGTCTGATGCTCTGCAACACATCGGGCTGCCGGATCCGGCAGTTCTGGAGCAGAAGCAAGAGAAAGCACCGGCCGCTGACGATGTGCCGGTTCTTCAGGAGCAGTCCAAGCCTGCGGAAAGTGCAGGCGATGTACCGGCGGCTCCTGAACAGAAGTAAGAGAAAGGTTTCTGCCGAGGTGGTGGAATTGGTAGACACGCTACCTTGAGGTGGTAGTGGCCATAGGCTGTAGGGGTTCGAGTCCCCTCCTCGGTACCATATAAGCAAGCCCCGTCCTGCGGGGTTTGTCTCCGCAAGGTTCGGTTGACCCATCAGGGTGTCGGTCGTATAATCTTGCACCAGCTTTGACGCGGGGTGGAGCAGTCTGGTAGCTCGTCGGGCTCATAACCCGAAGGTCGTTGGTTCAAATCCAGCCCCCGCAACCAGTTTTTCAGGGCCCCTTTTTAGGGGCTTTTTGTTAGCTGGACAGTCCATGCCACGGTTCCGAGTGGCAATTTAGGGATGGGCGTTTCGCCCATTTTTTGTTTCTACGACATACGCGAGGCGATCAGGTGTCGAGCAAGCTAGAACAGTTGCAGGCCTTGCTGGCCCCTGTGGTCGAGGCGCTCGGCTATGAGTGCTGGGGCGTCGAGTTCATTTCCCAGGGTCGTCATTCGGTGTTGCGCGTCTATATCGACCGCCCCGAAGGCATCCTCATCGATGACTGTGAAGCCGTCAGTCGGCAGGTCAGCGGTATTCTCGACGTCGAAGACCCGATCAGCGGCGAGTACACCCTGGAGGTGTCCTCTCCGGGCATGGATCGGCCGCTGTTCACCCTCGAACAGTTCGCCAAGCATGCCGGCGAGCAAGTGAAGATCAGGCTGCGTTCGCCCTATGAGGGGCGGCGTAACTACCAAGGCATTCTCCGTGGTGTGGAGGAGCAGGATGTGGTGGTCCTGGTGGACGATCACGAGTACCTGCTGCCGATCGATTCGATCGACAAGGCCAACATCATTCCCCGTTTTGATTGAGACGCGAATCCGCGGATCCAATGGATTGAAAGGCGAGGCGTACAATGAGCAAAGAAGTACTGCTGGTTGTTGAGTCGGTATCCAACGAAAAGGGCGTACCGGCCGGCGTGATTTTCGAGGCGCTGGAGCTGGCTCTGGCGACCGCCACCAAGAAACGTTTCGAGGACGAGGTCGACCTGCGCGTCGAGATCAATCGTCATAACGGCAGCTACGAGACTTTCCGTCGTTGGCACGTCGTCGCCGACGAGGACTACCAGGACCCCGCCACCGAGATCACCGTCGAGGACGTCCAGGAGCAGAAGCCGGGCGCGAAGGTCGGCGAGGTCATCGAAGAAAAGATCGAATCCATCGAGTTCGGCCGCATCGCTGCGCAGACTGCCAAGCAGGTCATCGTGCAGAAGGTCCGCGAGGCCGAGCGCGCCCAGGTGGTCGATGCCTACCGCGAGAAGGTCGGCGAGATCATTTCCGGTACCGTGAAGAAGGTCACCCGCGACAACGTCATCGTCGATCTCGGCAACAACGCCGAGGCGCTGCTGGCCCGCGACCAGATCATTCCGCGCGAGACCTTCCGCGTTGGCACCCGCGTGCGTGCCCTGCTGAAGGAGATCCGTACCGAGAACCGCGGTCCTCAACTGGTCCTGTCGCGTACCGCGCCGGAAATGCTGATCGAGCTGTTCCGCATCGAAGTACCGGAAATCGCCGAGCAGTTGATCGACGTGATGGCCGCCGCCCGTGACCCGGGCTCGCGCGCCAAGATCGCCGTTCGTTCCAAGGACAAGCGCATCGACCCGCAGGGCGCCTGCATCGGCATGCGCGGTTCGCGCGTCCAGGCGGTATCCGGCGAGATCGGTGGAGAGCGGGTGGACATCGTCCTGTGGGACGACAACCCGGCGCAATTCGTGATCAACGCCATGGCTCCGGCCGAGGTGGCGGCGATCATCGTCGACGAGGATACCCATACCATGGATATCGCCGTCGCCGAGGACAATCTGGCGCAGGCTATCGGCCGCAGTGGCCAGAACGTCCGTCTGGCCAGCCAGTTGACCGGCTGGACCCTGAATGTGATGACCGAGGCGGATATCCAGGCCAAGCAACAGGCCGAGACCGGGGATATCCTGCAGCGCTTCGTCGACGAGCTGGATGTCGACGAGGAACTGGCCCAGGTACTGGTGGAAGAGGGCTTCACGACTCTTGAGGAAATCGCCTACGTACCGATGGAAGAGATGCTCAGCATCGATGGCTTCGACGAAGACATCGTCAACGAGCTGCGCTCCCGTGCCAAGGATCGCCTGCTGACCAAGGCCATTGCGACCGAAGAGAAGCTCGCCGACGCACAACCGGCAGAAGACCTGCTCAGCCTCGATGGCATGAGCAAGGAGCTGGCCCTGGACCTGGCGCTGCGTGGCGTAACCACCCGTGAAGATCTGGCCGAGCAATCGATCGACGATCTGCTCGACATCGACGGCATGGACGAAGAGCGTGCCGGCAAGTTGATCATGGCCGCCCGGGCCCATTGGTTCGAGTAAGCAGTCGCGGCCTGAGGAGAGAAGTGCATGACGCAAGTCACGGTGAAAGAACTGGCCCAGGTGGTCGACACACCGGTGGAGCGCCTGCTGCTGCAGATGCGTGACGCAGGTCTGCCGCACACCAGTGCCGAACAAGTTGTAACGGATAGCGAGAAGCAAGCCCTGCTGACCCACCTGAAAGGCAGCCATGGCGATCGCGCCAGCGAGCCGCGCAAGATCACCCTGCAACGCAAGACCACTACCACGCTGAAAGTGGGTGGCAGCAAGACGGTGAGCGTCGAAGTTCGCAAGAAGAAAACCTATGTCAAGCGCAGCCCCGACGAGATCGAGGCCGAGCGCCAGCGCGAACTCGAGGAGCAGCGCGCGGCGGAAGAGGCGGAGCGTCTGAAGGCCGAAGAGGCCGCTGCCCGCCAGCGTGCCGAAGAGGAAGCGCGCAAGGCCGAGGAAGCTGCGCGTGCCAAGGCTGCCCAGGAAGCAGCGGCTACTGCCGGTGCCGAGAGTGCCGTGGTGGCGGATGTCGCGGTTGCCGAACCAGTGGCCAAGCCTGCCGCCGTGGAAGAGCGCAAGAAGGAAGAGCCGCGCCGCGTGCCCAAGCGTGACGAGGACGATGACCGCCGCGACCGCAAGCACACCCAGCACCGTCCCTCGGTCAAGGAGAAGGAAAAGGTTCCTGCTCCGCGCGTGGCTCCACGCAGCACCGACGAGGAAAGCGATGGTTACCGTCGCGGCGGTCGTGGTGGCAAGTCGAAGCTGAAGAAGCGCAACCAGCACGGGTTCCAGAACCCGACAGGACCGATCGTGCGTGAAGTGAACATCGGTGAGACCATCACCGTAGCCGAGTTGGCCGCCCAGATGTCGGTCAAGGGTGCCGAAGTCGTCAAGTTCATGTTCAAGATGGGCTCCCCGGTGACCATCAACCAGGTCCTGGACCAGGAGACCGCCCAACTGGTCGCCGAAGAGCTGGGCCACAAGGTCAAGCTGGTCAGCGAGAACGCGCTGGAAGAACAACTGGCCGAGTCCCTGAAGTTCGAAGGCGAGGCAGTCACCCGCGCGCCGGTCGTCACCGTCATGGGCCACGTCGACCACGGCAAGACCTCGCTGCTCGACTACATCCGTCGCGCCAAGGTCGCCGCGGGCGAGGCCGGCGGCATCACCCAGCATATCGGTGCCTACCACGTCGAAACCGAGCGTGGCATGGTGACCTTCCTGGATACCCCCGGCCACGCCGCGTTCACCGCGATGCGTGCCCGTGGCGCCCAGGCGACCGACATCGTGATCCTGGTGGTCGCGGCCGACGACGGCGTCATGCCGCAGACCCAGGAAGCCGTGCAGCACGCGAAAGCGGCGGGCGTGCCGATCGTGGTCGCGGTGAACAAGATCGACAAGCCCGAGGCCAACCCGGACAACATCAAGAACGGCCTGGCCGCTCTCGACGTGATCCCGGAAGAGTGGGGCGGCGACGCTCCCTTCGTCCCGGTTTCGGCGAAGCTCGGTACTGGTGTCGATGAACTGCTCGAAGCGGTCCTGCTGCAGGCAGAAGTGCTCGAACTGAAAGCCACTCCGTCGGCCCCGGGCCGTGGCGTGGTGGTCGAGTCGCGCCTGGACAAGGGACGCGGCCCGGTGGCCACCGTGCTGGTCCAGGACGGTACCCTGCGCCAGGGCGACATGGTGCTGGTCGGCATCAACTACGGTCGTGTCCGCGCCATGCTCGACGAGAACGGCAAGCCGATCAAGGAAGCCGGCCCGTCGATCCCGGTCGAGATCCTCGGCCTGGACGGTACGCCGGATGCCGGTGACGAGATGACCGTGGTCGCCGACGAGAAGAAGGCCCGCGAAGTCGCCCTGTTCCGTCAAGGCAAGTTCCGTGAGGTGAAACTGGCGCGTGCCCATGCCGGCAAGCTGGAAAACATCTTCGAGAACATGGGCCAGGAAGAGAAGAAGACCCTGAACATCGTCCTCAAGGCCGATGTGCGCGGTTCGCTCGAGGCTCTGCAAGGCTCGCTCAGCGGCCTGGGCAACGACGAAGTGCAGGTCCGCGTGGTCGGTGGCGGCGTCGGTGGCATCACCGAGTCCGACGCCAACCTGGCGCTGGCTTCCAACGCGGTGCTGTTCGGCTTCAACGTGCGCGCCGACGCCGGCGCGCGCAAGATCGTCGAAGCCGAAGGTCTGGATATGCGTTACTACAACGTGATCTACGACATCATCGAGGACGTCAAGAAGGCCCTGACCGGCATGCTCGGCAGCGATCTGCGGGAGAACATCCTGGGCATCGCCGAGGTGCGCGACGTGTTCCGCTCGCCGAAGTTCGGCGCGATCGCCGGCTGCATGGTCACCGAGGGCATGGTGCACCGCAACCGTCCGATCCGCGTGCTGCGCGACGACGTGGTCATCTTCGAAGGCGAGCTGGAGTCTCTCCGTCGCTTCAAGGACGACGTCGCCGAAGTGCGTGCCGGCATGGAGTGCGGCATCGGCGTGAAGAGCTACAACGACGTCAAGGTCGGCGACAAGATCGAAGTGTTCGAGAAGGTCGAAGTCGCACGCAGCCTTTGATGGCGAGTGCGTAACCACAGCGCCCGGGCCGGCTTCCAGCTGTCCCGGGCGTTTGTCGCTTTTTTTTCCAGTGACCGGGTGTCGCTGGAGGCAGGTTGAAAAATGGCAAAAGACTACAGCCGTACCCAGCGTATCGGCGATCAGATGCAACGCGAACTGGCTCAACTGATCCAGCGCGAGATCAAGGACCCGCGCCTGGGCCTGGTCACCATCACCGGTGTCGAGGTCAGCCGCGACGTGGCGCACGCCAAGGTGTTCATCACCGTCATGGGCCAGGACGATGCCGGCAAGATCGCCCTGAACATGGAAATCCTCAACGACGCCGCCGGCTACCTGCGCATGCTGCTGGGCAAGTCGATGAAGCTGCGCAGCGTGCCGCAACTGCATTTCCACTACGACGAAAGCATCCGCCGCGGCGCCGAGCTGTCGGCGCTGATCGAGCGTGCGGTGGCCGAAGACGGCCGCCGCCACGGCGACGAGACCGAGGACTGAGCGTGGCCCAGGTGAAGCGTATCCGCCGCTCCATCAGCGGCATCCTGGTGCTCGACAAGCCGCGCGGCATGAGTTCCAACCAGGCACTGCAGAAAGTCCGCTGGCTGCTCAATGCCGAGAAGGCCGGCCACACCGGCAGCCTCGACCCGCTGGCCACCGGGGTGCTGCCGCTGTGCTTCGGCGAGGCGACCAAGTTCTCCCAGTATCTTCTCGATGCCGACAAGGGTTACGAGACGGTGATGCGCATGGGCATCACCACCACCACCGGCGACGCCGAGGGCGAACTGCTCGCCGAGCGGGACGTGACCGTCGGTCGGGACGATCTCGAACAGGCCCTGCCGCGCTTCCGTGGCGACATAGAGCAGGTGCCGCCGATGTACTCGGCGCTGAAGAAAGACGGACAGCCGCTGTACAAGCTCGCCCGTGCAGGAGAGGTAGTGGAGCGCGAGGCGCGTTCTGTTACTATTACGCGCCTGGATTTGCTCTCCTTCGAGCCGCCCTGTGCGACCCTGGCCGTTTCCTGCAGCAAAGGCACCTACGTGCGTACGCTGGTGGAAGATCTCGGCCAGGTCCTGGGCTGCGGCGCGCACGTCGCGGCACTGCGGCGGACCCAGGCCGGGCCGTTCGCCCTGGCCCAGGCGATCACCCTCGAGACGCTCGAACGCGTGCATGCCGAAGGTGGTCCGGAAGCGCTGGACCAATTCCTGATGCCGGAAGACAGCGGCCTGTTGCATTGGCCGGTGTTGCAGTTGTCCGAGCACAGTGCGTACTACTGGCTGCACGGGCAGCCGGTGCGGGCCCCGGAAGCGCCGAAGTTCGGCTGGCTGCGGGTGCAGGATCACACAGGTCGTTTCATCGGTATCGGTGAAGTGACCGACGACGGGCGTATCGCCCCGCGTCGACTGATTCGGTCATAAGACCGATACGAGGGTGGCTGTCAGCAGGCACGGTCATTCCTCCTTTTAAAACACGGGAAGCGATTCCCGGCCTGTTCACTCAGAGGAAGCCCATCATGGCACTGAGCGTTGAAGAAAAAGCGCAGATCGTTAACGAATACAAGCAAGCTGAAGGCGACACCGGTTCCCCGGAAGTGCAGGTAGCCCTGCTGTCCGCCAACATCAACAAGCTGCAGGATCACTTCAAGGCCAACGGCAAGGATCACCATTCCCGCCGTGGTCTGATCCGTATGGTTAACCAGCGCCGTAAGCTGCTGGACTACCTGAAGGGCAAAGACGTGTCTCGCTACACTGCCCTGATCGGCCGTCTGGGTCTGCGTCGCTAAGCGACGCCGGTCGGCAGCTTGAAGCAAGGAGCTGGAAGTCTGGCGTCGATACCCGCACACGAGGCGGGTATCGGCGTCGGGCTTCCAGCTTCGCGCTTTCTAGGAATCGATTCGGGTCCGACTCCCGGCATTCCACCGATTTCCCCCAAGGCAACATAGAAGGTAAAGACACCGTGAACCCGGTAACCAAGCAATTCCAGTTCGGTCAGTCGACCGTCACTCTCGAGACCGGCCGTATCGCTCGCCAGGCCACCGGCGCCGTACTGGTCACCATGGACGACGTCAGCGTGCTGGTCACCGTGGTCGGCGCCAAGTCGCCGGCCGAAGGCCGCGACTTCTTCCCGCTGTCCGTGCACTACCAGGAAAAGACCTACGCCGCAGGCCGTATCCCCGGTGGTTTCTTCAAGCGTGAAGGACGTCCTTCCGAGAAGGAAACCCTGACCTCGCGCCTGATCGACCGTCCGATCCGTCCGCTGTTCCCCGAAGGTTTCATGAATGAAGTGCAGGTCGTCTGCACCGTCGTCTCCACCAACAAGAAGTCCGATCCGGACATCGCCGCGATGATCGGCACCTCCGCCGCCCTGGCGATCTCCGGCATTCCGTTCGCCGGCCCGATCGGCGCCGCCCGCGTCGGTTTCCATCCGGAAATCGGCTACATCCTCAACCCCACCTACGAGCAACTGCAGAGTTCCAGCCTCGACATGGTCGTGGCCGGTACCGAAGACGCCGTGCTGATGGTGGAGTCCGAGGCCGACGAACTGACCGAAGACCAGATGCTCGGTGCCGTGCTGTTCGCCCATGACGAGTTCCAGGCGGTGATCCGTGCCGTCAAGGAGCTGGCCGCCGAAGCTGGCAAGCCGGCCTGGGACTGGAAAGCCCCGGCGGAAAACACCGTGCTGGTCAACGCCATCAAGGCAGAGCTGGGCGAAGCGATCTCCCAGGCCTATACCATCACCATCAAGCAGGACCGCTACAACCGTCTGGGCGAGCTGCGCGACCAGGCCGTGGCCCTGTTCGCCGGCGAGGAAGAGGGCAAGTTCCCGGCTTCCGAGGTCAAGGACGTATTCGGCCTGCTGGAATACCGCACCGTTCGCGAGAACATCGTCAACGGCAAGCCGCGTATCGACGGTCGTGACACCCGTACCGTGCGTCCGCTGCGCATCGAAGTCGGCGTGCTCGGCAAGACCCACGGTTCCGCGCTGTTCACCCGTGGCGAAACCCAGGCCCTGGTCGTCGCGACCCTCGGCACCGCGCGTGATGCCCAGCTGCTGGATACCCTGGAAGGCGAGCGCAAGGACGCCTTCATGCTGCACTACAACTTCCCGCCGTTCTCGGTAGGCGAGTGCGGCCGCATGGGCAGCCCGGGGCGTCGTGAAATCGGCCATGGCCGTCTGGCCCGTCGTGGCGTCGCCGCCATGCTGCCGACCCAGGACGAGTTCCCCTACACCATTCGCGTGGTTTCCGAGATCACCGAGTCCAACGGTTCCAGCTCGATGGCCTCCGTGTGCGGCGCCTCCCTGGCGCTGATGGATGCCGGTGTGCCGGTCAAGGCGCCGGTCGCCGGTATCGCCATGGGCCTGGTCAAGGAAGGCGAGAAGTTCGCCGTCCTGACCGACATCCTCGGTGACGAAGACCACCTGGGCGACATGGACTTCAAGGTTGCCGGTACCGACAAGGGCGTCACCGCCCTGCAGATGGACATCAAGATCAACGGTATCACCGAAGAGATCATGGAGATCGCCCTGGGCCAGGCCCTGGAAGCTCGCCTGAACATCCTCGGCCAGATGAACCAGGTCATCGCCAAGCCGCGCGCCGAGCTGTCCGAGAACGCCCCGACCATGCTGCAGATGAAGATCGACTCGGACAAGATCCGCGACGTCATCGGCAAGGGCGGCGCGACCATCCGTGGTATCTGCGAAGAGACCAAGGCCTCGATCGACATCGAGGACGATGGCAGCGTGAAGATCTACGGCGAAACCAAGGAAGCCGCCGAGGCCGCCAAGCTGCGCGTCCTGGCGATCACCGCGGAAGCCGAGATCGGCAAGATCTATGTCGGCAAGGTGGAGCGCATCGTCGACTTCGGGGCCTTCGTCAACATCCTGCCGGGCAAGGACGGCCTGGTGCACATCTCGCAGATCAGCGACAAGCGCATCGACAAGGTCACCGACGTGCTGCAGGAAGGCCAGGAAGTGAAGGTCCTGGTGCTCGACGTGGACAACCGTGGCCGCATCAAGCTGTCGATCAAGGACGTGGCTGCCGCCGAAGCTTCCGGCGTGTAAGTCGAGTCGTGATCGATGAAAACAGGGCCCTCGGGCCCTGTTTTCGTTTCCGCGACACGCTTCTCGGCGAAGGGGGCGAATCCTTGCATTTTGCAAGCCCTGTCATCGCCAATTCGGCATTCTGCAACCGTCTCGCTTCCAGCCTATTTTTTAACTTATTGTTTTTAAAGGATTTTATTTTAGAGAAAAACTGGCACAGCGCTTGCGATATCTACTATGCAACTGACGCCAGGAATGGCTGCAGTTTTTCGAAATCCATAGGAGAAACCGCAATGAAATTCAGCAAACTCGCTATTGCCGCTGCTACTGCCACTGCTCTGAGCTTCTCGATGGCCAATGCGTTCGCTGCCCAGCCCATCAGCCTGGCGGCCAACGACACTATGCAGAAAACCGAAGAAGCGGTTTCCGATACCTGGATCACCAGCAAGGTGAAATCCAGCCTGATCGCCAACAAGAATGTCAGTGGCGTCGATATCAAGGTCGAGACCAACAAAGGTGTGGTTTCCCTTTCCGGCAACGTGAAGAGCGATGCCGAGCGTGACCTGGCGATCGAGACCGCCAAGGGCATCAAGGGCGTGAAAGCCGTTTCCGCCGATGGCCTGAAATCGGTCGAGTAAGCGCCCGGGCCGAACGACCCCTTTTCCCTCGTCACCAGGAGGAAGACCGATGAATTCCGATGTGATCAAAGGTAAGTGGAAGCAACTCACCGGCAAGATCAAGGAACGTTGGGGCGATCTGACCGACGACGATCTCCAGGCTGCCGACGGACATGCCGAATACCTGGTCGGCAAGCTGCAGGAACGCTATGGCTGGTCCAAGGAAAGGGCCGAACAGGAAGTTCGCGACTTCAGCGACCGCCTGTGAACAGGTAGAAAGAAGCCCCGCCGGGATTGCCCGGCGGGGCTTTTTCATGGGCGCTGGATTCAGTCGCCGCGCCGGCTCTGGATGGCGCTGAGGCGGTTGCCCTCGAAACGGACGAAATACAGCATGCCGTTCCATGGGCCATAGACCCATTCCTGGACCTCGACCTCGTAGCGCTTGCCCCATTCCCCGACGACCTCGCGATAACCCAGGCTGTCGCGGCTGCGTGGCTCGCCGCAGCGCGCAAGGACGTCGGCGCTGCTGTCGCCGGTACTCACCAGGCGGCTGCCGCAACGCAGCGAATCGGCCTGAGCATGTGCCAACGGCAGCAGGGACAGCAACGCCACCAGCCCGGTGCGCGGAAGCGAGCGATTCAACGCTTGAACTCGATGCGTTTCAGCTTGTTGGCTTCGAAGGTCAGGATGTAGGTCACGCCGTTGCGCGGGCCGTACACCCACTCCTCGACCTTGAATTCCCGCCGATCGTAGCTGCCCAGGGTATAGCCGACGTCGTCGCGGTGATCCGGATCGCCGCACTTTTGCTGTACTTCGAAGGCCCGGTCGCCGACGCTGACCAGCGCACTGCCGCAACGCATGGTGTCGGCCTGCGCGCTCGCGCAGGCAAGGTAGAGCAGGGGGGCCGCGAGGGCGGCGAATCGCTTGTGCAAGGTATCACTCGCTATCCAGGTGCAGTTGGGTGTCGACATTACCCTTGTCTTCGCCTTCGGCGAAACTGACGTCGATCAAGTAGATGCGATCGTCCGGCAACTGGCCTTTCTCCACCAGGTAATCCTTGATCCGGGTGGCCCGGGCCTGGCCGATCTGGCGCAGCAGCACCTGGCTCTTGGCCCAGGAAGCGATCACCGCTTCGCGCATCTTCGCGGTGCGTTCGTCGCTGTCCAGTTCCTTCCACTCGGCTGGTGGCTGCTGCTTCAGGCGGGTCCGGTAGATGCCTTCGAGCAGCGGTGCCTGCATGTTCTCCGGCACCTCGAGCTGCTTGGCGTCGCTCGGTACCTTGTCGCCGCGACGCTGGAGCATGCGGTAGTAGGTGTTCTGGTATTCCAGTTCGAGACGCTTGGCGCCGATCGAGGGACCGTCAGCCGCGGCGGAGGCCACGCCTTCCACTTCCAGGCGCAGCGCCGGCCGCTCCTTGAGCGCATCGGCGAGCTTGTCGAGGTTGGCCTGGGCTTCTGGCGTCAGCTCGTCGCTGCCCGCGGCGAAGGGTACCGTGCCGAGATCCTCGTTACCGCCGGCGGCGAGGCCGGCGATGAACTTGAACGGCGCCTGCACGGCGCGCAGGACCAGGTTGCGCAGGGTCTGCCAGACGATCGGCATGACGCTGAACTCCGGGTTGTTCAGATCGCCGGCCACCGGCAACTGGATATCGATGTTGCCCTTGGTGTCCTTGAGCAGGGCTACCGCCAGCTTCACCGGCAGGTCTACGGCATCCGGGCTGTCGACCTTCTCGCCGAGTTGCAGGCCTTCCAGCAGGACCTTGTTTTCCGCCTTCAGTTGGCTGCGTTCGATCTGGTAGTGCAGGTCCAGGTTGAGTCGCCCCTTACGGATGCGGTAGCCGGCGAACTTGCCGGAATAGGGCGTCAGGGTGGTCAGCTCGACGCGCTTGAAGCTGGTGGTGATGTCGAGTTTCTTCAGCGGGTCGAATGGGTCCAGTTCGCCGGCGATGGTCACCGGTGCGTACTTGTCGACCTTGCCCTTGATGTCCACCTTGGCCGGCTGCGAGTTGCGCGTGTCGAGGGTGCCGACTTCGCCGCTGAGCTGCTGGATGGCGGTACCGAACGGCGGCATCAGGGTCAGGTCGGCGAAGTTCGCCGAGCCGTTGTTGATCCGTACGCCGCCGATGTGGATGCCCAGCGGCTTGCTCGCCGGCGCGTTCTTGCTTTCGGCGGCGGCCTTGCCGGACGAACTACCCGGTTGCGGGATGATCAGCTCGCTGACGTTGGTGCTGCGATCTTCGTTGATGATGAAGCGGGCGTAGGGCTCCTCGAAGGACACGCTCTGGATCGACAGGCTGTCCTCGTGCCGATAGGCGAGGCCGTTGAGGGTCAGCTTGGTCCATTTGACGAAGTCGCGGTCCTTGATGGTATCCAGGGTATGCAACTGGCTGACTTCGGCGCTGCCGTCGACGCTGAAGGCCAGCGGCTCGACGCTCTTCAGGTCGACCGCCAGCTCGCTGCCAAGGAAGCCGCTGCGCAGTTCCAGGCGGATGAACGGCGAGATGTAGGCCTGGGCCACGCGCAGGTCGATGTCGCGGGTACTGACCTTGAGCCTGGCGCTGACCGGGTCGAGCACCACCTGGCCGCTGGCCTGGACCTGGCCGCGGTTGCCGAGGCCGGTCTTGAGCTTGAGGTCGAAGGGGGTCTTGCCGAGGCTGTCGACGTTCTGCAGGTCGAGGTCCAGCGGGCCGACTTCCAGCGGGACCTCGGTGGCCGGCTGGCGATCCACCAGGTGCGCCTTGTAGCCGCGCAGCTGGGCGTCGCGCAGGACGATGTGCCAGGGCTTGGCGGGCGTCTCCGCGGCGGCTTTCGTACTTTCCGGCGGAGGCGTCTTTGCAGTGTCGGCGAGCTGTTGCGGAGAGTCGCTGGCTGCCTTGTCGATTTCCGCAGTCTTGGCCGTTTCCTGCCCGGTTGCCTTGCCGGTCTTCGGAGCCTTGCTCGTCTCTTGCTTGGCTACCTTGTCGGCAGCGCCTTCCGCGACCTTGGCGGACTCTTTGTCGTCCGTTGCCCTTTCCGTCTCGGCGACGCTGGCGTCCTTCTCCGCCGGCCTGTCCTTGCCCGCTTCGCCCGAGGCTATCACGGCTGCCTTGGCGGCACCGTCGGTTGCCGGTTCGCGGGTGGTCTTCGCCGCGTCGGTCGGGGCAGCGGCGGGATCGGTGTTTTCCGCCGGCTTGGGTGCAGGCGCCTTGCGTGGCGGCGGAGTGAAGTCGGCGAACAGTTTCTGCCAGTCGAGCTGGCCGTCCTTCTCGCGCGCGGCCCAGGCCTCCAGGCCCTGGCTGCGGACTTCGCCGAGCACCACTTCCTGCTTGGCCAGGTCCAGGGTGGTAGCGGCCACGTCGAGGCTGGCGAGCTTGGCCAGCGGCTTGCCCTGGGGCGAATTGATGCTGAAGTCGGCGAGTTTCAGCGCGGCCTTGTCGAGCAGCAGCTGGGTGTCCTTGGACAGGTCCAGGCGATAGTCGCTGGAGAGGCTGACCACGCCGTTCTCCAGCACCAGCGGGGCATTGTCGCGGACATAGGGCCACCAGGCCTTGAGCTGGATATCCTTGACGCTCAGGTGGCCCCTGGACGTGATCGGCACCAGGGTCAGGTCGCCTTCCCAGTCGAGGCGGCCGCCGTTCGGGCCGGTGGCGACCAGGGTCATCTTCGCGCCGTCGTCGGGCAGGGTGCTGAGGTTGTGCAGCTCGAAGCCCAGCGGATCGAAGCTGAAGTCCACCGGCTCGCTCGGTCGCAGGTCCTGGAAGTGCAGGCTGCCCTCGGCCAGTTGGATGCGGTCGATGCGCAGCGGGAACGGGTCGCTCGGCTGTTCAGGCTCGGGCGATTCGCTCGGCGGGATCCTGAACAGTCTGGCCAGGTTGAGCTGGCCCTTCTCGTCGAACAGCAGTTCGGTATGCGGACCTTCCAGCTCGACGTCGGCCAGGTGCAGCTGGCGTTTCCACAGGCTGTCCAGCTGCAGGTTGGCGTACAGCCGGCGGAAGGCGAGCTGGGGGTTCTTCTCCTCGCCCAGGCGCAGACCCCAGAGGGTCAATTCCAGGCTGAAGGGGTTGAATTCGATACGTTCGAGACGTGCGGGGACGGTGGCGTATTGCGCCAGTTGCTGGTTGGCGACGCGCAGCCCGATGCCGGGTATGAGCAGAAAGCCCAGCAGGCAATAGACGAGGAAGGTGATCAGCAGGGCGCTGACAGCGCGTTTCAGTCCTTTGGGCATGGCTCTCTTTCGTTTTCCGTTCTAAGCGGTGCGTTGGAGTATGGCACGGCCTCAAGGTTCCGACCGTGATTCGCGCCGTTTCAGAGCCTTTGGACGGGTATTCTCGCTGTCACGGCACGAAAGTTCAGTGGCTCACCGGCGGCAGACCCATGCGCCGGCAGGCTCGATGCATCGAAGCGTTGCGCACCGCCCAGCGCAGCAAGGGTACGCTGCGCCTGACGCTGCCGCGGATCAGGCGGCGTTGTAGCGGACTGAACGGGAGGTCGAGCATCGATCCGGCCCATTCCGGCAACAGCTCGGCGCCTGCGCGCAGCATCAGCGCGCCGAACGGCCTGGCCAGGGTGCTGGGCGCTGGTGCGTTGAAGAGAATCCGCACCACTTCGCGGGTGCGTTCGTCGCAACGCAGGCGTGGACGCATGGCCTCCAGGTAGGCGGCGATCTGCTGGCGGTCGCGCGGTACCGCGCGGGCGCCGAGGCGTTCGGCGACCAGGGCGATTTCCGAGTAGTAACGGTCCTGCTCGCTGCCCGGCAGGTCGGGATTGAGATAGCGCAGGTAGGACTTGAGAAAGCTGCTGACCTCGGCGACATGCACCCAGGTCAGCAGGTCCGGGTCGCTGGCGGAGTAGGGCGTGCCGTCGGGCAACTGGCCGATGACGCTTTCGTGGATGCGCCGGACCCGCTCGATCAGTCGCTCGGCATCGGCCAGCGGGCCGTAGGTGGTGGCCGAGATGAACTGACCGGTGCGACGCAGGCGCCCGAGCAGGTCGTCGCGGAAATTGGAGTGGTCCCACACCCCCGCCAGGGCCAGCGGATGGAGCATCTGCAGGAGCAGCGCGCCGATGCCGCCGATCATCATGCTGCTGAAGTCGCCGTGGACCTTCCAGCAGGCGGCATCGGGGCCGAACAGGCCCGGATCGCCTTTCGGCGACTCGAAGTCGACACCGCCGACGGCGAGCCCGGTAAGGCTCAGCACCTGGCTTTCGATATGGCGACGGACGCTTTCCATGGGGGGCTCGCTACGACAGGGCAGGCACGAGCTTAACCCAGGCGCCGGAGAGACTGGAACCGTCCCGCGCCGCAGGGCGGCGGGACGGTTGCGCGGGTCAGCGGTTGAGGCGGTTGTCGATCAACCCCTGCACCACTCCCGGATCGGCCAGGGTCGAGGTATCGCCGAGACTGTCCAGCTCGTTGCAGGCGATCTTGCGCAGGATACGCCGCATGATCTTGCCGGAGCGGGTCTTCGGCAGGCTGGGCGCCCATTGCAGGTGATCCGGCTTGGCGAAGCTGCCGATCTCCTTGCCGACCAGGGCCAGCAATTCCTGTTGTAGCGCCTCGCTGGGCTGACTGCCGGCCATCAGGGTGACGAACGCGTAGATGGCCTGGCCCTTCACGTCATGCGGGCAGCCGACCACTGCCGCCTCGGCCACCGCATCGTGCAGGACCAGCGCGCTCTCGACCTCGGCGGTGCCGATCCGGTGTCCGGAGACATTGATCACGTCGTCGACCCGGCCGGTGATCCAGTAGTAGCCGTCTTCGTCGCGGCGCGCGCCGTCGCCGCTGAAGTAATACCCGGGGTAGGGCTTGAAGTAGGTGTCGATCATCCGCTGGTGGTCGCCGTAGACGCTGCGGATCTGACTCGGCCAACTGGCCTTGATCGCCAGTACGCCGCTGCCCGCGCCGTCGATTTCCTTGCCTTTCTCGTCGAGCAGCACGGGTTGCACGCCGAAGAACGGGCGGGTAGCCGAGCCTGGCTTTAGCGCAGTGGCGCCGGGCAACGGGGTGATCAGGATGCTGCCGGTCTCGGTCTGCCACCAGGTATCGACGATGGGGCAGCGCTTCTCGCCGACCACCTGGTAGTACCACTCCCAGGCCTCCGGGTTGATCGGCTCGCCCACCGAGCCGAGCAGGCGCAGGCTGCTGCGCGAGGTCTGGCGGACCGGGGCGTCGCCTTCGCGCATCAGCGCGCGGATCGCGGTCGGCGCGGTGTAGAAGATATTCACCTGGTGCTTGTCGATCACCTGCCAGAAGCGCGAGGCGTCCGGGTAGTTGGGCACGCCCTCGAACATGAGGGTGGTGGCACCGTTGGCCAGCGGGCCGTAGACGATATAGCTGTGTCCGGTGACCCAGCCGACGTCGGCGGTGCACCAGTAGACGTCGCCATCGTGGTAGTCGAACACGTACTTGTGGGTCATCGCCGCGCCGAGCAGGTAGCCCCCGGTGGTGTGCAACACGCCCTTCGGCTTGCCGGTGCTGCCGGAGGTATAGAGGATGAACAGCGGGTCCTCGGCGTCCATCACTTCCGCCGGGCAGTCGGCTGAGGCCGCGTGGAGCGCCTCGTGGTACCAGATGTCGCGGCCTTCGACCCAGGGTATGTCGCCCTGGGTGCGCTCGACCACCACCACGGTAGAGACGTCCGGGCAGTCCTTCAGTGCCTTTTCCACATTCTGCTTCAGCGGGATGTACTTGCCGCCGCGCACGCCCTCGTCGGCGGTGATCACGGTGCGGCAGTCGGCATCGAGGATGCGGTCGCGCAGCGAGTCCGGCGAGAAGCCGCCGAACACCACCGAGTGCACCGCCCCGATACGGGCGCAGGCGAGCATGGCGTAGGCGGCCTCGGGAATCATCGGCATGTAGATGCAGACCCGGTCGCCCTTTTCCACGCCGCGGCTCTTCAGCACGTTAGCCAGGCGGCAGACGTTGTGGTGCAGCTTGCGGTAGGTGATGTGCGCGGATTCGCTGGGGTTGTCGCCTTCCCAGACGATCGCGATCTGTTCGCCGCGGCGTTCCAGGTGGCGATCGATGCAGTTGTAGGCGACGTTCAACTGGCCGCCCTTGAACCAGGTGGCCTGGCCTTTCCTCAGGTCGCCGTGGTGGACGCTGTGCCAGGGCTTGAACCAATCGAGGAAGGCCTTGGCCTGCTCGCCCCAGAACTCGTCGGGGTTCTCGACGGATTGGCGGTACAGGCGCTGGTAGTCGTCGTCGTTCAGGTAGGCACGCTGGCGGACGGCGTCCGGCACCGGGTGGACGCTGATCTCGAACATGGCGGTTTCCTTTGTTTTTCTGCTCCGCAAGGTGTCGAGAGACCGCACGCGGCCCCTCTCCAGGTTCGACCAAGGGTGGGCCAGGCGAGAGCCATGTTCAAGTGCCAAAGGCGCGAGCGGGGAAGGCGCCGGGGTCAATCGCCGGACGGAATGAAAAAGCCCGGCCTAGGGCCGGGCTTTGGGGAGAGGCGGATCAGCCGCGATGGCGGCCGCGGAAGAAGTCGATCAGGCCTTGGGTCGAGGCGTCCTCGGCCGGGGTTTCCTCGCTGCCGACCAGGCGCGAATAGACACCCTTGCCGAGTTCCTTGCCAAGCTCCACGCCCCATTGGTCGAAGGCGTTGATGCCCCAGAGGATGCTCTGTACGTAGACCTTGTGCTCGTACATGGCGATCAGCGCGCCGAGGCGGCGGGCGCTGATGCGCTCGACCACCAGGGTGTTGCTCGGTCGGTTGCCCGGAATCACCTTGTGCGGCGCCAGGCGCTGCACTTCGGCTTCCGGCAGGCCCTTGGCGCGCAGTTCGGCCTCGGCCTCCTCGCGGCTCTTGCCGAGCATCAGCGCCTGGCTCTGCGACAGGCAGTTGGCGTACAGCCACTGGTGATGGTCGGCCACCGGGTTGTAGCTGCTCACCGGGACGATGAAGTCCGCCGGGATCAACTGGGTGCCTTGGTGCAGCAACTGATGGTAGGCGTGCTGGCCGTTGCAGCCGACACCACCCCAGATCACCGGCCCGGTGCCGCTGGTGACCGGCGTGCCGTCCTGGCGCACGCTCTTGCCGTTGGATTCCATGTCCAGTTGTTGCAGATGGTCGGTGATATTCCGCAGATAGTAGTCGTAGGGCAGGATCGCGTGGCTGTTCGCGCCCCAGAAGTCGCCGTACCAGACGCCGAGCAGGCCGAGCAGCACCGGGATGTTGCGTTCGAACGGCGCGGTCTGGAAATGCTGGTCCATGTTGTAGGCGCCGGACAGCAGTTCCTTGAAGTTGGAGATGCCGATGGACATGGCGATCGGCAGGCCGATGGCCGACCACAGCGAGTAGCGGCCGCCGACCCAGTCCCACATGGGGAAGATGTTTTCCTCGCGGATGCCGAAGGCGATCGCGGCTTCCTTGTTGCTGGAGACGGCGATGAAATGGCGGTAAAGCTCTTCCTCGGTGCCGCCCTGGGCCAGGTACCAGGCGCGTGCGGCCTGGGCGTTCTTCAGGGTTTCCAGGGTCCCGAAGGACTTGGAGGAAACGATGAACAGGGTGGTCTCGGCGTTCAGGCGGCTGGCCAGTTCATGGAACTCGCTACCGTCGATGTTCGCCAGGTAGTGGCAGCGCACGCCTTTCTGGGCGAACGGCAGCAAGGCTTCGGATACCAGTTGCGGGCCGAGGAAGGAGCCGCCGATGCCGATGTTCACCACGTCGGTGATCGGCTTTTCGGTATAGCCGCGCCACAGGCCGTTGTGCACGTAGCCCACCAGCTCGGTCATCTGGTGCAGGACGCGGTGGACTTCCGGCATCACGTCGACGCCATCGACCAGCACCTTGTCGCCGATCGGTCGACGCAGCGCGGTATGCAGTACCGGCCGGCGCTCGGAGGCATTGATCGCCTCGCCGTCGAACATCGCCCGGATCGCGTCGCTCAGCCGTGCTTCCTCGGCCAGCTTCACCAGCAGGTCGATGGTGTCCTGGCGAATCAGGTTCTTCGAGAAGTCGAGGAACAGTCCACAGGCGCTGAAGGAAAACCGCTTGAAGCGCTCCGGATCGTCGATGAACGCCTGGCGCATCCTGAAGTCCTGCAGTTCCTGGCGATGGGCGGCCAGGGCGCGCCAACTGTCGAGTTGCGTGGCATCCAGCGGAGTGAGGTGGTGCTTCATGGCTGACCTTCTGGTTGGAATTCGATGGCGCACTTATTTGAACATGAAAAAGCCCGGATGAAACCGGGCTTTATCCAGAGGGGGCGAGGTCAGGCGACCTGTATCGGAATCGCCTCGCTGGTATGGCTGAGCTGGTTGCCCGGCGCCATGTACAGCATGCGCGGCTTGTGGCTGGCCAGTTCGGCTTCGCTGTAGTGTGCGTAGGCGCAGATGATCACGCGGTCGCCGACCTTGGCCTTGTGTGCCGCGGCGCCGTTCACCGAGATCATCTTCGAGCCGTTCTCGGCGCGGATCGCATAGGTGGTGAAGCGCTCGCCGTTGTCGACGTTGTAGATCTGGATCTGTTCGTACTCGCGGATTCCGGAGAGGTCCAGCCAATCGCCGTCGATGGCGCAGGAGCCTTCGTAGTCGAGGACGGCATGGGTGACTTCGGCGCGATGCAACTTGGCTTTGAGCATGATGGCGTGCATGGGGCGACTCCTATCGGGTCCGCGGGGGGCGGCAGAGTATGGCGAGTCCGTGGTGAGCGCTCAAGCCCCCGGGAACCGGGGGCTCGGCATGCGTCAATCGAGGTGGATTGAGAGGTTGTCGATCAGCCGCGTACTGCCCAGGTAGGCGGCGGCCAGGATCACCAGTTGGCGGTCGCCGGGTACCCCGGGGCGCAGGCTGATCGGCTCGCGGATTTCCAGGTAGTCGGGGCGCAGCCCGGCCTGTTCCAGGGCCTGGCGGGCGTCGGCGAGCAATGCCGGGAAGTCCTCGGCGCCGGCGCGTATGCGTTCGCCGAGCTGCCGCAGGGTGCGGTAGATCGCCGGGGCGGCGGCGCGCTGCTGCTCGTCGAGGTAACCGTTGCGCGAGGACAACGCCAGGCCATCGGCGGCGCGCACCGTCGGCTCGCCGAAGATCTGCACCGGCAGGTTGAGGTCGCGGACCAGCTTGCGGATCACCGCCAACTGCTGGAAATCCTTTTCGCCGAACAGCGCGAGGTCCGGCTGGACCATGTTCAGCAGCTTGCTGACCACGGTCGCCACGCCTTCGAAATGGCCGGGACGACTGGCGCCGCAAAGGCCTTCGGAGACGCCGGGAACATGGATGCGGGTCTGCCCGTCCATGCCGTCGGGGTACATTTCCTCGACGGTCGGGGTGAACAGCAGGTGGCAGCCGGCTTCGAGCAGGCGTTCCTGGTCGGCTGCGAGGGTTCGCGGGTATTTGTCGAGGTCTTCGCTGGGGCCGAACTGCAGCGGGTTGACGAAGATGCTGACGACCACGAAGTCGGCGCGTTCGCCGGCTTTCTTTACCAGCGCGGCATGGCCGGCGTGGAGGTTGCCCATGGTCGGCACGAAGCCGATGCGCTTGCCTTCGCTGCGGGCGCGCGCCACCGCGGCGCGCAGTTCACGGACGGTCTTGACGGTGTTCATGCGTTGAATCCGTGTTCGGCGGCGGGGAAGGACACGTCCTTGACGGCGCGGACGTAGGCCGCGATGGCGGCTGGGATGCTCTCCTGGCCTTGCATGAAATCCTTGACGAACTTGGGCGAGCGGCCGGTCAGCGAGAGACCCAGCATGTCGTGCATGACCAGCACCTGGCCATCGGTCGCCGCACCGGCGCCAATCCCGATCACCGGGATCTTCACCGCCTGGGTGATCTCTTCGGCCAGCACGCTGGGCACGCACTCCAGCAGCAGCATGGCGGCGCCGGCCTGCTCCAGGGCGATGGCATCGGCGCGCAACTGGCGCGCCTGGGTTTCCTGGCGGCCCTGGACCTTGAAGCCGCCGAACAGGTTGACCGCCTGCGGGGTCAGGCCGAGATGCGCGCAGACCGGCACGCCCATCTGTGCCAGGCGGGCGATCGGCTCCGCCAGCCAGGCCCCACCCTCCAGCTTGACCATGTGTGCGCCGGCCTGCATCAGGCGGACCGCGTCGGCAAGGGTCTGGGCCACGGAATGGCTGGATTCGAAGGCCAGGTCGGTGACGATCAGGGAACCTTTGTTACCGCGTTTCACGCAGGCCGTGTGATAGGCCATTTCCTCGTTGCTGACCGGCAGGGTGCTGTCGTGACCCTGCAATACCATTCCGAGCGAATCTCCGACCAGAAGCACGTCCACGCCGGCCTGGCTGGCGGTGTGGGCGAAGGTGGCGTCGTAGCAGGTCAGCATGGCGATCTTCTCGCCGCTCTGCTTCAACCCTTGCAGGGTGGTCAGGGTTACATCAGGCATGGAAAGGCTCCTCGTTGGGCCGGTGATGAGCCGGCGCGGGGCAAACGGCCACTTATAGTCCGGATGGGGTGGCTCGAAGTCAATTGCAGGTGTTACCGCATTGTTACGGCGTTACTGCCACTGCCGAACGCCGCGCCGCCTGCGGTTGCGCGCGCAGTGTACGCCCATCCGCGACGTCCTTCGTCAGCTTTTCGGTAACAGTGTGAAGAGCCCGCCGCGAGGTATCCGCGCAGCGGCGGGCAGGCAGGGTCAGGCGCCCGGAAGGCGTTCGATGCCCTCGAACGGACAGGCCGCGAGCAGCTCCGGCAGGTGGCGGCCATCGGGCAGGCGCAGGTCGGGGGCGAGATCGGCGAGGGGATAGAGCACGAAAGCGCGCGCCTGCATGTGGTAGTGCGGCACCTTCAGGCGCGGCAGGTCGAGCAATTGTTCGCCGAACAGCAGGATGTCCAGGTCGAGCGTGCGCGGACCCCAGCGCAGGTCGCGGACGCGCCCCTGGTCCAGTTCGATGGCCTGCAGGGCGTCGAGCAGGTCGAGCGGCGCCAGGTTGGTGTCGAGGGCCGCCACGCCGTTGACGAAGCGCGGCTGGTCGGCGGGGCCGAGCGGGTCGCTGATATAGAGCGGCGAGACGGCGACCAGGCGGGTCTCGGGAAGCCGCTCGAAGGCATCGAGGGCAGCCTGGATCTGCTCGCGCGGTTCGGCCAGGTTGCTGCCCAGCGCCACGTAGACGCGCTGGATCATTCGCCGCTTCCGCCGCTGCCTTCCTTGCGCGGCCCGCGGCGCCGACGGCCGCTGTTGCCGCCGCGGCGACGCTTGCGCGGGGCGCTGCCGTCTTCCTGGCTGACCAGGTCGCGGATCATGTTGCGCCGCTCGCTGTCGCTGACTTCCTGGTAATCGGTCCACCATTGGCCGAGTCCTTCGGTTTCCTCGCCGGCACTTTCGCGCAGCAGGAGGAAGTCGTAGCCGGCGCGGAAGCGCGGGTTTTCCAGGAGCAGGTCGGCGCGCTTGCCCTGGCGTCGCGGCAGACGTTCCTGCATATCCCAGATCTCGCGGATCGGCAGGGTGAAACGCTTGGGAATGGCAATCCGCTGGCACTGTTCGCTGATCAGTTCGTGGGCGGCTTCCTGCATCGCCGGGATGGCCGGCATGCCTTTCTCCTGCAACTGCGCGACGCGCGCCGGCAGGGCCGGCCAGAGCAGTGCGGCGAAGAGGAAGGCCGGGGTTACCGGCTTGCCCTGGCGAATGCGCGCATCGGTATTGGCCAGGGCCTGGCGGATCAGCTTGCCGGTGTAGTCGGGGTTGGCCTGCAGTGCCTTGGCGCTGGCCGGGAACAGCGGCGCGAACAGTTCGTACTCGACCAGCAGTTCGAAAGTGCGCTCGGCCCGGCCGGCGAGGAACAGCTTGAGCACCTCGTCGAACAGGCGCGCCGAAGGGATTTCCCGCAGCAGCGGGGCCAGCCGGCGAATCGGCGCGGCGCTGTGCTTCTCGATCTCGAAGTCGAGCTTGGCGGCGAAACGTACCGCCCGCAGCATCCGCACCGGGTCTTCCAGATAACGCTGCTCCGGATCGCCGATCAGGCGGATCAGGCGATTGCGGATGTCGTGAACGCCATTGGCGTAGTCCAGCAGCCGCTCGCTGGTGACGTCGAAGTACAGGGCATTGATGGTGAAGTCGCGGCGCTGGGCGTCGTCTTCCAGGCTGCCATAGACGTTGTCGCGCAGGATGCGGCCGCTTTCGTTGCTGGACGCGCGGCTATCGCCATCGTCCTGGCCTTCCGGGTGATGGGCGCGGAAGGTGGCGACCTCGATGATCTCGCGGCCGAAGTGCACGTGTACCAGTTTGAAGCGGCGGCCGATGATCCGCGCGTTGCGGAATTCGGCGCGGACCTGCTCCGGCGTGGCGCTGGTGGCGACATCGAAGTCCTTGGGAGCGATGCCGAGCATCTGGTCGCGTACGCAGCCCCCGACCACGTAGGCCTGGTAGCCGGCCCGCTGGAGGATCTCGACGACCTTGACGGCGTTCCGGCTGAACTGGTCCCGGCGCAGGGAGTGCTGGTTGTTACCGATGACTTCCGGGGTTGTACGGACGGCGCGCGGACGGCGCAGGGGGGAACGAATGGTCTGGATCAGCTTTTTCAGCATGGATGTGTTATCGGGAGCACGATGTGGGTGATTGCACGCCTGCGTTGCTCAAACAGGACGGACGTCGGGTAATGCTGCGGCATTATCAGGACCTCTCGGGCGAGGCGTGTTCTGTACCCGTTGAATGTTTGGCCCCGCGACGCACAGGGCGTCCCGGGCGCCGGAACCGACTGCGCCATGCATCCTGACAGAAACGAACAGGGGCCGTACATCCTGTTCCCGCGAAGCGGGAGAGGGCCGGGAAGGCTGCGGTGAATCTGGCAAGGCATGCGGATGGCCGCATAGTCTGCGCGGATTCTAGCATTGGATGGGGAAATGGTGTAAGGCGAAGGAAAAACGGGAAAAACGGAGGGAGGGGGTGAAGCTACTGGGGGAGCCGAAGCTCCCCCCCAAGTAGGTGCGTGCTTTGTTTTTATTATGATTTCGGGCTTGTTGTTTTTGTTTGTCGACCCGTCCCTTGAGCCAGTCGCTTCAGGGATATCTCCCAGGCTGGGAGTTCAATAGCAAACGGATTGCTTTGGTCGCTGATGCTGCCATGATCGTCGAACGATCCAACCAGTCTGTGCGCTGCCTCGAGGCAGTTTTATTCTTCTTCCGACTGGCTGCGGGACGGGTCCCGACAGCAACTCCTCTCCAAAAGAATCAGTTAGCTGCGCCTCCGCGATTTTGTTTTTGTTGTGCTGGAGTCGTTACGTGTTGTTTTTATTGTCTTCGTCGTTGCTTGTTATTGTTGTTGTGCCAATACATAAGCAGATGCCGTGCCAGTTTTTCGAAACCCAGTAAAATCAAGGGGTTGAGGTTTTCGGTGGGTCGGCGGAGGGCACAAAAAAACCGGGTTCCCGTTACCGATGAACCCGGTTTCTGTTACGCGGTACGTCCGCGGTAACAGGTTGCAGGGTGTTACGAGTCGGCCGAGGCCCCTGATTTACGCCGCGGAATGCCCAGGCGCTGGCGGCGTTCCCACAGGCATTTGCGGCTGATGCCCAGCTTGCGGGCCAGCTCGGTCTCGGTCATGTGGTCCTGGTGCTCGAGGACGAAGTGCTGGAAGTAGTCTTCCAGCGAAAGGTCCTCGGTGGGCTCGTGGTTGCTGGCCGCGGCGCCCGCCGGGCCGAGGCCGAGGTCGGCGGCGAAGTCGTCCTCGAGGTCGTCCAGCTCGATGTCGATACCCAGCAGGTCGGCGTGGATTTCCTGGCTCTCGCTGAGGATCACCGCCCGCTCGATGGCGTTTTCCAGTTCGCGCACGTTGCCCGGCCATGGGTAATGGCGGATCGCCTGTTCGGCGTCGTGGGCGAAGCTGAGCGGCGCGCGCCCCATCCGGGTGCACTGGCGAGCCAGAAAGGCGCGGGCGATCTCCATCACGTCGTTGCCACGCTCGCGCAGGGCGGGCAGCTTCAGCGAGATCACATGCAGGCGGTAATAGAGGTCTTCGCGGAATTGCCCGGTCTTGGCCAGGGTTTTCAGGTCGCGGTGGGTGGCGGCGATCAGGCGCACGTCGACCTTCTGCGATTGCACCGAGCCGACCCGGCGGATCTCGCCTTCCTGCAATACGCGCAGCAGGCGGGCCTGGGCCTCCAGCGGCAGTTCGCCGATCTCGTCGAGGAACAGGGTGCCGCCGTCGGCCGCTTCGACCAGCCCGGCGCGCCCGGCGCTGGCACCGGTGAAGGCGCCTTTTTCATGGCCGAACAGCTCGGATTCGATCAGGGTTTCCGGAATCGCCGCACAGTTCACCGAGATCAGCGGCGCCTTGGCGCGCTTCGACAGGTTGTGCAGGGCGCGGGCGACCAGTTCCTTGCCGGTGCCGGACTCGCCCTGGATCAGTACCGTAGAGTCGGTCGGCGCGACCTTGCGAATCTTGCTGTACAGCTCTTGCATCGGCGCACAGGAGCCGATGATGCCTATCTCGCCGTCGGCTGCCGCCGGGCTGGCGCCGCGCTCGCCGCCGGCCTTGCCGCCGTTGGCGGAGACCGGGGCCGCGCTGCGGTTCTCCTGGCGGTCCTTGAGGATGCGCGCCACGGCCTGGAGCATTTCGTCGTGGTCGAAAGGCTTGGCGATGTAGTCCACCGCGCCCATCTTCATCGAATCCACCGCCGAACGCAGGCTGGCGTAGCTGGTCATGATCAGCACCGGAATGCCTTCGGCGAGCTTGATCAGTTCGGTGCCGGGGGCGCCCGGCAGGCGCAGGTCGCTGACCACCATGTCGAAGGAGGGGATGGTGTAGCGCTCCTGGGCTTCCTGCACCGAGCCGGCTTCGCTGACCTGGTACTGGTTGCGCTCCAGCAGGCGTCGCAATGCAGATCGGATAATGGTTTCGTCTTCGACGATCAGAATATGTGCCATGTATTCAGCTCTCTCGACGTGCTCGTCTACAGCTCGGCCGTCGGGCCAGGGTGCCGCGGCAGGGTCACGCGGAAGCGGGTGCCGCATTCTCGCTGGTGATCCGTCGGGCTCTCGATGGTTATCTGTCCATAATGCTCTTCCACGATCGAATAGACCAGTGCGAGGCCGAGCCCGGTCCCCTTGCCGGGGTCCTTGGTGGTGAAGAACGGTTCGAACAACTGGTCCATGATCGCCTTCGGGATGCCGCTGCCCTCGTCCTCGACGACCAGGTCCACGGTATGTTCCGAGGCTTCGCTGCGGACCCGGATCGCGCCGCCCGGCGGGCTGGCGTCGCGAGCATTGGAGAGCAGGTTGATCAGCACCTGGGCCAGGCGCTGCGAGTCGCCCTCGACCCAGTGCGCCGGATCGCAGAGGTTGAAGAACTCTACTTCGACGCTACGCCGGTTCAGCGACAGCAGTCCGATGGCCTCCTGGGCGACTTCGCTCAGGCACACCGGTTCCAGGGCCTGCAGGTGGCTGCCGGAGTGGGCGAAGCTCATCAACGACTGGACGATGCGCGATACGCGCTTGGTCTGGTCGAGGATCTGCTCGCTGATCTCGGTCAGCTCGCCGTCGCCTTCGCGTTCCTCGCGCAGGTTCTGCGCCAGGCAGGCGATGCCGGTGATCGGATTGCCGATCTCGTGGGCCACCCCGGCGGCAAGGCGGCCGATGGAAGCCAGGCGCTCGGAGTGGACCAGCTTGTCTTCCAACAGTTGGGTTTCGGTGAGGTCTTCCACCAGTAGCACCAGGCCGCTGTTGCCCGGCGCCAGGGGTTCCTCGATGGCCGCCTTGTGCAGGTTCAGCCAGCGGGTGTGGCCGTCGTAGACCAGGCGCTGCTTGTGCAGGTGCTCGTCGGGGGCGTCGATGAAACGTTCCAGCAGGCCCTTCCAGGGTTCGGGCAAGGCCGACAGGCGCGAACCGACGACCTTCTGCGCGCCGACCCCGGTGAGTTCCTCGATGGCGCGGTTCCACATCAGCACTTCCTGGTCCTTGGCCAGGGAGCAGACGCCCATCGGCAGGTCTTGCAGGGTCTGCCGGTGGTAGCGGCGCAAGGTGTCGAGTTCGGCAGCCAGGCCAGTCAGCCGGGAGTGATAGTCCTCCAGGCGGCTCTCGATGAAGTGGATGTCCTCGGTGACATAGCTTTCTTCGCTGGTCTTGTAGGGAAGGAAGGTCTCCACGATGTCCTGGGCGACACTGGGTCCCATCAGCCCGGAAAGGTTCGCCTCGATGCGGTCGCGCAAGCGACGCAGGGCATAGGGGCGACGTTCGTCGAAGGGCAGGTGGAGATCGCGCAGGGCCTGCTCGACCTCCTTCTGCGCGGTCTTGGCGCCCAGCGGCTTGGCCAACTGGCTGGCGAACTCCTGCGGCGAACCGGCGAACAGTTCGCGGCGTTGCGGACGGCGTACGTTGTCCACCGCGCAGGCCTCGGCGGCGCCTTTTTCCTCGTCGCTGGCCTCGGTGAACAGCGACACCAGGGTGAATACCAGCACGTTGGCCGCCAGCGAGGACAGCGCCGCCAGGTGCCAGTTCGAATCGTCCAGCACGTAGATCACGTCGAACAGCGGCAGGTACAGGCCCTGTACGTTCCCCATCAGGGGCAGCAGCATGGTGATCGCCCAGACCAGCATGCCGGCGATCAGCCCGGAGATGAAGCCACGGCGGTTGGCGGTCGGCCAGTACAGCACCGAGAGGGCGCCGGGAAGGAATTGCAGGGTGGCGACGAAGGACACTATGCCCAGGTTGGAGAGGTCCTGTTCGGCGCCCAGCAGCAGGTAGAAGGCGTAGCTGGCCATGATGATGGCGACGATCAGCAGGCGCCGGGTCCATTTCAGCCAGCGGTAGATGTTGCCCTGCGCCGGCGGCTGGTAGAGCGGCAGCACCAGGTGGTTGAGGACCATTCCCGAGAGCGCCAGGGTCATCACAATAGTCAGCCCGCTGGCGGCGGAGATGCCGCCGATGAAGGCGGCCAGGGCCAGGGCCGGGCTGTCCACCGCCAGGCCGAGGCCGATGGTGTAGTACTCCGGTGTGGTCGAGGCGCCGAGGCGCAGCCCGGCCCAGAGGATCGGCGGTACCGCCAGGCTCATCAGCAGCAGGAACAGCGGCAGGCCCCAACTGGCGGAAATCAGCGCGCGCGGGTTGAGGTTCTCGGTGAAGATCATGTGGAACATGTGCGGCATCACGATGGCCGCGGCGAAGAACACCAGCAGCAGCGTTCGCCATGGACCTTCGGCCAGCGGCGTGTGCAGGGTGGTCAGCGCGGTCTGGTTCTGCAGCAGCCAGACTTCCAGGCCTTCCGGCCCGCCGAAGACGCCGTACAGGGCGTAGAGGCCGATACTGCCGAGCATCACCAGCTTGACCAGCGACTCGAAGGCGATGGCGAACACCAGTCCCTCGTGGCGTTCGCGGGTGGCGATGTGGCGAGCGCCGAAGAGGATCGCGAACAGGGTGATCAGGGTGCAGAAGACGAACGCGACCCGCTCCTGGGCCGGGTCGCGGGTGAGAATGCTGATCGAGTCGGTGACCGCCTGGATCTGCAGGGCCAGCATCGGCAGCACGCCGATCAGCATGAACAGCGTGGTCAGGGCGCCGGCCCAGGTACTGCGGAAACGGAAGGCGAAGAGGTCGGCCAGCGAGGACAGCTGGTAGGCGCGTGTCACCCGGAGGATCGGATAGAGCAGCACCGGGGCGAGCAGGAAGGCCCCGGAAATCCCCAGGTAGATGGCGAGGAACCCGTAGCCGTACTGGTAGGCCAGGCCTACCGTGCCGTAGAACGCCCAGGCACTGGCGTAGACGCCCAGCGACAGGGTGTAGACCAGCGGGTGGCGTACCAGCCGGCGCGGCACGTAGCCGCGCTCGGTGATCCAGGCGATGCCGAAGAGGGTGGAGAGGTAGGCGACGCTGATCAGGATCAGCTGGGTCAGGCTAAAGCTCGTCAGCATCGCGCTGGCTCTGCAGGATGAAAGTGACCACGATGAGGATCAGCCACAGCAGGTACGGGCGGTACCAGGCGCCGTTGGGGTCGATCCACCAGTCCATGATGGCGGGGGAAAAGAGATAGATGCCCACGACCAGGAGCAGGACCAGTCGGTAGATGTACATGCCGCTTCCCTCATGCTTGGGCCGGCAGGCTACAGGCTGCGGGTGGGTGCCGGCAAGCCGCCGGGCGGGCTACAGGCGTTCCTCGGGAAGGGTAGCGCAGCGCGGGATGCGCGTGGCGTCCCAGTGCGCGACGCCCCAGGCCAGCGCCTCGCTGGCGCTGGCCTGGGCCAGTTCGGCCGGCGGCCGCTGGCCGAGCGCGCGCAGGGCGCGGGTCAGCGGCGCGGCGGCCTGCTCGGCGGGCAGTGGCGGGGAGCGGTAGGACTTGCCGAGCTTGTGCCCGTCCGGCTGGACGATCAGCGGCACGTGCAGGTAGCGCGGCTGGCTCAACCCCAGCAATTCCTGGAGGTAAAGCTGGCGCGGGGTCGAGTCGAGCAGGTCGGCGCCGCGGACGATGTCGGTGATGCCCTGCCAGGCGTCGTCCAGCACCACCGCCAGTTGGTAGGCGTAGAAGCCATCGCGGCGCTGGATGACGAAATCGCCGACCTCGCGGCCGAGATGCTGGTGGACTTCGCCCTGCACGCGGTCGACGAAGCGATATTCCAGCTCCGGCACGCGCAGGCGGATCGCCGCATCCTCGCGGGCGTGCCCGGCGTCGCGGCAGAAGCCCGGGTAGATCCCGGCGAATCCCTCAAGCTGCTTGCGCGAGCAAGTGCAGGCGTAGGCCAGGCCGCTGCGCAGCAGTTGCTCGACCACTGCGGCGTAGTCCGGGAAGCGTTCGCTCTGCCGCTCCACCGCGCCGTCCCATTCGAAGCCGTAGCGCTCCAGGGTTTCCAGGATCGCCTGCTGGGCGCCCGGGACTTCGCGGGGCGGGTCGAGGTCCTCCATGCGCACCAGCCAGCGGCCGCCGACGGCACGTGCGTCCAGGTAGGAGGCGACGGCCGCCACCAGGGAACCGAAGTGCAGGTAGCCGCTGGGCGTCGGGGCGAAGCGGCCTACATAGGAAGAGGTCATGGCGCGAGCGGTGCGGCGGGGAACGGCGGAAACGAAACGGGGCGCCTTGGCGCCCCGTCGGTCCGGCTCAGGAGCCGAGTTGCTTCTCGCGGATTTCCGCGAGGGTCTTGCAGTCGATGCAGAGGGTCGCGGTGGGGCGCGCCTCCAGGCGACGGATGCCGATCTCGACGCCGCAGGAGTCGCACCAGCCGTACTCTTCGTCTTCGATCAGTTGCAGGGTCTCGTCGATCTTCTTGATCAGCTTGCGCTCGCGGTCGCGGGCGCGCAGTTCCAGGCTGAATTCTTCTTCCTGGCTGGCGCGGTCGGCCGGATCGGGGAAGTTGGCCGCTTCGTCCTGCATGTGATGCACGGTACGGTCGACTTCTTCCATCAGCTCCTGTTTCCATTTGTTCAGGATCGCGGTGAAGTGCGCGCGCATGCGCTCGCTCATGTACTCCTCGCCCTTGGTTTCCTGATAGGGTTCGAAGCCGCGGGTCATCTGCTGGCTGCTCTGTTGTTTTGCTTTGGTGGACATGAATGGCCGCCTCTCACTTTCGCTAATCCTGTCCGCGGCAGGGTTCCCTCGCCGGCTCTCCGGCCCCGCGGTCGCAAGCGGGCGAACTTACCAGAACGATAACCTTGGCGCTACTCCCGGTTGTCGAGGCTGGTGTCGCCCGCGTAATGGCTTGGTTAGAATCGGTTTTTCCTCGCAAAGTTCGGAATATCCATGGCTACCTCCTATAGCGCGCGCAGTCGGGCCATCGAGCCTTTCCATGTCATGGCCCTGCTGGCGCGGGCCAACGAGTTGCAGGCCGCCGGCCACGATGTGATCCACCTGGAGATCGGCGAGCCGGACTTCACCACGGCCGAGCCGATCGTCGAGGCCGGGCGCGCCGCCCTGGCCGCCGGGCATACCCGCTACACCGCCGCCCGCGGCCTGCCGGCGCTGCGCGAGGCGATCGCGAAATTCTACGGCGAACGCTACGGGGTCGACCTCGACCCACAGCGCGTGCTGGTCACTCCGGGCGGTTCCGGAGCCCTGCTGCTGGCCAGCAGCTTGCTGGTCGACCCCGGCCGCCACTGGTTGCTCGCCGACCCGGGCTACCCGTGCAACAGGCATTTCCTGCGCCTGGTGGAAGGCGCCGCGCAACTGGTGCCGGTGGGGCCGGACAGCCGTTACCAACTGACACCGGATCTCATCGAGCGGCACTGGGATTCAGACAGTGTAGGCGCTCTGGTGGCGACGCCGGCGAATCCGACCGGGACCCTGCTCGATCGCGACGAACTGGCCGGCCTGTCGGGCGCCTTGAAGGCCCGCGGCGGGCACCTGGTGGTGGACGAGATCTATCACGGCCTGACCTATGGCGTGGACGCCGCGTCGGTGCTGGAAGTCGACGACGACGCTTTCGTCCTGAATAGTTTTTCCAAGTATTTCGGCATGACCGGCTGGCGCCTGGGCTGGCTGGTGGCGCCGGCAGCGGCGGTGCCTGAGCTGGAGAAGCTGGCGCAGAACCTCTACATCAGCGCGCCGAGCATGGCCCAGCAGGCCGCGCTGGCCTGTTTCGAGCCGACCACCATCGCCATTCTCGAAGAGCGTCGCGAAGAGTTCGCCCGCCGTCGCGACTTCCTCCTGCCGGCCCTGCGCGAGTTGGGTTTCGGAATCGCCGTGGAGCCGGAAGGCGCCTTCTATCTCTACGCCGATATCAGTGCGTTCGGCGGCGATGCCTACGCCTTCTGCAAGCACTTCATCGAGACCGAGCACGTGGCCTTCACTCCGGGGCTGGATTTCGGCCGCCACCAGGCCGGCCACCACGTGCGTTTCGCCTATACCCAGAACCTGCCGCGCCTGCAGGAAGCGGTGGAGCGGATCGCCCGCGGCCTGAAGAACTGGCGGCCCTGATGCGTTTCGAGCAGCCACTGGAAGAAGGCCGCCTGCTGCGTCGCTACAAGCGTTTCCTCGCCGATATCGAGAGCGCCGGCGGCGAGCGCCTGACTATCCACTGTCCGAATACCGGTTCGATGCTCAATTGCATGAGCGAAGGTTGCCGGGTCTGGTTCAGCCGCTCCAACGACCCCAAGCGCAAGCTGCCGGGGACCTGGGAGCTGAGCGAGACTCCGCAGGGCCGCCTGGCCTGCGTCAACACGGCGCGGGCCAACCGCCTGGTAGAGGAGGCGCTGCTGGCCGGGGACATCGCGGAGCTTGCCGGTTTCACCGCTCTGCGCCGGGAAGTGGCCTACGGCGTGGAGAACAGTCGCGCCGACTTTCGCCTGGAATACCCCACGGGCGCACTGTTCATCGAGGTGAAGAGCGTCACCCTGGGCTTCGACGAAACCGCCGTGGCGGCCTTTCCCGACGCGGTGACGCTGCGCGGCGCCAAGCACCTGCGCGAACTGGCGGCGCTGGCGCGGGAGGGGAACCGTGCGGTGCAGCTGTACTGCGTGAACCTTTCCGGGGTCGAGGCGGTGCGCCCCGCCGACGAGATCGATCCAGCCTATGGCAAGGCGTTGCGCGAGGCGGCGCAAGCGGGCGTCGAGGTGCTGGCCTATGGCGCCGAGGTGACGACGGAAGGATTGCACCTGGCGCGGCGCCTCCCGGTGCGACTCTGAGGCACAGCCGCGCCGTGGGGCGCGGCCACTCTCAGCGGCGTTCGAGCAGGACGCCGCTTTCCATGTGGTGGGTGTAGGGGAACTGGTCGAACAGCGCGCAGCGGCTGATCCGGTGCGTGTCGTGCAGTTGGGCGATGTTCTGCGCCAGGGTTTCCGGGTTGCACGAAATGTACAGGATGCGCTCGAAGCGTCGGGCCAGCTCGCAGGTGTCCGGATCCATGCCGGCTCGTGGCGGATCGACGAAGACACTGCCGAAGGCGTAGCTCTTCAGGTCGATGTCGGCCAGGCGGCGGAACGGGCGAACCTCGTTCAGCGCCTGGGTCAGCTCTTCGGCCGACAGGCGCACCAGGCTGACGTTGTCCACCGCGTTGTCGGCCAGGTTGGCCAGCGCCGCATTGACCGAGGACTTGCTGATCTCGGTGGCCAGCACCTTGCGTACCCGGGTGGCCAGGGGCAGGGTGAAGTTGCCGTTGCCGCAGTACAGTTCGAGCAGGTCGTCGTCGCGCTGGCCGAGCGCCTCATAGGCCCAGCCGAGCATCTTCTGGTTGACCTCGCCGTTGGGCTGGGTGAAAGCCCCCTCGGGCTGGCGGTAGCGGAAGCGCCGGCCGGCGACCGACAGTTCCTCCTCCACATAGTCGCGTCCGACGACGATGCGCTTGCCGCGCGAACGCCCCACCAGGTTCACGCCCAGTTCCGCCGCGAGCTTTTCCGCTGCCTGTCGCCAGGCGTCGTCGATCGGCCGGTGGTAGCAGAGGGTGATCAGCGCGTCGCCGGCCAGGGTGGTGAGAAACTCCACCTGGAACAGCTTGAAGCCCAGCGCCGGGTCGGCCCAGGCCGCCTTCAGGCGCGGCATCAGTTCGTTGATGCGGCGGCTGGCGATGGGGAAATCCTCGATCAGGATCGGAGTGTGCTTGTCGCCCTGCTCGAACATCGCGTAGTGACGTTTCTCGTTGCCGGTTTCCCGCCACAGGCGGAATTCGGCGCGCAGCCGGTAATGCTCGCGCGGCGACTCGAAGACCTCCGGCGCGGGTGCCGCGAACGGGGCCAGCAATCCGGCGAGGCGGGACTTCTTGTCTTCCAGTTGCGCGGCGTAGGCGCTGGGGTCGAACTGTGGACGGCTCATGCGTTGAAGAAGCCCAGCTTGATCACGAACAGCACGGAGAGGATCACCAGCGCCGGGTTCAGTTCGCGCCAGCGCCCGGACAGCACCTTGATCGCGGTCCAGGAAATGAAGCCGAAGGCGATGCCGGTGGCGATCGAATAGGTGAACGGCATGGCCAGCGCGGTGACGACCACCGGCGTGGCGACGGTGATGTCTTCCCAGTCGATCTCTGCCAGGCCCGAGGCCATCAGTACGGCGACGAAGAGCAGCGCCGGGGCGGTGGCGAAGGCCGGTACGCTGCCGGCCAGCGGGGCGAAGAACAGCGCGAGGAGGAACAGGATGGCGACGACGATGGCGGTCAGGCCGGTGCGGCCGCCGGCGCTGACGCCCGCGGCGGACTCGATGTAGCTGGTGGTGGTCGAGGTGCCCAGCAGCGAGCCGCCCATGGCGGCGGTACTGTCGGCGATCAGCGCGCGGCCCATCTTCGGCATGTGGCCGTCCTTGCCCATCAGTCCGGCGCGCTTGGCGACGCCGATCAGGGTGCCGGAGTTGTCGAACAGGTCGACGAAGAGGAAGGCGAAGATCACGCTGACCAGGCCGATGTCCAGCGCGCCCTTGATGTCCAGTTGGAGGAAGGTCGGCGCCAGCGACGGCGGCATCGAGACCACGCCGCCGAACTGGGTCACGCCGAGCAGGATGGCGATGGCGGTGACCACCAGGATACCGATCAGCACCGCGCCGGTGACGCTACGCGCCTCCAGGGCGACGATCAGGATGAAGCCGAGGGTGGCGAGGATTGGTGCCGGCTTGGTCAGGTCGCCCATGCCGATCAGGGTTGCCGGGTTGTCCACCACGATGCCGGCGTTCTGCAGGGCGATCAGTGCGAGGAACAGGCCGATACCGGCGGCGATCGCCGAGCGCAGCGGCAGGGGGATGCTGTTGATGATCCATTCGCGGATGCGGAAGATCGACAGCAGGAAGAACATGGTGGCGGAAATGAACACTGCGCCCAACGCGACCTGCCAGCTGTGGCCCATGTGCAGCACCACGGTGTAGGTGAAGAAGGCGTTGAGGCCCATGCCGGGGGCCAGGGCGATCGGGTAGTTGGCGATCAGGCCCATGATGGTCGAGCCGATGGCCGCTGCCAGGCAGGTGGCGACGAACACCGCGCCCTTGTCCATGCCGGTCTCGCCGAGGATGCTCGGGTTGACGAAGAGGATGTAGGCCATGGTCAGGAAGGTGGTGATCCCCGCCAGGATCTCGGTGCGCACCGTGGTGTTGTGCGCCTTTAGTTGAAACAGCTTTTCCAGCATGTTGGATTCCCCTGAATGTGCTCTGCAACGATCCCCATGGCGCCAGCAGAAGTGGCCGGCCGCGGAGCCGGCCGCCGACCAGGGAAAACCGAATTTCCGCGTGGCGGGCGTTGCATCGCTGTCTCGTCGGCGCGGTATCGCGAACGATCCCGGCAGACGGCTGAGTCCCGAAAATGCGCGAGCCGCATGAAACGACCCACGCACGCCAGGGGCCTCGCGGCGGCCTGCGTGGGGTTCATACGGCTCGAAAAGGCGCGCATCATACCAGTTCGCGGGAGAGGGGTGAATTTCCGCCAGTCTAGTCGATCGTCGCTTCGCGGAAGGGCCTGCTCGCCCGCCCGGCGCGGGCGGCGTTAACATAGGCGTTGGCGTCCGGACGGACGCTCCGCCCAGGTTTTCTGCAGTACCTCATCATGAAACGCTCGAAACTCGCACTCCTTCCGCTGGGCCTGGCGCTGCTGCTGGCCGCCTGCGCCAGCGATCCGCTGCCGATCCCGCAGCACAGCTTCGGGGTCTATGCCACCGCCAGCACGCCTTCCGCGGCGTTCCGCACCCTGGCCGACCCGCAGGGCAAGGCCATGCTGGTGGCGCTGAAGCCCAGCCTGACCCAGGCTGACGTACTCCGCGCCGAGGTCCTGTACGACCAGAACGGTCGACCCGGCGTCGAAGTCACCTTCACCGAACCGGCCGCCCGCCGCCTGGCCGCGCTGACCGGCGAGGCCCGGGGGCGCACTCTCGCGGTACTGGTGGACGGGCGCCTGCGCCTGGCGCCGCGGGTGCGCGAGCCGATCCGCAACGGCAAGGTCTATCTCGACGGGTTGGCTTCGGTCTACGAGGCCAGGGAACTGGCCGATCAGTTGAATGCGCTGGGAAGCCAGCCGGGGCGCTAAGCGCCCGGCTGGCGGCGAGGCTCAGAGCGTCTGGGCCTTGAAGGTATCGCAACTGGCCGGCGAGCCGCTCTCGAAGCCGGTCTTGAACCAGCGCATGCGTTGCGCCGAGGAGCCATGGGTGAAGGAATCCGGCACCACCATGCCGCGGCCCTGGCGTTGCAGGCGATCGTCGCCGATGGCGTTGGCGGCGTTCAGGGCTTCCTCGATGTCGCCCGGCTCCAGCCAGTTCAGCCGCTGCTGTGCACGGTTGGCCCAGACCCCGGCGAAGCAGTCCGCCTGCAGTTCCTGGCGTACCGACAGGCCGTTGGCGCCCTCCATGCGCGCGCCGCGCTGGCGGGCTGCGTTGATCTTGGCCGAGATGCCCATCAGGTTCTGCACGTGGTGGCCGACCTCGTGGGCGATCACATAGGCCTGGGCGAAGTCGCCGGCGGCGGAGAAGCGCTGTTCCATCTCGCGGAAGAACTCCAGGTCGAGGTAGACTCGGCGGTCGGCCGGACAGTAGAACGGCCCGGTGGCCGACGAGGCGAAGCCGCAGGCGGAATTCACCCCATTGCTGAACAGCACCAGCTTGGGCTGTTGGTATTGTGCCTGGCCGCTGGCGAAGATCTGTTCCCAGGTGTCCTCGGTGTCGCCGAGGATCGAGCGGACGAACTCGCTCTGCTCGTCATTGGCCGCCGGGGCCCGACCGCCGGCCTGCTGCTGGGTGGCCGGCGCCGGGCTGTCCATCTGGCCGAGCAGCGACCCGAGGATCTGCATCGGGTCCTGGCCCATCAGCAGGCCGACCACCACCACGATGGCCACCCCACCCAGGCTGAGGCCCTTGCCGCCGATGCGCATGCCGCCACCGCCGCCTGCGCCTCCTTCGCCCCGGGCATCAATCACGTTGTCACTGCGTCGTCCTTTGCGCCAGAGCATGGCGGTTCTCCTGTACGTTTCGCTTCTTCAGTGTTGTCGTCGTCCGCCGCCAGCGCCACCCCGACCGTCAGGCCGAGGTCAGCAGCTCGGCGCGGGCGAGCAGTTGGACGTGGCCGCCGACCCTTACGCTACCGTCTGTCGCGACCTGGACGTCGAGTCGGCTCGGCCGGTCGAGGAAGCGTCCCTGGTGCAGGACGAAGGGTTCGCCGCGCGCGGCAAGCCCGTATTCCACCAGGTAGGCGGCGACCGGACCGGCAGCGCTGCCGGTAGCCACGTCTTCCACCAGCCCCAGGTTGTCCCAGGTGCGGCCCTCGCGCCCGTCGACGTCGAGCAGATAGACAAACGCCGCGCCGAGTTTATCCAGGGCTTCTTGCAAATCGTTGACCTGACGGGCTCGACCCAGTGCCTCGGCGGTCACCGGCAGGAGCAGGTAGGGCAGGCCGGTGCTCACCACCCGCGGCGGATGCCCGGACAGGTCGTTGGCCGATAGCGAGAAGGCTTCGGCGAACCAGCGGCAGGTCCCGGCGTCCGGGGTGGCGCCGAATTCGGCGCGGCCCTGGTCCATCTCGGCGTAGAAACCGCTGCCCGCCCGCACGCTGCGCAGGGCCACCGACTTGCTGGCCAGGTGCAGCGTCCAGTGCTGTTCGTTGTCGCCGCCGCGCAGGTGATGGAGCAGGGCGGCGGCGCCGAGCAGCGGGTGGCCGGCGAACGGCAGTTCTTCCTCCAGGGTGAAGATCCGTGCGCGGAAGGCCCGTGGGTCGTCGCCCGGCAGCAGGAAGATCGACTCGAACTGGCGCAGTTCGCGGGTCCAGGCCTGCATGGCGGCGTCATCGAGGGCGCTGGCGTCGTCGAATACGGCCAGGCCGTTGCCGGTGAGCGGACGCTCGGCGAACACATCGAGTTGCCAGTAGCGTCGGGACATGGGCCTTTTCCTGTGAAATGGAATGAAAAACGCGAGGGGGGACTCGACAAGCAGCCTATCGGCCTTTATGTTCGCCGACAAGAAAGCGCCTGGCTGGCGCTTTCCAGGCCGCCGCAGCGGTCGGCGTCGCTCGGACGGTTCCGGGCGCTTACGTTACTCCGAGGACAGCATGGCTGAATCACGCCCTGCGCGCCGTTTCGCGCGCATCGACCGCCTTCCCCCCTACGTTTTCAATATCACCGCCGAACTGAAGATGGCCGCTCGTCGCCGTGGCGAGGACATCATCGACCTGAGCATGGGCAATCCCGACGGGCCGACCCCGCCGCATATCGTCGAGAAGCTCTGCACCGTCGCTCAGCGCGAAGACACCCATGGCTACTCCACCTCGCGTGGCATCCCGCGCCTGCGCCGGGCCATCTCGCACTGGTACCGTGACCGCTACGACGTGCAGATCGACCCGGAAAGCGAAGCCATCGTCACCATCGGCTCCAAGGAAGGCCTCGCGCACCTGATGCTGGCGACCCTCGACCATGGCGACACCATCCTCGTGCCCAACCCGAGCTATCCGATCCACATCTACGGTGCGGTGATCGCCGGCGCCCAGGTGCGCTCGGTGCCGCTGGTGCCGGGCATCGATTTCTTCAACGAGCTGGAACGGGCGATCCGCGAATCGATTCCCAAGCCGCGCATGATGATTCTCGGCTTCCCCTCCAACCCTACCGCGCAGTGCGTCGAGCTGGACTTCTTCGAGCGCGTGGTGGCGCTGGCCAAGCAGTACGACGTGATGGTCGTGCACGACCTGGCCTATGCAGACATCGTCTACGACGGCTGGAAAGCGCCGTCGATCATGCAGGTACCGGGTGCCAAGGATATCGCCGTGGAGTTCTTCACCCTGTCGAAGAGCTACAACATGGCCGGCTGGCGGATCGGCTTCATGGTCGGCAATCCCGAGCTGGTCTCGGCCCTGGCGCGGATCAAGAGCTACCACGACTACGGCACCTTCACGCCCCTGCAGGTGGCGGCCATTGCCGCTCTGGAAGGCGACCAGCAGTGCGTCCGCGATATCGCCCGGCAGTACCAGCAGCGCCGCGACGTCCTGGTGAAGGGGCTGCGCGAGGCCGGCTGGATGGTGGAGAACCCGAAGGCCTCGATGTACGTCTGGGCGAAGATCCCCGAGCCCTACGCGCACCTGGGCTCGCTGGAGTTCGCCAAGAAGCTGTTGCAGGACGCCAAGGTCTCGGTGTCGCCGGGGATCGGCTTCGGCGACTACGGCGACGATCATGTGCGTTTCGCCCTGATCGAGAACCGCGACCGCCTGCGCCAGGCGGTGCGCGGGATCAAGGCGATGTTCCGCGCCGACGGGCTGCTGTCGCCGCAGAGGAAGGTCGATAGCCTGGCGGAGTGATCCTCACGTCCTGCTACAAGGAAAAACGCCGTTTTCCCTGGGGAAAACGGCGTTTTCGTTAGCGTCCCGGGTACTCCGCCAGTACCGAGGCCTGGCCGCTCCTGGTCAGGCCGACGACCTGGTAGGCGTCCTGGCGGTCGCCCATTTCCATGCCCGGCGAGCCGACCGGCATGCCCGGTACGGCGGCGCCGACCAGGTCGGCGCGTTCGCGCAGCTTGAGGATGTCGGCTGCCGGCACGTGGCCTTCGACGAACTTGCCGTCGATCACTCCGGTATGACAGGAGCCCATGCTGTAGGGCACGCCGAGACGGCTCTTGACTGCGCTCATGTCTGCTTCCACATGGTCGGTGACCTCGAAACCGTTGGCTTCGAGGTGCTTGATCCAGTCCTTGCAGCAGCCGCAGTTGGCGTCGCGGTGGACGTCGATGGCCAGCGGTTCGGCGGCCTGGACCAGGGAACCGTGGAGCAGGGTGGCGGCCAGGACGGCCAGGGGTGCGAAGCGGCGCATGGGATTCTCCTTGCTGCGAGCGAATGCCGGGAGCATACCGCTGGCACCCGCCGCCACCCAGCCGGTGAGCTGTATCCACTTGTGACGAAGCGATGCGCTGCCCGCCGCGCCGGGTTGCCGTTGGGCAGGGACGGATTGTCGCAGCGAACTCGTCGGCGCGGTTTGGGTCTGCTGTCCTTAGGGTTGCCGGGGCGTTCGCCGCCGGTGTCGAACTGACCGCTGGGGGCAACAGGCCCGAGGAGAAAGGGGATGCTCTTCGCCCGTTTGGTTTTGCTGGTTCAGGCGCTGGTATGGGGCGCGCTGGGAGTGCTGTACTGGGTGCGTCCCTACGAGATGGCCAATCTCAGTGGCATGCTGCTGATGGAGCCTTCGGCGGTCAGCGATGCGCGGGTGTTCTATGGCGGCCATCAGTTCGCCCTGGCGTTGTTCCTGCTGTTCGCCCTGCGCCGGGCTTCGCTGGTGCAGCCGGCGTTGATCCTGGTAGTGCTGCTGCAATCGATCCTGACCCTGTCGCGGCTATTGATTGCCTGGATCGAGGGCGGGATGGAGGCCGACGGCAACCTGTTCGGCCTGCTGTTCCGCGGCGCAATGGCTGCCCTGGGGATCGCCGCCCTGTGGTGGCTGCAACGGCGGCCGCCCCGGCTGTCGGCACCCGGCGAGAGCGCCGAGCGTCGCGAGGACGACTTCGACGGCCTGTGACATTCAAGGTTGACTGCGACTCGGAAAGTCCTTCAGCAACTGCGCGACGCCGCGGTCGAACGCTTCCTGGGTCAGCGCCGGATCGTGCAGTTGGCGGCTCAGCACGCTTTCCAGAAGGACCCTGCCGTTGCTTTCGTCAAGGATGCGCAGCGCCAGCCTGGCCTCGGTGTCTTCGGTCAGTTGGGTCTGGGTGAAGACGCCATCCTGGGTGATCACCGGGCGCATTTCCAGGCCCGGCTGGCGTTGCAGGCCGAGGGCGTAGATCACCCGCAGGTCGCCGTGTTCCGCCTGGTAGCGATAGCCCTTGGCCTCCAGGGCGCGGCGCACGGCCGTATCGAAACGCTCCTCGAAGTCGATGCGGTGCCCCTCGGCGCGTACCGCCTGGATGAAGAAAGTCCGGTAATCCGCCGCTGTTACGCCAGGTGCGAGCCGTACGGGGCCCGGTTCATTGCGGCAGGCATAGAGCAGCAGGCCGAACAGGAGCAGCAGGACGAAGCGCAGGCTGAATCGGCGCATGGCGCGTTCCTTCCTCTTTTTTATCTTTGTGCCGCAAGCCTAGCCGTTGCCTCGCGGCTTGCCGCCCATCCCCCGTTGGGTCAGTCGTCCAGCTCCACCCAGAGGCCTTCGGCGTCTTCCCGGCAGGGCAGGGCGCGCAAGCGCTCGCCAGCGCAGGGGCCGGCGACGCACTCGCCGGACTCGATGAGGAACAGCGCGCCGTGGCTGGCGCAACGGATCAGGCTGGCGCTGTCGTCGAGGAAGGCATCGGGCTGCCACTCCAACGGGATGCCGCGATGCGGGCAGCGGTTCAGGTAGATGTAGGCGCGGCCGTCGCGACGCACCGCGAACAGCCGCCGCTCATCGACGAGGAAGCCGCGGCTGTTGCCTTCGGCGAGATGGGAAGAGGGACACAGGTGGATCATGGGCGCTCCGTTTGCCGGGATCATTATCCCTGATCCGGAGGACGGCTTTCACCTGTGGCATGGAAAGCGCCCGGCATGGCCAGGCGCTGGGTATGGGGGCACTTCCGTGTGCGAAGGGGTAACGGGTCAGATGTCCCAGACCAGGTTGACCGCGAAATTGCGGCCTGGCTGGGACAGTCGGTCGATGTTGGCCGGGGCCAGCGCCGAAGCCTCGCCGACGCTGTCGTAGCCGCGCACGTCATCCCACAGCCAGTATTTCTTGTCGGTCAGGTTGTAGAGACCGGCGTTGAGGGTCAGGTCCTTGCTCAGCCTGTAGTAGGCGCTGAGGTCGAGGACGCCGAAGCCCGGGGTCTTGAACTGGCTGGCGGTGCCATCCGGGGTGTGGAAGGTGCTGTCGTCGACGCGATCCTTGCGTTTGACCAGGGTCCAGCTGAGCAGCCCGCCGTAGTTGCCGTCTGCTTCGTCGTAGCCCAGGCCGAACACTCCGGTGAGTGGGTTGACGCTGTTGATCGGCTCGCCGTTGTCCTTGTTGCGACCGTAGGCGTAGGCCACGCTGCCCTGGGTGTAGAGTCCCTGCGGCGCGCCGAAGGCGCCCAGCTCCAGGCGGCCCTTGAGCTCGACGCCCTTGATCACCGCCCGCTCGATGTTGTTGGACTGGAAGGTCTGGCCGTTGCCGCCGGTGCTATCGGTATTCAGGGCGTCTTCGTCGATGAAGTCGCGATATTTGTTGTAGAACACCGCTACACCGAAGCTGCCTTCGTCGAACTTGCCGCGCAACCCGGTCTCGAAGCTCTGGCTCTTTTCCGGCTTGAGGTTGGGGTTAGGCTCGATGTGGTAGCCCGCCTGCAGGTTCTCGAATCGACCGTACAGCGCCTTGGCGGTGGGCGTGCGGAAGCCCTGGGCGTATTGGCCGTACCAGGTGTAGTGCTGGGCGAAGTCGTAGGTCACGCCGAACTTGGGCGAAACCCGGTGCCATTTCTTGTCCGACTCGTCGACCGCGGTGTTCTGGCTCTGCTTCATGGTGCGCAGGAACTCGTCGGTGATGTGCGGCTCCATGCGCGTGTAGTCGTAACGCAGGCCGGGAGTGAAGGTCCAGTCGTTCCAGCTGATGCTGTCCTGGGCGAACAGGGCGTAGGTCTTCACCGTCGGATCGGGAAAGTCGCTGCTGCGTTCCAGGGCATCGCGCGGGCTGTCCGCGCCGGTGTCCAGGTTGGTGCCGGTGCCGCTGCGCATGCCGGTGACCTTCTGGTGCTTGAGATTGATCCCGTAGCTCAGCAGGTGCTCGGTCTCGCCGATGGCGAAGCTCTTGTCCAACTGGCTGTCGAAGACCCACAGGCGTTCCTTGTAGGTAGTGTCGCGGGTGCGCAGGACCTTGCGGGTGATCGGGTAGTAGAACTCGCGGGTCGCCTGGTCGGTCTTCGCCAACTGGTAGTTCAGGCTCCACTGGATGCGATCGGCGACCTGGCTGTCGAGCAGGAAATGGTGCTCCAGGCCGTAGCGCTCGCGAGTCAGGGTGTCGTTGCCCTTGCGCCACTGGTACATGCCGCCCGGCAGCATGCTCGGCGGGATGGCCGGCTTGCCCTTGTCGTACGGGCCGCCATAGGCGCTCTTCTGGTCGGTATCGACGTCGCTCTTGTACTTCTCGAAGACCAGCCCGAAGCGGCTGCCCTCGGCGTAGTTCCAGCCCAGCTTGCCGAGCAGGCTGTAGCTGTCGGCGTCTTCCGGGTTGGCTTCGCTGCGCGAGAGCCCGGTGCCGCCGTGGCCGCCGTTGGATTCGGTCTCGTGGCCCTGGCGGTAGCCATAATGCAGCAGGCCGTCGAAGTCGTCGGCGCGGCCGGCGACGGTGGCCGAGGTCAACCAGGAGTGGCTGGCCGACTCGTAGCCGGCCTTCAGCCGGGCGCCGACGTCCTTGCCGTCCTTGATGATGTCCGACGGGTCGAGGGTGAAGTAGCTCACCGCGCCGCCGATGGCGTTGCTGCCGTACAGCGCCGAGGCCGGGCCGCGAAGGATTTCCACGCGCTTTACGATGTCCGGATCGACGTAGTTGCGGTGGGTCTGCGCGTAGGGGCCGCTGAAGAAGTCGTTGGGCAGTTCGACCCCGTCGATCTGCGTAAGGATGCGGTTCCCGTCGATGCCGCGGATGTTGTAGCCGGTGATCCCGGCACGCTGGCCGGCGCCGCCGACCGAGACTCCCGGTTCGTAGCGCACCAGTTCCTTGATGTTGTTGACGTTCTGCCGGTCCAGTTGTTCGCGGGTCTGCACGCTGACGGTGCTTGGCACCGAATCCACTGCCTGCTCGGTACGGGTGGCGGTGATGGTGGTCGGGGTCAGCGGGACGGCGTTCCCCGCCAGGGCCAGGGAAGGGCTGAGCAACAGCAGGGCCAGGCAGGGGCGCAGGGCGAAGGGCGGGGAGAGCGGCATGTGGGACTCCTTGGGTCGGGCCGGTGGCGAATAGCCAGGGGGACGTCGGGCGCACAAGGTACTGCCAGAAAAACGCTAATGCAAATAATTATCAAATGGATTCAGATATGCGTTTTGTGGCAAAGTTCACCTGTTTTTGCGCGTAGCGCGACCGAACCGGATATGCCCGAGGAACCGTCGATGAGCAGCACTCCCAGCCTTTCCCATTCCCCTGCCGAGCTTTACCGCGCCTGGCAGGACCTGCGCGCCGAGCGACCGCAGCTACGCGCGCGAGACGCCGCCGCGCTGTTGCAGGTCAGCGAAGGCGAGCTGGTCGCCAGCCGGGTCGGCATCGATGCCGTGCGCCTGCGGCCGGACTGGGCCGCCTTGCTGCCGGCGCTCGGCGAACTGGGGCCGATCATGGCGCTGACCCGCAACGAGCATTGCGTCCACGAACGCAAGGGGCCGTATCGCGAAGTGACGGTCTCTGCCAATGGGCAGATGGGCCTGGTGGTCTCGCCGGATATCGACCTGCGCCTGTTCCTGGGGGGTTGGAACGCCGTCTTCGCCATTGCCGAGGAGACAGCGCGGGGTACCCAGCGCAGCATCCAGGTGTTCGACCAGCAGGGCGTGGCGGTGCACAAGGTGTTCCTTACCGAGGCCAGCGACGTCCGCGCCTGGGAACCGCTGGTCGAGCGCCTGCGGGCTGCCGAGCAGGATGCCGTGCTGGCGCTGCACGAACCCCGCGCACCGGCTGCGGCGCTCGTCGATGCGCAGATCGATGCCGCCGCCTTGCGCGAAGGCTGGGCCGCGTTGAAGGACACCCATCATTTCCACGCCCTGCTGAAGAAGCATGGCGCGCAGCGCACCCAGGCGCTGCGCCTGGCTGGCGGCGAATGGGCCGAGCGCCTGGATAATGGCGACCTGGCGAAACTCTTCGAAGCGGCGGCCGAAAGCGGGTTGCCGATCATGGTGTTCGTCGGCAACGCCCACTGCATCCAGATCCATACCGGGCCTGTGTGCAACCTGAAGTGGCTGGACGACTGGTTCAACGTGCTCGATCCGGAATTCAACCTGCACCTGAAGACCACCGGCATCGCCGAACTTTGGCGGGTGCGCAAGCCGAGCACCGATGGCATCGTAACCAGCTGGGAGGCCTTCGACGCCGACGGCGAACTGATCGTGCAACTGTTCGGCGCGCGCAAGCCCGGCGAGCCCGAGCGCGACGACTGGCGCGAACTGGCCGAATCCTTCAAGGCGCTCTGAGGAGAGATCATGCGTATCGATCGACTATTCAACGGGTTGGCGCTGGGCATCCTGCTCGGCGCCGGCATGGCCCAGGCCGCCGAGCTGCCGCAACGCTGGGTGAGCGCGGGCGGCTCGCTGAGCGAATGGGTGGTGGCGCTGGGCGGCGAGAGCAAGCTGGTCGGGGTGGACACCACCAGCCAGCATCCGCAGGCGCTGAAACAGTTGCCGAGCGTCGGCTACCAGCGCCAACTGGCTGCCGAGGGCGTGCTGGCGTTACGTCCGGATATCCTCATCGGCACCGAGGAAATGGGGCCTCCGCCGGTACTCAAGCAGCTCGAAGGCGCCGGCGTGCGGGTCGAGATCCTCTCCGCCAAGCCGGATCTGGAGGCACTGGAAAGCAACCTGAAGAAGCTCGGCGACTGGCTCGGCGTGCCCCAGCGCGCCGAGGCCGCCGAACTTGACTATCGTCAGCGGCTGCGGCGCCAGGCGGACTGGATCGCGGCCGCGCAGAAGAGTCAGCCGGCCCCGGGCGTCCTGCTGGTGATCGGCAACGCCGGCGGTCAGTTGCTGGTAGCCGGGCGCAATACCGGCGGCGATTGGGTCCTGAACCGAGCCGGAGCACGCAACCTGGCTACCCATGAGGGTTACAAGCCGATCTCGGTGGAAGCCCTGGCAGCGCTCGATCCGGTCGCGGTGGTGATCGCCGACCGCAGCCTCGAAGGTGATGCGGCGCGTGCCGCGCTGCTCAAGCAGAACCCCGGGCTCGCCGCGACCCGCGCGGCGCGTGACGGACGTCTGCTGGTGCTTGACCCGACGCTCCTGGTGGGCGGCCTCGGTCCGCGTCTGCCGGATGGCCTGGCGGCTCTCTCCGCAGCCTTTTATCCTTCCGCGAAACCGCTGAGTACGGAAGCCGCCCATTGAAATCGGTTGTTCGCCCCCGCGCACTGTTCGGTGCGCTGGGGATTTCGCTCGTGTTGGTCCTCTGGTTGTCCCTCGCCCTCGGTCCCGTCAGCCTGCCGCTGGGCGATACCCTGCGCGCCGCGCTGCGCCTGGCCGGGCTGCCGCTCGATGGAACGGGCCTGGCCCAGGCGGAAATGATCCTCGGCCAGATCCGCCTGCCGCGGACCCTGCTCGGCCTGGCCGTGGGCGCGGTGCTGGCGCTGTCCGGGGTGGCGATGCAGGGCCTGTTCCGCAACCCGCTGGCCGATCCAGGGCTGGTCGGGGTGTCCAGCGGCGCGGCCCTCGGCGCGGCGCTGGCCATCGTGTTCGGCGCCTCGCTGGGTGGTTTGCCGGCGTTCCTCGCGCCTTACCTGCTGTCACTGTGCGCCTTCGGCGGCGGCCTGGGGGTGACCTGGCTGGTCTATCGACTTGGCCGCCGCGATGGCCAGACCAGCGTGGCCACCATGTTGCTGGCAGGGATCGCCTTGACCGCGCTGTCCGGCGCGGTGATCGGACTGTTTACCTATCTCGCCGATGACGCCACCTTGCGTACCCTGACCTTCTGGAACCTGGGCAGCCTGAACGGCGCCAGCTACCCACGACTCTGGCCGCTGCTGCTGGTGGCGCTGCTGGTGGCCTGCTGGCTACCGCGCCGGGCAGATGCGCTGAACGCACTGCTGCTCGGCGAGTCCGAGGCCCGTCACCTGGGCTTCGACGTCGAGCGATTGAAGGCCGAACTGGTGCTTTGCACTGCCCTTGGCGTCGGCGCCGCAGTGGCGGCGGCGGGGATGATCGGCTTCATCGGCCTGGTGGTGCCGCACCTGATCCGTCTGGTTGCCGGTCCGGATCATCGGACGTTGCTGCCGGCCTCGATGATGGCCGGCGCCATTCTCCTGCTGCTTGCCGACCTGCTGGCGCGCCTGGCGCTGGCTCCGGCGGAGTTGCCGATCGGCATCGTCACGGCACTGATCGGCGCGCCGTTCTTCCTTTATCTGCTATTGCGGGGGCGGGCCTGATGCTGCGCGTGGAGAACCTGTCCATCCGCCGTGGCGGAAAGACTGTACTGGAAGGCCTCGAACTGGAGCTGCGGCCTGGCGAGATGCTCGGCGTACTCGGCCCCAACGGCGCTGGCAAGAGCACCTTGCTTGGCGCTCTCTGTGGCGAACTGGAGCCGGCCGAAGGGCTGGTGCTGCTCGACGAGCGCGGCCTCGACGACTGGCCGGGCGTCGCTCGCGCGCAGCGCCTGGCGGTGCTGCCGCAGAGTTCGTCGCTGGGCTTCGCCTTTCCGGTGGAGGCGGTGGTCGGCTTCGGTCGGCTGCCCCATTCCAGCGGCCGCGAGCGCGATGTGCAGATCGTCGCCGAGGCCTTGGCGGCGGCCGACGCCAGCCATCTGGCCGGGCGCAGCTACCTGGCGCTGTCCGGCGGCGAACGCCAGCGCGTGCACCTGGCGCGGGTGCTGGCGCAGCTGTGGCCGGGCGAGCCGGGGCAGGTGCTGCTGCTCGACGAACCGACCTCGGCGCTCGACCCGCTGCACCAGCACACCACCCTGCAGGCGGTGCATGATTTCGCCCGCCGCGGTGCCTCGGTGCTGGTGATCCTCCACGATCTCAACCTGGCCGCGCGCTATTGCGACCGCCTGCTGCTGTTGCAGAATGGTCGCCCGCACCTGCTCGGTACGCCCGAGGAAGTCCTGCGCCCCGAGCCGTTGCGCGCGGTGTTCGGCCTCGAGGTCCTGGTCCAGCGTCATCCCGAGCGAGGTCATCCGCTGATCGTCGCCCGTTAAAGGAGTCGCCATGCGCATTCGCCTGTTCGCTTTCTGTCTGCTGCTGGGCGGCTGCCAGTCCCAACTGCCGCCGCTGCCTGATTGGCAGAGCGCGGAAGGGCGCGACGATCCGCAGACGGGACGAATAGTCGAATTGCGCAGCGGCGTGACGCTGAGCCCGCAGCAACTGGTCGCACGCCTGGCGGCCGCGCCGCGAGTGATCGTCGGCGAGAAGCACGACAATCCCGATCATCATGCCGTGGAACTGTGGCTGGCGCAGGCCCTGGGCGAATATCGGGCGCAGGGCAGCCTGCTGCTGGAAATGCTCGATCCCGGCCAGCAACCACGGGTGGATGCGGTCCGCGCACAACTCGGGACCGGCAAGCCGGTGGCGAACCTGGAGCAGGCCCTGGACTGGCAGAAAGGTTGGGACTGGACGCAGTACGGACCCCTGGTGTCCTGGGCGATTGCGCAACCCGCGCCGTTGCTGGCGGCGAACCTCCAGCGGAGCGAGATCATGCGCATCTACAGGGAGCGTCCGCCGCTTCCCGGAACGGCCTCCAGGCGTGACAGCGTGCGCCTGCCGCTGCTTGCGCAGATTCGCGAATCCCACTGCGGCATGCTTCCCGACGATCAATTGCCGGCGATGCTCGCCGTCCAGCAGCAACGTGACCGCCGCATGGCCGAGCGTTTTCGCGATGCGCCACTGCCGGCGATGCTCGTCGCCGGCAGCTTCCACGCCCGACGCGACCTCGGCGTACCGGTCCACCTGCGCGACCTTGGTGCGGAGAAGGGTGCGCAGGTACTGATGCTGGTCGAGGCCGGGCAGGCGGTAACGACGCGTGAGGCCGACTACGCCTGGTACACGCCGGCACAGCCGGACAAGGACTATTGCGCGGAGATGAAGAAGGCACGTTGAAGGAAGGGCGCGAGGCCTGGAGCCGTGTATCGCGCTACGTTTTCGCGGGCAAAAAAGGGCCGGTGTCAAGCCCTTCGTGCAAATCACGCGAGGCTTGAAACCATATACGGGGCAATAGGTTAGCTCTGTTTCGTGCCGCTTGCAGGGGATGCGGCGTTGTGGGCTGGGAGCCACATGAGAGCCCTGGGAAAGCAAGCCGGGTCGCGCTGTAGCGGTGACGATTGCCAAGGGACGGTGGGCTTATTCGGTCATCATAGCCCAATGGTTGGCTGCGCTCCAGAACTAAGAACGTGCAGCGTTGGCGGAACCTTCAAAGGATGGCGGTAGCCCCGAACCCTAATCAACAGCTTGACCTGAGCCGGCGAGATCGGCTTTGACTTCTGCTCCAATGCATAAAAAGTGTCCGCAACACCGTTTGAGGGACATGCAACAAGGTGTATAGTCAAGAGCAGCAAAAGTTCACTGTATCTTTCCGGTCACCATAGGGGGAAAAATGGCTGATAAAAAAGTAGTTTTCATTGCATTCGCTATCGAGGACGAGAGGCAGAGGGATTTCCTTAAAGGACAATCGTTGAGTCCACGAGCTCCTTACGAATTTGTAGATATGTCGGTTAAAGAACCGTATGACAAGGATTGGAAAGATCGCGTCCGCACTCGCATCAGACGGTCTCACGGTGTAATAGTGCTGGTGAGCAAAAATTCTCTCAATTCAAGCGGTCAGAAATGGGAAATTCAATGCGCCAAAGAGGAAAATAAGCCGATTCGTGGAATCTGGGCCTATTCGACAGATCGAACACAAATTTCTGGCGTTACCACTTATGCGTGGAGTGACAAGAATATTAGCGATTTTATCGACTCGCTATAGGTCAAGGTCATGCGCAAAGCACTAATAGTAGGGATTGATCATTACGCAAATATAAATTCCCTCAGCGGCTGCGTTAACGATGCCCACTCTGTCAAGGCGGTTTTGGAGCGACACGCCGATGGGACTGTCAATTTTGCAACTCCCCGAGTGATAACTGGAACAGGTCCAGCCGACATTGTTGAAAAGCATTTCCTCAAAGATGCTGTACGAGAGCTTTTTAGCGGCGATGCAGATATTGCGCTGTTCTATTTTGCCGGGCATGGATACATTGAGGATACCGGCGGCTTCCTTTGCGCAGGAGATTGCAGAACGGGCGATGATGGACTTGCTTTGTCGGAAGTTATGACTCTAGCCAACAACTCTAGGGCAAAGAATAAAGTCATTATTCTGGACAGCTGCCATAGTGGTATTGCAGGAGACACCTCGAATCTGGCCGGATTTGCTGAAATAAAAGAAGGAACAACAATCCTCACTGCATCAACAGCAGAGCAATATGCCATGGAAGCTCCGGGCGGCGGCTCTGGTGTTTTTACAAACTTATTTGTTGATGCGCTTGGCGGGGCTGCTGCGAACCTTGTTGGCGATGTTACCCCAGGTAGCGTCTACGCTCACATTGATCAATCACTTGGCCCATGGGCGCAGCGTCCTGTATTTAAGACAAACGTTAAAACTTTTGTTTCTCTAAGGAAGGCTGCACCTCCAATTGGCCTGGCCGATCTCCAGGCCATAATAAGGCATTTCCCGAGTGCAGATTATCAATTACCCCTAGATCCCTCATATGAGCCGGAACGCTCCGAGGAACAGCGCAATGACCCAACCATTCCAGCGCCCAATCCAGTGAATAACGCTATATTCGCCATCCTTCAGCGATATGTAAAAGTTAATCTTGTTCGGCCTGTTGGCGCACCCCATATGTGGCACGCTGCCATGCAGAGAAAAGCTTGCGAGTTAACAGTGTTAGGTCAGCATTATTGGAATCTCGTAAAAGAAGGCTTAATATAGGTCTTGAAATGACAGACAACTTATCTCTATTGTCACGCAAAGATCTCATAGAGAAACTAGCCGCTATTGAACATGAACGCTGGGCTCATTGGCAAAGCTATCTGCATGAGCAATGTGTGCGTCAAGAAGATGGCTCGCTTATAATTCCCGCCAAGCTTGCAGAGCGTTGGGAAAAGCAAATAGCCACCCCATATACAAGCCTAAGCGATGAAGAGAAAAATAGTGATCGAGAGCAAGTTTATAGGTACTTGCCAGTTATAGAGTCAGAGCTAAGCTCGGATTGGAGATGAGTTCCGAGTCCTCTTAAGATGCTAAATTTATATATCTATTTTCGGATTTTCCTGAATCCCCGATCCCCCGCCATGAAGGCTTCCAGCATGTGCGGGATCAGCGTCGCTGCATCGACAGATTCGCCATAGGTTTGCGCATGGAGCTGCGCATAGCGGTCGAGTTCGTCTTTCAGACTGGCCGGGCATGTAAAAGTCAGCTTGACGCTGCTGCTGGACGGCAGCGGCCCCAGCCGCAATTTCTTGGTTGGCGTGCTCATCGTGATGTTCCTCGATTGAACATGAGCGGCTGGTAGGGGCGAAGCGTCAAATCGCGCGCAACGATGATCCGCACCGGCAGGCCCGGCCGCTCGGTCAAGGTGGGCTGGATGTTGAGGTTGCGCCGGGTCATCTCCTGCCCGACCTGATTGATGCTGTCCTGCGCGCTGTCGCGCCCGGCGATGATGATGCGGTCGCCGTCCTGGCGGTTCTCCGGCGCGGCCAGCTCGGCGCCAACGCCCAGCAGCGTGGTTAGCACCGCACCGGCGAAGATGCGATCCCAATGCCAATCAACGCCATCCTCCAGGCCGGCATAGCCGGCCGGGTCAGTGCCGGCCAGGTTGTCGAGCGTGAGCGAAGACGTGTCGGGCAGAATGATCCTGTTCCAGACGACTTGAACGCGGCTCTGCCCGTAACTGACCTGGCTGTTGTAGCGGCCCAGGATGCGCGAACCCTGCGGGATCAGCAGGAAGCGCCCGGTGGCCGTGTCATAGACCGGCTCCGTCACCGTGGCGATCACGTCGCCCGGCAAGTCCGACTTGATGCCCGTCACCAGCGCCCCGGCGACCACCGTTCCGGCCATGACCTGATACGGCGAGGCAGGCAGGGTCAGATTGCCGGAATTACGGGTTTCCGTGGTTCCGGCTTGCTGGAACGCCTCCTTCTGGTCTTGCCGGTTCTGTATGGCCGTCGGGTCGGCGGGCTGGGCCACCGTCGAGGCCGGCCCGGCCGCCATCGGGTCGAATGCCGCATTGGCGGCGAAGCCCGGCGCGGCGGCGACCTGCGACTGCGCCACCGGCGCGGCGTCCTGCGCACCCGAACGGAAGAACACCGGCGAGGCTGCGGCTGACTCGGCCTCCTTGCGCAGCGCGTCGTTGGGGTCGTGGCCGGGGGCCGCGTAGGCGGCCGTCACCGGCTGCTGCGAGTTCACGATGGCCGGGCCAAGATCGCCGGGCAACGGCGGCCCCAGCTCCGGCACCGTGGGCGGCAAGGCCGGCGGCAGCTTGGAGTAGTCCGTCGGCAGCGCATCCAGCCCTTCCGACTTCGAGACGCGATCGACGTTGTAAAGCTCGGTCTGCTCGCCCGCACCGCGCCGCTGCGGTTGCAGCGACCACATCAGCGCGCCGAGCACGGCGACCGACAGGACGCCGGCGAGGATGGCCAGCGTGCGCCGGTTCAGGCGCGTGACCGGGCGCGGCTGGGCGCGCAGCGCCACCGCCTCGGGCGCGATCTTCCCCGCCTGCGGCGTGGCGAGGTCGGGAGTGTCGTCCTGGGTCATGGTCAGTTCCTCCGTGCCACGCCATCCGTGCGCTCGATCCGCACCACGTCGCCTTTGTCTCCACCCAGGCGCAGTTCGGCGGCGCCGAACAGCCGATCCACGATGTAGTACGGCGAGCGGAAACGGTAGTTCACCAGTTGCCCGTCGCCCTGCGCGCCGATCACGAACAGCGGCGGCAGCTCGCCCTGGGCGATGCCCGCCGGGAACTGGATATAGACCTTCTCGCCGTCATCGAAGGCGCGTAGCGGCTTCCACGGCGGATTGCTGCCACTGATCGCGTAGCGGAAGCGGATCTTCTCCAGCGACAGGCCGGTATCCACCGGCGCGGTCGCCTGTGCGGCCTGCGACTGGCGCTGCAAGGCCAGCATCCGGTCTTTCGGGTAGTCCCAGGACACCGACGCCATCCACGCCCTTTCCGTCGAAGTCAGTTCCAGCAGGTACGTCCGGCGGCTGGTGGTGATGACCAGGTTCGTCTTCAACCCGGAACGGATCGGCTTGACCAGCACATTGACGCGCAACTCGTCGCCGCTGCCGCTGGACGTGTCGCCCACGATCCAGCGCACGGTATCGCCGGCCGCGACCGTCACCAGTTCCTCGCCGGGCTGGAGCGAAACCACGGTCACACGCCCCGGCGCGGCATAGACCTGATAGAGCGCGCCATCGGTGAAGGGCCAGACTTGAATCGCATTGACGTAGCCTTCGCGTGTGGGCGCGATGCGCGCCTCTGCATTGGCCTTCGACACGCGCACGGTCTCGTCGGCCGGTTCCGGCGCGGGCTTGGCCTCGTCCACCTCCGGCAGCGGCTTTAGCTGCGCCGGCAGCGCCAGCGGCTCGGGAATGGCAACAACCTCCACCGGCTGGGGCGGTTCGGGCAGCGGCTGGGCCTGCACCGGCTCATCGAGCGAGATGGTTGGCGGCGGCTTGCCCTGAGTGGCGCAGCCCGAGAACAGGACAGTCGAGGCCAGCAGGATCAACGGCAAAGCGTAAAAGCGGAAAGGCAGGTTCATGGCTTGGCTCCTTCGGAAGAATCCAGTTCGCGGCTCCACGACAGGCCGTTGACGTAGATACCCAGCGGGTTCTTGCGCAGGCGCTGCTCGGTGCGCGGGGTTTGCAGGACGGTGGAAAGCACGGCGTTCCAGCGTTCGGTGCCGGCGGGTGCGCCATTGACGTACCGCTGTTCCGTCCAGCGCACGTTGAAAGATGTGTCGCTGGCGCGAACCACGCTGGTGATCTGCACCGTCACCGATTCGCGGCCGACGCGGGCGAACGGATCGTTCTTGCTGGCGTAATCGTTGAGCACGGCCGCGCCGCGGTCGGTGGTGTAGTCGTAGGCATCGAGCCAGTTCTGCCGCACGACGATGGGGTCGATGGACAGCGAGCGCACCAGACTGACGAAGTGCGCCAAGTGGTAGGCGATCTGCGCATCAGCCGGCTTGTATGGCGTGGCGGCCTCGCCGACCGCACGCACTTGTCCGGCCTGATCGACCTCGATGACGTAGGGCGTCACGATGGACTGCGCCGAGCGCCAGACCAGGCCGCCGGCCATCAGCAGCGCCAGCACCAGGCAACCGAAGGCCATCAAACGCCAGTTCTTCGCCTGCACGCGGGCCGAGCCGATGCGCTCGTCCCACACCTGGGCGGCGGCTTGATACGGGGTGGCAGGCTGCGGCGTATCGGCATAGCGCACCTGCGGTCGCTTGAATCGCATAAGGGTTCTCCTTGGTGGTCAGGTATCGGAATCGCGCAGGCTCGGGCCTTGCCCCGAGCCGCCGCCGTCGCCACCGCGAAGCGTGTGGGCGGCGGTGGTCGCGGCATGGGTGATCTGCTGGCGGCGGTGCATCCGCTTGGCCCAGGCGGGCTGCTCTTGCTTCTGCGAGCCGGCGGCGCCGTCCGCGCCGTCGCCTGCGGCGGATTGGCCGGACGCGGCCCCTGCGCCGTCATCGCCCGAAGATCCGTTCCAGCCGGAACGGAAGGAACTGGTCATCTTCTGCCCGGCGGCGGACGCGCCCGACGCGGCACGGCGGCCAGCGGCCTGTGCGCCGGTCTTGGCGATGTTGCCAAGACCAGCCGCCGCGCCTTTGGCCCCGCCGCCCGCAGCGGCGGAGCCGGCCTGGAACGCCGACCGGGCGCTGCCTGCCGCCGACGTGGCGGCACGCGCCCCAGCGCCGGCCAACTTGGCGGCGGCTGGCGCCATGCGCGCCCCGGCTGCTACGGCACCACCTACGCCGGTCGCGGCGGCACCGATGGCAACGCCCGTGCCGACAGCGCCGACAGCGGCACCGGCCATCGCGCCCGCGCCAAGCTGCGGCGCCCCGGACACCAGGCCGGTGGCGATGCCGGGGCCGAAGATGCCCAGTGCCAGCAGAGCGAGCGAGGCCAGCATCACCACCAGGGCATGGTCGATGGAAGGCTCATCCGGCACGGTCTGGAATTCGGCGAACAGCCCCGAGCCGATGCCGACGATCACGGCCAGCACCAGCACCTTGATACCGGCCGATACCACGTTGCCCAGCACCTTCTCGGCCAGGAAGCTGGTCTTGTTCCACAAGGCGAACGGCACCAGCACGAAGCCGGCGAGCGTGGTCAGCTTGAACTCGATCAGCGTGATGAAAAGCTGCACGGCCAGCACGAAGAAGCAGAGGATCACCACTAGCCACGCGAGGAACATCACCACGATCGGGTCGATGTTCGTGAACACTTCGGGGAAGCCAGCCATGTCGCCGATCTGTTCCAGAATCGGCGCCCCCGCGTCGATGCCGGTCTTCGCCAGCCGCCCCGGTTGCAGGAAGTTCTCCATCGTGATGGCCGAGCCGGTGGCCGTCAGGCCCAGGCCGGCGAACGAGCGGAACACGATGCCGGCCAGCCAGTTGAAGTTGCCGATGATGTAGGCGAACGCACCGACGTAGAGCACCTTGCGAAGCAGCTTGGCGATCACGTCCTCGCCCTGGCCGGTGGCGTGGCTCATGGCCCAATACAGGCCGGCGATGGTCATGTCGATGACGATGAGCGTGGCGGTGAGAAACGCCACTTCGCCTTGCAGCAGGCCGAAACCCGAGTCGATGTAGCGCGAGAAGGTATCGAGGAAGCGGTCGATGATGGTCACGTCGTTCATGGCGTGTCCTCCGGTGGGGCGAGCGGCGTGTCGCCTTCTTGCATGTCGTCGGCGGGTGTATCGAAGCTCGGCGGGATTGGCGGCAGTTCGGCCAGCGAGTCGTACTCGTCCGGCCCGGTATGGCCGGCGAAGAAGCGCTGCCGGAAGGCTTCGGCGGCGGCGCGGCAGGCGTCCTCGCCCACGGCCTGCCGGTCAGCCGCGCATTGCCCGCGCAGCGCCTTGAGCCGCACGGGATCGGCGGCCAAGGCGTCGGCCAGGTTCTCGGCCGGCTGCTGGCCGCAAGCGGTCAGCAGCACGGTCAGCAGGACGGAAGCGCATCGCATGACCGTCTCCCGTCAATTGCCATAGAAGTCCACGCGCTGCGGCGTGTACGGCGTGCCGGTGCCGAGGAAGCGCCGTCGTACTTCGCGGGCGCGCTCGGTGGCCGCCGCCTGCCGCGCCAGTTCGAGCGAGGTCGCGCGGTCCTGGGTGATCTGGAGCTGCTGCGCCTGGATCGACTGCTTGGCCTGCAAGGCCAAGAGCTGGTTGGTCGCCTGCGCGGCCTGCAAGGCGCCGGTGGCGGACTGGCTCTGGCTCACGAGGTCGGCCAGCGCGGTTTCGTCCTCGCGCAGGTTCTGCGATACCTGCGCCTGCATGCGCATCGCGGTATGCAGACCGTCGAGCGTGTGCTGCCAACGCTCCTGCGCATCCCGGTACATCTGATCGCCGCTGACGGTCGCGGCGTACTGCTCGGGGTACAGCCGCGCGAAATCGCGGTCGAGGTTCTGCACGTCGTAAGCCAGCCCCTGCGCCTCGGCGATCAGGCGTTCAGTGGTGGCGAGCGTCGAACGCAGGCGGTTGACGATGTTGAAGTCCAGGCTCGCCAGATTGCGAGCCTGGTTCATCAGCATCTGTGCTTCGTTCTGGAGTTGCTGAATCTGGTTGTTGATCTGCTCCAGCGTGCGGATGGCCGTCAGCGTGTTCTGGACGAGGTTGGTGGGATCGACCACGACCCATTGCGCCTGGACGGTAGAGACGGTGCAGAGCATGGCCGCGACAGTGGCGGCGAGAAGACGCTTTTTCATGGCTGGTTCTCCGATAGTTGGGACAAGAAGGAAACAGCCGCCGGTGCGGACGGCAGCAGGTCGGCGGCCCAGTCGAGGCCGCTATGGCGCAGCCAGCCGCCGGCAAAGCCCGGCGCGCCGACCTGCGCAAGAACGCGGTCGATGTCGCATTGATCCTGCGGAGTCGAAGCGCCCGCGAACGCGAGCGCGGCCGGCCCCAGGTCGAGGTCGAACAGGCGGTTGCCGAGGCGGGATTGGTAGTAGTAGTCGCGCTTGGGTTGCGCGGTGGCGACAATCTCGATTTGTCGGCTGCTGAGACCGAAACCGTCATAGATCGGGCGAATCTGCGGTTCCGTCGCCTGCGGGTTGGGCAAGAAAATGCGGACGGCGCAGCTTTCGATGACGGCCGGCGCGATAGACGATTCTTTGATGTCAGCCAGCGATTGCGTATCGAAAACGACGGAGACCTGTTTTTTCCGCAAGGTCTTCAGCCACTGCCGAAGCCGTGCCGAGAACACCGGGTCATCCAGAAACATCCATGCCTCACTGAGGAAAAGCATGGTTGGGGAGCCATCGAATCGTTCTTCCAGGCGCGCGAACAAGTAGCTCAGCACGGCCAGAACGGCGGCCTTGCTGTGCATCAGCTCTTCCATCTCGAAGCACTGCACGTCGGCCATTCCGAGCCGGTCGTGATCGGCGTCGAGCAACTTGCCGTGTGCGCCGCCGAGCACATAGGGCGACAGGGCCTGGCGCAGCGCGTTGGATTGCAGCAGCACGGAGAACCCGGTCAGCGTCCGTTGCTCCACCGGCGCCCCGGCGAGGCTCCCAAGCGCCGACCAGATCGCCGCCTTCTCGTCGGGGCCGACGATCACGCCTTCATGCAGCAGCCGGCCTTCCATCCATTCGGCCGCCCAAGTGCGGTAGCTTTCTTGGTCGATGCGCGCGAGCGGCTGGAATGCGATGCCGCCATCGGCCCCGAGGTCATAGTGCTCACCGCCCAGGCCCAGGATGGCGGCGCGCAAAGAGCGGCCTATATCGAAAGCGAAGATGCGCGATCCCGGGTAGCGACGGAACTGCATCGCCAAGGTCGCCACCAGCACCGACTTTCCCATACCGGTTGGGCCGACAATCATCGTGTGCCCTACATCGCCAATGTGCGTCACCAGCCGGAACGGCGTCGAACCATCCGTGCGGGTGACGATCAGCGGCGGGCCGTTGAGATGGTCGTTCCTCTCCGGCCCGGCCCACACCGCGGACAGCGGCATCATGTGCGCCAGGTTCAACGTGGAAACGATGGGCTGGCGCACGTTCGCATAGGCGTTGCCGGGGATGGACGACAGCCAAGCATCGACCGCGTTGAGCGTTTCGGGGATAGTGACGAACCCGCGTCCTTGGATGACGCGCTCCACCATGCGCAGCTTTTCGTCCGCCACGCCGGCATCCGTGTCCATCACGGTGACGGTGGCCGTCAGGTAGCCGAAGGCGACTTGATCGCTGCCCAGCTCCTGCAAGGCGGCATCAGCGTCGGTCGCCTTGTTGCTGGCGTCGGTATCAACCAGCGGCGACTCTTGCTGGAAGATGGTTTCTCTCAAGAGCGCGACCACGTTCTTGCGCTTGGCAAACCACTGGCGGCGCAGGCGGCCGAGTTCCTTTTCTGCTTCGGCTTTGTCCATGCAGACAAAGCGCGTACTCCAGCGGTAGCCGAAGCCCAGGCGGTTGAGGTCGTCCAGAATCCCCGGCCAGGTCGAAGTCGGGAAACCTCGCACCGACACCACGCGCAGGTGCTGGTCGCCCAGCGTGGGCGCCAGGCCGCCGACCAGTGCGCAGTCAGCCAGCAGCGCGTCGATGTGGAACGGCACTTCGGGCACGCCCACGCGGTAGCGTCGTGTCGAGACGGTCGCGTGCAGATAGGTCAGCGTTTCAGCGTCATCGAGCCAGGCGATTTCCGGCATCACGCCATCGAGCAGGTCGAAGACGCGATCGGTTTCCGCGACGAAGGTATCGAGCCGGCCACGCCAGTCCACGCCATCGCCGGGCGCGTTCTCGTAGAGCATCTTCGCGGCGCGAGCACGGGATTCTTCCGGTGGCAGATAGGCCAACGTCAGGTGATAGCCGCTCTCGAAGTGGTGACCCGATTCCTCGAAGGCGGCGCGGCGTTCCTCGTCCACGAGCCAGGACAGCGGTTCGGGAAAGTCGGAATGCGGATAGTCCGCCGCCGGCCGGCGTTCGGCCTCGATGAACAGCGCCCAGCCCGACCCCAGCCGGCGCAGCGCGTTGTTGAGCCGTGCCGACGTGGCGATCAACTCGCCTTGCGTAGCGCTGTCCAAGTCCGGCCCGCGAAAGCGCGCCGTGCGCTGGAAACTGCCGTCCTTGTTCAGCACCACGCCCGGCGCGATCAGCCCGGCCCAGGGCAGCCAGTCGGCGAGTAACGCCGGACGCTGGCGGTATTCGGCAAGGTTCAGCATGGCATCCCCCTCACACGTCCAGCAGCGGCTTGTGCTTGATGTGCCGCGCGAAGACCTGCATGAACTGCGGATCGACGCGCGCGCCCCAGACCGCCAGCGAGTGGCCGACGATCCAGAGCACCACGCCGGGAATCCACAGTTGCAGGCCCAGCCCGACGGCGGCGGCCAGCGTGCCGTTGGCGATCGCCACGGTGCGCGGCGCGCCGCCCAGCAGGATCGGCTCGGTCAACGAGCGATGCAGCGGCACTTCAAAGCCCGGAAGATCGGTCGCCGTACTCATACGACCGCCCCACCGGAGAAGCTGAAGAACGACAGGAAGAACGAGGACGCGGCAAAGGCGATGGACAGACCGAAGACGATCTGGATCAGCTTGCGGAAGCCCCCCGACGTGTCGCCAAAGGCCAGCGCCAGGCCGGTGGCAATGATGATGATGACGGCAACGATGCGTGCGACCGGCCCCTGGATCGACTCCAGGATGGATTGCAGCGGCCCTTCCCAGGGCATCGAAGAACCGGCGGCCTGCGCCGTGCCGGCCGTCATCAGCATGATGGCGGCCAGCATCAGGCCCCGATGGGCAGGCCGGGCCAGGCGCCGCAGGCGTGCAAGGATGGGCACCGGATTTACGGAAGTACGGAAAGCATGGCTAGGCGTCATGGCAGTTCTCCAGAGGGGTCGGGGGACGGGAAAGGCGCAGCGGCAGCGGCTGCGAGGGAAACCGGCGGCAGCTCGGGAAGCGGCGCTTCCAGCGCGTCCGCCAGTTGGTAGCCAGCGGCGTCGAAGCCGACGACGCGGGCGATGCTTTCGACGCGGCGCTTACGGCCACGTCCGGCGATGTGGATGACGACGTTGACCGCCTCGGCGATCAACGCACGCGGCGGGTTCACCGCGACTTCGAGAATCAGTTGCTCCAGCCGCAGTAGCGCGCCCAGCGCGGAGCCGGCGTGGATGGTGGCGATTCCGCCTGGATGGCCGGTGCCCCACACCTTGATGAGATCCAGCGCTTCGCCGCCGCGCACTTCGCCGACGATCACCCGGTCTGGGCGCAGGCGCATCGTGGCGCGCACCAGCTCCTGCATCGACACCACGCCCGCACGGGTGCGCAGCGGTACATGGTCACGGGCCGCGCATTGCAGTTCGATGGTGTCTTCGAGTACCAGTACGCGATCGCCCGTGGCAGCGATCTCGGCCAGCAGCGCGTTCGCCAGCGTGGTCTTGCCGGTGCTGGTGCCGCCGGCGATCAGGATGTTCTGCCGCTCGCGCACGGCGCGGCGCAGGAAGTCCGCCTGCCCGGCGGTCAGGATGCCGTCGGCCACGTAGCGATCCAGGCCGATGATGTTCACGGCACGCTTGCGCAGAGCGAAGGCCGGCCCCGGTGCGGCCGGCGGCAAGATGCCCTCGAAACGCTCGCCGGTTTCGGGCAGCTCGGCGGTCAAGAGCGGTTGGCCGCGATGCACTTCCGCGCCGACATGCGCTGCGACCAGACGAATGATGCGTTCGCCATCGGCTTCGGGAAGTTCGACGCCCAGCGGCGTGCGACCCGACGACAGGCGATCGACCCACAGGGTACGGTCGGGATTGAGCATGATTTCCACCACGTCCGGGTCTTCGAGCGCGGTGGCGATCAGCGGCCCCATTGCCGTGCGCAACATCTGGATGCGGCGATCCAGCGAAGTCGCGGCCGACGAACGTGGCTCGGGCGGGAACTGCGGAACGGCGCTCATGAGGCACGCTCCGCAGCACGTTCATGGGCTTCGGCCAATGCCGCCGCGTCATCCATGCGTGCGGTGTCCGGGTGCAGTTCTTCCACCACGTCGCGCACGAGGCTGCGGCCGCGCAGCAGGTGGCGGCCAAGCTGTTCGACGAACTGCTCGAAGCGCGCCTTGCCCTGGGCGCGGGCCGCTTCCTGATGCGCTTCGGGAACCGGCGTGCTGACGGTCAGGAAGTAGCGGACGAACAGCGCCAGCGTTTCGATCTGGATGTTCTGGTCACGCTCCAGGCGTTCGGTCTGCCGCGACAGGCGATCCAGCCGCTTGGCAATGGCGGCCTCGCGCTGATCGCCCGCGTCGGGAGACAGCCAGGACGCCAAGGCAGCGGCAACGATGCTGGACTTCGACACGCCTTTCTTGGCGGCCAGTTCGTCCAGGCGCTTGGCGTGCTCGTGCTGGATGAACAGGTTGAGGCGGTATTGGCTCATAAGTCGATTCCGTCGTTGGGGTCGAGGGAAGCCAGCCGGGCCGTGCGCTGCATGGCCGGATCGAGCTGGCCGGGAAGCGCGGCAAAGGCAGGCAGCGGCAAGTCGTCGTCATCGAGCAGCGCCAGGTCGTTGGCGGCTGGCGCTTGTTCAGGGTGGTACTCGGCAACCTCGGATAGCTCCGGCTGCCGGCGCGGGCCACCGTCGTCGGTGCCGCCCAGGCCATCGGCGGGTGCCACGGCCGGCGCGGCAGGCACGGCCGGAATCGCCAGGCCGCTCCAGTCGTCGGGGCGCGATGGCGGCGCGTCGGCGTACTGCCCGTCCGCCAGCGGGGGCGGCGGCAGCACGCGGCGCTTGAAATTGGCGTCGGCGTAGTAGCGCAGTTTCTTCGCCCGAATAGGCGCGACGCTGGACACCATCACCACGGCGTCATCTGGCGGAAGCTGCATCACTTCGCCTGGGGTGAGCAGCGGACGTGCGGTTTCCTGCCGGGACACCATCAGATGCCCGAGCCACGGCGCGAGCCGGTGGCCGGCGTAGTTGCGCTGCGCGCGCAGCTCGGTGGCCGTTCCCAGCGTTTCGGAAATGCGCTTGGCCGTGCGTTCGTCGTTGGTGGCGAAGGTCACACGCACATGGCAGTTGTCCAGAATCGAATGGTTCTGGCCGTAGGCTTTGTCGATCTGGTTGAGCGACTGCGCGATAAGGAAGCTGCGGATGCCGTAGCCGGCCATGAAGGCCAACGCCGTCTCGAAGAAGTCCAGACGGCCCAGCGCCGGAAACTCGTCCAGCATCAGCAGCAGCTTGTGGCGGCGGTCGATGCCGTCGCTGCCATCGAGCGATTCGGTGAGGCGCCGGCCGATCTGGTTGAGGATCAGCCGGATCAGCGGCTTGGTGCGGCTGATGTCCGAAGGCGGCACCACCAGATACAGCGACACCGGATGCTCGGAAGCAATCAGATCGGCGATACGCCAGTCGCAGCGCGAGGTGACTTCGGCCACCGTGGGATCGCGGTACAGACCCAGGAACGACATGGCGGTGCTCAGGACGCCGGAGCGTTCGTTGTCCGACTTGTTGAGCACTTCGCGCGCAGCGGAGGCCACCACCGGATGCGGGCCATCGCCGAGGTGGGGCGTGGTCATCATCCGGTGCAAGGTCAGCTCGAAGGGGCTGGCCGGGTCGGACAGGAAGTTGGCGACGCCGCGCAGCGTCTTGTCCTTGCCCGCATAGAGCACGTGCAGGATGGCGCCCACCAGCAGCGCATGCGAGGTTTTCTCCCAGTGGTTGCGCTTCTCCAGCGCCCCTTCGGGATCGACCAGGATGTCGGCGATGTTCTGCACGTCGCGCACTTCATGCGCACCGCGCCGCACTTCCAGCAGCGGGTTGTAGGCCGCCGACTTGGCATCGGTGGGGTTGAACAGCAGGCAATGCGAGAAGCGCGAACGCCAGCCAGCCGTAATCTGCCAGTTCTCGCCCTTGATGTCGTGGATGACGGCCGAGGCAGGCCACGACAGCAGCGTCGGCACCACCAGGCCCACGCCTTTGCCCGAGCGCGTGGGTGCGAAGGACAGGACGTGTTCCGGGCCTTCATGCCGCAGGTACTGGCGATCATGCTGGCCGAGGAACACACCGGCCGGCTGCGTCAGGCCCGCCTTGCGGATGTCGGCGGCATCGGCCCAACGCGCCGAACCGTAGGTCGTGACCAGCTTGGCCTGCCGTGAGCGCCACACCGACATGGCGATGGCGACCAGCACGGCCAGTAGGCCGCTACCGCCGGCAATCGCACCGCCTACGTCGAAAATGTGCGGCGCATAGGCATCGAAGAAGAACCACCACTCGAACAGTCGCCAAGGGTGATAGACCGGCGTGCCAAAGAAGTCGAACCAGGGCGAGCCAAGACGTACTTGATGTCCGAGAGCGGCCGCTGTCCATTGCGTTGCACTCCATACGCCGGCGATCACGATGCTGAAAACAGCGGCGATCTGCCCGAACAGCACGCCCTGACCTTGCATGACTGGCCTCCGATTTCTCCTGCGCTGATTCCTCGCTCACACGCGGCACAAGGACGTGCCGCATGGCGTGAGGATCGGTGCCGGGTCGGTGCCGGTCAAAGACCGTTATCGGAAGAAAGGTCGAGTAATTGGAAAGAATTAGGGCCGCATCGGGCCAAGGAAAAACGCCGCAAGCGAAGGCGCATTGCGGCGTGTCGGGCAGAAAATGAAAAGTTCGTGGCGAATCGCCAGCGATCAGAACTTGGGCGGGTTCTCCGGCGGCGTATAAGGTGTGTTGCCATCACCATAAAACCGCTTGCGCGTGGCCTCGGCTACCCGGTTGCACAACACGTCGCCCAGCTTGGGGCGGTCGGTCTTGCACTGCTGGCGCAGTTCCTTGAGCCGTTCGGGGTTGGCCGCCAGCTCTTCCACTGTCGGGATGTTGGCTGCGGAACCGGCGGACTTCTGTGGCCCATCGGACTGGCCGCAGGCAGTCAACACGGCAACCAGCAAGAATGGGATGATCTTCTTCATGGCGTCAGTTCCTCCGGGTGATCGGGATTACGGCCTCGTATGGGCCTGGGGGTTTCCGGCTGTTCGATGGCCTGTGCGCGCTCAATAAACCGCGCCAACTCGTCGGACGGATCTCCGTCCAGCCGCAACAGATAGGTCGTGAGGGGCGACACGCGCGAAGCTAGCGGCCGGGCCACTACACCCGGCTCACGGCTGGCGGCAATGTGTGCACTGCCTGCTAGGCCGAGCGCAAAACCGGCCGAGACTAGGGCCATCATCAGGTCGGTGGACGAAACCCTCTCTGCAATCAGTGGCTCCACATCCGCACGGCGCAACACCCGTTCAACTTGCTTGGCATGGCCCTCACATGCCTGTGGATCGCACAGAACCAGTGGATAGCGAAGCAACTCATCCAAGGGGATGCGCTTGTGGGCCAGAAGCGGATGCCGAGCTGGCACGGCCACCATCAGCGCATCGCTCCATGCGGGCGTGGCGACGATACCGTCGCCCACTTCGTCGGATTGAGCAAACCCTACGTCATACAGATCGCTATGCAGCCCCTTGATCTGTTGCGATAGGGGCACCTCGAAGAACCGGATTTCGACCTCGGGTTCTTCCTGGCGGCAAAGTACGAGCAACGCAGAAAGGCGCGACGGCGTGATGCCGTCGGACAATGCCACGCGCAACTGGCCATGAAAACCGTTTGCTGCCGCTTTCACGCTATCGCGTGCCTGCTCCAAGGCGGAGAGCACGCGGCGCACGTGCTCCAGAAACAGCTCGCCCGCACGGGTCAGCCGAGTGCTGCGCGTGGTGCGGGCAAACAGCATCACGCCCAGTTCTTCTTCCAGTTCCTTGATGGCCCGTGACAGTGGAGACTGCTCGATGTGCAGCCGCTCGGCAGCGCGGGCGAAATGGAGTTCCTAAGCAACCGCAATGAAGCAGCGCAAGTGACGAAGTTCCATAGTCTTGTCCTTCCATGATCCATGTTGATTCGGGGGACGAGATGCACGCCTGCTGTAGCACCAGTCGAGCTGAGGCCAAATATTGAATAAACAATTATACATGTGTTCATATATTAGTCAAAGAAGCCTGCACCGTGCCGTGGTGATGTTCGATTGTGAGGAGATGAATGGTGCAAGCTGCACGAGGGCCAATGGGCATCGTGGAGGCCGCTTGCCAAAATAGTGCGAGCCCCACCGGGGCTCGCGAGATGCGGAAGGTGCTATGCCTTCAGGGGGAAAGCCCGAATCAGGCTGGGTTGATTTCCAGCGCGCCGCGGTTGATCTGGTCGCGCTCCATCGACTCGAACAAGGCACCGAAGTTACCTTCGCCGAAGCCCTCGCGGTAGTTGCCCTTGCGCTCGATGAACTCGAAGAACACCGGGCCGAGCAGCGGCTCGGAGAAGATCGGCCTCACGCTCACGGCCTACCTGAACGTGCGTCTCGAAAAGCACTCCGACTCGCACAAGCGCAATCCCATGGACGTGTTCCGCGCGTCGGTCCAGAAATGGCCGGAGGTCGTGGAATGCCATGCGCTGACCGGCGACATGGACTATCTGCTGCGGGTGGTCGTCAGGAACATGGCTCACTACTCTCGCTTCGTGCTCGACACGCTGCTCAAGCACCCCAGCGTGCAGGACTGCAAGACAAGCTTCGTGCTGGATCGGGTAAAGAGCACCACGGCCTTGCCCTATGAGCATTCGGCCGATTGGTGTAGCGGGGATGCAAATAGCGCTTGACCTTCCAACCGTGGCAAGGACCAGACTTCAAACACCCCAACCCGAAAGGAGTTTTCCATGCAATTCCATCTCGAAGACATGACCTGCGGCGGCTGCGCCCGCACCGTTACGAAAACGATCCAAACGATCGACCCCAACGCCAAGATCGTCACGGACCCGCCGACCCGCCGTGTCGAGGTCCAGACCTCGGCCTCGCAAGAGCAGATCGCCGCGGCCCTGAGCGAAGCTGGCTTCCCGCCGCGCGCGCAGTAACACCGCGTCGTGGCCGGCCTGCACACAGGACGGCCGATGCGAGCACGTGCGCTGCGCCGTACCTGGCGCGGCGCTCAGTGCATCCCAAGGTAGGCGACCTTGGCCCACATCCACAGGGCCATCGCCACCATCATCAGGTTCTCGGTCAGGGACACGAAGCCCAGCGGCACGTTGCTGTCCCCGCCCACACAGGCGCACTTGAGTTCCCGGCGATCGACATAGACCGCCTTGAAAACCGACACGGCCCCGACGGTCCCGATGAACAGCGCCAACGGAATCGACACCCACATCCCCACGCCCGCGACCATCAGGACGCCTGCGATGGCCTCCGCGAACGGGTAGAAATAGGCATACCGAACCCAGCGCTTGGCCAGCAGGTCGTAGTTGAGGAACATCGTCGCGAAGCCGTCCACGTCCTTGAGCTTCTGCAGCGCCAGGAGACACATGGCAAAGGCCACGAACCACTCTGCCGCCTGAATGCTCCAGAGCTGGCCGAAGGCCGCCCAGCTCGCCGCCAGCGCCATCGCGGCCGCCATGGCGAACAGCGCGATCACAGGGGTGTAGGTCACGGCGTTCTTGTCCTTCACGGACATGCCGAAGAATTTGCGCAGGTCGTCGTAGCCGCCCACGCGCCGCCCGTTTATGAAGACCTGGGGCGTGGTCTCGACGCCATGCTCCTTCTTGAACGCATCCGTCTGCTCGCGGCTCGCCAAGTGTTTGTCCTCGACCTCGTAGCCCTTGCGGTTGAGCAGATCGAGCGACTTCAGCCCGTAGGGGCAGGTATGGCCGGGCATGACCATCCGGTAGAGCGTGGCTTGTTTGGGCGCAGACATGCTGGACTTCTCCTGTGGGACTTTTCATGGGCCGGCCGCAGCGCCGACTATCACGGATTGAAGGACTTTGACGACATTTCCAGCCTAACCGGCGGTGGTGCAAGGGGGTGTAGGCATCTGGCTCCCGGGGCGGTCGTCAGGCTGCAACGCCGTCAGTCCTCCGTCTGCCAGAGCAACCCCGCCGCAGGCCGGCGCGCCCGCGGCGGCACGCTGGGTCCTAGTGGTTCTCCTTGGCATGGTTGATCGTGTACTTCGGGATCTCGACGGTCAGGTCCTCGTTCGCCACGATGGCCTGGCAGCTCAGGCGCGATTGCGCCTCTAGCCCCCAGGCCCGGTCAAGCAGGTCGTCCTCGCACTCCTCGACCTCGTTGAGGGAATCGAATCCCTTGCGCACGATGCAGTGGCAGGTCGTGCAGGCACAGCTCATGTCGCAGGCATGTTCGATCTCGATGCCGTTGTCTAGCAGCGCCTCGCAGATCGAGGTGCCGACCGGCACGTTCAGCTCGGCGCCCTCGGGCGCCAGTTCAGGATGGGGCAAGACGGTGATCTTGGGCATGGTCTCTCCCGGCTGCTCAGTGCGCACGCGGCTTCTTTGCCGCTGCGTTGCCACTTGCACGCCGTGGCACGGCGCCGGTGCGCGCTTCGGGCTCGTCGTCGCTGGTATCGAGTTGCTCCAGCGTGTGCAGGATCGGGCAGTCGGGCCGTTCGTCGCCGGCGCAGCACCGGATCAGCGCCTTGAGCGTCTCGGCCATCTCCAACATGCTCGCGATGCGCCGGTCCAGCTCGGAGATGTGCTGCTGCGCCAGGCGCTTGACGTCGGCACTCCGGCGCGACTTGTCGTTCCACAGTCCCAGCAGGTCCGTGATCTCGGCCACCGAGAAGCCGAGGTCGCGCGCACGCCGGATGAAGTGCAGCCGGTGTACGTCGTCCTGGCTATAGGCGCGGTAGCCCGAATCGTTCCGGTCGGCCGGGGGAATCAAGCCGATCTGCTCGTAGTAGCGGATCATCTTGGCCGAGACCTTCGAGGCCTTGGATGCTTCACCGATGTTCATGGTGTTCCTCCTTTCTCAATGAGCGGTATCCGCCGCCAGCGGCGGCTGGAAGCGGCGCAGGCGCAGCGCGTTGCCGAGCACGAACACGCTGGACAGCGCCATCGCTCCGGCCGCGAAGATCGGCGACAGCAGCACACCGTATGCGGGGTATAGGACGCCAGCGGCCACCGGGATCAGGGCCGTGTTGTAGCCAAACGCCCAGAACAGGTTCTGGCGGATGTTGCCGATGGTGGCCTTGGACAGCGCGATGGCGTTGGGCACACCCTGCAGGTTGCCGGACATCAGCACCACGTCGGCCGACTCCACCGCCACGTCGGTGCCGGTGCCGATCGCCAGGCCCACGTCGGCCTCGGCCAGCGCCGGCGCATCGTTGATGCCGTCACCCACGTAGGCGATCTGGCCGTGGGTGGCCTTTAAGCGGCGCACGGCTTCGACCTTGCCCTCGGGCAGCACTTCGGCCACCACCTCGTCGATGCCCAGTTGCTTGGCGATGGCCTGCGCGGTACGCGCGTTGTCGCCAGTGATCATCGCCACCTTCAGGCCGAGCTGGTGCAGCGCGGCAATGGCCGCGGGCGTGCTGGACTTGATCGGATCGGCCACCGCGATGATGGCGGCCAGTCGGCCGTCGATCGCGGCGTACAGCGGCGACTTGCCCTCATTGCCCAGGCGCTCGGCCGTGCGAGCGAAGCCGCTCACGTCCAACCCCAGCTCACGCATGAAGCGATCGGCACCGACCTCGACACGCGCGCCGTCCACGGTGGCGCGCACGCCCATGCCCGTGACCGAATCGAAGTCTGTCATCGTCGGCAGCGCGATGCCACCTTCCACGGCCGACTCGACGATGGCGCGTGCGATCGGATGCTCCGAGCGCGATTCGACAGAGGCGACCTTCGCCAGCACCTGGTTGCGGTCAAAGCCGTCGGCAATCTCCAGGTCGGTCAGGACCGGGCGGCCCTCGGTCAGCGTGCCGGTCTTGTCCACGGCCACCACCTTGGCGTCCTTGAGCAGTTGCAGGGCTTCACCCTTGCGGAACAGTACGCCCATCTCGGCGCCCCGGCCCGTGCCGACCATGATGGAGGTCGGCGTCGCCAGACCCATGGCGCACGGGCAGGCAATGATCAGCACCGCCACGGCATTGACCAGCGCGAAGGACAGCGCGGGCGACGGGCCGAACACCAGCCAGACCAGGAAGGTCAGCACGGCGGCCAGCATGACGGCGGGCACGAACCACAGTGTCACCTTGTCCACCACGGCCTGGATCGGCAGCTTGGAACCTTGCGCCTGCTCGACCATGCGGATGATCTGCGCCAGCATGGTCTGACCGCCCACGGCGGTGGCACGCAGCGTCAGCGCACCCTTCTGGTTGACGGTGCCGCCGACCACGGTGCTGCCTTCCGCCTTTTCGACGGGAATCGGCTCGCCGGTGATCATCGACTCGTCCACGAAGCTGCGGCCCTCGGTCACTTCACCATCGACCGGCACGCGCTCGCCGGGGCGCACTTCCACGATGTCGCCCTGCGCCACGTCGTTGATCGGGATGTCCACGATGCGGCCGTCGCGCAGCACGTGCGCCTCCTTGGCCTGCAGGCCGACCAGGCGCTTGATGGCCTCGGAGGTGCGGCCCTTGGCCCGTGCCTCAAGAAAGCGGCCCAGCAGGATCAGCGCCACGATGACGGCGGCCGCCTCGTAGTACACGTTCACCGTGCCGGCCGGCAGCAGACTGGGCGCGAATGTGGCGACCATCGAATAGCCGAAGGCTGCGGCCGTGCCGACCGCGACCAGCGAGTTCATGTCGGGACCCAGGCGGAACAGCGCCGGGAAGCCCTTCTCGTAGAAGCGCCAGCCCGGAATGGCGAGCACCAGCAGGGTCAGCACGAACTGCAGATACCAACTCTGCTGGATGCCGATGGTGGAAGCCACCCACTCATGCATGCCGGGAATCATGTGCGAGCCCATTTCGAGCACGAACACAGGCAGCGCCAGCACGGCGGCCAGGGTCAGGTCGCGCTTGAGTTCGGCGCGCTCGGCGTCCTTCTTCTCGGCGGCTTCCTCGTCGGCCTGCGCGCCGGTATCCACCGGGTTGGCCTCGTAGCCGACCTTCTCGATGGCCGCGATCAGGTCCGCCACGGCGGCCACGCCGCGCACGGTGGCACGCTCGGTCGCGAGGTTGACCGTGGCCTCGGTGACGCCGGGCACGGCCTTGAGTGCCTTCTCGACGCGGCCCACGCAGGAGGCGCAGGTCATGCCCTCGACCGCCAGTTCGACGGTGCCAGCCGGCACGTCGTAGCCGACCTTCTCGACCGCCTGGATCAACGCGATGCGATCGACAGGACTGGCCAGGCGGATGTCCGCCCGCTCGGTGGCGAGATTGACGGACACGCTGTCCACGCCCGGCACCTTGGCCAGGGCGGCCTCGACTCGGCCGACGCAGCTCGCGCAGGTCATGCCCTCGATGGGTAGGCTGATCGCTGCTGCGGTGGCACGAGCATCACTCGTTATTGGCATGCTCATGGTTGTTTCCCATAGTTGATATTCGACATGGGGGAGCTTAGGGTTTACCATCGTGGGAAGGTCAAGCGCTTTTTTCGGGTACTGTCAGGTTTCAGAAATGGCCCGGCGCACGGGGGAAACGAGGGGCCTTGGTCGCCAGGCTCGCCCTGGTCCCGGGCTGTGCGCGCGCTCAAGCGGTCGCAGCCTCGTTGATCCTGAAGGGCACGAACAGCCGTTCGAGGGTAGGAATTTTTGAGAGATGACTCCACGCAAACCAGCCAGTGCCCCACCGAAGGGCCCAAGCACCGATCTGGCCTCCCTGTCACAGAATGACGTGACCATCCTGGCCGAGACTTTCCGGCTCCTGGGCGATCCGTCGCGGCTCAAGGTCATGCTGTGCTGCATGAAGGGGTCCACGTCGGTAAGCGACATCGCGGAAGCCGTCGAACTCTCGCAGTCGTTGGTCAGCCATCACCTTCGACTGTTGCGTGGAGCCCGTCTGGTCAAGGGCGCGCGCCAGTCCAAGCAGATCTTCTATGAGGTAGCGGACAAGCACGTGAGCCAGGTGCTGCTGGACATGGCCATCCACATCGTTGAGGACAACAGCGACGACTAGCCTTGGTGCGAAACAGCCCTTACCGCGTCCCGTGAGGCCTATCCTTTCGGCCAGATCCGGTGCAAGTCATCCACGACCAGCACGTGATGGTGCCCGCCTTGGTTCGCGTGCTGACGCAAGTGGGGGTGATCCGCCGACAGGTTCGGATGGTCATGGGCCAAGTCCGACGGGTCGCTGGCCGGCCACAGCCGAAGCGCCAGCGCCACGCCAGCTAGGCCGATCAAGGACATGACGACGAACGTCGATTGCAGCCCCATGGCCGCGCCGAAGCGTCCGGCCAGCGGGTAGCAGATGAGCCAGCAGGCGTGCGACAGCGCGAAGTGGGCCGCGAAGATCGCTGGACGGTCCTCGGCGTGGGCCGAGCGGCGCAGAAGACGGCCGGATGGCGTCTGCGCCACGCTGTAGCCAAAGCCGATCACCAGCCACAGCGGCAGCAACAGCGCATAGCTCGGCAGCAGTGCGCCGATCGCCGTGCCCACGACGAGGACAGCGGCGCCGGTGAGCATCGCGGGTCGGTCGGCTACTTTCTCCAGTAGGGACGGCAAGACGAAGGCGGCCACCATCGAGCCGCCTCCGAACGCCGCCAGTGCCCACGCCACCTCGACTTCGCCCAGGCCGAAACGCGCCTTCACGAGCACCACCGTGTTCACGATCACCATCGCGCCGGCCGCCGAGACGGCCAGGCTGATCGCCAGCAGGCCCCGCAGGCGAGGCGTGGCGAGGTAGATGCGCGTGCCGCGCGTCGTTCGCTCCCAGATGCCGCGGCGCGGGCCGGGGACGGACGTGGGCAACCGCACGCTGACCACGAGAGCGGCTGAAACGAGGAAACCGAGCACCGTTCCCGCGAACAGGTTGTGAAAGCTGATGACGGTCAGCAGCGCGGCGGCCAGCATCGGGGAAATCAGGCTTTCCAGGTCGTAGGCCAGCCGGGACAGCGACAGCGCCTTCGTGTAGTCCTCTTCGTCGGGAAGGATGTCCGGGATGGTGGCCTGGAAGGTCGGCGTGAAGCCGGCGGATGCCGCCTGCAGAACGAAGATCAGCAGGTAGATCTGCCAGACCTCGGTGACGAAGGGCAGGCACAGCGCGACGGCCGCTCGCACGAGGTCCAGCGCCACGAGCAGCGAGCGCCGCGGGAGCCGGTCGGCGAAGGCCTGCGCGACCGGCGCGACCCCCGCGTAGGCCAGCATCTTGATGGCCAGCGCCGTCCCGAGCACCGCGCCTGCATCCGCGCCGGCCAGCTCGTAGGCCAGCAGGCCGAGCGCCACCGTCATCAGGCCGGTGCCGACGAGCGCGATCACCTGGGCGGTGAACAGGTGGCGGTAGGTGCGGTTATTCAGGACGGAGAGCATCGGACGGCCTCAGAGCAGTTTGGTCAGCGCCTTCATTTCGGTCAGAACGGAGTCCTCGTCATGGGACAGGCAGTGGTCGATGTGGTCGTGGATCAGGACGCGCTTGGCCGCCGTCACCGCGCTTTCCACCGCCGCGAGCTGGCGGGCGATGTCGAGGCAGGTTTCTCCCCCTTCGATCATCCCGATGACGTGCCGCAGATGCCCCTCGGCGCGCTTGAGCCGCTTCACCAGGTCGGGATGGGTGGTGTGCTTATGCATGTCTTCCATGCTGAAATCATATCCCCCCAGGGGGGATACTGCCACTGGATGTTAGATCAACGGCTGCTTGCCAGGCGGGGGGAATGGTCGCCGAGCCAGGCTAAGGCAATTGCCCGGAGCGGCATCCCGGCCGTGGTGAGACGCGAACACAAATGTGTACAACAATTCACATGAAAACATGTTCATGTGTTATATTTTGAGCCACAGTCAAAGACCCAGTTTCCCGAGGCCCCATGTCCCAATCCCACGCACATGACCATGGTCACGATCACGACCATGATCATGACCACACCCCGACCGTGACCAGCGCCAACGAGCGCAAGGTCCTGCTGTCCTTTTTCCTGATCTTCGGCTTCATGGTCGTGGAGGCCGTCGGAGGCGTGCTGTCGGGCTCGCTGGCCTTGCTGGCCGACGCGGGCCACATGCTGACCGACGCCGCGGCGCTCGCACTGGCCTACGCAGCATTCCGGTTCGGCCGCCGCGCGGCCGACAGCAAGCGCACCTTCGGCTACCTGCGCTTCGAGGTCATCGCCGGTTTCCTGAACGCCGTGACCCTGTTCGCGATCGTCGCTTGGATCGCCTACGAGGCGTGGGAGCGGCTGCAGGCGCCGCCCGTGATCCTGGCCGGCCCGATGATGATCGTCGCCGTGCTCGGCCTGCTGGTGAACGTGCTCGTGCTGTGGATCATGACCCGCGGAGAGACCGATCACGTCAACGTGAAGGGGGCCATCCTGCACGTGATGGGCGACCTGCTCGGCTCGGTCGGCGCCATCGTCGCTGCGATCGTCATCTACCTCACGGGCTGGACGCCGATCGATCCCATCCTGTCGGTCCTGGTCGCGGCGCTGATCCTGCGCAGCGCATGGAAGCTGCTCGCCAAGTCGATCCACATCCTGCTGGAAGGCGCGCCGGAGGATGCTTCGCCGGAGAAGGTGGAGCAAGGCCTGATGGGCGCCGTGCCGGGCCTGGCGGCCGTCAGCCACGTTCACGTGTGGCAGCTCACCTCCGGGCGCACGATGGCCACGCTGCACGTTCGCCCCAACGTGGACGAGGAAGCACGCGCCGTGGTCAAGCGCGTCGAAGCGGTGCTTCGAGAGCAATTCAGCATCGAACACGCCACGGTCGGGATCGACTGGAACTCGGGCACCGACGAGAACGTCTGCAGCTTGCAGCCCACGTCGGAGCGTCAGGACCACAGCGGCCACGATCACAGCGGTCATGACCACAGCGGGCACGACCACAGCGGCCATGATCATGGCAATCACAAGCATGGCGGCGGGCACAGCCACGGCCATGACCACGACCATTCCGCTCCTGGTCACAGGCATTGAGGCCGCGCGAGCCGGCTCGCACTCCACTTGAGGATTTGCATCCATGACGTCCCGCAAAACCACCAGCGCCGACACCGCGCAATGCTCGACCACCAGCCACGACGCGGCGACCGATGCCCTCGCAATGTCGCAAAGTGACGTCGCTGTTCTGGCCGAGACCTTCCGCCTGCTGGGCGACCAATCGCGATTGAAGATCCTGCTGCAGTGCATGCATGGCTCGGTCGCCGTGGGGGACATCGCCGAAGCGCTCGACCTGTCGCAGTCTCTGGTCAGCCATCACCTGCGGCTGCTGCGCGGTGCGCGCCTCGTGCGCGGCGAACGCCAAGCCAAGCACATCTTCTACAGCATCGCGGACCAGCACGTCAGCCAGGTGCTGCAGGACATGGCGGTCCACATTTCCGAGGACAAAGCCGACGACTGACCAGGCCCAAGCACCCAGGCGAATGGCAGGTTGCGAGGCGCCGGTACCCACGCCGCCGGTTAGCCTCAAGGACGTCCTCGATGCGGCCTGGGCGCAACACCCTGAATCGCGGGCCCTGCCTGGGCGCCGGGATGCCGCGCAGGCACAGCAATGGGCGGCGGCAGCTTGGACGCCTGAGCCTCCCGCGCTCGCAATCACCCACAAGACCGACCGGTTCAACCGCACAACGGCACTCGTGAGCTGGATGTCGGAGTGGCCACAGCGACGACGCGGGGTTTTCCCACCACCTTGTCCATGCAGCCTGCCCGCTAGGGCAACCCAAAGGGCTTGACCTTGCCTTCGTTGTAACGCCTAGCCTCCACACAAATTTCTGCAGAGCGCTTCGGAAGGGCCGGAGTCCTGCATCCAAGAAAGGGGCACTTCCATGCGTAAAAAAATCAGAATCGTTGTGGTGGCAGGCGTCATCGCAGCCGTCGGGGGCATAGCGATTGCCGCCCGCGACGCCAAGGACGAGGGCAAGGCCGCGGCGCCCCCGGCGGGCGCGCCGATGGCGCCGCAGGTGCCCGTGGCCGAGGTCATCACCCGCACGGTCGCGCCATCGGCCGAGTACACCGGCTTCCTGGCCGCGCCCAAGACCGTCGAGCTGCGCTCGCGGGTCGGCGGCGCCGTCGATGCTGTGAGCGTCCCCGAGGGCAGCCTGGTGCGCAAGGGACAACTGCTGTTCCAGATCGACCCCCGACCGTTCCAGGTCACGCTCGACACGGCTGCGGCGCAACTGCAACAGGCCGAGGTGCTGGCCAGTCAGGCCCAGGCCGACTTCGACCGCGCCGAGCGCCTGGTGGCGACCGGCGCTGTCGCGCGCAAGACCTACGACGATGCCGTCTCCGCGCGCAGTGCGCGCCAGGCCCAGGTGCAAGCGGCCAAGGCCGCCGTCGCTGCGGCGCGGCTGGATCTGTCCTACGCCCGCGTCACGGCGCCCATCGCCGGGCGCGTTGACCGCGTGCTCGTGACCGAGGGCAACCTGGTCAGCGGCGGTGTCGCCGGCGCGGCCACGCTGCTGACCACGATCGTGTCCATCGACCCGCTGCACGTGTACTTCGACATCGACGAAGCCACGTACCTCAACGTCGTGAGCCGCTCGCGGCCCGCTGCGGGCGCCGGCGGCAAGGCCTCGCTGCCCGTGCAGGTCGGGCTGACCACGGACAAGGGTTTCCCGCACAGGGGCGCGCTCGACTTCGTGGGCAACACCATTGACCGAAGCACCGGCACGATCCGCGCGCGCGCCGTTGTGCCCAACCCGGATGGGCGCATGGCACCCGGCATGTTCGCCCGGGTCAAGCTGTCCACCGGCGCGGCGCGCGAGGCCGTCCTGATCGACGATCAGGCCGTGGGCACCGACCAAGGGCGCAACTACGTGCTGGTCGTGGGCGAGAACAACCAGGCCCAGTACCGGCCCATCGAACTGGGGCCGGTGGTGGACGGGCTGCGCGTCATCAACGGCAGCCTGCAGGCCGGTGAGAAGATCATCATCAAGGGCCTCGTGCGCCCCGGCATGGCGGTCACGCCGCGCATGGTGCCCATGCAGCCGCCCGCGGCACCGGCCGCCGGCGCGGACCCCGCCAAGGCTGACGGCGCGGCCGGCTCGGCGGAGGCCCGCAAATGAATTTCCCCCGCTTCTTCATCAACCGGCCCATCTTCGCCATCGTCCTGTCGGTGCTGATGCTGATCGCGGGCGCGATCAGCTACTTCCAGCTGCCGCTGAGCGAATACCCGCAGGTCACGCCTCCCACGGTGCAGGTCACCGCTAGCTATCCCGGTGCCAACCCGCAAGTGATCGCCGATACCGTGGCATCACCGCTGGAGCAGGCGATCAACGGCGTAGAAGGCATGATGTACATGCAGTCTCAGATGTCCACCGACGGGAAAATGGTGCTCACCGTCTCCTTCGAGCAGCATATCAACGCCGACATTGCGCAGATCCAGGTGCAAAACCGGGTCTCGCGGGCGTTGCCGCGCCTACCGCCTGAAGTTCAGCGCATCGGTGTTGTCACCGAGAAAACGTCGCCGGACGTTCTCATGGTGGTGCATTTGCTTTCGCCTGGAGGTCGATATGATCCGCTGTACGTCTCCAACTACGCCACACTTCATGTGAAGGATGATCTGGCTCGTACGCCAGGCGTCGGCGATGTCCTAGTCTGGGGCGCCGGGGAGTATTCGATGCGGGTCTGGCTCGAACCCGCCAAGGTCGCTGCTCGTGGGCTGATCGCGAGCGACGTGGTTGCCGCCATCCGCGAGCAGAACATACAGGTTGCCGCTGGTTCGGTTGGTCAGCAGCCGGATGCCTCGGCGGCGTTCCAGGTCACGGTCAACACTCTGGGCCGACTGTCGAGCGAGGAGCAATTCGGCGAGATCGTCGTGAAGACGGGCGCCGACGGCCAGGTAACTCGCCTGCGGGATGTCGCCCGCATCTCGATGGGGGCCGATTCCTACTCTTTGCGCAGCCTGCTCAATGGCGAGCCGGCGGTGGGGATACAGATCATCCAGAGCCCGGGCGCGAACGCGCTGGATGTGTCTAGCGCGGTGCGCGCGGCAATGGACCGACTTCAAGCTAAGTTCCCCGACGGCATTGAGTATAGGATCGCCTACGACCCCACGGTCTTCGTGCGCGCCTCGCTCCAGTCCGTCGCCGTCACGCTGCTGGATGCCATCTTCCTGGTGGTGATCGTGGTGGTGCTGTTCCTGCAATCCTGGCGCGCGTCGATCATCCCGCTGATCGCCGTGCCGGTCTCGCTGGTCGGCACGTTCGCGGTGATGCACATGTTCGGTTTCTCGCTGAACACACTGTCGCTGTTCGGACTGGTGCTGTCCATCGGCATCGTGGTGGATGACGCCATCGTGGTGGTGGAGAACGTGGAGCGCCACATAGCGCTGGGCGAATCACCCAAGGACGCGGCGCGCAAGGCGATGGATGAAGTGACTGGCCCGATCCTGGCCATCACCTCGGTGCTGGCAGCGGTCTTCATCCCCTCGGCGTTCCTGTCGGGGCTGCAGGGCGAGTTCTATCGCCAGTTCGCGCTAACCATCGCGTTCTCGACCATCCTGTCGGCGATCAACTCGCTTACGCTGTCGCCAGCGCTGGCCGCCATCCTGCTCAAGCCGCACCACGGCGCGGCCAAGCCCGATCGCGTCACGCGCATCATCGACGGCGTGTTCGGCGGCTTCTTCCGCCGCTTCAACCGCTTCTTCGACCGCGCCTCGAATTCCTACGTCGGGGGCGTGCGCCGCGCGGTGCGCGGCAGCGCCATCGTGCTGCTGCTCTACGTCGGCTTCCTGGGCCTGACCTGGCTGGGCTTCCACAAGGTGCCTGCGGGCTTCGTGCCCGCCCAGGACAAGTACTACCTCGTGGGCATCGCCCAGCTTCCGACCGGCGCCTCGCTGGATCGCACCGAGGCGGTCGTCAAGGAGATGACCAAGATCGCACTGGCTGAGCCGGGCGTCGAGAGCGTGGTGGCCTTCCCGGGCCTGTCGGTCAATGGACCGGTGAACCAGCCGAACACCGCGCTGATGTTCGCCATGCTCAAGCCCTTCGATGAGCGCAAGGACCCGTCGCTGTCGGCCTTCGCCATCCAGGGCAAGCTCATGGGCAAGTTCAGCCAGATCCCGGACGGCTTCGTCGGCATCTTCCCGCCGCCGCCGGTGCCGGGCCTGGGTTCTATGGGCGGCTTTAAGCTGCAGATCGAGGACCGGGCGGGCCTGGGTCCCGAGGCGCTTGCACAAGCACAGGGCCAGATCATGGGCAAGGCCATGCAGGCGCCCGAGCTGGCGAACATGCTCGCCAGCTTCCAGACCAATGCGCCGCAGTTGCAGGTGGACATCGACCGGGTGAAGGCCAAGTCGCAGGGCGTGTCGCTGACCGAGGTGTTCGACACCCTGCAGGTCAACCTTGGCTCGCTCTACGTCAACGACTTCAACCGCTTCGGTCGCACCTACCGGGTAATGGCCCAAGCCGATGCGCAGTTCCGCATGCAGGCTGAGGACATAGGCATGCTCAAGGTGCGCAATGCAGCGGGCGACATGATCCCGCTGAGCGCGTTCGCGACCATCGAGCGCAGTTCCGGCCCCGACCGGGTGATGCATTACAACGGCTTCCCCTCGGCGGACATCAGCGGCGGGCCAGCGCCGGGCTACTCATCCGGCCAGGCCACCGCCGCGATTGAGAAGATCGTGAGCGAATCGCTGCCTGACGGTATGACCTACGAATGGACGGACCTGACTTTCCAGGAAAAGCGAGTTGGCAATACTGCTATCTATATCTTCGCGCTGGCGGTGCTGCTCGCCTTCCTGTTCCTGGCGGCCCAGTACAACAGTTGGTCGCTGCCGTTCGCTGTGCTGCTGATTGCACCCATGGCGCTGCTCTCGGCGATCGCCGGCGTCTGGCTCTCTGGGGGGGACAACAACATCTTCACGCAGATCGGTTTCGTGGTGCTGATCGGCCTGGCCGCCAAGAACGCGATCCTGATCGTGGAGTTCGCCCGCGCGAAGGAAAGCGAAGGGGCCGATCCGCTGGCAGCCGTGCTCGAAGCCGCGCGCTTGCGGCTGCGCCCGATCCTGATGACGTCGTTCGCCTTCATCGCTGGCGTGGTGCCGCTGGTGCTGGCCAGCGGTGCGGGCGCCGAGATGCGCCACGCCATGGGCATCGCGGTGTTCGCCGGCATGCTGGGCGTGACGGTATTCGGCCTGGTGCTGACGCCGGTGTTCTACGTCGTGGTGCGCAAGCTGGCGCTGCGCCGCGAAGCGCGCCATGCCCGTGTCGGCATGACCGACCAGCACGCATGACGGCCAGGAGGACATACGACATGAAAACATCTTTCGCATTCACACGACCCGCCAGGACGCTGGCGCCGCTCGCCCTCGCGGCGGCGTTGACTGGCTGCTCCATGGCACCGAAGTATGACCGGCCCGCAGCGCCGATCGACACGGCTTATCCCTTGGGCGCGGCCTATGTGGAACCGGCGGCCGCGACGCCCGACGACGCGATCACGGCCGAGATCGGCTGGCGGGACTTCTTCCGCGACCCGCTGCTGCAGCAGTTGATCGGCATTTCACTGGAGAACAACCGCGACATGCGCAAGGCCGCGCTCAACGTGGAGGCGGCTCAGGCGCTGTACCGTATCCAGCGTGCCGAGATGCTGCCGAACCTGGGCGTTTCCGCCCGCGGCGCGTCAGAGCGCGTACCGGCCGACCTCAGCACCACGGGGCAAAGCGACGTGCTCCGGCGCTACGACGTGGCCGGGGTGACGGCCGCCTGGGAACTGGACCTGTGGGGCCGCATCCGCAGCCTCAGCGACCGGGCGCTGGCGTCCTACCTGGCCCTCGACGAGACCCGCATCGCCACGCAGATGAGCCTGGTGTCCGAGGTGGCCAGCGCCTACCTCACGCTGCGTGCCGACCAGGAACTGCTGCGCCTGACGAGCGACACCCTCGCCACGCAGAAGCGCTCCTACGGGCTGACCACCCAACTGGTGGAAGCGGGCAACTCCACGCAGCTCGACCTGCGCCGCGCAGAGATCGCGTTGCGCACCGCCGAGGCCAACCATGCCGCCTACACACGGCAGGCGGCCAAGGACCGCAACGCGCTGGTGCTGCTGTTGGGCCAGCCGCTGACGCCGGAGCTGTCCCGGCAGCTTGACGAGGCCATGGCGCTGCCGGACGACATCGTGCCGACCGGCCTGCCGAGCGGCCTGCCGTCCGAACTGCTCGCGCGCCGGCCGGACATCCGCGCCGCCGAGCAGATGCTGATCGGCGCCAACGCCAACATCGGCGCGGCGCGGGCCGCGTTCTTCCCGACGATCAGCCTTACGGGCTCGGCGGGCACGGCCAGCGCTTCGCTGGACGGCCTGTTCGATTCGGGCTCGCGGGCCTGGAGCTTCCTGCCGCAGATCACGCTGCCCATCTTCCGCGGCGGCGCGCTGCGCGCCAACCTGGACGTGGCGCACGTACAGAAGCGCATCGAGATCGCCAACTACGAGAAGTCCATCCAGGCGGCCTTCGCCGAGGTGGCCGACGGCCTGGCGGGCAAGCGCACGCTCGATGAGCAGATCCGCGCGGAGCAGCTCCTGGTGGCGGCCAGCCAGAAGGCCTACGAGCTGGCCGAGCAGCGCTTCCAGGAGGGCGTGGACGACAACCTCACTGTACTCGACGCGCAGCGCACGCATTACGGCACGCAGCAGACCCTGGTGCGCACGCGCCTGACGCGGCTGAACAACCTCATCCATCTGTACAAGGCGCTGGGCGGCGGCTGGACTGAGCACACGGTGCAATCGGGCGCCACGGCGCAGCAGTCCGCCCGGTCGCCGGGATGAGGGCCGGCGCGCAGCGGTGGCGTCCCCCATCGCTGCGCGCGGAGAGCTGGATGAGGATTGGTGAACTCGCGCGCTTGACCGGCACGCCCCCTGAGAACATCAGGTTCTACGAACGGGAGGGCCTGCTGCCCGCTCCCGAGCGGTCCCGCAACAACTACCGGCGCTATGGCCCGGCCCATGTCGAGCGGCTTTACCTGATTCGCAACTACCGCGCGTCGGGCATCGGCCTGGATGACATGCGCAACTTGCTGGGCTGGACGCATCGCGAGTCCCCGGAACCCGAGCTGCTGACGCAGGCTGTCCGGGACCATCTCGCCTATGTCGAGGAACGCATGGCGCAACTGACCCGGGTGAAAGAGCACCTGCTCGCATTGGAACGGCAGGCTGTTCCTTCTGCCGCTCGGGAGATTTGCGAGGAGCGACCAGGTTGCGGCGGTTCATGAGCATCGCATGGCCGAATCATGGTCGGATAACTGAACATATATTCATGCGTGTAATATTTCCGGCCAGACAAACGAACAAGAAAGACCGCCCATGACCGACCAGAGCATCACGCGCCGAAACATCGGCGTTCTCACCGCCGCGCAGGCGCTCGGTGGCGCCAGCGCGCCCATCGTGATGTCGCTGGGCGGGCTGGTCGGCCAGCAGCTTGCCAAGGACTCGGCCTGGATCACCTTGCCCGTGAGCCTGTTCGGCCTGGGTCTTGCCATCGGCACCTTGCCTGCGGCGTTCATCATGCGGCGCCATGGCCGCCGCAACGGATACGTGGTCGGGGTCGGCTTCGGCGTGGCCTCGGGCCTGATCGCCGCGCTGGGCATCATGCTGGCCTCGTTCTGGATCTTCTGCGCCGGCACCTTCCTGGCGGGCTTCTACGGCGCGTATGTGCAGAGCTACCGCTTCGCAGCCGCCGACACCGCCGAGGACGCGCTCAAGGCCAAGGCGATTTCCTGGGTAATGGTGGGGGGTCTCGCGGGTGCCATCATCGGGCCGCAGTTGGTGATCTTCACGCGCGACGCGGTAGCGGGCACGCCCTACGTCGGCAGCTTCCTCAGCCAGGCGCTGCTGCCGCTGATCGCCCTGCCGATCTTGCTGATGCTGCGCACGCCGCGCCAGACCCCGGCCGAAGCCGCCGCCGACAGCGGCCGCACGGTGCTGCAGCTCCTGGCGATGCCGCGCTACGCGCTGGCCGTGGCCGCGGGCGTGGTGTCCTATGGGGTGATGGCGTTCGTGATGACCGCCGCGCCGGTGGCGATGGTCAACCACGGGCATTCGGTGGACAACGCCGCCCTGGGCATCCAGTGGCACCTGCTGGCGATGTTCGGGCCGAGCTTCTTCACTGGGCGGCTGATGGTGCGCTACGGCAAGGAGCGCGTGACCGCCGTGGGCATGGTGCTGCTCGCCGCCTCCGGGGTGGTGGCCCTGGGCGGGCTCGGCCTGTCCCACTTCTGGGGCTCGCTGGCGCTGCTGGGCATCGGCTGGAACTTCAGCTTCATCGGCGCGACGGCGGTGGTCACCGATTGCCACACCCCGGCCGAGCGCAGCAAGGCGCAGGGCATGAACGATTTCTTCGTCTTCGCCGCCACGGCGGCCGTGTCGTTCCTCGCGGGATCGATCCTGCACAGCTCGGGCTGGCAGGCGGTCAACTGGATGATCTTCCCGGCCCTGGCGCTGATCTTGGTGCCGCTGCTGTGGCAGACCGCGCGAAAGCCGGTGCGGCTAGGTCCGGGCTGATCGGGCCGATGCGGGAGGTGTTCCATCTAGCGGTCGCCTCAGGCGCTACATCACCTGCTTCCACCGCTGCAGCTTCGACAGCGCGTTGTCGTAGGCGGCGGAAGTGAAGGACTGGATCTTGCGCCGAGGGTCTTCATCGGCATCAACGGCGAAATGAGGGGCTTGACCTTCCAACAATGGGAAGCCCTACAGTGACTCCATCAATCTCATTCAAGGAGTTTTTCATGAGAGTCAACAAGTTCAGCCTGTTGTTCATTGCGGGCGCCGTCGTGGTCGCCATCGGCCTGATGGCCGTTCAGAAGAAGGTGGTCCCGTCGGGTGAAGTGATGCAGGCCAATGCGAGCGGAGATCACCAAGGGCACGCGATGCCCTCCAGCGCCTCGGCCAATGACAGCCCTTCCACGACCGCGTATCGCGCCGTGAACGACCAGATGCACGCGGGGATGGGAGCGCAGTTCACTGGCAACGCCGACGTCGATTTCATGCGCGGCATGATCCCGCACCACCAGGGCGCGATCGACATGGCCAAGGTGGCGTTGCAGTACGGCAAGGACCCGGAGGTCCGCAAGTTGGCTGAGGAGGTTATCTCTGCGCAGGAAGGCGAGATCGCCATGATGAATAAGTGGCTTGGAGAACGCGGCCAACAGGCGGCGACCGGCAGCTCGGGCGACGCCTCGACGACCGCCTACCGTGCCGGCAATGACCGCATGCACGCCGACATGATGATTGACTTCAGCGGCGATGCCGATGTGGACTTTATGCGCGGCATGATCCCGCATCACCAGGGCGAGATCGACATGGCCAAGGTGGCGTTGCAGTACGGCAAGGACCCGGAGGTCCGCGAGTTGGCTCAGGAGGTTATCTCTGCGCAGGAAGGAGAGATCGCCATGATGAAGAGCTGGCTTGCCGCTCGGGGAAAGTGAAGGCACGACCATGAACCAAGCCAGCACCCCGCGCATCATCATCTATAGCACTCCAGCCTGCCCGGACTGTCGGGTGCTGAAGGAGTGGCTGTCCCAGCAGAGCATCGTGTTTGAAGAACGCGACCTGACCGACCCGAAGATTTCTGCGGAAGCCAAGTCACGAACCGGCGTGCGCGTGGCTCCGATCACGCTCATCGGTAATGAGGTCTTCTATGGCACCTTTGCGAGCCAGAAGCCGGGGCTGATGAAGGCGCTCGGCCGTTCGACAAGTAGATGAAGGGTCTCAAGAAATACTTGGCCCGCGCTGCCGTCCAAGCTCCCAAGATACGCCGCCACCGCGCACCACGGCGGCGATATGCTGCCCCAGCCGCTGCTCGATCACCGGCCGCCACGGCACCAAGCTGAATCCCATGCCGTCGTCCAGCATCGCGTAGCGCCCGCTGGCGAGCATGACGCTGCGCCGGTAGATGCCAGCCACGCGCTGCCCGTCGGCCACCGGGCGATGCTCCAGGCCGGTTTCAGCGGCAATGCCCTTCGCGGCCTGTGCCAGTTCCCGGTTGCGCAGTGTGCCCAGCAGGTTGCGCGCCAGGATCACGCGCTGCCCGCGCCGCTCGGCCAGCCCCTGTTCGGCCAGGAAGTCGGCGCGCTGTTGCATGGCCTGTTTGGCCTCGCCACCAAAGCCCAGGTCGCCCAGGCCCGAGCCGCCGCCGATCAACTGCTGGTCGAGCCACGTGGCCCCGATCACGCGGGCCTGCCGCTCGATGGGCAAGTGCGATTTCAGCTCCACGGCCACGCCGCCCAGGCGCTGCGCGTCGTACTGGCGGCCACGCTCGGCCAGGTCGTCCGGCACCTTCCATAGCCCTTCGGCAACGCGCTCCACAATGCCGGCCCGACGCAGGGCCTCCAGCCGGCGGATGTGGGCGGCGACGACTTCTTGCGGGTCGCGTCCGGCCTTGGCCCGGCCCTGCCCGATCGCCAGGTGATGGTCAGTGCGGTACAGGCCATCGCTCGCCAGCGCGGCGATGTTCTTGTCGGCTGCGCGCACGTCGGCCGAGCCTTTCACCTCCACCACGGCGCCGCTCGGGTAGTTCGCCAGCTCGTCGCGGGCGTTGAGCGCGACGTAATGGGCCTTGCCGTCCACCCCGTCGATGACCAGATAGCCCCGGTCGCGCAGCTCGTCGGCCAGCCCCTTCGCGGCCACACGGCCGAGGATGGTTCGGCCATCGTCCCCCGGCTCGAACACGGCCAGCTCGCGCGGCTCGCCGCGCATGGCCCGCTGCACGGTGCGGATGATGTCGCCGCGCTCGCCCAGCGCGCGCAATGTCTTTTCCGCATCGGCATGGATGGCCCAGGTGCCGGGCTGCGTCTCGTCGGCCAGGCCCAGGCGCTGCAAGTGTTGCAGGCGGCCGATTAGCATCAGGCGTTGGCGCTGCAAGCGGGGGGCGTTGAACCTTTCGACGCGCACCAGGCCATCGCCGCCGGCCTCGCCTATCTCACGCTTGAGGGTGCGATCCAGGCTCGTCCACCGCTCTTGCTCCACCTCACGCTGCAAGGTCTGCTGGATCTCCAGTTCGGTGCGCGGCCCCAGCCATTCGGTCGCCAGCTCGGCGGCGCGATAGCGGAAGCCATCGGCGATGTAGTCGCCCGCGATGATGAGGTCTTTGCCGGTGTCGTCGCGCCCGCGCACGACGATGTGCGTGTGCGGGTTGTCGGTGTTCCAGTGGTTCACGGCCACCCAATCGAGGCCCGTACCCAGGTCGGCCTCCATGCGGCCCATGAGGTGCCGCGTGTAGGTGCGCAGGTCTTCCAGCTCCGCGCCATCCTCGGGCGAGAGGATGAAGCGGAAATGGTGCCGGTCGTCGGCGCAGCGTTCCTTGAAGGCGTCGAGATCGGCCACGTCTGTCTGCGGCCCGTAGGCTTGGCCCGGCTCGCCGTCGCGGCCCACGCCGTCGCGCTCGATGTAGCGCAGGTGCTTGGCGAGCGACTGCGGGCTGGCCCGCTGGTGGTTCACCAGCAGCGTCTTGATGGTCGCGCGCCGCGACATAGGCGTCAGCTTCGCCCCGGCGAAGCGTGCTGCCGTGTGGCCGCGCCCCAGGCGCGAGCCGGGCCGCTGGCCGGTGCCACTCGCCGATGCCGGACGGCGCACCGTGGACTTGCCGCTGCTGGCTTTGCCCGCCTGTTTGAGCACCTTGGAAACGAAGCTCTGCCCCTGGCCCTTGCCCCGGTTCTTCGGGGCGCTGGGGCGCACGCGGAAATCGTCGTCGCGGCGGTCGGTCATGGCTGCGCTCCCTGCAAGCTCTGGCGTGTCCTGTCGTGCGAAGCACGCGGACATGCCTGCATTGGCGCGACCTTCGCGCCGAACGCGGCACGGCGGCAAAGCCGCTCCGTGCCGCGCCACCCCCATGTGCAGACTGGCTTTCGACGCGGCCCGGTGCCGCGTCCTTTTGTCTTGCCTTCCGCCTTTACCCCTCGCTGTCGCTCCGGGCATCGGCGGCCCGGCGGCGCTGAGCTGCTTGCAGCCAGCGCACCGGCGAACGCGCCAATGGCCGCAGGCCGGGCGCGTTCGAGGAAAGACGCCTGCACGCTGGATGGCTGCGCCGGATGTTGCGCGAAGCGCGGCGCGAATGCGCCCGCGCTGCACACGCGCGACGACACGGCAGCAGCCACTGGAACGACATGCTCGATGGCACGATGAGAGGCACGGCGACGTGCAGCGAATCGGCGGCCATCATGGGCGTGTCTCCAGCCAGACCGGGTGCGCGATGCCGATCACGGCGGATGCGCTGACCGGGCCGAAATAGCGGCTGTCAAACGACGCCGGATTGGTCACGCTTAACAGGAACAGCTCGCCCGGTTCAAGGCGGCGGCAGAGCTGCAAGGATGGCAGCGGCCGGCCCAGCCGGTCGGCAGGCAGCACGGCGGCCGCAGGCACGCCGTCGATGCGTACCTGCCCGGCGACGATGCAAACGTGTTGCGGCGCGACCGCGCCCACACGTTTGAGCAGCGGCACGCGCGTCGGCAGGTAGCCGCGCTGCGCAGCCAGCATGGCGGCCCTGTCGGGCAACGGCACCAGCACGATGCTGTCCACGGACAGCGGACGTGGCAGCGAGGCGGTGCGCGGGTCGAACGGTTCAATGCGATACCAACCGACCGCCACGCTGTCGGACGGGTTGTAGGTCAGACGCGGCAGCGGCGACACGAAAGCTGCCCAGGCCAGCGCAGCGAAGCCGACAGCGGAGAAGCCCGCCAGCACGATGCGAACGCGCAGGCGCGAGCGAGGATGCGGCGCGGGTTCGTGCGTGCATGTGGTGTTGGAGCGGGCCGTCATGGCAGCGCCCTCCCGGCCAGCCAGGCGGCGTGCCGCTCGGCGGTGTATTCGGGCAGCGCCAGGCGGGCCGCCAGACGGTTGCCCAGCGTGCGCCAGTACGCGGGCGACACGTCGATGGCGGCGATACCCTGCGCGTCGATGTTGTCGATGCGTTCCAGCACGACACGCACCGCGTTTTCGCCTTCGGCGTGCAGCAGCAGGCGTGCGCCCGGCTGCACACCGGGGATGCGCTGCATGTCGTCCAGTGGCGTGGCGGCTTGCATCACCTTGAGCTGCCAACGGATCGTGCCGTAGTCGTTTGCTTCCCAGCGCACGCGGCAGAACATTGCACGCGGCAGGAACACCGCGCAGCGCCGCCAGCGGTCGAGCCGCAGCATGCGCGCCGGTTCGCCGAAGCGCAGGTAGAGCTTGAAGCGATGTTCGATGTAGGCCAGCGCCACGCGCGTCAGTGGCACGTTGCCGGCCTCGCCGGCGAGCGTCGAAAGCGAAGGCAGCGACGCAGTAGCCGGTGCAGCCGTCGCCGCGTGAGCGGCAGGCAGAACGGATGCGTTCATGGCAGGTTCTCCGGGCGCTTGTCGGGAAACTCCCGTTCCAGCAGGCCGCGCAGCATTTCGGCCACGGTCACGCCCTGGCCGAAGGCGGCGATCTTGATGCGCGCGCGTAGCGCGGGCGTCACGTCGAGCGTGAGGCGTGCGGTGTAGAGGTCGCCCTTGTTGAGCGCATCGGCGTCGCCCTGGCGAATCCACGCCTCGGCGTGCGGATTCGCGGGCGGACGCGCACCGATGCCGACGCGCTTGCTGCGTGATGGCTTTGCAGTCATGTCGGCCACCGCAGCAGTTCGTCCACCAGCGCGGCTATCTCGCGTGCGGCGGCGCTGTCCGGCGCCGTCTCGCGTGCGAGCCGACCGGCGGCCACGCTGTCGGCGAAGACGATGCGCTGGCGAACCTCGGCGCGCAGTGCCGGCAGCGGCTGTTCGGCCAGCGACTGCCGCGCCTCCCGACCGATCACCGTGGTGCTGACGCGGCGGTTGATGACGAAGGCCGCGCGCAGCGCAGGCCGGAACACCTGGGCCTCGCGGATCAGTGCCACCATCTCGGCGCTGGCCCACAGGTCGTAGGGGCTGGGCTGCACGGGGATCAGCACGCGCTCGGCCGCCAGCAGCGCGGAGCGCGCCAAGGCGGCGATCCTGGGTGGCCCGTCGATGATGACGTGATCGGCCCGCCTGGCGAGTTCTGGGGCTTCCTGGTGTAGCGTCTCGCGGGCGAGGCCCACGGCGCTGAACAATCGTGGCAAGCCCTGCTGGCTTCTGCGCTGCGTCCAGTCCAGTGAGGAACCTTGCGGGTCGGCGTCCAGCAGGACGACCGATTGCCCACGCATCGCCAGCTCGCCAGCGATGTGGGTTGCGAGCGTGGTCTTGCCGACGCCGCCTTTCTGGTTGAGCAAGGCGACGATCATGGCGCGGCCCTCCGAACTGGAAAGCCAGCGTGGTTTTGCCTTGCCGAACGGGGTTGGTTTTTGGTCTGCCTTTGCCTTCGGTACTGCGGCGCTTTTTGCCTTTCGGCAGTTGTCCACCGAAACGGCGCTTCTCTACTAAAAGTTAGAGAATTTAAGTTAGTAATGTTAGAGGGCGAGAAAACCCAGTGCTGGCGCGGGTTTGCGGCCGATTGGCACGCCTGATAGCACGATAGTGCCACGCCTGATAGCACGATACCCCGCACGCCTGATAGCACGACACCATTCACAGCTTGTCCCGAAGTTATCCCCGTGCCGTAGGCGGCACGGGCCGAAAGGTCAGCAGCTCCGTTCCGTCGTCCGGCATCCGCTCGATGCCCAGGACGTAGCCGGGCAGCGACTGCCGCGCCACCAGTGCGCGCAGGTCGCAGGCGAAGTCGTAGGGCTTGGCGGTGCTGCCGGATTTCTGGTGCAGGTAGCGGAAGTCGAACTGCCAGCCGTATTCCTGCTTGCCGCCGTGCTTGCGCACCAGGCGGTACAGCCAGCGCTCGATACCGCCGGTGAGCCGGAAATACGCCGGGTCGATGGTCAGCACCAGGGCCGCATTGAGCACGCCCGCATAGAACCAATCCGGCAGGATCAGCTCGATACCCAGCGGCGTGCCGCTGGCATCGGCCAGCTCCTTCCACTCGTTGATCCACGAGAAGCGGTGCAGGCGTCGCCCGGTCGTCTCGCGGATGGATGTGGCCACCGTGGTCGATTGCAGGCGATCCAGCGCGGCCTTGAGGCGCTGGTAGTCGCGCAGCGACTTGCCTCGCCCGATGAAGCGCAGGATCTCGTAGGGCGTGGCGCGCATCAGCCGCGACGGCCGCAGGCCCGCATCCTTCGCCTCCACGATCTGCGAGGCCGCCCAGATCAGGATGTCGGCATCCCAGATGGTGGCGATGCCGTGTTCCTGCGTGCCTTCCACGCGGATCGTCACGTTGCCGGCACGGAAGTCGATCGGCGCCGTGCGCCGCGACTTCGCCAGCGAGAAGAACGGATAGGCCATCAAGTCCTGGCTGTCGCGCGGCGCCATGTCGCCGGGCAAGGCGCGGAACAGGTCGAGCTGTTCGCGCTCCTGTGCCGGCCGCTGCCGGGACGGCAGCGCGGGACTGGACATGACGGCGGCCACCCGTGAACCAACGATCAGCGGCGATCACGGTAGTCACCCGCATGGCGCTCGGCATACTCGGGGTCGGACGTGGCATCGAAACTGCGCGCATCGGCCCAGGCGTCGAGGTCGGACACCGCGTACATGACGCGACGGCCGAACTTGCGGAACTTCGGCCCGCCGCCGATCACGCGCTGTTTCTCCAGCGTGCGCGGGCTGAGGCGCAGATATTCGGCGGCCTCGTCGTTGGTCAGGTAGCGTTGGGGCTGCGCGGGCGCAGCGACAGCAGCGGCGGCAGGCCGCAAGGGAGCAGGTCGCATGGGATGTACCTCCATCAAGCCCGGCCACACCACGCGGCCGGATAGAGGCACTTTCAAGAAAGCAAGGCTTCCTGCTAAGGGACGATTTGCAGGGGGCGCGAAACGCCCCCCCCTAATGCGGTGCAACTGGCGGAAGCTGCGCCAGGCGGCGATAACCGCCGCGCATCAGCGCCTCGCCACGACGCACCAGCCGCCGCACGCGGGCACGCAAGGCGCTGTCCTTGTGCCAGTCGGCCGCGACGGCATCCGCGCCGAACAGCCCTTCGGCCACCTCGCGCAAGGACGCGCCCGTCAGGGTCGCGTCGAGCGCCTGGAATGTGTGCAGTTCCAGCAGCGCGGTGGGCGTGGGCCGGGAACGGGCCGCCGCCGCAGGCGCGGCAGCCGTCGCCACGGCCAGGGCGTCCAGTTCGGCCGCGAGCGTGCGATAGCGCGCGCAAGGCGTGGCGCAGGCGCGGGTCGCGTACAGGTAGGCCATGCCGTCTTCCATCCCTGGCCCGAGGGCGAGTCGCAGGCAGCAGCCCGGCCAGTGCGACACCAGCACCAGGCGCTTGCCGTCGTGGATCAGGTGCTTGCGGCCTGGGACGCGCCAGAACTCGAAGGCATAGGCATCGGGTGGCGGATCGGCATCGGGGTAAAGCTGCACCACGGCATCGTGGTCGGGGAACCAGGCCGGATGCGCGTCACGCGCATCCAGGGCGGGATCTTCCAACAGGCGCAGGCCCCAAGCCTGCGCCGCGTCCGGCTGGCGGCGACGGCGCAGCCAGTCGCGCCGGTAGTCGGGATTCCTGCGCAGGTACTCCCACGCCAGCGCGGGGCCATCGAGATGCAGCGTGTAGAGATACGCTGCGGTCGGATACCAGTGTGCGGCGCTCGAATCAGCCATGACGCAGCCTCCTGTCGATCAGCAGGAACGTCGCTATGGATTGCGGCTTGCGGAGCTACCGTTTCAACATCAAACTGCCATCAAGATCGGGGTAAGCTGTAACTTGTGGTGTCAAGACCGATTCGCTCCGGTGCATTGCCAAAATCGTCTGAACGCGACGGCTGCACCGCCGGAAAATGGTGCGCAGCACTGGACACCGTGCCGCAGCCCGCGCCAAAGATCGTGACTGTTTCCAACACAGTCGCACCGCTTCGGTGCAAGAGTGCGGAATCAGACCCGCACGGTCTCGACTAAGACCGAAATAGTCACAATGCGTCCCGGCTGGACGGACTGCGCAGGGTTCGATCAGTCCGTGATCGAGCCGTTCTCCTGCGCCAGCCGGACGTACTCCGACAGCGGGCGTGCCGCCTGGAAATACCGATCCCGCCGCACCGGCAGCTTGCGCGGCCCGACGATGGCAGCCAGGTCGGACAACTTCACCGTCCCCAAGGCGGGCATCCCGATCCCCAGGTCGATCAGGCCGTAGGCCGTATCGCCATCGGCGGGATCGAGCGAGGCCAGCAACCAGGTCGCGTGCGCGTCCGGGGTGAACAGCCGCACAGTCGGCACCGGATCGGTGTCCTGCCCGGTGGCGCGGGCCTGGCCGTTGGCCAGCAACCGCGCCCGTTCTTCATCGGTGACAAGCGGGATCACGGCCGTGTCCCTTCCACGAATGAACGAAGCCGCCGAAGCGTATCCCCGTTTCCGCACGGATGCACAGATGCGCAAGTCCACGCATCCGCAGAAGCGTAGAGGCACGAAGGCGCATGTACGGAAGTCAGGAAAGACACGGATCAGGCTCTCCGCTTTTGAAGAAATCCGCCGAGGCGGATTTCTGTAAAGGCACGAAAACAGGTGAGATTGGATGAATGAGTTAAAGATAACGTGGTTTTAATTGTGTTGCGAATCGACGCTTCTGTCTATGCAGAAGCGACCCGTCCAGCGCGGCCGACCAGTCGGTGCCACTACCTTCGACGCCGAATTGGCCCAGGCCTTCGGCGCGGCGGTGCGTGCGCTGCGTACGGAACGCGGCATCGCCCAGGAGACGCTGGCCAACCTGGCGGGCATCGAGCGCTCGCACATGGGCAAGATCGAGCGCGGCGAACATGCGCCGACCCTGGCGGTGATCTTCAAGATCGCCGGTGCGCTGGAATGCAGTACCGCGGTACTGATGGCCGAGGCGGAAAGCCGACTTCAAGCCGCCGAGGCATAGCCGCTGGAAGGAAACACCCCGCCGCAACGGGCGGGGCGCTGCGGCCGTCAGGCCGCCTTGGGCTTGCTGCGCGACCAGATCAGGTCGTGCGTGCCGTCCTCGTTCTCGATCAGGCGGGCATACACCGTCGCCGGGAACGAAGGATCGTCGATGCTCACGGACAGGTACTCGCGCCCGGCCTCACTGGTCTTCTTCCACGCCGCGCCGACCTCGTGGCCGGCCGCCTGGAGGTGGAAATCGGGGGCGTTCTCGCTGTCGCCCTTGTCGTTGGGAACCAGCTTGACCTTGACGTTGAGCGTCAGGGTGCGAAGCGTGCCGGTGAAGCCGTCTTTCTCTGCGGTGAAGGTGCCGATGTTTGCCATGATGTTTCTCCTTTCGGGTTGAACAAGGTCGCGCCAGTGCGTCCTTGTTGTGATCCGGCCGGCGGGGGATGGGCTGGCCGCACCGCGCAGCGGTCGCAACACCGTGGAGAACCTGGAAGCGAAAAGAATTTGCTGCGCGAGGAAGCCGCGCAGCGGCGGGGAAATTGTTTTCGCTGGAAGGTTGCGGCCATGAAGCCCAAGGCGCAGCCGTTCCCTCGCCAGGATTCACGACAAGCCAAGGACGCACGGGCCGCCCACTCCCGAATGGAGACGTGGCCGACTCGGCATCCCCGAGTGACGGCTTCACCGGCTTGCGCCCTGACGCGGGCAAGGCCAACAGCCCAACGGCAAGCAAGAACGCCCCTTGCCGCTGCTTGCGGCAACATGCTTGAGGCGTGGCGTGGATGCTCCATAGCGAGGCCGGGTGGCGTGTCGGTGAACCGTCCTTTGTGACGTACAGGCGCGAACCGCCAGCGTCGAGGACGGCACGCTTTCGCACAACCTGCCGCAGCAAGTCGCTGCGTAGGCCCGCGCAGGCCTGTTGCGGCGGGCGCGCTGCTCTCGCACTGCTCATGCGGCTTCGGCGAGTTGGTTCAGGCCCGGGCCACCAATTGGATCGAAAATGACTCTGGCACTTCAGGTCATTTGAAGGTGGGGCTTATGGCGCGCGCACGGCAAATAGGCTGAACATGCGCTGACAGCCCTGTGGTTCGGGGACTCAGAGTTTAATGGAACGGCCGGTTCTTGGAGGTTCCCATCAGTGGGAAACTTCCGAACGGTCTTTGCTTTGTGTAAATTTCGTTGAGGTTGGGCATCGCTTGAATGGGGATGGGCCAACAGCCCTGATGCCCTCTGGCCTTTGCATCGGCTTGAGGTCGTCAACTGAATCTGATTTTGTTTCTGGACAGGGTTACTGTTTGGCCCATCGAATAATGAGTTTGCAATGATAAGCAAGAAAATCAAACAGCGGCTTCATCGCTTCGTGTTGCATGCCGTCATCTTTTCAGCCTGCTGCGCGGTGATTGGTGTAGTGATTCTATCCATTATTGCAGGGCGTGCTGCCGCCATCGATCACGCCGAAGACAACGCAGAAAATTTGGCGATCTCGCTTGCCAGGCAGCTTGATGACACCTTCAAAATGGCCGATGCGACATTGGGCCCGATGGTCGATCTAATGGAAGGAGCTGCGCGAATCGATCCCGAGAAGCTTCATGCTCTGGTTCTCAGGCAGTTGGGGCGATCAGATCGGATTCAAGGTATTTTCGTGTACGACGAGCATGGAAATTGGGTGCTTTCACCGAAACAGGAGGGTGTCGCTCTCGCCAATAATTCCGATCGTGATTATTTTGTTTTTCATCAGAATCACGATGACGATCAATCTTACGTGGGTAAGCCCATCCTTTCACGCATGGACGGCGAGCGCATTCTGACCATCAGCCGACGCTTCAATAAACCGGACGACACGTTTGGCGGCGTCGTGCTCATCAGTTTCAAAACAAGCTATTTCGAAGCGCTTTACCAGCAATTCGACTTGGGCCCGCAGGGGTTGATCAACCTCGTGAATAGCGATGGCGTCGTCTTGCTTTCCTCCAGACTGAATAATGAAGTGGCGCAGAATGGCGATCAGTGCAAGTCAGATGCAACCCGGACGACCTGGCAGGCCAGCTCTGTGTCAGCGAAGGATAGACACAGGAACCTCATAATCGCTGCTTCCGCTCCTGTTCCCCCCTACGACTTATGCCTCGTAGTCGGTTTGGACGGGGACGAAGCGCTTTCGACCATGCCGCTATTGATCACCATGGGGGCCGTCGGTGGAGGGCTTATCGTCATGCTTCTGCTAGGGGCTGCCCTATGGCTGGATCGTAAATTGATCGAGACCCTCGGCAATGAAATCAAGCTGATCGAAGAGTCGAGAACGGACGCGCTGACGCTGGTTGCCAACCGGCGAGCCTTTGACAATCACCTCGCAGCGATGCTTCAGGCCGCCCCACTGGTGCCAACCATGGGGAGTATTCTGCTGATCGACGTCGATCACTTCAAAGGCTTCAACGATCGATACGGCCACCAGGAAGGTGACGAATGTCTACGCAGGGTTGCTCATGAATTGAGTTCGATTGTCCATCGGCCCGAAGACCTTGTAGCTCGCTATGGTGGTGAAGAGTTCGCGATCTTGCTGCCGGGATGCGGGCTTGCCGTGGCCTGCCGCATGGCGCAGGAAGCTGTGTCGCGCATCAAGGCACTGGGCATTGAACACGCAGGAAGCTCTCATGGTGTAGTGACGATCAGCATCGGTGTCGCGGCGACGGCCATTCCTGGGAGTTATTCATCTGCAGCCCTGATCCGGGATGCGGATCGTGCGCTGTATTGTGCCAAGCGCGAGGGGCGCAATTGCTTCCGCGAGCACAGTTAGCGGGTTCGCGCGTCCGCAGAACTCCTATACGGGCGCATTGGGGGCTGCAGTCTGCGGTTCCAGAATTACCGGCGACGAACCGCCAGCGTCGGGGACGGCACGCTTTCGCACAACCTGCCGCAGCAAGCCGGGGCGTAGCCGCCCACGCTCCACCTATTGCGTCGGGACGCTGGCTATCTCGCAAGCGGAGCGCGCAGCGCCGCAGGCGCGAAGGCGTGAGGGATTGAAGCCGAATGGCCGTGACGCCACCGGCGGCACGGGGCGCAGCCCGAAAGCCCGGTGGCGCATGGCGCCGACACGCCCAGGTCGTTCTATATTTTCAGTAAGAAACCCAAGATAAGCACATGACCATCCAGCTCCGACACGAAACCACGGACGATATTGCAGCCATCGAAGCCGTCACGATTGCCGCTTTTGCCGATGCACCGCACACCAGCCACACTGAGCAGTTCATCGTGTGCGCCTTGCGTGCAGCCAATGAACTGACGCTTTCCATCGTGGCCGAGGAACATTGGCAGGTCGTCGGCCACGTCGCACTGTCCCCCGTCATGATTACCGATGACCAAGGACGGAAGGCTGATGGTTGGTACGGGTTGGGGCCAATCTCCGTCCTACCGCAAAGGCAGGGGCAAGGCATCGGTTCGCGCCTGGTGGAACAGGCGCTGACCGAACTGCGAACCATGCGGGCCGCAGGCTGCGTACTGCTGGGCGATCCCGCGTACTACACGCGGTTTGGCTTTCAGGCCCATGCGGGGCTGCAACTGCCGGGCGTGCCGCCCGGCTATTTCATGGCGCTGCCCCTGCATGGGACAGTGCCGGAAGGCATCGCGCACTACAGCGATGCCTTCAACGCCGCCGCCTGAGCCAGCGCGAAGGCGGCGGCATGGCGTTTTAGACTATGGAACGAATGACCGCTATGCCAAATAGCCGGATGTATGACTAATGCTCAAAGTGATTGCCCAAGACTTCATCAAGCCAGAGTGCATCGAGAATGTCATTCCCCTGTATCGGGAGCTTGTCGAGAAAACCAAAGAAGAACCGTTGTGCGTGTCTTACGAGCTTTTCATCGACGAGAAAGACCCTGGACACTTTATCTTCATAGAGGAATGGCCTGATCGTGCTGCGTTGGATGCACACTGCAATACCGAGCATTTCAAGAGATTGGTGCCACTGATAGATAAGCATCAACGGTCGCCTGGAACCTATCTGCTCATGGGTGCCTTCGAGTAAGCCAAGCCTGACACGCCGAAGCGCCCCGGCCGGAACCGGGGCGCTTATCTGCGGTGCAAGGTCACGCGGCCAGCGCCTCGGCCTGCGGCACATCCGCCACGGCGGCGGCATCCTCCGGCGCTTCCGCGCCCGCATCCGCCGCCACGGCCTGCGCGTCCTGCTGCGGGGCTTCGGCGCGGAAAATGGCGGGCATCCAGCCGGTGCCATCGGCCAGCCGTTCGGCTTCACTGGCAATGTCGGCCTTCTTGAGCTTCGCCAGCCGGGTGACGTGCGATGGCGCGAACGCGCCCACGGCTTCCAGAATCACGGCCTTCGGCACATGCCGGAAGTAGCCTTCTGCGGTCGGCTTCCACCATGCCGCCATGTCCAGCCCCACGGCCTGCGCCAGTTCCGCGCCCGGCTGGTGCGTCGTGGCGCGAGGCGTCACCACGTCCACGGTCGCCGCCACGCATACCGCCAGCAGCCGCACCAGTTCGCCTTGCTCCATCGCCAGCAGCGCGGCGAACAGTTCGGCGCTGTCCTGCGGCAGCGCTTCGCCCGCGACCTGCTGCAATTCGCGCAGGGCCACGGCGGCGGGCGACTCGGGCCAGTCGGAGGCCATGCCTTCCAGCCGGCCTTGCACTTTCAGGCTCACGCCTAGCGGCAAATCGTGGCCGTAATGGCTGTCCTGCAAGACGGTCTGCACCATGCCATGCACCAGCGCGGCCAGCGCGACTTGCGGATGCCGTGCGACTTCGATTTGCAGCGCGGCGGTGCGGTGGGCGCTCAACCGCTGCGCCAGCCGGTCGGACATGGCGGCGGTCTTGGGCTGCTCGTCGTTCTCGCCTTCTTCGTCGTTCGCGGCTTCGCCTTCGCTGCCGAAACCCTGCCGCAAGCGTTCCAGCGTGCGCAGCGCCTTGGCTTCGGCTTCGCGCATCAACCCGCGATGAATCACGGTTTCGCCGTTGCGGTCGATGGTGACGATGGCACCGGCTGCGGCCTTCACGTTCGTGGCGTAGTCCTGCAAGCCATCTTCCAGCGTCTGCAACTGTTCGCCCAGGGTTTCGCCTTCTTCCTGCAAGGCATCGGCTTTTTCCTCGTCGTCGGCGTCCAGCGCGGCATCCACGGCTTCGGCCAGTTCGTGCAGCTTGGCTTGCAGCTTCTCGATGCGCTGCGCTTCGCGTTTGTTCGGGCTGCGGCGTTCCTGCGGGGCGCGCTGGAAGGCGTGCAGGTCGGCATGGGTCATGCCGGGCGTGGCATCCACCCATGCCCAGCCCTCGGCCTTCACTTCGGCGGCGATGCCCGCCAGCTTGTCTTGCGCCAGCCGCTCCAGCAGCGCGGCGTCGGCCAGATACACGCCCTTATCGCCTTCCGCGAACAGGTCGCGGCGAATGCCGCCGCCTTCGCGCTCGTAGGTGTCCAGCCCGACGAAGCGCACCAGCGGATGCCGGTGGGCGTCGATTTCGCGCTCGGTCAGGCGTTCGCGCAAGTGGGACGGATGGCGCTGCCACGTCGGCGCATCGTAGAACGCGGCCTCCTGCGCGGCGTGGTCGTCGGTGATGGCAAGGGCCATCAACTGATCGAGCGAGACGGCCTCGGCGCGGTAGTCGGCCAGCAGGCGCGGCGAGACGTTGGCGAGTTTCAAGCGGCGTTGCACCACCAGCGGCGTGACGCTGAAATCCGCTGCAATGTCCTCGATGGGGCGGCCTTCGGCCACCAGCGCGGCGAATGCCTCGAACTGGTCGGCAGGGTGCATGGCTTCGCGCTGTACGTTCTCGGTCAAGCTGGCCGTGCGGGCGGTGGCATCGGCCACCAGCAGGCAAGGCACCTCCCATTCCTTGCTGATGCGGTGCTTCTTCGCCAACAACTTCAACGCAGCGAGGCGACGGCCACCTGCCACGACTTCGTAATGCTCGCCATCGGCGGCGGCAATCACGATCAGGTTTTGCAGCAGGCCGACACGCTGGATGCTGGCGGCGAGTTCGGGGATGGACATGCGCGGGGTCTTGCGCACGTTGCGGCCAGTGGGCCGCGACACCAGCCGCGACAGCGGCACCAGAATCAGGTTCTTGGTCGGGTCGGCGGCTTCCAGCGCGTGGGCTTGAATGGCGCGGGCTTCGGTTTGGGTAATGGCATTCATGGTGATAACTCCTTGCGGTTGGGATGCAGCAGCGAAGAAAGCGGCAAGGGCTGCTGCCTGCCCCAGCCGCGTGGGGATTCAGGCTTTCAACTGGCGCATGCCATCGGCCAGCAGCCAAAGCGCACGGTTGAGGCGGATGTTCTGGTCGATGCCCTGCACCGGGCGGGTTTGCTGGCGGCGTCCGTTGGCGCTGCGCCCGCGCAGGCCGCCTTGGGTCAGGTTTTCTTGCGTGCGGTTGAACACGCTCCACAAGTCCGGGCGGCGGTCATCGAACCGGCGCGGCATCAGGATTTGCGATTCGGTAATGGGCGCGGGCTTGTCGGGGTCGTCGTACTTGAGGGCCAGCGCGGCGCGGGCGAACACTTCGGATTCGCCATCGTTCAAGGTGATGGCGCGCATGGCATCGCGGGATTCCTTCACGCGGTCGAAGCCACGCAAGACTTCGTAAGCGCCTTCGATGACGGAACCGGCCACGTCGCCTTTGTGGGGCACGCGCACGTCTGCCACGGTGTCGCCGCAGACAAGGCCATTGCTGCACACGAACCGGAACATGCCGGCCAGCATCTGATAGCTGCTCGTTCCGTCATGGGAATTGAGCAAGACGATTTCGTTGGCTTCCGCGCCGTTGATCTGGCTGGCATGGCGCAGGCGCAGCATGTGTTTGGTGTGCTCGCGCTTGCCTTCATCGCGCACGCGGGTCTGGCAAGCCATGAAGGGTTGGAATCCTTCTTTGCGAAGCTCGGCCAGCACGGCGGACGTGGGGATGTAGGCGTACCGCTCGGAACGGCTCTCATGCGGGGCATCCGCGAAGATGGACGGGGCCACGCGGTGAATCTGGTCATCGGACAGCGGGTAATCGCTGCGCAGCGAGGGGGAACGGGAAGCGAATCGGGATGCGAGTTGCATGGTCTTTCTCCTGACAAAGAAGGGTTTGCTGTTCAAACCGCACACCGGATTCCTAGATTCGGAGCCCAGCCTTTCGGCTGTTCGGTGCGGTCGGCACGAGGAACCCGGTTGGCCCTGTTGCCACCGTCTTTCCTGAGTTCATCGCCCGCGACGGTCAGGAGCGCGCGGACGGGGGCCGTCAAGGAGGAAAGCGCAGGGTTGGTGCGGCCCGCAGGCGCAGCCGAGGACACGGCCCTGCGCGCCTTGACGGCACACGGCCGCGGGCTACAGTCGCGGACAAGGTGATGAGGTCAGGGGAGACGGCTGGACATGGGAACGGCCATCCCTGTGTGCCGACCGCACGCAAGCGAAGCGCGCAGGCCCGGAGCTGGAAGCCGGGCCGGAGGCGTCAGGGATGGAAGCCCGTCAGGGGCGAGACTCGCGCAGCGAGGCTCGATGCAACGCACGACAGCGCGACCCGGCCATGCTTCTTGGCCGGGGACGCTAATGCATGGATGCCTGTTCCAGGCCCGGAAGCTAAAATTGCCAGCGACCCAGGGGTGTCTGTTTCCGAGACACCGCACCTTTCAGAACAACAATGTGCGAAGACTGCATGGACGCCGATCTCGAAACGATGACTAGCCGTCCGTACTGTGCAGGCCAACGCAGCGATACCCAGGCATTCTGGCGCGATCCGGCCTTGCCCTTCGTCGAGAGCCGCCGCGCCTGCCAGAGCCGGGCCTGCTACAAGCCCCACCATCACCCGACCTTTTCCATTGGTGCCGTCGATGGCGGCACCAGCGTTTTCACCGGTGCCGCCGATGGCCCGGTTCTCCTGTCCCCTGGCACGCTCGTCTTCGTGCCCGCATCACGTGTCCATGCGTGCAACCCGGCTCCGGACACCGCCTGGAGCTACCAGATGCTGCACCTGGACGCCGCGTGGCTCCAGGCTGTTCGGCGGGAGTACGCCCGAACCGACGCGATGGACGACGAGCCGGTGCGCATCGTGACCGATCCGGCGGTCTATGCGCACTTCTGCCGACTCAACGTGCTGCTGTTCAAGGAAGGCGACCCGATCGAGAAGGAAGCCGCGCTGATCGAGTTCGTCGGGGACTACGACACCGAACAGGGGCTCTCCATCAAAGGGCCGACCGTGCCGTCGAACCTGGCGGAGCGGATTCGGCCCGCCCTGGACTGTCTGTGTGCTTCGCCCACCGCCACTACCACCCTGGAGAAGTTGGCAGAGCTGGCAGGCATGAGCCGCTATCAGGTGATCCGGGCATTCCGCGCCGTCACCGGCATGACGCCGCACGCCTGGCAACTCAACCAGCGCGTCAACCTCGCCAGGGAGTGGATTCGCAGCGGTGACAGCCTTGCAGACGTGGCCCAGCATCTCGGCTTCGCCGATCAGGCCCATTTCCAGCGGGTGTTCAAGGCGCATGCCGGTGTGACGCCCGGCCGTTTCCGGGCCTGACGCCGCAAGCGGCGCGGCTGCAATTTCCTTCAATACGGAAGGCGCTGCGGCCGGCACACTGCGTAGAAAAACTACGAGTGCGTCCTGAATGCAGCCGTTCCTGATGATTGCCGCAGCGCATTTCCTGGCGCTGCTTTCTCCCGGCCCCGACTTCTTCCTGATCGCCCGAACCTCGCTGTCCGCCGGCTGGCGGGTCGCCAGCGGCGCCTGCCTGGGGATCGCCGTCGCCAATGGCGTTTTCATCGTTGCCGCCTTCGCCGGCATGGCGGCACTGCGCCCGGACAGCCTCCCGTTCGTCGTATTGCAACTGGCCGGCTGCGCTTACCTGCTCCATCTTGGCGTGCTGTTCATCCGCCACGCGGGCCGCAGCGACCTGGATGTCTCGAATGGCGGGCGTTCCACGGCACCCGCGCATCCTTTCATCGCGTGGCGACGCGCAACCGGCATGGGCTTCCTGTCCGGCATCCTGAATCCGAAGAACGCGCTGTTCTACGCGAGCCTGGCCGCGATGCTGACCGGCGCGCATGCCAGCGCGGGCTGGAAGACGATCTATGGCGTCTGGATGTTCAGCGTCGTGTTGCTGTGGGATCTGCTGGTCGCGGTCATGATCGGCAACCAGGCCGTCCTGCGCCGCTTCGCGCGGGCGCTGCCGTGGCTGGAACGCATCTCCGGTGCCATGCTGATCCTGCTGGCGGTGGCTGTCCTTGTCCTCCTGGCGCGTTGAGAAGCACGCGATAGGGAATGGATTTCCGAAACGCTGTCTCGGATTTCCGAGGCAGCGTTTCCCCCAGGGTCGAGACGCCGCAGGGCGGCGCGATGCCCCGCGCAGTCAGCGCGCCCCGCGCGCCACCGCCAGCAGGACACCGAAGCCGACCAGCAGCCCGCCGAAGGCGCGGTCGATCCAGTGGCGCACGGCCAGCAGCCGGTCGCGCACGGCCCCGGCCGAGAAGCAAAGCGCCACGAGGCCGAACCAGGCCATGTGCGCAACCGAGATGAATGCGCCGTAGCCGATCTGCACCGCCAGCGGCGTGTCGGGCCGCACCACCTGCATGAACAGGCTGACGATGAACACCGTGGTCTTCGGGTTCAGCGCATTGGTCAGGAAGCCGGTACGCAAAGCCGCCATATCCGACAGCGGCGCCACGGTACTGTCGGCCAGCGCGCCACTGGGCTTGGCGCGCAGCATCTTCACGCCGAGATAGATCAGATAGACGGCACCGACCAACTTGATGGCGTTGAACAGCCAGAGCGACTGCTGGATCAACAGGCCCACGCCGACGAGCGTATAGGTGACGTGGACGAGCACGCCCAGGCCGATGCCCAGCGCCGTCAGCATGCCGGCACGGCGCGACAGCATCAGACTGTTGCGCGTGACCATCGCAAAGTCCGGCCCAGGGCTGATGACGGCCAGCAAGGTGATTGTGATGACAGCTATCAATTCGGTCATGGCGTATCCTGTCGAAGAACAACGAATTAGCGAGATGCTAGCGACTGCATCCCCCGGTGAATAACGATGTTTTCTGACAAGAATGGTGAGCTGGAATCACCATCGAGCGATTCGCGCCTGCCTTCGCTGTTGGCCCTGCGCTGCTTCGAGACGGCGGCCCGGCTGGAGAATTTCAGCCGGGCGGCGGCCGAGCTGCACCTGACCCACGGCGCGGTCAGCCGCGCCGTGCGCCTGCTCGAAGACGAACTGGGCGTGGCGCTGTTCGAGCGCCGCAGCCGGCGCGTGTTCCTGACCGATGCCGGCCGCACGCTGGCGCGGGCCGTGGGCAATGGGCTGGATCTGATGCGGCAGGCCGTCGGCGAGTTGCGCGCCAGCGCCCGCCAGGGGCGGCGCTGGGTGCTGTCGTGCGAGCCGACGCTGCTGATGCGCTGGCTGATCCCGCGCTGGCCGGACTTCCAGGCCCGGCATCCGGGGATCGACGTACACCTGGTCGCCGGTGGCGGGCCGTTCTCCTTCGCCAACGGCATCGACCTGGCCATCCGCCGCGACGACTTCCCCTGGCCCGATGGCTACCACGCCGAACCCTTGTTCGCGGAAAAGGTCGGCCCGGTCTGCCGTCCCGACAAGGTGGCGGCCTGGTTCACCACGAAGAAGGCCGGCGCCGCGCTCAAGGCCGGCGCACCGCGCCTGCACACGCGCACGCGGCCGGGCGCGTGGCCGGAATGGGCGGCGGCCGCAGACCAGCGCGCACCTGATGCGCCGGGACAAACCTTCGATCATTTCTATTTCAGCTTGCAGGCGGCCGTGGCCGGCCTGGGTGTGGCGGTCGGCCCGTGGCATCTGGCACGCGACGATCTGGACAGCGGCGTGCTGGCCGCGCCGCTGGGTTTCGTGGAGGACGGCTCGCGCTATTGCCTGTTGTCGCCGCGGCCCTTGCAGCCCGATAGCCCGCAGGCCGATTTGCTGGCATGGCTGCGGGCCTTGGCATAGCCACAATCGGGCGCAGCAAAAAGGGGCCGAAGCCCCTTGGTCAGATCAGGCCGCGTTCTGCGAACGACGCCGTGGTGCTGCCAGCGACGATGACGTGATCGAGCACGCGCACGTCCACCAGCCCCAGCGCATCCTTGAGCCGCCGGGTCAGCGCCCGGTCTGCCGCGCTCGGCTCCGGGTTGCCACTTGGGTGGTTGTGCGAGATGACCAGAGCCGCCGCGTTGAGCCGAAGCGCCTCCTTGACCACTTCGCGCGGATGCACTTCGGCCGAGTCGATTGTGCCGTGGAACATTTCCCTGTATTCGATCAGCCGATGCTGCGTGTCGAGGAACAACACCGAGAACACCTCATGCTCGAAGCCGGCCAGCTTGGCAAGCAGGTATTCCTTGACCGCCGCCGGTGAAGTGAAAGACGTACCCCGCTGCATCTTCTGGTCGATGACCAGGCGCGCGGCCTCCAGAATCTGATCGGCCGATGCCAGCGCATAGTGCCCGTGAGAGTCACGCACCAGCAAAGCGTCATCGAACGAGGAAAAGGACAGTTGCGACATGATCGTGCTCCGGTTGCTCGGGCGGAATTGCCCGGAACCGTGTTCAGCACGGCGCAGCGCAAGCAGTCACAAGGTCGAAGACGGCCGCCAGGACGCCAGCGCGCATGGCGCGCGCCGCCTTTGACGGCGAGAACGCCGTGGTACGGTGAAGGGAACAGCAAGACCGCCTAAACCCCGCCCACTGCACACACCCGCCTTTAAGCAAGCGCAGCGCGCAGGCCCGCGAGGGCCGAAGGCGTCAGGGGGCAGCGCCGAATGGCCGCGATTCGGCACGAAGCGCGAGGCGCAGCCCGCGAACCCGACGGCGGCACGCCGGGACGCCCGGTTATCGCTTGCGTCTCTTGGGGACGATCGTTCCGCGAGATTCGATCAGCCGCCGCGTGTTCTCCAGTTCCTCTTGCAGCACTTCGGCATCCGGCAGCACCATCTTGTAGTTCGCCGCCATCACCTTGGACGGCAAGCCCTCCAGCGCATACCGCGCCAAGGCATGGCCCTTGTCGGCGCAGAGGATCAGACCCACGGGCGGGTTCTCGTCGGCAAACGTCCAGTGCTCCTTCGCATAGTTGCAATAGAGGTGCATCTGGCCCACGTCGGCATGGGTCAGCGCGCCGAGCTTCAAGTCGATGATGACCAGGCAACGCAAGCGACGATGGAAGAACAGCAGATCGACCCGATACCAGGTCTGGTCGATGCGCAATCGGCGCTGCCGCCCGACGAAGGCGAAACCGTCGCCCAGTTCGAGCAGGAAATCCTCCAGCCGCCGGATCAGGGCTTGCTCAAGATCGGATTCCGAATACTCATCCTTGAGGTCAAGGAACTCCAGCACATACGGGTCTTTGATCGCGTCGTCAGGGGTGACGGCATCCCCGGGGTTGGGCACGGCGCCCTTGACCAGCATCGCCGCCTTGTTCTTCGACAGCGCCGTGCGCTCGTAGAACTGGCTGTTGATCTGCCGGTCGAGCTGGCGCACGCTCCATCCGCCGCGCAGGGCTTCGGCCTCGTAGAAGCGGCGGGCGTGTTCGTCCTTGACCGACAGCAGCCGGACGTAGGCCGACCACGGCAGCGTGAAGACCTGGGCCAGTTCATCGAGGCGCCAGGGACGCGCCCGCGCCACTGGCGCCGGGGAAGATTCGCTAGACACTGTCTGGCGAATTGGCCAGGTCAGGAAGAACGACCGCATTTGCTGCAAGTTCGGGCGGCTGAACCCGCGCCCGAACTGCGCGGTCAAGTCAGCCGACAGCCGTTCGATCAACTGTTCGCCGTACCCGGCACGCCGCTTGCCCCGTTGCTCGGCCTCCACGATCCGGCGGCCAATCTCCCAATAGCTGGCGGTCATCAGCGCATTGACGCTGCGTGCCGCCGCATGGCGGGCGGCATCGAGCACTTCCACGATACCGTCGTGGATGCCGGCATAACCGGCTGGCGGGGCGGCGGGGGTGTCCCCCGCCACCGAAAGCGTCTTCTTGCTCATGCCGTCGCCTCCGCAAGGCGCCGCACGCCCGTGATGGCCTGCCGCCGGCTCGCCACCAGCTCGGCCGCTTCCCGCACCGGCTTGTCCTCGGTGTGGACGTAGTGCATGAACATCGCTACGGTCTTGTGGCCCGTCAGCTTCATGCCCACCTTGGTTGGCACGCCCGAATTGGCAATGTCGGTGGTGGCCCGGTGGCGGATACCGTGCGTGCCAACATGTGGCACGCCGGCGGCCTTGAGCACGCGCTTCCAACCGCCATAGTGCTCGCCGTGGGTCAAGTGTTTGGTCGCGTCGTTGGGCGACGGCAGGACATAGGGGCAACCTTCCAGGCGCGGCGCCGTCGAAAGCAGCCGATAGGCTTCCTCGCTCATGGGTTTGGAAATGCCGCCGGTCTTGCTGTCGGGCCAGACGACGCGACGCTTTTCCAGATCAATCCAGTCCCATTCGAGCGGGCAGATTTCGGAGCGGCGGGCGGCAAACTCGAATTGCAGGCGGATCGCCAGCGGGATGACGTAGTTCTCCAGTCCCTCGGCTTCCAAGTGCTCCAGGTGACGGAAGATCCGCACCAGTTCATCGTCCACGATGAGCCGGGTTTCCTTGCCGGGCGGGTACATGGGAACGTGGCGGCACGGATTGGTGCCGTCCGGGCGAAGGCCCCACACTTCGGCCAGGTTGAACATCTTGCGCAGCACGCCGAAGGTGCGGTTCGCCTCGGCCGGCTTGTGGGCCAGCTTCTTCATCAGTGCGGCCACGTCCGGGCGCTTCACTTCCTGCACCTTCATCCGGCCCATGATGGGAATGATGTTGCGGTCGATGACCCCCTGATAGCCGCGCTGCGTGCTCGGCTTGTTGCGCTGCTTGGAGTAGTCCTCCATGAAGGTCTGGCAATACTCCTTCATGGTCGGCGCCTTGCGGGCGGCATTCTTGGCCGCGCTGGGGTCGCCGCCCTTGCGCACTTCGGCCAGCCACTCCTGCGCCATGAAACGGGCCTGTTCGACAGTCAGTTCGCCAAACTGGCCCAAGGCAGGCTTGCGGCGCTCGCCGGCGTTCGTGCGGTACTGGAGCATGAACACCTTGCGGCCGGCCGGGGTGATCTTGCACAGGAAGCCGGGCACCACGGTGTCCCGGAGTTCGACGGCCTGCGCCTGGGGCTTTGCCGCATCGATAGCGGACTTGGTGAGTTTGATTCTTGCCATGACGACTCCTCGGAAACCTCGGTTTCCAAGAGCCACATGGGAGCCACGCGACCGGAAGCCGGGTCAAGTTTCGGAAAGCACCGGCATATGATGGACGCGCCTAAGTTATTGATAAACCTGCTGTAGCGGGCTTAGGCGTAGTCCAGCGAAATGCCGGGCTGGAGTCATCGTCAAACAAAAAAAGACCCGGCAAAGTGCCGGGTCGAAACCGTGATTAGCCTGATGAGGAGATAATCTGAAGAGTCCGACTGCTTGGTCTCTCAGCTTACCTGCTGGCCTCGCGACCAGTTGTTGTAATAATAACTATTCTCATTATCAGGTCAAGCCGGTTCTCATTCATTCCATCGCCAGCCGATGAACGGTCGTCTCCGGCCGAATCGCAGGCAAAAAAAGACCCGGCAAAGTGCCGGGTCAAAAACCGTGATTAGCCTGATGAGGAGATAATCTGAAGAGTCCGACTGCGTGGGTCTCTCAGCTTACCGGCTGATCTCGCGACCAGTTGAGTGACATAATAATGATTCTCATTTCCATGTCAAACGCTTTCGCCAAACTTTTCTGCTAGCTAGTCGCGAGCCCTCTGGAATGGGCCTCAGGCGCTGCGGCGCAGGCGCAGCTGGGTCACTTCCCGGTTAAGCAGGTCTATCCGCCGGGCCATGCCTTCGATCAGGCTATGGGCGATTCGCGGGTTGTTCTGCATAAGGCCGAGGAACTGCTCCTTGGGAATCACCATCACCGTGCAGGGTTCGCTGGCGACCACCGTGGCGCTGCGTTTCTCGCGAGTGAACACGGCCATGGCGCCGAAGATCTCGTCCTTCTGCACATCGCCGACTTTCTGGCCGTCCACCAGCGCTTCGGCATGCCCCTCGATGATGATGAACACATGATCCGCATCGTCGCCCTGGCGGATCAGCGCCTCGCCCGCGGCGAAGTGGCGGAAGCCGGTGGCCGGGCGGACTTCCGGCTGCTTCAGGTGCGCCAGCGCATCGCCGAGCAGGGCAGTCTGTCCGATCAGGTACTGCAATAGCAGTTCCTGACGTTCCTGGTCAGCATGGATGTGCTGGAGCAGCGCATCGCGCGAATAGGGCAGCAGGCGGATCGGCTCTTCGTTGGCATGCCGGCAGGCGGGGAGCTCGAGTCCGCGTCGAAGGCCGAGGAGGTCGCCTTCCTGGAGGTAGAACAGTGGGCGTTCGTCGACCAGCGCATGCAGCAGGCCGCTTTCCACCAGGAATACCTGGTCGGCGGGCAGCTCGCGTTCCAGGTCGTCGCTACGTTCCAGTTCCAGGGCGGGGCCGCTGGGTGCCAGGCCTTCGAGCAAGCGGTGAGGGATTCCCTGCAGGCGATTGATCAATTGGTCGGCATAAGCCGGTTGCTCGCCGAGTAGATACATGGCCATTTCCTTGAGCTGCCTGGTCGGGAGAGGAGGTACGAACGTCCACGAGACGATAGGTGGGCGCCCGGGGGGAGTAAATATCTTCCCGTGGCAGGTGTGAGCTAGCTCTTGTTTCGCACGGGGAAAGTCTCCAGCTCGCCGAGCAGTGCGGCCTTGTGGTCTGGGGACAGCTCGTTCCAGTGAACGTCGAGGAGTGCGCCTTCGATGGCATAGAGCAAGACTTTCGAGGCTCGGAAGCCGCGCGCGCGGACCGCGCGATAGGCTCCCACCGAGCCGAGCCGACGCAGATCGGTGGCGCTGTGGATACCCACGGCATGCAACCATTGGGTCGAGGTTTTCCCGAGGTTTTTCAGGTTCAGCAGTTCGTCGTTCATCGTCGGTCCTTGCGATGCCGCTCAGAAGCGTGATGGCGCGGAACTGCCTGGAACCGGTCCGGAGCCGACAGGGCCGGCGCGATGGAGCGAGATGGCCGACGCGAGCGGCCTTCGCCCTTACGATCCGGCGTAGGCGGTCCGGGACCGATCCTCAGCCGGCCGGGTACCTGCCAGAAGTGTAGCGGCCTCCCGGCAAAACGTGGCCTGGCGTGGTCCTTCCGCTTCTCAGGGCTCCGGCAGGTAGCGCAGGCGGGTGCCGAAGTTCACCGACATGCGGATCTCGTCCGGCGCCAGGCGCAACGGGAAATACGTACCGGATATCTGCGCATGGGCCAGGCTGGCGCCCTCCAGGCGCGCCTCGCGCAGATCCACGCCGCGCAGGTCGGCGCCGCGGAAATAGGCATCGCTGAAGTCGACGCGGGCGGCATCCAGCAGACGCAGGTCGAGGCCGCGGAAGTCGCCGCCGGCCAGGTCGATCCAGCCGTCGGCCGGCTTCTGTCGGTTGAAGCCTTCGATGTCTTCGGCGTGGAGCAGTTGGTAGAGCGGCGAGTCGAGCTGACGGGGCGAGTTCATGGGCGGCGTCCTGTGCAGAAGGCTCGCCGTGAGTATAGAAGAGCAGCGGCATGGCGCCCGCCCTGGAGGGGCGGGCGCCATGGCAGTTCGTTCAGAGACCGGGCAGGCGCTGGCGAATGCCGTCGACCAGCCCGTCGAGGCTGGCCGCGTCGTGGGTGTCTACGCGCTTGCTCTGGACCGTCTCCGCCGCTGTCAGCGGCTCGCGGGTAGCCTGCTGGGTGCGGATCACGTCGAGAGTCGCGTCGGACGGATCCTTGCCTTCCGCCTGGCGTTGCGCAAGCCAGCCGGCGATCACCGCTTCGGGCGCCTGGCAGTCGAGGATCAGGAACGGCACGCCGGTTTCTTCCGCGATGTGGCAAGCGGCCTGGCGCTGATTCTGCTTCAGGTAGGCGGCATCGATCACCACCGGATAGCCGGCCTGGAGGATCTTCGCGGCCAACTGGTGAAGGTGCGCATAGGTCGCTTCGCTGGCCTGGCTGCTATAGATGCCGGCGGCGAACTGGCCCCTGTCGTGTTCCGGCTGCTCGCCGAACAGACGCTTGCGTTCGATATCCGAGCGCAGGCGCACGGCGCCCAGAGCCTCCACCAGACGCATGGCCACCTGGCTCTTGCCGACCGCGGAGACACCATGGGTGACCGCCAGGAAGCGCGAGGGAATGGCGCTGTAGCTTTCCGCCAGGTTGGCGTAGTTGCGGTACTGGCGCAGGGTCGCGGCGCGCTGCACGGCATCGGTCTGGTAGCCGAGGCTGAACAGCGCGACCTTGGCGCGGACCATGGCGCGGTAGGCCTTGTAGAAGTTCAGCAGTTCCAGGGCCTGGTAGTCGCCGGTGTGTTCCAGATAGAGGCTGACGAAGCGTCGAGCGTGGCACTTCAGGCCGCGATCTTCCAGGTCCATCGCGAGGAAGGCGAAGTCGGCGCAGACATCGGTGAAGCGGAACGGTTCGTTGAATTCGATGCAGTCGAACAGCACTACCCTGCCGTCGATCAGCGCGGCGTTGCCCAGGTGGATGTCGCCGTGGCATTCGCGGATGAAGCCCTTCGCCTTGCGCTCCTGGAGCACCGGCAGCAGGCGTTCGAAGCTGCTTTCCGCCCAGGCTTCGAGGGCATCCAGCTGTTGCAGGTCGGCCTTGTCCTTGAGCAGCGGGCGAACCTGCTCGAAATTCTGCCGCACCGGCGCCATGCAGGACTCGGCGGTGCCCAGCGGGTGCTCCAGCGGCACCTTCGGAGTGTTCTGGTGGAAGTGCGCGATCTGCTCGGCCAGTTCGTCAATATGCTGGTTGGACAGTTCGCCGCGGCCCTGGATTGCCGCCAGCAGGTTGTCCTGCGGGAACTGGCGCATCTTCAGCAGGTATTCGATTGCCTCGCCGTCGCCGCCGATCCGCGGCGCCTCTTCGCTGCCGGTGATCGGCAGGACCTCCAGGTAGAGATCGTCGGTGAGGCGCTGATTCAGGCGCAGCTCTTCGTTGCAATAGAAGCGGCGCTTGTCCAGGCTGGTGAAATCGAGAAAGCCGAAATCCATCGGCTTCTTGATCTTGTAGGCGTAGGGACCGGTCAACAGGACCCAGGAGATGTGCGTCTCGATGACCTCGAAGCGCTCCACCGGGTGGGGGTAGAGGGCCGGGTTCTGCAGGGCGGCGATCAGGGTCTGGCTCACGGGATATCCTTGCCTCTGAAATATGCGAAAACCCGCATTATGGCGGGAAGGGGTGACAGTGCAAACCTCGCTGGCGGATAGCAACCATTTGCCGGATCGCCGGTCGAATGCGCCGCGCTGCCGCCGCGCCTATCCACCGGGGCCGCGCAGACCGTGGATGCCGCCGATGCGGTGTCTGTCCGCTGTGGATAAAGTACGTATAATGCGCCGCCATGACGCGTCCCCGATCCCCCCGTTCCCGTAACAGCAAAGCACGCCCGGCACCCGGCCTGAACAAATGGCTCAGCTGGGCTCTCAAGCTCGGCCTCGTCGGCCTGGTGCTCCTCGCCGGCTTCGCCATCTATCTCGATGCCGTGGTGCAGGAGAAATTCTCCGGCCGGCGCTGGACCATCCCGGCGAAGGTCTATGCCCGCCCGCTGGAGCTGTTCAACGGCCTGAAGCTGAGCAGGGAAGACTTCCTGCGCGAACTCGACGCCCTCGGCTACCGTCGCGAGCCCAGCGTGAGCGGCCCTGGAACCGTATCGGTGGCGGCCAGCGCGGTCGAACTCAATACCCGTGGCTTCCAGTTCTACGAAGGCGCGGAACCGGCCCAGCGCGTGCGCGTGCGCTTCAACGGCAACTACGTCAGCGGGCTGAGCCAGGCCAACGGCAAGGAACTGGCGGTGGCGCGCCTTGAGCCGCTGCTGATCGGCGGCTTGTATCCGGCGCACCATGAGGATCGCATCCTGGTCAAGCTCGACCAGGTGCCGACCTACCTGATCGACACCCTGGTCGCGGTCGAGGATCGCGACTTCTGGAACCACCATGGTGTGTCGCTGAAATCCGTGGCGCGGGCGGTGTGGGTCAACACCACGGCCGGCCAGTTGCGCCAGGGCGGCAGCACCCTGACCCAGCAGTTGGTGAAGAACTTCTTCCTGAGCAATGAGCGCAGCCTGAGCCGCAAGATCAACGAAGCGATGATGGCGGTGCTGCTGGAACTGCACTACGACAAGCGCGACATCCTCGAGTCCTATCTCAACGAGGTGTTCCTCGGCCAGGATGGGCAACGAGCGATCCATGGCTTCGGCCTGGCCAGCCAGTATTTCTTCAGCCAGCCGTTGGCCGAGCTCAAGCTCGACCAGGTGGCGCTGCTGGTCGGCATGGTCAAGGGGCCGTCCTACTTCAACCCGCGGCGTTACCCGGATCGTGCGCTGGCGCGGCGCAACCTGGTGCTCGACGTGCTCGCCGAGCAGGGCGTGGCGACCCAGCAGGAAGTCGACGCCGCCAAGCTGCGCCCGCTCGGCGTGACCCGGCAGGGCAGCATGGCCGACAGCTCCTATCCGGCCTTCCTCGACCTGGTCAAGCGCCAGTTGCGCCAGGACTACCGCGACGAGGACCTGACTGAGGAAGGGCTGCGCATCTTCACCAGCTTCGATCCGATCCTGCAGGAGAAGGCCGAGACCTCCGTCAACGAAACGCTCAAGCGTCTCAGTGGGCGCAAGGGGGTCGACCAGGTCGAGGCGGCGATGGTCGTGACCAATCCGGAAACCGGTGAGATCCAGGCCCTGATCGGCAGTCGCGACCCGCGCTTCGCCGGCTTCAACCGGGCCCTGGACGCGGTGCGGCCGATCGGTTCGCTGATCAAGCCGGCGGTCTACCTGACCGCTCTCGAGCGGCCGAGCAAGTACACCCTGACCACCTGGGTACAGGACGAGCCCTTCGCGGTGAAAGGCCAGGACGGCCAGGTCTGGCGACCGCAGAACTACGACCGGCGCTCGCATGGCACGATCTTCCTGTACCAGGGCCTGGCAAACTCCTACAACCTGTCCACCGCCAAGCTCGGCCTCGACGTCGGTGTGCCCAACGTGCTGCAGACCGTCGCCCGGCTGGGTATCAACCGTGACTGGCCGGCCTATCCGTCGATGCTGCTGGGCGCCGGTTCGCTCAGTCCGATGGAGGTCGCCACCATGTACCAGACCATCGCCAGCGGCGGCTTCAACACGCCGTTGCGGGGGATCCGCAGCGTCCTCACTGCCGACGGCCAGCCGCTCAAGCGCTATCCGTTCCAGGTCGAACAGCGCTTCGACTCGGGCGCCGTCTACCTGGTGCAGAACGCCATGCAGCGGGTCATGCGCGAAGGCACCGGGCGTTCGGTGTACAGTCAATTGCCGTCGTCGCTGACCCTCGCCGGCAAGACCGGCACCAGCAACGACTCGCGCGATAGCTGGTTCTCCGGTTTCGGCGGCGACCTCCAGGCTGTGGTCTGGCTCGGTCGCGACGACAACGGCAAGACGCCGCTTACCGGCGCCACCGGTGCCTTGCAGGTGTGGGCCAGCTTCATGCGCAAGGCGCATCCGCAATCGCTGGAAATGCCGATGCCGGAGAACGTGGTGATGGCCTGGGTCGACGCGCAGACCGGGCAGGGCTCGGCGGCGGATTGCCCGAATGCCGTACAGATGCCCTATATTCGTGGCAGCGAGCCCGCCCAGGGCCCAGGCTGCGGGAGCCAGAACCCCGCCGGCGAGGTGATGGACTGGGTACGTGGCTGGCTGAATTGATCCGAGAGGACCTGACGTGAAGAAGATTTTCGTATTCGCCGCGCTTGCCGGCAGTGCCGTGCTCGCGGGCTGCGCCAGCCCGCAGCACGGGGCGATCCCGGTGGTGGATTCCGGTACTCCGGTGTCCAACCAGGAAAGCGGCGGTTTCCGCATCACCCGTACCCAGGTACCGCGTACCCAGCAAGGCGCCGCCACCCAGGGCATTCCCCAGGGCGGCGACTCCGGTGTGGTGGTGATGGTGCCGCAGGGCGCCAATTCCGCACCGATCCAGACTTTCCCGGCGCAGTCCGGCGCCGCGCCGATCAGCAGCGCTCCGCTCGGCACCGGCACCCAGTACCAGGCTCCGCCCAGCAGCGCCTCCACGCCACCGCTGGGTGGCAGCTACAACATGCCGCCCAGCGGCGCCAGTCGTTCCGCGCCCACCGGCATTCCGGCCTCCGGCTCGGCCGGCAGCCTGGCGGCCGACGAGCAGTTGGACGGGCCGGTCCTGGCGATGCTCACAACCGCCCAGCAACAGCAGGGCAGCGGCGACCTGAACAGCGCCGCCGCCAGCCTCGAGCGAGCCCAGCGCATCGCTCCGCGCGAGCCGCAGGTGCTCTATCGCCTGGCCCAGGTGCGCCTGGCCCAGGGCGATGCGGCCCAGGCCGAGCAGGTCGCGCGCCGTGGCTTGAGCTACGCCAATGGCCGGCCGGCCTTGCAGGCCGGGCTCTGGGAACTGATCGCCCAGGCTCGGGAGAAGCAGGGAGACTCCGCCGGCGCTGCGCTGGCCCGGCAGAAGGCCAAGGTCAGCTCCTGATGGATCGACGGGTCTATGCGCTGGCCGACCAGTTGTTGCTGATCGAGCGTGAGTTGCGTGCCCTCGGCTGGTGGAGCGAAAGCAGCCCCGCCCCGGAAGCGCTGGCCAGCCCCGAGCCGTTCTGCGTGGATACGCTGGCGCTCGAGCAATGGCTGCAATGGATCTTCCTGCCACGGATGAAGCTGATTCTCGAAAGCGACAGCGCCTTGCCGCAAGCCTCGGGTATCCTGGCCATAGCCGAGGTGGCCTATGCGCAGCGTGGCGAGGAAGTCGCCGGCCTGCTGGCGGCGCTTGGCGAGTTCGACCGGCTGATCGGCGGGCCGTCATGAAGCTTCGGCAGTAAAGAAAAACCCGGCTACAGGCCGGGTTTTTCTTTGCTTCAAGCAAGGCGGAGAGCCGGGTCAGCCCCATGCTGCGGGACGGGGCTGTGTTCGCCTCAGCGGCAATTCTCCTGGATCGCCTTTTCGGCCTTGGCGATTCGCTCCTGGCGTTCTTCCTCGCCGAGGCGACGGAGTTCGCCCTTGCCTTCGTCGACCCTTACGCGCGGGTTGTTCTTCAGTTGCGCGAGGTTGTTGCGGGTCTCTTCGCAGAACTGCTTGCGCTCGGCCTCTTCCTTCGCCACTTGCTGCTTCACCTTGTCGTCGATCGCCTTCTGCTCGGGATCGGCCGGTTTCTGCTGGATGGTCGGTGCCGGGGTCGAGGGGGGCAGGGGGAAGTTGTCCGGCGGCGGGGCGGTCTGGGTATTCACCGTGGTCGCTTGCGCACCTTGCGGCGGTTGTGCGCCGAAGTGGGTGACGCCCTCGGCGTCGACCCATTTGTAGATCGGGGCGGCCATGGCGAAAGAGGAGAGGGCGAGCAACAAGCTGGCCGGGAGGATCATGCGTCGCATGCGGAGTCCTTGGAATGCGCTAACTGCGGCTAACTATAACCAAATCCGCCAGCGCGGCATGCTGCACGGCATCACAACCGCCGCCGGAGACGGCCTCGCCGTGGCAAGTCCTCGCGGGAATCATGGGCATTTTGGAAAAGTTTGCTCTAAATCGGAATTTTCTAGCCATAAAATCTGTTTTTGGTCATTGATCAGCTTTTTTATGGAAGGGTATGGCAGCTTCCTTGGAATTTTTTTTGATAATTTTCAGAATAAAGCTTGACTTGCGTTCGACGAATGCGAAGAATCCAAGCTCGCTGTAGCGGGCCGTCTGCAACCCAGTCCCCTCTCCGGCAGACCATGAGGTGCCTACCCGCGCCGAAAGTTACACCCTGCTTCGCGTTACCTCGCGCTGGGTGGAAGAGCTCCGTAACACCAGGCGCCCTTCCAAGTTTGCTCAATCGGCAGTTGACGTAGCCGGTGACTACCGTCACCCATGCTCTGCCGGGCAGCCAACCGAATTTCGGTCGCCCGCCCCTGGGTGGCCGTATAGCGTTCTAGAGGTGAAAACGTGGAGCTTTTATCTGGCGCTGAAATGGTCGTCCGCTCGTTGCGCGACGAAGGCGTTAAGTACATCTACGGGTACCCGGGTGGTGCCCTCCTGCATATCTACGACGCGCTCTTCAAGGAGCACGACGTGACCCACATCCTGGTGCGCCACGAACAGGCGGCTACCCATATGGCCGACGGCTACGCCCGCGCCACCGGCAAGCCCGGTGTCGTGCTGGTGACTTCCGGCCCGGGCGCGACCAACGCCATCACCGGTATCGCCACCGCATACATGGACTCCATCCCGATGGTGATCCTGTCGGGCCAGGTGCCGAGCAACATGGTCGGTACCGATGCGTTCCAGGAAACCGACATGGTCGGGATCTCCCGGCCGATCGTGAAGCACAGCTTCATCATCAAGCATCCCTCGGAAATTCCCGAGGTGATCAAGAAGGCCTTCTACCTGGCGCAGTCCGGTCGTCCGGGGCCGGTGGTCGTGGATATTCCGAAGGACATGGGCGACCCGACGCAGAAATTCGAATATTCCTATCCGAAGAGGGTCAAGTTGCGTTCGTACAGCCCGGCCGTTCGCGGTCACTCGGGACAGATCCGCAAGGCCGCCGAGATGCTCCTGGCCGCCAAGCGCCCGGTGGTCTATTCCGGCGGCGGCGTGATCATGGGCAATGCCGCGGCGCCGCTGACCGAGCTGGCGCAGATGCTCAACCTGCCGGTGACCAACACCCTGATGGGCCTCGGCGGGTATCCCGGCGCGGACCGCCAGTTCCTCGGCATGCTCGGGATGCATGGCAGCTTCACCGCCAACCTGGCGATGCATCACAGCGACGTGATCCTCGCGGTCGGCGCGCGTTTCGACGACCGGGTCATCAACGGTGCGGCGAAGTTCTGCCCGAACGCCAAGATCATCCACATCGACATCGATCCGGCGTCGATTTCCAAGACCATCAAGGCCGACATCCCGATCGTCGGCCCGGTGGACAGCGTTCTCACCGAAATGGTCGCGATCGTCAGGGAAATCGGCGAGACCCCGAACCAGGATGCCCAGGCTGCCTGGTGGAAGCAGATCGACGAGTGGCGTGGTAACCGTGGGTTGTTCCCGTACGACAAGGGCGACGGCAGCATCATCAAGCCGCAGACCGTCATCGAGACGCTCTACGAGGTTACCCATGGCGATGCCTTCATCACCTCCGATGTCGGCCAGCACCAGATGTTCGCCTCGCAGTACTACAAGTTCAACAAGCCCAATCGCTGGATCAACTCCGGCGGTCTCGGCACCATGGGCTTCGGCTTCCCGGCGGCGATGGGCATCAAGCTCAACTTCCCGGACGACGATGTCGCCTGCGTGACCGGCGAGGGCAGTATCCAGATGAATATCCAGGAACTGTCTACCTGCCTGCAGTACGACCTGCCGGTGAAGATCGTCAACCTGAACAATGGTGCCCTGGGCATGGTCCGCCAGTGGCAGGACATGCAGTACAACAGCCGTTATTCGCATTCCTACATGGAATCCCTGCCGGACTTCGTCAAGCTTGCCGAAGCCTACGGGCATGTCGGCATGCGCATCACCGACCTGAAGGATCTGAAGCCGAAGATGGAGGAGGCGTTCGCCATGAAGAATCGCCTGGTCTTCCTCGACATCCAGGTGGACGCCAGCGAACACGTCTATCCGATGCAGATCCGTGACGGCGCGATGCGCGACATGTGGCTGAGCAAGACGGAGCGTACCTGATCATGCGACACATCATTTCCCTGCTGCTGGAAAACGAGCCAGGCGCATTGTCCCGCGTGGTCGGCCTGTTCTCCCAACGCAACTACAACATCGAAAGCCTTACCGTGGCGCCGACCGAGGACCCGACCCTGTCGCGTCTGACGCTGACCACCGTGGGGCACGATGAGGTGATCGAGCAGATCACCAAGAACCTCAACAAGCTGATCGAAGTGGTCAAGCTGGTGGATCTGTCGGAAAGCGCCCATATCGAGCGCGAGCTGATGCTGGTGAAGGTCAAGGCCACGGGCGCCCAGCGCGCCGAGGTCAAGCGCACCACCGATATCTTCCGTGGGCAGATCGTCGACGTCACCAGTAGCGTCTATACCGTGCAACTGGCGGGTACCAGCGACAAACTGGACAGCTTCATCCAGGCCATCGGCACTGCGTCGATCCTGGAAGTGGTCCGCAGTGGCGTCACCGGCATCGCCCGTGGCGACAAGACTCTGAGCATCTGAACTGAAAGCAGGCCCGCGAGGCCTTACTGAAGGGGAATTCCCATGCGCGTTTTCTACGATAAAGACTGTGACCTCTCGATCATCCAGGGCAAGAAAGTTGCCATCATCGGCTACGGCTCCCAGGGCCACGCCCATGCCTGCAACCTGAAGGACTCCGGCGTCGACGTCACCGTGGGCCTGCGTAGCGGCTCCGCCACCGTGGCCAAGGCCGAAGCGCACGGTCTGAAGGTTGCCGACGTGAAGACCGCCGTCGCCGCAGCCGACGTGGTCATGATCCTCACCCCGGACGAGTTCCAGGGCCGCCTGTACAAGGAAGAGATCGAGCCGAACCTGAAGAAGGGCGCCACCCTGGCCTTCGCTCACGGCTTCTCCATCCACTACAACCAGGTCGTCCCGCGCGCCGACCTCGACGTGATCATGATCGCGCCGAAGGCCCCGGGTCACACCGTGCGTTCCGAGTTCGTCAAGGGCGGTGGCATCCCTGACCTGATCGCCATCTACCAGGACGCTTCCGGCAACGCCAAGAACGTCGCCCTGTCCTACGCCTGCGGCGTCGGCGGCGGTCGTACCGGTATCATCGAAACCACCTTCAAGGACGAGACCGAAACCGACCTGTTCGGTGAGCAGGCCGTTCTCTGCGGTGGTTGCGTCGAGCTGGTCAAGGCCGGTTTCGAAACCCTGGTCGAAGCCGGTTACGCGCCGGAAATGGCCTACTTCGAGTGCCTGCACGAGCTGAAGCTGATCGTCGACCTGATGTACGAAGGCGGCATCGCCAACATGAACTACTCCATCTCCAACAATGCCGAATACGGTGAGTACGTAACCGGTCCGGAGGTGATCAACGCCGAGTCCCGTGCTGCCATGCGCAACGCCCTGAAGCGCATCCAGGACGGCGAGTACGCGAAGATGTTCATTACCGAAGGTGCGGCCAACTACCCGTCGATGACTGCCTACCGCCGCAACAACGCCGCTCACCCGATCGAGCAGATCGGCGAGAAGCTGCGCGCGATGATGCCGTGGATCGCAGCCAACAAGATCGTCGACAAGAGCAAGAACTAAGCGGCTCCGGCGACAGACGAAGAAACGCGGCCCCGGCCGCGTTTTTTCGTTCTTGCCTGGCGATCTGGTATAAAGCCTGGGCCGGCGGAGTTGTCTTCCTAGTCAGAAGTGCTGTCGGCATATTCGTACCCCATCAGTTCCCAAGGAATTGTCCATGAGTGAACGTCCCGAGGAGCCGAACAAGGCCTCCGACGAAGAAAGCCTGCTGCCCATCGACGAACATATAGAAGAAGGGCACGACGCCGAAGGGCGGAAGGTTCGTCACCGCGGTATCTACCTGCTGCCCAACCTGTTCACCACGGCGGCCCTGTTTTCCGGCTTCTACGCCATCATCAATGGCATGAGCGGCCAGTTCGCCAACGCCGCCATCGCTATCTTCGTGGCCATGGTCCTCGATGGACTGGACGGCCGCGTGGCTCGCCTGACCAACACCCAGAGCGCCTTCGGCGCCGAGTACGACTCGCTGTCGGACATGGTCGCCTTCGGTGTGGCGCCGGCGCTGGTCGCCTTCGAATGGGCGCTTGGCAGCCTCGGCAAGGTCGGCTGGATGGTCGCCTTCATCTACGTTGCGGGCGCAGCCCTGCGTCTGGCTCGTTTCAACACCCAGGTCGGCAAGGCCGATAAGCGCTATTTCATCGGCCTGGCCAGTCCGGCCGCCGCGGCGCTGGTGGCGGGCACGGTATGGGCGTTCAGCGATTTCGAGATCCAGGGCGCCAAGGTTGCCTTCCTCGTCGCCCTGCTGGTCGCCGCCGCTGGTGTGCTGATGGTCAGCAACATCAAGTACCACAGCTTCAAGGATCTCGACCTGCGCGGCCGGGTGCCGTTCGTGGCGATCCTTATCGTGGTGCTGGCCTTCGCCGTGGTCTTTACCGACCCGCCGCGCATCCTCCTGTTGCTGTTCCTTGCCTACGCGGCCTCCGGTCCTGTGCAATACCTGCTGCAACTGCGTCGCCGGAAGCAGCCGAGCTGATGTAATTTCCAACGGGCTCCGTAGTCTACTGGCACAAAGCTGGTCATTGCGGAGCCCGTCATGCTGATCAAGATTCCCTCCCGTTCCGACTGTTCCGAGTCGGAAGTCACGTCCGAAACCCTCTACCTGTCCCGTCGGCGCCTGCTCGGCGCTTCCCTCGCCGGATTGGCGCTGGCCAGCGGCCTGCCACGCCTGGGCTTTGCCGACGAGCAGCGCTATGCCGGCGTCGAGTCGGTACCGGCGCCGGGCTGGTTCGCCGAAAAGCTACCGCAGACCCGCTGGCAGGCGGTGAATGTCCAGGGGGAGGCGATCACGCCATTCAAGGACGCCACCCACTACAACAATTTCTACGAGTTCGGGCCGAACAAGGGCGACCCGGCGGAAAACGCCTCGGCCCTGAAGACCGAGCCCTGGTCGGTGGTGATCGACGGCGAGGTCGGCAAGCCGGGTACCTATGCCCTCGAGGATTTCGTCAAACCCTACCAACTGGAAGAGCGCATCTATCGGCTGCGCTGCGTGGAAGCCTGGTCGATGGTGATCCCTTGGCTGGGCTTTCCCTTGGCGGACCTGCTCAAGCGGGTCGAACCCAATGGGCAGGCGAAGTTCGTCCGTTTCGAAACCCTGCAGCGTCCGGAACAGATGGTCGGCCAACGCTCCGGTTTCTCGGTGATCGACTGGCCTTATATGGAAGGCTTGCGCATGGACGAGGCGATGCATCCCCTGGCAATTCTGGCGGTGGGCATGTACGGGCGGCTGTTGCCCAACCAGAATGGCGCGCCGTTGCGCCTGGTGGTGCCGTGGAAGTATGGCTTCAAGAGCATCAAGTCTATCGTGCGTATCAGTCTGGTCCGCGAGCAGCCGAAGACCACCTGGGAAAGCATTGCCGCCAACGAGTACGGGTTCTATGCCAACGTCAATCCGCAGGTCGACCACCCGCGGTGGTCCCAGGCCCGCGAGCGGCGCCTGCCCAGTGGGTTGTTCAGTCCCAATGTGCGGGATACGCAGATGTTCAATGGCTACGGGAGTGAGGTCGCTTCCCTTTATAGCGGCATGGATCTGAGGAAGTACTACTGATGCGCTACTGGTATCTGCGCCTTGCGGTATTCCTGGGGGCGTTGGCGGTGCCGGCCTGGTGGTTGTACCAAGCCTGGATCTTTGCCCTCGGACCTGACCCGGGCAAGACCCTGGTCGATCGACTGGGGCTGGGCGCCTTGGTATTGCTGCTACTCACCCTGGCGATGACGCCACTGCAGAAGCTGAGCGGCTGGCCGGGCTGGATCGCCGTGCGCCGCCAGTTGGGGTTGTGGTGCTTCACCTATGTGCTGCTGCACCTGAGCGCTTACTGCGTGTTCATCCTGGGGTTGGACTGGGGGCAGTTGGGCATCGAGTTGAGCAAGCGTCCCTACATCATCGTGGGAATGCTTGGATTCATCTGCCTGTTCCTGTTGGCGATCACTTCCAACCGCTTCGCCATGCGCAAGCTCGGTAGTCGCTGGAAGAAGCTGCATCGCCTGGTCTACCTGATCCTTGGGCTCGGCTTGCTGCATATGCTCTGGGTGGTGCGGGCAGACCTGGAGGAGTGGACCCTGTACGCTGTGGTTGGTGCGTCGCTCATGCTGCTGCGGCTACCCTCGATCGCTCGCCGCCTGCCCAGGCTTCGAACTCGTCCCGGTGTTTCGTAATAAAAGTTTCAAATAAGTGTTGACGCCAGTTTCTATCTCCCTATAATGCGCACCACTCCCGGCGACGACGAAGAGTAAATGCTTGAAAATCAAGGATTTACGGATTCTCTCCCAGGGGTGGTGAAGCGCTTCGGCAGGTTGTTCGCCGCAGCGGTTCGGTCCCGAAAGGGGTTCGAAACGAAGCTTCATCGAGGTGCTTGACAGCGAATTTGAACGCTGTAGAATGCGCCTCCCGCTGATCGGAAGATGGTTTGAAGGTCGGCGCAAGCGGTTGAGTAGAAAAGAAAATTTTCGAAAATAACGCTTGACGGAACGAGAGGTTGCTGTAGAATGCGCGGCCTCGGTTGAGACGAAAGCCTTGACCAACTGCTCTTTAACAAGTCGAATCAAGCAATTCGTGTGGGTGCTTGTGATGTAAGACTGGTGATCGCAAGATTATCAGCAACGCAAGTAACACTCGTGAATTCGAGAGTTTTATCTCTTTTAAGAGAATGCGATTGCTGAGCCAAGTTTAGGGTTTCTCAAAACCCAAGCAGTATTGAACTGAAGAGTTTGATCATGGCTCAGATTGAACGCTGGCGGCAGGCCTAACACATGCAAGTCGAGCGGATGAAGGGAGCTTGCTCCTGGATTCAGCGGCGGACGGGTGAGTAATGCCTAGGAATCTGCCTGGTAGTGGGGATAACGTCCGGAAACGGGCGCTAATACCGCATACGTCCTGAGGGAGAAAGTGGGGATCTTCGGACCTCACGCTATCAGATGAGCCTAGGTCGGATTAGCTAGTTGGTGGGGTAAAGGCCTACCAAGGCGACGATCCGTAACTGGTCTGAGAGGATGATCAGTCACACTGGAACTGAGACACGGTCCAGACTCCTACGGGAGGCAGCAGTGGGGAATATTGGACAATGGGCGAAAGCCTGATCCAGCCATGCCGCGTGTGTGAAGAAGGTCTTCGGATTGTAAAGCACTTTAAGTTGGGAGGAAGGGCAGTAAGTTAATACCTTGCTGTTTTGACGTTACCAACAGAATAAGCACCGGCTAACTTCGTGCCAGCAGCCGCGGTAATACGAAGGGTGCAAGCGTTAATCGGAATTACTGGGCGTAAAGCGCGCGTAGGTGGTTCAGCAAGTTGGATGTGAAATCCCCGGGCTCAACCTGGGAACTGCATCCAAAACTACTGAGCTAGAGTACGGTAGAGGGTGGTGGAATTTCCTGTGTAGCGGTGAAATGCGTAGATATAGGAAGGAACACCAGTGGCGAAGGCGACCACCTGGACTGATACTGACACTGAGGTGCGAAAGCGTGGGGAGCAAACAGGATTAGATACCCTGGTAGTCCACGCCGTAAACGATGTCGACTAGCCGTTGGGATCCTTGAGATCTTAGTGGCGCAGCTAACGCGATAAGTCGACCGCCTGGGGAGTACGGCCGCAAGGTTAAAACTCAAATGAATTGACGGGGGCCCGCACAAGCGGTGGAGCATGTGGTTTAATTCGAAGCAACGCGAAGAACCTTACCTGGCCTTGACATGCTGAGAACTTTCCAGAGATGGATTGGTGCCTTCGGGAACTCAGACACAGGTGCTGCATGGCTGTCGTCAGCTCGTGTCGTGAGATGTTGGGTTAAGTCCCGTAACGAGCGCAACCCTTGTCCTTAGTTACCAGCACCTCGGGTGGGCACTCTAAGGAGACTGCCGGTGACAAACCGGAGGAAGGTGGGGATGACGTCAAGTCATCATGGCCCTTACGGCCAGGGCTACACACGTGCTACAATGGTCGGTACAAAGGGTTGCCAAGCCGCGAGGTGGAGCTAATCCCATAAAACCGATCGTAGTCCGGATCGCAGTCTGCAACTCGACTGCGTGAAGTCGGAATCGCTAGTAATCGTGAATCAGAATGTCACGGTGAATACGTTCCCGGGCCTTGTACACACCGCCCGTCACACCATGGGAGTGGGTTGCTCCAGAAGTAGCTAGTCTAACCGCAAGGGGACGGTTACCACGGAGTGATTCATGACTGGGGTGAAGTCGTAACAAGGTAGCCGTAGGGGAACCTGCGGCTGGATCACCTCCTTAATCGAAGATCTCAGCTTCTTCATAAGCTCCCACACGAATTGCTTGATTCACTGGTTAGACGATTGGGTCTGTAGCTCAGTTGGTTAGAGCGCACCCCTGATAAGGGTGAGGTCGGCAGTTCGAATCTGCCCAGACCCACCAATTGTTAGTGTGCTGCGTGATCCGATACGGGGCCATAGCTCAGCTGGGAGAGCGCCTGCTTTGCACGCAGGAGGTCAGGAGTTCGATCCTCCTTGGCTCCACCATCCAAACAATCGTCGAAAGCTCAGAAATGAATGTTCGTGAATGAACATTGATTTCTGGTCTTTGCACCAGAACTGTTCTTTAAAAATTCGGGTATGTGATAGAAGTAAGACTGAATGATCTCTTTCACTGGTGATCATTCAAGTCAAGGTAAAATTTGCGAGTTCAAGCGAATTTTCGGCGAATGTCGTCTTCACAGTATAACCAGATTGCTTGGGGTTATATGGTCAAGTGAAGAAGCGCATACGGTGGATGCCTTGGCAGTCAGAGGCGATGAAAGACGTGGTAGCCTGCGAAAAGCTTCGGGGAGTCGGCAAACAGACTTTGATCCGGAGATCTCTGAATGGGGGAACCCACCTAGGATAACCTAGGTATCTTGTACTGAATCCATAGGTGCAAGAGGCGAACCAGGGAACTGAAACATCTAAGTACCCTGAGGAAAAGAAATCAACCGAGATTCCCTTAGTAGTGGCGAGCGAACGGGGATTAGCCCTTAAGCTTCATTGATTTTAGCGGAACGCTCTGGAAAGTGCGGCCATAGTGGGTGATAGCCCCGTACGCGAAAGGATCTTTGAAGTGAAATCGAGTAGGACGGAGCACGAGAAACTTTGTCTGAACATGGGGGACCATCCTCCAAGGCTAAATACTACTGACTGACCGATAGTGAACCAGTACCGTGAGGGAAAGGCGAAAAGAACCCCGGAGAGGGGAGTGAAATAGAACCTGAAACCGTATGCGTACAAGCAGTGGGAGCCTACTTGTTAGGTGACTGCGTACCTTTTGTATAATGGGTCAGCGACTTATATTCAGTGGCAAGCTTAACCGTATAGGGTAGGCGTAGCGAAAGCGAGTCTTAATAGGGCGTTTAGTCGCTGGGTATAGACCCGAAACCGGGCGATCTATCCATGAGCAGGTTGAAGGTTAGGTAACACTGACTGGAGGACCGAACCCACTCCCGTTGAAAAGGTAGGGGATGACTTGTGGATCGGAGTGAAAGGCTAATCAAGCTCGGAGATAGCTGGTTCTCCTCGAAAGCTATTTAGGTAGCGCCTCATGTATCACTCTGGGGGTAGAGCACTGTTTCGGCTAGGGGTCATCCCGACTTACCAAACCGATGCAAACTCCGAATACCCAGAAGTGCCGAGCATGGGAGACACACGGCGGGTGCTAACGTCCGTCGTGAAAAGGGAAACAACCCAGACCGCCAGCTAAGGTCCCAAAGTTGTGGTTAAGTGGTAAACGATGTGGGAAGGCTTAGACAGCTAGGAGGTTGGCTTAGAAGCAGCCATCCTTTAAAGAAAGCGTAATAGCTCACTAGTCGAGTCGGCCTGCGCGGAAGATGTAACGGGGCTCAAACCACACACCGAAGCTGCGGGTGTCACGTAAGTGACGCGGTAGAGGAGCGTTCTGTAAGCCTGTGAAGGTGAGTTGAGAAGCTTGCTGGAGGTATCAGAAGTGCGAATGCTGACATGAGTAACGACAATGGGTGTGAAAAACACCCACGCCGAAAGACCAAGGGTTCCTGCGCAACGTTAATCGACGCAGGGTTAGTCGGTTCCTAAGGCGAGGCTGAAAAGCGTAGTCGATGGGAAACAGGTTAATATTCCTGTACTTCTGGTTACTGCGATGGAGGGACGGAGAAGGCTAGGCCAGCTTGGCGTTGGTTGTCCAAGTTTAAGGTGGTAGGCTGAAATCTTAGGTAAATCCGGGGTTTCAAGGCCGAGAGCTGATGACGAGTCGTCTTTTAGATGACGAAGTGGTTGATGCCATGCTTCCAAGAAAAGCTTCTAAGCTTCAGGTAACCAGGAACCGTACCCCAAACCGACACAGGTGGTCGGGTAGAGAATACCAAGGCGCTTGAGAGAACTCGGGTGAAGGAACTAGGCAAAATGGCACCGTAACTTCGGGAGAAGGTGCGCCGGCTAGGGTGAAGGATTTACTCCGTAAGCTCTGGCTGGTCGAAGATACCAGGCCGCTGCGACTGTTTATTAAAAACACAGCACTCTGCAAACACGAAAGTGGACGTATAGGGTGTGACGCCTGCCCGGTGCCGGAAGGTTAATTGATGGGGTTAGCGCAAGCGAAGCTCTTGATCGAAGCCCCGGTAAACGGCGGCCGTAACTATAACGGTCCTAAGGTAGCGAAATTCCTTGTCGGGTAAGTTCCGACCTGCACGAATGGCGTAACGATGGCGGCGCTGTCTCCACCCGAGACTCAGTGAAATTGAAATCGCTGTGAAGATGCAGTGTATCCGCGGCTAGACGGAAAGACCCCGTGAACCTTTACTGTAGCTTTGCACTGGACTTTGAGCCTGCTTGTGTAGGATAGGTGGGAGGCTTTGAAGCGTGGACGCCAGTTCGCGTGGAGCCATCCTTGAAATACCACCCTGGCATGCTTGAGGTTCTAACTCTGGTCCGTAATCCGGATCGAGGACAGTGTATGGTGGGCAGTTTGACTGGGGCGGTCTCCTCCTAAAGAGTAACGGAGGAGTACGAAGGTGCGCTCAGACCGGTCGGAAATCGGTCGCAGAGTATAAAGGCAAAAGCGCGCTTGACTGCGAGACAGACACGTCGAGCAGGTACGAAAGTAGGTCTTAGTGATCCGGTGGTTCTGTATGGAAGGGCCATCGCTCAACGGATAAAAGGTACTCCGGGGATAACAGGCTGATACCGCCCAAGAGTTCATATCGACGGCGGTGTTTGGCACCTCGATGTCGGCTCATCACATCCTGGGGCTGAAGCCGGTCCCAAGGGTATGGCTGTTCGCCATTTAAAGTGGTACGCGAGCTGGGTTTAGAACGTCGTGAGACAGTTCGGTCCCTATCTGCCGTGGACGTTTGAGATTTGAGAGGGGCTGCTCCTAGTACGAGAGGACCGGAGTGGACGAACCTCTGGTGTTCCGGTTGTCACGCCAGTGGCATTGCCGGGTAGCTATGTTCGGAAAAGATAACCGCTGAAAGCATCTAAGCGGGAAACTTGCCTCAAGATGAGATCTCACTGGGAACTTGATTCCCTGAAGGGCCGTCGAAGACTACGACGTTGATAGGCTGGGTGTGTAAGCGTTGTGAGGCGTTGAGCTAACCAGTACTAATTGCCCGTGAGGCTTGACCATATAACACCCAAACAATCTGATGATTGTGTGTTGTAAGGTGAAGTCGACGAACCGAAAGTTCGCATGAACCGCAAACACCTTGAAATCACATACCTGAATCCGGATAGACGTAAGCCCAAGCGAACGGATATCCAACCGAATTGCTTGACGATCATAGAGCGTTGGAACCACCTGATCCCTTCCCGAACTCAGAAGTGAAACGACGCATCGCCGATGGTAGTGTGGGGTCTCCCCATGTGAGAGTAGGTCATCGTCAAGCTCCTATTCCAAAACCCCTGGTCAGCGATGACCGGGGGTTTTGCTTTTGCGCGCGGAAAAGTGGCAAGCCAGCAGCGCTGCGGACGGTAATCGAAAAACTTCGAGAGCTGCCGGGCGGCGTACTTCCGAGGGCATGGGAGACGCGATTTGCACTGTGCGCTCGTCTACAATAGCCGACAAATCCAGCCGAGCTCATTCATGTCCGATACCGATGTCCGTGGCCTGCAGGATCTTCCCCTGGAAGAACTGGTTGCTTGCCATGAGTGTGATCTGTTGATGCGCCGGGAACCCCTGGGACCGGGCGAGAAAGCCAATTGTCCGCGCTGCGGTTTCGAGTTGGCCGCGCATCGCCATCAATGGAAACGCCGTTGCTTCGCGCTGGTTCTGACGGCGCTATTTCTCTATATCCCAGCCAATTTCCTGCCGATCATGAATCTCAGCCTGCTCGGCCAGACCCGCAGCGATACGGTCTGGACGGGAGTGCTCGGTCTTTACGACAGTGGCATGCAGGGCGTCGCCATCCTGGTATTCCTGTGCAGCATGGTGATCCCGTTGGTCAAGTTGCTCTGCCAGTTGCTGGTGATGATCAGCGTGCGTTTCGGCATCGCCCGTCACATCGGCATGCTGCTCTACCGCGGCTATCACCATCTGCGCGAGTGGGGGATGCTCGAGGTCTACCTCATGGGTATCCTGGTTTCCATCGTCAAGCTGATCGACATGGCCGACCTCAGCCTGGGCATCGGCCTGGCCTGTTTCGTGGCGCTGCTGTTCACCCAGGTCTGGCTGGAGGTCACCATGTCGCCGCACCAGGTATGGGAAGCGCTGGGCGGCGAGGACGACGATGCGCGCGCTTGATGCCGGAATCCTGGTGTGCGGCGAGTGCCACCAGTTGAATCGCGCCGACGGGGACGAGCATCCGCGTTGCAGCCGCTGCGGTGCGGTGCTGCACGCCCGGCGCCCAAACAGCCTCACGCGCACCTGGGCGTTGCTGATCACCGCGGCGATTCTCTACATACCCGCCAACCTGTTGCCGATCATGACGGTCAACCTCTTCGGCAGCGGAATGCCCGCCACCATCATGGAGGGCGTGGTCGAACTGGTGCATGCCGACATGTTCCCCATCGCCATGGTGGTGTTCGTCGCCAGTATCCTGGTTCCTACTTTCAAGCTGGTGGGCATCGCCCTGCTGCTCTATTCGGTACAGCGGCACCAGCCGATGTCGGCCCGCCAGCGTATCCTGATGTATCGCTTCATCGAATGGATCGGGCGCTGGTCGATGCTCGATATCTTCGTCATCGCCATCCTCGTGGCGCTGGTGAATTTCGGCAACCTGGCGAGCATCGAGGCCAACCTCGGCGCCGCCGCCTTCGCCAGCGTGGTGGTGCTCACCATGCTCGCCGCCGTGACGTTCGACCCCCGGCTGATCTGGGACAACACCAATCTGGATGACGAGAATGAGTGATCTGCCAAGTCCGAAGAAACACAAGACCTCGAACTGGTCGGCGATCTGGGTGCTGCCGCTGGTGGCCCTGGCCATCGGTGCCTGGCTGGCGTGGCGTGCCTTCGACCAGGCTGGCGTGGACATCCAGGTTCGCTTCGAGAGCGGCGACGGGATCCAGGCCAACAAGACCGAGGTGCTGTACAAGGGCATCTCGGTGGGCAAGGTGACCGACCTGCATGTCAGCAAGGACATCAAGGGCGTGGTCGCGACCATCGAGATCAAGAAGGAAGCCCAGGAGTACCTGAGCAAGGACACCCGCTTCTGGCTGGTCAAGCCGCGTGTTTCCCTGGCTGGCGTCACCGGCCTGGAGACCCTGGTCTCCGGCGTCTACATCGCGGTCGATCCGGTGAAGGGCGAGAAGGAAGAACGCTACTTCACCGCGTTGAAGGAGCCGCCACCCCTTTCCGACAAGCTGCCCGGCCTGCACCTGACCCTCAAGGCCGATCGCCTGGGCTCCCTGGAGCAGGGCAGCCCGATGTTCTACCGGCAGATCCAGGTCGGCCAGGTGAAGAGCTTCCAGCTGGGCGATGACCAGAGGACCATCGAGATCAAGGTGCACATCGAGCCGGCCTACGCCGACCTGGTGCGCAAGCACACGCGATTCTGGAACGCCAGCGGCATCTCCATTTCCGGCGGCCTGTCCGGCTTCAAGGTGCACAGCGAGTCGCTGCTGACCCTGGTCGCCGGCGGTATCGCCTTCTCCACCCCGGAGAACCGCACCGACAGCCCGCCGACCGATCCGAGCAAGCCGTTCCGCCTGTACGACGACTACGACGCGGCCCAGGCCGGTCTGCGCGTGAAGCTGAAGATGAACGACGTCAGTGGTATCGATCCGGGCCGCACCCCGGTGATGTTCAACGGCGTGCAGGTCGGCCTGGTCAAGTCGATCGACATGGGCAAGGACTACAGCAGCGCCACTGCCGACCTGGCGATGGATCCGCGGGTCGAGGACATGCTGCTGGAAGGCACCGAATTCTGGACCGTCAAGCCAAGCATCTCCCTGGCCGGCATCACCGGCCTCGAGGCCCTGGTGAAAGGTAACTATATCGACGTGCGCTTCGCCAAGAGCGGCGCGCCGAGTCGCGAGTTCACCATCCGCCCGAAAGCGCCGCCGCTGAACACCGACGCGCCCGGCCTGCACCTGGTGCTGACCAGCGACAAGCTCGGCTCGATCGATATCGGCGCGCCGATCCTCTACCGCCAGGTCCGCGTCGGCAGCGTGCAGAGCTACCAGCTGTCGCGCGACCGCCAGCGAGTGGTGGTGGGTGTGCACATCGAGCCGGAGTACGCGCACCTGGTGAATACCTCGACGCGCTTCTGGAACTCCAGCGGGATCACCCTGACCGGCAACCTCAGCGGCGTGCAGGTGAAGAGCGAGTCGCTGCAGACCCTGATCACCGGCGGGATTTCCTTCGACACCCTCGATCCGAAGGCGCCGACCGTGACCAAGGTGCGTCGCTTCACCCTCTTCGACAGCGAGGAGGCGGCGATGGCCCGTGGCGTGGAAATCCAGCTGAGCATCGACAATGCCGACGGCCTGCGCGAAGGCACGCCGATCCGCTTCAAGGGCCTGGACATCGGCAAGATCGAAAGCGTCGAGCTGAACCCGGACCTCTCCGGGGTACTGATGAAGGCCCGCCTGACTTCCGCCGGCGAGCGCGTCGCCCGCAGCGGAACCCGCTTCTGGGTGGTGCGTCCGGCGCTCGGCCTGCTGCGTACCGAGAACCTCGGAACCCTGGTCAGCGGCCCCTATATCGAGGCGCTGCCGTCGAGCACGCCGGGCGAGCGCCAGGCACGCTTCCAGACTCTCGCCGAAGCGCCCAACCTGCTGGGCCGGGAAAGCGGCCTGCGGCTGACCCTCAGCGCGCCGCGCAAGGGCTCGATCAAGCCGGGCAACCTGGTGACCTACCGGCAGATCCCGGTGGGCAAGGTCGTCGACCTGGCCTTGGGCGAACAGGCCGACCGGGTGCTGATCAGCATCCTCATCGAACCGCGCTACGTACCGCTGGTGCGTACCGGCAGCCGTTTCTGGAATGCCAGCGGCTTCGGCGTCGACGCCAGCCTGTTCAAGGGTCTGTCGCTACGCACCGAGTCGATGGAGGCGCTGATGGAGGGCGGCATTGCCTTCGCCACCCCGAACAATGCGCAGATGGGCGAGCCCGCCAAGCCGGGGCAGACCTTCGCCCTGTTCGATTCGGCCAATGACGAATGGTTGGAGTGGGCGCCGAAGATTCCTCTGAAGGAAACCGCCCGCCGCTGATTGTCGGACCGGCAAAAAAGAAACGCCGCTTACCTGGGTAAGCGGCGTTTTCGTTCATGCCTGCCTGCTGGGGAGTGGGTGTCAGTGAGTGCTGAGATGCGCCCGGGTAGTCAGCAGGTACACCGGCAAGCCGGAGATCAGGATCAGCAGCGCGGCGTAGGGTGCGGCGGCAGCGTACTCCAGGTTGGCGGTGTGCACCCAGACCGAGGTGGCCAGGGTCGACAGCCCGGTGGGACCTAGCACCAGGGTGGCGGTCAGTTCCTTCATGGTGTCGAGGAACACCAGCACGAAGCCGGCGCCGATGGCCGGCGAGATGATCGGCAGGGTGATCCGCAGGAAGGCCATCAAGGGCGTCTGGCCGAGAGTGCGGGCGGCTTCCTCCAACTGCGGCGAGGCCTTTTCCAGGGCCACGCGGATCGGTGCCTGGGTCAGCGGCATGAACAGCAGGGCATAGGCGACCAGCAGCAAGCCGGTGGTCTGGTAGGTGGCTGGCAGGTAGTGCAGCGAGAAGTACACCAGCGAGAGTGCGATCACCAGTCCCGGCAACGCTTGCAGCAGGTACGGCAGGCGCTGGGTCCAGCGCGCCAGGGCGCCGGGGTAGCGCACCACCAGGATGCTTACCGGCAGCGCCAGCAGGCAACTGAGCAGGGCCCCGCCGAAGGCCAGCGACAGGGAGGAAAGCAGGGTCGAGGCGATTTCCATCAGCGGGAAGCTGGCCGAGGAGCCTTCGTACAGCCAATAACCGAGCATCACCAGGGGGATACCGGTACCGACCAGCACCAGCGTCGCCAGCAGCGCCTGGAGCGGCCACTTGCCAAGCCCCAGGCGGACCCGTTCGGCCCGCCGCGCGCTGCCCTGGCCGGTGCGTACCAGGCGGCCGCGGCCGCGCATGCGCAACTCCAGCCAGAGCAGCAGGAAGCACAGTGCCAGGAGTACCGAGGAGAGCATCGCCGCGGTGGCGTTGCTGAACTCCAGTTCGAACTCCTGGTAGATGGCTGTGGTGAAGGTCTGGTAGCGCAGGATCGACAGCGCGCCGAACTCCACCAGCATGTGCAGCGCCACCAGTAGTCCGGTGGCGGCCAGGGTCGGGCGCAGCAGCGGCAGGGTGACCCGCAGGAACACCTGGCGCCGCGACAGACCGAGCATCCGCGCCGACTCCTCCAGGGAAGGATCGATGCCGCGCAGGGTCGCTGCTACCGGCAGGTAGACCAGCGGATACTTGGACATGGTCATGACCAGGATGGCGCCGCCGAGGCCTTCGTACATCGGGCTCAGCGAAACCCAGGTGAAACTGCTGACGAAGGCGGGGATGGCGAACGGCAGGCACAGCACCACGTTCCAGAAGCGCCGCGCCGGCAGGTCGCTGCGCTCCACGCACCAGGCCAGGGCCAGGCCGAGCAGGGCGCTGAGCAGGGTCACGCCGAACATCAGCCACAGGGTGTTGCCCAGCAAGCGGAATACGTAGGGGCGCCAGAGCAGTTGCCAGGCGCTGTGCCAGCCGGCGTCCCAGGCCTTGGCCGCGACGTAGAGCAGCGGCAGGCTGGCCAGCAGGGCGAGGAGCAGGACCGGCAGGAACAGCCAGAATGGCGTTCGCCGGCGCGAGCCCGTGCGCAGGCGCACGGGCGTGGAGGCGGCGCCGATCAATTCAGGCCAACGTCGCGTTCGAGGCTGAGGGCCTCGCTGGCCTCACCCAGATCGGCCGGGGTCAGTTTCGGTGGGTCCAGTTCGGCGAACGGCTTCAGCGCCGGATCGGCCTGCATCCCCTTGCGCATCGGGTACTCGGCGGACTGGCTGAGGATCGCCTTCTGGCCTTCCTCGCTGAGCATGAAGGCGACGAACTGCTGGGCTTCCCTGGGGTGCTTGCTGGACTTGAGCACCGCGGCGCCGGAGACGGTGACCAGAGCGCCCGGGTCCTGGTTGCCGAAGTAGTGCAGGCGCGAGTTCAACTCGCCCTTTTCCTTCTTCAGGGTGTACCAGTAGTAGTTGTTGATCAGCGCCATGTCGACCTCGCCGTTTTCCACGGCTTTCATGGCGGTGACGTTGTTGGTGTAGATCGAGCCGAAGGCCTTCAGGCCGGTCAGCCAATCCTCGGCTTCCTCCTGGCCCTTGAGCTTGATCACGGCGGCGACCTGTTCGAGGAAGGCGCCACTGGTGGGCACGAAGCCGAAACGGCCGGACCAGGACGGATCGGAAAGATCCATCAGGCTCTTCGGCAGATCCTTCTCGTCGATCTTCTTCGGGTTGTAGGCCAGTACCCGGGTGCGGGCGGTGATGCCGATCCAGTCGCCGTTGCCGCCGGCGTGCTCCGGCTCGACCAGGGCCAGGGTCTCTGGCTCCAGCTTGGCCAGCAGGCCGGCGCTGGCCAGGCGGATCAACGGTGGCGATTCCTCGGTGTAGAGCACGTCGGCCGGCGAGCGCGCGCCTTCCTCGGTGATCTGGCTGGCGAGCTGGCCATCGCCGCCCTTGCGGATCTTCACCTGGATGCCGGTCTTGTCCTGGAAGGCCTTGGCGATGGCGATACCGGTGGCGGCGTGCTGGCCATTGTAGAGGGTAAGGGTGACGGGATCGGCCGCCGCATTGAGGGAAAGCGAACCGAGCAGGCACGCCAGGGCGGCGTGGCGGAAACGGTTGAGAAGTCGAACAGGCATGGATTCTCCCCGTGGGTTACAAATGCGAATGTAACCAATTATATCTTCGCGGGAGCCTCGGGCCTATCGGAAAAGTCCACGGCCCTGTCAGGCAGGGCCGTGGCAGACGCTTCACGCCGGTTCGCCGGCTTCCTCCGGCTCGCTGGCTGCGCGGGTTTCGCCGCTGGCGGCGGCATCCCGGCGACGGATGTATTTCCAGTCGGCTTCGTCGATATAGATGCCGTTCGGGCCGCTACCGCCTTCCAGGTCGATCGCCACGTGTGCGGAAACCTGCGGCTTCACGCTCGCCAGGATCGGCACGAAGCCCAGTTGCAGGCTGGTCTCCAGCAGCGCGGCCTGGTTGCGCTCGTCGATGTCCGCCGCCTCGTCCAGGTAGTAGGGCAGGCGCACGCGCCCGGCCTGCTCGCGGTCCATCAGGTGCAGCAACAGGTACATGTTGGTCAGTGCCTTGATGGTCATGGTGGTGCCGTTGGAGGCGGCGCCGTCGATGTCGGTGTGCATGATCGGCTGGCCGTTGACCTTGGTGATCTCGAAGGCCAGTTCGAACAGGTCCTTCAGGCCCAACTGGTTGTGGTTGGCGGCGACCAGGCGGGCCAGGTATTCCTTGGCCTCCTCGTTCTTCGCGTCCTGCTCGGCGCTCTGGGTCAGGTCGAACACCGAGAGGTTCTCGCCTTCCTCGTACTGGCCGGCGCTGTGGATGATCTGGTCGATGTGCTTGAGCGCATCCTTGTTCGGCGCGAGGACGATGCGGAAGCTCTGCAGGTTGGAAACCTGGCGCTTGTTGATCTCGCGGTTGAATAGGGCCAACTGGTGTTCCAGGTTGTCGTAGTCGCTGCGGATGTTGCGCAGGGTCCGGGCGATGTCGGTGACCGCCGCGCGGCGCGCCTTGGCCAGCGTCAGGGCCTCGTCCTGGCGATGCGCGTAGGCGTTGATCAACAGCTTCAGGCGGCGCTCGGTGTCGTCTTCGCTATCGAACTTGGCGACGCCCTTCAGGCGCACCTGGGCGTACAGCGCCTCGATCTGCCCGTCGATGCGCTGCAGCGCCTGCCAGGTGTCCTGGTAGTCGTTGAGCAGCGGCAGCAGGTTGTCCAGCGAGTCGTCCACCGGCTCCATGAACGGCGTGCCGAAGGGCAGGTCGGCCGGCAGTAGCTGGCGGCGGCGCAGGGCATCTTCCAGGGTGCGCTCCTTGGCCTCCAGGTCGCCCAGTTGCCGGGCCACCAGTTGCAGGCGCGCGGAGAGTTGCTGGACGCGCTCGGCGAAGGCGTCGCTGGAGCGCTTGAATTCGTCCTGGGACGCCTCCAGCTGGGCCAGTTCGGCGAGCTTCTCGGGCTCCTCGGCGGTCAGCGTCTGGGTGCGGCGGAAGTCTTCCAGGGCCTTCTGCGCATCCAGCACGTCCTGGTACAGCTTCTCTGCCTGGGCCTTGCTCGCGGCGCGGTCGGCGGCGACGCTCTGCTGGGTCTTGAGCTGCTTCAGCTCCTTCTCCAGGCGCTCCTTCTGGTCGCGCAGGGCGGCGCGGTCGGCCAGGGCCTGCAACGCCGGCGGTTCGATGTGCGACAGGTCGATGCTCAGGCCAGGGGCTTCGAAATGCTCGCCCTTGAAGTGGTCGAGGATGGCTTCGACGCTCTTCACCCAGACGTCGCCGTCATCCAGGTTCACCCCGTTCTCGCCGAGCGGCAGGCTGAACAGCGCGCCGTTGAACAGACGCATCAGGCGTTCCACGTCCTGCTGGCTGAACTCCTCGCGCAGGCGTGCGTAGCTGTTGTTGTCGGCGTGTTCGAGCTGCTGGCGGACGTTCTTCAGGCGTTTTTCCAGGTCGCGCAGGCGCTCTTCCAGGTCTTCGCTGGAGAACTGCCGCGAATGGGCCAGGGCGCCGGCCAGTTCGTCGTGGGCATCCTTGGCGGCGAGCAGCTGTTGTTCGAGGACCTTGGCGTCGTCGACCAGGGCGAAGCGGGTCTTGAGCACCGACAGCTCGCCGAGCCAGCGCTGGATGCCGGCGATCTCGCGCTCCAGGCGCATCAGCTCCTGGGTGCCGCCACGCTGTTCGTTCTGCAGGCCGTCCTGCTCGGCGCGGTATTGCTCGTGCTGGATCAGCAGTTCCTCGCGGCGCGCCCCGGCGTAGTCGTGCCAGGTGCCGAGCAGGCTGTCGAGCAGCGGTGAAAGGCGGTGCATCTTGCCGCGCAGTACGTCGCGCTGGGTCACGCCGTTGGCCAGGGCTTCCACCAGCGGGCCGGCGGCGACCAGCGCCTGGTAGTCCTGCTCCATCCGCCGCACGTCGCGGAAGGCCTCCTCGCAGGCGGCGATGTAGTCGACGTTACCCGAGCGCAGGCTGTGCTCGAAGGCGTCGAGGAACAGCTGCTTGAGCTTGGCCGCGGTGATCTCGCGCATGTGCAGCAGGTTGATGAACAGCGAGCGGAAGGTCTTCAGGCTCTGCTCGCTGGTGGAGCGCAGCGGGATCATGGTCAGGTCGAGCGGGATCGACGAGTGCCCGCCGACCAGCAGGCGGCGCAGCTCTTCCGGCTTCACCTCGTAGGCCTTGATGCCTTCGCGCTCGAGGTTGGCGAACAGCTCGCGCTGGCGCAGGCAGGTACCGTTCTTCTGATAGTGGTCCAGGCTCAGCTCGCCGGCGTAGGCGAAGAACTGGTGGCCGAAGCCGCCGCCCGGGCCGCGCCCGGCCACGCCGATCACGTGCGGACCGTGGGGCAGCATCAGTTCGAGGAGGATGTAGCTGGTGTCCGAGGCGAAGTAGAAGCGCCGCGACTGCTCCATGCTGTACTTGCCGAAGCTCATGTCCGACAGGCGGGCAAGGATCGGGAACTGCAGGGCGTTGATCGAGGCGCTCTTGCCCAGGTTGTTGGCGCCGTAGATCGACAGCGGGTTTTCCAGCGGGAAGATACCCAGGCTGTAGCCGGCGGTATTGAGCAGGGCGAAGCGGCGGATGCCGTAGCGGGTCTGGCTCATGCGTCAGCCTCCTGTTGCGCGTGTTCTTCGGCGATGGCGCGGGCGAGGGCGTCTTCCTCGCTCTCTTCGGACAATTCTTCGTCGCTGGCCATCAGCGGTTCGATCTCGCCGTCATCGACCAGCACCGGCGTCTGCAACGGCAGGTCGGCGTGCAGGCTGGCGGACAGGTTGCGGTCCTGCTGCACCGACAGGCAGACGTCGAGGAAACGGTGCATCGGCGGCATGAAGCGGTACACGCCGCTGTCCTCGGAGGCGAAGCCGAGCTGGGTCAGGCGGCGCATGACCTTCTCTTCCAGTTCTTCCTGGGTCTGCACCTCGGCCTGGAGGAACAGGTCGCGGTATTTCTCCAGCAGCGGCGGCAGCTCTTCGCGGCCGATGCTGCCGCCGTCCAGCACGGACAGCGGGTCGCGGCCCTGGTCGGCGAGGTGTTCGACGAGGATGAAGGTGAACAGCGCCAGGCGTTGGGCGGTCTTGTTCACCTGGGCGCCGACCTGCTCCGGGACGAAGTAGTAGAAGCCGCGGGTGTCGCAGACCAGCTCGAAGCCCATGGCGCGGAACAGGCCGCGGTACTGGTCCTGGTGCGAGGACAGCTGGGTGTACAGCTCGGGGTCGCGGTGGCTGATGTGGTAGCCCTTGAACAGCTCGCGGAAGATCGGCGCGAGCTGGGTCAGTTCGGAGAGATCAAGATGCATGGGTTTCGCTCGCGGAAAGGGTGTCTGCGTCCCTGGCCTGGCCCTTGTCCTTGGCGGCGGGGTTCAGGGCGAAGGAGCAGAGGCTGACGCAATGTTCGGTGGTTTCGTACTCGCGGCGTTGCAGGCGTTCGCGCTGGAAGCGCGCGTCGCGCGACAGCCGGGAGAACCAGTAGAGCAACTCGTCGGTGGCGCCGTCCGGTTCCTGGGCCAGCAGCCATTGCATGAGGTCCGGCAGCGGCAGCGCCGCCTGGCAGCGTTCGATCATTTCCCGCGCGGTCCGCGGTGGTCGCGCCGGCCCGTTGCTCTTGCGCGTGCCGCTGGACTTGGGGAACTGCGCCGGCTTCGGCTCGAAGCGGGCGAGGGCGAAGACGTAGCTCTCGACCTGCGAGGCGGTGCCGAGGAAGGTGCTCTGCGGCCGGGTGAACAGCGGCATCGCCGCCTGCGGCACGGCATCCAGGCCCTTGCGCCGGATCGCCGCCAGCGCCAGGGCGGCGCCACGGGTCACCGCGTTGTGCCGGCGCGCTTCCTCGCGCAGCGGCAGCAATAATTCGCGGGCGCGGCGCAAGGTCAGCTGGGCGTTGGTCTGCATCTCGAGGATGCGCGCGTGGGTGCGCAGCACCAGGTCGTCGTCGACCAGGTGGCCGAGGCGCTGCTGTTCGCCGAGCAGGCGCAGCAGGACCTGTTCGACCCGCCGCACGCCCTGCTCGAAGGCGCCGTCGGCGCTGACCAGTTGGATCATTGGCTCGACGTACTCGTCCCAGGTCGCCAGGACCTCCGCGTAGCGCTGCGCCAGGGGAATCTGCCGGTCGCTGGTCTTGGCCCGCTCGGCCACGCCGATCAGTGCCTGCTCGTCATTGCCGAGCTTCTTCAGTACATCGCGCACGCGCATGTCGAGCAGTCGCAGCTGGCGCGCCAGGTCCTGGCTGTCGCGGGTCTCGAAGGCGTCCTGGATGTACCCGGCGAGGCGCTCCAGATGGCGCAGGTAGGCCTCGATCTCCAGGCACAGACCAAGGCGATGCTCGTGGCGCAGGTAGGCGAGGAAGTCGTGGATCTGCGCGTTCAGCTCGAAACGGTTGGGGCTCTTGGCCACCGGGACCAGGATATCCAGGCGGATCCACTGGTCGAGCAGGGCGGTGATTTCCGCCGGGTTGCTTTCCGGTAACTGGGTGTTCAACTGGCTGCGCAGTTCCGCCAGGCTCAGGGTGCCGGCATCGAAGCGCTCGCAGAGAGGCTCGAGCAGGGCCCAGTGTTCGGCAAGCGCACGCAGTACGCGTCGGGGGTCGATCATCGGGAGGGCCGGTCCGTGGAAAAAGCGCCGATTGTACTGCAAAGGCACGGGCGACGCAGACGCCGCCGATGAGTGCGATGCAGGCCGTCGACACGTCTGCGGCGCAGGTACGGGCCCGGTATCGGTGGGTGGCATCTGGCTATCACCGAAGTGTCGAAAAGCGGCAGTTTATGACTGCGTAAGGACTTTCCTGCCCCGCCTGGTCCGGGGAATGGGGCTTCCAGGGGCTGGCACGCTTTCTGCTGAAGTCCCCTGGCCTGTCTATTCCAAATGAATGCCGACTCTTGAACGACGCCGCCTACGCCGAGGCCCGCTGGGCCGAACTGCAGAACCAGGGTGACCTTGCCTGGGACCTGGATGCCATCACCAACCGCAGCGAGGCGATCGCCTTCCTCAAACGTTTCGAGAACCGCCTGTGCATCTACTCGGCCTATGTCGAGAAGCTCTACAGCAACTACAGCTTCGTGATTCCCGAGAGCGACCATGGCGGCATCACCATCCTGCCCAGCGAGCAGGCCTGGCACGACACCTTCCACGATATCCCGCTGGCCGCGGTGGAGCCCACCGGGATCCATATCCTGCCGGGCGAGACCATGGGCTATCGCGGGCTCTACCTGAAGATTCCCGGCGAGCACCGCCTGGTGGCGTCGAAGGAATTGCCGTTCCAGGAAGGGTTGAAACTGCTGATCCAGCGTTACCAGGCTCACGACGACGTGTTCCTGCCGATCCTGGTCAAGGGCGACCTGCGCGAGTACGAAGCGCGCATGCCCTCGCTACACCTGCACCGGATCAACCCCGCCCGCCTCAGCGCACACTCCCTGCTCAGCCTCAACGCCATCAAGGGCGCCATCGCCGACCATCTGATCGGCCTGTTTCGCCAGCAGTGAAAGGCTGACGTTACCCCCGTGTGACGATGGGTAACATCCATCCTGGCCGAGCGACCGCTCATCCGCTGCAGCGAGCGCGGCGACCGCGTCGTTCGGCGGTTTTTCTCGACTATGGGTCGGCCCCGATTCGCCCGGGGCTTTCTATAGTGACTACAGGTCGCAGTGTCTCTGCCGTCGGCCACGAGAAGAACAAGAGGTGAGCCCATGTCCCGTCGTCTGCCCTTCCTGCTGCGTTGCGCGCTGTTCTGCGGCGCCGGTCTGCTGGCTGCCACCGCCCAGGCGAGGATGGAGTCGCTGGACGACGACCAGCTTTCCGACGTGGTCGGCCAGGCCTTCATCAACCTCACCACCGACGCCGCCAACGGACTGAACTTCACCCGCATCAACTTCGGCGCCGACATCGAGACCCAACTGAACATGAAGAAGCTGCAGTTGGGCCAGTACAACCGCAGCGGCGAGCTTGCCGGCAGTGCCGACATCGCCATCGACAACTTCGCCCTGGGCACGGTCAACGACACCACCGGCGCGATCAACCCGTTCCTCATCAGCAATCCCTACATCGAGTTCGCCTACGACGGCAGCAAGATGGTCGGCATCCGTATCGGTTTCGGCGAAGCCAAGGGCTACCTCTCGGGCGATATCAAAACCCTCACCGGCAACGTGCCGGTGGACCTGTACGGCACCGGCAGCCAGTTGGGAGGCAGCATTTCCTGCGGCCTGCTGGCCCTCGACTGCCTGGCGGCGAAGACCGCCATCACTCTCACCGGCAGCTCTCAGTACACCGCCCAGGCAGAACTGGTGAACAGCTCCGGCAACCCCGACCCGATCCGCGCTGCCATGATCGGCCTGAAGAACGGCACGGCCCTGGACATGCACGACAGCACCATCATCGGCAGCCTGGTGAACGTCCTGCTGCCCTTCCTGACCTCCAACGACTGCAAGCTGATGGGCGCCCAGACCTGCTTCAACCTGGCCCAGTACCAGTCGTTCCCGATCGGCACCGTGGATCCGAACAACGCGCAGAACTTCATCGACTCGTCGAAAGGCTTCTTCATCTCGATGCAGAGCCAGAACGTCCAGTGGCGCGACCAGCAGGATCCCTCCAAGCTGGTCGCCGCGCTGGCCGGTGCCTTCCTCAACATGTCGCGCAACGCCGATGGAACGGCGCCGATCAAGGTCGACTTCGGTCAGGCCTTCAATGGCATTCCACGGCAGGACACCTGCCTGGGCGGCCTGAACAAGGGCTGCTGAGATGAGTCGCGCCTGCCTGCTCGCGGCCCTGCTGGCCGCCCCCTTCGCCCATGCCGAGATGACAGCGCTCGATGACGAGCAACTGTCGGACGTGCAGGGTGCCGGCATCGGCTTCGTCCTCGACAGCGCCATGGTCGACGGCAACAAGGCCACCATCGCGATCAATGGCGTGACCAACACCGCCACCGGGCAGAACGTGCCGATCACGGTAAAGGAGCTGTACGTCGCCGCCACTGGCAGCAACAAGGGCAGCACCCTGGCGCCGGTGACTCTCGGCCGTCTCAATTTCCCGTTCAAGCTGAATCTGGCCAAGGGTTCGGTGCTGACCACCCAGCTCGACGACGGGCGGGTGGTCAGCACCTTGCCGGACACCGCGGACGTGATCGAACTGGCCTTCCCCAGCCTGGTGAGCGGCGCCGGCGGCCAGCCGTGCATCGCTGGTTACGCCGGTGCCGGCAGCAACTGCTCGAGCCGGGCCAGCGAAAAGGTCGACGCCGGCATCCGCTTCGACTTCGGCGTCACTTCCACGCGCACCGATGTGCTCAACCTGGACTTCTCCGAACTGGCGATGGACGGTTCCTACCTGCGCTTCTGGGGCGCCAACGCGCGCAGCCAACTGGTTGGCGAGATGCGCCTGAACCTCTACGCCAAGACTTTCGAGATCATGTCCTGCGGTGCTGGCTCGCCCAGTTGCGTCAGCGCCGCCGAGCAGGCTGCGCGCACCGTCTACCTGACCAACGCCTATGCCAGCGTCGCGCTTGGCTACGGGAAGTCGCAGCCGTTGCTGTTCTCGGTCACCGCCGACGGCAACTTCACTTTCGAACTGCCCAAGCTGACCCTGGCCAACGCCGCCGACTTCTACGCCAATGCGCCGCGCACCAGCCTGGTGATCGAGAACCTCAACATCGGCGGTACCCGGCCAGGCTACGGGCAGGTACCGACCGGCGGCTACAACATGGGCCGCAACGAGATATCCGGGCTCAGCTTCAACTACCTGAAGGTGACGTCGCACAACCTCTGAGGTGGCGGCGCGAAACGAGGTACGCAGCACATGGCCAAGCAGACTCATCCACTGGCAGGCGGCATCGGCATCCTCGCGGCGCTGGCGCTGCTGTTCAGCGCTTCGGCCGGGGCCGAGTTGCGCTCGCTGGGCGATAGCGATCTGGACGACGTGGTCGGCCAGGCCGGGATCAGCATCAGCGCCTCGCTCAATCTCCAGGAAAATCCTTCGCAGACGCGCTGCGCCGGCGGCTGCGGCGCGCGCCTGGCGATCCAGCCGGCCGGCAGCGGCAACAACTACCTGGTGATCGACGATATCAGCGGCAAGTTCAGCTTCGACGAAGTCACCCTGGACGTGGTGACCATCAAGGACGGCTTCGGCGGCGACGGCGCTGCCTTCAACCGCCCGGTGCTGCGCGTCGGCCTGAAGGACACCAGCTTCCAGGACCTGCGCTTCACCATCGCTGGCGCCAACAAGGCGCGCGGTACCGATCCCGGGCTGGTGCAGACCAACCTGGTCAGCGCACGCATCGACGGCACCCTCAAGCTGCAAGGCAACGTCAACATCTTCACCGTCGCCCCGCGTTGAGGGCGAACCGTCGCATGGCGGGACAAAGCCGCTCCGCCGAGGTCGAAGAACCGCTATCATTGCCTGCCTGAACGCCGGGGGCGAAACCGTCCCCGCGCATCGCCTATTTGCCGGTGCCCGAGATTTGATCGAAGAACAGCGTCGCCGCGCCTTCCTGGGCGCGATGCAGATAACCAGTTGGCTGCCCCGCCAGCCGTTGCCGTTCGCCGCACCCTCGCGGCCGGAGTTGCTGGAGACCCCGCCCCGGGAAGAGCCGGCGGTGCCTGTGCGTGCGCGCGCCGCGATCGATGCGCCGCAGGCCCGCGTCCCGCAAGCCGAGGCGCCGGCCAGCGCGCCGAGCGTGGCTCCCGCCGCGCCCGTGGAAGGCCGGGGGATCCCGATCAGCCTGCCGAAGCCGGGCGCCCCGGCGGCGAAGAAAGCCGAGCCGGTCGCGCCGGTCGAAGAGGCCCCGGCCGAGCAGCCGGCGGTCCAGGCCCCGCCGCCGCGCTTCGCCTTGCAACTGCTGCAGGCGGGCTCCTGCACCCTGCTGGTCGAACTGCCCACCGGCGAACCCTTCGCCAGTCGCGATCCGGGTTACCTGCTGCTGCGCGACCTGCTGCGCGCCGCCGGCCTGCCGGACAGCCCGCGGTTGATCGGCGAACCGGTACGCTGGCCGCTGCTGGCGCGCGGCAACCTCGACCAGGGGCCGCAGGCGGCCCTGGAGTTCGTCCAGAGCTTCGTCGCCGCGCGCATGGAGGAGAGCGAGCGTAGCCGCTGCCTGTGGCTGGTCGGCCTGCCGGCGATCCGCTTCGCCGGCGAGGGCGACGAGGGCAGCCTGTTCCGCGAACTGCAGGTGGACGGTCTGGGCGCAACCTGGGCCGTGCCGGGCCTGGAAGCCCTCATGGAAGAACCCGCCCTCAAGGGCGAGCTGTGGCGCGCCATGCGCCGTGTCCGTCAGCGCTGGTCGAGCGAGATTCAATGAGCGATGCGATTTCCTTCCGCCCGATGACCGAGGCGGACCTCGATGCCGTGCTGAAAATCGAATATGCCGCCTTCAGCCACCCCTGGACCCGTGGCATCTTCAGCGAAGGCCTGAAGAACTACCATTGCTGGCTGATGTTCGAGGGTAGCCAGCAGGTCGGCCATGGCGTCATCCAGATCATCCTCGACGAGGCGCACCTGCTGAATATCACGGTGAAGCCCGAAAGCCAGGGGCGTGGCCTCGGTCTGCGCCTGCTCGAACACCTGATGCGCGAGGCGGCCGGCCACCAGGCTCGCGAATGCTTCCTCGAAGTGCGCGCTTCCAACCAGGCCGCCTACCGCCTCTACGAACGCTACGGTTTCAACGAGATCGGCCGCCGTCGCGACTACTACCCCGCCGTCGGCGGGCGCGAAGACGCCCTGGTCATGGCCTGTACCCTGTTCGACTGAGGCTTGCTCCGCTTCCCTGCCGGCAACTAGCTATCACTTGGAGTAGCTGGCTGGCCTTCTGGCACCGCCGTACCCTTACCAGCATTCCGATTCTCGCCTGCATACCGCAGGCAGGTCCCTTCATGCGGTAACCCTTCGCTGGAGTGCGAAGTCAGGTCGACAGCGGCCGGTGGCAGGATGCGCAGACTGGAGCCCCCCATGTGCGACACCCTGATCCTTCGCCACCAGGGCCAGACCTGGTTCGCCAAGAACAGCGACCGCGAGCCCGCCGAACCGCAGCGTCTGCTGCGCCTGCCGGTGGTGCGCAACGATCCGGAAGCGCGCTTGCGCACCACCTACCTCGACATTCCCCAGGCCGCCCAGCGGCATGCGCTGGTGATCAGCCAGCCGAGCTGGATCTGGGGCGCGGAAATGGGCGTCAATGAGCACGGCGTGGCCATCGGCAACGAAGCGGTGTTCACCAAGCTGACCCGTCAGCGCGGCACCGCGCTGCTCGGCATGGACCTGCTGCGCCTGGGACTGGAGCGCGGCGCCAGCGCCCGCGAGGCGCTGGAGGTGATCACCGGGTTGTTGCAGCGTTACGGCCAGGGCGGCCCGGCCGGCTACCGCGACAAGCGCATCCGCTACGACAACAGCTTCCTCATCGCCGACCCCGGCGAAGCCTGGGTGCTGGAAACCGCCGGCAACCTGTGGGCGGCGAAGAAGGTCGAGCGCTGGGCCATCTCCAACGCCCTGACCCTTGGCCACGAATTCGACCTGTGCAGCCGCGACCTCGAGGACCAGGCACGCCGCCAGGGCTGCTGGGATGGTCGCGGCGACTTCCACTTCGCGCGGGTCTTCGACACCCGCCTGCTACCCTGGGTCGGCGGCGCGCACCGGCGCTGTCGGATCAACCAGCGCTTCCTCGACAGCCTGCCTGGCGAGCCGGACTGGCACGCGCTGTTCGCCGCGCTGCGCCACCATGGCCCGCGCGGGGACCACTTCCGCCGCCACAACAACCGCCAGGTATGCATGCACGCCGGCAGCTTCTGGCGGCCTTCGCAGACCACCGCCAGTCTGGTCGCCCGCTTGCGCGACGACGGCCCGCTGCTGGCCGCCACCGGTACTTCGGCGCCGTGCCTGGGACTGTTCCAGCCGCTGTCCTTCGATCCGGCCTCCGGCACCGCCGTGCTCAGCCAGCCGCGCGAGGCGGTACAGGAGTCCCCCTGGTGGCGCTTCGAGGCGGTGCACCGCCGCGCGCTCACCGACCGCGCCTTCCGCCGGCTCCTGCGCAGCGGCCGCGATTGGCTGGAACGGGAACTCTTCGCCGACCTCGAACAGCCCGACTGGCCGCGCCTGGCAGAGGATGCCGCAGCCTGGCACGCCTGTTGGCATGATCAGGTCGCCATGCAGCCGCTGGCGCAGCAGCGCTGGTGGCGTAGCCACGCCGCGCTGTGACGCTTGTCAAACGGGCATCGCCTTCCGTAAGGTGCTGCACCGGTCAAACGAGGGGCATGCCATGAGCGACTTGCAGCAACTGTTCGAGAACAACGTCCGCTGGGCCGAAGCGATCAAGCAGGAAGACCCGGACTTCTTCGCCAAGCTGGCCCGCCAGCAGACCCCCGAGTACCTCTGGATCGGCTGCTCCGACGCGCGGGTGCCGGCCAACGAAATCGTCGGCATGCTGCCCGGCGACCTGTTCGTCCATCGCAACGTCGCCAACGTCGTGCTGCACACCGACCTCAACTGCCTGTCGGTGATCCAGTTCGCCGTCGACGTGCTCAAGGTCAAGCACATCCTGGTCACCGGCCACTACGGCTGCGGCGGCGTGCGCGCCTCCCTGCACAACGACCAGCTCGGCCTGATCGACGGCTGGCTGCGCAGCATTCGCGACCTCGCCTACGAATACCGCGAGCACCTGGAGCAGTTGCCGACCGAGGAAGAGCGCGTCGACCGCCTCTGCGAGCTCAACGTGATCCAGCAGGTGGCCAACGTCAGCCACACCAGCATCGTCCAGAACGCCTGGCACCGCGGCCAGTCGCTGTCCGTGCATGGCTGCATCTACGGGATCAAGGATGGCCTGTGGAAGAACCTCAACGTCACCGTCAGCGGCCTCGACCAGTTGCCGCCGCAGTATCGCTTGAGTCCGCTGGGCGGTTGCTGCTGAGAGAGGCGGAAGCTCTTTCCCACGAGTTCCCCTCTCCCTGGAGGGACAGGGGAACTGTCGAGGACGGCTTCAGAACTCCACGCTATACGTCAGGCTGTAGGTCCGCCCCCGTCCCTTGTAGTCGAACAGTCCCGCTGGTGCGAGCCCGCCGTAGTAGACCTGCGCGCGTTGTCCCCAGACCGTGGTGTAGTCCTTGTCCAGCAGGTTCTGGATGCCCGCGGTGAGGGTGCCCACCGGCAGCGCCTGGGTGCCGAGCAGGTCGAACAGCGCGTAGCCGTCGATCTTGTTGCCCGGCTCGTCGTTCAGGTTGAAGGTGCGCACGCCCTGCAGGCGCAGGCTGCGCTGGTCGTCCTTCCAGCCGACGAAGGCGCCGGCCTTGGACGGGCTGGCCGAGGTCACGTCCTGCTTCAGCCAGCGGCCGTCGACCTTCTCCTGGGAGCGGATGGCCAGGCCGTTGACGCCGACCTGCCAGTGATCGTCCAGCCAGTAGGTAGCCTGGCCCTCCAGGCCGTAGTTGCGCTTCTTGGTGTCCTGCTGCAGCACCGCCAGGGTCTTCGAGTCGTACTTGATGCTCTTGTCCGACCAGGAATAGAACGCCGCCACCTGGGTATCCAGGGCACCGTCGGTGTGCCGCCAGCCCAGCTCGACCTGCTTGGTCTTGATCCCGTCCAGCGGCGAGTCGTTCACGCTGACCCCCTGCAACAGCGGGTAGTGGCCATTGCCGTCGGCTGCGCCGTAGCGTCCGAAACCGTAGTACTTGGCCGGATCCGGCAGCTCGAAGCCTTCGCTGTAGTTGGCCCAGACCTGTTGTTGCAGGTTCAGCTTGTAGATGGCGCCGACGTTGACCAGGTTGACGTCGTAGTCCTTGCTCCCGCCCGGAACCGCGTCGGCGGTCTTGCCGAGGCCGTTGGCGATGAGGATCTGCTGGTTCGCCGCAACGAAGTCGCTGACGTCGGTGCTCATCGACTGGCGCCGCACGCCGGCGCTCAGGGTCAGGTCGTCGGTGGCCTTCCAACTGCCCTGGAGCAAGAAGGCGCGGCTGTCGGTATCGATGTCCGGGTAGCGGCCCAGCTTGGCCTGTTCACTGGCTACCAGCCCGCCGCTGGCGGCGGCGAGCGGCAGGTTGAAGAGCATCTGGTCGGACGTGAATTTTTCCCGGTCCAGGTCCACCCCGTAGGTCAGGCTGGCGCGCTCCCAGGTCTTCACCAGGGCCAGTTTCATCCCGTAGTAGTCGGTGTCCTGCTGCGAGGCCGAGTAGTAGGAGGTGCCGTAGTTGATCGCGCCGCTATTGCTGTAGCGGATGGTAGGGAAGGGATTGAAGGCCATCTTCTCGTTGCGGTAGTAGGCCTGCAGGTAGAGGTCGTGACCCAGCACTTCCGGCGCGTGGTAGGTGGCGTTGAACTGATGGCGCTTGCTCTCCGGCTCGCGGTCGAGGTCGACGCCGCCCTTGATCGAATAGGGTGCCCGTCCGCGCAGGGCGTCGAAGTTGCGCCCAAGATCGAGGCCGCGGTCGCCGTCGTAGCCGGAGTCGTAGTACTGCAGGCCGAGATCGAGGCTGTGGCCATTGGCGAAAGTGAAGCCAAGGCTGCCCATCAGGTCCACCGACCTGTTGTACTGCAGGTCGGTCTGGGTGATGTCCGTCAGTACCTGGTCGCCACTGCCGTCGTAGGCCGCTCCGTTCTTCTGGTAGGCGATGGCCAGGCGGCCGTTGAACAGGTCGTTGCCGCCGCTGATCGACTGCGCCGCGCGCAGGTCGTGGTCCTCATGGCTCTGGAAGCCGCTGCGGGCGCCCAGCTCGGTGTTGAAGCGAGTGTCGCCGCCGACGCCCTTCTTGGTCACGATGTTGATGATCCCGCCGGTGGCGCCGCCGCCGTACACCGCGCTGGCGCCGGACATCACCTCGATGCGCTCGATGTTGAATGGGTCGATGGAGTCGAACTGCCGGCTGATGCCCCGTGAACTGTTCAGCGACACCCCGTCGATCATCACCAGTACGCTGCGTCCGCGCAGGTTCTGGCCGTTGTTGGTACGACCCTGGGAGCCGATATCCAGGCCCGGGATCAATTGTCCCAACGCCTCCTTCAGCGGCACGCCGGCCTGGGTCTGCTGGTCCAGTTGCTCGCGCTCGATCACCCAGACCGTGCCGGGCAACTCGCTGATGCTGGTCGGCGCGCGCGAGCCGATCACCACCATCTGCTGCTCCACCGGATCGGCAGCCAGCGCAGGAGCGGAAAACGAAGCGAAGAGGGACAGGGAAAGCGCCAGGGGAGCCGGGCGCAAAGGGATGGAGCGGGGCATGAGGAGATTTCCGAGTTGCTGTTGTTTTGATGGGCGGCAAAGCTAAACAAATCGATAATGATTATCAAATGATTCGAACTGTTTCAATGAGGCATGCCTGGCATCCAAAGCAAGATGAAATGCCTGACACGGGGCGCTGCGCATGGCGTGGCCCTACAGCGGATCCTCGGGCATTCCTCGATGATGATGCGGTATGCACATCTGTCGCCGGAGCACTTGGAATCGGCGATGCGCTTTTCTCCGATTACTCAGTCTGGCTACAAATTGACCACATGAGGATCTGTGGTAATCTGTAGTGAAGTTAACGCTTAACGTTAAGGGTTAATGAATGATTCTGACCTTTCGCTGCGACGAGACTCGTCAGCTTTTTGAGACGGGTCTTTCGAGGCGGTGGGGAGCGATCCTCACAGTCGCTACGCGTAAGCTTGCAATGCTTCATGCGGCTACGGAGCTTCGAGACCTGCGCTCTCCACCTGGAAACCGGTTGGAGCCGTTGCAGGGAAAGCGGGCGGGCCAACATAGCATCAGGATCAATGACCAGTGGCGTGTCTGTTTCGTCTGGACGGATGCGGGTCCCGAAGAAGTCGAAATAGTTGATTACCACTGAGGAGGTGGACCATGGCTACCAATGGTATGCGCCCCATCCATCCTGGGGAAATATTGCGCGATGAGTTTCTGATGGAGTTGGATATCTCTCCAGCTGCTCTAGCACGCGCTTTGAAAGTCTCCGCTCCGACAGTGAACGATATCGTTCGTGAGCAGCGTGGTATCTCCGCAGATATGGCGATTCGTCTGGGGCGTTACTTTGATACGTCCGCTCAGTTCTGGATGAATCTCCAGAGTGAGTATTCGTTAGCAACTGCTTATGCGGCGAATGGCAAGCAGATCGAACATGAGATTGAGCCGCTGCTTGCTCACGGATAGCAGTGACGTTGATCGTAGAGCCCCGCAGATGCGGGGCTTTTTTATGCGAACCGTAAATCGGTAAAGGGGGGCGTAGACGGTTTGTAGTCTGCCGACCAAAACAAAAAGGGGTTAGCTTGCGCTAACCCCTTGAAAAATATGGTGGCTACACCGGGACTTGAACCTGGGACATCAGCATTATGAATGCTGCGCTCTAACCGACTGAGCTATGTAGCCGAGTGGCGCGCATTTTCCGTATCTCGGGCGGGGCTGTCAACCCCTGGGGCTAGATAATTTTCTGATCTTTCAATCGTTTAGACGGAAGGGGTCGGATCGCCGGAGAGAGGGCGATGGGGAGGGGCAGGAGCGAAAAGCCCCGGCGCTTGGCCGGGGCTTTCCTGGGACGGGAAGGGGATTACACGTTGAAGCGGAAATGCATCACGTCGCCGTCCTTGACGATATAGTCCTTGCCTTCCAGGCGCCATTTACCGGCTTCCTTGGCGCCCTGTTCGCCCTTGAACTGGATGAAGTCGTCGTAGGCGACCACTTCGGCGCGGATGAAGCCTTTCTCGAAGTCGGTGTGGATCACGCCGGCGGCCTGCGGGGCGGTGGCGCCGACGCGGACGGTCCAGGCGCGGACTTCCTTCACCCCGGCGGTGAAGTAGGTCTGCAGGTTGAGCAGGCCGTAGCCGGCACGGATCACACGGTTCAGGCCGGGTTCCTCGAGACCGAGGGACTCGAGGAACATGTCCTTCTCTTCGCCGTCTTCCAGCTCGGCGATCTCGGCTTCGATCTTGTTGCACACCGGCACCACCACCGCGCCTTCTTCCTCGGCGATGGCCTTCACCACATCCAGGTGCGGGTTGTTCTCGAAGCCGTCCTCGGCGACGTTGGCGATGTACATCACCGGCTTGCTGGTCAGCAGGTGGAAGCTGCGCACCAGGCGCTTCTCCTCGTCACCGAGGTTCTTCAGCAGCGAACGCGCCGGCTTGCCTTCGGTGAAGTGGGGGATGAGCTTTTCCAGCAGGGCCTTCTGGGCCAGGGCTTCCTTGTCGCCGCCCTTGGCGTTGCGGGCGACTTTCTGCAGTTGCTTCTCGCAGCTGTCGAGGTCGGCGAAGATCAGTTCGAGGTCGATGATCTCGATGTCGCGCTTGGGGTCGACGCTGTTGGACACGTGGATCACGTTGTCGTCTTCGAAGCAGCGCACCACGTGGGCGATGGCGTCGGTCTCGCGGATGTTGGCGAGGAACTTGTTGCCCAGGCCCTCACCCTTGGAGGCGCCCGCCACCAGGCCGGCGATGTCGACGAATTCCATGGTGGTCGGCAGTACGCGCTCGGGCTTGACGATCTCGGCCAGGGCGTTCAGGCGCGCGTCGGGCATCGGCACGATGCCGCTGTTCGGCTCGATGGTGCAGAACGGGAAGTTTTCCGCCGCGATACCGGATTTGGTCAGGGCGTTGAACAGGGTGGACTTGCCGACGTTGGGCAGGCCGACGATGCCGCAGTTGAATCCCATGCTATGTCCCTCGCGCTCAGACAGGCGCTAGAAAAGTGGTTCAGGCCTTCTGGCTGTGCAGCTTCTGCATCGCCCGGGTCCAGTCCCCGGCGAGCATTTCCGGCAGCACGCCGAGGGCGAAGTCGATGCTGGTGTCGAGCAGTTCCTGCTCGCTGCGCGGGGCGCGGCCGAGCACGTAACCGGAAACCAGGCTGCTGTGCCCCGGATGGCCGATGCCAAGCCGCAGGCGATGGAAAGAATTCTGATTGCCGAGCTGGGCGATGATATCGCGCAACCCGTTGTGCCCGCCGTGTCCGCCGCCGGTCTTGAGCTTGGCGACGCCAGGGGGCATGTCGAGTTCGTCGTGGGCCACCAGGATGGCGTCCGGGGCGATCCGGAAGAATCCCGCCAGCGCCGCCACGGACTGGCCGCTGCGGTTCATGTAGGTGGTCGGGATCAACAGACGAACGTCCTTGCCCTGGTGGCTGAACTTGCCGACCAGGCCGAAATACTTGCGGTCAGCCACGAGGCTGACGCCCTGGGCATGCGCCAGGCGCTCAACGAAAAGGGCCCCCGCGTTATGCCGGGTCTGGTCGTATTCAGGACCCGGGTTTCCCAGGCCAACGATCAGTTGTACGGCAGTCACGACGGGAGCCCCTCTCTATAAAAAGGCGATCGAGTAATGAATTACTCGGCGGCGCCTTCTTCGCTACCTTCTTCCTTCACCACGCGGGAAGCGTGGATGTTGGCAACGGCCAGGTCGTTGCCGTGGGCCAGTTGTACCAGCTCGACGCCTTTCGGAGCCTTGAGGTCCGACAGGTGAACGATCTGGCCCAGCTCGACCTTGGCCATGTCGACTTCGATGAATTCCGGCAGGTCTTTCGGCAGGCAGGAAACTTCGACTTCGGAGATGGTGTGGGAGATCTCGCCACCGGCTTGCTTGACGCCAACGGCTACTTCTTCGTTGATGAAGTGCAGCGGTACGTGGGCGGTCAGCTTGTGGTCGGCGACCACGCGCAGGAAGTCGGCGTGCATCACGAAGCCTTTCGCCGGATGGCGCTGCAGGGCCTTGATCAGTACGGTTTCCTTGGCGCCGCCAACGTTCAGGGCGATCACGTGGCTGAAGGCAGCCTCGTTTTCCAGGAGCTTGGCGATTTCGCGCAGTTCCAGGGTTACGGACTGGGGCTCTTTGTCGCCGCCGTAAACGACAGCAGGAACCAGACCGGCGTTACGACGCAGGCGGCGGCTCGCACCTTTCCCCAGATCGGAACGCACTTGGGCATTCAGAATAAAGTCGACCATTGTGTATCTCCAAAAATAACAATGCGCCCGAACGCTTGCGACCAGCGTTCGGGCGATTTCAAAGGCCCCGCCGGAGCGGGGCGTTTTCGTTCAGGCGCGTTCGCCGAGGCTGGGCCTCAGCGGAACATCGCGCTGATCGATTCTTCGTTGCTGATCCGGCGCATGGCTTCCGCAACGACCGGAGCGATGTCCAGCTGGCGGATGCGGCCACAGGCCTGGGCAGCGGCGGACAGCGGGATGGTGTTGGTCACCACCAGCTCGTCCAGTACGGATTTCTCGATGTTCTCGATGGCACGGCCGGACAGCACCGGGTGGGTGCAGTAGGCGATGACCTTGGCGGCGCCGTGCTCTTTCAGGGCCTTGGCGGCGTGACCGAGGGTGCCGGCGGTATCGACCATGTCGTCTACCAGTACGCAGGTACGGCCTTCGACGTCACCGATGATGTGCATCACTTCGGACTGGTTGGCCTTGGGACGACGCTTGTCGATGATCGCAAGGTCAACGCCCAGGGACTTGGCCACGGCGCGCGCGCGCACCACGCCGCCGATGTCCGGGGAGACGATCATCAGGTTCTCGAAGCGCTGGTCTTCGATATCGTCCACCAGCACGGGGGAACCGTAGATGTTGTCTACCGGGATATCGAAGAAGCCCTGGATCTGATCCGCGTGCAGGTCGACCGTGAGGACACGGTTGACCCCGACGACGGTCAGCATGTCGGCCACTACCTTGGCGCTGATGGCCACGCGGGCGGAACGCGGACGGCGATCCTGGCGGGCATAGCCGAAGTAGGGGATGACAGCGGTGATACGAGTGGCCGAGGAGCGGCGGAAGGCATCGGCCATCACCACCAGTTCCATCAGGTTGTCGTTGGTCGGCGCGCAGGTCGGCTGAATCAGGAATACGTCCTTGCCGCGGACGTTTTCGTTGATTTCGACGCTGATTTCGCCATCGGAGAATTTGCCAACTGAAACATCGCCAAGAGGAATGTGCAGCTGACGCACGACGCGTCGTGCAAGATCGGGGTTAGCGTTCCCCGTGAAGACCATCATCTTGGACACGCTACAGGTACCTGTGTCGACCGAAGGGATCCGGATGAAATACAGAAGAGGAAAATGGCAGGGGCGGCTGGATTCGAACCAACGCATGGCAGGATCAAAACCTGCTGCCTTACCGCTTGGCGACGCCCCTGTGGTATTGCTCGAATGCCGTTTCGGCATTCCTTTCTCAGACCAGAGTTTCCAGCTTCCGGTGCAACATCGAGATGTTGCTTCCTTTGGCGACGAACCTCTGAAGGTGGTCTGGAAGAAGGGCCGAGACTTTATCAGCTTCAGCTTTGTTTGGGAAGCTCCCAAACACACAACCTCCAGTGCCGGTTAATCTAGCTGAAACAAATTTGTTTAGCAAGATCAAAGCGTTACGAACTTCTGGGTAACGCCTCTCGACTACCGGCTGACAGTCGTTTCGGCTGTCCCCCTCGAGAACGGTGCGCACTTTAATGGCGGGAGAATCGCGTGTCAACAGTGGATCTGAAAAAATTTCTGCTGTGCTGACAAGTACTTGCGGAACCACGACGAGATACCAGGGCTCCGGGATGTCCACCGGGGTGAGCTTTTCGCCCACGCCCTCGGCGAAAGCCGCGCGTCCGCGGGTGAAGACCGGCACGTCGGCGCCCAGGCGCAGGCCCAGGGCGGCGATGCGGTCCTCGTCCCAGCCGAGTTGCCATAGATGGTTCAAGGCCAGGAGCGTCGTGGCGGCGTCGGAGCTGCCGCCGCCGATGCCGCCCCCCATGGGCAAGCGCTTGTCCAGCCAGATGTCGGCGCCTTGCGGGCTGCCGGAGGCTTCCTGCAGCCCGCGCGCGGCGCGCACGATCAGGTTGCTGTCGTGCGGCACCCCGGCGATTTCCGTGTGCAGGCGTACCTGGCCGTCCTGGCGGGCTTCGAAATGCAGCTCGTCGCCGTGGTCGAGGAATTGGAACAGGGTCTGCAACTCGTGATAGCCATCGTCGCGGCGGCCGAGGATATGCAGGAACAGATTGAGCTTGGCCGGGGCTGGCAGGCTGAGGCGCACGCTCATGTCAGCGGCCGAGCTGGCGCGGCTGCCAGTCCTTGATCACTAGGGTGACGTCGAGGTCCTGGCCGTGCAGTTTCAGGCGCTCGGGTAGCCAGTAGCCGTTCTGTTCGGCGTAGCGGGTGTATTCGATCTGCCAGCCGTCCTGTTCCAGGCGCGCCAGGCGGCTGTCGGCGTCGAGGGTCAGGCGGCTCTTGCTGTCCGGCGCCGGGAGGCCGCGTACCCACCAGAGCAGGTGCGAGACCGGCAGGCGCCAGCCTAGTTGTTCTTCCAGCAGTGCTTCCGGGGACTCCGCCTGGTAGCGGCCCTGCCCGGCGACCTCCAGGCTCACCGCGCCTTCACGCCCGGTCAGGCGTGCTGCGCCGCGGCCGAGCGGGCCGGACAGGCGGATGTCGTAGTAGCCCTGGCGCTGCAGCCAGAACAGGGTGCCGCTGCCGGAGTCGCGCGGGGCGCGGATGCCGACCTTGCCGTCGATCTGCCAGGCATCCAGCTCGCTGAGTTGCTGCTTGTGGGTTTTCCAGGTCTGCGCATCGCCCTGGCCTTCCAGGGCTTCGTGGGAGGTCAGGCCGGCGCAGCCGCTGAGCAGGGCCAGCGCGGAGGCGGCGAGGAAAAGACGTAGACGCATGGTTTCAAGGAGTCTCGGCGCCGGTCAGGCGCTTGATGGTGCGGCGCAGCACGTCGCTGTCGGGCTGCTTGTCGAGGTATTCGCGCCAGATGGCCCGGGCGTCGTCTTGGCGCCCCTGGGCCCAGAGGACTTCGCCCAGGTGCGCGGCGACCTCGTGGTCGGGGTAGCGCTGCAGCGCCTGGCGCAGGTAGCGCTCGGCGTCCGCCAGCTTGCCCTGGCGATAGTTGATCCAGCCCATGCTGTCGAGGATCGCCGGGTCGTCCGGGTTCAGCTTGTGCGCCTTGAGGATCAGCTCGCGCGCCTCGGTGTAGCGGGTAGTGCGGTCGGCCAGGGTGTAGCCGAGGGCGTTGAGGGCCATGGCGTTGTCCGGCTCGCGGGCGATGACGAAGCGCAGGTCCTTTTCCATCTGCGCCAGGTCGTTGCGCTTCTCCGCCAGCATCGAGCGGGTGTAGAGCAGGTTGAGGTCCTCCGGGTACTGCTTCAGACCCTCCTGGATGGCCTGCCATGCCTTTTCCTGCTGGTCGTTGTTGGACAGCGCCTCGGCTTCGATCAGGTACAGCTGGATGGCGTAGTCGGGTTGCTCGCTGCGCGCCTTGTCCAGGCGCTGGGCGGCTTCGTCGACTCGACCGGCCTTGAGCAGGACGTCGGTCTGGCGCAGTTGCGCCGGGAGGAAGTCATTGCCCGGGCCGACCTGGGCGTACTCGTCGAGGGCACGCGCGGTGTCCTTCTGTTCCTCGGCGAGGCGGCCGAGGTTGAAGTGGGCGGCGTCGACGTGGCTGTCGCGCTCGACCAGTTCTTCCAGGTAGATCCTGGCTTCGTCCCAGGCCTGGGCTTCCAGGCAGACCAGCGCCAGGGAGAAACGCAGGTCGTCGTCGTCGGGGAATTGCTGGACCAGTCCGGCGAACTCGGCCTTGGCGTCGTCCAAGCGGTTCTGCTCCACCAGCAGGCGCGCGTAGGCGAGGCGCACGCGCTTGTCGTCCGGGTGTTCCTTGATCCCGGCCTTGAGCAGCGGCAGGGCCTCGTCGCTGCGCTTCATGCTCTGCAACAGGCGCGAGCGGAGCAGCAGGGGGGCCACTTCGTGGCGGCTTGCGGAGTTGTCCTCGAGCAGGGTCAGGGCTTCGTCCGGGCGGCCGTCCTGTTGCAGCAGCAGGGCCTTGCCGAACAGCAACTGGCCGTTGTTCGGGTATTTCTTCAACAGGTGGTCGAAGCTCTGCAGCAGGCCGGCGCGGGTATCCGGGTCGGTCTCCGCGGCAGACAGGGCGAGGAAGTCGAAGTGCGTGTCGCCCTGGCCGTTGAGGACCTTCTCCATGTACACCATGGACTCCTCGTAGCGCCCGGCGCGGGCCAACTGGATCGCGGCGGCGCGTTGGGCATCGAGGTTGTCCGGCGCGCTGCGCGCCCAGAGCAGGGAGGTGTCGAGGGCTTCCTGGTCGGCGCCGAGGTATTCGGCGATGCGGAAGGCGCGCTCGGAAACCCCGGGGTCGCGGGTTTTCTGCGCCTGCACCACATAGTTGCTCAGGGCGATGTCGAAGCGGTTGCGCTGCCCGGCCAGTTCGGCCACCAGCAGCGAATACAGGCTGTCCTCGCTGAAGGAGCCGTACTTTTCCGGCTTGGCCTTGGTCTCGACCGCGGTGTCTTCCACCGGCGGGGTGCCATCGGGAGTCTTGTGGATAAGTGACTGGCAGCCGCCGAGCAGCAGCGTGACGGTCAGCAGCGCAAGGGATTTGTTCATAGAGGAAGAAAGCCGGCCTTGAACCTGCGAGGGTGGCGCCATCATGACATAAGCCGTCCGGCAAGCCCAAGGGGGCCGGGACGGGCGTCGACGAAGCTGTCTATGGGGTCAATACATCGGCAATGGTTGTCCTGCCCTTGGCGAAGTAGGAGAATTGCGCGTTTCCCCGATTAGCTCAGCGATCCTGCATGGCCTTCATTGCCCTCGGCATCAATCACAAGACCGCCTCGGTGGCTGTCCGCGAGCGCGTGGCTTTCACTCCGGAACAGATGGTCGAGGCGCTGCAGCAGCTCTGCCGCCTGACCACCAGCCGCGAGGCGGCCATCCTGTCGACCTGCAACCGGAGCGAACTCTACCTGGAGATCGACCATCCGACCGCGGACGACGTGCTCGCCTGGCTGGCGGACTACCATCGCCTGACTCTCGACGAGTTGCGCGCCTGTGCCTATGTGCACCAGGACGAAGACGCGGTGCGCCACATGATGCGCGTGGCCTCCGGCCTCGACTCGATGGTCCTCGGCGAGCCGCAGATCCTCGGCCAGATGAAGTCGGCCTACGCCGTCGCGCGCGAGGCCGGCACCGTCGGTCCGCTGCTCGGCCGCCTGTTCCAGGCCACCTTCAGTACGGCGAAGACCGTCCGCACCGATACCGCCATCGGCGAGAACCCGGTGTCCGTGGCGTTCGCCGCGGTGAGCCTGGCCAAGCAGATCTTCAGCGACCTGCACCGCAGCCAGGCGCTGCTGATCGGCGCCGGCGAGACCATCACCCTGGTCGCGCGCCACCTGTTCGAGCAAGGCGTGAAGCGCATCGTGGTGGCCAACCGCACCCTGGAGCGCGCCAGCCTGCTCGCCGAGCAGTTCGGCGCCCATGCGGTGCTGCTTTCGGAGATACCCGAGGAGTTGGCCAACAGCGATATCGTCATCAGCTCCACTGCCAGCCAGTTGCCGATCCTCGGCAAGGGCGCCGTGGAGCGCGCGCTGAAGCAGCGCAAGCACAAGCCGATGTTCATGGTCGACATCGCCGTGCCGCGCGACATCGAGCCGGAAGTCGGCGAACTGGACGACGTCTACCTCTATAGCGTCGACGACCTCCACGAAGTAGTGGCGGAGAATCTCAAGAGCCGCCAGGGCGCTGCCCAGGCCGCCGAGGAACTGGTCGGCAGCGGCGTCGCCGAGTTCATGCAGCGCCTGCGCGAACTGGCTGCGGTGGACGTGCTGCGCGCCTATCGGCAGCAGGCCGAGCGCCTGCGCGATGAGGAGCTGGGCAAGGCCCAGCGGCAACTGGCCAACGGTGCCGACCCCGCCGAGGTGATGGCCCAGCTGGCCCGCGGCCTGACCAACAAACTGCTGCACGCGCCCAGCGTGCAGATGAAGAAAATGTCCGCCGAGGGCCGCATCGACGCGCTGGCCCTGGCCCAGGAGCTGTTCGCCCTCGACGAGGGCGCGCCGCGCCACTGACCGGTACCTATGCCTGCATGAAAGCTTCTCTGCTGAAAAAGCTGGATGTCCTCAGCGATCGCTACGAAGAACTGACGGCGCTGCTCGGCGACGCCGAGGTGATCAGTGACCAGACCCGCTTCCGCGCCTATTCCCGCGAGTACGCCGAGGTCGAACCGGTGATCCTGGCGTTCCGCGACTACCGCAAGGTGCAGGCCGACCTCGAGGGCGCCCAGGCGTTGCTCAAGGACAGCGACCCGGAGTTGCGCGACCTCGCCGAGGAGGAGGTCGCCGAAGCGCGCGGCCGCCTCGCCGCCCTCGGCGACAGCCTGCAGCGCATGCTGCTGCCGAAGGATCCCAACGACAGCCGCAACGTGTTTCTGGAAATCCGTGCCGGCACCGGTGGCGACGAGGCGGCGATCTTCTCCGGCGACCTGTTCCGCATGTATTCGCGCTACGCCGAGCGCCAGGGCTGGCGGGTCGAGACGCTGTCGGAGAACGAGGGCGAGCACGGTGGCTACAAGGAAGTGATTGCCCGGGTCGAGGGCGACAACGTCTACGCCAAGCTCAAGTTCGAGTCCGGCGCGCACCGCGTGCAGCGGGTGCCGGAAACCGAATCCCAGGGCCGGATCCACACTTCCGCCTGCACCGTCGCGGTGCTGCCGGAGCCGGACGAGCAGGCAGCGATCGAGATCAACCCGGCCGACCTGCGGGTGGACACCTACCGTTCCTCCGGTGCCGGCGGCCAGCACGTCAACAAGACCGACTCGGCGGTGCGCATCACCCACATTCCCAGCGGCATCGTGGTCGAGTGCCAGGAAGAGCGCTCGCAGCACAAGAACCGCGCCAAGGCCATGGCCTGGCTGGCGGCCAAGCTCAACGACCAGCAGCAGGCCGCGGCGCAGCAGGCGATCGCCAGCACGCGCAAGCTGCTGGTGGGCTCGGGCGACCGCTCGGAGCGCATCCGTACCTACAACTTCCCGCAAGGGCGGGTCACCGACCATCGCATCAACCTCACCCTGTACTCCCTGGGCGAGGTGATGGAGGGCGCGGTGGAACAGGTGATCGAGCCGCTGCTGCAGGAATACCAGGCCGATCAACTGGCGGCCCTGGGCGACTGACATGACCACTATCTGTACCCTTCTCAAGGATTCCCAACTGCCCGATTCGCCCAGCGCCCGGCTCGACACCGAGTTGCTGCTGGCGGCGGCGATGGGCAAGCCGCGCAGCTTCCTGCGTACCTGGCCGGAGCGCATCGTGCCGCGCGAGGCCAACGAGCGGTTCGACGACTGGATCGCCCGTCGGCGCAACGGCGAGCCGGTGGCCTACATACTTGGCCACCAGGGCTTCTGGAGCCTGGACCTGGAGGTCGCGCCACACACACTGATCCCGCGCCCGGACACCGAACTGCTGGTGGAAACCGCGCTGGCGACCCTCGCGGCGGATACCGCTACGGTGCTCGACCTGGGCACCGGCACCGGCGCCATCGCCCTGGCCCTGGCCAGCGAACGGCCGCTGTGGACGGTGACTGCGGTGGACCGCGTGGAAGAGGCCGTGGCGCTGGCCGAGCGCAATCGCCAGCGGTTGCTCCTGGAGAACGTCGAGGTGCGCCGCAGCCACTGGTTCTCCGCTCTCGATGGCCGACGCTTCCGGATGATCGTCGGCAATCCGCCGTATATCCCTGCCAGCGATCCGCACCTGAGCGAGGGCGACGTGCGTTTCGAGCCGAAGAGCGCGCTGGTCGCGGGTAGCGATGGCCTCGACGATATCCGCCAGATCGTCGCCCAGGCGCCGCAGCATTTGCTGGACGAAGGCTGGTTGCTGCTCGAGCACGGCTATGATCAAGGGGCGGCGGTGCGCGAACTGCTCGGCGCCCGCGGCTTCGCCGGGGTACATACGTTGCGCGACCTCGGCGGCAACGAGCGGATCACTCTCGGACAATGGGCATGCTGAGCGACGAGGAACTGCTGCGCTACAGTCGCCAGATCCTGCTGGCGCAGGTCGACGTCGAGGGCCAGCTGCGCCTGAAGCGCAGCCGCGCACTGATCGTCGGTCTTGGCGGCCTGGGTTCGCCGGTGGCGCTGTACCTGGCCGCGGCCGGGGTCGGCGAGCTGCACCTGGCGGATTTCGATACGGTCGACCTGACCAACCTGCAACGGCAGGTCATCCACGATGGCACCAGCGTCGGTGTCGGCAAGGTGGAGTCGGCGATGCGCCGGCTGGGCGCGCTGAATCCGCAGATCCGCCTGGTCAGCCATAGCGCCGCGCTGGACAAGGACTCCCTCGATGCCGCCGTGGCGGCGGTCGACCTGGTGCTCGACTGCACCGACAACTTCGCCACCCGCGAGGCGGTCAACGTCGCCTGCGTGCGCGCCGGCAAACCCCTGGTCAGCGGCGCGGCGATCCGTCTCGAGGGCCAGCTTTCGGTATTCGATACCCGCCGCGACGAAAGCCCCTGCTACCACTGCCTCTACGGGCACGGCAGCGAGGCCGAGCTGACCTGCAGCGAGGCCGGCGTGATCGGTCCGCTGGTGGGGCTGGTCGGTAGCCTGCAGGCGCTGGAGGCGCTCAAGCTGCTGGCCGGTTTCGGCGAACCGCTGGTGGGCCGCCTGCTGCTGGTGGACGCCCTCGGCACGCGCTTCCGCGAATTGCGGGTGCGTCGCGATCCTTCCTGTGCCGTCTGCGGGCAACGCCATGGCGGTTGAGTCGGCCGCGGTCGGCGTTTTCGATTCCGGGGTCGGCGGGCTCAGCGTATTGCGTGAGATTCGCGCGCGCCTGCCATCCGAATCGTTGCTCTACGTCGCCGACAACGCCCATGTGCCCTACGGCGAGAAGAGCGCGGAGTACATCCGCGAACGCTGCGAGCGGATCGGTGATTTCCTTCTGGAGCAGGGCGCCAAGGCTCTGGTACTGGCCTGCAATACCGCGACGGCTGCGGCTGCGGCGGAATTGCGCGAACGTTATCCGCAGGTGCCGCTGGTGGCCATGGAGCCTGCGGTGAAGCCGGCCGCGGCGGCCACCCGCAACGGTCGGGTCGGCGTCCTGGCCACCACCGGAACTCTGAAGAGCGCGCGTTTCGCCGCCTTGCTCGACCGCTTCGCCAGCGACGTACAGGTCTTCACCCAGCCCTGCCCGGGGCTGGTCGAGCGCATCGAAGCCGGCGATCTCTATGGGCCGCAAACCCGGGCACTGCTGGAACGCCTGCTGGCGCCCATCCTCGAACAGGGCTGCGATACGCTGATCCTCGGCTGTACTCATTATCCCTTCGTCAAACCCCTGCTGGCCGAGCTGATCCCGGCGGAGATGGCGGTGATCGATACGGGAGCGGCTGTCGCCCGGCAGCTGGAGCGCGTATTGTCGGCGCGGGCGCTACTGGCCTCTGGCCAGGCCGCGACGCCGCGTTTCTGGACCAGCGCGCTGCCGGAGGAGATGGAAAGGATCCTGCCGATCCTCTGGGGAAGCCCGGAAAGCGTAGGAAAATTAGTCGTTTAGTCGTTCCTGGCAGACGTGTCAGCGATTTTTTGAACTAAAGCGTTTGGTCTAGTATCTGCTTTAGTAAGTGCGCTCTTATAATGCGCAGCTTGAATGCGGGGGCTTTCATGCAACTTTCGAAAAGGACGTTTCAATGAAGAAACTACTTCCGCTGGCCGTTCTGGCCGCACTTTCCTCCGTCCACGTGGCGTCCGCCCAGGCGGCGGACGTCTCGGCCGCCGTCGGTGCGACCGGCCAGTCGGGCATGACCTATCGCCTGGGCCTGAGCTGGGATTGGGACAAGAGCTGGTGGCAGACCTCCACCGGGCGCCTGACCGGCTACTGGGATGCGGGCTACACCTATTGGGAAGGTGGCGATGAAGGCGCCGGCAAGCATTCGCTGTCGTTCGCTCCGGTATTCGTCTACGAGTTCGCCGGCGACTCGATCAAGCCATTCATCGAGGCCGGTATCGGCGTGGCGGCGTTCTCCGGCACCCGTGTCGGCGACCAGAACCTGGGTTCCTCCCTGAACTTCGAAGACCGCATCGGCGCCGGCCTGAAGTTCGCCAACGGCCAGTCGGTCGGCGTTCGGGCGATCCACTATTCCAACGCCGGCCTGAAACAGCCGAACGACGGTATCGAGTCCTACAGCCTGTTCTACAAGATCCCGATCTAGTCGGCACGGGCGAAAAAAGCCGGGTTCATCCCGGCTTTTTCATGCCTGCGATTCTTCCGCCACGCCGCACCGCCCTATGGAAAGAGCGAGCCATTTGGCGGGAGGCGATAGCTCGCTGACGCGCCCTACGCGCGACCATCGCGCGGCGGCAGGTTGCGGAAAGCCGCCAGCGCCCGTTCGCGGCTGGCCTTCAGGTCGACCATCGGCCGTGGATAGTCGACCCCGGCGAACAGCCCCAGGCTGGACGGATCGTGGATCGCCTTGCGCTCCAGGCCGGCCAGTTCCGGCAGCCAGTGGCGGATGAACTCGCCGCGTGGATCGAAGCGTTCGGACTGCGAGAGCGGATTGAACAGGCGGAAGTAGGGGACCGCGTCGGTGCCGGTGGATGCGCTCCACTGCCAGCCGCCGTTGTTCGCCGCCAGGTCACCGTCGATGAGGTGGCGCATGAACCAGCGTTCGCCTTCGCGCCAGTCGATCAGCAGGTTCTTGCTGAGGAACATCGCTACCACCATCCGCAGGCGATTGTGCATCCAGCCGGTGGCGAGCAACTGGCGCATTGCCGCGTCGATGATCGGTATGCCGGTGCGCCCCTGTTGCCAGGCTTCGAGTTCCGCCGGGGCCTGGCGCCAGCGCAGGGCTTCGGTCTCCTCGCGGAAGGGGCGGTGCCGAGAGACCCGGGGGTAGCCGACCAGGATGTGCTTGTAGAACTCGCGCCAGAGCAGCTCGTTGATCCAGGTCGCGGCGCCTTGCTGGCCGCCGCTGAACTCGCCGCGGTTGGCAACCAGCGCGGCGTCCAGGCATTGCCTGGGCGAGAGTACGCCGGCGGCCAGGTAGGGCGACAGTTGGCTGGTGCCGGGAAGCGCCGGGAAGTCGCGCCGTTCATGGTAGTCGGCCAGATGCTGGTCGGCGAAGTCGCGCAGGCGTTCCTGCGCTACCTCTTCGCCTGCCGGCCAGAGGCGGCGCAAGCTATCGGCCGGCCGCGGGAAGGCGGGCACGGCATCCGGCAGCGGGTCGCTGGCCAGCGCGTGCGGTGGCTGGGGCTGCGGACGCGGGCGGACACCCGGCAGGGCCTGGTACAGCCGTTCGTGGCAGACCTTGCGGAACTGGCTGAACACCTGGAAATAGCCGCCAGTTCGGGTCAGCACCGAGCCGGGGGCGAAGAACAGCTGGTCGAGGTGGCTGTGGAAGGCCACGCCCTGTTCACGCAGGCGTTGGCCGACGGCCTGGTCGCGGCGTTCCTCGTTCACCCCGTATTCCTGGTTGACGTGTACCGCGCCGACTCCCAGCTCCCGACAGAGCCGGCCGATGACTTCCGGGGCTTGCCGCCAGTGGCCGCAGTCGCGCACCAGCAGCGGGATGTTCAGCGCGGCGAGCTGGCGTTGCAGCTCGCCCAGGTTGCGCAGCCAGAAGTCGACCTTGCAGGGCGCATCGTCGTGTTCCCGCCACTGCGCCGGGCTGAGCAGGTAGAGAGCCACGCAAGGGCGCCCATCGGCGGCGGCGAGGAGCGCGCTGTTATCGGTGGTTCGCAGGTCGCAGCGAAACCAGATCAGGTTCATCGGAAGTCCGTTCATGGGTTCAACAGACCTCGTTCGCCGAGCAGGCGGCGGGCTTCCAGGGGCGTGCTCGCCAGCAGCAGGCCAGTTAGCGCCAGGGTTTCGAAGGCTTCGCGCTGGATCTCCACGGCCGGTCCGACCAGCACCACCGGGCAGCTCACCCCTGCCAGCAGGCGCGGCAGGTGCTCCGGATTGAGGCGATGACTGGCGTACAGCAACACGCCGCGAGCTTCCAGGCGTTCGCAGGCCAGGGCCAGTTCGGCCGGTGGCAGCGGCCAGTCGAAGACCTGTAGCGGCACCTCGCCGCTGCCGAGCAACCAACTGCACAGCCAGAGGTTCGGTTCCAGCGACAGCTCGGACTGGTTGACCAGCAGCAGCGGCGCGCCCTGTTGCAGCCGTTGCTGGTGATAAAGGCGGGCGCCCAGCTTGCTGCGCAACCAGGAGAAGAAGAAGGCCCGCTCCATGCGCGCGCCGAACTGTCCCTGCCAGCGTCGTTCGAGGTGCTGCAGCAAGGGTTGCAGAAGCTTTTCGCAGAGGGTCGCTACCGGATAGAGCGACGCGGCCTGGTTGAACAGATCGTCGAGGCGTCGCTCGGCCAGCGCGGCGATGGCGTCCAGCAGCTGTTCGTGCAGGCGTTCCCAGGGGGATTCGACATCCGCCGCCGGGGTTTCCTCCGGACGCTCCAGCAGCGCGCGCACCTGGCTGATGGCGACGCCACGCTCGAGCCAGACGAGTATCCGGCGGATGCGCTCGACCTGCTCTTCGCTGTAGAGCCGGTGCCCCTTGCCGGTGCGTTGCGGCACCACCAGGCCATAGCGGCGCTCCCAGGCGCGCAGGGTGACCGGATGGACGCCGGTCAGACGAGTGACTTCGCGGATCGGCAGGCCGCCGCGTTCGAGGTGGGGCGAGTTCATCGGGAAATCCTAGAGCGCGTTGCGCAGGCCGAGTTCGGTCGGGTGCGGTTGCAGGTAGGCCTGCTGGGCGATGTATGCATGCGGGTGGCGACGGAAGTGGTGCTTTAGCAGGGTCAGCGGTACCACCAGCGGCACGCTGCCATGCCGGTATTGCTCGATCAGCTCGCGCAATTCACGCCTGTCTTCGGTTGCGAGGTCGCGTTTCAGGTAGCCGCTCAGGTGCAGCAACACGTTGCCATGGCTGCCGCGGGTCGCGCAGCGGCGCAAGCCCTGCATCAGCTCGCCGAAGTAGCGAGTGCCGAGGGCTTCCGGCTGGTAGTGGCCGGCTTCGCCGAGCAGGCGGCCGAGGCTGCGGTAGTGCTCCGGCGAATGGGCCAGCAACTGGTACTTGTAGCGGCTATGGAAGGCGACGATGGCCGAATGGCTGAGGCCGCGCTGGCGCAGGGCCTGCCAGTGGGCATGGGCATACACGCGGGTGAGGAAGTTCTCCCGCAGGACCGGATCGTGCAGCCGGCCTTCTTCTTCCACCGGTAGCTCCGGCAAGGCTTCGCAAAGGGCTGCGGCGAAGCGTCCACGGCCTTCGGCGCGCGGCGCGCCGCCGCCTTCTGGATAGACCTTGACCCGTTGCAGCCCGCAGGACGGCGAGCGTTGCATGAAGATGAAACCGTCCAGCGTATCCGCCCGTTGCGCCACCCGCCGCGCATATTCGGCGAGCGCTCCGCCGACCGCCAGGCCGTCGCGGCTCCGCGCCTCGGCGGCTTCCGGAGTGCCTTCCAGGCGAATCGCCGGGCGCGGCGTGCCCAGGCCGATGGCCTGTTCCGGGCAGAAGGAGACGAACTCGACGTGCCGCGCCAGTTCCTCGCAAAGCGCGGATCGCTTGTGGCCGCCGTTGAAGCGCACCGGTTCGCCGAGCAGGCAGGCGCTGATGCCGAGTCGGGGCGTCAGGGAAGGGTGAGATTCGTGCATCGGTGTCGTCTCCCAAGGGGAAAGGAGGTTCGCGCGCAGCTCGACAGCCAGGCGGTCATACGACACATCCTAGAACTTATCTTGTACAGGTCAATGTATTTGTATAGGTATTTTTTTGTCACATCGGGCCGCCAGGCGACGGCCCGATCCCCTCAGAGATGTTCCAGCAGGCGCCGCGCGGCTTCCTGGCCGCTGAGCCAGGCGCCTTCGACGCGGCCGCTGGAGCACCAGTCGCCGCAGGCGTAGATGCCCAGGTCGGGATCGCCGAGGGCGCCCCACTGGTGGGCCTCCGCCGGGCGTGCATAGAGCCAGCGGTGGGCGATGCTGAAGGCGGCTTCCGGTACGGCGCAGCCGATCACTTCGGCGAAGGCGCAGCGCAGGTGCTCGACCACGTCCTCCTTGGCCATGTCGATGTGCTGCCGGCTCCACTGGCTGGTGGCGTGCAGCACCCAGGTGTCGAGGGTGGTGTCGCGCCCCGGCTTGCTGCGATTGCAGGCCAGCCAGGCGATCGGACTGTCGTGCACGAAGCAGCCCTGCACCGGGGTGTCGAGTACCTCGCGGAAGCCCAGCGCCACCGCCCAGGTCGGCTCCATGACCACGCTCGCGGCGGTGGCCGCCAGTTTCGGCACGCTGGCCAGCAGCGGCGTGGCCTGGGGAGCGGGGATGGCGATCAGGACCTGGTTGAACGGACCGTGGTTCTGTCCCTCGGAGTCCTGCAGGTGCCAGTGCTGCTTGCCGCGGAAGACCTCGGTGATGCGGCAGGAGAAGACCACTTGCAGATCGGTGAGCAGGGCGCGGGTGATCGCACTCATCCGCGGGATGCCGACCCAGCGTGGCTGCTCGTCCGGGGAGGGGCTCAGCTGGCCGTCGCGGTATTGGTAGAGAGCGGGTTTCCACTCGTCCACCCAGCCTTCCTCGCGCCAGTGTTGCAAGGCGTCGAGGAAGCGCCGGTCGCGGGCGGTGAAGTATTGCGCGCCGAGGTCCAGCGTGCCGGCCTCGCTGCGCTTGCTGGCCATGCGGCCGCCGCTGCCGTGGCCCTTGTCGAACAGTTGTACGGTCTGGCCGGCGGATCTCAATGCGTGGGCGGCGGAAAGCCCGGCGATGCCAGTACCGATGATGGCGATGGGGACGCTCATGACATGCCTCTCTGGTTGTGTAGCGTCTGGACAGGCGAATCAGGTTTCTTGTACAAGCTTGATTTAATGTACAGTATTGTGCGTGCTTCGAGGCGCACCTTGCATCGCGCCGATGGCGCGCTTGCGGCGCACGGCTCGCTTCCTGGCCTGTCGAACCTTCAGACGTTCCGTTCGGAAGTATCAACCGAGTTATCTGAAGAATAGACGGCTGGCGCCGTTCACTAAGGCACCAGTGCGATGCAAGCCCTGTTCCTTGGCTGAGTCGAAAACGACGCCAGGGTTCCCCGGCCGGAGCCGACGGATCTTCCATCCACAGGATAACGCCGGAATGGGGGAAGGATGCACGGTCATCGGGCAGATCGATGTCCAGGGTCCAGACTGAAAGGGCACGCAGGCAAAACGAGGAGACAGCCATGCACATTCTCTTGACCGGCGGTACCGGCCTGATGGGTCGCCGCCTGTGCGCCCGCTGGCGACAGGCCGGGCACCGGCTGACCGTGTTCAGCCGGCGGCCGCAGCAGGTGGAATCGCTGTGCGGCGTCGGCGTGCGCGGCATCGATCGTTTCGACGAGTACGGCGACCAGCCGCTCGACGCGGTGGTCAACCTGGCCGGCGAGCCGATCGCGGACAAACCCTGGAGTCACAAGCGCAAGGCCCTGCTGTGGGAAAGCCGGGTACGCCTTACCGAGCGCCTGGTGGAATGGCTGGACGCTCGCGAGCAGCGCCCGGACCTTCTGTTATCGGGTTCTGCGGTGGGTTGGTATGGCGACAGCGGCGAGCGCCCGGTGACCGAGGAGGGGGCGGCGGCCGGCGAGGATTTCGCCAGCGAGCTATGCCTAGCCTGGGAGCAGATCGCCCGCGAGGCGGAGAAGCTCGGCACCCGTGTCGTGCTGTTGCGCACCGGCCTGGTGCTGGCCCCCGAGGGCGGCTTCCTCGGGCGCCTGTTGCCGCTCTACCGGCTCGGCCTGGGCGGACCGCTGGGTGACGGCCGGCAATGGATGCCGTGGATTCATATCGAGGATCAAATCGAGCTGATCGATTTTCTTTTGCGGCGGACCGATGCCAGCGGTCCCTATAATGCGTGCGCTCCCAACCCGGCGCGCAACCGCGATTTCGCCAAGGCCCTGGGCCGGGCGCTGCACAAGCCGGCGCGGATACCGACCCCCGGGTTCGTCCTGCGCCTCGGGCTGGGAGAAATGTCCGGATTGCTGCTCGGCGGCCAGCGAGCCTTGCCGCAACGCTTGCAGGACGCCGGCTACCGTTTTCAATTCACCGACCTGGACGTGGCGCTGGCCGATGTCCTGGCCGCCCGACGAAAGGATCAGGCATGACCGAGAATGCCCTGCTGTTGCTCAACCTGGGCTCCCCGGATTCGACCCGGGTGGAGGATGTCCGCCGCTATCTCGACCAGTTCCTCATGGATCCCTACGTGGTCGACCTGCCCTGGCCGCTGCGGCGCCTGCTGGTGTCGCTGATCCTGATCAAGCGTCCGGCCGAATCGGCGCACGCCTACAGCTCGATCTGGTGGGACGAAGGGTCGCCACTGATCGTCCTCAGTCGTCGCCTGCAGGAGGCGATGAAGCCGCACTGGCCGCATGGGCCGGTGGAACTGGCGATGCGCTACGGCCAGCCGGCCATCGAGAAGGTCCTGCTCGACCTGGCGCGCCGCGGTATCCGGCGGGTGACCCTGGCGCCGCTGTATCCGCAGTTCGCCGACAGCACCACGACCACCGCCGAACAGGAGGTGCGCCGGGTGATCGCCGCCCATCGCCTGGGCCTGGAGGTCAGCACGCTGCCGCCGTTCTACGACCAGCCGGTCTACCTCGATGCCCTGGTGGAAAGCGTGCGTCCGTACCTGCAGCAGCCCCACGACCATCTGTTGCTGAGCTTCCATGGCTTGCCCGAGCGGCACATCCGCAAGCTGGTGAAGGATCCTGCCCACGACCTGCTGGCCGAGAACAGCCGCAACGTCAGCCCCGAAGCCCTCGCCCTCTGCTACCGCAGCCAGTGCCTGCGCACCGCCGAGGCCTTCGCCGAGCGCGCCGGCCTGGAGCAGGGGCGCTGGTCGGTGTCGTTCCAGTCGCGCCTGGGGCGCGCCAAGTGGATCGAGCCCTATACCGACGCCAAGCTCGACGAACTGGTGCAGCGCGGGGTGAAGCGCCTGCTGGTGATGTGTCCGGCGTTCGTTGCCGACTGCATCGAGACCCTGGAGGAAATCGGCATGCGCGGCCGCGAGCAGTTCATCAGTGCCGGCGGCGAGGACCTGGTGCTGATTCCCTGCCTCAACGACCACCCCGCCTGGGTCGGCGCCCTGGCCGACATGAGCGGGCGCCTGGCCAGGGCGCTCTGAGAGCCTGTTCATGGATCCGCTGCGCGTCGCGGTGTGACGGCTTTGAAAGCAGGGTTTCAGTCCTGTCCTGCTCCAACTCCAGCTCGCGAGATGCTGGACAGGCTCTGAGCGCATGCGGCGGCGAATGACCTGGCGGTCATTCGCCGGAACCCGCTTCCCGCATTCAGCAGTTCTATAGTCCCTCGCCCTGGGTATAAGCCCGGATGTTGCCGGCTTATCCTGCCTGTCGACCCCTCCCTTCGCATCCGCCGCTTCGGCGGCGTCCAGGAGTTCGGCATGCATAACAACAATAACGGCTATCCCTCCAACCTTGCGGCCTGGACCACGGTGGCGATCCTCATGGTCGCCTATGTGCTGTCCTTCATCGACCGGCAGATCCTCAACCTGCTGGTCGGCCCGATCCGTCGCGACCTGGCCATCAGCGATACGGAAATGAGCCTGCTGATGGGCTTGTCCTTCGCCCTGTTCTACACCCTTTGCGGTATCCCGCTCGGACGCATGGCCGACAACCGCAGCCGGCGCGGACTGATCCTGTTCGGCGTGCTGGTGTGGAGCGCGATGACCGCGGCCTGCGGCCTGGCGCGCAGCTATTGGCAGTTCCTCACCTTCCGGGTCGGCGTCGGGGTCGGCGAGGCGGCGCTGTCGCCAGCGGCCTATTCGCTGATCGCCGACAGCTTCCCGCGCGAGCGTCGGGCGACGGCGATCAGCGTCTACTCGATGGGCATCTACCTGGGCTCGGGGCTGGCCTTCCTGCTCGGCGGGCTGGTGATCAAGTTCGCCTCGGCCCAGGGCGACGTGCACCTGCCGCTGTTCGGCGAGGTGCGCCCGTGGCAATTGATCTTCCTCATCCTCGGCGCCGCCGGCGTGCTCTTCTGCCTGTTGCTGCTGGCGATCCGCGAGCCGGCCCGGCGCGGAGTCGGCGCAGGCGTGGCGGTGCCGCTGGGCGAGGTCGGCGCCTACCTGCGGGCCAACCGCAAGACCGTGCTCTGCCACAATTTCGGTTTCGCCTGCCTGTCCTTTGCCGGCTACGGCAGCGGCGCCTGGGTGCCGACCTTCTTCGTCCGCACCCACGGCTGGGACGCCGGTCATGTCGGGGTGGTCTACGGCAGCATCGTCGCGGTGTTCGGCTGTCTCGGCATCGTCTTCGGCGGGCGCCTGGCCGACTACTGGGCGAAGCGCGGGCGCAGCGACGCGAACATGCGCGTCGGGCTGCTCGCCGCCTGGGCGGTGATTCCCTTCACCCTGGTCTATCCGCTGCTGGACAACGCCAATTGGGCGGCGGCGCTGATGGCGCCGACGGTGTTCTTCCTGAGCATGCCGTTCGGCGTGGCCCCGGCGGCGATCCAGGAGATCATGCCCAACTCGATGCGCGGCCAGGCCTCGGCGATCTACCTGTTCGTGGTCACCCTGTTCGGTCTCGGCGTGGGCCCGACGGCGGTGGCGCTGGTCACCGATTTCGTCTTCGCCGACGACATGGCGCTGCGCTACTCGCTGCTGCTGGTGACCCTGGCCGCGGTGCTTGGTGCGGTGGTCCTGCTGGGGATCGGCCTCAAGCCCTATCGCGCCAGCCTGGAGCACCTGAAGGACTGGAGCCTGCGACGGGAAGGCGAGGGCGGCGAGGATTGGAAGGCGTCCCGGCAGCCGGCCTGACTCAGTAGGTGAGGATCACCCGCACGGTATCGCTGTAGGTACCGGCGGGGACGTTGCCCTGGGCCGGGTTGACGATGGCCCGGTACGGCACGTTCTGCGCGGCGCCGCTACCGGTGCCTGCCTGGGTGTTGCTGGTGGTCCAGACCGTCGAGTCTCCCGGTTTGTAGAGGTTGTACTGGATCGCGTTGGCGCCGCTGAGCATTCGCCGCCAGCCGCCGCTGAAGTTGTTGCCGTTGTCGAAGCCGATGGTATAGGTGGCGTTCAGGGTGCAGCGCACGCCAATGTTCTGGTTCACCGCGGTGAAGGCCGAGACCAGCGCGGCGCTGCCGAAGCTGAGGTCCGGAGCGCTGTCGATGAAGCAGTCCTTGAGCACCGTCAGGGTAACGTTGACGCTGCTGCTGGCGGTGCCGTCGTCGTATACGCAGACTGGGCCGATGCCCGCCGCGCACAGGTGCCAGGCCCAGTTCAGGCCGATGGTATCGGTATAGGTGCCGGCCGGCAGGGTCACCCCGGTGGCGGTGCGCAGGTACAGCGGCAGGCTGCCGTCGGTGGCGTTGAACAGGCCGAGGATGCCGAGGAAGGTGGTGCTGCTCCAGCGTACCGTCGAGCCGACGTTGTAGACGGTGCCGCAGCCGTTGTCCTTGCAGATACTGTAGGGCAGGTAGGTGCCGCTGGCGGCGTTGTACAGCCGCGGCGTGGTGCCCAGCGGATTGGCGGTGCTGGCGATGGTCGCGTCGATGGTGTTGGTGCTGAGGATCGACAACAGGCTGCCGGTGCACTTGAAGCCGGTGGTGCCGGTGATGGTCTGGGCGGTGCTGGCCACGGTGAACGAGCTCAGGCTGCCGAAATTGCCGGTGCCGGAGCTGGTGGTGCAGGCGGCGAGCAGCAACGGGCTGGCGCAGAGCGTAGCGAAGCCGAGCAGGCAGGCGGACGTGGAGTGGCGGCTCATGGCGTATCTCCGATCGGGGCCGAGCAGGTCAGCGGGCCGACCTGGCTGACGGTGGGTTTGCGCGTGTCCAGGCGGAAGCGTGCTTGGCAGGCCCGGCCGTCGGGGCGGACCACGCGTAGCTGGTTGTCGCTTTGCAATCCTTCGAAATAGACCTGGCCGTCCCAGCCGACGCTGGCGCGCTGGCCGCTGCCGGTTTCTTCGGCCTGGCTGCCCAGCGGCAGCGGTTCGCCGCGCTCGTCCACCAGGCTGATGCTGGCGGCGACTACGGCACGGATCGGGAAGTCCAGCAGCAGGCCGCTGCCCTGGCGTACCGCCACGCGCTGCTCGACTTCGGGCGCGCTGACGTTGGCCGGAAGGTCCAGCGGCTCGATCTGGAACTTCGCCGGGTAGTAGGCCGCGACCCAGGGCACCAGCAGGTGGCCGTTGTCGTCGGTGCTGCCCATCAGTTGGTTCTCGTAGCGGATCGGCACCTGTGGATAACCCTTGGTGCTGACCAGGACGAAGGCGTCGTTGATCCGGTTGCTGGCGAACACGGCGTTGTCCATCCATACCAGCGAGCCGCTGAGATCGGCCCAGCGCGTGTAGTTGCCGGTCTCGCCATAAAGGCCGCCCTGCAGTTGCACGTTCTGCATGCGCCAGGTCAGGTCGGCCTGCTGGTAGCGGCTGGCGCCGCCGCCATAGCCGAGGTTCCAGCCGAGGCCGCCCTGGCTCGGCGTGGAGCGGCTCCAGATCACCCGCTCGCTGTAGCGTCGGTCGCTGTCGCGGGTGACGCCGATGTTCAGCAGGCCGTTGATGTCGAAGGGAATCACCAGTTGCATCAGCGCGCTGTAGCCGTCGCCGTCGAGATCCTTGTTCAGCGCCAGGTAGAAGCTGCTGCGGCTGCCGATCGGGCGGCTGTAGGAGAGGTTGGCCAGGCGCGTGCGGCTGCCGTCGCGGGCGCGGATGTCGAAGTAGCCGGTACCGATGGTGCCCTGCTCGTCGAAGGTCAGGCTGGCGGTAGCCTGGTCGGTGCGCCGGCTCAACTGGTACTCGCCGTCCAGGGTGCCGAGGTCGCCATAGCCGGCGCTGCGCTCGATGTGTTGCAGGCTGAGGCCGAGCCGTCGCGAATAGTAGGAGTAGCCGAGCAGGTATTGCTGGCCGCTGTCGCCCTGGCCGTCGCTGCCGCTGGCCGCCAGGCTGAGGGTGCCGAAGGTGGCCACGGCGATGTCGCCGCCGATGCCGAGCAGGCGCAGGTCGCTGGCGGCCTCGGCGTGGGTGGAGAGGGTCAGGCGGTCGCTGACGCCGTAGCGGTAGATGCCGCTGGCGGCGTTGTCGGCATAGGAGAAGTTGCGCAGGCCGTAGTCGTCGCGCAGGCGCCCGACGGACAGGTCGAAATCGCTCAGGCCGCGCGCCAGCAGGGTGTTGGATACGTAGAACGGCAGGCTGGTCACCACTTGTCGGCCCTGGGCGTCGGTGGTCACCACCGTGGCTTCGCCGGCTCCGTTGATGTACGGCACGTTGCTGATGGCGAAGGGACCGGGCTGCAGGTCGGCGCTGCTGGCCTTGTAGCCGTTGATGAACAGGTCGACGGTGCTGGGTACGGCGGCCTGGCCGTCGAAGCGCAGCAGCGGATAGGTGACCAGGTCCGGACGTACGCCGAAGTTGCGGGCGAAGCGAAAGCCGCCCATGCGTACCGGGGTGGTCCAGTTCAGCGCGCCGTTGACGTAGTCGCCCAGTTGGTAGCTGTGCATGTTGCGTTCGTCGTTGTACAGCCAGTAGGTGTCGTAGCGCAGGTAGCGGCTGTCGAGGTTGTCGGCGTCGCCGAAATAGCGGGTGTAGACGCCGGTGTTGGAGATCACCCCGAAGCCGTCGAACAGGCGTTGCTCGAGCAGCGCGGAAAGCCAGGGCGTGGCGCCGTCGGCGGGGTCCGAGTAGTACAGGTCGTAGTTGAACAGCGCGCCGAGGCTGCTGCGCGCCGGGGCGCGGGCGACCAGTCCGGGATCGTCGAAGCGCTGCTCCGGCAGCCAGTCCGGCGGCACTTGCAGGTGCAGTTGCTGGCTGGCGCTGTCATAGTCCGCCCGGACCTCGGGCAGGGCGTCCACCGCGACCTGTCCGGCGGGGTTGCCAGGCAGGCGCACGCCGGCTTCGCGCAGGGCCGCGGCGTCGAGCAGGTAATGGCCATCGGCGGCGTTGACCGGCACCACCTGGCCGCTGTCGCGGCCGTTGATCACCAGTTCCAGGTAGTAGAGGACGTTGCCGCCGCCGGACGGAGCGGGTTGCGGCGGCGGCAGTCCGGCCAGGTAGTCCGCCGCATGGACAGGGGAGAGCAGCGCCAGGCCGATCAGTAGCGAGCGGTGGCGGCGAGAGCGCCGCTGACACGGGCGAGGCACGGGACCGACGTCCGCCTCAGTACCCGGGAACGCTGATCGGCGCGTCGTTGTCCGCCAGTTGCAGTTTCAGGGTCATGCCGGCGTCCGGCAGCAGCCCCGGCGGCAGCGGCCAGCGCATCTGCCGGCCGGGCAGCACGTAGCCGAGCAGGCCGTCCAGCAGCGCCAGGCTGCGGCCGTTGCCCTCCCAGCGGACATGGCTGAGGCGGGCGTGCACGCTACCCTCGTTGCGCACCTGCAGGTAACGCTTGCCCTGTTCCTCGACCAGCCGCCAGGCCAGCTTCGGCCGGGTCGCGTCGGCCGGGTCGCGCTCGACATCGCTGCGGGGCTGGGTCCAGACGCCGTCGGCGCTGACGAACAGCGGTACCGAATAGCGCATCTGGAACTGCAGGGCGAGACCGGGGCTTCGTTGCGTCTGCCCCGCGTCGCCGTCGGGCACTTCGTCGATCAGCACCCGATAGGCTTCCTCCGGCGTGCTGGGCTGGCCGCCCTGGCGGATCAGCCGGACCAGCTGCCGGCGGCTCGGCTCGACCTTGACGAAGGGCGGGCTGGGAATCACTGCCTGCTGGTTGCGATAGACGTCCTGGAAATCCGCCTGGGACCAGCCGAGCACGCGCACCTGCAGGGTCACAGGTTGCTTGCCGCGATTCTCCAGCCACAGCGCCGTGGCCGGTTGGTCGGCTTCGATGGCCGGGTTGATCGGCCAGATCAGCACCGCACTGGCGGCTTGTGCCGGGCCGCCCAGGAACAGCGCCAGCAGCGCCGCAAGCCAGCGGCCGGGGCGGAGAGGTAGGTGTGGACTGGGCATGTGATCCTCCATGACGGCTCAGAACGAAAGGGTGACGGTGACGGTATCGCGGTAGTTGCCGGCGGACGGCAGGCTGCCGACCGCGAACAGGCGTGCGTATACCGTGTAGGTCTGGGTGCTGGCGGGAAAGTTGGCGATGGTCCGCGCGAGTGCCCCGTTGCCCCAGACCTGGGAGTAGGCGGCATCCTGGTAGAGCTGGTAGGCGAGGGTCTCGTTACCGCTCACCCGCTTCAGGTAGCGCTGGCTGCTGCTGCCGCCATTGACCCCGTAGTCGAGGGCGACGGAGACGGTCATTCCCGGAGTGCAGGTCAGGACGATGGAGCCGGCCCCGGAGCTGCTGGCGACGTTAACCGGACTGGCCAGGTTGCCGAGGGTGCCGAAGCTCAGGGTGCCGAGGTCATAGGCGTTGTCGCTGATGGCGGTGCCGAAGGCGCAGCCGTTGGCGACCACCGCCTCGACCTGGAAGGCGCGGCTGATCGGCGATGGATCGGCATGCGCGACCAGGCTCGGCAGCGGGAGCAGGAGAAGCGACAGGAGTAGATGCCGGCTGGACATCGGCATCACCAGCTGATGGTCACGTTGACGGTGTCGCGGTAGGTCCCGGCGACCGGCGTGGTCTGTACCGGCACCAGGCCGTAGATGGGGTACCACTGGTCGTTGCCGTTGCCGGTGGCGGCAACGCCGGTGGTGTTGTCCCAGACGATGCCGCCGGGGCGGTCGCTGTACAGGTTGTAGGTCAGGGTGAGGGCGGTGTTGGCGATGTTCGCCATGCGCCGCGTGGCGACGCTGCCGTAGAGCCCGCCGTCGAGCGTGATCGCATAGGTCTGGCCGCTGGCGCACTTGACCCGGATGGAGCCTGCGCCTTGCTGGCTGGTGGCGCTGATGGCGTTGTTCAGGGAGGCGTACTGGCCGAAGTCGAGGGTGCCGAAGGTGATCGCGCCGCCGCTGCCGACGCTACCTGCCTCGCAGGCCGGGAGCAGCGTGGCGCTCAGGACGATGGTGGCGGTCTGCGCGTTTGCCGGGTTGCAGCCGAGCAGGCAGAGCAGTCCTCCGGTGAAGTAGCGGTTCAGGCTCATCGGTCCCCCCAGGACCATGCTGCCCGGCGCCGCGCCTGGCGGCGCGTCTTACCAGGCGATGGTGACCAGCAGGGTGTCGGTGTAGGTCCCCGCCGTCGGCGTGGGCGTGCTTTGTCCGGTGGGCACCACGCGGCCATAGAGGGGGATGTTGACCGCGGTGCCGGTGGAGACCGAGGAGATGTCCACCGGTGTGTTGGCCTGGATCAGCGCGCTGCGCGCGGCGTCCGAATAGATGTTGTAGGCGATGGTGCTGCTGGTGGTGGTGGTGTTCTGCATGTAGCGCTGGCCGCCGCTGGCGTGCAGGCCTGCGTTCACCGTCAGGCTCGGGGTCAGGCCGGTGCTGCACTGGATCTGGATATTGCCGCTGGTGCCGACGGTCTGCGCGTCGACCACGTTGGTAAGGTCGGAATGGCTGCCGAAGTCCAGGGTTCCCCACTGGTTGATACCGCCGCTGACGCTGCCGTTGATGATGGTGCAGCCGGCACCGATGACCATCTGCACGCCGACCTGGCCGATCAGCGTACCGGCGGCCTGGGCGGTGCCCAGCAGGCTGGCGCAGGCACAGAACAACAAGACTGCCGGAGTGCGTTTATTCATCTCTAACTTCCTGTCGATAACGAATGTCGGTGACGCAGGACGATGTTGGCGGATAAATAAAGTTCCCACGACTTTAAATGATCGGCCTTATATATCCGCCAAACTCGAAGTTCATGGCTGGCGACGCGCCGGGTGCGGCGCAGAGCGGCTCGCCAGTCATGCTTGACTGGCTATATAGCAGCGCGAATAAGCCTCTGCCAGTTAGGTGACGTGATTGTTTGGAAAATACAGGGAAGTTTAATTACAAAGTAGTAAGCGATTGGCTACATGCTTTTGAAAATAACGTGGCGGGTGGAAAATGGACGGAACAGCGAAGTGTTCCGTCCGTTGTTTTCAGTGTGAGTCCTTGTGTTGTTCGTCGAGCGCCTTGTTCTGCCAGCCGTCGTTGCCCGGCAGCAACAGGTTGAGGACGATGGCGACGATGGCGCACAGGGCGATGCCCTTCAGGCCGATGTCGTCGGGGCCGGTACCGCTGCCGATCAGCACGCCGCCGATGCCGAACACCAGGGTCACCGAGACGATCACCAGGTTGCGCGCTTCCGAGAGATCGACCTTGTGCCGGATCAGGGTGTTCATGCCGACCGAGGCGATGGTGCCGAACAGCAGGCAGAGGATGCCGCCCATCACCGGTACCGGGATGCTTTGCAGGATCGCGCCGAACTTGCCGACGAAGGCCAGGGTGATGGCGATCACCGCCGCCCAGGTCATGATCTTCGGGTTGTAGTTCTTGGTCAGCATCACTGCGCCGGTGACTTCCGCGTAGGTGGTGTTGGGCGGTCCGCCGAACAGGCCGGCAGCCGAGGTGGCCAGGCCGTCGCCGAGGAGAGTGCGGTGCAGGCCGGGCTTCTTCAGGTAGTCCTGGCCGGTGACGCCGCCCACCGCGATGACCCCGCCGATATGCTCGATGGCCGGGGCCAGGGCCACCGGGACGATGAACAGGATCGCCTGCCAGTTGAATTCCGGCGCGGTGAATTTCGGCAGTTCCAGCCAGGGTGCGGCGACGATCGCGGCGGTGTCGACCACGCCGAAGACGAACGACAGGGCGAAGCCGACCAGCACGCCGGCGATGATTGGCACCAGGCGGAAGATACCCTTGCCGAATACCGCCACCACCAGGGTGGTGAGCAGCGCCGGCATCGAGATCATCATCGCGGTGCGGTACGGCAGCAACTCGCTGCCGTCGCCGGCCTTGCCCATCGCCATGTTCGCCGCGATCGGCGCCATCGCCAGGCCGATCGAGATGATCACCGGGCCTATCACCACCGGCGGCAGCAGTTTATCGATGAAGCCGGTGCCCTTGATCTTCACCGCCAGGCCCATGAAGGTGTAGACGAAGCCGGCGGCGACTACCCCGCCCATGGTCGCGGCCAGGCCGAACTGGCCCTTGGCGAGGATGATCGGGGTGATGAAGGCGAAGCTGGAGGCGAGGAACACCGGTACCTGGCGCCCGGTCACCAATTGGAACAGCAGGGTCCCGAGGCCGGCGGTGAACAGCGCGACGTTGGGATCCAGACCGGTGATCAGCGGCATCAGCACCAGCGCGCCGAAGGCGACGAACAGCATCTGCGCGCCTGACAGCACCTGGCGCCAGAGCGGCTCCTGGAAGGCATCGCCCATGTTCAGGCTTCCTTCTGCTTGGTACCGAAGATCTTGTCGCCGGCGTCGCCCAGGCCCGGAATGATGTAGCCGTTCTCGTCGAGCTTCTCGTCGATCGAGGCGGTATAGATGATCACGTCCGGGTGGGCCTGGCGTACCGCCTCGATGCCCTCGGGGGCGGCGACCAGCACCATGGCGCGGATTTCCTTGCTGCCGGCCTTCTTCAGCAGGTCGATGGTGGCGACCATCGAGCCACCGGTGGCGAGCATCGGGTCGATGATCAGCGAGCGTCGCTCGGCGATGTCCGGCGCCAGTTTTTCCAGGTAGGTGCGTGCTTCCAGGGTCTCTTCGTTGCGGGCGACGCCGACCGCGCTGACCTTGGCGCCGGGAATCAGGCTGAGCACGCCGTCGAGCATGCCGATGCCGGCGCGCAGGATCGGCACCACGGTGATCTTCTTCCCGGAGATCTTCTCCACCGTCACCGGGCCGGCCCATCCGGGGATTTCGTACTGTTCCAGGGGCAGGTCCTTGGTCGCCTCGTAGGTCAGCAGGGCGCCGACTTCCTGGGCCAGTTCGCGGAAGTTCTTGGTGCTGATATCGGCACGGCGCATCAGGCCCAGTTTGTGGCGGATGAGGGGGTGGCGGATCTCATGTACGGGCATGGGCGACTGTCTCCAACGGGGGGCGGGCAAAAAAATTGCGCTAGCGTAATGCATTCCGCACAGTCTGGACCATTATTCTGATTCGCACTCGACCGCCGGGGGTTGCCCGATGGCGACCGGATGAGTACCTTTGCCGACTTTTTCTCAGCCCAGCCAGGGAGAAGCACCATGTCCGTCGATCTCGCGCACATCCGCCAAGTCAGGGCGGAAGCCGACTGCCTGTTCAACAACGACGAGGTCGAGGCAGCCATCGGTCGCGTCGCCGAGGCGATCAACCGCGATCTCGGCGAGACCAACCCGGTGGTCTTCTGCGTGATGAACGGCGGCCTGATCTTCTCCGGCAAGCTGCTCCCGCTGCTCGACTTCCCCCTCGAACTGTCTTACCTGCATGCGACCCGTTACCGCAACGAGACCTCCGGCGGCGAACTGTTCTGGAAGGCCAAGCCGGAAATCTCCTTCATCGACCGTGATGTGCTGATCATCGACGACATCCTCGACGAAGGGCACACCCTCTCGGCGATCATCGACTTCTGCAAGCATGCCGGCGCACGCGCGGTGCACACCGCCGTACTGGTGGACAAGGAACACGAGCGCAAGGCCCGGCCTGACCTCAAGGCCAGCTTCACCGGCCTCTACTGTGCCGACCGCTACGTGTTCGGCTACGGCATGGACTACAAGGGCTACTGGCGCAACGCCGCGGGCATCTTCGCGGTCAAGGGGCTCTGAGATGGCCGGACCGCGCTACCTCGACCAGCAATTGTTCGCCGAACTGGCGAGCGGGGCGGGTAACGCGCCGCGTGGTCGCCAGCATCACAACTTCCACCGCATGGAGGAGCCCTGCCATCGCATGGCGGTGGGCCTCCAGCCGAATACCTACATCCCGCCGCACCGGCACCTGGATGCGGGCAAGGCCGAGGCGCTGATCGTGCTCAAGGGCCGTCTCGGCCTGCTGGTCTTCGCCGAGGACGGGGAACTCCTCGACAAGCGCGAGTTGAGCGCCGCTGGGGACTGCCCCGGTGTCGACCTGCCGCCCGGGGTGTTCCATGCCCTGGTGGTGCTGGAGCCGGACAGCATCCTGTTCGAATGCAAGGCCGGGCCTTACCGCCCGCTCGGCGAAGGCGAGTTCGCCAGTTGGGCGCCTGCCGAAGGCAGCGCCGATGCGCCGGCCTACCGGGACTGGATGCGCGCCCAGTTCGCCTGAGCGCTTCGCTTCGGCGGCGGGTCGGCAGCCATGCTAGAGTGCCGGCTCGCCCTGTCCGGAGGTCCCGATGTTCGCCCGTAGCCTGTGCGGCTCCCTGCTCCTGTTCGTCAGTCTGGCCGGCCTGGCCGCCGAGAATCCCCCGATGCACGCGCGCTTCCTGCCGCCCGACGACGGCCAGTTGCGCCAGGAGGCGCCGGAGCAGCAGCAACTGATCCAGATCACCGAGTACAGCGTGGTGCTGGGCAACCAGCGGCAGTCCAACCAGCAGCCGATCCCGATCACCACGCCGACCCTGCTGCGCCTGAAGGGCAAACCGCTGAGCAAGGGCGCGACCCTGGCCCAGGTGCTGATCCAGTTCGACAGCGAAGGCAAGAGCCTGAAGAAACCGGTCTACGATGCCGGGACCCGCACCCTCACGCTCAACTACCCGCTGGCGCAGTACCCGGCGTTGCTCGACCTGCTGCGCAACCAGACGGTCTATTGCCAGTTCCTCGCCTATCCCAACGGCCATGTCTGGGCCGACCTGCACACCGGCGCGGTACGCGCGCGTTGAGCCTCGCCGCGCGCCGGGAGTAAACTGCCTGGCCTTATCCCGCGCCGGGCGAGCCCGGCCCCAGAGCCGTTGAGAGAAAGCGATGCGCAAAGACAAGAAACAGATCATTGGCGAAGAGATCAGTGACGAGTCGATCAAGCTGTTCCTCGGCGTCGAGCCGGCCGACGACACGCCCCCCTCGCTGCACAAGCTGATCAAGGCCTATCGCGGCCTGCGCATCGACGACTTCGAGCGCTTCCTCACCTTCTTCCGCGAGGCCGGCTACGATCTCGATGCGCGCGACGCCAAGGGCAACGACTTCGTCGCCCTGGTCGCCGACCAGCGCCAGGCCGCGCCCTACATCGAAGCGCTGCAGGCGGCCAAGGGCGCCTGAGCCGGCCATGCGGTGAAAAGCCCGCCCTTCGGCGGGCTTTTTCGTTGCGCGGCCCGCCGAAGAATCCCACCCGTCGGCGAACGCCAGCACCCGAATGACGGCTGGCGGTGGCAAGGGACGATAGGCATATGGGCCTTCTCGCATTGCGGAGCGCCAGGGAGACAGGGGGGGCAATGGCCAGGACTGCTTTATTCGCTCTGCGAGAGGCTGCTGCTTTTCTACACTCACAGGAAAAACAGCCTGCCGAGGTTCCCATGTACGTCCAGCCCTACGTCTGCTTCAACGGCCGTTGCGAAGAGGCCCTGCGTTTCTATGAACACGCCATCGGTGCCAGGGTGAGTTTCCTGTTCCGTTTCGACGAGGCGCCCGGTCCGGTGGTGGTGCCGGAAGGCTGGTGCGACAAGGTGATGCACGCCAACCTGCAGATCGGCGATAGCCAGATCATGGCCTCGGACGGGCACGGGCCGGCGTTGCAGCCGATCTCCGGGATTTCCCTTTCACTGAATACCCGCGACCCGCAGCAGGCGCGGCGCTGCTATGACGCCTTGCTGGAGGACGGCGGGCGGGTCGAGCTGGAGTTGGGCAAGACCTTCTGGTCGCCCTGTTTCGGTACCCTGGTGGACCGTTTCGGGGTGTCCTGGATGATCAATTGCGAGGCCGGCGCCTGACTCCACAAATGAAAAAGCCGCCCGAAGGCGGCTTGTTCCGTCGCGCGGCTCACTCGGCGTTGACCGGGGCCTGCACGTTGTTCTTCGCGGTCAGTTCCAGCACCTCGCTGCAACGGCTGCTGACGCTGCGGTACAGCTCGGCGTCGCTTTCCAGCTCTTTCTCGCGAGCCGGGAAGATTTCCTTCAGCTTGGCGCTCCACTCCGGCGAGCGGGCCTGCTCCGGGAAGCAGCGCTCGATCAGGCCGAGCATGATCGAGACGGTCACCGAGGCGCCCGGCGAGGCGCCCAGCAGGGCGGCGATGGAGCCGTCGTGGGCGGCCACCAGCTCGGTGCCGAACTGCAGGATGCCGCCTTTCTTCGGATCTTTCTTGATGATCTGCACGCGCTGGCCGGCGACTTCCAGGCGCCAGTCCTCGGCCCTGGCTTCGGGGTAGAACTTGCGCAGGGCTTCCAGGCGCTGTTCCGGCGACTGCATGACCTGGCCGATCAGGTAGCGGGTCAGGTCCATGTTGTCGCGGGCCACCGAGAGCATCGGCAGGATGTTGCCCGGGCGTACCGACAGCGGCAGGTCGAGGAACGAGCCATGGCGCAGGAACTTGGTGGAGAAACCGGCATAGGGGCCGAACAGCAGGGATTTCTTGCCGTCCACCACGCGGGTGTCCAGGTGCGGCACGGACATCGGCGGCGAGCCGACCTCGGCCTGGCTGTAGACCTTGGCCTGGTGCTGCTTGACGATTTCCGGGTTGTCGCAGCGCAGCCACTGGCCGCTCACCGGGAAACCACCGAAGCCCTTGCCTTCCGGGATGCCGGAAAGTTGCAGGAGCGGCAGGGCGCCGCCGCCGGCGCCGAGGAAGACGAAGCGTGCCTGGATCTCGCGGTCGCCGCCGTTGCGGGTGTCCTTGACGGTGACCCGCCAGCCGTTATCGGCGCGGCGCAGGTGGGTGACCTTCTGGTTGTAGCGGATCTGCGCGCCCGGCTGTTGCGCCAGGTGTTGCAGGAGCTGGTTGGTCAGGGCGCCGAAGTTGACGTCGGTACCGCCCTCGACGCGGGTCGCGGCGATCGCTTCGTCGGCCGGACGACCCGGCATCATCAGCGGCATCCACTCGGCGAGGGTGGCCTTGTCCTCGGAGTAGACCATGGTCTCGAAAGCGTGGTGCCTGGTCAGCGATTCGAAGCGCTTCTTCAGGTAGGCGATGCCTTCACTACCGCGCACGAAGCTCAGGTGCGGTACCGGGTTGATGAAGGTCTTCGGCGAGCCGAAGGTGCCCTTGGCGACCAGGTGCGACCAGAACTGCTTCGACACCTCGAACATGGTGTTGATGCCCACGGCTTTCTTGATGTCGATGCTGCCGTCGGCCGACTGCGGGGTGTAGTTCAGCTCGCACAGGCCGGCGTGGCCGGTGCCCGCGTTGTTCCACGGGTTGGAGCTTTCGATCGCGCCGGACTCCTGGAGTTCGACGACTTCCATCTTCAGGTTGGGGTCGAGTTCCTTGAGCAGGACCGCCAGGGTCGCGCTCATGATGCCGGCGCCTACCAGCAGCATGTCGACTGTTTCGTGATCGTTTTGCGCCATTAACGCTTCTCCAAAATCTTCAGCACCAAATTGACGACAGACGGGGCGGGGCCGAGGCCGGTACGGGCCGGCAGGCAGCGGCGGAGGGAGCCGTCATGTCCGATTCTTCGCAACAACGGCGGGACGCCGGGCGTCATCGCCTATGGATGCCGGGCGCGGGGCTGGCGATCTGGCAGCCTGGCTGGCCCATGCGGGCATCCGGTCGTGCAAGCACATTCGCGACGGAACGGGCCGTCAGGCTCTGGTCATGAGGTATCCGCTGCGGTCGCGTCTGCGGGGGGCTGTTTCAAGCGCTAATGGCGCACTTACCGACGCAAAACTCTTCATTGCTCGCCACACTCTCGTGAAGTAGTGAAATACCTTCGATCCACGCTCTTTTGGAGACATGGGCCGGAAGGGCTCGTCTGTCGCGGGCATGCCTTCGCAGAATCTGCGGGGTCATGCGGCATTCCTTGCCGAAAAACTCGCTACAGGCGTTTCAGGGCGTCTGCCTCATGGGGCAGCGCTCTACTGGCGGCTCTCTGTGGGGGGATGGCGCGGGGGCCGGAACCCGATCAGGAGGCGTCCTTATAATCGGGGGGCGATTATAACGGTGAAAATCAAAAAATACCCCGCTCCTTAGACTTTTTTCCCATTCCCGGTCACGAAGTGCCCGCCGGCGAAAGCCCCCTGGGACAATCCGCCGCGCCGTATCTGCCAAACGCCGGGCATGCGTGCCCTGCGCCACCTGCCACAGGCGAGGAACCGCGCCCCGTGGCGAACGTCCAAGGCAATGCTGCGGTGCCTTCGCGGCGCCGTTATACTGCCGGCCATTCGTGCCCAACCCATGGAGAGATGAGCATGCTGCATCGCCTGTTGCTCAGCCTGATGACCGCAAGCGCCCTGGTTCTCGGCGGCTGCGCCCTGAGTCCGCAACAACTGGACCCGCAACCGGTCCTTAAAGGACCGTTGACCGCCGTCGGCCATGGCCAGCCGGTGGTGGTCAAGGTGGTCGATGGCCGTCCCGGCCCGTCCCTGGGCACTCGCGGCGGCCTCTACGCCGATACCAGCACCCTGACCGTCCGTAGCGAGGACGTGGTGCCCAAGCTCCAGGCCCAGGCCGAGACGGCCGTGCGCCTGCTCGGCTACACGCCTTCGGCCAACGCCTACAACGCGCCGCAACTGACCCTGACCCTGGCCGAGCTGAAGTACCAGTCGCCGAAGGACGGCGTCTACGTCACCCAGGCCGACATCACCGCGACCTTCCGCGCCGACGTGCAGAACAGCAGCCGGCGCTACACCGGTCGCTACGGCGCCTCGCTGAACCAGCGCTTCGGCATGGCGCCGAACCAGGCGACCAACAGCAAGCTGGTCAGCGAGGTGCTCAGCGACGCCCTGACCCGCGTATTCAAGGACCCGACCATCGCTCAGACCCTCGGCCAGCAATGAGCCGGCGGTAACGAGAAAGCCCGGCGGATGCCGGGCTTTTTCATGCGCTCGGGAAACTCAGGCGGCCTGGTGGAACGGGTCCGGCTCGCCGATGCTGATGCGTTCGTCGGTCTCAGGCAGGTCGAGGTGTTCATGGCCGCAGGCGGTGCAGTACACCAGCCAGCGGTCGTCCTGGACATTGAAGGAAAGATCGACGATCACGGCCTCGATCTCGTCCAGGTGGTCGATCAGATAGTTATGTTCGTGGGGTGCGGTTTCCAGCATGACGACTCTCCTGTGTTGTCGTTTGCCTGGGTGGGGTTCTGTGACCGGCAAAGCACTTTCAGACTAGTCGGTCACCCTGGCGAGGCCGCGCCTTTTTTAGACGGATTGCTGCTAACCGCTGCGCTTCGTCGCGACAACCCGGGTGCCGCTGGCCGTCGCTCATGCATTCTGGATAGAATTCGACCAGTCCTTCCCTGCCGTCCCCGACGGTCCGTCCTGTCATCAGCTCACCCAAGGCGTTATTCGGTAGCCCCGGCGTGTGGTCCTGTTGCGGAGGTTATCGATGTCCTTGCAAGCCTTGTGGGCGCTGTTCCTCGCCCATCCCGCCCAGGCCGTGAACGGCCTTGCGCTGTTCTTCGGTGTCGCCGGCGCCTGGCTGCTGCTGGCCACCCGCGCACGCGAGCGTCGCGCCCTGGCGCGCTGGGCCGCGGCGGGGGAGGCGGGGGAGGCGGGGGAGGCGGCATTGCCGATGGACGAGGCGACCCTGCGGATCAACCTGTTCTTCTACCGATTCGGCACCGCCTGCCTGGGCCTGGCGCTGCTGGTCAGCTGGGCCAGCACGCGGCTCTGAGAGCCCTGCTCGGCGAGCCGAACCGCACGCGGATAAGCGTATCGCGGTTATCCGTCCATCGCCTGCGGGTTCGAAGCCGTTGTCCGATGGAGAAGCCCGGCGGCGCCGGGCTTTCGTCTTCAGGATTGCTGCTTGATCCGGTATTGGTTGAGCACCGGGTTGGCGTATTGCAGCACCAGCCAGGGGCGCTGCTCGGCCGGGCATTGCTCCAGGCGGCGGTTCCATTCCTTGCGCGCCTTCTCCAGCTCCTCGCTGCCGAACAGGCTCTCGGCCGTGGGGACGGCGAGGCCCGGGTCGCGGTTCTCGCTCATCTCGTAGGCCAGGTAGTGCACCGGGAACAGACGGTAGTTGCCGAGGATCTGCCGGTCCAGTTCGGCGGCCAGCTGCTTGGCGTCGCTGAACTCGCCCTCCAGCTCGGCGCCGAAGTTGATGTGCACGCGGCCCTTGTAGCCGGTGATGCCCAGGGCGATGCTGGCATCGTCCTCGCCCGGCGCCTTGCGGTACTCGCCGGTGCTGGCGCGGGTGTGCAACTCGCGGGCCTTGGCCAGATCGCAGGGGTCGTATTCGTAGCTGATCGACACCGGGATGAAATGCAGGGCGCGCACCATTTCGGCGAAGGGTTCGTCCTTGCGGCTCATGTGGAACATCTTGAGGATCGCCGAGTCGGTACGGTCGTCGCCGTCCTTGGCCCGCCCTTCGGCCTGGGCGATCCACACCGACTGGCGGTCCTCGCGGATCGAGTGGTTGATGTAGGCGGAGAGCGTCTGGTAGGCGGCGAGCTTCTCGCGCCGGCCGCTCAGCGAACGGTGCACGATGAAGCTCTTGTTCAGGCGCATCAGGTCGCTGACGAAGGATTTCTGCAGCAGGTTGTCGCCGATGGCGATGCGCGGGGTCGGCAGGCCGGCGTGGTACACGGCGTAGTTGACGAAGGCCGGGTCCATCACGATATCGCGGTGGTTGGCGATGAACAGGTAGGCGCAGCCTGGCTTGAGGCGATTGACCCCGGAGTAGGTGACGCCATCGGTGGCCTTCTCGATGGTGTGGTCGACGTAGGGCTCGAACTTGTCCTGCAGCGTGGCGACGCTGCGGATGCCGGTGACCTCGCGGGCCAGGCGATGGGCTATAAGAGGTTTGAGCAGCCAACCGAGGGGACCGGCCAGGCGCGGGAAGCGGTAGCGGACCAGGGCGCCGAGGAAGGCGTCGTCGCTCAGGAGGCGTTGCAATACCGCGGGGACTTCGGCGTCACTGTAGGGTCGGATGGCTTCGAACTCGCCCATCATGCTTTCTGGTTCCATATGGATGCTGCGAAGGCCGCCCAAGGGGGTGGCCGAAAATTGAACCGCGCGATTATAAACGGAACTCATAGGGGGTGCAGCGATGCTCGAAAGCCAGGCCTATAGCTGCCCTTACTGCGGGGAACCGGCCGAGGCGCTGCTCGACCTGAGCGCCGGCGACCAGCAGTACTACGAGGACTGCCCGGTGTGCTGCCGGCCGATCCTGTTCGACCTGCGCACCGATGGGCAGGACTGGTCACTGAACGTCCGCCGGGAGGATGACTGATGCAGCGCGTATATGAGCCGGCCGACCTGCTGGAAGCCGAGATGCTGGTGGGAATGCTCGCCAGCGAAGGGATCGCCGCCCATGTCAGCGGCCGCCACCTGGTCGGCGCCATCGGCGAACTGCCGCCTGGCGGACTGCTGGCGTTGTTGGTGGCGGACGAGCAGACGGAGCGGGCGCGGGAACTGATCCTCGCCTACAACGCCGCCGCCCCGCTGGCCGAGGAGCCGCTGGAGCCCTGCGGCCCCGGCAGCCTGTTGTGTTGAGGCGTCCGCCGCTCAGTCGGCCGCCAGTTCGAAGACCTGCCAGCGCACCGAGCTGACGCCCTTCTCCAGGCTGACCCGGCTGACCAGGTGTTCCAGCTGCGCCGGAGCTTCGGGGGTGCCGAGCAGTTCGGCGCGGACTTCCAGCTTGGCCGGGTTGTCCAGATCCTCGCTGTGCAGCGATTGCAGGCGCAGGTCGCTGCTGCCGAGGCTGTGCAGCATCAGGCTGCGAACCTGGATCTCGTCCTCGGCGCGGCAGACGATCTGCACTTCGTAGCGTTGCTCGGCCTCGCTGGCCGGCAACACGTCCTGGCGGTTCAGGCGTTGGGCGATGTCGCGCAACAGGATGTTGGCGCAGAGCACCACCAGGCTGCCGAGCGTGGCCTCCAGCAGCAGGCCCATGCTGCACAGGACGCCGATGGCGGCGGTGCACCAGAGGGTGGCTGCGGTGTTCAGGCCGCGCACGTTGAGGCCGTCGCGCATGATCACGCCGCCGCCGAGGAAGCCGATCCCGGAGACCACATAGGCGGCGATCCGTGAAGCGTCGCCGGCCAGGCCGGGCACGCCCTGGGTCATCAGCACGAACAGGCAGGCGCCAGTGCTGACCAGCGCATTGGTGCGCAGGCCGGTGAGGCGTTGGCGCAGCTGGCGTTCGGCGCCGATCAGGGCGCCCAGGACCAGCGCGACCGCGACGCGCAGGAGAAATACTTTCCAATCCATGTTTCACCTCGTTGCCGGCCGACGGCCGGAGCTGGCGCGGGCCGTCGGTCCGCGCGGATAAAGGACGATGGATTGCGCAGGACCGCGGCTTCCCGCTGCGCGGTTGGCGCGAGGGAAGGGACACGAAGGGAAAATGGGGATGCGTCATCCCGGACGGGATGCGGATCGCCACTGTCCGCCATGTTCGGCGAGGCAGTGGCAGAGGGTTCTGCTGGACTAGCTCGCCGGATGGACCTGTCGCAATCGACTAGGGCTGTTGTCCAATGCAGGACTCCTGTGTGGGTTACAGAATGCGGGCGGCACCTTAAGCCTGGAGGATAGGCGCGTCAAGTTAAGATTGGGTTTCATTCAGCTTGCGTTCGGCAAGGCCAGTGTGGCGCTTCGGGTTACACTGTGCGGCTTTCCCTCACCAGGCAGTGCCAAGCATGAGTGGTCGTTACGCCCTGTTCCGCTGGAATCCGTCGCTGGCGGCCCTGCCGGGCTTTCCGGCGGATTGGCGGGCGCACTGGAACATTTCTCCGGCGAACCAGGTGCTGATGGTTCGCGAGGACGCCGGTGCGCGCCGCGCCGACATGGCGCGCTGGGGGCTGACCCCGGCCTGGCTCACCGACCTGTCGCGTACGCCCAGCCACGCACGGGCGGAAACCCTCGCCGAGCAACCGATGTTCCGCGAGGCGTTCCAGCAGCGCCGCTGCCTGCTGCCGGCCAACGGCTTCTATGAATGGCGCGGGGTGCGCAAGCGTCCGTACTGGGTCTCCACCGGCGAGCGCCTGTTGTTCTTCGCCGGCATCTGGGAGGCCTATCCGGTGCATGGACAAACCTGGCTCAGCGTGGCCCAGGTATCCCAGGCGGCCGCCGAGTTCCGCCGGCCGCTGCTGCTCGACGAGGCCGAGCAGGATACCTGGCTGGCTCCGGACACGCCGCTGCCGGCGCTGATAAGCCTGCTCGCCAAGCCCCAGCCGAACCTGCGCAGCGTGGCCCTGGCCGGCTTCGTCAACAAGCCTGAAACCGACGGGCCGGAGTGCCTGACCCCGGCCTGACGCTAGACCCTGAACTGATTCACCAGGCGCCGCTGCTGCTCGGCCAGGCGGGTCAGCTCGGCGCTGGCCTGCGAGGCCTCGTCGGCGCCGCCGGCCACCTGGTTGGCGACCTGGCCGATGTTGGCGACGTTGCGGTTGATGTCCTCGGCCACCGCGCTCTGCTCCTCGGCGGCGCTGGCGATCTGGGTGTTCATGTCGTTGATCACCGATACCGCCTGGGTGATCGACTCCAGCGCCTCGGCCGCCTGGCGCGCATGGCGCACGCTGTCGTCGGTGCGCTCCTGGCTGTCCTGCATGACCTTCACCACGTCGCGGGTGCCCTGCTGCAACTGCTGGATCATGCTCTGGATTTCTTCGGTGGCCTGCTGGGTCTTCTGCGCCAGGTTGCGTACCTCGTCGGCCACCACCGCGAAACCGCGACCCTGCTCGCCGGCGCGGGCGGCCTCGATGGCGGCGTTGAGGGCGAGCAGGTTGGTCTGCTCGGCGATACCGCGGATCGCCACCAGGATCGCGTTGATGTTTTCGCTGTCCTTGGCCAGGTTCTGCACCACTCCGACCGCGCGGCCAATCTCGCTGGCCAGGGCCTGGATCGCCGCCGAGCTGCTTTCGACGATCTGCTTGCCCTGGTGCGCGGCCTGGTCCGCGTGGTTGGCTGCCTCGGCGGCGTGGGTGGCGTTACGCGCCACGTCCTGGGCGGTGGCGGTCATCTCGTGGACCGCGGTGGCCACCAGTTCGATCTCCGCCAGTTGCTGCTGCACGCCCTGGTTGGTGCGGATGGCGATGTCGGCGGTGTGCTCCGAGGAGTCGCTGACCTTCTGCACCGATTGCACCACCTGGCCGATCATGTTCTGCAGTTTGCCAAGGAAGGTATTGAAGCCCTTGGCGATGGAGCCCAGCTCGTCGGCGCGCTCGCTGCTCAGGCGGCGGGTGAGGTCGCCTTCGCCCTGGGCGATGTCGTCGAGCATGCCGACCAATTGGCGCAGCGGCCGGGCGATGCCGTAGCCGACCAGCCAGACCACCAGCAGGCCGAGGGCCGCTACCACCAGGCCGGCCAGGCTCATGCCGAGGATATCCTGCTGGCGCTGGTCGCTCAGCTCGCCCTGGAGTTGCTGCAGTTCGCCGAATACCGCCGCCTGGGGAATCTGCAGCATGAGGGTCCAGCGCACGCCGCTGTCGGCGATGGTGAAAGGCAGGAACAGCTCGATGTGGCCGTGCTCGGCGTCGATGTCGTAGAGCGGCTGGTCGACCGTGAGGTTCTTCAGGTTGTCCACTTCGTTGCCGTCGAGGACGCTGCCGGCGGGCTCGCCGAGCTTGCTGTCGTCGCGGGTGTAGGCCACCAGGCGGCCGTTGCTGGCGATCAGCGCCATTTCCCCGGCGCCATCGTAGAGCTGCTGGTCGGCGCGCTTGAGCAGGTCCTGGATGAAGGCCAGCGAGAGGTCGGCACCGACTGCGCCGCGGAACTGGTCACCGACCATGATCGGCACGTTGAAGGACGACATCATCACGGTCTTGCCGCCCATTTCGTAAGGGGCCGGGTCGATGATGCAGGGACGCTTGTTCTCTTTCGGACAGGCATAGAACTCGTTCTCGCGCACCCCGGTGGGCAGCAGCTTTTCGCTATCGATGCTGTCGGCCATGGCCTCCACGATCGGCTTGCCGTCGGCGCCGCGATACCACCAGGGCAGGTAGCGGCCGTCCGGGCCGTAGCCCTTGCCGGGTTGCCCGGCGAAGGCGGCATCGGTATCGAAGGCATTGGGTTCCCAGGCCATGAAGGTGTCGAGCAGCTTGGGGTTGTTCTGCACGGTGCTGCGCAGCAGCGCGGAGATTTCGTCGCGGCTGGCGTTCAGCTGCGGCATGCCGTCGGCGCCCGGCTCGCCGAGCAGGCGGGTGCTGTTGGCCAGGCCGTGGACCACCGTCAGCGGATACTCCAGCTCGCGCTGGATCTGGCTGACCTGGGCGCGGGCCAGGGCCACCAGGCGCTCGTTGATGACCTTCTCCAACAGGCCCTGGGTGCGTTGCTGCACCAGCTCCTGCGTTCGCGCGCCGGCGAACAGGGCGTACAGCACCAGCACCACGACGACGCTTAGAACGCTGGCGCCGGCGAGGGCGGCGACAGAAAACTGGATCGACTTGAGCTTCATGATGGGACTTCTGACCCTTGTTGGAATTGTCTCTGAGGAGCTTATCGGCAGGAGGACGGCAAATCCTTAATCGGCCGTCGGAGATTTCCTCGCCAACGGCTGTTGCCGGCGTTCGAGGCGCGGCCTACCATGCGCTCGGCCTTCAGAGGAGAACAAAGGACCATGGCTCATCCCTTCCGATTCGCCACCCTCGCCGGCGCGCTGCTGCTCGCCGGTTGCCAGGCAGTGAACACCACCAGTGGCGGCGCCGTCGGCGTCGACCGCAAGCAATACATGTTCAGCATGTTGTCCAGCCAGGAAGTCGACCAGATGTACGCCCAGTCGTACCAGAAGACTCTCGGCGAGGCGAAAAGCGCCGGCGTGCTCGATACCAGCAGCGCCGACGCGCGGCGAGTCAAGGCGATCGCCCAGCGGCTGATCCCGCAGACCGCCGCCTTCCGCCCGGACGCCACCGGCTGGAACTGGGAAGTCAATGTGGTGAAGAGCGACGAGCTCAACGCCAACTGCGGTCCCGGCGGCAAGATCATTTTCTACACCGGGCTGATCGACAAGCTGAAGCTCACCGACGACGAGATAGCCGCGGTGATGGGCCACGAGATCGCCCACGCCCTGCGCGAGCATGGGCGCGAGGCCATGTCCAAGGCCTACGGCGTGCAGGTGGCCAGCCAGATCGGCGCCCTGGCCGGCCTCGGCCAGGAAAGCCTGCAACTGGCCAATACCGGCGTCGACTACCTGATGACCCTGCCCAACAGTCGTGCCAACGAGAACGAAGCCGACCTGATCGGTCTCGAGCTGGCCGCCCGCGCCGGCTACAACCCGGAAGCGGCGATCACCCTCTGGCAGAAGATGGGCAGGGCCAGCGGCGGCGCCAGCCAGCCCGAGTTCACCAGCACCCACCCCTCCGACAGTTCGCGGATGGCCAATCTCCAGGCCGCGATTCCCAAGGTGATGCCGCTGTACCAGCAGGCCAGGCGCGGCAAGTGAGGCCAGGGCGCGCGGTCGCGGGGGGCGGCCGGCGCGCCGACAGGCTTACCATCGGAAACGCCTGTTGTGTATTTCCGTAACCTGCTGTTTGGTATCTCGCCGGTGTTCGGCCTAGACTGCTGGCCGACCCGCTTGCGGGACCCGTGGACGAACAGCCACTCTCACGCCCTGGAGCTCATGTGAAATACGCCGTACTCGGAGCCACCGGCCTGCTGGGACATCACGCCGCGCGCGCCATCAGGGCCGCCGGTCACGATCTGGTGCTGATCCACCGTCCTTCTTCGCAGATCCAGCGTCTCGCCTATCTGGAGCCCGAGTGCCGGGTCGCCGAGATGCTCGACCACGCCGGCCTGGAACGCGCCCTGCGCGGCCTCGACGGGGTGATCTTCAGCGCCGGCTACTATCCTTCGCGGCCGCGCCGCTGGCAGGAGGAAGTGGCCAGCGCGCTGGGCCAGACCAACCCGTTCTATGCCGCCTGCCTGCAGGCCAGGGTGCCGCGCATCCTCTATGTCGGTTCGGCATATGCCATGCCCCGCCATCCCCAGGGACTACCGGGCCACGAGGGGTTGTTCTACGACAGCCTGCCGAGCGGCAAGAGTTCCTACGTGCTGTGCAAATGGGCGCTCGACGAGCAGGCCCGGGAGCAGGCGCGCAACGGCCTGCCGGTGGTGATCGGGATTCCCGGCATGGTACTCGGCGAACTGGACATCGGCCCGACTACCGGGCGCGTGATCACCGCCATCGGCAATGGCGAGATGACCCACTACGTCGCCGGCCAGCGTAACGTCATCGATGCCGCCGAAGCCGGGCGCGGACTGCTGATGGCCCTTGAGCGCGGGCGTATCGGCGAGCGCTACCTGCTGACCGGGCACAACCTGGAAATGGCCGACCTGACCCGGCGCATCGCCGAGCTGCTCGGCCAGCCTGCGCCGCAGCCGATGTCGATGGCCATGGCTCGCGCGCTGGCCACCCTGGGCCGCTTGCGCTACCGGGTCAGCGGCCAGTTGCCGCTGCTCGACGAAACCGCCATCGAGGTGATGGCTGGCGGGCAGTTCCTCGATGGACGCAAGGCCCGCGAGGAACTCGGCTTCTTCTCCACCACCGCCCTCGACGACACCCTGCTGCGCGCCATCGACTGGTTCCGCGACAACGGCTATTTCAATGCCTAGGACGGTTGGCTAGGGCAGCGCTTTTTCCGCGAAGGGTCGGGTCTGCAGTCCCAGCTGGGCGCGAAAGCTCTCCATGTCGAACATGGTGCACAGCTCCTGCAACTGGCCCTGCGGGTTGAACACCCAGAAGCCCATCGCGGAAATGCTCAGCACCTTGTCGCTGGCCGGATAGCCCAGGGTCGGCCGGACGATGGTGCCGATCAGCGTGCTCCAGGTGAACACCTTGCGTTCCTCGCCGATGCAGTCTTCGACCACGACCTCCAGGTCCGGCATCGCCGTGCGGATGTCCTGCAGCAGGCGGATATAGCCGGCGGTATCCAGGGGACGGCCGATGAACGAGCTTTTGTAGAGGAAATCCTTGCTGTGCAACTGCTCCACCAACGCCATGCGGCCCTTGTTCCAGGACAGCTCGATGTGATGGCGGGCGAGTCGTTTCAGGTCGTGTGAGGGCATCTCCGGCTCTCGAGGGCGAGTGGTGGGGCAGGCATCCGGTGCCTGCCTGAACTGTAGCCGTTCCTATGCATTTTGCATTGGCCGCCCAGCCATCCCGGGCCCGGCGGCGCAGTCCTTCAGAGCCAGCCGGTCAATTGCGCGGCGTGCCAGGCGGCGTACAGGCCAAGTGCGGCGAAGGCGGCCGCGGCCAGGCGGCGGATCAGGGTCAGCGGCAGCTTGTCGGCGGCCAGGTTGCCGATCAGTACCACCGGTACGTTGGCGATCAGCATGCCCAGGGTGGTGCCGATCACCACCAGCCAGAAATGCGGATACTGGGCGGCCAGCATGACCGTGGCGACCTGGGTCTTGTCGCCCATCTCGGCGAGGAAGAACGCGATCAGGGTGGTGAGGAAGGGGCCGTATTTCTTCAGTCCGGACTCTTCGTCGTCGAGCTTGTCCGGTACCAGCGTCCACAGGGCGACGGCGATGAAGGAGGCGGCGAGGATCCAACTGAGGGTGGCTTCCGAGAAGAAGCTGGCGACCCAGGCGCCCACCGCGCCGGCAGCGAAATGGTTGGCCAGGGTGGCGGCGACGATGCCGGCGATGATCGGCCACGGCTTGCGGAAACGCGCCGCGAGCAGGAGTGCCAGCAACTGGGTCTTGTCGCCGATTTCCGCGAGGGCAACGATGAGGGTAGGGACGAACAGCGATTCCATCAGGCTTCCTAAGGGGCGGGTCGACCAATCACCATGACACGCGCCATCTGCCCGCCCCGGGTCAGATCGTGCGTGTCATAGGTCTTGTCAAACCCTTGGCCTGTCTGGGCAGGCTTGGGTCGCGCGCGCCATGGTCTGCGGACCAAGTGTGTTGACGCGTGCCGGGCGAGGCCGGTGCGGCGCTCGCGGGAGACTACTCCCCTAGGACGGGGCGCATTCTGCCCAAGCCGGGCGGCTTGGGCAAGCCCGGGACGGAAACTTTCGTCCGGGAGGGCGGCGAGGGAGCCTGATCGCAAGGAAACGTGCCGGCATCCGCAGCGATCCGCGAGGAATCGCTGGGCGGCAGGGTGAGTCAGGTATTGGTCGGGCTGACGTCCATTTCGTGGTAGCGAACGAAGCGTGCGCGCTTCTTCCAGCGGTATCCCAGCCAGATCGCCAGGAACAGCGGCAGGCTGATATAGGTGGCGAGGAGGCCGATCCAGTCGATGCGTTCGCCCACCAGCGCCTGGTAGTTCTGCCCGAGGGTGATGACCATGCACAGGGCGAAGGCGAACAGCGGCCCGAAGGGGAACAGCTTGGCCCGGTAGGGCAGGTCTTCCAGGCGGCCGCCCTGGGCCAGGTAACCCTTGCGGAAGCGATAGTGGGAGATGGCGATGCCCAGCCAGGCGATGAAGCCGCACATGCCCGAGGTGTTCAGCAGCCATGTGTAGACGGTGCTGTCGCCGAAGGCCGAAGTGAGGAAGCACAGGGCGCCGACCAGGGTAGTGGCGTACAGCGCGTTGCGTGGCACGCCGCTGCGCGAGACGCGGGAGAACAGGCGCGGTGCCTTGCCCTCGAGGGCGAGGTTGTAGAGCATCCGGGTCGAGGCGTACATGCCGGAGTTGCCGGCGGAGAGGATCGCCGAGAGGATCACTGCGTTCATCACCCCGGCCGCCGCGGCGAAGCCGGCGCGCTCGAAGAGCAGGGTGAAGGGCGACACGCTGATGTCGCTGGCATCGTTCTTCAGCAGGTTCGGGTCGGTGTAGGGAATCAGCATGCCGATCACGAAGATCGCCAGGATGTAGAACATCAGGATGCGCCAGAACACCTGGCGAATGGCGATCGGGATGTTCTTCCGCGGATTTTCCGATTCACCGGCGGCGATGCCGATCAGTTCGGTGCCCTGGAACGAGAAGCCGGCGATCATCGCCACCCCGACCATCGCCTGGAAGCCGCCGACGAAGGGCGCGTCGCCCATGGTGAAGTTGCTGAAGCCGGGCGACTCCACGCCATGCATGATGCCGAAGATGGTCGCCAGGCCGACGCCGATGAAGATCACCACCGTGACTACCTTGATCAGGGCGAACCAGAATTCGCTCTCGCCGAAGCCGCGCGCGGAAATCACGTTGAGGCCGAACATGATGCCCAGAAAGATCGCGCTCCAGTAGATGCCCGGCACCTCGGGGAACCAGAAACTCATCACCAGTTGCGCCGCCACCAGTTCCGCGGCGATGGTCACCGCCCAGTTGTACCAGTAGTTCCAGCCGAGGGCGAAACCGAAGCCATCTTCGACGAACCGGCTGCCATAGGTGCAGAACGAGCCGGAAACGGGCATGTAGGCGGCCATCTCGCCGAGACTGGTCATGAGGAAGTACACCATCAGCCCGATCAGTGCGTAGGAAAGCAGCGCACCGCCGGGCCCGGCGGTGGCCACTGTGGCCCCGGAGGCGACGAACAGCCCGGTGCCGATGGAGCCGCCGATGGCGATCATGTTCAGGTGGCGCGGCTTGAGCACCCGCCGCAATTGCTGGCCCTGGCTGGCGTTCAGGTCAGTCATCGGCGGCCTCCCGGCGGGTGGCCACGGAAGGGTCTGGCTGCGGGCGTGCGGGCAGGGAGAGGAAAAGCTTCATTCACAGGGTTCCAGGCAGAAATCAGGAGCGACGGGCGGAGTAGATGCGGAAACCGTCGCCTTCGGCGAGTGTCCGGCAGGGGCCGAGGTGGCGTTCGATCAACGGCGGGTACTTCAGGAAGCTGTTGGCGACCAGGCGCAGTTCGCCGCCCGGCGCCAGGTGCTCGGCGGCGCGTTGCAGCAGGCGCTCGGAGGCCTGGTAGTCGGTGTGCACGCCCTGGTGGAAGGGCGGGTTGCTGACGATCGCGGCGAGTTCGCGCGGCGCGCCGTCGATGCCGTCGGCGGCGATCACTTCGCCGTCCAGGCCGTTGGCGGCGAGGGTCAGTCGGCTGCTCTCGACAGCGAAGGCGTCGACGTCGAGCAGGCTCAGGCGACTGGCGGGGTAGCGACGCTTGAGGACCGCCCCGAGTACCCCGGCACCGCAGCCGAAGTCCAGCAGATGGCCGCCGGGCAGGGCTTGCAGTTGCCCCAGCAGCAGCGCGCTGCCGCGATCCAGGCGGCCATGGCTGAACACCCCCGGCAGGCTCACCACCTGCAGCTCGCCATCGGCCAGCGGCAGGCTGTAGCGCTGGGCCAGGGCGTGCAGGTCGGGCTCGGCCGGCGCCTGTTCGATACGCACCTGCCAGAGCTGGCAATGCCGCGCGCTATCCAGTTTGCGGGGCTTGCCGTAGGCGGCCAACTGCTTGCTCGCGCGCTCGATCCCGCCGCGCTTTTCGCCGACCAGGAAGAGTTCGCCGCCGGGCAGGCGGGCGGCCAGGCTGGCCAGCAGGTAGTCGGTCAGTTCGCGGGACTTGGGCAGGAACAGAACGGCCGAAGTCCAGGCGCCGGTCGGCGCGCGCGTGTCGAAACGGCTACGGTCGGGGAAGCGGGCGTCCAACTGCGCCTGCTCGCCGGCGTGCCAGCTCCAGCCCTGGGCCTGCGGTAGCTCGGCGAGCAGGTCGTCGGCGGGCAGGCCGGCCAGCAGCAGCGGGGTCGCGAAGAGGTGGCGCTGGCGCAGCAGCACTTCACTGCGAGGGTCCATGCGGGCTCCGGAAAAAATGGGAAATCTTAACAGGCTTGGGCCTGGCATACCCGCATGGATTGTCGGCGAGGATCGCCGTTCATCCGTGCGCGGTGCCCGCAGCGCCGTATCAGCCGGCGTTGACTACCCGCAGGGCGCGCCCGGCCTTCCATGCCTCTGCGTTTTCCGCCAGTTGGCCGACGATGCGCTGCCGCGCCTCGCGACTGCCCCAGGCGTTATGGGGGGTGACGATCAGGCGCGGGATGTCGGGGGCCAGCAGCGGATTGCCGTTTCTCGGCGGCTCGACGCTGAGCACGTCGGTGGCGGCGCCGCCCAGGTGGCCGCCGCGCAGGGCGTCGGCCAGCGCCTGTTCGTCGACCAGGCCGCCACGGGCGGTATTGACCAGGAAGGCGCCAGGCTTCATCAGCGCCAGTTCGGCGGCGCCGAGCATCCCGCGGGTGTCCTCGGTCAGCGGGCAGTGCAGGGTCAGGGCGTCGACCCGTGGCAGGAGTTCGCCAAGCGGCAGGCGGTCCGCCCGGGCGGGCCGTCCTGGCAACTGACCGAGCAGCACACGCATGCCGAACGCCTCCGCCAGCCTCGCCACCGCCCCGCCCAGTTCGCCATGGCCGAGCAGGCCGAGGGTCTTGCCTTCCAGTTCGACGATGGGGAAGTCCAGCAGGCAGAACTGGCTGGATTGCTGCCAGCGGCCGCCGCGTACCGCGTGCTGGTAGTCCGGCAGGCGCGTAGCCAGGGCCAGCAGCAGCGCGAGGGTGTGCTGGGCTACCGAGGGCGTGCCGTAGCCATGGCAGTTGGCGACGACGATACCGCGCTCGCGAGCGGCAGCGAGATCGATGTTGTTGGTGCCGGTAGCGCTGACCAGGATCAGTTCCAGCTCTGGGCAGGCGGCGATGCATTGCGCGTCGATCGGCGCCTTGTTGCTGATCGCGACCCGCGCACCGTGCAGCCGCGCGGCGACTTCCTGCGGTTGGCTGGCGGCATGCAGTTGCAGCTCGTCGAAGGCGGCGTGCAGGGGGCGCATGTCCAGATCGCCGAGGTCGAGGGAGGCATGGTCGAGGAAAACGGCGCGCAGGGCATGGCTCATGGACGGTTCCTTGGCGGCAGCGGACGGGGGCTGCCTAGCCTAGCAAACCCGCGTGCCAGGGAGGTCTTCCGGTTTTCTTGACAGTGATTATCCAGAAAGTATTGTCGGTTTTTTGACGGTATTACATATTTAACCTCTGTAGTGTCATTTTTGAGTCACTCCGACGAACGGTCGCCCTTTCAAGTGGACAATTTTTGATCTGAAAGGCATTTTTTTGGCACACAAGGCGCAATGTGAATTGCTTCTCAGATTTTCGTCATTTAACTGACGAAATGCAGTGCTGGAAAACTGACGTGCGCCACGCAGATAGGGAGATTTTCATGGTCCGTCCGGATAGCCAGCGCGGCAAGCGCACCTCTTCGAAAGCTGGTAGGGAAGGGCGTTTCGTCCTTGCCGCCAGCAGCACCCTCATGTTCGCCATCGCCAGCATCAACGCGGCCATGGCGGCACCTACCGGTGCCCAGTTCAACCCCAACGAGATCAAGATCAGCCAGCAGGGCAAGACCACGCTGATCGACCAGAGCACCCAGCGCGCGATCATCAACTGGAAGGGCTTCGACGTCTCCGCCGACGAGGCGGTGCGCTTCAACCAGCCCGGCGTGACCTCGTCGACCCTGAACCGGGTCACCGCAGGCCAGGAAAGTGTGATCGCCGGGCGCATCTCCGCGCCCGGCCAGGTGATCATCTACAACTCCAACGGCGTGGTATTCAGCGGCTCGGCCAAGGTCGACGTGGGCTCCCTGATCACCACCACGGCGAACATCAGCGACGAACACTTCCGCCAGGGCAAGCTGATCTTCGACCAGCCCGGAAACCCCGACGCGCGGATCGTCAACGACGGCAGCATCAGCGTCGCGGAGAAAGGCCTGGCGGCCTTCGTCGCGCCGTCCGTGGCCAACAACGGCGTGATCAACGCCCGTCTCGGCACCGTGGCGATGGCCGCCGGCAACGCCGCGACCATCGACCTCTACGGCGATGGCCTGGTGTCCATCGCCGTGACCGACCCGGTTACCCGCAAGCCGCAGGATGCCCAGGCGCTGGTCAGCAACGGCGGCGCGATCCAGGCCGACGGCGGTAGCGTGCTGATCACCGCCGAGCAGGCTTCCCGGGTGGTCGACAACGCGGTCAACCTGTCCGGCGTGATCCTCGCCCGCGGTACCGAGGTGCGCGAGGGCAGCGTGGCGCTGGTAAGCAAGTCCGGGGACATCCAGGTCGCCGGCAAGATCGACGTCAGCGGTCCGAAGAGCGGCGGCGACGTGCTGGTCAGCGGGCAGCAGGTGGCCCTGGCGAGCACCGCCAGCATCGACGCCCGCGGCGCCGCACAGGGCGGCAGCGTGCGCATCGGCGGCGACTTCCAGGGCCGCGGCGAGCTGCCACGAGCGAAGAACGCTACGCTGGCCAAGGGCGCCAGCATCGACGTCTCGGCTACCGGCAAGGGCAATGGCGGCCTGGCGGTGGTCTGGTCCGACGGCAATACCCGCATGGACGGGCGGATCCTCGCGCGCGGCGGCGCCCAGGGCGGCAACGGCGGCCTGGTGGAGACCTCCGGCAAGGTCAACCTGAGCATCGCCGACAGCGCCTACGTCAGCGTCGCCGCACCCTACGGCAACGGTGGCACCTGGCTGCTCGACCCGACCACCCTGCGCATCGTCGCATCCGGCGGCACCTCAGGTTCGGTGGGGGGCGCCAACGGCGCCAGCGGCGACGCGACGGTGAATGCCTCGGTGGTCACCGGGGCGCTGGCAGGCGGCAAGGTGACCCTCAGCGCCAGCGACCGGCTGTCGGTGGAAGCGCCGCTGATCACCAGCAACCTGGGCGGCGCCAGTCGCGGCCTGGAACTGATCGCCACCGGACCTGCCGGTGCGGTGGATATCTCTGCGCCGATCCTGTTCCGCAACGGCAGCCTGGCAATCCGCGCCGGCGGCAACATCAACTTCCTCAGCGGCGGCACGCCGCAGACCAGCGGCATCGTCGACCTGGGTAGCGGCACCCTGTGGATGCAGACCAGCACCGCCGGCAAGATCAGCCAGCAGGCCGGTACCGCGCTGATCGCCGCCAACCTCGCCGGCCGCGCCGGTAGCATCGACCTGGCTTCCTGGGACAACTACGCCGGCAACCTGGCGCTGCAGACCTTCAACGGTACGCTCAAGTACCGGCAGAGCAACGCCACCGGCGTGACCACGAGCGGCACGGTGTTCGATCCGTTCATCAACCAGAGCATGACCGGCACGGCGCAGAACATCGTCTCCAGCGTCGGCACGCGGATTCTCGAGGCCAACAGCGTCGGCACCACCGGCAACTACACGCTGACCGCCGACGGCAACAGCGAGTTCGACCGCCTGGTGTTCACCGCGCTGCCCTATCGGCGGGTCAGCGGTTCCGCCAGTTTCCCGACCAACGACTCGTCGGACTACCTGGTGACCAACCTGCGCTACCAGGTCAACGGCAGCAACGTCACCGCCACCCCGAACGGCGGTGCGCCCAGCGGGTTCACCGTCGCCGCCGGCAACGGCAGCGTCACCACCTGGACCGGAAACTGGGGCACCAGTTGGGGCGTCAAGGGCTTCGGCGGCGTGATCGGCGTGACCGACGAACTGCAGTACGACGTCGGCACCGGCCTGACCGAGGAACTGATCTTCGGCCTCGGCGGCAAGACCAGCCGCGTCGATACTCGCCTGGACCTGTTCATGCGCGAGGGAGCGTTCAACAGCTTCGCCGAGCGCGCCCAGGTGGAGATGTTCAAGACCACCACCACTGCCGGCGACATCCTTTCCCGCCAGCAGACCGCCACCCTGACCGCCAATGACGCTACCCGCGTCTACGGTGATGTGAATCCGACTCTGACGGCCACGATGTCCGGCATCAACGCCATCGACGCCTACGTCAACAGCCAGTTCAACGACCTCTACCAGGCGACCGCCAGCACCACGGCGACCCAGGCGTCGAACGTCGGGCAGTACGCGATCACCGGTAACGCCAATGGCAGCGAGTATTTCAGCCAGCGTTACCAACTGGTGCGCCAGGACGGCAAGCTGACCGTCACGCCGGCGCAATTGATCGTCAGCGCCGACGCCAAGACCAAGGTCTATGGCGACGCCGATCCGACCCTCACCTACCAGGTCAGTGGCCTGAAGAACAGCGATACCGCCGCCGGCGTGCTGAGCGGCAACCTCGGCCGGGTGGCCGGGGAGAACGTCGGCAACTACGGGATACTTCAGGGCGGGCTGGGCCTCAACACGGCCAATTACACCCTCAGCTACGTCGGCAACGACCTGCGCATCACTCCGGCGCAACTGAACGTGATCGCCGATGCCAAGACCAAGGTCTATGGCGACCTCGATCCGGCGCTGACCTATCAGGTCTCCGGTCTCAAGCGCGGCGATACCGCCGGTGCGGTCCTCAACGGCGGCAGCCTGAGCCGCGTGGCTGGCGAGAACGTCGGCGTGTACGGCATCAACCAGGGTGGACTGGGCCTGGTCAGCAGCAATTACACCCTGAACTACCAGGGCAATAACCTGACCATCACCAAGGCACTGCTGAATGTGATCGCCGATGCCAAGACCAAGGTCTATGGCGATGCCGATCCGAGCCTGACCTACCAAGTCAGTGGCCTGAAGAACGGCGATACCGCTGGCGCGGTGCTTAACGGTGGCAGCCTGAGTCGCGTGGCTGGCGAGAACGTGGGTGTGTATGGCATCAACCAGGGCGGCCTGGGTCTGGTCAGCGCGAACTACGACCTGAGCTACCAGGGCAATAACCTGACCATCACCAAGGCGCTGCTCAATGTGATCGCCGATGCCAAGACCAAGGTCTATGGCGACGCCGATCCGGCACTGACCTACCAGGTTTCCGGGCTGAAGAACGGCGATACCGCCGGTGCCGTGCTCAACGGCGGCAGCCTGAGCCGCGTGGCTGGCGAGAATGTCGGCGTATACGGCATCAACCAGGGCGACCTGGCATTGAACAGCGGCAACTACGATCTGAGCTACCAGGGCAACAACCTGACCATCACCAAGGCACTGCTCAATGTGATCGCCGATGCCAAGACCAAGGTCTATGGCGATGCCGACCCGAGCCTGACCTACCAGGTCAGCGGCCTGAAGAATGGCGATACCGCTGGCGCGGTGCTCAATGGCGGCGGCCTGGTTCGTGTCTCCGGCGAAAACGTAGGCAACTATGCGATTCAGCAGGGTGGCCTGGGTCTGGTCAGCGGTAACTATGACCTGGCTTACCAGGGCAACAACCTCACCATCACCAAGGCATTGCTGAATGTGATCGCCGACGGCAAGACCAAGGTCTATGGCGACGCCGACCCGAGCCTGACCTACCAGGTCAGCGGCCTGAAGAACGGTGACAGCGCTGGTTCGATCCTGACCGGTGGGCTGAACCGCGTCGCAGGCGAGAACGTGGGTGTGTATGGCATCAACCAGGGCGACCTGGCATTGAACAGCGGTAACTACGACCTGAGCTACCAGGGCAATAACCTGACCATTACCAAGGCGCTGCTGAATGTGATCGCCGACGCCAAGACCAAGGTTTACGGCGACGCCGACCCGAGCCTGACCTACCAGGTCAGCGGCCTGAAGAATGGCGATACCGCTGGCGCGGTGCTCAATGGCGGCGGCCTGGTTCGTGTCTCCGGCGAAAACGTAGGCAACTATGCGATTCAGCAGGGTGGCCTGGGTCTGGTCAGCGGTAACTATGACCTGGCTTACCAGGGCAACAACCTCACCATCACCAAGGCATTGCTGAATGTGATCGCCGACGGCAAGACCAAGGTCTATGGCGACGCCGACCCGAGCCTGACCTACCAGGTCAGCGGCCTGAAGAACGGCGACACCGCCGGTGCCGTGCTCAACGGTGGCAGCCTGAGCCGCGTGGCTGGCGAGAATGTCGGCGTGTACGGCATCAACCAGGGCGACCTGGCATTGAACAGCGGTAACTACGACCTGAGCTACCAGGGCAATAACCTGACCATCACCAAGGCACTGCTCAATGTGATCGCCGATGCCAAGACCAAGGTCTATGGCGATGCCGATCCGAGCCTGACCTATCAGGTCAGCGGCCTGAAGAACGGCGACACCGCCGGTGCCGTGCTCAACGGCGGCAGCCTGAGCCGCGTGGCTGGCGAGAATGTCGGCGTGTACGGCATCAACCAGGGCGGCCTGGCATTGAACAGCGGCAACTACGATCTGAGCTACCAGGGCAACAACCTGACCATCACCAAGGCACTGCTCAATGTGATCGCCGACGGCAAGACCAAGGTCTATGGCGACGCCGACCCGAGCCTGACCTACCAGGTCAGCGGCCTGAAGAACGGTGACAGCGCTGGTTCGATCCTGACCGGTGGGCTGAACCGCGTCGCAGGCGAGAACGTGGGTGTGTATGGCATCAACCAGGGCGACCTGGCATTGAACAGCGGTAACTACGACCTGAGCTACCAGGGCAATAACCTGACCATCACCAAGGCGCTGCTGAATGTGATCGCCGACGCCAAGACCAAGGTCTATGGCGATGCCGATCCGGCACTGACCTACCAGGTTTCCGGGCTGAAGAACGGCGATACCGCTGGCTCGGTGCTCAATGGCGGCGGCCTGGTTCGTGTCTCCGGCGAAAACGTAGGCAACTATGCGATTCAGCAGGGTGGCCTGGGTCTGGTCAGCGGTAACTATGACCTGGCTTACCAGGGCAACAACCTGACCATCACCAAGGCACTGCTCAATGTGATCGCCGACGGCAAGACCAAGGTCTATGGCGACGCCGACCCGAGCCTGACCTACCAGGTCAGCGGCCTGAAGAACGGTGACAGCGCCGGCTCGATCCTGACCGGCGGGCTGAACCGCGACGCAGGCGAGAACGTGGGTGTGTATGGCATCAACCAGGGCGGCCTGGTGCTGACCAGTGGCAACTATGACCTGGCCTACCAGGGTAATGACCTGACCATCACCAAGGCGCTGCTCAACGTATTCGCCGATGCCAAGAGCAAGCAGGTCGGCACCGCCGACCCGGCGCTGACCTATCAGGTTTCCGGCCTGAAGAATGGCGATAGCGCCGGTCAGGTGCTCGCCGGCGGGCTCGGTCGGGTGGGCGGCGAAGCCGTAGGCCAGTACGACATCCTCCAGGGTGGGCTTGCCCTCACCAGCGGCAACTACCAGCTCAACTACCAGGGCAACCTGCTGAGCATCCTGCCGCTGCCGGTCACGCCGGGCGACCTGGGGCAACTGGCAGCGCTCTCCGACTTGCGCGAACTGCAGAAGGGGCGCGATCCGGATACCCCCGGGGATGCGGTCTACCGCACCACCACGCTGGAAAACCCGTTCCTCGAAAACCCGTTCCTGCGCGCCTACGCTCTGGGCATGGACGTCAGCGATCCTAACCTGCTGCCGGCTACCGCCGCGGGTCCGGCGGAGGACGCCAGTGCCAAGCGGGTGGGGCAGTTCACCGATCGTCCGCTCAGGGCAGAGGCCGAGAGTGGGGCGGGTTGCTCGAACCAGAGCTACCTGGCCGACTACTGGAGCTGCTTCAACAAGCCTCTGAATTTCTAACCCTTTTCGCAATGCGCACTATCGTCTCCGGGCGGTAGTGCGTCATCTGCCCGAGGTGAATGATGAAACCTTCGCAATGGACGCTTCGCTGGGTGACGCTCTGTGGCTGCGGGATGCTGGCTGCTTCCGCCGCCGCCGTGGAGTTGCCAGGGACTGTACAGCCATCCCAGCTCGATGAACGCTTCAAGCCCCGCAGCGAGCCGCAAGCCAAGCCCGAGGCGCCGCTGGTGGTGCCCAAGCAGGTCGCGCCGCAAGGCAGCGAACAGATCCGCTTCGAACTGCGCGAGATACGCATCGAAGGCAACACCCGCTATGACAAGGCGGTGCTCGAGTCCTATTACCAGCATATGCTCGGCAAGCAGGTGTCCCTGGCCGAACTGGTCGACCTGGCCAACCGCCTCACCGCCAAGTACCGCCAGGACGGGTACCTGTTGACCCAGGTAGTGGTGCCGGAGCAGAGCATCGAGGGCGGCAAGGTACGCCTGCAGGTGATCGAGGGTTACCTCGAACACGTGCAGATCAAGGGAACCGTCGATGGGCCGCGGGTGCGAGTGGAGGAACTGCTCGCGCCGCTGACCGAAAAACGTCCGCTGGATGCCGATACCCTGGAGCGCGGCCTGCTGCTGGTCGGCGACCTGCCGGGGGTCAACGTGCAGAGCGTGCTCAGCCCGGGTCAGGCGCTGGGCTCGTCGAACCTCGACGTGGCCTTGCAACAGCAGCGATACGAAGGCTTCGTCAGCCTCGACAACCGCGGCTCGCACTACACCGACCCGACCACCCTGGCCTTCGGCGCCACCGAGTTCTCCCGCCTGGGCTTCTACGAGCAGATCGACGTGCTCGGCGCGATCTCGCCGTTCAGCGATGCCACCCGCTACATCCAGTTGCGCGGTACGTTGCCGCTGGGTGGCATGTTCGCCGGCGATACCCTGCAGATCATGGGTTCCTATTCGAAGGTCAACCCGGACATTCCGGACTCGGTATTCCCCTTCGACAGCGTCAGCAAGAGCACCGAAGGCAGCATTTCCTACAACCATCCCTTCATCCGCTCGCGCTCGCAGAACCTGAGCGGCGGCCTGGCGTTGCAGTGGAAGGATACCGAGACCCGCCTGCGCGACTTCGCCAGCGACGCCTCGAACCCCGGTCGTGACCATGTGCGGGTGTTCCAGCAACGCCTGACCTATGACTGGGTCGACCGCTGGATGGGCATCAACCTGGCGGAGGTGCGCAACAACATCGGCCTGGACATGTGGGGCGCGACCAAGAAGGACGATGAACGTCGTTCCCGCGAAGTGGCCGACGGACGTTTCGTCTATCTCAACGGCAACATCGGGCGTCTGCAAGGGCTCGGCGGACCCTGGTCGGTGTATGGCGAGTTGCAATGGCAGTACAGCTTCGACCCGTTGCTGCCGAGCGAGCGCTTCGGCGTCGGCGGCAGCGGGATCGGTCGCGGCTTCGCCCCGGGCAACATCACCGGTGACCGTGGCTTCGCCCTGAAGCTCGAACCGCGCTATGGCCAGGCGGTGGGCTATAGCTGGCTGCGCAGCTACCAGGCCTACGCTTTCTACGACTGGGGCAAGACCTACAACCTCGACGTGGACGATGACGAGCAGCAGAAGCTCGGCTCGATCGGTGCCGGGGTGCGCTTCAACCTCACCGACCAGTTGTCGTTCAACCCGGAGATTGCCCGCCAGGTCATCGGCGAGCCAGCCGACCAGCGCGATGGGAAGCGCGAGACGCGGGTCCTGTTCAACGTGGTGGCGCGCTTCTGAACCCTGCCGGCCTCCGTTCCGGAGGCTGCTGACGGAGCCCCTCTCCGGTTCTGCGGAGAGGGAGGTTCGTGCTCAATTCCGAGTGTTCTTCTCAAACTTTCGATTTCTTCGATTTTTCATATCGATGCCGTCAATCCGTGCCAAGGCCGGTCGGAGAGGCGTATTCTTGCTGTAACTCCTGTGCTAGAGCGGTTAGTCGCACTATTTCAAACGTCGATGAATACTATTGGCGCGCTTCGTTTTCCAATCGAGTTTCCCGAACAGAGAATGGCCCCACGTAACGAATACCTGGAGCCACTGCCATGAAACGCCCGCTGATCCTCGCCATCGCCCTTGCTACCCTGACCGCCAATGCCGCCTTCGCTGCACCGCGGGTCGAATCCATCGCCCTGCGCGGTGCCCAACAACTGATCGCCTCCGACGGTTCCGACCGTACCCTCGAACGCCTGCGCAAGACCCAGGCGCCGCGCGTCCAGGAAGAACGCCGGGTCGCCGAAAGCGGCAGCGAGCAGACCATCGATCGCTTGCACCGCGACATGACCAGCCGCGAGGCGCGCCTGGCCGAGAACGGCAGCGAACAGACCGTCGACCGTCTGCACAAGGACATGGGGCGCGTCGATCTGCGCCTGGCCGACAACGGTAGCGAGCGCACCGTCGACCGCCTGCATCGGGAGATGCGGCGCCCCGCCTGACACCGCGGATCACGCCGCAAGGTGCGAGAAAAGCCCGGCTCGATGCCGGGCTTTCTTATTGCCGAGAAGGTGCGGTGTTCCATGGGGAGGACGGATAACGCCCCAGGCGTTATCGCCGATACGCCGCTGTCGGGGCAGCGACGCGCGACGGCATTGGCCTCAGTGCAGGCGGTCGCGTTGCGCCAGGCTAGGGAACAGCTTCATCCATGCTCCGGTGACCACCAGGGTGCCGACCCCGCCGAGGACCACTGCCGGTACCGTGCCGAACCAGTGTGCGGTGAGCCCGGACTCGAACTCGCCGAGCTGGTTCGAGGCGCCGATGAACAGGCCGTTCACCGCGCTGACCCGGCCGCGCATCTCGTCGGGGGTCTCGAGCTGCACGAAGGCGCCGCGGATGACCATGCTGACCATGTCCGCGGCGCCGAGTACCACCAGCACGCCGAGGGACAGCCAGAACGATTTCGACAGGCCGAAGGCGATGGTTGCCAGGCCGAAGATGCCCACGGAGAGGAACATGATCCGCCCGACGTTGCGTTCGATGCTGAAGTGCGCCAGCCAGAACGACATCGCCAGGGCGCCCACCGCTGGAGCCGAGCGCAGCAGGCCGAGGCCCCAGGGCCCGGTGAGCAGGATGTCCTTGGCGAACACCGGGAGCAGGGCGGTGGCGCCGCCGAGGAGCACGGCGAACAGGTCGAGGGAGATTGCGCCGAAGATGTCCGGTCGGCTGCGGATGAAACGGATGCCGGCGAGCAGCGAGTCGAGGGTGGCCTTGCCCTGGGTGAGCGGCTGGTTGCGTACCGGCAGGCTGAGCGTCAGGACGCAGGCGAGGACGTAGAGAGTCGCGGTCGGCACGTAGACCCAGGAGGCACCGAACGCATAGAGCAGGCCGCCGAGGGCCGGGGCGGCAATGGTCGCCGCCTGCATCGCCGAAGCCGAAGCGGCCACCGCGCGCGGGAACAGTCCGGCCGGTACCAGGTTCGGCAGCAGCGCCTGGGTGGTCGGCATTTCGAAGGCGCGGGCGGTACCGAGGGCGAAGGCGAGGACGAAGATCATGTTGCGGGTGATCTCTCCCGAAGCCGCGCCGAGCACCAGCGCCACCGCCACCAGGGCCTGGCCGGTCTGGCAGAGGGCGGCGATCCTGCGTCGGTCGTAGCGGTCGGCAACGTGCCCGGTGTGGAGCATGAACAGTACCCGCGGGAGGAATTCGACCAGGCCTACCAGGCCCAGGTCGAGGACATTGCCGGTCAGTTCGTAGATGTGCCAGCCGATGGCCACGGTGAGCATCTGGAAGCCGCTGGCGGTGCAGACGCGGGCCAGCCAGAAGGCGAGGAAGGGACGATGGCGGAGCAGGGAGCTGGGTTGGCTGGACATGCTGGGGTCGGGCGTTTCGAGAGGAGGGCGGAGAGTAACATGCGGTTACCTCTTGGCTGTTGCCATTGCCGAAATCGAAGATTCAGAGAAGCGCACGAAAAGGTTGGAGTCGACCTGGCGGACGACCAAAGTCGAGTGTCCATGGGGCCTTCCAGCGGTAGACGGGACTTTTCCTCGGGTGCGACTTGTCGCTAAAATTAACTCCTGAGTCAGGTTTTTCCGCCTGCGTGCTCCACCTCGTCCGTCCGGGCGAGCTGTTCAAGCCTGAATAACGACATGGGGGGGAACCGTACCACCCAGAGGAACTTGCATGTCCAACCGTGATATATCCCGGCGCGCCTTTCTCCAGGGCGGGTTGATCGCCGGCGTGGGTGTCACCCTGGCGCCGCTCGGCAGCCAGGCGTTCGCTGCCTTGTTCGAGAACCAGGTGACCGTTTCCGCCCAGCGCTGGATGGCGGGCAACGGCCAGGTCCGTTTCCGTAACGACGCCTTGTCCAAGGTCTGCGGCAACAAGGTGTTCGCCCGCGATATCCGCGCCAGGGACATGCCCGGCTGGCCGCAGCAGCAAGGCCACGCCATGTTGCTGAAGACCGTTCGCGCCGACCGCATCTACGAAGGCCACGACCTTTCCTGGCTGGGCGCCGAGTTGCAGCCGGACCGTATCGTCACCGCCGCCGACCTGGAGAAGGACGGCATCGTCTTCCCCGAGGCGCATTCGCCCGATCCGCTCCTGCCGCCGGGCAAGGTGCCGATGTTCATCGGCCATCCGGTGGCGATCCTGATCTGGAACGACTTCGAGCGCTTCCGCCGGGCCAAGCTCAAGCTCAAGTTCAACGACAAGGCGATCCGCTATGGCGCCCAGGCCCCGCTGTACCAGGGCGATCCCTACGGCAGCTATCGCTTCGTCCGGGTCGGCGGCAAGACGCCCTACGAGGACGACGAGTTCTCCAGCCTGAAGGACTCGATGCTGTTCCCCACCATCCTCAACCGCAAACCGGTATGGACCCGCGAGCCGAAGCTGCACGGCGACCTCACCGAGCAGGGGCTGTTCCATGCCAAGCGCATGGCCGAGCAACTGGAAAACCCGCCGCAGGACTGGCTGGTCTTCGACGAGCGCTACAAGACCCCATCGATCGAGCCGGCGGCATTGGAGCCGGACAACGGCAACGGCTGGTACGACGCGGCGAGCAAGACCTTGCACTTCGTGGTCGCCACCCAGTGCCCGTTCGAAGTCGCCTACGAAAGCGTGCACATGATCAAGCCGTCGCGCTTCGCCCTGGAGAAGCTCAACATCCATCCGGGCTATACCGTCGGCTACGGCTCCAAGGACAACAACATCTTCGTCTTCTATGCCGCGCTCGCCGCGCTGTATGGCGAGGGTGTGCCGGTGCGCCTGGCCAACGACCGCTACGAGCAGTTCCAGAGCGGCATCAAGCGCCACCCGTTCGACATCCGCTACCAACTGGCGGTAGACAGGAACGACCTCGGCTTCCGCATCTTCCGCGCCGACATGAGCGCCGACGGCGGCGGGCGCGCCAACTACAGCGCCTCGGTGGCGGCGGTGGGCGCCACCGCCGCGCAGTCGATCTACTACATGCCGCAGAACGACCTGGCGGTCACCGCCTATCATTCGCGCGGCGTGGAGGCCGGCTCGATGCGCGGCTACGGTACCCTGCAGACCATGGCCGCGACCGAGATGATGGTCGACGAGATCGCTGGCCGGCTGGGCGTCGACGCCATCGACCTGCGTCGTCGCAACGCCCTGCGCTCGGGCATGAAGAACACCCAGGGCGCGGTCCCGGCCGGTGCCCTGCGCCTGCACGAGATCCTCGACAAGGCCGCTGCCCACGAGGTCTGGAAGGACCGCGACGCACGCAAGAAGCGCTTCGACGCGGAGGACCCGGACAACTGGTATGGGGTCGGCTTCGCCATTTGCCAGAAGGACTTCGGCACCGGCGCCGAGGCGCCGATGGCGAGCATCGAGTTCAGCGCCGACGGGCGCATCAGCCTGCGCCACATCGGCACCGAGATCGGTACCGGGATGTCCACCTCGCAGGCCTTCGTGGTCGGCGACTTCCTCGGCCGTCCGGCGGACGAGGTGAAGACCGCCGAGACCGAATGGCCCGAGCTGCGGCTCACCACCAAGGGCAATCCCTACCTGATGAGCCAGGCCGAGCAGGACGCCGCGCTACGCGATCCGCGCTGGGTCGGCAAGCTGGCCTCGCCGTCGTCGGCGACCAACTCGGCGTTCTATTTCAGCCACGCCACCCGCGAAGCCGCGCGCGTACTGTTCAACCACGGCCTGTGGCCGGCGGCCCTGGCGCTGTGGCGCAGCGGTCCGTTCGGCGGCCAGGCCAATCCCTATATGGTGCGCCGCGAAAACGCGGTATGGGTCGACGGCCAGTTGACCGGCAACGGCCTGGCGCCGATTCCCTTCGCCGAGCTGGCGAAGAAGGCCCACGAGATGGGCCTGGTCACCGGCGTCAGCGTCCACGGCTTCAACCGCTGGAGCTGGGCCGAGGCGGACTTCGTCATCGATGGCGTGCGCGAGCGCCTGCCGCTCGACGCCATGGCGGTGAAGTACGGCGACGGCGCGCCGGGAGTGAAGAAGGCGATGATGAACAGCGCCGGCTTCCACCTGCTCGACCGGCAGAATCCGGCTTATCCGGCGACCCAGCTGAACAACGCGATGGTCACCTACTACAGTCCGGTGGCGACCCTGGTCGAGCTGAAGGTGAACAAGGGCAGCGGCGAGGTGCAGGTGCTCGACCACCATTCCTGGATCGAGTGCGGCCGGGTGCTGGTGCCGGAGCTGGTCAAGGGCCAGCTGGAGGGCGGCATCGCCATGGGTATCGGCCATGCGCTGCTGGAGGAAATGCCGCTCTACGAGGGCGGCCCTGCGGAAGGGGACTGGAACTTCAACCGCTACCGGTTGCCGCGGGCGAAGGACGTGGCGGTTTGGAACCAGACGGCGGAGATCCTCCCGCCGCTGTCGCCGACCGATCCGGCCAAAGGCATCGCCGAGGTGGTGATGATCCCGGTGGTCGGCGCCATCGCCAACGCCGTGGCGCACGCCACCGGCAAGCGCGTCCGCGACCTGCCCATCACTCCCGCCCGCATCAAGGAGGCCCTCCATGGCTAACCGCAAGCTCCAGATGACCCTCAACGGTCAAGCCGTCGGTCCGGTGGAGGTCGCCGAAGACCTGCCGATGATCGACTACCTGCACGAATACCAGAACCTCACCGGCTCGCGCCTGGGCTGTGGCCAGGGCATCTGCCATGCCTGCGTGGTGATCGTCGACAATCCGGACGGCACCAGCGAGGAAGTGCGCACCTGCATCACCGGCGCGCACTACTTCGACGGCAAGAAGGTTCGCACCATCGAGGGCCATGCCCAGCGCGACGAGAATGGCGACATCCGCGAGCTGAACCCGATCCAGCAGAAGTTCGTCGACCAGTTCGCCTTCCAGTGCAGCTATTGCGCGCCGGGCTTCGTCAACGCCGCCACCGTGCTGGTGGAAAAAGCCCAGCGCCAGCCGATCAAGCGCAGCGAGCTGGAGCAGGCGATCGAGGACAGCCTCGGCCATCACATCTGCCGTTGCACCGGCTACGTGCGCTACTACAGCGCCACCCGCGACGTGCTCGACGAACTCGGCCTGGTCAAGGAGGCTTGAGGATGAAGCGGACCCTTTCCGGCCTCGCCCTGGCGCTGGCCGCGCTGTCGCCGTTCCTGGCCTCCGCCGCCGGCGCCGACGCGGCGCTGGTCAAGCGCGGCGAATACCTCGCCCGCGCCGCCGACTGCATGGCCTGCCATACCGCCGAGGGCGGCGCGCCGTTCGCCGGCGGGCTGCCGATCCAGTCGCCGTTCGGCACCATCTACGGCACCAACATCACCCCGGACAAGGAACACGGCATCGGCGCCTACAGCGCCGACGAGTTCTTCGCCGCTCTTACCGAGGGCAAGCGCAAGGACGGCGCCTACCTCTATCCGGCGATGCCCTACACCTCCTATCACCTGATCGAGCGCGAGGATGCCGACGCCATCTACGCCTACCTGATGGCCCAGGAGCCGATCGCCCGGCCGGCGCCGCAGACCAGCCTGAGCTTCCCGTTCAACGTGCGCATGGGCCTGGCCGGCTGGAACCTGCTCTACGGCAAGAGCGTGCGCTTGCAGCCGGAGGAAGGGCGCAGCGAGGCCTGGAAACGCGGGCAGTACATGGTCGAGGTGCTCGGCCACTGCGGCGAGTGCCATACCCCGCGCAACCTGGCCGGCGCCCTGGAGCAGGACAAGCGCCTGAGCGGCGGCCTGCTCAACGGCTACCTGGCGCCCAGCCTGCTGCCCGGCGACCTTGCCGCGCGCGGTTGGACCCAGCCGGACCTGGCGAGCTTCCTCAAGCACGGCATGAGCGCCCAGGGCAGCATGTTCAACGAGATGTTCCCGGTGGTGCACCACAGCACCCAGCACCTCGACGACGGCGACCTGGCGGCCATGGCCACCTACCTGCTCGGCGACCAGCCGCCGCCGGCCAAGGTGGTCCAGGCGCTACCCGAGGCGCAGCTGAACGACAGCGGCAAGCGCGGTCGCCAGCAGTACCTCAACGTCTGCGCCGGCTGCCACGGCGGCGAAGGCGAGGGCAAGCCGCATATCGCGGTGGCGATGAACGGCAACACTACCCTGCGCCTGCAAGACCCGCGTAATCTGTTGCGAGTGATCGAAGACGGCATCGTCGAACAGCAGTTCACCGGCTTCGAACGCATGCAACCGATGCCCGGTTTCGCCGGGAAACTCGACGACGAGCAACTCACGGACCTGCTCAACTACCTGCGCCAGACCTGGGGCGGATTGCCCGGTGACCTCGGTCCCCAACAGGTCGCGCAATTGAAGACGGAGAGCGCTTCGGTGCATACCGTCAAGGTGAAGTGAATCGTGCAACACCTCGATCTACAGGTGGTCCGCCAGGCGCTGAAGTGGTCCGTGGGCGGCGAACGGGTGTGGTTCTGTACCGTGCTCACGACCTACGGCTCGGCGCCCCGTGCGCCGGGATCGCTGCTGGCGGTGAACGCCAACGGCCACTGGATCGGCTCGCTGTCCGGCGGCTGCGTCGAGGATGATTTCCTCGAACGGGTCGCCGCCGGCGGTTTCCCCGATCCCGCGGTGATCGTGCGCTACGGCGAGGGTGACGACCCGAACTCGAACGTGCGCCTGCCCTGCGGCGGCATCCTCGACGTACTGGTGGAAAACCTGGCGCCGGACTGCGACGTCCAGGCCCATCTGCGCGAGATGGAGTCGGCGTTGCTCGGCCAGCGCCGCCTGCTCCGCGAGGTCGAGCTGGGCAGCGGCGCGCGCAGCCTGCGCGACGATTCCAGCCACGGCCCACGGGCGGAACGCGACGGTGAGCGCGTGCGCCTGCGCGTCGGTGCCGCCCAGCGCCTGTTGCTGGCCGGCTATTCCAGCGTCGCCCATGCCTGCGCCGAGTTCGGCAAGGGCCTGGGCTTCGAGGTGATCCTCTGCGACCCGCGCGAAGAAGCCTTGCGCGGCGTGGTGCTGGAGGGGATCGAGATCCGTCGCGAGCTGCCCTCGCTGTTCATCGCCGACGGCGGTTGCCACGCCGATACGGCGGTGGTGGCGTTGACCCACGATCCGAAGATCGACGACCTGGCGATGCTCGAGGCGGTGCGTACCGAAGCCTTCTATATCGGCGTGATGGGATCGTGGGCGACCTCGGAGAAACGCTTCGAGCGCCTGCGGCGCATCGGCGGCCTGGGCGATGCCGAACTGGCGCGGATCCACGCGCCGATCGGCCTCAACCTGGGGAGCAAGACGCCGGCGGAAATCGCCCTGGCGGTGCTGGCGGACATTCTTCGCATCCGCAACGGCATTCCCCGCGAGCGGCTCTGATGGTCGCCGCCGACGAGGTGCTGTGCCTGGTCCTGGCGGCCGGGCAGGGGCGCCGTTTCGGCAGCGACAAGCGCCTGGCGCGGCTGGCTGATGGCACGACCCTGCTGGCGGCCAGCGTGGCGCGGGCGCGCGAGGCGTTCGCCGAGGTGCGGGTGGTGGTGCGTGCCGGAGAGACCCCGGCGAGCCTGGGCCTGCCGGCGCAACAGCGGCTTGTCCACAGCCTCGACGCCTCGTCGGGCATGGGCCACAGCCTGGCCGCCGGCGTCGCGGCGGCGAGGAACAGCCCGGCCCGGGCCATCGCCGTCCTGCTCGGCGACATGCCCTGGATCGCCGCCGATACCCTCGAGCGTCTGGCCGCGATGGCCACTCCCGAAGCCATCGTGTTTCCCCTGTACGACGGCCATCGCGGCCATCCGGTGCTGTTCGGCCGCGCTTTCTGGGACGCGCTTGCACAACTGGACGGCGACCAGGGCGCGCGCCGTGTGCTGCAGGCCCATCGTCCGGCCTGGTGCGAGGTGCCGTGCGACGATCCGGGCGTACTCCGCGACGTGGACACCCCGGCGGCGCTCGGCTGACTATTTTCCCGCTTTCAGGATCACGAACTTCGGATTCGCCGCGACCTGCTCGACCCCGCGGAACAGCCGCTTGAGCTTGGCGTGGTAGCCCAGGTGGCGGTTGCCGACGATCCACAGTTCGCCGCCCGCCGCCAGGGCATCGCGAGCCTGGAGAAACATGCGCCAGGCGAGGAAGTCGCCGACCACCTGCTGCTGGTGGAACGGCGGGTTGCACAGGACCAGGTCCAGCGAGCCCGCCGCCTGGCCGGCCAGGCCATCGTCGGCGCGGAACGTCGCCGGCCGCTCGCCCAGCGCCGCTCGCCAGTTTTCCCGCGCCGACTGCACGGCCATGTACGACTCATCCACCAGGGCCAGCTCGGCCTGCGGGTTGAGCAGCGCGTAGGCGATACCGAGCACCCCGTTGCCGCAGCCCAGGTCGGCGGCGCGTAGCGCGCCGAGGCTGCGTGGCAGGTGCGGGAGGAAGGCGCGGGTGCCGATGTCGAGACCCTCCCGGCAGAATACGTTGGCGTGGTTGAGCAGCGTCAGCGGCGGCTGCTCCAGGCGATAGCGGGTCGGATAGGGCGAGCGCGGTTGCGGGCGCTCCGCTGCCTCGGCGATCAGCAGGCGGGCCTTCTTCACCGCCAGCGAAGCGTGCATCGGGCCGATGTAGCGTTCCAGCAGGTCGCCGGCGGCGCGCGGCAAGTGCTTGACCATCCCCGCGGCGACGACCTGCGCGCCCGGTGCCAGTTGGCCGTGCAGGCGGATCAGTTGCTCCTCCAGCAACGCGAGGGTCTTCGGCACCTTGACCAGTACGTGATCGAAGGGCCCCACGGCGGTTTCGCTGGCCGGGACGAAGCGCACCGAACCCAGGTCGAGGCCGTTGCGCGCGAGGTTCTTGCGCAGGGCGAGGAAGCCCAGGTGCGAATCGCCGCTGCTGGTGACCTGAACGTGCGGCGCCAGGCTCGCGGCGAGGGCGCCGAAGGCGTCGTTGAGGACCAGCACCCGGCATTGCGCCGTCACGCCCCGTTCGTGCAACTGGTTGAGCAGGTATTCGTCGGCGGCATCGAACGCCTGGAGGGGCTCGCCGTCCTGCTCGGGCTGGCGGACCAGGTCGAGCTGGGCGAAGGGGGTGGCGAATAGAAGCATCGGGTTCCCGGCGGGGCGAATCCCGCTCGTCAATTAACAATCTGTCGAAACTGAGAGCTGGTTGGAGTTCTCCAGCTTGTGCGGCACACGGATATGCCGAAAAATTCTTTACCCGGCTCTGGTTAGTCGTTTCCTTACCGACGAGTCATCCAGCCGGGCACGCCAATAATAACCGGGCTAGGGCTTCGATAGCGCCTGTCATGACCCGGTAGCGCCTGGACGGGCGCCTTCGCCACTTCGAGCGGTGACCGTCACCCAACCCGTTTCCCGAACGAGACCCGTGCGAGCCGTCGCGGGGCTCGTCGTTGCCATCGCACAGGTACATCGATGTTCAAGCCGTTTGTCGGTGTGGCGCTCGCCGCACTGTTCGCCGTTTCCGCCGTCGCCCATGCCGAGGACGCCGGCCCGATCGTGATCAAGTTCTCCCATGTGGTCTCCGACGACACGCCCAAGGGCAAGGGGGCGCTGTTGTTCAAGAAGCTTGCCGAGGAGCGTCTGCCGGGCAAGGTCAAGGTCGAGGTCTACCCCAACTCGACGCTGTTCGGCGACGCCGACGAGATCGAGGCCCTGCGCGCCAACAAGGTGCAGATGCTGGCCACCTCGCTGTCCAAGTTCGAGCCCTATACCAAGCAACTCCAGGTGTTCGACCTGCCGTTCCTGTTCGATGACCTGGAGGCCCTGAAGCGTTTCCAGAAGCGCGACAAGAGCCGCGAACTGCTGCGCTCCATGGCCAAGCACGGTATCTATGGCCTGGCCTACTGGAACAACGGCATGAAGCAGCTTTCCGCCACTCGCGAGCTGCACCGGCCGGACGATGCCAAGGGCCTGGTCTTCCGTATCCAGCCGTCGTCGGTGCTGGAAGCGCAGTTCGCCATGCTCGGCGCCACCGCCAAGCAGTTGTCCTACGCCGAGACCCTCAAGGCCATGCAGGCCGGCAGCGTGCAGGGCACCGAGAACACCTGGTCGAACCTCGCCGGACAGAAGATCGACAGCGTGCAGCCGTACATCACCGAGACCAATCACGGCGCGCTCAGCTACATGCTGATCACCAGTTCGGCGTTCTGGACCGGCATTCCCTACCAGACCCGCACCGAACTGGAGAGCATCGTCGACGAGGTCACCCTGGTGGTGAACAAGGAAGCCGAAGCGCTCAACCAGAAGGAGCGCGAGCACCTGCTGGCAGCCGGCAAGAGCCGCCTGGTCAGCCTCAGCGCGGAAGAGCACGAGGCCTGGCGCAACGCCATGAAGCCGCTGTGGAAGAACTACGAGGCGCAGATCGGTAGTGACGTGTTGCGCGCGGCCCAGGTGGTCAACCGCAAGCGCTGATCGGCCGCTGGCTATTCCCGTCAGCGGGGATAGCCACAAGCCTTGCGGGTGTTTCTGCCGGGTGCTTTGCGGGACACTAGGGGAGTATCGGTATCCGGAGCGGACCATGACCGCCAGCGAAGAGAAATTCACCCGCCAGACGCTGCTCGACGTGCAGCCTCTGACTCCCAACCTGTTCACCCTGCGTACCAGCCGCGACGCGGGATTCCGGTTCCGCGCCGGGCAATTCGCCCGGCTCGGCGTGTACAAGCCCAGCGGCAGTATCGTCTGGCGCGCCTACTCGATGGTTTCGGCGCCTCATGACGAATTCCTCGACTTCTTTTCCATCGTCGTCCCGGACGGCGAGTTCACCAGCGAACTCAGCCGCCTGCGCGAGGGCGACCAGTTGCTGGTCGATCGCCAGGCCTTCGGCTTCCTCACCCTCGACCGCTTCGTGGATGGTCGTGACCTTTGGCTGCTGGCCACCGGTACCGGTGTGGCGCCGTTCGTCTCGATCCTGCAGGACTTCGAAGCCTGGGAGCGCTTCGAAAGCATCAAGCTGGTCTACAGCGTGCGTGAGAGCAAGGAGCTGGCCTACCGCGAGCTGATCGCCGGCCTCGCCGAGCGCGAATACCTGGCCGAGCATGCCCACAAGCTGCAGTTCATTCCGGTGGTGACCCGCGAGCAGGTACCCGGTTGCCTGAACGGACGTATCACCACGCTGATCGAGAACGGCGATCTGGAGCGTGCCGCCGACCTGGAACTGACCCCGGAGCATTCGCGGGTGATGCTCTGCGGCAACCCGCAGATGATCGAGGACACCCGCGCCGTGCTGAAGGCTCGCGGCATGAACCTCAGTCTGACCCGGCGCCCGGGGCAGGTGGCGGTGGAGAACTACTGGTAGGTGCTTGCCCGCGCAGTAGCGGCGGATAGCGCCGCCGCCCGGCGTGTTGTCCGGCAATGAAAAAGGGCCCGAACGGGCCCTTTTTCATTGTTCCGCCGACGCGATCACGACTTGTTCTGCTGGGCTTTCAGCAGATCGCGGATCTCGGTCAGCAGGGTTTCCTCGGCACTCGGCACTGGCGGTTCGGACGGCGCGACGGCTTCTTCGCGCTTGAGGCGGTTGATCGCCTTGACCCCCATGAAGATGGCGAAGGCCACGATGACGAAGTCGAGTACGGTCTGAATGAACTTGCCATAGGCCAGCACCACCGCCGGCACGTCGCCTTCGGCGGCCTTCAACGTTATCGCCAGGTCGGAGAAGTCGACTCCGCCGATCAGCAGTCCGATCGGCGGCATGATCACATCGCCCACGAAGGACGAGACGATCTTGCCGAAGGCCGCGCCGATGATGATACCGACAGCCATATCCACGACATTGCCCTTGACGGCAAAGGCTTTGAATTCACTCAGAAGACCCATGGGTTCACTCCCTGTATTTCGCTAATAGGTAAAGGCAGTCTAATGCAGCCTTCGGCAAGTTGCTCAGGCTGGAAGATTGGTGTTTTGGTTCCCCCCGGCAACGCGAAAATTCGCAAGGCATACGTTTGCGTCGGGTCTTGTGGGGAGAAACGAAGTTTAGAGGAAAAACATTACACTCATGTCGATTTTCAGGAATTCGCCAAGAAAGAAGACAAAGCAACTTCGGCAACTTGGAACTGCGCCATGCAGATGCCGGAAGTTGAAGTTGGAGTGGCGAGGTTCTCCGACCTAACTTCGCAGGCAAATAACGAAGGTGAACTCGTTTACCGGCGAGCGAACTGGGAGTCCCTGGTGCACCAGCGCGGGCTTTCTTCGGCTGGCGGTCTTTTTTTATTTCTTTTTGCGATTCATGGGCGCATTGATATTCCTAATCGGCGCGGTGAGGTTTTTCAATTTAGCGTCGCCGGCGGCGCTCCTTACCTTGGTCGGGCGCAACAAGACGCCTGACAAGCCATTAGGAGCTCTTCCATGAACCCTTCCCTGAACGCCTTCCGTCCCGGCCGCCTGCTGGTGGCGGCAAGCCTGACCGCCAGCCTCCTGTCGCTGTCCGTGCAGGCCGCGACCCTGACCCGTGACAACGGTGCGCCAGTGGGCGACAACCAGAACTCGCAGACCGCCGGGCCCAACGGTTCGGTGCTGCTGCAGGACGTGCAACTGCTGCAGAAGTTGCAACGTTTCGACCGCGAGCGCATTCCCGAACGCGTGGTGCATGCCCGCGGCACCGGCGCCCATGGCGAGTTCGTCGCCAGCGCCGATATCAGCGACCTGAGCATGGCCAAGGTCTTCCGCAAGGGCGAGAAGACCCCGGTATTCGTGCGCTTCTCCGCTGTGGTGCACGGCAACCACTCCCCGGAGACCCTGCGCGATCCGCGCGGTTTCGCCACCAAGTTCTATACCGCAGACGGCAATTGGGACCTGGTGGGCAACAACTTCCCGACCTTCTTCATCCGCGATGCGATCAAGTTCCCGGACATGGTCCATGCCTTCAAGCCGGACCCGCGCAGCAACCTCGACGACGACTCGCGACGCTTCGATTTCTTCTCCCACGTGCCGGAGGCGACCCGCACCCTGACCCTGCTGTATTCCAACGAGGGCACCCCGGCCAGCTACCGGGAAATGGACGGCAACAGCGTGCATGCCTACAAGCTGGTCAACGCCAGGGGCGAAGTGCACTACGTGAAGTTCCACTGGAAGAGCCTGCAGGGCCAGAAGAACCTCGATCCGAAACAGGTGGCGGAAGTCCAGGGTCGCGACTACAGCCACATGACCAATGACCTGGTGAGCGCGATCCGGAAGGGCGACTTCCCGAAATGGGACCTGTACATCCAGGTGCTCAAGCCCGAGGACCTGGCGAAATTCGACTTCGACCCGCTGGACGCGACCAAGATCTGGCCGGGCATTCCCGAGCGCAAGATCGGCCAGATGGTGCTGAACCGCAACGTCGACAACTTCTTCCAGGAAACCGAACAGGTCGCCATGGCGCCGTCGAACCTGGTGCCGGGCATCGAGCCCTCCGAGGATCGCCTGCTCCAGGGACGGCTGTTCGCCTACGCCGATACCCAGATGTACCGGGTCGGCGCCAACGGCCTGGGCCTGCCGGTCAACCGCCCGCGCAGCGAGGTCAATACCGTCAACCAGGACGGCGCGCTGAACGCCGGACACAGTACCAGCGGGGTGAACTACCAGCCGAGCCGGCTCGATCCGCGCGAGGAGCAGGCCAGCGCCCGCTACGTGCGGACCCCGCTGAGCGGCACCACCCAGCAGGCGAAGATCCAGCGCGAGCAGAACTTCAAGCAGACCGGCGAGCTGTTCCGCTCCTACGGCAAGAAGGACCAGGCCGACCTGATCGCCAGTCTCGGCGGGGCGTTGGCGATCACCGACGACGAGAGCAAGTACATCATGCTTTCCTACTTCTACAAGGCTGACAGCGACTACGGCACGGGCCTGGCCAAGGTGGCCGGGGCCGATCTGCAGCGCGTCCGGCAACTGGCGGCGAAGCTCCAGGATTGATCGCAACCGGGGCGGCCATCCAGGCCGCCCTTCCTCTATCGGTTTGGTGGGAGATGACGACGATGCGAGGTTGGATTCTGGCAGGCTTGCTGCTCGCGGCGCTGGCCGCGCAAGCTGGCGAGGTGCATGGGGTCGAGGTCGAAGCGCGGTTGCGCGACTACTTCTTCGATGCCGCCCGACGCGGTGACCAGGCCATGCTGAAGGAGTTCGTCGAGGCCGGCTTCGACCTCGATGTGCAGGATGCCAAGGGCTATACCGGGCTGATCCTGGCCGCCTACCACGGCCATGGCGGAGCGGTGGAACAATTGCTGGAGGCCGGTGCCGACCCCTGCGTCCAGGATGCGCGCGGCAACACCGCCCTGATGGGCGCCATCTTCAAGGGCGAGGTCCGCATCGCCCGGCGCCTGATCGGCGCGCAATGCGGCCCCGACCAGCGCAACGGCGCAGGGCAGACCGCGGCCATGTACGCGGCGCTGTTCGAGCGCGAGGAGCTGCTCCAGGCGCTGTCGGCGCGCGGTGCCGACCTTGGCGCCCGCGATGCGCTGGGCAACAGCGTGGAAAGCCTGCGACGCGGCGAACTGAACGGCACTGCGGCGGCGAGGTGATCGGGGGCAATGTTCGGAGGAGGCCTGCTGGGCTAGTCTGGAGGTGTCGTATACAACGTCAGAGGAGGTCCGTCATGCCGCTCGAGCAACATCCGCTTTCCCGGGAGTTTCCGGATTTTCATGCCGAACTGAAGCAACTTCATGGCAACGACGCCCACTTCACTCGCCTGGCGGCGGACTATGAGAGCCTCGACAAGCGCATCTATGAGGTCGAGGGCGGTCGCGAACCCCTCGACGACCTGGCGCTGCAGGGGTTGAAGCAGCAACGGGTGCAACTCAAGGACGAAATCGCCGAGAGGCTGAGGAAGGCCAACGGAAAAGGCCATTGATTCATTCACGACAACGGCATGAAAAAGGGCGCCTCCGGCGCCCTTTTTCATGTGGGCATGCTCAGAAGGCGCCGCCGAAACGGAAACTCTGTCCGACCGCGACGAAACCCAGGCCCACCAGGGTGATCGCGGCGATGTGCCAGCCCAGCTTCGGCAGGCTCTCGGCGTCCAGGTTCGGGATCAGGCGCAGGCGCGCATGCACGCCCAGGGCGGCGGTCGCCGCCAGGAGCAGCAGCTTGAGCTGCAGGGCACGGGCCACCGACGTGGCGCCGAACCAGTGGTCGAACGGCAGCCACAGGCCGCTGACCACCTGCAGCAGCAGGGCGGGGATGCCGATCCGCTCGTAGACCTGCTCGAAGGCGCGGATCGCCTGGGGATCGCGGCGGCGCAGGGCGCCGGGGAGGATGCCGAGGGCCAGGACCAGGTGGCCGCCGACCCAGATCGCGGCACCCAGCAGGTGCAGGAACAGCAGTGTGCGCATGGAAGTCTCCTTGTCCGGCCATCAGTGTCGCGCGAAGCGCGGTCGATCGAGGCTGATCGGAATCAAGCCAGCGGCTATCATCTGCGCTTTGCCCGCGAGAGGAGTTCCCATGGCCAAGGCCAAGCGCATGTACGGCTGCACCGAGTGTGGCGCGACCTTCCCGAAATGGGCCGGCCAGTGCGCGGACTGCGGGGCCTGGAACACCCTGGTGGAGACCGTCGTCGAGGCCGCGCCGAGCGGCTCCGGCCGCGGCGGCTGGGCCGGCCAGCAGGCCAACCTGAAGACCCTGGCGGAGGTCAGCGTCGAGGAAATGCCGCGCTTCACGACCGGCTCCACCGAACTGGATCGGGTTCTCGGCGGCGGCCTGGTGGACGGTTCGGTGGTGCTGATCGGCGGCGATCCCGGCATCGGCAAGTCGACCATTCTCCTGCAGACCCTTTGCAACCTGGCCAGCCGCGTCCCGGCGCTGTACGTCACCGGCGAGGAATCCCAGCAGCAGGTGGCGATGCGCGCGCGGCGCCTGTCGTTGCCGGAAGACAAGCTCAAGGTGATGACCGAGACCAGCATCGAAACCATCATCGCCACCGCGCGCCAGGAGCAGCCGCGGGTGATGGTGATCGACTCGATCCAGACCATCTTCACCGAGCAGTTGCAATCGGCGCCGGGCGGCGTCGCCCAGGTCCGCGAGAGCGCCGCGATGCTGGTGCGCTATGCCAAGCAGAGCGGCACGGCGATCTTCCTGGTCGGCCACGTGACCAAGGAAGGCGCCCTGGCCGGCCCGCGGGTGCTCGAACACATGGTCGACACCGTACTGTATTTCGAGGGCGAATCAGACGGCCGCCTGCGCCTGCTGCGGGCGGTGAAGAACCGCTTCGGCGCGGTCAACGAACTGGGAGTGTTCGGCATGACCGACAAAGGCCTGAAGGAAGTGAGCAACCCTTCGGCGATCTTCCTCACGCGGGCCCAGGAAGCGGTGCCCGGCAGCGTGGTGATGGCCACCTGGGAAGGCTCGCGGCCGATGCTGGTGGAGGTCCAGGCGCTGGTCGACACCAGTCACCTGGCGAATCCGCGGCGGGTGACCCTGGGCCTCGACCAGAACCGCCTGGCGATGCTGCTGGCGGTGCTGCACCGGCACGGCGGTATCCCGACCTACGACCAGGACGTGTTCCTCAACGTGGTGGGTGGGGTCAAGGTGCTGGAAACCGCCTCCGACCTGGCGTTGATGGCGGCGGTGATGTCCAGCCTGCGCAACCGCCCGCTGCCGCACGACCTGCTGGTGTTCGGCGAGGTCGGGCTGTCCGGCGAGGTGCGTCCGGTGCCGAGCGGCCAGGAGCGCCTGAAGGAAGCCGGCAAGCATGGTTTCAAGCGTGCCATCGTACCCCTCGGCAACGCGCCGAAGGAGGCGCCGGCGGGATTGCAGGTGATCGCCGTGACGCGCCTCGAGCAGGCCCTGGACGCCCTCTTCGAGTGACCCGCCTCAGTCGTCGTGGGCGCTGACCAGCAGGGCCAGCTCGCGCTCGAGGAGTTCCTCGTCGCCCAGGTTCAGTTCCACCAGGCGGCGCAGGTGGCTGATGGAGTCGAGGTCGATGTGCTGGCATTCGAAGCCGAGCAGGCCGTCGCGAGCCCAGGCCAGGCTGATCTCCATGCGGATCAGTACATCCAGGCCCAGGTACAGGCGGGCCTCGAAGGGCCGTTGCGGGTCGCCGTTCCAGTCCTGCGGCTGGCCGACCAGGATGCCGTGCAGGGAGACGTCGTGGAGCAAGACCTCCCAGCGCCGTTCGCCCTGGAGGATCTCGCTGTCGGCGTCGAAGGCGATCCGGTGGAAACGTCGACGTTCGTCGTGCTGGTCACTCATGTCGCGATCCCTCGGTGCGCGCTGCTGGATACCACTATAGCCAAGCCATGCCGGCGGGGAAGTGGCGGAATTCGATCGGCGGTGCCGTCCGTCCCCGCCTGTGCGGCTGGATCGGCGGCATGTGTCCGAGTTTGACAGTTCGTCAAGTCTCGCCAAAGCTGCTAAAGCGTTTTTCTCCAAAATACAACTGCGGAGCGCAGACATGGACAAGCGACTTTTGAGCAAGGGGTTGGTTCTGGGGCTGCTGAGCCTGGGCAGCATGACGGCACACGCCGACGCGGCAGGCGGTAATGGCTGTGGTTGGGGCAACATGGTGTTCGAGGGCCAGCGCGGCCTGTTCCCGCACCTGCTGGCCACCACCACCAACGGTACCTCGGGCAACGCCACCTTCGGCATGACCTCCGGGACCAACGGTTGCAACACCAATGCACGCCTGGGCTATGGCGGCCGCTCGATCTTCGCCATGAACGGGATGCTCGACAACATCGCCGAGGACATGGCCAAGGGCCAGGGCGAAGCGCTCGACGCCTATGCCGTGCTGCTCGGCGTGGAAGCCAAGGACCGGGCGCACTTCGCCCAGGTCACCCAGCAGCATTTCGGCGAGATCTTCGCGAGCAAGGATGCGACGGGCGAACAGGTCCTGAGCAACACCCTGGCGGTGATGAGTCGCGACGGCACCCTGGCGCGCTACGCCAAGCAACCGGCCTGAGACCTCAGGCCCAGGAAAGAGCCCGCTACGGCGGGCTTTTTCGTGTGCGCGGCCTGCCCGCCGGAGGTTGCCGCCTTCGTTGCCACGGCAGACGAACGGCTTGGGCATGCGGCGTTTTCCCAGGGCGCTTCCTACGGAGAGGGCAAGGTCGCGCCGAAGCGTTTTCGCCTGGCCGGCCCTTGTCGGCCATGGACTTTTCCGGCGGATTCCTGCGACATTGCGCCTACCGCCATCGCGCGGTAACCGCTCTAGACTAAGGTCGTATGACCCCTGGTCGGTTCGCGGCTAGAATTTTCGCTGCAGAACTGCGCCCTCCATCTGTCGGAAGCCAAACACTATGAACAATAACAATAGCCTGCTACGTCACCTCGCCTGGCTGGTGGTGGCGATCGTGGGCGCCGCGGCCCTGGGCGTCGTCGCCCTGCGTCGTGGCGAAGCGATCAACGCCTTGTGGATCGTGGTGGCGGCGGTGGCCATCTACCTGGTCGCCTACCGTTACTACAGCCTGTTCATCGCCAGCAAGGTGATGCAACTGGACCCCAACCGCGCCACTCCCGCGGTACTCAACAACGATGGCCTGGACTACGTCCCGACCAACAAGCACATCCTCTTCGGCCACCACTTCGCCGCCATCGCCGGCGCCGGTCCGCTGGTCGGTCCGGTCCTTGCCGCGCAGATGGGCTACCTGCCCGGCACCCTCTGGCTGATCGCCGGCGTAGTCCTCGCCGGCGCGGTGCAGGACTTCATGGTCCTGTTCATCTCCAGCCGCCGCAACGGCCGCTCGCTGGGTGAGCTGGTGCGCGAGGAAATGGGCCAGGTGGCCGGGACCATCGCGCTGTTCGGCGCCTTCCTGATCATGATCATCATCCTCGCGGTGCTCGCGCTGATCGTGGTGAAGGCTCTGGCCGACAGCCCCTGGGGCATGTTCACCGTCCTCGCGACCATTCCCATCGCGCTGTTCATGGGCGTCTACATGCGCTTCATCCGCCCCGGCCGGATCGGCGAGATCTCGATCATCGGGGTGTTCCTCCTGCTCGGTTCGATCTGGCTCGGCGGGCAGGTCGCGGCCAGTCCGGAATGGGCGCCGCATTTCACCTTCAGTGGAATCCAGATCACCTGGATGCTGATCGGCTACGGCGCCGTCGCCTCGGTACTGCCGGTGTGGCTGCTGCTGGCGCCGCGCGACTACCTGTCGACCTTCCTCAAGATCGGCACCATCATCGGCCTGGCGATCGGCATCCTGATCGTCATGCCGGAACTGAAGATGCCGGCCCTGACCCAGTTCACCGACGGCACCGGCCCGGTCTGGAAAGGCAGCCTGTTCCCGTTCCTGTTCATCACCATCGCCTGCGGCGCGGTGTCCGGCTTCCACGCGCTGATCTCCTCGGGGACCACGCCGAAGCTGCTCAACCGCGAGCCCGACGCCCGCTACATCGGCTACGGCGGCATGCTGATGGAGTCCTTCGTGGCGATCATGGCGATGGTCGCCGCCTCGGTGATCGAGCCGGGCATCTACTTCGCCATGAACAGCCCGCCGGCGGTGGTCGGCGCCGACGTCAACGCGGTGGCCGCGACCGTCAGCAGCTGGGGCTTCGCCATCACGCCGGAGCAACTCACCCAGACCGCCCAGGACATCGGCGAGACCACCATCCTGGCCCGTGCCGGCGGCGCGCCGACCCTGGCGGTGGGGATCGCGCACATCCTCCACCAGGTGCTGCCGGGCGAGAACACCATGGCCTTCTGGTACCACTTCGCGATCCTCTTCGAGGCCTTGTTCATCCTCACCGCGGTGGACGCCGGCACCCGTGCCGGGCGCTTCATGCTGCAGGACCTGCTGGGCAACTTCGTGCCGGCGCTGAAGAAGACCGAGTCGTGGACCGCCAACATCATCGGCACCGGCGGCTGCGTGGCGCTGTGGGGCTGGCTGCTGTACCAGGGCGTGGTCGACCCGCTGGGCGGGATCAATACCCTGTGGCCGCTGTTCGGCATTTCCAACCAGATGCTCGCCGGCATCGCGCTGATGCTCGCCACCGTGGTCCTGATCAAGATGAAGCGCCAGCAGTATGTCTGGGTCACCATCCTGCCGGCGGCCTGGTTGCTGATCTGCACCACCACCGCGGGCCTGATCAAGATCTTCGACAGCAACCCGGCGGTCGGCTTCGTCGCTCTTGGCGAGAAGTACGCCACCGCGCTGGATGCCGGCCAGGTGCTGGCGCCGGCCAAGGATATCGGCCAGATGCAGCACGTGGTGCTGAACGCCTACATCAACGCCGGTCTGACCGTGCTGTTCCTGCTGGTGGTGTTCAGCGTACTGTTCTACGCCATCAAGGTCGGCATCGCGGCCTGGGGCAAGAGCGAGCGGACCGACAAGGAAACCCCGTTCGAGCCCATCCCCGACGCCTGACCGGCCGCGCTCCCCGGTTCGCCGGGGAGCCTTAACGAGGAACTCGCCATGTTCAATGACCTCAGTCGCATGGGCAAGTACCTGGGCCAGGCCGCCCGGATGCTGGTCGGCATGCCCGACTACGACACTTACGTCGAGCACATGCGCAACAAGCACCCGGACAAGCCGGTGATGACCTACGAGGAGTTCTTCCGCGAGCGCCAGGAGGCGCGCTACGGTGGCGGCAAGGGTCGGCCGATCCGCTGCTGCTGAATCCCCATCCTTCCGCGGGCCACGTCTGACGTGGCCCGCGTCTTTTCTGGAAGTTGCGCATGTCCGAAGTAGCCAACGACAACCACGCCCCGATCCCCGTCACCGTGCTCACCGGCTTCCTCGGCGCCGGCAAGACCACCCTGCTCAAGTACCTGCTGCAGGCCGAGCACGGCATGAAGATCGCGGTGATCGAGAACGAGTACAGTGAGACGCCGATCGACGGCCAGTTGCTCGGCGTCGAGCCGGTGCAGGTGATGACGCTGTCCAACGGCTGCGTCTGCTGCTCGATCAACACCGACCTGGAAAAGGCCCTGTTCCTCCTGCTGGAGCGCCGCGACAACGGCGAAATCGACTTCGACCGCCTGGTGATCGAGTGCACCGGCCTGGCCGATCCGGCGCCGGTGGCGCAGACCTTCTTCGCCGACGAGGAACTCTGCCAGCGCTACGTGCTGGACGGCATCATCACCCTGGTGGACGCCGCCAACGCCGAGCGTCACCTGCAGGAAACCATCGCCCAGGCCCAGGTCGGCTTCGCCGACCGCATCCTGGTGAGCAAGACCGACCTGGTCGACGCCGCCACCTTCGAGGCCCTGGGCCAGCGCCTGCAACGGATCAACCGGAGGGCGCTGGTGCATGTGGTCGAGCACGGCCGCATCGACCTGGCGCACCTGCTCGACGTACGTGGCTTCAACCTCAACGCCGACCTCGGTCCTGGCATCGGCCTGCGCCCGCTGCGAGCGGTGGCAGCCAAGGACAGCCGCGATCGCATCGGCACCCTGGTACTGCGCAGCGACACGCCGCTCGATCTCGAAAGGCTGAGCGAGTTCATGGACGACCTGTTGCAGTGGCATGGCAATTCCCTGCTGCGCTACAAGGGCGTGCTGAACATCGCCGACGAGCCGCGTCGCCTGGTGTTCCAGGGCGTGCTGCGACTCTACGGCTTCGACTGGGATAGCGAGTGGCGGGACGACGAGGCGCGCGAGAGCGTGATCGTGTTCATCGGCGACAACCTGCCGGAGGACAGTATCCGCGAGGGCTTCGAACGCATCGTCGAAGGCCGCTGAGGCGCATCGACGCCAAAGGAGCGTGGAAATGGACAGGAACGCATTGATCGGCGCCTGGCGGGACTGCATCCGTGGCGCGGACAAATCCTGGGTGCTGTTCGCCCAGGGCACTTGCGTGATCCTCACGCAGCCGGAGCCGGACCTCGCGGCCCAGGCGCGGGCATTGCTGGCCGAGTGGGGAGCGGTACAGGTCGGCACGCCGGCGGGCGACTTCGGTGTGATCACCCTGGACAACGGCCGCGGCTGGGTGGTGACCGGGCATCACCCGGACATCCTTACCTTCGTCCCTCGCGAGGAACTGGAGGAGGACGCCGGCGAGCTGCTCGTCGGCATGCACGGCCGCTCCCGGCGGGGCGAGGATGCCGAGGCCTTGGCGGTGATCCATGTCGAGGACCGGCGATAACGCTACCCGGCGCCTCCTCCCTCGGAGGAAATGAAAAAGCCCGGCATTTGCCGGGCTCTTTCGTCTTGCCTTGTCGCTTAGTTGCCGTAGACCGGGAACTTGGCGCAGATCGCCTTGACCTTCTCGCGTACGCCGTCGACCACGGACTCGTCGCCCATGTTCTCGAGGATGTCGCAGATCCAGCCGGCCAGCTCGCGGCACTCGGCTTCCTTGAAGCCGCGGGTGGTCACGGCCGGGGTACCGATGCGCAGGCCGGAGGTGACGAACGGCGAGCGCGGGTCGTTCGGGACCGAGTTCTTGTTCACGGTGATGAACGCGCGGCCGAGGGCGGCGTCGGCGTCTTTGCCGGTGATGTCCTGCTTGATCAGGGAGAGCAGGAACAGGTGGTTCTGGGTGCCGCCGGAAACCACGTCGAAACCGCGGTCGAGGAAGACCTGGGCCATGCTCTGGGCGTTCTTCAGGACCTGCTGCTGGTAGGTCTTGAACTCCGGCTGCAGGGCTTCCTTGAAGCACACCGCCTTGGCCGCGATCACGTGCTCCAGCGGACCGCCCTGGGCGCCGGGGAATACTGCGGAGTTGAGCTTCTTCTCGATCTCCTCGTTGGCGCGCGCCAGGATCAGGCCACCGCGCGGACCGCGCAGGGTCTTGTGGGTGGTGGTGGTGACCACGTCGGCGAACGGCACCGGGTTCGGGTAGACGCCAGCGGCGACCAGGCCGGCGACGTGGGCCATGTCGACGAACAGGTAGGCGCCGACCTTGTCGGCGATGGCGCGGAAGCGGGCGAAATCGAGGACCTGGGAATAGGCGGAGAAGCCGGCGACGATCATCTTCGGCTTGTGCTCCACGGCCAGGCGCTCGACTTCGTCGTAGTCGATCAGGCCATTGGCGTCGATGCCGTACTGCACGGCGTTGTACAGCTTGCCGGAGGAGGAGACGCTGGCGCCGTGGGTCAGGTGGCCGCCATGGGCCAGGCTCATGCCGAGGATGGTGTCGCCGGCCGACAGCAGGGCCAGGTAGACCGCGGCGTTGGCCTGGGAGCCGGCGTGCGGCTGGACGTTGGCGTAATCGGCGCCGAACAGTTGCTTGGCGCGGTCGATGGCCAGTTGCTCGACGATATCGACGTACTCGCAGCCGCCGTAGTAGCGCTTGTGCGGATAACCTTCGGCGTACTTGTTGGTCAGCACCGAACCCTGGGCTTCCATCACCGCCGGGCTGGTGTAGTTCTCGGAGGCGATCAGCTCGATGTGCTCTTCCTGGCGCTGGGCTTCCTGCTCCATCGCGGCAAAGAGTTCGGCATCGTAGCGGGCGAGGGTCAAATCACGGCTGAACATGGCGGTCCTCATAAGGATCGGTGCTGGGAAAAGGCGCGCATTCTAACCCATGCGGCGGGTGCTGGCACATGAAAGGCCATCATGTCGCGGACAAGCGGCGCTCAAGCGCGCCGCACGGCGGCTCAGCCCTCGTTGAACATGAACAGCACGTCGCTGGCGTAGAGCATGCCGAACTGCTCGGCGGGCATCGGCCGGCCGAACAGGTAGCCTTGCACCTCGTCGCAGCCGTGCTCGCGAAGGAAGTCCAGCTGGGCCTGGCTCTCCACGCCCTCGGCGATCACCATCAGGTTCAGGCTGTGGGCCATGGCAATGATCGCCCGGGCGATCTGTGCGTCCTGTTCGCCGTGGGGCAGGCCGTCGACGAAGCTGCGGTCGATCTTCAGCACGTCGATGGGGAACTGCTTGAGGTAGTTCAGCGAGGAGTAGCCGGTGCCGAAGTCGTCCACCGCGATGGCCAGGCCGAGGCGCTTGAGCCCGGAGAGGATCTGCATGGCCTCGGCGACGTCGCTCATCAGGATGCTTTCGGTCAGTTCCAGCTCCAGGCATGCCGGCGGGATGCCTGTCTCGTAGAGGATCGCGGCGATCCGCTCGCCCAACTGGCCATCGGCGAACTGCCGTGCCGAGAGGTTCACCGAGACCTTTGGCACCCGCACCTTGGCCTTGTGCCAGCTGCGCAACTGCTTGCAGGCTTCCGCCAGCAGCCAGTCGCCGACCTGGGCCACCAGGCCGATCTCCTCCAGCACCGGAATGAACTCGCTCGGCGGAACCAGTCCGCGGCGCGGATGCTGCCAGCGCAGCAGGGCCTCGGCGCCGGTCAGGCGGCGGCCGTCGCCGGTGAACTGCGGCTGGTAGTGGAGGACGAACTCGCCCAGTTCAAGGGCGCGGCGCAGGTCGCTTTCCAGTTCCAGGCGCTCCAGGGCGCGAGCGTTCATCTCGGCCTGGTAGAACTGGAAGTTGTTCTTGCCCATCTCCTTGGCGTGGTACATCGCCGTGTCGGCGTTCTTCATCAGCAGGCTCAGTTCGGCGCCGTCCTGGGGCGACAAGGCCACGCCGATGCTGGCGGTGACGAAGAATTCACGGCCTTCCAGGGTGAACGGCCGGGCCAGACGGCCGAGGATCAGCTCGGCGACCTGGATCGCCCGTTTCAGGGCGATCTCGCGGTCGCCCTGGGAAGGCAGCAGCAGGGTGAATTCGTCGCCGCCCATGCGCGCCACGGTATCGTCCTGGCTGACGCAGGCGCTCAGGCGGGTCGCCACTTCCTGCAGCATGCGGTCGCCGGCGGCGTGGCCGAGGGAGTCGTTGATCGGCTTGAAGCGGTCGAGGTCGAGGAACATCAGCACCACCCACTGGCCGTTGCGCTCGGCCTGTTGCAGGGCGGTATGCAGACGGTCCTGGAACAGCGTGCGGTTGGGCAGGTGGGTGAGGGCGTCGTAGTAGGCCAGGCGGTGGATGCGCCGCTCGCTGGCCTTGCGCTCGCTGATGTCGCTGAAGAAGCAGACGAAGCTGACCAGGTCGCCTTCCTCGTCGCGCACCGCGGTGATGCCGACCCAGGATGGATAGAGCTCGCCGGTCTTGCGCTTCTGCAGGATCTCGCCTTCCCAGCTGCCGCTGTGCTGCAGGCTGGCGAGCACGTGCTTGAGCTGGTTGGCTTCCTGGCGGTCGGCGGTGAGCAGGCGCGGCTGCTGGTCGAGCACATCGGCCGGGCTGTAGCCGGTCAGGCGCGAGAAGGAATCGTTGACCTGGACGATGTAGCCGGCCGGGTCGGTGACCATGATCGCCGCCGTGGAGTGTTCGAATACCGTCGCCGCCATCCGCAGCTCGCGTTCGGCGCGGCGCTGCTGGCTGATGTCGCGGGCGATGCCGAGCAGGCCTTCGAAGCGGTCGTGCTCGTCCCACATCAGGACGATCCGCAGTTCGATGGGAATCTTGCGTCCGTCGGCGCGCAGGCAGTCGAGGGCGAACAGATGCTGACCAGGGTTTTCCCGCAGCTCGGCGAGCTTCTGGCGGTCGCCGATGGCGTGCCGCACGCGGCGCAGCAGGCCGTTCAGGCGGCCGAGCTGGCGCGGGTTGGTGGCGGTCTGATGGAGGCCGTTGAGCAGCGCCCATTCCGGGCTGTAGCCGAACACGTGCTGTACCGAGGGGCTGACGTAGCTGGCGTTGAGCTCGGCGTCGGTGGAGAAGATCACGTCGCTGATGTTTTCCGCCAGCATGCGGTAGCGTCGGCCGTTCTCGCGCAGCGCGTTGTTCGCCTCGACGGTGAAGGTGATGTCCTTGGCCACGCCGATCAGGCGCGCCACGCGACCGCTGCGGTCGCGGCTGAAGGCCTGCTCGCGGATGTCGAACCAGTGCCAGCGGCCGTCGCGGTGGCGCCAGCGCAACTGGCTGTCGAGCAGCAGGCCGTCGCCGACCACGTGCTGCAGGTTGCGGATGCGCCAGTAGTATTCCTGGTCGTCGGGGTGCAGCAGGGTTTCCCAGAAGTTCTCGCCCATCCGCGCCAGTTCTTCCTGGTTGTAGCCCAACTGCTGGCCCAGGTGATGGTTGCTGAAGATCACCCGGCGCGCGTGCAGGTCGTGGATGTAGAGGGTATCGGGCACCGCCTGGACCGCGTCCGACCAGAACTTCTCGCGCTCGATCAGCGACAGTTCGACTTCCTTGCGACTGGTGACGTCGGACAGGCTGAGGGGCACCGCATGCCATTCGCCGGGGTTTTCCGGCAGGCGCAGTTGCAACCACAGGTGCCGCGGCGTGCTCTTGCCGCAGCGCAGCGTGGCTTCCAGTTCGAGTACCGGCCGGCGTTCGATGAGCGCCTCGATCACCTGCAGGCGCAGGCTGTCCGGTTGTAGCGGGCCGTGGTCGAGCAAGCGCTGCCAGGCCTGTTCGGTGGAATCGATCTGTAGCAGGCGGCGACTGACATCGTTGATCTCGGTGATGCGGATCCGCTCCAGCAGCGCCTGCTGCCGCCCGGGTTCGCCGGCGAGCCAGGCGCGCAGTGCGGCGCAGCTGTCCAGGCCTTGCTCCACAAGAGCCTGGCGCAGGGCGGAGAGGTCGAGCACGCAGAGGGCCACGCCGACCCCTTCGAAGATGTCCTGGTAGCGCCGCCGGGTTTCCTCCAGGACGCCGAGGGCGTGCTGTTCCTCGGTGACGTCGCGCAACACCCAGACCTGCCCGCCCTGGAGTATCTGCTCGCGGAGGGTCCAGGCCTGGTCGGCGAGCGCCGGATAGCTGGCCAGCGGATGGCGGCTGAGGGTGAACGTCCGCGGCTCGCCGCGCACCCGCAGCGGCAGCAGCTCGCTACGGGTCTCGCCGTCGCCACCGGCGTCCGTCAGCCAGCCTGGCTCGAGGTCCGGCAGCAGGCCCAGCAGATGATGCTGGCGGGCCTGGGCCGAACTGATGCCGAAGAGGCGTTCGGCCTGGGGATTGAGGTAGCTGAGGCGGCCGTCGGCGCGGGTCACCAGCACCCGCTCGTCGATCGCCGCCAGTGCCGTGGCCGCCTGGCGCAGGCTGCGCTGCGAGGCCAGGGTCATGGCGCGCAGGCCCTGTTGCTCGCGGTGCAGGCGCAGCAGCATGTACACGGTGACGCCGACCAGCAGGAGGAAGATCGCCAGCTCGCCGCCGATTCCCGGCAGCAGGCCGAGCCGCACTCGCGTGCTGTCGTAGAGCCCGCGAAGCTGCCAGTCGCTGTTGCGCAGCGGTTCCACGCCGAGGGTCTGCATGTCGTCGAGCAGCGCCGTGCTCCCCGGGGTATGCCAGAGCACCCGCCCGGCGTATTGGTCTTCCAGGCGCCAGAGCAGGTTGCCGGTGGGCAGGTCGGGACTCCACTGGGCGAGGCTGTCGCTGGCCAGGTGCAACAGCCAGAAGCCACTGTCGCGGCGGCTGCCGGGTTCGCGCAGGGGCAGGTAGAGGGATTCGCCGTCGCGCGGGTCGAGGCAATAGTGGTAGAGGCCGGAGCCGGCGTGCTGGCGCAACTGCTCGGGCAGCGTCGTTTCCGGCGACGGGCTGTCCGTCTGCGGGGCGCTGTCCACCCATTGCAACTGGCGCACCTGCGGCAGCGCATCGCTGATGCGCGGCAACAGCCTGCCCTGTATCTCGCCACGCTCGCTGGGGGGCACGCCCGGGAGCAGGGCGAGGGCGGTGCGCGCCTTGAGTTCGAGGGTCAGGGACAGGCGGTCGTTGAGACGATCGAGCTGGGCCGCGGCTCGCTCGTGTTCGAAGCGTTCCTGCTGGCGCAGCTCCTGGCTCATCTGCCAGAGCAGCAGGCCGAGCATCAACAGGACCAGCAACAGCAGGCCAGCCTTGGCTGCCGGTCGGTCGGGTACGGTCAGTGGGTCGCCGGCGGGAGGCGGCGACGGGGTTAGCGAGGGGGTCGACACTGACCGGAATTCCTGGGGGAGGTGTGATTCGGTAGACAGTTAGGATGCCCGGAAGCAAGGCCAAGTGCCAGTATCGCCGACGAGCGTCACGGTCCTTTCCGGCTGTCGAGGCACTTTGTCGCAGGACCGGTGACGACTGATTTTCCCGAGTGTCGAGCAGGCCTCCGGGCGGCCGAAGTCGACGGCACGCGGATCGGTCCGTGCCATGCGGCGACGAGAGGGGCGCCGCCGCGGGCGCGAGGGTCAGGAGCGAGCCGGATTGGAGGCGCCATGGAGGAACATCTGCTCCAGGGTATGCGCGGAATTGGAGCTGGCCGCCCGTCCGCGACGTTCCGCATCGACCATGCCGTAGACCAGGGTGATGAACAGTTCGGTGAACACGGCCGCCGTGATGTCGATGCGAAACACGCCTTTCTGCTGTCCGCGCAGGAAGAAGGCGTCCAGCGCTTCCAGGTAGGACTGCCAGCGTGCGCCTTCGCCGTGCGGGTCGAGGAAGTCCGGGCGGTACTGGAATACCAGGAATACCAGCAGCTCGCGGTGGGTGAGGTGTTCCTTGATCAGGCGCTGCAACGCCTCCAGAGGCTCGGCATGCTCCAGGTCGCAGGCCTGGATGATCTGGTTCAGTACGGTCTCTCCGTGGTCCTCGAGCATCTGCACCAGGTTGTCCCGCGTGCCGCAGAAGCGGTGCAGGGTGGCCTTGCTTACGCCGGCCGCCTCGGCCAGTTCCTTCAGCGTCGCTCGCGGGCGGTCGACGATAGCGACTGCCAGCGCCTTGATGAGTCGCTCGTCATGGGAAATCAGGGTCATCGATGGGTCCCGGTTGGTTTTTCTGATTGTGCGCATTGTGCAGAAAACTGGCCTCGCGTCCAAAGGAATTAGCTGTCAAAAGATCATTTGAGACAATATTGACTCAATTAGCTCGAAAAAGTACCATTCGATCCGTTTTCAATCAACGGTCGGGTGTGTCATGGCTGATTTGCGTGCAATAGGAAGGATCGGGGCGTTGGCTATGGCCATCGCGTTGGCGGGTTGTGGGCCGGCGGAAGAGCGACAGGAGGCCGCCGAAATGGTGTTGCCGGTGGAGGTCCTGACGGTGCAGGCCGAGCCCCTGGCGCTGAGTTCGGAACTGCCTGGGCGGATCGAACCGGTGCGTGTCGCCGAGGTGCGCGCGCGGGTGGCCGGCATCGTCGTGCGGAAGCGCTTCGAGGAGGGCGCCGACGTCAAGGCTGGCGACCTGCTGTTCCAGATCGATCCGGCACCGCTGAAGGCTGCGGTGTCGCGCGCCGAGGGTGAGCTGGCGCGGAACCGCGCGGTGCTGTTCGAGGCGCAGGCGCGGGTGCGTCGCTACGAGCCGCTGGTGAAGATCCAGGCGGTCAGCCAGCAGGACTTCGATACCGCCACCGCCGACCTGCGCAGCGCCGAGGCGGCGACCCGCTCGGCCCAGGCCGACCTGGAGACCGCGCGCCTGAACCTCGGCTACGCCTCGGTCACTGCGCCGATCTCCGGGCGCATCGGCCGCGCGCTGGTGACCGAGGGCGCGCTGGTCGGGCAGGGCGAGGCGACGCTGATGGCGCGCATCCAGCAGCTCGATCCGATCTATGCGGATTTCACCCAGACCGCGGCCGAGGCCCTGCGCCTGCGCGACGCCCTGAAGAAAGGCACCTTGGCCGCCGGCGACAGCCAGGCGCTGACCCTGCGCGTCGAAGGGACGCCCTACGAGCGCCAGGGCGCGTTGCAGTTCGCCGACGTGGCGGTGGATCGCGGCACCGGCCAGATCGCCCTGCGCGGCAAGTTCGCCAACCCCGACGGGGTCCTGCTGCCGGGCATGTACGTGCGCGTACGTACGCCCCAGGGCATCGACAACCAGGCGATCCTGGTGCCGCAACGGGCCGTGCACCGCTCCAGCGACGGCAGCGCCCAGGTGATGGTGGTGGGCGCCGACGAGCGCGCCGAGGCGCGCAGCGTCGGTACCGGCGTCATGCAGGGTTCGCGCTGGCAGATCACCGAGGGCCTGGAGCCGGGTGACCGGGTCATAGTCGGCGGCCTGGCTGCGGTGCAGCCGGGGGTGAAGATCGTGCCGAAGCCGGATGGTGCCCAGGCGCAAGCCCAGTCACCTGCGCCGCAACAGTAAGGGCGGGTTCGCCCCGAGGATTTTCCGATGTCCGAATTCTTCATCAAGCGGCCGAACTTCGCCTGGGTGGTGGCCCTGTTCATCTCCCTGGCCGGCCTGCTGGTCATTTCCAAATTGCCGGTAGCGCAGTACCCCAATGTCGCGCCGCCACAGATCACCATCACCGCCACCTATCCCGGCGCCTCGGCGAAGGTGCTGGTGGACTCCGTCACCAGTGTGCTCGAGGAGTCGCTGAACGGCGCCAAGGGCCTGCTCTACTTCGAGTCGACCAACAACTCCAACGGCACCGCCGAGATCGTCGTCACCTTCGAGCCGGGCACCGATCCGGACCTGGCCCAGGTGGACGTGCAGAACCGCCTGAAGAAAGCCGAGGCGCGCATGCCGCAGGCGGTGCTGACCCAGGGCCTGCAGGTCGAGCAGACCAGCGCCGGTTTCCTGCTGATCTATGCGCTCAGCTACAAGGAAGGCGCTCAGCGCAGCGACACCACCGCCCTCGGCGACTACGCCGCGCGCAATATCAACAACGAGCTGCGGCGCCTGCCGGGCGTCGGCAAGCTGCAATTCTTCTCTTCCGAGGCGGCCATGCGGGTCTGGATCGATCCGCAGAAGCTGGTGGGCTTCGGCCTCTCCATCGACGACGTGAGCAATGCCATCCGCGGGCAGAACGTGCAGGTGCCGGCCGGCGCCTTCGGCAGCGCACCGGGCAGTTCCGCGCAGGAGCTGACGGCGACCCTGGCGGTGAAGGGCACCCTGGACGATCCGCAGGAGTTCGGCCAGGTAGTGCTGCGCGCCAACCAGGACGGCTCGCTGGTCCGGCTCGCCGATGTAGCGCGCCTGGAACTCGGCAAGGAGAGCTACAACATTTCCTCGCGACTGAACGGCACGCCTACCGTGGGCGGGGCGATCCAGCTGTCGCCCGGGGCCAACGCGATCCAGACCGCTACCCTGGTGAAACAGCGTCTCGCCGAACTGTCGGCGTTCTTCCCCGAGGACATGCAGTACAGCGTGCCCTACGACACCTCGCGCTTCGTCGACGTGGCCATCGAGAAGGTGATCCACACCCTGATCGAAGCGATGGTCCTGGTGTTCCTGGTGATGTTCCTGTTCCTGCAGAACGTCCGCTACACCCTGATCCCGTCCATCGTGGTGCCGGTGTGCCTGCTGGGTACGCTGATGGTGATGTACCTGCTGGGGTTCTCGGTGAACATGATGACCATGTTCGGCATGGTCCTGGCGATCGGCATCCTGGTGGACGACGCCATCGTGGTGGTGGAGAACGTCGAGCGGATCATGGCGGAGGAGGGGATTTCCCCGGCCGAGGCCACGGTCAAGGCGATGAAGCAGGTGTCCGGCGCCATCGTCGGCATCACCCTGGTGCTCTCGGCGGTGTTCCTGCCGCTGGCTTTCATGGCCGGTTCGGTGGGGGTGATCTACCAGCAGTTCTCGGTGTCGCTGGCGGTCTCGATCCTGTTCTCCGGCTTCCTCGCCCTGACCTTCACCCCGGCGCTGTGCGCCACGCTGCTCAAGCCCATTCCCGAAGGGCACCACGAGAAGCGCGGCTTCTTCGGCGCCTTCAACCGTGGCTTCGCCCGCGTCACCGAGCGCTATTCGCTGCTCAACTCGAAGCTGGTGGCGCGCGCCGGACGCTTCATGCTGGTGTACGCCGGCCTGGTGGCCATGCTCGGCTACTTCTACCTGCGCCTGCCGGAAGCCTTCGTGCCGGCGGAAGACCTCGGCTACATGGTGGTCGACGTGCAACTGCCGCCTGGCGCTTCGCGCGTGCGCACCGATGCCACCGGCGAGGAGCTCGAGCGCTTCCTCAAGTCCCGCGAGGCGGTGGCTTCGGTGTTCCTGATCTCGGGCTTCAGCTTCTCCGGCCAGGGCGACAATGCCGCGCTGGCCTTCCCGACCTTCAAGGACTGGTCCGAGCGAGGCGCCGAGCAGTCGGCCGCCGCCGAGATCGCCGCGCTGAACGAGCATTTCGCGCTGCCCGACGATGGCACGGTCATGGCCGTGTCGCCGCCACCGATCAACGGTCTGGGTAACTCCGGCGGCTTCGCATTGCGCCTGATGGACCGTAGCGGGGTCGGCCGCGAAGCGCTGCTGCAGGCTCGCGATACTCTTCTTGGCGAGATCCAGACCAACCCGAAATTCCTTTACGCGATGATGGAAGGACTGGCCGAAGCGCCGCAACTGCGCCTGTTGATCGACCGGGAGAAGGCCCGCGCCCTGGGGGTGAGCTTCGAGACCATCAGCGGCACGCTGTCCGCTGCCTTCGGCTCGGAGGTGATCAACGACTTCACCAATGCGGGGCGCCAACAGCGGGTGGTGATCCAGGCCGAACAGGGCAACCGGATGACCCCGGAAAGCGTGCTCGAGCTATACGTGCCTAACGCTGCTGGCAACCTGGTACCGCTCAGCGCCTTCGTCAGCGTGAAATGGGAAGAGGGACCGGTGCAATTGGTGCGCTATAACGGCTACCCGTCGATCCGCATCGTCGGTGACGCCGCGCCCGGCTTCAGCACCGGCGAAGCCATGGCGGAAATGGAGCGCCTGGCCTCGCAGCTGCCGGCCGGCATCGGCTACGAGTGGACCGGCCTGTCCTATCAGGAGAAGGTCTCCGCCGGGCAGGCCACCAGCCTGTTCGCCCTCGCCATCCTGGTGGTGTTCCTGTTGCTGGTGGCGCTCTACGAGAGCTGGTCGATCCCGCTGTCGGTGATGCTGATCGTGCCGATCGGCGCCATCGGCGCGGTGCTCGCGGTGATGGTCAGCGGTATGTCCAACGACGTGTATTTCAAGGTCGGCCTGATCACCATCATCGGTCTTTCGGCGAAGAACGCGATCCTCATCGTCGAGTTCGCCAAGGAACTCTGGGAGCAGGGGCATAGCCTGCGCGACGCCGCCATCGAGGCCGCGCGCCTGCGCTTCCGGCCGATCATCATGACTTCCATGGCGTTCATCCTCGGCGTGATACCCCTGGCCCTGGCCAGCGGTGCCGGCGCGGCGAGCCAGCGTGCCATCGGCACCGGTGTGATCGGCGGGATGCTCAGCGCCACCTTCCTCGGCGTGCTGTTCGTACCTATCTGTTTCGTCTGGCTGCTGTCGCTGCTGCGCAGCAAGCCGGCACCCATCGAACAGGCCGCTTCGGCCGGGGAGTGAACGAGATGCGCAAACCTGCATTCGGCGTATCGGCGCTGCTGATCGCCCTGACCCTCGGCGCCTGCTCCATGGCGCCGACCTACGAACGTCCCGCCGCGCCGGTGGCCGACAGCTGGAGCGGCGCCGCCGCCCAGCGCCAGGGCGCGGCGATCGACACGCTGGATTGGAAGAGTTTCATCGTCGATGCCGAACTACGCCGCCTGGTGGACGTGGCCCTGGATAACAACCGCTCGTTGCGCCAGACCCTCCTGGATATCGAGGCGGCCCGCGCGCAGTATCGAATCCAGCGCGCCGACCGGGTTCCGGGCCTGAACGCCGCTGCCACCGGCAACCGCCAGCGGCAGCCGGCCGACCTGTCCGCCGGCAATCGCTCGGAAGTGGCCAGCAGCTACCAGGTCGGGCTGGCCCTGCCGGAGTACGAACTGGACCTCTTCGGTCGGGTCAAGAGCCTGACCGACGCAGCCCTGCAACAGTACCTGGCCAGCGAGGAGGCAGCGCGCGCGGCACGGATCGCCCTGGTCGCCGAGGTCAGCCAGGCCTACCTGAGCTATGACGGCGCCCTGCGGCGCCTGGCGCTGACCCGTCAGACCCTGGTCAGCCGCGAGTATTCCTTCGCACTGATCGACCAGCGCCGCGCGGCCGGCGCCGCCACCGCGCTGGACTACCAGGAAGCCCTTGGCCTGGTGGAGCAGGCGCGCGCCGAGCAGGAGCGCAACCTGCGGCAGAAACAGCAGGCATTCAACGCGCTGGTGTTGCTGCTGGGTAGCGACGATGCCGCGCAGGCGATTCCGCGGAGTCCGGGGCGGCGGCCGAAGCTGCTGCAGGACATCGCACCCGGCACGCCGTCCGAGCTGATCGAGCGACGCCCGGACATCCTTGCCGCCGAACATCGTTTGCGGGCGCGCAACGCGGATATCGGCGCGGCGCGCGCGGCGTTCTTCCCGCGCATCAGCCTGACCGGCAGCTTCGGCACCTCCAGCGCGGAAATGTCCGGCCTGTTCGATGGCGGCTCGCGCTCCTGGAGCTTCCTGCCGACGCTGACGCTGCCGATCTTCGATGGCGGGCGCAACCGTGCCAACCTGAGCCTGGCCGAGGCGCGCAAGGATTCGGCGGTGGCCGCCTACGAGGGGACCATCCAGACCGCTTTCCGCGAGGTCGCCGACGCCCTGGCGGCCAGCGATACCCTGCGTCGCGAAGAGAAGGCCCTGCGCGCCCTGGCGAACAGCAGCAACGAAGCCCTGAAGCTGGCCAAGGCACGCTACGAGAGTGGCGTCGACAACCACCTGCGCTACCTCGATGCGCAGCGCAGCAGCTTCCTCAACGAGATCGCCTTCATCGACGGCAGCACCCAGCGGCAGATCGCCCTGGTCGACCTGTTCCGCGCGCTCGGCGGAGGCTGGGACGAGGGACGGAGCCTGGTGGTACATCGAGGCGGCAGGAGTTGAGCGGGTAAACGTGTGGGAAACGGTGCTAGCGGGTGGCAACTGCCGCCCGCTCAAGGGCTGGCAGGTTGTGCGGGGTTCGACGCGCCACGCAGGAACAGCTCCTCCAGCGTGGCGGACAACCCGGCGCTGGCCGCGCGACCGCGGCGCTCGGCATCGACCATGCCGTAGATCAGGACGATGAAGAGTTCGCTGAAGGTCGCCGCGCTGATATCGATACGGAACACACGCTTCTGCTGGCCGCGCAGGAAGAAGGCGTCCAGGGCTTCGACATAGGACTGCCAACTGGCGTCCCCATGCCCGGCCTGGCGTCCCGGGTTCTGCTCGAACATCAGCAGCGCCAGCAGGTCGCGCTGGGCGAGGTGTTCCCGGATCAGCTCGCGTAGCGCTTCCCGCGGCTCCAGCCGCTGCAGGGCGGCGCTGTGGGTGAGGCGTTCGAGGGTACTCCTGGCATGGCTTTCCAGGCGCCGCTTGAGACCTTCGCGGGTACCGCAATGACGGTTCAGGGTTGCCCTGCTCACTCCTGCCAGTTCCGCCAGTTCTCCCATGGTGGCGCGCGGATGATTGACCATCGCGGTGGCCAGGGCCTTGAGCAGGCGCTGGTCCTGAGACGACGGGGTTGGCGCTGGGTCGAGACTGTCCCTGTGCGGGGAGTCGGGTAGCTGGGCGGATCTGGGAGCGAGTGTCATTTTTGAGGTTTTTTTTGTTCTTTTGAGACTGATTTGGATCAATTGTAGCAGGCTGGATCTCCCCACGCCTTGCTTCGCGTCAGGTCTTGAGCGGCAGCACCATGGCCGCGAGCAGTGCCAGGCCCACCCAGACCTCGCACGGGGCGATGGTCGCCGCCTCGCTCAGGCAGAACGCCTTTGACAGGACGAGGGTAGCGGAGACAGTAAGGGCGGCCAGTACGCTGCTCAGCGTCACCGTAACGGCCTGGAATCGGACGGCGAACATCCGCCGGCAAAGCGCCCCGCCCCACGAAAACCGGGGTGGCTGGCCAGCTTTCTCTCGGTCTGTCATATACTTGGCCGAGTTTTTTTCCTTTTCTTCATGAGGTGCTCGTTTTGGCTCAGTACGTCTACACCATGCATCGGGTCGGCAAGATCGTTCCGCCCAAGCGTGAAATCCTCAAGGACATCTCCCTGTCGTTCTTCCCCGGCGCCAAGATCGGCGTGCTCGGCCTGAACGGCGCGGGCAAGTCCACCCTGCTGCGGATCATGGCCGGCGTCGACACCGAGATCGAAGGCGAGGCCCGGCCGATGCCGGGGATCAACGTCGGCTACCTGCCGCAGGAGCCCAAGCTGGACCCGCAGGCCACCGTGCGCGACATCGTCGAAGAGGCCGTCGGCCAGATCAAGCAGGCCCAGGCGCGGCTGGACGAGGTCTATGCCGCCTATGCCGAGCCGGATGCCGACTTCGACGCCCTGGCCGCCGAGCAGGCCAAGCTGGAGGCGATCCTGCAGGCATCCGACGGACACAACCTGGAACGCCAGCTGGAAGTCGCCGCCGACGCCCTGCGCCTGCCGCCGTGGGATGCCAAGGTCGAGCACCTGTCCGGCGGCGAAAAGCGCCGCGTAGCGCTGTGCCGCCTGCTGCTGTCGGCTCCCGACATGCTGCTGCTGGACGAACCGACCAACCACCTGGACGCCGACTCGGTGGCCTGGCTGGAGCATTTCCTGCACGACTTCCCCGGCACCGTGGTGGCGATCACCCACGACCGCTACTTCCTCGACAACGTCGCCGGCTGGATCCTCGAACTCGACCGTGGCCATGGCATCCCGTTCGAAGGCAACTACTCCGGCTGGCTGGAATCCAAGGCCGCCCGCCTGGCCCAGGAAGCCAAGCAGGAAGCCTCCCACGCCAAGGCCATGAAGGCCGAGCTGGAGTGGGTACGCCAGGGCGCCAAGGGCCGCCAGGCCAAGTCCAAGGCGCGCCTGCAGCGCTTCGAGGAACTGCAGTCGCAGGAATTCCAGAAGCGCAGCGAGACCAACGAGATCTACATCCCGGCCGGTCCGCGCCTGGGCGACAAGGTCATCGAACTGCACAATGTGACCAAGGGCTACGGCGACCGCGTGCTGATCGACAACCTGTCCCTGAGCATTCCCAAGGGCGCCATCGTCGGTGTGATCGGCGGCAACGGCGCGGGCAAGTCGACCCTGTTCCGCATGCTTACCGGCAAGGAGCAGCCGGACTCCGGCACCATCGAGATCGGCGAGACCGTGCAGATCGCCAGCGTCGACCAGAGCCGTGACAGCCTGGAAGGCAACAAGACCGTGTGGGAGCAGGTTTCCGACGGTTTCGAGCAGATCAAGATCGGCAACTACGAAGTCCCGTCGCGCAGCTATGTCGGTCGCTTCAACTTCAAGGGCGCCGACCAGCAGAAGTTCGTCAAGGACCTCTCCGGCGGTGAGCGTGGCCGTCTGCACCTGGCCCTGACCCTGAAGCAGGGCGGCAACGTGCTGCTGCTCGACGAACCGTCCAACGACCTCGACGTGGAAACCCTGCGTGCGCTGGAAGAGGCGCTGCTGGACTTCCCCGGCTCCGCCATCGTGATCTCCCACGACCGCTGGTTCCTCGACCGGATCGCCACCCACATCCTCTCCTACGAGGACGATGGCAAGGTGACCTTCTTCGAAGGCAACTACACCGAGTTCGAGGCGGACCGCAAGAAGCGCCTGGGCGACGCCGCGGCCCAGCCGCACCGCGTGCGCTACAAGAAACTGGCGTAAGCGCACCCTCGAGAAACCGCCCGCCGGCGTTGCCGGCCGGCGGTTTTTTCATGCCTGGAATTCAACGAGCCATGCGCTGGGGAACATGGGAACTGCGCAGGGACACCTCCATCGGCGGTACCCGGGGGAGGCTCCCACGCAGCATGCCTGAGCCTTCACCTAACTAAAGATGGGGGTGCATCGACGGCCGCGATGGTGTCAGCTCTGCTAGTGGTCTGCGCAGCCGATCCGTGCGCTCAATACCGCCTGCCCGGAGAGGCCGCGCCATATGGCGAAGCCCGGCGGAATCGAGTACCGGCATTGGCCGGGCGGACCAGCCGCTACCTTCGCTCGGCGCTGGCGCCTCGGGGTAGCGTTGCCGGTGGTGGCGGCTTGTGCGCTGTCTCCATCATCAGCAGTATGGCCGTTCGGCCTGTATCGCCGGCCTTGCGGCGGTACGACCGGGCGGGCCTTGAAGGGATGCGAGCGGTCGGGTGCGAATGCCAACAACAAACAAGCACGAATCATTGATCTCCCTGCGGGGGATCGGCAAGGGCTACCTCCTGGGGGGGCAGCCGCTGCAGATACTGAAAGACGTCTGCCTGGACATCTTTCCCGGAGAAAGCTGCGCGATCGTCGGCGCGTCGGGCTCGGGCAAGAGCACCCTGCTGAATATCCTCGGCCTGCTCGACCGCCCGGACAGCGGTGCCTACCGCTTCGCCGAGCACGACATCTTCAGCGTCGACGGGGACCGACTGGCGGCGATCCGCAACCGCCTGATCGGCTTCGTCTTCCAGAGCTTCAACCTGTTGCCGCGGCTGAACGCGCTGGACAACGTCGCGCTGCCCCTGAGCTATCGAGGGATGCCGCGCCGCGAGGCACTGGAGCGGGCCGAGGCGATGCTCGCCCGGGTCGGCCTGGCCGAGCGCGCCGGCCATCGTCCGGCGGACCTTTCCGGCGGCCAGCGGCAGCGCGTCGCCATCGCTCGCGCGCTGGTCGGCGAGCCGGCGCTGATCCTCGCCGACGAACCAACCGGCAACCTCGACGCGAGCACCGCGAAAGAAGTGCTGGAGCTGCTCCTCACCCTCAACCGCGAGCGCCAGGTGACCCTGGTGGTGGTCACCCATGATCCCAGCCTGGCCGCCCGTCTCGGGCGCCAACTGACAGTGCGGCATGGCGAGGTGCACGAGGACCTGGCGGAGGCCTGCCGGTGAGCGCCAGCCCGTCGCCCCGGCAATTGCTTCACGAGGCCCTCGCCAGTCTTCGCGGGCTGGGGCGCCGCTCGCTGCTGGCGTTGCTGGGTATCGTCATGGGCTGTTCATCGGTGATCGCGATGCTGAACATCGGCAGCAACGCGACCGACGAAGCGATGAGCATCTTCAAGGACATGGGCACCGACACCCTGGTGGTGCAGTTCCCGTTCGCCCCGCAGGCGCCGATGCCGATGCCGGCGTCGCTCGACACCGAACCGCTGCTCCGCGACGTGGCCGGTCTGGAGCACCTGGCGGCGCTGGGCCTGTACTCGGCGCCGGTGACCTTTCATGGACGCACCAGCAACGTCAGTATCGTCGGCGCCAGCGCCGGGCTCGCGGCTGCCGCCAGGCTGCGGCTGCGCGAAGGACGTTTCCTCTCGCGCTTCGACGATCACGACACCTACGTGGTGGTGGGCGCGACAATCGCCGAGGCCCTGGAGGCGCCCGGCGATCCGCTGCGCCTCGGCGAGCAACTGACGGTCAACGACTATCTGTTTCGCGTGATCGGCATTCTCCAGCCGCAGGCCAGCGCCGCTCTCTTGCCGTTCGCCGCCAACGACTCGCTGTTCGTGCCGGCGCCGGGCATGCCGCGCCTGCAGCCGGCCGCCGAGGTCAGCCATGTGGTGGCGCGGGTCTCGCCGGGAGCGGACGTCTATAGCGTCGGCGCGGCCCTGGGCGCGGCCCTGACGGCGCGGTTGCCCGGTCACGAGGCGCAGGTCCAGGTCTCGCAGCAGGTGCTCGATGGACTCAAGCGGCAGACCCGGACCTTCACCTACCTGCTGGCCGGACTGGGGATCATCTCCCTGCTCGGCGGCGGCGTCGGAGTGATGAACGTGATGCTGATGAGTGTCGCCGAACGCCGCCGGGAAATCGGCGTGCGAATGGCGCTGGGCGCGCGCCAGCGGGACATCCGCAACCTGTTCCTGATCGAGGCGGTGACCCTGACCGCCGCGGGCGCGCTGTCGGGCGCGGTGCTCGGCGTGGCGGCTGCGTATCTCTACGCCAGGTTCTCCGGCTGGACCTTCTCCCTGGCCTACGCGGCCCTGCCGCTGGGGATGGGCAGTACCCTGCTGGTGGGGCTGTTCTTCGGGCTCTATCCGGCGGTCTCGGCGGCTCGCCTGCAACCGGTCGAGGCGCTGCGCGATGAATAGGTGGGGCCTGGGCGTGCTGTGGCTGGTCACCGCTCTTCCGGTGGCGGCCAGCGTCAACCCGGCGCTGAGTCCGGACGTACCGAGCATGGCCCGCGAGCAGGGCAGGTCGGTGCTGCTCAGCGAGCAGGTGATCGACCTCAGCCTGAGCGACGCGGTCTATCTTGGCCTGCGCAACAACCGTGGAATCCGTAGCGCCTACCTGCAACGGATCGCGCAGAAGTTCGACCTGCGCGTCGCCGCCGACGCCTTCAACCCGAAGCTGGTGGTGCGCGGCGACTATCGCGCCAACCGCGCCACCGAAGACCGCACGAGGACCAGCAATGTCTCGCCCACCGCGACCCTGCTTGGCGAATATGGCACTCGCTTCAGCCTGGCCTGGGTCAAGCAGTTCCGCACCGCCGACGAGGCCGGGCGCTACCGCAGCGATGGCCTCGACCTGACCGTCGTCCAGCCGTTGCTGCGCGATGCGGGCTGGGACGTCACCACCGCGCCGCTGCGCCTGGCACGTCTCTCCGAAGACGCCAATCGCCTGCAACTCAAGGCCAGCGTGTCGCAGACCATCAGCCAGGTCATCGGCGCCTACCGGGAGCTGCTGCGCGCCCAGGAGCAGGCGCGCATCGCTCGCGAAGCCCTGGCGCGGACCCAGGAGCTGCTCGAGGTCAACCGGGCGATGATCCGCGCCGGGCGAATGGCCGAATTCGAGATCGTGCAGACCGAGGCCGACGTCGCCAGCCAGGAGCTCAACGTCGAGGAGTCCACCAACCAGGTCGACAGCGCACGCCTGGCCCTGCTGCAACTGCTGGCGCTGGACCTGTCGACGCAAATCCGCGCCAGCGATGCGCTGGCCGCCACGCCGATCGAGGTCGACCGCCAGCAGGCGATCAGGACCGCCCTGCAGCAGCAACCGGAATACCTGCAACGCCTGATCGGCAGTCGCCAGGCCGACCTCAACCTGGTGCTGGCGAAGAACCAGCGCCTGTGGGATGTCTCGCTGGTGGGCGGCGCCAGCCAGATCCGCGACCGCTACAGCGAGGGCGGTGGCGACAATTCACGCAGTTGGGACAGCTACGCCGGGGTACAGGTGGAAATTCCCATCGGCGACCTCAGCCGCCGGCAGGCCGAGGTGCGCGCCCAGGTCGACGTAGAGAACCAGAAGATCCTGATCGAGGATGCCCGGCAGACCCTGGAGCAGAACGTCATCGATGCGGTGCGCGACCTCGGCACGCGCTGGCGCCAGTACCAGATCGCCCAGCGCGCCACCGCGTTGTCGCGGCGCAAGCTGGAGATCGAACGGGAAAAGCTGCGCGTCGGGCGTTCGAGCAACTTCCAGGTGCTGAGCTTCGAGACCGACCTGCGCAACGTCGAGAACACCCAATTGAATGCTCTGATCTCGTTTCTCAATGCGCAGACGCAGCTCGACCTGATCGTCGGCATGACCCTGGATAGCTGGGAGATTTCGCTCAATGACCACTGACCGGTTTTCCTTCCTGCGCCGGCCGGCATTGTCGCTCGCCGCCGGCCTGGCGGTTGTTGCGGCGCTGGCCTGGCTGGTCCTCGCCGGCGGCACCGCGAAACGCACGGAAGGGGAGCGCTGGGTCGCCGTACGGGCGGCCCCGCTGGTGCATCAGATCGGCCTGGTCGGACGCCTGGAACCGGGGCGCGTGGTGACCCTGGCGGCGCCCTTCGCCGGCAATGTCGAGGCGCTGCTGGTGGAGCCGGGACAGCGGGTCGCGGAAGGACAGGAGCTGCTGCGCATGGACACCCGCGAGATCGCCGTGCAGGTGCGCGAGGCACAGTCGGCGTTGCTCAAGGCCCGTCGCACCCTGCAGGACCTGCGCGACTGGGAGCGTGGCGAGGACATGGCGCGGGTCCGTCGTGCCCTGCGCAGCGCGCAGCTGGCGCAGAGCAGCACCGAGCGCAAGTTGCGCGAGACCCGCGAGCTGTTCCAGCGCGGGATCGTCCCGCGCAACGAACTCGACGATCTCGAACAACAGGCCAGCCAGCAGCGCATGGACCTGGAGGCGGCCCGGCGGGAAGTGGAGTCGACCCGCGCCAAGGGGCAGGGCGAGAATCGCCAGATCGCCGAAATGGACCTGGCCAACGCCAGCGTGAAATACGAGACGCTGCAGGCCCAGCTGGATGGCCGTACGGTGCGCGCGCCCTTTGCCGGTATCGTCGTCGCGGCGCCCGGCCTGGCTGGCGAGCAGGGCAGCCGCGAACCGGTGCAGGCCGGTAGCAAGCTGGGGCAGGGCCAGGCGTTGTTCGGCCTGGCCAGCGTCGAGCGGCTGAAGGTATCTGCGAAGGTTTCCGAACTGGATATCAACCAGTTGCGCGAAGGGCAGGCGGTGGAAATCAGTGGCGACGGCTTCGAGGGCACCACGCTGGCGGGCGTCATCGCCGCCCTCGGTGGTCAGGCTCTGCCCGGCATGGCCCAGGGAGGCAGCCCGCAGTTCGAGGTGACGGTGTCGGTAGCGCCGCTTGATCCCCGCCAGTTGCAGAAGATTCGTCTGGGAATGAGCGCCAAGCTGACGGTCACCACCTATCGCAACGAACAGGCCATCGTCGTGCCGCCGGAGGCGATACGCCACGAGGGTGACCGGCTGTTCGTGGACGTTCGCCAGGCTCCCGGCGCCAGCGTGATGGCGCAACAGGTCAAGATCGGACGCTCCACGCCGGAGGGCGTGGAGGTGTTCGAGTTGCAGCCGGGTCTCGTTCGCGTGCCGTCCTCGTCCGACCGATAGTTGGCAACCTAACTTTGGGTTGGCTGGGTGGCTTCGCGAGCTGCCAATTCTGGTAGGTACGCCCCGTCATGGTGCGTTTCTTCCCGACGCGGATGTTGACAGAGGTATCAGGATTCCTTCGCGACGACGCTTCGTCCGCCCTCCACGGCATTCACCGACCTTCCTTCGGAGGGGCAACCCCCTTCTTTCGCTAGGCTTTTCCAGAGCCGCGCTGACCGTACTCTGGCTCCCGTCGTTGACTGGTCCACTGCCCCTTCGTGGTGATTGCCAGCCCTGTCAGGCCTGCGTTCGCGGAGGTCGGCCAGGTGGGCATCTCGAGGCGCGGCGGGTTGGCAAACCCTATCGGATCTTTCCGATATCCGGTCTGTCCCGGCTCGTCGTGGGGACCGTCAGCGTCGGCACCGGATAGGACTCATGAGGTAAAGCCTCTCCCGATCCCGGTACGCACGGCCAAGGCGGGTGGTGTGGTTCGCCTGGCAGGTGGATCGGACGGGAAGGCACAAGGTGGTCGTGGGGGCGGGTCGGCGACGATCCTGCCGCATGATCAAGGCTCGGCAACCGCGAGCGTTGCCAACTCACTGGAAGGATACAAAACAATGAAATCCATCAAGTCCCTGCCGTCCTTTGCTGCTCTTGCTCTCTGCCTGAGCGTTTCGTCCATGGCCAGCGCGGCCACCATCACCCCGGTCAACTCGGCCTTCACCGCACCTGGCACCATCAGCGTGAGCTCGCCGGCGTCGCTCAATCTGCCAGTGACCTGCAACATCACCTTCAAGGGCAAGACCGCCGCCGATGGTTCCTATGCCTCGATCGACAGCGTCACCGTCAGCGGCAGCAACACCCTGTGCAGCGTGCCGCAGATGACCGGCCTGCCGTGGAAGCTGACCGTTTCCAGCACCACCGCCGGCAAGGTCGATGGCGTCGGCTTCAAGATTCTCTCCTCTACCTGTGGCCCGAGCACCGTCAACGGTTCCTGGAGCAACGCCACCAATACCCTCAGCGCCAGCAATCAGTCGCTGGCAGGCAACTGCAAGATCAACAGCCTGAGCGTGAAGCCGACCCCGGCCTTCGTAGTCAACCCGTAATCCGGGCTGCCGCTGGCGCCCTCGGCGCCAGCGGTTTCGCGCTCCCGCTGCCAGGCGTCCTTCGCGGGCCGGCAGGTCCGAGGGAGTTTCCGCCGGAAGCGGCGCAGAATCTCGTTCGCACATGGAAAACGGTCTGGGGGAGGGTGTCCGCCAGGACGCTCAAGCAGGCCGACCATCGTGCCCCGTGCACTAGCAGTCCACCAGGGGTGAAACCTTGAACAACAAAAACGATATTTCCTGCCTGTTTGCCAGAAAACCATTGCCATTGCTCTGCGCCCTGATCGTCGGCGGACTGTTCGGCACGTCCCAGGCGCAAGCCGGCGGCTTCATGGTGCCGACCACCAACACGGCGGGCTGGGGCCGCGCGATGGCAGGCGGCTCGCTGTTTCCCAACGATCCGAGCGCCGCGTTCAACAACCCGGCGGCCATGGCGTTCATCGACAAGCGGATCGCCCAGTTGACGGTCAACTACGCCGATATCGACATCAAGTACAACGGCGATGCCTACGACTACCAGGGTAATCCCATGACCGGCGGCTACCAGGACGGGCCGGGCACCCCCGAGCTGGGTACCAACGATGGCGGCCAGGCCGGATTCGGCGCGTGGCTGCCGACCGGCTTCCTGGTCGTACCGATCAACGACCGCTTCGCCTTCGGTCTGAGCCAGGTCGTTCCGATGGGAATGCGCAGCACCTGGGACCCGAACTGGAAAGGCCGCGATTTCGCGGTGGACACCAAGATCGAGACGATCGGCCTGACCGGCTCCCTGTCGTTCAAGGTCAACGACAACTTCTCCCTGGGCGCCGGGGTGATCATCCAGCGCACCTCCGGCTTCGTCAGCCAGAACCTCGATCTCTATGCCTCGGCCGCCAACTCCCCGGGCATGGGCGGGATTCCGTTCCCGGCCTCGAACTCGTCCGCGCTGATGCGGGTCAAGGTGGACAACACCTCGCCCGGCTTCTTCGCCGGCGCGGTGTGGAAGCCGACCGACCGCGACACCCTGGGCTTCGCCTACCACGCGAAGATCCGCAACAAGCTGAAGGGGCACTACAACCTCTACGACCACGACGGTGGACTCACCGAGGGCGCCATCGAGGGCGGCACCCCGGGCCTGGCCTATCCGGGCCTGGACCTGCGTATGGGCGCTTCCGCCTCGGCGCGCCTGGATATCCCCGCCTACGCCTCGCTGGATTGGGTACACCAGTTCAACGACCGTCTGAGCCTGGGCGCCAGCGCCACCTGGACCGAGTGGTCGTCGTTCCAGGACCTGACCCTCAAGTCCCACGGCAACACGATCGTCTCCATTCCCTACACCTACCGGAACACCTGGACCCTGGCGGTGGGCGGCGACTACAAGGTGACCGACCAGTGGACCATGCGCGCCGGGGTCGCCTACGACCAGACGCCGACCCACAATGCCACCCGCGATCCGCGGATTCCCGACGGCGATCGCTACTTCGCCTCCCTGGGCGCCGGCTATCGCTTCCAGTCGATGCCGGAGTTGTCGATCGACGCGGCCTACTCGCGGCAATTCGTCAAGGAGGTGCCGTTGAAGACGGTCAACCAGGATCGCCTGGGCGGCGGGCGGCTGGATGGCAGGGCAACCAGCAAGGGACAGGTGTTCAGCCTGTCCGCGACCTACGACTTCTAGACCCGGCCGTAGGTAGAGGAAGGGCCTCCCCCTGGCGGGGGAGGCCCTTTCGCATCTGGCGCCGGGATGCACGCGAACGGTGCTTTCGTCGCCCTTCAACAGTGCGTGGCCAGCCCGGGAGGCAGCCTGGTTCCGGGCGCGTGCTCTGGCCCGAGCCGTTCTGGCGGACCCGGAAAGTTTCAGTTTTGCACCATAAAGATTCATCAATGCGTCATTTCGCACTTTCTAGGTGCCGCCTGGCTTGTTAGAGTCACGCGCAAAAAATTGTTCACAAAACTAGAAACCGGTGAGAAAAATGACGCAATCCGTCGACGCTTTCCTCGAGCGCCTGAAGCGGCGCGATCCCGATCAGCCCGAATTCCACCAGGCGGTGGAAGAGGTGCTGCGTTCCCTCTGGCCGTTCCTCGAGGCCAACCCGCACTACCTGGAAGCCGGCATCATCGAACGCATCGTCGAACCCGAGCGGGCGATCCTGTTCCGCGTACCCTGGGTCGACGACCAGGGCCGGGTACGGGTCAACCGTGGCTACCGGGTGCAGATGAGCAGCGCCATCGGCCCCTACAAGGGCGGCCTGCGCTTCCATCCCTCGGTCAACCTCGGGGTGCTGAAGTTCCTCGCCTTCGAGCAGGTCTTCAAGAACTCCCTGACCACTCTGCCCATGGGCGGCGGCAAGGGCGGCTCCGACTTCGATCCGAAGGGCAAGAGCGACGCCGAGGTGATGCGTTTCTGCCAGTCGTTCATGAGCGAGCTGTACCGCCACGTCGGCGCCGACCTGGACGTGCCGGCCGGCGACATCGGCGTCGGCGCGCGTGAGATCGGCTACCTGTTCGGCCAGTACAAGCGCCTGTCCAACCAGTTCACCTCGGTGCTGACCGGCAAGGGCCTGAGCTATGGCGGCAGCCTGATCCGCCCGGAGGCGACCGGCTTCGGCTGCGTCTACTTCGCCCAGGAAATGCTCAAGGATCGTGGCCGCGGCTTCGACGGCCAGCGGGTGGCGATCTCCGGCTCGGGCAACGTCGCCCAGTACGCGGCGCGCAAGGTCATGGAAATGGGCGGCAAGGTGATCTCGTTGTCCGATTCCGAAGGCACCCTGTATGCCGAGGCGGGGCTCTCCGACGAGCAGTGGGAATACCTGATGGAGCTGAAGAACGTGCGCCGCGGGCGCATCCGCGAGATGGCGGAGCAGTTTTCCCTGCAGTTCCTCGAAGGGCGCCGGCCCTGGGGCCTGGCCTGCGATATCGCGCTGCCCTGCGCGACCCAGAACGAACTGGATGCCGAGGATGCGCGGCGCCTGCTGGCCAACGGCTGCGTCTGTGTCGCCGAAGGCGCCAACATGCCCTCGACCCTGGAAGCCGTCGACCTGTTCCTCGAGGCCGGCATCCTCTACGCGCCGGGCAAGGCGTCGAACGCCGGCGGGGTGGCGGTGAGCGGCCTGGAGATGTCGCAGAACGCCATGCGCCTGCGTTGGAGCGAGGGCGAGGTGGATACCAAGCTGCACGGCATCATGCAGTCGATCCACCATGCCTGCCTGCTGTACGGCGAGGAGCAGGGGCGGGTCAACTACGTGAAGGGGGCGAACATCGCCGGCTTCGTCAAGGTCGCCGATGCGATGCTGGCGCAGGGCGTGGTCTGAGGTCGTCCCATAGAGGAAAAACGGGGCTCCAGGGGAGCCCCGTTTTTCCTTGTGGCGGTTATTCCGCGGGACGCGGCGTGGTCTCCGTGCTGGCCGGCAGCAGCGGATATTCGACGCGCGGCTGCTTGCCGCTCAGGCTGTGCAGGAAGGCGACGATGTTCTCCACTTCGTCCGGCGCCAACTGCTTGCCGAGCTGGGCGTTGCCCATGATCGCCACCGCGTCCTTGAGTTCCCAGACCTGGCCGCTGTGGAAGTACGGCGCGGTGAGGGCGACGTTGCGCAGGGGCGCGGCGCGGAATACGTACTCGTCGCTCTGGGTCTTGGTCACGGCGAAGCGGCCCTTGTCGCCGCTGGGCAGCACGCTGGCGTCGGGCTTCTTCACCAGGCCGAACGGGAAGTAGGCCTGGCCGCCCAGGTTGATGCCGTTGTGGCAGGCGCTGCAGCCACTGTCCATGAATGCCTTGAGGCCTTTCTTCTGCTGTGCGTCGAGGGCTTTGTCGTCGCCCTTGAGATACAGGTCGAAGGGCGAGTCCGGAGTCACCAGGGTCGCCTCGTAGGCCTCGATGGCCAGCGCCATGTTGTCGAAGCTGACCGGCTTGCCGGCCTTGGGGAAGGCCTTGCGGAAGGCGTCCACGTATTCCGGGATGCTGCCCAGGGTCTGTTCGACCAACTGCGGGGTACTGTGCATCTCGACGCTGTTCTGGATCGGACCCTTGGCCTGCTCCCCCAGGTCCTTGGCGCGGCCATCCCAGAACTGCGCGGCATTGAACACCGCGTTGAAGACCGTCGGCGAATTGCGTGGCCCCTTCTGCCAGCCGTGACCGACCGACGTCGGGACGTTGTCGGCGCCGCCGGTGCCGACGTTGTGGCAGGTGTTGCAGCTGAGCACATGGCTGCGTGACAGGCGCGGGTCGAAGAACAGTTTCTTGCCGAGTTCGCGCTGTTGCTCGCTGATGGGCTGGCCGCGTAGCTCGGTGACCTGCTCGGGGATGGGTTTGAACAGCGCGCTGGCCTGGTCGTGCAGGGCATCGGCCTGGGCGAGGGGCGTGGCGAACGACAGCAACAGGCTGCCAAGCGGGAGCAGTTGCGAGGACTGCATCTTTTTTTCTCCTTATCAGGCGTTACAACCGGTCCTGTGAGGAGAGGCCAGCGGCGCGCTGCTCGGCTTGACGTGGATCAAGCGCACCGGGATCGGTGCTGCGGATGGTTGTCGCAGCGTGCTTCAGCGCTCGCGCAAGGCCCGGGCCAACGCGCGGTCGCGGTCGCGCTGCCAATCGTCGTCGCGGTCGTCCCACTGGCGTTCCTCGAAACGCCGCCGCTCTTCGCTCCGCGCCATCGACCGGCATTGCTCGAAGCCGTCGCCCCAGCCGCTGGCGTAGATCGCCTCGCGCAGGTAGCGGGGGACGTCCTTGCGGAATTCGCCGCTGATCGAGCCGGCCGCCTGGCGGCCGCTACCGCAGCCATCGTCGAAACCGTCGGCATAGGCGGGCGGGTAGCCCTTGGCGAGCAGGTACTGGTGGGTGCTTTCGCAGCCGCCGAGCAGGGTGGCGGTGAGCAGGATCAGGGCGAGGACAAGCACGCCGAGACGCGAAGAAGACATGGCCGGGACTCCTCGACCGCCGGGATGGGGCTCCCGGAGATTCGCGCCGGGCCCGCTGGCAGGTCCGGCGCGAGTCTAGGTCGGCATTGGTGAGGAATTCGTCAAGCCGATGTGATGACGATGCGATGACCGCCGCCGTCCAGCGCCTGGTCGCCGATCCTCACCGGCAGGAAGCGTTCGATAACCCGGCGGTTGCTTTGCAGATGGGCGCTCAGCCGCGGCGTGGTGAAGCTGCCGGCGCCGGCCAGGGCCATGGGCAGCAGCAATTGGTCGGCGAGGTGCTCGTCCGCCGCGCAGCCGCTTTCCATCCAGCCGATGGCTTGCGTCGCGACCTGTTCCGCCACCCGTTCGGCGCTGACGCCGGCCTGGCCGAAGGCGCAGAAGGTCGCGCAGATGTGCTCGCAGTCGATCCGCAGCAGCAGGGCGTTGCCCGGCCCCTGGTCCTCCGCGAGGAACTCCAGCTGGCCTTCTTCGTCGCTCCAACCGAGGCGCTGGCGGACCCTCTCCAGCTCACGCTCGCCGACGTGCCCGGGAATCCCGGCGAGCAGCGCCCGCGCCTGGCGCCGCAGCGCCGCGCCGGGATGCTCCAGTTGCAGCGGCCGCCAGCGTGCCGGGCGTACCCGCGCCAGCAGCTCGCCACCGCCGGCGGGTACGAAGCCGTGGCGCAGCAGTTCCAGGTCGACTTCCGCGCCCATCCGCTGCAACAGCGGCAGCCAGCTGTCGCGGAGAAAGTCCGCCGGCGGCGCCAGTGGATTGTGGGTGCCGCCGCTGATCCTCACCCGGCTTTCGCCGTTGGCCGCGAGCAGCGCCGGCAGCAGGGTTTGCAGTACCAGCGAGCAACTGCCGGCGGAGCCGATGGCGAAGGCGTAGTCGCCGGCGCGGATCGCACCGGGCCGGAACGCCAGCTCGCGTGAGCCGAGCTCGGCACCCTCGACCTCGGCCGCGCAGATTTCCGCCGCCGCGCGCACCGCGGTGAGGTGCTGCCGCAGCAGCCCCGGACGGCTGCGCCGGCCACGGATGTTGCGGATGCGCAGCGGCTGGCCGCTGGTCATCGACAGGCTCAGGGCGCTACGCAGGATCTGCCCGCCGCCTTCGCTGCCGTCGAGTTCGATGAGGTCCTTTCTCATGAGGTTTCCCTTGTGTATTGCCATATCTTGTCGTGGAGGTAGCGATCCAGCAGTCGGCTGTCCTGGCGCGCGCCGGTTGGTTGGGTGGCCCCTCGTTCGGCCTGGAGCAACTCCGCTTCGATGAAGCGTTGCAGCGCCAGGCGCGGAGGGCCGTAGGCCGATTCGTCGCGCTGACGCTTGAGGCTCAGCAGGGCATCCAGTTCTTCGCGCAGCGACGGATCGTCCAGCGTGGCTTCCACTAGCCTCTCGAACGCCACCGGCGGCAAGCCCAGGCCTGCATCCAGCCAACGCACCGCGAACAACGGACGCAGGACGTAGAGGTATTTCTTCAGCCGGACGCTGTCGCCCTTCAGGTAGCCCCGGTAGTTCTTGCGTGCCATCGACAGGTAGTGATGGCGACTGCCTGGTACGGAGTGAAAGGCGCTGCCCAGCCAGAGCAGTTCCTCGCGCACGCCAGGCTCTTCCCGATACACCAGCGGCGAGCCGAGCCACTCCAGCAGGGCCGGGTTGGATTTGCGCATCAGGCGCAACGCCTTGCGCAGTTCCCAGCCGCTGATGTCCAGCTCGTCGCTCAGCGGACGTTCTATCACGTCGCGAGGTTCCTCGACGCGCTGATACCACTCGGGCTGATGCACATAGACGAAGCGTACGTCGTAGTCGCTGTCCGGCGAAGCGAAGCCCCAGGCCCGGCTGCCCGACTCGCAGGCGTAGAGCACGACTACGTCGTGCTCGCGTTCGATCCGTTCCAGCTCATCCAGTACCCGCTCGCGCATGGCGGCGGGGAGCGGATGGCGTTCTTCCCTGTTCATTTCGATTCTTCCCCAGCGGGCGCCACAGGGCGCCCGTCATCCTTTCACGCACACCACCTGACGCAGGGTGTGCAGCACTTCCACCAGCTCGCGCTGGGCTTCCATGACCCGGTCGATGTCCTTGTAGGCCATCGGGATCTCGTCGATCACGTCGGCGTCCTTGCGGCATTCGACGTGGGCGGTGGCGCGCGCCTGGTCGGCGACGCTGAAGACCTTCTTCGCCTTGGTCCGGCTCATGGTCCGCCCGGCGCCGTGGCTGCACGAGCAGAACGCTTCCTGGTTGCCGAGGCCGCGGACGATGAAGCTCTTCGCCCCCATCGAGCCGGGAATGATGCCGAGCTGGCCCTTCTGCGCGGACACCGCGCCTTTGCGGGTGACCAGTACCTCCTGGCCGAAGTGGCGCTCCTTCTGCACGTAGTTATGGTGGCAGTCGACCGCCTCCAGGTTGGCTTCGAACGGCTTGCGGATCACCTGGCGCGCCGCCTCGATCACCGCGTGCATCATCAGCGCGCGGTTCTGCCGGGCGAAATCCTGGGCCCAGCCGACCGCTTCCACGTAGTCGTCGAAGTGCCGGCTGCCTTCCTCGAAGTAGGCCAGGTCCTTGTCCGGCAGGTTGGCGATGTGCTGGCGCATGTCCGCCTTGGCCAGTTCGATGAACAGGTTGCCGATGGCGTTGCCGACCCCGCGCGAACCGCTGTGCAGCATGAACCAGACGCGGTCGGCCTCGTCCAGGCAGACCTCGATGAAGTGGTTGCCGGTGCCGAGGGTTCCCAGGTGCTGGCGGTTGTTGGTCTTCTCCAGCCTCGGGTGCTTGTCGGTGATCGCCTTGAAGCGACCGGCGAGCGCCTTCCAGGCCTGGTCGGCGGCCTCCGGTACCTCGTGCCAGGCGCCGCGGTCGCGGCGGCCGAAGGTCTTGCCGTGGGGTACCGCCTGCTCGATGGCGCTGCGCAGGCCGTGCAGGTTGTCCGGCAGGTCGGCGGCGACCAGCGAGGTGCGCGCGGCGATCATTCCGCAGCCGATATCCACGCCCACCGCGGCCGGGATGATCGCGCCGAGGGTAGGGATCACGCTACCGATGGTCGAGCCCTTGCCCAGGTGTACGTCAGGCATCACCGCCAGGTGCTTGAAGATGAAGGGCATCTTCGCTGTGTTCAGCAACTGCTGGCGCGCTTCCTCCTCCACCGGGACGCCCTGGGTCCAGAGCTTGATCGGCTTGCCGCCGGCCACTTCGAGGATATTCATGTCTTTCATCGTGCTTTCCTTGTGCTCCGCGCCGTCTTGTCGACGGCGCGGCCATCGTTCGTGATCAGGCCTGCTTCAGCGTGACCAGTCCGTTCAATACCTGGTCCAGGCCACCGAATACCGAAATCCGGTCGATGCGCTCGGCCACCCGCTCCAGGGTTTCCAGTTCCTTCAGACGCAGCGCGGTCGGGTTTTCCTCCATGACCTTCGCGGTATTCAGCAGCGAGCGGGTCGCCGAGGTTTCCTCGCGGCGGCGGATCACATTGGCCTGGGCCGCCTTCTCCGCCTCCACCACCTGCGCCAGCAGGGTCTTCATTTCGCCCGGGATGATGATGTCGCGTACGCCCAGGCCGCTCACTTCCAGGCCGCTGTCTTCCAGCTTGGCGGCCAGGTGGGCGCTGACCGCTTCGTCGATCGACTGCTTGTTCTCCAGCAGTTCGTCGAGGGTACGGGTGCCCACTGCCGCCCGCAGGCCGAACTGCAGCTCGCGGTACAGATACTCCAGCGGTTTGCTCAGCCGCGAGAAGGCGGTGAGCACGTCGCTGTAGCGCCAATTGGCGGCGAGGTTCAGGCGCAGGCTGACCTTGTCGCGGGTGAGGATCTCCTGGCCGCTGACCTCTAGCGCCTGGATACGGGTGTCGACCAGTTCCACGCTGACTTGCCGGTTGTAGCGCCAGAAACCGTATTGTCCAGCTTGCAGCAGGCCGGCAAGGGCGCCGTCGACCTTGAGCACGCCGACCTGGAACGCCGGCACCTGGACCAGCAACACTGCGTCCAGGCCCGCCAGGGCGCGGTCGCGCAGGTTCGGCTGGTGCAACTGGGCGACCAGCGCGGCGGACAATCGATAGTCCTGGGTCAGGTCGATGCGCTCCAGGCGCTGCTCGGTCTGGCCTTTCCAGTACAGTCGGCGGCTGCCCGGTGCGAGCAACTCCACCAGCACGCCGTCCTCGTAGCGCAGGCCGGCCTCGTTGTCGCCCAGGTCCATCCGGGTGAAGTAGCGCTCCACCAGCTGCGGTTCGCTCTGCCGCAGGTAGCCGGCCAGGCGGTGTTCGAACTGCGGGGTGTTCAGGCTGAAGCTTTCCAGGCTCAGGCGGTCGTACGGATCGAAGCGGCGGTAGGTGCCCGGTTCGAGCACGGCGAGGAAGTCGCCTTCGGAATACAGCAGGCCGCGTTCGTTCTTCTTCACGATAAAGCGCTTCAGCATTTTCATCTCTTCATTCCTTTCATTCTTCCGTGGTGCCGGTGTTGCCGGCCCGTCGAGCGTCGTGGGTGGAGCGCGGAGGAGGTTGGCCTGGCGGACGTCCTGTCCATATGATCGATTCCCTCGATCCCCGGCCTGCCTTGCCCCGTGCCCGAACCGCGGGCCGGACGGGCCGGCGGCGGCTTCGGCTCCCTTGCGTTGTCCGGCCTTCCTGGCCGCTTGCGCAGTTCGCCTCGGCCACACCGGCGGGTGTTGCCATTGAGTGATTGCCGTTAAGGCAACGTTCGAGCGGGAGTCGAACCCGCGACAGACCATTTCGTGGATGGTTGCTCTACCAGGCTGAGCTATCGAACCGCGAAGCGGCATTGCCGTCATTCGCGAATGACCGTCGTTGTTGCGGGCGGCATGCACGACGCCGACACCAGGGGTGGGCTCGGGCACCGGCGGGACTGGAGTCCCGACCCGTCGGCCTGCATGGGCGATGCGGTCGAAATGGATATAGCGAGCGGCGTGCCAGGTTTTTATCGATGAGACTGTTTCTTGCTTAACTGTTTGATTTTAAAGGTGAATAAATTTTTTATTGCGCTTCGTCGGCGAATTCGATGGAGAGATGCCTGGCTATTTCTATATATTTTCATATCGATCTTTATCTTGAAGGATAAGCGGTGATGAAACGCACGGTCGCCATCGGCTTCATCGGCGCCACCCTCGACCGTCTCGGCAAGGGCGCGGCGCGCTGGCAAAAGTGGCGGCCGAGCATCGGCCTGTGCCAGCAGCCGGACCTGCTGATCGACCGCCTCGAACTGATCCACGGCAACGACGCCCGCGACCTCGGCCTGGCCGAGCGGATTCGCGCCGACATCGCCGCGGTGTCGCCGCATACCGAGGTCCGCCTGCAGCAGATGGAACTGCGCAACCCCTGGGACTTCGAGGAGGTCTATGGCGCCCTGCACGATTTCGTCAGCGCCTACCCCTTCGACACCGAGCGCGAGGACTACCTGGTGCATATCACCACCGGGACCCATGTCGCGCAGATCTGCTGGTTCCTCCTTACCGAGGCGCGCTACCTGCCGGCCCGGCTGGTGCAGACCTCGCCGTCGCGGCGCAAGGACGAGGCGCGCCATCCCGAGGGCTCGGCGACGCTGATCGACCTCGACCTGTCCCGCTACGACCGCATCGCCTCGCGGTTCCGCCGCGAACAGGAGGAAAGCCTGGCTTTTCTCAAGTCGGGAATCGCCACGCGCAATGCCGCTTTCAACCGCTCCATCGAGCAGATCGAGCGGGTCGCCGTGCGTTCGCGGGCACCCATGCTGCTGGTGGGGCCGACCGGTGCCGGCAAATCGTTCCTCGCCCGGCGCATCTATGAACTCAAGCGCAGCCGGCACCAGCTCGACGGGCGTTTCGTCGAGGTCAACTGCGCCACCTTGCGCGGCGACGGCGCGATGTCGGCACTGTTCGGTCACATCAAGGGCGCCTTCACCGGCGCGCAGAATGCGCGCGAAGGCCTGCTGCGCGCAGCCGACGGTGGCATGCTGTTCCTCGACGAGATCGGCGAGCTGGGCGCCGACGAACAGGCGATGCTGCTCAAGGCTATCGAAGAGAAGCGCTTCTTCCCGCTGGGTTCGGACCGTGAGGTGGAGAGCGACTTCCAGCTTATCGCCGGGACCCACCGCGACTTGCGCGGACGAGTGGCCGAAGGCCTGTTCCGCGAGGACCTGTTCGCCCGCATCAACCTGTGGACCTTCGAGCTGCCGGGCCTGGCTGGACGCCGCGAGGACATCGAGCCGAACATCGACTTCGAACTGGAGCGGCACGCCCGCGAGCAAGGGCGGCAGGTGCGTTTCAACCTGGAGGCCAAGCGTCGCTACCTGGCCTTCGCCGGTTCCAGCGAAGCGCGCTGGGCCGGCAACTTCCGCGAGCTGTCGGCTTCCATCACACGGATGGCGACCCTGGCCGACAGCGGGCGGATCGACGAGGCGCTGGTCGAGGAGGAGATCCTCCGCCTGCGCCAGGCCTGGGGGCTCGATGCGGGCCGGGAGCCACTGGCCGATCTGCTGGGGCAGCGGGTGGAGGCCCTGGATCTGTTCGACCGCCTGCAACTGCAGGCGGTGCTGGAGGTGTGCCGCGGGGCTAAGACCCTTTCCGAGGCGGGACGCCGGCTGTTCGCCGTTTCGCGCCAGGACAAGCGCAACCCCAACGACGCCGACCGGCTGCGCAAGTACCTGGCGCGTTTCGGCCTGGACTGGGCGCAGATACGCGCCTGAACACCACTTCGGGATATCCTTGGCGTCTTTTCACGGGCTCCAGGGACGAATGCCGATGAGCGAGATAATGGACGTCGAGCGACTGCGCCAGCGCTGCGCGGCCGGCGAAAGCTTCAAATACCTGTATTTCTGGGGACATCGCCCGGCGACGGATGACAAGGTCGGCAAGAGCTGTTTCAGCCAGTGGTACGAGGCTTCGTTCAAGCTCGACGGGGTGCGCTACGCCAGCGCCGAGCATTACATGATGGCGGCCAAGGCACGCTTGTTCGACGACCCTAGGTTGCTCGAGCGCATCCTGGCGGCGCGCAGCCCAGGCGAGGCGAAGGCCCTCGGCCGCGAAGTCGCCGGCTTCGACGAGGCACGCTGGAACGCCGAGCGGGTGGGAATCGTGATCGAAGGCAACCTCGGCAAGTTCGGCCAGAACGCTTCGCTGAAGAAATACCTTCTGGGCACCGCCGACCGGGTGCTGGTCGAGGCCAGCCCGGTGGACGCGATCTGGGGCATCGGCCTGGCCGCGAGCGATCCCCTGGCAGCCGAGCCGGCGACCTGGCAAGGCCTCAACCTGCTCGGCTTCGCCCTGATGGAGGTGCGCCGGAGGCTGGCTCAGTAGTAGTACCAGCGCAGCTCCAGCTTCACCTCGTTGATCGGCTTGCCGACATGGCTGAACTCGCGTTCGGCGCTCAGGCGCAGGCCGAGGTCGCGGCCCAGCTCCACCTGCTGGACGAAGCCCAGGCTGCGGCGCACTTCACCGTTGTGGAAGTAGTCGCCCTTGGCCTCCAGGGTCAGGTTGCCCAGCGGGTTGCGCCACAGCAGGCCGCTGTCGAAGCCCACCGCCGGGGCGATGGCGGCGGCGAAGTCCCTGTTGTTCTCGATCCGCGCGGTGCCCATGGCGTAGAGCAGCAAGTCGTCGCCGAACATCCAGCTGCCGCCGGCGCCGCCGTTCAGGTGGCTGACCAGGTTTTCGTCGCCGTCCTCGCCCGGCACCCGCTCCAGGCCGCCGGCGACCTGCCAGGACAGCGGCTTGAGCAACTGGTTGCGCGGGGTCAGCGAGCGGATGGTGACCAGGTCGAGATTCTGCAGCTGCCAGCGGTTGCCTTCGTACTGGCGCAGCTTGAGCTGGCCGATCTCGATCTGCGCGCCGAGGGGGAAGCCATAGGCGTTATCGGCGAGGTCATGGTAGGCCATGCGCAGGCCGTACTCGGCGAAGGCGCGGTCATCGCGGCTGCCGACGCCGAACTGCCAGGTCCGTGACTCGTGGCCGTCTTCCGGCTGGCCGGGGCGCTCGACCTGGAGGTCCGGCGGCGGGTTGCGGTTGATCGCACGCAACAGGTTGTAGCTGCGCGAGGCGATGCCGCTGTCACGCGCCTGACCGGTGGCGCGGTAGCGCTCCAGGCGGAAGGCGGCGTCCTGGATCAGCGCCTGGCGCGGCATCGGCAGGGCCTTGAAGTCGGGAGCGTCGAGCAGGCTGTCGTCGTCCGCCAGGCGCTTGGCCCAGTCGCGCTCGGCATGGTCGAGCGGTTCGGCGCGGGCGAGCAGTTCCTTCTCGCGCGACGGCCGGTAGTCGATGCGCTCGATCAGCCCGGCGTTCTTCACCGCGCGGACGGTGTCGGTGGGGATCGCGGTAAGCGGGAACTGCTCGGTCAGCTCGATGCCCGGGCGGGCGATCTCCATCAGTTCGAGCAGGCGGAACGAACAGTTCTCGTCGAAGAAGTAGTAGTCGAAGCGGACCTGCTTGAGTTCCCAGACGTGTTCGACCATGCGCCCGGTCTCCTCGGGCGTCAGGTTCAGCTTGTATTCCCAGAGGTCGCGGTTCTCCAGGCGGCTGTATTCGGCCAGCTTCTCCCGGTACGGGACCAGCGCGAACATGCCGGGATAGCCGCCCATCAGGCCTTTCCAGGCATAGAGGATGCTGTTGTCCATGCCTTCGATGTAGGCGCCGAAGTTCAGCGCGTAGCTGAGCAGGGCAGTGTTGTTGCTGGTGACGTCGGCCTGGTCGATGCGCAGCAGGGTGTGGCCGAACATCGACGACGGGCTGTTCAGGTAGGCCGCGGGGAACACCAGCACCGCGCTGTGCGGGTTGATGTCGCGGTACCAGTTGTCGTATTCGCCGCACTGCGGCTGCGGCAGGTCGTCGAGTTGCAGTTGCTGGCGCAGCCAGCGGGTGCGCGCCGGGTAGACGCACTGAGCGTGCTTGTCGCCAAGGCTGGGCGAGGCATAGAGCGCCTTTAGCGTGGCCGCCAGTTCGGCGTCCGGGTGGCTCTCGCCGTTGTCGGCGAGGAAGAACCGCTCGTCGTCGACGTAGCTGCGCCAACCGCCGAGCTTGCCGCGTTCGTAGTGGCCGAGGGCGATCCAGTAGGGATCGGCGGCCAGTTGCTGGAGGCGGGCCTCGGGAACCGTGGGCGCAGCCAGAAGGGGGGAGCAGGCGCACAGCGCCATCCAGGGCAACAGGCGTTTCGGCATCGGCAAGGCTTAATGCTTGGGGAAAGGGGCCTGCCCGCGAACGGGCAGGCGGCGAGGCTCAGGCCTGCTCGGCGTACTTGGCCAGGCGGGCGTCCTGTTTCAGGATCGCCTGGGTGTTGGCATAGACGTCGGCGGCGGTGGCGTCGGACTTGTTGAAGATCTCGGAGAAATGCTCATGGGTGACGGCGGCGAAGTGCTCGCGGTCCTGCGGTTGCACGCCCAGCACCACGGCATAGGTGGTCAGCGCTTCGCCATTGCCCTTGGCCATGTCTTCGGACAGCTCGTCCATCATGCTGCCGAGCACCAGCAGGGGCTTGCCGCCATAGGACAGCGCGCCGTTGGTATGGCAGCCGTTGGTGCCGGTGGTCATGCCGAAGGTGTTGTTGCCGGAAGTGCCGTTGGTGGTCGCCGCGACCACGTGGGTGGCCACGCCGCGCTGGCCTTTGAAGAGCATGTTGCCCCAGCCGCAGCCGGCGCCGCCGGGAGCGTCGGCGAAAGCGTTGAAGGAGGCGGCGGCGAACAGGGTACCGAGCAGAATCCGTTTCATCGTTTGTTCTCTCTTGAGGTGGATCGGAGCCATCTGGAGCGGGCCAGCGACGCCGTGAGCTTTTCGGAATGCCACCGGGGTGTCAAGGCACCGAATGGGTGGCAGCGCGCAATGCCGGGCGAAAATTGACCGGCGTCAGCGGCAATCCGCTTGGAACCGTCCAGACTTGGGAAAGTTCTGGTCGGTCTGAGCGAAACCGGCCTTGGTCAGCCGTTCCTCATGCAGGAGGTGGATATGAGCGCTTTCGACCCCGCTACCGCCCTGGAAACCCTGGCGACCGAGTACGCGGCACGCGCCGCGGCGATCCGCCGGGACCTGGCGCGCAGCCATTCGCCGGACTTTGCCGAGCAGGCGGTGCAGCGCCAGAACGACGAAGTGCTCGAAGGCCTGCTCGCCGAGGCGGAGGCGGGGATGCGCCAGGTCGGCCTGGCCCGCCTGCGCCTGGCGGAAGGTCGCTATGGCCAGTGCGAGCGCTGTGGCGAGGCTATCGAACCGGCGCGCCTGGCCGCCCTGCCTGCGGCGGAATACTGCCTGCGCTGCGCCGACCTGGTACATCGGTGAGATAGCGCCATCCGCGCCTTGTCAGTGGCGCGAGGCTGGGGGGAGAATGCGGGCGACGACACCCCGCGGCGATCTGCCGCCCGATGCAAGGATTCCCGATGCCCGATTCCGTCGCTGCCGGCCTGCGCCTGGCGCCAGAAGAACTGACCCGCCCGTTCGCTCCCGAGCAATTCGCCTTCGACACCACCGATGACCTGGAGCCCTTCCGCGGCGTGCTGGGCCAGGAGCGTGCGGTCGAGGCGCTGCAGTTCGGTGTGGCGATGCCGCGTCCGGGTTACAACGTATTCGTCATGGGCGAGCCGGGGACCGGACGCTTCTCCTTCGTCAAACGCTATCTGCAAGCCGAGGGCAAGCGCGTCGCCACGCCCTCCGACTGGGTCTACCTGAACAATTTCGACGAGCCGCGCGAACCTCGGGTGATCGAGCTGCCGCCGGGCAGCGCGACCGAATTCAGCGCCGACATCGACCGTCTGATCGACAACCTGATGTCGACCTTCCCGGCGGTCTTCGAGCATCCGGCCTACCAGCAGAAGAAGAACGCCGTCGACCGCGCTTTCAACCAGCGCTACGACCGCGCCCTGGACTCGGTGGAGCGGCGCGCCCTGGAGAAGGACGTGGCGCTGTACCGCGACAGCGCCAACGTCGCCTTCACCCCGATGAAGGACGGCAAGGCCCTCGACGAGGCCGAATTCGCCCAGTTGCCCGAAGCCGAGCGCGAGCGTTTCCACAAGGATATCGCCGCCCTCGAGGAGTACCTCAACGAGGAACTGGCGAGCCTGCCGCAGTGGAAGCGCGAGTCGAGCAACCAGTTGCGCGAGCTCAACGAGGAAACCATCACCCTGGCCCTGCAGCCCCTGCTGGCGCCTCTGGTGGAGAAGTACAACAACAACCCGGGCGTCTGCGCCTACCTGCAGGCGATGCAACTGAACCTGCTGAAGACCGTGGTCGACCAACTGGTCGACGACAGCCGCACCGACGCCCAGCGCAAGCAAGGGCTGATCGAGCAGTACGCGCCGAACCAGGCCATCGTCCACCACGCGACCAGCGGCGCGCCGGTGGTGTTCGAGTCGCACCCGACCTACGACAACCTGTTCGGCCGCATCGAGTACAGCTCGGACCAGGGGGCGCTCTACACCAGCTACCGGCAGTTGCGTCCGGGGGCGCTGCACCGGGCCAACGGCGGCTTCCTGATCCTGGAAGCGGAAAAGATGCTTGGCGAGCCGTTCGTCTGGGACGCGCTCAAGCGTGCCCTGCAGTCGCGCCAGTTGAAGATGGAGTCGCCGCTGGCCGAACTCGGCCGCCTGGCTGCGGTTTCCCTGACCCCCCAGGTGATCCCGCTGCAACTGAAGGTGATCATCATCGGCTCGCGGCAGATCTACTACACCCTGCAGGACCTCGATCCGGACTTCCAGGAGATGTTCCGGGTGCTGGTGGACTTCGACGAGGACATCCCGCTGGGCGAGGACAGCCTCGAACAGTTCGCACAGTTGCTCAAGACGCGCACCTCGGAAGAGGGCATGGCGCCCCTCAGCGGCGCGGCGGTGGCGCGACTGGCGACCTACAGCGCGCGCCTGGCCGAGCACCAGGGGCGGCTTTCGGCACGGATCGGCGATCTGTTCCAGTTGGTCAGCGAAGCCGATTTCATCCGTCAGCTGGCGAACGAGGAGGTGATCCAGCTCGGCCACATCGAGCGTGCCCTCAAGGCCAAGCAGACCCGCACCGGACGGGTGTCGGCGCGGATCCTCGACGACATGCTGGCGGGGATCATCCTGATCGACACCGCTGGCGCCGCGGTCGGCAAGTGCAACGGACTGACCGTGCTGGAGGTGGGCGACTCGGTGTTCGGCGTGCCGGCGCGGATTTCCGCGACCGTCTATCCGGGCAGCAGCGGCATCGTCGATATCGAGCGCGAAGTCAACCTCGGCCAGCCGATCCACTCCAAGGGCGTGATGATCCTTACCGGCTACCTGGGTAGCCGCTACGCCCAGGAGTTCCCCCTGGAAATCTCCGCCAGCATCGCCCTGGAACAATCCTACGGCTACGTGGACGGCGACAGCGCCTCGCTGGGCGAGGTCTGCACGCTGATCTCGGCGCTGTCGCGTACGCCCTTGAAGCAGTGCTTCGCCATTACCGGCTCGATCAACCAGTTCGGCGAGGTGCAGGCGGTCGGCGGCGTCAACGAGAAGATCGAGGGCTTCTTCCGCCTCTGCGAAGCGCGCGGCCTGACCGGCGAGCAGGGTGTGATCATCCCGCGCGCCAACGTCACTACCCTGATGCTCGACGAGCGCGTGTTGCAGGCGGTGCGCGCCGGGCAGTTCCACGTCTACGCGGTGCGCGAGGTGGACGAGGCGCTGGCGCTGCTGGTGGGCAAGCCGGTCGGTGCCCAGGACGAGAAGGGACGCTTCCCGAAAGGCAGCGTGAACGATCTGGTCGTGGCGCGCTTGCAGGAGATATCCGAACTCGGCATGGAAGAGGACGACAAGGAAAAGGACAAGCCGGCGGAGAAAGAGACCGTCGCGGCGAAGGACAAGGCCGCGGCGAAGAAGGACTGAGTCCGGCGCGTTGCCGGAACCTGCCGAGGGCGGGGCTAGAAAGCCCCGCCCTCGTGCGTTTCAGCCCTGTGGACAAGTTCCCGCCGGCGCTATGCGGAACCTGGCGGCAGGTGTAGGCTCAAAACTGGGAACCCCCGTGAGGATGCCGCCATGCCGCGTAACCTCTGCCTCATCCGCCCTTGTCTGGGGCTGACCACGCGAATCGAATGCGTGGTCAGGCCGCTGGCCGGAGAGAACGGACTCTGGACCCTGCTTTGCGCCGCCGGCATGTCCGGCTCCCAGCCTTCGGCGATCAAGGCCCAGGGCCCCTTCCACGGACCGCTGGTGGCCGAAGGGGTGTTGCAGGCGATTGCCGACTGCCTGGCCCAGCAAGGCTATATCGAAGCCGTCGACCCGCCGATCTGGCGCCTGCACCTGCAGGGCGAACTGCGCCGACTCAATGGCGAACGACGGCCGCATGTCGGCGACTACCTGTTTCGCCCGGAATCCTGAGCGGCGCCTGGGCAAAGCCTGAGCAATCCGGCCGAGGCCCCGTGCCATCATCGCTGGCGGGATCCATCCCGGCTCGGTGCACATATTTATCCACAGATTTTCTGGATAAAAACCGCCGGCCGCTGCGTTATACTCGCCGCCCCATTTTCCCCTGCACATACACACAAGAGACCATGGAACGCTTTTTCGAAAACGCCATGTACGCCTCGCGCTGGCTGCTGGCTCCCATCTACATGGGCCTGTCGCTGGCGCTGCTGGCGTTGACCATCAAGTTCTTCCAGGAAATATTCCACGTCATCCCGAACATCTTCGCGATGGCCGAGGCCGACCTGATCCTGGTCCTGCTCTCACTGATCGACATGGCTCTGGTTGGCGGCCTGTTGGTCATGGTGATGATCTCCGGCTACGAGAACTTCGTTTCGCAACTGGACATCGACGAAGGCAAGGAAAAGCTCAGCTGGCTGGGCAAGATGGATTCCGGCTCGCTGAAGAACAAGGTGGCCGCCTCCATCGTGGCGATCTCTTCGATCCACCTGTTGCGCATCTTCATGGACGCGAAGAATGTGCCGGACAACAAGCTGATGTGGTACGTGATCATCCACATGACCTTCGTGCTCTCGGCGTTCGCCATGGGCTACCTGGATAAGCAGACCCGTCACTGACGACCCTCTCCAGTGTTTCGCTCGCGCCGCCCGGCCGTTGTAAAACGGACGGGCGGCGGCGTTTCCGGCTTGCGTTGCCTGCCGCCTGGGCAAGACTTTCCTGTGATATCGGGCGGACGCCGGGAGCGGGCGTCCTTCGCATCGTCGGGGCCTGCCGGCCGGACGATGCCGGGAATCGGGCCGGCGCTGTCGGGACCGAGGCGGTTGGCGGAAACCTGGAGGCTTCCGCTGCCTGCGCAACCTCGAGAGGTTCGCGATGAACATGCAGGATCTCGCCGGCCGGGTCCAGGCCGGACATATCGACGCCTTGCACCTGGTGTCGCTGGAGGGCGGCATCTATGTCCTGGAGGCGCAGATGGGCGACCGCGCCTATCCGGTGGAGGACGATCTCGGCCAGCCGGTCAGCCTGCGCTCCGTGGAGCATGCGCGCCAGGTACTGCGCGGGCTGGACAGGGTTCCGGTGGAGTTGGTGTGCGCCGATGTCGATGACGAGATGTGTGGACTCCTGGCCGAGTCGGGTTCGTTTATCGGCGGGCTGCCGCTGTCGATCCGCCAGGGTTGAGCACAAGCGGCTGCGCTGGTAGGGGGGAAGGGCCTTCTGTGCTAGGCTGGCCGCCCTTTTTCGACCCCACAGCGGAGCAGCGCCATGAGCGAACTCAACCTGACCACTGACGAAGCCCGTGTCAGCTACGGCATCGGCCGTCAACTGGGCGACCAACTGCGCGAGAATCCGGTTCCGGGCATGACCCTGGACGCAGTCCTGGCCGGCCTGTCCGATGCGTTCGCAGGTATCGACAGCCGGGTTTCCGGCGAGGCGCTGTCGGCCAGCTTCCAGGTGATCCGCGAGCGCATGCAGGCCGAAGCCCAGGCCAAGGCCGAAGCCGCCGCTGGCGAAGGCCGCGCCTACCTGGCCGAGAACGCCAAGCGCGAAGGCGTGACCGTGCTGCCCTCGGGCCTGCAGTTCGAAGTGCTGAGCACTGGCGAGGGCGCCAAGCCTTCCCGCGAGGATACCGTGCGCACCCACTACCACGGCACCCTGATCGACGGCACCGTATTCGACAGCTCCTACCAGCGCGGCCAGCCGGCCGAGTTCCCGGTGGGCGGCGTGATCGCCGGCTGGGTCGAAGCGCTGCAACTGATGAACGCCGGCTCCAAGTGGCGCCTGCACGTACCGAGCGAACTGGCCTATGGCGGCCAGGCGGTCGGCAGCATTCCCCCGCACAGCGTGCTGGTGTTCGACGTCGAACTGCTGGAAATCCTCTGAGGCGCATCGGCCCCAGGAAGGAGCGAAACGCCCCGTCGAAGCATCGACGGGGCGTTTTTCATTGCGGCATCAGTAGCGGGCATCCAGCGGACGCTTGTCCTTCGGCCAGTCCTTGATCTTGTCCGGGAAGTCCGGGCGCGGCTGGTGCGAAAAGTACTCCGCGACGTCCACTGCGTCCTGGTCGCTGAGGCCGCCCTGGCCGAGCGGGAAGCGTTCCTGGAAGCCGACCGGCATGTTGTGCTTGACGAAGGCGGCAGCGGTGAAGGTCCGCGCCATGCCGGCGCCGATATTGAACGACTCGTCGCCCCACAGCGGTGGGAAGAGCATCTCGCCGGCGCTGTTCCTCAGCCCCTCGCCATTCTCGCCATGACACACCGCGCATTGTCGGGCGTAGACCTTGCGGCCGTTCTCCGGGTCGGGCTTCAGCGCCGGGTCGACCTTGCCGACGCCGCGGCCGGCGACCTTGTCCTGCGGCCGGGTGTTGTTCTTCATCCAGTCGAAGTAGGCCACCATCGCCTGCATGTCGGCAGAGTCCGGCGGCAGAGGCTTACCGTTCATCGAGCGCCGGAAGCAGCCGTTGATGCGCTCCTCCAGGCCGATGACCTTGCCCGCCCGGGGCGCGTAGCTGGGGAAGAACGCCGAGACGCCGACGAAGGGCGAGCCGTCGGCTACGGTTCCAGCGTTCAGGTGGCAACTGGTGCAGTTCAACTGGTTGCCGACGTTCGCCGGCAGCAGCTCGCGGGTCTCCAGGTGCAGGCGCATGCCGCGTACCACCTGTTCGGCGTTCGGCGCCGCGAGCATGTCCGCCAGGCGTGGAGAGACGAAGGTCGTGGCCGGGCCGTTGCCGGCCTCGATCCGCTGGCGCAGTTTCTTCACCTGGCCGGCATCGATCGACGAACCCTGGTTGCCCCAACTGCTGCGGACGAAGCTGAGGATCTCGGCGATTTCGCGGTCTTCCAGCTGGGCGAAGCCGGGCATGGTGTAGACCCGCGAGTGGGTTGCGGTCTCCGCGGTTTTCCAGCCGGTAAGGGTGATATGCAGTAGCGTGCTCGGGTTGGCCGAAGCGACCGTGGGGTTGCCGGCCAGCGGCGGGAACATACCCGGGACGCCGCTGCCGTCCTTGCGGTGGCAGTCGGAGCAGAACTGCGCGTAGCCGAGACCGCCCCGCGAGCTGTACAGGTCGACCGGTGCTGCCAGTGGGCGTTCGCTGTCGGGCATGGGCAGGTCGTCCTTGCCGGCCGGCAGGGACTTCAGGTAGCTGGCGATGGCCAGCAGATCGTCGTCGCTGAAGTGCTGGGTGCTGTGGTGGATGACATCGGTCATGCTGCCGGACACCGTGGCGAAGCGGTTCTGCCCGGTCTTCAGCAACTGCACGGTGTCCTCCACCGTCCACAGGTTGCGCAGGCTCAGCGCTTGCCATTGTTCGACGGTTTCGCCGGCGAGGTAGAGCTGCCCGGAACGACCGGCTTCGCTCATGGCTTTTTCCTGGAAGGCGATGCCGCGCGGAGTATGGCAGGCGCCGCAGTGGCCGAGTCCCTGTACCAGGTAGGCGCCGCGGTTGATCACCGGGTCCGCGTCGCTGGAGGGGGTGAACGGCGCGTCGTCGAGGAATGCCCAGTTCCACAGCGACAGGCCCCAGCGCTGGTTGAACGGCCAGCTCATCGCGCTCGGCGTATTCGCCTGGGTGACGGGTTGCACGCCGTGCATCAGGTAGGCGTACAGCGCACGCATGTCTTCTTCGCTGATCTTGGCGTAGGACGGGTAGGGCATCGCCGGATAGAGATTCACTCCCTCGGCGGTCACCCCCTTGCGCATGGCGCGGGCGAACTCTTCGAAGCTGTAGCGGCCGATGCCGGTCTCCCGGTCGGGAGTGATGTTGGTCGAGTAGATGGTACCCATTGGCGTCTTCAGCTCCAGGCCGCCGGCCATCGGCGCGCCCTGCGGGCCGGTATGGCAGGCGATGCAGTCGCCGAGCTGGGCCACGTAGCGGCCTTTTTCGATGAGCGCAGCGTCCGTGGTCGGTTCGCTGGCATGGAGCAGGGGAACGATGGAGCACAGCGCGCCGAGCAAGCCGAGGCGCGGGAAAGAAGCAGGCATTTCCTCATCCTTAGGCGTAGGCGTGGGGCGGTCCCCTCGGCCACGGTCCATTCTTTTTTTCGTTATGCGGCCGTCGACAGGACGACGGTCACGCCGCTGTTGTAACGGCTTTCAGGCGAGGTCGGCTTGATGTGGATCAGGCAGGAATCCCTATCGCGGCTAGGGGCTGCCGGCGTGCTCGGGCGAGGCGTTGCGGAAAGACCGGGACATGAGGAAAGTGACTCCGGGAAGGTCGTCCGTGACCTTCCCGGAACCGGCCGGAGGCGCCTTTGCCTCCGTTCGTGCGATCCGCCTCCCGGGCAGCGGCGCACGGATGACGCGTCCTGGCGTCATCGCAAAGGCTCAGCGCAGGGCGCGGGCGTAGCAGAAGAGGAACAGGTTGCGTACCAGCTCCTTGAGGATCAGCGGTTCGCTCGAGTTCAACTCGTGCAGGTCCAGGCCGCCCTGGTCACGCAGTTCGTCCAGCGCGTCTTCTTCCAGGACTGCGCAGATTTCCCCGGTTTCCCGGTGCAGGATCCGCAGGTAGGGGTGTGGCCGATCAAGCCAGGCATCGATCAAATAAGTCATGGCGCTCATCTCCGTGACAAGACTGTGAGATGAGAATAATTCTTATTATCGTAATAGCAAGTCTTGATCGTGCCTTTCGTCGCAAAACGAAAACGCCGCCGTGAAAACGGCGGCGTTCGTCACAAGTCGAGCCCGGTTCAGTGGGTTCGGGCGACAGCGAATTCGCTGAGTTCGACCAGGGCGGAGCGGTATTCGTTGTCCGGCAGCGTATCCAGGCAGGCGATGGCGCGGGCGGCGTAGTCGCGGGCGAGGTTGGCGGTATAGTCCAGGGCGCCGGCAGCCTCGACGGCGGCACAGACGCTCTCCAGGTCCTGGCTGCCGCCTTGCTGGATGGCCTTGCGTACCAGCGCGGCCTGCTCCTCGGTGCCGTCGCGCATGGTGACGATCAGCGGTAGGGTGGGCTTGCCTTCGGCGAGGTCGTCGCCGACGTTCTTGCCGAGGGTCGCGGCGTCGCCGCGGTAGTCGAGCAGGTCGTCCACCAGTTGGAAGGCGATTCCCAGGTAGTCGCCGAAGCGGCGCAGTGCCTCGGACTGTTCCTCGCCGGCCTGGCACAGCGCGGCGGCGCTGTGGGTCGAGGCCTCGAAAAGCATCGCGGTCTTGCCGCGGATCACTTCCATGTAGGTCTCTTCGGTAGTGCTGGCGTCGCGTACCTTGGACAATTGCAGCACTTCGCCCTCGGCGATCACCCGGGTGGCCTGGGATATGATGCGCATGACCGGCATGGAACCCAGCTCGACCATCATTTCGAAGGAGCGGGCATAAAGGAAGTCGCCTACCAGCACGCTCGGCGCGTTGCCCCACAGGGCATTGGCGGTGGAGCGGCCGCGGCGCAGGCCGGAGGCGTCGACGACGTCGTCGTGCAGCAGAGTGGAGGTGTGCAGGAATTCGATGGTGGCGGCCAGCAGGCAGAGGTCGTCGCCCTTGTAGCCCAGGGTCTTGCCGGCGAGCAGGACCAGCAGCGGGCGCAGGCGCTTGCCGCCGGCGGAGATGATGTAGTCGCCGATCTTTTCCACCAGGGGAACGCGGGAGGTGAGTTGGCGACGGATGATCCCGTCGACGGCGGTGAAATCTTCCGCCACCACGCGGTAGAAGGCCTGGGGTTGCATCAGTGACAATAGCTCCACAAAGATTGCGCGGCATGCTAGGTGGCAGGGGGGGGACTGTCAAGGAAAGGCCCGTGGCACTTGCCTCGGCCTGGACCTTTCCGTACAATCGCGGGCCCTGAACTTCCTTGGCATACCCTGCCTTACGCAATTGCACGGGCGTCCGATCCGACCCCATGCAGCCATGCCGGCCGATTCCTACTTCTATAAAGCGTCGGGTGAGCAGGTTTAACGGAGATACACATGTACGCAGTGATTGTTACCGGTGGCAAGCAGCACAAAGTCACCGAAGGCGAATTCCTCAAGGTCGAGAAACTCGACGTCGCTACCGGCGAAGCGATCGATTTCGACCGCGTCCTGCTGGTTGCCAATGGCGAAGACGTGAAAATCGGCCTGCCGGTCGTCGAAGGTGCGAAGGTTACCGCTGAAGTGGTTTCCCACGGCCGTCACGACAAGGTCCGCATCATCAAGTTCCGCCGTCGTAAGCACCACATGAAGCGTCAGGGCCACCGCCAGTGGTTCACTGAAATCAAGATCACCGGCATTCAGGCCTAATTCCTTTCTGGAGGATATGACTCATGGCACACAAAAAAGCTGGCGGTTCTACCCGCAACGGCCGCGACTCAGAAAGTAAACGCCTTGGCGTGAAACTGTTCGGCGGCCAGGCTGTAAAGGCTGGCAACATCCTGGTTCGTCAGCGCGGCACCAAATTCCACGCCGGTTACGGCGTTGGCCTGGGCAAGGACCACACCCTGTTCGCGAAAGTGGACGGCGTGGTCAAGTTTGAGACCAAAGGCGCCTTTGGTCGCAAATACGTGAGCATCGTTGCTGCCTAAGCAATAGCTCGCTGAAAAAGCCCTGTCTCGCGACGGGGCTTTTTTGTTTCTGCGCCGGCTTCCGGCCATGCCCTGCTTTCGGGGCATCCTGTATCCTATGTTTTTTCTGTTAACCCGCCCTCGTGGTGGGAGGCATATCCATGAAATTCGTCGATGAAGTATCAATCCACGTGAAAGCCGGTGACGGCGGCAATGGCCTCATGAGCTTTCGTCGCGAGAAGTTCATCGAAAAGGGCGGTCCCAACGGCGGCGACGGTGGCGATGGCGGTTCCATCTACCTGGAAGCCGACGTCAACCTGAACACCCTGGTCGACTATCGCTACACCCGCCGTTTCGATGCCCAGCGCGGCGAGAACGGCGGCAGCAAGGACTGCACCGGGGCCAAGGGCGACGACCTGATCCTGCCGGTGCCGGTCGGTACTACCGTGATCGACGCCAATACCCAGGAGATCATCGGCGACCTGACCGAGCCCGGTCAGCGGCTGATGGTCGCGCAGGGCGGCTGGCATGGCCTCGGTAACACCCGTTTCAAATCCAGTACCAATCGGGCGCCGCGCCAGACCACCCCGGGCAAGCCGGGCGAGGCGCGCGACCTCAAGCTGGAACTGAAGGTGCTGGCCGACGTCGGCCTGCTGGGACTGCCGAATGCCGGCAAGAGCACTTTCATCCGCGCAGTGTCCGCGGCCAAGCCGAAGGTGGCCGACTATCCGTTCACCACCCTGGTGCCGAACCTCGGCGTGGTCAGCGTCGGTCGCTACAAGAGCTTCGTGGTCGCCGACATTCCCGGCCTGATCGAAGGTGCCGCCGAAGGCGCCGGGCTGGGCATCCGCTTCCTCAAGCATCTGGCGCGGACCCGTATCCTCCTGCATCTGGTGGACATGGCGCCGCTGGACGAAAGCGATCCGGCCGATGCCGCCGAGGTCATCGTTCGCGAGCTGGGTCGCTTCAGTCCGGCGCTGACCGAGCGCGAGCGCTGGCTGGTGCTGAACAAGATGGACCAGATCCTCGATCCGGCCGAGCGCGAGGCGCGCAAGCAGGCGGTGATCGAGCGGTTGGGCTGGGAAGGCCCGGTCTATGTGATCTCCGCCCTGGAGCGCGATGGCACCGAGGCGCTCAGCCAGGACATCATGCGCTATCTCGACGAGCGTACCCTGCGCCTGGAAGAAGATCCGCAGTATGCCGAGGAGCTGGCCGAACTCGACCGGCGTATCGAGGACGAGGCGCGGGCCCGTCTGCAGGCCCTGGACGATGCGCGCGCGCTGCGGCGTTCGGGGCTGAAGAACGCTGGTGCGGTGGATGACGATGATTTCGATGATGAGGAAGACGACGGCGACGGTCCGGAGATCTTCTACGTTCCCTGATGGCGTGATACCCCGCCGGGCGGGCCGGCGGGGCTGAAGAGTCGAAGCCTGGGCTTCTAAGGTTGAGGGTATGCGGGACAAGGTGACTGGCGCGCGGCGCTGGGTGGTGAAGATCGGTAGCGCCCTGCTGACGGCCGATGGCCGTGGGCTGGATCGCAATGCCATGGCCGTTTGGGTCGAGCAGATGGTGGCGCTGCATTGCGCCGGCATCGAGCTGGTGCTGGTGTCGTCCGGCGCCGTCGCCGCCGGTATGAGCCGCCTGGGCTGGGTGTCCCGACCTAGCGCGATGCACGAACTCCAGGCCGCCGCCTCGGTGGGACAGATGGGGTTGGTGCAGGCCTGGGAGTCCAGCTTCGCCCTGCATGGCCTGCAGACCGCCCAGGTGTTGCTGACCCATGACGACCTCTCCGACCGCAAGCGCTACCTGAACGCCCGCAGCACCCTGCGGACCCTGGTCGAGCTGGGCGTGGTCCCGGTGATCAACGAGAACGACACGGTGGTCACCGACGAGATCCGCTTCGGCGACAACGACACCCTGGCGGCACTGGTGGCCAACCTGGTCGAGGCCGACCTGCTGGTGATCCTTACCGATCGCGACGGGATGTTCGACGCCGATCCGCGCAACAATCCCGATGCCCAACTGATCTACGAGGCGCGTGCCGACGATCCGCAGCTCGATGCGGTGGCCGGCGGCAGTGCCGGCGCCCTGGGGCGCGGCGGAATGCAGACCAAGCTGCGGGCGGCGCGCCTGGCGGCGCGTTCCGGCGGGCATACGGTGATCGTCGGCGGGCGTATCGAGCGTGTCCTCGACCGCCTGCGCGCCGGCGAACGCCTCGGCACCCTGTTGACCCCTGATCGCAGTCGCAAGGCGGCGCGCAAGCAGTGGCTGGCCGGCCACTTGCAGATGCGCGGCACCCTGGTGCTGGACGATGGGGCGGTGAAGGCGGTGAGCCAGGATCACAAGAGCCTGTTGCCGGTTGGGGTCAAGGCGGTCCAGGGCAGCTTCCGTCGCGGCGAGATGGTGGTCTGTGTGGACCAGGGCGGGCGCGAAGTGGCGCGCGGCCTGGTCAACTACAGTGCGCTGGAGGCGCAGAAGATCCTCGGTCAGCCGACGGATGCCATCGAGGCCTTGCTCGGTTACGTGGATGGGCCGGAGCTGGTGCATCGCGACAATCTGGTTCTGGTCTGAGGAGAGGGCGAATGCGCAAGCTCGCGGGGTTGCTGGGTGGTCTGCTGCTGTTGCCGGCGCTTGCCGGGGCGGAGGAGATCGGCGAGGTTTCCACGGTGTTCAAGTGGGTCGGGCCGAACGACAAGATTGTCGTCGAGGCTTTCGACGATCCCAAGGTGCAGGGCGTGACCTGCTATCTGTCGCGCGCCAAGACCGGTGGGGTCAAGGGCGGCCTGGGGCTGGCGGAGGATCGCGCCGAGGCGTCGATCGCCTGTCGCCAGGTGGGGCCGATCCAGTTCAGTGGCGAACTCAAGGATGGCGAAGAGGTGTTCAAGCAGCGCACTTCGCTGGTGTTCAAAAGCATGCAGGTGGTGCGCTTCTTCGATCGCAAGCGCAATGCCTTGGTCTATCTGGTCTACAGCGACCGGGTGATCGAAGGTAGTCCGCAGAACGCGGTGACGGCGATTCCCCTCATGCCATGGCCGACCGCTCGCTGAAGCAAGCGAGTCGCGGGCAATAAAAAACCGGCCATTGGCCGGTTTTTTATTCGAGCAAGGCGTGCCTTAGGCGGCAGCGGTGCTGAGGGCCTTGATGTGGCCGCTCAGACGGCTCTTGTGACGAGCAGCCTTGTTCTTGTGGATGATGCCTTTGTCAGCCATGCGGTCGATCACCGGTACAGCGGCGGTGAAGGCGGCCTGGGCTTTTTCCAGGTCCTTGGCGTCGATGGCTTTCACGACGTTCTTGATGTAGGTGCGCACCATGGAGCGCAGGCTGGCGTTGTGGCTGCGACGCTTCTCAGCCTGTTTGGCGCGTTTTTTGGCGGAAGGTGTGTTGGCCACCGTCGAGCTCCTCGAAAAAAACTGGGTAAATAGCGAACAAATTAAGGCCGCGAATAATGCCGTCGCCTCCAGGGGTTGTCAAGGGGCTGCGCATGCGGCCGGAAAGATCGGCGACGGATGTCGCCTGCTTTCTTGCGGGTGATTTATTCCGGCGCGCATTCTACACTCGGCGCGCCCTTGCGGACCGCCGTTCGGCGGCGAGGGCGCACTCGCGCGATGAACCGGCCCGGCCGGTCGCGGTCTTGGACAGGATCAATTTCGACATGCCGGCAGCCCGACATCCATGAATCTTCTCAAATCATTGGCGGCGGTGAGTTCCATCACCATGCTGTCGCGGGTCCTCGGCTTCGTCCGCGATACCATCCTGGCGCGGATCTTCGGTGCCGGCCTCGCCACCGACGCCTTTTTCGTCGCCTTCAAGCTGCCCAACCTGTTGCGGCGGATCTTCGCCGAGGGGGCGTTTTCCCAGGCTTTCGTGCCGATCCTGGCAGAGTACAAGAACCAGCAGGGCGAGGAGGCGACGCGGACCTTCATCGCCTACGTTTCCGGCTTGCTCACGCTGGTGCTGGCGCTGGTCACGGCGCTCGGCATCCTCGCCGCGCCTTGGGTTATCTGGGTCACCGCGCCGGGCTTCGCCGATACCCCGGAAAAGTTCGCCCTGACCACCGACCTGCTGCGGGTGACCTTTCCTTATATATTGCTGATCTCGCTGTCGTCCCTGGCCGGCGCGATCCTCAACACCTGGAACCGCTTCTCTGTGCCGGCCTTCGTGCCGACCCTGCTGAACGTCGCAATGATCGGCTTCGCGCTGTTCCTCACGCCTTATTTCGATCCGCCGGTCATGGTGCTGGGCTGGGCGGTGCTGGCCGGCGGCCTGTTGCAGCTCCTCTATCAACTGCCGCACCTGAGGAAGATCGGCATGCTCGTGCTGCCGCGCCTGAACCTCAGGGACAGCGGCGTCTGGCGGGTGATGAAGCTGATGCTGCCGGCGATCCTGGGGGTCTCGGTGAGCCAGATCTCGCTGATCATCAACACCATCTTCGCCTCGTTCCTGGCAGCCGGTTCGGTGTCCTGGATGTACTACGCCGACCGCCTGATGGAGCTGCCTTCCGGCGTATTGGGCGTGGCGCTGGGGACGATTCTCCTGCCGATGCTGGCGAAGACCTATTCGAACAAGGATCGCCATGAGTACTCGCGCCTGCTCGACTGGGGCCTGCGCCTGTGCTTCCTGCTGGTGCTGCCGTGTTCGCTGGCCCTGGCGATCCTCGCCGAACCTCTGACCGTCTCGCTGTTCCAGTACGGCAAGTTCACCACGGTGGACGCGGCGATGACCCAGCGCGCGCTGGTCGCTTACTCCGTCGGCCTGCTCGGCATCATCCTGGTCAAGGTTCTTGCGCCGGGCTTCTATGCCCAGCAGAACATCCGTACGCCAGTGAAGATCGCGCTCTTCACCCTGGTTTCCACCCAGCTGATGAACCTGGCCTTCATCGGCCCGCTTCAGCATGCCGGCCTGGCCCTGTCCATCGGCCTGGCCGCCTGCCTGAATGCCGGGCTGCTCTACTGGCAACTGCGCAAGCAGCGTCTGTACCTGCCGCAACCGGGCTGGGCGAAGTTCCTGGTCAAGCTGGTGGTCGCGGTGCTGGTGATGTCGGCGGTGCTGCTGGCCACGATGCACTGGCTGCCGGCCTGGGAGCAGGGCGCCATGCTGGAGCGATTCCTGCGCCTCGGCCTGCTGGTGGTTGCCGGTCTCCTGGCCTATTTCGGTATGCTCGCGCTGCTGGGTTTCCGCCTGCGCGACTTTTCCCGTCGGGCGGTGCTGTGAAGCGCGTCCGGGCTGGCGGCGGGATCATGCCGTTTTGCCTGTTGTCCGGCGCCCGGTACGCGTATAATCGACCACTTTCTGAGCAATAAGCGTGCTATGCAGCTGCTTCGCGGACTACACAACCTGCAGCCCCTGGCCGGGGGCTGCGTCGCCACCATCGGTAACTTCGACGGCGTCCACCTCGGGCACCAGGCTATCCTGGCGCGTCTGCGCGAGCGCTCGCTGGAGCTGGGCGTACCCAGCTGCGTGGTGATTTTCGAGCCGCAGCCGCGCGAGTTCTTCTCCCCCGATTCGGCGCCGGTGCGTCTGACCCGCCTGCGCGAGAAACTCGAGTTGCTGCGTGGGCAGGGCGTCGACGTGGTGCTCTGCCTGGCCTTCAACCGCCGCTTGCGGGAGCTGTCGGCAGCCGAGTTCGTCCGCCAGGTCCTGGTCGATGGACTGGCGGTGCGGCACCTGGAAGTGGGCGACGATTTCCGTTTCGGCTGCGACCGCTCCGGTGACTTCGCCTTCCTGGTGAACGCCAGTCGCGAGCAGGGGTTCACCGTCGAGGCGGCCGCCACCGTCGAACTGGACGGCGTGCGGGTGAGCAGCACGCGGGTCCGCCAGGCCCTGGCCGAGGGCGACCTGCATCTCGCCGAGCGCCTTCTGGGGCGTCCCTTCAGCCTGAGCGGACGGGTCCTGCATGGACAGAAACTCGGCCGGCAACTGGGCTCGCCCACGGCCAACATTCAACTGAAACGGCGCAAGGCGCCGTTGAACGGGGTCTACCTGGTCAGTACGCTGGTCGATGGCCAGCGTTGCCAGGGGGTGGCGAACATCGGCACCCGCCCTTCGGTGAACGGCGACGGCCGTCCCCATCTGGAAGTGCACCTGCTCGATTTCGCCGGCGATCTATACGGCCGGCATCTGCAGGTGACCTTCCACCAGAAGCTGCGCGACGAGCAGCGTTTTGCCTCCCTGGAGGCACTCAAGGCGGCGATTCTCGCGGATATCGCCGCCGCCCGGGCCTACTGGCTGGGCCAACCGCTTGATTGAAGAGATCCTGAACAGGCCCTGAGATGACCGACTACAAAGCGACGCTAAACCTTCCGGAAACCGCCTTCCCAATGAAAGCCGGCCTGCCCCAGCGCGAGCCGGAAACCCTGAAGTTCTGGAACGACATCGGTCTGTACCAGAAGCTGCGGGCCATTGGCGGCGACCGTCCGAAGTTCGTCCTGCACGATGGCCCTCCGTACGCCAACGGCAGCATTCACATCGGTCACGCGGTCAACAAGATTCTCAAGGACATCATTGTCCGCTCCAAGACCCTGGCGGGCTACGACGCGCCCTATGTGCCGGGCTGGGATTGCCACGGCCTGCCCATCGAGCACAAGGTCGAGACCACCCACGGCAAGAATCTTCCGGCGGACAAGACCCGCGAACTGTGCCGCGAATACGCAGCCGAGCAGATCGAAGGGCAGAAGGCCGACTTCATCCGCCTGGGCGTGCTCGGCGAGTGGGACAACCCCTACAAGACCATGAATTTCGCCAACGAGGCGAACGAAATCCGCGCCCTCGCGGAAATGGTCAAGCAGGACTTCGTGTTCAAGGGCCTGAAGCCGGTCAACTGGTGCTTCGACTGTGGTTCGGCGCTGGCCGAGGCCGAGGTCGAGTACGCCGACAAGAAGTCGCCGACCATCGACGTCGGCTTCCCGGTGGCGGATGCCGACAAGCTGGCCGCGGCCTTCGGCCTGGCGGCCCTGGACAAGCCGGCGCAGATCGTCATCTGGACCACCACGCCCTGGACCATCCCGGCCAACCAGGCGCTGAACGTGCATCCGGAGATCGACTACGCGCTGGTCGATGCCGGCGATCGCTACCTGGTGCTGGCCGAGGCCCTGGTCGAGTCCTGCCTGGCGCGCTACCAGCGCGAGGGCAAGGTGGTCGCCACCGCCAAGGGCGAGGCGCTGGAACTGATCAACTTCCGCCATCCGTTCTACGAGCGCCTGTCGCCGGTGTACCTGGCCGACTACGTGGCCCTCGATGCCGGCACCGGTATCGTCCACTCGTCGCCGGCCTACGGCGAAGACGACTTCTATACCTGCAAGCGCTACGGGATGAGCAACGACGACATCCTCAGCCCGGTGCAGAGCAACGGCGTCTACGTCGACTCGTTGCCGTTCTTCGGCGGCCAGTTCATCTGGAAGGCCAACCCCAACGTGGTGGCCAAGCTGGAAGAGGTCGGCAGCCTGCTGGCCCACGAAACCATCAATCACAGCTACATGCACTGCTGGCGGCACAAGACGCCGCTGATCTATCGCGCCACCGCGCAGTGGTTCGTCGGCATGGACAAGCAGCCCAGGCAGGGTGCTTCCCTGCGCGAGCGAGCGCTGGAAGCCATCACCCAGACCGAATTCGTCCCGGGCTGGGGCCAGGCGCGTCTGCACGGAATGATCGCCGGGCGTCCCGACTGGTGCATCTCGCGCCAGCGCAACTGGGGCGTACCGATCCCGTTCTTCCTGCACAAGGCCAGTGGCGAACTGCATCCACGCACCGTGGAGCTGATGGAAGAGGTCGCGCAGCGAGTCGAGAAGGAAGGCATCGAAGCCTGGTTCAAGCTCGACGCCGCCGAGCTGCTCGGCGAGGAGGCCGCGCAGTACGAGAAGATCAACGACACCCTGGACGTCTGGTTCGACTCCGGCACCACCCATTGGCACGTGCTGCGTGGTTCCCACCGGATCGGCCATGCCAGCGGCCCGGTCGCCGATCTCTACCTGGAAGGTTCCGACCAGCACCGCGGCTGGTTCCACTCCTCGCTGCTGACCGGCTGCGCGATCGACAACCATGCGCCGTACCGCCAGTTGCTGACCCACGGTTTCACCGTCGACGAGTCCGGCCGCAAGATGTCCAAGTCGCTGGGCAACACCGTGGTGCCGCAGACCGTCATCGATACCCTGGGCGCCGACATCCTGCGCCTGTGGGTGGCTTCGACCGATTACTCGGGCGAGATCGCGGTATCCCAGCAGATTCTCCAGCGTAGCGCCGATGCCTACCGGCGGATCCGCAATACCACGCGCTTCCTGCTGTCCAACCTGAACGGTTTCGATCCGGCCACGGATCTGCTGCCGCCCCAGGAAATGCTGGCCCTGGATCGCTGGGCGGTCGATCGCGCCCTGCTCTTGCAGCGCGAGATCGAAGAGGCGTACCGCGAGTACCGCTTCTGGAACGTCTATTCCAAGGTGCACAACTTCTGCGTACAGGAGCTGGGCGGGTTCTACCTGGACATCATCAAGGACCGCCAGTACACCACCGGCGCCAACAGCGTCGCCCGGCGCTCCTGCCAGACCGCACTGTTCCACATCGCCGAGGCCCTCGTGCGCTGGATCGCCCCGATCCTGGCGTTCACCGCCGAGGAAGTCTGGAAGTTCCTGCCCGGCGAGCGTGCCGAGTCGGTAATGCTCGCCACCTGGTACGACGGCCTCAGCGAACTGCCGGCCGACGTGACGCTGAATCGCCAGTACTGGGAGCAGGTCATGGCGGTGAAGGCCGCGGTCAACAAGGAGCTGGAGAACCAGCGCGCGGCCAAGGCCGTGGGCGGCAACCTGCAGGCCGAGGTCACCCTGTATGCGGAAGACGCGCTGCAGGCCCAATTGGCCAAGCTGGGCAACGAGCTACGCTTCGTCCTGATCACCTCGACCGCGACCCTGGCGCCGCTGTCGGCGGCTCCGGCCGACGCGGTGGACAGCGAAGTCGCCGGCCTCAAGCTGAAAGTGGTCAAGTCGACCCACGCCAAGTGCGGTCGTTGCTGGCACCATCGCGAGGACGTCGGTCAGCACGCTGCGCATCCTGACCTGTGCGGTCGCTGCATCGAGAACATCGAAGGCAGCGGCGAGGTTCGCCACTATGCCTGACGTCGATCGTTTCGGGCGCTTGCCCTGGTTGTGGATCACCGTGCTGGTGTTCGTCCTCGACCAGGTCAGCAAGGCGTTCTTCCAGGCCGAACTGAGCATGTACCAGCAGATCGTGGTGATCCCCGATCTGTTCAGCTGGACCCTGGCCTACAACACCGGTGCCGCCTTCAGCTTCCTGGCCGACAGCTCGGGCTGGCAGCGCTGGCTGTTCGCCCTGATCGCCATCGTCGTCAGCGCGATCCTGGTGGTCTGGCTGAAACGCCTGAAGAAAGGCGAGACCTGGTTGGCCATCGCCCTGGCGCTGGTGCTCGGCGGCGCCCTGGGCAACCTTTACGACCGCATGGTCCTTGGCCACGTGGTGGACTTCATCCTGGTGCACTGGCAGAACCGCTGGTACTTCCCGGCGTTCAACCTGGCCGATAGCGCCATCACCGTCGGCGCCGTCATGCTGGCGCTCGACATGTTCAGATCGAAGAAATCCGGAGAAGCCGCCCATGGCTGAGTCGACCCGCATTGGCCAGGAGAGCCGCGTCACCCTGCATTTCGCCCTCAAGCTGGAGGACGGCAACATCGTCGACAGCACCTTCGACAAGCAGCCGGCCTCGTTCAAGGTCGGCGACGGCAACCTGCTGCCGGGCTTCGAACAGGCGCTGTTCGGCTTGAAGGCTGGCGACAAGCGCACCCTGAGCATTCTTCCCGAGCAGGGTTTCGGCCAGCCGAATCCGCAGAACGTGCAGATCATGCCGCGCGACCAGTTCCAGGACATGGAGCTGGCCGAGGGCCTGCTGGTGATCTTCAACGACGCGGCCAAGACCGAACTGCCGGGCGTGGTCAAGGCGTTCGATGAGCAGCAGGTGACCGTCGACTTCAATCATCCGCTGGCCGGCAAGACCCTGGCCTTCGAAGTCGAGATCATTGACGTCCAGCCGGCCTGAACCGTCGGTCGCTGCGCCCTTCCCAAGCGGGGAGGGCGGTAGCAAGGTTCATTCGTCCAATCACCGCGTCGCCCACGAGACCGCCATGCAAATCAAACTCGCCAATCCCCGCGGCTTCTGCGCCGGCGTGGATCGCGCCATCGAGATCGTCAACCGTGCCCTCGATGTCTTCGGCCCGCCGATCTACGTGCGTCACGAGGTGGTGCACAACAAGTTCGTCGTGGACAACCTGCGCCAGCGCGGCGCCATCTTCGTGGAGGAACTCGATCAGGTGCCGGACAACGTCATCGTCATCTTCAGCGCCCACGGCGTTTCCCAGGCGGTCCGCAAGGAAGCCGAGGGGCGCGGCCTGAAGGTTTTCGACGCGACCTGTCCGCTGGTGACCAAGGTGCACATGGAAGTGGTGCGCTACAGCCGCGACGGCCACGAATGCGTGCTGATCGGGCATGAAGGGCACCCCGAGGTGGAAGGCACCATGGGCCAGTACGATGCCAGCAACGGTGGTGCCATCTACCTGGTGGAGGACGAGGCCGACGTCGCCGCGCTGGAGGTGCGCAAGCCCGAAGCCCTGCACTACGTGACCCAGACGACCCTGTCGATGGACGACACCTCGAAGGTCATCGATGCCCTGCGCGCCAAGTTCCCGCAGATCCAGGGACCGCGCAAGAACGACATCTGCTATGCCACCCAGAACCGCCAGGATGCCGTGAAGGAACTGGCCGACCAGTGCGACATGGTCCTGGTGGTGGGCAGCCCCAACAGTTCCAACTCCAACCGCCTGCGCGAACTCGCCGAGCGGATGGGCACGCCGGCCTACCTGATCGACGGCGCCGAGGACATGCAACGCGGCTGGTTCGACGGTGTGCGTCGCATCGGAATCACCGCAGGCGCTTCCGCGCCGGAAGTGCTGGTGCGCGGCGTGATCGCCCAGCTACGCGAGTGGGGGGCGTCGGAGGAGCAGGAACTGGAGGGGCGGGAGGAGAACATTACCTTCTCGATGCCCAAGGAACTGCGGGTCAAGGCTTTGTGAACCGTGCGCAATGAAAGAGCCCCTCTTGTAGAGGGGCTCTTTCGTTTCAGCGCCAGCAGTCGTTGACGGTGCTGTTGTTGCCGGTCTTGCCGGCTGCGCCGCGTTCGCCGAGCTGATTGAGGGTCAGCTTGCCGCAGGTCTTGTCGCGGGTCTGCGAGTTGATCGGCGTGGCGGTCAGGGTATAGGTGGTGCTGGTGGGCGTCGCTATGGTGAGGTTGTACAGGTTGTTCGGCGAGTTGGCCGAACTCATGCCCAGCTTGGCCACGTCCTTGGTGTAGCCGACCCCGGGGTTCTGCGAGTAGTAGCGTTCCTGGCGCGCGGCCGCGTCCGAGAGCAGCGCCTGGCCCTCGGTGCGGTTGGAGCGGATCACGTAGTTCTGGTAACTGGGAATGGCGATGCCGAGGAGGATGCCGATCACCGCCACTACCACCACCATTTCCAGCAACGTGAAGCCCTTCTGTCTTGTCCTCATCGGGGCTGCTCCTCCCCGTCCTGGCGGGGCTGTTCTTTCTCGATCATCTCGGCCAGCTCCTGTTCGCTCATCTGTTTGTGAATGTAGATATCGGTGATGGTGGACCACGGCTGGCTGACGGTGCCAGAGTAGGACACCACGGAGCCCGGCTTGACCTGAAACAGGCTGGGCATGCCGTTCCTGACGGTGCTGTTGGGCAGGCGGTAGAGCCGGTGGTCGATGTCCACCAGGTTCTTCTCGACCTGGACTTCGAAGACCACGCCAGCGCCTTCGAAGGTCTGGGGATCTTCGGCCCAGCAGAGGCCGGGAACGGCCAGGGCCAGCAGCATAGGCAGCACTTTCATATCAGTTCTTTCCTTCGATGGGGCGCCAGTTCTGGCGGCCACGGGTGTTCGGACCGGGGTTCACGGTCAGGCATTCGCCCGAGGAGCAGACTTCCGGATTGCCCTGTTCGTTGGTGCTCAGCGTCAAGCCTCCCAGGCCTTTCTGCTCGGTACCGGATACCGCGACGTTCTGCTTGTTGTAGCTGTAGTCGGATTTCGAGTCCACGACGCCCTGGCGTGCCAGGTCGAACACGGTGAAGCTGGTGCGACCGCCGGTATAGGGATCGAGGCCATAGGTCCAGTTGCTGGCGCCGTCGGCACAGGGGTCATCGTTCGGGGTGATGGTTTGCAGCAGCACCACCTGGCCGATGGCGATCATGTCCTCGATCAGCATCTCGCCCTTCAGGGTGCCGTTGACCATGAAGTCCAGATACCAGCCGGACTGCTTGGTGCTGCCGTCATTGTTCAGCCAGTTGACCGGGTTCTGACTGGCGATGCGAATGGTGCGAGCGGTCGAGGCGAAGGTCGAGTCGGCCTGGAGGTCCAGGGTCTGCTGCTGCAGGTTGCCGCGCGTCAGTCGGGGTGTGCTGCCCGCGGCTTCGCCCTTGGTTTGCTGGTCCCAGATGCCGTAGAGCGTCTGGGCGCGGCTGGTATCGGCCCGGGCGTCGGCGTTCTCGAAATACTTGCCGGTACCGAAGATCACGATGTAGCCCTTGCGTGTCGGATGGCGAACCAGTGAGGGCGCGGCGGTGATCGCTTGCGCCGCGCCGGCGGAGTCGACCGCCGAATAGAGCGGCTGGCCACCGAAAGACACCCTGAAGCTCGAGGCCACCGCCGGGCCGTCGTTGGCTCGGCTGAACGGATCGTCCTGGTTGACCTTGCCGGCGATCAGGTCGAAGCGCCAGAGGTTGCCTTGCAGGTCGCCGGCGTAGGCGTAGTCGGCTACGCCGTCGCTGTTGTTGTCTGCCAGGCGAGGGCTGGATAGACCGTTGGGTACGCCGGTCCTGCCGGTGACTTCCAGTTTGCGGGTGATGGCCCCGGTCTCCAGGTCGATGATCAGCAGCGCGGCCTTGTCGTTCAGGCTGGAATAACCGTTTCCGGTGACCACGGCCCACTTGCCGTTGTGCAGCCGGGCGACCGTGGGTTTGGGGAAGCTGTAGCCAAGGTCGGGCTCCTGGTCCACGCCGATTTCCCAGAGCAGCTTGATGTTGGCGGGGTCGGTCACGTCGAGGGCGAACAGACCCTTGCCGCCGGCGCGCAGGCTGCCGATCAGCACGGTATGCCAGGCGCCGCCGAAGAAGGCGTCGGCGACCACCGGCGAGCCGTCGACGTAGAACTGGTGGGCGCCGCCCTGGTAGCCGCGGGCGGTCAACTTGTGGAGCTTCTCGAAGACCGCGCTTGGGATGAAGGCGAAGGTCTCGTTACCGTCGGTATCGAAACCGTGCAGCATGCCGTCGTTGGCGCCGACGTATACCCGCGGGGCACGGGTTTTCTGTGCTTCTGCGAACGTGGAGTAGTTGCCGCTGGGCTCGATCGGCTGGGCCAGGTAGGTCAGGTACTGGGCCTTGCCGACCGTCGCCGGCGAGGAGTTGATGATATCGCCGAGGATCGAGTTGCGGGTGCGGAAGTTGTCGCTGTTCTCCTTGCTGCGATCGCCACGCAGGAAGGCCACTCGGTCCTGGCCCTTGGTGTCGGCGACATCGTTGCGGTCCGGATCGCGGTTCAACTGCCGCTGCTGGTCGGCGCTGAGGCTGCCCCAGGTGAACTCCTTGAGGCCCGAGGTACCGGATCCGGCCATCATGATCTTGCGGCCAGCTCCACCGTTGGGCATCGCGTCGAGGATACTCTGCGCGCTCCACAGCTTGGTCTGCACGGTGGCCTTGTCCTGGGTGGTCAGGCTGTAGCGGGTCAGGTCGCCAGCCCAGTTTTTGTCGCTGGCGAAGCTGGTCTGGTAGGCGAAGCGGGTCAGCTTGTCGCCAGTGTCGTCTTCCTGCAGGGACGAGCTGATGGCGGGGCGGGATGCCGGCAGGTCCTTGCCCGAAATTCGGTTGAGGATGTCCTGGAAGGCCGCGACCAGTTGGTCCGGCGAGTCGGCGCTGAAGAACTCGCCCCGGGAGTTCACTGCGGCGTGCCACAGGTCATAGACGTTGTTGCTATGGTTATTCGAAGCGTTCGGCCAGCTGAGGCGCCCGGCGGCGATTTCGTCATAGCCGCCGGAGTAGGTGGAACCCTCCCACTTCGGGCTGGTGAGGCTGGTGGTCAGGCCCAGGCCCAGGGTATAGGTCACCATGTGCTGCCAGGTCGCCGGATCGTTGCGCGGATTCCAGTACTCCGCCGAGGGATTGGCCTGGTCCGGGTAGGGAATGTACGGCTTGATATTGTCGTCGATATCCGGCCGGGCATCGGTGGCCCAGTAATGGAAGGCCTGGTCGGCCAGGGTATTGGACGCAGCATCCCTGTAAGGCGTCTGGCTGCTGTAGCTCTTGCCATCGGGGAGGCTACGACTCGTGCTGTCGGCATTGCCTACGCTGGCCGAGTCGTTGTTCCAAAGACCATCGGTCATCAGAATGTGATAGCTGCCACGGCAGCTGTATTCCGGCGAGGTCTGGGTACCAGGTCGATAGGCATAGGGGCCGTTGACGCCGGTCTTCTTGAGAAACTCCCCTGCTCGAGTCATGGCCTGACGCAGCGGAGTACCACCTCCGACCGACAGGTTCTCCAGCCAGTTGAAGAAGTTCACCCGATGTTGCCCGGTGAAGTCTCTCAGGTAGTTGTTGTAACAGTTACTGGAGCCACTGCCGATCAGGCACGAGGAACTGTTCAGTAGTTGCCAACTGATCCGGGCGTTTTCAGGCAGGCTGTAGAACGCCAGGTTAGCGGCGGTCTGGGTGGCCAGGGCGCGGGTACGATAGAAGGAGTACCAGTTGGCGAAGTTCTGCTGCTGGGCCGCGCCGCTGATTTCCACACGGGTGTAGCAACTCGAAGTGGTGAGGCTGCAACCGCGGCCCCCGCTGTATTGGTAGTAGAAGGCAGGAGCCCCGTACCAGTCGATGCTGGACTCGGTGCCTGCTCCCGATCCGCCCTGGTACTGCACCGTTGGCCTGTAGTCACGGGAAAGGTTTACCCGGCCTTCCTGAGTGAAACCGTTGCGCCATGCCGCGGTGAAGCTGGGCTTGGAATAGTCCTGCACCTGGATCTGGCCATTGGAAAGGGTCACCTTTTTCGGCAGCTTGTACTGGGTATTCGGGTCGAAGTACATCGGGTTGTAGCTGTTCGACGCGAAATAGACGTTGTTGCGGCTGTTGACCAGGCTATCCGGTGCATAGGCATAAGCCATACTGCCCGAGTCGTCGAGAGTCACCAGCATGTTCGGGGCGACGCCCTGGATCAGCATCAGCGGCTGCTGGCTGACCGACAGGGCGGCGGCGTGGGTGGTCTGGGCGGAGAGCAGGACGGCGCCGCTGAGCGCGGCTGCCAGCGAGGTCTTGCCGATCTGGTGGAGTACCGATTTCATGCGAGGCTCGATCAGTTGGTATAGAGATGGGCGAGAACGGTCTGCAGGACGGTTTCGCTGTTGGTCTGGTTGCGCGCGACGCTATTGGTCTCGTAGTAGAAGGTGCCGATGCCGCGCATCAGGTTGCCGTATTCGGGGCTTTCCGCTTCGTTGACCTGGCCGCCCGAGGGAATGGGCAGGTTGTTCCACTGCACGCTGTAGAGCGTGCCCGCGGTGGTCGCGCTGCTGATGTCGCTGCCGCGGTAACTCATCCAGGTATTGGCGATGCCCTTCAGCACGCCGACCGGATTCTGGTGGGTGTCCGCCAGCTTCAGGTTCAGCGCGGCGAGGTCCAGCAGGCAGGGGCGGGCCACGTTGTCGGCCGTACAACCGGTGCCGGGCTCCGGCGGACGCAGGGTGTTGACGAAGCGCCGCTCGCCTTCGCGGAGTCCGGACTCGGCGGCGTTCTGCAAGCGAGTCTGTTCGATGACGTTGCCGGTGATGCGGCTTTCCAGTACCACTTCGCGCATGCTCGAGACCGCCAGCAGGGTGACGATCACCAGGATCGCCAGGGCGATGACCAGCGTGGCGCCGCGCTGTTGTGCAGGGAAGTTGTTCATGGCACGAGATTCCTGAGTGTCTGGCTGCCCTTGGCGATCTGGTAGAGGCGGTCCTTGTCATTGCCTTGCAGGCTGGTCTTGGACGAGGGGTAGAGCGTGATCCAATCGTCCAGGGTCTTGCTGTCGCCCTGGCGCAGGTTCTTGTCGCTGGCCATCAGCGCGGAGTAGCGCAGGGCACGCACCGGACGGTCGGCGATGTTGGCCTGTTCGACGAAGCTTTCCACCTCGCGTTTGCCGGCCATGGTCGGGCCGACGCCGTACTCGAGCTTGAAGTCGACCAGGCCGCTGACGATCTCCTGGCCTTTTTCCTTGATTGTCTGCGCGGAGCAGGCGAGGCTGCCGGGGACATCGGCGGTCGCGGGAACGAACAGAACGCGTGCGGTGATGGCCTGGGCGGTAGCGAAGGGATCGCTAGGGGTGGTGATCGAGTTGCCTTCGCAGTCGTAGGCTTCGCCTGGCGCCGGTTGATAGCGGTAGCAGAATCCGCTCTGGCCGGCCTTGACCACGGCGGGCACCAGGGTTGAGCCGGCTTTGAATGCCTCGCAATAGGCGGTTTTCTGCTGCGCCGGGAAGGCAAACTCGTTGGGGTCGTCCGCACGCCTACGGAAACCCACCTTGGCCAGTTGCTGGTCCAGGAACATCATGGCGAAGCGTCCGTTTTCCTGGTTGCCTGCCTGGCCTTGCTGGAACAGGTAGTTGCGCTTGTTGTCCAGGTAGATCTGGGTAATCCCGAGAATCAGGAAGCTGCTGATGGCGAGGGCCACCAGTAGTTCGATCATGGACAGGCCCGATTGCCGTCGGGAGCGGTTGTTCATGCTCATGGCTCGACCCTGAGGGTGTAGTAGCAGAGGGAGGTGTCGGCGCTGCTGTCGGCGGCGTTGACGCAGGCGCCTTGCTTGCCGCGCCAGGCCAGGCGGATTTCCAGCATGGAGCCCTTGCCGTCGCAGTCGCCCGGCTTCGAGCTGCGGCAGATGTAGTAGTCGCTCTTCAGCAGGTCGCCAGCGCCTGGCAGTTCGTTCTTCACCTGTTCCGCCCAGCATCCCAGGCGGTCCTTGATCGCGTCGGGCAATGGCGTGCAGGAGGACGGCGCGGTGGGGAACGCCGACCCCTTGGCCTTGAAGAAGTCGGATTGCGTGGCCATCTGGTCCTTGACGTCGTACAGCGCCTTCGGGCTCGCCCGCATGCTTTCCAGCAGGTTGCTGCCGAGCATGGCTGCCTTGTTGCGCTCGACCGAGTCGGCGGTGTACTGGATGGTCTTGCCCTGCATGGCGATCATGCCCAGCACGCCGATGCTGATCAGCAGCAGGGCGACCAGCACTTCGATCATGCTGAAGCCGGATTGGTGCAGCGACCTGTGTCGCGATTTCAATAGCATGACTGGGGCGCCTTGGAGGAAGGTTCGAGTTGGATCCGGCCGGCCTGGCTGATGCTCAGCACGCGGCCCCCGTCGGTCTTGCCGTTCTGGCAGATTGCGAAGGTTCGTTCCGTTGGCGGTACGAGGGTACCGTTGGCCGTGAAGGTCAGATGTTCCACGGCGCTCTTTTCCTTCGCTGTCAGCGTGGCGGCACGGAAGCCGTCGTGTTTGCGCAGGGGCGCGGCGATCGAGCCGGAGGCCAGGACACCTATGCTCAGGCCCTTGCCCCAGTCCTTGTCCTTCAGCGCCTGGATGCTGATCGCGCGCCTCTGGGACACGGCTTCGCTGCGAGCGTACTGCAGCATCGCATTGAGTTCCTCGGCGGCGCTCTGCAGTTCGTTGCGTTCTGTCAGCTGCTTGAAGTTCGGAATGGCGAAGCTCGCCATGATGGCCAGCAGGACGACGATGATCAGCAACTCGATCAGGGTGAAGCCGGTCGAGTTGGAACGATATGACATGCGGTTGCTCCAGGGGGTCTACGCCTGGAAAGCATGCCAAACGGGCCTGGGAGCGTCTTGCGGTCGTTGACGGTCGGCCCGTGGGGCAGGACAACTGGTCCATGATCATCCGGAAGTGCTGCATAGCTCACGTTTCTCCCGGTTCTCCCTGGCGCTCGCGGTACGGAGCCGGCCCTGCCGGTTGAGGATCAGTTGCCAGGCAACGGTATGCCTTCCGCAGAGCAGAAACCGCCCGTTGTGAATGTTGAGCTGGCCGCTGGGGAGGAACCTGAGGCGGTTCGAACGGTTCCAGCGGAGCCTTTCCTTCTTTGCAAGCGCGCGTCCCACGAGGAGCCGCTTCCCTCCGTCTTCCGCCAGCAGCCAGCCCTCTCCCCAGTCGCTGCCGCAGTGACGGCCATCGGTCGACGGACAGAGCGTCACCGGGCGCTGGTAGGCGACGGCATGGGTTCTGCCCAGCTGGATGCTCGCGCTCAGCTCGTGCAACACACTTCGCTGGCGATTGCCGTCCAGCCAGGCTGCCATCCCGGGCAGCGCCAGGCTTCCCAGTATCCCCAGCAGAACCAGCGCAAACAGCAGCTCGGTGAGCGTCAACGCTCTCTGCGACCTTTCGACCATGGCAGGCGGTCCTTTTGCTCGTATCATTCCGCGACGGTCGTATCTCGCCGGATTTTCCCCGTTGCCTCAATCAGCTGCGGGATGAGGCGTATGACCGACTTTTCTGCAACCCCTGTGTGATCGTGGAGGCCCTGGTGTCGGAAAGAGTTGTGGTAGTGGGCGCTGGCGTCATCGGCCTGTTGACCGCCCGGGAGCTGGCGCTCGCCGGACTGCGGGTGACCCTGGTGGAGCGGGGCGAGAGTGGGCGTGAGGCATCCTGGGCGGGAGGCGGGATCGTCTCGCCGCTCTATCCGTGGCGCTACAGCCCGGCGGTGACCGCCCTGGCGCACTGGTCGCAGGACTTCTACCCGGCCCTGGGGCAGCGTTTGCTCGACGAGACCGGGCTCGATCCCGAGGTCCATACCGTTGGCCTGTACTGGCTGGACCTGGACGACCAGACCGAGGCACTGCAGTGGGCACGCAAGCACACTCGGCCGTTGAGGGACGTGCCGATCGAGGAGGCCTACGCGGCGGTGCCCGGGCTGGGCGCCGGCTTCCAGCGGGCGGTCTACATGTCGGGCGTGGCCAATGTGCGCAATCCTCGCCTGGCGCGCTCATTGCGGGCATCCCTGCAACAATTCGCCAATCTCGAACTGCATGAACAGACGGAGGTGCGCGGCTGGTTGCGCGACGGCGATCGAGTGGTCGGCGTGGCGACCTCGCGTGGCGAGATTCGTGGCGACAAGGTGCTGCTGGCGGCGGGCGCCTGGAGCGGCGAGTTGTTGAAGCCGCTTGGCCTGGAACTGCCCGTGGTACCGGTGAAAGGGCAGATGATCCTCTACAAGTGCGCGGCGGATTTCCTGCCGCGCATGGTGCTGGCCAAGGGGCGCTACGCGATTCCGCGGCGCGACGGCCACATCCTGATCGGCAGCACCTTGGAACATTCGGGCTTCGACAAGACGCCGACCGACGAGGCGCTGGAAAGCCTCAGGGCGTCTGCGGCAGAACTGTTGCCGGAACTGGCGGACATGCAGCCGGTGGCCCACTGGGCAGGGTTGCGCCCGGGCTCTCCCGAAGGCATCCCCTATATCGGTCCGGTGCCTGGCTTCGACGGGCTCTGGCTGAATACCGGGCACTACCGCAACGGGCTGGTCCTGGCACCGGCGTCGTGCCGTCTGCTGGCGGATCTCATGAGCGGGCGGGAACCGATCATCGACCCGGTCCCCTACGCCCCGGCTGGTCGCCTCTGAGGAGCGAAAACCAAAAGGCCTGTCTTCGGACAGGCCTTTTCACTTTCAGTCGATGCCCAGCTTTTTCAGGCGGTAGCGCATCGAGCGGAACGTCAGGCCCAGGCGCTGGGCCGCGGCGGTGCGGTTCCAGCGGGTCTCCTCGAGCGCCTGCATGATCAGCTTGCGCTCGATGTCTTCCAGGTAGTCCTCGAGGTTGTCTATTTCGCTCAGGCTCGCGGCGCCTTCCTGGCTGGCACCCGGCGCATCGGCCAGGCGCAGGTCGTGAGGCTGGATCTGGTCGTCTTCGCACAGGGTGTAGGCGCGCTCCAGCATGTTTTCCAGCTCGCGGACGTTGCCCGGGAAGCGGTAGTTCTTCAGCTTCTCCTGTGCGTCGCCGGTCAGCCTGGCGGCCGGCAGGCCGGTGTCGCCGGCCAGGCGCTTGAGGATGCGTTCGGCGAGCAGCGGGATGTCCTCGCGGCGTTCGCGCAGCGGCGGTACGCGCAGCTCGATGACGTTGAGGCGGTAGTAGAGGTCCTGGCGGAAGCGCCCGGCGCCGACTTCGGCGGCGAGGTCCTTGTGGGTGGCGCAGAGGATGCGCACGTCGACGGCGACCTCCTGCTGGCCGCCGACCGCGCGCACGGCCTTTTCCTGGATCGCCCGGAGCAGTTTGACCTGCATGGCCATCGGCAGGTCGGCGACTTCGTCGAGGAACAGGGTGCCGCCGCTGGCGGCCTGGAACAGGCCCTGCTTGTCTTCGATAGCGCCAGTGAAGCTGCCTTTCTTGTGGCCGAAGAACTCGCTTTCCATCAGTTCGGAGGGAATCGCGCCGCAGTTCACCGGCACGAACGGCCGCTCGATACGTGGCCCCTGCTCGTGGATCAGGCGCGCCACCAGCTCCTTGCCGCTACCGGACTCGCCACTGATGTAGACCGGCGCCTGGCTGCGCGCCAGCTTGCCGATCTGGTTGCGCAGGGCGCGCATCGGCGGCGACTCGCCGAGCAGGCGGTTGTCCACCGGCGCTTCCTCGGCTTCCGGGTTGCGCAAGCGCAGGGCGGTTGCCACCAGCTCCCGCAAGCGACCGAGGTCGACCGGTTTGGTGAGGAAGTCGAAGGCACCGGCCTTGAGCGCCTGGATCGCGGTGTCCAGGCTGCCGTACGCGGTGATCATGGCCACCGGGGTCTGTGGATGGCGCTGCTGGATGTACTGGACCAGATCGAGGCCGCTGCCGTCCGGCAGGCGCATGTCGGTGAGGCACAGGTCGAACGGCTCGCGGGCCAGCAACTCGCGGGCTTCCTTGACGTTGCGGGCGCTGCGGGTGTCCAGCTTCATGCGGCCGAGAGTGATTTCCAGCAGTTCGCGGATATCCGGTTCATCGTCGACGATCAGGGCTTTTTGTCGGCTCATGCGTGCGGCTTCCGTCAGCTGAGTTTGCGCGGGTGGGCGAAGGTGATGCGGAAGCAGCCGCCGCCTTCCTCGCGATTGCGGTAGTCGATCCGTGCCTGATTGCTCTCGCAGAGCTCGCGGGAGAGATAGAGGCCCAGGCCGGTACCTTTGCTTTCTGTAGTAAAGAAGGGTTCGAACAGGTTGTTCAGTTTGTCCGCCGGTACGCCGGGACCGTCGTCGATGACTTCCAGCACCGGCAGGTCGCTCTCCGGGTCGCGCGCGAGGCTCAGCCAGACCTGGCCGCGCCCGTGCGCCTGGGCGCTGTAGCGAAGACCGTTCTGCACCAGGTTGCTCAGCACCTGGTTCAACTGGTGTGGGTCCATGCGGGTCTGGATGTCGCCGGCACCGAGCTGCAGGTGCAGTTGGCTGTCGTTGCGCAGCCTGCCGGGGTATTCGTCGACGAACCGCTGAAGCCACTCCTTCAGGTCGAGCTGCTGCGGTTCGGCCTGGCGGCGACGGGAGAGCTGCAGGACGTTCTCGATGACCAGGTTCATCCGCTTCGACTGGTCCTGGATGATCTGCGTCAGGCGTCGGTCCGGGGCATCCAGTTCCTCTGACTCCTGCAGCAGTTGGGCGGCGTGGCTGATCGCGCCCAGCGGGTTGCGGATCTCATGGGCGATGCCGGCGGTCAGGCGGCCGAGACCGGCCAGCTTCATCTGCTGCGCCTGCTGGGCGATCTGCGAAATGTCTTCGAGGAAGATCAGCACGTGCTGGTCGTCTTCGCGGTTGAGGCTGATAAAGCTGGGTTGCACCGTCGGGCCATCCGGCACCACCTTGAGCGTCGGCGGACGGAGGCTGGGATTCAGGCGCCATTGCTTCATGCAGTGCATCAGCATCGGGCTGTGGCGGCCGAGGCTGGCGCCCTGCACGTCGTCCTGCCTGAGCAGGCCGAGGGCGGCCTGGTTGGCGAGGAGGATGGCCTGACGGCTATCGACCACAAGGATGCCGGTGCGCATGCGCTGCAGGATCAATGCGTTGAGTTCCTCCAGGTTGGCGACCGTCTCGGCGCGTTCTTCGGCCAGCGTTTCGGTCTGCTCCTGGCGCCGCACCAGGGCCTGGATCACCAGCGCGGCGGCGAAGCACAGGGTGCCGAGGCCGCCGGCCTGGACGTAGTGGTTGGTGGCGTCCGGACTGCTCAGGCTGAGGAAGAAGGTCAGGTAGAGCAGACCGAGGCTGGCCGCCGCCGCGATGACCAGGCCGATGCGCCCGCGCAGCAGGATGTTGGCAATGGCCACCGCCACCACCAGCAGGCTGCCGATGCCGCTGGGTACGCCGCCACCTGCGTAGAACAGGCCGCAAAGCATCAGCACGTCGGTGAGCGCGAGGATGAAGATCGGCAGCAATTGCCGTGACGGCGGCAGGAACAGCGCGACCAGGATGTTGAAGACCAGGTAGCACCAACTGCCGACATGGAACAGTTCAGGGTGGACGAGCTTGAGGACCTGATCTTCCAGTTCGCTGGAGATCAGCAGGACCAGTACCAGGCCGATGGTCAGGCGGTACAGGTGGTACAGACGGAGGATGCGTTGCCCCTGCTCCTCGCTCAGCCGTAGCCGTTCAGCGCGCACGGTCGCCCTGGTCCTGGCGCAGGTGCGCCTGGCTGCAATACCAGCGTTGTTCGTGGGCGAGGGCGTTGGCCTGCGGCACGTGGACGCCGCAATGGGCGCAGCGGACCATCGGCGATGCGCTCGGCTCGTCCTGCGGACGTTGCTGCTGGCGCGGAGTGGGACGGGTAAAGCGACGCCAGAGCCAGAACGCGATGGCGATCAGGGCGATCCAGAACAGGAGGCGGAAAAGGCCCATGGTGATCTCGGAGGCTGGAGAAAGCTGCAGTTTAGCCAAGCCGCCGGCTCGATCCCAGCCGGGAAGGTCCAGGCTGTGCGGCGTTTGGCGCTGGGAGAGGCATGGCGGCGGGCAAAAAGAAGGGAGGCCTGCGCCTCCCTTCGGTGTTTCGTGCGATCAGTCGAAGAGACCGAAGGTCATGTAGCTCCACCAGGAGCGGCCGGAGTCTTCGTCGTCATCGCTCTCCGGCTTCTCGTCGTCGGCGCTGTGATCCTGGTTTTCCGGCTTCAGTTCGGCGGGGATCTCCCGCTCGGCATCCTCGTACTGCTTGATCACGTCCTTGGCGGCCTGGGTTTCCATGTGCGGCGGCGGCTCGCCGCCTTCGATCAGGCCCAGGGTGGCCTTGGCCAGCCAGGAGCGGGTGTCGGCCTCGCTTTCGCGGGCGACGAACTCGCCATCCTTGAGGCTGGCGTTATCCGGATAGTTGAGCTTGAGGGTTTCCAGGCTGGTGCTGGCCAGGTCGTCGAGACCCAGGCGACGGTAGGCTTCGACCATGATCGCCAGGCCATCGCCGACGGCCGGGGTTTCCTGGAAGTTCTCTACCACGTAGCGACCGCGGTTGGCGGCGGCGACATAGGCCTGGCGCTTCAGGTAGTAGTGGCCGACGTGCACTTCGTAGGCCGCCAGCAGGTTGCGCAGGTACACCATGCGCGCCTTGGCGTCCGGGGCGTAGCGGCTGTTGGGGAAGCGGCTGGTGAGCTGGGCGAACTCGTTGAAGGAGTCGCGGGCGGCGCCCGGGTCGCGCTTGGTCATGTCCAGCGGCAGGAAGCGCGCCAGCAGGCCGCGGTCCTGGTCGAAGGAGGACAGGCCCTTGAGGTAGTAGGCGTAGTCGACGTTGGGGTGCTGCGGATGCAGGCGGATGAAGCGTTCGGCGGCGGCGCGGGCGGCTTCGGGCTCCATGTTCTTGTAGTTGGCGTAGATCAGCTCGAGCTGGGCCTGCTCGGCGTAGCGGCCGAAGGGATAGCGCGATTCGAGGGCTTTCAGCTTGGTGACGGCGCTGTTGTAGCTCTTGTTGTTGAGGTCGTCCTGCGCCTGCTGGTACAGCTGGCTCTCGCTCAGGTTCTCGTCGACAGTCTCCTTGTTCGAGGAGCAGGCTGCGGTGAGGGCGAGGATGGCGATCAGCAGCAGGTGTTTCACTTGCATGGCGGCTTGCGTCCCTGGGACGGTCGGCTTGGCCTCAACCGTCTGTTATGATTGGCGCCCCAGGCACCCCCTGGGACAAAGACCCCGTATTTAACCACAGCGCGTAGCCGATTCCAAAAGCCGCGCTGAGCATCGTCTCCTACTCATGTCCGATATGATTCAACGCGCGGCCGAGGTGCCGTTCGAGCTGGGTGGCCAGCGTCTCGACCAGATCGCCGCCCAGCTTTTTCCCGAACACTCCCGCTCCCGTCTGGCCGGCTGGATCAAGGACGGACGCCTGACCGTCGACGGCGCCGTGCTGCGCCCGCGCGACATCGTCCACAGCGGCGCGCAACTGGTCCTGGAGGCCGAGCAGGAAGCCCAGGGCGAGTGGCTCGCACAGGACATCGAGCTGGAAATCGTCTACGAGGACGAGCACATCCTGGTGATCGACAAGCCCGCCGGCCTGGTGGTCCATCCGGCTGCCGGCCATCAGGACGGCACCCTGCTGAATGCCTTGCTCTACCATGTCCCGGACATCGCCAATGTGCCGCGCGCCGGGATCGTCCACCGCCTGGACAAGGACACGACCGGCCTGATGGTGGTGGCCAAGACGCTGGAGGCCCACACCAAGCTGGTGGCGCAACTGCAGGCACGGTCGGTCAGCCGCATCTACGAGGCGATCGTGATCGGCGTGATCACCTCCGGCGGCACCATCGATGCGCCGATCGGACGGCATGGCGTGCAGCGGCAGAAGATGGCGGTGGTCGACGCCGGCAAGGTGGCGGTCAGCCATTACCGCGTGCTGGAACGCTTCCGTGCGCACACCCATACCCGGGTCAAGCTGGAGACCGGGCGTACCCACCAGATCCGCGTGCACATGAGCCATATCGGCTATCCCCTGGTCGGCGATCCGGTCTACGGTGGGCGCTTCAGGATTCCCCCGGTGGCCAGCCAGACCCTGGTCCAGACTCTTCGCGAGTTCCCCCGGCAGGCGCTGCACGCGCGCTTCCTCGAACTGGATCACCCGGCCACCGGCGTGCGCATGAAGTGGGAGTCGCCGCTGCCGGAAGACTTCCTCTGGCTGCTCAGCCTGTTGCGCCAGGATCGCGAGGCGTTCGTCGGATGAACGCCTGGCTGACCCCCGACTGGCCGGCGCCGGCCCGTGTGCGGGCCTGCGTGACCACGCGCAGTGGCGGGGTCAGCCAGGCACCCTTCGACAGTCTGAACCTTGGCGCCCACGTCGACGACGATCCGCGCGCCGTGGAAGAAAACCGCCGACGCCTGACCGAGCGTCTGGAATGCCGGCAGAGCTGGTTGGACCAGGTGCACGGAGTGACGGTGGTGGAGGCCGACCCGAGCCGGGTGCTCAGGGCCGACGCCAGCTGGAGCGCGATGCCGGGCGTCGCCTGTACGATCATGACCGCCGACTGCCTGCCGGCGTTGTTCTGCGACCGCTCGGGCACCCGCGTGGCCGCGGCCCATGCCGGCTGGCGCGGGCTGGCGGCGGGCGTGCTGGAGGCGACGGTGGACAGCCTGGGCGTGCCCGGCGACGAACTGCTGGTCTGGCTGGGGCCGGCGATCGGCCCGCGGGCCTTCGAGGTCGGCGGCGAGGTCCGCGATGCATTCGTCGCTGCGCACGCCGAGGCGCGCTCGGCTTTCGTACCTAGCGCCAATCCGGGCCGCTTCATGGCCGACATCTACCGACTCGCGCGGATCCGCCTGGGCGCCCATGGCGTCACCGCCGTGCATGGCGGTGGCTTCTGCACCTTCAGCGATACCGCGCGCTTCTATTCCTACCGCCGCTCGTCGCGTACCGGCCGTTTTGCCAGCCTGGTCTGGCTCCAGGACTAGGCCCGCGCAGGTTATCCGGCGGCAACTGACCGATGTCACGGTCCGGTCGCTTGAACCGCGGAAAATCGCCCTTATCTACTGAGTCATCTCGGCGGGCTTTTCTTCATCAGGGACACCCATCGTTCCGGCCCGCTCTATAGAAGGAAGGACGACCCATGCGAATAGACCGTTTGACCAGCAAGCTGCAACTGGCGCTCTCCGACGCCCAGTCCCTGGCCGTTGGCCATGACCATCCGGCCATCGAGCCGGTGCACCTGCTTTCCGCCCTGCTCGAGCAGCAAGGCGGTTCGATCAAGCCCCTGCTGATGCAGGTCGGCTTCGATATCGCCGCCCTGCGCAGCGGCCTCAACAAAGAACTCGACGCGCTGCCGAAGATCCAGAGCCCGACCGGCGACGTGAACCTGTCCCAGGATCTCGCACGCCTGCTCAACCAGGCTGACCGCCTGGCCCAGCAGAAGGGCGACCAGTTCATCTCCAGCGAGCTGGTATTGCTGGCCGCGATGGACGAGAACACCAGGCTCGGCAAGCTGCTGCTCGGCCAGGGCGTGTCGCGCAAGGCGCTGGAGAATGCCGTGGCCAACCTGCGTGGCGGCGAAGCGGTGAACGACCCGAACGTCGAGGAGTCGCGCCAGGCGCTGGACAAGTACACCGTCGACATGACCAAGCGCGCCGAGGAAGGCAAGCTCGACCCGGTGATCGGTCGCGACGACGAGATCCGCCGGACCATCCAGGTCCTGCAGCGGCGGACCAAGAACAACCCGGTGCTGATCGGCGAACCCGGCGTCGGCAAGACCGCCATCGTCGAGGGCCTGGCCCAGCGCATCATCAACGGCGAAGTGCCGGACGGCCTCAAGGACAAGCGCCTGCTGGCCCTGGACATGGGGGCGCTGATCGCCGGTGCCAAGTTCCGCGGCGAGTTCGAGGAACGCCTGAAGGCGGTCCTCAACGAACTGGGCAAGCAGGAAGGCCGGGTCATCCTGTTCATCGACGAACTGCACACCATGGTCGGCGCCGGCAAGGCGGAAGGCGCCATGGACGCCGGCAACATGCTCAAGCCGGCTCTGGCGCGCGGCGAGCTGCACTGCGTCGGTGCTACTACCCTCGACGAGTATCGCCAGTACATCGAGAAGGATGCCGCGCTGGAGCGCCGCTTCCAGAAGGTGCTGGTGGACGAACCGAGCGAGGAAGACACCATCGCCATCCTCCGTGGCCTCAAGGAACGCTATGAAGTGCACCACGGGGTGAGCATCACCGACGGCGCGATCATCGCCGCGGCCAAGCTGTCGCACCGCTACATCACCGATCGGCAACTGCCGGACAAGGCCATCGACCTGATCGACGAGGCCGCCAGCCGCATCCGCATGGAGATCGACTCCAAGCCGGAGGAACTGGATCGTCTCGACCGTCGCCTGATCCAGCTGAAGATCGAGCGCGAGGCGCTGAAGAAGGAAGACGACGAAGCCACCAGGAAGCGCCTGGCCAAGCTGGAGGAGGATATCGTCAAGCTCGAGCGCGAATACGCCGACCTCGAGGAGATCTGGAAGTCCGAGAAGGCCGAGGTGCAGGGCTCGGCGCAGATCCAGCAGAAGATCGAGCAGGCCAAGCAGGAGATGGAGGCGGCGCGGCGCAAGGGCGACCTCGAGAGCATGGCGCGCATCCAGTACCAGACCATCCCGGACCTGGAACGCAGCCTGCAGATGGTCGACCAGCACGGCAAGACCGAGAACCAGTTGCTGCGCAACAAGGTGACCGACGAGGAAATCGCCGAAGTGGTTTCCAAGTGGACCGGTATCCCGGTGTCGAAGATGCTCGAGGGCGAGCGCGAGAAGCTGCTGCGCATGGAGCAGGAGCTGCATCGGCGAGTGATCGGCCAGGACGAGGCGGTAGTCGCCGTGTCCAACGCCGTGCGCCGTTCGCGCGCCGGCCTCGCCGATCCGAACCGGCCGAGCGGCTCGTTCCTCTTCCTCGGCCCGACCGGGGTGGGCAAGACCGAGTTGTGCAAGGCGCTGGCCGAGTTCCTCTTCGATACCGAGGAGGCGCTGGTGCGGATCGATATGTCCGAGTTCATGGAGAAACACTCGGTGGCCCGCCTGATCGGCGCGCCTCCGGGCTACGTCGGCTTCGAGGAAGGCGGCTACCTGACCGAGGCGATCCGCCGCAAGCCTTACTCGGTGGTGCTGCTGGACGAGGTGGAGAAGGCCCATCCGGATGTATTCAACATTCTCCTCCAGGTGCTCGAGGACGGACGCCTGACCGACAGTCACGGGCGTACGGTGGACTTCCGCAACACCGTGGTGGTGATGACCTCCAACCTCGGTTCGGCACAGATCCAGGAGCTGGCCGGCGACCGCGAGGCGCAACGTGCCGCAGTGATGGACGCGGTCAATGCGCACTTCCGTCCGGAATTCATCAACCGGATCGACGAAGTGGTGGTATTCGAGCCGCTGGCTCGCGAGCAGATCGCCGGCATCGCCGAGATCCAGCTCGGTCGCCTGCGCAAGCGCCTGGCCGAGCGCGAGCTGAGCCTGGAACTGAGCCAGGAGGCGCTGGACAAGCTGATCGCCGTCGGCTTCGACCCGGTCTATGGCGCACGCCCGCTGAAGCGGGCCATCCAGCGCTGGATCGAGAACCCGCTGGCGCAACTGATCCTGGCCGGCAAATTCGCGCCGGGTGCCAGTATCTCGGCGAAGGTGGAAGGCGACGAGATCGTCTTCGCCTGACCTCTTCGTGGACGGACAGGGAAAGCCCCGCTTCGGCGGGGCTTTTTCATGGGCGTCCGGTGGGAGTGAGAGCGCTGCCGCATGCAGTGGAAGGGCCGTTTTGCCGCTCGTGGAAAAAGAAGAAAAACTTTTTGGATCAGAGGGTTGACATGCCCGCGTGCATCCGTAAAATGGCGCGCCTCTGAGACGCGAATCCAGCAACACCGGAAGCGTCCAGGGTTGGAAGAAAGACGTTCCGCGATAGCTCAGTCGGTAGAGCAAATGACTGTTAATCATTGGGTCCCTGGTTCGAGTCCAGGTCGCGGAGCCAACTTCCAATCGGGGTATAGCGCAGTCCGGTAGCGCGCCTGCTTTGGGAGCAGGATGTCGGGAGTTCGAATCTCTCTACCCCGACCACCTCATACTTGGGTCGTTAGCTCAGTCGGTAGAGCAGTTGGCTTTTAACCAATTGGTCGTAGGTTCGAATCCTACACGACCCACCATTTCAGGTTCATGGCTCCACTGGATAATCTCTAGTGGCTGGGCTGGTTGCACTCTAAGTTGCCGGTCTGCAGCCGTCTGCCGCGAACATTAGGCCCCCTCTGGCGTGATGTCAATATGAGATAACCCACCGTAATTGGTGGGTTTCTTCGTTTTTGGGCCTCTGATTCCTTCTGACTGACGTGCAAAAACGCCCCCGGTGTAATCAGCGATTAAAGGGGGTAGATGAGCGGGCACACCGCTGTGCATGTCTCCGCCAGCAGGTTGACGCCTGGAAACTAGATGCTCTCGGCCATTCCCGTCTTTCTACTGGCCGGGCGATCGAGTTACAGCGGCCTTACCGTTCGCCGGAAAGTCGCCTGCATTTCATCGTGCTAGGTCATTCCGCTTTGGCTGGCACTCTCCCACCGGGGTGAGCGCCCCTGTTCCGGCCTTGCTGCGGTCATTAACGCTGAGGCAGAGCGTGCCATGTACTGCGCCATCAAACCCATCACGACCGTCTGTTCGAAGCGCTCTGGCGATGGCGAAGCCCAGCTCTCGGCCCCATGGCACGGCATCTCGCTGATGACAGGAGGGGGGAGAGACAAGCGCGTCGCCGGTCGAGCCGACTCCGGCGCGCGAGCACGGGCGGCAGGCCGTGCAGCCCGCGTTGCCGATGGTTGCTTGGCGTGTGAAGAGGGTGGCCGGGCAGCCGATGGCTGCTCGGAGCGAGAAGGCGGAACCGGCGCGGCAGCCTGTGGCGAGCGGCTGTAGTCGATTTTGTGCCGGTGTCTCAACGCATCGTGCGCTTGTCGCCTTTCGTCGAGCACGGCCCGAATCTGATCGTGATCCGTCTCGATATAGCTCATTGTTGTTTGGATATTGGAGTGGTTGAGTAGATCCTTGGCGACATGGATATTGCGCTCATGCTGCTTCATCAGGTCACTCGCCAGCGTATGCCTGAAGCGATGCGGTGTCATGCGCACGCCGACTTTCTCCGTCAGCTTCCGGTACATGGCTTCGACCTGATCGCTGTTCATTTCCTGGCGCGAGTAATGGGGCGAGAAGCGATTGACGTTGAACAATTGATCCGTGCTCTTGATTCCCGCGGTCTCGGCTTCATTCAGGAGTCGATGTATGTGGGGAGCCATGCCGTCAGTGATGGGGATGGAGAATTCCCGGTGGGTCTTTTCCGTCTCGCCGCGCACCACGATGATTCGGTTGTCCCACTGCACGTCGCATTTGCGAATGCACAGCAGGGCATTGAGGCGGATGCCGGTATCGTAGAACGTCTCGAAGACGCATCGCCAGAACCAGGCCGGGGTGATCTGGGCGCGCTCGCCCGTACAGTGCTCGGAGCTCTCCAGTACTTTTAGCCAGGCCCGTGCGTTCTGTATGGCCTCGAGCGCCACGGTTTTACTGGGTCGCTTCGGTGGAATCACGCCGGTTTTATTGAAAGGATTCACCTGGGTGTGCGTCAACAGTTCGGACTCGATGGCATGTCCCCAGATGGTGCGCAGGTGGCTCGAATAGGTGTTCCAGCTCCGCTTGGACAATCCCTGCTCCAGGACTTCGCGGCGCCATTCCAGTATGCCGCGGTGGGTTATCTCATGTACGGAGACGGCTGGGCCGAAGTGGCGGATCAGGGCGCGAGCAGCTGCCCGGTAGGTCTTCTGGCTGGCCTGGCGCAAGTCATGCGCGAGGAGGTACTCCTCGGTGAGCTGAAGCGGGGTCATTGTGCACCCCCTTCAGCATCGTTGATGACGGTAAGGCTTGGGTTGTCCAGGGGCTGCTCAGGGAACAGCAAGGTCGGATCCTGGAGCAGATAGGCCTTGAGTTCTTTCGTCTTGCGCGGACCTGATACCTTGATGGTCCAGATGTTCAGGCTCTTGCTGGTCTTGCGATGCAGGTTCTGTTTCTCGAATGCGCGCTGCACCAGTTTCCAGCCGTTGGTCTCCTTGGCCTGGGCCAGTTTTTCAAGCTCAGGATGCTCCTGGACATAACGCTTGAAGATTCCTGGCGTGACCAGCATGGCGGTCCCGTCGACGGTATGCACCAAAGCCTTGGTGTCGTTAATGAACAGGCGACGGGCCGCGATGCCAGATTTCATCCAGCCAACGAATCTCTGTCCCAGATCAGTGCTTCTGCTAGGCATAAATACGTCTTCAACTGTTTCGGGAGCGTAATCTGCTGGCTCCGCGGTTCCTAATGGCTGCTGTAGGTTCTCCTCCCCGCGAGTGTTGGTAGGAGAAGCAGCTGATGAGTCGTGGCTAGTGTCTAGCTCTTCTGGTGGCGAATTGATACTACCAAGAAGCGCGTACAAATCGTCTGTTTCTTCCTGGTCATCAGTTGAGGGCTTCGCAACTCTCGGCGCAGGTTGGCGGAGCGTCATCTTGGCTTCTGGTACCTGTGGCTGTTCAACCAGTTCGATGGGGATTTCGCAGGTTGTTTCCGACTTTTCCGTGGAGGTGTTTCCATCTGCAACGACGAGTGATCCGCTGTAGGGTGCGGGACGCTCGGCAGGGTCTGTCCAGATCAGGGCTGGAGCAATCTTGAGCAGCGTGAACTTGTTTCTCCATCCAGCACCGTTGTCTACCGTGGCCGTCCAGATGGCCTTGTCCTCGGCGTTGGTCTGGATGATGGCTTGGTCCTGAAGCATGTTGAAGAGCGTGCTATTGGAAGAGGGCACGCCTTCGATTCCCTGGGCTAGTAGGTAGGCTCTCAACTGGTCGGACACAGGCTTGCTCACGAGCCAGAGTGCGTCCTGGGTCAGCCAGCCGTCGGACGGGCCGCCCGGTTGATTCAGCTTGAACTTGTCCTTCACCAGGAAGCGAAGGCCGTCTGCCAACTGCCGCTGCAGCGACTGCTTCGGTGCGGCCAGTGCTCGATCAGGATTCCCCCCGAGCTCCTGCGCCACAGACGCCTGGTCTGCCTTCACGATGATCTCGCCGAGGATCCCGGCGTGCTCGTACTGCCCAGCGAACAGGTATATCAATTGAGCCCACAGCTCTGGAAAGCGACTGAGCCAATCGAGTGCAGTGCGCGGTAGCAGTTGGTGGATGAGGAGTGCTGAGGCAGCGCCGTGGAGCTGGTATTCGCGGGACTTCACGTACTTGAAGCGGTATGGCTGGTTGATCGGACCGTTCCAAGGGTGCCAGGTGCTGCCGTCCTGAAGCTCTACCTGCAGGTCTACGACGATCTTGCCTATGTCGTGAGCCAGGGCGCCATACGCCGCGGCGGCCGACCAGGCTTCAGCCTGGGCTGACTGTGACTCCGGCGCTGCTCCGATCGGGAGCAGGTAGGTCTGCCGTACCTTCAGTGCGTAGGCCACGATCTCCAGGCCGTGATCGATCATCCCGCCTGGATGGGCATGGTGATGGTTTTCCGAAGCAGGGAGCTGCTGGACCAGCTCGGCATAGTTGGCCAGTGGCCGCCGGTAGATCTCCTCGAATTGCTGCTTGGATAGCGAGGCACGTTGCCAGATGTTCTCCAGTAGCTGCCGGCGGCGAGGCGTGCCGAGCAGTTCCATACTGCTCAGAGGAGGGAGGAATCCCCCAGGGGCAGCTTTGGTTAGTGGGCTGGGGGAAGGCTTCCTGGATATCCAGGAAAGGAGTTGAAACATGGGAAGCTCCATGACGATTCATGGAGTGGGCTTTTCCACCAGATCAGGGGCTGCAACAACGATAAAACAACGTTAGCGGGGAAGGGTATTTTGTTGGCGATGTGCCATCTTGGTCTTGTGCTTTGCCTGGGAGGAACTGGGCCAGGCTCAACCATGGGGCACCTGCTGGTGGGTGTTCACCCGTAGCCTTTTCTTGTTCGCCGGCGCGAACGAAGCCATTTCTGCCTTCCGGCAGGCCCTTTCGGGTAGGGCTTTTACCCTTGTGAACCATTCCCTTCGCCCTTCAAGCCCATTTCCCCTTTGGGCCATTTGTGCCCCGGTGTCGCCGGAAAAATACTTCATGGGTCAGGTTTGGTTTTTTCGAGGCGCCGCACCCTGTAACTGGGCACCCTCTCGTTGCGGACCTGGCCAATCTGGCCGAGTCAGACAGGAGATGGATACGATGAACCATGACGACATACTGAATAACCGGGCGGAGCTACTCCAAGAGCAAAACGGGGATGACAGCGGGAGCCTATGCCATGACGAACTCATCTTTGCGCTGCAGGATAAACATCACGCCTTCTCCCTTGGCTTGAGCACCATTCTTCAGTGCTTGAGAATGGCCGAGCATGAAGGGGCGGTCCCCGAACTTCCCGAGAGCTGGTGGAGCCGGATGGCTAATCGATACAGGCTGAATTGATTATTTTCATGGAGAGCGGTGCGCTATGGATGTCTACAAGTTGAAGCCAGAGGAAACTGATGAGCGACCAATCGAGCGCGAACGTTTCGAAGAAGAAACGCGACGCCAGGAGCCTTGGTTCTCCACCTCTGAAAATGGCACGGAGGGACATTTCGCTGTCTGTCCCGCCTGTGACAATCCAGTACAAATCATAGGTCTTTATCATTTGCCCGCCAATGTGGCTCGTCCCTATGGGCGTCATTACGCTCGTTCGGTTCGAGACCTTGCCGAAGCGGATGAGGAGGCGCGAGAGAACTGCCCTTATTTCAAACCAAGGGTACACCAAAAGACAGAGCGGAAAGCCTCGGTAAACGGCACGCCTCTGAAAATAGTAAAAATACTGATCGAGCAGTTCGACAGGGTTATTTACCTGCTGCGGAAAGAACTGGGCGTGAATATCTCTCAAAACCTGGCTATCCGGATGCTGGAACAATACAGAAGGGAGAGAGGATATCTTTATACTGGGGCAACCCTGACCAATATTCCCTGGATATTTGCCTATATGGCTGATTCTCAGAGTCTTTTCGGACAGCTTTTACTCGATGACGACCTTATCAAGGCAGTCTCCGCTGAAGTGCCTGCGGCCTCGATTGATGAGTATAGCCGAGTCTCCTCGAAGGTGGATGAGTCAGGGAGAAAGGAGTATTTCGATCTCAATATGTGCTTTGTGAAGCACCGGTTTCGTAAGGACAGCCTTGAGGGTGAGCTGACCGAGGGGATGGAAATGCTGGTTTCCACAGAGCGGAAAGGAAAGGCTATCGATATATATACGAAGTCGATTGTATTTAACCGCCAGTATTTCCAACGTTTGATTGCTTTGCCCGAGGATCATCCGCATAGAGACCGTAGCTTGGTCGAGGCGGCGCGTCGGGTGCTGGGTGACTTGCTGCCCGCCGGATGATCCGGAGATGATATTCGGCTTCGAAGTCATCGGTTGCGAGGCAGGTGGCGCTCAAGCTCCATCGAGTCGTGCAGCACGCGAACTACCTTGAGCACCTGGTCTGTCGCAACCTAGTAGAAGACGAAGTGCCTGGGGCGGATGACCTTACCGACGTTGGGCATCGAGCGGCAGTAAACGCAAAAAACGAGGTGGATGCTTCGCAGGCCTGCGCCTACTTCTTCACGGTCGAGGCTGCTCGATGTTCTGGGCACGGGTTGCCAATTCAGCTGTTTCGGCGTATAGATGATGGCAGTATGCCCTTTTCTGAGGGCGAGGAGAGCGATGATGAACGCACATGCCAACAAAGGTTTCGCCGCCCGGGTCGGTTATGCTCTGGGGTCGATTGTGCGCTTCTTCCTGCATGACCGCCGCCCTGTGCTGCGTTGGGTCAAGCGCGTCAGCCTGTTCGTGGCTCTGTTCATTATCCTTGTCCAGAACTTTACCTGGCTGGCCAGTACATTCATGACCTTGCTGTCGTTTGGGTTGATTGGGTGGGCGCTGGTTAAAGGTGACTTTTCGATCTTCCAGCAGTTGGAGAAAGATGCAGCCCAGGCCGCGTCATATAGACGAGATTTTTTTGGAAACAAGCTAGACTGGATGGGACGACGAGAGGATGGGATCCACTCTCATAATGAGTAACAAAATGAAAGGGGGCTGTTAGCCCCCTTTTTTGTCAGTCTCCCTTAGAAATTGATGATATTGCTTGCTTGGCTACTCCCCCACCTTGAGCTCCAGCTTGTTCTACTCCTCTAGTGCCGTTACTGAGATCACTGAGAACTGTCCCAACTTTCATGCCGGACCAGCCAACTGCGGTAATCCACAGTGTTGGCAGTATCACGAACATAGATCCCATGACGAAGTTCAGAATTGCATCTTGAGTAGCCGTGTCCAGTCCCATAACTGGGTTGAATGAAAGATGCGGTGATCCTGAGCCGTAGAAGGCATCAAGTATCGTGCTGTCGATGTATCTGGCCAGTTGGAACCAGAAGTCGACGAACATCATGGCGAAGAACACCACCGTCATGGTCATCGCCACCTGCAACTGGTATGAGCCGATAATCAGGATCATCGGCATGCAGATGACCATGGCCATCTTCAGGAACGACATCACCATGGGCAGCGCCTGGCGGACCATGTCCATGGCAGGAAAGTAGGCCAGGCTGCCCAAGGCCACGCCGAAGGTGCCTCCGGTACGAGCCAGTCCATTCCAGACGGTACCGCCAACCTGCCCACCATAGTCGGTATAGACATTGCCTTTGACCTGGCTCGAGGGGGAAATGACCTGGCGGATCACGGCCTCGGTCACTTCGTCCTGGTTCAGCCACTTCGCCCACTTGAGGAAGCTGGTCATCAGGTCCGGATCCACCTGGTCCTTGATCCGATCACGCAAGCCGATCCCTGAGTCAGCCCACCACTGCTTGCAGGTGGGGTAGCCACCACCACCGCCTACCTGGGGCAGGCCAGCATCGCGGGTAGCGTTGTAGGGCCAGGGCTCGCGTGGGGTCTTTGAGTAGTCGGTGTCGTAGTAGCCCGGAGTGTTGAGCAGGTAACGCGAGCCGATCCAACTCAGGTCCTGCAGGGCTTTGTTATTCTCGGCCACCGAGCCCAGATCGGGCTGGCGCATGAACAGTCGCGCGCGGGAGGGGCCGTAGCAGTCCCTGGAGAAGTCGGCGACTTCCTGAGCCAGCAGCGGGTTATTGATCCGGGTGTTGTCCACCTCCATGCGCATCTGCCGCAAGTCCGCCCCGCAGGGGATAGAGGCGACGGCGGCAGCGGTGAAGCCTTTGGACAAGGCATGCATCATCGCCCACCAGATCGGCATCTGTGCGCTCTTTCCGGCTAGACTGCTGAAGGAGGTCGACCAGCCGGTGTCCGCCGGTGCCGGCAGGTTGTACTGGCACTGCTGGGCGCGGGCCTGGTCGAACTGGAGGGTGTCGAAGCTGACGGGGATAAAGGGGATCCCGGCAAACGCCACGACAACGTAGCCCATGTACATTTGGGTTTCGATCCGAGCCAGGGCCAGTACACCCTTGTTGCCTTCATCGGCTCCTTCGCCGCGGACCTTCAGCCACTCGCGAATGACGATAGTGATGAAGGGAATCGCGAAGATGCCGGTATCGGAGATGATGTTCCAAATCCCATTATTGATGATCCAGCCTAGGAGGGTGAGGTAGTACTCCAGGTAGTCATTGGTCATGAAGGTCATGCTAAGCCCCCCGTGTGAACGTAGGCTTTGCTGGACTCGAGCAGGACGAACAGCAGAATGACCAACAACTCGATGCGCAGGATGCGCGGGCGCTGTGCCGCAGGGAATGCTCTCTTCTGTTTCACTTTCAGCCAGCCGAACGCAAGCAGGCCGTACAGACAGAGCCTCCAGGCCAGTAGCGAGTCGTAGTGCTGGTCGCGCCAGGCCTCAAGAGCCTGAATACCGCCGAAGTAGTGCACGGCAACCACGCTGAGAAAAAGGCCGGCCAGCGATAGGAGGAGTAGCATCAGCAGGCCAAGCAGTGTGATGCTCAGCAGCTTGCGCGCAGTGAAAGCTGAGTTTGGCTTGTTCATCAGAGGCGCCCCTCGGATTTACGGTCGGTTTTGGCGGGTTCCTGCAGGCGATCGAGGCGATCGGCATCGGGCGCCGACTCGAACACGCCACTGGACCCTGCGGCGCGCTGTTGCCCGCGCTCGATGACCCGCATGGGCGAATTGCTTGCCAACTCGCGACGGAGTTCCAGTTCGGTCTTGAGATTGGAGATCTCCTGCTGCAGGAGGCTGGTCTGCTGATCGACGGCTTGGGTGGCCAGGCCGTTGGCGGCGACGTTGGGCTCCTTGGCGCCGGCGAACATCAGGCGCTGCAGTAGCAGTGCCTTGCTGAGCACGTCCATCAGGGAGACATCGGACGCCAGGCGGCGCGCCAGGACGTCCTGGTCACGCTCGTCGCGCAGCGCCTCGATGACGCCGCGGGTGATCGGCAAGGCATCGGTGCCGGCCGCAGCCAGGTTCTCTGCGGTTAGTGGTTTCCTCTTCGACAGCAGTTCCTGCAGCGACTGGAGCTTCTTGTCGTAGGTCTCCTGGATCAACGGGGTAAGGCCGACACCTGCCGCCGTCACCGTCTTCTGGCAGCCTTCGCAGGTCTGTTGCTGTTGCTCCCCCAGTACCCGGGTGGCGAATGCGGCGGCTTCCTGGGGGGAGGACCAGGTGTTGCAGACCAGGCCGTTGTTGCAAGTGGCGGAAGGCACTCTCGACGAGTCATTCACCGAGCGGCTGGTCAACAGGTTGTAGCCCGCCCGGGTCACGTCGTTGACGATGCGAATGGGCTTCTGGCCGGAGCCGCCGGCCTTGTCTCCACCGACCCAGGTTACGCCATCGTTACCGCCCTTCTTCTCCACTGCTTCGAGGGCGGATACGGCGTCTTTCCCGCCAGAGGCCAGCGTGGCGCCCAGGGCCTGACCTTCGGCGATTTTCCCCCAGCCGGTCTGCTCGCCAGCGATGTCGGCCATCTTCTCGGCGATCGCTCTGCAAGTCCCTTTCGAACGGTCGTAGTCGATCCGCGCCTGCAGGATGCCATTGGTGATCAGGTTGTAGAGCTGAGGGTTCGCGCGCTGGATGATCAACGCCGGCAGCGACATGACCGCGCCGGTCGCGTTCTGGATGACTGAGCCCATGATGTTCTGGAAACCCTGTGTGGCACCGTTGAGCTGGTTCTCCAGGGTGGTGCTCAGGTTCATGTTTCCGCACATCATGTCGTTGTTCCAGCCGAAGCCGACGCCGATCGAGTCCATCTGGCCGGCGCTGCCCATGCTCACCGCACTGCCGCCGCCAATGCTGTAGAGGACCTCGTCGCTGAGCACCGTGCCGGTCTTGGACACGTTGATCGGGTCGTCGGCCTGGGCAAGTTGCGCTGCGAGCAGCCACATCAGCGCGACCGAGGTGATGTTCATTCGCATGATTCGTCTCCGTGTCCTTATTGGAAGTCGGTACTGCCGAGGAAGATCTGCCCCTTGCGCTGGCAGCAGGAGTAGGGACGCCAGAGCGCCCAGGCGTAATCGCCGTCGACGGCTTGCGTCTTCGGCCCTGAGTTGGGAAACACCGCGCAGTTGAGGCTCAGGGATGGGGTCAGCTCCTGCCATTTCCCGGTCGAGGCATCGCCCTCTTTCAGCTCGCCCGCCGGCCAGTAGCCGTCCTTCGGGGCTGCGCGCATGGGGAGGTAGACGTGGAGCTGGCCGATTCGCGTGGTGATGTCGCCGGCGCGCTGGGCGATGACGGCCGCCGTCTTGTAGTCGTCGGTCTGGTGCAGGAATCCGCTGCGCGGATAGAGGTTCCCCCACATGTCGCCGGAGAAGATTCCACCCACCTCGCGCAGCCCTGGGATCAACGCTTCGGGGTACACCTGCTCGGGAATTCCATGCCGCCAGCCAATGGCGTCCAGTGTGCTGAGGAAGTAGGGCACCAGCGGAAAGGTGGCGCCAGGACAAACGTACCCAGAGGCGCTGGCGAACCGGCTGAACGTGGCCCCGCCAGGATGGCCGATCACATCCGCTTCCTTGAAGCGGCCGATGCTGTTCTCGGCCTTGTAGTTGGTGGTCGCGTCATTGCCGGCCTGGGCGAGTGGATTCGGTGCGCCCAGCGCCGACACCTCGGTCCAGGGGTTGCCCCCGGTATTCGCGTAGCTGGAGACGACTGCGTCAGGCACGTAGTGGCGGACCTTGACCGACGTCTTCACTTTGCAGCCATGCGGGCCGCAGAGCAGCCAGTAACAGATCCCGACGACCTTGTATTCGAGGCACTGAGGGGAAAGGGTGGAGGAGACGATGGCAGCGCTGTTGATCGCGGCCGAGGCCGTGAACGAGAGGCTGAAGGTGGCGGCCGCCGCTGCCAGGCCGCGGAGGTTGAGGCTGGTCATCAGCGCGACCTCCTGGCCTTGGCGATCAGCTCAAGCGCGCGCGAAACATCCGGTTCGCCGTAGACCACGTACTGCCTATCGACTACTACGGCAGGGATCTTCTCGACACCGAGACTCCACGCATCGGCGACGTCTTGTTGTGCCTTGACCAGCTCTGCCTGCAGGCGGCGCCCATCGGGGCTTTGTAGCAATCGCTTAAACGCCGCTTGAGCATGCTGTGGATCCTGGGGCAAGGCGGCAGTCAGTTGCTCTTCGAGGTGTTCCTGGGCGTCCAGAAACAGAACACGCGACGATCCGGTGGCAGAGACCGGATGAGCCTTGTCGGTGATGACCCAGGTTTCGGCCTGGCTCGCGCCGCTCAGCAGTACCAGTAGTACGCCAACGGCCAGCGTTTGTGGCCGCCGGCCAGGGGGGGAGTGATGAAGAGGCATGGGTCTGTACCGGTTCTAGAAAGGTACAGACAGCAGACAGGATCACTTCCGATAGGGCAGCAGGAAATCATCAACTCGTAGGTGGTGTATTTTTTCGAGCCGTGATCGAGCGCTGCCACGTACATAAGTAGGGGTGACGCCTGCATGTCCTGGGTAGCATAATTCCTGTATGTAGCTGGCTAATTGATATTAGGGAGTAGTCGAAGTCATGGAGCGCTTGCTCGAGAGCATTTACATCAATGCTCGGCCGGCAATGGAGTTGAGGCTTAGCCTCACCAGCTCCGGCCGCAAGAGAATGGTAAAGATTGTGGATGGGGAGGAGGTCGAGGTTCTGCCAGGTGAAGTGCAGTGCATCCTGGAGGCCCAAAAGAGGGATGTTGGAATCCTCGCCGATTTCTTAGCCAAGAGTCTCTTGGCGCGACGCTAGAGATCCTTGGCTAGCCAGTCTATCGCCGACAGCAACGTGGTCTCGTCGGCCATGCCTTCAAGCTTCACGCTTCGTCCCGTCTGGTTGTCCCGGATGACGAGGGTCGGGGTCGCTGTAATGCCCTTCGACCGTGCAATGTCGATGTCCAACTTGATATCTGAGTCAATAAGTTCGTTGTCTTTCGCACATTTCTCCAGTCGAGCCTGGTCCAGTTCAGGAAAGTCCAATGTGCCGCCAGGCAGCCCGCCCCCGTTGCCGGCCGACTGAGCGAAGATCGCATCGATAGCGCTCCAGAAGGCTTTGGCGCCGCCTTGGATCCCCGCGCACTCCACCAGGCGAGCCTGGTGGCGGGCCGCCTCGCCATGCATCTGCAGGGGAAGATGGCGCCAAACCAGGTTCACGTCCGGATGGCTGTCTACCCAGCGCTTAAGCCGCGGGGTGTAGACCTTGCAGAAGGGGCACTCCAGGTCGGCGTATTCATTGATCGTCCAGCGCGCTTTCGCATCGCCGTAGAGGCTGTGGTTGGCTGGCAGGCCCTTCACCAGAAGCTCTACCCCTACGGCGGATGCAGCCAGCAAGACCAGCAGCAGCCCCGCCCAGGGCAGGGCGGGACCTTGAAATCGCTTCGCTGCCCAGCCGCCCTTCAACAGTCTCACGCTTGCCTCCGCTGTAGGATTTCCGCGCGGTCCACGGCCTCGATGAGCGCCTGTTGGGCCGTATCAGGCTGTGGATGCTGTTGCAGCCATTCATCCAGGAGCTGCTTTATCTGCGGGACTATGTCTCGGCGATCGACCGCCCTCAGTTGTATCTGCTGCAGCTCCTCGATCAGTACAGGAGCGCATATCCTGAGCGTCTGCAGGGCATCTTCTTCGGGGTTCTGCAGGATCTGGGTCAGGTTGTCGATCAGGTTCTGGGTCAGCGAATTCAGAGCTCTCATTCGTCCTGGCACTCCACTGCCGGTTGGTCTGGGAAAATAATGGGGAAGGGTGGCAGGCCGCGCGCCTGGTCGAGATCCGCTGCGACCTGCAAGGCCGCCTCGAGCTCGTCGCAGCCGGTGGCTTGCATGATGCTGTAGCGCTGGTTCTTTTCTTCGTTTTCGGTCATGGCCAGGGCCAGGTAGAGACTCGGGGGAACCACACGAAAGAGGTACTCCTTGCCCTTGGCCAGGAGCACGCCCTCGGTGAACTTGCCGCTTTCCTTGCGGGCCGAGAGCATCATCGACTTCTGCGCCGGCGACAGCTCGCGGAACCTGGAGATCTTCTCTACCTCGTCGGGGGGCATGTTCAGGCATAACCACCACTCGATCATGTTCAGCATCGGTGCCCCGGAGGCTGGGATGTCGTCGATGTTCTGGGTGGCGAGCCAGAACCAGGCGCCCAGTTTCCGCCACATCTTGGTGATCTTCATGGCGTAGGGCAGCAGCAGCGGGTGCTTGGTGATGATGTGCCCCTCATCGGTGATCTTGACGATGGGCCGGCCCTTGAACTGGTCGCGTTCGGCGATGTTGTTCACGGTGTTCAGCAGCGAGATGTAGGCGATCCCGAGCTGGGCGGCGTAGCCTTCGCGCGCGTAAGTCGCGAAATCCACCACGGTGAGGTCGGCTTCAGGCCAGGGCGTGCCTTCGCGATTGAACATCTCGCCGTCGGCACCCATGCAGAACATCTGCATGGCTTCCGCCATTTCGGCCAGGCGCGCGCGCCGTTCTGGCGCGGAGCCATCGCTCCTGGAGGCCTCGTAGAGCGCATCGCGCACGTCCTGGGTGAGCACCGTGCGGTTCGCGGCGGCGCAGGTCCTGGCCGCCGCCAGAATCGCCTGGCGGATGGCGCTGCGATCGGCACGGGTCAGGCGCGCGTCTTCCTTCTCTTCGCCGCCGGTGATCATCAGGCGCGCGACGATCTCCATCTCGCCGAGGATGTCTCGTTGATCGTCCTCGAGGTCGGCCTTGCTGCCCTGGACCGAGTCCGAGGCCTCGATGTCTTCGGCATCCAGGACCTTCACCTGGTCGGGACTCTCGACCAGCTTGATGGCGTCCGCGAACGGCGCCAGGCTGACGCCGGAGCCCGGGGCGAGGCGGACACGGTGGACCGAGAGGCCAAACCGCTTGGCGAAGTCGGCCAGCAGGCCGAAGCTGTTGCCCGCTTCCGCGACGAACATCCGTGGCAGGTACATGGCGAGCATCTGGCTGATGAGGTTGGTCAGGGACGCTGACTTGCCGGACCCGGTTGGGCCGAAGATGAAGCCGTGGGCATTCATCTGCCGGTCCAGCTTGTTGAACGGGTCGAAGGTCAACGGCGCGCCGCCACGGTTGAACAGCGTGAAGCCGGGGTGTCCGGTACCGGTGGTGCGCCCCCAGATGGGCGACAGGTTGGCGATGTGCTGCGCGAACATCATCTGGGTGTACCACTCCAGGGCTCGCTTTTCGTTCGGATCGAAATTGCAGGGCAGCCAGCGCAGGTAGCTGTTCAGCGGTCCCACTTCGTTCTGCGGTTCGACCGGCACCAGGCCGGCGCCGAGCAGCACGTTGCTCAGGGTGATGCAGCGCTCCTCCAACTGGGTATGGTCGCGGCCGCGCACGAACAGAGCGATCGAACCGCGATAGAGCTTGTGCTCCCGGCCGATCAGGCGGCGAACGGTGGCCACGTCCTCGCGGGTGTGGATCGAGGCCTGGTTGTCACCAACGGCCTTTTTCGAGAGCTGCTGCAGATGCCCTTCCAGCATGTCCTGCGGCGTCACCACCATGGTGATACACAGCAGCGTATCCTCGGGCATGCGATCGAACAGGGCGTTCAGGCCATCACCCTTGAGCGTCTCGCCGGTGAAATGCCCTGTCAGCGGCGCCTTGTTCAACTGGTCGACCACGATCACTCGGTGTGGCATGGCATCGAACAGCCATACGCCCTGGGTGGCATCGGAAACAGGCTGCCGATAGAACAGGTTCTGGGAGAAGTCGGTGCCGTCGGCCAGCGGCAAGTCATCCTGCAGGATCGGTTCGTCCGGCCGGCATACCAGTTCGTAGAAGCGACGTAGATCCGCATCGGTCTTGCCGAGGTGATCCGGGTGCGGGTTGAACCAGCGGATCAACCAGTTCCTGATCTCCTGTCCGCCCATGCGCGAAGCGACGATGCCGGCGTTCGCCAGGCCGCCTTGGATACGCTCGCAGATGGACTTCAGGTACGCCGCCGGGTCCTGTCCGCGAATCTGCGCATCCGCCTTGCGGATCCGGCGGTAGACGACCATCCGCACGCGCCGCTGTTGTCCTCGCCAGGGCAGCTTGCTGACGGCGGTGTCGACGAACAGTCCGCCCGGCTTCGAAATGCCCTCCAGGTGATGCTTCATGAGCGCCAGGTACATCTCGCTGAAGGCTGATCCTCGCGCTCGAGGATGGACGTACTGCCTCAACTGCTCCTGGAAATTGTCCCAGCTGATCTCGTCCTGGGCGTAGAACTGGACGATCCAGGGCGAGGTTTCGTGCTCGTCGAAGGAGTTCTGCAGGGCTTCTTTCAATGCGTCCCGGGCGTTCTGCATCCAATTGGGATCGCGACCCTCGGTGCCCAAGGGCACCAGCTCGAAGAAGACGGCACGCGAACGTCCATCTTCCAGGAGCATCACCTGTTCGTCGGGCAGGTACTCGGCCCAGGGCAGCAGGTCGACGAACGATGGGTCGTGATCGTAGAGGCGTGACGCTTCAGCCTGCGTGGCGCCATTCTTGCTCCCGGTGTTGGGTAAAGGGATACCCATGGCGGCCAGTCGCGCCAGATAGCGCTCAGTCGCTTCTTCCACGGCCGCTACGTCCAGCGCTCCTGAATCTTCGGGAGCGTCTGCCGGTACCGACTGAGGCTGTGTGCGACCGCGCAGAAGGGTTTGAAAAAGGCCCATCAGTAGTCCTCCGTGCGCTCGCCCGGCATGGCGTACTGGACTCGCTGGTAGAAGGGGAACACGGTGGTATAGCCCGGTACCGGGGCGGGATCGCTGCCGGCTAGGTGCGGGAACACATACATGACCAGGTCGGGATTGGGCAGTCGTTTGAACTGGCTGTGGATCTCGTTGCTGGCCGTGCGGGTGTAGTCGGCCTGGTCGTTCGCGGAGGCAACCTGCTGCGGATTGATCGGGCGCCGCAGCGTTTGCCTGGCATCGAGGAGTAGCCGGCCACGGCTGTTGCCTATCGAGCTGGTTGCACCTTGTTCCCAGACGTCGAGCATGTTGGCCTCGCCGTGGGGCAGCATCTCCTCCTTGCTGGTGGAGCACGCTGCCAGGGTTAGCGCGCAGGCCAGGCCGGCGCAGAGACGAAGAAGGGGGTTAGTCCAGGTCTGCTGTTGCATGAGCGGCTCCAGAGCTGTAGTCGACCTTGCGGCCCTTGAGTTCGTAGTCGATCGCCAGTTGCTGATCGAGATGCACTGCGACCCGCGCACCTGGCTGCACGTAGACGGCGGCGAAGGCCTCCCCGTACAACTTGTTCATCCACTGCCGGATGTCGCTGACGCCGCCGGAGAGGATGCTGTTGAGGGCCGAGTTGCTGTTGGTTCCGGTCGTCCCGAAGCTGGTGCCGTTGCCGCTGAAGACGGTACTGGTGTTGTTCTCGTCGGCGTCCAGGAGCTTGGCGATGCCGGCCCCGGCAGCCGTGAGTAGGCTCTGATTGCCCAGGTACTCCTTGGCATTGGATCGGCGATCACCGGCGATGCAGGGGATGCCGTAGGGGTCGCTGATCCAGCCGAGGCCGCCCTGGATGGTTTTCTGGTCGGCGCTGGCGGTCTGGTTGTTGTTGCTCTGGTTGTCATTCACCTCCTCGGCCGGCGCCGGGAAGGTGCGCACGGTCCCGTCGTTGAACACGAACGTGAGGCTGCGGATCTGCCCACGCACGCAGGAGAGTGTCCAGTCGCCCGAGGCGGTCCCGCTGGCTACCGCGCCGGCCACGTCCGGCAGCTCGATGCCGTTGGCGGTGAGATTGTCCGGGCCGATGAGGATTTTGAACGGGTAAGGATCATTGACCGTCCCGTCGACCGGCACACGACCGATCAGCGCGGACATGGCCACCGATCCCATGAGCGTCGAGTTCTGCGGCAGCGTGTAGGTCTTGCGGACGAGCTTGCGGTTTTCCAGGTCGGATCGCTGTTGGCCGACGGGGTGCAGCCCGTCATCGATCCGCTCCAGCGCGTTCTGTCCGCGATCGACCGCATTGCCGAAGGAGGTCGGGAAGCTGAATCCGCTCGGTTGGGTGGTGGAGCCGGCGGCCAGCGGCTGGCCATTGGCATCGACCGCGCGGGCGTCCTGGGGCTCGATCCAGACGATGTCCGATGACGACGAGCCCGCTCCCTGAAAGTGCTGGCCATCCTCTGGTCGCACGCCGAATCCTACGGGCAGGTCGGTGTCGCCGGCCTCGGGAATGTGGGTTAAGTTCTCGAGCCGTTTCTGTACCTGGTCCAGGATCGTCTGGCTACGGTTTTCCTGCTGTTGCTGCAGCTCCTGGGCGGTGTTGTTGAGCTTCTGCTCTATGTTCTGATCGATGTTGCGCAGGCGGCCCTGCAGGTTCTCATTGGCGGCTTTGAGCGAGTCATTCTCTTGGATCACCTTGCTGATCTGGTCCTTGAGCTGCCGGCTTTCCGCCACGATGGTGCGTAGTGTGTCGGCGGGCGTGTCGCCGTCGATGCCCAGGGTTGCCGCTTCTTCCGACGTTACCGTCGGGGTTGCGGCGCCTTGTGACTGCGCACTTTCTTTCTTGCCCATCATGCTCACGCCGATCAGGATGGCGCCGATCACGACGGGGACGACCAGCAATTTCAGGAGGGGATTACCGGTCAGCGCCACGACGGCCTCCTTTGGGATCGATCTGGCTGATGGAGGAGGGCAGGAGCGCGTCGGCAAGGCCGCGGCCGCGCGTCACCAGATACACGGTAGTGGTGTCGGAGGCGTCGCCCCGGGCTCCCAAGTACGGGTGCTGGAAGGTCGCGGCGACGAAATTGCCCATCAGGTCCCTGGGATCCAGGGCCAGGTGCTGGGCGCTGGCGTTCTGCAGCTTCACCGCCGTGACGTAGTAGTCGTCCAGCCGCCAGGCGCCCAAGGCGGTAGCCGTGATGGGTAGGCTGGGGAGCAGGGTGGTCAGGTCGAGCTGTCGCTTGACGCGCACCTGACCGACGCCATCTACCGGTTCCACCGTGCGAAGCGGGGCATAGAGCATCTGCGCCGCATAGCGCGTCAGAACCACGGGGACGGGCGTTTCGCGCGGCACGGCCTTCGGTGCTTCTGCCTGCTCGGTCTGTTTCGCTGCTGCCGATGGCTGGGCTTCCCGGGGCTGGCCATAGTGCGGAGCCACGGGCTCGCCGGCGACGATCCTGACCGGCTCGCGCGGTTGTTGATCGGCTGCGGCTTCGGTGGCGGCGATATCTATGAGCATCTGCTCGCCATTGGTCGCGTCTTGCAGACGCAGCCGCGCCGGAGGAATCGGCTCGTTGGCGAGCAGGTAGAGTGCACCGCCGGTACTCTGGACGCGCAACTTGCCCTGCAGGTCCCGAGGAACGCCGACTCGCACGTTCCTGTCGACGAACACAATGCGTTCCTGGCCGACCGTCAACGGAATGGCCAGCGGAATGCGCTCCCAGCGCAGAATCTCCACCGCTTGTGCCAGTGCGGGTAGGGCAAGCATCAGCAAGAGCGTGGCTCTCGACTTCCGGATCATAGACCGCCCTCCCGCTTGGTGGGGGCGACCGGCTCCTCGAGTTCGATACGTTGAGGCGTATCGGAGTAGCAGTCCCACTGCAGGCCGAAGGGATTGGTCTCTGGGTCGACGTCGGCGCGGATGACGTGCAACGGGTAGCGGGCCAGCGCGCGCTTGATTTTCTCGCCGGCGTAATACTCCGTGCTGTCCATGTCCAGGTTGACGGTCCAGTCATTGATCGAGTGCTGGATCACGCGGCCATTGCTCTCGCCAATGCCTCGACCGGGGATTTCCGAGGTGGTGCGCTCGCGTCCCCTGAGCTCGCCGGCGTTACGACGAAACTCGAAGTCTTTCTCCAGGAAGACTTTGCAGGAGGGAGTGAGGTAGGCGGCGTAGCGGAACAGGTTTCCCTTGTAGTCCACCTCGCCGTCCTTGGGCCAACGTTGCACCTGCTGGAAGATGTAGAGACCGAATGCATAGACACTCTCTGGCGGAATGTCCCACCACAACCGGGTGCTCCCTGAACGCAAGTCGGGCGGAATGTGGATCCAGAGGTCCTTGCGGGCTTCCCAGACGCAGTAGGCCAGCACCACGATGACCATGCACAAGAAGCCGGTGATGAACCGGAACGTGTTGATGTGAGCCTGCTGTTGCGCGGTGTGTTTTCTGAAACTCATGGGGACTCCGTGCGTCGACTGGTCCAGGCGCCGGAGCGCGTCACCAGGCGACGGTTGCCGAAGACGGGAAAGCGCAGCGAGAGGGCCAGCTCCACCTGGCGGTAGAACCAGGTGTCAGGCCGCCCCCGCTTCATCCGCCGCAGGACGCGGCTGCCGATACCCAGGCCGAGGGCGCCTACCAGCAGCGCGCCCAGTGGAATGCAGGCAGCGTTACCTGCGACCAAGGCAGCCGGGATGCCAAGAACGAACCCGACTGCTCCGCAGGTGAAGACCGTGATCCACATTTCGTCTGCGGTCAGGCCGCCGATGACCACCGGTTGCCGGTTCAAACGGGTCGGCAGGAAGCTGAGGGTTCCATCCTGAAACAGATGTTCTTCGGGCATGGGAAGGCCCTTACATGATGGTGGTGGCTTTGGTGACGAGATAAATGATCAAGATCAGCAGGCCGACACCTACGGCTACGCCCGCTCCGAGATCCGACCACTTCTTCTTCCCGTCATGGATGGCGTGATAGGTGCCGTAGGTATGCCAAGCGACCCCAAGAAAGACAGCTGCGCAAATGAGGAGCGCGAGGAGCATCGCTCCGTCATAGCCGAAGTTCTGGATGGTTTGCATGATTCCCGACCCTTCCCCACGGCTAGGGGCCTCGGGTTTGGGGAGTGCAGCCAAGGCGACACCTGGGAGTGCCAAAGAGATGGCTGCCAGGCGCCGGCAGAGGGTGGACAGTTTCTGGAGGGTGAATTTCAGCATGAGTGTCTCCGTATGGGTCAGCTGAGGAGGAAGAAAGAGGTGATGCCGAGGAGGACCACGATCCGTATCGCGGAAACGCCGGCAGTGGCGCTGTCGAGGTTGTTGGTGGCCCAGCCGCGCCAGGTGCTGTACATCGCCCAGGCGGACCACAGCAGGAGAAAGGTCATCGCTGCTCCAATGAACAGCCCCTCGCCGGCCGATGGGGGAAAGCCAGCGGCGGCCTGGAACGCTGATGTCTGGGCTCCGCTCATGCTCACGGCATCGGCCCTCCGCGCAGGGTGTAATTCCCGGATAGGTCGGAAGGGTCACGCGGCTGCGCGCGGCTGGGGGTCATGTAGTCCTGCAGGCCTTGGCGGATGCGCTGCAGGTCAGCGGCCAGGCGTGAGTAGTCGAAGTAGAAGCGCTGTCCGGGCTCATCGGCGCTCTGGGCACTGCGGCGGGCGGTGTCCTCGAGGGCGTTGAGCTGCCGGATCATCACCTCCAGGTTCGCCTGCTCGGAGGCGCTCGCTGCGAAAGCTCCTGTGCGACCAGCGCACTGCAGGCCAAGACGGCCAGGCAGCTTCGGCGAAGGGATGGATGTGGAGTGTTCACGGCGAATCTCTTGCAGATCAGGGTGCGATCAGCTTGCCGATCGCCCTGATTCCATTCCGCAAGAAATACTCGGCGCGGGTTCGGGGTATTTTTTTATGAGGTTGCGCGCTTGAAAAACAGCAGGTAGCTGACGGGCAGAGCGACGCCCCAAGCCCAGCCTTGGGCGTTTTGATTGCCGATCTCGGTTACGCCCCGCATGAGTGGCTGAACGCTCACCAGCTCCCAGCCTTCCTGGCCCAGACGCACGACCTCGGCCCAGCGCAGAGGGTTGAGCAAGGCGTGGTCGTCGGGTTCCAAGGTGTCTTCTTTGTGTTTGAACATCGCGACGCCCTTGGTGAGGGTTTTGTAGGGAATGACGATGTTCTCGACATGGTATTCGAAGGACTGTTTTATGCTCATGGTGTGCTCCTGGATCGGTTCGGGGAAAACCGCACCGTTTCAGGGGCAGGGGGAGGGCTTCAATCGAAAATACCCTTACTGGGTACCGTGGATTTCTGCAGTTTCGCTTTACTCCCTATTACTGACCACCAGCTCCTTCAGCTTTCTCTCGTCCACGTACCGCTGCATGATCGACAGCACCAAGCTGTTGATGGCGAGGATCTTCATCGCTCGGGTCACTGCGACGTAGATCAGGTTCAACTCATCGTCGCGCTTGCCTGGGTCGGTGTCGGGGGACAGCGGGTCCGCGTTGAAGTCGTCGTACAGGCAAACGAAATCCCATTCCAGCCCCTTGGCCTTGTGTGCGGTGGTCAGGGTGATTGTTGCGTCCAGCTCATCGTCAAGGGTCAGTGAGCGAAGCTCAAGGATCCGCGCAGGCAGATCAGGGTAGGTCGATATGATCTTGATCGAGCGAAGCATCTCACCGTCCTGGCTGATCTCGGCGATCTCCACGTACTGGGTGTAGTCGCGGTAGTCACGGAGCAGTTTCTTGTTCTGGACGTTTTGGCGTAGGCCTCGGCTGAATGCGTACAGATCCTCCAGGTCGCGCAGCGAGTAACTGTCGATACCGCCTACCCAGTGGAATTTGGGCTCCGGATGATTGCGGACCAGCTGCAGGGCATTCTCGATGACGCCGATAACGGTGCGGTGAATGAAAGTGCGGTGAGGAAGGTCCGCCGGGAGGGACTTTTTCACCAGCGTCTGCGGGCCCAATCCTTGAAGTTTCCGTGTCTCGCCCTTGTAGGAGAGGATGATGTTGGCCACGTGCGCAATCGCGGGGCCGAACCGCCAGCTCTGGGTCAGGTAGTGCTCCTCGGCGCCGACCATCCAGTCGCTGTTCAGGGCATCTTCCGCGCCTCTGAACCGGTAGAGCTGCTGGTGGGGATCGCCGACGATAGCCATTCTGATGCGCTGCCAGTGGGCAATGTCCGCGATCACTGGGTTGATGTCCTGTCCCTCGTCCAGGAGCATGCAGTCGAAGCGCTGGCTCAAATCGGGCTTGCTCAGTTGATACAGCTTCAGGTAGCCGTCATGGGGCATCAGCATGCCGGTGTCCTGGAGATCTACCATGCGCCTCCAGACTACTCGCGCCATGTCCAGGCCCTGCTTGAGGAAGCGTTCCTGGGCACTGGTGAGGAACGCCTTGTCGCGGAAGCGCGGGAAGTGCGGTCGGCCGAGTTCCGCGTCGGCGCTGGCCATGTAGTTGTTCAGCGTGGCCAGCACGTCACGTACCAACTCCCAGTCTTGGGTATCGAGTCCGCGGGCGATATCGGTCAGACGCAGGTTCTTCGTCTTCTTGTGGGCGTACTGGATGCCGTACACCGCATGAGCCAGGCTGTGGGCGGTCTTGCAGACTACGTTGCGGGGAAACTTGCCCTTCGCGGCTTTCTCCACCGAGCTGTTGTAGCAGAGATAGAGGATTCTCAGGGTAGGGTTCGCCTTGGCAAAGCCCACCAGGGTGGTCGTCTTGCCAGTGCCGGCGAAGGCCCGCACCAGGATCTTCGATGCCTTCGACTGGATGATCGGTGACTGTTCGTGAGTCCACTGCATAGGTGTCTCCGGAGATACGAGGGCTTCCAGATTGGTAGGTGTCTGGTTAAACAGGGGGGCTGTGGCTGTGGAGCTAGTCAGGGCATGGCATCATTTGTCGTTCGTCTCCCTGAAGGCATCGAAATGAAAATTTGGCGATTTGCGTTGATCTTTTTGATTCTGCTTTTTGCTGTCGCGTGGTTCTCATCTAGCGAGTTGAGATCACACGCTGTGCCTTGGTTGATTCACTGGTTCGAGGTGCTCAACCGATAGTGCGCCGGTGACGAATACACAGGTAGCAAAGGTGCGTAATGACCATTGTCATAGTCGCCAGGCATAGTGAAAATCCGGCACATAGCGTGAGAAATGCCGCACCCTCGGCGGCCCCTGTAGTCGCGTGGGGGGCTATCGTCTCCATTGTTGGAATCAACCGATTTATCACCTGTACCACGGCATAGACGTATAGCATCGAGGTCACGCTGAGCCAGGCGAGCGGAGTTAAAACGGCCTGTCTGGTCCATGGACCACGACGAGTACCCACTCGAACCCAGGTTGCGATGAGCAGCCATTGGACTGACAGCAATACCAGGGCGACTTCGACGAGGATTTGCCAATACGTGCCGGTCTCCTTGAGCCTGCCCATCGTCATGAGTACAGCCGCTGAAAGCAGCAGTACAAGGACAGTCAGCGTGATCCAACTGGCGTGTAGAGCCGTGTCGCGCGAAGGCAAGAGTTGTTTAAGCGGTAGGGCCATGAGCGTCTCCTCGAGGACTAGAGGTATTTCTTGAAGGTGGATGCTGTGATGCACACCGCTACGCCGAGCAGCGCGGCGCAGGGCAGCAGGATGAGCAAGGGGTTGATGCTGATGGGGATTGCCAGGTAGAGCGTCCAAGGGACGACCGCTAGCGGAATGATGCTGCCGCGCGCCTTGTGGTAGAGGTAGCTGGACTCCCGGCCGGCGCCGAACTTGCGCAGGTCCCGGCGCACCAGGCCGTCCACCAGGCCGGTGAACGCGGCCATCAGGAACAACGGGATCGTCATGACCAGGATCACCAGGCGCACGACAAATGTCAGCACCGTGTACAGCGCGGCCAGGCCGTAGTTCTGCAGCGTGGAGACGCCCTGGGCGGTGAGATAGCGAACGTCCAGAGGGCTCCGTGGCCCGGCCTGCGCGATGGTGGTCATGTTGGTCATCCAGTCGACTATCCCGGTCTTCACGAACAACCAGTCATAGGCCAACTGGGCCAGCCAGGTGGCGGTTCGACCTGGCTCCTGCACGATGACGCTGTGCAGCAGACCCTGCGACAGCCAACTGAGTTCGTACTCGAACATTGCCTGGGCATGCTTCCAGCCCGCGTCAGGCCAGAAGAAATACAGGCAAACCCACTCTACGATGATTGCGCCGACCAGCGAACCGAACATCACGCCGAGAAATTGGAAGGGCGTACTGATGATGGTGCCGACCAGGGTCTTCTGGCTCTCTTGTTGCTGCTCTGCACGTTGAGTGACTTCAGCCATCATGCGGCATCCTCACCGGCGCCGAGGTGACGGAAATCGTCGACCAGGTCCTGGGGCAGACCATCCTGCAGGGCGGAGTATCCCGGCGCCTCCCACCACTCGCTGTTGGCGGCCTGGCCCTTGCGCATACCGGCAGCCAGCTCCTGCAGGCTTTTCGGCATCACCTCGTCGGGATCGACCGCCGGCAGCGGCATTCGGATCTTCCAGAGATTGCCGCCCTCGAGCAGCGCGAACGCCTGTCCTTTGGGCAGACCAACGATGTGGGCCGGCTCGAGCATCGGCACGCTGGTCATCTGCACCTGGTCGTGCGAGCTGGAGGTGAAGGCTGCCTTCTTGTTGTTGATTGCGTCGTTGGCGCCGCTCGCCGGCGTGCTGGTGTAGATCTGGACCTTGGGGAGCTGGTTGGTCAGGAGTTCGGCCGTGGCGGTCTCGCGCACCCGCAGCATGAACAGGTTGTTGAAGTTGCCGATGATCTGACCGGCCTTCGCGCGGGAGCCGATCTTGGCCTCGATGTCGCTCATGGTCTGGGTGTAGGCCGTCACCTGCACGCCGGCGCCGCCCGCTTTGTTGACCATGGGGATGAACTCGTCGCCAATCAGCTCGTTGAACTCGTCGGCATGCAGGTTGATGCGGACCTTGCCGCCAGCGAGCGAGCCGGGCAGGCCGTCATCGACACCATGCTTGTAGATGTGACCCGCCACCGAGACCAGGTCGCTGAACATGGAGTTGCCCACCGCGGCGGCGACCTCGGTATCCGATAGTGCGTCGAGGCCGACGTAGACCACGGCGCGTTTGCGGATGACCTGCATCCAGTCGAAGATCGGCCGCGGATCGTTGAGGTCCGCGTAGTTGGGCGAAAGCAGCTCCGAGATCCGCCCAGTGGTGAGTTTCTCCAGCAGCGGCAGCAGCGAGGCCACGATCTTGTCGAAGTAGGTCTTGTCGTAGCGCACTGCGCTCTTCAGGCCTTCCATGACCGGGTCGGCGATGCGTTTCTGTGTCAGGTACTGGTCGATGGCCACGACCCGCAGGGGCCGTCCTTTCATGTTGAACGGGATGTTCTTGTCGTTGAGCTTGCCCTCGATCTGGATGATCGTGTCCCAGGCCCTGGGATCGTGCTCGCTGATGTATTTCTGGGCATATTCGACGAACAACGCATCGATGTTCACGACGTGGCGGAGGATCTGCTGGTAGTCCGGGCGGATACCCAGCGCGTGCAGCGCGCGGGCGATGATGTTGACGAACCGCCAGGCGAACTCACGGAACGCCGCGCTGTTGCCTTCGCCGGAGAGCTGGCCGGCGACGCGGGTGGCGACCTCGGAGATCCGGCCGAACCGGCCGACGGCGTTGTAGCGTGCCGACAGGTCAGGATGACCGAGATGGAACACGTAGAACTCATCCAGGCGGCCGGCACGCTCGCACTCCACGTACATACGCTTGAGCAGGTCAGCATCGCCTTTCGGGTCGAAGACGATCACCACCTCGTAGTCCGGCTGCTCCTCTGCGCGCCGGCGCCGATAGCCGTGGTGAACCGTCTGGGTCCGCCGACCCATCTTCGCCCGCCGGCGTCGGCCCCGGCAGTGGGTGCGGCGAATATCCTGGGTGATGAACAGCTCCGCGAGTCGCGTCTTACCTACCCTCGTAGTGCCGAGTACCAGTGTGTGGCCGACGCGCTCGCCCAGTTGCAGGCCTACGTCCTGTTCGCGCGGCTCGATGCCATGGAGCCGAGGCAAACCGCCCACGGGCGGCAGCGGCCGTGCGGGGTTCCAGGCCACGTCCCAGGCAGTGGCTTTGGCGACCAGCTTCAGGGGGAAGGGGGCGAACTCGAGCTGCTTCTCCAGCCGGCGCGCGCGCTCGTAGAGCGGCGAGGGCTCGACGTAGGAGGCGAACTGGGGCAGGTAGGTATCTGCCAGGCGCTGCGTATGCTTCTGCGTCCAGCGAAAGCCCTTGCCGATGAACAAGTGTTCGTTGCTGACCGGCATTTCGGCGCTGGTCATCGTGTACTTCGGCAGTCGGCGAATGTTCCGCCGGTAGCGGAGCACCACGCCGGCCTGCTTCAGCCGCACGACGCCCAGCCAGACGAAGCCCAGCGCGGCCACGATGCCGAACAGCGGAGTGAGGGCGAACGTCCACGGCGCGACGATGCAGAGCGCGGCCGCGGTGAAGCACACGGTGGTGGTGTAGAGCTCCACGGCAGGCCGCAAGAGCGCTTCCAGCGGGTACTGGCCAGCCATGGGTTACACCTTCAGGCTTGCCGGCGAGTGCAGGCGGCCCGGTCGGCGGCGCTTGGCATGAAGTTCGAGCACCTGTTTCCTGGCTTGCTCTACCTCATGATCGGGCAGCATCTGCTCCAGCAGCTCACAGAGGGTCGATTCGTCCTCGAGGGCCGTGGACGTCACCTCACCGCCGTAGCGTGAGATCAGGCCGAGCAACTCCTGGTACATGAGTTGGCGTGCCTGAGCGTCGCTCGGCTGCTTGATGACCAGGGTGATCAGGTGAGTAGTCATGAGGACTCCTACTGCTGGATGGCGGTGGATGTGATGAGGGCGGGGTAGTGCCGCAGTCCGAGCCGGTCGACCAGGTCGTCCGCCGGCGCCGGCAATATCTGAAGTCCTTTCCCCCAGGCACGGATTTCCGTCAGGCGCGCTTCGCTGGCCACGTTCACTGCCAGGCCCACAGCGTGGAGGCCTCGGAGCTCGTCGCCTCGCTCTTTCAGCCAGGTTCGAGACAGCGTGTCGTCGCCGACGAGGAACAGAGGTTGCAGGCCTGGGGCGTTGATGGCGCGCCCCTGAACCTGGCCTGGCGAAAGGCGTGCCGAGCGAACTGGAAACGCACCTGAGCCACGGACACCCAGGTCGCCAGGTCCTGGTGCGGCAGCGGATGGCTGCGGATCCAGGCCCTGGTAGTAGGGGAGCGCTGAGGCTCCGCCGAGGTCTTCGACAACGATCAGCCCGGCGGCCCAGGCTTGAGTCGCGAACGCCGTGCAAAATGCCAGCGTGGCAAGGATCTTCTTCATGGATTGGTCACCAGTAGGTTGACGCCGAGGACTTGGCTAAGGTGGCGGGATACCGTCCTACGGTATTTGGCGGCAGGCGCGCCGCCGGCGGGGCGGTGGTAGCGGCCGGCAACTTGGATCCAGTCCACCGGTCTTCCCGGGGCGGATGCATACAGGGCGTCCCGCTGCTCGATCAGGATGTCGGAGGTGGCGTCCAGGTTCTTGTACGGATCCAGGGACTCGCAGGGGCTGGAGAAACGATGTCCGTTCCAGCCGATGTTGACCTGGCCGAGGCCGGAATCGACGCTCTTGGCCCCGTAGAGGTTGATTGCCGCGAGTAGCGCTGTGCAGGCGGCGGTGCGGGTCGCGTAGTAGTAGGATTTCCCTGCGACGTTCAATGTCCAGGGCCAGGGAACGTATTCGCCGCGCAGCAGGACCTTGCTCTCGGTCAACGCGACCGAGTAGAGCACCTCGGCCGGAACCCCTTTGGGCAGGGCGATCTGCTTATACGCCGGCGGTGGATCCACGGCGGCCTGAGCGATGTTGACCAGGGCCAGCAGGGTGGCCAGTTGGAGGGCTCGAACTACAGACGTTGCCATCGGCCGTTCACCTCCTGTACCAGGGCGGGAAGGGCCCCACCCAGTCCCAGGGCCATCCAGCGGCCCTCGTCATGATTGAGCGTGATCTGCTTGCTGCGAACCTTCTTCGGGTCGATGCCGGCGAGGATTGCCCAGTGCCGCACTCGCTCTGCGTCGTTCTGGCTACCGACGAAGTAGAGGTCGAACTCCTTTTCTGCATGTTGCAGGTCGCGCACCCGCTGGATGCAGGCGGTGCAGTTGTCCTGGACAAACAGCGCCAGGCGTCCGCTGCTCTGTAACGCTGGGCTCATGTTCGGCGCGCCTGATGGGTTAGCCGTGCTGCTTTCGGTGAGGCGGATCACCCCCTCGCCTGGATAGGCGCGGGCGAAGGCTTCGTCGTATGCGCGCTGGTAGGCGAGTTCCTTCTCGACGCGGCGCCGTTCGGCCTGGACCTGTAGATCGGCATACCGCCGCCGTTCCTCTGCCGATCGCGCCTCGATGCCCAGCGCGGTCAGCGGGTCAATGCCAGGCGAGTACACGCCCCGGGGGCCCTGCATGAGCGTCTGGTAGCGGGTCCATTCCTGTTGGTTCAGTCCCCACTCCTGGGCCAGGTCGCTCTGAGATGTCTTTTGTTTCAGCGTGCCGAGTTGGCTACCGGACAGCTGGCTGCTGGTCTCTCGGCTTGCCGCAGCCTCCTGGCCGACTGCGGGATAGCTCAGCAGCAGCACCAGGCCGGACAGGAGCGATACGGTTCTGATCATGGGCGGGGTCCTATGGTTGGATGCGAACGCTGCGCGAGGCGCCGGCGACGTCGAAGTGCGCGGTACCATCGTCAAGGTCGGTCAGTCGCCAGTTCGTGCCGGCGACGGCATCTCCCTGGCGAATGAGGTAGATCTGGCTGAGCTGGGTGGATCCCGGAGGTGCAACCGACAGAAACCGTTCGCCCCCGCGATACTCCACGCCAAGGATCGAGAAGGGCGGGGGCTCCATCGGTTTGGGTTTCGGCTTGGGCTTGGCGGGTATGGGGCGTTTTGGCGCTGGCACGATCAGCGGCGGCGCTTTGGCCTGCTTTTCTTGAAGCGTGCGGACAGAACCGTCCAGTGTCTCCACGGTTGCCTTGAGCACCAGGATATCGCCGGCCGAGGCGGTGGTCTGAGCCAGGTTCTCGACGGCATCGGAGGCCTGCTTGGCGAACGCCTGCGCGGCGTCAATGCGGTTGGACAGCGCCTGCTGGCCTGAGCGGAAGTCCTCGTTGCTGACCAGGTGCTGTCCATCCACGGCGTCGAGGCGCTCGTCGACTCGATTCAAGCGAGCCAGGATCGCCTCTAGCGAGGTCTTTTCCGCGGCACTATCCACGCCTGATCGGAGCTGAACGAGTTGGTACTGCTGGTAGCCCAGCAGGCCGGCCATTGCTGTCAAGCAGAGGCCAAGAATCATTGATGCAGGGGATGGGCGTTTCAGTTTCATGGGTGTCCTCGCGCGAAGCCAGGGACACCCTCTCAAACGAAGCACATCTGATGCAGTAAAAAATAGTCAGTCGGAGGGGGAGGTATTTTTTCAGGCAGGGACCTTGCAGCCCAGAGGGACGGCTCTAGCAGTGTGAAGATGCCTGGAGAGCAAGGGGCTGACCTCACAACTTATTAAACTACGGCCACTCTGCATGGGGCAGTGCGTTGTGCAGGTGGTCCTACTGAAATCCGGCAGGAGCCCGTTTTCTGAATATGTGTGTCCTGCCATTTTTGACAGTTCAGGCTTGACAATAGGGTCATCTCCGAAGGGTTGACTTACACTCTTCGGCGGTTGCCGGTATGGGACCAAACATAAAGGAGATATTCAATCGAGGACTGAGACATGCCTTTCCGAATGACCTGTTTGCAAGCTGCCATCACTGTGGCATTCGCCACGTCCACCTCTTTCGCTTTCGCCGCGCCGTTGCCGGATGCCGGCAAGCTCACTGAACCCAATCAGCCAGGACAGATGCTGACCACGGAGCAAGCGTTTGAGGCCGAGATTCTGGAAGTAGCTAAAGCGCAGCGCGTTTCGCCGAATCAGGCGCGCAGCATCTTGAACATTGAGGCGCAGTCGGGCGAGATCGTTGCGGCAATCCGGGAGCGATATAAGAACCGGCTCGCGGGAATCTTCATTGAGCACAACGCTGAGGGCCATCGTCTGGTTGTCCGTCTGAAAGGCGCGGAGCTTGTTCCGAAGCAATCGCACCAGTTCGGCGATGACGTCCTGATCGTCGATTTCCAGCCTGGCGCAACACATACGGTCAACGAATTGGTGGCCGCGTTGAATACTGTGACTCAAGGCGATGTTGCCGCCAGTATTCCCGGTGCACACGGCGGATATGTTGATGAACGCACCGGTGAACTGGTGATAGAGGTCAACCCTAATTCTGAAGCTGGCAAGGGCTCAGCCGCGGTTGTAGCCAGAGAGATGGTCCAGAAGCTTGTGGGCGTCCCTGTTCGGATAGAAAAGGGCGAAGCAGCCGAGATCCAGGCGGTGTTCGGTAGTGGTACCCTAGGCAACGGTTGTACAGCAGGGTTTACGGTCAACCATGCCGCTTCTGGCTTGCAGGGCGTTCTGACTGCGGGTCACTGCCAGACCGCTAGCGGTAGCGATACGTATTCAGGTATCGACGGTGCAACCGCCACCTTGGAGCAAAAAGGCTGGGTGCAAAACGCTAAAACCGATCTTCTCTGGTACAAGGGAACGACAGAAGAGAAGTTCGGTCCCTGGTTCTATGCGGATGCTTGGCGGCAAGTTACCGGTCGCCGCACACAAGCGGCAACTGCGGTGGGCGCGAGCTTTTGCCATTATGGCAAGACATCGGGTTACTCTTGCGGGGTTATCAAAACCGTGTATGGCAACCCAGGCTCTATCTGCGGTGCGCCGAACGAAAGCAACCCCTGCAATGCATCGTTTGTGGGCGTTGAAGGCACGGACTTGCGCTGCCTGGGTGGCGACAGCGGTGGTCCCTGGTTTACCGCCGCTACCTTGGCCGCTGGCATCCATTTCGCAGGACCGAAGAGTGGCGTGGGCCGGTGCTGGTACTCCAGCACCGACTATGCTTACTCGGATCTCGGGTTGAATCTGCTGTATAAATAGTTGCCATAATCTCGGGCAAGAACGGTCAAGCCTTCGGGCTTGGCCGTTGTTCTTCAGGGGTATCATTCGGACATGAAGACCACACGAATTCTTACACTGGTGGGTCTGTTCATTGCCAGTCCAGTTTTTGCGACAGACGCTCCACGTCCTGCTGGCCACCCGCAAGCGCATGGGGAGTCCATGGAGCCGCCGGCAGACGCTGGCCCGCTCGTTGAGCGCTTGCGTGCACAGTATGGCAAACGGCTTGCTGGCTTGTATTTCGAGAAATATCCTGACCGTCTTGTCGTGCGCCTGACGGGCGAAAATCCGGTGAAGACGCAGATACGCCGGATCGGTGCGCAGCGAGTCGAGGTTGTGTTTCTGCCAGGTGCGGCGCATACCTACGCGCAACTGACCGAGACTCTGGAGAAGCGGGGTAGCGAGATCGACCGCCTGTTGCCTGGCGCACATGGAAGATATGTCGATGAGAGAACCGGCGAAGTAGTCATTGCTGTACAGCCTGACGCGACAGTGGCTGACGCGCAGCGAGCCGAACTGGAGAAGGCTATCGGCGCTCCGGTTCGGATTGAGGTTGCGGAGCCAGCCGTATTGCAGAGGGGCCCATAGAGCGCAGGCAGATTACTCCGTTGAGTACCAGCTCCATCGTTCGCGCTCTGGCAACTTCTTGTACGCGGTCGATCAAATCGGAGCTGGTTTTTAGAGACTCCTGACAGTCGTCAGCTAATAGACGTCTACAGCGCTTAGTTTAGCTTCATCAAACCGCTCAGTTGTTGGGGCGGAGAACCGAAAACGCTCTCCAGGACCTATATCTGCACCATGTGCTAAGGTATTGCCAACGACCTCGCCTCCTCTATAGAGTTTGAATTTTACAAATAAGTTACCAATAGGAACCTTGCTAATATTTTTCGCCACCCCCGTAATGCTGGAGTATGCACCGTTACTAACAACTTGAATGTCAGAGACCTCAACTCTTTCATTCGCCATTGCGAGTGAAGAGGTTAGGAGGATTGCCGATAAAATTAAATTTTTCACTGAGTGGGTTCCTTTTTAAGAGTGATCGAATGAGACTTTTAACAGTAAACTATGCAGCTATCAAGCCCTATATGGAATTTGGGGTAATAGTCTTGATATTCGACCTCGGAAGTAATTCTTGAGATATAAAAAAAGGCCACCCGAAGGTGGCCGATGTTTCATGCTGCAATGAGCAGTCGTGCCAACGCCATCTCCACCGAATCCCCATCCTGGTTCAACGAGTCGAGACCTGACTCGGGAACGTCTCCCGACGTGCTCTGAGCCACAGCGATCTTCTTGGCCATCAGCTGTAAGCAGGTGATCTGCGAGCTGCCGGCGTAGCCGAAGAACACCACCCGCACCGGGTGCTTCTGCCCGATCCGCCACGACCGCCGCGCGGCCTGCTGCAAGGTGTACACGTTGTACCCCGTCTGCAGGAACGCGATGGTCGGGAAGTCCAGCAGGTCCAGCCCGGTCTTCACCAGCTCCGGGTTGGTGATCAGCACATCGATGCCGCGATCGACCTGGTCGAGGATCCAATCCTCGCGTCGAGCGGTATCGACCGAAGCACGTAGCACAGCCACCTTCAGCCCGGATTGCTCGAGCACTTTCTTCAGCCTGGACGTGGTGTCGCGCGTCCCGCTGTAGACGGTGTATGCCAGAACCTTGCGGCCCTTCGCTTTCTCCTCGAGGCAGAGGTCCACCAGCGCCTGCTCCTTGGGCATCAACTGCTCGTCGCCGAAGATCGCTGGCACGAAGGCCAGTGTGTCCCGGCTTCGCGGATGCTTGACGATCTCCGGTCGGAAACAGCAGTCCGGCCAAGCCAGCAGCACGTTGAGGACCACGCCCAGGAGCGTGGTATCTCGTCGCGCCAGAGCCTGGCGGAGCTCCGCTGTCAGCGTGGCCGCCAGGCGCTGATAGGCCGAAGCCTGATCAGGCGCCATCGGCACGTCGACGAACTCCTCCTGGTAGTCGGGCAGTACGTTGCCACCGATATCCTTGAGCTTCAGGAACACGGTGAACGGCAATACGAAGCGGTGGATGCCCTTCGGGCCGAAGCCGGGAGCCTTCACCGTGCGTACCGAGAGCTTCTTACCCCGCGCTGTCTTGTGCGAATCACCGTCGCGCTCGGTGTAGATATCCTTGAGCACACCGTGGTCGCGCATGAACGACATAGCTGCGGGAGCCATGCTGCCGCGCGCGTTGGGCCGATAGCCGTCCTCGATCATGCGCTGGGTGAGGATGCGGAACAGGAGATAGAACAGATCGTCGGCGTAGCCGCCCATGAGCGTTCCGGTCAGCAGCACGGTTTTCCGTGCCTTGGCTGCGAGAACGCCCATGGCCTGGCCCTGGGCCGAACCGCTGTTCTTGTACTCATGCCCCTCATCCACCACCAGCAGGTGTGGGATGAAAATAAAGTTTCATCCTAAGAGCCTCATGAAGCGCCCATTTTTAAGAGGGGCAATGATTAGCAAAGTTGCTTAAAGTTTCATCCTAAGAAATGGAATACAGCCAAAATGGGTGTAAACCGTGATAATAAAGTTTCATCCTGATCTTGCATGCATTACGAATTACCGCCGGCCTCAGTTGATGCCTGATCGGTGGATATCCTCCATGGCGATCTCCTTGGCGACCCCGGAGATGTCGATCATGAGGACAATCATGCAGAACAAAGAAGGAGCAACTCATAGGCACTGGGCAAGCTCGATTGACCTCTGCCTTGTTAAGGAAACTCCGAACAAGCTCCTGCTGATCTGTTGAAATAGCACCCCCGTCGTTCCTGATCCCTGATGCATGACCCAGATGAGCTTTTCCGATGTCGAGTACGCCGGCAAACGCAAACAGACCCGGCGTGAGCGCTTTCTAGCAGAGATGGAGCAGGTGGTGCCTTGGGCAGGCTTGCTGGCACTGATCGAACTGTTCTACCCCAAAGCCGGTAATGGTCGACGACCGTATCCGCTGGAATCCATGCTGCGCATCCATCTGCTGCAAAACTGGTTTGCCCTGAGCGATCCAGCGATGGAGGAAGCGCTGTATGAGATCACCTCGTTACGGCAGTTTGCTCAGTTGTCACTGACCCAGGGCAGCATCCCGGAAGACACGACGATCATGAATTTCCGCCACCTGTTGGAGAAGCACGGTTTGGCGTCCGGCATCCTAGCCGTGATCAACGACCACCTGGGTGATCGAGGCTTGTCACTGCGCCAGGGCACCATCGTCGATGCCACCATTTTTCATGCCCCCAGCTCGACCAAGAACCAGGACGGCAAGCGCGATCCTGAGATGCACCAGACCAAGAAGGGCAACCAGTATTGTGTGTCACGAACACAGGTCAGATGACCTGTGCTGCTGTGCCGAAGATGGAAGTAGGCCTTCCGAAGTCGGCTTGCAGGAGCGGACTTCAAACCACCCGGTGCTGCTGCATCCAAAAGGTGTGGTGGTGAGCGACCGAGGAAAAGTCATCCCTGAGGATGGCAGGTGAGTATGGAGAAGATGAGCGAAAGCAAACCGTCCGATGACGCATCGTTATGCCCAAGGTGCTGCCGAAACTGAGGTGGAGTACTGGCTTCAGGACAAGTCGGGGCGTTACCTGCTTACGGACCCGATGGCAGCCGGTGTATAGGCGGCATGATCTTCATACAGGCTTTGGTACGGAACGTGAGAACCTTGTTCCAGATGCGAAGAAAAATGACAAATGGCCAACACCATGAGGAAGAATACCGATGCTGGAACGAGGGGCGGAGCTTCCCGTAGTAGCGATGAAGCCTCTGTAATGGAGGTGGAGCGAAGGGGCGGCGTTATCCGGCCGACGAGCGTTGCCAACCTCCGGGGATGAGTGGCGTGAGCTCGGCGAAACCTTATGACATAGCGAAACGCACGGTATGGGACGCCTACCAGCAGGTCAGGGCCAACCGCGGTGCTGCCGGCATCGACGATGAAACCATCGCCGATTTCGAGCGGGATCTGTCTAAGAATCTCTACAAGCTGTGGAATCGGATGTCGTCGGGGTCGTACTTCCCGCCTCCGGTCAAGCAAGTAGAAATTCCCAAGGCATCGGGAGGCACGCGCAAGCTGGGAGTGCCCACGGTTGGTGATCGTGTCGCGCAAACCGTGGTCAAGCTTCTCATCGAGCCGGAGCTGGACTCGATCTTCCACTCGGACTCCTATGGGTACCGGCCGGGACGATCAGCGAAGCAGGCGGTGGCGATCACGCGTGAGCGCTGCTGGCGATACGACTGGGTGGTGGAGTTTGATATCAAGGCAGCCTTCGATCAGATCAATCATGGGTTGCTGATGAAGGCGGTGCGCCTGCACATCAAGGAGGACTGGATACTTCTGTACATCGAGCGGTGGCTGGTTGCGCCGTTCGAAACGGATGACGGCATGCGCGTCCCACGCGAACGCGGCACCCCGCAAGGTGGAGTGCTCAGTCCCCTCCTGATGAATCTGTTCATGCACTATGCCTTCGACACCTGGATGCAACGTACCAGCCCCAACTGCCCGTTTGCCCGCTACGCCGATGATGCGGTGGTGCACTGCCGCAGTCGAAAGCAAGCGGAGTACGTGATGCGCTCCATTGCTTCACGGCTGGCTGCCTGTGGCTTGACGATGCACCCGGAGAAATCGAAAGTCGTGTACTGCAAGGACAGTAACCGTCGCGCAGGTTATCCGCATGTGAGCTTTACCTTCCTCGGCTTCACCTTTAGGCCGAGGAAGGCGCTCAGCAAACAAGACCAGCTCTTCACGAGCTTTTCCTTCCGGGAGCGAGTGCGGATGCCTTAAAGCGGATGCGGCAAGCGGTACGCAGGTGGCGACTCAATCGCCAAACCCACGTGACGCTGGTCGACGTGGCTCGGCTCTACAATCCAGTGATACAGGGGTGGTGGCAATACTATGGCTCGTTCTATCGGACAGCCATGCTTGGCATCTTCCAGCACATTGACCGCGCGCTTGAACGCTGGGCCCGACGAAAATACAAGGCCCTTCATAGGCGCAAGCGGCGCATTAGCCAATGGCTGGACAAGATGCGGACTGTGGTACCCCGGCTGTTTCATCACTGGCGAGTGACCGGGCAGCAAGGTTGGATAACGGGAGCCGTATGACGCGAGAGTGTCACGTACGGTTCTGCGAGCGGCTGCGGGGGCAGTTCCCGCGGCCGACTCACCACTTCGGCATGAAAGCGCACATTGGTGCCGACGCCGAGTCTGGCCTGGTGCGTAGCGTGGTCGGCGCAGCAGCCAACGTGGCCGATGTCACGCAGGTCGATCAGTTGCTGCATGGTGAAGAAAACGAAGTCTGCGCCGATGCAGGTTACACCGGGGTGGAGAAGCCTCCCGAGCATGAAGGGCGCGAAGTCATCTGGCAGATTGCGGCTCGGCGCAGCACCTACAAGAAACTCAGTAAGCGCAGTGCCTTGTACAAAGCCAAGCGCAAGATCGAGAAGGCCAAGGCCCAAGTGCGCGCCAAGGTCGAACACCCGTTCAGAGTGATCAAGCGTCAGTTCGGCTACACCAAAGTGCGCTTCCGTGGCTTGGCTAAGAACACGGCGCAGCTGGTCACGCTGTTTGCCCTGTCGAATCTGTGGATGGCGCGCCGACATTTGCTGACCGATGCAGGAGAGGTACGCCTGTAAAACGCAGAAATCCGGGAAAAACCCGGATTTCTGGATGAATTAGCCGGCTGTGGTCGGCCTGGAAGCACATGGAGCAAGCTACAGCCTGACTGGCGCTGACTTGTTCGGAGTTTCCTTAATGTCCGTTCAAGTCCCAGGGCTGAGTTACGTCGTAGCGCCGACCTTCGGTGTGGCCCACCACGCGGGCCAACGCGGTTCAGTGCCAGAACGCATGTCCAAGGGCCCGGTGGCTAGCCAGATGCTATCGACGCGAGTCACTGAGCGAGCCCACGAACAAAGAGGGCCTCCTTCAGGATCGGAGGCTGGCAATGGCAGCCTGACTTAAACGAAACGGCCTCCACAAAAGTCGGTGCGCAATATATAAGCCAAGATTGGTATGATGCCCTGAAGTTTGTGATGCACACCTCAACCGGAGTTAAGGATGATCCGTCCCGCACCGATTCAGCTCACTTAAGGATGGTCTGAAAAAGACTTCCGAATCTGGTGAAATACGCCGATCCCGCCAGCTGAGTTTTTCCATGAAGCAGATGACCTTCGCCGACGCCGAGTACGCCGGCAAGCGCAAGCAGACCCGTAAGGAATTGTTCCTGATCGAGATGGATCAGGTGGTGCCGTGGAAGGGATTGATTGCCCTGATCGAACCGCACTACCCAAAGGATGAAGGTGGTCGTCCAGCCTATCCGCTGATGGCCATGTTACGTATCCATCTGATGCAGAACTGGTTCGGCTACAGCGACCCGGCCATGGAAAAAGCGCTCTACGAGACGACCATTCTGCGTCAGTTCGCCGGGCTGAGCCTGGAGCGCATTCCCGACGAAACCACCATCCTCAACTTCCGTCGCTTGCTGGAGAAACATGAGCTGGCAGCCGGCATCCTCGGCGTAATCAATGGCTATCTGGGTGACCGAGGTTTGTCGTTGCGCCAAGGCACTATCGTCGATGCCACGCTGATCAATGCGCCAAGTTCGACCAAGAACAAGGACGGCAAGCGTGACCCGGAAATGCACCAGGCCAAGAAGGGAAACCAGTATTACTTCGGCATGAAGGCGCATATCGGCGTTGATGACGAGTCCGGCCTGGTGCACAGCGTGGTGGGGACGGCAGCCAACGTTGCAGACGTTACCCAGGTCGACAAACTGCTGCACGGTGAGGAGAACATGGTCGGTGCCGACGCGGGCTACACCGGCGTAGAGAAGCGCCCGGAACATGAAGGCCGTGAGGTGATCTGGCAGATCGCCGCCCGCCGCAGTACGTATAAGAAGCTGAGCAAGCGCAGCGCGCTGTACAAAGCCAAGCGCAAGATCGAGAAAGCCAAGGCCCAGGTGCGTGCCAAGGTCGAGCATCCGTTCCGGGTGATCAAGCGTCAGTTCGGCTATGTGAAGACACGCTTCCGTGGCCTGGCGAAGAATACGGCACAGCTGGTGACGCTGTTTGCGCTGTCGAACCTGTGGATGGCGCGCCGGCATTTGCTGACGAATGCGGGAGAGGTGCGCCTGTAATGTGGGAAATGGCCGCTGCGAGGTTATCGCGGCGGCCAGAAACACTGAAATGAGCGGGTGATCTGATCGTTTTTGATTGGTTTGCTGCTTTCAAAATCGGCGACGGCTGAAGTCGACTGAAAATACAGGACTACTTCAGACCATCCTTAAGGCTTTTAGCACTATGCTGATCCGAAGATTTATTGATTTATGCAAGTGGCGAGACTTGGTGTTCAATCTTGTCGCGAAGGAAATCAAGATCCGCTATATGGGGGCCGCACTAGGCTTTGCATGGTCACTGGGTAACCCACTCGTCGTCACCCTCACCTACTACATGGTGTTCACCTACATACTGCCTAGTAATCAGGACAGATTCGCCTTGCATCTTGTGACTGGGGTAGTCCACTGGATGCTCTTCAGTCAGATAATCCTGCAAAGTAGCGATTGGCTTATCGGCAATAATAGCCTGATTCGCAAGCTTAGTTTCCCGAGGATATTGCTACCACTGTCAGGTGCCCTGACTGTCGGCGCGTTCTGGCTGGTAGCTATTGCGGTCTATGCAGCTCTCTACAAGTTCCTCGGCGGTTATCCAGGTAGTGCGTTGCAGTGGTACCCCCTGGTGCTAATGCCCTATGTCCTGATGATTATGGGCCTTGCCTTGGCCATCAGTGTTTTGCAAATCACTTGGCGCGACATAAAGCATGTCACCGAGGTGTTTGTACCTCTTCTGTTCTGGCTCACCCCCATCGTTTGGGTTACCTCGGCACTGCCGCACGATATCGCTCAGATCGTTTCATTCAACCCGCTTGCACCATTCTTCAACAGCTTCACGGCGATTTTGCACGAGAGCGTGCAGCCGTCCTTGCGAGACCTCGCCCTGTGCTGGGGGATAGGGTTAGCCTCAATCATCACCGGGCTACTGGTGTTTAAGCGTGCAGACAAGGTGGTCGAACTTTTATGAGTAAGGTCATCCTCAAGGTCGAAAGCCTAGTCAAAGACTTCACCATCCGTCACAACCACGGCGGCATGAAACACAAGCTTGCCGGGCTATTTAATCCGCGCTTCCAGGAGCGCATCGAAACACTCCGCGCCGTAAACGATGTCTCCTTCACCCTATGCAAGGGCGAATCTCTTTCGCTTATCGGCCACAACGGCTCAGGGAAAAGCACGCTACTCCAGCTGGTCAGCGGAATTCTCCTGCCGAGCAGCGGTTCCGTTCAGTCTTTCGGTCGAGTGGCACCGTTGATCGAGCTTGGGGTCGGCTTCCACCCGGAGCTGACCGGAGAGGAAAACATCTACTTGAATGCCAGCCTCTATGGGCTGAGAAACAAAGAAACCCGCGCTCGCTTCAACGACATCGCTGATTTCTCCGGGCTTGGAGACTTCATTGATACGCCCGTCAAAAACTACTCGTCAGGCATGTACATGCGCCTGGGCTTCTCTGTGGCCGTACATGTTGAGCCTCAGATACTGCTGGCTGATGAGGTTCTGGCGGTAGGTGATCAAGACTTCCAAGACAAGTGCTATCAGCGCATTCGCCATATGCAGGAAGACGGTATGGCTTTGATTCTGGTGACCCACTCAAAAGAGCAGGGTCAGCGGTTCTGCCAGCGGTTCCTGCATCTTGAAAAGGGGCGCGCTATCGATGAGGGCTGCTTCTAGCGCTCAGTAATCGACGAACGCGACACAGACACGCCATCAGGCAAACACATAGACCAACTAGAGGTGACTCTATGCTCCAAATTATCGTACCTATGGCTGGCGCCGGCAGCCGTTTCGCAGTAGCAGGCTACAAAGATCCCAAGCCGCTCATCCCTGTGCATGGCGTGCCGATGATCAAGGTTGTGATCGACAACCTCACCCCCCAACGTGACCACAAATTCATCTTTATCTGCCAGGCCGCGCATGTTGCAGCTTATGGTTTGCGCGAAAAACTCAGCACTTGGGCGCCGGGTTGCGAGATCGTAGAACTCAACGGCCTGACCGATGGAGCAGCCTGCACCGTTCATGCAGCCAAGGCCCTGATCGACAACGAGCACCCGGTAATGATCGCCAACAGCGACCAGTTCGTGGACCTGGATATCGACGACTACCTGGCCGCCATGGATAACGCTGCCGCAGATGGCATCATCATGACCATGAAGGCTGATGACCCTAAGTGGTCCTTCGTCGGCTTCAATGAGCTGGGAACCATCAACCGCGTAGTCGAGAAAGAAGTTATTTCCGATGAGGCAACGGTTGGCATTTACAATTTCCGCAGCGGTCATCAGCTGATCGAGGCCATCGAGCAGATGTTCCAGAAGGGCCTGCGCGTCAACGGCGAATTCTATGTCGCTCCAGCCTATAACGAAATCATCGAGAAAGGCGCCAGGATCATCCACTACACCGTAGGCTCCGAAGGCCAGGGTATGTTCGGCCTTGGCATCCCGGCAGACCTCGATTACTTCCTCGCTCAACCTATCAGCCTGCAAGCAACTGCTGGGAAGGGCTGCTGATATGGAAATCATTAGCCATCGGGGCTACTGGCTTGAACTGCATGAACGGAATCAGCCCGTCGCTTTCCATCGTTCATTCGACTTGGGGTTTGGTACTGAAACCGATGTTCGTGACTGCGCTGGGCGCCTTCTGATATCCCATGACATGCCTACCGGCGATGAAATGACCCTGGATGATCTCTTGGACATCATGGGGGGGCGCAATTTGCCGCTTGCGATCAATATCAAGGCAGACGGCCTGGCCAAGGCTATTGCAGCCAAGTTCACCGAAAGAGGCCATACCAACTGGTTTGTTTTCGACATGGCAGTGCCAGACATGCGCAGCTATCTCGCTGAGGGCGTCAGCACTTATACGCGATACAGTGATGTAGAGCCCTCGCCGGCGTGGTTGGAGCAGTGTGTCGGTGTCTGGCTTGATCATTTTGAGCCGGGTTACCACCCAAATCGGGAAATCGTGAAGCACCTGAATCAAGGGAAAAAAGTCTGCGTGGTTTCACCTGAACTGCATGGCCGCGATGTTTCCCACGCTTGGGACTCCCTACATATGCTCAATGATTTACCCGGGCTTACGCTTTGCACTGACAGGCCAGAGCAGGCTCATGCGTTTTTCAGTAAGGCTCGTTAAGCGGCCATTCACTTAAGGGATTAAACAATGATCAAAGCTGTTATTTTCGATATGGATGGTGTCCTCATCGAAGCCAAAGACTGGCACTACGACGCCCTGAACAAGGCACTGAATCTGTTTGGCTACAACATCAGCCGTCATGACCATCTGACCAGTTATGACGGCTTACCGACTTCTCGCAAGCTGGAAATGCTGAGCGCTGAGCACGGCCTCCCGAAAGCACTGCACTCTTTTATCAATGAGATGAAGCAGGCCTACACGATGGAAATCGTATACGCCCAATGCAAGCCCACTTTCGTTCATCAGTACGCGCTGTCCTCCCTGAAGAACCAGGGCTACAAGCTGGCAGTAGCCTCCAACTCCATCCGCAATACGGTTGAGATCATGATGGAGAAGTCGTGCCTGGATCAGTACCTGGATCTCAAGCTATCCAACCAAGATGTTGCCAAAGGTAAGCCATCGCCGGATATCTACATCAAGGCCATTCAGGATCTCGGCCTGCTGCCCCACCAATGCCTGATTGTCGAGGACAACGAGAACGGTATCCGCGCTGCTCGCGCTTCCGGCGCCCACGTCCTTGAGGTCGCTGAAACCACTGACGTGAATCTCGAAAACATCCTCAATAAGATTGAGGAAATCAACGCCATGGCCAGTTACAAGGAGGTATCCCTGTGAACAAACACCCCAACATCATCATTTTGGCCGGCACCAAAGCCGGCGAGTCGCATCATGAGGGCGATTTCCCCTATTACCTCACCGAAGCGGACGGCGTACCCCTGATTCAGTCGCTGATCGAAAATTGCGCCTCCCTCAACCCGGACAAAATCGTCTGCATGTTCCCGGTTGCGGAGGTGAACAAGTATCACCTGCGCAACATGGTTGCCCAGATGCACCCGGCCGCCGTAGCCCACCCGGTTCACGAATCCACCATGGGCGCTGCCTGCACTGCTCTGCTGGCCAGCGAGGACATCGATAGCGATTCCGAGCTGATGATCATCAGCGCCAACGAAATCCTGGATGAGCCGTTCCACAAGATCATCACGAGCTTTCGGGCCGAAGGCCGCGATGCAGGTGTGGTGATCTTCAAGTCCCTTCACCCCCGTTACGCCTTTGTTCGGCTGACGGATACCGCTGATGTGATCGAGGCTGCTGAAAAGAACCCGATCAGCCCTCACGCGGTTGCTGGCCTGTATTGGTTCAAGCAGGGAAAAATGTTCGTCGAGGCGGTCAAGCACATGATCCGCAAGGACGCCAAGGTCAACGATTCGTTCTACATCGCCCCGGCCCTGAACGAGCTGGTTCTGCAGCATAAGAAAATCGGCGCTTACCGTGTTGAGCCCGCTAAATACCGCCCGCTGAAAAGCGCAGCACAGGTTCACGCCTACGAATCTCACGGGAGCCGCGCATGAACACAGCAAACCTTGGCGACATGGTGAAGGGCTGGTTTGTTGGTGGTTTTGAGCCAACAGCATTCAGCACCCAGGCCTGTGAAGTCGGTGTAAAGGCATATGCGGCCGGTGATAGCGAGGTGGCCCATTACCACAAGATCGCCACTGAGGTGACCCTTGTGCTCAGCGGCTCGGTCTCCATGTGCGGTAAGACCTGGGGCGCCGGCGACATTATCGTTCTGGAACCCGGCGACATCACTGCATTCGAGGCCCTCACCGACGCCACAACCGTGGTGGTTAAGGTGCCTGGCGCGCTCGATGACAAATACATTGTTAGCGAATAACTGATGAAGACGACCCTGCTCAAACACCACAGATCCCTCGGTTACCTTAAAACTCGGAAGCTCGTGGACCTGCCGGCCGATCTGGATCTGCCGGCCAGTACCTCCAACCTGATCACCTTCAGGGCCAGCACGAAGTTGAAAGCTGCGGAGGTCATCAAAAATCTCCACGCGGCCATGCGGCCGACGAGCATGTTTGGGGCAGGGTCTTACGCTTTCTACGGAGTACAGAGCGATTCTCCGCTCGCCCCGCTGCTTTTGTGGGACGCTGCGCACTTCCTTCTTGTTGGCCAGCGCCTGACCGTTATCGAAGATTCGCCTATGGCGTCTTACCTCGACAGGGAATATTTCCGCTCGGGCCTGGTAGCAGTGGAGCGCACGCCCACCAAAATCGTTTATGAGAAAGTAGCGAAGCTACCGGCCGAGGGTGACGACGATCTCGATAGCTGGACCTTCGGCATTCCCGTAGGCCCAGAAGACGCCACGGTGCTGAACGCCGTTGTTAAGCGGATTTTGGAGATTGATATCCCCAACAAGGAAATCGTCCTCTGCGGCACTCCTGGCCAGAACTTCGCCTACTTCGACCAGGTACGAATCGTCGGTGAAGACATCACCGCGCCACCGGTTCAAATCTGCAAGAAAAAGAATCGCCTGGCTCAAGAGGCCACCTACAACAACCTGGTGATCCTGCACGACCGGGTTTTTTTGCCGAAGCATTTTGGTGAAATGGTTCGCCGCTTTGGCCCGCGCTATCCGCTGATGACGCTTCAGAGCATGTTCTTCGACAACCGGGTGTCGCTGCATCCACGTCGATACTCCGACTACGGCCTGGCCATGGGTGAAATTGCTCAGGGCCTGCAGGGCCTTCACCGCACTTCGGGCGCGGCGGTGAGCATTGCACCTTCGGTCTTCACGGAGATCGAGCGTACTGGCTTTTGCTTTGCGAGCCCCATGCGGTTCTCAAAGGATATGAGCTACCCGACCGGCAGCCTCTACATCTGCCGAAAAGAGGTCTGGAACGCATACCCCTTGGACGAATCCCTGTTCTGGGTTGAATTCGAAGATATCGAGCAAGGTTTGCGCGCCGGCGAAGCCGGTATCCCAAGTCGCGTCAATCCCTTCGGCATCTCCCAGTCGATTACATCCCGAGCGCTTCTCGGTGTGCGCTCTCCTGTTGAGATGGCATCTGGCAAGCTTGGCTACACAAGCCCCAATTTCTTCTCGATTTTAAGCAAGAAGCCCCTGTTCAAGATGTCAACGCCGGCGGCGCTCGCAAAACTGCGGCTTTTCGCCAACAAGTACGTTGCAAACCACGAAGGATTCAGCATACCGACCGGCGCCAAAGCGATGTCAGCCCGGAAATGGGTTGAACTGATCAACCTCGTCGTACAGCAATCGACATTCGGCAACGACATTGAATCTGTCCGCCAATTCATTGCCGACTACGAGAAATTTGTTCTCCTGGATCAACTGCCCAACACGCAGCAGGAGGCCATTGCTCATCAGTTCCTGCTCGATCCTGCAGCTGCCAAGCAGTCGCTGATTACCAGTAGCAGCGAGATCCGAAACATGCTTTATCAGCGCCCCTATCAGAGCTGGTTCTATCAGGGCCTGGGCGATTACTTCCACCGCAACCTGTTGTCACTTCCCGGCATCCTGATCTCTGCCGTTCGGGCATACGCCAGCAACGGCAAGGTTTTCTACTTCGAGAGCCTGCCTGCTGCCGTAAAGGCGATCTACAACTCAACGCCCTTCAGCTCGTACACGGAGAAGTCAAAGTGAAAATTTTCGTCGCTTCCAACGGCTTTGATGAAACGCCAGGCCAGCTTGTCGCACAGCTTGCACGCATCGATGTGAAGCCGGGCAAGGCCACGCCCGTTGTGGTTGTTGATGAGCGCTACACGATCAAGCAGGCGCTGACTGACGGTGCAGAGCCCGCGTGTGCCGCATTTCACCTTGACGACTTCCTTCATGAGAAGGGCAGCATCGCTGATGGCGTCATGGTCGTAGACACCAATCAGATTGCCACCAAATTAAGCGGCCTGGCATCAGACTGGGTTGTATTTGAGTTTGGTCAAAACGATCAGCAGACCTGTTTGGATTTCGTCCGCAAGGTCAGCCGTTACAACTACATGAACCCGGCTATGCGCGGCCGCAACGTAGTGTTCTCGGTACCCAGCATGTACCTGGCTTTCTTCGCTCGCATGCTCAATGAAGCGTTCAACAATCTGCCTGTCGGGCCACTCGCAGTCGCCCAGTCCGGGCAAGTTGGGATGCTGATGATGTCCACTAAGATCGAACGTGTCTTTGTGAGCCTTCCGCTTCTTTCAGCGCCACTCATCCGCCTGAATCGGCTGGTGATGTTCGTCTACCGGCGCTTTGTAAAAGCGGTTTAGGGCGCCACTGCCGCTGAGGATTTGATGTGAAACGAAGAACTTTGATGGCCGGGATGCTCTTGGCCAGCGGCGCTGTCGCGGGCCATCTCGCAACTAAGCGTCTCTATGGCAGCGCCTCTACAGTTCAGAGCCCTGCTGATTTTGCCGCAGCGATGTCCGGTGTTCGACTTCAGTACGTCAGCCAGGAGCTGCTTCTGAAACTCTATACCCAAACCGTGGCTGACCAGGATCGTCAACAGATTGTCCGCGAGGTGGTGAACCACAATCGCAATCTGTTCGTGGCCAATGCATACGAGCGGCACCATGGCCAGCCCGGCTTCTATAGAGTGACTGAGTAACCCATGTTTATCGACACGCTGATTATCGGAAATGGTTTTGCTGGCCGGACAGTCGCCGGCGGCCTGCAGGGCGAGTGTCTCATCGTTGAACGCGGTGAAAAGTTCAATATCTTCGAGCGCCGTCAGCGCTTCATGCAGATGGACAAGACATACCGTCACGACGCGCTTATCCGCCGGTCCTACGAGTCAAAGCACCCGTTCAACGTGCCCGAGCAGATGCCCAAGGACTGCGGCTCTGAGTACATCTTGGTCGATGGTGGGTGCTCCAATCACTGGGGTGGCCTCAGCTTCAGGCTGAGCGAGAATGTGTTTGAAAACCGAGCGGGAAATTTTCCCTGGCCTTTTAGCTACAAGGATCTGACGCCCTACTACAACCGGGCGGAAACCTTGCTTCGCATCAGCGCCGACCCGCGTGACCCTGATGGGCGCAACCCCCGGGCTCATATCAAAGGATCTGATCTCTGGCATCAGGCGCTCGGTCAGTATTTCCCAGGCGCATACATCGGCGCTCAGGCGCACAACCTGTCAGGAGAAAACCCTGATGGGCAAGGGCAGTGTCTCGGTGCTGGCGACTGTGAACTTTGTCCGATGGATGCCAAGACGCGCTCGCTTCATGTGAGAGCCGGTGCCCAGGTGCTGAATGGCGTCATGGTTGACCGCCTGCGTTTCGAGGGTGGCAAGGCCGTCGAAGCCCTGTGCATGACTGAAGACGGCCCACTCGCTATCGGTTTTAACCGGGTGATCATCGCTGCCCACGGTGTCGAATCGCTGAAGGTGCTCTGGAAGAGCAATCTTCCTGAGAACACCCCAGCGCACCTGCTTGGCCATCACTACCAGGACCATGCGGTAGCCGAACTGGCGTGCTCAATGCCCGGGGCGAAAGTGCCGTTCTTGCAGGTAAATACTGCTGCACAGGTGGTGATCCCTGAGCTGTCTGGTGAGCATGACGGGATCGAGTACACGACCCTTGCCCTGATGACGCCACCCAGCGAAGCCGCTGCTGCCGCCGCGCTCGATATCGGCAAGGTGAATGCATGGAGCCTGCAGGGCGCAATTGCTGATATGGGGTCGGTCTTGAGCTTGTATGTGCTGCTTGAAATACCGCCGGAGTGGGACGTTTCGCTCTCATATGCCGATGGAAAGGTCTCCATGGATACGGGCGGCTATCACAAGAACAAGGTTCGCTATAACGCGGTCATCGACACCATCTACCGCAAGATGGCATCCCTCGGGGCCAATCCCATACGCGCCGCCGAGCAGAAGCACTACATGAATGCCTTCGGTACCCACCACCTGGTAGGGATGCTGTCCATGGGCGAAGGCCCACGCGCAGTCGTAGGGTCAGACTTCAAGCTCAAGGGCACTGAGAACGTCTCGATTGCAGGTTCAGCGCTTTTCCCTCGTTGCGGCTCAAGGAACCCAACCGTTACCGTTGTGGCGACTAGCCTCATGTTGGCAGAGGGCCTCAATGCTGAAATGAGCGGTTCACTGATTAGCAAGGCTCTTTGAGATGAGTCAATGGTTGGCTAAGGTGGACTCACGCGAAATTAGCGTGGCTATCCAGGGGCCTCTATACCGCTCACTGGCCCCTACCAGGGGAATAGATGCTTGCGTCGCGTCCGTGCGCAAGCATCTGCCTCACGCAGAAATTATCGTCTCCACCTGGGCGGATGAGGATCTGTCCGATATCGACGCTGACCATATCGTTACAGCTGCAGACCCTGGCGTACTGCTCGACTTCAACGGTAACCGCCACAACACAAACCGCCAGATCGTTTCGACCGTTGCCGGTATTCAGGCTTCGAGCAGAGATTATGTGCTCAAGCTGCGCTCTGACCACGTTCTGACTGGATCGCGCATAGCTGTCATGGGCGCCTATGACCCTTCGGTGCCCTTCGGTAAGCGCCTGCTCAAAAAGCCCATCACCGTAAGCACCCTGTTCATCCGAAACCCCGCGAAAGTACCCCTGCTGTTCCACCTCTCCGATCTGGTGCAGTTCGGCACCCGCGAGGACATGCTTGAGTTCTGGGACCAAGAGCTTAAGCTTCAGGAAGAAGCTTTCGCCCCTACTCCCTACAAAAATCCCATCGGAAATTTCGTAGGGTACAGCGCTATGCGGATGACCCCTGAGCAGTGCTTGATGCTTGGTTTCATGCGTAAGAAGGGTTATCACATCTCTCTGCAGACACCGGGGGATATCTCACCTGAGCTTGTGGAACTGTCTGAACGCCTGCTCTCCGAAAATTTCACCGTGCTCGACTGGGAGACCTGTGAGATTGATTTCCCTGAGCGTTTTCGCAAAACCGGCTACTCGCTGAAAACGGTCTACACGGCCAGTGAGCTGAAGGCTGCTGGAGAACTTGATCCATATGGCCGTAAAGCACGGTACCGAAAAATTTGGCTGAACAAGTACATCTTCAACTATGGCCGCTTGGCCTGGTGGATTGCGCTGGCGTCGATTCTGCTCACAGCAGTGTCTCCAGACATCGCAAAGACCGCCAGGACCTTCATGCGCAAAATCAGGGGGCTTGAGCACCCCAATAACGACAGGGTTTGAGAGGTAGTCGTGAAGGTATTGGTTACTGGTGCTTCAGGGTTTATGGCCCGTTCATTGTTGGCCAGGCTCCGCGCAACGCAAGGAATCCAGCTCGTCACACTTTCAAGGAAAAAGGAACTCCCTGACGTCCTCGACTCCAGCACCCTCAATCAGTGCTTCTCTACTGCGAACTTCCTGGACCTTCTCAGCGGCGTTGATGTTGTTGTCCATACCGCAGCACGAGCCCACGTCTTGAATGAGACCGCAGCCGATCCGCTCGCCGAGTACCGGAAGGTCAATGTCGACTTCACGCTCAACCTCGCCCGGCAATGCGTCCAGAGTCAGGTGAAACGCTTCATCTACATCAGCTCAATCGGCGTTCATGGTGTTACCAGCGACCAGCCATTCACTGTATGGGACGTGCCCGCACCGGAGGAGCCATACGCCATTTCTAAGATCGAAGCGGAGCGTGGGCTGGTGAATCTATGCCAAGCTCGTGATATGGAGCTAGTCATCATTCGCCCACCACTGATCTACGGTCGGGAGGCTCCGGGCAACTTCGCCAGAATGGTAGGCTGGGTTTCCAGCGGTATACCTCTCCCCCTGGGGGCTGTCGATAACCGGCGATCACTGATCAGCATCGCCAACCTCGTCGACCTTATCTTGGTCTGTCTCGATCACCCCCGTGCAGCAGGCAAGGTACTACTGGCCTCAGATGGGGAGGATGTTTCCACCCCCGATTTGCTGCGCCGCGTCGCACGAGCGATGGGCAAACCCGCCCGCCTGATCCCCGTCCCCACAACGGTTCTTCGTGCTGTCGCTAGTCTTGTAGGTAAAAAAAGCATGGCCAGACGGCTTACCGGCTCGCTGCAAGTTGACATGAGCAGCACGACCGCATTGCTCGGATGGACTCCACCCTTCAGCCTTGATGAAAGCCTAGCTCAATGCTTCGGGAGCCCCGATGTGCGCCAGTAAGGATCAGCACTCTCATACTCATACCAAGCTGATTCTAGCACCCAACATCATTCAATCCTTGGCAAGCATTGCGGATTCCACGGTCATCTGGCCACCCATTCCATGAGCATCTGACCACTGATTCCACGGTGATCCGGCCACCCAGCAAGCATATTGGCCGCACTAAGGTGATTCCAAGCGGTTCGGCGTGCAGCCTAGGGCATCACGTATACGCTGCTTCCAGCCATAAAACCCAGCATGGTTGGTGCCAGATAAACCTTCTTTGGGGTGATTTACAGAGTGCAAAGGCTCACAGAAGCGCGTCATAGTGCGCGGCCAGCGCAACGAACCTTTCACTGTCTGCCTCAGGAACTTGTCGATGCATTTCTCGGCTTCAACACCTGCTTTGAAGCCCATGATCCGCGTTGACATGGTCTTCCGGTTGTCTGAGGTATCTATTTCTAGAAGGTAGCGTTGATCGCCGTTTTGCAGCCTGAACCTCGCCAGCAGATAACAGCGTGATTTTTCGTGATCGATCATGTGGTAGCGGCAGCGTGGAACGGGCGGCAGCGGCCTTACCTCCAGTGATACCAGCGCAACTCCAGACTCTTGGGTGATCTGTTCAATGATCTCACGGAGCAGCGAGAAGCGATCCGCAAACCGCTCATGCTCCTCCCCCTCGCCCAATTGCTGGAACTCTCCAGGCGCTATGCCACCGCCGCTCACGGGATCAGCTACGCCGAAAAACTTGCTCTCTCTGCTCGGACATTGCTCGTCGTCGACCTTCTTGCCGTGACCGTTGGCACGCTCCCCGTTGTAGGAGATCTTGGTGCGCAACTGAGCATCAAACGTGACTCCCTCAACGGGCAGGTGAATCAACCTCTGCTCCTTGGCAGCAGTCGGCTCTTCGTCAGCATCCACCTCCACCTCTTCAGCTCCCGATGGCACAGATACACAGCCTGTGTTCTCTCCCCTGACGGGCAACTTGAGAGCAGGGTGATGGAAAAAAATATCACCGCGATGGCTAAACCGGAGCCCCTGAAGCTTTTCGATCTCCCAGACCAGCAATTCGTTGCTTTCCGGATCAAAGGGGCCTCGCACATCCATGGTGGTACCCACGAGGGAAGGGGGTGCCATGAAGTCGAACTGCCACCTGGCATACGCCGACTCTTGCGGTATCCGCTCTTGCCTTTGATTGAGGCTTTGCCAGATTGACTCGAAGGATCGCTTCACATCCTGATTCAGCAGCAGCCAACTGAAATGGTCTCTGTATCCCTTGATTTTGAGAAGCTGACTTGGCGCACCTGTCTTCGGGGGCGTATGGATATGAACAACATCGCCCTCTCTGTAGACCGTGAAGGCCATGTCCAAGCCATTCGGTGCGAAGGCTGCACGGACGATGAAGGCAGCGTGGAAGAACATTTTTCGCGCCAGCTCGAATTTCGGCAGCCAGACGGTCAGACTGCGGATTTCGGTGAACGTGACCGAGCGTTTCGCTAATACGTGACCGGTGCTTCCGCCCCGGTTGCGCGGGTTGTGGATTGTAATCGCATCGGTCACGATGCGGTTTGCTCCTCAGCTTTTTTCCGGCGCAGTGACTCGCCCTTCAACGTCAGTCGGTAAGCGCTGTGCACCAGGCGGTCAAGGATGGCGTCGGCCAGGGTCGGGTCGTTGATCCAGCCATGCCAGTGTTCGATTGGTAACTGGCTGGCCAGGATGGTGGAGCGGTTGCCGGCACGGTCGTCGATCACTTCCAGCAGGTCGTGCCGGGCACCTTCTTCCAGCGGGGCCAGCGCCCAATCGTCCAGCACCAAGACATCGACCTTGGCCAGCTGTTGCAGGGTACGGCCGAAGCTGCCGTCGCCATGAGCGATGCGCAGTTGCTCCAACAGGCGCGGGGTGCGCAGGTACAGAGTGCTGTAGCCCTGGCGGCAGGCCTGGTTGCCCAGGGCGCAGGCCAGCCAGGTCTTGCCGGCGCCGGTCGCGCCGGTCAGCAGCAGGTTGTGCTGCTGGCGGATCCAGTCGCCGCCTGCCAGGCTGGCGATCAGGCGCTCATCCAGGCCGCGGCCAGGGCGGCGGTCGAGGTCTTCCAGGCAGGCGTTGGCATATTTGAGCTTGGCCTTCTTGCGCAGCCGTACCAGGCGCTGGTTGTCACGCCAGGCCAGTTCGCGGTCGAGCAGCAGGCCGAGGCGCTCATCGAAGCTCAGGCTGTGGCTGGCCGGCAGCGTCCATTGCTCTTCCAGGGCGCGGGCCATGCCGTCCAGGCGTAGCTGGTGCAGTTGATTCAGGGTGTGTTGCAGCATCATCGAACAGCTCCTGTTGCGGGGGGTGGTAGTAGTCGGCGCCACGGACGTTCTCGTGGTCGCTGGGTAAGCTCGTTTCGGCGGTGCGCGTGGGCAGCGGCTGCTGATCCAGGCCTTGCTGGAGCAGGTTGCGCACGCTGCGCCCGGTGAAGGCGCGCAGCTGGACGGCCCGTTCGGCGGCGGCTTCCAAGCGTGCATTGCCGTAGCGACGAGCCAGCGAGAGCAGGCCGAGACAGGCGCGGTAGCCCATCTCCGGATGCGGCTTGTGGGTCAGCTGGTGATCGATCAGTTGGCGCGTGTAGGGGCCGATCCGCGCGCCCCAGTCGAGCAGGCGTTGCGGCGTCCATTCGCGATGGGCCTGGTGTGCGGCGGGCATGTGTTCGCGCTGGGTGCTGTAGGCGCCGCGACGGCCCAGCAGCACATGGCTGGCCACGCGCCGGTTGCCATGCAGCACTTCCAGGGTGTGCGCTGTCAGCCGCACCTCGACGCTCTGCCGGGCCAGGGCGGAGGGCACGCTGTAGAAGCTGCCATTGACCTCGATGTGGTAGTCGATGTTGACCTTGCAGCGCTTGAAGCTGGCGACCTCGTAGGGATGTACCGGCAGCGCTCGCAAGGCCGGGCGATCCAGGCGCTCGAACCAGTCGCGCCGGCAGCCATCGAGGCGCTTGAACGGGCGTCGATTCAGCTCCTCCAGCAGCTCGGCGATGGCCTGGTTAAGCGCATGCAGGCTGAAGAACTGCCGGTGGCGCAGTCGCGCCATGATCCAGCGCTCGACCACCTGCACCGCCACCTCGGCCTTGGCCTTGTCCTGGGGTTTGCGTGGCCGGGCCGGCAGGATCACCGTCTGGTAATGCCGCGCACACTCCAGCGTTGCCCGGTTCAGACCCGGCTCGTAGCGATCTGGCTGGGCGACCAGGGCGCGCGGATTGTCCGGCACAACCATCTCCGGCACACCGCCAAAGTAGGTCAGTGCCTGGCCCAGCGAAGTCAGCCAGTCCACCTGGGTTTCGCCCGGCGTCGCGCAGGCATAGGTGTAATTCGAGGCGCCCAGGGCGGCGACGAAGATATGCGCCCGGCGGACTTCGCCGGTGGCCGGGTCGACCACCGGCAGCGTCGGCCCTGCATAGTCGATGAACAGCTTCTCGCCCGCGCGGTGCACCTGGCGCATCGAACGTTTGAGCGTCTGGGCGTAGCGCCGGTAGTGCTCGACGAACTGGGTGTAGCGGTAGGTCGGCTGGCCCGCATGCGCGGCGAGATATTCCTCCCACAGCAGCTGCAAGGTCACGCCCTTGCGCCGCAGCTCGCGGTGGATGCTCAGCACGTCGGGTGGCACCCGCTCACCGCGCGGCTTGTTTGTCGGCGCCGACGCAAACAAGGCGGCCGCCAGTGCGGCCTCGTCCATGGCCGCCAGCGCCGGCCAGTCCAGTCCGGCCACGCGCGCCGCCGTGACGTATTTGCTGACCACGCCTTTGGACAACTGCAAGGCGCGGGCGATCTTCTCGTGGGACAAACCGGCCTCGAACTTGAGGCGCAGACATTCTTTGATGTTTCGCATGGCTACTCGCGGCGCCGCCATCTTCCCCTCCCGAAATCGGGCGAGGGTGACGGCGCATCAGGTCATGCGCAACGAGAGGAAGGCTTTCGCTAAGCCGTGACCGGCGATTTCGGTAAGCCGTGACCGCCGGTTTCGGAACGGGCGGAAAATCGGTCACGTTGCTACCGAAATGAGCGGTCACGCGTTAGCGAAATGACCGGTCACGATCTACCGAAACGGCCGGTCACGATGCTCCGAAATCCGCAGTCAGACCATTGACCTCGAACACAAAGCATCGCTGTCCAGATATCTCAGGATTTGCAGCAAGCCTTCTGGCCAGACGTGGGCACTCACCCAACTGCCGTTCCCGCCAGGTATCTATTGCAGGAAGCACCACCGTCTTCTTGAAACCACTGGGACGATAAGGAGCCCCTTCTTCGCCAAGAAACTCGCGACCAACGGCCAAGACACACGACATCTCCTGTGCGAACCGCTGCAACTGCAACTTACCGTTACGCTCAAAGAGAGCCGCCAAGCGCCACTCGGCCGCCGAAGTCGGGGCCCTGAAAAAATTTCCAACGGCCAGCAACCTGGATCCGTTCGGGATCTGACGAAATACTGTCCTATTCAATCCAACTTCCTACCAATCGAATGAATTCAGTGGTCAGAGGTGCCATCTTGCTCTTTTCTAACCCACAACGCTTTTCCAGCTCCCAGCGCCTGGACGTTATGCCAGTCTGTACATCCTCCAGCATTGCTGCAGTCAGGCGACGGATCTGATATTCCCCGACAGACTCGGCATAGCGATCCAGGAAAGTGCGGCACAGGGGCAGTTGAGCGAGATGATGCTCGACTGATGCCCGATGGGGTAGCTGCTGCAGGAACCAGTTGCGACTCCTGCGCGGAAGGCTCCGGTCTTCTTCGCTGTCTCTGCCAATTCGGATCAGCAGGCGTACCAGCTTTCTGTCTCGCGCTTGCCAGTCAACATAGCTGTTGTTGCCCTGTCGGCGCGGTCTGGCCTGATTCTCAGCCATCAGCCAGCTTCGGTCATGACGATAGAGCCAGGCGTAACATGCCTCTCCTCCGTTTTGCCTGGCAGCCTTGGCGCCACCGTGGTTATCCAGTGCTTGCAGCCAAACGGCTCGGTATTGCTGCTTTTGCTCAAATTCAGCGGGGAGCAGCTGCACTGACCGGTCGGAGGCAGGGTCGACCTGGCGAATCTTCGCCTCGCTGATCAGCTCGCCAGCATGCTGGCCAGGGCGCAGACTGGTCCAGACGATCAGATGCTGCAGCGCACTGAATCCCTTGCGATGCTTCCTGAACATCGCCAACAGCCAGGGCGGAGGCTCCCCGGATGTCAGCAGACCGTTCGCAGCAAGCCAATCCCTGCGATGGGATGCCAGGATCTTCTCCCAGATGACTGCAGCCCTGACCTGCCGGCCGCGCCTGGCGCCGCACTCTGTAGCCAGATACCGGTACAGATTGGTCCAGCGTCCGTAGCCAGGCGATTGCACCTCTTCGAGCGCCAGCAGCTGCATGGCAGCCTTGGCGAGCCTGATAGCCTCTTCGCCCACGGGACTCACGCGAAGATCACGAGGCAGAAACAGTGGAGAGGCTGGATGAAACTCATGCCGCTGCGCTCGACGGAACGGGATGGGTGAGCCCAGGAGCTGGCAGCCATGCTCTGGGCAGGCATCTATCCCTTGGATCTGCCAGCTACGCCGCCAGTAGGGCTCACCGAAACGGACCGCCATGTCCTCGAAGCAGACAGGGCAGTAACGCAGCCACTCGGGCCATTTGACCAAGGCCGTCGATGCCCCAGACAAACCAATCGTCGGCCGGTCAGGAGCGAGCATGGCCTGAAAAAGATCGGTACGGCGCTCCGGCGGAATGAAAGGGGCATAGAGCGGGAACAGCGTGTGATTCAGGATCATGCCTTCCGCATCCAAGCCCGTGTTGTTCGCCAACGCAGTCAGGTGTGTGGGCAGATCGGTGATCGCGGCGACCTTGCTGTCACCGAACAGCATGTACAGCAAGGTCTTGTGGTTGCCTATCCCCAGATGTACCCGGCACCGGGCAATACCGCTGTAAAGCAGTTCGTCCGGGTAGAGCCTGGGGAAGTACATGTCAGCTCGCTCTCAGCAGAGGCCGCAGATCGAGGATCAAGCCAGCCTGCTTGAATCTGTCATAGGCCTCGCTTTCAGGCCCATCGGCATAACGTCGGCGCAGATCCTCCTCGGATAGGCACCCCCACTCCGTCCGCTTAACTCTGGAAATGCCGGGCCTCTTGGGAGCGTCCTGCGCGAGGTAGGCCGTGGCCTTGTGAATCAGGGCCGCCAGCGGGATGTCTGCGGATTTCGGAGCATCGTGACCGGCCGTTTCGGTAGATCGTGACCGGTCATTTCGCTAACGCGTGACCGCTCATTTCGGTAGCAACGTGACCGATTTTCCGCCCGTTCCGAAACCGGCGGTCACGGCTTACCGAAATCGCCGGTCACGGCTTAGCGAAAGCCTTCCCTCTCGTTGCGCATGACCTGATGCGCCGTCACCCTCGCCCGATTTCGGGAGGGGAAGATGGCGGCGCCGCGAGTAGCCATGCGAAACATCAAAGAATGTCTGCGCCTCAAGTTCGAGGCCGGTTTGTCCCACGAGAAGATCGCCCGCGCCTTGCAGTTGTCCAAAGGCGTGGTCAGCAAATACGTCACGGCGGCGCGCGTGGCCGGACTGGACTGGCCGGCGCTGGCGGCCATGGACGAGGCCGCACTGGCGGCCGCCTTGTTTGCGTCGGCGCCGACAAACAAGCCGCGCGGTGAGCGGGTGCCACCCGACGTGCTGAGCATCCACCGCGAGCTGCGGCGCAAGGGCGTGACCTTGCAGCTGCTGTGGGAGGAATATCTCGCCGCGCATGCGGGCCAGCCGACCTACCGCTACACCCAGTTCGTCGAGCACTACCGGCGCTACGCCCAGACGCTCAAACGTTCGATGCGCCAGGTGCACCGCGCGGGCGAGAAGCTGTTCATCGACTATGCAGGGCCGACGCTGCCGGTGGTCGACCCGGCCACCGGCGAAGTCCGCCGGGCGCATATCTTCGTCGCCGCCCTGGGCGCCTCGAATTACACCTATGCCTGCGCGACGCCGGGCGAAACCCAGGTGGACTGGCTGACTTCGCTGGGCCAGGCACTGACCTACTTTGGCGGTGTGCCGGAGATGGTTGTGCCGGACAATCCGCGCGCCCTGGTCGCCCAGCCAGATCGCTACGAGCCGGGTCTGAACCGGGCAACGCTGGAGTGTGCGCGGCATTACCAGACGGTGATCCTGCCGGCCCGGCCACGCAAACCCCAGGACAAGGCCAAGGCCGAGGTGGCGGTGCAGGTGGTCGAGCGCTGGATCATGGCGCGACTGCGCCACCGGCAGTTCTTCAGCCTGCATGCGCTTAACCAGGCCATCGCCGAGCTGCTGGAGGAGCTGAATCGACGCCCGTTCAAGCGCCTCGATGGCTGCCGGCGCGACTGGTTCGAGCGCCTGGATCGCCCGGCCTTGCGAGCGCTGCCGGTACATCCCTACGAGGTCGCCAGCTTCAAGCGCTGCAAGGTCAACATCGACTACCACATCGAGGTCAATGGCAGCTTCTACAGCGTGCCCTCCGCCCTGGCCCGGCAGAGCGTCGAGGTGCGGCTGACAGCGCACACCCTGGAAGTGCTGCATGGCAACCGGCGCGTGGCCAGCCATGTGCTGCTGGGCCGTCGCGGCGCCTACAGCACCCAGCGCGAACACATGCCCGCCGCACACCAGGCCCATCGCGAATGGACGCCGCAACGCCTGCTCGACTGGGGCGCGCGGATCGGCCCCTACACGCGCCAACTGATCGATCACCAGCTGACCCACAAGCCGCATCCGGAGATGGGCTACCGCGCCTGTCTCGGCCTGCTCTCGCTGGCTCGTCGCTACGGCAATGCACGCTTGGAAGCCGCCGCCGAACGGGCCGTCCAGCTGCGCGCCTTCACCGGGCGCAGCGTGCGCAACCTGCTCCAGCAAGGCCTGGATCAGCAGCCGCTGCCCACGCGCACCGCCGAAACGAGCTTACCCAGCGACCACGAGAACGTCCGTGGCGCCGACTACTACCACCCCCCGCAACAGGAGCTGTTCGATGATGCTGCAACACACCCTGAATCAACTGCACCAGCTACGCCTGGACGGCATGGCCCGCGCCCTGGAAGAGCAATGGACGCTGCCGGCCAGCCACAGCCTGAGCTTCGATGAGCGCCTCGGCCTGCTGCTCGACCGCGAACTGGCCTGGCGTGACAACCAGCGCCTGGTACGGCTGCGCAAGAAGGCCAAGCTCAAATATGCCAACGCCTGCCTGGAAGACCTCGACCGCCGCCCTGGCCGCGGCCTGGATGAGCGCCTGATCGCCAGCCTGGCAGGCGGCGACTGGATCCGCCAGCAGCACAACCTGCTGCTGACCGGCGCGACCGGCGCCGGCAAGACCTGGCTGGCCTGCGCCCTGGGCAACCAGGCCTGCCGCCAGGGCTACAGCACTCTGTACCTGCGCACCCCGCGCCTGTTGGAGCAACTGCGCATCGCTCATGGCGACGGCAGCTTCGGCCGTACCCTGCAACAGCTGGCCAAGGTCGATGTCTTGGTGCTGGACGATTGGGCGCTGGCCCCGCTGGAAGAAGGTGCCCGGCACGACCTGCTGGAAGTGATCGACGACCGTGCCGGCAACCGCTCCACCATCCTGGCCAGCCAGTTACCAATCGAACACTGGCATGGCTGGATCAACGACCCGACCCTGGCCGACGCCATCCTTGACCGCCTGGTGCACAGCGCTTACCGACTGACGTTGAAGGGCGAGTCACTGCGCCGGAAAAAGCTGAGGAGCAAACCGCATCGTGACCGATGCGATTACAATCCACAACCCGCGCAACCGGGGCGGAAGCACCGGTCACGTATTAGCGAAACGCTCGGTCACGTTCACCGAAATCCGCAACCCAGGGAATGCCTTTTTCCTGCCAGTAGCGCCTTTCAAGCTCAAGCCTCTCGATAACTTCAGGCTTCTGCAAGTCGGTACTGTACTTGGCCTGAATCGCGATGCTCGGGCGCTGAGGATCTTCGAAATCCACCAGAAAGTCGCTGGTCAGTACCTGCGGGGTACCCTTATAACGACCGTGGGGTAGGCCAAGCTCCTCGGCGATGCGCACCGTATCTTCGACCCGCATCGGAAACTGTTCACGGATATCGGTGACATGGGGAGACCGATCCAAGGTCAGGAAGATGGCCAGTTCAAGATCGGATAGAAGATGGTGTAAACGCCGGTTCTTGCTGCCAGGCAGGCGGTGGGAGCGACCCAGCGAGGACACGTCCCTGGTGTAGATGAAGGGCTTGTAGTCCGATCCCTGGCCTTGGCCACGCCCGTCCTTGAGCCTTCTATCGATCTGGGCCTGGGTAAGCCCCTTGAATGTTCCAGACATGAGAAAGCCTGCCCCCGCTGTGTCGATGACCTCAACATAGCGGATGCAGGCTCAGGATGAAACTTTATTTATAAGGATGATACTTTATTTGAACGGATGAATCTTTATTTGCATCCCACAGCAGGTCGAAGTAGCCGTTGGGAAGTTGTCTTTTTATGAACTCGGTCGGTTGGTAGCCGCCTTCGCCGAAGCCGAACTCGATGTTCGCCATCGATCGCTCCATGCGTTTGGCCTGCCGATCGCTGAAGACGAAGTCGCCCTTGGCGTCCATCAGGTTGATGAACTCCGAGACGTTGTCCACCAACATCGTGGCCAGGAAGTCCTCGCCGAAGTCGTTCAGCAGGCGCTCCGCCCTGACCGGGCCGATGGTTGGAATCCGACACATCGACGTGAGGATCGTTGCGCGCCGGTTGCCGCCGTCAGGCTTGCCTGGCCGGATCAGCGTCCAGAGCGCCCCACGACAGGAGGAACAGGTACGTCGACGGTCACCACGCTCGAACTCCTCCACCGTGACCAGGTTGCCTTCCAGGTCCTCGAGGACCTGGCCGCAATCCGGGCACGCAGCGAGCAGTTGGCCGCCGGCGGCGCGCTTCTTCCAGCAGGCGAGCCGCCAATGGAAACCCATCCGCATCCGCACGCGGCCGAGGATGAAGAACTCCTGGCGTCCGTCGTAGGCGTCGCCCATCTGATCTCGTAGCTTGAGCAGCTTGAGCAGAGTATCTGGGCCATTGAGTACCCAGACGCGGGCGGCTGGGATGGTCTCCAGAATCTCGCGGCGCCACTTGTAGACCAGGTGCGGCGGAGAGATGACCAGGGTCCGGCGATAGCCGGCCGCGTGCATGACCGCTGCGACAGCGATGGCCATCATGGTTTTCCCGGTGCCCATCTCGGCGTTGATGATCCCGGCCTGCTCGTTACGGTCCAGCAGCAGGGCGGTGATGGCCTGGACGACCTCGGCCTGGGCCGCGAAGGGCTTGCGCTTGAGTCGGTCCATCACCAACTGGCGGTGAGCGTTGTCGGAGCCGGTATAGACCGGGGGGTTGGAGCGATTGAGCGACTCCAGGAGCTCGTCGCCGAACTCGTCGATGAAGTCGGTCAGGTTGATGTTCAGGGAGGAGGCGGCCAGGGCGGCCGGTTGGGTCTGAGCGTTCATGTGCATCTCCTGCAGGTGAAGGAAGAAAGCAGGGCATGCACGTCCCTTTCGGGTATCGCCATACCCTGCAGGGTGGAGTGGAAGGAATCGCCGTGGGGGCGAGGTCAGTAGTCGCTAGGGAGCAAAAGCGTGGTTGAGCTGCGGTCTGCCTCGGTGATGATCCAGAGCCTGGATTCGCCGCCGGCATCGATGTCGTAGGACGACAGCAGCCTATCGCCGAACTTCAGGGCTCTCTGGTTGGTGTTCCAGTCTTCCTGGTCCAGCGTCCCCCAATCTCCCGCCAGATGGCGGTTCAGCAAAGGCGCTGGGTTGAGTTGACCGGTTTCCACCAGGTGGCTCACGGCAGCGGTCATTACGACTTGGCCAGGGCTGAACAGCAGCGGTTCGGGGGCCGGCTCAGGTTGGGGCTCTTCAGCCTCTTCCGTGGTCGCAGCCGACGAGCTGATGGTCAGCACGCGGCCCTGATTGACCGAGGAGGGTGTCATTTCCCATGCCCGGATGATCGGGATGAAACGGTCTGTGAGGATCCTCACCTCGGTGATGTTGCCGTCTTCGTCTTCGGTGAATTCGGTCTTGCGGGCCTTGTCCTTGTAGGTGTCACCCTTCACGACCAGGATCCGGCCCGACTTCGAGCGCACGACGCCGGAAATCGCGCCGGCGGCCAAGGCCAGGGCCAGGTGCCAGCGAGACAGCTCGCGGACTGGTGGGCGGGGCTGCAGCCCCGCTTGCGCGAAGTGCAGGTTGAAGTCAGGCCAGAGACCTCGCAGCCGCTGGATCTCGCCGGCGAACTGCTCCGGCTCCAGGGTTACTCGATAGAAGTGCTCCAGCTCGCTGGTGGCCGGCAGAACCACATAGGGTTCCCACGGCCAAGCCGCTGGAATTTCCTCGGCCTTTTCCTGGCCCGCGCCGATCGCCTGCAGGCGAGACCTCACCTGATTGGCGTCCGCCCGGGCCAGGTCCTGTCGACGGACCCGGATGCCGAAGATCACCACCTGTTTGAAGGTAGGATCCGCGGCTGCGTAGATGCGCAGGCCGGTGAAGTGGTTGCTCAACCAACCGGTCAGCTCATCGTCCAAGACGTAGTGAGGAACAATCAGGACCATGACGCCGCCGTACTGCAGCAACGGCAGGCAGCGCTGGTAGAACGCTTTCTCCAGACGCCTGCGGCCGCTGCCCTGGTACTGCGACGCACCGGAGTGGTCCGCCACCAGGTCGCCATAAGGCGGGTTGAGCCAGAGCAGTCCGAACGACTGCCTGCTGATCATGGTGTCGAAAAGGTCACTGTGCAGCACTCGCTCAAGCAAGCCTCGAGCATGGTCGGCGCGCTCGCGGTCGTACTCGACAGCGAGGGCTTGGACCTTGTCGCGGCCGAGGATGTGTGCTGCCTCAGCCAGGGCAACCCCCTCACCGGCGCAGGGATCACAGATCCTCATCCTGCCCGACGGGGCGGGAGCGAGGGCTTGCAGAGCGCGTTCGAGGGTGACCTCATCGGTAGGGAAGTAGCCGTTGCGTGCAAAGTTGCGCGCCAAGCGCGGGAACATGAGGGCCATGGGGCCTCCTTGAGTCTGAGAGGGATGGCTCAGGCTTGTGCCTGAGCATCGGTGGTAAGAATGCTTTCGCGGATCAGCTCACCGAGGGTGGGCTCGAGCACGTCGACCCGCAGGGCGAGTCGCCAGGCGCAGACGTTGCCGATCGTCCCTGGCAGGGCGGTCAACATCTGGTGCTGGGTGAGGACCTCCATCACCGGCTCGCGCCAGTGCTGCAGGAGGGGGAGCGGACAGGTTTCCATCACCAGCGGCCAGAGCCTCTGGTGTGGATCCTCATCGCGCTGCAGGAGTGCGAAGGCGAGGTGATTGCCTCGGTCGGGCGCCGAGGCGCGCCGATCGAACAGCCAAAGATTGAGCAGGCTGCCGAACAACGTGCTGCGGAACTGGCGGGTGGTGCGTTTCTCCAGGAGATCCTGGTTTGGGAAGACAGGTAAGCGGCGGCCGTCCACGATGATGTGGAAATGGTCGATGCCATTTTCTTCCCGGCCCAGCGTCAGCCTGGCCAGGAACTCTTGTGTCACGGTGTCGCGGCCCCAGGCCGAAAGAAAGACCAGGTTGCGCTGCTCGTCGCACACGCAGGCGTCGACGTACAGGTCTGGGCACTCTTCGATCTGGTAGAGCGGGGTGGGACTGGGCATAGGAACCTCCTGGAAGGAGGAGCCACGCCGCCCTCAAGGGGCGGTGAAGCCCCTCGGGGTGTAGTCCAACTGGTGCAGGGGAGCGTGGTGGCTACCGAACGCTCTTGGTGTGAGGGTCGAACCTGAGCCCATCGGCTTGGTGCAGCGGCCCTTGGCCGATCAGGAAGACCTGGCAGAGGTACTGATCGCGTAGCGCGACAGCCGCTTCGGCCTGCTCCAAGGTCAGCGACAGCTCCTCGATGAACAGGTCGATGAGCTCGTCGTCGCCGGCGACGTCGTTGTTGGACAGTTGGTCCTCGAGGTAGGCGAGGGTTTCCTGGGTGAGGTTGGTGAACAATGGGTTCATGGTGTGCTCCTGGTGGTAGACGAGGAGCGCCCTTGAGGGAGCCCCTCAAGGGAAGTGGTTGGTGCGGTCAGGCTTGGTGTTCGTGCGTCAGGCGTTCACGCCATTCCTGGTTGATCTCATCGTGAGCCAGGTCCAGGAACTCCAGCGGACAGCCGTAGTAGAACGGGCCGGCGCTTTCCGGAATGGTCTTGTAGCCCCATTGCCCGGCCGAGCAGTCCAGCAAGTGCAGCTCGATCATGGTGATCGAGTGACCGGCCGGCTTGCCGAAATAGAATCCGGCAAGGTGAAAAGTTCGTTTTACGACAGTCCAAAGTTCATTGCCGGAGACTGCGTGTGCCAGCACCTCGGTGCTGCCTGCGAAGGTACTGGTTGGGGCCAGCAGCTCACGCAGCAGGTCTTCCTTCGTCTGATGTGAGAAAAGCCATCCCATAGGTGTGCTCCTGTGGTTGGCCAGGTCTCCCTGACGGGAGAACCCGGCAGGGGTGGGTAGGGTGTTGCTTCAGCGTGTTGCGCGCTCAAGGCGCTGGAGGAGCCGGTAAGCTGTTTGCCTGGCCTGCCAGTCGCAGTACAGCCATGGCTCGTTGTCGGCCGCATGCTCCGGCGAAGGGGTCTTCACCCGCTCACGCAGTGCGATGATGGCCTGGTCGACGACGGATCGGTCGAACACTGCATCGCGGAACTGGTCAGCCAGATTGTCCAGTCCGACCTCGCGCAGCGAGGCGCAAACCAGCAACAACTCCTCGCTGAAGCCTGGGGTGTTGTAGATCGATTTCATGCGGCCTCCTTGCGGGTCCACACTTGTTGTTTGAAGTCGAGCTCATAGCCCAGCGCGCCGAGCCGCACGCACTGTTGACGTAGCCGCTTGCGGTCGACCGTGGTGTCCAGCTTGACGATTTCGCCTAGCGGCCAGACCGTCCCGAACAGCTCTGCATCTGCGTCTGTGTCCGGAGTGGCGGCCTGCTCTGCAGGAGCCGGAGGGGACATACCGAAAGGCGCGTCCTCCCCTGTTGCAGCGGGGCGCAGAGGCTTCGGTTTCTGGGGCGACTTCGGCGGTACCGCCGGGGCTACTGTGGGCTGCTGGATCGCGGGCACTTCGTCGAGCGGATCCACCTCATTGCCAGAGAGACGCTCTGCCTCCTCGTCGCTGAGGTTGTCCACGTCGTCCAGCGTCATGCTGTCCAGCTTTGCGCGGATCTCGACGACCAGCCGGCCGCCGGTGGTGTAGTAGGAGGGACGGATCTCGGTGATGGCGAAATCACCGCGGTACTTGCCTTCGATGTGCTGGTCCAGGAGAGCGTCCTTGATGACGAACTCCCCGATCGAGGTCGAGAGCTTTCCCACGTTGAACTCGCCATTGCGACCGTTGATGGTTCGAATGGCCAACTGGCCGGGTATGTTGATCATGGCGTGACCTGCGAAAAGGATGATCCCGCCGAAGCGGGATCGTGGTGAGGGGAGAACTACTCGGTATCCGGGTTGCCCGGGAGGCTTTCTTCCTGCAGCTCGATGCGCAGGTAGGAAGGCTCATCGGACGGCTCGACTATCGAGAGGACCAGCAGCGCGAGCGCGCGGTCCTGCCCCTCTTCCTCCTTGTGGTACAGGTGGAATTGGATGTGCTTCGCGGTCGGCTGGAGCGAAAGCTCCTGCCAGGCGGTTTGAACGACACTGGCCAGCCGGGTGCCCATCTCGTCGACCCTGGCAGGGTTGGCGAGATAGACCAGGCGCAGCCAGGCCGCGTTGGTGAGAACGATCGGGAGTTTGAGGTACGCAGCAGTGTGGCCTGCGCTGGAGTGGTTGTTGAGAGAGGTCATGAGAGGTCTCCGAATACGCAGGCCTCTCCCGCGGGATGAGGTCCCCGCGTGGGTGGGTAGGATGCACTCCATCACTTGCGTGATGCGACCGCGCTGCCGAGTGCTGTGGCGGTCTTGGGTGGGTTAGCGCTTGCGCGCCGGAGCCTTAAACCCTGGCTCCTTGGGAGGCGCTGTCAACGACAGCGAGCCAATTCGAATTCGAGGGCTGGCGGGATGTCCCGCCGGCCGGATTGCTCAATCGTCATAAAGTGGCAGGCCCTTAAGCGTGGGCGCGAATGGATCGAGTACCAGGAACCGAATGTCTGCTTGTCCCGCGAGGTGAAGTAGATCGACCAGGTGTTCGTCGAGGCCGAAGGCAAGCTGTTCTTGTCGAAGAGCGGCTGCGGTCATCTCCAGGATCTCCAGACACTCATCCGTCCAAGGGGTGTTGTGCAAGCGAAAGCCCACGGCACCGTGCTCGTTACACCAGAAGAGCGATACCAACACCGAGGGCAAGCGGATTGGCATCTTGGTCGAGAACCTTTCGTAGAGGCTATTCCACGCGCTGATGGGTAGATGTGTTTTTCTGATCTCCCAGCAGCGGTTATAACCGCCACCGAACGAAAGGTATCGAACGACACTCTCGGCTTGGGTCAGTGAGTATTGATCTCCGATAAGCTTTTTTCTGCCGTCCTGCTCACCGTAGATGCTGTAAAGTACGTTTCTCACTATTCCTTGGTGAGGGCATTTTTCAACTCTTTCATCGTCTAACTCTTGGACTACCACGGCGAAATCGTTATTGAAGTAGCACAGCTCGCACTGAAAATATTCGTCTGGGAGGTGCTGCTGGGTTTCATGCAGAGCGCGGTAGCACGGTAGATTGTTGCCTTCGTCAGTGATCTGCAGGTTTCGCTCGATGCGGAAACTCTCATAGCCGCGAATAAACGGGTTGAGTTGAGTCATGGGATATCTCCGGTTGCCGGGAGGCCCATGCCCTTGGAGGCTATGGACCTCCAGGTGAGTAAGGGGCGCCGAAGCGCCCAGGTGATGTCGAGTTGTTGCAGTTAACGCGATAGGTCTTCTTAATATTCCCGTTGCGTCCAAGTGCCGTTGTCTAATGCCTGTTGGGCAAGTTCGCGTGAGGGGTAATATTCAACCGACTCGCGCGAGGCTGGTCCTTCTTCATCAAGGGTGCCGATATAGAAGCCGGCGTTGGACATAAGAACCTGCAGCGGCAGTTCGAGACGAAGATGGGCGAGTGCCCGCTTTCCGTAGTGCATGGTGATTCTCCTTTCGGTAGGAAACACCAGTCCCACGGGGGACTGTGGTCCCCTAAATGGGAAATGTTTGGCGATTAGGCCAGGGCAGATACCTGGGCATTGTTGCTGGCCAGGAGCAGCCAGGCGAAGTTGCAGAAATGACTGCTAAGCAGCAACTCGTCCTCGACGTCGGAGAGGCAAACTTCCTCTACTTCCGGCAGGGCGGGCAGATCTACGATTTGGATATTGCTCATGATGATCTCCAGATAATGGAGAACACCACGCCCTGGGGAGATGGTGCCCCCCGGATGGGTATGCGATGAAGAGTGGCGCATAGCGTAGGTAGTGAAAGGCCCTCGGGATGAGGGCCGGTATTCAATCAAGCCGTGTTCAAGCAGCGGCTTGTTCAGCGTGCTCAGCGGGGGCTGCGGGCTCACCTTGAGGTTCGCCTTGGCCTTGCTGGGCTTTTTCAGCTTCTTCCTTCGCATCGTAGACGGTGGTGCCATCCACTTTGATCCAGGAGATGAAGAGCAGCCGGCCTTTGAGGCTTGCGCCGGACTGGCCTTTTTTCTCGCCTTTCTCGTAGGTGAAGGGATCCGCCCAGATGTCGCCGATACGGAAGGAAATCAGCACCTTCTTCTCGGCCTCGACTGCTTCCTTGCAACGGCGGACAAGCTTTTCAGCCTGGGCGCCGACCACTTTGCAGTCGATGTAGGAGTATTCCACGCTGTCTGCCGCGCCATGGAGGGCTGCGACGGTTACGGCGAGGAATGGTTCACCTCGGCGGATCGGTACCTCGCGGATGCGATTGAGGTAGCCGATACCGGTGGTGTGCAGGTCGAAATACTTGGCTTCTTGGGCTTGGGTGTTGTTGCTCATGATGATTCTCCAGTTTCGGGGTATACGGATTTAATGGTTGATGGGGCACCTTTACCCCACCAACCTGATACCATTATCAGATGGTTGATAGATCGACTCCGTAGTTGAGTTCCTCTGCGAAGTCCGGCAGTCCGTAACCGATGGTTTTCTTGTAGAAAGGAGAGACCTTCGCAGTCGGTGCCTTCTTCTTGTGCTTCGTGGTGTAGAGCATTCGTGCCCGCATCACCTCGAAGGAGTAACCGCGCCCTTCACGGTTCTTGTCCTTGGCCAGTCGGTTGATGGACTCCGTGTAAGCGTTGGTGACGGGCATGTCCGTCTCGAAGTAGGTCATGGTCTCTTCGCGCCAGTTTCCCACTGCCCTGACCAGATCGCTCCAGACTTCCTTTTGGCCTTCGGGATGGTGGCTATCCACTCGTCCAGGGCGGCTTCTGCCTGGAGCCGTGTGGTGGCGTCCCAGATGCCGTAGAAGCGCTCCTTGTGCTCGTAGGCGGCCAGCAGTTGCGGGAACGCGCCTGTCCAGGTCTCCATGATGAGGCGCTCCCGGTCTGAGACTTCGTGAGCGCGTTTCAGCAGGATTTTCCGGTCTCCCTTGAGAGTCCGGCTCTGGGACGGTTTCAGCTCCTTTCTGAGGCCCTTGCGCACTCTCTCTAGGGCATCGTTGGCCATGCGCACCACATGGAACTTATCGACCACGATACGGGCCTGGGGCAGCACAGCCTTGACCGCTGCCCGGTAGGGGTTCCACATGTCCATGCTGACGATCTCGACCTTCTGCCGGTCTTTCAGCTTCATCAGGTAGTTGGTCACCACGTCCTGGCGGCGGGTGGCCAGCAGGTCGAGCAGGGTTCGCTCCTCAATGTTGGTCAGAATGCAGCGGTAGCGCTTGTTCAGGTATAGCTCGTCAATGCCCAGGATGCGGGCGTCTCGAAGCGGTGCCAGCGCCCCAGGAACTCGGCGCGGGCGTTGAAGATGTCGCGCACCGTCTTCTCGTCCAGGCCGGTCTGTGCCGCCACAAAGGTGTAGGGGTGGTTGAAGGATTCCTTCTCCACGTACTCATGCAGCCGCAGTGTCATACGGAATCCGTCCACCATCTCCGGTAGCTGGGGCCTGAATGTTGTCTTGCAGGCCCGGCAGGTGTATCGGCGGCGGACCACCCAGAGAGTGACCCGCTTGCCGTGGATGGGCAGATCACGATAGGGGAACGTCACGCTTGCCGAACCGCACGAACTCACCCTGCACGCCGCACCCCTCGCAGGCTACTGGTGTAGGTGCTTCAAGCCGAAAATGTATGTCTTCATTCTGCTCATCAGAATCCACCAACTGGTACCCAGGAAGGCTTAACGAATTAATCATCTCCCGCCTTGATCAGAAAAACAGGTAGGTGGCGTAACCGGCAATCATCGCCATAGCAAAAATGACTGCTAAAAACGCCGCTAAAAGCTTCAGCGTGAACAAAGAGCGCAACAGAATGAGCTCAGTCAGGCTGGCTCCGGCACTGCCGATGATAAACGCTAGCACCGTCCCGGCACCCACGCCTTTGGCCATCAGAGCCGCTGCCAGAGGTATGACGGCTTCAGCGCGAATATACAACGGCAGGCCGATGACAGCGGCAACTGGAATGGCAAAGGGATTATCTGGGCCTGCATACTGCTCCAATAAGTCAGTGGGCATGAAACCATAGATCACGCTGCCAATCGCAATACCGATGAGCAGGTAAGGCAACACATCGATAAAGTCCGACCAAGCTTCCCGCCACACACCACTGTACTTCCCTTCTTTCTTAACCGTGACAGTGGGTTGACTGTCACAGCATTCGCTAGACGTAGAGACTGTTGTCTTCCTATCAGCCCCGCAAGAAGCCGTCTTCGGAGTGGTGTCGCAGCTGTTGGTGCCGCAACTCGATGCGGTCGATGTAGCACTGCACGGGCTTGCTGATGAACTACATCCACTGCTCTCTTGTGTCGCCGTCCGGCGCACATAACGCTCGAAGCCAAGCGTGTGAAGCAGCCATCCGGCACCTACCGCGACCACCAAAGCGGCGAGCACATAGATAGCAGTAAGTGTCCATCCAAACGTGGCAACCAGCAGGCCGACGACGATAGGATTCAGCAACGGAGATGAGAAAAGAAACACCATCATCGGCCCAAAACCGGCCCGTGCCCGAATCAACCCTTTCAACATGGGGATAGTCGAGCAACTACAGAAGGGCGTTATAGCTCCTAAACCAGCAGCAAGAAAATAGCCTCGCTTCCCACTGGAAGTCAGTAACGCTTCCACCTTGGATGGTGGGATGTGACGTTGAAGAACTCCGACCAGCAAGCTAATGCCAATGAATAAAACCGATAGCTCGATAGCGAGAAAGGCGAACATGCCTAGAGCGTCTTGGAGTTGAGATGACATTCAATATTACTCCTATATTTCTAGTATTGTCGAAATGATGTACGCAGCCTACTTGCGTTTATCCGACCTGTCAACTATAATTCTAGAAACATCGAATTATTGGGGCGTGCTATGGATCACGAAAAGGTTGCAGCCAGCTTAGCTGAGCTAGGAATAGTCACCGACTGTCCGTGTTCCGCTTTCTGGTCAAAGCTGGCCATGATGGGGCTTCGGTCGGAGATATCCAGAAGGGGCTGGGTATTCCTGCTTCGACGCTATCACATCACCTTGCGCGCATGGCCAAGGTAGGGCTGATCCGGCAGGAGAAACATAGCCGCACGATTGTCTGTATACCCGAGTATGGGCACCTAGAGAATTTGATCGGTTTCTTACAAGAGGAATGTTGTGCAGGTGTCCGGATTGCGCATGAACCAGAACCGCTTTGACGCTTGCCCAGCTCTCGCTGTCCTCCCTAGTCAGCATCGCTATGAAGACTCAGGCGAAGGTGGAAACAGAAAATTGGCAGTAGAGTAGGCTGAAGAGGATCAATCAGATAATCCGCTGAGAAAGATTTTCTTCTTTACATCTTTGGCATTTTATCAACCAGAAATTCCGGATACCCCAGTTTCGTAAGCGAAAGCGGAGAAACACCTTGCCCGTCAGGGAAAAGTATTCCCCGCATGGGTCGGTATTGGGAGGTAAATCAGAGGGAGAGGGCTTCCATCAACCTGTGGGTTGATTGATCGCGCTACCGGAAGCTGGTGCGATCTTGGGTTCGATCTACACGGAAATCCGTGTCGTAGTCTTTCAGATCATGACTACTGGGGGAGGTTTGCCGACAACGTCAGCAGCTCACGTGGTAAAGGATGGGCAGGGGAAAAATGAATGTCAATACCCATGAAATGAAAAAAGCGCCCAGGGTTGGGCGCTTTCATGGTCAATGATGACGGGGAAGAATCCGATGTTTTTGGCACCAGGTCTTGACTTGAGGCCAACTGAACCAGAGGGCTATGCCGGAGCAGATAACCACCAGGCTGGTCATGATGATCATGCCGAACTCGGTCTGGGACATTTCACTCCTCCTCCTCGGTGAGAGCGATACCTATGAGCCAGATTACCATACCCATGACGAAAGCATATGCCGTCAGCAAGCGGTGCTCGCTGAGGAAGATGCCCACCAGGCTCGCGGCAACGGCAGTGGTACCGATTTTTCGGAGATCATCTGCGAATGCAGAACGTTTCGATTTCATGGTTTTCCTCGAAAAATGCCGGAAAACCACCCTGCGGGATGGTTCCCGGCAGGGTTGGGTGGTAGCAGTGGCTATTAGCGGCCGAGAGCAGCTACTTGTTCATCCGTCATGGTGGACAAGTAGTCCTGCCAGCGTTGGTGGTATTGCTCCTGAGTACGCCGATGGAGTTCCCAAGAGACTGCGCTACCAGGAGGTGCTGGCAAAAGAGCAATCTCATGATCGTTCAGGGACTCTAACTGGAGAGGGGGCCTCCCCATTTCGCTTTCGGAGTTGGGTGCAATCAAATGGTCGAGGAACCCATCTTGAGCTCCTTCCTGACTGGCGTTTCAGCTTTGGCGGTCGCCTTGGCCGGCTTGGGTTGGCGTGCGCGCTTGGGCTTTTGCACCTCGCGCGTATTGGCTAGATACCAGTCATTCAGGTTGACCTTCTTTAGCCGGACGATGGCTGGGATGTCGCTGATGTGTTCTAGCTCGCCAGCGGTCGGGCCGGCCAGGAAGGCAGGATCGATGCGCTGGACGCTCAACGCAACCGGCGCTTGTGCTTGCACTACGACCGGAGGGCGACTGAGCGCTCGGCGGAACTCACGCACAACACTGCCGAGGGCAAAGCCGATTTCGAAGCTGGTGGATTGCTTGGACATGGTGTTTCTCCTGCAGGTTGAGGGTGCGGAGAAAACACTGGCCCTGGCGGGGAAGTGGATTCCCCGCTGGGTTGCGGAAGGGAGCTTCTATCGACCGAGGCCGACCGACCGCGCTACCAGAAGCTATGCGGTCTTGGGTTGGATCAACACGGTGGGCTGTGCTGCAGCCTTTCGGATCCGAGCTGCATGGGGCATGTTGCTGACAACGTCAGCAGGACATGGGAGGAGGTTGTACGCGTTGAGCGCGGAGGTCAAGGAGAATAAGCGACAGCCCCTATAAAGGGGCTGTCGGGCGGGAGCCAGGCGAAATCAGTGAGCGGTGAACAGCTCAGCCAGGCTCTGGGCGGTGAGGATGGCGTCGGCCCAGGCTTCGAGCTGGGCCTGGGTGGCGGCTTCCAGCCGGGCGCGATCGGCAGCCGACAGCGGGCCAAAGCGGCGCTCCGCCAATCGGGTCAATAGTGCCGCCTGACCTTCCTGGCGTCCTTGCTGAAGACCTTGCTGAAGACCTTCGCGCTTCCAGGTTTCGGACCATTGTCCGGTGTGTTCGGTGAGCATGATGTAGATGTCCTCCAAGGTTTCGGTCGACGGTAGCTGGTTGGCTTGCCGGTTGAGTTTTTCGGCGACGGTATGCCGGATCCAGACGTTGAAGGCACGCCTTACACTATCACATTCGGGGGCGTGCAACAGCTTTTGCAGGGTCTTGACGGCTTCGATCGCGTGTTGAGGGTGGGCGCTGTTTTCCAGGTGCAGGACTTGGGCTACCAGGTTGTCGTCCTTGGGCAAGGTTGTGACATCCAGGTGTCGTTCGTCGAGCAGGAAGTAGCGCAGTTTGGGTTTATAGGCGGCCAGGGGCGAGTCCGCGGGGATCTCGAACAGGTCGGCGGTGTCGAGTGGGCCGCTCCATCGGGCGCTACCGTTGTAGAGGACGATAGGGAAGACCGGTGGTAGAGGCTGTCCAGGCAAGACGACCCTCTGTCGGGCGAGGTCCTGGTAAAGCAGACCTATGTAGGTCATCAGGCGAATGGCCATCCAGTAGTCGTCGGTGCTCTGGAACTCGAGCAACAGGTAGAGGTAGATCCAGTGGTCATTGTCGAGGCGAACGCGCCATAGCAGGTCGTTGTGGCGGTCGCGCAGGTCGTCGGAGACGAATTGGCCGCTGACTTTCTCCAGGGATTTGAAGTCCAGGCGCTGGACCCACTGTTCGGGGACAAAGCCGCGGAGCAGGTCGCGGACCAGGTCAGGGTGGGAGAATAGGAGTTTGTAGGCGCTGTCATATTGGGCCATTGAATTTCTCTTGGTGGATGATGAGGGCGTCCCAATGGGGCGAGCGTAGTGAGATTGTGCCGAGCGGCGTCAGAAAGGGTCGAGCATGGTGAATCTCCTGTGTTGCGGGCACGATGGAGAACACCGACTCCTTGATGGGAGGGTGTTCCCATCAAGAGGGGGGAGGAGGCGCTCCAGCAGAAGCTGCTGTATCCGCGCTGCCGAGCGCTGTGCGGACTTGGGGGTGGATCGACACGCTGGATTGTGCTGCAGCATTTCGGATCCGAGCTGCATGGGGGCATGTCGCTGACAACGTCAGCAGATCACGCGTTCATCATCGAAGCGGGGGGGCGAAAGTGTCAAGGTCAAGCAGGAGGGGGAGCGGATGCAGCGGGCGGAGAGCGAGGGCGGAAGAGCGCGGCTGGTAGAAACCCTGTCAAAGGTTTCCCCAGCCGTGTCTGGAAGGGGAGTCAAGTGAGCCACCTGTGGTTGAATCGTCGATCCCTGGGCATTGATCGTCTCGATCCCATCACCCGGCCATTATCGTGGCTTGGCCAGCAAACAGTAGGCACGCATCCGCGTACAAAGGGAGCCCTGCGTATCACCGGCGGGCCACCGGCAGGGAGAAGGATCCCGATGGGTAGCCTGATAGTCCTAGAGCAGGAGCATCAGGCTACCCATGGAGAGGGGAAAAGGAGGGGCCGTAACACCAGTACGACCCTTAAATCGAGGAAACACCGAACCTCTTGAGAACCCTATGTGCCTTTAAACTCGCTCGACACGAGTTGACGGCTGCATGACAAGCAAAAGAACAGGGAGACACAGGGAGAATTCTCAACCAGATCCGCACGCCCCACCCGGTGTTGTAGCGTGCTTACGGTTTGGCGATGAGGCGAACCTGCATCACCAGGGCGCTACTGATGACCGTCAGTAGCCAGCGGGGTGAAATCAAAGTTGATGGCATTATGTGTTCAGAAGGCCGGTTTATCAAGCTGCGCCGGGGTTTACTGGCCTGTGGGGGTTAGTTGACCGCGACCACCGCGCCCTCGGGGATGGGTGCAGGGAGCACAATGGCAGTGGCTCCGAGGCGGCGCGTGACTAACTGGCCGTTGCGCCTGACGCCAACCAGGTCGGATTCCGTACCGGCATCCACGGCTGCCGCCAGCCCTGCCGGCGGCGAGGCGATGAAGGCGTAGCTGGTGTCGGCGGCGATGTAGCCCTGAAGCCGCGCTGGCTTGCGGAACCAGGCCGGTAAACCAAGAGCGGAGTCCGCCGGCGAACCGCTGAAACCGGGGTTGGCGTGTGCGTACTCCGCCAGCCTGGAGCGGTAGAGCAGCAAGCTCCTGGCCAGGGTATCGACCTCGGCCAGTTCGGCGCTCGAGGTCGCGTGGTCGCTTTGTACACTCAGCCAGGTTCCGGTGAGCAGGGTGAGCAATAGGGCAATCCAGAGCAGCGGCATGATATCTGGAGGACTCCCTAGTTGAGGTAGGTGGCCGTCACACGCATGCCGGCGGAGTTGCCGAATCCTGCGAGCACAACGGTGCTGTAAAGGCAGAACCGGTGTCCGGCTTTCACCATGGCGGAGATCGAGGCGTCTTCAACTACGTCAGCGTTTCGCCCAGCGGTGGAGCGCGCTTGACCGACGATCACGCCATCGACTTCCAGGCGCAGAACGCCGGGGCCGGAGCCATTGATCAGCGCGTCCCTGGAGACCGCTTGGCAGTGGGTGCGGGGTCGGTTATCGGCGGGATACTGTGCCAGCACCACAGGGGTGGCGATATTCACGCCACTGGGCCGTTTCCACAGCCCATCGGTGCAGAATAGGGGGCCGCTGTTGTCTCTGCCTACCAGGCCATTGGGGAGCATCCTGCATTTTCTGCCGCCAAACCATTGATCTGAAGGTACTCGCCGACGGTCGTTCTGCCTTCGGAGGTGAGCTTTCCTCCTCTGAGCTCACCGCCGGTATAGACGCTCTTGTTCATCCACGACCTGACCCAGGCGCTGTCGCTCATGTACCAGCCACCGTCCCATTTCTCGTTGTACCAGCCCGAGTTGCCGCGGGTCCTGAACCAGCCACCCGTGTAAGTCTCGCCAGAGATATCGGCGGTTCCTGCCTTCACTGTGCCAGTGGCAGTCATGTTGCGTGCGCTGATGTCCGCGCTGGTGGTGATGTTGCCGCTGGCCGTGATCGCTCCGGCAGCGGCGATATTGTTGCCGCCCATGTTCAACGCCGTGTTCATCCGGTTGAGCTCGGGATGGCCGGGGACGGAATTGCGGTAGAGGTATTCGTTGGCAATGGCACCGTCCTGGAAAAACAGCGCCGTCGCCAGGTGTCCAGCGCCGGGATCGCTGCCGAAATTGCTTAACGCCACCTGCCAGGCGGCGCCCTGAGCAATGCCGGTATTGGCTTTCGAGATGTACCCTCCCTGAGCGCCCATGAGCTGGGCGATCCGCCGGATCGACATCTCCGGGGCTGCCTGCCCCCCAGTGGTGACGATCAGTGTTTCGAGTTGGTTCGCGGCGGGCTTGCGAGCCCGCACCTGGTACTGCTGGCCGAAGATGTTGGTGTCGCTGAAGCCTGCGGGCAGGTAGCGGGTGTTGCGCAGCATCGGGACGGTGATCACCGCCGGGGCCGTGGCGCCGGCGCTGGCCAGAACCGTGCTGAAGTTGTCCTTCAGGTATTTCTCCGCTGCCTTGGCCACCTGTTGTTGCTGCTGGGCCGCGTGCTGTTCATTCAGGCCGTCCAGGTAGCTCATCAAGACTGAGATGCCACCGGTAGTCGCGATTGCGATCACGACCAGGGCGATCATCAATTCGATCGAGATAAAGCCGCGGTTGAGCTTGGTGTTATTCATAGGTTGGCTCCCACAGGCTTCTGCGAGCCTGGCGATTCACGTCGTCCTCAAGCAGGTGAATCTGCTGCCGGCGAATCTTGTCTCGCATGGCGACGGAATCCACACTGGTGAAGAGCAACGGTTCCGCGTGCAGCCGTCGAGCGGCGCCATCACTTACCAGTTCCTGGCAGATCACCGCCTGAATGCCCTCGGCGACCACATCGTAAGCATTGGATGCGAGCGGTTTGGCCAGGGTGATCAGCCGTTCGATGGCTTGGGGGCAGTTTTTCGCGTGGATGGTCGAGATGACCAGGTTGCCGTTCAGCGAAGCTTTGCAAGCCTGATAAGCGGTGTCTTCGTCGCGGATTTCGCCAATCAGCACCAGGTCGGCTCCGGTACGCAGCGTGCGCAACAGGGCTTCGCTGTAGCCTCCCGAGCGTCGCGAGGTCCTGACCTGGATACAGCGGCCGAGTCCATGCTGGCCGCTGAGATTGGTTTCCTGCGGATCTTCGACGGTGAAGCCCACCCCGCCCAGGGTTTGCAGTCGGGCGAGGATCAGAGAGGCGGCAGAGGAGGTTTTTCCGGTCGCCATATCGCCACAGAACAGGACCAGGCCCTGCAACTGCGGATCCATCAGGGCGGAGACCACTTCGCTCGGATAGCCGATGTCTTCGAAGCTTCTGACTTGGGCCGTCGACCGGCGCAGCACGAAGACACTCCCGCCGTTGAAAGCATCTTCCAGTTGGGTAACGCGCAGTAGCACGCCGTCGACGACGATGGCGAACTCAGGATCCTGCAGCTCCTCCAGCGTTTGCCTGCAGAGCTGGAGCAGTTCCTGGGCGTGCGACTCCCACTCGCGAGGCACCTCGACTCGGCGCGCGCCGACGCCGGCCAGGCCCTTCACGTCGGCGAAGCCTTCACCGAGGTAAAGGTCGACGAACTGAGCCTGAATGATCGGGTTCACACTCACGAACTGTAGGTCCAGGTAATGCTGTTGCTATCGCTGCTGCAGGCCTGGGTCGCAGCCGCAGTGGTGACCTCACCAGTGATAGCGGTGCCGCTGTTGATCTTGGTCTGCTCGAAGGTGTTCTTCGCGATTTTGGTGCCCAGGGTGATACAGGCATCCTTGGGCAGCTTGCTGGTGGTGATCGAGAAGCCCATGCCGGTGGACGAGACAGTGACCGATCCGCCGTAGACGTTGTAGACGACGCCGGAGGAGACACTCATGTTCTTCGGCACGCCGTTGATTGCGATCAGGCTCGGGATCAGGTTGGTACCGCTGGAGCCGTAGCCCGAAGAGGTCTTCAGGGCACGTGCGTTGGCCGCAATGACGCTGATGTTGCGCTGTTCCTCGTTGGCGTTGGACGAACTGAACATCCCAGCCGCTGCGGCCAGGCCCAGGCCGACCCCGATGGCGATGATGATCAGCACGATGATCATCTCGATGGAAACGAAACCGCCCTGCGTCGGACGGGAGGTGCGTTGCGTAGTGCTCATGGAGCGCTCCTTGGTGAGGTTTCAGTGGTTCATGGATTGGATGAGCTGCTGTGCCTGGTAGGCGCCGAGCAGGACCAGGATCATCAGCGCGCCGATGAAGATCAGGGCGAAGTTCTTCACCAGCCCGGCGGCCAGCTCGATCTGCTTGAGGCTGGTCTCCTGCCAGCGGCGGCTGAACTTGACCAGAGCTTCGGAGAAGCCTCCCCGGTTGGCGAGGATGCACAGGTACTGGATGGCCTGTCGGTCGGGGAAATCGTGACCGGCGCTGCGAAGGGCGACTCCCAGGTTCTGGCCCAGGCCCACGCCGTAGCGGGCAGCTTCCAAGCGCTGCTTCAGCCAGGGCGGGGAGATCTTGATCATGCTGGCCAGGCTGTCGTAGGGGCGTATGCCGGCGTTGAGCATGACGGCCATGTTCAGCAGGAAGGTGGTGCCCTGGAGCATGCGGTAGATGGACCAGGGCGGCAGCATCCGGTCCAGCCAGACCCGGCCTTTCCAGCGGTAGGTCGGTAACGTGACGATGACCACCACCGTGAGGGTGATGACGGCGACCAGAACGTAGATACCAGGTCCTGTGACGAAGCTGGCAATGGCGTTGAGCGTGGCGAGCGGGCCGGTCCACGTGACTGGATCGGAGAGCCTGGCCAGGCTGGGGACCATGCGATAGGCCACGATGCACAGCAGGAACACCATCATGGCGGACAGCGCCGAGGGATAGAGCAGCGCCTGCCAGATGGTGGCGCGGATCCTGGCCTGGGCCTCGACCAGGGAGACGGCATCGCCCATGGCCTGAACCAGGTTGCCGCTCATCTCGCCGGCCTCGATCAGCGCTCGCTCCTGGGCGGGCAGATAGAGCGCCATGGCGGTGGCCAGACGCTTGCCGTTGGACAGCCCCATCAGCGCTTCGCGACTGGCGATGGCCACCGGATGAAACGGATGCTGTCCCTCATGAGCGAAGATCTTGTGCACCTCTGCCACAGCGTCCTTCAACGGGACCCCGTTTTCGAGCAGGGTGGACATGCTTTCGTAGAACTGCAGGCGTTCCTTGCGGCCGAACTGCTTGCTGTAGAAGGCGAACTGCAACTGCTCCCAGAAGCCCCCCATCAGCACGCCTCCTGCGAGTAGAAGCTGTCGTCGAGCAGATGCTCATCGAAGTCGAGTGGCCCAATGAAATCCTCGACCATCTGCGGGTCGAACATACCCTCGTTGATGCGGCGGATGGCGTGGGCGTGCTTGGTGATGCCCTGCATGGTCTTGACCCAGTAGTTGCGTGCCTCGGCTGGGCCGCCTTTGGCGAACACACGCATGAAGGCGAGGGTGGGCAGCACCACCTCGGCGACGATCGAGCGGCCGTTGACCCCGGAGCCACGGCAGGCCTGGCAGCCAGGCCCCTTGACGTACACCTGGGAAACATCGGTCAAGCGCTGGACCCGTTCGACCAGGTCGAGCGCGAGCTGGTCTTGGTGGTCTTGGAAGCGCACTTTGCAGTGGGGGCAGAGCTTAGGCAGCAGGCTCTGGTTGATCAGGCCGGTCAGCAGGGCCGGATCGAACAGCAAGCCGGGGTCGACGCCCAGGTCCTTCAGGCGCTGGACAATGCCGATCGCGCTATTGGTGTGCAGGGTCGACCACAGGCCGTGCCCGGTCATCGCGCCACGGAAGGCGGCGACAGCGGCGAAGAGGTCGCGCACTTCGCCGATCATCATGTAGTCCGGATCCAGGCGCATGCCGTTGGCGATGCCTGCGGCCCAGGCCTGGCGTTCTGCGTCTGGGTCAGTGGCGTCATAGACCAGTGGGGTCTGGTTGATGCCTTCGCCGCGAATGCGGTATTCCGGTGGATCCTCGATGGTCAGGATATGCTTGGATCCGCCATGCAGCTTATCGAGTCCTTCCATGGTGACCTTCAAGGTCATCGACTTCCCTGACCCGGTGGGGCCGGACAGGATGTTGATGCCGTAAGGCATGCGCATCATGCGATCGAACAGCGCGTTCTGCTCGGGCAGGTAGCCGAGCTGCTCCAGGCTGTCGAGGCCGGTATCGTCGTAGAGCAGCCGCAGGATCATCAGGAACCCACCGGCGCGCGGGCGGGTCGCGATCCGGGCGCCGAACAGGTTCAGCTTCTCGACGAAGGCCTGGCTCATCCGCGCGTCCTGGTCCAATTGCGGCTTGAAAAGCGGCTCGGCCACGTCGCACATGGACTGGTAGATGGTTGCGCAAAGTTCGTGCAGTTCCTGGCTGCGGTACTGCTCGACGGTCTTCAGCAGGCCGTCGACGCGGAAACGGATCTTGCTGCCGGTGCCGGCGGGACTCACGACGAAATGCACGTCACTGGCGCGCAGCTCTGTGGCCTTACGAATGATCTTGACCACGCGCTCCTGCATCTGGGTGGCGCGCTGGCCATCGCTATCGACCAGGCCGTCCATGGCGACGGCGCGGTAGAGCTGGTGAATGGTCTGCAGGTCGGTGAGGTTGAGCTGGTATCGGAAGCCACGGCGATCGAGACGGTCGATGAACGACAGAACGTGAATGTCGTTCTGGTGGCTCTCCGATAGATAGAGCGTGCCGTCGGCGGCCAGGGCCATGATCTCTTGCAGGTGCTTCGAGACCTCCCACTCGCCACCGTCGGCGGTGAGCAGTTGGGTCACCATGGAGGGCTGTACAAGCGCGGCAATTTGAAGGTTCGTCATGGCGGTACCTACTGGATGAACGGCTGCGGTACCGCCCCGGGCAGCGCCGGCGGAACGGAGGCGCCTTGGGCCGAGGAGGCGGCTTGGGTCGGGGCAACGCTGGAGAAGCCCACGGGCACGCGGTTGCCGTCCTTGTCGGTGAGTACGACCTGGTCCAGGAAATCGACTCGACGCGGTAGTTGCCCGGCAGCTCCGCGCCGCTGGCGGCGTCCACCTCGTACCCGCCCGGGAACAAGAATGTGGCAGTCATCTTGCCGCCGGCGCCGTAGATGGTCCGCACCACTGGCGGAACCGGCTGCGTGATCGTCGGCGCCGCCGCCGGCACCGGCATGGCGAACGTCTGCCCCTGGGCGCTGACGACCTGGCCGGTTTCGCCTTTGCCCTCCAGTTGCCGCTGCGCCGTGGCCAGACGCACCTTGGCCTCGGTGAGGATGGCCTGGGCCTGGATCTCCGCCAGTTCGCCAACGGTGCCGGCGCAGGCCTGGCCGGACGCGAGGAGGAAGAGCACGGCCACGGCCATGCCGATCGGCTCAGTTCGCATAGATTTCTCCTGTGACAGTCCAGTCCAACTGGCTGTCCTTGAGCGTGGTTTCGAGGTTGGTGATGCGGACCCCGGCGGCGGGCAGCCCCTGGAAGGTCAGGTCTGCCGGGAGCCTGGTCTGGGCGCTGAAGGTGAATTTCTTCCAGGAGGGCAACACCACTTGCTGCTCCGTCGCCGCTTCCGCGCCAGGAAGGGGCGGAGTTGTCTCCTGGCTGATCGACAGCTTGGGCTCGACACCCTGACGGTACAGATGGCTGGTGAGCGCCTGCAGCGCGTCGTCGGCTGGCTGCAGCGGCTCATCGCTACCGATGGCGACTTTCAGGTCGACCTTCAGGGCCGCGGTGTTGCCGTTGTCGATGACGAAGGCGGGGCGGTCAGCGAACAGGTGCTGGCTGGCCGCTGTCAGGTCGGCTGCCGTGCTGTTGCCGGTACGGTGGTAGGTGGCGACCAGGACCCTGCCGTCGCACTTGCTGGATTCGAAGAGCCAGCCCTGGATCGACAGCGACAGTACCCCCGTTGCCTTGCTACAGGCGCGTAGCATGTCCTCGAGGTCAGGCATGAGCGTCCAAGGCTTCTGCAATGAAGCCAGGTCCAGCGGCTGCTTGGCCTGGGCGTTCTTCTCGGCCAGCTCGGCGAGGCGCCTCTGCTCCTCGAGGAGCGCGGCTTGTCTGGCGAGCTCTTGCTGGTGGGCATTCCATAGGTAGTAGGCGGTTAGCGACCCGCCTACCAAGCAACCGAGCAGGGCCACTGCCGTCCACTCTCTGGCGGACAAGCCGAAGGTGAGTTGCCGGAGGCGGTAGTCGCGCCGCAGGCGCTTCGGCGCGAGCAGTTCCTCGATGTCGAAGTCCTTGACGGGGAAATCGAATCCTTCGGGAACGAAGACCTGTGCGTTTCGAAGCACGCCGCGCGTAGAGAGCTTCCTGATCCGGTCCCTGGCTTCGTCGAAGGTAGTGACCAGGTCCTGGCCGGGGACGATCGCACCATCGAGCGTGGCGACCAGTGCGTAGCGGTCCTCGTCGACCTTCCAGCAGGCCAGGAAGTCGCCTTCGAACTGGCCTGAAAGCGCCGAGGCCAGGGAGTACATGCCCTTGACTGCGCCTTGCGACTTCGAAACGAAGCCGGCCTGGATCACTGTCGGCGAATGGCGGATGGCAACGATGTCCAGATGCTCTTCCTTGCCCAGCTTGCGCGCTTCCTTCATGTACTGCCGCTGGCTGGATAGCGGCCGCCAGAACAGGCCGCTGACGAACTTGTTGCCGTGGTAGCTCAGGATCGAGACGTCTGGTCCACGGCTACCGATGTCAGGCTTCTCCATGGTTCAGCCCAGCACGACGGGGGTGATCAGCACCACGATGACCTCGCGTTTGGTATTGCGGGTCAGCCCGCCGCCAAGGCCGAAGAATCCGGCGTCGCCGGTGCCGACCTTGTTGGTATCCTCGGTGGTCTGGTCGAAGCCGGAGAGCACCAGGTCTCGCCGCTGCGCAGGCGTACCTTCTGGTCGAACAGTTGTATGTCGTAGCTCGGGAACTGGGCTTTGGAGTCCCCGCTGGTCTGCATTTCGAACGTCGGTCTGGAGGTCATGTTGATGTTGATCTTCAGCAGCATCTCGCCGCTTTCCATCACGAACGGCAGCAGGCTCATGTTGTAGCCGCTGGTCACGGCGCCCGGGATCAGCGAGGTGGTACTGCCGACCTGGGCGACGTTGGAGATCTGGCTGGAGGCCAGGTAGCTGTCGTAGCGGCCGATCTGGATCGGCGCCGACTGGAGGTTGAGCGTGGTCACGGACGGGGAGCGGACGGTCGAGACGCGACCCTGCTGGGCCAGCGCCTGGACCATGGCCTTGGATCCTGCCCAGGCACTGTTGGCGGTATCCAGGATGCTCACGGAGCCGGAGATCGCGCTTTGATCGATGCCTGGCATGGTGTTCTTCAGGCCGATGCCCCACTTGTTGTTGAGCGACTTGTAGACCAGGTTCCAGTCGATCCCCAGTTGATCCTTGTCGGTCAGGGCGACCGAGAGCACGTTGACGTTCAGCAGCACCTGCTTGGTGATGCTCTCGTTCTCCCGGTTGACCAACTGCTGGACGCGGTTGAGGACCTCTGGTCGGTCGGTGACGGTCAGGGTGCCCGTGGCACGCGACAGCGACATGCGTCCCATGCTCGGCGTCAGCATCGAGTTGATGCTGTTCTCTATGTCGCTGAGGATCGAGGTCTTCAGCTCGGAGCTGGTGGTCTGCTTGCTGCCGGAGTCGCCGCTGATGCCGGAGCTGCCATTCTGTCCAGTGGATCCGGAGCCATCCCCGCTGATGCCGGCGGCCGTCGTCATACCGGAACGCACGGTGGAGTCCACCGTGTTGACGTCGTCGAAGGCGTAGATGCGGAAGGTCCGAGTGTCCAGGTAGTAGAACTCGACCCGTTTCTCGGTTGGGTTGTAGCGCCAGGACACGCCGGCGCGGGCGGCGATGAGATCGAGGAACCCGCTGACCTTGCCGTTCCATTTGATGTTGTACAGAGACCGCGGGCCGTAGGACCCGAAGCTCGACCCGATGCTGCCGCCGGCACCTAGGGACATGCCGTTGGCGACGGAGGCAGGAAACAGCATGGTGGCCATGTCCTGGCCGCCTTGGATGGGCGGCGGGGCGTTGCTCGCGCGCTGCTGAGGTTGCAGGGCAAAAGCGGCCGGGTTCAGCGCGTCGGGCGTGATACTGACCGCCAGGTGGCATTGGTTGATGACTTCCTGGGCGGCCTCCTGCAGCGACGCTGCGCCTGCAGGGCGCCACGTCACGATGCAGTCACTGGACAAAGTGTGCGAAACGCTCAGGGGTTTCGTGCTGACCCAGGGTTTGTCGGAGAACACCACCGTATCGCGGCGATCCGGTCGGGTGTTGCGCATCTGTGCTGCGATCGTCGACGCGGAATCTGCCGTAGCTTCGACACGATCCGCCGACTCGTTCACCCGTGTGACCGAACAACTGGCCAGCGCGGGGATCAGGAGGCAAGGCAAGAGGTTCTTCAGGGGGGCACGCATCAGTTCTTGCGCTCCTTGATGATGATCAGGGACTGCGGCCGGCTGGCGTTCACCAGGAAGGGCCGTTCGGCAGCGTCATACAGCGGGAACAGCTCGGATACCGCGTCCTCGAAGGAGCCGTGGAAGCTCAGGGGAGCTTCGATCGGATAGTTGAGATCCTGCGGCTCCCAGCGGACCGTCCAGCGTGCGCGCTTGGCCCAGGCTTCCAAGGTGTCGCGCAGGGTTGATCCCGTCTCGGCTGACCAGGACTGTGCCAACTGCCGGCTCGGCTCCGCCGGCGTGAGCACCTTGACCGGAGGGGCGGAAGCCACGGCCGGAGTGGGCGGCATGGACTTCACGGCGGAAGCCAAGGGCTTGATCGGTGCCAAAGCCGCGGGAGGAGAAGAGGGGTGGCCATCCTTGGCCGGTGCTGCTGGGGGGAACACAGTGGTGGATTCAGGCTTCTTGGTCGGAGCGGGGCTGGTTGTGATCGGCGCCGGCGTTGGCACCGAGGCGACCACGACGGGCGACTCCAGCGTGCTGACTTTCTCCGTGGAGGAGGGTTGCGCTACCGCCGCTGGAGTTGGGGCAGCGGGCTTCGCATACAGTTGCTGGACTGGTTTCGGCCTCGGCGCCGGGGGAAGTTGATAGCCCGGGCGAAGCACGAAGCAGACCTGCCGCGCCACTTCGTCGACCTTAACCTGCCAGGCTGGACCGGAGAGGACCTGGAGGGTGTTGCGCAGGGTCATGGGGCCGAGCTTGTACTGAGCCGCCGGCAGCGGCCGGGTGTAGAGGATGTTCACATGACCGGCCTCTGCCGGGCACAGCGAGTAACCCGAGCGGCTCATCACGTACTGCATGGCATCCTTGACACTCGGGTTCATGCTCGACGGGATGGTCACGTCGATGATCTGTGCCATCAGGTCGCGCTGGCCAGCGTCCGGCTGGGTGCTGACCAGGGTGTAGCGCCCGTAGCGCACGACGGGCTCCTTCTCCGGTTGTACGCCATTCGGGTACAGGTCCGGTGAGAGCAGGTCTGGATTGCGGCTGCTGTCGAAGGCGGGCCTGGCCGGCTCAGCCTTGTGGGTCGTGCAGCTGGCGAGCAGCAGGCACAGCGTGAGAGTGGTCAACTGCCTGGTCATTGAGGCCCCCTTTGATGATGGGGCACACAGTGGCAGGCCATCCGCCATGCTTCAGCAGGAAATACTCGGCTGGAACCTGGTGTATTTTTTAACTCGCTCGAATGTGGTGCTGTGGTCAGTGATACGCCGGAAGGTTAGGAGGCGTTTCGATGGCTGTGAGGCATACTACATGATGTCATCGCGGCTTCATTGCCCCGACTCGAAGTGAGGAACTAATGAACGTATTTGCGCTTATCACTAATCCCGAAGAACCTATCGATCTGACCGAAGACAACTACTACAGACGAACTAATAGAAAGGAGCCGTACATCCAGACGGTTAACGGTGAGCTGAGGTCATATGCAATCTGCCCGTCATGCCAAAACCCAACTGTCATGGTTAACAGAACAGCAACGGAAACCCGTAGTGGTAGTTTCTATGCGAGGCATCATAAGGGTAATGTTCGTGGTATTGCTAACTATAATGAGAGAAGGTATTTAACGTGTCGTCTCGCTAATGCGGCAAGAATGGATCAAAAGGTAAGACGTCCTTCGTCTCGGAAAGAAGAAAGTGATGAGGTTAAGGTGGCTTTGGTAGAGGCGTTTGATCTAGTGGTTTCGTTTATCGAGTCAGATACTGGAGTCAGGTTCGTAGATCGGGTTTTAGAGGAGATGCTTGAAGATTTCGGCAAGAACAAGGGCTATGAATATTCGGCGATCAATTTGTACAACCTGCCCTATGCGTTTGCTTATATGACAGAGTCCAAGGATATTTATGGGTGTTCTGTAAGCAATGAGGTTGCAGAGGAAATAAACAAATTATCCGAAGGTTTTTGGGCTAGGTCTTACTTTGGCTTGCATTACATAAATAGGAAGGAGGGTAGCCGCTCCAAGATACGGCTACTGTTCTTCGGTCATACGGAGTCGATGAAGAATGGTGGGAGAGAGTCTATCGTCATGCGGGTCGTGGAGATACCTCCAGGTGCAGAGGTTGACACTGCCAGAGTGCTTTATGAGAAATCGATCATCCTCGACAGTGCCAAGTTCTACAACTACTACATGAAGCGCAAACGGCGCGTGGAAATGGCACGGTCAAAGCTGCGTTAACAATGTCTCTCTGATTTTTGAGTCCATCACTGACTCTATCTCATCGTAGGTGAAGGGATATCGTGCAATTTCATCCTCGACGAGTTCTACGTATAGTGCTGGAACCGTAGGTTCACGGTGAAGGTAATATAAGGCGATTGCTGTCGCCATTTCGCAAAATCTATCTGGTTCTGACAGCGCCTCCTTAATATTCGCTAGCAGCTCTGGAGAGGCGGCTTGTGCGAGCTCGTAGAGCGCCTCGATCTTCAGCAGCGCTTGCAGAACCATATTTTTTCTGTAATCGATAGTCGGTGAGGGCTGCTCGAATCTCATTTTGGGGCGTCTCCTGCTGAACAGTCGTGTCGTTGTGAACGAGCTTGCTTCTTGCTCGGTCGTGTTGCAGCGGGAAATACTCGGTTGGTGGGTATATCCTTTTATCCTGCGACACTTAGCCCTCGGCAAGGCTCGCCGCCAGCAGCGCGCGGTTCCCATCGACCTGCTCGGGCTCAATGAGGTCCTGGGCAACCTGGCGTTTCGCGTTGAGCAGTTGCCACAGCTGCTCGTCGATCGTGCCCTCGACCAGTGGGATCTTCACCACGACCATGCGGAGCTGGCCGTTGCGGTACGCGCGGTCTTCAGCTTGTTCCTGCTGACCGGGAGTCCAGGGCAGGCCGAGGAAAAACACGTAGTTCGCCGCAGTGAGGTTGTTGCCCGTCCCGGCGGCCGCCGTGGTGCAGATGAACACCCGGCAGTCGGGATCCTGCTGGAAGCGATCGATCGCCTTCTGCCGCTTGGTGAGCGAGTCATTGCCCACCAGCGTGACGCAGCCGAGCCCGGCCTGCTCGCAGAGTTCCTTCAGCGCAGCCACGGTCGGCTTGAACTCGCAGAACAGGATCACCTTGTCCTCGGCGTCGAGCTCGCTCAACAGGTCCATCGCCACGCGCACCTTCACCGTTTCCAGGTAACGCCGCAGCGCGCCGAGTCGCGCGAAGACCGGTCGGTCCTCGAGGCGCAGCACGTCGTATTGCTGGCGTTCCTCGGTGGAGAGGGCCACCTTCAGCAACTGCCGCTGCTTTCCCTTGAGGCTGGGCAGCACATCTTTGCGCCTGCGCAGCATCCAGTCACCCAGCTCCGCCCGCAGACTCTGGCGGAACTCCGGGTTGCCGGCGAAACGGTCGCAGAACTCTTTCAGCGGCAGTTGGCCGATGGGGTGGCCTGAGAGGCGCAGCAGGGTGTGCAGCTCGGTCTCGCGGTTGAGCACCGGCGTGCCGGTAAGCAGGTAGCGGTTCGGCACTTGGGCGGCAATGTCGAAACCGTGCCGCGTGCATTGCGCCGTCGGTTCCTTCATCCGCTGCGCCTCGTCGATGACCATCACGGCGAAGCGCGAAGCGTTGGCGACGAAGGGGCTCAACTGCTCGTAGTTGACGAGGATCCACTGCGCCTCTGGGGTGTCCTGCTGGATGGCCACGGTGGCCGAGGGATAGACCTCCTGGATCTCCCGCTGCCAATTGATCAGCAGGGTGGCCAGGGTGATGACCAGAATTGGTCTGCCCGCCGCGCGGATCGAAGCGGCAATGACCGCCTGGCGGGTCTTGCCCAGTCCCATGTCGTCGGCCAGTAAGGCGCTGGTCCTCTGCAGCAGATGAGCGATGCCGTCAGGCTGGTGGGCCAGTAGTGAGTAGCCCTGGAGCGCCGCCTCGATATCAGCCGAGCTGTACTCGGTGCGCTCGATCTCCGGCACCGCGGCGAGGTAGATGTCAGAGGCTGACTCGTCCTCCTGGGATGGCGTTGCCGGTTCCTGCTGTGGACCGCCGATGCTCATGCTGGGCAGCTCGGTCGACGGCGCGAAGCTGCCGTCGCTGAGCAGCTCCTGGACAGTATCCAGAATCTCGAATTGTTCCTCGGCGAGGCCAAGCTCCAGAATCAGGTTGCTTCGGAGCAGCTCGGGAGTGGTGTCGATGCGCCAGGAACTCGATGGGCGCAGGAATACCCCGCGCATCCGCCGAGCCACCGCCACCACACCAGGATGGAACTCGCCTGACAGTAGGACGCCTCCCTCGGCCAGGGGCGCGATGCGCAGCAGCATCCCCCAGGTGAAGGCCTGTCGGTCAAGCAAGGCCTGCGCGGATTCGACCAAGGAGCTGAACTCCCGCCAGGACTGGGAGTGAAGGCCTCCAGCAAGCTCGGCGAGACGGTTGTACAGAGTGTCCAGTTCAGGCAGCAGCTTGCCTTTGGGGACCCGCCAGTAGCGGTGCAACGGATGCTCCCGGGCGCTGATGAAGAAGCCGGACAGCTCTAGCAGCGCGCGGTTGCTGCCTGCGATGTAGGGGATCTTCAAGCCGAAGTCGTAGCCGTCGAAGATCGCCCGCTGCAGAAGCGTCGAAGGTGTCGCGGAGGTACGATTGACCAGGCGTGGACGGTTCATCGGTCTTCCAACTGAGTGAGCAGCCACTTCGCCGTGGCTTCGGCGAGGCCCGCCTTCCAGCGACCATTGGCGAAGCGCGTCATGTGGACGGTCATGTCGGGCCAGTTCAGGTTCGTCGCTATGGCTCCAGAGCGAATTCGTTCCATGAACCAGCGGTATGCCTGGCCGGCAGGCGAGTCGGTCGGCACGGGGGCATTATCGAATTCGCGCAGTTGCACCGTGGAAAGGTGTTTGGGACTCCAGGGCCTACCTATAGGCTCGCCATGCTCACGCCTGAGCTCCAATTCGGCAGAGGCCAGCGGACGACCAGCCTCACGGACTGAGAGCAGTCGACAGTCTCCTCGGTAGGCGGCCTGGTCGTAGCTATCGATGCAATGTGCCAGAGCGATATGTTCGGCATAGAGGTCGGCGGGGCAGCGGAGCTCGACGATCTGCAGGCCATTAGGGCAATCGACAAGACCGACAGGCAGCATTCCCTCCCAGGTGGTGTACTCGTCGGTGTCGACCAGATCGGGCAGGCTGCTCTGCACTGCAGCACGCAGCTCCCTCTGGACCTGGTGGTAGTCGTCCACCAGGTTGCCAGCCTGTCGGTAGGTACAATGACCCAGATACGCTTTCAGGGCGCTGCGCGCCTGCCGAACAACCTGTGAGTTCCCCTGGTCGAGGGCGGAATAGAATTCCTTGATGTCGCTCAGCCGTGCAGTGATTGCAAGCCATGCCGGATCCTGCCAATCCGACGGGCAGCCGTTGAAGAGACGGTTATAGTCGGGCTTGGCGTTGTGAATTTGCCAGGGGATCGCATTGTAGGCGGCATAGAATGCTGTCCATTGAGCGCGAGTGATCGGCCGCCGATTACCTAGCGATGCAGCCAGTAGGAGAGCATGCCATCCCGAATATCGGCCTTCCCGTTTGCGATGGAAGAGAGCGCCTCCCGCACGGCCGGGACTTACGTGACTAAGAAATCGAATCGAGGCCCGTGGCGCCTGAAATAGCCAGGCGAAAAAGTTGATGACCGAGATCCCTTCGTCCGCGACCTGCCCAAGAATACGGCCCATATCGAGGTAAAAACCGCATGGCATGGCTGAGGCCTGCGGTCGTTCACTATCAATCAGGGAAAAGGGGCAAGGAAGGTAATGGTGGATGCTCTCGCCGTTGTCATTGGTCGTCGTGTGAGGCCAGACTCCCTCCTCGCAATCCACCAGTAGCGGCGTCAAGACCGGCTGAGCCTTCAGCATTTGCAGCCGGCGCACCTGGTTGCCTTGAGCCAGCCAGTTGTAGAGCTGGGGCGAGAGGCACCGAACCGAGCGGATGGCGAACAGCAGGTCTTGGTCCAGGACCTGTCTGAAGGTTCGCAAGACCGCTCCGATCTGCTTCAAGTAGAACTGGTGCCTTGGCGCGTAGTAGCGCTTGTTGCTGTGGCTCGGATACACGAGGCGATGTGGAAGTCCGAGGTCGTCCCTGGCCATCTGTGTGGCTAGGTCGTGCGCTCGCTTGGTGTATGAGCTGAGTACAGCAACTGCGTCGTCGAACTTCTCAAGGCGCTGTAGCAGCTTCAACGCCCCTGCTGGGGACGGCGTGCTTGCCGGGATACGATGGGTAGGCTTGCACTCCCACGCACCGATCAGTTGACCGTCGAACACCTGGAGTAGTGGCCCTGCACGCATGATGGTGTAACGCACACCGTTGTCTGCAGCGACGGTGATGCACCAGCACCTGGTCGTAGAGGTGCTGCGCAGGTAGTGACGGATGAACTTGGTTCGAGCTGTCCCAGCGAGGGAGAAATGCGTTGCCCAGGTGTTGGCAACGGCGAGCTGCCGCTCGCTGTAGCGGGCAAGGAATGGATCCTGTAGCGGCCCGCTAGGGGAGGCGTTGTCGAGAGGTGCCACGCGCATGCTCCTGTGTAAGCGAGCAGCACTGTGGCTGGTCGGTGTGCTACGGATCGATGGGAAATGTTCAGGCCACGCGGCCTGTATTTCTTTGGATTACGAGGCCAGGAACACCAGGTGGACGCTGAGAGTCACTGCAAAGAGAATTAAAACGGTGAAGCTGAACATCATGACCTTCATGGCCACTGACCTCAAAAGGAGCCCCCGACAGGCCTGTGTGCGGGAACAGGGTGTCGGGGGCGGGGAACACGCCGGGGATATACAGCGTGTATGGCTGAGCGTAGCTGGCCCGAATAGCGATGCAAGTCTGACTGCGAACTCAGCCTGAAATGAGACATTTCAGCCTTGCCTTCCAGCCTCGCGGTTGCTCTTCAGATGGTTTTCCCCGCATGAGGTCGATGAGTTGCTCCCTCGCCTGTGCTTCATTCAGGGATCTTTCCTCCTGGGTCTTGAGGTTCAACCAGTTCAATGTGGTCTGGTAGGTATCCATCTTCCAGCCAGCAGTATCTTCCCGGCCCAACTGCACACGCTCCGGATGGATTTGCACAGGTAGCCCTTGTAGCAGGAGTTGTTGCCGGAGTTGCCCGTACAGGCGGTAGAAGCTGTCGTTGACCTGGTAGTGGTTGAGCGTCACGTCGTGGAGCTGGCTCTTCTGCTGCTCGGCCAGGAAGAATCGAGCAATACAGGTGCGGTGGTTGCCGTCGGAGCCGACGTAGAAATTCAAGCCATCGAGTGTGTTGTAGTGGATCGCGGGCCTGCGCTCCGTTGGCTGCAGGTAGTAGCTCGGGTTGTCCAACAAGGCCTGCAGGTTTCGCTGCATTCGCTTGCCGCCAGTGAGGAAGTCGAGCCAGGACCTTCCCCGGTAGTCTTTGCGGTCGGTACCCACGACGCGGAACACATTGATCGATCCCGTCTCGGTCCAGTAGTGGCTTTGAAGGAAGGCGTGCTTTTCCTGGGGGTAGGCTTCCTCCCACGACAGCAGGACCTCTGATGCCCATGCTGGCGGTTGCTCGACTTGCCTGCGCACGAAATCGAAGTTGAGGTTTCTATCAGTGCGGGTCTGCGTCGTCATACATCACCTATAGCCCGCGCGGGTTGTCAAGATCAGGCTGGCCGTTCTTGTCAGGGTAGCTGACCTTGCAGCCGGTTGTGCGGTAACCGCTGCAGCCCCAGAAGTCGAAGCCGCCCTTGCCGGCTTTCTTGCGGTGGGCCAGGGGCAGACCGCACTTGCCGCAAAGGAAGTCGCTGGTCGGCGCCGAGGAGATACTGGCGGTGGAGCTTGCGCGTGGTTCGTCCTGTGCGCTGGGGAGCGAGCGGAGTGTCTGCAGTTCTGTCTGTAGTAGCTGGTAGAACTGCTGGACCACGTTCATGTAGGTGTCCTCGCTGTTGGCGATCCGGTCCAAGGCGACCTCGAGGTTGCGGGTGAAGTCGAGGCTGAGGAAGCTGAAGTTGTGCTCCAGGAGCGCGATGGTGGCCTCTCCCAGCTCGCCGGGGATCAGGCTTCGCCCCTTCATCTGCACCTGGCCCTTGTCGATGATGTTCTTCACGATAGAGGCGTAGGATGATGGCCGACCAATCCCGTGGCGCTTCATCTCACCCACCAGACTGGCGTCGGTGAATCGCTTGGGAGGGGTGGTTTTCTTCTCCAGGACCTCGCCGCTGTAGACCTTGAGTATCTGGCCAGGCTCCAGCGCCGGGATGGGATTTGAAGGCGTTTCGTTCTTCTGCTCCTCTGCGTCATCGCCCTGCAGCAGTTTTCGCCAGCCAGGCACGCTCAACAGCTTCCCTTTGGCGCCGAAGCGCAGCGGCTTTTTGTCGGGGCCGACGCCCAGGAGGGTGATGGTTCTCACTGCGTACACGGCAGCTTCGATCTGGCTGGCAAGCGCACGAACTCGAATGAGCTGGTACAGGGCCTGCTCATCAGCAGTTTCACCGGCGGTAGCGGCCGTCCAATCGGTGGGGGTGATGGCGGGGTGGCCCTCTTGGGCGTCCTGGTCAGCCTTGAACATCCGCTGTTGCTCAACACACTTCAGCCCCAATGCCTTGGCGACAGCACGGATATCCGGCATGGAGTCCTTCGAAATATTCGGGTTGTCCGTCCGGTGGTAGGTGATGAGCCCCTGTTCATACAGCCGCTGGGCGATCTTCATCGTCTTGTCGGGTGACCACTTCAGCGCATTCCCGGCGGCCATCTGGAGCGAGGAGGAGATGAAAGGTGGCGGAGGCGTATCGGTTTCTTCGCCATCGATGCAAGTCTCGACGATGACATTGCGTATAGCCCCCACCAGTTCTGCGAGTTGACGATCCTGGACATACGGGAACTCCTTGCTGGCAAACGTGGGCACTGGATCCCACTCCGCCTTCCAGGTGCGGCCGTCGCTGGGCGAAACGAAGGCCAGTTCCACCCCGAAGTGCTTGATTGCTGTGAAGGCGCGAATCTCCCGCTCTCGCAGGACCACCAGGTACACCGCGACGGACTGCACGCGCCCGGCGGTGGTTGGCCTGCCCATCACGCGCCGCAGCTCTGGCGTGACCAGATACCCCACCAGGCGATCGATGACGCGACGGCATTCCTGCGAGGCGACCTTCGGGAGGTCCAGACGGCGCGGCGAGCTGAGCTCGGCGCTGATGCACGACTTGGTGATTTCCTTGAAGGCAACGCGCTTGTAGTTCTTGATCCCGGCAGCCTGGAGGATGTGCCAGCCGATGCTTTCGCCTTCGCGATCCGGGTCGGATGCGACGTAGATTTCCACGGCTTTCTGCCGCAGCTCCTTCAGCCGTGCTACGGTTTTTTCCTTGCCCGAGAGGATCTGGTAGTGCGGTTTGAAATCCTGGCCCACGCCGACGGTGAGCATCTGCGGATCCTGCCCGTGAACGGGTAGGTCTCTGATGTGGCCGGCTGTCGCCTCGACCTGCCAGGTCACGTCGGGACGAATCGAGGGGAGAAGGGACCTCAGCTTTTTCAGCTTGCCCGGGGCTTCAATGATTACGATGTGCATCGGCGGAATCTCTCGGAACAGTCGGTCGAACTGTCGCGATCAGAGAGCGGGCCAACAATGCGAAATGGACGGTGCGCTGTTGCAGTTTTCGGGAGGAACTAAAGGGTAAAGTCATCAGAAGTCGAGCTGCTGTTGCTGCTCCTGGGCATACCCTTTCAACCAGGACGCTCGCATAGCAGGATGACTGTAGGGGCAGTCGAACACCCGTAGCCCTTTCCGCGCGGCCTCAGCACCAATAGCCCGTACAGTCCGGTGGGGATCGTTGAAGTGTCGTCTGTCCAGCTTGTCGGTATCAGTCGCTCTCTTTGACACACTGCACCTCGTACTGCGAGATTTCCGGATCGGAAGCCCTTGCCACCAGAGACTTCACGAACGGGCGGCCAAAATTAAGACAGGGAGTTTGCAGGCGCCATCCTTCGAAACTGGTTGGCGTCATACATTGCCCTTCCCACGCGAACGAGATCGGCGCGATTTTGCTCGGACATTCCGGACATGTAATTGAGGATATCCAGCTGCTCTTGAGTGAGCGCTTTCACCGCCGCTGGAACATGTCGGCCAGTGACTACGTATAGAACGTCGACTCCGATCTCGATGGCTTTAAGCAGATAGGTGGTATCGGGACTGCGCCGTCCCTTCTCATACGAAACCTGAGTGTTCTTCGTCACCCCACAGTGCTGTGAAAAGGCGTCTTGGCTCATTTCCAGTCGAAGCCTTTCTTCCCTCAGTCGATTTCCGATCATTGTGGTTGATCCAGTTGCTCGAGTGTTTTTAAGAGGCTGCGGGCGGCGAAGAGTGATGCTTGCCACCCGCAGCTTCACGAATGGGCGGCCAAAAATTAAGCCGCCTGCTACATGGGGATGTCGTCGTCGAAGGCGCTGTCGTAGTCCTGCTGCGATTGCGCATCCTGCTGAGCAGGTTGCTGCGGCACCTGCCGAGACTGATGTTGTGTCGACTGGCCGTTGGTAGACGGCAACAGGGTGACCTCGGCCAGGCGATGCGGAAGGATGGAAATGCGCGAGGCTTCGACCTTCAGCGCCTGGACTTCTTCGCCTGACTCTTTGTCCGGCCAGCGGTCCATGATCGCCCTGCCTTCGACCTTGACGCGCATACCTTTCGTGAACAGTTCGGCGAAACGCTGGGCATCCTGATGCCACCACTCGACGCTGCACCAGAAGCCGCCGCGATCCTTGTAGCCGCCTTGCCCATCGGGAATCGAGTTGTCGAACATCACGTTCAGTCGCAGCAACTGCCGCGGAGGATTGTTGCCGTTGGGGAAGCTGCGGTGCTCCGGCGCCGAGCCGATGTTGCCTTCCCAGAAGACGGGGGTAGCCATGATGAATCTCCAGTCGGTTGAGTAGGGGGTTAGTGGGTGGAGCGTGGTTTGAAGGGGGCGCGAGTGGCGCGGCTGGCCACGTACCCGAGCAGCTCGCGCGCCTGTCGTGACGTGGCGGCCAAGGTGTTGGCCATGTGCTCCTTGAACACATCGCTGGCGAGCTTTTCGACGCCGCTGTCGTAGAGGGAGTTGAACAGCAACTCGGCATCGTGGGCCGAGCGCAGCAGGCCGTAGAGCAGGTCCTTGGCGATGGAGGAGCCGGCCACGCTGGGCAAGGACTTGGCGGCCACGCCTTCACCGATGATCTGACCCTGGAGGAAGTTCAGGGCCTGCTTGATCTGCTCGGGAGTCGCCGCGTTCAAGGACTCGACGGCCAGGTAGTTGCATACGACCTGTTCTGTCCTGGGGCGGGCCGGCTCGCCGAGGGTGTGGTCGCGCATCAGGTCGAGGGTCTTGATAGCGAACTGGAGCAGGTGGTTGTGGCTGAGGATCTCGGGTTGCTCGATGATCGCCTGTTCCATCTTGTTGAAGGCGTTGATGTAAGCGACCTTCCAGTGCATAGCTTCCTTGCCAGTGAACCCCATGCAGAGAAGGGTGAAGCCGTCGCGAGTCATGCGCACGTATGGCTCTGGCCTGTTGTTCGCTCCCGTGCGGGAACACTCCTCAAAATTGAGGAGTGCAAAATCCTCGGGACATTCCAAGTTTTTGATATCCCGTAACACGTTGTCGTGCCTCTTCCGAAAATGCTTGGCGACGTCGAGGCTGGTCGTGGTGGGCTTGCCGCCGATGATCTCGACGCTGACCTCGGTGGAGGGCTGGGCTTTGGTGTTGGAAACGGTCTTGCTGCTGATGTTGCTCATGTTGTCTCTCCGTTGGTGATTGCTTCGTCGAAGGTAGAGCGGTACAGCTACATGCCCACGGAACCAGGGCGGGTCTGACTCTGCTGCAGTCGGCCCATGAACTCGGCCTCGGCCTGGTCCATCTTCTCCGCGCACTCTGCGGCCTGCTTGCCGATGGAGTGGATCAGGCTGATCTGCATGTTGAGGGTGATGCGCTGCAGCTCCATCTCGTAGAGGTCTTGCAGCAGGTATTCCGGGGTCTTGTCCTGGCGCAGCATTTCCGCCCACACCCCGACGCCCATCCGCCGGGTTGCAATGTGCTGCCAGCGAAGAAAGGTTGTGTGGGCGGATGTACGCTGCTCGATGAGTCGGGTGGGCAGAAGAGTGAAGGGAGGGCGACGAACCTGGGCCAGCAGTCCCTGGGCAAGTTCCAGTAATCCCTGCTCCAGGGCTTCGCACTGTTCCGCCAACTGGGCCAGCTCCCTATTACCTTTAAAAGGCTTTAAAAGGCCTTTTAGTGAGGCACTGTGTTGCAACGCCTGGAAGGCAGTTTGTTGCAGTGGGCGGAAGGCACTTTGTTGCAGAGCGCCTTGCTGGTCCTTATCGAGCTGCCGCATTCCGATCAGTCCTCGAGCTCGACACGGTCAGCGTCATCATCGGCATCACCGTCAGAGCGGCCCCGGGTGATCGGCGGAGCGAAGTTCGAGCGTCGAGTGCCCTCCAGGATGTCCTGCGGGATCTCGCCGAACTTCTCGTACATCTTCCGCGCGGCTTCGGCGCGAGCATTGTTTGCGGCGAAGTCGTCGCGAGTGGCACCCGAGAACTGGTAGCTCTGGGCCAGACCAAAGAGGCTGCGCAGCACCGACGCGCCTTCGTCGAGCCAGACCTCCATGTCGCGGCGACCGACCAGCCCGACGTGCTGGGCCAGCAGGATTCGACGGGCGAGTTCGTCGTAGTTGGTCAGGAGATAGACTGCCTTGAAGCCGAGAGGGTTGGAGATGAACAACGGGACCTTGACCGGTGTGACGGACAGGTTCTCGGAGATATCGAGGGTCGCGGGCAGCTTGGCCATGACGTCATCCAGTCGCTGGTCGATGGCCTTGAGTGCGGCTTGGCAGCTCTCGACTTTCTCTTCGATCTGAAGCAGCCACCAGTCGGAGTACGGATCGTCCTGTGCTGCCCCGCGGTGCATGCGATTCACGTATGCGCAGAAGCCGGAGAGGCCGAGGATGCTGTGCTTGGCATCCGACTTCTGCCGGCCGGTCCAGATGCGGGCGGCGTGATAGGTGTGAAGCGTCAGGGCGACATCGCTGCGGAGAGAGCCGATCTGAAGCCGATGGGTTTCAGCCATGGTGCAGTGTTCCTATATAGGGAAGGGGTTCGGCCACATCGTGCTGATCGGGGTAGGAGCGCGCAGTAGGAAATACATGGTTCGTCGCTGGGGAATTTCCCATGGCGACTCGGAGCAAGGCACCCAGCTCGCTGTCGGCGCCGAAGTCAGTTCCTGGTGGAGTGGTTCCAGTGGAAACACTCATCTTGCCGTTGGCGCCGACTTGGGTATCTCTACCGTTGGTAATCTGGTTGGCAGTTCATGTAGTTGGCTTTGTTGCATGAAGCTCCCCACATCGCTTTTTCTGCCATTTCAAAGCGATACATCTCAACCGTAATGGTCAACACGGTTACTGAATACCCGAACACGGTCAGCATTAACAACAGCCTGAGTTCTCGGTCGTTCCACGCATCTGTAAAAAGTGCAGAAAGAACGAGAACGACCAAAAAGAAAGGGGCCATGCTCAAGAACATTGTTTGAGTTCCTCGTGAGTGGTGATGCCTCGCTTTGGCGAAGTGTTTCGGCCCGAAACACCCATCTTGCCGCCGATACCGAAGTGGATCCCTGGCAGAGTGATTCCAGTGGAATCACCCATCTTGCCGCCGGTGCCGTGGCTTGGTCCTGGCAGAGTGGTGCGGGCCGAAACACCCAGCTCGCCGCCGGCACCGAGGTCGATCCTTGGCAGAGTGTTGCGGGCCGAAACACCCAGCTCGTCGCCGGCACCGAGGTCGATCCTTGGCAGAGTGTTGCGGGCCGCAACACCCAGCTCGCCGCCGGCGCCGTGGCTTGGTCCTGGCAGAGTGTTGCGGGCCGCAACACCCAGCTCGCCGCCGGCGCCGTGGCTTGGTCCTGGCAGAGTGTTGCGGGCCGCAACACCCAGCTCGTCGCCGGCACCGAGGTCGATCCTTGGCAGAGTGTTGCGGGCCGAAACACCCAGCTCGCCGCCGGCACCGAGGTCGATCCTTGGCAGAGTGTTGCGGGCCGAAACACCCAGCTCGCCGCCGGTGCCGTGGCTTGGTCCTGGCAGAGTGGTGCGGCCCGCACCACCCAGCTCGCCGCCGGTGCCGTGGCTTGGTCCTAGCAGAGTGGTGCGGCCCGCACCACCCAGCTCGCCGCCGGTGCCGTGGCTTGGTCCTAGCAGAGTGGTGCGGGCCGCAACACCCAGCTCGTCGCCGGCACCGAGGTCGATCCTTGGCAGAGTGTTGCGGGCCGAAACACCCAGCTCGTCGCCGGCACCGAGGTCGATCCTTGGCAGAGTGGTGCGGCCCGCACCACCCAGCTCGCCGCCGGTGCCGTGGCTTGGTCCTGGCAGAGTGTTGCGGCCCGCACCACCCAGCTCGCCGCCGGCGCCGTGGCTTGGTCCTGGCAGAGTGGTGCGGCCCGCACCACCCAGCTCGCCGCCGGCACCGAGGTCGATCCTTGGCAGAGTGTTGCGGGCCGAAACACCCAGCTCGTCGCCGGCACCGAGGTCGATCCTTGGCAGAGTGGTGCGGCCCGCACCACCCAGCTCGCCGCCGGTGCCGTGGCTTGGTCCTGGCAGAGTGTTGCGGCCCGCACCACCCAGCTCGCCGCCGGCGCCGTGGCTTGGTCCTGGCAGAGTGGTGCGGCCCGCACCACCCAGCTCGCCGCCGGCGCCGAGGTCAGGACCTGGCGAAGTGATTCGGGCCGAATCACCTAGCTCGCCGCCGGCGCCGAGGTCGATCCTTGGCAGAGTGTTGCGGCCCGCACCACCCAGCTCGCCGCCGGCGCCGAGGTCGTTCCTTGGCAGAGTGGTGCGGCCCGCACCACCCAGCTCGCCGCCGGTGCCGTGGCTTGGTCCTGGCAGAGTGGTGCGGCCCGCACCACCCAGCTCGCCGCCGGTGCCGTGGCTTGGTCCTGGCAGAGTGGTGCGGCCCGCACCACCCAGCTCGCCGCCGGTGCCGTGGCTTGGTCCTGGCAGAGTGGTGCGGCCCGCACCACCCAGCTCGCCGCCGGCGCCGAGGTCGTTCCTTGGCAGAGTGGTGCGGCCCGCACCACCCAGCTCGCCACCGGTGCCGAGGTCAGGACCTGGGAGAGTGATGCGGGCCGCATCACCAAAAAACACGACGCCCGACCGAGACTTTCTCATGGCTCATCACCCCGCTCAGTTGGCACGCTCGATCCGTGCCTGGGCCGAATGAGGTCCTTGAGCTGGCTGAGGACCTCGCTCCCTGTCCGGGTATCCCCCCTGGGCTGGACCTGAGGCTGTGTAGGCGCTATGGGGCTTGATGGTGCCGGAGCACGAATGGGGCGTTCCGTTGCGAGGATGGTTCGCTCAGCCGGTTCTTCCGGAGCCCAAGAAGCGTTGAACTTGCCCTGGACTGCACGCTGGATGAGCGTCATGAGGTAGCCGAACGGATTACCGACGGTTCCGCCGGCACATCGGTGCCGCCACTGCTCGATGATGGGTAGCCGAAGATCCTCGGACACCCGTCGGAGCGCGCTTACCGCCTGGATCCGTTGCTCGGCCTCCAGTGCGTGCAGGAGGTCCTGCCAGTTCGGATGGGCTTCCTCGCGTGCTCGCGGTTGTACTGGTTTTTTACATACAGAATCTTGTTTGTATGTATACGTACTATATGAGTTCGGCATCCGAACCAAGGGCGTACTCGGCGGATTCTGTCTGGGTTCGGCATCCGAACTCAGCGGTAAAGCGCATTGCTTGTTGCTGATTTCACTGAGTTCGGCTTCCGAACTCGGGGTTGAATGAGGTAGATCGGGCAGAGTTCGGATGCCGAACTCTGCCGCTGGATCCGCTTCGAGCTGACTATCGATAGCCCATTGCTGGTGGTTCAAGCGTCCCTCGAGCTTCTCCAGATGGGTTGGGAGGCGGCGACCAACGTCCGGGTCATCCCTGAACTCCCGCCAGGTGATCTGGCCGATTTCGCGTATGGCTCGGTTGCTGTGGTCGGTGGATTGGCTCAGCAATTGCATGTAGTCGCTGTCCAGCTCCAAGGCTTCGGCTGGAGAGACAGGCTCGTCGTGAAGGATGTAGACGTTGCCTTGCACCTGCCCGTTGAGATCGTTGCGCAGTCGCCGACCAAGACTGAGCCAGCGTGTCAAACGAAGGACCGTGAGTGCCTTGGCGATGGTTTCGCGCGAGGCAATCTTGCCCGGTTGCATGCCGAGGTAGGGGCGCAACTGCTCGTATGTCGGGAACGCGGTCAGCCCGTCGTCGTTGATGAGCAAGCGGAACACTTGCCAACAGTTCCGCTCCAGCGGGGTGAGGCGTTTATCCAGCAGCAGGCGCCGAGGAACGGTTTCATGCGGGTTGCCGCTGAAAATGATGCCGGAATATTGTTGAGCCAGCGGTTCGCCGCTTTCGGCAGCAAGCCGCTTCTTAAACAAGTGGTCCTCGAGATGTCCCGAGGCCGAGTCCAGCAAGGTCGAAATGGGAAAGCGCGACAGCCTCATGGTCATGGTGTCGTATCGCCATCCGACTGAACCAGGTTGAGGAGTTGCTGCTGCGCAGACTCAATCTTCAGGGCGGGACTCTGTGGCGGGTGAGCCGCAGGCGAGGGGAGGTGAGCGCTGACGCTGGCCAGGTAAATGGTGGTGGGCTTGGCCTGTCCTTTCCTGTTTGGTTGATAGAGGTTGTCTTTCAACCAACTCTGGATGAGAGACCAAACGATGGCGAGGCTGATGAACTCTGGACTGTCTTGTTCGATTCCGGCGTTGATTTCCTCTGTGAGGATCATCGCGATGTCCAGCAACTCCATGCTGTCCTCAAGGCGGACCTGGTTTTCATGCATCAGATGCTCCCAGCGGAACCAAATCTGGCGCTCGATCTGTTCATCGAGCTGCCGCCAGCGACCGCGGCGCGGGTGGATCTCCAGGATCAAGCGCTTGGTGGCGGTGTCCTCCGGCGACAGGCCGAAGAAGCTCTGGATCATCGTGGTGGTGGCTCCTAGCTTCAGTGCGCGCTCGATTTGCAGCTCTTCCTGCGCGCTGCGCTCGGCGGTGGCCAGGATTTTCTCCATGACGTCGATGTTCACTCTGACGTCTACCCAGGAAACCGGGGTATTGGTCAGGATGCTCATGACGGCAGGCTGTTGGAGCTGAGCCAGAATTTCCGGCCGTAGCCCCATCTCGGCACAACGCCTGAGCTGGCCGTTGCGCAGGTGGTTGAGCACCTGGGTCAGCACCGCTTCATTGATCAACGACTTCGACATGTCGATCTCTCCCCAAGTCGTGCGAAATCACTGGTCGGTAGCTGCTTGCTCGGAGGCGGCCGGCGGCAGCTCAAGGTCAACCAGACGTCGGGCAAGACGAATGATTCGGAACAGTTTCACCAGGGCTGCGTCATTGAGACGTCCTGCCTGGCTGGATGGTTGATCGCTTGTTGTGGGTTGACCCAGCAGCAACTGAGCGAAGCCAGCTGAGAACTGGAATTCACCCAGTGCATCGCGGCAGGTCTGTTGATCGTGAGTGTTCAGAACGACTTGGACCTGGCCGCTGAGCGCTTGAAGCAGCGTCATGAGGTGCAGCGCTGAATCAGTAATCTCACGGTCTTCATTGGGCTCGCGATACGTGTAACCCACACCGCCCTGGATCCTGACGATTTCGCCAGGGGCGCCGACGTGCAGAGCGATCTCTTCAGCCAGGTCAGCGATGTGCTGTCGCAGGATCTCGGGGGTATCGATCGACCGCTCGATGTACCAGAGGTCGGTGATCGGGTGCAGACCGCCGACTTGCACTGGGATTGCCTGCAGGGCTGTTTCATCGAAGACAGGTAGATGTTCACCCTCAAGGCCGGCAAGCCGTTGGCGAGTCTGCTGGATCTTGGTCGATACCGGGCTCACGATATGGCCTGCCAAGACCGCTGCACGCTCCTCGTCGGTCAGTTGCTGTTGTTGGACTGGTGGCGGAGCTGGCAGGGTAGATGTACCCGGGGGGCTCTTGGTCTTGGACGTTTGGAGGCCGGTAGCGGGGCTCTGTATTTGTGCTTGCCCAGTAGACGACGCAGCAGGGTTTTCCTGCCCAACTGGTGGAATTTCAGGTGGCCCGGCAGGTGTGGGCAGGTCGACCAGAGTGCCGCGGCGTTGTTCCTGCTGCCCGTTGGTGATCTCGAGCAGGATCTGGTCATAACGCAGGCCCAGGGGACGCTTCATCTGGCCGATGAGTTCGTCCTGGAAACGCTCGAAAATGAATTCGTCAGGGCTACTGTCGAAGATTGCCAGTGTGTCCTGGAACAGCATCTCGAAGTCGACACCCTCACCGGAGTAGAGGCGTTTCCAGCAGCCCAGGGAAGCCTTGCGCAGTGAGAGAATGCGAGAGACACGATCAACTCCCAGGCCCGAGTACAGCATGCTTGGAATGGCTGGAAGCAGTATCTCAACGGCATCCAGCATCCTGCTGATGTGAGAGTGCGAGACCGGATAGCCGTCATCGGTGAGCTTCCGAGATAGCTCGCGGATGCCGACCGGTTCTCCTTTCTCCTTCTCATACCAGGCTTTCGCTTTCTGAATGCCGACGGCTCGCTCGATGAACTTGAGGTCGCCCTTCAGATCGTTCTCAGCCAGGTGGCCAGTCAGCGCGATGATTTCGCCGCGCTGCTTGTCCCAGGGCCTGAACAGGCAGTTGAAGCGGAAATAGCGCTCGTCTCCGGTCTCCTTGTAGAGCTCGTTGAGCGCCTCGAGGCGGGTGTTGCCGCCGTTGCGGATCCGGTACTTGTCTTCCCCGGGGCGCCGGGTCACCGGTGGTGGCGTATCGAGGCCTCGGTGCCGGATCGACTCTTTGATCTCGTCGAATTTGGGGTTGCGAGTGGTCCGGGGGTTATCGTGCCAGGGGAGGACGTCGTGGAGTGTCAGCCTCATGGGCGTGTCGCTGATCGGGTCCGACAACTGCTCCAGAACCGGCGGCGCGGTAAAACCAGGGGCAAGTAGCCGGTCTTTCAGATCTTGCGGGTTGATCTTGGCCATACTCATGCCTCCGCCACCTGAGGCGTGTTCGCCGCAGCCAGCTCTGCCTGCAGACGCTGGTTCTTGGCGAAGAGCTCGTCGACCATTCGGTTCGCTCGAGCGAGTTCTTCTTCGAGCTCGTTGCTGCGCTCCAGCCGGTAGACGATCTCGCTGTTGGCCGAGCGGTGGTTATCCGCGGCTTTTTGCTTGAGTTGATCGCGGAGCCCTTGCGGCATGCGTACAACAAACTTGTCTTCTGCGTGTTTGCGGTCGATCGAAGTAACGTTCTTCATGTTGTTCTCCTGCAGATCGCTCAGTAATGAGCGGCCGTGGTCTGGAATGAGGGCGATGGAGACGCATTGCTGGCCTGGAAGAAGTCCAGTTGTGCCAGCCCCTCTAGCGCAGCGCTGTTCAGCCAGAGGCACTCGATTCGCTCTCTGGAGCCGTCTGCATAGGCGTGGCGGTCGACTCTGTGCCAGGTGCTGTAGAGCTCGTCGTAGAGGGGGCAGGGGTATCCGGAAAGCACCACCATGCCGCGCAGCCGTTTGAGGAGTGCCGCCAGCTCTTTGTGCTGGTTGTCGTCCAGTTCGTACCTGTACGACTTGCCGGTTGCGTTGTGGCGCACCTTCGTGCTGCGGGTCGAGTGGACGTAAGGCGGGTCCACGTAGTGCAGCGTATTCGGCCGGTCGTGATACTCCATCAGCGCGAGGGCGTCGCGGTTCTCGATCACCACGCCCTGCAGGCGTTCTGTTATCGCGGTCAGCGTGTCGGGGTAGTTGCGCCAGTCCAGTGCAGGTCCGGTACCGGATCTGGTCGAGGTTGAGCGGAACCCTGTACGTTCGCCGGACGCAGCTGCGGTACCGAAACCTTGCAAGCTTCGGATCACCAATCGCCGAGCGCGCTCGAGCGGATCGGTTGTTTCGACGTAGCTGGCTTCGAACTCGTCCCGAGCAAATGGAGTGAGAGTCAGGGCTTGGCGCAGCTTCTCTCCGTGATCGCGCGCGACGCGGAAAAGGTTCACCACGTCCCCGTCGAGGTCGTTATAGATCTCGGCGTAGCTGCGGGCTTTCCGGAGCAGGACGGAGGCTGCGCCGCCGAAGGGCTCGACGTAAGTGTGATGTGGCGGCAGGTGCTGGATGATCCAGGGAGCAAGCTTCCACTTGCCTCCGTGGTAGCGCAGGATTGGGCGACGAACCCCTTTCATGACGTGCTCTCCTGCTCCGCCTTGCGGCGCTTGAGCTGGTCGCGAAGCTGAGTGGGGAGACTGCTGATCTGCAGCGTGTCGCGCTCCTCGTCGTACTCGATCCTGGAGCCCAGCAGGTGCGCCTCGAAGCTGATCGACAGGCCCTCGGCGCGGCCGGTGAATCGGCGGAACTGGTTGAGGGTGCGCTTGTCCGCCGGGATTTCCGGCGACAGGCCGTAGTCCTTGTTGCGGATGTAGTCGTAGAACGCCCGCGGTTGCTGGTCGTCCATCAGTTCCGAGAGCGCGTCGAGGGTCATCGGCTCGCCGATGCGCGCCTGCGAGGTGGCGTAGTCGACCAGCGTCTCGGTCTTCTCGCGGGCCTGCTGCTCGGCCATGCCCTCGCTTTCCACGAAGTCGCTGAAGGCCTTGAGCAGGGTGCGGGTTTCGCCCGGCGAATCGACCCCTTCCTGGCAGCCGATGAAGTCGCGGAAGTAGTCGGAGAGCTTTCTCCCGCCCTTGCCCTTGATGAACGAGATGTACTGCATCGACTGCTTGTTGTTACGCCATTCGGAGATATTGATCCGCGCGGCCAGGTGCAACTGGCCGAGGTCCAGATGGCGCGACGGGGTGACCTCCAGCGACTCGTTCACCGCCACGCCTTCGCTGTGGTGCAGCAGGGCGATCGCCAGGTAATCGGTCATGCCCTGCTGGTAGTGGGCGAACAGGACGTGGCCGCCGGTGGAGAGGTTGGACTCTTCCATCAGCTTCTGCAGGTGCTCCACCGCTTCGCGGCTGAAGCCGACGAAATCGCGGTCGCCCTCCAGGTACTCGCCGAGCCAGCCGCTGAACGGGTAGGCGCCGGACTCGCCGTAGAAGAAGCCCCAGGCCTTGTTCTTGGCGTTGTAGCTTTCGTTGAGGTCGGCCAGCAGGTTCTCGATGGCCTGGGAGCCGCCCAGTTCGGCGTCGCGCGCGTGGAGCACGGCCGGGGTGCCGTCGGGCTTCTTCTCGATCAGGTGGACGATGGCGTGTTTGATAGGCATCAGAAAGACTCCTGGTTCAGGGAACGCTGCCTGTCGGCTCGACGGAGCAGGGCGCGGGCATTGAGCTCGCCGCGTGCGTCGCTTGGCGTGGAAGAGATGAAGATCGAGGCGCAGCCGATCTTGCTGAGCTTCAAGTGGCCGCCGGCGGAGCGGTCGACGCTCCAGCCTTCGGCTTGAGCGAAGGCCACCAGCCGGCGAACGCTTTCCCGGGCGCCGCGAAGGAAACTACGCATTCGTGGTCTCCTCGCTGTTGAGCTGCAGCCAGGTCTCCATCTCTGCAAGGGAGCGGGAAGGCTATCGGTGGCGGCGGCATCCAGGAGACGTTTCACCAGCGCCTGAAGGCTGCGACGATCGCTCTGCCGGCTGCAGGCCAGGTCGTCATGCGCGGAACGCAGCATGCGGACCTCTGTGCGCAGTTGAGTGCATACGTCGTCAGTTGCTACTGGTGCCGTTGACGCGACAGGTGACCGCGACCGTGTCCTGAGGCGGTTTTCCCACTCTCCCTTGCTGCCGAGAAGCGATGGCCACGACCTACACTCCAACCGCTGGTCCAGTAGCGCGACTTTCCGCAGTCAGGGCAGGGCTGTGCGCCGCTGCCATCCAGGTGATAGCCGCAGTTCAGACAGATCCACGAAGGACCTTCACGCAACTTGAGCTCGAGCATCAGCTCGCCTTTCTGGAAGTGCTCGAGCGGTCGGTAGGCAGTGACGTCAGCCATCGCACGCTACCTCCTTGGGATTGCCACAGGACAGCTCCCAGCGGCTCTCGACGCGCTTTTCGTGGTCGCCTGCCTGTGCCGGCATACGGGTGATGTAGGCGTTGTCCTCGCCAAACAGCCGTTCGTCAAGGCGGGAGGCTGCCACCTTGTCGCTCCAGGTGCAGGTCGCACGCTGCTTCTTAATGGTATTGGTCCAGAAGCCGGCACCATCGAACTTGACGATGCACTGATAGGTCTGGGACGCCTTCATGATTCGGCCTCCTTGCTGAGTGCATCACCGACCTGAACGGCCACCAGTTCGGGCAACTCCGGCTCATGCCCGGGATAGTTGTTGGCCAACTGATGCAGGAACTCACGCGCGGCGTCCTTGCTGCCTGCAATGCGGAACACGGCGGTGAGGTGCTGGGAGTCCTGAGTGCCGCAGCAGAGGTACGGCACCAGGCTCACTTTCAGCGAGCAACTGAACAGGTGTCGCGGGATCCATACCGACCAGAAGTAAGCCGAAAGCAATTGCCCCGGAGCGCGCGTAGTGACCACCAGAGTCCCGGCCTGGGTGGTCGAGATTTCGATGTACCCCAGTTCCTCCAGCTCACGAAGCTCTCGCTCCATCGAACTGGGTGCGACCGTGCTCTCGTCCCGCGAAAGGCGCGAGATCACTTGGCTGAGGGCGTCCAGCTCGATGGGGTTGACCCCAACGTGATTGGCATGAACCACTGCCGAGTCGGTGAACGCGGCCGAGGCGTGGATACTCGGAAAGCGGGCTTCAGTGTTCATCAAAGACAGCCTCCAACTGATGGACGTCGTAGCTCCCGCAGCAGGGGCAGACCAACACCTCGGCTTCTCCTTCTGGGGTGTTCTCGGCGGGGAGAACCTGGCGCACCAAGTGGTGTGGGTGGTGCCGGCCACAATTCATGCACTGGTGGGTGACCAGGTGCTGGGAAGTGTTCATGCATGGGCTCCTTGCCGGCGTGGGCCAGCAACTGGCAGTTGAAGATGAGATGAAAAATGAGGTTGCAGGACCGGTAGCGCTGAAGGCGTGACGGTCGCTGCTAAAAGGGAGCCGGACGCATCCGGTGGTAAGGTCGGCGGTGCGAACCAAAACCAGACAGACCACAGGAGGTCCGGCATGAACGCAGGCAAAGAGGGGATGTCGCAGGGTGTAAAGGCGTACGAGCGCATACTCACCCGCCTAATCGAGCGATATAGGAAGGACAATGGTTTGGAAAAGGACCAGCCGCTGGCCACTGAAGATGTAGTGGTGCTCCAGCAGCAGTATTTGCTCAACGTCTTGGGCACTGCACTTGCAGAGAAGTACAGTTGGCCCCTGGGTGAGGTCGTCGCGATCGATTTCGCGCTCATAAGACGCTACTCCTGGACGCCGCCGCAGGTGCAGGCGCTGTCTCCTGCTCATAAATGGCTAGCCATTTGCGATGAGCTGGAGCCGCTTCATGTCCCGGAAGAGGCGCGTCGGGTGTGGCGCGATGAGAGACAGGTGTGGGGACCAGTTCCCATAGATAGTAGGAAGGACGACCTCGAGGTGTGGCGGGAAGCGTTTGCCCAGTAGTATCCGTGGACGAGCTAGAGGTCATTGGAACGGTCGCTCTCTCACCCCATTCGTAGTCTGCTGGCGGACTGTTCCAGCTCTCCCAGAGAGGCCGCCCCCTCAGCTCAATGATGAGTTCGTCATGAGCGGCCAGGATGGCTGCACGCTGGGTTGGCAGGTCCAGGGCTTGGCTGGGGTCGTCAAGCGCGAAGGCGAGCGTCTGCCGGCACAGGCCAAGGGCCTGTAGGTAAGGTTGCAGGCCTGCGCTTGGCCAGGCGTCCTCGATCTGCGAGGTCGTCCAGCCTTTGTCGGTAAGTGCTTGGCGTAGGGCTCCCTCTAATGCCGAAGCCCGAACGAACGGCCGGGTCGTCCGGTCGAGCCCCGTTAACCAGAGTACGGGGCTCGGCCCTTCGTGGGTCCGCAACTGTGCAACGGCGCTTTGCAGTGCCTTCAAGACAGAGTAAGCATTCGTCTGAGCGACTTGTCGCTCGAGCTGGCGCTGCCTGAGCCAGGTCGCATCGATACCCAGGAAAGAAAAGGTGTGCTGCAGTTGCCTGAAGATATCTTGCATCAGGGGAACGAGATTAGCCTTCGACAGCCCCAGTCGTTCGTAGTGGGGGAGCCGTGCCAAATGAGCTCGCAGGAAGGCCTCTGCCTGTGCTTCGCCATGAAAACCACTGGGCTCGGCCATGAGTGACTCGATCAGTGCATGGGACAGGTCTTGGAGCCAGTCTGGACTTGGACTCTGGGCGCAAGGCTGGGGAGGATTGGTAGCAGGTTGCTGGTCACGCATGACTAGACTCCTTGCCGGCTCCCGCCGGCGAGAGATCGGAGGGGAGGGCAGGGACGGCAGGGCGTCGTGCAGCCTGTGGCCACAGGCGCGAAAGGGAGCCGGACGCATCCGGTGGTAAGGTTGGCGTCGCCAAACAAACCCACCCAGACCACAGGAGGTCCGGCATGAAGAACGAATACCGCTTTGGATACGACGAGATGCTTATCCAGATCCAGGCATGCGTTCCTGACTCACAAAAGGGGGACGGATTGCCTATGACGATGGCCAGAGCGCAATGGATAAGCCAAGTCTTTGTGCTGTGTACCCTTGGTAACTCACTGGCACGTGACAAAGGCTGGAGGCTATGGGGCATGGATGCCATTGAGTATGCGCTCATGCGTTGCTACTCCTGGCCACTGGAAACCATTCGGGAGATGCCAATTCGGGATAGGTGGCTAGCACTGCATGAAGAGCTGGCGGATTTGCAATGGGATGAAGAGGCTCAGCAGGTATGGCTAGCGAAGATCGAACCAGTGCTGCCAGGCGCACCGGGGACGGACTACGACGTCTGGCGTTCGGATGCGCCAGGATTTCAATTACCCCAAGCTCCTGGCTATCTAGTGGTCCGGTAACGAATGCTTCGGGTCTCGAGCGCTTATCGGGCCAAATCTGTTCGGGGTCGATCCTGACCACCGTGGAAAAGCGATAGCCGTGCTCCTGCCAGTGCAAGACTGCCCCGCACCGGTGACTAATCAATCCCTCCTGCTCGAGCCGCTGAGCCACCCAGCTTGGGCGTAGCCCTCCGTATGGTATGTCCTCACGGCTGTTAAGAATGTACTCGATGACACCGTGGATGAGGGCAGCGCTGGGAACAAGTAGGCAGGCATCCAATAGCCAGGCATTGGCGGCGGACCCGTCATACACTCGTCCGTGGTGGCAGAAGTTCTGCAAGGCTTGTATCCATTCGGCGCTCGCTATCGAAAGGAGATTGTTAGCGGGCTGCTGGTCACGCATGACTAGACTCCTTGCCGGCTCCCGCCGGCGAGAGATCGGAAGTTCAATGAAGGGGCTCATGCAAGAGCTCCCTGCCAAGTTGGTGCAAGGTCGGCGAAGCGGGTCTGGTTGGCGATGAAGGCGGCGCGGACGGTGCCGATCGGGCCGTTGCGGTACTTGCCGATGATGATTTCGGCAATGCCCTTGGCCTCGGTGTTGGGGTGGTAGACCTCGTCGCGGTACACGAACATGATCACGTCCGCGTCCTGCTCGATTGCGCCGCTCTCACGCAGGTCTGCGTTGTTCGGTCGCTTGTTCGGCCGGTTCTCCAGGCTGCGATTGAGCTGGGACAGGGCCACGACGGGGCAATCCATTTCCTTGGCCAGTGCTTTCAGCGAGCGGGAGATTTCCGAGATCTCGGTGGCTCGGTTTTCCAGGCCTGGGCAGCGCATCAGCTGCAGGTAGTCGACCAGGATCAGTACGGGGTGGCCGTACTTCCTGGCTGCACGGCGAACCTTGGCGCGCAGCTCTGTCGGCGTCAGGTTGCCCTGGTCGTTGATGACCAGTCGGCTGCCATAGTCGTTTATGCGCTGGATCGCGACGGTCAGCCTGGGCCAATCCTCTTCTTGCAGTTGGCCCTTCATCAGCTTGCCAAGGTCCAGGTGGCCGAGCAGGGCAGCAAGCCTGAACAGCAGCTGCTCTGCTGGCATTTCCATGCTGTAAACCTGGACAGACTTCTGTTGGTCGCTCTGTAGCGCGGCGTCGATCAAGTTGAGGGCAAACGACGTTTTGCCCATCGAGGGACGGGCACCGACGATGATGAGATCCGACTTCTGTAGTCCGCCGGAGAGCTCGTCGAGATCCTTCAGGCCTGTCGGGACCCCCGTTACCGTCACGTTGTTGTTGAAGCGGTAATCGATGGTGTCGACGATCTTCGCGAGGCCCTTGTTGATATCGACAAAGTCGGACTTGTGCTGATCTTGGCCGAGGGCGAACAGCTTCTGCTCGATCTCCTCCTGAACCTCACAGGGATTCGCCTGGTGGTTCGAGGCGGTTCTGGTGCAGTGGTGCCCGAGAGACATCAACTGCCGCAGGTGCGCCCGATCGCGAACGATCTGCGCGTAAGCCTCGATATTGGCCACGGAGGGCGTGTTGTCAGCGAGCTGGCCGAGGTAGGCCAGCCCGCCGGCTTCTGGAAGGTCTTCGATCGCTTCCGACACCGTCACGACGTCAAACGGGGCGTCCTTCGCGGCCAACTCGCTGATGGCGGTGAAAATCAGCCGATGCTCATGCCGGAAGAAGTCCTCCTTCTGCAACTGATCGCCGACAATGTCCCATGCCGCGTTGTCCAGCATCAGGCCGCCGAGTACCCCTTGCTCCGCCTCGACGGAGTGCGGCGGCGTGAGTTCCAGAACACTCACTTCGAGTCCTCCCGGCCGATCTGCATGAACGTGCTTCCGCCCGGGGCGCCGATGATCTCCAGCGCTTTCACCTCCACCTTGGCGGACTCGATGGCGATGTTCGAGAGAGCAGAGCGAGTCATCGGGAACCTCCCTGCTCGAGCGCGCCCTGAACTCGCCGGCTGACGCCGCGGTGCAGGCGAGTGTTTTTGCCGTGCTCCCAGCCTGCGTGCAGCGAAGCCTGGTCATAGGCCAGGGGCTTCGTCGGCGCCGCCGGCTCCAGGTACTTCAACGCCGGATGGTGTAGTTCGAGGTAGGCCTTGATGGCTGCTTGAGTCGACTCGTCCGGCCTGCCGGCAAAGTCACGTACCAGCGAACGCACTGCGAGAAGCCAGCCTTCGACGAAGAGCTTGCTGCGACGGCGCTTGGTCGACAGCTTGCAGCGCTTCTGTTGGGCGACATGAGCCGAGCGCGCCGCCACCAGTTGGTGGTGGAGCGTAGAGTAGGCGTGAGCGGCCAGCTCAGGGCCGATTCCTCGGCCCATGAACTTGAACGTCCAGCCCGCTGGCATCGCGTATGCCGCCAGGTAGTCGCAGCCGAAGGAACTGGCGCAGATCCCGGCCAGTTCATGCAGCCATGGGGCAGGAGAGCGCCTGGTTCGAGTGGGAACGCACGCGGTTTCCACCGTGTGGGCCGAGATCTCCGTATCGCTGAGGTCGAACTGGCGCTTCAGGATCGCGGCCTGGCGCAATGCGGTTTCCGCCTCGTTCGGCGTGGCCCCCTTGGCATTCGCCAGGGCCATCAGCTTCTCGACCTTGGCGAGGACTTTTTGCTTGTCCATTACGCGCCCCCCTTGCAGCAGGTTGAGCCCTGCTCGGTGGCGGAGCGGTCAGGGGAGAGGTTCGAAGTTGGGTAGATTCGGTCTGCGACCTGTCTTACCCGGTCGACAATAGCCAGGGCTGCTACGTCGCCCAGTGCGACCTCCAGGGCGGCGAGCAGGTTGGCCATCAAGAACTGCTCACGCTCGTCCGCGTGGTTTTTTGCGCTTGGGCGCCTGTTCCAGTCGACCTGTGCTGAATACCTCGCTGTTACTGTGTCTGGCTCGCAGTAGGACGGCCCGATGTAAACCTGGCAGTCCAGGCATTCAATGGCACAGTTCCAGGCATTGGTGTCGAGCAGCTCGGGTTCCAGCATTCGAATGTTCGTGCTGCCGCAGAGCGGGCAGGGCTTGAGCTTGGGGTCACTCGGGGCTGCCGGTTCCAGCTTCTCCAGCTCCTCCAGCTTGGACTCAAGCGAGGCGACCCTGGCCAGGGCGGCGTCGCGCTGATTCAAGGCCTTGGCACAAGCCTCGCTGAGCAGGCGTTCATGCTGTTCTGCTGCCGCATCGAGATCGATTGGACTCAGGTGCTCTCCGAGCGGTCGCACGTACTGGCACACCGGGCCGTTATCGGTATCGTGGATCGATAGCACGAACCAACCGGAGCCTTCGGGTCGCGTTGGGATCCACTCGCTGTATCGTTGGTCCGATCGTGCAGAGTCGTAGAGGCGAGGCGCATCCGACTCCATGAAGACGGTCTGCAACTCAAGGCCAAGCCGGCGCAGCGTTTCCTGCGCCTCGTTGGAAGAGCAGTTGTCGGCCAGGTCTGGATAGTTCGGATGGGTCCAGAAGCCGAACTGGTCGCGCTCGACCAGGTGGGCTTGAATCATAGGCTTCATGCCAGGCCCCCCTCGCTCATGCCAAGCACTGCACTTGCCTCTGCGGCCAGTTGCTGGCCTTCCGGGCTAGGCGAGCTGCCGACGAAGAGCATCAGCCGCTCGATGACCTTCACGGTGTCCTGGGAGGGTTGGGCGAACTCGGCCAGGTGATCGATGGCAGTCGCGATATTCCAGATAGCCCTGTTCATGTCCCGCTGGATCACGTGGATCGAGCTGGCATTGGCCGCGATGGCCAGTTGCGACTTCGTCTGCAACAGTAGGTCGTGGGCGATTTGGAGCAGGGCGTTCTGCAGGGGCTGTCCACAGGCACGCTGCTGAGCGCGAACCGGAGCGACAAGGCCCTGCAGCATCGCAGCACCTTCAGCCTCGACCAGCAGATTGTCGGAAGCACCGGCGGCAGCGCCTGCTTTGGCCATGTAGCCTTGCACGTAGGCGTCGAACTGGGTCTCGGCGATCAGGCTCAGGATGAGGTTGTTGCGGTTCTGGAGGTTCATATGAGGCCCTCCGGAGCCGATTGCAGAGCGTCTGTCCAGAGCTGAAGGGTTTCCTGCTCCTCGCTGGTCAGAGCGATCTGTGCGGTGCAGTCAGCGACCTTCTGCTTGATGACGCGCAGGCGCTCCTCGACTTCTCTGCCATCGTCGTAGGCGATTTCGTGAGTCAGGTGGCTAATGAAGTCACATCGCAGGCTCCCCACCTGACTAGCGAAATACTCGGCTTCACTGCGCCACCCGATGAGCTGCTTGGGACGCTCCAGCCAGCGTTTGAGTTTTGAGTGGAGCTGGTGCGTGGAGTACAGGGGATCGAACACCTTGGCCCGGTTGTAGATCAACGCGATCTGCAGGATTTCCAGCCGCTCTTCGAGCGTATTTCCCGGAAGCGGGTAGTTCGAGGCGACCAGTTGCTTGGCCAGGCGCCCGCGCAGCTCACGCCGCTTCTTGGCCTGTTTCTCGTCGCGATCACGCTTTTCCTTCGCATGCTCGACCTGCTGGTTCACCGAGTCGAGCAAGCGCGCAGCGTCTTGTAGGAGCTGCTTTTGCTCGAAGCTCAAGTAGCAACCCAGCTTCCCGAACAGGTCGGTACCGCCACCAGTCAGCTTGCGTATTTCTCGCGCAGCGCCGGTCAACTTGGCCTGTTGGCTCCGAAGGTCGGCGGCGCTGCCGAACTTGTTCAGTTGCAGCACAAGTTCCGCGTCGACGTCGCGGGCTTGGGTGATAGGAGGCTTCGCCATGTCAGCGCCCTCCCTTGACCAGTGCTGCTACCGCCTCCGGCGTCAGCGCGAGGAAGCGGTCAGTCCACTCGGGGAAAATCTCGATGGCCAGGTCGCGGATGATTTCAAGCGCGGATGGTGAGGTGCGGTTCGAGGGCTGGCGGTATTCCAGGCGGTGGGCTGGTAGCCCGAGAGACGCGGCGTTCCTGAAGACAACGGCATCCGGAACGGTCGTTTCGAGGACAGAAATGTCCCGATGCTCGTCGAAGATGGCTCGCACGTTGTGGTGGATGGTCCGAGCGTCATTGGTCTGGTCCAGGCAGTTGATGACGATCTGAACCTTGGGGATCCGCATGCCGAGACGCTCATAGGGGCGTAGGCCGTCGAGCATTTGCATGGTGCCGCGGTTGAACTCGCGGGCGGTAAGCATGTTGGGTTGGAGGGGGGAAACAACCAGGTCCGATGCCAGCACCACCATTTCGAGGAGAGCAGAGCGCGCACCCTGGGTGTCGATCAGCACCAGGTCGTAGCCTTCTTTCAGAGCGGGCATCAGGTTCGCCAGGCGTAGCCGGCCATCGGGCGCCTGGAGCAGTAGGTTGTTGAGCTGATTGTTCTGGTCGTTGGAAATCACGACGTCCAGGTTGGGGATAATCGTCCTGGAGATGATCCTCGCCGGGTCCGTTATGTTGGCGGCGAGCAGGTCGTAGATGCCGCCCTGGGCAACTTCCGGAAGCTCGTAGTACGAGGATAGGGAGGGCTGGACGGGGTCCAGGTCGATCAGGAGGGTTTTTAGGCCGGCATCGGCGCAGATCGCACCGAGGTTGGCGGTGGTGGTGGTTTTGCCTGCACCACCCTTCGTGGAAATGACCGAAGTCGCTATCATGTTCTCAGCCTCTAATGTGGGGTCATTAGAGGCTGCAGAGTTAGGCAGCGTTGAATGCTAGGAGTGGGATGGCTCGTTCTTCCCACATGCCTACAACCAATTATCTTTTAACCAATTGGTCGTAGGTTCGAATCCTACACGACCCACCATATTCAAGACGAAAAAGCCCACCTGCGAAGGTGGGCTTTTTCGTTTCTGTACCCTTATTTTCCGAATGCTGGCCTGTGGGAAGGAGGAGGGGCCGCTCTTCCAGCCCTGTTTCTCCGACGCCTGGCCTTCCCGCATGGCATTCATCGAGCGTCTGGAGGCGGCGGGCCCTGAGGCCCGGCCGCTCCATCGAACAGGAAGCCTCCCGGTACGGGTACCGGGAGAATCGATTCACAGGTTGTAGTGGCGACCTATCATTGGAACGGTCGCCGCAGCCCCGTATACCGAGTTCCAGGACTGCCAGCCAAAATTGATGCCGAACAGTCCGCCATGGATCTGGTTGGGGATTTGTGGCTCCAGCCTGCCGCTGGCCGAAGAACCCATGACATTCCCCTGGTTCCAGGCGACCAGGCCGCCCAGCAGACCCGAGCCTCCGACCTTGCCGGAAGCGGAAGCGCCGCTGATGGTGGCGGTGCTGAAGCCCACCAGCCCGCCAATATAGCTATCGTAGCCCGCCGTCACATCGCCGCCGGCCGAGGCCCCCAGGATGAGAGCCTGCCAGCCCTCCAGGGAGCCGACCAGTCCGCCGGCCCTGATCCCGGCGCCTCCGCTCACCGCACCGCTGGCCTTGGCGGAGCGGATCGAGGTGTTTTCACCGCGGCCGACCAACCCTCCCAGGTTGTGGCCGGTCTTGTCGTTCACGATTCCATGACTGCTGGCGAGCATCAGCGAACCTCGCAGGTCACTGCCGATCAACCCGCCGATGGCCCTGGAACCACTGGCGCTGACGTTGCCCGAAGCCGAGACGTTCGTCAGCGAGGCGGCATCGTTATAGCCGACGAGTCCGCCGACGCGACTGCCCTTGCCCCCGGTGACATTGCCGGATGCCGCCAGGGTGCTGTGGTTGCCGCCCCGGTTGTGGCCGATCAGCCCTCCCACGTCACTGTTCGCCCCTGCGTTTACCCACCCGGAGGCCTTCAGGTTGGAATGATTGCCGCCGAGGTTGGACCCTATCAGGCCACCCAGGGTTTTGCCGCTGCCGTCGGTGACTTCGCCACTGGCGGAACCGTTGATGACGGAGCCGTACAGGTTTTCTCCGAGCAGACCGCCAACCGCTTCTGCTCCGCGGGTAGCGACATTGCCCTTGGCGGAGGCATTGACCAGCGAGGCATTGGCGTTGAGACCGATCAGGCCGCCGGCCTGGAGCAGCGACCCACCACTCAGGTTGCCGCTGGCACTGACGTTGGCCAGGTTGCCTGCCTGGTTGTGGCCGATCAGGCCTCCCAGGTAGCGACCGGCTTGCAGGCTGACATCGCCATGGGCGCTGGCGTTGTTGATGGCCGCGTTCAGGTTCCGGCCGATCAGCCCGCCCAGTGCTTCCGCGTCTGTGCCCCGGACCTTGCCGCTGGCCGTGGCGTGGGCAATACCACTGTTTACGTTGAGGCCGATGAGCCCACCGTACAGGCCGCGCTGTCCGTTGCCTGAGACGTCGACGGAGGCGGAAACGTCCGCCAGTCCGCCGGCGGAGCTGTATCCGACCAGTCCTCCCAGGTTCATCCCGTGACCGCTCAGCGACAGCGTTCCCTGACTGCCGCTGCTGCGGATGAGGCCGCCGCGGTTCCTGCCTACCAGGCCCCCCGCGCCGTAGTGGCTGGCATGGTCCTTCAACTGGCCGGAGATGGCAAAATCGGCCCGGCTGTTGGAGATGCTGGCCACGCCCCTGGCTGTGCTGATGTTTTCGGCTGCGAGTCCGCCCAGAGCATAGGTGTGGCGGTTGCCGACCAGCGTGCCGCTGGCGCTGGCGTTGTCGATGCTGCCCAGGTTCAGCGCGACCAGCCCGCCGAGGCTGTTCAGCTGCGAGGCCGCGGCGATACGGATGTCGCTGGCGTTCACATTGTCGATGCGACCGAGGTTGACGGCGGCCAGGCTACCGACTTGGACGTTGTAGTGGGTGGCCTGTGCTCCATCGGCGGAAATGCGTTCCAGGTTCAGGTTGCGAAGGGTGCCCCGGTTGACGCTGAACAGGCCGGAGTAGGCGCCGGTGCCGTAGACGGCGAGATTATCGATGGTGTTGCCCAGGCCGTCGAAGGTACCGCCGAAGGCGCTGGCGTTGCCTATCGACAGGAAGCTGGAATGGCCGCCTGCGATTCGATTGCCGAGGGCATAGCTGCCGCCCAGGTTCCTATCGATGCCGCGCAACTGCTGCAGGTCCTGGATCACGCTGTAGTCCCGCCCATTGGCGCGGAATCCTGCGTTCTTGCCGGACAGGGTGATCCGGGTGCCTTCGGCCAGGGCATAACCCTTGTCCGAATTGAATTCGACCCGGGCTCCCTGGCCAGTGAGAGAGAGGCTGTTGTCGATACGGAGAGGGCGCTGCCCGGCATTGAGAGTAAGGCTGGCGTTTTCTCCTGGGCCGTCAGCGCGCCATTGATCCTGAGGTCCCCGCGCTCGGCGGTTAGCGTCAGGCCGTTGCCGCTGTCCCAGGACAGCGGCGCGCCGACATGCGCGTTGCCCCGGGTGGCGACCACTTCGACGTTGCTTGTGGAAAGGTTGCGGGCCAGGGTATCGGCATGCAACGTCGGGCCTTTTCCCGCGCTGCTTGGATTCGCCAGGCCGGAACCGACATTCTCGTTGCTCCGGGCCTGAACGGTACGTGACCTGACGTTGGTGGCGGAGTTGCCGAAGACCTTGTTACCGCCGGTCTGGACCTGCACGACATGCACATTGCCGGCGTCGGCGGCGATATCGGGTAGCGTCTGGACCTGGACGATGCTGGAGCCATTGGCGCCTGGGCTCAGGTTGGGGAGAGTCTGGGTCTGGACGACATCGATTCCGCTGACGCCGGGGCCGATGTTGGCACCGCTCTGGCTCTGCACGATTGTGACGCCATTGACGCCCGAGCCGATGCTGGGGCCGCTCTGGCTCTGCACGACGCTGATGCCACTCGCGCCTGAACCGATATTTGCGCCATTCTGGCTTTGCACAACGGTGATGCCACTTGCGCCAGAACCGATATTGGCACCGTTCTGGCTCTGCACGACAGTCACGCCATTGACGCCCGAGCCGATGTTGGGGCTGTTCTGGCTCTGCACGACGCTGATGCCACTCGCGCCGGCGCCGATATTGGCGCCATTCTGGCTTTGCACGACGCTGATGCCACTGGCGCCCGAGCCGATGTTGGCGCCGCTCTGGCTCTGCACTGCGGAGGTACCGTTGGCACCGGCGGCGAGGTCGACGGCCGGCTGCTGCTGAACGATGGTCACGCCGTTGCTATCGGACGCATTGGCCCCGGCTGGGCCCTGCGCTACATGGACCTGGCCGGAACCATCACCGGCAGCGTTTGCCTGGCCGACAGCGGCTACGCTGACCTCGTGCGAGAGAATCCTCCAGGTGCCGGTTGCGCCCTGGTCGGCATGGGTGTCCACCTGCGCGGTTCGCTGTATCTCGACGTTCGCGCCCTGGTTCAGCACCAGGCCGCCATTGCCTCCGCCGATGGCGCTGGCGTCCTGCTTGCCGGCCACCCGCACGGTCCCCTGTTCGCCGCCGTCGAGGACGATGCGTCCTTCCGCGCTGCGTAGCGTCCTGGCCTCGAGAGTGCCCTGGTTGTTGACGACGGTCTTGAGCAGGCTGTCGGCGCTGCGGGCGCTCATCAGCACCTGGCCGCCATCGGCGCGGATGAGGCCGCCGTTGTGTGCGAGAGCGTCGACCGAGCCCTTGTCCACCTGCAGGTTGAGCAGGCCGTCGCCGTCGAAATTGAGGTTGATGCCCTGGCCTGCGCCCAGGGCCACGTCGCCGAGTTGCGCCTGGATCACGCCGTCGTTGCTGACCCGGGCGCCCAGCAGGGCGATGCTGCCGCCTTCGCTGGCTTGCAGGCTGCCGGCATTGCTTACGGTTGCGCCGGAGTCGCCGGAGAACTGGTAGTTGCCGGCGAGGAAGTCCCTGTCGGCCAGGTCCAGGGTGGAAGCCACCAGGCCGCCTACATTGACCTGGGCGGACTTGCCGAAGACCACGCCGTTGGGATTGACCAGGAAGACCTTGCCGTTGGCATCTATCCGCCCCTGGATATCGCTGCCGTTGCGGCCGATCACCCGGTTCAGGGCGACGGCGTCCTGGCCCGGCTGGTGGAAGCTGACCCGCTCATCGGCACGGACGCTGAACTCGTTCCAATTGGTGATCAGCTTGTGGCTCTGCTGGTCGATGACCATATGCCGGCCATCGGTGGATGTCTGGAATCCGGCATCGCCTGAAACGACCGTGGCGCCGCTGGGCAGGGCGAAGGCGGGGGCCTGGCAGAACAGGCCGAGCAGTGACGCTCCGGCGACTACGAGCGCCTTGCCGCGTCCGCTCTTGCTGCGCCGACGGGTACCTTCGCTTGCGACGTTCCAACAGCCTGTGGCCTGGTTCCAGACCAGCGTATAGCTCTTGTTCATGGCTTTTCCTTTCAGTGGGGCCCGCCGGCATGGCGGGCGGGAGCTTGCTCAGAAGTAGCGGGTCGCTTGCAGCCACAGCCGGGGAGTGCGCTCGGGCTCGATGTTGTTTTCCTGGCTCAGGGGCCAGGCGGCGGTCAGGCTGACCTGGTGATCCGTTCCGTACCAGGTTGCGCCGCTGCCGACGGCGGCCATGCGGTTGCGATTGCCTTCCGTGGTGTTGGGGTGCTTGAGGAATTCCACCGCGCCCTGGTCGACGAACGAACTCAGCTGCCAGCCCGGAGCCAGGCTGTAGCGCAGCTCCGCACTGGCTTGCCAGCCTTCGTCGCCGTAGCCCTTGTAGCTGCCCAGGGGGAACGCCCGAACGCCGTAGGGGCCGCCCATGTCGAACTGTTCCGCGCTGTCGAGGTTGCCGCCGCTCCACTGGGCGTTGAGTTGGGCGAACAACTGCAGGCGGTCGCCCAGGTGCTGCAGGCGTACGGCGTTGAGCATGATCTTGTCGAAGCTGCCGGCGGTACCGATGGTGTAGCGGTCCAGCAGCCGCTCTTCGCCGGAGTCGATGGCGAGCTGGCCGTGGGCATAGGCCAGCGAGAAGCCGCTCTGTCCACCGCCAAACAAGCGGTCCTGGGCGTTTCCGCTGATGCTGGCGGTCCACAGGCGGATCTCCTTGCGGCTATGCCTCCCGGTACGCTCCTGGTCATCGCGAAGTCGCTTGTTTTCATATTGCAACTGGGTGGACAGGCTTAAGCTGCGGCTACGCAGCAGGGGCTGGCTGACGAACAGACTGTCGGTAATGGCCCGGCCATGGGCGTCCAGGCGCGAGAAATCGCGTACCAGTCGATAGGTCGTCTCGGCGTGGGCCAGTCCGATGCGCGTGCCTCGGGAACCAAGGGGCAGTTGATAGGCTGCACGGTAGTAGCGTTGGTGCCGGTCGCTGCCCAGCAGGCTCAGTCTCGCCTGGTCGCCCAGTCGCAGCGGACTGTTGAAGTCGAGGGTGGTTCCCAGGCGATATTCCCCCATGTAGCGGCCGCCATAGTTGTCTGCCTCCAGCCTGCCGCCGACCAGTGGGCCGGGGCGGGCCTCGACGCGCAAGTCCGTGGTTCCCTGCGCCTGGCCCGGCAGCAGGGTGCCTTTGGCCTGGAGGCCGGGAATGTCGCTCAGGAGCAGAAGCGCACGCTCCAGCTCCGAGCCCTGGACCGCGGTATCTCGTTCGAGTGCGCTCAAGGGGCGGAGTAGAACGCGGTCCAGCGTTCGGGACGTGTTGTGCAGTTCGATCCTGCCGTAGCGTCCCTCGAGCACTTCGATGCGTACCGTTCCATCCTGGATTTCCTGTGCCGGGAGGAAGGCGCGCGCCAGCACATATCCCTTTTCCTGATAGAAATCGCCGATGCGGGCGGCGGCGGCGTGCAATTGGCTCAGATTGAGTTCCTGGCCCGGCAGGTCGTGCAGGAGCGCCAGCAGGCGTCGATCGTCGAACTGCCTGTTGCCGCTGAGTTGGAAGCGCTTGACCAGCACCGTCGGGCCGCCCTCTTCGGCAGCCCGTGATACGCCGTCCTCGGGGCTGGGGCGCTCGGCGTCCAGTTCCACCGGCGCGGGCAGGTTCAGGCGTCGGCTTTCCACGTCACGCAGCGCCTGCCCCGCATCCGGGGCGGCATTGGCAAGGCAGGACGACAACATGGCCATTCCCATGAGGCCCGTACGGAGCAGCGGTCCGGCCCTGAGGGATGGAACGATCGAAGTGGAACTGCCGGAAGGTTTTGGAGAGGGAGGTGGGAAAGAAAGGCTAGCCTGGTTACGCGGAAAAGCTGGATGCATGGTCAATCGGCCCGGAGCGCGGTTCTTGCAGAGAAAAGAAGCCGATATCCGCAGGCATGTGCAGAACGATCGGTTTCAAGGCGGAGAATCGAGTGGGCGATAGCCTGAGGCGAGGCTGAAACGGCGACAATCGTAGTTTTCTGGCTTTGGCCGGTAGAACTTCTTGGTTTTCGTAGGGGACTGGGAGGACTGCTGTAGGAAAAAACTCCGGTGATAATGGGCTCGGCAGCGGAAGCGGCGGAAACAGTGGGGCGGAAGTAGCGGCTGAGCGCGACTCCGTATCGCGACCGTGGCGGTCATGATCAAAGGGCCTGTCCGACTATCGCCCGCCGTTCGGTCTGGCGGCTGGAGCATGGGCAGGACGCAGCGCTAGAATGCCGTTCTCGGTTTAAGGGCCCTCTCAGGCTGAGCATCAACGGAGTGTGTCTTTCGGTTCTTTTTCGTGGCGTTCACCCATGACCGGCACCAAGCCCACAACGCCCGTAGCCCGCTATTTCCACCAAGAGGCGCAACGGCGCGGCTATGTGCTGGACGCAGCCCAGGGCAATGCCATTCTTCATCTCGATCGATTGGCGGAGCGCTTGCGTCGAGGTCCGTCGCTATTCCGGCAAGCGCCGCGCAGCCTCTACCTGTGGGGGCCGGTCGGGCGCGGCAAGAGCTGGCTGATGGATGGCTTCTTTCGCAGCGCCGATTTGCAGGGCCTGCGCCGGACGCATTTCCATGCGTTCTTTCGCCGGCTTCATGACGGTATGTTCCGCCGCCAGGGGCGGCCCGATGCCCTGGGCGGTGCGCTCGATGAACTGCTAGGAGATTGCCGGCTGCTTTGCTTCGACGAATTCCATGTCCACGACATTGGCGACGCGATGCTGATAACACGCCTGTTCAGGGAGCTGTTCCGCAGGAAGATCACCCTGGTCTGCACCTCCAACTACGCGCCGCGGCAACTGCTGCCCAATCCGCTCTACCACGAACGCTTTCTGCCGGCGATCCGGTTGATCGAGACGCGCATGGAAGTGCTGGAAGTAGCCGGCGCCCGGGACTACCGGACGATTTCGCCGCGGCAGGAGATCGCTTCCGGTTATGCCAGCGGCGGGTATTGCTGGCCAGCCTCATGCGCTTGCCTGGACGAGCTGGGCTTGTCCGCGCCCGAGCCCTCGCAACGCGTGACCCTGCAAAGCGGCGCGAGGACGTTGCAGGCGCGCGCGGTGTGCGGCGACCTGGTGTGGTTCGCCTTCGCCGACCTTTGCGAGGCGCCAACCGCGGTGATGGACTACCTTGCCCTCGGCGAACGCTTCTCTACCTGGGTGCTGGAGGGCGTACCGCCGATGGCGCGCTGTTCGGTCGCCGCCCAGCAGCGCTTCATCAATCTCGTCGACGTCCTTTACGACAATGACCGGCGTTTTTTCCTGAGTGCCGAAAAGGCGCTGCCGGACCTGGTCGAGGGCAGCGACCTGCCTGCGGACATGCAGCGTACCGCCAGTCGGCTGGCGCAGTTGCGCCAGCTTCGCTGTTGAAGGAACGCCCCGCGCCGACGGCAAACGGGGCGTAATGGCTCAGTGCAGCTTGAGGCGTGGCTCGGTGCTGCGCAGGCGGCCGCTAAGCATCAGCATCGCGGTGCGCAGCGGACCGTACAACGCCATCTGGTGCATGCGGTATAGCGATACGTAGAACATCCGCGCCAGCCAGCCTTCGAGCATGACGCTACCCATCAGATTGCCCATCAGGTTGCCGACCGCGCTGAAGCGCGACAGCGAGATCAGCGAACCGTAGTCGCGGTAGTGATATTCGCCCAGCGGCTTGCCTTCGAGACGGGCACGTAGCGATTTCACTAGCAGCGAGGCCTGCTGGTGCGCGGCCTGGGCGCGCGGCGGCACGTTGCGCGGTTGCTCTCCCGGTTGCGCCGGCTGGGGACAGGCGGCGCAGTCGCCGAAGGCGAAGATGTCGTCGTCGCGGGTGGTCTGCAGGGTCGGGCGGACCACCAGTTGGTTGATACGGTTGCTTTCCAGGCCGTCGAGTTCCTTGAGGAAGGCCGGAGCCCGGATGCCTGCCGCCCAGACCTTGAGCGTCGCCGGGACGAACTCGCCGTCGCCGGTCCAGAGGCCGTCCGCATCTACCTTGCTCACCGCCGAGCCGGTCATCACCCGTACGCCGAGCTTGCTCAGGGTCTGGTGCACCGGCTGGCTGATACGCTCGGGCAGCGCCGGCAGCACCCGTGGGCCGGCTTCGACCAGGCTGATGTGCAGGTCTTCCGGGCGGATCCGGTCGAGCCCGTAGGCGGCCAGCATCTGCGCAGCGTGGTGCAGTTCCGCAGCCAGTTCGACGCCGGTGGCGCCGGCGCCGATGATGGCGATACTCACTGCGTTGTTGTTCGCGTCGTGCCCGGTATGCGCACGCAGGTACTGGCCGAGCAGCTGGCGATGGAAGCGTTCGGCCTGGGCGCGGGTATCGAGGAAAATGCAGTGTTCCGCAGCGCCCTCGGTGCCGAAGTCGTTGGTGGTGCTGCCGACGGCGATCACCAGGGTGTCGTAGGCGATGTCGCGCTCGGGAACCAGTTCAACGCCATTCTCGTCCACCAGTGCGGCCAGGCGGACCCGCTTGCCGGCGCGATCCAGGCCCTGCATGCGGCCGAGCTGGAATTCGAAGTGGTTCCACTTCGCCTGGGCGACGTAGTTCAGCTCGTCCTCGGAGGAGTTGAGCGAGCCGGCGGCGACTTCGTGCAGCAGGGGTTTCCAGATGTGGGTGAGGTTGGCGTCGACCAGGGTGACCTGGGCCTTGCCGCGTTTACCCAGGGTGCGGCCGAGACGGGTGGCGAGCTCCAGCCCGCCGGCGCCGCCGCCGACGATCACGATGCGATGGGACATGTGGATATCTCATAGTGGGAATTCCGTGAGGCGGTCGTCGGGAGCGTGGCTCGACCGGACGACTCAGGCCAGGTAGCTGAGGAGGCGGCTGAGCAGGCCCAGGCCGATGACCACGGCGAGCAGGACGAACATCAGGAACCACGGGCGGAACGGCGCACGCTCGACCTGGTGCAGCGGCGAGGCGAGGTACTGCTCGACCTTCTGCTGGTCTTCGGGGCTCAGTCGGCTGGACATGGCAGGCCTCCGTTTTCGATGTCGGTCATTCTAGACAGACAGGGGGCTCGATCACCAGCGGATCGTCGAGGCGGATCACTCCGCTGCCGATCACCCGCGCGGTGATGCCGCCCTGTTCGCGCACGCTTTTCAGCGTGCGGTGGTCGATGTGCTTTTCCAGGCGTCCGCAGGGTTGGTACCAGCCAGTGGTTTCCAGCAGCGCGCCGCCGAGGCGGAAGCGACGGTCCTTCAGGCTGAGCAGGTTGATGCCGGCGACGGCGATGTTGCGGCGCATCTCGTTGGGCAACAGCGGCCTGCCCAGCAGGGTACCGAGGGCCTCGATGTGTTCCCATTGCACCAGGGTGACCTGGCGCGGCGGGTGCGGGTGGTCGCCCGTCAGTCCCAGGCCGCGCCGTGCCTCCACCGCCTCCAGTTCCTGGATCGGCGCGCGGCTGCCGGAGCGCACGCCGATCCACTTCACCCGCCCTTCGCTCACAGGCCTACCCCGGCGTCGAACAGGATGCTGCGGCCGAGGTTGGCGCGCAGGAATTCGGGGGCGCCGGAGTGAGCGAAGAGCACCCGGGCAAAGGTCGGACCGACCATCGACAGCGAGCGCCAGCCTTGGCGCAGGTATTCGGTGGGCGGCGGGAAGGGCGTATTGAAATCGGGCACCGCGCGCTTCAGGTTGACGAAGGCCAGCAGGTCCAGTTCGCCGTGGTCGATGCCGCGCTCGCTATAGTTGTGCGCCTTCTTGCGCAGGGTTGGCGCCAGCCGTGCCTGCAGCTCGGCGGCGGCGATCCGTTGTGGCCGCTCTTCGCGGCGGATCAGTTGGCGCAGGCTGACGGCCTGGCGGCGACGGGTCAGTTCCTCGCGCCACTCCTCGTTCAGCCGGCGACCTTCATCGAGGACGAAGAACACCTCGAAGCCGGCACCCTTGAACAGGACGTCCGGCGGCTGTTCCCCGGGGGCGGCGAAATCCTCCTGGCGATAGGGCACGTTGAGGGCTTCGAGGAAGCGCTGGCAGACCCAGCGCTCGCGGTCCCATTTACGTGCGTTGGAGAGGAAGTCGTTGGCTTGTTCGGCCTGACGGGTGAGCAGGCGCAGATAATCCGCTTCGTTCATGGGCTCAGCTTAGTCTGCCGGCGGGCCCGCTTTCCAGCCCGCAGGCGTTCCGGCTGCGACAATCCGTCCCGGAGCGCGCCAGCGGCGAGGCTCGGTGTACACTGCCGTTCCCCTTGGGCCGGAGCCGTTCCGATGCAACTTCGCAGCGTCATCGCCGCCGATCACCCGGCACTCTTCGCGCTATGGTCGCGAACGCCAGGTATCCGCCTCCGTGCGGAGGACGCCTATCCCTTCTTCCTCGCCTACCTTCAACGCAACCCCGGGCTGAGCCTGCTGGTCGAAACCGAAGGGGAGGTGATCGCCTGCCTGATGGCCGGGCATGACGGTCGCCGTGGTTACCTCCAGCACCTGGTGGTCGATCCCGGTTATCGAGGGCTGGGGCTGGCGCGGCGGATGCTCGACGAGGTGTTGGCACGCCTGGCGAGGGAGGGGATCGGCAAATCCCATGTCTTCGTCCTGGATGCCGCCGAGGAGGCACAGGCATTCTGGCGAGCCCAGTCGGACTGGGAGCGGCGCAAGGACATCCAGGTATTTTCCACTCGGGAGGGACACGCGTGAAACGACTGCATTGGGTTCTGCTGGCCATGCTGCTGCCCGGCCTGGCGCTGGCCGTGGAGAAGGGCTCCACCCTGGAGCCCTGGACGTTGCAGGACCAGTTCGAAAAGGCGCACTCGCTGGACGACTCCACCCGGGTCCTGCTGGTGGCGCGGGACATGGACGGCTCGAAGCTGGTCAAGGCGGCGCTGGCGGAACGCCCAAAGGGCTACCTGGAGGCACGCCACGCGCTGTTCCTGGCGGACATCAGCCGCATGCCGGCGCTGATTTCCCGGCTTTTCGCGGTGCCGGCCATGCGTGACTACAGTTATCCGGTGCTGCTCGATCGCGACGCGGCCATCGCTTCTCGCTATGCCTCGGACGAGGGCAAGGTCCTCTGGGTCAGGCTGGAGCAGCGCCGCGTGTTGGAAACCCGCCAGTTGGATTCGCCGGTGGCCCTGCGCATCGCCCTGGAACAACTGCAGCCGTGATCGCTGCCGAATTGCTGTCGGCGGAAAGCCTGGAACTGGGCTGGGCCATCTATGCGCCGGTGCTGCTGCTCGCCGCCTGGCGCGCGCCCTGGGTCGAGCTGGTCAGCGATACCCGCCGCCAGCACCTGGTGTTCGGTACCATGCTCGGGCTGTTCCTGCTCTGGCTGGTGCGCCGGGACTTCGAGTCGGGACTGTCCTTCCATTTCATCGGTATGACCGCCGTCACCTTGCTGCTCGACTGGCCGCTGGCGATCGTGGTGGGGCTGGTGGCGCAACTGGGCTTGTGCCTGCTCGGCCGCCAGGATTGGCTGGCGATCGGCGTCAACGGCGTGCTGCTGGTGGCGATCCCCGCGCTGATCGCGGAGCTGGCGGCGTTGTTCGTGGAAAAGCGCCAGCCGCGCAACCTGTTCGTCTACATCTTCTGCTGCGGTTTCTTCCCGGCGGCCCTCACCGCGGTGGTGGTCCTGCTGCTCGGCCTTGGCGTGGTCTGGATCGACGGCCTTTTCCCGATGCCGCCCTGGCTGGAGGACTTCGCTGGTTACCTGTGGCTGATCATGTTCCCCGAGGCCTTCATCAACGGCACGGTGATCACCGGCCTGGTGGTCTACTACCCGGAGTGGCTGGAAACCTTCAATCGCACGCGCTACCTGCAGGCGCCCTGGAAGGACGAAGAGCGCAAGCCCTGATGACCAGTCATTCGCCAGGTTCATGGCGGGCGGCGGCTGACTTGCGTCAGTGTTTCGGACGAAGCTGGCCGCGATCCTGCCGTTTTCCCAGGTGAGGAGCGGAACATGGGTGTCCATGAATGGGCCCGAGAGGGCCTGCGAGAGTTGCTGTCGAAGAGTGACGAGGCGGACCGGGCAATGCGCCTGCGCGCGTTGCTCAGCGCAATCGTCGAACTGAACCGGGCGGAGCGCGATGCTGGCGACCTGGCCAGCGAACTGCAATTTCTTGCGGAGAATCTCGACGACCAGCGCGACTACGCTTTCATGCGTCCCTGAAGGAACGGGCCAGCCGGATTGGCTGGCCCGTTGCGTTCAATGCTCGCGAGGTGGCAGGTCGGCGGAGAAGATATCGTCTTCCAGGGTGTCGCCGGGGATCGCATGTTCCTCGGCGGCCCAGGCGCCGAGATCGATCAGCTTGCAGCGGTCGGAGCAGAAGGGGCGGTACTTGTTGTCGCTTTTCCATTCGACGGGCGCGCCGCAGGTCGGGCACTCCACGGTCAGGGGCTGGCTCATGCTCGGCCTCCTCGCAAGGTCAGGTAGAAGGCGTGCAGTCGTTCGACTTCACGCTGCAGGTGGGACAGGTCGCCGTCGTTGACCAGCACGTCGTCGGCGTGCTTCAAGCGCTCGTCGCGCCGGGCCTGGGCCTGGAGGATCGAGCGCACCTGCTCCTCGGAGACCTTGTCGCGAAGCATGGTGCGCTGTAGTTGCAGATGTTCCGGGGTATCCACCACCAGCACGCGCTGGGTCATCTGGCGCTGGCCGGACTCCACCAGTAGCGGCGAGACCAGGATAGCGTAGGGTGATTCGGCCCTGGCCAGGTACTGGACGATCTCCGCGCCGATCAGCGGGTGCAGCAATTGCTCCAGCCAGCGCCGTTCCTCCGGCGCCTGGAAGATCCGCTCGCGCAAGGCGGCGCGGTCGAGCTGGCCATCGGGCAGGAGAATGCCGTCGCCGAAGCGTTCGACGATCTTCGCCAGGGCCGGACGCCCCGGCTCCACCACCCAGCGGGCGGCATGGTCGGCGTCCACCAGGTGGACGCCGAGGGAAATGAAATGCTCGGCGGCTGCGCTCTTGCCGCTGCCGATACCGCCCGTGAGGCCTAGTATCCAGGGTTGGGTCATTTGAATCCGGCGAATTGCAGATAGGTCCGGGTTATTTGATCACCCCAGAGCAAAGCAATCCACCCGGCAATCGCCAGATAGGGACCGAAGGGGATCGGCGTGCCGCTTTCGGCGTTGCGCAGGCGCAGCATGATCACCCCGAGGATCGCCCCGACCAGCGACGACAGCAGGATGGTCAGCGGCAGGATCTGCCAGCCGCCCCAGGCACCGAGCATGGCCAGCAGCTTGAAGTCGCCGTAGCCCATGCCCTCCTTGCCGGTCACCAGCTTGAACAGCCAGAACACCGACCACAGGCTCAGGTAGCCGAACACCGCGCCGAACAGCGCATCGTCGAGGCTGGCGAAGAGGCCGAAATGGTTGGCGATCAGGCCCAGCCAGAGCAGCGGCAGCACCAGCACGTCCGGCAGCAGTTGGTGATCGGCATCGATCAGGCTCATCGCCAGCAGACCCCAGGTCAGCAGGAGCATCGCGCCCGCCTGCCAGGTGAAGCCGAAATGCCAGGCGACGTAGCCGGAAAGCAGCGCGGTGGCCAGTTCCACCAGGGGGTAGCGTTTGCCGATGGCGGCCTTGCAGGACGAGCACTTGCCGCCCAGCGCCAGGTAGCTGACCAGCGGGATGTTTTCCCAGGGGCGGATCTCGTGGCCGCAGCGCGGGCACGCCGAATTCGGCAGCACCAGGTTGTAGGTCGCCTGCTTGGGTTCCGGCTCCAGCCCGAGCGCTTCGCGGGCTTCGGCCTTCCAGTTGCGCTCCATCATCTTCGGCAGGCGATGCACGACGACGTTGAGGAAGCTGCCGACCAGCAGGCCGAGGAGGATGGTGCACAAGACAAAGGCCAGCGGATGGCTGGCCAGGTAGTCGAGGAGGGTCATTTAGACGACGTTGCCCAGCTGGAAGATCGGCAGGTACATGGCGATGATCAGGCCACCGACCAGGACCCCGAGGACCGCCATGATCATCGGTTCCATCAGGGCGGTCAGGTTGTCCACGGCATTATCCACTTCCTGCTCGTAGAAGCCAGCGACCTTGGCCAGCATGTCGTCCAGCGCGCCCGACTCCTCGCCGATGGCGGTCATCTGGATGGCCATGCTGGGGAAGATGTTGGTGGTGCGCATGGAGAAGTTCAGCTGCATGCCGGTGGACACGTCCTGCTTGATCTTGCCCACCGCGTCCCTGAACACCACGTTGCCGGTGGCGCCGGAAACCGAGTCGAGGGCTTCCACCAATGGCACGCCGGCGGCGAAGGTGGTCGACAGCGTCCGCGCGTAGCGTGCCACGGCGGATTTGTAGAGGATGGCGCCGACGATAGGCAGCTTCAGTACCGTGCGGTCGGTGGCGTCGCGGAACTTCTCCGAACGCTTGTAGGCGTGGTTCAGCAGGAAGCCGGCGCCGCCCATCATCAGCAGTACCAGGAGCCACCATTCCTGGAGTACGTTGGAAATGTTGATGACCATCATGGTGAAGGCTGGCAGTTCGGCGCCGAAGCCCTCGAACACCGACTGGAACTGCGGCACCACCTTGATCAGTAGGATCGCCGAAACGATGATGGCGACGACGATCACCGCGATCGGGTAGGTCATGGCCTTCTTGATCTTGGCCTTCAGCGCCTCGGTCTTTTCCTTGTAGGTGGCGACCCGGTCGAGCAGGGTTTCCAGGGCGCCGGATTGTTCGCCGGCGTCCACCAGGTTGCAGTAGAGCGAGTCGAAGTACTGCGGCTTCTTGCGCAGCGAGTTGGCCAGGCTGTTGCCGCCGGCGACTTCCTGCTTGATCTCCTCCACCAGCTTGCGCATGTTCGGATTGTCGAAGCCTTCGCTGATGATGTCGAACGACTGCAGCAGCGGCACGCCGGCGGCCATCATGGTGGACATCTGGCGGGTGAACAGGGCGATGTCCATAGGCTTGATCTTCTTCCCCGCCCCCAGCAGGGAGATGCCTTTCTTGCGGACCTTGACCGGCGTGATGCCCTGCTTGCGCAGTTGCGCCTTGACCAGGGTCGGGTTCTGGCTGGACAGCTCGCCCTTGACCTTGGTGCCTTTCTTGTCAGTGCCTTCCCATACGAAGACACTGGTCTTTAACGCTTTGTCCGCCATGGATTAATCCTTGGTCACGCGGTTGACTTCCTCCAGGCTGGTGATTCCCTGCATGGCTTTCAGCAGGCCTGAGGTGCGCAGATCGTTGAAGCCTTCTTTGCGGGCTTGCTCGGCGATCTCGATGGAGTTGCCTTCTTCCATGATAATCCGCTGCAGGGCGGGGGTGTTTTTAACCACTTCATAAATACCGACGCGACCTTTGTAACCGCCTTTGCAGTTTTCGCAGCCTACAGGCGAATACAGCTTGAAGGTGCCGATCAGCTCTTCCGGGAAACCTTCGTGAAGCAGGGTTTCCTTCGGCACGTCGTGTTCTTTCTTGCAGTGCGAACAGAGTTTTCGCGCAAGGCGCTGGGCGATGATCAGGTTCACCGAGGTCGCCAGGTTGAACGCCGGCACGCCCATGTTCAGCAGGCGGGTCAGGGTCTCGGCGGCGCTGTTGGTGTGCAGGGTGGACATCACCATATGCCCGGTCTGCGCCGCCTTGATGGCGATCTCGGCAGTCTCCAGATCGCGGATCTCGCCGACCATGATCACGTCCGGGTCCTGGCGCAGGAAGGCGCGCAGCGCCTGGGAGAAGTCCATGCCCTGACGCGGGTTGACGTTGACCTGGTTGATGCCTTCCAGGTTGATCTCCACAGGGTCTTCAGCGGTGGAGATGTTGATGTCGGTGGTATTGAGGATGTTCAGACCGGTGTACAGCGAAACCGTCTTGCCCGAGCCGGTGGGGCCGGTGACCAGGATCATGCCCTGTGGCTGCTTGAGCGCGGCCAGGTAGAGTTCCTTCTGGTCCTCTTCGTAGCCCAGTGCGTCGATGCCCATCTGCGCGCTGGAGGAGTCGAGGATCCGCATCACGATCTTCTCGCCCCACAGGGTCGGCAGGGTGTTGACGCGGAAGTCGATCGACTTGGTCTTCGACACGCGCATCTTGATCCGCCCGTCCTGCGGCTTGCGCCGTTCGGAGATATCCAGGCCGGCCATTACCTTGAGTCGCGCGGAAATGCGGCTGGCCAACTGGATCGGCGGCTTGGCCACTTCGTGGAGCATGCCGTCGGTACGGAAGCGCACCCGGTAGGTCTTTTCGTAGGGCTCGAAGTGCAGGTCGGAAGAGCCGCCGCGGATGGCGTCGAGCAGCATCTTGTTGACGAAGCGCACCACCGGGGCATCTTCGGCATCGTCGCCGCCGTCGTCCTGGCTGGCGCTTTCCGCCTTGCCGACATCGACCCCGTCGAGATCGATGTCACCGAGGTCGCCGAGAGCGTCCATAGCGCCCTCGTAGAGCTTCTCGATGGCTACGCCGAGCTTGTCGTCCTCCACCAGCAGGGCTTCGGTGGTGAGACCGGTGCTGAACTGGATATCGGTGACCGCCTGGTGGTTGGTCGGGTCGGAGAGACCGATGAACAGTTTGTTGCCGCGTTTCCACAGCGGCAACACACGGTGCTGGCGGACCAGGCGCTCGCTGATGACATCCTTCGGAATGCTTTCCCGGTCCAGGCTGTTCAGGTCGCAATAGGCGATGCCGAACTGCTCGGCGGCCACCTCGACCAACGCCCGGCTCTGCACCAGCTTGGCCTGGACCAGGTGGCTGACCAGCGACTGCTTGTTGCGCGCGGCCTGCACCTGGGCCTGGCGGGCGGTCTTTTCGTCGAGGAGTTCGTTCAGGACCAGTTGCTTGGCAAGGCCGCTGAGAGGCGTGGAATCGTTCATTGGGGAACATCTGAAGAAGGCTTGGAGCGAGACTTATAACGCAGATGCCTGGGGCTGCCAAACCGACGATTCCGAGATGCCAAAAAGTGTCACATATTGCCGGCAGGGGAGAGCGGAACACTTTCGAAGTCCCCGCAAGAGTTGCGAAAGGAGGGCGTTTGAAAGGTTGGCATGCAACCTGCTTTGAAGGGGGAAGGCGTTTGGCCTATACATACCACATGGAGATATTCATGAAAGCTCAGAAGGGTTTTACTCTGATCGAACTGATGATCGTGGTTGCGATCATCGGCATCCTGGCCGCCATTGCCATCCCGCAATACCAGGACTACACCGCCCGTACCCAGGTGACCCGTGCCGTGAGTGAAGTCAGCGCGCTGAAGACCGCTGCGGAGTCGGCGATTCTGGAAGGGAAGGAGATTGTTTCCAGCGCGACTCCTAAAGATACCCAGTATGACATTGGCTTCACCGAGTCTACTTTGCTAGATGGTTCTGGTAAGAGTCAGATCCAGGTAACGGACAATAAAGATGGCACCGTTGAGTTGGTCGCTACCTTGGGTAAATCTTCTGGTTCCGCTATCAAAGGGGCTGTAATCACTGTTTCGCGTAAAAATGACGGAGTCTGGAACTGCAAAATCACCAAAACTCCTACAGCTTGGAAGCCCAACTACGCTCCGGCTAATTGCCCGAAATCCTAATCGGTTTTTTGAGTTGTTTTGAGTGTGAAGGAAGCGCCCCGCATTGCGGGGCGTTTTCATTCTGGAGCCCATGTGATGCGAATTTGGCTAGCCTGGGAAAGGATGGGTAAGGCGTCGCGTACTATTCTATTATTGCTGATAAGTATTCTTCTGCTTTCTCCCGTTGTTTACTGCGGGGTTTCCAAGAACTGGCATGATCAGCAGCGAATACTCCAATTGGTGGTGTTGAGTGGATCGTCACTCCTGCTGCTCTTTTCTTCTCGTCTGTCATTTGCCAGAAGGATGGTTCAGGTAACACTGTTGGTTATCTTGGGTCTAGGCAGCGTTTCCGCATTTCTCTCCGCCAATCCTTCCTGGGCATTCAAGGAATGGTCGGTATTCGCCGGCCTGATGCTGTTTTCCTTCAATATATCCGCCAGCCCAGAGTGGGTTCGCCGTATCGCCCTCTGGGGGGTGGTCGTGTTGGGAGGGTTCTTCTGCTACCAGTTCCTGCTTTCCTATCTCGCGGCCTTCGTCAGCGGGCTCCGTGAGTTGAATCCCAGGGTTCTGCTCAGCGGCTTTTCCAACGTCCGGACCATGGGGCAGTTCCAGGCCATGCTGCTGCCGCTGATGGCTGCGCTGGGGTTGTACCTGCGAGAGACCGGGCGGTTCAGACTGTCCTGGCTTGTCATGCTGCTGCTGGCCATCCAATGGTGCATCTCCTTCGCCTTGGCTGGACGCGGGCTCTGGTTGGGTTTCGCCGTCGCGCATCTCGCGCTTTGCTGGATCGGCCCCGTGGGGCGCCGCTTTTTGATCGTCCAGTTGTCCGCGGCATTCGTCGGGTTGGCGCTCTATTTCCTGTTAATGGTTGCCTTGCCGACCTGGCTAGGTATCGACATGACCCTCATGTCCGGTATGCGCAGTGGTCTGTCTCTGCGCGACGTGTTGTGGCGAGATGCCTGGGGCATGTTCGTAGCCCATCCTTTGCTTGGGGTCGGGCCCATGCATTTCTCGGCGGTGCCGAACAGCGTCGGTGCCCACCCGCACCAGATGCTGCTGCAGTGGTTCGCTGAATGGGGCGGGGTCGCTGGCCTTCTGGTGGTTGGACTGATGACCCTTGGTCTGCTTCGCGGCGCGCGTTACCTGCGTGAACAGGGCGATCCGATGGATGCCGGACTGTGGCTGGCCCTCGTTTCGGTCCTGGTCCTGGCCCAGGTGGACGGCGTGTTCGTCATGCCCTTCACCCAGACCGTATTGGCCTTGCTGGTAGGCATCGCCATGGCACGCTGGTCGAAGCCGGTCGCGCCGTCCCCCGCACAGCGCTGGCTCTGTCGGGGCCTGGCTGTCGTTGTCATTGTCGTGCTGGGGCGCGTGCTGCTGCTCGAGGTGCCGGGGCTGACCGCGGCCGAGGAGCGCTACCTGGAAATCCACGGCGGCGGTGAGGCGCCACGTTTCTGGATTCAGGGTTGGATTCCCATGTGAGGGGGAATATCGGTTGAAATCCGGCTGTGCCGAGTGATACCTTCCCCGCGCCGCCGGATTAGCTCAGTCGGTAGAGCAGCTCATTCGTAATGAGAAGGTCGGGGGTTCGATTCCTCTATCCGGCACCAGTCGCAATAAAAAGCCCCGCTTCGGCGGGGCTTTTTATTACCTGCGATTCGTTCAGAGGGTGAGGCGCATGGACAGGTCGACGGCCCTGACATCCTTGGTCAGGGTGCCGATGGAGATGTAGTCGACGCCGGTCTCGGCGATGTTGCGCAGGGTGCCCTCGTTGATTCCGCCGGAAGCTTCCAGCTTGGCACGGCCGGCGGTGAGGGCGACGGCGGTGCGCATGTCGTCCAGGCTGAGTTCGTCGAGCATGACGATATCGGCGCCGGCCTCCAGCGCCTGGCGCAGTTCATCGAGGTTCTCCACTTCCACTTCCACCGGCTTGCCGGGTGCTATGCGCCGGGCTTCGGCGATTGCCCGATCGATACCGCCGCAGGCGGCGATGTGGTTTTCCTTGATCAGGAAGGCATCGTAGAGGCCGATGCGATGGTTGTGGCAACCGCCGCAGGTGACCGCGTACTTCTGCGCCAGGCGCAGGCCGGGCAGGGTCTTGCGCGTGTCGAGGAGCTTCACCGCGGTGCCGGCGACCAGGTCGGCGTAGTGCTGGCTGCGGGTGGCGGTACCGGAAAGCAGCTGGAGGAAGTTCAGCGCGCTGCGCTCGCCGGTGAGCAGGGCGCGGGCCGGACCTTTTAGCTGGAACAGCATCTGGTTCGGCTCGACTCGCTGGCCGTCCTCCACCTGCCAGGTCACCAGCACTCGGGGATCGACCTGGCGGAAGACCTCGTCGACCCAGGCGCGGCCCGCGATCGTCGCGTGCTCGCGGGTAATCACCCGGGCCTCGGCCTCGCGCTGTGGATCGATCAAATGAGCGGTAAGGTCGCCGCCGCCGACGTCTTCCGCCAGGGCGGTGCGGACGTTGGCCTGGATTTCGCCTTGGAGGTCGGCAAGGGTGAGGTTAGGCATGGCGGGCTCCTGTACGAGATCGGGCGATTATACGGAGCGCAGCGGACGGCGTCTGTGCCTGCCTGGGCGCCGGTCGGGACGGCCGCCATTCATCGGCCTTCGCTTGTGTGAAGAGAGTCATGTCTATAGGAAAACCCTCTATCTAGATTTGAAAGTATCTCTATAATGAATGTAGATACTTGTTTTTGACGCCTGGAAATTGACGTTACGGACGACGCCAATCGATCCTCTGTGCCCGATTTTTGCCATTCCATGCGCGGCCGCGAGGGTGGCAGGAGAGTCCCGATGCAGAACGATGCCAATGTGGTGCACCTGACCAGGGTCGCTTCCGAGCCGTCGCCGAACGCCGGAGCGGGGCGCCTGCCGGTCATCCTCGTGCAGGTGCGCGACAAGGCGGCGTTGCAGCTGAAACAGGCGTTGCAGGCGTTGTTCGACAACGCCGACGACACCCTCTTCGAAATGGCCGACCGAGCCACCAGTAACCTCGAACAGAACGCTTTCTTCGAAGCCATGCGCGACCTGCGCCTCAAGCGCAAGAGTATCGAGCGGGTCTACCTGCAGAAGGTCTTCGAGGAGTTCTCGGCGCTCAACCAGGTACAGTCCGGCAAATCCGTGCCGACCCTGGATACCGTGTCCTTCGACAGCCTCAGCCTGGTACAGAACGAGGAACTGGAGGAGTCCGTCGCGGTGGACGCGATGGTGGCGCGGGTGATGAGCCGCGATGCCACCGCGCTGGCCCACCTGAGCACCCGCCTGAACACCCTGGTCGGCCGGAAGGTCGACGAGAAGAGCAATCCCCTCGCTCCGCGTCCGCTGACCGCGGCTTTCCTCGATGCCTGCCAGGGGCTCGGCGTCGAGATCAAGGTCAAGCTGATCATTCTCAAGCTGTTCGAGAAGTACGTCCTGGCCCATTGCGACCAGTTGTACGCCGAGGCCAACCAGATCCTGGTCGCTGCGGGCGTGCTGCCGGAACTCAAATCCGCGCTGCCGCGGCGTCAGCCCGCTGTCCGTCCCGAAGCGGTACGCGATGCCGGGACCCTGCAGGCACAGGCTGCGCTGCTCGACGGCGGCCAGCAGGAAGTCTTCGGCGCGCTGCAGGAACTGCTGGCGCAGGTCCGCGACAATCCTTCCTTCTACCGTCGCGAAACGCCTGAGAATGCCGCGCCGATTTCCAGCAACGACCTGATGCGCCTGCTTTCCCACCTGCAACAGCACTTGCCGGGCCCTGGCGCCGCGGAGTTCGACGTCCGCGACGGGGTCGATCAACTGCTCCAGCGGGTCAGCCACAAGAGCGGCCGTTCTCGGGTGGTCGGCCAGGTGGACGATGACGTCATCAACCTGGTGTCGATGCTGTTCGAATTCATTCTCGACGACCGCACCCTGCCTGATTCGCTGAAGGCCCTGATCGGTCGGATGCAGATCCCGATGCTCAAGGTGGCCCTGCTCGACAAGACCTTCTTCAGCCGCGGTAGCCATCCGGCGCGTCGCCTGCTCAACGAGATCGCATCCGCGTCGCTGGGCTGGGCCGAACACAATGATGCCCGGCGCGACAGCCTGTACCAGAAGATCGAACAGGTCGTGATGCGGCTGTTGAACGACTTCGTCGACGACCCGGCGATCTTCGCCGAGTTGCTGGAGGACTTCATTGCCTTCACCGGCGACGAGCGCCGCCGCAGCGAGCTCCTCGAGCAGCGCACCCGCGACGCCGAGGAAGGCCGCGCCAAGGCCGAACTGGCTCGTCAGGACGTGGAGCAGGTGCTGAACCAGCGACTGCTCGGCAAGGTCCTGCCGGAGGTGGTGGTGCGCCTGCTGCGGGATGCCTGGAGCAAGGTGATGCTGCTGATCTGCCTTAAGCATGGCAAGGCTTCGGCCGAGTGGCGGGAGGCCCTGGATACCATGGACGAGCTGATCTGGAGCGTCGGCCCGCATGATGATCCGCTGTCCCGCCAACAGTTGCTGGAGCGCGTGCCAGGCCTGCTCAAGGCGCTGCGCGAGGGATTGGCCAGCGCAGCCTTCGATCCGTTTTCCACCGGTGAATTCTTCAGCCAGCTGGAAACCCTGCATGTCCAGGGCCTGCAGCGCGACAAGCGCGGCGAGGCGGCGGTCGCGGACAGCCCCCTGCTCGACGAAGCGACCCCGGGCACGGCCGCGGAAAAGCCCCGGGCGCCGGTCATGCTGCGGGTGGTCGAGGAAATCGTCCTGACCTCGCCGGACGCCGCCCCGGCGCCTGTCGAGAGCGAAGTGCGCCTGCCGGACAACGACGAGGCACTGCTGCGGGTCGATGCGCTGCGTGTCGGCAGTTGGGTGGAGATCCAGGAGGACGCCGAGCACAAGCTGCGCTGCAAGCTGGCGGCAGTGATCCGGCCCACCGGTCGCTACATCTTCGTCAATCGCACCGGGATGAAGGTCCTGGAAAAGACCCGCATGGGCCTGGCGGTGGAGTTTCGCCGGCAGGCGGTACGCCTGCTGGACGATGCCTTGCTGTTCGACCGGGCCCTGGAGTCGGTGATCGGCAACCTGCGGCGCCTCAAGGGCGCCTAGCCGCTTCTCGAGGACCCGGCGGATGCCGGGTCTTTTCGTTCTTGCGGGTAATACCTTTCCTCGACGCATGTCGAAGCGGCCGATCCAGAGCCCGCCTGATCGTCATTCCGGCGCCGCTGGATTAGAGTGGGGGCTCGTTCAGGAGCCCGTATGCATTTCGATTCCGTTACCGGCTGGGTCCGTGGCGTCCGCCACTGCCCTTCACCGAATTTCAACCTGCGTCCGCAAGGGGACGCGGTGTCGCTGCTGGTCATCCACAATATCAGCCTGCCGCCGGGACAGTTCGGCACCGGCAAGGTCCAGGCGTTCTTCCAGAATCGCCTGGACCCGAACGAACATCCCTATTTCGAGGAGATCCGCCACCTGACGGTTTCCGCGCATTTCCTCATCGAACGCGACGGCGCCATCACCCAGTTCGTCTCCTGCCACGACCGCGCCTGGCATGCCGGGGTTTCCTGCTTCGACGGTCGCGAGGCGTGCAACGACTTCTCCCTTGGCATCGAACTGGAGGGGACCGACACGGAACCGTACACGGACGCGCAGTACACTGCCCTGGCCGGGCTGACGCGGCTGTTGCGCGCGGCCTTCCCGGCGATCACCCCGGAACGCATCCAGGGCCACTGCGATATCGCCCCGGAGCGCAAGACCGATCCCGGCGAGGCTTTCGACTGGTCGCGCTACCGCGCCGGATTGACCGATTCCAAGGAGGAAACATGACGTTCCTGGTGTTGCTGCTGGCCCTTGCGCTGGAGAAGTTCTCCGGCTGGCGCCGGCGTATCCAGCGCGATGGCGCCTGGCTCGCCTGGCTGGGCCTGGTCGAGGATCTGCCCTCGGTGTCCCGCCGCTCCTGGCTGGGGTTGCTGCTCGCGGTGGTCCTGCCGTTGCTGCCGCTGGCCCTGCTGCTGACATTGCTGCAGCCGCTGGCCTATGGCTGGTTGAGCCTTCCGCTGCATCTTCTGGTGGTGGTCTACAGTCTCGGCCGCGGCGACGTCATGGCCGACCTCGGGCCGTTCCGCGACGCCTGGCGGCGCGAGGAGGCCCAGGCTGCCTTCCATGTCGCCGAACGCGATCTGGGGATCCTGGGCGGCAGCGAGAGCGACCTGATCGGCCGGGTGCACGGCCATCTGCTCTGGCAGGGCTACCAGAGCTTCTTCGCGGTGATCTTCTGGTATGCCTTGCTCGGCCCGGTGGCGGCCCTGGCCTATCGCCTGCTGGCACTGGCGCTGGAGCACGCCCGCCAGCCGGCGTTGCGCGAACAGGCGGCGCGCGTCCGGCATATCTTCGACTGGTTGCCGGTGCGTGCGCTGGTGCTGAGCTTCGCCCTGGTCGGCAACTTCCTCGCGGTTATCCGCGTGCTGCTGCACTGGCTGCTGGCCTGGGACATCTCGGCGGCCGCGCTGCTGGGCAAGGCCGGACGGGTCGCCAGCGATGTCGAAGCGGTCGAACTGGGTGCCGCCGGCGTCGCCAGCCTGGATGCGCTCTGGCAATTGCTGGTGCGTGCGGCCGTGCTCTGGTACGCCGTGTTCGCCTTCTGCGCGCTGTTCCTCTGAGCGCAGCGACGGGGAATCCGCCTGCGATTCCCCGTTAACCTTAAGTTACAGAACACCAGGCCGATATCGGGTACACAGGTGAACGTGTCCGCATGATTTCGAAAGGCCATTACCGAGCGGACTCCGTGCGTCAATGTCGCCACGCGGCGGCATCTCTCAGAACGATAAGAACAATCAGGAGACGTCTGGGTGAAGACCGTACTCTATCCCGCCATCGCGCTGATGAACCGGCTCAGCTTCGGCATGAAGTTCGGCCTGATCAGCGTGCTGTTCTTCCTGCCGCTGCTGATCACCAGCTTCTATCTGGTGCGCGATGCCTATCGCCAGTTCAGCGACACCCGGATCGAACTGCAGAGCTTGACGCTGCTGGGTAGCGGACTGCAGATCCGGCGTGGCCTGGAGTCCCTCAACGATCTGTTGCAGATCAATGCGGTCATCGGCCAGTCCGGCAAGGCCGGCGATCTGGAAGCGCGCATCGCGGACGTCCAGAAGGGGCTGCGCGGGCGGCTCGAGGCGCTGGCGCCGCTCAGCGAGGATGGTGCGGCGGTAGCCGAATTCGAGGCCCAGCGCGACCGGTTGCTCAACGGCTTGCAGGCCGTGGAGGCCGAAGGGTCCCTGCAGGGCAAGGGCGCACGGGCGGAGAAGCTGCTCGGTAGCGCACAGGTATTCATCAAGTTGCTCATCGCCCAGGCCGGGCTCAGCCAGGACAGCCAGCGCCAGGTGCGCCAGCTCAGCGAGCTGGTCGGTTCGATAACGCCGGAGGTGACGGCGGCCATCAGCAAGGGGCGCGCCATCGGCGCCTACTCCCTGGGCCAGGGTTTCCTCAATTCGTCCTCCAGCGCGCGGCTCGACGAACTGCTGCTGGAGTTCGAGAAACTGCATGGCGAGTACGGCCTGAAGCTGCAGGAGTCCCTGGCCGGCAGCCCACCGGCGCTCGCGGAGGCCGCCCAGGCCAGTCGCGAGACCCTGAAGAGACTGGGGCAGTTGTTCGAGGACCGGGTGATCGTGGCCGAGACGCTGGATACCCCGTGGACGCAGTTCTACGATCAGGTCAGCGCGGCGATGGACAAGACCTACCAGCTCGACGACGCCGTTCTCGGCTATCTCGATACCCAGTTGCAAAAGCGCCTGCAACAGGTGCGCACGCAGATGCTGTTGCTAGTCGCCGCGCTGGCCGTGGTTTTCGCCGCGATCCTATACCTCTACGGCGGTTTCTACGTTTCCACCCGCGCCACCCTGAAGGATCTCGGGCGAATGATGGAGCGCGTCGCCGGCGGCGACATGACGGTCAGCTTCCAGGCCCGCAGCCGTGACGAGCTGGGCGAGCTGGGACAATCGTTCAACGAATCGGTGGCGAAGATCCACGACCTGATCGAGCGGGTCAGCCAGACCGTCGGCGAGGTCGAGCGGCAGACCCTGCGCGTCGAGTCGGTGTCGGCCGAAAGCAACCAGGCGGTAGCCGGGCAACGCAGCCAGATCGAGCAGGTGGCCACGGCGATGAACCAGATGGCCGCTACCGCCCAGGAAGTGGCACGCAGCGCGGCGATGGCGGTGAGCAGCGCGAACAGCGTGAACCAGGAAACCCTCAGCGGGCGCAGCCTGGTCGAGTCGCAGGTGGGTAGCATCCAGCGCCTGGCCGGCGAGATCGACCAGTCGGTGGCGGCGATCAATCGCCTGGCCAGTGACAGCGCCTCGATCAGCCAGGTGCTGGATGTGATCAAGGGCATCGCCGAACAGACCAACCTGCTGGCGCTCAATGCGGCGATCGAGGCCGCTCGTGCCGGGGAGCAGGGGCGCGGTTTCGCGGTGGTGGCCGACGAGGTGCGCACGCTGGCCAAGCGCACCCAGCAATCCACCGCCGAGATCGAACAGATGATCCTGCGCCTGCAGGGCGGCGTCGATGCGGCGGTGAAGGCGATGGGCAGCAGCCACCATACCGCCGATGGCACGGTCAACGAGTCGGCGCAGGTGCAGCAGGCACTGGAGAATATCCTCGGCGCGGTGGGCATGATCGTCGACCAGAACCAGCAGATCGCCGCCGCCGCCGAGCAACAGACCGCCGTGGCCCACGATATCGACCAGAACATCGTCGAGATCAACCAGGCCGGCGAGCGCACCGCGGAAGGCGCCAGCCAGACCGAACGGGCCAGCCGCGAACTGGGCGCCCAGGTGACCCAGCTGAAACGCCTGATCGGCGCGTTCCGGGTGTAGGCGCAAGGCCTGCGCGGGACGTTTTTCGTCCATCCGATTGAACGCTGGGCGGACGGGGACATCCCACTGTCATGCACATGGGGTAAAGGCTGAGCAGGTCAATCCGGCGGTGCGACAGGCGGAGGCGAAATCGCGGCATTTTTTTATTGATCTCGCGTCCCCTTGGTCCTAAAGTTCGCGCCCGAACGTCCATGCTGGAAACGATCCATCCGGCTCAAGTACTGACGACGAGAGATCGCCTTGTGGCAAGGCGACGTCCGCTGCTCAAGCGGCCAGGTCGTCGCGCGGGACACGCGCGCGACCTACCAGGATGAACAGGCGGTGGCTGCCGGCAGGCAGGTGATACTCGGCGACATGCCTTGGGAAGTAGGCGAACCAAAGTGGGGAAACGGATTAGACGTTCAGCTTCACCCCTACGAATCCATGTGTTTTGCCATTGGGAGTCCCAACCATGTCCATCAAGGTCGAGGATTATTTCGCCCCTGAAACCTTCCAGCGCATGAAGGCCTTCGCCGACAAGCAGGAAACCCCCTTTGTAGTCATCGACAAGCAGACCATCGCCGATGCCTACGACCAACTGACCGACTGCTTCCCCTTCGCCAGGATCTACTACGCGGTGAAGGCCAATCCCGCTACCGAAATCACCGAGCTGCTGCGCGACAAGGGTTCGAACTTCGATATCGCCTCGATCTACGAACTGGACAAGGTGATGAAGACCGGCGTCGGTCCGGAGCGCATCAGCTACGGCAACACCATCAAGAAATCCAAGGACATCCGCTACTTCTACGAGAAGGGCGTGCGCCTGTTCGCCACCGACTCCGAAGCCGACCTGCGCAACATCGCCAAGGCCGCTCCCGGCGCCAAGGTCTACGTGCGTATCCTCACCGAGGGCTCGACTACCGCAGACTGGCCGTTGTCGCGCAAGTTCGGCTGCCAGACCGACATGGCCATGGACCTGCTGATCCTGGCCCGCCAGCTGGGCCTGGAGCCCTACGGCATTTCCTTCCACGTCGGTTCGCAGCAGCGCGACATCTCGGTGTGGGACGCGGCGATCGCCAAGGTCAAGGTGATCTTCGAGCGCCTGAAGGAAGAAGACGGCATCGTCCTGAAGATGATCAACATGGGCGGCGGCTTCCCGGCCAACTACATCACCAAGACCAACGACCTGGAAACCTATGCGGAGGAGATCATCCGCTTCCTCAAGGAGGACTTCGGCGACGACCTGCCGGAAATCATCCTCGAGCCGGGCCGTTCGCTGATCGCCAATGCCGGCATCCTGGTCAGCGAAGTGGTGCTGGTCGCCCGCAAGTCGCGGACCGCCGTGGAGCGCTGGGTCTATGCCGACGTCGGCAAGTTCTCCGGACTGATCGAAACCATGGACGAGTCGATCAAGTTCCCGATCTGGACCGAGAAGCAGGGCGAGATGGAAGAGGTGGTGATCGCCGGCCCGACCTGCGACAGCGCCGACATCATGTACGAGCACTACAAGTATGGCCTGCCGCTGAACCTGGCGAGCGGCGACCGCCTTTACTGGCTGTCTACCGGCGCCTACACCACCAGCTACAGTGCGGTGGAGTTCAACGGCTTCCCGCCGCTGAAGGCGTTCTACCTCTAGCGCAGTCGCCTCTGCTACGAAGAGCCCCGCCTCGGCGGGGCTTTTTCATGTCGCTCTGGAAGCCTCGCGGCGCTCGTGTCAGCCTTGTTCGACAACCCATGACAAGGACGCCGACATGACAGGCAATGGTGTTTCCCTGGTGACCCTCGGGGTCGCCGATCTGGCCCGCTCCTCTCTCTACTACCAGGCGCTGGGCTGGCAGCCCTCTTCGGACGGCAACGAGCAGGTGGTATTTCTCAAGGGCCGCAACCTGGTCCTCGGCCTCTACGGACGCAGCGCCCTCGCCGAGGATGCGCAGGTGGAAGATCGCCCGACCGGCTTCGCGGCTATCACCCTGGCCTGCAACTGCGCCTCGCGGGACGAGGTGGACCGTCTGTTCTCCGCAGCTACGGCGGCCGGCGGGCAGGCGACCAAGATGCCGCAGGAAGTGTTCTGGGGTGGCTACTCCGGATATGTCGCCGACCCGGATGGACACCTTTGGGAAATTGCCTACAACCCGTTCTGGCCGTTCGACGAGCAGGGCAACCTGGTCTTGCCCTGAGGGCGCTACGGATGGAAAAACGCCCCGCTCGGCGGGGCGCATTCCTTGGCGGCGGTCAGCCTTCGTTCGGCTGGCGGGACGGTGCGCGCGGCGTCGTTGGCGCGGGTCGTCCGGCCTGGGCTACCTGCTGCCCGGCGTCGGCCTTGTCCAGCGGCAGCTTGTCGAAGTCGCGCAAGCCATTGTGGGCATAGGGGTTGCCGATCCAGCGGACTTCATGCTGGAAGTCGTTGCTCACCAGGCTCTTGGTCGGATCGAAGAGGTCATAGTTGAGGCCGGCGAGGTCGGACCAGGTATGGATCAGGTCTTCGCTGCTGTAGCGTCGGTCGACCAGGGCCTGCAGGTCGCGCGGATGGGTCTGCTGCCAGCTGGGCGAAGTCCAGACCAGGAAGGGCACGGTGTACATGCCGCGGGTCGGGTCGCCTTCGTTGCGGCCGAGACGGTCGTGCGGGGCTTCGTCGAAGACTTCCTCGCCATGGTCCGAGAGGTAGACCAGGAAGCCGTTCGGATCGCTGTTGGCGAAGCCCTTGATCAGGCTGGAGACCACGTAGTCGTTGTACAGCACGGCGTTGTCGTAGCTGTTGTAGACCTCCACCTGGTCGTCGCTGAGGGCCGCCGGGGCGCCCTGGCGGTCGACGAAGCGAGCGTAATCGGCGGGATAGCGGTACTTGTAGTTCATGTGGGTGCCGAGCAGATGGACCACGATGAATTTCTTCGGCGCCGGGTCGTCCAGCACCTTGGCGAAGGGCGCCAGCACCGCGCCGTCCAGCTGGCTGGCGTTCTGGCTGCGCTGGTTGTTCAGGTAGAACTGCGCATCGGTCTGCTGGGCGAAGGTCGTCAGCATGGTGTTGCGCTTGGTCATGGTCTGCTGGTTGGTGATCCAGAAGGTCTTGTAGCCGGCCTGCTTCATCAGGTTCATCAGCGACGGATCGGTGAGGAAGCGGTCGGGATGCTCCTGGTCAGCGAACGTCAGCACCTGCTGCAGCACCTCGATGGTGTATGGCCGCGACGCCACCACGTTGTTGAATACCGTGAGGTTCCGGTTCGCGGCCTTCAGTGCGTCCAACTGCGGGGTCGTTTCGCGTGGATAGCCGTAGAGGCTCATGTGCTTGCGCGACGTGGATTCGCCGATCACCAGGACCAGCGTGCGCGGCGTATCGCCATTGGCATCGACGAGGTTCTTCAGCGGCGGTAGGGCCGCGTTCTTTTGCAACAGCGCCTGCATGCTGCCCAGTTGCTGGCGGTATTGCTGGTAGCCGATCAGCAATTGCCAGGGCACCGCCGGTTCCATGCGCGCCTGGACCTTGTCCAGGGCTTCGTCGAAGGGTCGGCCCTGGCTGACCAGTTGCTTGTAGAACGGATAACCGATGGTCGCGACGATCAGCAGCACCGCCACCGGCAGGGCGCTGAAGCGCGGCAGGTAGACCGGGCGCAGGCGGCGCCAGAGGAGGATGGCGACCAGGCTGTAGAGCACCAGGCCGAGGGTCATCCAGGGGTTGAAGTACTGGCTGAAATATTCGCTGGCCTCGGCGGTGTTCGACTCGAACATCACGAAGATCACGCTTTGCGAGAATTCCTGGTGATAGATGCCGAAATAGCTCAGGCCGACCAGCGAGGCGGCCCACAGCACCAGCCCGATGACGGCGGCCAGCGGCTTGGTCCAGCGCGGGAACAGCAACACCGGCGCAAGCCAGATGGTGCTCAGCACCATGGCGTTGCGGAAACCGGAGAAACCGCTGTTGCCGGAGGTCAGCAGGAGCAGTTGGGTGATACCGGAGAAGAACCAGAAGAACAGGAACAGCCAGCCCAGGCCGGCCCAGTCGATGCGATTGCGCGTAACGCTTGGTGGAGTGGGGGACACGATAGCCTCGTACGATGGACCGGAGGCGCGATCGTCGCTCGCCTCGATGAAGCGGCGAGGGTAGGGAAAGGCTTGTCAAAAAAGTGTTATGTGGGTGTGAACAAAGGGTTGGGCGTTGTTCGTCAGACGGGCAGTCGTGCGTACCCGTGACGTTCGAGCGCCTGTTCCAGAGCCTCTCGATCGGTGTCGTCGCCCAACTGCGCCGCGCGTCGGTAGTAGGCCAGCGCCAGGCTGCGGAACGGCGGGTGGGCCGACTGCTCCAGGCCATGGCGGGCACTGCGCAGGAAGTTCAGGTTGCCGCCTTCGAGGGCACGCCGGAGCCAGGTTTCGGCTTCGGCATGGCGGCCCGAGGCGCTGAGCATCGCGGCGTGGCTGAACTGGCCGCGAAAATCGCCGCCCTCGGCGGAACGTCGATACCAGTGCGCAGCTTGCGCCAGGTCGCGAGCGACCACCAGGCCTTCTTCGTGGTAGCGCCCCACCAGGTTCATCGATTTCGCGTGGCCCTGCTCGGCCGCTTGCCGATACAGCGCATAGGCGCGCGGCTGGTCCTGGGACACGCCGCGGCCGGTGGCGTGGAGATTGGCCAGGTTGTAGCGGGCCCAGTCAAGGCCGGCCTGGGCGGCGATCCGATAGTGGACGGCTGCCGCGGCTGGATCCGCCGGGCCGCCCCAGCCATGTTCAAGACAGCGAGCGAGCATATTGCGCGCCATTGCGTGGCCGCGTTCGGCGGCGATCGTGAACCAGGTCCGCGCCAGGCTCGGGTCGCGCTGGATGCCTTGGCCGTCCAGAAGGATCTGTCCGAGCAGGGCCTGGGCTTCCGTCAGGCCCTCGCGCGCAGCGCCAAGGATGGCCTGGGCAACCTCGCCCGGGGCACCGGCCAGTTGTGCGGCGAAACCTTCGGCGTCCAGCGCGTCGTGACGAAGCAGCAGGTGGCGCATGTTCAGAGTTCCGACCAGCGCCGCAGGAGATTGTGGTAGGTACCGGTGAGGCGGATCAGCGAGGGATGGTCGGGGACGTCGCGGGTGAGTCGCTGGATCGACTGGTCCATTTCGAATAGCAGGGTGCGCTGGCTGTCTTCGCGGACCAGGCTCTGGGTCCAGAAGAACGAGGCGTAGCGCGCGCCGCGGGTGACCGGATTGACCTTGTGCAGGCTGGTGCCGGGGTAGAGCACCAGATCGCCGGCGGGCAGCTTCACCTGTTGCAGGCCGTAGGTGTCCTGGATCACCAGTTCGCCGCCGTCATAGTCCTCCGGGTCGCTGAAGAAGAGGGTCGAGGACAGGTCGGTACGGACCCGCTCGCGGCCGCCATGGATGTCGCGCACGGCGTTGTCGATGTGGAAGTCGAACGAGCCCCCGCCGGTATAGCAGTTGAACAGCGGCGGGAAGACCTTGAGCGGCAGGGCGGCGGACATGAACAGGGGATGGTTCCACAGGCGCTGCAGCATGGCTTCGCCGATCTCCCGGGCCAGCGGGTGGTCCTGCGGCAGTTGCAGGTTGTGCTTGGCCTTGGCCGATTGGTAGCCGGCGGTCGCCTTGCCGTCGGCCCATTCCGCCTGCTCCAGGGCTGCGCGGATCCGGGAGACTTCCTCGGCGGTGAAGATGGCGGGAATATGCAGCAACATGGCGCTGTCCATGAAGGCGAAATGATTGCCAATGATATTGATTTGCATTGGCCATGTAAAACCGCCAAATGTTCCAGACGAGCGAGATGGGAAAAAATGTAATGAGAAAATTGTAAAGAATGTAAATTCCTGTCGAATGCGAATCCGTAATAATTGATAACAATTCTGATCTGCAATAAATTCCGCGACCTTCACAGCTCCCGGGGAGGGGTTTCGAATGTCGCGTCAGTCCACGGATACCGCCGTTTCTTCGCAACGTCTGCTGGCTTCGGCCATCGGTGTGGCCATCACCGCCATCGCCGCACCGCAGGCAGCCCACGCCGACGAGGCCGGGCAGAAAAAGACCGACAAGGACCGCGTACTGTCGCTGGATGCGGCCACCATCGTCGGCGAGCAGCAGGACGAAACCACCTACAACGTCGACCGCTCGGCGTCGAAGAAGTACACCGCGCCGCTCTTGGATACGCCGCGCTCCGTCACGGTAGTACCAAAGCAGGTGATCAAGGATACCGCCGCCGTGTCTCTCCAGGATGCACTACGTACCGTTCCAGGTATTACCTTTGGCGCGGGCGAGGGCGGCAATCCCACCGGTGACCGGCCATTCATTCGCGGCTTCGATGCGCAAAGCGATACTTACGTCGATGGTGTACGCGATACTGGTGCACAGACCCGCGAGATCTTCAACCTTGAGCAGATCGAGGTCAGCAAGGGCCCTAACTCGGCATTCGGAGGACGGGGCTCGGCCGGCGGCAGCCTCAATCTCGTCAGCAAGCAGGCCAAGGCTGGGAACTTCATCGATGGAGGCTTCACCTATGGTTCTGACCAGACTCGCCGGTACACCCTGGACCTCAACCAGGAATTCCTCGATGGCAATGCGGCATTCCGGCTGAATCTTCTCAAGCACGATGCCAATGTCGCGGGCCGCGATGAAGTCGATGTCAGTCGCTGGGGCGTAGCGCCGTCGCTCACCTTCGGTCTTGGCTCGCCGACCCGAGTGACCGTCAGCCATTATCACCTGGAAAGTGACGATACCCCGGATTCGGGCATTCCCTATGCCAAGAGTAGCGATCGCAGCAAGCACAATCCGGACAAACCGGTGAATGTCGATCGAGGCAATTTCTATGGGCTGACGGGGCGCGATTTCCAGAAGAGCCGCATCGATACCAGTACCATCACCGTTGAGCATGATCTGACTGACAGCCTCACTATTCGCAATACCTCGCGTTACGGCAACAGTCATCAGGACTATCTGTGGACACAACCGGATGACAGCCAGGGCAACATCAACAATGGCTCGGTCTGGCGCCGCCAGAACAATCGGGTAAGTACCACCACCACAGCAGTCAACCAGACTGACCTGTTTGGAGAGTTCTACCTGGGTGGCTTCAAGAACAGCTTCAGCACCGGCCTGGAGTTCAGCCGAGAAGACAGCAAGCGCGATGGGTATACCGTCGATACCAATACCGGCCTGGGCAGCAACAAGTGCAATCCATCGCTGATCGGGGCGCCTAGCGGCTATAACTGCACTAGTCTGGAAAATCCCAATCCGCACGATCCATGGAATGGCAGTATTACCCGGAAATATGCGCCGCTGAATACGGTCGGCACCACCAAGGCAATATATGCGTTCGACACCATCGACCTGAACGAGCAGTGGCAGGTCAATATTGGCGCGCGCTTCGATAGTTTCGAAACTACGGCGAAGAACCACGGTGTAAGACCCGCTACCAAACTCAGCGACAAGTCGAGCTTCTGGAACTGGCAGGCAGGCTTGGTGTGGAAGCCTGTACCCAACGGCAGCATCTATGCGTCCTACGCCACTTCGGCTACGCCGCCGGGTAGCATGCTCGATAATGGGGATACCTCGAATGCTGTCGACGGGTTCGCCATCAGCAACAACCTTGAGCCGGAAGAAACCACGAACTACGAGCTTGGTACCAAGTGGGCTTTCTTCAACGAGCGGCTGGAGCTGAGTGCCGCGATCTTCCGCACCGACAAGGACAATACCCGCATCCTGGTCGCCAACCAGACCTACGACAACGCCGGACAATCCCGCGTCGACGGCGTGGAGTTGAGCGCCAGCGGCAAGCTGACCGAGAAGTGGAAGGTGTTCGCGGGCTACAGCTACCTGGACAGCGAGTTGGTCGATGCCGGTAAGGCTGGGCGTAACGGCAATGTGAACGCATCGGCGGCTTCCAACAACGGCAACGAGATGCCAAATACGCCGAAGAACAGCTTCAGTCTCTGGACCACCTATGACATCTTCCCGAAGACCACCATCGGCGGCGGGGCTTTCTATGTCGACAAGGTCTATGGCGACGTTGGCAATACCGTCTATGTCCCCGATTACTGGCGCTATGACGCAATGGCCAGCTACAAACTGAGCAAGAACGTCGATTTCCAGTTGAACGTGCAGAATGTGTTCGACAAGAAGTACTTCGACAAAGCCTATGCGGCGCACTATGCGTCCCAGGCCGCTGGAAGGACGATACTGTTCAGCACCAACTTCCACTTCTGACAGCCGCTCTCGCTCCCCACGAAAGCCCCATTCCCCCTGCGGGATGGGGCTTTCCCGCATCCAGGTGGGTAAATAGAGCGTAAAGAACGTTAATTCGGCTTTATCGCAACTGATTATCAAATAGAATTGCCCGCCGACGTCCTCGTGTCGTCTGGCCGGCGCTTGGCGTCGGCGTAGTCCCGTTGTTGCCGCGCGGCGGCCGTGAAGGTGATCCTGTGAAGAAAGTCTGGTTCCAGTTGCATTGGTTCTTCGGTATCAGCGCCGGCCTGGTGCTGGCGCTGATGGGCGTCACCGGAGCGACCCTGTCGTTCCAGGACGAGCTGATGCGCGCGCTCAACCCTGACGTGCTGGTGGTGCAGAAGCGCCCCGAGGGTGTGCTGCCGCTGGACGAACTGGTGCGCCGTATCGAAGGCGCCGAGCCGGGGCGGAAAGTGGCCTTCGTCTGGGTCGAGATGGACAGCGACAAGGCCGGGCGGATCTTCTATACCCCGCCGCCGGGACAGCGCCGCGGCGAGTCGCGCTGGATCGATCCCTACACCGGGGCTTTCGTCGGCGAGCCGCGCGGCGAGGGTTTCTTCAACCTGATGATGCAACTGCACCGTTTCCTCGCCATGGGCGAGTACGGCAAGCAGGTCACCGCCGCCTGCACCCTGATCCTGATCTTCTTCTGCCTGTCCGGTCTCTACCTGCGCTGGCCGCGCAAGGTCCTCGACTGGCGCGCCTGGCTGACCCTCGACTGGTCGCGCAAGGGCCGCAGTTTCAACTGGGACCTGCATGCCGTGGCCGGCACCTGGTGCCTGGCGCTCTACCTGCTGGCTGCGCTGACCGGCCTGTACTGGTCCTACGAGTGGTACCGCAACGGCCTGTTCAAACTGCTCGACGACGCGCCCGCCGGCCAGCAGGCGCAGCGCGGCAAGCCGGGCGGACGTGGCGAGCGCCCGGCCGATGCGGCTCCGCTGGTGGTCGACTACGCGGCGGTATGGAACAGCATCCGCCAGGCCGGCGGCGACCGCTTGCAGGCCTACAACCTGCGCCTGCCGCCGGCGGGCGGCCAGCCGGCGACGGTGTTCTATCGCCTGACCGACGCGCCGCACGAGCGTGCCTTCAACACCCTGACCCTGGACCCGGCCAACGGCCAGGTGAAAAACGACCAGCGCTATAGCGACCGTTCTTTCGGCAGCCAGTTGCTGGCCAGCGTCTATGCATTGCACGTAGGCAGCTATTTCGGCATGGCCGGACGCATCCTGATGATGCTCGCCAGCCTGGCGATGCCGCTGTTCTTCATCACCGGCTGGCTGCTCTACCTCGACCGCCGGCGCAAGAAACGCGCGGTACGGGCGAGCCGCGCCGACCTGGGCGGCAGCGCCGGCGCCAGCGGCGAGCCCTGGTTGATCGGCTACGCCAGCCAGAGCGGTTTTGCCGAGCAACTGGCTTGGCAGAGCGCCGGCCAGTTGCAGGCGGCCGGGTTGCCGGTGCGGGTCGAATCGCTGGCGCGCCTGGATGCCGGGCAACTCGCCGAGGCGCGCAAGGCGCTGTTCGTGGTCAGCACCTTCGGCGACGGTGAGGCGCCGGACAGCGCCCGCGGCTTCGAACGCAAGGTGCTTGGCCAGGCCGCCAGCCTCGATGGCCTGAGCTACGCCCTGCTGGCCTTGGGAGATCGCCAGTACGAGCAGTTCTGCGGCTTCGCCCGGCGCATGCAGGGCTGGTTGCAGGGGCAGGGCGCGCGGAGCCTGTTCGCCCCGGTGGAGGTCGATGATGGCGACGCCGCGGCCCTGCGCCAATGGCAGGAAAGCCTGGCCGAGGTGACCGGCGGTGCCGCCCCGGCGGCCTGGGAAGCGCCGGCCTTCGAGGTCTGGTCGCTGGCGCGGCGGGAGTGCCTGAATCCTGGCAGCCAGGGCGAGTCGACCTGGCTGCTGGACCTGCGTGCGCCGGCCAACAGCGCCATCCAATGGCGCGCCGGCGATCTGCTGGAGATCGTCCCGCACCAGGCGCCCGTGCGCATCCGCGAATGGCTGCAGCGGCATAACCTGGACGGCCAGGCGCGGGTGGCGGTCGAGGGCGTCGAGCAGAGCCTGGAGCAGGCCCTGGCTGGGCGCTTGCTGCCGGACTCTTTCGAACACCTGGTCGGCTTGCACCCGCAGGCGCTGCTGGATGCGCTGATTCCGCTTTCCGTGCGCCAGTACTCCATCGCGTCGCTGCAGAGCGATGGCGACCTGCAACTGATCGTACGCCAGGAGCAGCATGCCGACGGTAGCCTGGGCATCTGCTCCGGCTGGCTCACCGAGTACCTGCCGCTCGGCGCCGCGCTGACCCTGCGCCTGCGCCGCAACGCGGGCTTCCACCTGCCGGAGGATGACGTGCCGCTGATCCTCATCGGCAACGGCACCGGGCTCGCCGGCCTGCGCAGCCTGTTGCGCGCCAGCATTGCCGCCGGGCGCAAGCGCAACTGGCTGCTGTTCGGCGAACGCAATTTCGCCCACGACTACTACTGTCGTGCGGAGCTGGAGCAAGCCCTGGCCAGGGGTGAGCTGCAACGCCTGGACCTGGCCTTCTCCCGCGACCAGGCGGAGAAGATCTATGTCCAGGACCGCCTGCATGAAGCGGCGGATGAACTGCGGCGCTGGATTGACGAGGGTGCGGCCTTGTACGTCTGCGGCAGCCTGCAGGGCATGGCCGGCGGTGTCGACCGGGTGCTGCGCGAAGTGCTCGGTGAGGAGGCCTTGCAACGCCTGGCCGACGAAGGACGTTACCGACGCGACGTGTACTGAACGGATGAATGAAAAAGGCTCCCAAGGGAGCCTTTTCGTTGCCAACTGCCGGGACTGCTGGGCTTTGCGGGGTGTAGGGCGAATAACCGCAGAGCGGTTATCCGCCATTTCGGCGGGGTGTCGGCGGATGACGCCGTTGGCGTCATCCGCCCTACGGAGCTATCGGACTTCGCGCTGTCCGTGGCGTAGGGCGAACAACCGCAGAGCGGTTATCCGCCATTTCGGCGGGGTATCGGTGGATGACGCCGTTGGCGTCATGCGCCCTACGGAGCTATCGGGACTTCGCGTTGTCCGTGGCGTAGGGCGAATAACCGCAGAGCGGTTATCCGCCATTTCGGCTGGGTGTCGGCGGATGACGCCGTCATGCGCCCCACGGAGCTATCGGGGCCTTGCGTCGCCGGGCCTCAGATCCACAGGATGAAAGCCAGTACCAGGGCGAAGAAGCCCCATTTCTGCAGGTAGTAGAGCTTGCGGTTGCGCTTCTTCAAACGTTTGCCCTGCAGGCGGATCTTGTAGAGGCTGTCGAAGATCCGATTGAGTCCGCCGGTCCGGTCGCCTGCGTTGTTCGGGGCGGCCGCGGCAGCCATCACGTTGCGGCTGAACCAGCGGTTGAAGGCGGTGGCCCAGTCCTGGGTCAGCGGCCGCTCGATGTCGCAGAAGAGAATGATGCGGTTGTGTTCGGTGGCGTTTTCCGCGTAGTGGATGAAGGTTTCATCGAACACCACCGCCTCGCCGTCGCGCCAGTGGTAGCGCTCGCCGTCCACCTCGATGAAGCAGGCCGGGTCGTTGGGGGTGAACAGTCCCAGGTGGAAGCGCAGCGAGCCGGCGTAGGGATCGCGGTGTCGCACCAGCTTCGAGCCCGGCGGCAGTTCGGCGAACATCGCCGCCTTGACCGAGGGAATCTGCCGCAACAGGGCGGTGGTCTGCGGGCAGAGTTGTCCGGCGGAGGGATGGGCCTCGTCGTACCATTTCAGGTAGAAGCGCTTCCAGCCGCTCTTGAAGAACGAGTTGAAACCGATATCGTCGTACTGTTCGGAACGCTTGATGTTGCCGGCGTCGTGCAGGTGCAGCGCCTCGCTGCGGATGGCTTGCCAGTTGTCGACCAGAACCTGCAGTTCGGGGAAGGTTTGCGGTGCCAGGTAAGGGCGGTTCGGTACCTTCGAGAACAGGTACATCAGGCAGTTGATCGGAGCGAGGAAGCTGGAGTGGTCGCTCAATTGGCGCGACAGCTTGTGGCGTACCCGGCCGCGGAAATGGACATAGAGGATGCTCAGCGCATAGGCCGCCAGGATGAGAACTTTCATGAATGCAAGGTCGTCGGTGCAAAAGAGGAGAATTTACTCCTGTTCTCAGTGCCTGAGTATGCTACCTGACGCTAATTCGCCAGCACTGCGCTCATTTTTCCGTAATCCTGGCCTCGAAAGGAACGCACAATGAACGACACCGGCCGGCGTATCCTGCTCAACTGCGACATGGGCGAAAGCTTTGGCGCCTGGCGCATGGGCGACGATGTCCACAGCATGCCGCTGGTTGACCAGGCCAACCTGGCTTGCGGCTTCCACGCTGGCGACCCGCTCACCATGCTGCGCGCGGTGGAGCTGGCGGTACGCCATGGCGTGAGCATCGGCGCGCACCCGGCCTATCCCGACCTGAGCGGCTTCGGCCGGCGCTCGCTGGCCTGCTCTGCCGAAGAGGTGCATGCCATGGTGCTGTACCAGATCGGCGCGCTGGACGCTTTCTGCCGTTCCCTCGGTACCCAGGTGGCCTACGTCAAGCCGCATGGCGCGCTGTACAACGACCTGGTCGGCGACGATGAGCTGCTGCGCGCCGTGCTCGACGCCTGCGCCGCCTATCGCAAGGGCCTGCCGCTGATGGTGCTGGCCCTGGCCGACAACGGCCGCGAGCTGGAACTGGCCGACGAGGCCGACGTGCCGCTGCTGTTCGAGGCCTTCGCCGATCGCGCCTACCTGCCGGACGGTCGGCTGGCGCCGCGGCGGCTTGGCGGCGCGGTGCATCACGATCCGCAGCGGATCATCGAACAGGCCCTGGCCATCGCCCGCGGCGAAGCCTTCCCCGACTACGACGGCAACCCGCTGCGCCTGACCGCCGACAGTCTTTGCGTGCATGGCGATAACCCGCAGTCGCTGGCGGTCCTCCGGCGCCTGCGCGCGGCCCTGGACAGCCTGTGATCCGCATCGAACCCGCTGGTGCCGAAGCCCTGCTGCTGACGCTCGCCGAAGAGCCCGAAGTGGACCTGTCTGTGCGCCTGGCCGAGCTGGCCAGACGTCTGCGCGAGGGGCTCGGCGAAGGCGTCAGGGATCTGGTGCCGGGCTGGACCACCCTGATGCTGCATTACGACCCCTACCGCATCGCTCCGCAGGTACTGGAAGAACGCCTGGGTCCGCTGCTGGCGGAGTGGCATGCCTGGCGCCCCGCCGAGGATGCCGGGCGCCTGCACGAGATTCCCGTCTGGTACGCCGGCGAGGACCTCGCGACGGTAGCGGTTGCCTGCGGATTGACTGGCGAAGGGGTGATCGAACTGCACAGCGCGGCCGAATACCGGGTCGGCGCGATCGGTTTCGCTCCGGGATTCGCCTACCTCGGCGGCCTCGATCCGCGCCTGGTCCTGCCGCGGCGGGCCACCCCGCGGGCGCGCGTACCGGCCGGCAGCCTGGCCATTGCCGAGGCGCAGACGGCGATCTATCCGCAGGCCTCGCCCGGCGGCTGGCACCTGCTGGGACGCAGTCCGTGGCGTCCCTTCGATCCGGCCGCCACTCCTCCGTGCCCACTGGCGCTGGGCGACCGGGTGCGCTTCGTCGCCATCGGGCGCGAGGCTTTCCTCGACCTGGGCGGGCGCGAATGAATGGTTTGCGGGTCGTCAAGGCGGGTCCGCAGAGCCTGCTGCAGGACGACGGCCGGCGCGGCTGGCAGCACCTCGGCGTATCCCCGGGCGGCCCTCTGGACCGCCAGGCGGCAGCCTGGGCCAATCGTCTGCTCGGTAATCCCTGGGGGACGCCATTGCTGGAAATCGCTTTCGGCGGCTTGGTGCTGGAGTGCAGGGTGGAGGCGACCTGGCTGGCGTTGACCGGAGCGCGCCTGGCGCTGACGGTGGACGGTCGCGAATGCCTGCCCTGGAGTCGCTTCCGGGTCCGCCGCGGGCAACGCATCGAAACGGGCTTCGCCGAGGCCGGGCAGCGTGCCTACCTGGCCTGCGCCGGCGGTTTCCGGGCGAGGCCGGTACTGGGCAGCGTCGCCTGCCAGGTTCGCGACGGGCTCGGCGGTTTACAGGGCGATGGCCGGATCCTGGCGGAGGGCGATTGCCTGCCGTGTGCCGAAGCGGGAGCGGCGTGTCCGTGGGATGCCAGCGTGCCCTGGCGTTTCCAGCCGGACTACCGGCAGCAGCGGCCCTTGCGCGTGCTGCTCGGCGGCGATGCGGCGGCCTTCGACGCAGCCAGCCGGCAAGCCTTCTTCGCCAGCGCCTGGCGAATCAGCCCGCGGTCCGATCGCATGGGCGTCCGCCTGGCCGGCGAGCCACTGCGCGGGGCGCCGCGCGCCTGGTCGCAGGGCGTGGTGGAGGGCGCTATCCAGGTTCCGCCCGATGGCCAACCCATCGTGCTGATGGCCGACCGCCAGAGCATGGGCGGCTATCCGCTGCTGGGCTTCGTCCATCCACTGGACCTCTCGCGCCTGGCGCAAAGCCCCGCGCATAGCGAGGTAACCTTCGTCGAGAGCGACCTGGCGACGCAGCAGGCCGATCTGCTGCGCTTCTACCGCTTCTTCCGCGGCTGAGCGCTCAGCCGGCCAGGTGGCCGAGCGGCAGCGGCGAGGGCGCCTTGACCGTCTTGATCGCGAAGTTGCTGCGAATGTCGCTGACCCCGGGCAGGCGCAGCAGAGTCTCGCTGAGCAGGCGTTCGTAGGCGCGCAGGTCGGGGACCACCACTTGCAGGAGGAAGTCCGACTCGCCGGAGACGAGGTGCACCGAGATCACCTCCGGCAGGTCGACCACCGCACGGTGGAAGGCCTCGGCCTGCTCCTGGCGGTGGCGTTCCACCTTGATCCCGACGAACACCGTGAGGCCGAGGCCGACCTCGTCGCGGTCGATGCTGGCCTGGTAGCCGCGAATCACCCCGGCCTCTTCCAGCAGGCGCACGCGGCGCAGGCAGGGGGACGGGGAGAGGCCGATCTCCTCGGCCAACTGGACGTTGCTCAGGCGGCCGTCGCGCTGGAGGGCGGCGAGGATGCGGTGGTCATAGGCGTCGAGTTTCATCTTGGCATATCCGGATGGATAGTCTCCAGAGAGTGGAATTTACTGCCAAATAGAATGGATAGGCTGGTGGAAAACGCAAGCACCTGCCCTGCCTTGCGGGCATAGAATCGTTATCCGGGTCACCTTCCTGGAGCCGATACGATGGACACGAGCGCTTTCCTGATTGCCCTGGCGGTGGTTTACCTGGTGCCCGGACCAGACATGCTCCTGCTGTTCCAGACCGGCGCCCGCCAGGGCCGTCGCGCGGCGCTGGTCACCGCCCTCGGCCTGGCCCTGGCTCGGGCCTGCCATGTGCTGATGGCCGCGACTGGACTGGCGCTGCTGTTCCGTACCGCTCCCTGGACCTTCGACCTGGTGCGCCTGCTCGGCGCCGCCTACCTCGCCTGGCTTGGCCTGCAGATGCTGCGCGGTGGCGGACTGGCCTTGCCGACCAGCGACGCGGGTTCCGCGCCGGTGGTCCCTCACGCCGACCGCCGGGCCTTGCTGCGCGGACTCCTGACCAACCTGCTGAACCCCAAGGCCCTGCTGTTCTGTTCGGTGCTGCTGCCGCAGTTCGTCAGCCCCGAAGCCGGTTCGCTGGCCGTCCAGTTCGCCGCGCTCGGTACGGTCCTGGTTCTGGTTGGCCTGGCCTTCGACTGCGCCTATGCGCTGGCCGGTGGCCGCCTGGGCCGCTGGCTGGCGTCCCGGCCGCGGGCACAGCGCCTGCAGCAGTGGGGCTTCGGTGGGTTGTTGATAGGGTTCGGGGTAAGGCTGGCGCTGCTGCGCCAGCTCTGAAGGGCTGCGGGGCGGCGAGCGCCCCGTGGCGCTCAGCCGAGGAATTGCTCGGCGTGGTGGCAGGCCACCTGGCGCTGGTCGAGCAGGCGCAGCTCAGGCACCTCGCTGCGGCAGCGCTCGGTGGCGTAGGGGCAGCGCTTATGGAAGGCGCAACCCTCCGGCGGGTTCAGCGGGTTCGGCAGTTCGCCCTGGATGCGGATCTTCGGCTTCGTCGGGTCCGGGTGGATCGCCGGGGTCGCCGAGAGCAGCGCGCGGGTATAGGGATGCAGCGGGTTCTCGTAGAGCTTGTCCGCCGGCCCCATCTCCGCCGGTCGGCCGAGGTACATCACCAGGACGTCGTCGGCGACGTGGCGGACCACCGCCAGGTTGTGCGAGATGAACACGTAGGCGGTGCGGAACTGCTGCTGCAGGTCCATGAACAGGTTCAGTACCTGGGCCTGGATCGACACGTCGAGGGCCGAGGTCGGCTCGTCCGCCACCAGCACCTTGGGTTGCAGCATCATCGCCCGGGCCAGGGCGATGCGCTGGCGCTGGCCGCCGGAGAACATGTGCGGGTAGCGCTGGTAGTGCTCCGGCCGCAGGCCGACCTGGCGCATCATCTGCTGGACCTTTTCGCGGCGTTCCTCGCGCGACAGCGCGGTGTTGATCAGCAGCGGCTCGGCCAACTGGTCGCCGATCTTCTGTCGCGGATTGAGCGAGGCGTAGGGGTTCTGGAAGACCATCTGCACGTCGCGGCGCAACTGCCGGCGCTGGTCCTTGCTGGCGCCCTTGACCTCCTGCCCGGCGATTTTCAGCGAGCCGGAGGTGGGTTCCTCGATCAGGGTCAGGGCGCGCGCCAGGGTCGACTTGCCGCAGCCGGACTCGCCGACCACGGCGAGGGTCTTGCCGGCTTCCAGTTCGAACGATACGCCGTTCAGCGCGCGCACCTGGGCGTGGCCCTTGAACAGGCCGCGGGAGACTTCGTAGTGACGGGTCAGATCACGGGCGGTCAGAACGGTTTCCATCAGGCCACCTCGTTCAGCAGGTTCAACGGATAGAAGCAGCGCACCGCGCCGCGCTCGTGTGCCTCCAGGGCCGGCCGCTCCTGGCGGCAATGCTCCTGGGCATAGGGGCAGCGTGGCGACAGCAGGCAACCGCGCGGGCGGTCGTAGCGCCCCGGAACGATGCCGGGCAGGGTGGCCAGGCGGGCTTCGCCGGCACAGTGCTCGGGGATCGCCTTGATCAGCGCCTCGGTGTAGGGATGGGTCGGGCGGTCGAACAGCGCCGGCACGCCGCCGATCTCCACCGCTTCGCCGGCGTACATCACGCAGACGCGCTGGGCGGTCTCGGCGACCACGGCGAGATCGTGGGTGATCAGGATCAGCGCCATGTCCTGGTCGCGCTGCAGGTTCAGCAGCAGCTCCATGATCTGCGCCTGGATGGTCACGTCGAGGGCGGTGGTCGGCTCGTCGGCGATCAACAGCTTGGGCTCGGCAGCGATGGCCATGGCGATCGCCACGCGCTGGCTCATGCCGCCGGAGAGCTGGTGCGGGTAGGCGTCGAGACGGCTGGCGGCGGCCGGGATCTCGACCCGTTCGAGCAGTTCCAGGGCGCGCTGGCGCAGGGCCTTGCCGCGCAGGCCGAGATGCAGGCGGAGAACCTCCTCGATCTGGTAGCCGACGGTGTAGCTGGGGTTGAGGGCGGTCATCGGGTCCTGGAAGACCATCGCCATGTCCTTGCCGACGATGCGCCGGCGCTGGCGGCCCTTGAGGGTGAGCATGTCGTGGCCGTCGAAGCGCAGGTGATCGGCGGATACCCAGCCGGGGGCGTCGATCAGGCCCATCAGGGCCATCATGGTCACCGACTTGCCGGAGCCGGACTCGCCGACGATGGCCAGCACCTCGCCCTTGTCGACGCTCAGGTCGAGGCCGTCGACCACGGGCACGGCGGTGGTGTCGCCGAAGCGTACGCTGAGGTTCTTGATATCGAGGAGGCTCATGCGGCGGTCTCCTGTGGCGCGGATACGGATGCGCTGTTCATGGTTGTGCTCCTCATGCCGCGTTCTTCAGTTTCGGATCGAGGGCGTCGCGCAGGCCATCGCCCATCAGGTTGATCGCCAGTACGCTGAGCAGGATGGTCAGGCCGGGCAGGCTGACCACCCACCAGGCGCGCTCGATGTAGTCGCGGGCGGAGGCGAGCATGGTGCCCCACTCGGGGGTCGGCGGTTGCACGCCGAGGCCGAGGAAGCCGAGGGCGGCGGCGTCGAGGATCGCCGAAGAGAAGCTCAGGGTGGCCTGGACGATCAGCGGCGCCATGCAGTTCGGCAGCACGCAGACGAACATCAGTCGCAGGGTGCCGGCGCCGGCCAGGCGCGAGGCGGTGACGTAGTCGCGGTTTAGCTCGGTCATCACCGCGGCGCGGGTCAGGCGTACGTAGGCCGGCAGCGAGACGATGGCGATGGCGATCACGGTGTTGATCAGGCCCGGGCCGAGGATCGCCACGATGGCCACCGCCAGCAGCAGCGACGGCAGCGCCAGCATGATGTCCATCAGGCGCATGATCAGCGGCCCGGCACGGTTCGGCGAGAAGCCGGCGAGCAGGCCGAGGAGGATGCCGGGGATCAGCGAGATCACCACCGAGGACAGGCCGATCAGCAGCGACAGGCGGGCGCCGTGGATCAGCCGCGAGAGCAGGTCGCGGCCCAGCTCGTCGGTGCCGAGCAGGAAGCGCGCCTGGCCGCCTTCCAGCCAGGATGGCGGGGTCAGCAGGAAGTCCCGGAACTGCTCGCTCGGATCGTAGGGGGCGACCCAGGGGGCGAACAGCGCGCAGAACACGATCAGCAGCATGAACAGCAGGCCGCCGAGGGCGCCCTTGTTGTGCGCGAAGGCCTGCCAGAATTCCTTCAGCGGGGACGGGTAGACCAGGCTCGGGTCGCTGGCGGGAGCGTTGTGCATGGCGTTCATCGGCTGGCTCCTCAGCGTTGGTGGCGAATGCGCGGGTTGGCCAGGCCGTAGAGGATGTCCACGACGAAATTGACCAGGATGACCAGGGTGGCGACCAGCAGGATGCCGTTCTGCACCACCGGGTAGTCGCGACGGCTGATGGCGTCGATCAGCCACTTGCCGATGCCCGGCCAGGAGAAGATGGTTTCGGTCAGCACCGCGCCGGCGAGCAGCGTGCCGACCTGCAGGCCGAATACCGTCAGCACCGGAATCAGCGCGTTGCGCAGGGCGTGCACGAAGACCACCCGGGCCGGCGACAGGCCCTTGGCGCGGGCGGTGCGCACATAGTCTTCGCGCAACACCTCGAGCATCGCCGAGCGGGTCATGCGGGCAATCACCGCCAGCGGGATGGTGCCCAGCACGATGGCCGGCAGGATCAGGTGGCGCACGGCATCGAGGAACGAGCCCTGTTCGTCGGAAAGCAGGGTGTCGATCAGCATGAAGCCGGTCTTCGGCTCGATGTCGTAGAGCAGGTCGAGACGGCCGGACACCGGCGTCCAGCCCAGCGACACGGAGAACAGCATGATCAGGATCAGGCCCCACCAGAAGATCGGCATCGAATAGCCGGCGAGGGACACCGTCATCACCCCGTGGTCGAACAGCGAACCGCGTTTCAGGGCGGCGATCACCCCGGCCAGCAGACCGAAGGTGCCGGCGAAGAGCATGGCGGCCAGGGACAGTTCCAGGGTCGCCGGGAACAGGGTGAGGAATTCGTGCCAGACGCCTTCGCGGGTGGTCAGCGATTCGCCGAGATTGCCCTGTGCCAGGTTGCCCACGTAGTCCAGGTACTGCTGGTACAACGGCTTGTCCAGGCCCAGGCGGTGCAGGGCCTCGGCATGCATCTGCGGATCGACGCGACGTTCGCCCATCATCACCTCCACCGGGTCGCCGGGAATCAGGCGGATCAGCGCGAAGGTGAGCAGCGTCACGCCGAAGAAGGTGGGGATCAGCAACCCCAATCGTCGTGCAATGAAACTAAGCATGTTGGCGGGTAACTCCTCATCGCGGACCGTGCGCCCCGCTGGCGGCGGGGCTGTGGTCCTTGTTCTTCTACGGCTTCACCGAGGTGGTGGCGAAGTTGTTGTTGCTCAACGGATTGATCACGTAGCCCTGCACCGTGTTCCGCCGGACATTGAACAGCTTCGGGTAGGCCAGCGGTATCCATGGGGCCTGTTCGTGGAATACCACCTGGGCCTGCTCGTACAGTTTCGCCCGCTCGGCCGGATCGCTCACCTCGCGGGCCTTGCGCATCAGCGCCTCGAAGTCCTTGTCGCACCAGCGCGCCTGGTTTTCACCCGACTCGGCGGCGGCGCAGCTCAGGTTCGGGCTGAGGAAGTTGTCCGGGTCGCCGTTGTCGCCGGCCCAGCCAAGCAGCGACAGGTCGTGCTCGCCGGCCTTCGAACGCTTGAGCAGCTCGCCCCATTCCAGGGAACGGATGGTCAGCTGGATGCCGGCCTTGGCCAGGTCTGCCTGCAGCATCTGTGCCGCCAGGGCGGGGTTGGGGATGGTAGGCGAGGTGCCGTTGCGAATGAACAGGGTGATCCTGAGATTTTCCGCGCCGGCTTCCTTGAGCAGCGCCCTGGCGCGTTCGGGATCGTGCGGCCAGTCCTGGATCGAATGGTTGTAGCCGAGCAGGGTCGGGGGATAGGGACCGACCGCCGGACTGGCCGCGCCGGGGCCGAACACCGCGTCGAGCATGGCCTTCTTGTCCAGCGCGAGGTTGATCGCCTGGCGCACGCGCGGGTCGTCGAGCGGCTTGTGCTGGGTGTTGATGGCAATGTAGGTGGTCAGCAGGGCATCGATCTCGTCCACCGCCAGGTTCGGGTCCTGCTTCAGGCGCGGCACGTCCTCCGGTTTCGGGTACAGCGAGACCTGGCACTCGCCGGCACGGACCTTCTGCATGCGCACGTTGGGATCGAGGGTAATGGCGAACACCAGGTTGTCGATCGGCGGCTTGCCGGCGTAGTAGTCCGGGTTCGCCGTATAGCGGACCTGGGCGTCCTTGGCGTAGCGCTTGAAGACGAACGGCCCGGTGCCGATCGGCTGGTTGTTCAGCTGGCCCTGCTTGCCGGCGGCGAGCAACTGGTCGCCGTACTCGGCGGAATAGATGGACGCGAAGGGCATCGCCATATCGCGCAGGAACGGCGCTTCGGGACGGTTGAGGACGAAGCGCACGGTGAGCTCGTCGACCTTTTCCACCGACTTGATCAGCTCGCCCATGCCCATCGTGTCGAAGTAGGCGTAGCCGCGCAGCGCCGAGGCATGCCAGGGATGCTTCGGATCGAGGGCGCGCTGGAAGGTCCACAGCACATCATCGGCATTCAGGCTCCGGGTCGGCTTGAAGTAGTCGGTGGTATGGAATTTCACGCCGGGGCGCAGGTGGAAGGTATAGCTCAGTCCGTCGGCGCTGACGTCCCAGCGCTCGGCCAGCCCCGGGATCACCTCGGTGGTGCCGGGGCGGAAGGCGAGCAGGCGGTTGAACACGGTTTCCGCGGAGGCGTCGGCGGTCACCGCGCCGGTGTACTGGACGATGTCGAAGCCTTCCGGGCTGGCCTCGGTGCAGACCACCAGGTTCTTCGCCTGGGCCGCGCCGGCGGTGCATAGCGCCAGGGCCAGGGGCAGGTGTCGGAGCAACGGATGGAGCATGGGGTCCTCCTCGTGGGCCCCGTCGCCGGGGCCGCCGGTTGTCGCAGGTTTACAGCAGGTTGAAGGGGAAGGTGCTGACCAGGCGCAGTTCGTTGACGCTGCCGTCGACCTGGTTCTGGCTGGCCTTGTGCATCATGTAGGTGAGCTTGAAGGTGCTGTCCTTGATCGGCCCGTTCTGCACCTTGTAGGCCGCCATCAGGCCCAGCTCGTGGTGCTTCTCGCCGTCCTGGGCGCGCACCTCGGCGTAGTTGCCGTAGGCACCGTTGCGATCGCCGTCGTAGTGGGTGCCGTCGATGTCCCAGCCCTTCACGTACCACACGCCGGTGCTCAGGCCGGGGACCCCGTAGTAGCTCCAGTCGGTCTCGTAGCGGATCTGCGCGGACTTCTCGTTGGGGCTGTTGTAGTCGGCCAGCATCGAGTTGGCCAGGAAGATCGCCGAGGTCTCGTGCACGTAGTCGAAGTATTCGTTGCCGTCGACCTGCTGGTAGGCCAGGGTCAGGGCGTGGGCGCGATGGCCGAGAGTGAAGGCCAGGCTCCAGGTGTCGTTGTCGATGTAGCCGGCCTCGCGCGCGCCGGTGTCGCCGGTGTGGTAGCCGTTGAAGGCGGTGCGCAGGGCGATGCCGTTCTCGAGGTCGCCGATGTCGTGGGTCACGCCCAGGTAGTACTGGTTCCAGACGTCCTGGAAATGCGAGCCATAGAGGGAGATTTCCAGCCCGTCGAGCGGCTTGTAGTTGCCGCCCAGGTAGTTCAGGCGGTCGCCCTTGACCTGGCGGGTGCCGTACTCGGTGGTCATGTCCTCGTCGCCGGAACCGGTCCGCGGGCTGACCTTGCGGAAGCTGCCGGCCTGCAGGCTGAGGTTGTCCAGCTCCTCGCTGGTCACGGCGAAGCCGGTGAAGCTGGAGGGCAGGGCACGGTTGTCGATATAGCTGAACACTGGAGTGTTGACCAGGAAGCGACCGGCCTTGAATTCGGTATTCGAGGCGCGCAGGCGGATGTTGGCGACGCCCAGCTTGGACCACTCGCCGATCGCCTCGCCATCGCTGTTCGCCAGGGTCCGGTTGCCGCCGCCGCCGATGCGGCCCTTGCCGCGCTCCAGGGCGATCTCGTTGAAGGCTGCGACGTCGAAGCCGAAGCCGATGCTGCCCTGGGTGTAGCCCGAGCTGTACTTGAGCACCGTGCCCTGGACCCAGGCGTTGCGCTGGTGGATGCGCTGGGAGCCGCCGCCGGCCTTGGGAATGCGGAAGGTGAAGCTGTCCTTCATGTTTTCCCGCGAGTAGAAGTTGCGGGTGGTCAGGGTCAGGCTCTGCCCCTCGAACAGCCCGCTGGCGCCGGCCTGGCCCTTGATCGGTTTCTCCACGCTGGGGATGCTCTGCACCTGGGCGGCGTAGCTGGGATTGTCCGGGGTCGGCGGGGTTGCCTGCTCGTCCGCCGCCCAGCCTGGCGCGGCCGATGCCATCAAGGCCAGTCCCAGCGTCGCGCCGGTCACTCGTTGGTATCTCATCACCTGATTGCTCCCTTTATTGTTGTCATGGCACCTGTTTTACCCACCAGGTTTGCGCCGGTTTCGCCCGCGCCTGGGCGCGGCGGTCGAATACGGCGAGGCGAGCGCTCCTGGCGGAACGCGCGCAGCGCCGTTCTGGAACACGGGCAGGAAAAGCAAAGAAATGAAGTACGGGTCGTGCCGTTCTTCTGCACCCCGGTCGTTTCACGACCGGGGTGGCGTCGGCATCAGGGCTGGTTGGCTACGCCATAGAAGGCGTTCCGCGAGAAGGGGCTGATCTTGAAGTCATGCACCGACTTGTTCATCGGCTGGTACACGGTGGAGTGGGCGATCGGGGTGATCGGCACCTGCTCCTTGAGGATGTGCTGGGCCTGCTTGTACAGCTCGCTGCGTTTGTCCTGGTCGGAGACCCGCTTGGCAGCCTTGACCAGCTTGTCGTAGGCCGCGTCGCACCATTTCGATACGTTGTTGCCGTTGATCGAGTCGCAGCCGTAGAGGGTCGCCAGCCAGTTGTCCGGATCGCCGTTGTCGCCGGTCCAGCCGAACAGCATGGCGTCATGCTCGCCGGCATGGGCGCGCTTGATGTACTCGCCCCATTCGTAGCTGACGATCCTGGCCTTGATGCCGATCTTCGCCCAGTCGGCCTGGATCATCTCCGCCATCAGCTTGGCGTTGGGGTTGTAGGGACGCTGCACCGGCATCGCCCACAGGGTGATCTCGGTGCCCTCGGCGACGCCGGCCTTCTTCAGCAGTTCCCGGGCCTTGGCCGGATCGAACGGGGCGTCCTTGATGGTTTCGTCATAGGACCACTGGGTCGGCGGCATGCCGTTCACCGCCAGTTGCCCGGCACCCTGGTAGACGGCGTCGATGATGGCCTGCTTGTTCACCGCCATGTCCAGCGCCTGGCGTACTTCGAGCTGGTCGAACGGCTTGTGGGTGACGTTGTAGGCGATGTAGCCGAGGTTGAAGCCTGGCTGCGAGGGCACCTTCAGGTTCGCCGCTTCCTGCAGGGCCTTGAGATCGGCGGGGCGTGGGTTGAGGGTGATCTGGCACTCGCCGGCCTTGAGCTTCTGCGCGCGCACCGCGGCGTCGGTGTTGATCGAGAAGATCAGGTTGTCGATCTTCACGTCTTCGGGTTTCCAGTAGTCCTTGTTGCCCTTGAAGCGGATCTGCGCATCCTTCTGGTAGCGGCTCAGGATGAAAGGCCCGGTGCCGATCGGCTTCTGGTTGATCTGCTGTGGCTTGCCGGCCTCGAGCAACTGCCCGGCGTACTCGGCGGACTGGATCGAGGCGACGTCCATCGCCAGGTTCTGGATGAAGGCGGCGTCGACCTCGTTGAGGGTGAACTTCACCCTGTGCTCGTCGAGCTTCTCGACCCTGGCGATGTTCTTGTCCAGGCCCATGTCGGTGAAGTAGGGAAACTCGGTGGGGTAGGCCTTGCGGAACGGATGATTCTTGTCGAGCATGCGCTGGAAGGTGAACAGCACATCGTCGGCGTTGAATTCGCGGGTCGGCTTGAAGTAGTCGGTGCTGTGGAACTTCACACCCTTGCGCAGGTGGAAGGTGTAGGTCTTGCCGTCGTCGCCGATGTCCCAGCTTTCCGCCAGGGCCGGGATCGCCCGGGTGCCGCCGCGCTCGAACTGGACGAGGCGGTTGAACAGGGTGACCGAGGTCGCGTCGTAGTCGGTGCCGGTGGTGTACTGGGCGGGATCGAAGCCGGCCGGGCTGCCCTCCGAGCAGAACACCAGGTTGCTGGCGGCGTGGGAGAACGGGGAGCCGAGGATCAGACCGGCTGCCAGCCAGGCCCGAAGGGGAAGGATCTTACGCATGCAAACCTCATTTTTTCTTTTTCTAAGGGCATCGTCTGAGGATCGGCCTTATGGGCCATGGCAACTCTCGCCTTTCCATGGATGGCGGGTGACAGCCATGGACCCTGTGCGGCGACAGCGATCGTCCGTTTGTTGTTGGTCGACGATTCGCTGATGCCGAAATTAAGTCATGCTGAAATTGTGGTCAACGAAAATTAAGCACGACTAACATTTCTCTTGCGAAAACGTTTGCCTGACAGGATGGGAAGGTGCGCTACGGACTGGCTCAGGGCGTCGGATGGTCGTCGAACAGGCCCATGGTGGTGATGGTCAGGACTTCCGCCACATCGCTGCCGACGTTGGCCAGGCAATGGGTCTTGGTCGCGTCGAAGTGCACCGAGTCGCCGGCGCCGAGGGGGTACTGGCGCCCCTCGATGGTGTAGACGATCTGCCCGGACAGGACGTAGGAGAACTCGGCGCCCTCATGGGAGATCAGCTCCGACTGGTAGCCCACCGGCATGTTCATCTTGACCGCATTGATCAGGTTGCCGGGGAAGGAGCTGGACAGGCGTTCGTAGGCCAGCGGCTGGCCCTCGATGGTGTAGCGTACCCGCTCGCCTTCGTGGGAGTCGGGCTGGGGTTGTGCCGGTTGGTCGAACAGGGCATTGAGCGGGATATTCAGCGACTTGGCGATGTTGGCCAGGGAAGAGATCGATACACCGGTGAGGTTGCGCTCCGCCTGGGAGAGGAAGCTCGCGGTGAGACCGGATTCGCTGGCGACTTGGTGCAGGGTCTTCTTGGCGGCGCGGCGATAGCGACGCAGGCGTTCGCCGATGCGGTCTACGGTCATTGGGGAGACTCTTGTTGAAAGGCGCAGTATACCCAGCGCGGGGCGTCAATAAAGTCTGACAGATGAACTACCCGAACCCCTATTTTTAAGTGTGACTGAAAATTTGTTTTGACCTGAATTTAAGCTCGACTTAAATTTCAGCCCGGTCCAGACGAGGAGAACAACAAATGACCGTGGGTGTTGGCGGGAGTACCCCTGCGCAGGCGCTGGAGCGTCTGCGGAACATGATGGACGGCGCGCAGCCGATCGGCCTGGCGTCTTACCGTGCGCGAATCGCCGCGGCCCAGGCGTGGATGGGCGAGCATGGCATCGCCGCGGCGTACCTGCATGCAGGCAGCAACCTGCGTTACTTCAGCGGCGTGCAATGGCACCCCAGTGAACGCCTGGTGGGTGCTCTACTGCCCGCCGAGGGCGCCCTCGAATACCTTGCGCCGGCCTTCGAGGAAGGTACGGTGCGCGACTTCCAGGTGGTCGATGGCGCCATCCACACCTGGGAGGAACACCAGGATCCCTATCGCCTGCTGCTCGATCGCCTGGAGGCGCTCGGCGTGGGCGAGCGCAGCACGGTCGCACTGTGTCCGAGCCTGCCGTTCGGCATGTTCGAGCGCTTGCGCCAACAGGCGCCGGGCAGGAACTTCGTCAGCGCCGCGCCGCTGATCGACCAGGGACGGATGCGCAAGTCGGCCGAGGAGCTGGCGCTGATGCAGCGGGCCAAGGACATGACCCTGGAAGTGCAGAAGGCCGCGGCGAGCATTCTCCGCGAAGGCATCAGCACCACCGAAGTCGCCGAGTTCATCCACCAGGCGCACCGCAAGGTGGGCGCGCCCGGTTCGACCTTCTGCATCGTCCTGTTCGGTGCCGCCAGTGCCTTCCCGCATGGGGTGAAGCATGCGCAGGTGCTGAAGGATGGCGACATGGTGCTGATCGATACCGGCTGCCAGGTCCACGGCTACCAGTCGGATATCACCCGCAGCTATGTGTTCGGCACGCCTAGCGCACGCCAGCGCGAATTCTGGGGGATGGAGCGCGACGCCCAACTGGCGGCCTTCGAGGCCGCGCGTCTGGGCCAGCCCTGCGAGGCGGTGGACGCCGCCGCGCGGCGTTCGCTGGAGGCCAACGGCCTGGGGCCGGACTACCGCCTGCCTGGCCTGCCGCACCGCACCGGGCATGGCATCGGCATGGACGTCCACGAAGGCCCGTACCTGGTGCGTGGCGATCGCACGCCGCTGGATGTCGGCATGTGCTTCAGCAACGAACCGATGATCTGCGTGCCCGGCGAGTTCGGCATTCGCCTGGAGGATCACTTCTACATGACGAAGGAAGGACCGCGCTGGTTCACCCAACCGAGCCCGTCCATCGACGATCCCTTCGGCCTCGGCGGCTGATCCGGCCGAACGATAACGCCGCACGCGGGAAGGCAAGGACCAGGGCTTCCCGCGTGCGGCGCAGCGATCAGTCCAGCTTCACCCGCGAAAAGTCCCGCGCCGACATCGGGCTCATGCGGTAGCCGCTGACGTTCTTGCGTTGCGCGTCGAACATCAAAGGATGCGCCAGCGGCAACCAGGGCATCTGCTCGTGGAAGATCCGCTGCGCTTCCTTGTACAGCGCTACCCGTTGGCTCTCGTCGTTGCTCATGCGCGCCTTGCGGATGGCTTCGTCGAAGCCCTTGTCGCACCAGCGCGCGCGATTTTCCCCGGACTCCACCGAGGCGCAGCCGAGGTTGTGGGTGAGGAAGTTGTCCGGGTCGCCGTTATCGCCGATCCAGCTGTAGAGCATCATGTCGTGTTCGCCGGCCTTGGTGCGCTTGACCATCTCGCCCCACTCGAACTGGCGGATGTTCACCCGGATGCCGATGGCGGCCAGGTCGGACTGGATCAGTTGCGCCACTCGCGCCGGGTTGCCGCCGGGGCCGCTGCCGGTGCTGATGTAGAGGTTCAGGGGTGTGTCCGGGGTGACGCCGGCTTCCTTCAGCAGGGCCTTGGCCCGTTCGGGGTCGTAGGGCCAGTCGCGGATGCTGTCGTCGTAGCCGAGCAGCATCGGCGGGTAGGGGCCGATGGCTGGGCGGGCCTGGTCGCCGAAGACGATCTTCAGGTAGGACGACTTGTTGAAGCCCATGGCGATCGCCCGGCGCACGCGCGGGTCGTCGAACGGTTCGTGCCGGGTGTTGATCGCGGCGTGTGAGGTGATCATCGCCGCTTCTTCCAGCACCGTCAGTTGCGGGTCCTGGCGTAACGCGGCGACGTCTTCGGGCTTGGGCGTCAGGGCGATCTGGCATTCGTTGCGGCGCAGGCGCTGCACGCGCACGTTGGGGTCGAGGGTGATCGCCAGCACCAGGTGGTCGATGGCCGGCTTGCCCTTCCAGTAGTCGGGGTTGGCTGCGTAGCGCACCTGGGCATCCTTGCGGTAGCGGGTGAAGACGAACGGGCCGGTGCCGATCGGCTTGCTGTTGAGTTCGTCGCCCTTGCCCCTGGCGATCAACTGGCCGGCATATTCGGCGGAGAGGATCGAGCCGAACGGCATGGCCAGGTCGGCAAGGAACGGCGCCTCCGGGTGCTTGAGGACGAAGCGCACCTGATGTTCGTCGATCTTCTCGATGCGCTCGATGATGTCGCGCAGTTGCATGGCGTCGGCGTAGGGGTAGCCGCTGGGCGAAAGGTCGTGGGCGGGGTGCTGCGGATCGAGCATGCGCTGGAAGCTGAACAGCACGTCGTCGGCGTCGAATTCGCGGGTTGGCTTGAAGTAGTCGGTGCTGTGGAATTTCACGCCTTGGCGCAGGCGGAAGGTGTAGACGAGGCCGTCAGCGGAGACGTCCCAGCTTTCCGCCAGGGCCGGGATCACCGTGGCGCTGCCCGGAGCGAACGCGGCCAGCGCGTTGTACAGCGGATGGGCTGAGGCGTCGAAGGTGTAGCCGGAGGTATAGCGGGCCGGATCGAACCCTTCCGGCGCCGCTTCGGTGCACACCGCCAGGGTCTTCGGCTGGGCCTGGATGGCGGCGCTGGCGGCGAGGGCGAGCAGCAGCAGGCTGTAGCGCAGGGCAGAGCGTGGTCGCATGGATGACTCCTCTGGAGCGGGACGGCCGGGTCGGCCGCCCCGGGGAGAGGCGCCGCCTCGCTCGTGGCGGGGCGGCGCGGCTGGCAGGCGAAGCTACTTGCCGACGCTGACCTCGTAGAACGAGTTCAGGCCGAAGGGACTGATCCTGAAGTCGTGTACCGTCTTGCGCATCGGCTGGTACACGGTGGAGTGGGCGATCGGGGTGATCGGCACCTGTTCCTTGAGGATGTGCTGGGCCTGCTTGTACAGCTCGGTGCGCTTGCCCTGGTCGGTGGTGCGCTTGGCATCCTTGACCAGCTTGTCGTAGCCGGCGTCGCACCATTTGGAGAAGTTGTTGCCGTCCACCGCGTCGCAGCCGTAGAGGGTGCCGAGCCAGTTGTCCGGGTCGCCGTTGTCGCCGCTCCAGCCGATCAGCATGGCGTCATGCTCGCCGCCCTTGGCGCGCTTGATGTATTCGCCCCATTCGTAGGTGACGATCTTCGCCTTGATACCGATCTTCGCCCAATCGTTCTGCAGCATTTCCGCCATCAGCTTGGCGTTGGGGTTGTAGGGGCGTTGTACCGGCATGGCCCACAGGGTGATCTCGGTGCCTTCGGCGACGCCGGCCTTCTTCAGCAGCTCCCTGGCCTTGGCCGGATCGTAGGGCGCGTCCTTGATGGTCTCGTCGTAGGACCACTGGGTCGGTGGCATGCCGTTGCTCGCCAACTGGCCGGCGCCCTGGTAGACGGCGTCGATGATGGCCTTCTTGTTCACCGCCATGTCCAGCGCCTGGCGTACTTCCAGCTTGTCGAACGGCTTGTGGGTGACGTTGTAGGCGATGTAGCCGAGGTTGAAGCCGGCCTGCGACGGCAGGTTCAGGTTCGGGTCCTTCTTCAGCGCGTCGAGGTCGGCGGGGCGCGGGTTGAGGGTGATCTGGCACTCGCCGGCCTTGAGCTTCTGCGCGCGCACCGAGGCGTCGGTGTTGATGGCGAAGATCAGGTTGTCGACCTTCACCTCGTCCGGCTTCCAGTAGTCCTTGTTGCCCTTGAAGCGGATCTGCGCATCCTTCTGGTAGCGGCTGAACACGAACGGGCCGGTGCCGATCGGCTTCTGGTTGATGTCGCTGGCCTTGCCCTGCTTGAGCAGTTGCGCGGCGTATTCGGCGGACTGGATCGATGGGAAGGGCATCGCCAGGTTCTGGATGAAGGCCGCGTCGACCTCGTTGAGGGTGAACTTCACCGTATGCTCGTCGAGCTTCTCGACCCTGGCGATGTTCTTGTCCAGGCCCATGTCGGTGAAGTAGGGAAACTCGGTGGGGTAGGCCTTGCGGAACGGATGATCCTTGTCGAGCATGCGTTCGAAGGTGAACAGCACGTCGTCGGCATTGAATTCGCGGGTCGGCTTGAAGTAGTCGGTACTGTGGAACTTCACGCCCTTGCGCAGGTGGAAGGTATAGGTCTTGCCGTCGTCGCTGACGTCCCAGCTTTCCGCGAGGCCGGGAAGGACCTTGGTGCCGCCGCGCTCGAACTGGGTCAGGCGGTTGAAGACGGTTTCCGCCGCGGCGTCGAAATCGGTACCGGTGGTGTACTGGGCGGGATCGAAGCCGGCCGGGCTGCCTTCCGAGCAGAAGATCAGGTTGCTGGCGAAGGCCTGGGGAACGGCGGCGACCAGCGCTGCGCCGAGCAGCGAGGGCATGATCGCGGAGCGGATGACGGCGTTTCTACGCATGGAGTGACCTCTGGTTATTTTGATTGTCTGCGAGGGACAGCCTCGTGAGCTGTCTTGCGCGAAGCTATGCAGGGCGTGTGCCGGCCGCAAGCGTCGAGGTCGCTTCAGTGTAGATGTTGTTATCCGATTGAAAGGGAATGTCGCATTTTCGAATTTGCGCAAACGCGACGCAGGCCGCGTTTGCTGCGCGAGAGACAGTGGAAACGCAAGAGGCAGCCCGGAGGCTGCCTCTTGTGGTGCGCGCCGGCCGGATCAGGGCATCTGCACCTCGATCACACCGTCGGCGTTGACCGTGACCTGGCTGGTCCCGGCCTCGATCTCCGGCGCCTGGGCGCCGCCGAAGCTGGCGTCGGCCTTCATCGCCGCCATCCGCATCACCGGGTACGGGCGCGGTGCGCCGGCGCTGTTCACGCTCAGGCTGACCAGCTTGTAGCCCTTGCCGCCGAGCGCCTCGGTGAGCAACTGGGCGCGCTCCTTGAACGCGTCCACGGCGCCTTTCATCAATTGGTCCTCGTTCTTCTTGCGGGTCGCATCGGCGATGCTGAAGTCCATGCCGCCCATTTTCAGCTTGCCCAGCAGGTCGGCGGAAAGCTGGCCGAGGGCGGCGAAGTCGGAGCTTTCCAGGCGCAGCTCGGCGCGCTCGCGCCAGCCGGTGATCTTCTGGCCCTTGTCGTCGTAGACCGGATAGCTGTTGCGACTGCCCAGGCTGATGGTCACGCCCTTGACCTTGCGCGCGTCGGCGACGGCGGCGTTGAGGACGCTGGTGGTCTCGGCGGCGAGCTTGGCCGGATCGCTGCCCTGGTTTTCGCTGTAGAGGGTGACCTGCATCAGGTCGTGGGCCACCTGCTGGCTGACTTCGGCGTGCAGCGAGACCTGGTTGTAGCGCGGCGCTTCCTCGGCGACGGCCGAGAGGCTGGCGGCGCAGAGGGTGACGGCGGCGGCCAGGCGGGAAATCGCAGACATTGGGCAACTCCTTGTACTAAGGCTGAATTCACACTGTAGAGCATCGTTCCGGCAGGCGCGGCAAACACGCCTATACGCCAGTCTTGGACCATGAGACGAAGGCTTTTCCCGGAACGGGTTAGGCGATTTCGGAAAAAACGTGAAATTTACTGATCTGAGCCCTGACAGCGCTCGGCGAAACAGGGCAGGATGGCGACCTGCGAGGTTTCTGAGTCACTTTGCCGCAGAGTTGCCGACAGCGTCTTGGCTATACTCGCGCTTATTCCGGAAGAAAACATGCGCGCACCGGTTTTCCTGCTCTCCGCCAGTCGCCAGAACCTTGGCCGTCTGCTCCTCATCCGTATTCTCGTGCTGGCCGCGCAGGCCGGCTCGGTGGGTTTCGCCTGGCTCTCCGACCTGTTGCCGCTGCCGTGGCTGGCGCTCGGCCTGACCCTTGGCCTGTCCGCCTGCCTGATTCTGTTCACCGCGCTGCGCCTGCGCGCGCCGTGGCCGGTGACCGACCAGGAGTACGCGGTACAACTGGCCTGCGACCTGATCATCCACAGCACCTTGCTGTATTACTCGGGCGGCTCGACCAACCCCTTCGTCTCCTATTACCTGGTACCGCTGACCATCGCCGCTGCGACCCTGCCCTGGATCTACTCCATGGTGCTCTCCGGCCTGGCCCTGACTGGCTACACCCTGCTGCTGATCTGGTACCACCCGCTGCACCTGCAGGCGGTTCAGCACGAGGCGATGCTGATCAACCTGCACCTGTTCGGCATGTGGCTGAACTTCGCCCTGTCGGCGGCCTTCATCACCTTCTTCGTGGTGAAGATGTCCGAGGCCCTGCGCTGGCAGGCGCACATGCAGGCCGAGCGGCGCGAGGAAAGCATGCGCGACCAGCAGTTGCTCGCGGTGGCCACCCAGGCGGCCGGTGCCGCGCACGAACTGGGTACGCCGCTGGCGACCATGAGCGTGCTGCTCAACGAGCTGCGCCAGGAGCGCCCGCAGGACCCGACCCTGCAGGAAGACCTGGCATTGCTCCAGGAACAGGTCAAGCAGTGCAAGCACACCCTCCAGCAACTGGTACGGGCGGCCGAGGCCGACCGTCGTCAGGCGATCGAGGAGCAAAGCGCCGCGGAATGGCTGGAATCGGTGCTGCGCCGCTGGCACCTGATGCGTCCGGAGGCTTCCTACCGCTACCAGTGCCTGGGCCTCGGCTCCGCGCCGCGCCTGACCCCGCCGACCGACCTCAGCCAGGCTCTGCTGAACCTGCTGAACAATGCGGCGGACGCCTGTCCCGACGACCTCGACATCCGCCTGGACTGGGACAGCAGCAGTATCTGCCTGAGTATCCGCGACCACGGCGTCGGGGTGCCCCTGGCGATCGCCGAACAGATCGGCAAACCGTTCTTCACCACCAAGGGCAAGGGCTTCGGCCTCGGCCTGTTTCTCAGTCAGGCCAGCGTGACCCGCGCTGGTGGAACGGTGAAGTTGTATAACCACGAAGATGGCGGCACTCTGACCGAACTGCGCTTGCCGCGCAGCTACGGAATGGCTTGAGTGATCCGTCTGAGAGGCCCTGCCTATGTCTGAAGAGCTGCTCTTCGAAGGGGAAGAACATCCCCACCTCCTGCTGGTGGACGACGATCCCACCTTTACCCGGGTCCTGGCCCGGGCCATGAGCCGTCGCGGCCTGCGGGTCAGCACCGCCGGCTCCGCCGAGGAAGGCCTGGCGCTGGCCCAGCAGGATACGCCGGACTACGCCGTGCTCGACCTGAAGATGGAAGGCGACTCCGGCCTGGTGCTGCTGCCGAAGCTGCTGGAGCTGCACGCGGACATGCGGGTGGTGATCCTCACCGGCTATTCCAGCATCGCCACCGCGGTGGAGGCGATCAAGCGCGGCGCCTGCAACTACCTGTGCAAGCCTGCGGATGCCGATGACGTGCTGGCCGCGCTGCTCTCCGAGCACGCCGACCTGGACACCCTGGTACCGGAAAACCCGATGTCGGTGGATCGCCTGCAATGGGAGCACATCCAGCGCGTGCTCGCCGAGCACGAGGGCAACATCTCCGCCACCGCCCGCGCCCTGGGCATGCATCGACGGACCTTGCAGCGCAAGCTGCAGAAGCGGCCGGTACGGCGCTGAAGCGTAAATGACAACGGGGGCGCCGCATGGCGCCCCTGTGCTTTCCGCTTTCCGTCGAATCGCGGTGGATTTCGCACATTCCGCCGGTCGCCGGGGATATCCAGCGGACAGCGCAATCGTTAAGATGCAACTTTCATGAATCGCACGACCAGGGATTGATCATGCGTATCTTCGGTTCGAGTGCCGGCTGCCTGTCGGTGCTGTTCGGACTGGCCTTCGGGCTGCCTGCACTAGCCGAGCCTTCGGTGGACCTGGATGGTCCGACGGCAGGCTGGCGCTATTCCGGCCTGCTCGAGCAGCCCGATGCCCCGCGTGTCGCCTATCCGACTCCGCCCATCGATCGCGGCGGCCAGCGCGGCCGCAGCCTGATCGAAGGACACCTGCGCGAACTGGTCGGCACCGAGCGCGCCCAGCGCCTGGTGGTCAACGGCAATCCTCTCCCTCTCTATACCGACGGCGCCGGGCGCTTCGTCCGCCCCTATGCGTTCGGCCACGGCTCCAACGGCGTCCAGGTCGGCAGCGCCGACGGCAAGATCCTCAAGCGCGTACAGTTCTACGAGGCCAATCGCTCCCAACTGCCGCCGCGCGTGCGCGTGGTGCTGGGTTGGGACGATCCGAAGGCCGAGCTCGACCTGCATATCGTCACCCCCGATGGCCAGCACGCCTACTGGGCGCATCCGCGCCTGAGCAACAGCGGCGGCCTCGATCCGGACGGCGTCGACGGGCCCGGCCCGGAGATGTTCACCATGGGCGCGCCGCTGCACGGCACCTACCTGATCTACGTGAACTACTGGGGCAACCTCAACAACCAGGGCTACAACTTCCAGGCCGGCAGCAACGTACAGGACGTGATCACCGCGCAGGTCAACCTGGTGTTCAACGAAAACAGCGTCGACGAGAAGCACGAGACCTTCGTCGTGCCCCTGCGCACCATCGGTGACCTGGTGCTGGTCAAGACCTTTACCTACTGAAGCATCCCCTCGTACGGATGACACGGGATTAGCGAACCATGAGCGAGAACAACACCCCCAGCCCTGCCAACGGAACCCCTGCGCCCGCCGCTGCGCGCACCCGAAGCGCCCTGTGGCCGGTGCTGGGGATCGTCGCCGCGCTGGCCGCCGGCGGTGTGCTGGCCTGGCAGATGGGCTGGCTGGAGCGGCTCGGCGGAGGGCGCCCGGCCGAAGAGGACCTCGGCCAGCCGATCGGCGCCCAGGCACCCGCGGACGCCGACGCGCCACGTGCCTACCGTGACCTGCGCAAGCCCGACGCGCTGATCGAGAGCGTGTCGCTGAGCCGCCTGCCGAAGGAAATCCTCGAGGTGCCGTTGCTGCGCGATACCCTGACCGAGGACTTCGTCTTCTATTACGAGAACAATGGCGACCGCCTCGGCCTGACCGGTACGTTGCGGCGGATCATCTACGAGCACGACCTGACCCTGAAGGACAGCCTGGTCGAGGAACTGCTCGACCAACCGGCCCAGGTCGCCCTCTGGCGCGGCGCCGACGGCCGCCTGCGCGACTTCGTGGTGGTGCTCAAGCGCGGCGGCCTGGCGCGGGTGCTCGAGCCGCTGGCCCATATCGCCGCCGACGACCAGCAGTTGCGCAAGGTCGGCGAGCTGGCGGGAACCTCGGTCTATCGCCTGCGCTACGGCAACGACAAGGCGATGCTGTTCCTGTCCAAGGGCGACCGGCTGTTGTTGCTGTCGAACCCACGGATGCTCTTCGACGATGGTGGCGAAAGCGACGACAGCCCGCTGAACGCTCCGGCCAGCGAAGACCTGGAGGCACTGCTCGACGGCGACGAACTGTTCCCCGAGCGCTTCGGCCTGCCGGGCCGCGGCGAGCTGCGCCAGCGCATCACCCTCAATGCCAGCGTCCTGGCCATGGGCTACCAGCGCTTCATCCCGAGCTTCGCCGGGGTGCGCTTCGAGAAGGGCGAGCAGGGCTGGAGCAGCTACCTGGCGCTGAACGAGGTGGAACGCCAGCCGCCGCTGGACTTCGCCCCGGTCTGGCAGGCCATGCCGATGGGCGCCAGCGCCTGCGTGGCGCTGCCGGTCACCCCTGGCCTGTACGGGGTGATGCTGGAGCGCCTGGGGGCCGAGCAGAAGATGGCCCAGGCCTTCTCCGAGCATCTCAGCGGCGCTGCCGGTCTCTGCTGGTACGCCAGTTCGCGGCTGCATTCGCCGCTGCTGGTGGGCCAGTTGAGCGCGCCGGCCAGTGCCGAACTCGACGACGAGCTGGGCAAGCTGTTCGGTCGCGTGATCGGCGCGAAGGAAGCCAAGGTCGAGGGTGGCAGCTTCCCGGTGGAAGACCGGGTGGATGGCCAGACCCGCCGCTGGACCCGCCAGGTCAGCTCGAACTTCGGCGCCTATCCGGCCAGCCAGGCGGACAACCCGGAGAGCATCAGCGGCCGCGCGTTCTTCCGCATCGGCATGGCGCGCCATGGCCAGACCCTGCTGTTCTCCCTCGACGACCAGTTGCTCGGCAAGGCCCTGGACACCCTCGACAAACGCTATCCGCCGCTCGCCGAGGTGTTGCCGAAGGATGCGCTGGTACCGGCCTACCTGGCGCCGCAGCCGCTCTCCGAACTGCTGCAACGGGAAACCCTCGACAGCCTGCCGCAGGACATGGAGCCGGTATTCCGCAATGCCGCCGACACCTACCTGATGCCGCGCCTGAAAACCCTCGCCGGCAAGGGCAGCTACGCCCTCGGGCTGCCTGCCGGAAGCCAGGCCAACGCACCGTGGCAATGGCTGCCGCTGGAATGGCGGTCGCTGTGAGACGCCTGACTGCCTTCGGCCTGGCGCTGCTCCTGCTGGCCAGCGGCGGTGCCCGCGGCGAGCCCGCGGTAACGCTCGACCCGCAGCAATCGCAGGTATTCCGCGCCTGGTTCGTGCGCATCGCCCAGGAACAGTTGCGCCAAGGGCCGAGTCCGCGCTGGCACCAGCAGGACTGCGCCGGCCTGGTGCGCTTCGCCGCCAACGAGGCGCTGAAAGTCCACGATGGCAAGTGGCTGCGCGCCAACGGCCTGTCCAACCGCTACCTGCCCCCGGAGCTGGCGCTCAGTCCCGAGCAACGGCGCCTGGCGCAGAACTGGCAGCAGGGTGGCGGCCAGGTCGGGCCCTACGTGAATGCGATCAAGCTGGTGCAGTTCAACAGTCGGCTGGTCGGCCGCGACCTCAACCAGGCGCGCCCCGGCGACCTGATGTTCTACGACCAGGGCGACGACCAGCACCTGATGATCTGGATGGGCCGCTCCATCGCCTATCACACCGGCAGCAGCACCCCGACCGATAACGGCATGCGCTCGGTCAGCCTGCAACAACTCATGACATGGAAGGACACCCGATGGATCCCCGACGAATCCAATCCCAACTTTATCGGCATCTATCGGCTGGCTTTCCTCTCTCAATGAATCGCGTCCCAGTGAAGACCACAGCAATGAGCAACCTGCGCCGTTTCAGCCGTAGCCTGGCGGTCGCCGCCCTGGTCCTGCTGCCGTTCGCCGCCGTCCAGGCGGAAGACACGGTGGAGCCGAGCGGCTACACGCCGATGGCCGGCGAATCCTTCTTCCTGCTCGCCGACAGCAGCTTCGCCACCGACGAGGAAGCGCGGGTCCGTCTCGAAGCGCCCGGCCGCGACTACCGGCGCTACCGCATGGAGCCCTATGGCGGGGTCGACGTGCGCCTGTACCGGATCGAACAGCCGCTGGAGTTCCTCAAGCGGCAGAAGAACCTGCACCGGGTCCTGGCCGAGGGACAGTTCAAGGGCGAAGGCCTGTCGAACACCCTGGCCTATCTCTGGGACAACTGGTATCGCAAGTCGCGCCGGGTGATGCAGCGCGCCTTCTCCTACGAGTCGCGGCAACAGGTCACCGAGGCGGTGCCCGAGCTGAAGATGGGCAACGCCATGACCGCGCCGACGCCCTACGACGCGCAGCCGCAATACGCGCCGATTCCCGGCCTGCCGCTGGTCAGCCAGTTCCGCTATCCGCTGTGGGACGCCAAGCCCATCGAGCCGCCGCAGGACGTCAAGCTGGCCGGTTCCTCCAGCGAGTTCATCAACGTCGTGCCGGGCAATGTCTACATCCCGCTGGGCAAGCTGAAGCCGGGCCTGTACCTGGTCGAGGCGCTGGTCGGCAAGTACCGCGCCACCACCGTGGTGTTCGTCTCCAACAGCGTGGCGGTGAGCAAGGTCGCCGGCGACGAGCTGCTGGTCTGGACCGCACGCAAGCACGAAGGCACCCCGGTGCCCGACACCAAGGTGCTGTGGACCGACGGCCTGGGCGTGATGAGCAGCGGCAATACCGACGCCGACGGCCTGCTGCGGCTCAAGCACGCCAGTCCGGAGCGCTCCTACGTAATCGGCGAGGACCGCGAGGGCGGGGTCTTCGTCTCCGAGAACTTCTATTACGACAGCGAGATCTACGACACCAAGATCTACGCCTTCACCGACCGCCCGCTGTACCGGCCAGGCGACTGGGTCTCGTTGAAGATGGTCGGCCGCGAGTTCAAGGACGCCCGGCAATCCCAGGCCGCCGCCAGCGCGCCGGTGCGCCTGAGCGTGATCGACGCCAGCGGCACGGTATTGCAAAGCCTGGACCTCCGCTTCGACGCGAAGAGCGGCGCCAATGGCCGCTTCCAACTGCCGGAGAACGCCGTCGCCGGCGGCTACGAGTTGCGCTTCGACTACCGCGGGCAGACCTACAGCAGCGCCTTCCGCGTCGCCGAATACATCAAGCCGCACTTCGAAGTCGCCCTCGACCTGGCCAAGCCGGACTTCAAGACCGCCGAGCCGGTGAAGGGCGAGATCGTCCTGCTCTATCCGGACGGCAAGCCGGTGGCCAACGCGCGCCTGCAACTGAGCCTGCGCGCCCAGCAGTTGTCGATGGTGGACAACGAACTGCAGTATCTCGGCCAGTTCCCGGTGGAACTGAGCAGCACCGAACTGACCACCGACGGCAAGGGCCGCGCCGCCATCGAATTGCCGCCGGCCGAGAAACCCAGTCGCTACATGCTGACCATCTTCGCCAGCGACGGCGCCGCCTACCGGGTCAAGACCAGCAAGGAGATCCTCATCGAGCGCGGCGCCGCGCGCTACCGCCTGAGCGCGCCGCAGCGCTTCAGCGCCGCCGGCGAGAAGGTCGAGTTCAGCTATGCCAGCGAACAGCCGACCCCGCTCAAGCCGAGCAGCTACCAGTGGATCCGCCTGGAGGACCGCGCCACCGATAGCGGTCCGGTCGCCGACGGCCGCTTCGCGCTGACCTTAGAGCGCCCCGGTACCTATTCCGTGGAGCTGCGCGACGACAAGGGCCAGCTCCTTGGCGCCACCGGCCACTCGGTGAGCGGCGAGGGCGTGAAGTCGGTGCCGGGCACCGTCGAGGTGGTGTTCGACAAGCCCGAGTACCGCACCGGCGAGGAAGCCTCCGCACTGATCACCTTCCCCGAGCCGGTGGAGGATGCGCTGTTGTCCCTGGAGCGCGACAAGGTCGAGGCCACCGCCCTGCTGTCCAAGGGCGCCGACTGGCTGCGCCTGGAAAAGCTCAATCCGACCCAGTACCGCGTGTGGATCCCGGTGCGCGAGGAGTTCTCGCCGAACCTGACCTTCTCGGTGCTCTACACCAAGGGCGGCGACTACAGCTTCCAGAACGCCGGGATCAAGGTCGGCATGCCCCAGGTAGAGATCGACATCGCCACCGACAAGGAGCGCTACGAACCGGGCGAGACGGTGACCGTGACCCTGGCCACGCGCTTCGCCGGCAAACCGGTTTCCAGCCACCTGACCGTCAGCGTGGTGGATGAGATGGTCTATGCCCTGCAGGCGGAGATCGCCCCCGGCATCGACCAGTTCTTCTACCATCCGCGGCGCAACAACGTGCGCACCAGCGCCAGCCTGGCCTTCATCAGCTACGACGTGGCGTTGCCCGGCAGCACCAGCGCACCCGGACGGGCGAACCGCAGCGAGCGCGGCGTCAAGGTACTGGAGCGGCCGCGCCGCGAGGACGTCGACACCGCCGCCTGGCAGCCGGAGCTGGTCACCGACGCCCAGGGCAAGGCCAGCTTCAGCTTCCGCATGCCCGACTCGCTGACCCGCTGGCGGATCACCGCGCGGGCCATCGACGACAACGGCCAGGTCGGCCAGAAGAAGCAGTTCCTTCGCTCGGAGAAGCCGCTGTACCTGAAGTGGAGCGGGCCGACTCGCTTCCGCCAGGGTGACCAGCCCGACCTCGGCCTGTTCGTCTTCAACCAAGGCGAACAGCCGGTCAAGGCCGAGCTGCTCAGCGGGCCGCCTGGCAGCCAGCGCAGCCAGACCCTGGAGCTGGCCAAGGGAGTCAACTACATTCCGCTGGCGCAACAGCCGCTCAGCGATGGCGACTGGAGCGCCGAGCTGCGCCAGGACGGGCAGGTCCGCGACCGCCTGGCGGTGCGCTTCAACCTGCTGGCCGACGGCTGGCAGGTGGAGCAGGTGCAGAACCTCAGCCTGGCGGCGGCGAGCAACCCGCTGCAACTGCCGGCGGACGCGCGCGACGTACGCCTGCGCCTGGCCGATGGCCCGGCCGCTGCCTACCTGGGCAATCTCGATGATCTGCTGGAGTATCCCTACGGCGGCGTCGAGCAGACCGCCAGCCAACTGCTGCCGCTGAGCATCGCCTATCCGGCGCTGGCCGGCGGCGAGCCGCGGATTCGCGACCGCCTGCGCCTGATCATGCAGAACAGTCGCCTGCGCCTGGTGCAGATGGCCGGCCCGGACGCCTGGTTCGCCTGGTGGGGTGGCGACGTCGATGGCGACGCTTTCCTCACCGCCTACGCCTACTACGCCGACTGGTACGCCAGCCGCGCACTGGAGATCCAACTGCCGGCCGAACACTGGCAGCGCATCCTCGAGCCCTACGCCAAGCAGGCGACGCAGACCCCGCTGCTGCAGCGTGCGCTGATCCTGGCTTTCGCCCGCGACATGCAGTTGCCGGTGAACACCCTGCTCGGCGGCCTGCTCAACGATCTGGCCAACGCCGGCGAAGGGCAGGCGCGCGCGGAGCCGCTGGAGGCCGACGACGGCCTGGTGCTGGGCGACCCGGACTCGGCCGTCGGCCTGGCCGCGGCGCGAGTACTGGCGGTGGACCTGGCACGGCAACTGCGGGTCGCGGTGCCCGCTCCGCTGGCCGCCCAGGCCGAGACGGCGACGCAGCGCCTGCGTGAGGCCGGCTTGCCGTTCACCGATGCCTTGCTGGCCTCTCACTCGGCCGTGGATGGCCAGCAGGCCAGCGCTTTGCTGCAACGCCTGGCGCCGGCGCAATCGACCCTGGAACGCGCCCTGGCCCTGACCTGGCTGCAGGGCGCCCTGGCCCAGGCGCCGCAGGGCAAGCTGCCGCAGCCGCCGAAGGACTGGCAGGCGCAGCGCGGCGCCAGCGGCGAAACCTACTGGCAATGGCGCGGCCGCGGCATTCCGAGCTGGGTCGACCTGGACGAGGCGCCGGCCCGGCCGTTGCCGGTTGCGCTCAGCTACCGCAGCGCCCAGGCGCCGAGCGGGCAACTGCCGGTGCAGATCAGCCGTCGTCTGCTGCGCCTGGTGCCCGGTGAGGGGGCGTTCGAGTTCAAGGTCGAGGAGGTTGGCGACAAGCCGCTTTCCAGCGACGAACTGTATCTCGACGAAGTGACCCTGAACGTTCCGGAAGACACCGCTCTACGCTACGGCATGCTGGAACTGCCGCTGCCGCCCGGCGCGGATGTCGAGCGCACCACCTGGGGCATCAAGATCAGCGGCCTGGCCGGCGACGAAGCGACCACCCTGGAGCGCGCGCGCAACGAACCGGGCGAGTTGTTCTACGGGGTGCCGGTGGACAGCCTGAGTGGCGAGCAGCGTTTCCGTCACCTGGTGCGTTTCTCCCAGAAAGGCAGCTTCAACCTGCCACCGGCCCGCTACCTGCGTCTCTACGCGCCGGAACAGCAGGCCCTGGAAGCCAAGCCGGCGCTGGCCAAGGTCAAGGTCGAGTGATTGCGTTGCGCGCCTGGCTGGTCCTGCTGTGCGCCGTGCCGTTGCTGCTTCGCGCAGCGGAGGCGCCGGTCCAGCTGGCCTGGCGCACGACCCAGGGCTACGAACTGGTGAGCCTGGATCGCCAGCGGGTACTCGAGCGCCGGCCGTTGCCGGCCGATTTGCAGGCTCCGCTGGGCAGCCTGTGGAAACTGTTCGTCTTCGCCTGGCTGAGCGACACCGGCCAGGCCGAGCCGCCCTATACCTGCCAGGGGCGCAGCCGCGAGGAGGTCTACTGCTGCGAGAATGGCCAGACGATCGGTCGTGACCGCGCCCTGGTGCGCTCCTGCGGGCTGTATTTCGAGCCGCAGCGCCTCGCCTTGCGGCCGGAGGCCTGGCGCGGCTACTGGCAGGCGCGCCAGGCACCGGCCTGGTTGCTCGATCTGGAACGGCTGCAACCGCAGACGCGGGTGCCGGTTAAGGAGCTTCTGGAGCAGTTGCAGCAACTGCCGGCCCAGGGCGAGGCGCGGCGGGTACTGCTCGACGTGGCGTTGCAGGCCGGCGACGGCCATGCCGTGGCCAGCCTTGGCGGCCGCCTGCGGGTGAAGACCTGGAGCTGGCTCGACGACCATGACCCGCAGGCGCGCCAGGGCGGTTTCGCTGGCTGGCTGGTCGATGGAACGCCGCTCTGGCTCGGCGGCCCGGGAACCAGCAAGATGATTCTGGACCGCTACGCCGAGGTGCTCGGGCGCTTCCTGCCGAGTCCGTGGCCGGCCGATCCGGGCCGTTGCGTGGAAGTGAACCTGTTCAGCCGCTATCCGCTGCGCTCGGTCAGCGATCCCTCCGGCCACCCGGCCGCCGAAGGCCTGCTGCATGGTCCGCAGCAAGTGCTCTTCGCCAACGGCAATCGACTGGACATCGCCAGCGCCGGCGACCTCTTCCTGCAACGGGTGGATGGCGTGCCGCGCCTGGTCGCGCGGGTTTCGCGCGAAGAGTACGTGGCGCGGGTGCTGGAGCGCGAAGCCTCGGCGCAGCCGAAGGAAGCCGCTCGCGCGCTGGCGGTGACCATTCGCACCTATCTATTGCAAAACGCCGCGCCGCGCGGCGAATGCCTGGCCATCGATGACAGCAGCCAGCGCCAGCGCGTGGCGCCGCGCCCGGCCAGCGCGCCGACGCGGCGGATCGCTGCCTGGAGCGCCGACCTGGTGCTGGCCGGGGCGACCGTCAACTATCACTCCGACCAGCCTGGTCCGGCGCGCCTGTCCTGGAAGCACGCGGTGGAGCAAGCCGGGCAGGGACTGGGCTACGACAGCATCCTCGCCCAGGCTTTCCCGCGCAGCAGCCTGAGCCGCTGGGACAACCCGGTGGCCGCCTGCCAGCCGTTGCCGGCTGCCGAAGACTGGCTGCGCAAGCAGCGCCGGCAGTGGCGCGAGCGTCTCGACCGAGAGCCCGGCTACGAGGAGATTCCGAGTTTTTCCGTGTGCCGCCTGGCTTCCGGGCGGCCCTATGTCGATCGCGAGCGCGAACGCATCTTCGTCCGCGGCCTGTATTCCCTACAGGAACGCTTGGACCTCACCCACGAATACCTGCACCTGGCCTTCCGCGCCCATCCCAGCGGCCAGGACGAAAACTATGTCGAAAGCCTGGCCCGGCGCCTGCTACTGGAATGACTCCATGAACCGAATGTCCCTTGCCGCCCTGCTCAGTTGCCTTCCCCTCGTCGCCTGGGCGGACAACCCCGTGAAACTGGATACGCCGGTCTCCGGCTGGCGTGCCGGCGACGGTTCCGCCGCCAATTACCGGCAGGTGGTGAACTACCCGGCGTCCTCGGTCAACGTCGCCGCCGACCAGGCGACCACCGCGCGCATTCGCGGCGCGATCGAGAGCCAGCCCAAGGACCGCCCGGCGACGCTGGTGGTGAACGGTGTGAGCATGCCACTGAAGGTGGACGCCGATGGCAGCTTCGACCGCCCGTTCGCCTTCCCGTCCGGCAGCAACAGCGTCGAGGTGCGCAACGCCGCCGGGCAGTCGCGACGGGTCCAGTTCTATCACGGTGGCGGCGGCGGGGAAGTGCCGGCCAAGCTGCGCGTGCTGCTGTCCTGGGACAGCGACAACACCGACCTCGACCTGCACCTGGTGACCCCGGACGGCGACCATGTCTGGTATGGCAATCGTTCGCTGGCCAACGGCGCGACCCTGGATGTCGACGTCACCACCGGCTACGGCCCGGAAATCATCGCCACGCCGACGCCGCAGAAGGGGCCCTACCTGGTCTACGTCAACTACTTCGGCGGTGGCTACGGCAGCAGCGAGGATGGCGCCGAACAGGCCGCCCAGGACCTGACCACGGCGCGCATCACCCTGGTCACCGAAGAGGGCACGCCGAACGAGAAACAGGAAACCTTCCTGGTGCCGATGCGCAAGCCTGGCGAGCTGACGCTGGTGAAGCGCTTCAGTTATCCGTAGGCGCCTGCGCTCGGTCCCATAGGGCGGATAACGCCCCTGGCGTTATTCGCCGTCGCTCAGGCATCGGTGTTATCAACCCGTGGCCTGACGGCGGCGCTCATGCCGCTGCGAATGGCTCCTGGGCTCAGGCGGGCTGTTCGCCCTGCCAGGTATCGATCGCTTCCTGCGCCGCACGGAACGCATCGATCGCCGCCGGCACCCCGGCATAGACCGCGCAGTGCAGCAGTGCCTCGCGGATTTCCTCCACCGTGCAGCCGTTGTTCAGCGCACCGCGCACGTGCCCCTTGAGTTCCTGCGGGCACTTCAGGGCGGTCAGGGCGGCCAGGGTGATCAGGCTGCGGGTCTTGCGCGGCAGCGCCTCGCGGGCCCAGACCGAGCCCCAGGCATGCTCGTTGACGAAGTCCTGCAATGGCTGGGTGAAGGCGGTGGCGTTGCCCATGGCGCGCTCGACGAAGGCGTCGCCCATGACTTCACGTCGGATCTCCAGGCCGGTCTTGCCTTGTTCGCTCATCGGAAGGTTCCTGTCGTGGGTAGAAGGTGGCTCAATCCAGCGACTCTATCCGAACCGGCGCCACGCCGCTGCGGATCATACCCAGGCCTTCGGCGGCCTTGCGCGATACATCGATGATCCGCCCGCGGCGGAACGGCCCGCGATCGTTGATCCGCACCACCACGCTGCGGCGGTTGTCGAGGTTGGTTACCCGCACGCGGGTACCGAACGGCAACGTGCGGTGGGCAGCGGTCATTGCGTTGGGGTTGTAGCGCTCGCCGCTAGCGGTACGCAGGCCTGCGTGGCGGCTGCCATAGTAGGAGGCTTCGCCGGTATCCGCGGAACCGCTGCCGGCGAGGCTGGAGCAGCCGGCGAGGAACAGGGGCAGGACGGCGAGGGCGAGGCGCGCGGCGGCGGATGGGGTGGGCATGGACAACAGGCTCCTGGCGGACAAGAAGACGCCGGGCGAACCCGGCGTCTGGCTTTGACTCACGCTTCGAGCTTTTTCTTCAGCAACTCGTTCACCTGCTGCGGGTTGGCCTTGCCTTTCGAGGCCTTCATCGCCTGGCCGACGAAGAAGCCGAACATCTTGCCGCGCTTGGCCTCGTCGGCGGCGCGGTACTGCTCGACCTGCTCGGCGTTGGCCGCCAGCACCTCGTCGAGCATCTTCTCGATGGCGCCACTGTCGGTGACCTGCTTCAGGCCCTTGGCCTCGATGATCTGGTCGGCGGAACCCTCGCCGTTGGCCATGGCTTCGAAGACCATCTTGGCGAGCTTGCCGGAGATGGTGTTGTCCTTGATGCGCAGGATCATGCCGCCCAGTTGCTCGGCGGACACCGGGGACTGCTCGATCTCCAGGCCGTCCTTGTTGAGCAGGCTGCCCAGCTCGACCATCACCCAGTTGGCCGCCAGCTTGGCGTCGCCGCAGATGCCCTGGACCTTCTCGAAGTAGTCGGCCATCTCGCGGCTGGCGGACAGCACGCTGGCATCGTAGGCGGACAGGCCGTACTGGCTCTCGAAGCGTTCGCGCTTCTGCACCGGCAGTTCCGGCAGTTGCTCGCGCAGCTTCGCCAGGTACTCGGGCTCGATGACCACCGGCAGCAGGTCGGGACAGGGGAAGTAACGGTAGTCGTTGGCTTCTTCCTTGCCGCGCATGGAGCGGGTCTCGTCCTTGTTCGGGTCGTACAGGCGGGTTTCCTGGACTACCTTGCCGCCGTCCTCGATCAGCTCGATCTGGCGCTGGATCTCGTGGTTGATCGCCTTCTCGATGAAGCGGAAGGAGTTGACGTTCTTGATCTCGGCGCGGGTGCCGAATTCGGCCTGGCCCTTCGGTCGTACCGAGACGTTGCAGTCGCAGCGCAGCGAGCCCTCGGCCATGTTGCCGTCGCAGATGCCCAGGTAGCGCACCAGGGCGTGGATCGCCTTGACGTAGGCCACGGCTTCCTTGGCGCTGCGGATGTCCGGCTCGGAAACGATCTCCAGCAACGGCGTGCCGGCGCGGTTCAGGTCGATGCCGCTCATGCCCTGGAAGTCTTCGTGCAGGCTCTTGCCGGCGTCCTCCTCCAGGTGCGCGCGGGTGATGCCGATGCGCTTGGTGGTGCCGTCTTCCAGGGTGATGTCGAGATGGCCCTTGCCGACGATGGGATGGTCCATCTGGCTGGTCTGGTAGCCCTTCGGCAGGTCGGGGTAGAAGTAGTTCTTGCGGGCGAACACGTTCTGCCGGTCGATCCGTGCGTCGATCGCCAGGCCGAACAGGCAGGCCATGCGTACGGCCTCCTCGTTGAGCACCGGCAGGGTGCCCGGCATGGCCAGGTCGACCAGGCTGGCTTGGGTATTCGGCGCGGCGCCGAAGGCGGTCGAGCTGCCGGAGAAGATCTTCGATTGGGTGGCGAGCTGTGCGTGGATTTCCAGCCCGATCACGGTTTCCCATTGCATGTGGTGTTCCTCAATCCTTCTGTGCCTGCGCAGTCCCGCTGCCGACCCTGCGGGTCGCCCTCTCCGCGCCGGGAGAGGGGAGGGGACTGCGTGGCGTTGCCATGGCTTAGAAGCCGGCCGGGGTGCGGGTGTGCCAGTCGCTGACCTGCTGGTACTGGTGCGCGACGTTGAGCAGGCGGCCTTCCTGGAAGTAGGGCGCGAGCAACTGGACACCCACCGGCAGGCCGTCGACGAAGCCGGCGGGCATGGACAGCCCCGGCAGGCCGGCGAGGTTGGCGGTGATGGTGTAGATGTCTTCCAGGTACTGGGAAACCGGGTCGTCGTTCTTCTCGCCGATCTTCCAGGCCGGGTTCGGCGTGGTCGGGCCGAGGATCACGTCCACTTCGGCAAAGGCGCTGACGAAGTCGTTCTTGATCAGCCGGCGAATCTTCTGAGCCTGCAGGTAATAGGCATCGTAGTAGCCGGCCGAGAGTGCGTAGGTGCCGACCATGATGCGGTTCTTCACTTCGCTGCCGAAGCCTTCCGCGCGCGAGCGCTTGTACAGGTCTTCCAGGTTCTGCGGGGCGTCGCAACGATAGCCATAGCGCACGCCGTCGAAGCGCGACAGGTTGGAGGACGCCTCGGCCGGCGCGATTACGTAGTAGGCCGGGATGGCGTGCTGCATGTTCGGCAGGGAAATGTCCTTCACCGTGGCGCCGAGCGTCTTCAGCTCCTCGACCACGGCCAGCACCGCGTCGGCGATGCGGCTGTCGAGGCCGGCGCCGAAGTATTCCCGCGGCAGGCCGATGCGCAGGCCGCTCAGCGGCTTCTGCAGGGCGGCCAGGTAGTCGTCCACCGGCTGTTCGACGCTGGTCGAGTCCTTCGGATCGAATCCGGCCATCACCCCCAGCATCAGCGCGCAGTCCTCGGCGGTGCGCGCCAGCGGGCCGCCCTGGTCGAGGCTGGAAGCGTAGGCGATCATGCCCCAGCGGGAAACCCGGCCGTAGGTTGGCTTGATCCCGGTGAGGTTGGTCAGCGCCGCCGGTTGGCGGATCGAGCCGCCGGTATCGGTGCCGGTGGCGGCCGGCAGCAGGCGCGCGGCGACTGCCGCGGCGGAACCGCCGGAGGAGCCGCCCGGCACGCGGTCGAGGCTCCAGGGGTTCTTCACCGCGCCGTAGTGGCTGGACTGGTTCGACGAGCCCATGGCGAATTCATCCATGTTCAGCTTGCCGAGGGTAACGGCGCCGGCGGCGGTGAGCTTCTCGACCACGGTGGCGTCGTAGGGCGAGACGAAGTTGTCGAGCATCTTCGAACCGCAGCTGGTGCGTACGCCCTGGGTGCAGAACAGGTCCTTGTGGGCGATCGGCGCGCCGAGCAGGGCGCCGTTCTCGCCGTTGGCGCGCCGTTCGTCGGCTGCCTTGGCCTGGGCGATGGCCAGGTCGTCGGTGATGCTGATGAAACTGTTGAGCTGGGGATCCAGCTGCCGGATGCGACCGAGCAGGGTGCGGGTCAGCTCTTCGGCGGAAAATTGCTTGTCGGCGAGGGCGCGGGCGATCTCGGCGAGGGTCAATTGATGCAGCATGTGTCCGCGTCCTTATGACTCGATGACTTTCGGAACCAGGTACAGACCTTCTTCCACGGCGGGGGCGATGGTCTGGTAGGCGTCGCGGTGATCGGTCTCGGTGACCGCGTCCGGGCGCAGGCGCTGGGTGGCTTCCAGCGGATGGGCGAGCGGTTCGACGCCGCTGGTGTCGACCGCCTGCATCTGGTCGATCAGGCCGAGGATGTTGTTCAGGGTCTCGGTGGTGCGCGGAAGATCGGCCTCGCTCAGGCCCAGGCGGGCGAGATGGGCGATTTTTTCCACGTCGGAGCGTTCAAGCGCCATCGGGAGTCTCCAGCAAAAGCGGCCTTGGAAGGGCGGCGGGGCGCCATGCGTTATATAAGGCAGGGAACGGATGCCGCGGTCGGCGGTCTAATTCCGCCTGGACGGGCCTTGTGGGGCCGGGAAAAGCCTGCAATTTAGCATATTGCCCGCCTTGCCCAAAATCCCCGTCGTTGTTAGAGTTTGCCGCACTTTTTTACCCGCGTATTTTTCACCCACGCTTCGCCTAGGGTTTCTTTCCCATGTTCAAAAAATTGCGTGGCATGTTTTCCAGCGATCTGTCGATCGACCTGGGTACTGCCAATACCCTTATTTATGTGCGCGAGCGCGGCATCGTCCTGAACGAACCGTCCGTGGTCGCCATTCGCAGCCATGGCAGCCAGAAGAGCGTCGTCGCCGTGGGCACCGAGGCCAAGCGCATGCTCGGCCGTACCCCGGGCAACATCGCCGCCATCCGTCCGATGAAAGACGGCGTGATCGCGGATTTCAGCGTCTGCGAGAAGATGCTGCAGTACTTCATCAACAAGGTCCACGAGAACAGCTTCCTGCAGCCCAGCCCACGCGTGCTGATCTGCGTGCCGTGCAAGTCCACCCAGGTTGAGCGCCGGGCCATCCGCGAATCCGCCCTGGGCGCCGGCGCCCGCGAGGTGTTCCTGATCGAAGAGCCGATGGCTGCCGCCATCGGCGCCGGCCTGCCGGTCGAGGAGGCCCGCGGCTCGATGGTCGTAGACATCGGCGGCGGCACTACCGAGATCGCCCTGATTTCCCTCAACGGTGTTGTCTACGCCGAATCCGTCCGCGTCGGCGGCGACCGCTTCGACGAAGCCATCGTCACCTACGTGCGCCGCAACTACGGCAGCCTGATCGGCGAATCCACCGCCGAGCGCATCAAGCAGGAGATCGGCACCGCCTTCCCGGGCGGCGACGTTCGCGAAGTCGACGTCCGCGGCCGTAACCTGGCCGAAGGCGTACCGCGCAGCTTCACCCTGAACTCCAACGAGGTCCTCGAGGCCCTGCAGGAGTCCCTGGCGACCATCGTCCAGGCGGTCAAGAGCGCCCTCGAGCAATCGCCGCCGGAGCTGGCCTCGGATATCGCCGAGCGCGGCCTGGTGTTGACCGGCGGTGGCGCGCTGCTGCGCGACCTGGACAAGCTGCTGGCACAGGAAACCGGCCTGCCGGTGATCGTCGCCGAGGAGCCGCTGACCTGCGTGGCTCGCGGCGGTGGCCGTGCGCTGGAGATGATGGACCGCCACTCCATGGACCTGCTCTCCACCGAGTAAGGTGGCGAGCATCGTCGCCTAGGAGCGGATCATCAAACCGCTATTCTCCAAAGGCCCGTCGCTGGGCGTTCGCCTGTTGGTGCTGGCCGTGCTGTCGGTCAGCCTGATGGTGGTGGACGCCCGGTTCGACTATCTGGAGCCCGTCCGTAGCAAGCTGGGGATGGTGCTCACGCCTTTCTACGGCCTGGCGGAAATGCCGGTGCGCGCCTGGGAAGGCGTGCGCGACCAGTTCAGCAGCCGTAGCGAGCTGATCGCCGAGAACGAACGCCTCAAGGCCGAGTCCCTGCTGATGCAGCGCCGGGTGCAGAAACTCGCCGCGCTCACCGAGCAGAACGTGCGCCTGCGCGAGCTGCTCAATTCCGCCGCGCTGGTCGACGACAAGGTACTGGTCAGCGAGCTGATCGGCGTCGATCCGAACCCCTTCACCCAACGCATCATGATCGACAAGGGCGAGAACGACGGCGTCTTCGTCGGCCAGCCGGTGCTCGATGCCAGCGGCCTGATGGGCCAGGTGGTCGAGGTGATGCCCTATACCGCGCGGGTCCTGCTGCTCACCGACACCACCCACAGTATCCCGGTGCAGGTCAATCGCAACGGCCTGCGCGCCATCGCCGTCGGCACCGGCAATCCCGAGCGCCTGGAATTGCGCTACGTCGCCGACACCGCCGACATCAAGGAAGGCGACCTACTGGTCAGCTCCGGCCTGGGGCAACGCTTCCCCGCCGGCTATCCGGTGGCCACGGTCAAGGAAGTGATCCACGATTCCGGCCAGCCGTTCGCCGTGGTGCGCGCGGTGCCGACCGCGAAGATGAACCGTAGCCGCTACGTGCTGCTGGTGTTCAGCGACAGCCGCACCCCGGAACAGCGCGCCAACGACGCCGCCGAGGCCCAGGAAGAGGCGGACAAGAAAGCCGCCGCCGGCGCCCAGGCGCCCCAGCCTGCCGCGCAACCGGCCGCCGCGCCGTCGCCGGCCACCCCGGCAGCCCAGGGCGCTGCGCAGCAGCCCGCCGCCGCGCCCGCGCCAGCTCCCACGCAGCCTGCCGCTCCGGCGGCCAACGGGGGGCGCCGCTGATGGCTCGCGCGACCCAGGGTTCGAACAATGTCTGGGTGATCTGGCTGAGCCTGCTGGTCGGGCTGGTGCTGGCCGTAGCGCCGATGCCTACCTTCACCGAGATCGGCCGCCCGCTGTGGCTGGCGATGCTGCTGACCTACTGGGTGTTGCTGCTGCCCGAGCGCGTCGGGATGGTCACCGCCTGGCTGCTCGGCCTGGCCCAGGACGTGCTCTACGGCAACCTGCTCGGGCAGAACGCGCTGATCCTCGGCCTGATCACCTTCCTCGTGCTGTCCCTGCACCAGCGCCTGCGCATGTTCCCGGCCTGGCAGCAGTGCCTGGTGCTGGTGGTGGTCTACGGCCTGGCGCAACTGCTCCAGCTCTGGCTCAACGCCCTGACCGGCAATCGCCCGCCGACCCTGACCTTCCTGCTTCCGGCCCTGGTCAGCGCGCTGCTCTGGCCCTGGGTGTACGCCCTGCTGCAGTTCGTCCGCCTGCGTCTCAACGTGAGGTAGGTCCGCTTCGCAGCTATGCTGCGGCGGATACGTCATTCTTCGAAACGGGTGATCGGCGCATCGCCCGACGCGTTTCCCGGGAGCCTCCATGCCGTCGCTGTATCTCGCCTCCGCCTCGCCCCGTCGCCGTGAACTGCTGACCCAGATCGGCGTTCCGCTGTCCGTGCTCGCCACCGCTATCGACGAGTCCCCCTTGCCGAACGAAGCGCCCGCCGCCTACGTCGAGCGCCTGGCGCGCGGCAAGGCGGCCGCCGGGCTGGCTATGCTGGAAGGGCGCGGCGAGGACGGTTATGTCCTGGGCGCGGATACCTCGGTGGTGATCGACGGGCGAATTCTCGGCAAGCCCGTGGACCAGGCCGAGGGGCTGGCCATGCTGGCTGCGCTGTCCGGGCGCGAACACCAGGTTCTCACCGCCGTGGCCCTGGCCGCCGCTGGCGGCGTCGAGGCGCGGGTAGTGGAGTGCCGGGTGCGCTTCCGCCAGGTCGCCCCGGAAGAAGCGCTGCGCTACTGGCAGAGCGGCGAGCCGGCGGACAAGGCGGGCGGATATGCGATCCAGGGCCTCGGAGCGATATTCGTCAGCCGCATCGAAGGCAGTTACAGTGCGGTGGTCGGGCTGCCTTTGTGTGAAACTGCGGAACTGTTGAGGGAATTCGGCATCCCTTGCTGGCAGCCCGTGGGTGGCAACCCGCCGTAACGCCTAACGCGCCGAAATAAGGACAGTGGACGCATGAGCGAAGAGATCCTGATCAATATCACGCCGATGGAGTCGCGCGTGGCGGTGGTGGAAAACGGCGTCCTGCAGGAAGTGCATGTCGAACGCACCCAGCGGCGCGGCATCGTCGGCAATATCTACAAGGGGCGGGTGGTACGGGTACTGCCGGGGATGCAGGCGGCGTTCGTCGACATCGGCCTGGAACGTGCGGCGTTCATCCATGCCGCCGAGATATCCAATCGCGAAGGCAGTGCCGTGGAAAGCATCAGTGCCCTGGTCCATGAGGGGCAGGCGCTGGTGGTGCAGGTGACCAAGGATCCGATCGGCACCAAGGGCGCACGGCTGACCACCCACCTGTCGATTCCTTCGCGCTATCTGGTGTACATGCCGCGCACCAGTCATGTCGGGATATCCCTGCGGATCGAGGACGAAGTCGAGCGCGAGCGCCTGAAGAAGGTGGTGGCCGACTGCGTGGCGGCGGAAGGCATCGAGGGGCAGGGCGGCTTCATCCTGCGCACCGCCGCGGAAGGCGCGGGCGAGGACGAGATTCTCGCCGACATCCGCTACCTTCGCCGGCTATGGGACCAGATCGCCGCGCAGATCCAGACCGTCGGCGCGCCTTCGGTGATCTACGAAGACCTGTCCCTGGCGATCCGTACCCTGCGCGACCTGGTGAACCCGCGGATCGAGAAGATCCGCATCGACTCGCGAGAGAACTTCCAGAAGATCACTTCCTTCGTCGAAGAATTGATGCCGGAGATTTCCGATCGCCTCGAACACTACCCGGGCGAGCGACCGATCTTCGATCTCTACGGCGTCGAGGACGAAATCCAGAAAGCCCTGGAGCGCAAGGTACTGCTGAAGTCCGGCGGCTACCTGATCGTCGATCCGACCGAGGCGATGACCACCATCGACGTGAACACCGGCGCCTTCGTCGGCCATCGCAACCTCGAGGAAACCATCTTCAAGACCAACCTCGAGGCGGCCACCGCGATCGCCCGCCAGCTGCGCCTGCGCAACCTGGGCGGGATCATCATCATCGACTTCATCGACATGGAGGACGAGGAGCATCGCCGGCAGGTCCTGCGCACCCTGGAGAAGCAACTGGAGCGCGACCACGCGAAGACCAACATCATCGGCATCACCGAGTTGGGCCTGGTGCAGATGACCCGCAAGCGCACCCGCGAAAGCCTGGTGCAGATCCTCTGCGAGCCGTGCCCCTGCTGCCAGGGACGCGGCATGCTGAAGACTGCGGAAACCACCTGCTACGAGATTTTCCGTGAGATCCTCCGCGAGGCGCGTGCCTACCAGGCCGACTCCTACCTGGTGCTGGCCAACCAGAAGGTGGTGGACCGGCTGCTCGACGAGGAGTCGGGTAACGTCGCCGATCTCGAGGCGTTCATCGGCCGCACCATCAAGTTCCAGGTCGAGGCGATGTACTCGCAGGAGCAATATGACGTGGTCCTGCTCTGAGGCGTATGGCTGAAATGGCGGATGTGGGAAGCCTCGGAACGCGACTGCTACGGATCGTCCTGGGTCTGTGCGCCCTGGTACTGGTGCTGCTGGCGCTGTACGTCAGCCTTGGCCGGCAACTGGTGCCGCTGGTGGCCGAATACCGCCAGCAGCTGGAGGACGAAGCTGGCAAGCAACTCGGCATACCGGTGCGGATTGCCGAACTGACGGGCTCCTGGCGCGGCTTCGAGCCTCTGGTGGTGGCGCGCGACATTCAGGTCGGCGACGGCGAACAGAGTCTGCGCCTGGCGCGGGTGCGGCTGGCGCCGGACCTGCTCGGCAGCCTGCTGGCGCGCCAGGTGCGGATCGGCAGCCTGGAGCTGGAGGGACTCAAGCTGACCCTGCGCGAAGGCGAGGATGGCCAGTGGAGCCTGGATGGCCTGCCGCACAGCGACAAGCCCAGCGATCCCCGGAAACTCCTGCAATTCCTGCTGCAGACCCAACGCATCTCGCTGCTGGACAGTCAACTGGAGGTGGCGCCGCGGGGAAGCGCAGCGCTGTCGCTCAGCGCGGTCGGCGCGACCCTGCGCAGTTCATCGGTCGGTGGGCAGAGTCTCGATGCCCGCCTGCAACTGCCGGATGGCCAACCCCTGGCGCTGCACGCCGAAGGGCGGATCGACAGCGAGGACTGGCCGCGCAGCAGCGCCAGGTTCTATCTCAGCCTGCCGCAGAGCGACTGGGCGCAATGGTTGCCGGCCGGTCTGACCCAGGAATGGAAGATCGTCCGGGCCAAGGCCGGCGGCGACTTCTGGTTCGACTGGCGCGACGGCAAGGCGCAACGGCTGGTGGCACGGCTGCTGGCGCCGCAGTTGAAGGCGTCGTATGCCGCGCGCAAGCCGGTGGAAATCAACGACCTGGGCATGAACCTGTTCTTCGATCGCGAAGCGCAGGGCTGGAAGGTTCGGGTCGGCGACCTGGCGGCGAATTTCGGCGAGCAGCGCTGGGGCGAGGTGGAGTTGCTGTTGCGTCGCGACCAGCAGAACAACGAGCCACACTGGAAGCTGCAGGCCGACCGCGTCGACCTGACGCCCCTGGTGCCGGCGATAGAAGCGCTGGCGCCGCTGCCGGACGCGGCGGCGGAGTGGGTGGCGGGCCTGAAGCCGAAGGGCATCCTGCACAACCTGAACGCCGATTTCTGGCCGCAGCGAGAGGTGCCTGAGCGGGTCAGCTACGCGACCAACCTGGAAAAGGTCGGTATCTCGGCGTTCCATGAGGTTCCGGCAGTGGAAAATGTCAGCGGCACCTTGACCGGCACCCTGGCTGGAGGCCAGCTCGACGCATCGGCGCAGGATTTCATGCTGCACCTGGCCAAGGTGTTTCCCGAGCCGTGGCGCTACCGCGAGGCCCGCACGCGGATGTTCTGGAGCCTGGACGACCGCGCCTTCACCCTCGGCAGCCACCTGATGCGGGTCGAGGGCGAGGAGGGCCGCCTGGCCGGCGACATGCTGATCCGCCTGATGCGCGATCCCGGCGCTGAAGACTACATGGACCTGCAGGTCGGCCTCAGCGACGGCGACGCGCGCTTCACCGCCAAGTACCTGCCGACCCAGTTGCCGGGAATGAACAAAAGCCTGGCGAACTGGTTGAAGACGGCGATCCGCAGTGGCCATGTCGAGCAGGGCTACTTCCAGTGGCAGGGCTCGCTGAATCGCGGCGCGGCGGCCGAAGCCCACGTCATGAACCTCTACTTCAAGGTCCGCGACGGCGAGCTGGCCTACCAGCCCGGCTGGCCCGTCTTGAGCAAAACGGTCGGCGAGGTGTTCGTCGAGGATTCCGGAGTCCGCGTGCTGGCCTCCAGCGGGAGTCTGCTGAATTCCCGGGTCAGCGACGTCAAGGTCGACATTCCCCTCGGCCGTCCGGGACAGACGCCGCACCTGTATGTGGATGGGGCCGTCGACAGTAACCTGAAGGACGGCATCAAGCTGCTCCAGGAAGCGCCGATCCCGACCCGCAAGATCTTCGCCGGCTGGGAGGGCGATGGGCCCTTGCAGGGCCACCTGAAGCTGGATATTCCGCTGGACCACGACGAGGCCGGCAAGACCGGGGTGGTCGTGGATTTCTCCACCGTGGGCGCGACCCTGAAAATGCCCAGTCCGAAGCTGGATATGAGCGAAGTGAAGGGCGACTTCCGTTTCGACCTGGCCAAGGGCCTGAGCGCCCCGGCGGTGCAGGCCCGGGTGCTGGGCAGCGAGGTACGCGGGCGGATCGTCGCCGAGGGGCGCGGCGATGCGCGCACGCGCTTGCTGCTCAACGGCCAGGTGGCGGTCAAGTCGCTGAGCGACTGGCTCGGCGCTGGCCAGCGTCCGTTGCCGGTCTCGGGACGCCTGCCGTTCCAGCTCAACCTGCTGCTGGATGGCAAGGACAGCCAATTGCAGATCGATTCGGATCTCAAGGGCGCCGTCGTCGACCTGCCGGCGCCGTTCGGCAAGACGGCCGCCCAGGCGCGGCCGACCCAATGGCGGATGACCCTGGATGGCGCCGAACGACGTTACTGGGCGCGTTACGACGGCCTCGCCAGCCTGGCCTATGCGGCCCCGGCGGACAAGCCGCTGAACGGACGCGGCGCCCTGCGCCTGGGCGGTGACCCGGCGTTGCTGCCCTCGGCACAGGGGCTGCGGGTGCGCGGGCGTCTGGCGGAACTGGACTGGGACGCCTGGCAGGCCACCCTGAAGCGCTACGGCAACGGCGACCAGGCCGCCAGTAGCGCTGCGGGCCTGCTGCGCGGCGCCGACCTGCGCATCGACAGCTTCAAGGGCTTCGGCCAGGAGCTGAAGAACCTGACCGTCGACCTGGCCCGCCAGGAGCGGGCCTGGCAACTGGTGCTGGTCAGCGACCTCGCATCGGGGCGCCTGGTCCTGCCGGATGCCAGGGGCGCGCCGATCGTGGTCGATCTGGACCGCCTGAACCTGCCGAAGTCGACCCTTCCCGACGAGAACAAGGTGGAGGACTCGGACCCGCTGGCCGCCGTCGATCCGCGCAGCCTGCCGGCGGTAGACGTGAAGATCGGCCAGGTCGCCCTCGGCGGCCAGCCGCTGGGCGCCTGGAGCCTGAAGGTACGGCCGGGCAGCAACGGCGTGGCGTTCAACGACCTGGACCTCGACCTGCGTGGCCTGCACGTCAACGGCAGCCTGCGTTGGGACGGCAGTCCGGGCAATACCCGCAGCACCTATCAGGGCCGGATCGAGGGCAAGAACCTGGCGGATGTGCTCAAGGCCTGGAATTTCGCGCCGAGTGCCACCAGCGAACGTTTCCGCATGGATATCAACGGCCAGTGGCCGGGATCGCCGGCCTACATGGCCCTGAAGCGCTTCAGCGGCAGCATGGATGCATCGCTGCGCAAGGGGCAGTTCGTCGAGGTCGAAGGCAGCGCCCAGGCGCTGCGAGTGTTTGGCCTGCTCAATTTCAACGCGATCAACCGCCGGCTGCGCCTGGATTTCTCGGACATCCTCGGCAAGGGACTGAGCTATGACCGGGTGAAGGGGGTTCTCTCCGCCACCGACGGCGTCTACGTCACCCGCGAGCCGCTGAAGCTGGAAGGGCCGTCGAGCAACCTGGAGTTGAACGGTACCCTGGACCTGGCTCACGATCGGATCGACGCCAAGCTGCTGGTGACCTTGCCATTGACCAACAACCTGACCCTGGCGGCACTGATAGTCGGCGGTCCGGCGGTCGGCGGCGCGGTCTTCGTCGTCGACAAGCTGCTCGGCGACCGGGTCTCGCGCTTCGCCAGCGTGCAATACAGCGTCAAGGGCCCCTGGCAGGATCCGAAGATCAGCTTCGACAAGCCATTCGAGAAGCCCCGCTGAGCGGCGCCCGGTGCCGCGACGCGGCGCTTTCGTCCGCAAGGAGGAAACCATGTCCATTGCCGTGATCCAGATGGTCAGCCAGGACGACGTGACGGCCAACCTGGCCGCCGCCCGTCGCCTGCTGGAACAGGCCGCCGAGGGCGGGGCGCGGCTCGCCGTGCTACCGGAAAACTTCGCCGCCATGGGCCGGCGCGACCTGGCCGAACTGGGGCGCGCCGAGGCGCGGGGGAACGGGCCTATCCTGCCGTGGTTGAATTCCGCCGCTCGCGACCTCAGGTTGTGGATAGTCGCCGGAACGTTGCCGCTGCCGCCGGATGGGCAACCCGAGGCGAAGGCGAATGCCTGTTCGCTGCTGATCGACGAGCACGGAGAGCGGGTCGCCCGCTACGACAAGCTGCACCTGTTCGATGTGGATGTAGCCGATGCGCGGGGCCGCTATCGTGAATCCGACGACTATGCTTTCGGTCAGAATATCGTGGTGGCGGATACGCCGGTCGGCCGCCTCGGCCTGACGGTCTGCTACGACCTGCGTTTTCCGGAGCTCTATACCGCCCTGCGCGAGGCCGGCGCGGAACTGATCACGGCGCCGTCGGCGTTCACCGCGGTGACCGGCGCGGCGCACTGGCAGGTACTGGTCCGCGCCCGTGCCATCGAGACCCAGTGCTACCTGCTGGCGGCCGGACAGGGTGGCGTTCACCCACGGGGCCGGGAGACGTTCGGCCATTCGGCCATCGTCGATCCCTGGGGCCGGGTCCTGGCCGAGCGGCCGCAGGGCGAAGCGGTGCTGCTGGCGGTGCGCGACGCCGCAGAACAGGCGGATATCCGCCGGCGCATGCCGGTGGTGGCGCACAGACGATTTTTCCCGCCGGCCGAACCGCGGCCGGCGCGTACGGAGTGAATATGAGCGAGTTGTTGTCATCCGTCAGCCAGCAATTGCTGGCCCCCGGTGGTCTGGAACTGGACAGCCTGCCCGGCATTCTTCATGAACTGAACGGCCCGGGCATCGATGCCGCCGACCTGTATTTCCAGAGTCAGGTCTCCGAGTCGTGGATGCTCGAGGACGGCATCGTCAAGGAAGGCAGCTTCAATCTCGACCAGGGTGTCGGGGTACGCGCGCAGTCGGGCGAGAAGACCGGCTTCGCCTATAGCAATGCGATCACCGCCGAGGCGTTGAAACAGGCCGCGGTGGCGGCCCGTTCGATTTCCCGTGCGGGACAGAACGGCAGCGTGCAGGCGTTCAAGGCCGTGGTGCCGGCTCGCCTGTACGCCGGCGAGAACCCGCTGGACGTGCTCAGCCGTGCCGAGAAGGTCGAGTTGCTGAAGCAGATCGACGCCGCTACCCGTGCGCTCGATCCCCGCATCCAGCAGGTCACGGTGAGCATGGCCGGCGTCTGGGAGCAGATCCTGGTAGCGGCCAGCGACGGTTCTCTGGCCGCCGACATTCGTCCGCTGGTGCGTTTCAACGTCAGCGTGATCGTCGAACAGAACGGCCGACGCGAACGCGGCGGCCACGGCGGCGGCGGTCGCACCGACTATCGCTATTTCCTCCAGGAGGATCGCGCCATGGGCTACGCCCGCGAGGCCCTGCGCCAGGCGCTGGTCAACCTCGAGGCGATTCCCGCGCCGGCCGGCACCCTGCCGGTGGTGATGGGCGCGGGATGGTCCGGGGTCCTGCTCCACGAAGCGGTCGGCCACGGCCTGGAGGGCGACTTCAACCGCAAGGGCAGCTCCGCCTACAGCGGCCGGGTCGGCGAAAAGGTCGCCTCGAGCCTGTGCACCATCGTCGACGACGGCACCCTGGCCGGGCGTCGCGGCTCGCTGAGCGTGGATGACGAAGGCACGCCGAGCAACTGCAACGTGCTGATCGAGAACGGCGTGCTCAAGGGCTACATGCAGGACAAGCTCAACGCCCGCCTGATGGGTGTGGCGCGCACCGGTAACGGCCGCCGCGAGTCCTACGCGCACCTGCCGATGCCACGCATGACCAACACCTACATGCTGGCCGGCGAGAGCGATCCGCAGGAAATCATCGCCTCGGTGGAGAAGGGTATCTACTGCGCCAACCTCGGCGGTGGCCAGGTCGATATCACCAGCGGCAAGTTCGTGTTCTCCACCAGCGAGGCCTACCTGATCGAGAACGGCAGGATCACCACCCCGGTGAAAGGCGCCACCCTGATCGGCAACGGTCCGGAAGCGATGAGCCGGGTGTCCATGGTCGGCAACGACCTGGCCCTGGACAGTGGCGTGGGAACCTGCGGGAAGGACGGTCAGTCGGTGCCGGTCGGCGTCGGCCAGCCGACCCTGAAGATCGATGCGATCACCGTCGGCGGCACCGGCGCCTGAGGCATGGCCCGGGCGCCGGCGCGGCGAAACCTAGCGCAGGCCGCGCTTGGTTTCGTCCAGCTCGCGGATGTACTTGAACACTTTGCGTGCGGCGGCCGGCGGTTTGTTGTGCGCGGCCTCGTGCTGGGCGTGGCGGACCAGGCCGCGCAGGTGCTGGCGATCGCACTCGGGGAACTCCCCGACGAAGGCGTCGAGCGCTGCGTCGCCGCCGGCGATCAACTGGTCGCGCCAACGTTCGAGGGCATGGAAACGTTCGTTGTACTGGCGGGTGGAGGAGTCCACCTGGTCGATGAGGGCGACGATGGCGTCCACGTCCTGGTCGCGCATCAGTTTGCCGATGTACTGGATATGCCGTTTGCGGGCGATGTGCGCCTTGTGCTTCGGCGCCTCGAGCAGCGCCTTGCGTAGCGGGTCGGTGAGCGGCAGGCGCTCCAGCAACTGCGGTTGCAGGGTGGTCAGGCGCTCGCCGAGGTCCTGCAGGGCATGCAGCTCGCGTTTGATCTGCGACTTGCTCTTCTCTTCGAATTGCGAGTCGTCGTCGTGAAATTCAGCCATGGTGGTGGTCCAGTGGAAAACGCCGCCATGATAACGAGTCAGGGGCCGCTTGTCCGGCCCGGCCGCGTGGGCGGCCACGTCAACAGGAGAGTCAACAGATGAGTCTACATGCCGCGGCAGTCGGTCCCTCCGTGCTTCCGGACCTTCGCGAGCAGGTCGAGCAGATCATCGCCGAGGCCCGCCGCCAGGGCGCCAGTGCCTGCGAAGTGGCGGTGTCGCTGGAGCAGGGCCTGTCCACCAGCGTGCGCCAGGGCGAGGTGGAAACCGTCGAGTTCAACCGTGACCAAGGTTTCGGCATCACCCTCTACGCAGGCCAGCGCAAGGGCTCGGCGAGCACCTCGGCGACCGGCGAGGCGGCCATCCGCGAGACGGTGGCGGCGGCGCTGGCGATCGCCCGCCATACCTCCGAGGACGAATGCGCCGGTCTCGCCGATGCCGCGTTGATGGCCCGCGAGTTGCCCGAGCTGGACCTCTATCATCCATGGAGCCTGAGCCCCGAGCAGGCCGTGGAACGAGCCCTGGCTTGCGAGGCAGCGGCGTTCGCCGCCGACAAGCGGGTGACCAAGGCCGACGGCACTACCCTGAATACCCACCAGGGTTGCCGGGTATACGGTAACAGCCACGGTTTCATCGGTGGTTACGCCAGCACCCGGCACAGCCTCAGCTGCGTGATGATCGCCGAGGGCGAAGGACAGATGCAGCGTGACTATTGGTATGACGTCAACCGCCGTGGCGAGGCCTTGGCCAGCGCCGAGTCGATCGGCCGGCGCGCCGCCGAGCGCGCCGCCAGCCGACTGGGCGCGCGGCCGGTGCAGACCGCCGAAGTGCCGGTGCTGTTCGCTCCGGAAATCGCTGTTGGCCTGTTCGGCCATTTCCTCGGGGCGATCTCAGGCGGCAGCCTGTATCGCAAGTCATCCTTCCTCGAAGGCGCGCTGGGCCAGCGCCTGTTTCCCGATTGGCTGAGCATCGACGAGCGGCCGCACCTGGTCGGCGCGCTCGGCAGCGCCAGCTTCGATAGCGACGGCCTGGCGACCTATGCCAAGCCATTCGTCGAGAACGGCGAGCTGGTGTCCTATGTCCTGGGCACCTATTCCGGGCGCAAGCTCGGCCTGCCGAGCACGGCCAACGCCGGCGGCGTGCATAACCTGTTCGTCAGCCATGGCGACGAGGACCAGGCCGCTCTCATACGCAGGATGGGGCGTGGCCTGCTGGTCACCGAGTTGATGGGGCAGGGCGTCAACCTGGTGACCGGCGATTATTCCCGCGGCGCCGCCGGCTACTGGGTCGAGAACGGCGAGATCCAGTTCCCGGTCCAGGAAGTCACCATCGCCGCCAACCTGCGCGACCTGTTCCGCCGTATCGTCGCGGTCGGCAAGGACATCGAACGGCGCGGCAACCTGCATACCGGTTCTGTACTGGTCGAGTCGATGATGGTGGCCGGGCGCTGAGGCCGGGTTTCCCTCTATAAAACGCCAGCGCTCGTCGCTGGCGTTTTCGTTTCCGCCTGTTCAATTGTCCGCCTCTATGGGGACCATGCTTGTCTTTTGCCAAGAAGAAAACAATAATCAATCTCATTATCGTCTGGTGAGGTTGCCATGTCCTTCGAGGCGCACGACCCGCAAGCATTGGATCACTGGTACTGGCTGGGCACGCAGATCCGCTGCGCGCTCGATCCCGACGAACCGCGCCTGCTCGACCAGTACCTCGGCGAGGCGCGCTATCTCGCCGGTTGGGAAGGTGTGGCCGCCTGGCCGCTGTTCGAGAAAGCCTACAACCTCCTGCTCGATACCGGTCGCGATCCGATATTGCCCTGGCACTGGCGCAGCCTCTGCCTCGACTACGCCTACCGGCCCCTCTGCGAACTTCAGCGACTGACCACCAACGGCAGCCAGCGACGCCGGCTGCGCCAGCTCTCCGTACGAATGGCCAGGCAGGACCTGGCGCCGTCGATGAGCTTCGATCACCCGCAACAAGGAAACCAAGATGACTGACACCCGCATCGAACGCGACAGCATGGGCGAACTGGCGGTCCCGGCGACCGCCCTCTATGGCGCCCAGACCCAGCGCGCGGTGAACAACTTCCCGGTCAGCGGCCAACGCATGCCCCAGGCCTTCGTCCGCGCCCTGCTGCTGGCCAAGGCCGCGGCGGCGCGGGCGAACGTCTCCCTGCAGCAACTGGATGCACCGATGGGCGAGGAGATCGCCGAGACCTGCCTGCAACTGCTGCAGGAGGACTTCATGCAGCATTTCCCGGTGGATGTGTTCCAGACCGGCTCCGGCACCAGTTCCAACATGAACGCCAACGAAGTGGTGGCGACCCTGGCCAGTCGTCGCCTGGGCGGCAAGGTCAATCCGAACGACCATGTGAACTGCGGGCAGAGCAGCAACGACATCATTCCCTCGACCATCCACATCAGTGCCGCCCTCGAGATCAGCGAACGCCTGCTGCCGGCGCTGCGCCACCTGGAGCAGACTATCCAGAGCAAGGCCGGCGAAGTGCATGCCTATGTGAAGACCGGCCGCACCCACCTGATGGATGCGATGCCGGTACGCATGAGCCAGGTGCTCGGTGGCTGGGCGCAGCAGGTGCGACAGGCCGGCGTGCACATCGAGAGCGTACTTCCTGCCTTGCAGCAGTTGGCACAGGGCGGCACCGCGGTGGGCACCGGGATCAACGCCCATCCGCGGTTCGCCGAACGTTTCAGCCAGGAGCTGAACGACCTGACCGGGCTGGCGTTCCGCCCCGGCGACGACTTCTTCGCCCTGATCGGTTCGCAGGACACCGCGGTCGCTGCGTCCGGCCAGTTGAAGACCCTGGCGGTGACCCTGATGAAGCTGGCCAACGACCTGCGCTGGATGAACTCCGGGCCGCTTGCCGGGCTCGGCGAGATCGAGCTGGAAGCGCTGCAACCAGGCTCCTCGATCATGCCCGGCAAGGTCAACCCGGTGATCCCGGAGGCCACCGCGATGGTCGCCGCCCAGGTGATCGGCAATGACGCCGCCATTGCCGTCGCTGGCCAATCGGGCAACTTCGAACTGAACGTGATGCTGCCGCTGGTGGCGGACAACCTGTTGCACAGCATCCAGTTGCTGGCCAACGTCAGCCGGCTGCTGGCGGACAAGGCCATCGCCAGCTTCAAGGTCAACCAGGGCAAGCTCAGCGAGGCGTTGGCGCGCAACCCGATCCTGGTCACTGCGCTGAACCCGATCATCGGCTACCAGAAGGCTGCGGAAATCGCCAAGCAGGCCTATCGCGAGGGACGGCCGATCATCGATGTGGCGCTGGAAAACACCGATCTGGACCGTGCGCGCCTGGAGGTGTTGCTGGATCCGGAAAAACTCACGGCTGGCGGCCTCTGAGGCCGCCCCACCACTGGAGGTACCGCCATGCGTCATTGGCAACGAACGATCGAACAGGGCAACCGCTGTTTCGTCACCGGCGCATTGATCGATGCGCGTGAGCACTACCTCCATGCCCTGGCCCTGGCCCAGGTGCTGCTGGAACGCTGGGGCGACGCCGACGAGGCGGTGATGGCGTTCGTCATTTCCCATCACAACCTGGCCGACTTGCACCTGCAACTGGAGCAACCGGAGGAGACCGCAGAATACCTGTGCGCCTGCCACGAGCGCCTGTTGCGGGTCAGCGCCGACCAGAAGCTGCCGCTGGCCCTGCGCCAGGCGGCCCAGCATCACAGCCGGCGCACCTATGTCGAACTGCTGTCGTTCATCGGCGAACACGGTGCCTATCCGCGCACAGAGCGCCTGCTCAAGGGACCGCCGAACGCGGAGGTCCGACCCGAGTTCCTCGCTCCGCCCCCCTCACTTCGCTATCACTGACGGAGAGTTTCCATGCCCCACGCCTTGCCGCCCTTGCCTTACGCCTACGATGCCCTGGAACCGCACATCGATGCGCTGACCATGGAGATCCACCACAGCAAGCACCACCAGACCTATGTGAACAACCTGAACGCCGCGCTGGAAGGCACGCCCTATGCCGAGCAGCCGGTGGAAAGTCTGCTGCGGCAACTGGCTGGTCTGCCGGAGAAGCTGCGCACCCCGGTTGTCAACAATGGCGGTGGGCATGCCAACCACTCGCTGTTCTGGACCGTGATGTCGCCCCAGGGCGGTGGCCGTCCCGATGGCGACCTGGGGCGGGCCATCGATGAGCAGCTCGGGGGCTTCGAGGCGTTCAAGGATGCGTTCACCAAGGCTGCGCTGACCCGCTTCGGCAGCGGCTGGGCCTGGCTCAGCGTGACTCCCCAGGGCAGCTTGCTGGTGGAGAGCAGCGGCAACCAGGACAGCCCGCTGATGAACGGCAATACGCCGATCCTCGGCCTGGACGTATGGGAGCACGCCTATTACCTGAAGTACCAGAACCGCCGCCCGGAATACATCGGCGCTTTCTACAACGTGATCGACTGGCGGGAGGTCGCGCGTCGCTATGCGCAAGCCCTGGCCTAGTGTTACCCGTGATGCGAGATGGCTGGCCGGCAGCCTGGCGGTGCGGCGATGAAGGCGTTGCTCCATGGCATCGCCGAAGGTAACGGGCGGACGCTGCGCAACCTGCTGGGCCTGCTGATCTTCATCGGCGGCGGCTACCTGCTCGGCCGCCACGCGCTGTTGCTGGCCGAACTCAACCTGCCGGCGCCCATCGTGCTGGCATTGAAAGGCGGCCTGCTCTGTGCCTTCGGTACCGCTCTCGGGGCGATGCCGGTGCTGGTGGTGAAGACCATGCCGGCGCGCCTGTCGGATGCGCTGCTGGGCTTCGGTGCCGGCGTGATGCTCTCGGCGACGGCCTTCTCGCTGATCATGCCGGCGCTATCCGCGGCCGGCGACCTCGGCTACTCGAAGTTCGGCGCGGGGTTCCTGGTCAGCTTCGGCCTGGCGGTCGGCGTGATGGGGCTGTTCATCCTCGGCCGGCTGATGCCGGACGTCCATCCCGGTTGCGAGGGCGCGCCACTGTCCGGTGGCATTCCCCCGCGCATCCTGCTGTTCGTCACGGCCATCGTCCTGCACAACATCCCCGAAGGCATGGCGGTTGGCGTGTCGGCCGGTGCCGGCCTGGACGAGGCGAACGGCCTCGCCCTGGGCATCGCTCTGCAGGATGTGCCGGAAGGTCTGGTGGTGGCGCTGGTGCTGGCCGGAGTCGGTATGTCGCGTTTCAAGGCGATGCTGGTCGGTGCCGCGTCGGGCCTGGTCGAGCCGCTGTTCGCGGTGCTCTGCGCCTGGCTGGTCGGCCTCTCCGCGCTGCTCCTGCCCTGGGGGCTGGCCGCCGCGGGGGGAGCGATGCTCTTCGTGGTCACCCACGAGATCATTCCCGAGTCCCACCGCCAGGGACATGCCGCCGAGGCTACGCTGGGCCTGGTGTTCGGTTTCTGCCTGATGATGGTGCTGGATACCGCGCTGGGCTAGGGGATTCATCCGACCCGCGCTGAATTGACGCCGGCCGCAATCGCCGGAAAGGAAAAGCCGCCAGTTGGCGGCTTTTTCGTTGTCGCTGGGAAGAGCCTACTCGCCCTCGTCGAACCTGTTGTTGATCAGTTCGACCAGCGCGTTCAACGCCTCGTCTTCCTGTTCGCCTTCGGTATGCAGGTGCAGGTTGGTGCCCTTGCCGGCAGCCAGCATCATCACGGCCATGATGCTCTTGCCGTCGACGCAGCTTTCAGGATTGCGGCCGACCCGGACCTGGCAAGGGTAGCGCCCCGCGACGCCGACGAACTTGGCCGCCGCGCGGGCGTGCAGACCGAGCTTGTTGATGATGGTGATCTCGAGGGCGGGCATCTTGGGGAGTCTGTCCTTCTTGTTATGGGCTAGCTGCTGAGATCGCGGTGGCGAATCTGCACGTTCTTCAGGGAATCCCTGAGTGCAGCGCCAATCCGCTCGGCGAGGTAGACCGAACGATGGTGCCCGCCGGTACAGCCTATCGCAACTGTTACATATGAGCGGTTACTGGCGGCGAAGCGCGGCAGCCATTTGTTCAGGTAGCCGACGATGTCCTGGTACATTTCCTCGACGTCCGGCTGGGCGGCCAGATACTCGCGGACTTCCGGCTCCAGCCCCGAATGATCGCGCAACTCGGGCTTCCAGTAGGGGTTCGGCAGGCAGCGCACATCGAACACCAGGTCGGCGTCGACTGGCATGCCGCGCTTGAAGCCAAAGGATTCGACGAGGAACGCGGTGCCGGGCTCCGGCTTGTTCAACAGGCGCAGTTTGATGGTGTCGCGCAGCTGATAGAGGTTGAGGCTGGTGGTGTCCAGCTTCAGGTCGGCGAGGTCGGCGATCGGTCCGAGCAATTGGCTCTCGTCGCCAATCGCCTCCGCCAGCGAACGGGTGTCGGTGGTCAGCGGGTGGCGCCGGCGGGTTTCCGAGAATCGTTTGAGCAGCGTCTCGTCGTCGGCGTCGAGATACAGCACATCGCAGTTGATGTGGTTGTCCCGCACTTCCTGCAACAGTTCGGGGAAGCGCTGCAACTGGCTGGGCAGGTTGCGGGCGTCGATCGACACCGCCACCTGTGGCTGCAGTAGCTCCGTGTGCAACAGGGCGCGCTGCGCCAGGTCGGGAAGCAGGCTGGCGGGAAGGTTGTCGATGCAATAGAAGCCGTTGTCTTCGAGGACGTTCAGGGCGGTGCTCTTGCCCGAGCCCGAGCGGCCACTGACGATGATCAGGCGCATGTCATTGCCCGTTCTGTACGTCTACCACGATCTGATAAAGCGCTTCGGCGGTGGGAGCGCTGCGCAGGCGGTCGCGTACGTCGGCACGGTCGAGCATGGCGGCGATCTGCCGGAGCAGTTCGAGATGTTCTTCGGTCGCGGCCTCCGGTACCAGCAGGACGAAGAGCAGGTCGACCGGCGCGCCGTCCAGCGCGTCGAAGTCCACGGGAGCATCCAGGTGCAGCACGGCGCTGATGGGGCTCTGGCAGCCAGACAGGCGGCAGTGCGGAATGGCGATGCCATTGCCGAAGCCGGTGGAACCGAGTTTTTCCCGGGCCACCAGGTTTTCGAAGATGGTCTGGGCGTCGAACTCCGGCAGCTCCCTGGCTACCAGGTTGGCGATTTGTTCGAGTACGCGTTTCTTGCTGCCGCCCGGCACGTTCACGAGGGAACGGCCGGGGGTCAGGATTTGCTCAAGTCGGATCATAGGGGAGGGGAGATCAGCGGGCGCCTACGCCTTGCTGCCGTTCGAGATACTTCTCTTTGTGTTTGATCAGTTGACGGTCGAGTTTGTCGATCAGCAGGTCGATGGCCGCGTACATGTCCTCATGTTCCGCATTGGCTACGATCTCGCCACCGGCGATGCGCAGGGTGGCTTCGATCTTCTGCTTCAGTTTCTCGACCTCCATGATCACCTGAACATTGGTGATCTTGTCGAAATGGCGCTCCAGACGGCTCAGTTTCTCGCCGACATAGTCGCGCAGGGCGTCGGTCACATCCAGTTGATGGCCACTGATGTTGACTTGCATACCGCGTTCTCCTTGTTGCCCGTGTGTAAGTGGCAGGTTAGCAACCTGCCTCCGGAACACCTTGGCGTGGATCAACGTCACACCAGTCGCTTGCGCTCGCTCGAAGGGGCTATGCCCAGGGATTCGCGGTATTTGGCGACGGTGCGGCGAGCCACTTGAATGCCCTGTGCCTCCAGTAAACCAGCGATCTTGCTGTCGCTCAATGGCTTTTTCGCATTTTCCGCGGCCACCAGTTTCTTGATGATCGCGCGGATCGCGGTGGACGAGCATTCCCCGCCTTCGGCGGTACTGACGTGACTTGAAAAGAAATATTTCAGCTCGAAAATGCCGCGCGGCGTATGCATGTATTTCTGCGTGGTGACCCGCGAAATGGTCGATTCGTGCATGCCCACCGCTTCGGCGATGTCGTGCAGGACCAGCGGCTTCATGGCTTCTTCGCCGTAGTCGAGGAAACCGCGCTGGTGCTCGACGATCTGGGTGGCGACCTTCATCAGCGTTTCGTTGCGGCTCTGCAGGCTCTTGATGAACCAGCGGGCTTCCTGCAACTGGTTGCGCATGAAGGTATTGTCGGCGCTGCTGTCGGCGCGGCGGACCATGCCGGCGTAGGTGGCGTTGACGCGCAGGCGCGGCATCGCCTCCTGGTTCAGCTCGACCAGCCAGCGCTCGTTGTCCTTGCGCACGATGACGTCGGGGACGATGTATTCGGCTTCGCTCGATTCGATCTGCGAACCGGGCCGGGGATGCAGGCACTGGATCAGCTCGATGACCTGGCGCAGTTCGTCTTCCTTGAGCTTCATGCGCCGCATCAATTGGCTGTAGTCGCGGCCGCCGAGCAGGTCGAGGTAGTCGGATACCAGGCGCAGCGCTTCGTTCAGCCAGGGCGTGGTGGACGGCAACTGGCGCAGTTGCAGCAGCAGGCACTCGCGCAGGTTGCGGGCGCCGATGCCGGCGGGTTCCAGTTGCTGGATGCGGCGCAGCACGACTTCCACTTCGTCGAGTTCGACGTCCAGTTCCGGATCGATGGCGGCGAGGATTTCTTCGAGGGACTCTTCGAGATAGCCATCGTTGTTGATGCTATCGATGATGGTCACCGCGATCATCCGATCGGTGTCCGACATCGGTGCCAGGTTGACCTGCCAGAGCAGGTGGCTGTGCAGGCTCTCGCCGCTGCTGGTGCGCGCGGTGAAGTCCCATTCGTCATCGTCGTTGCTGGGCAGGCTGCTGGCGCTGGTCTGGTAGATGTCTTCCCAGGCGGTATCCACCGGCAACTCGCTGGGTATGCGTTCGCTCCACTGGTCGTCGTCGAGGCTTTCGACGCTGGGCGTGGCGCTTTCCTGGAGAGGGCTCTCCTGGGGCGCGCTGGCCGCCTGTTCGGCGCCATCGGCGAGAGGGTCGCTGTTGTCGAAATCGTCGCCGTCTTCCTGGCGTTCGAGCATGGGATTGGATTCCAGCGCTTCCTGGATTTCCTGCTGGAGGTCCAGGGTGGATAGCTGGAGGAGGCGTATGGCCTGTTGCAGCTGCGGCGTCATCGTCAGCTGCTGGCCCATCTTGAGGACTAGCGATGGTTTCATGGCTGAGGGCTTAGTACCTTATTCGCTGGTACCGGATGGCACCATCCACTACTACGGGTGCCGAGGTGGCGGCACCGCCAGGAAGCAAATTATATGCCTGAATTTTCGTACTTTGCCTAGGGTTGCTCTGAATAAATCATCCGCTCCAGGCGGCACTCGCGGTTGCGAAACCGCGGGCGAGCGGAACCGCTCCGGCGAGGCCGGAGGGCGCGCTAGGAGATTTCTTCAGAGGCGGAACTCGTGCCCCAGGTAGACTTCCTTGACCAGGTCGTTGGCGAGGATGCTCTCGGCATCCCCCTCCGCGATCAACTGCCCATCATTGACGATATACGCCGTTTCACAGATGTCCAGGGTCTCGCGGACGTTGTGGTCGGTGATGAGGATGCCGATACCCTTCGCCTTGAGGTGATGGATGATCTGCTTGATGTCGCCGACCGAGATCGGGTCCACGCCGGCGAAGGGCTCGTCGAGGAGGATGAATTTCGGCGCGCTGGCCAGGGCGCGGGCGATTTCCACCCGGCGTCGTTCGCCGCCGGACAGGCTCATGCCGAGGTTGTCGCGGATGTGGTGGATGTGGAATTCCTGCAGCAGGCCTTCCAGGGCTTCCTTGCGACCGTTGCGATCGAGGTCGCTGCGGGTCTCGAGGATCGCCATGATGTTGTCGGATACCGACAGCTTGCGGAAGATCGAGGCTTCCTGCGGCAGGTAGCCGATGCCGGCCCGGGCGCGCCCGTGCATCGGCAGGTGGGTGACGTTCTGCTCGTCGATGCGGACCACGCCCTGGTCGGCCTGGACCAGGCCGACGATCATGTAGAAGCAGGTGGTCTTGCCGGCACCGTTCGGACCGAGCAGGCCGACGATCTGCCCGCTATCGATGGACATGCTGACGTCGCGGACGACTTGCCGGCCTTTATAGCTTTTGGCCAGGTGCTGGGCTTTGAGCGTTGCCATTACTGGGCCTTTTTCTTCGGCTGGATGACCATGTCGATGCGCGGGCGCGGGCTGGTCACCTGGGAGCCGGTGGCACGACCCGCGTTGACGATCTGGCGCTGGGTGTCGTAGACGATCTTCTCGCCTTCGAAGGTGTTGCCTTCCTGGATCACCTTGGCCTGGTCGATCAGCACGACCCGGTTCTGCGTGACGAAGTACTGGATGGTCAGGCCATAGGCCTTGGTCACGTCCTTGTCCGGAGCGGGTTTCTGCTCGTAGTAGGCAGGCTTGCCGACCGAGGTCACGACCTCGATGTCGCCGTTCTTGTCCTGCTTCAGGGTCACGGTGTTGCCGGTCAGCTTGGTGCTGCCCTGGGTCACCACGACGTCGCCGCGGTAGACCGCGACGCCCTGCTTGTCGTCCAGTTCGGCGCTGTCGGCCTGGACGCGGATCGGTTGTTCGCGGTCCGAAGGCAGGGCCAAGGCCATGGAGCTGCCGAGGGCGGCAGTCAGACCGAAAATAAGGGGGAGGGTATTAACGAACCTCATGCTGACCTCTTACGTTGGACAGCAGGTGCATCCGGCTGTCTTTCAGATACGCTTTCATTCCAACAGCCGTCGTCACTCCATTGGCCGCGTCGATTTTAACGGCTTGCTCGGTCTGTGCATAATTCTTGTCGGGGAATACGGTCAGCCGAGTGGTGGTCAGGATGCTTGGTTGGCCCTTGGCATCGGTACGTGCGACGCGCACGTCGTCGATGAGTTCGACCTCCTTGCCTTTCGGTCCGACTTCGGCGCGGGCGCTCTGGATGTGCCAGGGTTGCACGTTGCCACGGAAGAGCAGCAGGTCGGGGGTGGTGACGAAAGTGATGTCCGTGGCTTTCTGGTGCTCCAGCTTCACCGCGGTCATCTCGTAGTCGAGGCTGCCGTCCTCCTGGTACTGGAGGCTATGGGCATTCTCGGCATAGTAGTCGATGGTGTTGTCCTGGCCGGGGCGGGTCGGCTGTTCGTTGAACAGCTCGAGCCCGACGTTCCAGTAGTAGCCCGCGACGATCAGCAACAGGGCGATCAGGGCGAGCAGCAGTTTCTGGCGTAGTGTCTTCGGCATGGTCGGCTCTACAGATAGGCGCCCTGGGCGGCTTCGAGCGTACCCTGGGCGCGCATGATCAGTTCGCAGAACTCGCGGGCGGCGCCTTCGCCGCCGCGGGCCGCGGTGACGCCATGGGCATGCTGGCGCACGAACGGGTCGGCACTGGCTACCGCCATGCCCAGGCCGACGCGGCGGATCACCGGCAGATCGGGCAGGTCGTCGCCAAGGTAGGCGACTTGCTCATAGCCTAGTCCGAGTTCGCCGAGAAGTTCGTCGAGGACGGCGAGCTTGTCTTCCCGGCCCTGATAGAGATGCTGGATGCCCAGGTTGCGCGCGCGCCGTTCGACCACCGGAGTGTCGCGGCCGGTGATGATGGCGGTGCGCACGCCGGAGGCGATGAGCATCTTGATGCCATGTCCGTCCAGGGTGTTGAAGGTCTTGAACTCGCTGCCGTCGACGAGGAAATACAGCTTGCCGTCGGTCAGCACGCCGTCGACGTCGAAGATCGCCAGGCGTATCCGGCTGGCCCGGACCGGGAGTTCCGCGGCCGAATGGGTATCGCTCATTACATCACTCCTGCGCGCAACAGGTCGTGCATGTTCAGGGCGCCGACCGGACGGTCGTCCGCGTCGACCACCACCAGTGCGCCGATCTTGTTGTCTTCCATGATCTTCAGGGCTTCCGCGGCGAGGATCTCGGCGCGGACGGTCTTGCCGTGGACGGTCATCACCTGGTCGATGGTGACCTGGCGGACGTCGATGCCCCGATCCAGGGCGCGACGCAGGTCGCCATCGGTGAAAATGCCGGCAAGCTTGCCATGTTCGTCGAGCACTACGGTCATGCCCAGGCCCTTGCGGGTCATTTCCATCAGCGCGCCGGTCAGCGAGGTGCCGAGCAGCACCTGCGGCAGCCCTTCGCCGACGTGCATGACGTCTTCCACCTTCAGCAGCAGTCGGCGGCCCAGCGCACCGCCCGGGTGCGAGAAGGCGAAGTCTTCCGCGGTAAAGCCGCGGGCTTCGAGCAGGGCGATCGCCAGGGCGTCGCCGAGGACCAGGGTTACGGTGGTGGAGGAGGTCGGGGCCAGGTTCAGTGGGCAGGCTTCCTGGCCGACACTGGCGTCCAGGTTCACTTCCGCAGCCTTGGCCAGGGGCGACTCGGGGTTACCGGTCATGCTGATCAGGGTGATGCCCAGGCGCTTGATCAGAGGCAACAGGGTGACGATTTCGGCAGTCGAGCCGGAGTTGGACAGGGCGAGGACCACGTCGTCCTTGGTGATCATGCCCATGTCGCCATGGCTGGCCTCGGCCGGATGCACGAAGAAGGAGGGGGTGCCGGTGCTGGCCAGGGTAGCGGCGATCTTCTTGCCGATGTGACCGGACTTGCCCATGCCGACGACGACGACCCGGCCCTTGCCGGCCAGCAGCAGTTCGCAGGCCTTGACGAAATCGTCGCCAATCCGCGCCAGCAGGCTGTCTACCGCGTCGCGCTCGAGGCCGATGGTGCGCTGGGCGGAATGGATGAAATCGAGGTTCTGGCTCATGTTCAACGAATGTGGCGCCTGGATTAAAGGCGGGATTATAACGGGAAAGCGTGCCCCGCTTACACCAGCCATGCTGTGAAGTCGGTCCGCATCCCCCGCGGCGCAATGTTGTATGGACTGCAATGCTCTGTTACGCCGCCGTTATCTGCACTCCGCGCTATGACTGCATAAATGTCGATATATTCGACGTCGACGCGATTTTTTTCTGTCCGTAGTGAACCTGAAGTGTGCGATATGTCCTAAAGGGCTGAGAGAACGCTCCGAACAAGCTGAATCCAAGCTGAACGGCACGGTGCCAGGCCTTGGGCCAGAACCCGCCGCAGTGCTATAGTCCGCGCCCATTCGACCCCTCCGGGATGCGTGCCTTTGCAACGGGGCAAGGCGTCCAGCATGGACGGGTCGCATCGCAAGGAGTCCTGATGAGCACCGATAGTGCCTACGCGGTCGAGTTGAAGGGCCTGACCTTCAAGCGCGGATCGCGGGCGATTTTCGACAACATCGATGTGCGTATCCCGCGCGGAAAGGTGACCGGCATCATGGGCCCGTCCGGTTGCGGCAAGACCACGTTGCTGCGGCTGATCGCCTCCCAGTTGCGTCCTTCGAAGGGGGAGGTCTGGGTCAACGGGCAGAACCTGCCGCAGCTTTCGCGCGGCGACCTGTTCGACATGCGCAAGCAGTTCGGCGTGCTGTTCCAGAGCGGGGCGCTGTTCACCGATCTCGACGTCTTCGAGAACGTCGCGTTTCCGCTGCGCGTGCATACCCAGCTGCCGGAAGAGATGATCCGCGACATCGTCCTGATGAAGCTTCAGGCCGTCGGCCTGCGCGGCGCCGTGGAACTGATGCCGGACGAGCTTTCCGGCGGCATGAAGCGCCGCGTCGCCCTGGCCCGGGCGATCGCCCTGGACCCGCAGATCCTGCTCTACGACGAGCCGTTCGTGGGGCAGGATCCGATCGCCATGGGCGTCCTGGTGCGCCTGATCCGCCTGCTCAACGATGCCCTCGGCATCACCAGCATCGTGGTTTCCCATGACCTGGCCGAGACCGCCAGCATCGCCGACTACATCTATATCGTCGGCGACGGCCGGGTACTTGGCCACGGGACGCCGGACGTCCTCAAGGAAACCGACGATCCTCGTATCCGCCAGTTCGTCAAGGGAATCCCGGATGGTCCCGTTCCGTTCCATTATCCGGCCCGCGACTACCGGGCCGACCTGCTGGGAGAGCGCTGATGCGTAGAGTCTCTCCCCTCGAACGTATCCGGCTGTTCGGCCGCGCCGGCCTGGACGTGGTCGCCGCGCTCGGCCGCTCGACCCTGTTCCTCGGCCACGCCCTGCTCGGCCGGCGCACGCCAGGCACCGGTTTGCACCTGCTGGTGAAGCAACTCTACTCGGTAGGCGTGCTGTCGCTGGCGATCATCGTCGTCTCGGGCCTGTTCATTGGCATGGTGCTGGCCCTGCAGGGCTACAACATCCTGATTTCCTATGGTTCCGAGCAGGCGGTCGGGCAGATGGTGGCCCTGACCCTGCTGCGCGAACTGGGGCCGGTGGTGACCGGCCTGCTGTTCGCCGGCCGTGCCGGCTCTGCGCTTACCGCGGAAATCGGCAACATGAAGGCCACCGAACAGCTTTCCAGCCTGGAAATGATCGGTGTCGACCCGCTCAAGTACATCGTCGCGCCGCGCCTGTGGGCCGGTTTCATCTCCATGCCGCTGCTCGCCGCGATCTTCAGCGTGGTCGGCATCTGGGGTGGGGCGATGGTCGCGGTCGACTGGCTGGGCGTATACGAGGGGTCGTTCTGGGCGAACATGCAGAACAGCGTGCAGTTCACCGAGGATGTGCTCAACGGCGTGATCAAAAGTATCGTATTCGCCTTCGTGGTGACCTGGATCGCGGTCTACCAAGGCTACGACTGCGAGCCGACCTCGGAAGGAATCAGCCGGGCGACGACCCGGACCGTGGTCTATGCCTCCCTGGCGGTGCTGGGGCTCGACTTCATTCTGACTGCTTTGATGTTTGGAGATTTCTGAATGCAAACCCGCACCCTGGAAATCGGTGTCGGCCTGTTCCTCCTGGCCGGCCTGCTGGCCCTGTTGCTGCTGGCCCTGCGGGTCAGCGGCCTGAGCGTGGGCAACGCCGGCGATACCTACAAGGTCTACGCCTACTTCGACAACATCGCCGGTGTTACCGTGCGCGGCAAGGTCACCCTGGCCGGCGTGACGATCGGCAAGGTGACGGCGGTCGACCTGGATCGCGACAGCTACACTGGTCGCGTGACCATGGAGATCAACCAGAACGTGAACAACCTGCCGGTCGATTCCACGGCGTCGATCCTGACCGCCGGCCTGCTGGGCGAGAAATACATCGGCATCAGCGTCGGCGGCGACGAGGACGTTCTGAAGGACGGCAGCACCATCCACGACACCCAGTCGGCGCTGGTGCTGGAAGACCTGATCGGCAAGTTCCTGCTGAACTCGGTTAACAAAGACGAAGCCAAAAAGTGAGGTTTTCTTCCATGCTGACTCTTCTGCGTCGCGGCCTGCTGGTGTTCCTGGCGGCTTTCCCGCTGCTTTCCATGGCGGCGCCGACCCCGCAACAGGTGGTGCAGGGCACGGTCGACGAACTGCTTTCCGACATCAAGGCCAACAAGGCCGCCTACAAGGCCGATCCGCAAAAGCTCTACGCCACTCTCGACCGTATCCTTGGGCCGGTGGTCGATGCCGAAGGCATCGCCAAGAGTGTGATGACCGTCAAGTACTCGCGCCAGGCCTCACCCGAGCAAATCAAGCGCTTCGAGGAAGTGTTCAAGAACAGCCTGATGCAGTTCTACGGCAACGCGCTGCTCGAATACGACAACCAGGACATCCGCGTGCTGCCTAGTTCGGCCAAGCCGAGCGACGATCGCGCCAGCGTCAACATGGAGATCCGTGACAGCAAGGGCACGGTCTATCCGGTCTCCTACACCATGACCAACCTGGCCGGTGGCTGGAAGGTCCGCAACGTGATCATCAACGGCATCAACATCGGCAAGCTGTTCCGCGACCAGTTCGCCGACACCATGCAGAAGAACCGCAACGACCTCGAGAAGACCATCGCCGGCTGGGGCGAGGTGGTCGCCAAGGCCAAGGAAACCGCGAAAGCGGAAGAGGCCGGGGCGAAATGAGCCAGGCCAGCCTGCGCGAAGGCGCGGCCGGCGAACTGCAGCTCGCCGGCGTGCTCGACTACAGCAGCGGGCCGGCGTTGCGCGAGCAGGGCGGTCGGCTGATTCGCGCCAGCCAGGCGGCGGAACTGGTCGTCGACTGCTCGGCGGTGGAGCGCTCCAGCAGCGTGGGCATTTCCCTGTTGCTGGCCTTCATGCGCGACGCACGCAAGGCCGGCAAGGTCCTGAGCGTCAGGGCGTTGCCGGACGACATGCGGGAGATTGCCAAGGTCAGCAGCCTTCTGGAGATCCTGCCTTTGCAGGAATGACCGGCCGGCGGAACGAGCGGCCCTCCGTCTGCGCGTCCCTTCCTGGGGTTCGCAGGCGGAGGGCTTTTTTGTATGATGGCCGACCGTGCGCGTAGGGCGCCCGATTGAGGTTGAGCATGCAGGCCGAAGACGTTAAGAGCCTTCTCCAGGAAAAACTCCCCGGCACCCAGGTGGAAGTCGAGGGCGAAGGGTGCAATTTCCAACTGAATCTGATCAGCGACGAACTGGCCGGCCAGAGCCCGGTCAAGCGTCAGCAGCAGGTCTACGCCCATTTGAACGCCTGGATCGCCGATGGCAGCATCCATGCCGTCACCATGAAATTCTTCAGCCGCGCCGCCTGGGCCGAGCGTTCCTGAGCCCACGGGGGATCATTGCAATGGATAAACTGATTATTACCGGCGGTAACCGCCTCGATGGCGAAATCCGCATTTCCGGCGCGAAGAACTCGGCGCTGCCGATCCTGGCCGCGACCCTGCTGGCCGATACTCCGGTCACCGTCTGCAACCTGCCGCACCTGCACGACATTACCACCATGATCGAACTGTTCGGCCGCATGGGCGTGCAGCCGATCATCGACGAGAAGCTCAACGTCGAAGTCGATGCCAGCAGCATCAAAACCCTGGTCGCGCCGTACGAACTGGTGAAGACCATGCGTGCCTCGATCCTGGTGCTGGGCCCGATGCTGGCGCGCTTCGGCGAGGCCGAAGTGGCCCTGCCGGGCGGTTGCGCGATCGGTTCGCGTCCGGTCGACCTGCATATCCGCGGTCTCGAGGCCATGGGCGCGCAGATCGAGGTCGAAGGCGGCTACATCAAGGCCAAGGCGCCGGCCGGCGGCCTGCGTGGCGGTCACTTTTTCTTCGATACCGTCAGCGTGACCGGCACCGAGAACCTGATGATGGCTGCCGCGCTGGCCAACGGCCGTACCGTGCTGCAGAACGCCGCTCGCGAGCCGGAGGTGGTCGACCTGGCCAACTGCCTGAACGCCATGGGCGCCAACGTCCAGGGCGCTGGCTCCGATACCATCGTCATCGAAGGCGTGAAGCGCCTCGGCGGTGCTCGCTACGACGTACTGCCCGACCGTATCGAGACCGGCACCTACCTGGTGGCCGCGGCCGCGACCGGTGGCCGGGTGAAGCTGAAGGATACCGACCCGACCATCCTCGAGGCGGTCCTGCAGAAGCTGGAAGAGGCCGGTGCCCACATCAGCACCGGCAGCAACTGGATCGAGCTGGACATGAAGGGCAACCGGCCGAAGGCGGTCAACGTGCGTACCGCGCCGTACCCGGCGTTCCCCACCGACATGCAGGCCCAGTTCATCTCCATGAACGCGGTAGCCGAAGGCACCGGCGCGGTCATCGAGACGGTCTTCGAGAACCGCTTCATGCATGTTTACGAAATGAACCGCATGGGCGCGCAAATCCTCGTCGAAGGCAACACCGCCATCGTCACCGGCGTACCCAAGCTCAAGGGTGCTCCGGTCATGGCGACCGACCTGCGCGCATCCGCGAGCCTGGTGATCGCCGGCCTGGTGGCCGAAGGCGACACCCTGATCGATCGCATCTACCACATCGACCGTGGCTACGAGTGCATCGAAGAGAAACTCCAGCTGCTCGGCGCCAAGATCCGCCGCGTACCGGGCTAGCGGAGGCTGTCGCGCAAATGCTGACCATCGCCTTGTCCAAGGGCCGGATTCTCGACGATACCCTGCCGCTGCTCGCAGCGGCGGGCATCGTACCGTCGGAGAACCCGGACAAGAGCCGCAAGCTGATCATCCCGACGTCCCTGTCCGATGTGCGCCTGCTCATCGTGCGCGCCACCGACGTGCCGACCTATGTCGAGCATGGCGCCGCCGATCTCGGCGTGGCCGGCAAGGACGTGCTGATGGAGTACGGCGGCCAGGGACTCTACGAACCGCTGGACCTGCGTATCGCCAACTGCAAGCTGATGACCGCCGGCGCCATTGGCGCGCCTGAACCCAAGGGACGCCTGCGGGTGGCCACCAAGTTCGTCAATGTCGCCAAGCGCTACTACGCCGAGCAGGGCCGCCAGGTCGACGTGATCAAGCTGTACGGCTCGATGGAGCTGGCGCCGCTGGTCGGTCTCGCCGACAAGATCATCGACGTCGTGGATACCGGCAATACCCTGCGCGCCAACGGCCTGGAGCCCCAGGAACTGATCGCCACGATCAGCTCGCGCCTGGTGGTCAACAAGGCCTCGATGAAGATGCAGCACGGTCGCATCCAGTCGCTGATCGATACCCTGCGCGACGCCGTCGAGGCGCGACACCGTCACTGATACCCGTGCGGCTCCGCGCCGCACCTGCCTATCCGTGTCATAGCCAAATTTTCTCGGGTGCCCGCACGGTGGGCTTGGTAGTCTAGCGGCGCCCGAGACAACGCCATCCATAAAAGAGGCTCGCTATGACCGCTCCCTTCGCTATCCGTCGACTCAATGCCGCTGATCCGGACTTCGGGCGTCATCTGGATCATCTGCTGAGCTGGGAAAGTGTCTCCGACGATTCGGTCAACCAGCGCGTCCTCGACATCATCGCCGCCGTACGCAGCCGTGGCGACGCCGCCGTGGTCGAGTTCACCCAGCGCTTCGACGGTCTCCAGGCCGCCTCGATGGCCGACCTGATCCTGCCGCGCGAGCGCCTGGAGCTGGCTCTCACACGTATCACCGTAGCCCAGCGCGAAGCCCTGGAAGTCGCCGCCGAGCGCGTGCGCAGCTACCACGAGAAGCAGAAGCAGGGTTCCTGGCGCTACACCGAGGCCGACGGCACGGTGCTCGGCCAGCAGGTCACCCCGCTGGACCGCGCCGGGCTCTATGTGCCGGGCGGCAAGGCGTCCTACCCGTCCTCGGTGCTGATGAATGCGATCCCGGCCAAGGTCGCCGGGGTGTCCGAAGTGGTCATGGTCGTACCGACCCCGCGCGGCGAGATCAACGAGATCGTCCTCGCCGCCGCCTGCATCGCCGGCGTCGACCGTGTCTTCACCATCGGCGGGGCACAGGCCGTGGCCGCGTTGGCCTACGGCACCGAAAGCGTGCCGCGGGTGGACAAGATCGTCGGCCCCGGCAACATCTACGTGGCCACCGCCAAGCGTCACGTGTTCGGCCAGGTCGGCATCGACATGATCGCCGGTCCCTCGGAAATCCTCGTGGTCTGCGACGGCCAGACCGATCCCGACTGGATCGCCATGGACCTGTTCTCCCAGGCCGAACACGACGAAGACGCCCAGTCGATCCTGGTCAGTCCGGACGCGGCGTTCCTGGACCGCGTCGCGGACAGCATCGCTCGCCTGCTGCCGACCATGGAGCGCGCCGAGATCATCCGCACCTCCCTGGAGGGGCGCGGCGCGCTGATCCAGGTCGCCGACCAGGCCCAGGCCTGTGCGGTCGCCAACCGCATCGCTCCGGAACACCTGGAGCTGTCGGTGGCCGATCCGGAAAGCTGGCTGCCGGAGATCCGCCATGCCGGCGCGATCTTCATGGGCCGCTACACTGCCGAGGCCCTGGGCGACTATTGCGCCGGCCCGAACCACGTGCTGCCGACCTCCGGTACCGCGCGTTTCTCTTCGCCGCTGGGGGTATATGACTTCCAGAAGCGTTCGTCGATCATCAACTGCTCGGCCGAGGGCGCTTCGGTCCTCGGTCGTACCGCCTCGGTGCTGGCTCGCGGCGAGTCGTTGACCGCCCACGCGCGTAGTGCCGAATACCGCATCCTCGACGAGAAGGAGGCCTGAGCATGAGCAAATTCTGGAGTCCCTTCGTCAAGGACCTGGTGCCTTATGTGCCGGGCGAGCAGCCGAAGCTGTCGCGGCTGGTCAAGCTGAACACCAACGAGAATCCCTACGGTCCGTCGCCACAGGCGCTCGCCGCGATGCAGGCGGAACTCAACGACGACCTGCGCCTGTATCCCGATCCCAACGGCGAGCGGTTGAAGCAGGCGGTCGCCGCGCACTACGGCGTACAGGCCAACCAGGTGTTCGTCGGCAACGGCTCCGACGAGGTGCTCGCGCACATTTTCCATGGCCTCTTCCAACACGACCTGCCGCTGCTGTTTCCGGACGTGACCTACAGCTTCTATCCGGTCTATTGCGGCCTGTACGGGATCGCGCACGAGAAGATCGCGCTGGATGAAAGGTTCCGCATCCGCGTCGAAGACTACGCGCGGCCCAACGGCGGAATCATCTTCCCCAATCCGAACGCGCCGACCGGCTGCCTGCTGCCGCTGGACGCCATCGAAGCGATGCTGAAGGCGTCGCCGGATTCGGTGGTGGTAGTCGACGAGGCCTATGTCGACTTCGGCGGCGAGAGCGCCATCGCCCTGGTCGATCGCTACCCGAACCTGCTGGTCACCCAGACGCTGTCCAAGTCGCGCTCCCTGGCCGGCCTGCGGGTCGGCCTGGCGGTCGGCCATGCCGATCTGGTCGAGGCGCTGGAGCGGATCAAGAACAGCTTCAATTCCTACCCGCTGGATCGCCTGGCGATCGCCGGCGCGGCGGCGGCTTTCGAGGACGACGCCTATTTCCGTCGGACCTGCCAGGCAGTGATCGATAGCCGCGAGGCGTTGAGCGCCTCTTTGCAGGCGCTGGGCTTCGAGGTACTACCGTCGGCCGCCAACTTCGTCTTCGCCCGTCATCCGCGGCACGATGCCGGGCAGATTGCCTCGACCCTGCGCGAGCAGGGAGTGATCGTCCGCCATTTCAAGCAGGCGCGGATCGACCAGTTCCTGCGTATCACCATCGGCAGTCCGGAGCAGAACCAGGCGCTACTGGACGCCCTGCACTTCCTCAAGTGATACGAAAACGGCGCCTGAGGGCGCCGTTTTCAATGGCGGGGATCACTCGCCGCCGTCCTGTTTCTGCTGTGGAGCCGGTGCCGGCGGCGGACGCAGGCCGACCTCGGCGGTCAGGTTGACCTTCTGTCCGTTGCGCAGCACCACGATGCTGATCTTCTGTCCCGGACGGGTGCGCGCCACCTGGTTCATCGAGCGGCGGCCGTCGCTGGCTTCCTGCTTGTCGATGGTCAGGATCACATCGCCCGGCAGCAGGCCGCCGCGTGCCGCCGGACCGTCGCGATAGACGCCGGCGACGACGATCCCGGCGGTTTCGCCGAGGCCCAGCGACTCCGCCAGTTCCGGGGTCAGCGCCTTGACCTCGACGCCGAGCCAGCCGCGGATCACCTGGCCGTGCTCGATGATCGACTGCATGACCTCCAGGGCCAGCTTGGTCGGGATGGCGAAGCCGATACCCTGGGAGCCGCCGGACTTGGAGAAGATCGCCGTGTTGATGCCGATCAGGTTGCCGGCAGCGTCCACCAGCGCGCCGCCGGAGTTGCCGGGGTTGATCGCCGCGTCGGTCTGGATGAAGTCTTCGTAGGTGTTCAGGCCGAGCTGGTTGCGTCCGGTGGCGCTGATGATGCCCATGGTCACGGTCTGGCCGACGCCGAACGGGTTGCCGATGGCGAGGCAGACGTCGCCGGTGCGAATGCCGTCGGAGCGGCCGAGGGTCATCGCCGGCAGGTTCTTAAGGTCGATCTTCAGCACGGCCAGGTCGGTTTCCGGGTCGCTGCCGACCAACTGGGCGATGGTTTCGCGGCCGTCGCGCAAGGCCACGATGATCTGGTCGGCGCCAGCGGTCACGTGGTTGTTGGTCAGCAGGTAGCCTTCCGCGCTCATGATCACCGCCGAGCCGAGGCTCGATTCCATGCGCTTCTGTTGCGGCAGGTTGTCGCCGAAGAAGCGGCGGAACATCGGGTCGTCGAACAGGGGGTGGGAGGGCTTGCTGACCATCTTGGTGGTGTACAGGTTGGCCACTGCCGGAGCCGCTCGACTCACCGCGTTGGCATAGGACACCGGGCCTTCCTGCAGGCGGCTGAGCAGAGGCGCCTGCTCGACGTGCACCTCCTGGCGTGGCAGGCCGACCAGCTCGGGGTTGTGCTGGATGATCAGCAGGGCCAGCAGCACGCCGACCAGCACGGGCCAGCCGAGGAAACGCAGGGCCTTGGGCATCGGGACAATCCTTGGGGTTGCGAGGCCGAAAAGCGGCCGATAAGGTGGCGCCCATTATAGGGGGAAGCCGTCCATTAGAGGAGCGGCGCGCCCTGCCTGAATGAAGAGGAATTTGCATGGCTATCGCCCTGAGCACCCTGGTCGAAGAGGCCGACCGTTATCTGGATGCCGCGCGCATCCAGGACTACTGCCCGAACGGCCTGCAGGTCGAAGGCCGGCCGCAGGTGCGGCGGATCGTCAGCGGGGTCACTGCCAGCCAGGCGCTGCTGGATGCCGCCGTGGAGGCCGACGCCGACGTGGTGCTGGTGCATCACGGTTACTTCTGGAAGGGTGAGAACCCCTGCGTGGTCGGCATGAAGCAACGGCGCCTGAAGACCCTGCTGAACAACGATATCAGTCTGCTCGCTTACCATCTGCCGCTGGATCTGCATCCGGAGGTGGGCAACAACGTGCAGCTCGCCCGGCAGCTCGGCTTCGAAGTGGAAGGGCCGTTGGAGCCGGGCAACCCGCGTTCCATCGTCCTCCTCGGTTCGCTTGCCGAGCCGATGCAGCCTGCCGATTTCGCTCGGCATGTGCGCGATGCGCTGGGGCGTGAGCCGCTGCTGGTCGATGCCGGTCAGCCGATCCGGCGCATCGCCTGGTGCACCGGCGGCGCCCAGGGCTATATCGACCAGGCGATCGCCGCTGGCGTCGATGCCTACCTGACCGGCGAGGTTTCCGAGCAGACCGTGCACAGCGCGCGGGAGAACGGCATCAGCTTCATCGCCGCCGGACACCATGCCACCGAGCGCTACGGGGTACAGGCGTTGGGCGACTACCTGGGCAAGCGCTTCGCCATCGAGCACTTGTTCATCGACTGTCCTAATCCTGCCTGACGACGGAGCGGTGACGCACCCGGTCGACTTCCTTGCCCAGTTCCCAGACGGCCATCGCGTAGTGGGTGCTGTGGTTGTAGCGGGTGATCACGTAGAAGTTCGGCAGGCCGTACCAGTACTGGTAGTTCCTGCCCATGTCCAGGCGCAGCAGGCTGGCTTGCCGGTGGCCGCCGAGCGGACCCCGCGGGCGTAATCCGGCGGAAGCGAGCACGTCCAGCGGGTACAGCGTCTTGAAGCCATCTTCCAGCGAGGGAGCCCGGCCACTGGCGGGAACCGCCACGCGATCGCCGCTGACCCAGCCGTGCTGCTTGAAATAGTTGGCGACGCTGCCGATGGCGTCACGCGGATTCCACAGGTCGATATGCCCATCGCCATCGAAGTCCACCGCGTACTTGGTGAATGAAGACGGCATGAACTGGCCGTAGCCCATGGCGCCGGCATAGGAACCGCGCAGGGCCAGCGGGTCGGTGCCTTCCTTGCGCGCCTGGAGGAGGAATTGCTCCAGTTCGCCGCTGAAGAATTCCGCGCGGCGAGGGTAGGAGAAGGACAGGGTGGACAGCGCATCGATGATCCGCGTCTTGCCCATCACACGCCCCCAGCGGGTTTCCACGCCGATGATGCCGACGATGATCTCCGGCGGCACGCCGTAGACGCGCGATGCCCGTTGCAGGTCGGTTTCGTATTGGTCCCAGAACAGCACGCCGTTCTGTACGTTGCCTGGCGTGACGAACTTCTTCCGGTAGCGCAGCCAGGCGCCGTTCGGTCCGCTGGGTGGGGTATAGGTCGGGGCTTGCCGGTCCATCAGGCGGATCACCCAGTCCAGGCGCTGGGTCTGGGCGAACAGATCGTGCAGTTGCTGGCGGTTGAAGCCGTGCTGGCTGACCATCCTGTCGATGAAGCGCTGTGCCGCCGGATTGTTCGCGTAATCGCCGCGCAGCGGCAGTATCGGTTGCACCGACTGGCGTACGGGGCGGGGTGAAATGACGGTGCGAGCCTGGGGTTTGGCGGCGGGTTTCGGTGGTGGCGTCGGTTCGCTGCTGCATGCTGAGACCAGAAGGAACAGGGGCAGGGCGAGGGCGGTACGGCGCATCTGGGGGCTTCTTGGCGGAATGACGATGCCCGCTATGCTAGCGCAGTGCCGCCGGCGTACAAGTCGAGCCGCCGAAAGGGGGCGGACCGTCTGCTCGCTGTCGCGGCGACGGCTTTGTCCGGTCCGGGACGATGCCGTCTCAGCTTTGTCCGCCCGGTCTGCGAAACGCCCCTGGAAAACCTCTCGACGCCAGTGTTTTCGCCGGCTGCGAGGCTGAGCGCTGATGGCTATATGGGTATATTTTTTCGGTATAAATGGCGAATCTTTTAGAGCCTTGCGCTGTGATAGAGTGCGCGTTCGTCTACGGCCCGACGGCCGTCCATAAGCAATTCCGTGAGTAGCCATGGTCGACAAACTGACGCACCTGAAACAGCTGGAGGCGGAAAGCATCCACATCATCCGCGAGGTGGCCGCCGAGTTCGATAACCCGGTGATGCTGTACTCGATCGGCAAGGATTCCGCGGTCATGCTGCACCTGGCCCGCAAGGCCTTCTTCCCCGGCAAGCTGCCCTTCCCGGTGATGCACGTGGACACCCGCTGGAAATTCCAGGAGATGTACAGGTTCCGCGATCGGATGGTCGAGGAAATGGGCCTGGACCTGATCACCCACGTCAACCCGGACGGCGTCGCCCAGGGCATCAACCCGTTCACCCACGGCAGCGCCAAGCACACCGACGTGATGAAGACCGAGGGACTCAAGCAGGCCCTGGACAAGTACGGTTTCGACGCTGCCTTCGGCGGCGCGCGCCGCGACGAGGAGAAGTCGCGGGCCAAGGAACGGGTCTATTCGTTCCGCGACAGCAAGCACCGCTGGGACCCGAAGAACCAGCGTCCCGAGTTGTGGAACATCTACAACGGCAAGGTGAAGAAGGGCGAGTCGATCCGCGTCTTCCCGCTGTCCAACTGGACCGAGCTGGACATCTGGCAATACATCTACCTGGAAGGCATCCCGATCGTCCCGCTGTACTTCGCCGCCGAGCGCGAGGTTATCGAGAAGAACGGCACGCTGATCATGATCGACGACGAGCGCATCCTCGAGCATCTCTCTGACGAAGAGAAAGCCCGCATCGAGAAGCGCATGGTGCGCTTCCGTACCCTCGGCTGCTACCCGCTCACCGGCGCGGTCGAGTCCAGCGCCACCACGCTGCCGGAAATCATCCAGGAAATGCTCCTGACGCGTACTTCCGAACGCCAGGGTCGGGTCATCGACCATGACCAGGCCGGTTCGATGGAAGAAAAGAAACGTCAGGGCTATTTCTGAGGATACGCAGCATGTCTCATCAATCCGATCTGATCAGCGAGGACATCCTCGCCTACCTGGGGCAGCACGAACGCAAGGAACTGCTGCGCTTCCTTACCTGCGGCAACGTCGATGACGGCAAGAGCACCCTGATCGGGCGCCTGCTGCACGACTCCAAGATGATCTACGAGGATCACCTCGAGGCCATCACCCGCGACTCGAAGAAAGTCGGCACCACGGGCGACGACGTCGACCTGGCGCTGCTGGTCGATGGCCTGCAGGCCGAGCGCGAGCAGGGCATCACTATCGATGTGGCGTACCGCTACTTCAGCACCGCCAAGCGCAAGTTCATCATCGCCGACACGCCCGGCCATGAGCAGTACACCCGCAACATGGCTACCGGTGCCTCGACCTGCGACCTGGCGATCATCCTGATCGATGCCCGCTACGGTGTGCAGACCCAGACCCGCCGGCACAGTTTCATCGCGTCCCTGCTGGGTATCCGGCATATCGTGGTCGCCATCAACAAGATGGACCTGAAGGGCTTCGACCAGGGTGTCTTCGAACAGATCAAGGCCGACTACCTGGCCTTTGCCGAGAAGATCGGTCTGAAGACCAGTTCGCTGCACTTCGTGCCGATGTCGGCGCTCAAGGGCGACAACGTGGTCAACAAGTCCGAGCGTTCGCCCTGGTACGCCGGCCAGTCGCTGATGGAAATCCTCGAAACCGTCGAGATCGCCGCCGACCGCAACCTCGATGACATGCGCTTCCCGGTGCAGTACGTGAACCGGCCGAACCTGAACTTCCGCGGTTTCGCCGGCACCCTGGCCAGCGGCGTGGTGCGCAAGGGCGACGAAGTGGTGGCATTGCCGTCGGGCAAGGGCAGCAAGGTGAAATCCATCGTCACCTTCGAGGGCGAACTGGAGCAGGCCGGTCCCGGCCAGGCCGTCACCCTGACCCTGGAAGACGAGATCGACGTTTCCCGCGGCGACATGCTGGTGCATGCCGACAATCGCCCGCTGGTCACCGACGGCTTCGATGCCATGCTGGTGTGGATGGCCGAGGAGCCGATGCTTCCGGGCAAGAAGTACGATATCAAGCGCGCTACCAGCTATGTGCCGGGTTCGATTCCGAGCATCGTCCACAAGGTGGACGTGAATACCCTGGAGCGGACCCCGGGCAGCGAGCTGAAGCTGAACGAGATCGCCAGGGTCAAGGTCAGCCTGGACGCGCCCATCGCGCTCGATGGCTATGAGCAGAACCGCACCACCGGCGCCTTCATCGTCATCGATCGCCTGACCAACGGCACCGTTGGCGCCGGCATGATCATCTCCGCTCCGCCGGCGGCCCATGGCAGCAGCGCTCATCACGGTTCGAATGCCCATGTGACGCGCGAGGAGCGTGCCGGCCGCTTCGGCCAGCAGCCGGCGACCGTACTGTTCAGCGGCCTCTCCGGCGCCGGCAAGAGCACCCTGGCCTACGCCGTGGAGCGCAAGCTGTTCGATATGGGCCGCGCGGTCTACGTGCTGGACGGGCAGAACCTGCGCCACGACCTGAACAAGGGGTTGCCGCAGGACCGCGCCGGACGCACCGAGAACTGGCTGCGCACCGCCCATGTTGCCAAGCAGTTCAACGAGGCCGGGTTGATCAGCCTCTGCGCCTTCGTCGCGCCGAGCGCGGAAGGGCGCGAGCAGGCCAGGGCGCTGATCGGCGCCGAGCGCCTGATCACCGTCTATGTGCAGGCGTCGCCGCAGGTCTGCCGCGAACGCGATCCACAGGGGCTGTATGCGGCGGGCGAGGACAATATCCCCGGCGAGTCCTTCCCCTACGACGTGCCGCTGGATGCCGACCTGGTGATCGATACCCAGGCGCTGAGCGTCGAGGACGGCGTGAAGCAGGTGCTCGACCTGTTGCGCGAGCGCCAGGCGATCTGATCGTCTCGCAGCCATGAAAAAGCCCCGCGGATGCGGGGCTTTTTCATGGGCGTCGGCAGGTTCGCGCAGCGCGTCAGTACTTGCCTTTCAGGCCGTAGGTGGCGTCGAGGGTGCCGGGGCTGTCCGGGCTTTTCGGCGCATAGTCCTTCGGCACTTCGCCGGAGGCCGGCGGAGTCAGGCGCTCGCGGCGCTCGGCCGGATAGGCCTCGTCGGCATGCAGCGCAGCCAGCAGGCGCTGGCGGGTCTGTTCGTCCAGGGCCAGGCGCTGGGCGCCGTCGGAGAGGTGCTCCTGCACGTCCTGGTAGCTCTGGGTCAGCTTCTTCACGAGGCTGGCGGTGGTGTTGAAATGGGTCACGACTTCGCGCTGATAGCTGTCGAAGCGGTCCTGCAGGTCGTCCATCTGGCGTTGCACCTTGTTCGGCGCGGCGTTGGGCAGCAGGCGGGCGATCAGAAAACCGATGGCGACCCCGGCGACCAGGGCGAGGGCCGGCAGCAGCCAGGCGGTGAGCGACTGTTCCACGCGAATCCTTCCTCTATAGACGGCTTTGCTTTACGTTAACGGCTTGAGTCCGAGCTGTATACCACGGCACGCGAGTAAGTGCCTGTGTCGCTTGGAGTAATCTGCTAGACGAGTCGACCCGAGCCGGGGTCACGGAGTTCCTGTTTGTCTACCCGCGAAATCCCTGTATCCATCGATGGCCCCTGCGGGCCGCTGGAAGCCCTGCACCTCGATCTGCCCGATGCCCGCGGCATCGCCCTGGTCTGCCATCCGCACCCGCTGTTCGCCGGCACCATGCAGAACAAGGTGGTCGCCACTCTGCAACGCAGCGCCCGCGATGCCGGCCTGGCGACCCTGCGTTTCAACTTCCGTGGCGTTGGCCAGAGCGCTGGCAGCTATGGCGAGGGGATCGGCGAGATCGACGACGCCGAGGCCGCCGCGCGCTGGTTGCTGGCACGCCATCCGGGGCTGCCGCTGACACTGATGGGCTTTTCCTTCGGCTCCTGCGTCGCCGGCAATCTGGCGGGTCGCCTGGAAGCGCAGGGCGTCGGGCTGGCGCGGCTGTTCATGATCGCGCCGCCGGTGGAACGCTTCGCGGTCAGCCTGCCTGCGCGTTGCCCGCTGACCGTGGTGCAGCCGGAGGACGACGACGTGGTCACGCCGGCCGCGGTATATGCCTGGAGCGAGTCCCTGGCACGACCGCACGAGCTGTTGCGGGTGGCAGAAAGCGGACATTTCTTCCATGGCAAGCTGATCGATCTGAAGGACCTGTTGCTGCCACGCCTGCAGGACTGACGTCGTCGCGCCGGCCCTGCTACCATCCGGCGCGCCATTCTTTTCTTTGCCTGACATCTGGTATCGCATGACTACTCGTATCCTGACCGGCATCACTCCTACCGGCACTCCGCACCTGGGCAACTACGCCGGCGCCATCCGCCCGGCGATCCTCGCCAGCCGTCGGAGCGACGTGGATTCGTTCTACTTCCTGGCGGACTACCACGCCTTGATCAAGTGCGACGATCCCGCTCGTATCCAGCGCTCGCGCCTGGAAATCGCCGCGACCTGGCTGGCCGGCGGCCTGGACGTCGAGCGTGCGACCTTCTACCGGCAGTCGGACATCCCCGAGATTCCCGAGCTGACCTGGTTGCTCACCTGCGTCAGTGCCAAGGGGCTGCTCAACCGCGCGCATGCCTACAAGGCCGCGGTGGACCGCAATGTCGAGGCTGGCGAAGACCCGGACGCCGGCGTGACCATGGGCCTCTACAGCTATCCGGTGCTGATGGCCGCGGACATCCTGATGTTCAACGCGCACAAGATCCCGGTCGGCCGCGACCAGGTGCAGCACGTGGAGATGGCCCGCGACATCGGCCAGCGTTTCAACCACCTGTTCGGCAACGGCCGCGAGTTCTTCGTCCTGCCCGAAGCGGTGATCGAGGAAAACGTCGCCACCCTGCCGGGCCTGGACGGGCGCAAGATGTCCAAGAGCTACGACAACACCATCCCGCTGTTCAGCCCGTCCAGGCAGCTCAAGGACGCCATCGCACGCATCGTCACCGACTCGCGCGCGCCGGGCGAGCCGAAAGACCCGGACAGTTCGCACCTGTTCCTTCTTTACTCGGCCTTCGCCAGCGCCGAACAGGTCGCCGCGTTCCGCCAGGAACTGCTCGAAGGCCTGGCCTGGGGCGAAGCCAAGCAGCGCCTGTTCCAGTTGCTCGACAACGAACTGGGCGAGGCTCGCGAGCGTTACCAGGCGCTGATCGCCAAGCCGGACGATATCGAGGACATTCTCCTCGCAGGTGCCGCCAAGGCGCGCCGCATCGCCACCCCATTCATCGCCGAGTTGCGCGAGGCAGTCGGCCTGCGCTCCCTGCGCGAGCCGCTGAAAAGTGCCGAGAGCGGCAAGAAGAAGGCCGCCAAGGCTGCGCGCCTGGTCAGCTTCCGCGACGACGACGGCAGCTTCCGCTTCCGCCTGCTGGACGCCGCCGGCGAACAGCTACTGCTGTCCCGCGCCTTCGCCGACGGCAAGGCCGCCGGTGCGGTGAGCAAGCGCCTGCTGGCTGGCGAGACTGCCGACCTGCGGGCCGAGGGCAATGCCTTTGGCCTGTGGCTGGATGGCGAGGCGGTGGCGCAGAGCCCGGCCTTCGCCGACGCCGCCGCCCGTGACGCCGCCATCGAGCGCACCCGCGAAGCGCTGGCACCGCAGGAGTAGGCAGCCCCGGTACATCCTCGACGGATGGCCGATTGCCAAGAGACGGGGTCGTCGCTAAAGTGACGGCCCCGTTTTCGTTGCATTGCTACCGATCATGACGCCCCTCGAGCGCTACCAGGCCGATCTCCAACGCCCCGATTTCTTCCACGATGCCGCACAGGCGAATGCCGTGAAGCATCTGCAACGCCTCTACGATGACCTGGTCGCCGCCGACCACGCCAAGCCCGGCCTGTTCGGCAAGCTGCTCGGCAGGAAGTCCGGCGGGCCGGTGAAGGGCCTGTATTTCTGGGGCGGCGTCGGCCGTGGCAAGACCTACCTGGTGGACACTTTCTTCGAGTCGCTGCCGTTCGAGCAGAAGGTGCGCACGCACTTCCACCGCTTCATGAAGCGGGTGCACGAAGAACTGAAGACCCTCAAGGGCGAGAAGAACCCGCTGACCATCATCGGCAAGCGCTTCGCCGACGAGGCGCGGGTGATCTGCTTCGACGAGTTCTTCGTCTCCGACATCACCGACGCGATGATCCTCGCCACCCTGCTGGAAGAGCTGTTCAAGAACGGCGTGAGCCTGGTGGCGACCTCCAACATCGTGCCGGACGGCCTGTACAAGGACGGCCTGCAACGCGCCCGTTTCCTGCCGGCGATCGCCCTGCTCAAGGAACATACCGAGATCGTCAACGTCGATAGCGGCGTCGACTATCGCCTGCGCGCGCTGGAGCAGGCCGAGCTGTTCCACTGGCCGCTCAGCGAACAGGTCGAGGAGGAGATGGCGCGCAGCTTCAAGGCCCTGACCCCGGACTGTGCCAAGGCCCAGCGCGACGAGGCGCTGATGATCGAGAACCGCGAGATCCGCGCGCGCCTGACCTGCGACGACGTGGCCTGGTTCGAATTCCGTGAGCTGTGCGACGGCCCGCGCAGCCAGAACGACTACATCGAACTGGCGAAGATTTTCCACGCCGTGCTGATCTCCAACGTCGAGCAGATGGGCGTCACCAAGGACGACATGGCGCGGCGTTTCATCAACCTGGTGGATGAGTTCTACGACCGCAGCGTCAAGCTGATCATCTCCGCCGAGGTCGAGCTAAAGGATCTCTACAGCGGCGGCCGGCTGGAGTTCGAATTCCAGCGCACCCTCAGTCGTCTGCTGGAAATGCAGTCCCACGAATACCTGACGCGTCCGCACCGGCCCTGATCCGGGGCGGAAACGAGAAAGGGGTTGCCGATGGCCACCCCTTTTTTCATGGGCGCGCGGCGTTTCAGCGCTGCGCGGTGTTCTGCTCGAAGCCGGCGAGGAGCTTCTTCGCATGGGCCACTTCGAGGGCTTCCATGGCGTTGATCGGCTTGATCGCCACGGCCTGCTTCAGTTGGGCGATGGCCTTCTCCCGCTCGTCGTCGCCGTATACGTAGGTGAGCGCGTTGGCGTACTCGTAGTGGCCGATCGGCAGGTCGTTGGCCTGGCGGAAGGAGCGGGCGAAGTACTGCTCCATCTTGTCGGCGCTGACCCCGTAGGTCATCTTGCCGACCAGCTTGCCGACCTTGCGGATCACTCCCGCCTCGTAGCCGCCGTAGAGCGCCAGGGCGAACGGCTGGTTGGGTTGCCTGGCCAGGAGAGCGTCCAGTTCCTTGGGTATTTCGCTGGTATAGCCGCGCTTGAGCACTACCGGTACCGATAGCTCCTCGGCCAGGCGCGCCTTGGCGTAGACGCTGCCGAACTGGGCGACGATATCGGCCTTGACCAGCGGGCCGGCCTGTTCGGTGTAGTCGATGACCTCTTCGAGCAGGCGCTGTTTCTCCGCCTGGTCGGGAGCCAGGAACATGGCGTAGAGCACCTGGGCGAACATCGCCGGTACCTGGCCGCCGACTCCCAAGGCCAGTCCCTGCTCCTTGGCCTTGGCGTAGTCGCCGCGGAACAGCAGGCGCCAGACATCCTGCAGTCGTGCCGCATATTGCGTGGCCTCTTCCGGCTTGCCGGTGAAGCCGGTGCCGGCCTTCACGGTCTTTTCCAGGGCATCCGGATGGGCGGTCGCCATGTTCACCACCCAGTCGGCGTCCGGATAGGGATAGTCGCCGAAGCCGCGGGTCAGGCGCGGCCAGGCTTCCTTCAACTTGTCGCCTGGATAGTCATAGGCGCTCTGGTCGTAGGGGAAGGCTTTCCAGTTGTCGGCGGCCATAGCATTCATACCGAAGAGGGCCAGGAAGGCGAGCAGATAAAGGCGCATGGCAAAGGTCCGTTCTTGTCGTTGTTCGGAACGCCCGCGTCTGCGGCGGGCCTGCGGATTCATGAGAACCCGCGAAGGCCGACCTGGCTACCTATCCTAGGTTCTGTAGGGAAAGCGCCGGCGCCGATGCCGTTCGGGCAGGCCCGGCGATGTCCGGCTCAGCTTTCCTTCTGCATGAACTGGCGACGGTAATGGTGGGGAGAGAGTTCGGTGTGCTGGCGGAACAGGCGGGCGAAGAAGCTGGCGTCGTCGTAGCCGACCTCGTAGCTGATCGTCTTGATGCTCTTGCGCGTGCTCGAGAGCATGCCCTTGGCGGTCTCGATCCGCAGTCGCTGCAGATAGTGCAGCGGCTTGTCGCCGGTAGCGGCCTGGAAGCGCCGCATGAAGTTGCGGATGCTCATGCCGTGGTCGCGGGCGACGTCCTCGAAACGGAACTTGTCGGCGAAGTGGTCTTCCAGCCATTGCTGGATCTGCAGGATCGTCGGGTCATGGTGCAGCTTCTGTCCGCCGAAGCCGATGCGCCCTGGGGTGTAGCTGCGCTGTACTTCGTAGAGGGTATCCCGGGCCACCGCCTGGGCCACCGATCCGCCGCAGAAACGCTCGATCAGATAGATGTAGAGGTCGCAGGCGGAGGTGACGCCGCTGGCGCAGAACAGGTCGTCGGCATCGGTCAGGTGCTTCTCCTGATTGAGCAGCACGTTCGGGAAGCGTTCGGCGAATTCTCGATAGAAGCGCCAGTAGGTGGTCGCTTCCTTGCCATCCAGTAGACCTGCCTGGGCCAGCCAGAAGACCCCGGTCGCCTCGCCGCAGAGGGCGGTTCCCTCGGCATGGCTGCGGCGCAACCAGGGAACGATTTGCGGATAGCGCCGTTCGAGCGCGTCGAAATCGCCCCAGAAGGCGGGCAGGACCACGATATCGCAGGCGGCGAGGGGACCGTCGACGGCGATGCTGTCGCCGCTGAAGCTGCGTACCGGCTGGCCGTCGGGGCTGAGGATGCGGGTGCGGAAGGCCGGCTGGAGACCGAGGCCCTGCTGCTTGCCGTGGCGCAGGCTGGCCATGTGGAAGAAGTCCTTGGCCTGCATCAGGGTCGAGGCGAAGACGCCGTCGATGGCGACGATGCCGACATGTTTCAGCACCGGAGCGGATTGAGCGCGCATGGATTTTTATCGTTGTTGTGAGTAAGGGAAAGCGGTCAAAAGGCGGCTGGATCGTCTTATTTTTTGGCGCAACTGTCCAGTGCGTCGGTCGGGGCATTTCCCTACAGTCGAAGACCTGCCGCGTGCAGCCAACCCGATCCCAGACCGTTTCCAGGTGACCACGATGATACCGAGAACCCTGTTCAGCTCCGACCACGAACTGTTTCGCGACAGCGTGCGCAAGTTCCTCGAACAGGAAGCCGTGCCTTTCCATCACCAATGGGAAAAGGATGGGCATGTCGACCGCGCGCTCTGGAACAAGGCCGGCGAGGCCGGAATGCTCTGTTCGCACCTGCCGGAAGAGTATGACGGGATGGGCGCGGACTTCCTCTACAGCGCCGTGGTCATCGAAGAGATCGGTCGGGCCGGCCTGACCGGGATCGGTTTCTCCCTGCATTCGGACATCGCTGCGCCCTACATCCTCCACTACGGCAGCGAGGCGCTGAAGCGCAAGTACCTGCCGAAGCTGGTATCCGGCGAGATGGTCGCGGCCATCGCCATGACCGAGCCGGGGGCCGGTTCCGACCTGCAAGGGGTGAAGACCACTGCGGTACTGGATGGCGACGAGTACGTCATCAATGGCTCGAAGACCTTCATCACCAACGGCTTCCTCGCCGACCTGGTGATCGTGGTGGCGAAGACCGATCCGAAGGCTGGCGCCAAGGGCATAAGCCTGTTCGTGGTCGAGGCGGGTACGCCGGGCTTCAGCAAGGGCAAGCGCCTGGAGAAGGTCGGGATGAAGGCCCAGGACACCTCCGAGCTGTTCTTCCAGGATGTGCGGATTCCCCGGGAGAACCTGCTCGGCAAGGACGGCCAGGGATTCATCTACCTGATGCAGGAGCTGCCGCAGGAGCGCCTGACCGTCGGTATCGGCGCGCTGGCGTCGGCCGAGGCGGCCCTGCAATGGACGCTCGACTACACTCGCGAGCGCAAGGCGTTCGGCAAGTCGGTGGCGGACTTCCAGAATACCCGCTTCAAGCTTGCCGAGATGGCTACCGAGATCCAGGTCGGCCGGGTCTTCGTCGATCGCTGTATGGAGCAGCATCTCCGGGGCAAGCTGGACGTACCCACCGCCGCCATGTGCAAGTACTGGACGACGGACCTGCAATGCAAGGTGCTCGACGAATGCGTGCAGTTGCACGGCGGCTACGGCTTCATGTGGGAATATCCGGTGGCGCGGGCCTGGGCCGATGCCCGGGTGCAGCGGATCTACGCCGGTACCAACGAGATCATGAAGGAGATCATCGCGCGGGCCCTGTGAGGCGCGCCTGGTCACCGGGAGGGGCGGACGACCGCATCGCGCGGTTGTCCGCCGAACCCGCGGCAGCGCCAGGCCCCTGGAGGCTCAGGGAGCCGGGTTCGGTTGCTCCCGGTGGATTGCATCGATACCGGCGAGCAATTCCTCGTCCAGCCTCAGGTCGACGCTGCCGAGATTGGTTTCCAGCTGTTCCAGCGAGGTGGCGCCGATGATGTTGCTGGTCACGAACGGCCGCGAGGTGACGTAGGCCAGTGCCATCTGCGCCGGTTCCATTCCATGTTCGCGGGCCAGCGCTACGTAGCGCGCGCAGGCCGCTTCCGCCTGCGGGTTGGTGTAGCGGGTGAAGCGGCTGTACAGACTGATGCGCGCGTTGGCCGGGCGGGCGCCGTCCGCGTACTTGCCGGAAAGCATGCCGAAGGCCATCGGCGAGTAGGCCAGCAGGCCGCACTGCTCGCGGATGGCGATTTCCGCCAGGCCCACCTCGAAGCTGCGGTTGAGCAGGTTGTAGGGGTTCTGGATCGATACCGCGCGCGGCCAGCCGCGCTCCTCGGCGAGCCTGAGGAAGGTCATGGTGCCCCAGGGCGTCTCGTTGGACAGGCCGATGTGGCGGATCTTGCCGGCGCGCACCTGCTCGTCGAGCACTTCCAGGGTTTCCTCCAGCGGTGTGAAGCTCTCTTCCTGGTGCTGGTAGCCGAGCTGGCCGAAGAAGTTGGTCCGCCGCTCCGGCCAGTGCAACTGGTAGAGGTCCAGCCAGTCTGTCTGCAGGCGCTCCAGGCTGGCATCGAGGGCGGCGACGATGTGCTGGCGGTTGAACTTGAGGTTGCCGTCGCGCACATGGCTGATGCCGTTGCCGGGGCCGGCGATCTTGCTGGCGAGGATCCAGTCGGCGCGGTCGCTGCTGCGGCGGAACCAGTTGCCGATGATGCGCTCGGTGCTGGCGTAGGTCTCGGCGCGGGGCGGCACCGGATACATTTCGGCGGTATCCATGAAATTGATCCCGGCGGCCTTGGCCCTGGCGATCTGGGCGAAGGCGTCCTGCTCGCTGTTCTGCTCGCCCCAGGTCATGGTGCCGAGGCAGAGGGCGCTGACTTTCAGATCGGTGCGGCCGAGCGGGCGATACTCCATGCGGGTGTCCTCGTGAAATTAAGTGGTTAATGCGGTTGTAAATTCTGGCGAAATCTGCATAATTCCGCAGCCTTTCATCGGTGGGGGATGCCAAGCCTGCCGATCGATGTATCTAGTCGTTACGGACGCACACCGACCCGAGCCCCAATTCGTGTCTGTTTTCGGCTGTCCTTGACTTGTCAAGGCAACCACTGTCCAGTAAGATTCGCCGTCTTATTTTCAGGCGGCCCCTGAGGCTATAACGAATGAAAACCTATACCGCGAAACCGGAAACTGTACAGCGCGACTGGTTCGTCGTCGACGCTGCCGGCCAGACCCTGGGTCGTCTGGCGACCGAAATTGCCCGCCGCCTGCGTGGCAAGCACAAGCCTGAGTACACTCCGCATGTTGACACCGGCGACTACATCGTCGTCATCAACGCCGAGCAGGTGCGTGTGACCGGTGCCAAGACCACCGACAAGATGTACTACCACCACTCCGGCTTCCCGGGCGGCATCAAGTCGATCAACTTCGAGAAGCTGATCGCCAAGGCCCCTGAGCGCGTCATCGAGACCGCTGTGAAAGGCATGCTGCCGAAGAACCCTCTGGGTCGCGATATGTATCGCAAGCTGAAGGTGTACAAGGGTGCCAGCCACCCGCACACCGCTCAGCAGCCCCAAGAACTGAAGATTTAACGGGATAGCTCATTATGTCGGCGACTCAAAATTACGGCACTGGCCGTCGTAAGACCGCTACCGCTCGCGTCTTCCTGCGTCCGGGTACTGGCAAGATTTCCATCAACAACCGTGGTCTCGATCAGTTCTTCGGTCGTGAAACCGCTCGCATGGTCGTGCGTCAGCCGCTCGAGCTGACCGAGACCGTCGAGAAGTTCGACATCTTCGTTACCGTCGTTGGCGGTGGCGTAAGCGGTCAGGCCGGTGCGATCCGTCACGGCATCACCCGTGCCCTGATCGAGTACGACGAAACCCTGCGTAGCTCGCTGCGCAAGGCCGGCTACGTGACTCGCGATGCCCGTGAAGTCGAGCGTAAGAAAGTCGGTCTGCGTAAAGCGCGTAAGCGTCCGCAGTACTCCAAGCGTTAATTCGACGCTTGCTGAAAAACGCCCACCTCTTCGGAGCTGGGCGTTTTTTTATGTCTACGCTTTAACTCTGCGGCAAGGTGTCGCATGGCCGAAGGGCGCGCCCTACAAGGGTTTCGGGCGTTTTGTGTCAGGCTATTACCTTGTCATCAAAGGGGGTTTTCTTTACCATTTGGCGAATTTTTTGCGCGGCTCGAATTTTTACTTAAAGGCCTGATTAGAACAGGTCTGAAGCTGATGGGAGACGACTGAATGAGTAATGACGGCGTGAATGCAGGCCGGCGTCGCTTCCTCGTCGCGGCCACCTCTGTGGTTGGCGCGGCGGGAGCGGTGGGTGCTGCGGTCCCGTTCGTAGGGTCATGGTTCCCCAGTGCCAAAGCCAAGGCTGCTGGCGCGCCGGTGCAGGTGAACGTGGGCAAGATCGATCCAGGTCAGCAGATCATCGCTGAATGGCGCGGCAAGCCTGTATTCATCGTGCACCGCACGAAGGAGATGCTGGACGCCCTGCCGAGCCTCGAAGGACAACTGGCCGACCCGGACTCCAAGGCTTCGGAGCAGCCGGAGTACGTCGATCCCAAGCTTCGCTCGATCAAGCCGGAACTGGCGGTGATCGTCGGCATCTGCACCCACCTGGGCTGCTCGCCGACCTTCCGTCCCGAAGTCGCCCCCGCCGACCTCGGTCCGGACTGGAAGGGTGGCTACTTCTGCCCTTGCCACGGCTCCCACTACGACCTCGCCGGTCGTGTCTACAAAGGCCAGCCAGCGCCGCTGAACCTGCCGATTCCGCCTTATACGTTCGATGCTGACGACGTCATCACCATCGGCGTGGACCAGGAGAAAGCCTGATGAACAAGTTCATGGCTTGGGTCGATGCGCGTTTTCCCGCGACCAAGATGTGGGAAGACCATCTGAGCAAGTACTACGCACCGAAGAACTTCAACTTCTGGTATTTCTTCGGTTCCCTGGCGCTGCTGGTGCTGGTCAACCAGATCCTCACCGGCATCTGGCTGACCATGAGCTTCACGCCGTCGGCCGAAGAGGCGTTCGCTTCCGTCGAATACATCATGCGCGATGTCGACTACGGCTGGATCATTCGCTACATGCACTCCACCGGTGCATCGGCGTTCTTCATCGTGGTCTACCTGCACATGTTCCGCGGCCTGCTCTACGGCTCCTATCAGAAGCCGCGCGAGCTGGTGTGGATCTTCGGCATGCTGATCTACCTGGCGCTGATGGCCGAGGCCTTCATGGGCTACCTGCTGCCTTGGGGTCAGATGTCCTACTGGGGCGCCCAGGTGATCATTTCCCTGTTCGGCGCGATTCCGGTGGTCGGCGAAGACCTGGCCCAGTGGATCCGCGGTGACTTCCTGATCTCCGGCATCACCCTGAACCGCTTCTTCGCCTTGCATGTGATCGCCCTGCCGATCGTCCTGCTCGGCCTGGTCGTGCTGCACATCCTGGCGCTGCACGAAGTCGGTTCGAACAACCCGGACGGCGTTGACATCAAGAAGAAGAAAGACGAGAACGGCGTACCGCTGGACGGCATCGCGTTCCATCCGTACTACACCGTGAAGGACATCGTCGGCGTGGTGGTGTTCCTGTTCATCTTCTGCACCGTGATCTTCTTCTTCCCGGAAATGGGCGGCTACTTCCTCGAGAAGCCCAACTTCGAGATGGCCAACCAGTTCAAGACCCCCGAGCACATCGCTCCGGTCTGGTACTTCACCCCGTTCTACGCGATCCTCCGCGCGGTTCCGGACAAGCTGATGGGCGTGGTGGCGATGGGTGCGGCGATCGCTGTGCTGTTCGTCCTGCCGTGGCTGGATCGCAGCCCGGTTCGCTCGATCCGCTACAAGGGCTGGCTGAGCAAGCTGTGGCTGGTGATCTTCGCGGTGTCCTTCGTGATCCTCGGCTACTACGGCGCCCAGGCTCCGAGCCCGCTGGGTACTACCCTGTCGCGCGTTTGCACCGTCCTGTATTTCGCCTTCTTCATCCTGATGCCGTTCTACACCCGGATGGAGAAGACCAAACCGGTTCCGGAAAGGGTGACTGGCTGATGAAAAAGCAATTCGCTGCACTGATTCTGGCGGTACTGCCAGTCCTGGGTTTCGCCGCTGGCGGCCATGGGCCGCAACTGGATCATGTCGATATCGACCTGACCGACAAGGCGGCCATGCAGGATGGCGCGCGTACCTTCGCCAACTACTGCATGGGCTGCCATAGCGCCAAGTTCCAGCGTTACGAGCGTGTTGCCACCGACCTGGGCATTCCTGCCGATCTGATGATGGAGAAGCTGGTGTTCACCGGCGCCAAGATCGGCGACCACATGGACATCGGCATGAAGCCGGCCGACGCCAAGACCTGGTTCGGCGCCGCTCCGCCGGATCTGACCCTGGTTGCCCGCGTACGCGGCACCGACTGGCTGTACAGCTACCTGCGCTCGTTCTACGAGGATCCCAAGCGTCCGTGGGGCGTGAACAACGTGATCTTCCCCAACGTCGGCATGCCGAACGTCCTGGCGCCCCTGCAGGGACGCCAGGTGATCGGCTGCAAGCAGGTACAGGTGGTCGAGGATGGCAAGAAGCAGTTCGATCCGTTGACCGGTACCCCGCTGACTCACGAAGCTTGTGACCAGTTGACCGTGGTGCCGAAGACCGGCGAACTGAACGAAGCTCAGTTCGACGAGAAGGTCAAGAACCTGGTGACCTTCCTGGCCTATTCGGCCAACCCGAACAAGCTGGCCTCCGAGCGTATCGGTACCTACGTCCTGCTCTACCTGGCCTTCTTCTTCGTATTCGCCTATCTCCTCAAGCGCGAGTACTGGAAGGACGTGCACTAACCCGCACGTTGGTCTTCGAAGCGCGCGCCCTACGGGGCGCGCGCGTCTTTCACCTCCCACAAGTCGACCTGCGAGGAGGGCTCCATGGCTTCAATCAACAAGCTGACCTGCTATTCCGACCCTGCCGATCATTACTGCCATCGCATCCGCCTGGTCCTGGCCGAGAAGAACGTGGCGGTAGAGGTGATCGATATCGAGGCGGGCCGCTGTCCGCCGATGCTGGCGGAGGTCAACCCCTACGGCAGCGTACCGACCCTGGTCGATCGCGACCTGGCGCTGTACGAGCCGACGGTGGTCATGGAATACCTCGACGAACGCTATCCGCATCCGCCGCTGCTGCCCGATTATCCGGTGAAGCGTGCCAACAGCCGCCTGTTGATCCATCGTATCCAGCGGGACTGGTGTTCCCTGGTGGACCGGATCCTGGATGCGCGCAGCAAGGAGGCCGAGCGGGTCCAGGCGCGCAAGGAGTTGCGCGAGAGCCTGACCGGGGTTTCCCCGCTGTTCGCCGACAAGGCATATTTCCTCAGCGAGGATTTCAGCCTGGTGGATTGCTGCCTGTTGCCGATCCTCTGGCGTCTGCCGCTGCTGGGCATCGAGTTGCCGCGGCAGGCCAAGCCGTTGCTCGACTATATGGAGCGCGGATTCGCCCGGGAAAGCTTCCGGGCCAGCCTGTCTTCCGTTGAACGAGATATGCGTTAAGGAACATGAAGATGAATTCCAGCCGTCCCTATCTGGTCCGCGCGCTCTATGAATGGATCGTCGACAACGATTGCACGCCGCATATCCTGGTGAACGCAGAGTTCGCCGGGGTAAAGGTGCCTCCGGGCTATGCCAGCGATGGGCAGATCGTGCTCAATGTCTCGCCCTCTGCCGTGCGGCATCTGCACATGGACAACGAGGCGGTCAGCTTCGAGGGGCGTTTCGGCGGCGTGGCGCAGAGCCTGTACATTCCAGCGCTGGCGGTAATGGCCATCTACGCCCGGGAAAACGGCCAGGGCATGGTCTTCGATCTGGAGCAGCCGGGTCCGGTGGACGACGAGCCGGGCGATGACGATGGTGGGCCGTCCGATGAGCCGCCGCGTCCCAGTGGCAGGCCATCCCTGAAGGTGGTCAAGTAAACGGCGAGCAATGAAAAAGGCGATCGAAGGATCGCCTTTTTTTCGTTCGCTGTTCTTCAGTTTATGTATTCGAACAGCTTGACGATCTTCTGCACCCCGTCGACGCCCTGGGCGACGCGGACAGCCTGGGCGGCTTCCTGCTGGTTGACCAGGCCCATCATGTAGACGATGCCGTTCTCGGTGACCACCTTGATCCGCGACGAGGGCACGTTGGGATCGCTGAGCATCTGGGTCTTCAGCTTGGTGGTGATCCAGGCGTCGTTGTTGCGGGCGAGCAGGGAGGAGGGCGAGGTCACCTGCAGTTCGTTATGCACGTTCTTGACCTTCTGCACCGTGCGCGCGGCCTGTTCGGCCTTGCTCTTGAGGTCGGCGCGCGGGGTCTGGCCGGCGATCAGCACGATGCCGTTGTAGCTGACCACGACGATGTGAGAGTCCTTGTCCAGGGCCGGATCGGCCTTGGCGATGTTCACCGCGGCCTTGGTCTCGATCAGCGAGTCGTCGATCTTGCTGCCGATGGTTCGGGTCCCGCGATCGTCGTCGATCGGTTTGTCCCGGGTGGCGCTGAGGAAACTGCTGCAGCCTCCCAGGGCCAGGCTCAGGGCCAGGGTGGCGGCGACGAAGGCGGTACGGCTCATTCTTCACTCCCGAACAGTTGGCGGTCGATCAGGTCGCAGAGGCAGTGGATGGCCAGCAGGTGGACTTCCTGGATGCGTGCGGTGATCTTGGAAGGAACGCGGATCTCCACGTCTTCCGGCAGCAGCAGCGAAGCCATGCCGCCACCGTCACGGCCGGTCAGGGCGACCACCAGCATCTCGCGGTCGTGGGCAGCCTGGATGGCCTGGATCACGTTGGCCGAATTGCCGCTGGTGGAAATCGCCAGCAGGACGTCGCCCGGCTGGCCCAGGGCGCGGATCTGCTTGGAGAAGACTTCGTTGTAGCTGTAGTCGTTGGCGATCGAGGTGATGGTCGAGCTGTCGGTGGTCAGGGCCACGGCCGGCAGGCTCGGACGTTCGCGCTCGAAGCGGTTGAGCAGTTCGGAGGAGAAGTGCTGGGCATCGCCGGCCGAGCCGCCATTGCCGCAGGAGAGGATCTTGCCCTCGTTGAGCAGCGCATTGACCATCACCAGGCTGGCTTGCTCGATATAGGGAGGCAGTACTTCCAGCGCCTGCTGCTTGGTCTCGATGCTGGCCTGGAAGAGCTGGCGGATACGGTGTTGCATGTCCATCGGTAATGACCTTCGGTGGGGCGGCTGATCAGGCGTCGAATGCGTTCTGAATCCAGTCCAGTCGCGGTGGTGATTGTCCGTCGCTGGTATCGACGGTGACCACATCGAAGCGACAGGGGCGTTTGGCCCAGCGCGCCTCCTGTTGCAGAAAAAGTTCGGCGGAGAGAATCAGGCGCTGCCGCTTGCGCGCGTCGATGCTCTCCAGGGCTCCGCCCCAGGCGCGATGCCGGCGGGAGCGGACTTCGACGAATACTACTGTATCGCCGTCGAGCATGACCAGATCGAGCTCTCCGCGGCGACAGGTCCAATTCTTGCCAAGTGTGGCAAGGCCCTGTCGCCGTAGATGGGCGCAGGCCAGTTCCTCGGCCTGGCGCCCCTTTTCCCGGGAGCTTTCCCTATCGGTCAAAAGCTGCTGGTCCCCAGCGGCTGGACCTGGCCATTGCGGAACTCGGCCCATTGCAACTGGCGTTCGATACGTTGGGTCGGATTCAGGCTCAGGGTACCGGTCAGGCCGTCGATCTGCAGGCTCGGCACGGCCTTCAGTTCAGGCAGACGCGGAGCGAGGCGGTAGGCGTCGACGCCCATGGCGTAGAGGCGGCCCATGCTGCCGTTGGCCTGGGGCCATTGGGCGGCGACCTGCTGGCGGGTCGGGTCGCTGGGGTTGAGCAGCCACGGGGTCTCGCAGAAGCGGATGCCGTTGAGATCCTGGTCCTGGGTCGGGTTGTTGGTCCCGGTGTAGAGGTGCGAAGTGGCGTAGACCGGAAGGTCGCCGGCGTACTGGAAGGCCAGGGTCGGCTTGATCTGGCGGGCCTGCTGCGGGGTGGCGGCGAGGAACACGAAGTCGATGTCCTGGCGGCGCGACGGCTGGGTGGCGATCTGGCTGCCGAGGGCGCCCTGCAGGCGCTGGGCGCGGCCTTCGCTCTGGCGCAGTTGCAGCAGGTCGGCGATCTGTTGCGCCAGTTGTACCGGCTGGTCGACATGCTCGGCGGCGATCAGGCTGCCGCCCGCGGACTGCCAGCTCTGGCTGAAGGCGGCCAGCACGCGGTCGCCCCATTCGCCGCGCGGCACCAGCGCCACGGCCCGGCGCATGCCGTCGCCCCAGGCCCGGCTGGCCACCGCGCGCGCTTCGTCCTCGGCGGCGAGGCCGAACTGGAACAGCTGCGCCGGGCCTTCTTGGCTGTTGTCGCTGTAGTTGAGTGCGAGGGTGGTGATCGGCAGTTGCTCGCGGCTAGCGAGTTGCTTGACCAGCGGCTTCTCCAGTGGACCGACGACCAGTTCGACGCCATCGGCCTGGGCCTGGCGGTAGAAGTCATCTAGCGAGCGCACCTGGGTACTGTCGTAGAGCTTGATCGAAGGAGGATTCTGGCCGGCCTGCTGGGCCTGGAAGTGGGCGGCGAGGAAGCCGTCCTGCAGGGCCCGGGCGACGTTGGCCAACTGCCCCTGCTGGGGTAGCAGGAGGGCGATGCGGGTCAGCGGCTGCTGGGACAGCGTCTTGAGTTTCTCCAGCGCCGCCGGCAAGTGCTTGGCCGCCGGGTGCTCGGGGTTCTGCTGTTGCCAGCTCTCGATGCTGGCCTGCTGTTGCTGCAGGGTCGGCGAGGTCTTGGTGATGCGTGCCAGGGTCAGCCAGCCGCTGAGGTCGCCTTCGTTGGCGCTCGGTTGCAACTGGTCGACCGGCAGGCTGCTGACCAGGGTCCAGATCTTTTCCTGGTTCTCGATCACCGCCGGGCCCTCGAGCAGCGGTGCGAAGTAGATGCGCTCCTTGGCTGCGGCAAGGACCTGGCCGTCGGCGGCGAGGGCCTGGGCCTTGGCGCGCTGGGTACGAACCTGCTGGGTCACCGGCAGTTCGCTGAGATGCTGCATGCTCGGATGCTGCAATGCCTGCAGGGCGGCCTTGGGCTTGCTGCGGGCGAGGGCCAGTTCGGCGTTCAGGGTGCTGGCGAAGACCTGCTGGGCCGGCTTCAGGCTTTCCAGCGGGATCTGTCCCAGGATGGCGGTGGACCTGGCGAGGTCCTTCTGCTGGTAGGCAAGGTCCGCTGCCGAGAGGCGCAGCAGCGCCGCTTCCTCGGGCTTGCTCTGGCTGGCCTGTTGCAACAACTGCTCGATGCTGGCATTCGGCGTACGGGGAAGTTCGCCCAGTCCGGAATTGGACGAGGTCGCGCAGGCGGTCAGCAGACCGGCCAGGATCAGAGCAGAAAGCGGACGCAGGCAAGCGATCATATAGGGCTTCTCATGGCGCATTCACGAAGAGTCGCCGATTGTACCGGAGGCCCGCCTCGGGTGCGATGGCGGCACCCTGAATCGCGATACAATGCCGCCTTTTCAGATAGCTCCCGAGGTATTTTCGTGTCAGCAGGCACTCTGTTCGTAGTGGCGACCCCGATCGGCAATCTCGACGACATCAGCCCGCGCGCCCTGCGGGTGCTGCGGGAGGTGGCCCTGGTGGCTGCGGAGGATACCCGCCATTCGATCCGGCTGTTCCAGCACTTCGGCATCGAGACGCCATTGGCGGCCTGCCACGAGCACAACGAGCGCGAGGAGGGCGGGCGCTTCATCTCCCGGCTGCAGGTTGGGGAGGACGTCGCGCTGATCTCGGACGCCGGTACCCCGCTGATTTCCGATCCCGGCTTCCACCTGGTGCGCCAGGCACAGGCGCTGGGTATCCGGGTGGTCCCGGTGCCGGGCTCCTGCGCGCTGATCGCGGCGCTGTCGGCGGCGGGATTGCCGTCGGACCGGTTCATCTTCGAAGGTTTCCTGCCCGCCAAGGCTGCGGGACGACGCAGCCGCCTCCAGGCGGTACAGGAAGAGCCGCGCACGCTGATTTTCTACGAGGCGCCCCATCGTCTGCTGGAAAGCCTGGCGGACATGCGCGACGTGTTCGGCGGGGAGCGCCGTGCGGTGCTGGCGCGGGAGCTGAGCAAGACCTTCGAGACCATTCGCAGCCTGCCGTTGGCCGAACTGCACGATTGGGTCGCGTCGGACAGCAACCAGCAGCGCGGCGAGTGCGTTGTGCTGGTGGCGGGGTGGCAGGCGCCGGAAGGCGAGGAGTCGATCGGTGCGGAGGCGCTCAGGGTGCTCGACCTGCTGCTTGCCGAGCTGCCGTTGAAGAAAGCCGCGGCGCTGGCGGCGGAAATTACCGGGGTGCGAAAAAACCTTTTGTATCAACAGGCTTTGCAACGCCAAGGGAAGAGTTGAGCTTGTTCTTCGCGCCTGCTCCCGCTAACCTTGTCGGCGGAGAGTCGATTGGACAGTCGCTGTCGCGCAATAGCGCGGTGGAGGAAAGTCCGGGCTCCATAGGGCAGAGTGCCAGGTAACGCCTGGGAGGCGCGAGCCTACGGAAAGTGCCACAGAAAATAACCGCCTAAGCGCAACAGCGCCGGTAAGGGTGAAAAGGTGCGGTAAGAGCGCACCGCACGGCTGGCAACAGTGCGTGGCTAGGTAAACCCCACTCGGAGCAAGACCAAATAGGAATCCATTGGCGCGGCCCGCGTTGGATTCGGGTAGGTCGCTTGAGGCGTACAGTGATGTGCGTCCCAGAGGAATGGCTGTCCTCGACAGAACCCGGCTTATAGATCGACTCTCCCACTTCTTCCCACTCTCTTCGCTTTTTCCCGGTTTTATCCGTCCGTCGCAAAAGCGAAAAGCCGCAACTCTTGATAAATCACTTTAAGTTCGAAGGCTAAGACTTTGGGCTTATTGTGTTTTGTCATCTCTTTTACTTCTAAAAGCGCTCCGCAACCTTCCAAAAGCACGCTAAATCTCCGTCCTGTAAGGATTTTTCACTTCTGACGCGCCTTGACGGTGGGGAGTGTGGATTTCTATAGTGTGCAGAAGTGGTATGAAGTGGGTAAAAGTGGGATCAATTGGCATGGAAAGCCAACCACAGGGGAAGCGCTGACGTGTTTCGCGGAGCTAATGCCATAAGTCTCGACGCCAAAGGGCGCCTCGCGATGCCGAGTCGGTATCGTGACGAGCTCGTTTCGCGTTGTGCCGGCCAGCTCATCGTCACTATCGACGCAGTCGACCCCTGCCTCACCGTTTACCCCTTGCCCGAATGGGAACTGATCGAAGCCAAGCTGCGCGAGCTGCCTTCTTTGCGAGAAGAAACGCGGCGCCTGCAGCGGCTGCTGATCGGTAATGCCGTCGATCTGGAACTGGACGGAAACGGGCGTTTCCTGATTCCGCCGCGCCTGCGCGAGTACGCCAAGCTGGACAAGCGGGCGATGCTGGTGGGGCAACTGAACAAGTTTCAGTTGTGGGATGAGGATGCCTGGAACGCCATGGCTGAAGCCGACCTGGCGGCAATCAAACAACCCGGTGGGCTGCCGGACGAACTACGCGACCTGATCCTTTGACTATGAATGCCACCTACCGCCATATCACCGTTCTGCTCGAGGAGGCCGTTTCCGCACTGGCCCCGCGGGAGGACGGCTGCTATCTGGACGGTACCTTCGGAAGAGGGGGCCATAGTCGAGCCTTGCTCGAGAAACTGGGCACCGGGGGGCGCCTGCTCGGATTCGACAAAGATCCCCAGGCCATCCAGACAGGAAAAGCATTGGCGGCCGAAGACGGCCGCTTCGTCATTGTGCAGCGCTCGTTCGCCGAACTGGGCGATGAGGTGCGCGCACGCGGTCTCGAAGGTCGGGTCGATGGCGTCCTGCTCGACCTTGGCGTGTCGTCGCCGCAACTCGACGATCCCGAGCGCGGCTTCAGCTTCCTCAACGATGGTCCGCTGGACATGCGCATGAATCCCGGCCAGGGCATCAGCGCAGCGGAGTTCATCGCCAACGCCACCGAAGAGGAAATCGCCCGGGTCTTCAAGGAATATGGCGAAGAGCGCTTCGCCAAGCGAATGGCCCGCGCCATCGTGCAGCGCCGTCAGGAGCGGCCGTTCGAACGGACCGCCGATCTGGCCGAAGTGATCACGGTTGCCAACCCCGCCTGGGAGAAGGGCAAGAATCCGGCGACCCGCGCATTCCAGGGCCTGCGCATCCATGTGAACAATGAATTGGGCGATCTCGAGCGCGGCCTTGACGCCGCGCTCGAATCGCTGGCCGTCGGCGGCCGCCTGGTGGTGATCAGTTTCCATTCCCTGGAAGACCGCATCGTCAAGCTGTTCATGCGCAAGCACGCCAAGGGCGAGGCGGACAACCTGCCGCGCGACCTGCCGATCCGCTCCAAGGTCTTCGAGCCGCGCCTGAAGCTGCTGGGCAAGCCGCAGTATGCTTCGGAAGAAGAACTCAAGGCCAACCCGCGCTCGCGCAGCGCGGTCATGCGCGTGGCGGAGAAGCTGAGATGAGCCGTCTCTTCGTCAAGCGCCTGCCTACCGGCAGCTTCCTCATGTTGCTGCTTTATATAGGTCTGTTGCTCTCGGCGATTGCCGTGGCCTACAGCACCTACTGGAACCGGCAACTGCTCAACTCGCTGTATTCCGAGCTGAGCGTGCGCGACAAGGCGCAGGCCGAGTGGGGCCGGTTGATTCTCGAGCAGAGCACCTGGACCGCTCATAGCCGTATCGAAAGCCTGGCGGTGGAACAGTTGCGCATGCGCGTTCCCGACCCGGCCGAGGTCAGGATGGTGGCGCCATGAAACTGAATTATTTCCAGGGCGCCCTCTACCCATGGCGGTTCTGCGTGATCGTCGGCCTGCTGCTGGCGATGGTCGGCGCCATCGTCTGGCGAATCGTCGACCTGCACGTGATCGACCATGACTTCCTCAAGGGCCAGGGCGACGCGCGTAGCGTGCGGCATATCGCTATCCCTGCGCACCGGGGCCTGATCACTGACCGCAACGGCGAACCGCTGGCGGTGAGCACCCCGGTCACCACCCTGTGGGCCAACCCCAAGGAGCTGATGACCGCCAAGGAACGCTGGCCGCAACTGGCGGCGGCGCTCGGGCAGGATACCAAGCTGTTCGCCGACCGCATCGAGCAGAACGCCGAGCGCGAGTTCATCTATCTGGTCCGTGGGCTGACCCCGGAGCAGGGCGAAGGCGTGATCGCCCTGAAGGTGCCCGGCGTGTACTCCATCGAGGAGTTTCGGCGTTTCTACCCGGCTGGCGAAGTGGTGGCCCATGCGGTCGGCTTCACCGATGTCGACGACCGCGGTCGCGAAGGTATCGAGCTGGCTTTCGACGAATGGCTGGCCGGCGTGCCGGGCAAGCGCCAGGTGCTCAAGGATCGCCGTGGCCGCGTGATCAAGGACGTGCAGGTCACCAAGAATGCCAAGCCGGGCAAGACCCTGGCGCTGTCCATCGACCTGCGCCTGCAGTACCTGGCTCATCGCGAACTGCGCAACGCTCTGCTGGAGAACGGCGCCAAGGCCGGCAGCCTGGTGATCATGGACGTGAAGACCGGGGAGATCCTGGCCATGACCAACCAGCCGACCTACAACCCGAACAATCGTCGTAACCTGCAGCCGGCGGCCATGCGCAACCGGGCGATGATCGACGTGTTCGAGCCGGGCTCGACGGTCAAACCGTTCTCGATGAGCGCGGCGCTGGCCAGCGGGCGTTGGAAACCCAGCGATATCGTCGACGTCTACCCGGGCACCCTGCAGATCGGCCGCTACACCATTCGCGACGTATCGCGCAATTCGCGGCAACTCGATCTCACCGGCATCCTGATCAAGTCGAGCAACGTCGGCATCAGCAAGATCGCCTTCGACATCGGCGCCGAATCCATCTACTCGGTCATGCAACAGGTCGGCCTCGGGCAGGACACGGGGTTGGGCTTCCCCGGCGAGCGCGTCGGCAACCTGCCCAACCACCGCAAGTGGCCGAAGGCGGAAACCGCGACCCTGGCCTACGGCTACGGTCTCTCGGTAACCGCGATCCAGTTGGCGCATGCCTATGCGGCCCTGGCCAACGACGGCAAGAGCGTGCCGCTGAGCATGACCCGAGTCGACCGCGTGCCGGATGGCGTGCAGGTGATCTCGCCTGAAGTGGCTTCCACCGTGCAGGGCATGCTGCAACAAGTGGTCGAGGCCCAGGGCGGGGTGTTCCGCGCCCAGGTGCCGGGTTACCACGCCGCCGGCAAGAGCGGGACCGCGCGCAAGGTCTCGGTCGGCACCAAGGGCTACCGGGAAAACGCCTATCGCTCGCTGTTCGCCGGTTTCGCCCCGGCCACCGATCCGCGCATCGCGATGGTCGTGGTGATCGACGAGCCGAGCAAGGCGGGCTACTTCGGCGGCCTGGTGTCGGCGCCGGTGTTCAGCAAGGTCATGGCTGGCGCGCTGCGCCTGATGAACGTGCCGCCGGATAACCTGCCGACGGCCACCGAACAGCAGCAGGTCAATGCTGCGCCCGCAAAAGGAGGGCGTGGCTGATGCCTATGAGCCTGAACCAACTGTTTCCCCAGGCCGAGCGCGATCTGCTGATCCGCGAGCTGACCCTGGATAGCCGCGGCGTTCGTCCGGGCGACCTGTTCCTGGCGGTGCCGGGCGGGCGCCAGGATGGTCGTGCGCACATCGCCGATGCCCTGGCCAAGGGCGCGGCTGCCGTGGCTTACGAGGCGGAAGGCGCCGGAGAGCTTCCGCCCAGCGATGCGCCGCTGATCGCGGTGAAGGGGCTGGCCGCGCAACTGTCGGCGGTCGCCGGGCGTTTCTACGGCGAGCCGAGCCGCGGGCTGGACCTGATCGGCGTCACCGGCACCAACGGCAAGACCAGCGTCAGCCAACTGGTGGCCCAGGCCCTGGATCTGCTCGGCGAGCGCTGCGGCATCGTCGGCACCCTCGGCACCGGTTTCTACGGCGCCCTGGAGAGCGGCCGGCACACCACGCCGGACCCGCTCGCGGTGCAGGCCACGCTGGCCACGCTGAAGCAGGCCGGCGCCCGCGCGGTAGCGATGGAAGTGTCTTCCCACGGCCTCGACCAGGGCCGCGTGGCGGCGCTCGGTTTCGATATCGCGGTGTTCACCAATCTGTCCCGCGACCACCTCGACTATCACGGTTCGATGGAAGCCTATGCCGCCGCCAAGGCCAAGCTGTTCGCCTGGCCGGGCCTGCGCTGCCGGGTGATCAACCTGGACGACGATTTCGGCCGTCGACTGGCCGGCGAGGAGCAGGACTCGGAGCTGATCACCTACAGCCTCACCGACAGCTCGGCGTTCCTCTATTGCCGCGAAGCGCGCTTCGGCGACGCCGGCATCGAGGCGGCGCTGGTCACTCCGCACGGCGAGGGCCTGCTGCGCAGCCCGTTGCTCGGCCGCTTCAACCTGAGCAACCTGCTGGCGGCGGTCGGTGCGTTGCTTGGCCTGGGTTATCCCCTGGGCGATATCCTCCGCACCTTGCCGCAACTGCAGGGGCCGGTCGGCCGCATGCAGCGCCTGGGAGGCGGCGACAAGCCGCTGGTGGTGGTGGACTACGCGCATACTCCCGACGCCCTGGAAAAAGTCCTGGAGGCCCTGCGTCCGCACGCGGCCGCGCGCCTGCTGTGTCTGTTCGGCTGCGGTGGCGATCGCGATGCCGGCAAGCGTCCGTTGATGGCTGCGATCGCCGAACGCCTGGCGGATGGGGTGCTGGTCACCGACGACAACCCGCGCACCGAGGCCAGTGCGGCGATCATCGCCGATATCCGCAAAGGCTTCGCTGCCGCTGACAAGGTTACCTTCCTGCCGTCGCGCGGTGAGGCGATCGCCCATCTGATCGCTTCCGCTGCGGTGGATGACGTGGTGCTCCTGGCCGGCAAGGGTCACGAGAATTATCAGGAGATCGACGGCGTACGCCATCCGTTCTCCGACATCGAGCAGGCCGAGCGCGCCCTGGCCGCCTGGGAGGTGCCGCATGCTTGAGCCTCTTCGCCTCAGCCAGTTGACGGTCGCGCTGGACGCCCGCCTGATCGGCGAGGACGCCGTCTTTTCGGCGGTTTCCACCGACAGTCGCGCCATCGGGCCCGGCCAACTGTTCATTGCCCTGAGTGGGCCGCGTTTCGACGGCCACGACTATCTCGCCGAGGTTGCCGCCAAGGGCGCGGTGGCTGCGCTGGTGGAGCGCGAAGTCGCCGACGCGCCCCTGCCGCAATTGCTGGTGCGCGATACCCGTGCGGCCCTGGGGCGACTGGGCGCGCTGAACCGGCGCAAGTTCACCGGCCCGCTGGCGGCCATGACGGGCTCCAGCGGCAAGACCACGGTCAAGGAGATGCTCGCCAGCATCCTGCGTACCCAGGCCGGCGATGCCGAGTCGGTGCTGGCTACCCGTGGCAATCTGAACAACGACCTCGGCGTACCGCTGACCCTGCTGCAACTGGCGCCGCAGCACCGTAGCGCAGTGATCGAACTGGGCGCCTCGCGCATCGGCGAGATCGCCTACACGGTCGAGCTGACCCGCCCGCACGTGGCGATCATCACCAATGCCGGAACCGCCCATGTCGGCGAGTTCGGCGGACCGGAGAAGATCGTCGAGGCGAAGGGCGAGATACTCGAAGGGCTGGCCGCCGACGGCACCGCCGTGCTGAACCTGGACGACAAGGCCTTCGACACCTGGAAGGCCCGTGCCAGCGGCCGTCCGTTGCTGACTTTCTCCCTCGACCGGCCCCAGGCCGATTTCCGCGCCGCCGATCTGCAGCGCGATGCGCGCGGCTGCATGGGCTTCAGGCTGCAGGGCGTAGCGGGTGAAGCGCAGGTCCAGCTCAACCTGCTGGGGCGGCACAATGTCGCCAATGCCCTGGCTGCCGCCGCTGCCGCCCATGCACTGGGCGTGCCGCTGGATGGGATCGTCGCCGGGCTGCAGGCGCTGCAGCCGGTCAAGGGCCGCGCGGTAGCGCAACTGACCGCCAGCGGGCTGCGTGTGATAGACGACAGCTACAACGCCAACCCCGCGTCAATGCTGGCGGCGATTGATATACTGAGCGGCTTTTCCGGGCGCACCGTCCTGGTCCTCGGAGACATGGGCGAACTCGGTTCCTGGGCCGAGCAGGCCCACCGCGAGGTGGGCGCCTACGCCGCTGGCAAGGTGTCCGCGCTCTATGCGGTCGGACCGCTGATGGCCCACGCCGTACAGGCGTTCGGCGCCACGGGCCGGCACTTCGCCGACCAGGCCAGCCTGATCGGGGCGCTGGCCACCGAACAACCGACAACCACCATTTTGATCAAGGGTTCCCGCAGTGCGGCGATGGACAAAGTCGTCGCGGCGCTGTGCGGTTCCTCCGAGGAGAGTCACTAATGCTCCTGCTGCTGGCCGAATACCTGCAACAGTTCTACAAGGGCTTCGGCGTCTTCCAGTACCTGACCCTGCGCGGCATTCTCAGCGTGCTCACCGCGCTGTCGCTGTCGCTGTGGCTGGGGCCCTGGATGATCCGTACCTTGCAGATCCGCCAGATCGGCCAGGCCGTGCGCAACGACGGTCCGCAGTCGCACCTGTCGAAGAAGGGCACCCCGACCATGGGCGGCGCCCTGATCCTTACCGCCATAGCCATCAGCACGCTGCTGTGGGCGGATCTTTCCAACCGCTACGTGTGGGTAGTGCTGGTCGTTACCCTGCTGTTCGGTGCCATCGGCTGGGTGGACGACTACCGCAAGGTGATCGAGAAGAACTCCCGTGGCCTGCCGAGCCGCTGGAAGTACTTCTGGCAGTCGGTGTTCGGCATCGGCGCCGCCGTGTTCCTCTACATGACTGCCGAAACCCCGATCGAGACCACCCTGATCGTGCCGATGCTGAAGAGCGTCGAGATCCAGTTGGGCATCTTCTTCGTGGTCCTGACCTACTTCGTCATCGTCGGCTCGAGCAATGCGGTGAACCTCACCGACGGTCTCGACGGCCTGGCGATCATGCCGACGGTAATGGTTGCCGGCGCGCTGGGCATCTTCTGCTACCTGTCGGGCAACGTGAAGTTCGCCGAGTACCTGCTGATTCCCAACGTACCGGGCGCCGGCGAGCTGATCGTGTTCTGCGCCGCGCTGGTCGGCGCCGGCCTCGGCTTCCTCTGGTTCAACACCTATCCGGCGCAGGTCTTCATGGGCGACGTCGGCGCGCTGGCGCTGGGCGCCGCGCTGGGCACCATCGCGGTGATCGTGCGCCAGGAGATCGTGCTGTTCATCATGGGTGGGGTGTTCGTCATGGAAACCCTCTCGGTGATGATCCAGGTCGCTTCCTTCAAGCTGACCGGACGCCGCGTCTTCCGTATGGCGCCGATCCATCACCATTTCGAACTGAAAGGCTGGCCGGAGCCGCGCGTGATCGTGCGCTTCTGGATCATCACCGTGATCCTGGTGCTGATCGGCCTCGCCACCTTGAAGCTGCGTTGAGGACGAAGAGAGCATGAGCCTGATCGCCTCCGACCACTTCCGCATCGTTGTCGGCCTCGGCAAGAGCGGCATGTCCCTGGTGCGCTACCTGGCGCGCCGCGGCTTGCCTTTCGCCGTGGTCGATACCCGAGAGAACCCGCCGGAGCTGGCCACCCTGCGTGCCCAGTATCCGCAGGTGGAAGTGCGTTGCGGCGAACTCGACGCCGAGTTCCTCTGCTCCGCCCGCGAACTCTATGTCAGCCCCGGCTTGTCGCTGCGCACCCCTGCGCTGGTACAGGCCGCCGCGAAAGGCGTGCGCATCTCCGGTGACATCGATCTCTTCGCCCGCGAGGCGAAGGCCCCGATCGTCGCCATCACCGGTTCCAACGCGAAGAGCACCGTGACCACCCTGGTGGGCGAAATGGCGGTGGCCGCGGACAAGCGTGTCGCCGTCGGCGGCAACCTCGGCACCCCGGCGCTCGACCTGCTGGCCGACGACATCGAGCTGTACGTGCTGGAGCTGTCGAGCTTCCAGCTGGAAACCTGCGATCGCCTCAACGCCGAGGTGGCGACCGTGCTGAACGTCAGCGAAGACCATATGGATCGCTACGACGGCATGGCTGACTACCACCTGGCCAAGCACCGGATCTTCCGCGGTGCCCGCCAGGTCGTGGTGAATCGCGCCGATGCCCTGACCCGACCGCTGATCGCCGATACCGTGCCGTGCTGGTCGTTCGGCCTGAACAAGCCGGACTTCAAGGCTTTCGGCCTGATCGAGGAAGACGGCCAGAAGTGGCTGGCGTTCCAGTTCGACAAGCTGCTGCCGGTTGGCGAACTGAAGATCCGTGGCGCCCACAACTATTCCAACGCGCTCGCCGCGCTGGCGCTGGGCCATGCGGTCGGCCTGCCGTTCGACGCCATGCTCGGCGCGCTGAAGGCGTTTTCCGGCCTGGCTCATCGCTGCCAGTGGGTACGCGAGCGGCAGGGCGTGAGCTACTACGACGATTCCAAGGCCACCAACGTCGGCGCCGCCCTGGCGGCGATCGAGGGGCTGGGTGCCGACATCGACGGCAAGCTGGTGCTGCTCGCCGGCGGAGACGGCAAGGGCGCCGATTTCCATGACCTGCGCGAGCCGGTCGCGCGCTTCTGCCGGGCGGTGGTACTGCTTGGCCGTGACGCCGAGCTGATTGCCCAGGCACTGGGCAACGCGGTACCGCTGGTGCGCGTCGCAACGCTGGACGAAGCAGTCCGGCAGGCCGCCGAGCTGGCCCGCGAAGGCGATGCGGTGCTGTTGTCGCCGGCCTGCGCGAGCCTGGACATGTTCAAGAACTTCGAAGAACGCGGACGCCTGTTCGCCAAAGCCGTAGAGGAGCTAGCGTGATGCTGTCGGTGTTGCGCCCCTTCCCGTCGCCGCTGTTGAGCCGGCACGGCATCGACCTGGACTTCCCGCTGCTGGCGGGTTGCCTGGCGCTGCTCGGCCTCGGCCTGGTGATGGTGACTTCCGCCTCTTCCGAGGTGGCGGCGGCGCAGTCGGGCAACCCGCTGTACTTCTCCGTCCGTCACCTGATCTACCTGGTGATCGGCCTGATTTCCTGCGGCCTGACCATGATGGTCCCGATGGCCACCTGGCAGCGTTGGGGCTGGAAGCTGTTGCTGGTCGCCTTCGGCCTGCTGGTGCTGGTGATCACCCCCGGTATCGGCCGCGAGGTGAACGGCTCGATGCGCTGGATCGGCTTCGGCCTGTTCAACATCCAGCCTTCGGAGATCGCCAAGGTCTGCGTGGTGATCTTCATGGCCGGCTACCTGATCCGCCGCCAGCAGGAGGTCCGGGAAAGCTGGATGGGCTTCTTCAAGCCCTTCGTGGTGTTGCTGCCGATGGCCGGCCTGCTGCTGCGCGAGCCGGACTTCGGCGCCACCGTGGTAATGATGGGCGCTGCCGCGGCCATGCTGTTCCTCGGCGGGGTGGGGCTGTTCCGCTTCGGCCTGATGGTGCTGCTGGCGGTCGGCGCGGTGGTCCTGCTGATCCAGACCCAGCCCTACCGGATGGCACGCCTGACCAACTTCACCGACCCCTGGGCCGACCAGTTCGGCGCCGGCTATCAGTTGAGCCAGGCGCTGATCGCCTTCGGCCGCGGCGGCTGGTTGGGCATGGGACTGGGCAACAGCATCCAGAAGCAGTTCTACCTGCCGGAGGCGCACACCGATTTCGTCTTCGCCGTGCTTGCAGAGGAGCTGGGCATCGTCGGCGCCCTGGCGACCGTCGCCCTGTTCGTGTTCGTCAGCCTGCGCGCGCTGTACATCGGCATCTGGGCCGAGCAGGCCAAGCAGTTCTTCTCCGCCTACGTGGCCTACGGCCTGGCCTTCCTCTGGATCGGCCAGTTCCTGATCAACATCGGGGTGAACGTCGGCCTGCTGCCGACCAAGGGCCTGACCCTGCCGTTCCTCAGCTACGGCGGCAGTTCGCTGGTGATCTGCTGTGCCTGTCTGGGGATGTTGCTGCGCATCGAATGGGAACGGCGAACCCACCTGGGTAGCGAGGAATATGAGTTCAACGAAGAGGACTTTGCCGATGAAAGGTAATGTCCTGATCATGGCGGGTGGCACCGGCGGACACGTGTTCCCGGCGCTCGCCTGTGCGCGGGAGTTCCAGGCGCGCGGCTATGCCGTGCACTGGCTGGGGACGCCGCGCGGCATCGAGAATGACCTGGTACCCAAGGCCGGCCTGCCGTTGCACCTGATTCAGGTCAGCGGGCTGCGCGGCAAGGGCCTGAAGTCGCTGGTCAAGGCGCCGCTGGAACTGCTCAAGTCGCTGTTCCAGGCGCTGCGGGTGATCCGCCAGCTGAGGCCGGTCTGCGTGCTCGGCCTGGGTGGCTATGTCACCGGCCCGGGCGGCCTGGCTGCGCGCCTCAACGGCGTGCCGCTGGTGATCCACGAGCAGAACGCCGTGGCCGGCACCGCCAACCGCAGCCTGGCGCCGATCGCCAGGCGCGTCTGCGAGGCATTCCCGGATACCTTCCCGGCCAGTGACAAGCGTCTGACCACCGGCAATCCGGTGCGCGGCGAGCTGTTCCTCGACGCGCACGCCCGCGCGCCGCTGACCGGCCGTCGGGTCAATCTGCTGGTGCTCGGCGGCAGCCTTGGCGCGGAACCGCTGAACAAGCTGTTGCCAGAGGCCCTGGCGCAGGTGCCGCTGGAAATCCGTCCGGCAATCCGCCATCAGGCCGGTCGTCAGCATGCCGAGATTACCGCCGAGCGTTATCGCACAGTGGCGGTCGAAGCGGACGTCGCGCCCTTCATCAGCGACATGGCCGCGGCCTATGCCTGGGCCGACCTGGTGATCTGTCGCGCCGGCGCGCTGACCGTCAGCGAGCTGACGGCGGCGGGATTGCCCGCCTTCCTGGTGCCGTTGCCTCACGCGATCGACGATCACCAGACCCGCAATGCCGAATTCCTGGTACGCAGCGGCGCCGGCCGCCTGCTGCCGCAAAAGTCTACCGGCGCGGCCGAACTGGCCGCGCAGCTGTCCGAGGTCCTGATGCATCCCGAAACCCTGCGCTCCATGGCAGACCAGGCACGCAGCCTGGCGAAACCCGAGGCTACCCGGACGGTGGTCGATGCCTGCCTGGAGGTGGCCCGTGGTTAAAGAACCGAATGGCGTCACCCGGACCATGCGCCGTATCCGCCGCATCCATTTCGTCGGCATCGGCGGCGCCGGTATGTGCGGGATCGCCGAAGTGCTGCTGAACCTCGGCTACGAGGTATCCGGCTCGGACCTCAAGGCCTCGGCGGTGACCGAGCGCCTGGAGAAGTTCGGCGCGCAGATCTTCATCGGCCACCAGGCGGAAAACGCCGACGGCGCCGACGTGCTGGTGGTGTCCAGTGCCATCAACCGGGCCAACCCGGAAGTGGCATCGGCCCTGGAACGGCGGATTCCGGTGGTGCCGCGTGCGGAGATGCTCGCCGAGCTGATGCGCTACCGGCACGGCATCGCGGTAGCCGGCACCCACGGCAAGACCACCACTACCAGCCTGATCGCCTCGGTGTTCGCCGCCGGCGGCCTGGACCCGACCTTCGTCATCGGCGGCCGGCTGAACGCCGCCGGGACCAACGCCCAGCTCGGCGCCAGCCGCTACCTGGTGGCCGAGGCCGACGAGAGCGACGCCAGCTTCCTGCACCTGCAACCGATGGTCGCGGTGGTCACCAATATCGACGCCGACCACATGGCGACCTACGGCGGCGACTTCAACAAGCTGAAGAAGACCTTCGTCGAGTTCCTCCACAACCTGCCGTTCTACGGACTGGCGGTGATGTGCGTGGATGATCCGGTTGTGCGTGAGATCCTCCCGCAGATCGCCCGCCCGACCGTGACCTACGGCCTCAGCGAAGACGCCGACGTGCGCGCGATCAACATCCGCCAGGAAGGCATGCGCACCTGGTTCACCGTGTTGCGCCCGGAGCGCGAGCCGCTGGACGTCTCGGTGAACATGCCCGGCCTGCACAACGTGCTGAATTCCCTGGCGACCATCGTCATCGCTACCGACGAGGGCATCTCCGACGAAGCCATCGTCCAGGGGCTGTCCGGCTTCCAGGGCGTAGGCCGGCGCTTCCAGGTCTACGGCGAGCTGCAGGTCGAGGGTGGCAGCGTGATGCTGGTGGACGACTACGGCCACCATCCGCGCGAAGTCGCCGCGGTGATCAAGGCGATCCGTGGCGGTTGGCCGGAGCGTCGCCTGGTGATGGTCTACCAGCCGCATCGCTATACCCGTACCCGCGACCTGTACGAAGACTTCGTGCAGGTGCTGGGCGAAGCCAACGTGCTGCTGTTGATGGAGGTCTATCCGGCCGGCGAAGAGCCGATCCCGGGAGCCGACAGCCGCCAGCTGTGCCACAGCATCCGCCAGCGCGGCCAGCTCGACCCGATCTACTTCGAGCGCGACGCCGACCTGGCGCCGCTGGTCAAGCCGCTGCTGCGCGCTGGCGACATCCTGCTTTGCCAGGGCGCTGGCGATGTCGGCGGCCTGGCCCCGCAACTGATCAAGAACCCGCTGTTCGCCGGCAAGGGAGGGAAGGGCGCATGAACCTTTGCCTCGATAGCCTGCTGAACGGCACCCAGGATCCCAAGGCGTTCGGCCGTGTCGCCGTGCTGTTCGGTGGCAAGAGCGCCGAGCGCGAGGTGTCGCTGAAGTCCGGCGCGATGGTCCTGCAATCCCTGCTGGCCGCCGGGGTCGATGCCTTCGGCATCGATGTCGGCGAAGACCTGCTGCAACGCCTGGTCGAGGAGAAGATCGACCGTGCCTTCATCATTCTCCACGGTCGTGGCGGCGAGGATGGCAGCATGCAGGGCCTGCTCGAGTGCGCGGGCATTCCCTACACCGGCAGCGGCGTGCTGGCCTCGGCGCTGGCGATGGACAAGCTGCGGACCAAGCGGGTCTGGCTCAGCCTCGGCCTGCCGACCCCGGACTACGCGGTGCTGGCCAGCGAGGATGACTGCCGCGAAGCGGCGCAGCGACTGGGTTTCCCGCTGATCGTCAAGCCGGCTCACGAAGGCTCGAGCATCGGCATGGCCAAGGTCGGCGGGCTCGACGAATTGATCGCGGCGTGGCGCGAAGCGGCCCGCTACGACTCGCAGGTGCTGGTCGAGCAGTGGATCAGCGGCCCGGAATTCACCGTGGCGACCTTGCGCGGGCAGGTGCTGCCGGCGATCCGCCTGGGCACGCCGCACACCTTCTACGACTACGACGCCAAGTACCTGGCCAGCGATACCCGCTACCAGGTGCCCTGCGGTCTCGACGAGGCCAAGGAACGCGAGCTGAAGGAACTTACCGCGCGCGCCTGCGACGCCCTGGGCATCCAGGGCTGGGGGCGGGCGGACGTGATGCAGGACGCCGAAGGGCGTTTCTGGCTGCTTGAAGTTAACACCGCACCGGGCATGACCGACCACAGCCTGGTGCCTATGGCCGCGCGGGCCGCCGGCCTGGATTTCCAGCAACTGGTGCTGGCGATCCTGGCCGATAGCCGCGAGGCGAGGGGATAAGCCATGAATGGCGTACTGCTCCGTCATCAGCAACCCGGTGGACTTGGCCGCGCTCCGCGCAAGCCGATGCCGCGCGGCGCCAGCCGTCTGGTGGCCAAGGAACCGCTGAGCGTGCGCCTGCCGAAAGCCGACTTCAGTTTCCTCAAGTACCTGGCCTGGCCGCTGTTGCTGGCCGTTCTCGGCTATGGCGCCTATCGCGGCGCCGAGTACATCCTGCCGTACGCCGACCGGCCGATCGCCAAGGTCAGTGTCGAGGGCGACCTCAGCTACATCAGCCAGCGCGCGGTGCAGCAGCGGATCTCCCCGTACCTGGCGGCGAGCTTCTTCACCATCGACCTGGCGGGCATGCGCGGGCAACTGGAACAGATGCCCTGGATCGCCCACGCCGAGGTGCGCCGGGTGTGGCCGGACCAGGTGGTGATCCGCCTGGACGAGCAACTGCCGATCGCGCGGTGGGGCGACGAAGCGCTGCTGAACAACCAGGGACAGGCTTTTACGCCAAAGGAACTGGCGAATTATGAACATCTGCCCCGCTTGCATGGTCCACAGCGGGCGCAACAGCAGGTGATGCAGCAATACCAGTTGCTCAGCCAGTTGCTGCGTCCCCTCGGGTTCTCCATCGCCCGCCTGGAAATGAGCGATCGCGGCGGTTGGGCGCTGACCACGGCCCAGGGCGTCGAGATCCAGATCGGGCGCGACCACGTGGTAGACAAGATTCGCCGCTTCGTAAGCATCTACGACAAGGCACTCAAAGATCAGATTTCGAACATTGCGCGGATCGACCTGCGTTACCCCAACGGCCTCGCCGTTGCGTGGCGCGAGCCGGTCACGCCCGCGACGGTGGCCACGGCCAGCGCCGTGCAGTGAGTTGAGGAGACAGTAATAACCATGGCAAGCGTGCAGAGCGGCAAGATGATCGTCGGCCTCGACATCGGTACCTCCAAGGTGGTGGCGCTGGTGGGCGAGGTGACGGCCGATGGCCAGCTGGAGGTCGTTGGCATCGGTACTCATCCGTCCCGCGGCCTGAAGAAGGGCGTGGTGGTGAACATCGAGTCCACCGTGCAGTCGATCCAGCGCGCCATCGACGAGGCCCAGCAGATGGCCGGTTGCCGTATCCACTCGGCGTTCGTCGGCATCGCCGGCAACCACATCCGCAGCCTCAATTCCCACGGCATCGTGGCGATCCGCGATCGCGAGGTGAACCCGGCGGATATCGAACGGGTACTGGATGCCGCCCAGGCGGTGGCGATCCCGGCGGACCAGCGGGTGCTGCATACCCTGGCCCAGGATTACGTGATCGATAACCAGGAAGGCGTGCGCGAGCCGCTGGGCATGTCCGGGGTGCGCCTGGAAGCCAAGGTGCACGTGGTGACCTGCGCGGTGAATGCCTCGCAGAACATCGAGAAGTGCGTGCGCCGCTGCGGCCTCGAGGTCGACGACATCATCCTCGAGCAGTTGGCCTCGGCCTATTCGGTGCTGACCGAGGACGAGAAGGAACTGGGCGTGTGCCTGGTGGATATCGGCGGCGGCACCACCGATATCGCGATCTTCACCGAAGGCGCGATCCGCCATACCGCGGTGATCCCGATCGCCGGCGACCAGGTCACCAATGACATCGCCATGGCCCTGCGGACGCCGACCCAGTACGCGGAAGAGATCAAGATCCGCTACGCCTGCGCCCTGGCCAAGCTGGCCGGTGCCGGCGAGACCATCAAGGTGCCCAGCGTCGGCGACCGGCCGCCGCGCGAACTGTCGCGCCAGGCCCTGGCCGAAGTGGTCGAGCCTCGTTACGACGAGCTGTTCACCCTGGTCCAGGCCGAGCTGCGCCGCAGCGGCTACGAGGACCTGATCCCGGCCGGGATCGTCCTCACCGGCGGCACCTCGAAGATGGAAGGCGCGGTCGAGCTGGCCGAGGAAATCTTCCACATGCCGGTACGCCTCGGCGTGCCGTATAGCGTGAAGGGCCTCACCGACGTGGTGCGCAACCCGATCTATTCGACGGGCGTCGGCCTGCTGATGTACGGACTGCAGAAGCAGTCCGATGGCATGTCGATGTCTGTGTCAGGCAGCAGCTACAGCAGCGACGAACCCAAGGCACCTGTCCTGGAGCGGCTCAAACGCTGGGTCCAGGGCAATTTCTGATTCAACGCGGTAACAGTAGGCGACAAAACTAGAAAGGAAGGAGAGGGGAAATGTTTGAACTGGTCGATAACATCGCACAAACCGCCGTCATAAAAGTGATCGGTGTAGGTGGTGGTGGCGGCAACGCCGTCAATCACATGGCCAAGAACAACGTCGAGGGCGTCGAGTTCATCTGCGCCAACACCGACGCACAAGCGCTGAAGAACATCGCGGCGCGCACCGTTCTGCAACTCGGCCCGGGCGTCACCAAGGGGCTGGGTGCCGGCGCCAATCCGGAAGTCGGTCGTCAGGCGGCTCTGGAAGATCGCGAGCGCATTTCCGAAGTGCTGGAAGGTGCCGACATGGTCTTCATCACCACCGGCATGGGTGGCGGCACCGGTACCGGCGCCGCGCCGATCATCGCCGAAGTGGCGAAGGAAATGGGCATCCTCACCGTCGCGGTGGTGACCCGTCCGTTCCCGTTCGAAGGTCGCAAGCGCATGCAGATCGCCGACGAGGGCATCCGCGCGCTGGCCGAGAGCGTCGATTCGCTGATCACCATCCCGAACGAGAAGCTGCTGACCATCCTCGGCAAGGACGCCAGCCTGCTGGCCGCCTTCGCCAAGGCCGATGACGTGCTGGCCGGTGCCGTGCGCGGTATCTCCGACATCATCAAGCGTCCGGGCATGATCAACGTCGACTTCGCCGACGTGAAGACCGTCATGAGCGAAATGGGCATGGCGATGATGGGTACCGGCTGCGCCAGCGGTCCGAACCGTGCCCGCGAGGCCACCGAGGCGGCAATCCGCAACCCGCTGCTGGAAGACGTCAACCTGCAGGGCGCGCGCGGCATCCTGGTGAACATCACCGCGGGTCCGGACCTGTCCCTGGGCGAGTACTCCGATGTCGGCAACATCATCGAACAGTTCGCTTCCGAGCACGCCACTGTGAAGGTGGGCACCGTGATCGACGCGGACATGCGCGATGAACTGCACGTCACCGTAGTCGCCACCGGCCTGGGCGCGCGCCTGGAGAAGCCGGTGAAGGTCGTCGACAACACCGTGCAGGGCAGTGCAACCCAGGCAGCCGCTCCGGCCCAGCGCGAGCAGCAGTCGGTGAACTACCGCGACCTCGACCGTCCTACCGTGATGCGCAACCAGTCTCACGGCAGCGCGGCGACCGCGGCCAAGCTGAACCCGCAGGATGACCTGGATTACCTGGATATCCCGGCGTTCCTGCGTCGTCAGGCCGATTGAAGTAATTAATCAGGAGTAGAGATGTGATTGGTGTTCAGCAAAGGCCGGTTCTGCTATCATCGCCGGCCATTGTTGAAAACAGTTCGCAGTCAGCGCTTAAGCGGCCAAAGCCATGATCAAACAACGCACCTTGAAGAACATCATCCGGGCTACTGGCGTCGGTCTGCACTCGGGGGAAAAGGTTTACCTGACCCTGAAACCGGCGCCGGTGGACACCGGTATCGTGTTCTGCCGCACCGACCTGGATCCGGTCGTGGAAATCCCGGCCCGGGCCGAGAACGTCGGCGAAACCACCATGTCGACCACCCTGGTCAAGGGTGACGTCAAAGTGGATACGGTGGAGCACCTGCTCTCGGCCATGGCCGGCCTGGGTATCGACAACGCCTACGTCGAGCTGTCCGCTTCGGAAGTGCCGATCATGGATGGCAGCGCTGGTCCGTTCGTATTCCTGATCCAGTCCGCCGGATTGCAAGAGCAGGAAGCTGCCAAGAAGTTCATCCGCATCAAGCGCGAAGTCAGCGTGGAAGAGGGCGACAAGCGCGCCGTCTTCGTTCCGTTCGACGGCTTCAAGGTCAGCTTCGAGATCGATTTCGATCATCCGGTCTTCCGTGGTCGCACCCAGCAGGCCTCGGTCGATTTCTCCAGTACTTCCTTCGTCAAGGAGGTCAGCCGCGCCCGTACCTTCGGGTTCATGCGCGACATCGAGTACCTGCGTTCGCAGAACCTGGCACTCGGCGGTAGCGTGGAGAACGCGATCGTGGTCGACGAGAACCGCGTGCTCAACGAAGACGGCCTGCGTTACGAGGACGAGTTCGTCAAGCACAAGATCCTGGATGCCATCGGCGACCTGTATCTGCTCGGCAACAGTCTTATCGGCGAGTTCCGTGGCTTCAAGTCCGGCCATGCCCTGAACAACCAACTGCTGCGTACGTTGATCGCAGACAAGGATGCTTGGGAAGTGGTGACCTTCGAAGACGCGCGTACCGCGCCTATTTCCTATATGCGCCCGGCGGCGGCAGTGTAGGAAAACTCTCCTTTCCATATTTGGAGGCCACCTCAGGGTGGCCTCTTTTTATTTCGGGATTTATTCTTGCCGGCTTTTCTCGGCGCGGCTTGCCAGCCGCTCGAGCGCTTCCCGCAGGCGTGGATTGCCGACGATCTCGGCGGATTCGCGAAGGTTTTCCGCCGCGACGGCAGACAGGGTCAAGCTGCGACGTGCCGCACGTTGTGTGGACGTGGTGGGTTGCACCTTGAAAAGGATTTTCGCTAAGTTCGCGAATTCTTCGAAAGCCTGCAGCTGCCGCTGCAGGCGCCGCTGCTGATAGCGCAGGCGTGTGGCCCAGTGGCCATCGGTGACGATCAGCAGCAGGCAACCGCCGCGCCACGAAGCCACATGGCAGTACGGGCGCGCCGCCGGTTGCAACTGGCTTTCCAGCAGTTGCTGCAGGCGGCAGATACGCTGGGCTTCGGCGAACAGCATCTGCAGCGGCCTGGCCTGGCGCAGCAACTGGGTCGATGCCTGGGCGGGCAAGGGACGAAAAGACATGGCGGGAAGCCTGGGGGTTACTGAGTCGGAATGGTAGCAGAAAGTGTTTCGCTACTGCCGGCCCGTATGAAGGATAAGTCATGCACATCATTTTTCTGAGCCGGCACCATGGGGCCGCTCGCTCCGTCCATCTGCAGCCGCGGTTGCTGATGCTGGCCGGGGCCTGCGTGGTCGGTGCCAGCCTGTTGGCCGGGGGCTTCATGGGCGCCTGGCTGTTCCGCGCGCCGGCTCCGGTGGCCGGCATCGAAGTCGATGCCGCGCTGCAGGCGCAGAGCGCCGAGATCAGCAGCGCCCGCGAGGACGCGCAGCGGCAGATGGACGCACTGAGCGTGCATCTCGGCGAACTGCAGGCGCGCCTGGTTCGGCTGGATGCCCTCGGCGAACGTCTCACCGAGCTGGCCGACGTCGACCCCGACGAGTTCGACTTCTCCCTGAGCGTCGGCCAGGGTGGCGTCGACGAACCGCTGGAGGGCAGCGCCTATGCCCCGCCGTCGTTCATGGCGACGCTGGACGAACTGGCGGCACGCCTGGATACCCGCGAGCAGCAGCTCGAGGTGCTGGAGCAACTGCTCGCCGACAAGCACATCAGCCAGTCGACCTACCTGGCCGGCCAGCCGGTGCGCCAGGGCTACATCTCCTCGCCGTTCGGGCGCCGGGTCAATCCGGTGAGCGGCCGCCTGAGCATGCACAAGGGCATCGACTTCGCCGCGCCGGCCGGCAGCGACGTGGTGGCCGTGGCGGCGGGGGTGGTGACCTGGTCCGGGCGCAAGAACGGCTATGGCAACGTGGTCGAGGTCGGGCACGCCGATGGCTACACCACGTTGTATGCCCATAACCAGAAGAACCTGGTCGAGGTCGGTGACCTGGTCAAGCGCGGCCAGGTGCTGGCCAAGGTCGGCAGCACCGGACGCTCCACCGGCTACCACGTACATTTCGAAGTGATGAAGGATGGCCGGGTAATGAATCCGCAAAGCTTCATCGCACGCGCGTCTGTTTCCGAGTGAGCGACGCGCATTGATCTGCTGTACTTTTCTCATACCCGTTTCCGGGTAGAATGTTCCCTTTCATGCCGTTGATCGGCACGGGCCGCCGGATGGGTGAGCCTTCCATTCCCCACGTGTGGATGACCAAGTCGATATGTTTGCGCCTTTGTTGAAGAAACTCTTTGGAAGCAAGAACGAGCGTGATGTAAAGCGCATGGCCAAGGCTGTACAGGCCATCAATGCGCTCGAGCCCCAGATGGTGGCGCTCTCCGACGAGCAGTTGAAGGCGAAAACGGCTGAATTCCAGCAGCGCTACGCCAAGGGCGAAACGCTCGACCAATTGCTGCCCGAAGCCTTCGCCGTGGTTCGCGAGGCTGGCAAGCGGGTGATGGGCATGCGCCACTTCGACGTCCAGCTGATCGGTGGCATGACCCTGCACGACGGCAAGATCGCCGAAATGCGTACCGGCGAGGGCAAGACCCTGGTGGGCACCCTGCCGGTCTACCTCAACGCGCTGTCCGGCAAGGGCGTGCACGTGGTCACGGTGAACGACTACCTGGCGCGCCGCGACGCCAACTGGATGCGCCCGCTGTACGAGTTCCTCGGCCTCAGCGTCGGCGTGGTCACTCCCTTCCAGCCGCCGGAAGACAAGCGCGCCGCCTACGCCGCCGACATCACCTACGGCACCAACAACGAATTCGGCTTCGATTACCTGCGCGACAACATGGCCTTCAGCCTGGACGACAAGTTCCAGCGCGAGCTGAACTTCGCCGTGGTCGACGAAGTGGACTCGATCCTCATCGACGAGGCGCGTACCCCGCTGATCATCTCCGGCCAGGCCGAAGACAGCTCCGAGCTGTACATCAAGATCAACAAGCTGATCCCGCGTCTCAAGCGCCAGGTCGAAGAGGTCGAGGGCAAGCCGACCGAGGAAGGCCACTACAGCATCGACGAGAAGACCCGCCAGGTCGAACTCAACGAGCAGGGCCACCAGTTCATCGAGGACCTGCTGAGCCAGAACGGCCTGCTCGGCGAAGGCGAGAGCCTCTACTCGGCGCACAACCTGAGCCTGCTGACCCACGTTTACGCAGCGCTGCGCGCGCACACCCTGTTCCACCGCAACGTCGAGTACATCGTCCAGGGCGACCAGATCCTCCTGATCGACGAGCACACCGGCCGCACCATGCCTGGCCGTCGCCTGTCCGAGGGCTTGCACCAGGCCATCGAGGCGAAGGAAGGCCTGCCGATCCAGGCCGAGAGCCAGACCCTGGCCTCCACCACCTTCCAGAACTATTTCCGCCTGTACAACAAGCTGGCCGGCATGACCGGCACCGCCGATACCGAGGCCTTCGAGTTCCGCCAGATCTACGGTCTCGACGTGGTGGTGATCCCGACCCACCGGCCGATCGCGCGCAAGGACTTCAACGACCTGGTCTACCTGACCCAGGAAGAGAAGTACGCGGCGATCATCACCGACATCAAGCAGTGCCAGGCCCTCGGCCGGCCGATCCTGGTCGGCACCGCGTCGATCGAGAGTTCCGAGTACGTTTCCAAGCTGTTGCAAGAGGCAGGCATCGAGCACAAGGTGCTCAACGCCAAGTACCACGAGAAGGAAGCCGAGATCATCGCCCAGGCTGGCGCGCCCGGTTCGGTGACCATCGCCACCAACATGGCCGGCCGCGGTACCGACATCCTCCTCGGTGGCAACTGGGAAGTCGAAGTCGCGGCCCTGGAGAACCCCACCGAGGAGCAGATCGCCCAGATCAAGGCTGAATGGCAGAAGCGCCACCAGCAGGTGATCGAGGCGGGCGGCCTGCACGTGATCGCTTCCGAGCGCCACGAATCCCGCCGGATCGACAACCAGTTGCGCGGCCGCGCCGGTCGTCAGGGTGACCCGGGTTCCAGCCGCTTCTACCTGTCGCTGGAAGACAACCTAATGCGGATCTTCGCCTCCGACCGGGTGAAGAACTTCATGAAGGCGCTGGGCATGCAGTCCGGCGAGGCGATCGAGCACCGCATGGTGACCAACGCCATCGAGAAGGCCCAGCGCAAGGTCGAAGGGCGCAACTTCGACATCCGCAAGCAACTGCTGGAATTCGATGACGTAGCCAACGAGCAGCGCAAGGTGATCTACCACATGCGCAACACCCTGCTGTCGGCAGAGGACGTGGGCGAGACCATCAAGGAGTTCCGCGAGGAAACCCTCAGCGCCACTATCAACCAGCACATTCCGCCGCAGTCGCTGCCCGAGCAGTGGGACATCGAAGGCCTGGAGGCCGCGCTGTACAGCGACTTCGCCGTACGCCTGCCGATCCAGCAGTGGCTGGACGAAGACGACAAGCTGTACGAGGAAACCCTGCGTAGCAAGATCCTCGAGCAGATCGTCGCCGCCTACTACGAGAAGGAAGAGCTGGCCGGCGCCGAAGCCCTGCGCGCCTTCGAGAAGCAGATGCTGCTGCGGGTACTGGACGACCTGTGGAAGGACCACCTGTCGACCATGGACCACCTGCGGCACGGCATCCACCTGCGTGGCTACGCGCAGAAGAATCCGAAGCAGGAATACAAGCGCGAGTCCTTCACCCTGTTCCAGGAGCTGCTGGACTCGATCAAGCGCGACACCATCCGCGTGCTGTCCCACGTCCAGGTCCGTCGCGAAGACCCGGCCGAAGAGGAGGCCCGCCTGCGTCGCGAGGCCGAGGAACTGGCCAAGCGCATGCAGTTCCAGCACGCCGAGGCTCCCTCGATGGAGCAGGCCGTGGCCGGCGAGGAAGAAGCGCTTCCCGAGGGCCCGGCTCCGGTCGTGCCGCTCGAGCCTGTGCGCAACGAGCAGAAGATCGGCCGCAACGAGCCTTGCCCGTGCGGTTCCGGCAAGAAATACAAGCACTGCCACGGGCAGCTGGACTAAGCTTCCCGCCTGGTTCACCAACGCCGCGACCGGTCCTGCCGCTCGCGGCGTTTGTTCGAATTGGCGCCAGCCCGGCGCCGATGCGTTTTCCGTCACGCCGTCGCAGACGGCATCGAGTCCACTGTTTGGTAAAGGAGCGCGTTCCCATGGCTGTCGGTCTTGGCCCCTGTCCACCCTGCACCCGGTCCCCGGTTTCGAACTCGGCATCGCTTCCGCCGGCATCAAGCGACCGGGGCGCAAAGACGTGGTGGTCATGCGCTGCGCCGAAGGCTCCAGCGTGGCCGGGGTGTTCACCCTGAACGCGTTCTGTGCCGCGCCGGTGACCCTGGCCAAGCAGCGTTTCCTCGGTGAGGTGCGCTACCTGCTGACCAATACCGGCAACGCCAACGCCGGTACCGGCGAGGCCGGCCTCGCCGCCGCCGCGCAAACCTGCGCCAAGCTCGCCGAACTGGCCGGGGTCGCCGAGACTTCGGTGCTGCCATATTCCACCGGGGTGATCGGCGAGCCCCTGCCGGTGGCCAAGATCGAGGCGGCGTTGCCTGCGGCCCTGGCCGACCTGGCCGAGGACCGCTGGGCCGAAGCTGCCGCGGGGATCATGACCACCGATACCCTGCCCAAGGGCGCCAGCCGCCAGTTCGTGCACGATGGCGTGACCGTGACCGTCACCGGGATCAGCAAGGGCGCCGGGATGATCAAGCCGAACATGGCGACCATGCTCGGTTATATCGCCACTGACGCCAAGGTCGCCCAGGGCGTGCTGCAGGATCTGTTGCGCGACGCCGCCAACAAGTCCTTCAACCGCATCACCATCGACGGCGATACCTCCACCAACGACTGCTGCATGCTGATCGCCACCGGTCGCGCGGCGCTGCCGGAAGTCACCCAGGCCAGCGGCGCGCTGTTCGCCGCGTTAAAGCAAGCGGTACTGGAGGTTTCCATGGAGCTGGCCCAGGCCATCGTTCGCGATGGCGAGGGCGCGACCAAGTTCGTCACTGTTCAAGTCAACGGCGGCGCCACCCACCAGGAGTGCCTGGATGTCGGCTATGCCGTGGCCCACTCGCCGCTGATCAAGACCGCGCTGTTCGCCTCCGACCCGAACTGGGGACGCATCCTCGCCGCGGTCGGACGTGCCGGCGTGGCCAATCTGGACGTGAGCAAGATCGACGTGTTCCTTGGCGACGTCTGTATCGCCAGCCGTGGCGGCCGGGCGGCCAGTTACACCGAGGAGCAGGGCGCGGCGGTGATGGCCCAGGCCGAGATCGGCATCCGCATCGAACTGGGACGCGGCACCTGCAGCGAGACCATCTGGACCACCGACCTGTCCCACGAATACGTGAAGATCAACGCAGAGTACCGCACCTGAAGCCAGGCATTCCGATCCTTCATCGATGGATGAAAATCGGGAATTTGCCATCGGTCCGTGCGCCTCTTAAGTTCTCTGGTGCATGGCCGTCCGCGTCGGGCGGCCGAAGAGGAGAGGCGCATGGCCCTGACCATCGTGATTGGCAATCGTAATGACTCGTCCTGGTCGCTGCGGGGCTGGCTGGCCCTGCGCATGAGCGGGGCGGCGTTCGACGAGATCCTCGTCCCGCTGGGGCGGCCCGATACCCGGGAGCGGATCCTGCAATATTCGCCGACCGGCAAGGTGCCCTTGCTGAAAAGCGAGGATGGCGACATCTGGGATTCCCTGGCCATCGCCGAGTACCTCGCCGAGCGCTTCCCCGAGGCCCACCTGTGGCCGCGCGGCGAGGCGGCGCGGGCGCTGGCCCGTTCGGTCTGCGCGGAAATGCACAGCGGTTTCGCCGCGTTGCGCGGCGAGCTGCCGATGGACCTGCGGCGCCAGCAGCCATTGGTGGAATTGTCCGAGGCGACACGACAGGATATTCAACGTATCTGCGAAGCCTGGGCGGATTGCCGGCGGCGCTTCGGCCAGGACGGTCCGTTCCTGTTCGGCCACGCCAGCCTGGCGGATGCGTTCTACGCACCGGTGGCGGCGCGTTTCCGCAGTTATGCGGTGGAATTGCCGGATATCGCCCGGACCTATGTCGAGACGATTTATCAGTGGCCTGCGTTCCGCGCCTGGTACGACGCGGCATTGCGCGAGCAGGCCGGTAGTTGATGGCCGTCCGCCGCTTCCGGCGGTGCGTGACGGCAGTAGCGAGGAGATGATCCGTGAAACGAGTACATGTCGCCGCGGCCGTGATTCGTGGCTCCGATGGCCGGGTGCTGATCGCCCGGCGGCCGGAAGACAAGCATCAGGGCGGCCTGTGGGAGTTTCCCGGGGGCAAGGTGGAGGACGGCGAGCCGGTGCGCGCGGCGTTGGCCCGTGAGCTGGAAGAGGAACTGGGCATCCGTGTCGAGCGGGCCCGGCCGCTGATCCAGGTTCGCCACGACTATGCCGACAAGCACGTCCTGCTCGATGTCTGGGAGGTCGACGGGTTTTCCGGCGAAGCCCACGGCGTCGAGGGCCAACCGCTGGCCTGGGTGGAGCCGCGCGAGCTGGCGGACTACGAGTTCCCCGCCGCCAACGCGCCGATCGTCCAGGCCGCGCGCCTGCCGGCGCACTATCTGATCACCCCGGACGGCCTGGAGCCGGGCGAGCTGATCAGCGGCGTACGCAAGGCGGTGGAGGCGGGCATCCGCCTCATCCAGTTGCGCGCGCCGAACATGTTCAGTCCCGAATACCGCGATCTCGCCATCGATATCCAGGGACTCTGCGCCGGCAAGGCGCAACTGATGCTGAAAGGCCCGCTGGAGTGGCTGGGCGACTTCCCGGCTGCCGGTTGGCACCTGACCTCCGCTCAACTGCGCAAATACGCCAGCGCCGGTCGGCCGTTCCCCGAAGGGCGCCTGCTGGCCGCCTCCTGCCACGACGCGGAGGAACTGGCCCTGGCTGCCTCGATGGGAGTGGAGTTCGTCACCCTTTCGCCGGTACAGCCGACCGAGAGCCATCCCGGCGAGCCGGCGCTGGGTTGGGACAAGGCCGCCGAACTGATCGCCGGCTTCAACCAGCCGGTCTACCTGCTGGGTGGCCTCGGTCCGCAGCAAGCCGAGCAGGCTTGGGAGCATGGAGCCCAGGGCGTGGCGGGTATCCGTGCGTTCTGGCCGGGCGGCCTTTGACGGTGGAATGAAGAAAAAAGGAGGCTTCGGCCTCCTTTTTTTCGTCTCGATGCCGAGCCCTCGCTCGCCGTCAGTCCGGTTTTGCCGCCGCCTCCCAGAGAATCTCCGCCACGCCCTGGCGCCGGGCGATGGCGCGGGCGGCGACGAACAGCAGGTCGGAGAGCCGGTTCAGGTAGCACAGGCCGACGCCCTCCAGCGTTTCCTCCTGGTCCAGCGCCTGGCAGCGCCGTTCGGCACTGCGCGCCAGGCTGCGGCAGACATGGGCCTGGGCGACCAGGCGGGAACCGCCGGGGAGGATGAAATTCTTCAGCGGGCCCAGCTCGTCGTTCCAGCGGTCGATGCAGCTTTCCAGGCGTGCCACTTCCGTCTCGTCCAGGGCCCGATACTCCGGCATCGCCAGCTCCCCGCCGAGGTCGAACAGGCGGTGTTGCACCGGCGCCAGCGCCTGGACGATCTCCTCCAGGCCGGGATGTGCGCCACGCGCTTCCAGCAGCTCGGCAAGGAGCAGGCCCAACTGGCTGTTCAATTCGTCCACCGCGCCGATCGCCTCGATGCGTGGATGGCTCTTGGGCACCCGGCGTCCGCCGGCCAGGCCGGTCTCGCCGCGGTCGCCGGTACGGGTGTAGATCTTCGACAATCGATTGCCCATGGATTCAACCTTCCTCTTCGTCGCCCCGCCGCAGGCTGCTACCGGGTTGCGGCAGAGCGGGCGGCAGGGCCTTGGCTTGTGCCGGGGCGACCGCTTCGGAGCTTTCCAGCGGCAGGCGGATGCTGAAGCAGGTGCCGCGGCCCAGTTCCGAGCGTACTTCCATCTGGCCCTTGTGATTGTTGGTGATGATGAAATACGAGACGGACAGGCCGAGACCGGTGCCCTGGCCGACTTCCTTGGTGGTGAAGAACGGCTCGAAGATACGCTTGCGCACCAGTTCGGGCATGCCGCTGCCGTTGTCTTCCACCTGGACTTCCGCCCAGGGCGGCGTCAGGCGCGTGCGCAGGACGATCCGGCCCTGTTCGCCTTCCTCTTCGTCGTCGCGCTGGTGGATGGCCTGGGCGGCGTTCTTCAGCAGGTTGAGCAGGACCTGCTCGACCTCGTTGGCGATCACCGGCACCGGGCCGAGGTTGGGGTCGAACTCGTGGACGATCTGCAACGACTTGAAGTCGAAGCCTTCGGCCAGGTCGAAGTCGTTACCGGCGATTTCCACCGCCTGTTCGAGCAGTGCGGGCAGTTCGCAAGCGGTCATCTGCCGGTGGCTGCGGCGGCTGAAGGCGAGCATGTGGGTGACGATCTTCGCTGCCCGCGAGCCGGCGTGCTGGATGCCTTCCAGCAGGCGCGGGATGTCGCGGCCGTCGAGGTAGTGATTGATGTCTTCCAGCGGCACTCCGACCTCGGCCGCCAGCTCGACGTTCTTCGCCAGCTCCGGGGACAGGCGCCGCTTGATGTTCTGCACGTTGTGCAGGATCGCGCCGAGCGGGTTGTTGATCTCGTGGGCCATGCCGGCGGCGAGGCTGCCGACCGAGAGCATCTTCTCCGATTGCACCATCACTTCTTCCAGGCTCAGCCGCTGGGTGATGTCGTCGATGCGGATCACCGCGCCGCGGCCGGTGCCGCCCATCAGCGGGTAGAAGGTCAGGGCGTAGTGGCGTGGCGTGTCGATCAGCGCCCAGGTGACCCGTTCGACACGCTCCACGCTGTGCTTCTCGGCAGCCCGGGTGAGCTGCGGAAGGAACGGCTTGAGCGAGGGAAAGGCGAGGAACACCGGCTGGTTGACCGCATCGTCCAGGCTGGTGCCGGAAAGCTGGCTGGCCTCCTGGTTCCACTGCGTGACGTAGAGTTGCTCGTCCACCGCGATCAGCGCCGAAGGCATGGAGTCGATGATGCTGTTGAGGTAGTGCTGGAAACCGGTGAGCTTCTTCTCGATCTTGCTGCGCACCTGCACTTCCAGTTCCAGCTTGCGGTTCGAGCGGCGGGTTTCCTCGGCCAGGCTCTGGGCCTGCTCGACCGCTTCCTGGGCATCGTCGCGGGCGCGCTTGAGCTGCTGCTCGCGGGCCTCGATGCGGGTCAGCATGGTGTTGAACGCGTCGGCCAGGCGGCCGATCTCGTCGCCGTTGCCGCGCTGGGCGCGGAGGGCGTAGTTCTCCTCGCGGGTGACCTGCCGCGACAGTTCCTCGAGATCGCGGATCGGCCGGGTGATCAGGCGGCGTATCTGCTGCGCCACCAGCAGCCAGAGCAGCACGCTGACGCCGAGGATCGCCAGGCTGGCGGTGAGGGTCCCGGTGTAGAACGCGCTCGGCAGTTCACCGCTGGCCACCAGCAGCAGGTAGCCGGGGCGGGCGTTTTCCTGGGGCAGTTCGATCAGCGCGTTGAGGCGGTACTCGCCGCGCCTCCAGTGCTCCAGGCGGTCCAGGCGGGCCGGCAGCTTGAGGGTGTCGCCGCGTTGCAGGTCGGCCAGCATCAGCCCATTGCTGTCGTACAGGGCCGCGGCGCGCAACGGCTGGTAATCGTTGAGCTGGCGCAGCAGGACCTCGGCGGTCTGCGGCGAACTGAGCGCCGGCTGGCTGAGCGCCGGGTTGGCGATCAGCCGGCCGATGGTCTGCATCGCCTGGGGGGCGACGCTCTCCTGGGAAATCCAGTAGGCGGCGCTGATGAACGCCAGGTTGGCCACCAGCAGCACGGTAGCCAGCAGGATCAGCAGGGCGGCGAGCAGTTTCTGCCCTACGGGCAGGTTGTCGAGGCGCTGGCGCAGGTTCATGGGCTCTGGCGGTCCGCGGCGAAAAGGAATGGCGGGCAGGGTAACGCGCTTTAGCGGTCGGGCAAACCGCGCTGGCGCAGATGGGCCTGGAGGCGGGCGAGCAAGGTTCCCAGGCGCGGCAGCGGTAGTCCCAGGCGCTGCCCGTGCTGGCAGGCGTAGCCGAGCAGGTAGCCGATTTCCGTGCGCCGGCCGCGGGTGACGTCCTGATGCATCGAGGAATAGTTGGCCGCGGTGGCGTCGATCACCGCCCGGACATCCTCCAGCAGGCTCCTGGCGGCGGCGTCGTAGCCGCTGGCGTGGAGCAACTGGCCGAGTTCGTCGCAAAGCGCGGCGATCTCTTCCGGGTGCTGCCGCAGGCCGCCGTTGCGGCAATCGTGGAGGACGGTCAGCGGGTTGATCGCGCAGTTCAGGGCCAGCTTGCGCCACAGCCGTTCGAGGATGTCGTCGCTCCAGCTGTGCGGGATCCCGGCCTGGGACAGCTGCGCCAGCCAGGCGGGGGCGCTTGTGTCGCGCGGATCGCCGAGCCAGGTGTGCCCCCGGCCGGCGAAGACCACGCGGAAATCGCCATCGCGGAACGCGCCTTCGGTGCTGGAGGCGAACAGGCAGCGGCTGCGCGGCAGGCGGGCGGCGACCGCCTGCTGGCTGCCCAGGCCGTTCTGCAGCAACAGCAGTTCGGCGTTGCCGGCCAGGCGATGGGCCACGCTGGAGGCGGCTTCCTCCGCGTCGTAGGCCTTGCAGGCCAGCAGCAGGCGCTGGATGGGTTGCCCGCCGTCCGGGGTTTCCGCGGCGATCGGGTAGAGGCTGGCCTGGCCGTCTTCCACCAGGCTCAGTCCGCCGGCCTGTTGGTAGCGGCGCAGGCGCTGGCGGTCGCGCAGGATCAGGCGGACGGGCAGGCCGGCGCGCCCGAGGCGCGCGGCCCAGAGGCTGCCGAGGCTACCGGCGCCGAGGATATGCCAGGTCATGGTGGCTACTGCGAATGGCTGACGATAGGGCGAAGTCTAGCGCAGTGCCGGTAGCCGGCAGGTTGCGATCCTGCCGCTGGCATAGGCATCGGGCAACAGGGCCTCGGTGCGCTGCAGCAGTTCGTCGATGCCCAGCGGCAATGCCCCGCTGTCGAGGCCGAGCATGGCGATGCCGGCTTTCAGGCTGATGAAGCCTTCGCTGGTCTTGAAGGCCTTCAGGTTGAGCCCGTCGTGCAGCCGCTTGAAGCTGCTCGATGAGCATTCGTGCAGGTCCTCCACCAGGGTGATCAGGGCGAAATGCTGCTCGTCCAGGCGCACCAGCACATCCAGCGGCCGGACCAGCTGTTGCAGGCGCCTGGCCACGCCGAGCAGCAGCTCGCGATGGAAGGCCTCGCCGTGCCGCTGGCGCAGGACCGGTGCCTCGGGCATGCCGACCAGCAGGTAGCACAACGCTCCACCGCGGGTTTCCACCTGGCGCAGGCTGTCGGCCAGCTTCTGTCGCAGGTAGCGGGGATTGCCGAGGCCGGTGAGGGTATCCACCAGGTTGCGTTCTTCCATCCGCGCGATGTTTTCGGTGAGCAGGCGGTTTTCCACCAGCAACCGTTGCAGGGTGTTGCACAGGCGGTCGGCTGCGTAGATGCGCGGCACCAGTTGCTCGTTCATCGCGGCCTTGCTGACGAAGTCGTCGACGCCGCGGTCGAAGGCCTCGCCGAGGACGTTCTCGCCTTCCTTGCCGGTGAGCAGGACGATGTAGGTGTAGTGGTTGATGCTTTCGTCCAGTTGGCGGACCCGGGCGGTCAGTTCCAGGCCGTCCATCTCCGGCATCAGCCAGTCGGCCAGGAGCACGCTGACCGGGCGTTGTTCGAGCTGCTGCAGGGCCTCGCTGGCGCTGCTGGCGAAGCGGATGTCCTGGTAGCCGGCCTGGCTGAGGGCGCGGCCGATCATGGCGCTGGAAAACTTGGCGTCGTCGACGACCAGGATGCTGAGATCGGGGTTGGGCATGAACGGACTCGAGAAGAGGATGGGCGCCGGTACGCTGCCGGCAAGGGCCCGGTTCGTCGCGGGAGGCCGGGTCCCGGCCGCGGTCGCGCGCGCCATCGGGAAGAAATCGTCGGTCTCCGCCACACCGGCGGGCATTCGCTCGCGAGGGCTCGGTTATAATGGGCGGGCATTTTTTACCGTCAAGCCAGGCGCGGTTCCGTCTGTGAACCCTGTCGCGCCGTCCATCTGGAGAGATGACATGCCTTCGTTCGACGTGGTGTCCGAACTGGACAAACACGAGTTGACCAACGCCGTGGACAACGCCATCAAGGAACTGGATCGCCGTTTCGACCTGAAAGGCAAATGCAGTTTCGAAGCCAAGGACAAGTCGGTGACCCTCACCGCCGAAGCCGATTTCATGCTCGAGCAGATGCTCGACATCCTGCGTTCCAACCTGGTCAAGCGCAAGGTCGACAGCCAGTGCATGGAGATCAAGGATGCCTACCCGTCGGGCAAGGTGGTCAAGCAGGACGTCAACTTCCGCGAGGGCATCGACAAGGACCTGGCGAAGAAGATCGTTGGTCTGATCAAGGAGCGCAAGCTCAAGGTCCAGGCCGCCATCCAGGGCGAGCAGGTGCGCGTCACCGGCAAGAAGCGTGACGATCTGCAGGAGGCCATCGCCCTGCTGCGCGGCGAATCCCTCGGCATGCCGCTGCAGTTCACCAACTTCCGCGATTGACGAGGTTTTTCGGAACCTCTCGCCATCCCGGGCATCGCAATAGGGAGTAGCGCCGCCGCGACCTCTCCCGCGTTGTCCGCCCCTGTCGGCGCAGCGTCGGTTCGTCCGCGCTGCGCCGATTCGTATCCAGGCCCGGAAACGTCGCCCCACGGCGTCCGGGCAGGAATCTGCAAGCCCGTCCCGTTTCCGTTGCGGAAGGGAGGGGTGTTTTTTCGAGAAATGGAGGTAATGCATGGAATTGAACTACGACCGACTGGTGCAGCAGACCGAGTCCTGGCTGCCGATCGTGCTGGAGTACAGCGGCAAGGTCGCCCTGGCGCTGCTGACCCTGGCGATCGGCTGGTGGCTGATCAACACCCTGACCGGCCGGGTCGGCGGCCTGCTCGCCAGGCGCAGCGTCGACCGCACCCTGCAAGGCTTCGTCGGCAGCCTGGTGAGCATCGTCCTGAAGATCCTGCTGGTGGTCAGCGTGGCTTCCATGATCGGCATCCAGACCACCAGCTTCGTCGCCGCCATCGGCGCCGCCGGCCTGGCCATCGGCCTGGCCCTGCAGGGCAGCCTGGCTAACTTCGCCGGCGGCGTGCTGATCCTGCTGTTCCGCCCGTTCAAGGTCGGCGACTGGATCGAGGCACAGGGCGTGGCCGGTACCGTGGATTCGATCCTGATCTTCCACACCGTGCTGCGTAGCGGCGACAACAAGCGGATCATCGTGCCCAACGGGGCGCTGTCCAACGGAACGGTGACCAACTACTCCGCCGAGCCGCTGCGCAAGGTGATCTTCGACGTCGGCATCGACTACGACGCCGATCTGAAGAATGCGCAGAACATTCTTCTGGCCATGGCCGACGATCCGCGGGTTCTGAAGGACCCGGCACCGGTGGCGGTGGTTTCCAATCTCGGCGAAAGCGCGATTACCCTGTCCCTGCGGGTCTGGGTGAAGAACGCCGACTACTGGGACGTGATGTTCATGTTCAACGAAAAGGCCCGCGACGCGCTGGGCAAGGAAGGTATCGGCATTCCCTTCCCGCAGCGGGTGGTCAAGGTTGTGCAGGGCGCGATGGCCGACTGAGGTCCGTGCGATCCACGAAAAAGGCCGGCGAATGCCGGCCTTTTTCATTCTCGCCTCAGTGCTGCTCGGCGTTCTGGTGGCCCGGCGCCGGCGTCTCGCTGGACGGCGCGCGGCGCAGCCACAACCAGCCGATCAGCAGCAGGGTGGGAATGCCCATCACCGCGGTGACGTAGAAGAAGTGCTCGTAGCCGAGGCTCTCGACCATGGTTCCGGAGTAGCCGCCGATGAAGCGCGGCAGCAGGAGCATGGTCGAGCTGAGCATGGCGTACTGGGTGGCGGAGAACTTCAGGTTGGTCAGGCTCGACAGGTAGGCGACGAAGGCCGAGGCGGCGAGGCCGCCGCTGAAGTTGTCGAGGGTGATGGTCATCACCAGCATCAGCACGTGCGGCTCGAGCGCCATCACCAGGCTGATCACGTCATGGCTGGGCAGGGCCTCGGCGTGCAGCGGGCCGAGCTGGGCGAGCATGGCGAACAGCAGGTTGGTGGCAGCCGAAGCGGCACCGCCGATGAACAGGATGGAGAGGATGCTGAAGCGGGCGATCAGCACCCCGCCGGCGGCGGCGCCGATCAGGGTCATGAGTACGCCGAAGACCTTGCTGACACTGGCGATGACTTCCTTGGAGAAGCCCATGTCGATGTAGAAGACCCCGGCCATCACCCCCATCACCGTGTCCGACAGGCGATAGGTGGAGATCAGGCCGAGCAGCAGCAGGGCCTGCCAGCGATAGCGCTGGACGAACTCGGTGATCGGCGTCAGCACCGGGGCCATCAGCAGGCGTCCGGGTGCCGACAGGCAGGACGCGGCGATCAGCAGGAACAGCGTGCCGCGCGGCCAGGCGCCGGAGTAGTAGGCGCGGCACATGGCGGTGACGGTGACGAGGAGGATGATCAGCACCATCACCGAGACCGCCTGGTGGACGAAATCGAACAGCGGCACTTCCTTGCCGCGCGCCGCCACCAGCAGCGGCCTGCGCACGGTGGCGAGCAGTTCGCGGACCGGGCGGATCTGCTGGCGTCCCCACGGCGACAGGCAGATCCCCATGAGCAGCGCGTAGAGGCCGGCGCGCGGCCAGGCGCGGTCGAGGAGGGCGGTGATCATCGCCGGCAGCGAGATCAGCAGGATCAGCAGCAGGAGCACCGAGAGCAGTTGGTGGTTGAAGTCGAAACGCGACGGGTTGACGTGGATCGGCACGTCCACCGCCGGCTCGCGGATCAGCAGGCTGGTGACCAGCCCAGGCAGGATCAGCAGGGCGAACAACGCATAGGTCAGGCCCCAGGCCGACTGGCTGTAGTTGAGGCTGGTGGAGCCGAACCATTCGGCGAGAATCAGCGCGCCGGCGCTGGCCAGCAGGATCGCCGCGCGGTAGCCGGTCATGTAGCAGGCAGCGAGGGCGGCCTGGCGGCTATCCTCGGCGATTTCCAGGCGGTAGGCGTCGATCGCGATGTCCTGGGTGGCGGAGGCGAACGCCACCAGCAGGGCCAGGCCGATCAGCCAGGGCAGGTGGCTCTGCGGATTGCACAGGGCCATGCCGAGCAGTCCCAGGGCGATCAGCACCTGCGAGAACACCAGCCAGGAACGGCGCCGGCCGAGACGGCCGACGAAGGGCAGGCGCCACTGGTCGAGCATCGGCGACCAGACCCACTTGAAGGCGTACACCAGCCCCAGCCAACTGGCGAAACCGATGGTATCCCGCGCCACGCCGGCTTCGCGCAGCCACACCGACAGGGTGTTGAACACCAGCATGGTCGGCAGGCCGGCGGCGAAGCCGAGCAGCAGGAGGGCCAGGCTGGCGGGAGACTTGTAGGCGACCAGGGCCTCTCGCCAGGATTGCTGAGTCATGGGGTAACCGTTCCGCAAAAAATAACGCGCACTCTAACCGCTCTACTTCGCTGTAAGCCAGCCATGCCGACGTATGTCCACCCTGTCGTTGTGCAGGAGAACGCCTTCCTCGCGCAAGCGTGCGCGTTGTTCGCGACCGCCGGGACTGTCCGCCGGCAGGCTGATGCGACCGCCGGCGCCGAGAACCCGATGCCAGGGCAGGCGGGTATCCACCGGCAACTGGCTGAGCGTCCTGCCGACCCAGCGAGCGGCGCGGCCTAGGCCGGCCAGTTCGGCCAGTTGCCCGTAGCTGACCACCTGCCCCGGCGGCACCTGCGCCAGCACCAGGTACAGGGCCTCGCGGCGCGCCTGGGCACTTGCCGGGTCGCTGCCGGCCCATGCATGCTCATCGGTTTTCCCTTTCCTGTCCGCCTTGTGAACGCCCATGTCGCTCAGAGCCCTCTGTTCAATCGTCGTGATGCTCCTGGCCGGCCCCGCGCTGGCCGACACCGTATGGCTGGACAACGGCGACCGCCTGTCCGGCGAGATCGTGCTGATGGACGGCGGCAAGCTGGCGCTGAAGACCCGTTATGCCGGCCAGGTGCTGATCGATTGGAAGGATATCGACACCATCAGTTCCGACAAACCCCTGCTGATCAAGCAGCAGGGCGTATCCGGGCAGCGTAGCCGAACCCTGGAGGCGGCGGGCAAGGGCATGGTGCGGATCGTCGATGGCGGCAGCCATACCGTCCCGCTGGCCAGTATTCGCCAGATGGTGCCGCCGCGACCGCTGGTGGAGGACCTGGTCTGGGAGGGCAATCTCGACGTCAAGCTGGATAGCAAGCGCAACGACAGCGACAAGGACGAATGGAAGCTCAAGGGCGATACCCGGCTTCGCCACGGTGCCTGGCGCCACGTGCTGGCGGGGGAAGTGGAGCGGGAAAAGAAGGACGGGCGCAAGGTCGAGGACAACTGGGAGCTGGACTACGACCTCGATCGCTTCTTCGACGAACACTGGTTCTGGCGCGGCAGCTATTCGCAGAAGCACGATGCGATCGACAACCTGGAGCGCCAGAGCGCGCTGGGAACCGGCCCCGGCTACCAGTTCTGGGACGACGAACTTGGGCGTTTCGACCTGGTCGCCGAGATCAGTCGCTGGCAACTGGAGTGGCGCGATCAGCCGCGCGAGGATTTCACCTCCTATTCGCTGGAGTGGGACTACAAGCGGCTGCTCGCCGGCACCCGGCTGGAGCTGTACAGCAAGGGGACCGTGCTGGTTCCCGGCATCGAGCGGATCGACTACCTGCTCGACAGCGAATACGGCCTGCGCTATCGCCTGAACAGTTGGGCGCGTCTTTCGTTCCTCTATGAACTGGACCAGTTGCGCACCGAGGGGGGCACCCAGTCCGACCGGCATTACCTGATCGGGGTCGGCGTCGGCTGGTGACGCGGCTCACCTTTCGGTCGATCCGGCTGAACTTTACCGCCCGTGCCCCGGTCCTTGCTCTGCCGCCCGGCATTTGGATAATGCCGGCCTCTTCGAACCCAACTCAGTTGATTTGTGCTCATGTTGTCGAGAATCCTGCTGTGCCTCGCTGCCCTTGCAAGTTCCACCTCTGCCCTTGCCGATACGGTCTGGATGAAGAACGGTGACCGCCTTACCGGCAAGATCACCCTGTTCGACGGCGGCAAGCTGCTGCTGAAGACCGACTATGGCGGCGACATCACGCTCAAGTGGGACAAGATCTCCACCTTCGAGAGCGAGCAGAACCTGCTGGTCAAGCAGGATGCCGAGACTGGCGAGCACTCCAAGGGCATCAAGGCCGCCGGGCCGGGCCAGGTGACCCTGGTCAACGGCGAGCCGAAGACCGTGGAGCTGGCCAGCATCCAGCAGATGATGCCGCCCAAGCCGATCCTCCAGGACTGGGTATGGAACGGCAACGTCGATTTCTCGCTGGACCGCAAGCAGGCCGAGAACGATGTGTCCGACTACGACATCGATTTCAAGACCAACGCCCGCCACGGACTCTGGCGCCACAACGTGCAGGGCGAGTACAACCGCGAGAAGAAGAACGGCCAGGTCAGCACCGACAATTATTCCGGCCAGTACGCGCTGGACCGCTTCATCGACGACCACTGGTTCTGGCAGGGCCAGGTCGCCTACAAGCGCGACATGATCGAGGACCTGGCGAAGAAGCGTACCGTCGGTACCGGCCCCGGCTACCAGTTCTGGGACAACGAGCTGGGCGCGTTCTCCATCGCCACCCTGGTCAACCGCAACGACTACGAGTTCGCCGATGGCGAGAAGGAGCACTTCTATTCGTCGAGCTTCAAGTGGGACTACAACCGCTACCTGCTGGCCAAGCAGTTCGAGCTGTTCACCAACGGCGAGGTCAGCAAGCCGCTGCAATCCGGCCTGGACTACGAGCTGCAGACCGAGGCGGGGATCCGCTACAAGCTGACCAGCTGGGCTTCGCTGAGCATGAAGGCGGAATGGGACAAGTTCAGCGGCAACGACGGCAACGTCAACCAGCGCCGCTATACCTTCGGCCTCGGGGTCGGCTGGTAAGCCGGCCTGCACGAAAAAGCCCCGCGATAGCGGGGCTTTTTCCTTGCGGGGCCGGGGCCTACAGGCGCAGGCCGCCGTCCAGTTCGAGAACGCGGCCGGTGTAGTAGTCGTTCTCGAAGATGTAGGCCACCGAGTGGGCGATCTCCACCGGCTTGCCCATACGCTTGAGGGGGATGCCGGCGGTCATCTTCTCCAGCGCCTCGGGTTTCATCCCGGCGGTCATCTCGGTCTCGATGAAGCCCGGCGCCACGCCGGCCACGCGGATGCCGTAGCGCGCCAGTTCCTTCGCCCAGACCACGGTATCCGCGGCCACCCCGGCCTTGGCTGCCGAGTAGTTGGCCTGGCCCATGTTGCCGGCGCGGGAGATCGAGGAAATGTTGACGATCGCGCCTTCGTTCTTCAGCTCGATCATCTTCGCCGCCACTTCGCGGGTGCAGAGGAACACACCGGTGAGGTTGACGTCGATCACCGATTGCCATTGGGCCAGGCTCATCTTGCTCAACTGGCCGTCCTTGACCTTGATGGTCAGGCCGTCGCGGAGGATGCCGGCGTTGTTGACCAGGCCGTTGATCGCGCCGAAGTCGCTGGCGACCTGGGCCACCATGTGGGTAACCTGTTCCTCGTCCGCCACGTTGCACACGTAGGCGCGAGCGTCGCCGCCGGCGGCCTTGCAGGCAGCGACGGCTTCGTCGAGACGTTCGCGGTTGAGATCGACCAGGGCCAGCCTGGCGCCCTTGCCGGCGAGATATTCGCCCATTGCCCGGCCGAGCCCCTGGCAGCCGCCGGTGATGATGATGACCTTGTCTTTCAATTGCATTGCTTGGAACCCCACGAGCAGTTTCTGGAAGCGGACCTTGCCGGCACCTGCGAACGTACTTTGATATGCCCGTCCGTTTACGACGGATTCTATGCAAGGAGTCATAAATTGAGCGTTGAAGCTGCAAAGAATGCCCGAGAATTGCTGCTCAAGGAATACCGTGCGGTCCTTTCCACCCACTCGAAGAAATGGCCGGGCTTTCCTTTCGGTTCGGTGGTTCCCTATTGCCTGGATGCCGAAGGCCGGCCGCTGATCCTGATCAGCCGGATCGCCCAGCACACCCACAACCTGCAGGCGGACCCGCGCTGCTCGATGCTGGTAGGCGAGCGCGGCGCCGAGGATATCCAGGCTGTCGGCCGCCTCACCCTGCTGGCCGAGGCGCGGCAATTGGCGGAGGAGGAGGTCGCCGCGGCGGCCGAGCGTTACTACCGCTATTTCCCCGAGTCCGCCGACTACCATCGGGTCCACGATTTCGACTTCTGGGTGCTGCAGCCGGTCCAGTGGCGTTTCATCGGCGGTTTCGGCGCGATCCACTGGCTGGCCGCCGAGCGCGTGCCGCTGGCCAATCCGTTCGCCGGAGAAGCCGAGCGCGGCATGGTCGAGCACATGAACAGCGACCACGCCGCCGCCATCGCCCACTATGTGGAACTGGCCGGACTGCCGGCGCATGCCGCGGCGCAGCTGGCGGGAATTGATACAGAAGGTTTCCACCTGCGCATCGGCCAGGGCCTGCACTGGCTGCCGTTCCCCGCCGCCTGCGGCAACCCCGGGGCCGTGCGCCAGGCGCTGGTGCAATTGGCCAGGGCCGAGCGCTGGCCTACCGTCGAGCCGGAGCAGGGTTGAATTCTTCCCCGGCTGGCGCCAACTACTGGTGGTACCGGGGGCAAACGGGCCCCGCCAAGGACTCTGAAATGCGCGCTTTCCTCTTTCTGCTGTTGCTCTTCCCGCTGGTCGAGCTGGCCGTCCTGATCAAGGTCGGCAGTGTCATCGGGGTCGGCTGGACCCTGTTCCTGATCGTCGCCAGCGCCTTCATCGGTGCCGCATTGTTGCGCGTGGCCGGCGTGGCCACCGCCTGGCGCGCCCGCGAACGACTGGCCCGTGGCGAACTGCCGGAGCAGGAAATGCTCGAAGGCCTGTTGATCGCCGTCGGCGGCGGCCTGCTGATGCTGCCGGGTTTCATCAGCGACATCTTCGGCATCCTCTGCCTGATTCCTTTCACCCGTCGCCTGATGCTCGGCGGCCTGCGCCGCCGCGTCGAACAGCAGGCGCTGCGCCGGCGCGCCTTCGCCGACGACCTGAACGCCCGCTACGGACAGGGTCCGTCGCGGCCGAACGTCATCGAGGGCGAGTACGAGCGCCGCGACGATTCGCGCAACTGAAAAAAAATTTCACTGCATGCCCTTGAAATGGCTTGTGGCGACCTTATGTAACGGTCACCGCAAGGTCCCTGCCACAAGGGCAGGCTGTCTTACGCGGCTCGCGCGTCGAGTCGCAACCCGGCAACGCCGGCTTCAACAAAACCCGCCGGACTTCGATCCGGCCGTTGGAAACCACTGTTTGGGAGAGTTACGACTATGAAGCTTCGTCCTCTGCATGATCGCGTCGTTATCCGTCGCAGCGAGGAAGAGACCAAGACCGCAGGCGGCATCGTGCTGCCGGGTTCCGCCGCCGAGAAGCCGAACCGCGGTGAAGTGGTAGCCGTAGGTACCGGTCGTGTACTGGACAACGGCGAAGTGCGCGCTCTGGCAGTGAAGGTGGGCGACAAGGTGGTCTTCGGGCCTTACTCCGGCAGCAACGCCATCAAGGTCGATGGCGAGGAACTGCTGGTGATGGGCGAGTCCGAAATCCTCGCCGTCCTGGAAGACTGATCGGTCTCACCACTCCGTTTTCACCGAATTCGATTTAGAGGAAAGAGAACATGGCTGCCAAAGAAGTTAAGTTCGGCGATTCCGCTCGCAAGAAAATGCTGGTCGGCGTGAACGTGCTGGCCGATGCCGTCAAGGCCACCCTCGGCCCGAAAGGCCGCAACGTGGTTCTGGACAAGTCCTTCGGCGCTCCGACCATCACCAAGGACGGCGTTTCCGTCGCCAAGGAAATCGAGCTGAAAGACAAGTTCGAGAACATGGGCGCGCAACTGGTGAAAGACGTTGCCTCCAAGGCCAACGACGCTGCCGGTGACGGCACCACCACCGCGACCGTCCTGGCCCAGGCCATCGTCAACGAAGGCCTGAAGGCCGTTGCCGCCGGCATGAACCCGATGGACCTGAAGCGTGGCATCGACAAGGCCACCGTGGCCATCGTCGCCCAGCTGAAAGAGCTGGCCAAGCCCTGCGCCGACACCAAGGCCATCGCCCAGGTAGGCACCATCTCCGCCAACTCCGACGAGTCCATCGGCCAGATCATTGCCGAAGCCATGGAAAAAGTCGGTAAAGAAGGCGTGATCACCGTCGAGGAAGGCTCGGGCCTGGAAAACGAACTGTCCGTCGTCGAAGGCATGCAGTTCGATCGTGGCTACCTGTCCCCCTACTTCGTGAACAAGCCGGACACCATGGCTGCCGAGCTGGATAGCCCGCTGCTGCTGCTGGTCGACAAGAAGATCTCCAACATCCGCGAAATGCTGCCGGTGCTGGAAGCCGTCGCCAAGGCCGGCCGTCCGCTGCTGATCGTCGCCGAGGACGTCGAGGGCGAAGCCCTGGCCACCCTGGTGGTAAACAACATGCGTGGCATCGTCAAGGTCGCGGCTGTCAAGGCTCCGGGCTTCGGCGATCGCCGCAAGGCCATGCTGCAGGACATCGCCATCCTCACCGGTGGTACCGTGATCAGCGAAGAAGTCGGCCTGAGCCTGGAAGGCGCTACCCTGGAGCACCTGGGCAACGCCAAGCGCGTCGTGATCAACAAGGAAAACACCACCATCATCGATGGCGCCGGTGTGCAGGCTGATATCGAAGCCCGCGTCCTGCAGATCCGCAAGCAGATCGAGGAAACCACTTCCGACTACGACCGCGAGAAGCTGCAAGAGCGCCTGGCCAAGCTGGCCGGCGGTGTTGCCGTGATCAAGGTAGGCGCTGCCACCGAAGTCGAGATGAAAGAGAAGAAAGCCCGCGTCGAAGACGCCCTGCACGCTACCCGTGCAGCGGTGGAAGAGGGCGTGGTTCCCGGCGGCGGCGTAGCCCTGGTTCGTGCCCTGCAAGCCATCGAAGGCCTGAAGGGTGACAACGAGGAGCAGAACGTCGGTATCGCCCTGCTGCGTCGCGCCGTCGAATCGCCGCTGCGCCAGATCGTGGCCAACGCCGGCGACGAGCCGAGCGTAGTGGTCGACAAGGTCAAGCAGGGTTCCGGCAACTACGGCTTCAACGCTGCTACCGGCGTGTACGGCGACATGATCGAGATGGGCATCCTGGACCCGGCCAAGGTCACTCGTTCCGCTCTGCAGGCTGCGGCCTCCATCGGCGGTCTGATGATCACCACCGAAGCCATGGTTGCCGAGATCGTGGAAGACAAGCCGGCCATGGGCGGCATGCCTGACATGGGCGGCATGGGCGGCATGGGCGGCATGATGTAAGCCGACCGGCCCCTGTGGTTGGAAAAGCCCCGCTTCGGCGGGGCTTTTTTTATTCCTCAGCGCGGGCAGTCCTGGCGGTAGCCCGGCAGCTCCTTTGCCGCCGGTTCGCAGGCCAGGCGCAGCGCCTGCTTCAGGTCGTCGGGCAGAGTGGCGCGGCTGATCGGCCGCCAGTGCATGCGTTCGCCGAAATAGCGCGCCCAGTGGAATTCGATGAAATAGCTCTGCCGATCCTTGTCGAAGGCGTTCTCGTCCTCGGCGTAGCCGGCCAGGGCGCGGTAGGGATCGTCGCCAAGCCCGGCGAGAGCGTCCGGCAGCGCCTCGGGCGGGATCTCCGCGCCACGCGCATCGTGCAGCCAGACCCAGTGGTTTTCCTGCATCTTCTTCCAGAAGTCGGTGGCCTGAGGTAGCCGGCCGATCACCTTCACCGGTACGCCCTGTTTCGGGTCCAGGCGCCAGAGCGCGCTACTCAGGTGATGGCGATCGGTGAGGTAGAAGCGGCCGCCGGGGCCGATCACCACCGGAATCTCCTTCTTGCGCAAGTAGCGCTCGAGAGCCTTGGGCTTCTTCCCGGCGAGCTTGGCCTGGTCATCCTCGACCTGCAGCAGGCCGACATTCTGCTGGGTCGGGTGGAGGGCCGCGAGCGGCAGCTCGCACCAGCTACCGACAGAGGTTTGCGGCGAGCAATCCTCGGCCTGGGCGGTGGCGGACAGGAACAGGCAGCAAAGCAGCAGGGCTGGGCGCATGGGGGACTCCGGCGAAGGAAGGGGAAAGGTTCCCTAGACTGGCACGCTTCGGGCGATCCGGCGTACTCCGGCCTTTGATAGGTGCCTCGCTTTGTGCCAATCTTGCCGACAGGAGATGGCATTCCTCCTTCAACCGCCCCTGGGGCTGATGATGCCTACGCATGAACCTGGAAAGGCGCGTAGGCGCTCGCCTGCCGCCTGTCCGAATCGCTCCTACAAGGACAGGACTATGTGGAAATCCATTCTCGCCATCGCCCTCGGCGCCGCCCTGGGGGCGTTGCTGCGCTGGTTCCTCGGGCTAAAGCTGAACAGCCTGCTGCCCAGCATTCCCCCCGGCACGCTGCTGGCCAACCTGGTCGGCGGCTATGTCATCGGCGCGGCGATTGCCTATTTCGCCCAGGCGCCGGGCATCGCTCCGGAATGGCGGCTACTGATCATCACCGGGTTCTGCGGCGGCCTGACCACTTTCTCCACCTTTTCCGCCGAGGTCGTCAGCCTGCTTCAGGAGGGCCGCCTGGGCTGGGCCGCCGGGGCCATCGCGACGCACGTCAGCGGCTCGTTGCTGATGACTCTGCTGGGGTTGTTCTCGATGAACTGGATGCTGGGCAAATAGCGCAGCGGGAGGACCGACCATGCAAGGCTATCAACTGACCTTCATCACCCAGCAGGGGCGCTGCCACCAGGGCCAGCCGATCTGCGACTGGCTGCTGCAAGAGGCGCGCCGCCTGGGCGTGCGCGGTGCCACCGCGTTGGCTGCCAGCGAAGGCTTCGGCCAGAGCGGCCGGCTGCATTCGATGCATTTCTTCGAGCTGGCCGACCAGCCGCAGGAAATCCTCATGGCGGTCGATCCCGAGCAGGCAGAACGGCTGTTCGAGTCGATCCGCCAGGCGGGTGTGCGGCTGTTCTACATGAAGGTGCCCATCGAGTTCGGCGTGCTGGGAGCGGACGAACCGTCTCCCTGAACGCGGTTTTCGTCGGCGCCGCCGTTGCGCTGTCCTCGCTTCTCCGGTCGGTAGAGCATCAGGCGGTACAGGCCGAGGCAGATCAGCCAGTCGAACAGCATCGTCCACAGGTTGTGCGAGAGGAAGTGCGCACCTTGCAGCATGCGCGACAGCGACAGCAGGCAGCCCATGGCGAAGGCGAAGGCCAGAGCGTAGCGCGCCAGCCTGGGCTTGCGGTCGCGCAGGGCGAAGAACAGCGCGAACAGGACGAATCCGGACGATGCGTGCCCGCCCGGCCAGCAGCGTCCGGGGTGCTCGGTCGGCGGCCGTGGGCTGAGCAGCGAACTATAGGTTTCCTCGCCGCCGAACTGCGCCAGACTCCAGGGGCACTGCACGGCGGTGAGCGCCTTGAGCGGAGTGACTATGCTGGCTGCAAGGCTCATGGCGAGGAACACATAGGCCAGCGGCCTGCTCAGTGCGCGCCATGGCCGGTGGAACAGTCCGGCGATGGAGACCAGCAGGCCGAGGACGCTGATGGCGATCACCAGTTGCTTGACCCGGTCGTGCAGGATGTTCTCCAGGAACCAACTGTGCCGGCCGATGAAGCCGGCGCCCGGGTCGTACATCAGGTTGGCCAGGGCGAGGTCGAGGGTCACCGGCTCGAAGGCCAGCAGCAGTGCCGCCAGGCCCAGCGGCAGGGCGAGGAACAGCCAGGGGTTGAATGGACGGGAAGGGGAATGGACGGCGGCCTGGGTCATGCGATCTCCAACGCTGGCGTTGACGTTCTCTTGACTTCGACGCTGGTTAAATCCACCGCCGGGGTTCGTGCGCATCCGCAAAGCCGCTATGATCGGCGGCCATGGAAGACGCCATGCAGTCTCTGGTGGCGAGCGTAGAGCCGGTGTGAATCGCCGGTGAAGAATCCGTAAATGCGCGAGAGGCGCTCGATCGGTCTTCCTGCGAAGGAGTGGGACATGCGAATACTGGTGGTCGAAGACAACCGCGACATCCTGGCCAACCTGGCCGATTACCTGTCGCTCAAGGGCTATACCGTGGATTGCGCGCAGGACGGGCTGTCCGGCCTGCACCTGGCGGCCACCGAGCACTACGACCTGATCGTGCTCGACGTGATGCTGCCGGGAATCGACGGCTATGCCCTGTGCCGGCGCCTGCGCGAAGACGCACGGCGCGATACGCCGGTGATCATGCTCACCGCCCGCGACCAGTTGGACGACCGCCTGCAGGGGTTTCGTTCCGGCGCCGACGATTACCTGGTCAAGCCCTTCGCCCTTTCCGAACTTTCCGCACGTATCGAGGCGGTGCTGCGTCGCGCCCAGGGTGGCGGCCGCCGCGAGCTGAGCGTGGCCGATCTCAGCTATGACCTGGACACCCTGGAGGTCAAGCGCGCGGGCAAGTCGCTCAAGCTCAACCCGATCGGCCTCAAGCTGCTCGCCGTGCTGATGCAGAAGAGCCCCCATGTGGTGCGCCGGGATGCCCTGGAGGAAGCGGTCTGGGGCGACGACTGCCCGGACAGCGACAGCCTGCGCAGCCACGTCCATCAACTCCGTCAGGTGATCGACAAGCCATTCTCCGTGGCCTTGCTGCATACGGTGCATGGCGTTGGCTACCGCCTGGCGGAGGAGCCGAATGGAGTATAAGCAGAGCCTCGCCCGCCGGATCGTCATCGCCTTCATGCTGATGACGGTCGCTGTGGGAGGACTGTTCTCCGCCGGCATCGTCGGCGTGGTCCACATCATCGAGGAGCGCCTGATTTCCCGCGACCTGGGCGGCGAACTGGAGCGCATCCTGCGCGACGACCTGGCCCAGGGACGCAACCCGGTGCTCGATCCCGGCATGCGCTTCTTCATCAGCGACGGCCAGGGCTCCTACGCCATGCCGCCGGCGCTGGACCAACTGGATGTCGGTTTCCACGAAGTGTTCGAGGGCGACTTGTCGTTCCATGCGCTGGTGCGCGATATCGATGGTCGCCGTTTCGTCCTGCTGCAGGACCAGAGCGATTTCGAAGCGCGCGAGCAGGTGCTCTACGCCTCGGTGCTGACCGGCTACGTGCTGAGCATCGCCCTGGCCGGCCTGCTTGGCTGGATGCTCGCGCGCAAGGTGATGGAGCCGGTGGTGCGCCTGGCGCGCCAGGTGCGGCATCGCGAACAGTTGCTCGGTCTGGCGCCGCCGTTGGCGCCGGACTACGCCAACGACGAGGTCGGCGAGCTGGCCGCTTCCTTCGACGAGACCCTTGGCCGCCTGCGCGACGCGCTCAAGCGCGAGCAATTGTTCACCAGCGACGTCAGTCATGAGTTGCGTACGCCGTTGATGGTCATCGCCACCTCGTGCGAACTGCTGGCCGAAGAACCCAGCCTCGGCCCGCGCGCCCGTGGCCAACTGGAGCGGATGACCAAGGCCACCGAGGAGATGCGCGACCTGGTGCAAACCTTCCTGTTGCTGGCGCGTGCGCAGAAGGGCGAGGAAAGCCTGGCGCCCCACGGTAGCCTGGAGAGCATCGCCGACGACCTGGTCCAGGTCTGGCGCGAACAGGTCGAGGCGCGAGGACTGACCCTGCACTACCGCAACGAAGGTGCCTGCGCCGGCCAGTTCAACGCGCCACTGCTGCGCGCGGTGATGGGCAACCTGTTACGCAACGCGACCCACTACACCGATGCCGGGAGCATCACGCTGACCCTCGACGAGCATGGTTTCAGCGTCGAGGACACCGGGGCGGGCGTCCCGGAAGAACAACGCGAACGCATCTTCATGCCCTTCGTTCGCGGCAGTTCCAGCTCCGGGCGCGGCGAAGGCCTTGGCCTCGGGCTCTCGCTGGTGAAGCGGATCTGCGCGGCCGAGGGCTGGAGCGTAACCCTCAGCGCGGTGGAGCCGCACGGCTGCCGGTTCGAAGTTTTACTCGATGTTGCTTGACGAAAAATTCACCACCCCTTGACCCGAGCTTGACGGCTGGATTCATACCGTTCGTCTCATGAATCCTGGAGTTCCCGTCATGAACAATCCGCCTGTCGACCTCGACTTTTCTCACAAGTATGATCGCGAGCATGCTGAGGCCTACCTGAAGAAGCATCAGGACGGCCTCGCCCGGAAACTTTCCCACCGGCGCGACGTCCAACTCGCCCGGCACGCGCTGAAGCTCGCGGGGCAGCCCAACCTGGTGCTCGACCTGCCCTGCGGCGCCGGACGCTTCTGGCCGCTGCTGGCGGAAAAGGACAACCGGGTGATCATCGGCGCCGACAATTCCGCGGACATGCTGGCGGTCGCCTGCGCCGGTCAGCCGGACGGTGTGGTGAAACGGGTACGGCCCTTGCAGACTTCCGCTTTCGCCATCGACCTGCCGGACAGCTCGGTGGACAATATCTTCTGCATGCGGCTGCTCCACCACATCGGCGAGGCGGACGATCGACGCGTCCTGCTCCGCGAGTTTCACCGGGTCACGCGGGACAGCGTGATTCTTTCCCTCTGGGTCGATGGCAATTTCAAGGCCTGGAAGCGTAGGCGCATGGAGGCACGGCGGGTAGCGAACGGGGAACAGACCGGCTACCAGAACCGCTTCGTGTTACCAGCCGAAACGGTCGAGCGCGAGTTCCGCGACGCCGGCTTCGTCGTCCAGAAGCATCTCGATTTCATCCCGCTGTATCACATGTGGCGGGTCTATATCTTGCGAAAGGAATAACGATGGCTCCCGATCTGGCATCCCTGCAACGTATCTCCGGCGACTCCGCCATCGACCAGTGGTTGCAGGTACCCGGCAGCTGGGTCGAGGAGCCCAACGAGCGCCGCGGCGGGGCCAGCGGCGTGCAGCGGGTGTACACCGGCGATGGACGGCTGCTTTATCGCAAGCAGCAGACCGGCCACGTCTACCGCGACTGGCAGCGCCCTTTCGGCTATCCCACCGCCATGCGCGAGCGCGATGCGCTACGGGCCTTCGAGTCGCTTGGTATTCGCGTGCCGCGCCTGGTCTATTCCGGCTGCCGCAAGGTCGACGGACAATGGCAGGCGCTGCTGGTGACCGAAGCCCTGGAGGGTTTCTCCAGCCTCGACGAGTGCTATGCGCGCGGTGACCAGGACCGCTGGGGCGAAGCGAAGCACCAAAGAATTCTGCAACAAATCGGCGCTACCATTGCCCGGATGAATCTCGCCCACTGGCAGCACGGTTGTCTCTATCCGAAGCACATCTTCGTCCGCGTCGAGGGCGAGGCCATCGAAGTAGCGCTGATCGACCTGGAGAAGAGCCGCCGCCGCCTTACGGTGAACAAGGCGTCCCAGCACGACCTGAAGCAGTTGAAGCGCCGTTCGTCGTGGACTGGCGCGCAGTGGCAAGCCTTCATCTATGGTTACCAGACGGCGTTTGGCAGCGCCATCAAAGGGTTGCAGACATGAAATTAGAAATCACTCGAGGTTTGTTGCTGGTCGGCGCTCTCGCCGTGGCTACAGCCGCGGCTGCCGCCTGGCACGAACCCGCGCCGAACGTGGTGCAGATGAGCGGCGGTCATGAGTACTGCCCGACACCTTCGGCGCTCAAGGCCGAGCGGCCGACGCGCCAGGAGGTCCAGCCGAACAAGGACATCCTGCTGCTGATGTTCGGTCTTTCCCAGGGGGGAGCCAGCCTGTCGCGCTGAGTCTCCTTGTCGAAAAAGCCCCGCCTTGGCGGGGCTTTTTCATGGGCGATGAGATCGTCGGAGGCATGGGCCGAATAAGGACCAGGCCTCATGCGCCACCTTGCCGCAGCGCGCCAGGCTTGCTCTAGGCGACCTGGAACACGTGCTTGAGGTAGTGGATGAAGTCAGGGTCCCGGCATTGCGCCTTGCCGGGCGTATCGGAGATCTTTGCCACCGGATGGCCGTTGCAGGCGCTCATCTTCACCACGATGTTCATCGGCTCGACGCCCGGCAGGTCGCAGGTGAAATGCGTACCTATGCCGAAGCTGACGTTGATCCGGCCCTGCAACGCGCGATAGATCTTCAGGGCCCGCGGCAGGTCGAGGCCGTCGGAGAACACCAGGGTCTTGGTCAGCGGGTCGATGCCCAGCTTGAGGTAGTGGGCGATGGTCTTTTCCGCCCACAGCAACGGGTCGCCCGAGTCGTGGCGGAGGCCGTCGAAGAGCTTGGCGAAATAGAGGTCGAAGTCGCGCAGGAAGGCATCGGTGGTGATGCAGTCGGTCAGCGCGATGCCGAGCAGCCCACGGTATTCGCGGACCCAGCAGTCCAACGCGGCACTCTGGCTGTCGATCAGGCGCGGACCGAGCTGCTGGTGGGCCATCAGCCATTCGTGGGCCATGGTGCCGAGGGGCTTGAGGTCGAGCTTGCGTGCCAGGTGGACGTTGCTGGTGCCGACGAAGCAGCCCGGAAAGTCCTCCTTCAGACCGCTCACCACCGCCTCGTGGACCCGATAGGAGAAGCGGCGGCGGGTACCGAAGTCGGCCATCTTGAAGCCGGCCAGTTCCTCGGCGCTGGCCTCCCGGCGCAGCCAATCGAACTTTTCCTGCAGGCGTTCGCGCGCCTGCTCGACGGTGGCGGCCGGGTAGCGGGCGCGGTTGCGCACCTCGCTGATCATCGCCAGCAGCGGCACTTCGAAGAGGATCACGTGCAGCCAGGGACCTTTCAGGCGCAGGAAGAATTCGTCGTTCTCGATGCCGGTCTGCACGTAGCGCGGGTTGAAGCGGAACAACCCGAGGAAGCGGATGAAGTCCGGCGCGAGGAAGGGAATCCGTTCGAGGAAGGCCAGTTGCTCGTCGCTGATCGCCAGGCCCGCCAGGTATTCCAGTTGTTCGCGGATGGCCGGCAGGTACAGGCGCAGGTCTTCCTGGTTGCGGCAGCGGAACTCCCATTCCACCTCGGCGTTGGGATAGTTGTGCAGCACCGCCTGCATCATGGTCAGCTTGTAGAAGTCGGTATCCAGCAGGTTCTGCACGATACGTTCGGAAAAAGCGCTCTCGGCCATGCTCGTCTCACCACTGCGTTTCAGCGGGCAGTCTACTGGAGGCGGCTGCCGGCGGACATAGGATCGCGCCCGGAGGGCTGTGGGATGGGGCGACAGCGCCGGCGGACAGCGCTGTTGTCGCTGTCCGCCGTTTCCGATCAGTGTGCGTTTGCCGCTTGCGTCACGCCTGGCGGGGCATCCGGCCTGGCCACCAGGGTGTAGATGCACGGCAGGACGAACAGGGTGAAGAGGGTGCCCACCGACATGCCGGTCGCGATCACGATGCCGATGTCGAAGCGACTGACCGCCCCGGCGCCGGTGGCGAGGATCAGCGGGATCACCCCGAGCACCATCGCCGCGGTGGTCATCAGTACTGGCCGCAGGCGGATCGCGGCGGCCTGCTCGATGGCCTCGCGACGCCCCAGCCCCTGTTCGTGGCGCAACTGGTTGGCGAACTCGACGATCAGGATGCCGTGTTTGCTGATCAGGCCGATCAGGGTCACCAGGCCGACCTGGGTATAGATGTTCAGGCTCGACACGCCGAGGAACAGCGGTATCAGCGCACCGCAGATCGACAGCGGCACGGTGACCATGATCACCAGCGGATCGCGGAAGCTTTCGAACTGTGCGGCGAGGACCAGGAAGATGATCGCCAGGGCCAGTCCGAAGGTGACCAGCAATGCGCTGCCTTCCTGCACGTATTGCCGGGAAGCGCCGGCGTAGTCGACGGCGAAGCCACGCGGGGCTTCCTCGCGGGCGATCTGCTGAACCGTCTCGATGGCCTCGCCCATGCTGACGATGGGGAAGCCGGAGATGATCGCCGAGTTGAGCTGCTGGAACTGGTTCAGTTGCCGTGGCCGTGCCCGTTCGTGGGTCTCGATCAGGGTCGAGAGGGCGACCAGTTGGCCGTTGCGGCTCTTCACGTAGTAGCTGCCGAGCCAGCCGGGATTGTCGCGATAGGGGCGTTCGACCTGGGCGATGACCTTGTAGCTGCGCCCGTCGATGGTGAAGCGGTTGATCTCGCCCTCGCCGAGCAGGCTGGCCAGCGCCACCCCCAGGTCCTGCATGGAGACGCCCATCTGCGCGGCCTTCTCGCGGTCGATGTCGACCACCAGCTCGGGTTTGTCGAACGCCAGGTCGAGATCGAGGAAGGCGAACTTGCCGGACTCGCTGGCGCGCTGCTTCACCCGTTGCGCCACTTGCAGCAGCGACTCGTAGTCGTTGGCGGTGTTGAGCACGAACTGGAATGGCAGGCCCTCGCCGGTGCCCGGTAGCGACGGCAGGTTGAAGGCGAAGATCTGCACGCCGGGAATCTCGTTGAGCTTCGCCTGCACCGCATGGAGCAATTCCATCTGGCTCTTTTCGCGTTCGTCCCAGGGCTTGAGCAGCATGCCGCCGATGCCGGCCTGGACGCCGTTGTAGCCGTTGATCTGGAACGCCGAGTAATACTCCGGGAAGCTGCGGAAGATGCCTTCGAACTCGGCGGTGTAGCGATTCAGGTAGTCGAGGTTGGCGGTTTGCGGCGAGTTGGTCATGAGGAACACGATGCCCTGGTCCTCTTCCGGCGCCAGCTCCTTCTTGGTGAACATCAGCAGTACCGGGATCAGCGCCAGTACCAGCACGGCGAACACCAGGACCACCGGACGGGTGTCCAGGGTGCCGTGGAGGGCGCGCTGGTAGCGTTGCTTCAGGCCCTCGAAGATCAGGTCGAGGCGATGCGCCAGGCCCGAGGGATTCTCCTCGTGGCGCAACAGGCGCGAGCACATCATCGGCGACAGGGTCAGGGCGACGATCCCGGAAATGATCACCGCGCCGGCCAGGGTGAAGGCGAACTCCTTGAACAGGGCGCCGGTGAGGCCGGTGAGGAAGCCGATCGGCGCGTAGACCGCGGCGAGGGTGATGGTCATGCTGACCACCGGTACGGCGATCTCCCGCGCGCCCTCCAGGGCAGCCTCGAAGGGCGGCTTGCCCTCCTCGATGTGGCGGTGGATGTTTTCCACCACCACGATCGCGTCGTCCACCACCAGACCGATGGCCAGGACCATCGCCAGCAGGGTCAGCAGGTTGATCGAGTAGCCCATGGCCTGCATGAAGAACAATACGCCGATCATCGACAGCGGAATGGTCACCACCGGGATCAGTACCGAACGGAACGCGCCGAGGAACAGGAACACCACCACGATGACGATCAGCACCGCCTCGCCGAGGGTCTTCACCACTTCATCGATGGAGGCCTGGATGAAGCGCGTGGCGTCGTAGGCGATGGACACCTTGAGGTTGGGCGGCAATTGCTCTTCCAGTTCGGGCATCTTCGCCCGCACTTCCTTGATCACGTCCAGCGGGTTGGCGCTGGGCGTGCCCTTGATGCCGATGTAGACCGAGGGAATCCCATTGAACGAACTGATCGCGTCGTAGCTGGCGGCGCCCAGTTCGACCCGTGCGACATCACCCATCAGCACCCGGCGGTCGCCGTCGGTCTTCACCGGGATGGCGGCGAAGGCCTGGGGCGACTTGAGGTCGGTGGAAGCATTGACGCTGGTGACCACCAACTGGCCCTTCACCTCGCCGGCGGCGGCGAGGAAGTTGTACTGCTGCACCGCCTGGTTGATCTCGCCGGCGGTGACGCCGAACGCGGCCATCTTCACCGGGTCCAGCCACAGGCGCATGGCGAACACCTGGTTGCCGAGGATCTCCGCCTCGGCGATACCGGGCAGGGTCGCCAGCTTGGGCTGGATCACCCGCGACAGGTAGTCGGTGATCTGCGGGTTGTTCATCTGCTCGCTGTAGAAGCTGATGTACATCAGCGCCGAGGCATCCGCGGCCTCCTTCTGCAGCACCGGGTCCTCGGCGTCCGGCGGCAGTTGGCTCTTCACTTCGTTGGACTTGGCCAGCAGCTCGGTGACCAGGCGATCGGTATTGGCGCCGATCCGCGCGTAGATGGAGATGGTCGAATAGTTCTGCCGGCTCACCGAGGTCATGTAGTCGATGCCTTCGGCGCTGGCCAGGCTCTGCTGCAGCGGTTGGGTGATGTAGCCCTGGATGGTCTCCGCGTTGGCTCCGGCGTAGAGCGTGGTCACCGTGATCAGCGCGTTCTCCATTTGCGGATACTCGCGGATCACCAGCTTGCTGAAGGCCTGCATGCCGAGCAGGACGATCAGCAGGCTGACCACGCTCGCCAGGACCGGACGACGGATGAACGGATCGGTAAAAGCCATGTTTCAGTCCCTTGGCAAGCCTTCCGCCTTGGAGCGGGAAGGCGCGCGACTCAGTGCTCTTGCTGGAGGTCCCGCTCGGCGACGATGGCCACCGCGGCGCCGTTGTCGAGCTTCAGTTGCCCGGAAGTCACTACCTGCTCGCCGCCCTCCAGGCCTTCGAGCACCACCGCCAGGCCTTCGCGGCGTTCGCCGATCCTGACGAAGCGGCGCTCGACGACCCGTTGCGGCTGGCCCTTGTCATCCTTCGACACCTGGCCCTGCTCGTCCTTCTTCTGCCCGACGACGTAGATCGAGTCGCCGTAGAGGGTGAAGGTGATCGCCGTCTCCGGCACCACGACGCGTTGTTCCTCGCCAGGCAACATCACCTCGAGGTTGGCGAACATGCCCGGCAGCAGCTTGCCGTCCGGGTTCTCCAGGGCGGCGCGGACCTGCAGGTTGCGGGTCTCGTTGTCGACCTTGGGGTTGATGGCGGCGATCTCGGCGTCGAACACCTGGCCGGGGTAGGCGGCGACCCGGACCTTCACCAACTGGCCGCGGCTGAGCAGGGGGAAGTCCTGCTCGGGCAGGTGGAAATCCAGGAGCAGGGTGGAAAGGTCCTGCAAGGTGGCGATCGGCGTCCCGGGCGAGACGTAGTCGCCGACGTCCACCTGGCGGATGCCGATGGTCCCGGCGAAGGGCGCGAGCACGCGCTTCTTCGCCAGTGCCGCCTTCAGTTCGGCGACGGTGGCGCTGGTCTTGGCCCACTGCGCGGCGAGGCGGTCGAATTCGCTTTTCGAGATGGCCTTGCTGCCGATCAGTTCGCGGCCGCGCTGGTACTCGGCCCTGGCCAGGCCGAGATCGGCCTCGGCAGTGCGCAGGGTGGCTTCCTCGACGTCGCTTTCCAGCTGGATCAGCGGTTGGTCCAGCTTCACCTGGTCGCCGGAAAGGAACAGTACGTCGCGTACTGTGCCGGAGACTTCGGCGGTGAGGGTCACGCCCTGGAATGCCTTGAGGCTGCCGATGGCTGGCAGGCGGCTCTGCCAGGGACGCTTTTCGGCCAGGCTGGCGGTCACGCTGATCGGCGGTTTCGGTGCGCTGAAAAGGGCGATCTGCTGACGGATGGAGTAGACCTTGTAGCCGGCGAGAATCGCCACCACGGCGATCACCGCGGCGAGCATGATCAACATGCGGCGGAGCAACATAATCCTGGTCCCTGGTATGCCGAGAGCGCCCCGTTTCGGGGCGAATCCGACACATTACGTGCAGCTTTCAAGGCTTGTCAAAGCACAGGATTGGCGAAAGATTTCAAGCGTGTTGCAGGTCGCTTCCGACTTTCGCGGACCGGTATGGCGAGAGGTTGACGCCGCGCTCTCAGGCCAGGTGCAGGTGGTTGTCCCAGAGGCCGGAAGGCAGCTCCAGCGGTTGCGCGGCGATGCGCTCGCCCTGGCAGTCGTAGAAGCGGCAACGGCCCTGTCCGGACGTGACGACGAAGCCGTTCTTCACCGCGCCCACGCCGGCGCAGTCCGGCAACGGCGCGTCGAGGCGTACGGCACCGCTGTCCAGGTCCCAGATGAAGAAACGGTTGCCGCGCGGGGCGGTCAGGGCCACCAGGCGCAGGTCGTCGTGGATCGCCACGCTGGCGGTGTACTGGGCCATCGCCAGGCGCTGCTCCTCGGCCACCGGGAAGGCTTCGAAGGGACGGCCGGGGCGCTTGATCGCCAGCAGGTCGGCATGTTCGTGGGCATCGCCCATGAACTGCTGGCCGGCGACGATGGTGCCGTCGCGACCGATCGCCAGGTGGCGGACGCTGTTCATCTGCTGCGCCAGGGTTTCCTTGGACAGCAGGTTGCCGTCGCGGCGCATCAGCACCAGGCTGGGCTCCATGGCGTCGAGGTTCATCTCGACCCGGCTTTCCGCCTCGGTGCGAATGCCGCCATTGGCCACTACCAGGGTCTCGCCGTCGGGCATCCAGGAAACCTGATGCGGCCCGAGGCCGTGGGTGGATATCTCGCCGCTGTGCTGCAGTCGCTCGCCGTCGAAACGGTAGACGCCGAGCACGCCGCGACCGGGATCGGTAGTGTCGTTCTCGGTGGCGTAGAGCCACTCGCCGCTCTGGTGGAACACGCCGTGGCCGTAGAAGTGGCGGTCTTTCTGCGAGACCAGGGTCTGCAGCAGGCGACCGTCGTTCAGGTCGATCAGGTAGCTTTCGGTGCCTGGCCGGCGGGCGACGAACAGCGCCAGCGGCAGGCTCGGGTGCTGGACGATGTCGTGGCAGCGCTGGGCCACGCGGGTGGCGAACTGGCACTTGCCGTCCAGGCGGTAGCCCACCGCGTAATGCTGGCCATCGGCGTCGTCGCGCGCCGACAGCACCAGCGGTTGACTACCCTGGCGGCTGAAGCTCCAGCCGCCGAAGGACAAGGCGCCGAGCAGCAGGCTGCCCAGGCCGATCACATGACGTCGCAGCATGGTGCCGACCTCAGTCGCCATCGTTGGCGTTGAAGCCCAGTTGCACGCCGAGGGCGCGGGCCAGGTCGCCTTCGTGCAGGCGGTGGACCACGTTCAGGCTGTCATAGAGGGCGTTGAGCTGGTTGCGCCCGTCTTCGCTGGCGAGCAGTTCGGAGAGCGGTTTCTGTTCCAGCGCCGCCAGCTTCGCGTGGCTTTCGGCGTAGGCGGCGTCGATCTTGCCGGCCAGGGCCTTCTGTTCGGCCGGCAGCAGGGTCTTCAGGCCCTTGCCGTCGATACCTTCCCAGAGCGCCTGGGCGCCGCTCAGGCTGGCGTCCAGGCTGGCCAGCGAGGCGTTGCTGCGCCAGGCCTCGGCCTGGTAGGGCTGGGGAATGCCCTTGCTCTGCCGGCCCAGCGGAGTACCGAGTTTCTTCTTCAGCATGTCCAGGGCGGTGACCTGGACCCGCAGCAGCTCGGCGATCGCCTCGTGGGCGTCGGCATAGCGGTCGTTGGGGAACTTGCTCATCTGGGTGAGCATGCCGCCGTCGTTCTTCCAGCGCGCCAGGATGTCCTGGGCCAGTTGCTGCTGGTGGGTGCCGATGGCTTCCAGCAACGGGCAATAGCGGGCCTTGGTGGCGGCGTCGGCGAGGTCGATCTTGCTGTCGAAGAGGATGTATTCGTAGGCGGAGAGCCCCTGCACCACCACGCTGGCCTTGGCCAGGGCCGCGGCGTCGACCTGCGGGTTGTTCTTCAGCAACTGTTCGACCTGGCGCCCGACCAGATCCTTCTTGTCCGGCCAGAACTGCACCTGCCAGGCGCGGTTGCCCTCGGCCAGCGGGCCGATCAGCAGCGGTTGCAGCTCGGCCCAGGCCTTCTGCGCGGCGTGGAACGCGTCGCGGGCCTTGGCCAGGTCTTCCTTGCCCTGGCAGTAGGCCAGGGCGCTGCTGGCCAGGGCCTGGTCGGCCTCCACCCAGCGGCTGTAGGTCGGCAGGATCACCTGTTGCGCCAGGGCGGCACTGGTGACGGCCTGCGGGTCTTGCGGCGAACAGGCGCCGAGGGCGATGGCGAGGCTGGTCAAGAGCAGTCGTGGGCGGAACATGTGGGCTCCTCAGAGTGAATTCAGGAAGGCCAGCAGGGCGCTGCGCTGGTCGGCGTCGAAGCCGAGCACGTGCCGCTTGGCCGCTTCGGCTTCGCCGCCGTGCCAGAGGATCGCCTCCAGCAGATTGCGGGCGCGCCCGTCGTGGAGGAACTGGGTGTGACCGTTGACCGTTTCGGTCAGGCCGATGCCCCATAGCGGCGGGGTTCGCCAGTCCCGCCCGCTGGCGAGAAATTCCGGGCGATTGTCCGCCAAGCCGTCGCCCATGTCATGCAGCAACAGGTCGGAATAGGGACGAATCCGTTGGTTGGCCAGCTCCGGCTCGCTGGCGTCGGAACCGGTAGTGAAGGCGGGAACGTGGCAGGCCACGCAGTTGGCCTGGGCGAACAGGCGCTTGCCGGCCAGCACCTGCGGGTCGTCCACCTTGCGCCGCGCCGGGACCGCCAGGTTGCGGCTGTAGAACAGCACCTGGGCGAAGATGTTGTCGCTGACTTCCGGCTCGCCGCCGTCGGGCGCCCGGCGGCACTCGACCTGGGCGGCGCTGCAGTCGTCGTGGGGCAGCAGGCTGCTGGTCAGGCCCATGTCGTTGGCGAAGGCGTGCGCGTTCTGCTGCGGGATATCCGGCTGGCCGGCCTTCCAGCCGAAGCGGCCGAGCGCGGTGCGCTGCCGCGCGGCATCCCAGACCTGGTTGGCGCGCCCGCGGATACCGTCGCCGTTGCGGTCGTCCGGATCGGCATTGGCCAGGATCGCCTCTTCGGGAATCGCCTCGAGCAGGCCGAGCCCGATCATCGGCGGGGCGACGCGGGCGGAAAACATCGTCTGCGGATGCATCGGCCCATAGCCGAGCTGGCTGATACGCAGGATCGGCTTGCGCAGTTCGACCTCGGTGCCGTCCTCGAACCTCACCTTCAGCGGCTCGTAGTCCACCCGCACCTTGCCTTCCGGGGCGACGCCGGGAATGCCGACGTCCTGCAACTGGCCGCCGTAGGTCGGCTCGGGAATCACCCCCTGGTGCAACAGGGTCTTGCCGTCCGCAGGGCCGGCCGGGATCGACAGGCGTACCAGCATCGACACCGCGCTGACCGCGTCCGCTCCCGGCGGGTGGCCGCGGCCGTCCTTCACATGGCAGTTCTGGCAGGCGTTGGTATTGAACAGCGGTCCCAGACCGTCGCGCGCGGTGGTGGAGGAAGGGGCGATGACCCAGGGGTTGCGGAAGAAACTGTTGCCCACGCTGAAGTCCAGGCGCCGGCTCGGGGCGAGGTTGGCGGAGGGCAGAGAGAAGGCGTTGCGGTCGCTTTGCAGCACCGTGGTCGCGCCCCCGGACAGGTGTTCGCCGGGCTCGGCGCGCAGCGGTTCGTCGTCGGCGCCGCATCCGCCCAGAAGGAGCGCCGTCAGGAGACAGGCGAGCGGCATGGAAGGTGACGGCAACGACATCGGCGAACATCCCGGACTGCGTAGAAACAGCCCGCAAGCTTACCAGTTGGAGCTAATCAAAATAAGAGGGATTTGCGTTTGTAAAGGCCCGCGAAGTCCGCTTTCGAGGCCCTGAAACGCAGCGTGCGGCCATGGGCCGCACGCTGTTGGCGCAGGAAGGAATCAGAACTCGTGGTCGGCGTTGTCCGGCTTCAGGTCCTGGATACCCAGCTTGCCCGCGGCCTGCTCGATGGCGCCGGTCTGCTTGACCAGGGCCGCGATGGCGTCGCGGATCTTCTGCTGGCCGTCCTTGTTGTCCGGAGCGATCATCTGGTCGAAGTGCACGCCATCCTTCTCGGCGCTGTCGACGATGGCCTGCAGCTTGGCCTCGGTGTCGGCTAGGTCGGCCTTCAGGGTGTCGTTGGCGGCGGCGTCGGCCTTGGCGACCAGGTCGGCCAGGCTCGGGCCCTTGACCACGCTGCCGTCGATGCGCTTGTACTCGCCGAGGTAGATGTTGCGGATGCTCTTGCCGTTGAAGAACAGGGTGTGGTGGGTGTCGTCGCTGAAGCAGTCGTGCTCGTCTTCGGTGGAGTTGGCCTCCAGCGCGACCTTCATGCGCTCGCCGGCCAGTTCGCCGAGGGACAGGCTGCCCATGCCGAAGAACATCTTGCGCAGGCCGGTATCCACCGGTTCGGCCTCCAGCTTGGCGCGGTAGTTGTCGGCGACGCCGGCTTTCCACTGTCCGGCCATGTATTCGAGGTCGCTGACCAGCAGGTCGGTGACGGCCTTCAGGTAGGCGGCACGACGGTCGCAATGGCCGCCGGTGCAGTCCTTGCCCTGGGCATAGTCGGTGGCCGGACGATTGCCGGCGCCGGGACCGGTGCCGTTCAGGTCCTGGCCCCAGAGGAGGAACTCGATGGCGTGGTAGCCGGTGGCGACGTTGGCTTCGGAACCGCCCAGCTCGTTCAGGCTGGCCAGTTTCTCGCCGGTGATTTCCTTGACGTCGATCTTGTCTTCGCCGACCTGGATCTCGGTGTTGGCGACGATGTTGGCGGTGGCGCCAGGGTTGCCCAGGGCGTGCTGGTAGTCCTTGGCGACATAGTCGATCAGGCCTTCGTCCAGCGGCCAGGCGTTAACCTGTCCTTCCCAGTCGTCGATGATCGCGTTGCCGAAGCGGAAGGCTTCGCTCTGGGAGTAGGGGGTACGAGCGGCGAACCAGGCTTCCTTGGCGGCTTTCAGGGTCTCCGCGTCAGGCTTGGCGAGGAACGCGTCGATGGCTTTCTGCAGGTCCTTGGCGGTGCTCAGGGCATCGGCGAAGGTGGCTTCGGCGAGGTCCGCGTAGTTCTTGATCACCGCCTTGGCGGCGGCCTCGTCGACCTTGGCGGCCGGGGCGGCGGCGGGCGCGGCGGGCTGCGTGCTGGCCGCCGGTGTTGCGGGCGCTTCGGCTTTCTTGTCGTCGCCGCAGCCGGCGAGGGAGATGGCGAGGGCCAGCAGACTGGCGGTGGCCAGGGGCATACGAGTCATGGCGGATTCCTTTGCTTTATTGGTGGCGTGCCGAAGCGGCGTGCGCTTGTCGGAAACACCCGCGAGGGCGTTAAAAAACCGCCACATAATGCGAAAGATTTGCATTTTTGAAAAGGGCGCAGCGTGATCGCCGTCGTGCCTGGACATGTCGGGCGCAGCTAGAATGCCAGTATCTTCGTCCGGAGCTCCGTCCATGAGTCTGACCGCTATCGCTTTCTGGGTTGTCCTGCTGCTGCTCGCCGGCTACGCGGTGGTGCTCTACAACGGCCTGGTACGGCTGAAGCACGCTGTGGGCAAGGCCTGGGCCAACATCGACGTGCTCCTCAAGCAGCGCCATGACGAGTTGCCGAAGCTGGTCGAGGCCTGCAAGCAATACATGCAGCACGAGCGCGCCACCCTGGAGCGGGTCATCGCCGCCCGCAACGCCGTCGCCAGCGCCCGCGAGCGCGCCGACGTGAATGCCCTGGGCAAGGCCGAGAGCGGCCTGCGCGCCGGCCTGGGGCAGCTTTTCGCGCTGGCCGAGAACTACCCGCAGCTCAAGGCCAACGAAAGTTTCCAGTTCCTTTCCCAGCGCATCAGCGGCCTGGAGAACGGGATCGCCGATCGCCGCGAGCTGTACAACGAGGCGGTGAACCTGAACAACGTGCGCATCGAGCAATTTCCCGACCTGCTGATCGCCCGTGTCGCTGGCTTCAAGGCCGCCGAGCTGTTGCAGTTCAGCGAGGCGGAGAAGGCCGACGTCGATCTCAAGGCCCTGTTCGGCTGAGATGGACTTCGACCTGCGCTGGCTGTTCATCGCCGCCAGCCTGGGGCTCTGCGCCTGGGCCGGCTGGCAGTTCGTGCACCGCCTTGCCCGGGCGCGTCTGCTCGGCGACGTACCGACCTCGCGGATCCGTTCGGCGGCGCAGGGTTTCGTCGAACTCTACGGGGTGCTCGAGGAGGGCCCGGAAGGCCCGCTGCAGGCTCCCTTGACTGGCAAGCCGTGCCTGTGGTGGCGCTACCGCATCGAAGTCGAGGAAAAGCGCAGTGGCCGCGAGAAGGCCTGGCGCACCGTCGACAAAGGTGCCAGCGAGTCGCCATTCGGCTTGCGCGATGCCACCGATGCCTGCCTGGTCGACCCACGCGGCGCCGAGGTGCGACCCTTGACCCAGCAGCGCTGGGAGGCTTTTCGCGAAGCACCGATCGATACCCTGCGACTGCTGGAGAGCTTCGGCACCCTGGTCGGCGGAGAGCGGCTTTACCGCTACACCGAGGAGCGCCTGCATGTCGGCGAGCCGCTCTATGCGCTGGGCGAATTCCGCAGCAGCGGTGGCGGTCGCCAGGGACTCGATGCCGAACGGGCGCAGGGTGCGGTGATCCGTGAATGGAAGGGCGATTTCCACGGGCTGCTGGCGCGCTTCGACAGCGACGGCAACGGCGAGCTGGACGAGCGCGAATGGAACCGGGTGCGCCTGGCGGCACGGCTGGAGGCCGAGGATCGGCATCGGGCAAGCAGCGCCGCGCCGACCCGCCACCGGCTCGGCAAGCCGGGGGAGGCGCATCCCTTCATTCTCTCCAGCCAGGGCGAGGACGATCTCGCCGTGCAACTGCGCCGCCAGGCGGCGGGGGCCGCGTTGCTCTGCCTGGGCAGCGCGCTATTGGCGGGCTGGCTGTTCAGCCGCCTGTTCTGATCAGGGCCGTTCGCTGCTGGTGGCCTGGCTCAGGCGTCGCGCCTGCTTGAGGTACTGGGTCAGTTCCCTGGCCGGCAGCGGCTTGCTGTATAGGTAGCCCTGACCTTCGTTGCAACCTTCGGCGATGATGTACGCCTCCTGCTCGGCGGTTTCCACGCCCTCGGCGATCACCTGCATGCCCAGGCTCTTGCCGAGCTGGATGATGGCGCGAACGATGGTCGCGTCGTCCTCGTCCTGCAGCAGGTCCTGGACGAAACTCTTGTCGATCTTGATCTTGTCCAGCGGCAGGCTCTTCAGGTAGCTCAGCGAGGAATAGCCGGTGCCGAAATCGTCGATGGCGATCAGCGCGCCGGCGCGGCGCAGGCTGAGGAGGTGCTGGGCGGCAGTGGAGATGTCCTCCATCAGGCCGGTCTCGGTGACTTCCAGCTCCAGGCTGCGCGCCGGCAGGCGGTAGACCTGCAGCAGGTTGCTGACCACCCGTGGCAGGGCGTTGTGGTGGAGCTGCACGGTGGAAAGATTGACCGCCATGCGCAGGTCGTCGAAGCCCTGGTCGTGCCATTCGCGCAACTGCCGGCAGGCCTGGTCGAGCACCCACTCGCCGATGCTGAAGATGCTGCCGTTCTGTTCCGCCAGCGGGATGAACAGGTCCGGCGGGACGAAGCCGTGCAACGGATGTTGCCAGCGCAGCAGCGCCTCGACGCCGACCACGCGGTGGTCGCGGTAGTCCACCTGCGGCTGGTAGACGAGGTGCAGCTCGTGGCGCTGCAGGGCGTCGCGCAGGTCCTTTTCCAGTTCCCGGCGGCGACGCATCTCGCTGTCCACGCTGGCGATGTAGAACTGGTAGCGGTTGCGCGAGCGGGTCTTGGCCAGGGTCATGGTCTGCTCGGCCTTCTGCAGCAGTTTCTCCGTGGTCTCGCCGTCCTCGGGGAACAGGGTGATACCGATGGTGGCGCGCAGGCGCACCTCGTGCTGGTCGATCTCGAACGGCGCTTCCAGGCCGTCGAGGATGCTCTGCGCCAGTTCGGCCGCCTCGTAGGGTTGCTCGATGTCGGCCTGGACCAGGGCGAACTGGTCGCCGCCCAGGCGCGCCAGCGAACCGAGCCGCGCGCTGTGCCCGCGCAGGCGGTCGGCGAGGGCGATCAGCAGCTGGTCGCCGAGCTGGTAGGTGTACTGCTCGTTGATCCCCTTGAAATCGTCGAGGCCCAGGCACAGCACTGCCACCCGGCGCTGCTGGCGGCCGGCGCCGTCGAGGATCTGGTCGAGTTGCTGCTGCAGCAACTGGCGGTTCGGCAGGCCGGTGAGGAAGTCGTACTGGGAAATGCGCAGCAGGTTGTCCTCGGCCTCGCGGCGCAGGTGGCTGTTGCTTTCGATCGAGGCGAGCAACTGGTTGGCGGTGGTCACCCAGAGCCCCAGCTCGTTGCGTTCGTGCCCCTTGAGCAGCGGCAACTGGTGCTGGCTGGGGCGGTCGGGATTGATGCTGACCAGGTGCTCGATGATCTTCGACAGCGGCTTGGTCAGCATCCAGTGGTAGACCAGGAACAGCACCAGGCCCATGGCCAGGGCGCGGAGAATGCCGGAGATGAAGATGATTTCCGAAGTGGTGACGAAGTTCTCGCCGTAGGGCGCGGTGTCCAGGGTGATCTTCAGGTCGCCGTAGTATTCGCTATAGGGCGGGCGGCCGATCAGTCGAATGCTGAAGGTGCGTTCCTGGCCGAGGATCGGGTCGGTCAGCCAGCGCGTCGGCAGGTCCAGCAGCGGCCTGGATTTCTCCGCCAGCATCGGCTCGCCGGGATGGCCGATGCTCGCCTGGCGCACCGCCTCGTGCTGGAACAGGCCTTCGAGGACCTGCATCGCCATTTCCCGGTCGAGGCTGTAGACCGCCTGGGTGGAAGGGTCGCGGACCATCGCGAGGATGCGTTGGGCGTCGCTGCTCACCGCCTGCTTGGCCTTGTAGGCGTCAAAGACGATCTGCGCGCAACTGAGCACTACGCCAACGGCTAGCGCCGCCAGTAGCACGACACGCAGCAGCTTGAGCGAGAGGCTGTGTCGGGAGTCCAGTTTCAAGGGGCCTTCCTTGTTCGTCGCCAGGGCGAAAGACAAGCCGGTAGGAAGAGCTTGTTTACCTCAAGAGGCTATCACGAGCGAAGGTCTACCAGTTCCTGAGGGTAGACGATGGCTCCTGGACCGCAGATTAAAACGAAAAAGCCCGGCGAATGCCGGGCTTTTTCGTGGTTCTGATCAGACTCAGGCAGCGAAATTCTTCGCTACGAAGTCCCAGTTGACCAGGTTCCAGAACGCCTCGACGTACTTCGGGCGCAGGTTGCGGTAGTCGATGTAGTAGGCGTGTTCCCAGACGTCGCAGGTCAGCAGCGGGGTGTCGCCGCTGGTCAGCGGGTTGCCGGCACCGATGGTGCTGGCCAGGGCCAGGGAGCCGTCGGCCTTCTTCACCAGCCAGCCCCAGCCGGAACCGAAGGTGCCGACGGAAGTCTTGGTGAACTCTTCCTTGAACTTGTCGAAGGAGCCGAAGGCGGCGTTGATGGCGTCGGCCAGGGCGCCGGTGGGCTGGCCACCGCCGTTCGGGCTCAGGCAGTTCCAGTAGAAGGTGTGGTTCCACACCTGGGCGGCGTTGTTGAAGATGCCGCCGGAGGAGCTCTTGACGATCTCTTCGAGGCTCTTGCCTTCGAACTCGGTGCCCGGGATCAGGTTGTTCAGGTTCACCACGTAGGTGTTGTGGTGCTTGTCGTGGTGGTATTCCAGGGTTTCTGCGGAAATGTGCGGCTCAAGGGCGTTCTTTTCGTAAGGCAGCGGCGGCAATTCGAAAGCCATGGTGTCTCTCCTATTCTTCCTCAGGTCAGGACTGGCGCGGCTAGCGCGCGACCGGTTCACGGGGCCGGTCCGATGCCTGTCCGGGAGCCCGTCCTGGATCCCCGGGGGGACGTTCGGCGGAGCGCTCCGGAAAGGGCGCCGGGTGCGACTCGGAGCCTAGGCTCCCAGTGCCGCGAACTCCGGATCATAGCACCCGTGTCGGGGCATATCCACGCAGCAACTGTAGGGGCAAAGGCCGGCGGCGGCGCGCTGCGACAGGCTTCTGCAAGCTCGCCGGCGAACACCGCCGCATTCTCTCTGGACTGCCTGGCGGCGCGAGGGTTCGCTCGGGAAGACGGAAACTGCGTTATCCCCGGAACAGCAGTTGCGCGGCCATGCCCAGCATCATGGCCGCCACCATCAGGTCGAGCAGGCGCCAGGTGGCCGGGCGCGCCAGCCAGGGGGCCAGCCATGCCGCGCCGAGGGCGAGGGCGAAGAACCACATCAGCGAGGCGCTGGCCGCGCCGAGGGCATAGGCGCCCGGCGCGGCCTGCTGGGCGCCGAGCGAACCGATCAGAAGTACGGTATCGAGATAGACGTGGGGGTTGAGCAGGGTGACCGCCAGTGCCGCCAGAAGCACCGCCTTGCGCGAGCGTGGCCCGGTTTCCGCTGCGTTGCCGAGAGCGTCCGGGCGCAACGCGCGAAGCAGCGCCTTGAGCCCGTACCAGGTCAGGAAGGCGATCCCGCCCCAGCGGGCGATGGCCAGCAGCGTCGGGTTTTCCAGCAGCAGCTTGGCCAGGCCGAACACGCCGAGGCTGACCAGCACCGCGTCGCAGAACACGCAGAGCGCGGCCACCGAGAGGTGATGCTCGCGGCGCAGGCTCTGCGCGAGAACGAAGGCATTCTGCGCGCCGATGGCGATGATCAGGCCGGCAGCCACCAGGATGCCGTTGAGATAGCTCTGCCACATGTCAGTGTGCCTCCGCCGCCAGCCGCTGGAGCACGGCGAGGGCGCGCCGGCCCTCGTCGCGGGCGACGAACAGGTGGTCGTGGAAATAGCCGGCCATCACGTTGCAACTGATCCCGGCTTCGGCCAGCGCCGTGGCGAAGGCGGCGGTCAGGCCCACCGCCGCCAGCGAGGAGTGCACCGTCAGGGTGATCCAGGCCGCCACGTATTCGTAGGGCAGGCCCAGGCGTTCGGCCTGCCGGCGTTCGAGCACCAGGGTCAGGCCCTCGCGCTCGCGGAAGCTGGCGAGCGGCTCGGCGCCGTTCGGCAGCGCGCCATCGGCGCAGGTACAGAACACATAGTCGCCGGGATTGAGTTCGGGAGTGAGCGTGCGCAGCAGGGTGCGCAGCGAGGTTTCGCCAGCCATGGTCGGTCCGCGTCGGGTGGATCGGAAAAGTGCTGGCGAGTGTGGCCGCGGGCGGTTTATAAGGAAAACGAATCCTGCTGATCTCTCATTAGGAAAACTGATTTTGTTCGACTACAAGTTGCTCGCCGCGCTGGCCGCGGTGGTGGAGCAGGGCGGTTTCGAGCGCGCCGCACAGGCGCTGGGGCTGTCGCAATCGGCGGTATCGCAGCGGATCAAGCTGCTCGAGGCGCGGGTCGGCCAGCCGGTCCTGGTGCGCGAGACGCCGCCGCATCCCACCGATCTCGGGCGCCGCCTGCTCAACCATGTGCAGCAGGTGCGGCTGCTGGAGGGCGACCTGCAGCGCTGGGTGCCTAACCTGGATGAAGGCGGTGCCCCGGAACGCCTGCGCATCGCTCTCAACGCCGATAGCCTGGCGACCTGGTGGGCCGCCGCGGTGGGCGATTTCTGCGCCGAGCGGCGGGTGCTGCTGGACCTTGTGGTGGAGGACCAGGAGGTCGGGCTCAAGCGCATGCGCGCGGGCGAAGTGGCCGGCTGCGTCTGCGGTAGCCCGCGGCCGGTGGCCGGCGCGCGTTCGCTGCTGCTCGGAGCCATGCGTTATCGCGGCCTGGCCAGCCCGGATTTCATTGCCCGGCACTTTCCCCGCGGGGTCGAGGCGGCCGCCCTGGCCGGTGTGCCGGCGATCGTGTTCGGCCCGGACGACCTGCTGCAACACCGCTTTCTCAAGGACCTCGGCGTCGAGGGCGGTTTCATCCACCACCTCTGCCCGTCCTCGGAAGGTTTCGTCCGCCTCACCGCCGGCGGTCTCGGCTGGGGCCTGGTGCCGGAGCGCCAGGTGCAAGGCGAGCTGGCGCGCGGCGAACTGGTCGAGCTGCTGCCCGGCCAGGTCATCGACGTACCGTTGTACTGGCACTACTGGCGCAACGGCGGCGAACTGCTCGCGTCGCTCACCGAGCACCTGCTCGCCCGCGCCGGCGACGGCTTGGTGCGGGTGTCAGGCTGATCAGCCGATGACGGTGATTCGTCCGGAGCCGGGCAACGATTCGACGCAGCGCGCGCCGAGCAACCGCGATGGCGTGAAATAGCCGCCGGGACCCTGGTAGTCCAGCAGGTGGCGCACTGCCAGGAGCACGCCGTGCAGGGTCAGGTCGTACACGTTGGCCGTCTCCAGGCGCGCCGTGCGGCGTTCGCCGCGGGCGTTGCGCGCCTCGCCCCAGACCCAGGTGCGCAGGCGCTCGCGGGCCGCCTGGTCGGGGCCGGCGATGCGTTTGTCGACCTGCCCCTTGAGCCAGTCCTGGACCCGTTGCCGACCGAGCAGCGGACGCAGCGGATCGATCAGGCGCATGCCCAGGGCCAGCAGCGGCGGCGCCGGCAGGTAGACCTCGATGTCCGGGATGCCGGTGCTGTAGTAGGCGGTGGCCACGTCGCCCCAGGGAATCGTCACGGCGTGCCGCAGGCCGCGGCCGAAATCGATGTCGCGGCGCTTGTAGCCCAACGGCACGTCGCGCAGGCGGCCATTCTCGCGGATCTTGCCGCCGAACTTGAGGCCTTCGACGCTGGTCTTCGCGGTTCCCGTCGAAAGCCCGCTGCCGGTGTCGAAGCCCAGCGCCAGCCGTTGCGCGTCCGGCAGCGCCTCCTTCAGGCAGGCGGCCAGGCAATCGGTGGGGATCACATCGAAGCCGACGCCCGGGCAGACCACGATGCCGGCCTCGCGGGCCTCGGCGTCGCCGGCGTGGGCCTGCTCGAACACCGCGATCTCTCCAGTGATATCCACGTAGTGGGTGCCGGCGGCGCGGCAGGCGGCGATCATCGGCGTGCTGGTGGCAGAGAACGGACCGGCGCAATGGGCCACCACCTTCACCTGGTCCAGGGCTTCGCGGCAGGCCTGCGGATCCCCCAGGTCGAAGACCCGGCACTCCAGCCCGAGCTGGCTGCCGAGCGCGTGCAGGGCGGCCGGGTTGCGTCCGCCGAGGAGCGGCGTCAGGCCCTCGCGCTGCGCCTGTTCAGCGACCAGCCGGCCGGTGTAGCCGTTGGCGCCGTAGATCATCCAGTGACTGGCCATGGTGCGTCTCCCAGCGTGCAGGTGGCTTTCAGGTTAGACCTTGTAGCGCGCAGCGCCGCTTCTGTCGCCCAACGCAAGTCGTGCCGGCGGCCCGCAAGGTCGTTGTTCTGGCATGCTGTGCCAGTGGTGGCGCGGCTCCGGGTTGCTAGAGTCGCGGCACAAGAAGAACAACGGGAGAAACGCAATGCGGATTCTGGTAACGGGGGCGACGGGCTTCATCGGCGGGCGTTTCGCTCGCTTCGCCCTGGAGCAGGGCCTGTCGGTACGGGTCAGCGGTCGTCGTGCGGACGCGGTGGAACATCTGGTGGCGCGGGGCGCCGAGTTCGTTCCCGGCGACCTCGCCGACCCGGCGCTGGTCCTGCGCCTCTGCGAGGATGTCGAGGCGGTGGTGCATTGTGCCGGCGCGGTCGGAGTCTGGGGACCGCGCGAACGCTTCCTGGCGGCCAACGTCGGGCTTGCCGAGAGCGTCGTCGAGGCCTGCATGCGGCAAAAGGTGCGGCGCCTGGTGCATCTGTCGTCGCCGTCGATCTATTTCGACGGGCGCGACCACCTGGACCTGAACGAAGAGTACGTACCCCGGCGTTTTTCCGACCATTACGGGGCGACCAAGTACCAGGCCGAGCAACTGGTGCTCAGCGCCCGCGACCTGGGCCTGGAAGTGTTGGCGCTGCGTCCGCGCTTCGTGGTCGGCGCCGGCGACACCAGCATCTTCCCGCGAATGATCCAGGCCCACCGCAAGGGACGCCTGCGGATCCTCGGCAACGGCCTGAACCGGGTCGACTTCACCAGCGTGCACAATCTCAACGACGCGCTGTTCAGTTGCCTGCTGGCCGGCGAGCCGGCGCTGGGCAAGGTCTACAACATCAGCAACGGGCAGCCGGTACCGTTCTGGGATGCGGTCAACTACGTGATGCGCCAGCTCGACCTGCCGCCGGTCGGCGGTCACCTGCCGTATGCCGTCGGCTATGGCCTGGCGGCGTTCAACGAAGGCGTCTGCCGGATCCTGCCGGGGCGCCCGGAGCCGGTGCTGTTCCGCCTGGGCATGGCGGTGATGGCGAAGAACTTCACCCTGGACATCAACCGCGCCCGCGAATACCTCGACTACGACCCGCGGGTCAGCCTGTGGACCGCGCTCGACGAGTTCTGCGCCTGGTGGCGCGCCCAGGGACTCTGATCAGCCGCGCAGCGGGCCGGCGTATTGTCGGCTCGGCGCCTGCGCGGGCAACAGGGAAGGTTCCGCCGGCGGCAGCGCGACCCCGCTGAGCCTGCCGAGGCGCTGTCCCAGCTCCCGCGTCGTCGCATCGCCGGAGCGGGCGCAGGCCGCCTGCATCGCGGCGATCGCATCGCGTTGCTGAAAGTGGATATCCAGCGCCTGTTCCTCGCGCAGGCGTCGGCGCACGGCGCGCATGCAATCCAGCAAGGATTTGTTCAACTCCATGCATCCTCCGGCTCTCGAATCTGCCCGGCAATGCCCAGGCAAGCGACGTGCCATGCGGGCCGCGGACCAGCGCCGGCGTGCGGGGCGGGGAACCGCTGGCGGCCTGCGGCGGTCTGTGCCGGACAACGTTCGCTCCGTCTTGGGGCGCACGGCTTCGCGGTGGAGCGCCCCGGTCCGGCAATTTGCTTCGAGCAGACGCTGAAGGGGCGGGGCCGAACCGATATAATGCGCCATTCGGCCCTTTCTCCAGGCCTCCGGCAGGATGCCGTTCCCCTTCACAGGTTTTCACCATGCGTAACGATGCTTTCGACGAACTCGACGATGTGCCCAGCCTGACCACCGATGCTGCCGACCGTGATGAATTCGGCCACCACCCGCGGCACGTCTACGAACCGGAGCAGCGCCGGGTCGTCGACACCAAGGAGCGCCGTCCGGCCTCTACCGGCCCGCTCTGGGCCCTGCTCGGGGCGATGCTGATCGCCCTCGCCGGGGTGGGTTGGTGGAGCCACCAGCAAATCAGCCTGATGGAACAGCAGTTGGTGGCGACCCAGGAAAGCTTCGTAAGGATCAGCGAAGAAGCCGCCGGGCGCCTCGACGACATTCGCGGCAAGGTGGTCGCCAGCGAGTCCAGCGTCACCAGCGAACGCGAGGCGCTGCGCCTGCAGGTCAAGCAACTGCAGGAGAAACTCGGCAGCCAGGAACGCCAGCAGGCCGATGTGAGCAACCAGTTCGGCGGCCAGGGCAAACGCCTCGACCAACTGGCCAGCGATCTCAAGGCCCAGCAGGAAAGCGCGGCGCAACTGGTCGCGCAACTGGACGGCAAGCTGCAGACACTGGCCGCCGAACAGGAGAAGCTGAAAGCCCTGCAGGTCGAACTGGGCAAGACCAACGAGCAACTCAAGGCCCTCGGCGGCGATGTCGCGGCGCTGAAGAAGCAGGGCAACCCGAGCCAGACGATCAAGGGTATCCAGGACGACCTGCTGGTATTGCGCAGCCAGCTCGACAACCGCCCGGCCCAGGGCGGCAATACCGCCGAGTTCGACGCCTTCCGCACCCAGGTGATGCGCAACATCAACACCCTCCAGGCCCAGGTGCAGAACCTGCAGCAGCAGCTCAATACCCGCTGACCCCTTGCGCCGCCAGCCGCCCGTCGCACCGGGCGCTGGCGGCGACAGTTCGCCGCGCCCGGCGAAAATCCCCGCTTCCATTGCTCTGGATCAGCGAATCCGCTGCTCCTCCACTCCGATACTGCGTCCTTAAGCGAGCCTTAAGTGAGAGTCGTTTAGATTCTCGGTCACCGGCCAGGGAGGCCATTGGTCCCTTCCTCTGCCTGGAATCCGCCATGAGCGCATTGCAACCGTCCCGTTCCTACCGCATCACCGGTTATTCCCCGCCATCAGCAACGGCTATCGCCAACGCCTGTTCTCCATGGGGCTTCTGCCCGGCGCGGCGCTGCGCGTGGTGCGCATCGCCCCGCTGGGCGACCCGATCCAGGTCGAGACCCGCCAGACCAGCCTGGCGCTGCGGCGCAAGGACCTCACCCTGCTGACCCTCGTCCCGCTCGACTGACCCCGCCCGGAATCCCCATGACCGCATTGACCCTCGGCCTGATCGGCAATCCCAACTCCGGCAAGACCACCCTGTTCAACCAGCTCACCGGCTCGCGCCAGCGGGTCGGCAACTGGGCCGGCGTCACCGTGGAGCGCAAGGAGGGTGCGTTCCATACCGTCCGTCACGCGGTGCGCCTGGTCGACCTGCCCGGCACCTATTCGTTGACCAGCGTTTCCGCCCAGGCCTCGCTGGACGAGCAGATCGCCTGCCGCTACATCGCCAGCGGCGAAGTGGACGTGCTGGTCAACGTGGTGGATGCGGCGAACCTGGAGCGCAACCTGTACCTCACGGTGCAGCTGCGGGAGATGGGCATCCCCTGCATCGTCGCGCTGAACATGCTCGACATCGCCCGTAGCCAGCGCATCCGCATCGATATCGACGGTCTGGCGCGGCGTCTCGGTTGCCCGGTGGTACCGCTGGTATCCACCCGCGCCGATGGCATCGACGAACTGAAGGCGGCCATCGACTCCCTACAGCTCCCGCAGGCGGCGCTGGCGGTGGACTACCCGCCGGCCATCCAGGCGCAGGTCGGCTACCTCCTGGAAACGCGCGCTCCGGCGGCCTCGGCCATCGAGCCGCGCTGGCTGGCGTTACAGGCGCTGGAAGGCGACATCTTCAACGGCCCGGCGCTGGGCTTGCCGCCCGCCACCCTGGAACAGGCGCGCCAGGGCTGCGGTGAGGAGCCCGAGCTGGCGATCGTCGATGCGCGCTACCGGCTGATCGGCGAGATCTGCGCGGCGGTCTGCGACCACCAGCAGGCTCAGCCGCACCGGCTGACCCAATGGCTCGACCGGGTCGTCCTGAATCGCTGGCTGGGTCTGCCGATCTTCCTGCTGGTGATGTACCTGATGTTCTTCTTCGCCATCAACATCGGCGGGGCGCTACAGCCGATCTTCGACAAGGGCTCGTCGGCGATCTTCATCGACGGCATCCAGTGGCTGGGTATCCGCTTCGGCCTGCCCGATTGGCTCACGGTGTTCCTCGCCCAGGGCATCGGTGGCGGGGTCAACACGGTGTTGCCGCTGGTGCCGCAGATCGGCTTGATGTACCTGTTCCTCTCGCTGCTCGAGGATTCCGGCTACATGGCACGCGCGGCCTTCGTCATGGACCGCCTGATGCAGGCGCTGGGCCTGCCGGGCAAGTCGTTCGTGCCGCTGATCGTCGGTTTCGGCTGCAACGTACCGTCGATCATGGGCGCGCGGACCCTGGACGCGCAGCGCGAGCGGCTGATTACCATCATGATGGCGCCGTTCATGTCCTGCGGCGCGCGCCTGGCGATCTTCGCCGTATTCGCCGGGGCCTTCTTCGGCCAGGGCGGCGCGCTGGTGATCTTCTCCCTGTACCTGCTCGGCATCGTCGTGGCGATCCTCACCGGGCTGTTGCTCAAGCACACCTTGATGCGCGGCGAGGCCTCGCCGTTCGTCATGGAACTGCCGCTGTACCATGTGCCACACCTTAAGAGCCTGCTGCTGCAGACCTGGTCGCGCCTGCGCGGCTTCGTGGTGCGGGCCGGCAAGGTGATCATCCTGGTCAGCCTGGTGATCGGCGGCCTGAACAGCATCACCCTCGACGGCAAGCCGGTGCAGGGCGACATCGGCCATTCCGCGCTGGCCAGCGTCAGCCAGCGTCTCACTCCGCTGCTGGCGCCGCTCGGGGTGCAGCCGGACAACTGGCAGGCCACCGTCGGCCTGGTCACCGGGGCGATGGCCAAGGAAGTGGTGGTCGGCACCCTGAACACCCTCTACACCGCCGAGCAGATCCAGGGCGAGGCCTTCGACTACGAAGGCTACGACCTGCCCGGGCAACTGCGCGACGCCCTGGTCGAGACCTGGGACGGCCTGGTCGATACCTTCAGCCTCAGCGTGCTGGCCAACCCGGTGGAGGCGAGCATGGCCGACGGCGACATGGAGACCGGCTCGATGGGCACCATGGCGAGCAAGTTCGGCAGCCCCATCGCGGCCTACAGCTATCTGGTCTTCGTCCTGCTCTACGTGCCCTGCGTGACCGCCATGGGCGCGATCGCCCGGGAAAGCAGCAAGGGCTGGATGGCTTTCTCGGTGCTCTGGGGGCTGAACGTCGCCTACTCGCTGGCGACCCTCTGCTACCAGGTCGCCACCTTCGCCGCGCACCCCGAGCGTAGCGTCCTGACCATCGCCGTGGTGCTGCTCTTCAACCTGATCCTGATGACCTGCCTGCGTCTGTTCGGCCGCGAGCAGGTACTGCAACTGCCAGGCCGAATGGCCGATGCCCCGAGCGGGCAGGGAGGATGTCACTGATGGCGACACTCATGCAGATCCGCGCCGCCCTGGAAGACGGCCAGGCGCGTGGGCTGAAACAGCTCAGCCGCCAGGTGGACGCGCCGCCGGCGCTGGTGGAGGCGATCCTGGAGCGGCTGATCGCGCTCGGCAAGGTCGAGCGGGTGGCTGCGCAAAGCTCGGGCGGTTGCGGCGGTGGTTGCAAGGGCTGCGCCCAGCGCGATCCGTGCGCGGAACCGGAGCCGCATTTCCGCCTGCGCTAGACGGGCAAAGCACAGAGCCCGCCACGGCAAGCGTGGCGGGCTCTGTGCTGGCTGGCGCGATCAGGCCAGGGTCGGATAGTCCAGGTAGCCTTCGGTGCCGCCGGTATAGAAGGTCTCCGGGCGCGGCGGGTTCAGTTCGGCGCCTTGGCGCAGGCGTTCGACCAGGTCCGGGTTGGCGATGAAGGGGACGCCGAAGGCCACCGCATCGGCGTCGCCCTTGGCCAGGATGGCGTTGGCGCTGTCGAGGGTGAACTGCTCGTTGGCGATGTAGGGTCCGCCGAAGGCTTTCTTCAGGGCTACGCCGATGCTGTCGTCGGCCTGCGCTTCGCGGGCGCAGATGAAGGCGATGCCGCGCTTGCCCAGCTCACGGGCGACATGGCTGAAGGTTTCCAGGCGGTTGGAATCGCCCATGTCGTGGGAGTCGGCACGCGGCGCCAGGTGTACGCCGACGCGCTGGGCGCCCCATACGGAGATCGCCGCGTCGGTGACTTCCAGCAGCAGGCGCGCGCGGTTCTCGATGGAGCCGCCGTAGCGGTCGGTGCGCTTGTTGGTGCTGTCCTGGAGGAACTGGTCGAGCAGGTAGCCGTTGGCGCCGTGGATCTCCACGCCGTCGAAGCCGGCGGCCTTGGCCCGCTCGGCGCCCTGGCGGTAGGCCTCGACGATGTCGGCGATCTCCTCGGTGTCCAGCGCGCGCGGGGTGACGTAGGGACGCTTCGGGCGCACCAGGCTGACGTGCCCCTCGGCGGCGATGGCGCTCGGCGCCACCGGCAGCTCGCCATTCAGGTAGAGCGGATCGGAAATCCGCCCGACGTGCCAGAGTTGCAGGAAGATGCGCCCGCCGGCGGCGTGCACCGCCTTGGTCACGTTGCTCCAGCCACGGACCTGGTCATCGGACCAGATGCCGGGGGTGTCGGGATAGCCTACGCCCATCGGCGTGACCGCGGTGGCCTCGCTGAGGATCAGGCCGGCATCGGCGCGCTGGGCGTAGTACTCGGCCATCAGGGCGTTGGGCACGCGGCCTTCATCGGCGCGGCAGCGGGTCAGCGGCGCCATGACGATGCGGTTGGGCAGCTCGAGGTCGCCGAGCACGATGGGATCGAACAGAGTAGCCATGGAACATCCTCCACTAGGGAATAGACGGACAGGGGATCAATCGAGGACCGGCTGCGCCTGGGCGCGGCCGTTTCCGGAAAAGGCGATCAGGGTGGCCAGCAGCGCCAGCGCGGCCAGCGCGGCGGCGGCCAGCGGCACGCGGGTCAGGCCCAGGCCGTGGTCGATGACGCTGCCGCCGACCCAGGCGCCGAGCGCGTTGCCGACGTTGAAGGCGCCGATGTTCAGGGTCGCCACCAGGTTCGGCGCGGCATGCCCGACGCGGACCACGTTGACCTGCAGCGCGGGCACCGCGGCGAAGGCGGCGGCGGCCCAGAAGAACAGGGTGATCTCCGCCGGCAGCAGGGCCTGGCTGGTCCAGCTGAACAGCGCCGAGACCAGCGCCATGGCGGCGAACACCGCGGCCATGGTGGTGCCCAGGCGCCAGTCGGCGAGGCGGCCGCCTATCACGTTGCCGACGGTCAGGCCGACGCCGATCAGCAGCAGGGTCCAGGTCACGCCGCGCGGGCTGACCCCGGTGACTTCGCCGAGCAGCGGCGCGACGTAGGTGAACAGGGCGAACATCGAGGCGGCGAACAGCACGGTGGTGCCCAGGGCCAGCCACAGCGACGGGTTCTTCAGCGCGGACATTTCCTGGCGCAGGTCGACCTTCTCTTCCTCGCGGTCGTTTGGCAGCACCCTGGCCAGGCCGACGAAGGCGACCACGCCGATCAGGGTCACCACCCAGAAGGTCGCGCGCCAGCCGGCTTCCTGGCCGAGCGCGGTACCCAGCGGCACGCCGAGCACGTTGGCCAGGGTCAGGCCGGTGAACATCAGGGCCACGGCGGAAGCGCGGCGGTTCGGCGCCACCAGGTTGGCGGCGACCACCGAGCCGATGCCGAAGAAGGCGCCATGGCAGAGCGCGGTGACGATCCGCGCCAGCATCAGCAGGCCGTAGTTGGCGGCCACCGCGCAGAGCAGGTTGCCGACGATGAAGATGCCCATCAGCGCGAGCAGGGCTTTCTTGCGTTCCAGGCGGGCGGTGGCCATGGCCATCAGCGGGGCGCCGAAGGCCACGGCGAAGGCGTAGCCGCTGATCAGCCAGCCGGCGCTGGGAATGGATACCCGCAGGTCGCCGGCGACCTGCGGCAGCAGGCCCATGATGACGAATTCGGTGGTACCGATGGCAAAGGCGGATAAAGCGAGGACGAGAAGAGACGCCGGCATCGGTCGAGCTCCTGGACTGCGAGGTGGTGGGGTGGAAGCGAGTGCTGCTTACAGCTCGTCGCCGAGTTGGTCGAGGAAGGCCTGGATGGTCTCCTCGTTGCGCTTGAAGAAGTTCCACTGGCCGACCCGGCGGCTGGTCACCAGACCGGCGCGTTGCAGGGTGGCGAGGTGTACCGACACGGTGGACTGGGAGAGACCGGTACGCTGGTCGAACTTGCCGGCGCAGACGCCGATCTCGAACGGGTGGTCCTGCTCGACGAAGTACTTCTCCGGTTCCTTCAGCCAGCGCAGCATGTCGCGTCGCACCGGGTGGGAGAGAGCCTTGATGATTTCGTCGATGTCCAGTGGCATGGCGGTGGTCCGTTGGCCGTCCATATCGGGTTGGGACGAACTATATATCGGTGTGGGACGATATGGGGATCGATTGCGACGATAGTCGCTATCGACAGGGCTGATGACGATGATCGAAACGACGGTTCCGTCCCTGGGGTAAGCTAGCCCGCATGAACTACCTCGCGCATCTCCACCTCGGCGGCCCGCAACCGGCCCAACTGCTCGGCAGCCTGTACGGCGACTTCGTCAAGGGCCGCCTGCAGGGACAATGGCCGGACGAGATCGAGCGGGCCATCCAGTTGCACCGGCGCATCGACGCCTTCACCGACAGCCACCCACTGGTGCATGCGGCCAAGCGGCGCTTCCCGCTGGAGCGCCGGCGTTTCGCCGGCGTCCTGCTGGACGTGTTCTTCGACCACTGCCTGGCGCGCGACTGGAACGACTACGCCGACGAACCGCTGCCGCAGTTCGTCGAGCGGGTCTACGGCACCCTGCGCACCGCCTCGCCGCTGCCGGAGCGCCTGGCGCGCATCGCGCCGCGGATGGCGGCCCAGGACTGGTTGGGCAGCTACCGCGAGTTCGCGGTCTTGCGCGAAGTGCTGGGCGGTATGTCGCGGAGGCTGTCGCGACCGCACCTGCTGGACGGCTCCTGGGAAGAACTGGCCCAGCGCTACGATGACCTGAGCGCGGATTTCCGCGCCTTCTACCCGCAACTCCAGGCTTTCGCCCTGAGCCAGCGCTGAGCCTGGCGCAGCGGCCATTGGCCCGGCCGGCGGAATCACCTATCAATTGTTTCAGTCCGAAGCATCCGCTTGATGCACATCAACCGGCAGCGGTCGCGTCGATCGTTCAATGGGGCCGACGTTCAACGCTCTGCCAATGGAGGTGGAAGATGAAACGAATCCTGGTGGCGACCGACCTGTCCTCGCGTTCCGAGCTGGCGGTCATGCGCGCCGCGGCGCTGGCCAAGGCGAGGAATGCCGAACTGACCGTGCTGAACGTGCTCGACGACGACCAGCCGCCGGTGCTGATCGCGCCGCAACGGCTGGCCATCGCCAACCTGCTGGAAGTGAACGGACAGGCCCTGAAGGAGCGCCTCGGCGTCGAGTCCAAGGCGATCGTGCGGGTCGGCGATCTGGTGGTGGTGATCAACGCGGTGGCCGAGGAGATCGGCGCCGACCTGCTGGTGATGGGCGCGCACCGGCACACGCCGCTGCGCGACCTGTTCATCGGCACCACCCTGGAGCGGGTGGTACGCAATGCGAAGATCCCGGTGCTGCGCGCGGCCGGTGCGCCGGAAGAGGAGTACCGCCGGGTGCTGCTGGCGCTGGACTTCTCGCCGACCTCGACGCGCGCGGTGCAGATGGCCGGCCAGCTCGGCTTCCTCGACGCCGCCAGCCTCACCGCGCTGCATGCCTTCGAGCCGTTCGCCAAAGGCATGATGCGTTATTCGGGGATCAAGGAAGACCGCGTCGAGCATTACGTCGACCAGGAGGAACTCAAGGCCAACGTCGAGCTGCGCGACTACGTCGCCGGCCTGGGGCTGGGCCGCGAGGACATCCAGTTGCGCGTCGGCGAAGGCTTGCCGATCAACGTGATCATGACCGAGGTACGCCGCCAGGCGCCGCAGTTGACGGTGCTCGGCACCCAGGGCCTGACCGGCTTCCGCCGCGCGCTGATCGGCAGCGTGGCCGAGGCGGCCCTCGGCGACCTGCCGTGCGACGTGCTGGCGGTGCCGCCCAAGCGCGACTAGGCGGCGCGCCGGGTTTGCGTAGTGGCGGCAGTGCCGAACAGCGCCAGGCGCACCGCCTGCTGGGCCTGGCGGGCCAGTTCGGCGCGGTCCAGGCCCTGGCTGGGGATTGGTTCCAGCAGCTGGATATGCACGCTGCCGCGCTCGCCGCGCAGCAGGCGGCCGAGGTGGCTGAGCAAGTCGTCGTCGCCGATGAACGGCGCCTGCGCATCAGGCACGCCGTCGCGGCGGTAGCTGATCGCCACCGGCTGCACCGCCACGCCGGCTTCCAGGGCGCTGGCCATCAGGCGACCGTGGAAGGTGCGCAGGCTTTCGCCGTTGGTGGTGGTGCCTTCCGGGAAGATCAGCAGGTTGCGCCCACGGTGCAGTTGTTCGGCCAAGCGCTGGTTGATCAGCCGGCTGTCGCCCGAGCCGCGGCGGATGAACAGGGTGCCGGCCTTTTCCGCCAGCCAGCCGGCCAGCGGCCAGGCACGCACCTCGGCCTTGGACAGGAAGGTCAGCGGCGCCAGGGCGCCGAGCAGCGGGATATCGGTCCAGGACACATGGTTGGCTACCCACAGCATGGGTTGCCGGGGCGCTTCGCCGCTGACCCTGACCTCGAAGGGCAGGGCCGCGCAGAGGCGCGCCAGCCACCAGCGGGTCAGGCGCTGGCGCAGCGGCGTGACGTCGGCGCCGGGCAGCCGCTCGCGCAGGCTGACCCAAGCGGCCAGGCCCAGTCCGAGCGCGACCAGCCCGAGCAGGCGTGCGCTGCGCAGCAGCAGGCGCAGCCGCGCCATCAGACCGCTGCCTTGAAGTGGCGGGCGTAGCGCGGGCAGAGTTCGTCGCGCTTGAGCAGGATGAACACGTCGGCGACCTGGAAATCCGGGTCCCAGCAAGGCTCGCCGCAGATCTTGGCGCCCAGGCGCATGTAGGCCTTGAGCAGCGGCGGCAGCTCGGCGGTGAGGTTTTCCGGGACGTCCAGCGGCGGCAGCGGGTTCTTCGGCTCGGCCTGCAGGTAGTCGGTGCACAGGTAGCGTTCGCGCAGCCGCTGCATCACCGCCTTGGCCTGCATACCGCCGTCGCGCATGGGAATGCTGGCGCAGCCCATCAGGTAGCGGTAGCCGCCCTCGTTGAGGACCTCGGCGAGTTCGCCCCAGAGTACCGCGATGGTGGCGCCGTTGCGGTATTCGGGAGCGACGCAGGTGCGGCCGATCTCCAGGACCGGGCCGTGCAGGGCGTCGAGGCCGGAGAGGTGGAACTCCTCTTCGCTGTAGAAGCGCCCGAGGCGTTCGGCGGCGCGATGGTCGAGCAGCCGGGTGGTGGCCACCAGGGCGCCGCTGTCGAGGTCGCGGACGCCGATGTGCGCGCAGTGACGGTCGTAGTCGTCGCGGTCGAGGCCGTCTTCGGCGCCTTCGAGCTTGGCGTCGAACTCGGCGCTGAATACGCGGTAGCGCAGGGCCTGGGCCTCGCGCAGGGCGCGGGCGCCGTTCAGGCGCTCGGCCTTCAGGCGGCGTCCGGCGACGGGTTCGCGGGTAATGGCGGTCTGGGTCATGCCTGGGCCTCCTTGGGCCGGCGCCGCGGGTTGCGGCCGCTCGGCTTTGTTGTGCAAGCTCAGGCTAGGAAGGCGCGGTGTCACCCCTGTGACAGGGGCGTGATGCTTGTATGACATTGTCGCCGGATGTAACGCGCCGTTGTTCAACGCTGGCACCCTCGGCAGGATGCCGGTTCCGACACATTCCACACTGGAGTCCGCCATGTCCTGGCAACGCTTGCTCGGCCCGCTCGACCGCCTGCCCACCGAAGGCTCCCTGGAAGACTGGCACGCCGCCGCCCTGGCGCGCGCCGACGGTCTTGGCACCCTGGAGCGGGCGGTGCTCGGCGGACGATTGGCCGCGAGTCCGGGCCTGGCCTTCCTCGCCGGCTACCAGGCGGCCCTGCGCGCGCTCTGGCCGGCGGCGCCGGAAGGTCTCGGCGCGCTGTGCGTGACCGAGAAGCGCAGCGTGCGCCCGGCGGACCTGCAGACCCGCCTGGAGGGGCTGGTCCTGCATGGACAAAAGGATTTCGTCACCGCTGGCGACAGCGCCTCCTGGTGGCTGGTGGCCGCCCGCGACGAGGCACCGGGGCAGCCGCCGCGACTGTCGATGACGGTGGTCCTGGCCGGCGCCCCGGGGGCGCGCCTGGAGGCGTTGCCGGCGCTGCCGCTGATGCCGGATGTGCCGCATTCCCGCCTGTTGCTCGACGGTGCCCATTGCGAGCGCCTGCCCGGCGATGGTTGGGACGACTACGTCAGGCCGTTCCGCCTGCTGGAGGATGTCCATGTGCTGGCGGCGCTGGTCGGCTGGCTCTATGGGGTCGGCCATGAATGCGGCTGGCCCTCGCCGCTGCTGCTGCGCCTGGCCGGCATCCTCGGCGGCTGCGCCGAGGTCGCGCGGCATCCGGTCGCCTGCGTCGGCACCCAGGCGGTACTGGCTGGGCTGTTCGAACAGTTCTCGGCGCTGGAGGGGCAACTGGATGCCGCCTTCGCCGCCAACGCCTCGACCTGGGAGGCATTGTGGCAACGCGATCGCGGCTTGCTGGCGATTGCCAACGGGGCCCGCAAAGTTCGCCTGGAGAAGGCCTTGACCCGCCTCGGGCTTGACCCAGGTCAGTGAGGCGCCGCGCCGCAGGCGCTTACCCTGCGCAGCATCCGGCGAGGAATGCTCCTCGGCGCCTGCACAGAGTAGATTTCACCGACCATGCGACGCGAACCGATCGTGCTGTTCGACAACGGCAGCCACCAGTGCCTGTGTTTCGATGACCTCGTCAGCGGCGAAGGGGTCCAGTCCAACCAGTTCCTGATCGTCGACAACGGCCAGTACCTGCTGCTCGATCCCGGCGGCGACCTGACCTACACGCCGCTCTCGCTGGAATTGTCGAAACGCTTTCCGCTGCAGGAGCTGGACTACATCTTCGCTTCGCACCAGGACCCGGACATCATCGCCGCCCTCGACAAGTGGCTGCTGCACACCCGCGCCCGGGTGATCTGCTCCAAGCTGTGGGCGCGCTTCCTGCCGCACCTGACGGCCAACTACCTGGCGGTCAGCCATGGCATCAACACCTACGACCGGGTCATGCCGTTGCCCGACCGCGGCCAGGCGATCGCTCTCGGCGACTGCTCGCTGAAGGCGATCCCCGCGCATTTCCTGCATTCGGTGGGCAACTTCCAGCTCTACGACCCGGTGAGCAAGATCCTTTTCTCGGGCGATATGGGCGCCTCGCTGGTGGACGACGCGGCGCCGGTCAGCGATTTCGCCGCGCATATCCAGTACATGGACGGATTCCATCGCCGCTACATGGCGGCGAACAAGATCTGCCGCCTGTGGGCGCGGATGGTCCGGGAGATGGATGTGGAGATGATCGTGCCGCAACACGGGCGGCCCTTCGTCGGCAAGGAAATGATCAGCGCCTTCCTCTACTGGATCGAGAACCTCGAGTGCGGCATCGACCTGCTCGGCCCGGACGACTACCGCATGCCAGGCTGAGTCCGCGCTTCCTGGCGTCATCGAGGCCATGCTAGGGTTGCCCCTCGACCGTCGAGAGGGCCCGCCGATGCCCGCTTTGCCGTTGTCCCGCCGCGCCCTCGCCGCGCTGGCCCTGGTATTCGCCCTCCCTGCCCTGGCCGAAGACTGGCCCGACACCGACTGGCCCCGTGCCCAACAGCCCGCGGGGCCGGCGCTGGAGGCATTCGAGCGCTATGCCTTCGGTCGTCGCGACGATGTTCGTCGCAAAGGCATCCGCACCGACGCGGTAGTGGTGATCCGCGACGGTCGTCTGGTCTATGAGCGCTACGCCGGCCCGAGCCGTGCAGAGACCCCGCACCTTACCTGGTCGGTGAGCAAGAGCCTGCTCGCCACGCTGCTCGGCGTCGCCGAGGGCGAAGGGCGCTTCCAGCTCGACGACCCGGTGGCGCGCTACTACCCGCCGTTCGCCCGTCATCCCGAGGTGACGTTGCGCCACCTGCTGAACTGGTCTTCCGGGCTGGACTGGCAGGAGGACTACGAGTTCGCGCCGTTGAAGTCCTCCGTGGTGGCGATGCTCTACACCCGTGGGCGTGACGACATGGCCGGCTTCGTCGCCGAAACCCCGCAGGCCCGGCCGCCGGGCCGGCGTTTCCGCTACTCCAGCGGCGACAGCAACGTGCTGGCGGCGGCCCTCCACGGCATGCTCGGCGCGGACTATGCCGAGTACCCCTGGCGCGCGCTGTTCGAGCCGCTGGGCATCCGTTCGGCGGTATGGGAGCGAGACGCCGCCGGCACGTTCGTCGGCTCGTCGTACGTCTACATGAGCGCCCGCGACCTGGCGCGCGTCGGCCTGCTGATGCAGCGCCACGGGCGCTGGCGCGAGCGGCAACTGCTGCCGCTGGCATGGGTCGAGTTCAACCTGACACCCTTCGCCCGCTACCGGCCGAGCGCGGAAGAGGAGGGCGAGGCGGTGCCGGGCGGCCAGTGGTGGTTGAACCGTGCGGTGAAAGGCGCGCCGGCGCCCTGGCCGGACGTCGCCGAGACCGCCTTCGCCGCGCTCGGCCACTGGGGCCAGGCGCTCTACGTGCTGCCCGAGGAGAAGCTGGTGATCGTGCGCTACGCCGACGACCGCGACGGGCGTTTCCGCCACAACGAATTCCTGCGCCTGGCACAGGCGGCGTTCGCCGGGGAGGCGCGGCCATGATCCGTCGCCATCCCTTGCTCTTCCTGTTCGTCCTGGGGCTGCTCGCCGCCCTCGCGTGGGCCTGGCAGAACCGCATCCACCTGGCGGCCTTTCCCGCCATCATCGGCGCCTACACGGCCAAGGAGTACTGCTCCTGCCGCTACGTGATGGGGAACTCCGCGGACTATTGCCGGGCCTATACCCAACAGTACGTGCCGATCAGCGGCTTCTTCGACGACGAAGCCCGCCGCCGGGTGACCGCCCGCGGCCTCGGCAGTACGCAGACGGCCGCCTGGCTGGGCCCGCGCGAGGGATGCCGGCTCATGCCCGAGGCGGACAGGCTGCCGGACTGACCGGCGGCGCATGTCGGGGCGCGGGGCGAGGGACGGCGCCGGCCCGAAGCCGGAGGTGGAATGCCTGTTGTATTGTGTGTCCTGTTGTTGCTCCTCAGCCCTCTGCTGTCGGCGGCGGAATGGCAACTGGAGCCGGATTACTCGCGGATCAGCTTCGTTTCCGTGAAACGCGCGAAGATGGCCGAGGTGCAGCGCTTCGATCGTCTCAGCGGCCAGATCGACAAGCAGGGCGTCGCGCGCATCGTGGTGCCGCTGGGCACCCTGGACAGCGGCCTGGCCCTGCGCGACGAGCGAATGAAGGACAACTTCTTCGAAACCTCGCGCTTCCCCGAGGCCACCGTGGAGAGCCGCCTGGACATGGCCGGCTTCGACGACCTGCGGGTCGGCCAGTCGCGGGTCGAGAAGCTCGACTTCACCCTCGACCTGCACGGCCAGCAGCGCCGCCTGAAGGCCGACGTGCTGGTCACCCGCCAGGGCGAAGGGCTGGTCCAGGTGGCGACCCTGGAGCCGGTGCTGCTGAAGCTGCTCGACTTCGACCTGGAAGAGAAGCTCAAGCCCTTGAAGGAGATGGCCAATATTCCCTCGATCACTCCCGAGGTACCGGTGTTCGCCGTGCTGAACTTCCGCGAAGTGCCGCCGGAACAGTTCTGACGTACCGGCGGAGGGCGGCGCGGGCCTTGGGTTCCACCCAGTGGAACCGCCTTCCGTTGTCCTTCGCCGCGTGCCGCGCTTAGCTGTGACCACGCCCGGCCGGCCTTGCGTCCGGGCCTCCCGCCAACAAGACCGGAGCGCAATCCGGCCAGAGGAGAGACGGCATGGCTCGACATCGACACATCGTGGCCTGGCTCGAGGAGGTCGCCGACGACCTGCGTAGCCTGCGCCAGGACATCCACGCCCATCCCGAACTGGGCTTCGAGGAGCGACGCACCGCCGCGCTGGTCGCCGAATGCCTGCGCGGCTGGGGCTACGAAGTGCACGAAGGGATCGGCCGCACCGGCGTGGTCGGCGTCCTCCGCCAGGGCGACGGTACGCGGCGGCTCGGCCTGCGGGCGGACATGGATGCGCTGCCGATCGTCGAGGCCACGGGGCTCGGCTACAGCAGCTGCCACGGCGGGCGCATGCACGCCTGCGGCCACGACGGACACACCGCGATGCTGCTCGGCGCGGCACGCTACCTGGCGGCGACGCGGCGTTTCGACGGCACCCTGGTACTGATCTTCCAGCCCGCCGAGGAAGGCCAGGGCGGCGCCGAGGCGATGCTCGCCGACGGGCTGCTGGAGCGCTTTCCCTGCGATGCGCTGTTCGGCATGCACAACATGCCGGGACTGGAGGCCGGGCACCTGGGCTTCCGCGCGGGACCGATGATGGCTTCCCAGGACCTGCTGAGCGTCACCCTGGAGGGCGTCGGTGGACACGGTTCGATGCCGCACCTGAGCGTCGATCCGTTGCTCGCCGCGTCGAGCGCGGTGATGGCCCTGCAGAGCGTGGTGGCGCGCAACGTCGATCCGCAGAAGGCCGCGGTGGTCACGGTCGGCGCATTGCAGGCCGGCGAGGCGGCCAACGTCATACCCCAGCGCGCCGTGCTGCGCCTGAGCCTGCGGGCGCTCGACGGCCAGGTGCGCGAGCAGGTGCTGCAGCGGGTTCGCCAGATCATCGAGTTGCAGGCCGCCAGCTATGGGTGCCAGGCCAGCATCGAGCACTACCCGGCCTATCCGGTGCTGGTCAACAGCGTCGAGGAAACCGAGTTCGCCCGCCAGGTCGGGGTCGAGCTGGCCGGCGCGGAGCAGGTCGACGGCGACACGCCGAAGCTGATGGGCAGCGAGGATTTCGCCTGGATGCTACAGCGCTGCCCCGGCAGCTACCTGTTCATCGGCAATGGCAGAGGACGGCCGATGGTGCACAACCCGGCCTATGACTTCAACGACGACATCCTGGTCCGGGGCGCGGCCTATTGGGGCGCGCTCGCCGAGACCTGGCTGGCCGCCCCCGCGGCGTCCGGCCTTCGACTGACTGCCGCCAATAACGGCGCGGCCTGAGCCGCGCCGGCATTCCCCCGGTTACCAGGAGATTCCCATGCACGCTTGCCCGAGCGGTACCTCGCGTACCCGCCAGGTGGCGGCTGCCGTGATCGGCAACGCCCTGGAGTGGTACGACTTCATCGTCTACGGCTTCCTTTCCAGCCTGATCGCCAGGCTGTTCTTCCCTTCCGGCGACGAGTACACCTCGCTGTTGATGGCCCTGGCCACCTTCGGTGTCGGTTTCTTCATGCGTCCGGTCGGTGGGGTCCTGCTCGGCCTGTATGCCGACCGCAGGGGACGCAAGGCGGCGATGCAACTGATCATCCTGCTGATGACGCTGTCCATCGCGATGATCGCCTTCGCCCCGACCTACGCGGCGATCGGCGTCGGCGCACCGTTGCTGATCGTGATCGCGCGAATGCTGCAGGGTTTCGCCACCGGCGGCGAGTACGCCAGCGCCACGGCTTTCCTGGTGGAAAGCGCGCCGCCGCACCGGCGCGGTCTCTACGGTTCCTGGCAATTGTTCGGCCAGTGCCTGGCGGTGTTCGCCGGTGCGGGGATGGGCGCGCTGGTCACCCATTGCCTGGACGCCGAGGCCCTGGAGAGCTGGGGCTGGCGGGTGCCGTTCCTGTTCGGTCTGCTGATCGGTCCGGTGGGATTGTGGATCCGCCGCTACATGGGCGAGACCGAGGCCTTCCTCGAAGCCATCCGGGAGCCCGGCGAGCGCCAGGGGCTGCTCGGCGTGCTGCGCGAATACCGGCGCAGCGTGCTGGTGAGCATGGGCCTGACGGTGATCGGCACGGTGTCCTTCTACGTGGTGCTGGTGAATATGCCGACCTTCGCCCACAAGCAGTTGGGCCTGCCGCTGGACGAGGTGTTCATGGTGCAGATGGCTGCGGTGGCGCTGATGACCCTGGTGATCCCGTTGGCTGGGGGACTCTCCGACCGGGTCGGGCGGCGCCCGGTGCTGCTGGTCGCGACCCTGGCCTTCATGCTCATGGTCTATCCGCTGTTCGCCTGGGTCGCCGCGGCGCCGAGCCTGGGGCGCCTGCTGCTGATGCAACTGTTGCTGTGCACGGCGATCGGCGGCTTCTTCGGCCCGGCGCCGACCGCGGTGGCCGAGCAGTTTCCGGTGCGGGTGCGTTCCACCGGCCTGGCGGTGGCGTATAACCTGGCGGTGATGCTGTTCGGCGGTTTCGCTCCGTTCATCGTCACCTGGCTCACCGAGGTCGGCGGCTCGCCAGTGGCGCCGGCGTTCTACGTGCTCGGCGCGGCCTTCCTCGGGCTGCTCGCCACCCTCTATCTGCGGGAGGGCGCGACGCCCGCCCCGCGCCCCCGTGAACCGGCCCTGGGCAAGCCGGCAAGGAGTCTGTGAATGAGCGCCACCCGCCATCGAAGCGACGGCCACGAGGAAATCGTCGCGCTTGACGCGCTGCCGCTGTCCGCGGCGATCCGCCGACGCGAACTGTCCTGCCGCGAGGTCATGCAGGCCTACCTGGCGCAGATCGAACGGTTCAACCCGCGGGTCAACGCCATCGTCTCGCTGCAGGCGGAAAGCCGCCTGCTCGCCCAGGCCGACGAGCGCGACCGGCAACTGGCGCGCGGCGAATGGCTGGGCTGGATGCACGGCATGCCGCAGGCGATCAAGGACCTCGCCGCCACCTCCGGCATTCCTACCACCCTGGGTTCGCCGCTGTTCGCCGGGCAGGTGCCGGAGCACGACGCCATCGTCGTCGAGCGGGTGAAGAGCAGCGGTGCGATCGTCATCGGCAAGACCAACGTACCGGAGTTCGGGCTCGGCTCGCAGACCTACAACCCGCTGTTCGGCACCACCCGCAATGCCTACGATCCGGCGCGGATCGCCGGCGGCAGCAGCGGTGGGGCGGCGGTGGCGCTGGCGCTGCGCATGCTGCCGGTGGCCGACGGCAGCGACATGATGGGGTCGCTGCGCAACCCCGCCGCCTACAACAACGTCTACGGCTTCCGCCCGTCCCAGGGACGGGTACCGCACGGCCCGCAAGCGGAATTGTTCGTCCAGCAACTGGCCACCGAAGGCCCGATGGGGCGCAGCGTGGCGGACCTGGCCCGGCTGCTGGCCACCCAGGCCGGCTACGATCCGCGCTCTCCGCTGTCGTTGCGCGACGATCCGCGCAGGTTCGCCGACGACCTCGGGCGCGATTTCCGCGGAGCCCGGCTCGGCTGGCTCGGCGACTACGCCGGCTACCTGCCGATGGAGGAGGGCGTGCTGGAGCTTTGCGAAGCCGCGCTGGGCGATTTCGCCGAGCTGGGCTGCGACGTCGAGGCGTGCCTGCCGGACTATCCCCTGGAGCGCCTGTGGCGCACCTGGCTGGTCCATCGCCAGTGGCTGGTGCAGGGCTCGCTTGGCGAGCTTTACGCCGATCCCGCACGGCGCGTCCGGCTCAAGCCGGAGGCGCAGTGGGAAGTGGAGTCCGGGCTCGGCCTCGGCGCCACCGAGGTCTATCGCGCCTCGCTGGATCGCAGCGACTGGTATCGGGCGCTGGCGCGTCTGTTCGAACGTTACGATTTCCTCTTGCTGCCCAGCGCCCAGGTGTTTCCTTTCGATGCAGAAACGGCGTGGCCGCGGCAGGTCGCCGGGCGGCCGATGGACACCTATCACCGCTGGATGGAGGTGGTGATCGGCCCGACCCTGGCCGGTTTGCCGGCGATCAGCGTACCGATCGGCTTCGGCGCGGCGGGCCTGCCGATGGGATTGCAGATAATCGGCCCGGCGCAGGCCGACCTGGCGGTGCTGCAACTGGCCCATGCCCACGAGGGCCTGACCCGTTGGGTCAGCCGCCGTCCGCCGGCGATGCTCGAGGCTCCAGGGGGCATCGACTAGGCCGCGGAGCAATGCTGGCGTATTCGCAGATTCTTCCTACATGACCTGGGCCTGCATCTTGCTTTGCCATAACGGTCTGTCGACGGTGGAGGTGTCGTCATGCCGGAAAGAGAAGAGGCGGGAACCGTGCGTTCGGTGGAGCGGGCGCTGGCGATCCTCGATCTGCTGGGCCAGCACCAGGCGCTGGGGCTCGAGGAACTGCATTACCTGACCGAACTGCCCAAGGCCACGGTGTCGCGGCTGCTGCATACCCTGCTGGAGCAGGGCTGGCTGTACCGCGGCTTGACCGACCGGCGCTACCGGCTGCGTTCCACCCGCCTCTACGGTGACGCCGCCGAGCGCTTCCGTTGCCAGGTGGTGGAGCGTTCCGCGCCGCTGCTGGTGGAGTTGAGCGAGCGCACCGGGCTGGTCGCCGATTTGTCGATTCTCGACGGCGACCGCCTGCTGGTGGCGGAAAGCTCGGTGCCCGGCGTCCTGCGCAAGCGCTACCCGGCCAACCGGCTGGTGGTCGGCCAGCACGCCAGCCTGTTCCATTCGGCCATGGGCAAGGCCTGCCTGGGCGAACTGGCAGACAGCGAGGTGCGCCGCCTGGCGCGCCAGCACCAGGTAGACGAGGACCTCTGGTTGCGCACCCGCGAGCAGGCCCACGGCCAGGGCTACGGCGAGCGTACCGAGGGACACTGGGAGTATCCGGTGCGCCTGCCGTTCCTGATCCGCGCGGTGGCCTTGCCGGTACGCGCCCAGGGTCGCCTGCTCGGCAGCGTGGCGCTGCACTGGCCGCGCGACCAGGATTGCGTCGAACGGGTGCGCCGCCGGCACCTGGGAACCCTGGCCGATACCGTCAGTCAGTTGCAGCACGCGCTCGACTGACGCGGGAGTTTGCCTGCTCCCAGGCGGCCGGTTTAAGGTGGCGCCGGACGCAAAGGGAGCCCGCATGCACAAGTTGATCTGCCTCGGCCTGGCCCTCCTGGCCTTGCCGGTCCAGGCCGCCTGGTACCTGGACTACGAGTCGTCGCGACTCAGTTTCATCTCCACCAAGAACGCTACCCTTTCGGAAGTCGGCCGCTTCCTGGTCATGCACGGCAAGGTCGACGACAAGGGGCAGGCGCGCCTGCGCGTCGAGCTGGACTCGGTGAGCACCGACATCCCGCTGCGCGACGAACGCATCCGCGAGCATCTGTTCGAGACCAAGCGCTTCGCCGAGGCGGAGATCACCGCCCAGCTCGACCTGGCGCCGATCGTCGAGCTGGCCGACGGCGTGCAACTGGAAATGCGCCAGCCGGTGACCGTCAGCCTGCACGGCAAGCGCAAGAGCTACGCCAGCGACCTGTTGGTGACCCGCCTGGACGAGCATCGCTTCCAGGTGGTGACCCTGTCGCCGCTGGTGCTGGACGCCGCCGACTTCGACCTCGCCCCCGGCATCGAGACCCTGCGCAAGCTGGCCGGCGCCGGCAGCATCGGGCTCTCGGTGCCGGTCGGCGCCGTGCTGATCTTCACTTCGCGGTGAGCGGCCCGGTCTTTCCCTGGCGCAGCGACAACCGCTTCGCCCTGCTCAATGACGGCGTGCGGTTCTTCCCGCGCATGCTGCTGGCCATCGAGGCGGCGCAGCGGAGCATCGAGCTGGAGCTGTACCTGGTGGAAGACGGGCATTGCGCCGAACTGTTTCTCGTCGCCCTGCTGGATGCCCGCCGCCGGGGCGTCGCCGTGCGCTGCCTGTTCGACGGCTTCGGCTGCCTCGGCCTGGGCAGCGCCTGGATCCAGCGCCTGCGCGAGGCCGGCGGCGAACTGCGGCTGTACAACCCGCTGCGCTGGAAGCTGACTGGCGGCAATCTCTACCGCGACCATCGCAAGCTGCTGCTGGTGGACGGGCGCCTCGGTTATGTCGGCGGCGCCGGGATCACCGACGAATTCTGGGAACCGGTCAGCGACGTCAGCGCCTGGCGCGAGGTGATGGTCGAGATGGACGGCCCGGTGGTGGCGGACTGGGCGGCGCTGTTCGAGCGGCAATGGCTGGCCTGTCTCGAAGAGAAAGCCTGGAAGCCCCGCGAGGGCATGACCCTTACCCGCCTTCCGCCGCAGCCGGGGGCGGCCCGTGGGTTGGGCCGGGTGGCCTACGCCGACGCCCGCCAGCACCGCGACATCCTGCAATCGCTGGTCCGCGCGCTGAACGGCTCGCGCCGACGGATCTGGCTGGCGACGCCGTACTTCCTGCCGACCTGGAAGGTTCGCCGGGCCCTGCGCAAGGCCGCCCAGCGCGGCGTGGAGGTGCGCCTGCTGCTGGCCGGGCGGCTCACCGACCACGCCCCGGTGCGCTATGCCGGGCAGCGCTACTACCCGCGCCTGCTGCGCGCCGGCGTGCGCATCCACGAATACCAGCCGCGCTTCCTGCACCTGAAGATGGTCATGGTCGACGATTGGGTGAGCGTCGGCTCCTGCAACTTCGATCATTGGAATCTACGCTTCAACCTCGACGCCAATCTCGAGGCCCTCGACCCGGACTTCACCAATGAGGCGGCGGCGAGCCTGCTGGCGGACTTCGCCGACAGCCGCGAGGTGACCCTGGCGATGTGGCGCGCGCGACCCCTGTGGATGCGCCTGCACCAGCGCCTGTGGGGTTGGCTTGACCGGGTAGTGGTGAATTTCCTCGACCGCCGGCGCTAGGGAGCGGCCGTTCGTAGCCGCTGGCCGGCCCGGTGAAACTTGCCGGGGAGCTTGCGGGTCTACCCCGGACCGCCCATTACAATGACAAAGGAGAGATGCGTGGCAACGCCCGACTCCAAGGAACGTTTCATCGGACTGGAATGGTTGCGCTTCCTGCTCGGCCTGTACGTGGTGGTGTACCACACCCTGCATACCTATCCGAAAGAGCAGAAGTTTCCCGGTCTCGACGAACTGACCAGCCTGGGGTTCTTCGCCACCAGTACCTTCTTCGTGCTTTCCGGCTTCCTCCTGGCCCATGTCTACGCACGCAGCGGCCGGTTGCGCGAAAGCGCCCGCAGCTTCTGGACCAAGCGACTGTCCAATCTCTATCCGCTGCACCTGTTCTCCCTGCTGCTGTCGATCCTGGTGTTGCTGGCCCTCAGCCACCTGGGAATCGGTCCCGAGCTGGACAAGGCCACCCCGCGCTTCGTCATCTACGACACCAACGAAGTGCTCGGCCGCACCCACCCGGAACTCTTCCTGCACTGGATGAGCAACACCGAACTGTTCGTCAACAGCATCCTGCAGATCCTCCTGCTGCAGGCCTGGAATCCCTATTACCTGACCTTCAACGCGCCGTTGTGGTCGCTGTCGACGCTGATGTTCTTCTACCTGGCGTTTCCCTTCGTCGCCCCGCGGCTGATGCGCAGCCGGCACAAGTGGAAGGTGCTGGCGCTGGTCTGGCTGGTCTACCTGATCCCGCCGGCGCTGGTGGTGGCCAGCGAGAGCTACGGGATCCCCTGGACCGGCCTGCTGCACCGCAATCCGTTGCTGCGCCTGCCGGAATTCCTTGGCGGCATCCTGGCCTACGGGTTGTTCCGCGGCTACCGCGACCGTGGCATGGTGCCGGGACGCGGCCTGCTGGCCGCGCTGGTGGCGCTGGTGGTGGCGGCCTTCCTGGTGGCCGACTACCTGTTCACCCAGGGCGCCAAACATTGGTACTTCCTGCTGCACAACGGCCTGCTGCTACCGGCCCAGTTGCTGCTGGTGTGCCTTTGCGCGCTGCCCGCCGACCCGAAGAGCGCTTTCGTCCGCCACTGGTCGCCGCGCCTGGGGGCCGCCTCGCTGTCGCTGTTCGCCCTGCATGTGCCGATGTTCACCCTGTTCTCCCGTAGCGAGCGCCTTATCGCCGTGCCGGGGCGTTGTCTCGACGACTGGCGCGCCTGCACTGAGGCGGCGGCCGCGCTGCCATCGTCGCTGCTCTACTACCCGCTGTTCCTGGTCCTGCTGGTGGCGTTCTGCGTGCTGTTCCAGGAGCGCGGCGTGGTGCCGGTGCGCAAGTGGCTGGTGCGCCGGCTGATGCCGGCGCCGGCGCTGGCCAAGGTGCCGCGCCCGGCCTGAGGCCGTTCTCCCGGAGAACCGGACTTTCGACGGGTGGCAGGCCCGGCCCGGCTGGTTATGCTGCGCGGATAACCATAAGAAGAGGGATGGAGCATGCTGCGCAGCCTGTCGCTGGCCCTGTCGATCGTCGCGAGCCTGGTCGGCTGCAGCACGCCCGGCGCGTTCTTCGGTGCGGTGGACGGACCGGCCTTCGTCGCCCATCCGAGCGCCGATGCCAGCCACGCCACCGTCTACCTCTACCGTCCGCGGAGCCAGTGGGCGGACGAGGAACTCGAGGCGCCGGGGATCTTCCTCAACAACGAACTGATCGGCAGCCTGCCGAGCAACGGCTACCTGGCGTTCGAGTTCGAGACCGGCAGCTACAAGCTGGAAATGCGCCGGCCGCTGGCGGGCAGCTTCTGGACCCTGTTCGCCGACGGTCCGATGGATTTCACCCGCATCGCCAGCTTCATGCTCGAGGCCAGGGCCGGCTCGGTCTACTACCTGCGCTACGACGAACTCAACCCGCCACCGAAGAGCGAGCACCCGGCGGGTGAGGGCGATGGCCCGCTGCAATTGGTGGCGGCCGATCTCGGCGCTGCGGAAATCGGCGCTACCCACCAGGTCCAGGAGCCCATGCAGTTCGCCGCCAGCGGCTACCGGAAACGCGTGCAGCGCTCGTTCTGGGAAGGCGTCGGGCGGGCCCTGGACAAGATCGGCATCTGAACCCGGCACGCGTGTAGTAACCGTCTATTACCCGCGTCCCCCTGCGGATTGGCTACCTTAGGTGCATCCCCGGTATGACCGGGCCCTGCCCGAAGGAGTGCGCGTGATGGCTGCGAAGAAGATCCTGATGCTGGTCGGCGACTATGCCGAAGACTACGAAACCATGGTCCCGTTCCAGGCCCTGCAGATGGTGGGCCACCAGGTGCATGCGGTGTGTCCGGACAAGCGGGCCGGGCAAAGCGTGCGCACCGCCATCCACGATTTCGAAGGCGACCAGACCTACAGCGAGAAGCCGGGCCACAACTTCACCCTCAATGCCGACTTTGCCCAGGCCCGCGCCGAGGATTACGATGCCCTGCTGATCCCCGGCGGCCGCGCCCCCGAATACCTGCGCCTGAACGAGCAGGTGCTGGCTCTGGTGCGTGACTTCGATGCCGCGCGCAAGCCGATCGCCGCGGTCTGCCATGGCGCCCAGCTGCTGGCCGCCGCCGGCGTTCTGCAAGGGCGGGCGTGCAGCGCCTATCCGGCCTGCGCCCCGGAGGTGCGGCTGGCCGGCGGCGAGTACGTCGACCTTCCGCCGGACCAGGCCCACGTCGACGGCCACCTGGTCACCGCGCCGGCCTGGCCGGCGCATCCGGCGTGGCTGGCGCGCTTCCTCGAGGCGCTCGGCACCCGCATCAGCCACTGAGACCCAGGAGACCCCCGCGCATGTGCGAACTCTATGTGAAAGCCGATCCGATCCTCTATGAATCGCGCTCGCGTTCCTTGCGCATCCGCGGGGTGGTGACCACCCTGCGCCTGGAGAACCAGTTCTGGGACATCCTCCGGGAAATCGCCGAAGGCGAGGGCCTGAGCACCAACCAGTTGATCACCAATCTCTACGAGGAAGTGATGGACTATCGCGGCGAGGTGCTCAACTTCGCCTCCTTCCTGCGTGTCAGTTGTACCCGCTACCTGGCGCAGCGGCGCGAGAAAGTCGCCGAGCTGAGCCTGGTCGGCCAGCGCGCCCAGGCCTGAGGCGAGGGAAGACGCGACCGGGGTGAAACGTTTAGGCTGGTCGCACTTCCTCCCCCGATCCGGCGTCGCCTCGTGAAATACTCCCTGCCTACCACGGCCACCGCGCCGTTCTGTCCCTCGGCGGTCAGCCACAGCGTGGCGGTGCCGGCCGACGCCTCGCCGCTGCGCAAGCTGGCGCTGTTCGTCGGCCCCGGCCTGCTGGTCTCGGTCGGCTACATGGACCCCGGCAACTGGGCCACCGCCATCGAGGCGGGCTCGCGCTTCGGCTACGCGCTGCTGTTCGTAGTGGTGCTGGCGAGCTTTTCCGGGATGCTCCTGCAAAGCCTCTGTTCGCGCCTGGGCATCGCCACCGGCCGCGACCTCGCGCAGCTCTCCCGGGAGCGCTACCGCCCTGGCGTGGCGCGTGGCCAATGGCTGCTGGCGGAACTGTCGATCGTCGCTACCGACCTTGCCGAGGTGCTCGGCGCGGCGCTGGCCTTCCACCTGCTGCTGGGCGTCTCGATTACCACCGGGGTGGTCCTCACCGCCTTCGATACCCTGATCGTGCTGGCCCTGCAGGGCGCCAACTTCCGCCGCCTGGAGGCCATAGTGCTGGGGCTGATCGCGACCATCGGCGCGTGTTTCTTCGTCGAACTGGTGCTGATCGGCCCCTACTGGCCGGATGTCGCCGCCGGCTTGCGGCCGTCCTGGGACACCCTGAGCAGCCAGGAGCCGCTGTACCTGGCGATCGGCATCCTCGGCGCGACGGTGATGCCGCACAACCTCTACCTGCATTCGTCCGTGGTGCAGACCCGGGTCAGCGGCGACGACGCGGCGAGCAAACGCTCGGCGATCCGCTTTTCCCGGCTCGACACCATCGGCTCGCTGTCCCTGGCGCTGCTGGTCAATGCGGCGATCCTGATCCTCGCCGCCGCGGCTTTCCACGGTAGCGGCCATACCGAGGTGGTGGAGATCCAGGACGCCTACCACCTGCTCGACCCGTTGGTGGGCGGCGCCCTGGCCAGCTTCCTGTTCGGCTTCGCCCTGCTGGCGGCGGGGCAAAGCTCGACCTTCACCGGCACCATTGCCGGGCAGGTGGTGATGGAGGGTTTCCTCCGGGCGAAGATTCCCTGCTGGCAGCGGCGCCTGATCACCCGCGGCCTGGCCCTGGTGCCGGCCTTGATCGGCGTGCTCTGGCTGGGCGAAGCCGCGGTAGGCAAGCTGCTGGTGCTCAGCCAGGTGGTGCTCAGCCTGCAATTGCCGTTCGCCCTGTGGCCGCTGATTCGCTTCAGCAGCGACCGGGGCCTCATGGGGGAGTTCGTCAACCCGCGCTGGGTCAGCGCGCTGGCCTGGTCGTTGTTCGGCCTGATCTCGGCGGCGAACCTGACCTTGCTGTATTTCTGGTTCGGCTGAACCAAGGCGCCTGCGGCGCTGCCAGCCCAGGCTCCGGCCAGTGGCCGTACGAAAAAGCCCGGCGCGGGGCCGGGCTTTTTCAGGGACGGAGCAGGCTTACTTGACCTCGACCGCCAGGCTTTCGGCGATCTTCTTCTGCCAGACCGCCGGGCCGGTGATGTGCACCGACTCGCCGTTGGTGTCAACCGCGACGGTGACCGGCATGTCCTTTACCTCGAACTCGTAGATCGCTTCCATGCCCAGTTCGGCGAAGGCCAGCACCTTGGACTTCTTGATCGCCTGGGCGACCAGATAGGCGGCGCCGCCGACGGCCATCAGGTATACCGCCTTGTTGTCCTTGATCGCCTCGATGGCGATGGGACCGCGCTCGGACTTGCCGATCATGCCCAGCAGGCCGGTCTGTTCGAGGATCTGGCGGGTGAACTTGTCCATCCGGGTGGCGGTGGTGGGACCGGCCGGGCCGACCACCTCGTCGCCGACCGGATCGACCGGGCCGACGTAATAGATGAAGCGGCCTTTCAGGTCCACCGGCAGCGTTTCGCCCTTGTTCAGCATGTCGACCATGCGCTTGTGCGCGGCGTCGCGGCCGGTGAGCATCTTGCCGTTGAGCAGCAGGGTCTCGCCCGGTTTCCAGCTTTGCACCTCTTCCGGGGTGATCTTGTCCAGGTCGACGCGGCGCGCGGACGGGCCGGCTTCCCAGACGATCTCCGGGTAGGCGTCGAGCGACGGCGCTTCCAGTTCGGCGGGGCCGGAGCCGTCGAGCACGAAGTGGGCGTGGCGGGTCGCGGCGCAGTTGGGGATCATGCACACCGGCAGCGAGGCGGCGTGGGTCGGGTAGTCCATGATCTTGACGTCGAGCACGGTGGTCAGGCCGCCCAGGCCCTGGGCACCGATGCCCAGCTGGTTGACCTTCTCGAACAGCTCCAGGCGCAGTTCCTCGATGCGGTTCTGCGGGCCGCGGGCCTTCAGTTCGTGGATGTCGATCGGGTCCATGAGGACCTCCTTCGCCATCACCGCTGCTTTCTCCGCGGTACCGCCGATGCCGATGCCGAGCATGCCCGGCGGGCACCAGCCGGCGCCCATGGTCGGTACGGTCTTCAGCACCCAGTCGACGATCGAGTCGGACGGGTTGAGCATGGCCATCTTCGACTTGTTCTCCGAGCCGCCGCCCTTGGCCGCGACATCGACCTCGACCTTGTCGCCGGGAACGATGGAGTAGTGGATCACCGCCGGCGTGTTGTCCTTGGTGTTCTTCCGCGCGCCGGCCGGGTCGGCCAGGATCGAGGCGCGCAGGACGTTCTCCGGCAGGTTGTAGGCGCGGCGCACGCCTTCGTTGATCATATCGTCGACGCTCATGGTAGCGCCGTCCCAGCGCACGTCCATGCCGACCCGGACGAACACGGTGACGATCCCGGTGTCCTGGCAGATCGGGCGGTGGCCGGTGGCGCACATGCGCGAGTTGATCAGGATCTGCGCCATGGAGTCGCGGGCAGCCGGCGATTCTTCGCGCAGGTAGGCCTCATGCATGGCCTGGATGAAATCGACCGGGTGGTAGTAGGAGATGAACTGCAGGGCATCGGCGACGCTCTGGATCAGGTCGTCTTGCTTGATCACGGCCATGGAGCACGGTCCTCTTCAGGCGGGTAATTCGGATGCGGGGCAGGGTCACGGAGCCGGCCGCAGCCGAGGAGCGCGCCGGTCAGGCACCGGCGCAAAAAAGGCGCGACAGTATAGCCGTTCCGGCGAGACGGGCGCACGCGCCGACGATCAGACCTTGGTCGGCCAGCCGGCTGGTCGGCCGATAAATCCGCGGTCCGCTAGCTGGCAGTTCGTTCGACTAGGCAACCCGCAGGGGGCAGGGTACATTGCGGCCAGGTGCCATTACGGGACGGAGCCCATGCGCACAGACAAGCCTCCTCTGAAACAGCGTGCGCTGCAAAAGCTCTTGCTCCGCCGGTTCGGCATGGCCGCAGGCACCTACCTGCTCGGCCTGGTCCTGCTCTGGCTGGCGCTACTCAGCGGCTTCTACCGCGCAGCGCCGACCACCGCGGCGGCCAGCACCACCCTGGTGGTGGCTTGCCAACTGGCCTTCCTCTGGCTGTTCGCCAGCGGTCGCAACCTGCGTTACGCCGATCCCAGCCTGACCGAGCCGCAGGTGCTGGTGGCGATCGCCTGGCTGACCTATTTCCTCTACCACGTCGACAGCCTGCGCGGCACCTTCATGGTGTTCTACGTGCTGGCCCTGCTGTTCGGTGTGTTCCAACTGCCGCCGCGGGTCTTCGCCCGCTGTGCGGCGCTGGCGTTCATCGCTTTTTCCGGCATCTACCTGGTAGAGGCCTTGCAGCAGCGTCTCGAGCTACCGGGCCGGGCTGCATTGCAGGTGCTCGTGATGTTCATCGTAATGGTCTGGCTGAGCCTGTTCGCCAGCTACATACAGGCGATGCGGCAACGCATGCGCCAGCGCCGCTATGCCTTGCAGGCGCACCAGGACACGCTGCGCGGCATGATGCGCCAACTGGAAGACCTGGTGGCCACCGACGAACTCACCGGTCTGTTCAACCGCCGGCATTTCATGCGCATGGCCAGCCGGGCGCTGGAAGACCTGCTGCCGAACCGGCAGCACGGCCTGGCGCTGATCGACCTCGATCACTTCAAGCGGATCAACGACCGCCACGGCCACGCCGCCGGCGATCGGGTCCTGCAGACCTTCGCCGCGGTGGCGCGTTCCTGTCTGCGCGATGGCGACGTCCTGGCCCGTTACGGCGGCGAGGAGTTCGTCCTGCTGCTGCCCCACGCCGACGCGGAACAGCTGGAAAGCTGTTGCGAGCGCCTGCGCCTGGCGTTCCAACAGGCGGAACCGGTCGGGGTCACGGTGGATACCCTGAGCCTTTCGGTGGGCATGACCCTGCTGTATGCCGACGACGATCTCGACGAGGCCTTGCAGCGGGCCGACCAGGCGCTCTACCGTGCCAAGCGCGGCGGACGAAACCGCTGCGACGCCACCTGGGAGGTCACCAGTGCCTGACATACGGGTCGGCGAGCGACGCCTTGCCGTCGCCGCCGGCAGCAACCTGCTGGATGCGCTGCTCGCCGGCGGCATCGCCGTGCCCCATAGCTGCCGCGCCGGCAGTTGCCACGCCTGCCTGGTGCATTGCCTGCAGGGCGAGGTGGAAGACACCCTCCCGGAGGCGCTCGATCCGGTACGGCGCGAAGCGGGCTGGCGGCTGGCCTGCCAGTGCCGGGTGCTCGGCGACCTCGTGTTGCAGCCTTTCGATCCTGAGCGCGACGGGCTGCCGGCCAGGGTCGTCGCCTGCCACTGGCTGGGCGATGTGCTGCGCCTGCGCCTGGAGCCGGAGCGGCCCTTGCGCTATCGCGCCGGGCAGCACCTGCTGCTGTGGAGCGACGATGGCGTGGCGCGTCCCTATTCGCTGGCCAGCCTGCCTCACGAGGACCCATGGCTGGAGTTCCACATCGACTGTAGCGCTCCCGGCGCGTTCTGCGACCGCGCCCGGCGCCTGGCGCCTGGCGCGCTCCTGCGTCTGGGCGAGTTGCGCGGCGGGGCGTTGCGCTACGAGCCGGACTGGCAGGAGCGACCGCTGTTGCTGATGGCCGCCGGCACCGGGCTGGCGCCGCTCTGGGGGATACTTCGCGAAGCCTTGCGCGCGGAACACCAGGCGCCGATCCAGCTGCTGCACCTGGCGCGCGACCACTACCTGGCGAGCGAGTTGGCGGAGTTGGCCGGGCGTCATCCGCAACTGCGCGTCAACCTGGTGTCGGCGGCGCAGTTGCCCTCTGCCTTGGCCGATCTCCGCCTTGTTCCGCGGCGCAGCATGGCCTTACTCTGCGGCCAACCCGCCAGCGTCGAACGCTTCGCCCGGCACCTCTACCTGGCCGGCGTACCGCGTAGCCAGACCCTGGCGGACCTGTTCCTGCCCCACGCCTGACGCGGCGCGGTGGCGGTGCCTTGCAGCCATTGCCGCGGCCCTGCGCCGCATCCCTGGAGTGACGATGAGCGAGCTGATTCGGGTCGAACGCGAAGCGGGGCTGCTGACCCTGCGCCTGGACCGCCAGGACAAGAAGAACGCGCTGACCCGCGCGATGTACAGTCGGATGGCCGAGGCGCTGCTGGAGGCGCAGGCCGATACGGCTGTGCGGGTAGTGCTGATCACTGGCGGCGATGCCTGCTTCACCAGCGGCAACGACATCCTCGACTTCCTCGAGCAACCGCCATCCCTGCGCGACAGCCCGGTCGGCCGCTTCATGAGCGCCCTGCTGGAATTCCCCAAGCCGGTGATCGCCGCGGTGAACGGACCGGCGGTGGGTATCGGCACCACCCTGCTGCTGCATTGCGACCTGGTCTTCGTCGGTCGCAATGCGCGATTGAAGATGCCGTTCGTCAACCTCGGCCTGACACCGGAGTTCGGCTCGAGCCTGATCCTGCCGCGCATGCTCGGTCATGCCAGGGCTGCGGAATTGCTGATGCTCGGCCAGGACTTCAGCGGCGAGCAGGCGGCGGCCTGGGGCCTGGCCAATGCGGCGCTGGAGGATGGCGCCACGGTGCTGGAGCACGCCCGCGATGCGGCCCGGCGCTTCCTGCACCTGGCGCCCTCGGCGGTAGTGGAGAGCAAGCGCCTGATGAAAGCGCCGTTTATCGAGGAGCTTCGCCGGGTGATCGCCGAGGAAGGCGATATCTTCAGTACCCGACTGCGCTCGCCCGAGGCGATCGAGGCGCTCAGCGCCTTCATGCACCGGCGCCAGCCGGATTTCTCCAGGTTCGCCTGAGCACACCGCTGTTGGGCCAGCGGAGCGACGATCCGTAGGGCGGATAACGCCCCAGGCGTTATTCGCCGCGATGCGGCTGAAACGGCGGATAACCGCGTAGCGGTTATTCGCCCTACACCAGGTTGGGCCAGCGGAGCGCCGGTCCGTAGGGCGGATAACGCCCCAGGCGTTATTCGCCGTGAGGCGTCTGAAATGGCGGATAACCGCGTAGCGGTTATTCGCCCTACACCACGTTGAGTTAGCGGAGCGCCGGTCCGTAGGGCGGATAACGCCCCAGGCGTTATTCGCCGCGATGCGGCTGAAACGGCGGATAACCGCGTAGCGGTTATTCGCCCTACACCACGTTGGGCCAGCGGGGCTCCGGTCCGTAGGGCGGATAACGCCCCAGGCGTTATCCGCCGCGACGTGCGCTTATACCAGCAGGTCGCCGACGTGCAGCACCTTCATGGTGTTGGTGCCGCCCTGGGCGGTGTAGCTGTCGCCCTTGGTCAGGATCACCCAGTCGCCCTTGGTCACCACGCCGCGCTTGAGCAACTCGTCGACCGCGGCCTGGCTGACCTTCTCCGCCGGCAGCGCCGCCGGGTCGAAGGGGATGGTTTCCACGCCGCGGAACATCGCCACGCGAGCCTGAGTCTCGCGGTGCGGGGAGTAGGCGTAGATCGGTACCGACGAGCGGATGCGCGACATGATCAGCGGGGTGAAGCCGCTTTCGGTCAGGCAGATGATCGCCTTGATCCCCGGGAAGTGGTTGGCCGTGTACATCGACGCCAGGGCGATGCTCTCGTCGCAGCGGTCGAAAGTCTGGCCGAGGCGGTGGCTGGATTTCTGGCTGGTCGGGTGCTTCTCGGCGCCCTGGCAGACGCGGGCCATGGCTTTCACCGCTTCCACCGGGTACTCGCCGGCGGCGCTTTCCGCCGAGAGCATCACCGCGTCGGTGTAGTCGAGCACGGCGTTGGCCACGTCGGAGACTTCCGCGCGGGTCGGCATCGGGCTGTGGATCATCGACTCCATCATCTGGGTCGCGGTGATCACCACTTTATTGTTGCGGCGGGCGTGCAGGATGATCTTCTTCTGGATGCCGACCAGCTCGGCATCGCCGATTTCCACGCCGAGGTCGCCACGGGCCACCATTACCGCGTCGCTGGCACGAATCAGGCCGTCGAGTGCGTCGTCGTCGGCGACCGCCTCGGCGCGCTCGATCTTGGCTACCAGCCAGGCCTTGCCTCCGGCCTCGGTGAGCAGGCGGCGGGCGTATTCCATGTCCTTGGCGTCGCGCGGAAAGGAAACGGCCACGTAGTCCAGGTCCATGTCCGCGGCCAGCTTGATGTCGGCCTTGTCCTTGTCGGTCAGCGCCGGCGCGGTGAGACCGCCGCCGCGGCGGTTGATGCCCTTGTGGTCGGACAGCGGGCCGCCGATCAGCACCCGGCAGCGCAGTTCGTCGGCGGCGACTTCCTCGACCACCATCACCACCCGGCCGTCGTCCAGCAGCAGTTCATCGCCGACCCCGCAGTCCTTCACCAGGTCCGGGTAGTCGATGCCGACCACTTCCTGGGTACCGGCGTCACGGGCGTGGCTGGTGGAGAAGCGGAACTTGTCGCCGACCTGCAATTCGATGCGCTTGTTGGCGAACTTGGCGATGCGGATCTTCGGTCCTTGCAGGTCGCCGAGCAGGGCGACGAAGCGGCCGTGCTTGGCCGCCAGTTCGCGCACCAGCCTGGCGCGGGCGCGGTGTTCATCGGGGGTGCCGTGGGAGAAGTTGAGGCGGGCGACGTCGATCCCGGCCAGGATCAGTTGCTCCAGCACTTCCGGGGAATTGCTGGCTGGGCCGAGGGTGGCGACGATTTTGGTGCGGCGAACGGACATGCAAAGGACTCCTTGGATAACGCTGGCGTGCAGGCTACCACCGGCGAGGCTCGGCGGCGACTGCGGAGTCATACTATCTGCATCAGATGTCATTTGTCGGTTTGAGCACCAGCAGGTCGCATTCCACCTCCTCCAGGACGCGTTCGGCGGTCTGCCCGATCAGTGCGTTGTCCAGGTGCCCCCGGGCGACCGCGCCCATCAGCAGCAGGTCGATGTCGTTGGCCCGGACGAAGTCGGGGATCGCCTGCTCGGCATAGCCGGCCAGCAGGTGGCGGCGCTCCGCGGCGATCTCCGGGTAGGCTGCCAGCAGGTCGTCGAAGGCCTGGCGGTGACGTTCCTCATGTTGCAGCACGAAACGCTCGTAGCCGGCGAGCATTTCCGCGTCGAACAGCAGGCTGCGCGGCATCGCCGCGTGGGTATGCAGGTAGTCGGCGCGCAGCCCCAGGCTGGCTTCGAGCTGGCGGGCGGCGGCGATCAGCCGGTGATCGAGGGCGGCCGGCTTGTCGCTGGCATGCAGCGGGTCGAGCGCCGCGCACAGGCGCTGGCCGCGCCAGGCGTCGTGATGGACCAGCCAGAGCGGCTGCGGGCAGTGGCGGATCAATTGCCAGTCGCTGTTGCCCAGTAGCAGGCGGCGCAGCAGGTTGTGCTTGCGGGTGCTCTTGAGGACCAGGTCGGGCCGGGTTTCGCCGACCCGTTGCAGGACCATCCGGTCCAGCGGCTTGCCCCACTGGGCCTCGACCTGAGTGCGGATGCCGGCCTGCTGCAGCGGCATGGAAAGCTGCTCCAGCCAGGTGACCCGTTCGTCCAGGTAAAGGTCGCGGGCACGCTGCAGCGAGTGACTGTCGAAGAACAGCCCGCCGTCCAGCGCCGGGTTGAAGTCGCACAGCAGCAACTCGACGCTGGCACCGCTGCGTTCGGCGATCCACTGGGCACGGGTAAGGGCCGGCTGTTCGTCGCTGCTCGGGTCGACGACCACCAGCAGGTTATGCAGGTTCATGGCAACGCTCCTGGCATTGGGCGGGAATGCCATTGCAGACCAGGCGCCGCGACGGGCGCTTGATCTGGGTCAGTCCGGCGGGGATCAGCGAGGTTGCACGTTGAGCGCCTGGTCGAGGTGCCGGCCGGCCTTGTTCGACAATTCGCCTTCAGGATAGTCGAGCAACTGGCGACGCAGGTATTCGATTGCCCTGTCGCGGTTCGGGTGCGGGTTGTCCGGCGCCAGGTACATCAGGCCGAGCTGGTAGAGGGCTTTTTCCTTTATACCGGCAGGAATCGCCGGATCGTTGACCGCCAGCAGGTAGAGCTCGGCGGCTTCGTCGACCCGATCCTTGAGCACCGCGCGGCGCGACAGCAGGGTCATGTCCGGGTCGAGGCTGGTCTTGTAGAGATCGAGGTTCTGCTGTGGCTTCCAGGTGGCGAGCAATTCGCGAGCGCTCTTCTGCACCGGCTCCCTGGCCCGCTGGCGCATTGCCAGCAGGCGCGCCTGGGCATGCTCGGCGGCGTGGGTGCCGGGGAACTCGCGGACCACGCGCTGGAAGTAGTCGGTGGCCTTGGCGTCGTCGCGCTGGTCGTTGTAGCGGCTCATGTAGATCAGGCCGATCTGGTACAGCGAGATACCGCGCACCTCGGCGCTGTAGCGGCGATTGTCGTAGCCGGTGAGGTAGAGCTTTTCCGCCTCGGCGCTCCTGTTGTCGCGGATCGCCATGGCGCTGTAGGTCAGCAGGTCGCCTTCCTCCTCGATGGCGGCGGTCATGCGGTTGCTCTTCATCTGCTTGTATTCGGCGACTTCGCCAGTGGTCACCTGGGCGACGAACAGCGGCGTGGTCGGCGAGCAGGCGGCCAGCAGCGACAGCAACGGGAGCAGGACGAGACGGCGGGCGAAGCGCATGGCATCTCCTTGGCGCCAGGGCGAGGGGCATCCCAGTCTAGTCAGGCCCTTCAGTCACGCCAATACGCGCCGATACAGTTCCCAACGGAGGATATGCCTATGCGAAGCTTGATCGTTGCCTGCCTGGCGCTGAGTGCCACCGGTTGTAACAGCTGGTCGCTGAACAGCGACCTGAACGGGGCCTACCGCGCCTACGACAAAGGCGATTGCGCACAGGTGATGCTCGACCTGTCGCGGGCCGAACGGCGGATTCGCGCGCGGCCCTACCTGCAGCCGGAAATCTCGCTGCTGCGCGGCCAGTGCCTGGAACGCCAGAGCCTGTTCGTCGACGCGGCGCAGACCTACCACTTCATCATCGCCCGTTACCCCACCAGCGAATATGCCTACCGTGCCAAGGCGCGGCTGGAGACGTTGCGCCAGCTGGGCCGGCTGAGCGAGACGCCGGCCTCGGCCAGCGCCGTGCCGACCCGCCTGTAGGCGGCCGGGAGGGATTGGACGGGCGTTCAGGCTGACCGTCGGTCGCATGGGACACCGGTCTATCCGGTAAGCTTCGCCCTGGATTTCACGGAGGAGGTTCGCATGCGTGCCCTGTGGTTCTGTGTCGCCCTGATGCCCGTGCTGGCGCAGGCGGACATCTATCGCTGGACCGATGCCCAGGGCAAGGTACACTTCTCCGCCACGCCACCGGCCGGCGCGCAACGCGTCGAAGTCAGGCCGCAGGTGGTGGAACGTGACGCCGCGACCCGCCAGCGCGAGCAGCGCACCCAGGAGTATTTCGATGCTCGTCGCGAGGAACGCACCGCCGCCGCCGAACGTGCCGGCCAGCGCCAGGCTGCGCTGGCCGAGGAATGCGGGCGCTTGCGGCAACAGTTGTCCCAGCTCGAACGCGGCGGCCGCTTCTATCGGCAGGACGCCGGCGGCGGGCCGGTTTATCTGAGCGATGCCGAGCTGGACGCCATTCGTCGCGAACTGGCCTCGCGGGAGTCCGAACGCTGCCGCTGAGCTTGTTCCCCGAGCGCCGGCATCGTCATACTGGACTGCAAATCATAGCGAAATGCCATTATGGGTCTTCAACGACATATCCAGCGCCATCAGTTGCCCAGCTACCTGAAGGTGTTCAATCGCATCACCGATAAGCCGATGGGCTACATCGGCAACGTCTCCGAGGACGGCCTGCTGCTGATCAGCCAATTGCCGATGCTGGTCGGCGCGCGTTTCGAACTGCGCCTGAAGGTTCCGGGACTGGGCGGTCGCCCGCAATGCATCGATTTTTCCGCCGACTGCCGGTGGACCTGCGAGGACGTCACGCCCGGTCATTTCGATTCCGGCTTCCACCTGCTGGCGCCGCCCGCCGAATTCCTCGAACTGGTGGAGGCCCTGCGCCGCTACTTCAGCTTCCCCCGCCAGCCGCAGTCGGTCTGATCCGTCAAAGCACGCCGGCGCGCTTCCAGCCCAGGTAGCGGCTGATCAGCTCCGGCCCGAGTTCGCTGGGACGAGCATCGAGCACTGGCACGCCGTGGGCCGCGAGCTTCTCGTGGAGGCCGTTGCGCGCATTCAGGTAGTCGATGGTGCCGGTGTAGGCGAGCGCCTGCTCGTAGCGGGCGACCGGCTCGTGGCGCAGGGTGTCGAGCACTTCCTCGCGCAGGCTGGCGACCAGCACCCGGTGCTGGCGGCCCAGGCGTTTCACCGCGCCGAGCAGTTCTTCGTCGTCCTCGTCGCGCAGGTTGGTTACCAGGATCACCAGGGCCCGCCGCCGCTGGCGGGACAGCACCGCCTGCACGGCTTCCGGGAAATCGGCGGGACGCTGGCTGGTCTGCAGGTCGTAGACGGTGTTGAGCAGCGCGCCGAGCTGGGCGCTGCCCTTGCCCGGCGGGAGATGCCGGCGGTCGTCGCCGGCGAAGGTCATGGCGCCCACCGCGTCGCCCTGGCGCAGGGCCACGTAGGCCAGCAGCAGGCTGGCGTTGAGGGCATGGTCGAAGTGCGACAGGTCGCCGTCCTGGCTGCGCATGCGGCGGCCGCAGTCGAGCAGGAAGAGGATCTGCTGGTCGCGTTCGTCCTGGTATTCGCGGGCGATCGGCGTGCGTTTGCGAGCGGTGGCCTTCCAGTCGATCTGGCGCAGGGTGTCGCCGTCGCGGAATTCGCGCAACTGGTGGAACTCCAGGCCGAGGCCGCGGCGCTGGCCGCCGCGTACGCCGATCTGGTTGAGCCAGTGGTCGACCGCCATCAGTTCGGCGCCGTAGAGGCGGGCGAAGTCCGGGTAGACGCGGGTCTCGCCGCGTGCTTCCAGGTAGCGGCGCTGCCGCCACAGGCGCAGCGGGCTGGGCAGTTCCAGCTCGCAGCGGGGAAACACGAAGTGACCGCGGTTGAGCGGCCGCACCCGGTAGCCGACCTCGGTGCTTTCGCCCGGGCGCAGTTCGACCTCCTGCGGCAGGTACTCGAAATCCATGCCGGCCGGCAGGTGATCGAACAGGGTCAGGCGAACCGGACGCCGATAGGTGTGCTGCAGATGCAGACGCACTTCGCTCCAGCGCCCCAGCGGCAGGTTGCCGCTGAGCTGGCGGCTCAGCTTCGGCACCGCCTGGCGGCGCGCCCACAGGGCGTCCAGCAGGCCGAGCAGGAGCAGCGCGGCGAGCGCCGCCCACCAGAATGTATGCAGTTGCGCAGGCAACCGCTGGCCGAGCGCCGACAGGCTGCCCAGGCCGATGGCCAGCAGCAGGAGCGCGGCGAACAGCGCCAGCAGGGCGCGCGATGGCTTCATACGCGGGGGGCCGGTACCTGGTCGAGCAACTGTTGCAGGACCTGGTCCACCGACAGCCCCTCGATATCCAGCTCCGGAGACAGCCGGACCCGATGGCGCAGGACCGCCAGGGCACAGCCCTTGATGTCGTCCGGCACCACGAACTCGCCGCCGCGCAGCAGCGCCCGCGCCCGGCCGCAACGGACCAGGGCGATCGACGCGCGAGGTCCGGCGCCGAGGGCCAGGCCCGGCCAGTTGCGGGTGGTGCGGGCCAGGCGCACGGCATAGTCGAGGACCTGGTCGTCGATCGGCAGGTCGCTGGCGATCCGCTGCAGGGCGAGAACGTCCTTGTCCTTCAGCAGCGGCCGCAGGTTGGCCACGTCGAGCATGTCGCTGCGCGCGGAGCGGGTCACCTGGCGCACCAGGGTCTGTTCCTCGGCTTCGGCCGGGTAATCGATGCGCAGCTTGAGCATGAAGCGGTCGAGTTCGGCTTCCGGCAGCGGATAGGTGCCTTCCTGCTCGATCGGGTTCTGCGTCGCCAGCACCATGAACGGCTGCGGCACCGGCAGGGCGCGTCCTTCCAGGGTGACCTGGCGCTCCTGCATCACTTCCAGGAGGGCGGCCTGGGTCTTGGCCGGCGCGCGGTTGATCTCGTCCGCCAGCAGCAGGTGGGTGAACACCGGCCCCTTGCGCAGCTTGAACTGCTCGCTGGCGAGGTCGTATACGGCGTGGCCGGTGACGTCGCTGGGCATCAGGTCGGGGGTGAACTGGATGCGCGCGAAGCCGCCGTCGAAGCAGCGCGCCAGGGCGCGTACCAGCAGGGTCTTGCCGAGCCCCGGCACGCCTTCCACCAGCACGTGGCCGCCGGCGAGCAACGCGGTGAGCACGTCGTCGATCACTGCGCCCTGGCCGATCAGGGCTTTCTGCAGTTCGGTGCGCAGGGCCTGGGCCAGCTGGCTGGCGCGCTGGCGCTGGAGCGCCGGGTTGGGCGCGGTGCTCGGTTGTTCGGGCGTCTGTTCGCTCATAGGGCATTCCTGAGGCTTTGCAGGTGGGCGACCTGGCGGGTGAAGTCGGCAGCGGAAAGGCGCTGCGCCGGATATGGGCGCATGGCCTGGCTGATGGCGCTGGGTGGCAGGCGGGTCATGCGCCCGAGGATCTGCCATTGCTCGGCGACGCCGAGCTGTTCGAAACCGGGGTGGCGACGCCGCGCCCTGCGCAGGATGTCGCGTTGCAGACCGTGCAGCAAGGCGACGTGGCCGCGCTGGCGGAGGAGGAAGTCGGCGCCGGCGCGCAGGTGTTCCTCCAGTTGCCGGCGCGAACGGCTGGCCACCGGCTGCAAGGGACCCTGGCGCAGCCCTGCGCGCCACAGGCCGGCGAGCAACAGCAGCAGCGCTGCCGCCAGGGCCTCGGGGAAGTGGCGGGCGAGCAGGGTGGCGAGGCTGTCGCGTTCGGCGCGGTAGAGCAGGGTCACCTGGTTGTCCTGGGTCAGGTACCAGAGCAGCCAGGCGTTGTCGTACTGCTCGATGTTGCGGTTCTGCCAGATCCAGGCGTCGGTGAGCACCGTGACCAGGCCCTTGCCGTGCTGCATCTGCAACAGGTGGGTGGCGTCGCCGCTGTTGGCCCAGGCGTAGGCGTGGTTCTGCGGATCGTAGAGGTGGTAGTCGGGATCGAAGCCGATGTAGGCCGGCGAGCGCTCGTTTTCCAGGTACAGGCGGGTCAGTGCGGAATAGTCCGGCACGCTGTCGGCGGGCTCTTCTTCCTCGCCGGCGGTGTCCTCCGGCGGCGCTTCGGTCGCGTGGTCGTCGACGCTACCTTCGTCGGCGTCGGCGTCGGCGTCGGCGTCGGCGTCGGCGGTTTCCTCGCTGGCCCGGTCCTGGCTGTCGTCGAAGTCCTCGGTCAGGTACTGGCGGATATCCAGGCTGTCGAGCAGCAGGTCGCCGCTCTTCTTCTCGTCCTCGTCCCACAGGCGTTCGGCGATCAGCACCAGGTGCCCGCCCTGCTCGCTCCATTGCAGCAGGCGGCGAGCCTGGCCGGGAGTCATGCCGGAGCGGCTGCCGAGCAGGAGCAGGGTATGCCCGGAGGGCGGCAGCTCCTTGAGGACCTCAAGGCCGTCGGCGCGGCTCACCGTGACCCCCTGCTTGCGCAGGAACAGTTCGGCGGCCAGGTAGGGATTGCGCCGGGCCTCCGGCGATGGGCCGAGGTCGATCGTCTCCGTATAGGGTTGCAGGCGGCTGGCCAGGAAGATCGCCAGCAGCCCGGCCAGCAGCAGGAGCACGGCCAGCAGCAGGAAGCGCGCGCGCCGGCTCATCATGGCTTGGCTCCCGCGGCGAAAAGGCTGCGCCAGCCGTCGCAGAGGCGCTGGCGAGCGTCGTCGGCCGGCAGCCGGTGGCCGTAGGCGAGCGCCTGCCATTGGGCGGTCAGCAGTTGGCTGTAGTGCAGCAGCGGCCGTTGTTGCTCCAGTCCTTCGACCAGGCGCAGGACCTCGCCCTCGGTATGGGAGCCCTTCAACGGCAGGCGGTAGTCATGCAGCAGTCGGCTGAGCAGCCCGCGGTAGAGCAGGCCGAGGGCTTCCCGTGGTTTCTCGTTCCAGAGCCGTTCGGCGTTGCCGGCGATGTCGTCGGGCAGGCTTTCCGGACTGAGATCGAGGCCGAACATCACCGTCGGCGCTTCGCGGCGGGCCCGTTGCGGCAAGCCCAGGTTGCCGACGAACAGGCGCAGCCATTCACGGTAGCGCCAGACCAGCAGGAACACCGCGCTGAACAGCAGCGCCCAGAGCAGCACTTCGATGACCTGCGCCGCGTGACGGAACGGCACCCAGTTGGCCAGGGCCTCGAAGAATGCCTTGAGCCGCTCTTCGTCCTCCTTGCGGCTGTCCTTTTTCTCGGTCTTGTCGCCGAAGCGCCAGCCCGTAACGGTCTCGCTGTTCTTGAACGGCGCGCCGTCGACGATCGCCCGGATCTGCTTGCCGGCCTGTTCGCTGTTGAGTTTCTGCCGCAGCAGGCGGGCCTGCTCGGGCGGCAGCTCGGCTTCGCCGGCGCTGGTGGCGGCCGCCGGCTCGGCATAGGCGGAAGGGGCGGGCAGCCAGGCCAGCGAAGCGGTCAGGCCGAGCAGCAGGACATAGGCGCTGCCGACCAGACGCTGGCGCAGGCGGCGGAACACCAGCTCGATGTCCCAGGCCTCCAGTTCGGTGCGTCGGTTCAGGTAGAGGGTGAAGCCGCAGGCCACGTAGATCGGCTCCCAGACTACCAGCACCAGGACGTAGAGCAGGTTCGACAGGTGCTCCAGCCAGAGCCACTCGCCGGCTTCCGGGTCGAGCAGGCTCTGCCAGTTCCAGTCGATCTCGTTCTGCGCCGGGATCAGCAGGTAGAGAAGCATGGCGAAGCCGGCCCAGAGCGCCATTTCCAGGTGCACGCCGACCACGGTCAGCCAGGTCGCGCCGCCGGCGTTGCGCTGGGACAATACGATCAGGCGCTGGCTGCGGGGCTCCCCGGCGAGTCCTTCCAGTTGCAGGACCGGCAGGTCGAAGCTGCGCGTCGGACTGAAGCGGCGCCACAGCAGGCTGGCCGGCAACTGCTTCCTCAGCAGGGCGGGATAGGCGCGCAGGGCCTGCCTCAGGGTTGGCGTATCGCCGAACAGGGCGTGCGAGAGAATATACAGCGGCAGTCGTTCGAAGGCCGGCTTGAGCCACCAGAAGATCAGGATCGCCAGGGGCGGATGCTGCCACAGCAGGAGGCTGAGCACGGCGAACAGCGGCAGGGTCAGCAACGCCCAGCTGCCCATCAGCAGGCGCGCATGGCGATGCGCCAGGAGGATGCCGAGGTCGAGCGCTTCCCAGGCGCTGCGCGGGCGGATCGCCACGCTGGCGTCAGTCAGGCGCATGGCGGCTCCGTCCGGCGAACAGGAAGTAGCTGCCGACCAGCAGCCAGAGGACCGCGCCGACCGCGTACTTCACCCGCGGCTCGAAATGACTGATGGAAGACCAATAGGCCTCGGTGAAGGCCGCCAGCAGCAACAGCACGATCACCCCGGCGATCAGTTGCACGCTGCGCCGGGCGGCCAGCCGCAGGGCTTCGCCGCGGGTCAGGCGACCTGGCGCGAGCAGCGCCCAGCCGAGCTTGAGGCCGGCGGCGCCGGCGAAGGTGATGGCGGTCAGTTCGAACGCGCCGTGGCCGATGACGAACGGCCAGAAGGTCTGCACGTAGCCGATCTGCGTCAGGTGGCCGGCCACCGAACCGATCATCAGGCCATTGAACAGCAGGAAGAACAGGCTGCCGAGTCCCAGCAGCACGCCGCTGGCGAAGGTCTGAAAGGCGATGCCGATGTTGTTCATGATATAGAAGCCGAACATTTCCCAGTCGTCGCTGGTGTCGCGTGCCCCCAACGGACCCAGGCGGGTGGTTTCCGGGGCGTACATAGACTCCATCTCGCTGACCTTGTCCGGGCTGACCACGCTGTAGATCAGGTCGGGAAAGTGATAGACCAGCAGCCCCATGAGCAGGGCGCTGCCGTAGAACAGCAGGCTGGCCACGGCGATGCTGCGCCACTCCTCGCGGACCAGGCGCGGCAGGCCGGCGAGCAGGAAGCCGAGGATGCGGCTGCCGAGGTGGCTGCGGTGCCGGTAGAACTGCTGGTGGCCGCGCATCGCCAGTTGCTGCAACTGGTCGATCAGGTGACTGCTGTAGCCGCGCTCCTGGGCCAGCGCCAGTTGCTGGCAGAGGCGCCGGTAATCGGCGGCGAAGTCGTCGCTGGAGCCTTCCAGCTTCTTGCCTTTCTCGAGGAAGGCGAGGCGTTTGTCGAAGCGTAGCCAGGCGGCCTGGTGGCGCTGTTCGAAGAGGCTCTGTTTCATGCGCTCTCCTGACGCAGGCCGAGAAAGCCGCGGGCGATGCCGTTGATCTCGGCCTGGGCGCGTACCGGCTCGACGCCCAGCGGTTCGGCGAGAATGCCCGCCAGTTCCTCGCGGCGTGCCGAGGAAAGCGCCGCGCCGCGTTCGGCGAAACCGAGGAAGGCGCGCTGTTCTTCCAGGCTCATGGGGAAGGGCGGCAGTTGCGGCTCGACGTCAGGCAGGCTGGGCCGGCTCAGTTCGGGTTCGCGGTAGACCACCAGGGTGCCGGCGGCGATGTCGCCCAGGCGCTTGAAGGCCGGATGGTTCAGGCAACAGAGCAGACCGAGGGCGTAGCCGAAGGGCAGGATGTCGGCGAAGCGCAGCAGGTTGCGCAGCAGCGACGCGGCCCAGCCCACCGGAGTGCCGTCGTCGTGGACGACGCGCAGTCCCATCATCTGCTTGCCGGGCGAGCGGCCCTGGTTGAGCACCTCGAAGAGGACCATGTACCACCAGGTCATGATGAAGGTCAGCAGCAGGCCGAGGCCGGCGCCGAGCTTGCCGAGGAACGCCAGGCCGAGCATCAGCACCAGCATGATCAGGCCGCGGATGCAGAGGTCGATGGTATAGGCCAGGGCCCGGGGGACGACGCCGGCGGGACGCAGGAGCAGGTCGATGCCTTCCGGCGTTTCCACGTGGTAGTGGGTGTCGAGGACCTCGGCGCCTGGCCGGGAGGCGGGCGCGACGAGGCGGGCGGCTGCGTTCGGTGGCATCGGGGGGCCGTGTCGGGGAAAGTCAGATGCTAGCCAGCGTGGCGTCATCAGGCAACCGGGCCGCCGCGACGGCCCGGTCTGCACCTCAGTTGCCCAGCGGGCGAACGCCGAAGATGGTGCGGTAGAGAATACCCATGGAGACGACGAACAGCGGGCCGGTCCAGATCAGGCCGATGAACAGCGGGATCATGCTCACCAGCATCAGCAGGCTCAGCACCAGCAGCAGGCCGAACACCTTGAACCAGTGGCGGCTGATGGCCTTGCGCGAGGTTTCCAGGGCCTGCCAGGGCGTCAGGCCGCGCTCGGCCACCAGCGGCAGGGCGAGCATGTAGGCGACGCTCAGGTAGAGACCGGGGATGATCAGCAGGAAGAAGCCGACGTAGACCATCAGCATCATCAGCAGGCCGGTGAGCAGCAGCGGCACCAGCATGCCGAAGTAGTTGAACATTTCGTTGAAGGTCGCCGGCTGGTCGGCGGCGCGGCGGATGCCGATCATGGTCAGGCCGGTGAAGAACGGGTAGCCCACCGCCGTGGCGACCAGGCTGGCGATCATCTGGCCGACCGCGAAGGCGATGGGATCGGCCTCGCTCATCAGGCCGATACCGCCGAAGAGCAGGGTGAGGATGAAGGTGATGGTCTGGATCACCACGCTGTAGACCACGAAGGCGCCGATCAGGATGCCTTTGACGCCCTTGATCTTGGCCCAGGCTTCGCTGATCACGTCGCCGATGCGGAAGTCGTAGTCGCCGATGACCGGCGGCACCGCCTGGGTCGGTTGCAGGGCGCTGGCGGGGGTGGCGTAGGGATTGCTGGTGTCGTTCATGGTGCTGTCCTTGTCAGTGAAACGGGCATCCGTGCGAGCGGAATGCTAGCGAGGGCGAAGGGGACAACGCAAGGTTCGGATGGCAGATATGCGCACTGACGCGCCCTGGCGGGCCGTGCCTACGGCGCTTTCCGTGAGTTCGTTGGAAAACCTGGAAATCCCCGAAGTGGGTCGCGAGCTTCGCGGCAGTCACTGGTAGACTGCCCGGTGCCGCCAGAAAGGGAATGACCGTGAACGCGAGTATTTTTTGGTACGACTACGAAACCACCGGCATCGACCCTCGCCGCGACCGGCCGTTGCAGATCGCCGGGATCCGCACGGACGAGGCGCTGAACGAGATCGGCGAGCCGATGAACCTGTATTGCCGTCCCAGCGACGATATCCTGCCCCACCCTATGGCTTGCCTGATCACCGGCATCACTCCCCAGCGGCTGGCCGAGCGGGGGCTGTCCGAGGCCGACTTCATGACCCGGGTACACGCCCAGCTGGCGCAGCCGGCGACCTGCGTGGCCGGCTACAACTCCCTGCGCTTCGACGACGAAGTGACGCGCTACAGCCTGTACCGCAACTTCTTCGATCCCTACGCCCGCGAGTGGCAAGGCGGCAATAGCCGCTGGGACCTGATCGACATGGTCCGTACCGCCTATGCCCTGCGCCCGGAGGGCATCCAGTGGCCGCAGCTGGACGGCCGGCTGTCGCTGAAGCTGGAAATGCTCACCGCGGCGAACGGCCTGGAGCATGGGCAGGCCCACGACGCGCTTTCCGATGTCCGCGCCACCATTGCCCTGGCCCGCCTGATCCGTCAGCGCCAGCCGCGCCTGTACGATTACCTCTACCAGTTGCGCAGCAAGCACAAGGTGCTCGACCAGGTGCGCCTGCTGCAGCCGCTGGTGCATGTCTCCGGACGCTTTTCCGCGGAGCGCCATTTCCTCTCGGTGGTCCTGCCGCTGGCCTGGCACCCGCGCAACCGCAATGCTCTGATCGTCTGCGACCTCTGCGCCGATCCCGCGCCGCTGCTGGAGTTGTCGGCCGAGGACTTGCGCAGGCGCCTGTATACCCGTCGCGACGAACTGGCCGAGGGCGAGTTGCCGGTGCCGCTGAAGCAGATCCAGGTCAACCGTTGCCCGGTGGTGGCGCCGCTGTCGGTATTGCGCGCCGAGGATCGCCAGCGAACCGGCATCGAACTCGAGGAGTGCCAGCGAAAAGCCGAGCTGTTGCGCCAGCATCAAACCGTCTGGGCGGACAAACTGACAGCGCTATATGGCGAAGAAAGTTTCTCCGCCAGCGACGACCCCGAGCAACAGTTGTATGACGGATTTATTGGCGATCGGGATCGACGCCTTTGTGAACAGCTGCGCCTTGCCGAACCGGAGCAATTGGCCAAAGAACAATGGCCCTTCGACGATGCCCGTTTGCAGGAGTTGTTCTTTCGCTATCGTGCGCGAAATTTCCCGGAAACTTTAAATGTGGCCGAGCGCCAACAATGGGAAAGCTTCTGCCGCAATCGTTTGTCCCATGAAGAATACGGCGCACCGAATACTTTGCCGGCCTTCGAGGCGGCGCTGGAGGCTTGTCGGCAAGAGCAGGGCGGCACATTGCCGGCGGTACTTGCGGCCTGGCGCGATTACGCCGCGGAACTGCGTCAACGCTATTCGCTGGAGACTTGAGGGCGCAGGCAGAGGAGCCGATACAATCCGGCGGAAATGAAAAACGCCAGCACTGGGCTGGCGTTCTTCGTGGAACTGACTGGTTTAGCCGAGCAGGGTGGCCCAGCTCTCGACGGCCTCGGGGCCCCACTTGGCTTTCCACTCTTTCAAAGTCTTGTGGTTGCCGCCCTTGGTCTCGATGACTTCGCCGGTGTGCGGGTTCTTGTACTGCTTGACCTTGCGCGCGCGCTTGCCGGCAGGCGCCTTGGCGGTGCGGGTGCTCTTGCCGATCTTGGCGTCCGGATCGAGCAGGGAAATCACGTCACGCAGGGACTTCTGGTAAGTGCCCATCAGCGTGCGCAGCTTCTCTTCGAATTCCAGTTCTTTTTTCAGTTTGTCGTCTTGTTCCAGGGACTTCAGGCGCTCCTGAAGTTCCTTGATGGCTTCTTCCGTGGCGCGATATTCGTTGATCAGGGACATGTCAGGTACCTTGTCTGTGCTGAGTGGCGGTGGCGGGCATGTAAGTAGATTCAATAATAGTCAGGGCGAAACTGTAAGTAAACCGCGATGAAAACTTTTCTCGATGAAATTCAAAGTAATTAATTCCGCATCGGGATTGCCCTGTTGTGCGGGTTTATTCTCTCGCGCAACAGCCTGTCGAAAGACCTTCGCCGAGGCTGAACTTTTCCCGCCATGCCGCTAGAATGGCGGCCTTTCGCGATGTTTCTGGAGTATACCCATGCGCACTTTTCGGCTGGTGATCGCCTGTCCCGACGGGGTCGGGATCGTTGCCAAGGTGAGTAACTTCCTGGCCACCTACAATGGCTGGATCACCGAAGCCAGCCATCATTCCGACAACGATAACGGCTGGTTCTTCATGCGCCACGAGATCCGTGCCGACTCTCTGCCGTTCGACCTGGATGGCTTTCGCCAGGCTTTCGCCCCGATCGCCCGCGAATTCTCCATGGAATGGCGGATCACCGATTCCGAGGTGAAGAAGCGCGTGGTGCTGATGGCCAGCAAGGAGTCCCATTGCCTGGCCGATCTGCTGCACCGCTGGCACAGCGGCGAACTGGACTGCGAGATTCCCTGCGTGATCGCCAACCACGACGACCTGCGCAGCATGGTCGAGTGGCACGGCATCCCGTATTTCCACGTTCCCGTCGATCCGCAGGACAAGCAGCCGGCCTTCGATGAAGTTTCCCGGCTGATCGACGAACATGGCGCCGACTGCATCGTCCTGGCTCGCTACATGCAGATCCTGCCGCCGGACCTGTGCCGCAAGTACGCCCACCAGGTGATCAACATCCACCACAGCTTCCTGCCGTCCTTCATCGGCGCCAAGCCGTATCACCAGGCGTCGAAGCGCGGGGTCAAGCTGATCGGCGCGACCAGCCATTACGTGACCGAGGAACTGGATGCCGGTCCGATCATCGAGCAGGACGTGGTGCGGGTCACTCACCGCGACAACGTCGAAGACATGGTGCGGCTGGGCAAGGATGTGGAAAAACTGGTGCTCGCGCGCGGACTGCGCTATCACCTGGAAGACCGCGTACTGGTACACGGCAACAAGACGGTGGTGTTCGACTGAGCCGGCTCCCCTGGAATGCCGGCCGGGGCCGGCACCCGGAGGAACGAACATGAGCGATCCCAGGTCGGCGGGCACCGCCAGCCCGCCACCGACCCTCGGTGAGGGTTGCACAAGCCGTTACGACACCGACGCCCTCGGCGACGAGGACGGAACCGAGTTTCCCGGCGCGGCCGAACTCTGGCGGCGTATCCAGGAGAGCGCCAGCGAGACGGGCGAGGCTGACGCCGAGGATACGCTCAGGAAGAAGCCTCGCGACTGCTGATCAGCTTCTTCAGCAGCGGGCGTCCGGCGAGCACGGCGAACACCGGGCCGCCGGCGACGAGGTAGAAATAGAAGGTCACCGCTCGCCAGATGACGATGGCCGCCGCCGCCGTCGACTTGCCGATCATGGGGGCCAGCAGGGCCGCCGAGGTCAGCTCGGTGCCGCCGGCGCCGCCGGGGATCAGCGATAGCTGTCCGGCGCTGAGCGAGACCATCTGGATCAGGAAGGTCCAGGCCCACTGGATATCCACTCCCAGGCCGCGCAGGGTCAGATCGAGCACGCTGAAGCGCAGCAGCCAGTGCGTACTGCTGAGAAGGAAGACCGCCAGCAGGCGTCGTTTCGGCAGGCGCAGGCTGTCGTGCAGGGCAATGCGGAAATGCAGGATCTTGCGGCCCCAGTGCAGGCGCTTGCGCGATGACACGCCGAGCCGCGCCAGAACCCGCCCGTTGAAGCGGATCACCTGGTGCAGGTAGCGGATCAGCATTACCGCGCCGACGAACAGGCCGACCAGGAATACCGCGCTGAAGATCAGGCTCGATTCCATGTTCGGGCTCAGCGAATGGCTGAGGGCATAGATCAGGATCGCGCCGAGGGCGCAGAGGAAGAACGTCAGGTCGGCCAACTGGTCGACCGCGAACACCGCGCTGGTCTGTGCCGGGCGCAGGCCGCGCCGGGCCAGCAGCGCCATCAGGGTCAACGGCCCGCCGCTGCCGCCCGGAGTGGCGCAGAAAGCGAATTCGCTGGCCATGATGATGCCGACGCTCTGCAATTGCCCGAGCTTGCCGGCGCGCCCGGCGAGCAGCAGGCGCAGGCGCAGGCCGTTGATGAACCAGCAGACCACGATCATGCCGAACATCAGCAGCAGGCTGTCCAGCGGGAAGGCGCGCAAGCGCGGGAACATGTCGCTGCCGCCGAGCACCAGCGGAATCAGCGAGGCACCGATCAAACCGAACAGCAGTAACCAGCCTCGACTCATGCCGCGTGGTCCAGGGCGAGGTGGCGCTCCAGCCAGTCGATCTTGGTCAACGGCTGGCGCCCCTCGGACAGCAGGGTGCGCAGGGTACGCAGCCAGTATTCGCGGGAAAAGCGATGGCGCATGTCGACCGGATGGAGTCCGAGACGGATCACCGGCGCTGCGCGCCAGGCCCGGCGGCGCTGCTCGCTGAGCGCCCAGGAGAGGCCGCGACGCCAGGCACTGCGCGCGCTCCAGACCAGGCCGGGGGCCTCGATCGGTTGCAGGTGGGGAAGCAGATACAGGTTGGACGGGTCGCTGGTGTAGCGCAGCCCGCTCTCGCCGAGCGCCTGGCGGGTGCCGGCGCTCATCAGCCAGGCCGGCGCGACGAAACCGTGCAGCGGCCATCCGCGGCGGCGGAACAGCTCGATGCCGGCGGCCAGGCGGGTCTTGGCCTCGGCGTGGTCGAGGGCATAGAACTCTCCCTCCCAGGTGTAGATGCGACGCATGAAGTATTGCCCTGGAGTACGCGGTGGTGGGGCGTCATCGTAGTGATAGAAGCCGTGGAGAGCCAGTTCGTCACCCCGGGTTACCCGCCGCGAGAGCAGTTTGCAGAACTTTTCGTCGGCTTCCAGCGGGTTGCGATGGTGGAAGTCGGGCACTACCAGCCAGGTCATGGGGACCTCACCGAGCGCGTCCACGGCCTCGACGAAGGGCCGGTAGTCCGGCCAGGTTTCCGGGGCCACGTCGTGCAACACCAGCAGCAGGCTGCGTTCAGCCATAGCGCGGGAACCTCGCCTCGCTGTCGCCGAGTACCGCGTGGTAGTGCAGGAGCAGACCGGCGACCACTGCGTCCCAGGCATGCTGGCGCTCGACGTGACGGCGGGCGCGCTGGCCGCGCAGCTCGACGTCGTGGCTGAACAGTTCGCGCACCGCGCAGGCCATGGCGTCGCCGTTGTTCGGTGCGCAGAGCACGCCGCAACGCTCCGGGACTATTTCCGCCAGTGCCCCGGCGCGCACCGCCACCACCGGAATGCCGCTGGCCATCGCTTCGAGTGCGACCAGGCCGAAGGTCTCCTGGTCACCGGCGTGCAGCAGCGCGTCGCTGCTCGCCAGCAGGCGGGCGACTTCGCGGCTATCGCAGAAATGGTCGACCACGCTGGTGTTGCGCGGAACCCGGGTCGGCATGTTGGAACCCACCAGCAACAGGTGATAGCCGTCGCCGAGGCGCTGGATGGCGTCGAGCAGTACCGGCAGGTTCTTTTCCCGCGAACCGCGCCCGGCGAACACCAGCAGGCGGGTTTCCTCGTCCAGGCCGAGTTCCTGGCGCAGCCCCGGATCGCGGTTGCTCGGATGGAAGGTGACGAGGTCGACGCCCAGCGGTTGTACATGCACGTCGGCGACGCCCAGGCGCATCAGCTTTTCCGCCATTACCCGACTGGGGGCCAGGACCCGGTCGAAGTGGCCGTACAGCTTGCTGACGTAGTTGTCCGCGTTGGTGCCGAGCCAGGCGCCCATGCGATTGCTCACCAGCAGCGGCAGGTCGGAGTGGTAGAAGCCGATCACCGGCACGTCCAGCCGACGTCGCGCGTCGAGCGCCGCCCAGGCGGTGAGGTACGGGTCGCCGACCTCGATCAGGTCCGGTTGCAGATTGCGCAGCACCTTGCGCCAGGGGCCGCGACGGAGAGGGAAGCGGTAGCCATTGCCGAATGGCAGCGGCGGCGCCGGCACCTCGTGGATGCCGTTCGCCTGGCGGTAGCTGGCGCCGGGAACCAGCACGCTGTGGCGAATGCCGGGATAGTGCCAGAGATGGCGATGCTTGGCTTCGAGATAGGTGCGTACCCCCCCGCTGGCAGGCGCGTAGAACATGGTCATATCGGCGATGTGCACGATGGGCCTTCCTCCGTTGAGCTTGTTCCTTCTGCCACTCAGTGGACCACCGGCACCGGCAGTCGTTCGAACGGTGTGCGGGAGCCGTGGGTAGCTTCAAGTCTAGGAAAGAAAGCGCGAGCCGGCGCGCTTGCGGCAGCCAGCGCGGGAATAGGTCGCAGAGGGAGCGGGCGGAGAGGAAGGCATGCCTCGGGAGGCATCCTGGCAGGATAAGGGTGAACAACGCCGTTGGCGTTGTTCACCCTACGAATGGCCGGGGGCAGGGCGGATAGCCGCGGCGCGATTATCCGCCGGTTCGGCTACGGCTCGGGCAGTGCTCAGATCTTGAAGCTGTCCACCAGCTGGCGCAGGCGCCCGGCCTGGGTTTCCAGCTCGCCGCAGGCGCGCAGGGTGGCCTGGAGGTTCTCCACGCCTTCCTGGTTGAGGGTGTTGATCTCGGTGATGTCCATGTTCAGCGAATCGACCACCGCGGTCTGCTCCTCGGTGGCGGTGGCCACCGACTGGTTCATCCCGTCGATCTCGGCGATCCGTCCGGTGACGCTGCTCAGGCGTTCGCCGGCACGGTTGGCGATCTCCACGCTTTCAAGGCTGTAGCGCTGACTCTCGGTCATGGTACTGACCGCTTCCTGGGCGCCGATCTGCAGTTCCTCGATCATCTTCTGGATCTGCTGGGCCGACTCCTGGGCGCGGTGGGCCAGGTTGCGCACCTCGTCGGCGACCACTGCGAAGCCGCGTCCGGCTTCGCCGGCGCGCGCGGCTTCGATGGCGGCGTTGAGGGCGAGCAGGTTGGTCTGCTCGGAGATGCCCTTGATCACTTCGAGGATCTGGCCGATGTTCACCGTGCGGCTGTTGAGGGCCTCGATGTTGGCACAGGAGGCGCTGATCTTCTCGGAAAGCTCGTTCATCGCGCGGATGGTCTGCTCGACCACCTGTTTGCCGTCCTCGGCCTGGTGGTTGGCGTCGGACGCATGGTGCGAGGCATCGGCGGCGTTGCGGGCGATTTCCTGGGCGGCGGCGCCGAGTTCGTTGATCGCCGCGGCGACGCTGTTGGTGCGGTTGGACTGCTCGTCGGAGTTGGCCATCGAGGAGTTCGAGGCGTTCACCACCAGTTGCGCCACGTCGTGCAGTTGGCGAGCGGTGCCGGCGACCTCGCGGATCGATTCGTGGATACGCTCGACGAAGCGGTTGAAGGAAATGGCCAGGGCCCCGAACTCATCGTTGCTGGTGACCTTCAGGCGCTTGGTCAGGTCGCCTTCGCCCTGGGCGATGTCCTGCATGGCGCGGCCCATGTCGGTGAGCGGCTGCATCAGTACGCGGATCAGCATGCCGAGGAGGAGGACGATGGCGACCACCGCGATCAGCGCGGCGACGATCGCCGAGGTACGCAGCTTGGTGAGCATGGCATAGGCCTTGTCCTTGTCCACCGAGATGCCGATGTACCAGTCCAGGCCGGACAGGCCCTTGACCGGAGAGAAACTGAGGATCCGGGTGTTGCCGTGCAGCTCGGCCTCGCTGAAGCCGCTGCCGATCTTCGGCGTGTTGCGTGGGTAGACGTCGCTGAGGCTCTTCATGACCTGGTCCTTGTCCGGATGGACGAGGATCTTGCCGTCGCCGCTGACCAGGAAGGCGTAGCCCATGCCGCCGAAGTCCAGCGAGTTGATGATCTTCACCACCGTCTGCAGGCTGAGGTCGCCGCCGACCACGCCGAACGGCTGGCCGCCCTGGCGCGCCGGGCTGGCGATGGTCAGTACCAGCTCGTGGATGGCCGGCTCCATGTAGGGTTCGGTGAGGGTGGTCTGGCCGGCGCTGGTGGCGGCGTTGTACCAGGGGCGGCGGCGCGGGTCGTAGTCGGCCGGCAGGTCGCTGGTGGGGCGCGCGGTGTAGGTGCCGTCGGTCTGCCCCAGGTAGGTGAAGAGGAAGGTCGAGCCCAGCAGCGGCTGTTCCAGCAGGGCCTGGGTGGTCTCCGGGCTGTGGTCGCGGGCCAGGGTCTGGGCCAGGTTCTCGATCAGCAGGATGCGCCCGCTCAGCCAGTTCTGCACGTTGCTGGCGGTGATCTCGCCCATTTCGTGCAGGTAGTCCTCCAGGTCCTCGCGGATCGAGGCACGCTGCAGGGAGTCGTTGTAGAGGGTGAACAGGGAGAAGGTCGCGATCACCACCAGCGCGGCGGCGAGCAGGATCTTGTGGCTGAACTTGAGACTTTTGATCATGGTTTCTTGCATCCGGGAGGCGCGGGCGCGCTGTCGTGAACAGCCCCAGTTGGATCGCAACTGCAAGGCTTGCCGTGTCTGTCGGCGGCAAGTCCGGAAGCTTTAGCGCAACGGATGAATGGTTTCACCGAATGCGACCTGGAGAACGAAAAAAAGCGCCCGTGGGCGCTTTTCGTCGGCAGGGCGGATAACCGCATCGCGGTTGTCCGCCGGTTCGGCGACGAGACCGGCCGGTCTCAGATCTTGAAGCTGTCCACCAGTTGGCGCAGGCGCCCGGCCTGGGTTTCCAGCTCGCCACAGGCGCGCAGGGTGGCCTGGAGGTTCTCCACGCCTTCCTGGTTGAGGGTGTTGATCTCGGTGATGTCCATGTTCAGCGAGTCGACCACCGCGGTCTGCTCCTCGGTGGCGGTGGCCACCGACTGGTTCATCCCGTCGATCTCGCCGATCCGCCGGGTCACGCTGCTCAGGCTTTCGCCGGCACGGTTGGCGATCTCCACGCTCTCCAGGCTGTAGCGCTGGCTCTCGGTCATGGTGGCCACCGCCTCGCGGGCGCCGACTTGCAGCTCTTCGATCATCTTCTGGATCTGCTGGGCCGACTCCTGGGCGCGATGGGCCAGGTTGCGCACCTCGTCGGCGACCACTGCGAAGCCGCGTCCGGCCTCGCCGGCGCGCGCGGCTTCGATGGCGGCGTTGAGGGCGAGCAGGTTGGTCTGCTCGGAGATGCCCTTGATCACTTCGAGGATCTGGCCGATGTTCACCGTACGGCTGTTGAGGGCCTCGATGTTGGCGCAGGAGGCGCTGATCTTCTCGGAAAGCTCGTTCATCGCGCGGATGGTCTGCTCGACCACCTGCTTGCCGTCTTCGGCCTGGTGGTTGGCGTCGGAGGCGTGGTGCGAGGCATCGGCGGCGTTGCGGGCGATTTCCTGGGCGGCGGCGCCGAGTTCGTTGATCGCCGCGGCGACGCTGTTGGTGCGGTTGGACTGCTCGTCGGAGTTGGCCATCGAAGAGTTCGAGGCGTTCACCACCAGTTGCGAGACGTCGTGCAGTTTGTGCGCGGTCCCGGCGACTTCCCGGATCGAGCGATGGATACGCTCGACGAACTGGTTGAAGGCATCGCCGAGCACGCCGAATTCATCGCGGCTGGTCACGGCGAGGCGCTTGGTCAGGTCGCCCTCGCCCTGGGCGATGTCCTGCATGGCACGGCCCATCAGGTGCAGCGGCTGCATCAGCAGGCGGATCAGCAGGCCGAGCAGGACCAGGATGGCGACGATGGAGATCAGCGCGGCGGCGATGGCCGAGACGCGGAACTTGCTGAGCATGGCGTAGGCCTTGTCCTTGTCGATGGACAGCGCCAGGTACCAGGTCACCGAAGGCAGGCCCTTGATAGGGGTAAAGGCGAGGATGCGGGTATGCCCGTGCAATTCGGCCTCGCTGAAACCGGTGGCGATCTTCGGCGTGTTCTGCGGGTAGACCTCGCTCAGGGTCTTCATCACCTGCTCTTTGTCCGGGTGCACCAGGATCTTGCCGTCGCCGCTGACCAGGAAGGCGTAGCCCATGCCGCTGAAGTCCAGCGAATTGATGATCTGCACCAGGGTCTTCAGGCTGAGGTCGCCGCCTACCACGCCGAGGGTGTTGCCAGCGGCCTTCACCGGTGTCGCCGCGGTGATGATCAATTCCTGGGTGGCGGCGTCGACGTAGGGTTCGGTCAGGGTCAGGCCGCCGGCCGCCACGGCGTCCTTGTACCAGGGCCGGCTGCGCGGATCGTAGCCGGCCGGCATCGGGCTGTCCGGACGCATGGTGAAGACGCCGTCCTGCTGGCCGAGGTAGGTGAAGCTGAAGGTCGAGGTCAGGGCCGGCTGTTCGAGCAGGGCGCTGACGGTTTCCGGGCTGTGGTCGCGGGCCAGGGTCTGGGCGGTCTGCTCGACCAGCAGCAGACGGCCGCCGAGCCAGTTCTGAATGTTGCTGGAAGTCACGTCACCCATTTCCCGCAGGTAGCTTTCGAGGTCCTCGCGGATCGCGTTGCGCTGCAGGTAATCGTTGTAGAGGGTGAACAGTGCGAAAGCGGCGAACACCACGAGGGAGGCCGCGAGGAGGATCTTGTGGCTGAACTTCAGACTTTTGATCATGTTGTATTGCGTCCAGGAGTATGTAGCGCCAGTCTTTGACCAGACCCCTGCGACCGTTCCGCGGGCGCAGGGGCTTTCCGTACGCCTTGCAGCGTCGGGCGGGTCGCGCGGGTGGGTAGTCCGTCGACCCAGGCACGGCCTTGTGCCACGAAGCCACGGTTCCCTGGGTGGCTCCGAAGAATGCGTGATACGGATACGATGGCGATTTTTCCTGTCTCAGCAAGGCCCGAAGGTCTTCGCTGAAGCTGGACGGCCAGATCGGGTCGATGCGCTGGCCCGACGCCCTTCGCGGGAACCCGCGCATATTGGTACGTGGGTTCCGCTGGAAGCCCCGTTGCACAAGGGCTTTCCCTTACTGTCGGCACAGCGTGCCGGAGCTTTAGTCCCGAGGATGAATGGATGTCGCAAGCGAATGAGTTGTTGATCGGCGCTGGCCCCGATGGCCAGCCGGTAGGACAGGCCTGGCGCCTGGCCAACCGTCATGGATTGATCGCCGGCGCCACCGGTACCGGCAAGACGGTGACCTTGCAGCACCTCGCCGAATCCTTCAGCGATGCCGGTGTCGCGGTGTTCGCCGCCGACATCAAGGGCGACCTGTGCGGCATCGCCGCGCCGGGCAACCCGCAGGGCAAGGTCGCCGAACGTATCGCCAGCATGCCGTGGCTGAACTACCAGCCGAAGGCCTACCCGACCACGCTCTGGGACATCGCCGGGAAGACCGGCCACCCGTTGCGCACCACCATCAGCGAGATGGGCCCGCTGCTGCTGGCCAACCTCCTGGAGTTGACCGATAGCCAGCAGGCCGCGCTGTTCGCCGCCTTCCAGGTGGCCGACCGGGAAGGCCTGCTGCTGCTCGACCTGAAGGACCTGAAGGCGCTGCTCAACCATCTGAAGGACAATCCGGAAATCCTTGGCGAGGACCGGGCGCTGTTCACTGGCGCTTCCGGGCAGGCGCTGCTGCGCCGCCTGGCCACTCTGGAGCAGCAGGGCGCCGAGGCCTTCTTCGGCGAGCCTGCCCTGCAACTGGAAGACATCCTCCGCCCCGAGCCGGACGGGCGCGGGCGCATCCACCTGCTCGACGCCAGCCGCCTGGTGCACGAGGCGCCGAAGGTCTACGCGACTTTCCTGCTCTGGCTGTTGGCCGAGCTGTTCGAGCAACTGCCGGAGCGCGGCGATGCCGACAAGCCGGTGCTGGCACTGTTCTTCGACGAGGCCCACCTGCTGTTCAACGGCACGCCGAAAGCCTTGCGCGACCGCCTGGAACAGGTGGTCCGGCTGATCCGCTCGAAAGGCGTCGGGGTGTACTTCGTCACCCAGTCGCCGGGCGACCTGCCGGACGATGTCCTGGCCCAGCTCGGCCTGCGTATCCAGCATGGCCTGCGCGCCTTCACCGCCAAGGAGCAGAAATCGCTGCGCGCGGTGGCCGACGGTTTCCGCCCGAACCCGGCGTTCGACACCCTGGGGGTGCTGACCGAACTGGGTATCGGCGAGGCGTTGGTCGGCACCCTGGAGGAAAAGGGCACGCCGGCCATGGTCCAGCGCGTCGCGGTGGCGCCGCCCTATTCGCGGATCGGCCCGCTGAGCGACAGCGAGCGCGCTGAACTGGTCCAGCGGTCGCCGTTGAAGGGTCGCTACGACCAGCCGATCGATCGCGAGTCGGCCTACGAGGTGCTGGCGAACAAGGCGGGCGCCAAGCCCGAGGTCCAGGGCCAGGCGACTGCTCAGCAGGAAAGCTCGTCCGGCGTCGGCGGCATGGCCGGGCAGATTCTCGGCAGCCTGCTGTCCAATTCGACGGTGAAGAGCGCCATGCGCCAGGCGGCCAACCAGTTGAGCCGGGAGCTGGTGCGTGGCCTGCTCGGCTCGTTGATGGGCGGGAAGAAGCGGCGCTGAGCGCCAGGCCATGAAAAAGGCGCCCGCGGGCGCCTTTTTCATGGGGGCTGGATGATCGCCGGCTAACCGCTTCGCGGTTAGCCGGCCTGTGGGACGGACGGGCTCAGATCTTGAAGCTGTCCACCAGGTGCCGCAGGCGCCCGGCCTGGGTTTCCAGCTCGCCGCAGGCGCGCAGGGTGGCCTGGAGGTTCTCCACGCCTTCCTGGTTGAGGGTGTTGATCTCGGTGATGTCCATGTTCAGCGAGTCGACCACCGCGGTCTGTTCCTCGGTGGCAGTGGCCACCGACTGGTTCATGCTGTCGATCTCGCCGATCCGGCTGGTCACGCTACCCAGGCGTTCGCCGGCACGGTTGGCGATCTCCACGCTCTCCAGGCTGTAACGCTGGCTTTCGGTCATGGTGGCCACCGCCTCGCGGGCGCCGACTTGCAGCTCTTCGATCATCTTCTGGATCTGCTGGGCCGACTCCTGGGCACGGTGGGCCAGGTTGCGCACCTCGTCGGCGACCACCGCGAAGCCGCGTCCGGCCTCGCCGGCGCGCGCGGCTTCGATGGCGGCGTTGAGGGCGAGCAGGTTGGTCTGCTCGGAGATGCCCTTGATCACTTCGAGGATCTGGCCGATGTTCACCGTGCGGCTGTTGAGGGCCTCGATGTTGGCGCAGGAGGCGCTGATCTTCTCGGAAAGCTCGTTCATCGCGCGGATGGTCTGCTCGACCACCTGCTTGCCGTCTTCGGCCTGGTGGTTGGCGTCGGACGCATGGTGCGAGGCATCGGCGGCGTTGCGGGCGATTTCCTGGGCGGCGGCGCCGAGTTCGTTGATCGCCGCGGCGACGCTGTTGGTGCGGTTGGACTGCTCGTCGGAGTTGGCCATCGAGGAGTTCGAGGCGTTCACCACCAGTTGCGCCACATCGTGCAGTTGGCGAGCGGTCCCGGCGACCTCGCGGATCGATTCGTGGATACGCTCGACGAAGCGGTTGAAGGCATTGGCCAACGTACCGAATTCATCGTTGCTGGTGACCTTCAGGCGCTTGGTCAGGTCGCCTTCGCCCTGGGCGATGTCCTGCATGGCGCGGCCCATGTCGGTGAGCGGCTGCATCAGTACGCGGATCAGCATGCCGAGGAGAAGCATGATGCCGACCACCGCGATTAGCGTGGCGACGATCGCCGAAGTGCGGAATTCGCTGAGCATCGAATAGGCGGTGTCGCGGTCGAGGACCAGGGCGACGTACCAGGTCACGCCGGGCAGTCCCTTCACCGGGGTGAAGGAAACGAACTGGCTGCGACCGTCGAGTTCCACCTCGTGGACCCCGGGGACGATGTTCGGTGCGCCTTTGGGATAGGCTTCGGCGAGGGTCTTCAGGACCAGCCCGGAGTCGGGGTGGAGGAGGATCTTGCCGGCGTCGCTGACCAGGAAGGCGTAGCCGGCACCGTCGAACTTCAGGGAATTGAGGATCGCGGTCAGGGTCTCCAGCTTCATGTCGCCGGCGGCGACGCCCAGCAGTTGACCGGCGTGCCGCACCGGCAGCGACATGGCGAGGATCTGCTCGCCGGTGCCGGCATCGACGAAAGGTTCGGTGACGATCAGCCGGTCGGCCGCCAGCGCGTCCTTGTACCAGGCGCGGGTACGTGGGTCGTAACCTTCCGGCATGGCGTCGTAGGGGCGCATGGTGAAGGTGCCGCTGGCCGCCTCGCCAAGATAGACCGACGCGAAATTGCGGCTGAAGACGGGCTGTTCCAGTTGCCTTGCGATATTCGCCTCGTCGGGCTGGTCGAGCAGCGCCAGTTGCGAGGCCAGGCCTTCCACCAGGTGCATGCGGCCTTCCAGCCAGCTCTGGATGTTGCTGGCGGTCAGGGTGCCGATTTCCCCGAGGTAGTTTTCCGTGTCCGTGCGCACGGCCTCGCGCTGTCGGTAATCGTTGTAGAGGATGAAGCAGCTGAAGGCGAAAACTACCACCAGCGCGGCGGCGAGAAGGATTTTCTTGGCAAACGACAGCGAGCGAAGCATGAGCGATGCGTCCTGGCAAAAGCCTCAAGAAGGGCGGGGAGCCCAGGCCACCAGGTAGGGAGCTTGCGGGGGAAAGCCATGATCCAGCGCCTGAACGGCAGGCTTTGTAGCACAGTGCCATTACAAAGGCAAAATAGTGGCGCCATGAAAATGGCGCCACTATGGGAAGCGACCGGGAAAGCGCTCGCGTCAGTTCGCTGTCGGAGCCAGCCCGCCGACTTTTTCGCCGACTCCGTCGAAGAAGGCTTTCAGCCCGCCGACGATACCACTGTCCGTGGGACTCAATACGGCAATCAGAGCCACCGCGATCAAACCTGCGATAACCGCGTATTCGATGGCATTTGCCCCTTCTTCGTCCGCCAGGAATGCGCGAAGTTTGCAATACACGAGCAGAGTCAGGTTCTTCATTCTTGTTTGCTCCTCGAACGCGGCAATCACCGAGACAGAGCCCTGCCTCCACGCTGAGGCTAGGCCGATGATGGCGTTTTGCAACAACTAAATGGCATTAGTAGGAGTGGATTAGTCGCAAGGTTATATGGCGAGTTACAAGGCTTGGACTACATCTAATGACAAATTGACATTGATTATCCCAAGTCTAGATTCAGGCCTATCGTCGCATGGTCGAAGTTATGAACTTTGGTTCTTGAATAACGACTGTCGCCAGTCGATAACCCAATGTACCTGCCATGGAAAGCCAGTCCCGGAGTATGGCCATGACACGGACAGCAAGACGCCACTTTTTCTTTTTCGTTCATCGGCGATCGCCGGTGATTTTCCGTTCATCGACCTGTCCGGACGCATAGCAGGGGTCTGCCCATGAATAGCAAGGTGCTGATGGCCCTGGCCGGCCTGCTGCTGCTCGGTGCGGTGTTGCTCGGATACCTCGGCGTATCCATCGGCCGCGCGCCATCGAACGCGCATGCTCCATCCGTGGCGCCGGCTTCGGCGGCGGTGGACGCTTCGCTGGAAAAGCTCGAACGCAAGCCGGTGCTGGTGGCCAGTCGCGATCTCCCGGCGCTGGCGGTGATCGGCAAGGACGACCTGAGCGTCGAGCTGTTGCGGACCGCACCGGTCGGTAGCTACGACAGGCCCGAGGCGTTGCTCGGCAAGCGGGTCTGGGTCGCGGTGCCGGCCGGCAGCATTCTTTCCGCCGCGACCCTCGAACCCGGCGGTCCGCTGGCCCGGACCATCCGTCCGGACGAGCGGGCGATGGCGATCGCTGTGGACGAAGTGGTCGGCGGCGGCGGCTTCGTCCTGCCCGGCGACTATGTCGACGTGATGCTCTTCGTGCGTGACGAGCGGGACGGCGAATCGACCCCGCTGGCGCAACTGGTGTTGCCCGGCGTCCGGGTACTGACCTACGGCGAGCGGATCGCCGTGGGCAGCGATGGACAGGACCGCTCGAACCAGGAAAAGGACCCGCGTCCGCCGCGTACCGCGGTGCTGGCGGTACCGGAGGACGGCGTGGCGCGGCTGATGCTGGCGAGCCAGGCCGGTTCGCTGCGCCTGGCCATCCGCAGCAAGGACGAAGAACTCTACCGCAGGGAGCAGGAAGGCGCGCTGCTGCAAGCGTCGCTGGGCGCGCCGAGCGCGGCGCTGAGTCTCGACCAACTGCTGGAGCGCCGCAAACCGACGGCGCCGAGCGTGCGCAGCGCGGCTCCGCGCGTGCCGGTGGCCAACGGGGTCACGGTCTACCGTGGCAGCGCCATGACCCATGAAGCGCCTTGAGGGGAGCCGGCATATGCATCGGAGCACCGGGATAGGCGTGTCGCGCTGGCTGGGAGGGCTGCTGGGGGTGGCGTTGGCGCTGCCGGCACTGGCTTTGCCGCAGGGCTGCATCGAGTTGCTGGCGCAGGCGCCGCGGGTCGACGTCGTCCAGGGACAACAGCGTGACCTGCGCCTGGCGGTGCCGATCGAACGGCTGGCCATCGGCGATCCGAAGATCGCCGACGTACAGTTGCTGGATCGTCGCGGCTTCCTGGTCACCGGCAAGGAACAGGGCTCCACCAGCCTGCTGATCTGGACCGGCTGCAGTCCCGAGCCGTTGCGCAGCCTGGTGGAGGTCGAGGGACGCGGTAGCGTCGATACCCGCGGTGCTCCAGCGTTCACCGCCGGCGCCGCGGAGGAGCTACCGAACCAGGTGCAGACCGATATCCGCTTCGTCGAGGTCAGCCGCAGCAAGCTGAAGCAGGCCAGCACCTCGTTCGTCCGGCGCGGCGGCAACCTCTGGGTGCTCGGTGCGCCAGGCAGCCTCGGCGACATCAAGGTCAATGCCGACGGCAGCGGCCTGGGCGGCACCTTCGGCACCGGCAGCTCGGGATTCAACCTGATCTTCGGCGGCGGCAAGTGGTTGAGCTTCATGAATGCCCTGGAGGGCAGCGGCTTCGCCTATACCCTGGCGCGCCCGAGCCTGGTGGCGATGAGCGGGCAGAGCGCGTCGTTCCTCGCCGGCGGCGAGTTTCCGATCCCGGTGCCGAACGGCACCAACGACAACGTCACCATCGAATACAAGGAGTTCGGCATCCGCCTGACCCTCACCCCGACGGTGATGAACAACCGCCGCATCGCTCTCAAGGTGGCGCCGGAGGTCAGCGAACTGGACTACAGCGCCGGCATCCAGAGCGGCGGGGTGGCGGTGCCGGCACTGCGCGTCCGGCGCACCGACACCAGCGTGATGCTGGCCGATGGCGAGAGTTTCGTGATCAGCGGGCTGACCAGCAGCAACTCGGTGAGCAACGTCGACAAGTTTCCCTGGCTGGGCGACATCCCGATCCTCGGTGCGTTCTTCCGCTCGACCAAGCTGGACAAGGACGACCGCGAGCTGCTGATGATCGTCACCCCGCACCTGGTCCAGCCGCTGGCCGCCGACGCACAGTTGCCGGACCTGCCCGGCGAGGGCCTGCGGCACTACGATCCGGGGTTCTCGCGCCTGTACTTCCTCGAGCGCGGCGAGTACGACGGCCAGCAGAACGACACCGGTCTGTCGGATTAGGAGGCGCGCATGAACCAGAACTTCGTGGCGCTGACCCAGCATCCCGGCGAACTCGACTGGTTGCAGAACAGCCTGGCGTCCGCCGGCCAGGTGGTTCCGGCAGGCAGCGCCAGCCTGGAGGAGCTGCTGGCGCTGCTCGACGTCACCGCCGCCGGGGTGCTGTTCATCAGCCTCGGCAAAAGCAACCTGGTGTCCCAGGGCGCGCTGGTCGAGGGATTGGTATCGGCGCGGCCGATGCTCTCGGTGGTGGCCATCGGCGACGGCCTGGACAACCAGTTGGTGCTGGCGGCGATGCGCGCCGGCGCGCGCGACTTCATCACCTACGGCGCCCGCGCCAGCGAGCTGACCGGGCTGATCCGGCGCCTCGGCGGACGCCTGCCCAGCGTGCCGGTGAGCGCGGCGCGCCAGGGCGAGCTGCTGACCCTGGTCAGCGCCCGACCGGACGCCGACGGCGCCTTCGTCGCCTTGCACCTGGCCAAGGCGTTGCAGGAGCAGACGCCGAACCAGGTCCTGCTGCTGGACGTCGGCCAGCCCACCGGCGAGGCGCTAGCGATCCTCGGCCTGGACTCGGCCTTCACCTTCAGCGATGCCTTGCGCAACCTGCGGCGCCTCGACCAGACCCTGATCGACAGCGCCTTCACCCGCCTCGACAGCGGCCTGCGGATACTCAGCCTGACCGACGAGCCCGGCGTGCTGGAGCGAGTCACCACCGCCGAACTCTATCTGTTGCTGGGCAACCTGCGCGGGGCGTTCAGCCATGTGGTGGTCAACCTCACCGGGCTGCCCGAGGGCGAGCTGAGCAACCAGTTGCTGGTGCAGGCCAACCGCGTGCTGTGGATGGTCGACCAGAGCGTGCCGTCCTGCAAGAAGGGCCTGGAGCGCCTGCGCCGCCTGCGCGAGCGCAACCTGCCGTTGCCCTCCATCGAGTTGCTGATCGAGCGCTACCTGCCCAATGTGGCGCCGGACCAGCAGGCCCTCAGCCGGATGTTCGACCTCGATCTGTTCGGTGTCCTGCCGTTGTCCCCGGAATCGCGCCTGCGCGCGAAGAACCTCGGCAAGAGCCTGTTCGAGGTGGCGCCGCGCGACCCATTGGCGGCCAAGCTGCGGCAACTGGCGGACAGCCTGTGCGTGACACGCGGCGAGCGCCGTTCGCTGCTGTCCTGGCTCGGCCGGGCCAAGGCGGCGCTGCTATGAGCACGGGATTCGGCGCGCGTCCTGACGGCGGTGCCTTCCACTCCCGCCAGGAGCAGGACATCCAGGCGCTGAAGCTGCGCCTGCACCGCTACATCATCGACGAGATCGACGAAGACGGCATGAACCTGCTGGAGGGCGCGCGCTCCGCCGTGGTCCAGTACGTCTCGGAAAAGGTCTGCGAATACGGCTCGCGCCATCAACTGGCGATCTCCCGCTACGAACTGGACCGCCTGGCCGAAGAGGTGGTCGACGAACTCACCGGCTTCGGCCCGCTGGAGATCCTCCTGCGCGATCCCGGCGTCTCGGAAATCCTCGTCAACGGGCCGGGCCGGGTGTTCGTCGAGCGGGAAGGGCGGCTCTACCAGAGCGACCTGCGCTTCATCGACGACCACCATGTGCTGCGGGTGATCCAGCGTATCCTCGCGCCCCTCGGCCGACGCCTGGACGAGTCCAGCCCGATGGTCGACGCGCGCCTGCCGGACGGCAGCCGGGTCAACGCGATCATTCCCCCGGTGGCGCTGGACGGGCCGTGCATCTCGATCCGCAAGTTCAGCCAGGAGCTGCTGCGCAGTGCCGACCTGCTGGCCTACCAGAGCGTCGACGAAGCCTTGCTCGAGTTCCTCCGCCAGGCGGTCTCGCGCCGCTGCAACATCCTCATCAGCGGCGGCACCGGCACCGGCAAGACCACCTTGCTCAACGTCATCAGCGGCTTCATCGACGAACGCGAGCGGATCGTCACCATCGAGGACACCGCCGAGCTGCAACTCGGCCACGACCACGTGGTGCGCCTGGAGACCCGTCCGCCGAACGCCGAGGGCTACGGCGAGGTGACCGCCCGCGACCTGATCCGCAACGCCCTGCGGATGCGCCCGGACCGGATCATCCTCGGCGAGATCCGCGGCGTCGAGGTACTCGACGTGCTGCAGGCGATGAACACCGGCCACGACGGCTCGATGAGCACGGTGCACGCCAACTCGGCGATGGATTCGCTGCTGCGCATGGAGATGCTGGTCGGCCTGACCGGCAACAGGCTGCCGGAGCAGACCTTGCGCCTGATGATCTGCGCCGCGCTGGACGTGGTGGTGCAGATCACCCGCCTGGCCAGCGGTCGGCGTTGCATCAGCGAAGTGCTGGAGGTGCTGGAGGTGCGCGACGGCGTGTACGTCACCAATACCCTGTTCAGTCTCGACCGGCGCGGTAGCGGGCAGTTCGTCCGCCAGGCCGCGCCGGTCGGGCAGAAATTCCGCCAGGCGCTGCTGTGAACGGCGCGCAACTGCTGGTGCTGTTCAGCGGCGTGCTGGCTTTCGCCGCGCTGGCCCTGGCGTTCATGGGCTGGCGCGCCGGGCGCAACGAACTGGTGGTTGAACGGCTGCTGGGACGCCAGGAGGCGGTCGCGGTGCGGCCGCGCAGCAGTCACTGGCTGGCTCGCCAGATGCGTCGCGCCGGTATCCAGCGCCCGCGCCCGTGGTTGTTCGGGGCGGCAGTGCTCGCGCTGCTGCTGGTCTGGAGCGGATTGGGCCTGTTCGGCACCATCGGCGCGCTAGGCGGCCTGCTACTGGCGGCGCTGTCCTGCCGCGTCGCCCTGGGCATGCTCTACCAGCGCCGCCTGAAGCGAATGATCCGGCAGATGCCGCGTTTCCTCGACCAGGTAGTGCGCAGCCTGCACGCCGGGCGCACGCTGGGCGACGCGCTGATGCAGGCAGTGGAGAATGCCGAGGAGCCGCTGCGCGACATCTTCACCCTGGCGCGCAACCACGTGCTTCTCGGCATCCACCTGCCGGAGGCGTTGCAGGAAGTCGCCGAACTCTACGAGGTTGAGGAGCTGCGCATCCTCGCCCTGGGCGTCTCGGTCAACCACCGTTATGGCGGCAATACCAGCGACCTGCTGGACAGCATCGTCAAGCTCATCCACGAGCGCGAGAAGCTCAGCCGGCAGTTGCACGCGATGACCGGCGAGACACGGATCAGCGCCTATGTCCTGGCCGGCGTGCCGAGCGCCCTGGGCGGCTACATCCTGGCGAGCAACCCGGGCTATCTGCTGAACATGTGGGCCGACGGCACCGGGCGTTTCCTGCTCCTGGCCTCGCTCGGGCTGCAACTGCTCGGCTGCTATGCGCTGTGGCGCATGCTCAAGAGCGTCTAGGAGGTGGCCATGCAGGCACAGTGGCTGATTTTCGCGGCGCTCCTGATGGCGGTCGGCGGTGCCTTGTTGCTGTTGCTCCAGGCGCGCAACGGCAGCCGCGAGCAGCGCCTGATCGAGAGGCGCCTGGGAGCGCTGGCCAACCCTGGCGGCTCGACCAGGTGGCTGGCCGGCATGACCGAGCGGATGGACGACAGCTTCTGGGTGCGGCGCCTGCAACTGATGGACAGCGAGGCCCGCCAGTTGCTGCAACAGGCCGGCTGGCACGAGAGTCGCTACCGGACCCTGTACCTGATCTCGGTGTTCCTCACGCCGCTGCTGTTCGTTCTCCTGGTCTTGCTGGTCAAGCTGCTGCGCGCCGAGAGCGAGGCGTCCTACGCGGTGCCGCTGCTGTTCGCCGCCGGCATCGGTTTCCTCCTGCCCAAGCAGGTGCTCAAGCACTTCGCCAAGGCGCGCCGGGCGCTGATCGCCGACGAGATGATCCTGTTCGTGCAACTGATCCGCATCCTCTTCGACGCCGGCCTGACCGTGGAGCAGACGATGCGCGTGGTCTGCCTGGAAGGCCGCGGGATCACCCCGCAACTGGCCCGCGAGCTGGACCTGGCGCTGACCCGTGCCGACAACGGCATCGACCTGGCGGAAGAGCTGGAGGCGCTTGCCCGGCGCCTGCAGGTGGACCCGCTGAACGACTGCTGCGGCGTGCTACGGCAGATGTTGCGCCAGGGCGGCAGTGCGCGCAGCACCCTGCTGACGCTCAAGCAACTGTTCGAAGACCGGCGCCTGACCACCTTGCAGGAACGCATCGGCAAGCTGTCGGCGAAGATGAGCCTGGTGATGATGGTGCTGCTGTTCCCGGCGCTGCTGATCGTCCTCGCCGGTCCGGGTGTCATCGCGATCACCAAGGCCTTGGGAGGACTGGGATGAAAGCACTGATCGGCATTGGCCTGTGCGCCGCCCTGCTCGGCGGTTGCGCCGCGCTGCCGGGGCGGGACGGCCCACGGGAGTGTTCGCAGCAGCTCGGCCAGGAGCAGGAACTGCAGATGAACATGGTCCGCGACATGATCCGCGAGGGCCGCCTGCATGCGGCCCTGGCCAACCTGGAAAGCATGCCGCCGGGGTTGCTCGACGTGCGCGAGGAAAGGGCGCTGATCCTGCGCCGGATCGGCGACCCGCGGGCCAGGGCCGAGTACCAGGCGCTGCTGGAAACCTGCAAGGCAGCCGAGGCGCACCACGGCCTCGGCCTGCTCGCCCTGCGCAATGGCGACAGCGCCCGGGCGGTCCTCGAGCTGCGCGAGGCGGCGCGCCTGCGGCCGACCGAGAGCCGCTTCCGCAACGACCTGGGGGTCGCCCTGCTCAAGCGCGGCGACCGTGTCGGCGCGCGCTTCGAATTCATCACTGCGCTGGAGTTGCAGCAGGGTGGCAAGCTGCCGGCGACCAACCTGCTCGGCCTGCTGTACCTGCAAGGCGACCGGGAAGATGCGCAGCGCCTGATCGAGCGTTTGCAGCTGGATGCCCGGGACATCCGCGCGGCCGAGGCGCGGGCGCGCAGCTGGGGTGCCGTACCGACACCCGGCGCGGCGCCGGCAAGCGACGACCCGCTGGCGGAACTGCCGGCGGAGGCGAATATGCATACCGCGATGGCCAACGAGGCGCCCTGAGCCGGCGCCGGAGAGGTGAACCATGCACGAGCGAATCCTGTTCGGCGTCTTGCTGCTCCTGTCCGGCACGGCCTGGGCCGCGGACACGCCGGCGGTCCGTCCTGCCGCGCCAGCGACGGCCGAACCGCAGACCGCCACCCGCGCCTGGCTGGCCATCCAGGCGAGCGGCCGGGCCGCCAGCCCGGTCCGGCAAAGCGCGACCGCCGCCGAGCGCCAGCGTGCCTACCAGCGCTACCTGAAAAGCTATGAGCACGAGATTCCCGAGTACCTGCTGGAAGATCGCGGCTTCGGCGAGAGCAAGAACTGACGGTTCCTGGCGGAGGGGCAGGGCATGAACGGATGGCCTGCAAGACAGCGCGGGGCGATCGGCATCCTGGCGGCGACCACCCTGCTGCTGGCCTTGATCTGCCTGTTGCTGGTGGTGGATACCGGGCGGCTCTACCTGGAGCAGCGCAACCTGCAGCGAGTGGCGGACGTGGCGGCGCTGGAGAGTGCCTCCCAGGGAGCCTTGTGCGGCGACCAGAGTTCTGCCCAGGCGACGTCTTTCGCCAAGGCCAGCGCGATGCTCAACGGGTTCGATGCGGACGCCGCCGGCTCCAGCCTGTCGGCGGAGGTCGGCGGCGTGCTGAGTGCCGGCGGCCTGCGCAGTTTCATAGCCAGCGCGTCGAACGCGGCTGCCGCCAACGAGGCGGTGCATGTCGAGGTGACCAAGAGCGTTCCCGGCAGCCTGGTCGCCAACCTCGGGGGACTGTTCGGCGGCGGCAATGCCAACGTCGATCTCCGCGCAGAGGCCGTGGCGCGCCGCCTGCCGAACGCCACGATTTCCGCAGGTACGGGGCTGGCCAGCGTGAACAGTGGCCAATCGGCGTTGCTCAACCCCATCCTGAGCGGATTGCTGGGCACCCAGATCGATCTCTCCGCGGCGGCCTACAACGGTATCGCCGACGCGAAGCTCAGTGTGCTGGACATTCTCGGCGCGGATGGAATGGGCTTGATCGGGGTCGATACCAGCCTGGGGACCATCGAACAGTTGTTGAATACCAACGTCGGCTTGCAGCAGGTACTCGCCGCCAGCGTGAACGTCCTGGCGAAGAACGGCGTAGCCTCGGTCGAGGCCCTGAGAACGCAATTGGTGGGGGTAAAGTCGGCCACGTTGAAACTGGGAGACTTGCTGGGGCTGAGCGCCGGCGAGGTGAACAGCATGTCGCAGCTGGATACGGCGATCAATGCGCTGGATCTCATCATGGCGGTTGCCCAGGTCGCCAACAAGAATTCCGCGGTCGCCGTGAACCTGGGCATCCCCGGATTGGCCAATGCACGGCTCACGGTCGTAGAGCCGAAGAGGATCGTCTCCGGGCCGCCAGGGCAGGATGAGAGCGGTGCCTGGCGCACGGAGGTGCGCCAGTCCCAGGTACGACTTACGGCGGACATCGATTCCGGGTTCCTGTCCATTCTCGCCACCACGAAACTGCAACTGGTCATCGAAGGCGCGTCGGGAGCCGTCTGGCTGAAAAGCATGGCCTGTACCCGCCCGGATACCGCGTTGGACTTCGGTTGGAGAAGCAGCGGAGCGACGATAAAGATCGGCAGTCCGGCCAACATCGATCAGGTCGGCTCGATTCTGGTGCTTGGCGGCTTGGTGCGATTGGATCTCAAGCTCGATACCTCGATCGCCGGCAGCTCGGGCGATACGCGATTCAACGTGAAAGCCGACGGTTCCGATCTCGTCCAGAGCCGCAGGTTGCCGGAAAGCGGCTTTCTCGCCAGTACCCTGAAAACCAGCATCAACGTCAATCCCGTGGTGCTCGGACTGTGCTTGCCTTTGCTGTGCGGCTCGACGGCGCTCACCGACCTCATCGTGAATTCCGTGGTGGCACCTCTGGTCGATGGGCTGCTGACGCCGATCCTGAATCTGGTCCTGCCCTTGCTGGGGGTACAACTTGGATACATCGACGCGGAGATTCTGAAGGTCGATGTCGGCAGGGCGGAACTGCTGATCTAGCAGGTCCGCCGGGCCATCGCGCCTGTCAGTGCACCACCGCTCCGCTGCCCTGCTGCATCGCCGCAGGCGACAGGGCCAGCTGTGTGCGGTTGTGCATATGCATCAGGCGCAGCACCTGGGAGACGTACAGCTTCACCGTGTTCTCGGTGATGCCCAGTTCGTAGGCGATCTGGTAGTTGGTCAGGCCCTTGCTCACCAGCCGCGCCACCGCCTGCTGGCGGGGCGACAGCTTGCCGAACAGCGGATTGCTCGGGGACACCTGGCTTTCCGCGACCGACGCCGGCGGCGCGGACGGCTGGCTGTCTTCGCTCTTGAGGGCACTCGGCTGGCTGTTGCCGTGTACCTCGTACTTGATCTTGTGGATGTCGCGGTAGATCGAGTTCAGCGATTCGGCGAGGTATTCCAGGCGCTGGTTGACGTGGCTCAGGCTCAACTGGCTGCGGACGCGCTCGTGCAGGCGGTTCTCCAGGCGTTCGAGGCCATGCAGCAGTTCCTGCGGCGCCACCGGTTTCTGGTAGTAGTCGGCGGCGCCGACCCGCATGGCCTCGATCACTTCCTGGCGGCCATCGTGACCGGTGAGGATGATCGATTCGAAGAACCTGCCGTTGCCGGCGACTTCCTTGAGGCTCTCGATCAGGCGGATACCGTTGTCCTGCCCCAGGTAGAGGTCGCAGATGACCAGGCCGATGTTCGGGTCGGCCTGGAAGCTGGCGATCGCCGACTCCCGGTGGGTGCTGGTTACGCAACGGTAGCCACTGTTTTCCAGCAGTTCGCGGAGTTCCGAGGTCACCTGGGGTTCATCATCGATGATCAAGACGCTGAAATGCCGCGAGGCCGGTTTGTCCATGGTCATACGCTCCATTTGCTTATTTTGTTTTTTAACAGGGGACGTGCATTGGAATGCAGCCATACCGAATGGTATTAGCCATAAGCATATAGTCGCTAAGTGAGGTTTTCCGCAAGTTTGCTCAGATAATTTTATTGATAATCAGATGTGCCAAAAGGCCGGCGCCCATGGCGAATATAAAAGGGAATGACTTGTTTTTTGACGGTGCCCTTCGAAGGCGAACTTCTTCATTCATTGCGGACTTTTCTACCGAACGTTTGAATAATCTGACGAGGATGAATAGCGCGATGCAGAGCAGGCAGGCGAAGGCCAGGCTATAGAGCACCGTAAGTGGGTCGCTGGCCAGCCCCAGCGCGGCCAGGTACTTGACGTCGGCGGCGCCGAGCCTGCCGAGAAGGTAGCCGGGAAGGCTGAGGCAGACGCCTATAAAGAGTGCGGTCATTGCCATATTAACCGTAGCGCCGGTAAGGCTTGACTCTTTCACATATAAATAAACAAAGGAAATAAGAAATCCGCCCAGGATAAGCCAGTTTGAGACGCGCAAACGTTTGATGTCCTGATATCCGCAAACGCTTGCCCACAAGGCCAGTGCTAATTGCTCCATCCTGTTCTTCAGCCTTTTTTCGACATCTGGATTAATACCTTTTCAGTAACGTTGGCGGAGCGAATGAAGACTAGTATTAAGGATGCGGATCGGGGATGTCAGCTCATGCTCGGAAAAGCTTCCCGGCGACGCCAGCACGGCGCCGTCGCCATCGAATTCACAGCGATCTTCCTGCTGTTTTTCGCGCTGGTCTACGGCCTGATCAGCTACAGCATTCCTTTGCTCATGCTGCAGTCGTTCAACGATGCCGCTGCCGTGGGGGCCCGTGCGGCGATCGCTGTCGATCCCTCCGATGCGGGCTACGAGAGCCTCGCCGAAGCCCGTGCCAGGGACGAGTTGCTCGCACGCCTGGACTGGATGCCGGCGGCCTGGCGAGCAAACCTCCAGCCTTGTGCCGGTAATGGCCAGTACGCCGACTACGTCAGCGCCACGTCGCGGATCGAGGTCTGCGTGCAGTACCCGTACGGCGATCCGGGCAAGGCGATCATCCCCGTGCTGAGCTTCCCCGGCATCGGCGCGATTCCCAACCTGCCGCAGACGCTGAAGGCGAGTGCCAACCTGTTGCTGTGAGGTAGTCGCATGTTCGAATTTTCCCGCTCGTCGTCCGCCGAGGCCGAGAGGCCGGAACCCTTTTCGCAGGAAGGCCCCGCCCTCTGGAGCGCTTCGCTGAGGAGTTGGGACCTGTGCTTCGAGGTGGACGAACAGGACCGCGTGATCCGGGTCGGCGGGCGGCAGGCGTATCGTCTGCAGTGCGCCCATGGGCTTGGCGAACAGCCGCGGCCTTTCGCCGAGTATCTGGAGCGGCGCGCCCCCGGTGCGCCGACGCTGGCCGGCCTGCGCCGGGGCGAGCGTCTCGACCTGACGCTGCGCAGCGATGCCGCCGCGCCATTGACCTGTCGTTTCCAGCCGATGCAGCCTCTCGACGGCCTGGGACGCTCGCTGCTGCTGGGCATGGACATCTCCGACCTCAACTGGCAGTCCGACAGCCAGCAGCACCAGTTGCAGAGCCTGAGCCTGGGCAAGCTGATCCTTTCGCGTCTGCGCCATGTCTCCCACGGGCACCTGGCGGAGGCGGTCCAGGAGATTCTCGAATCGCTCTCCGGCGCGTTCCAGATGCAGGCTATCGCCCTGCTGCTGGGCGACGGCAAGGGCTTCTGCACGGTCTTCGCCAGTCATGTACGGCCTGGCAGCGACAGTTTGCTGCGACCGACCCTGCAACTCGCCGACGACGACCTGCGCGAAGGGGCGGGCGCGCGCTTGCTACGCCGTGGCGAAGGCGCCTCGACGCTGCTCCGGCAGATCGGCGAGGACGCGCTCTACCTGGTGCCGGCGGCGATGCGCGGTGGCCGCCTGGGGGCATTGCTGGTCCGGCCGATGTCGCTGGAGCAGCTCGCCCAGGGGCCCGCGCCGCAGGACTGGCAATACCTCGCGGAACTGCTGGCGAACCAGGTGGCGGACCGCTGCGAACTCCACGAGCAGCACGACAGTTCGCGCAAGCTGGGGCTGTTGCAGGAGATGATCGGCGGCGGCTGGTGGCGTTACTGGGCGGAGCAGGAACTCTTCGAACTGGCGCCGGCCTTGCACGACAGCCTGGGGTTGACCGGCGAGTATCGTCGGGTGCCGTTGGAACACCTGCAGGGCCTGCTGCAACCGGCGGACGCCGACGAGCTCGGCCTGCGCCTGCGTGCCAGCCTGCGCAGCGGCCAGGCGCTGGCCCAGGACCTTTGCCTGCGTCAGCCGGATAGCCGCGGCGAGCGCCGCTGGCTGCGCATCGAGGGCCGGCCGCTGGGACGCGGCAGTGCCCTGGGGCTGTCCGGCGTGCTGCTCGACATCAGCGAAGGCCGGCGCCAGGAGGAACGGGCACAGGCGGCCCACGCGCGGTTGCGCAGCCTGATCGACAGTGCGCCGGTGGTGATCTATGTCCAGCGGGTCGAGCAGGGGCACCTAGTGCCGGAGTTCTACAGCGAAAGCGCGAGCAACCTGCTCGGCCTCGACCTGCAGGGACAGAGTTGGCAGGCGCTCGCCGAGCGGGTGCATCCGGATGATCTGGAGGCCTTTTTCGCCCGCGGCCGCGAGCTGCTTCGCGAGGGCCGGGTGAAGACCCGCTATCGCCTCGCCGATGGCCAGGGCAACTGGCACTGGCTCTACGACGAAGCCAAGCTGCTGCGCGATGCCCAGGGCCTGCCCAGCGAGGCGGTGGGCCTGTGGCTGGACGTGACCGAGCAGCACCTGGCGGCACAGCGTATCGCCGAGAGCGAGGAACGCTACCGGGTCCTGGTGGAGGATTCGCCGGCGCTGATCTGTCGCTATACCGCCGACCTGGTGCTGACCTACGTGAACCGGACCTTCGCCGATAGCCTCGCGACCAGCCCGGAGCGCCTGGTCGGTCGCCGGCTCGACGAGTGGCTGGCGGCGGAAGACGCCAGCGCCTTGCGCGCGCGTCTGCTGGTTTCGCCGCGGGAGGGCGCCAGCGAGGTGCCGGAACTGCGCTTCAACCTGCCGGGGCAACGTTTTCTCTGGCTGGTGTGGGCCGAGCGACCGTTGTTCGACGCCCGGGGCGAATTGTGCGAGGTACAGGCGGTGGGACGCGACAACACGCCGGTGCGTAGGGCCCAGCAGCAACTGGCGCAAGGCGCCAAGATGGCCAGCCTGGGGGAGATGGTCAGCGGCCTCGCCCACGAGGTGAAGCAGCCGCTGCACGTGCTGCGCATGACCCTCTTCAACATGCGCCAGCGGATGAACAGCGTCGGCCTCGACGGCGACTACCTGGGCGAGAAACTGGAGCGCATGGATGCCCAGGTCCTGCGCGTCGACCGCCTGGTCAGTCACCTCGGCGTGTTCAGCCGCAAGTCGGCGCTGGAGGCGCTGCCGTTCGACCCCTATGCCGCCTTCGAAGGCGCCCTGGGCCTGCTCGGCGAGGGGCTGCGTCAGCACGCCATCGAGGTGGAGTGCCCGGCGCCGACGCAGCGGATGGTGGTGCGAGGGCAGGCGGACCAGTTGGAACAGGTGATCATCAACCTGCTCGCCAACGCCCGCGATGCCCTGCTTGGCAATCCCGGCCTGGCCAGCCGGCGCGTTCGCCTGGAGCAGGTGGCTTGCCGCGAACCGGGCTGGGTCGAATTGCACGTGCACGACAACGGCGGTGGGATCGAACCGCTCCTGCTGGAGCGGATATTCGAACCCTTCTTCACCACCAAGGCGGAGGGCAAGGGTACCGGCCTGGGTCTCTCGGTCAGCCACGATCTGGTGCGCAACATGGGCGGTAGCCTGACGGCGGCCAACCAGGGGGAGGGTGCGTTGTTCGTGGTTCGCTTGCCGCTGGCGGCGCCCGCCGAGGCGGGCGGATGACGTCGGTGGGAGCGCGGCAAAAAAACGCCTGCGGACAAGCAGGCGTTTTTTCAACCGGCGAGGCGGCTCAGATGAATTGCGAGGCCAGCCAGAACAGGCCGGCGGACAGCGCCATCGAAGTCGGCAGGGTGAGTACCCAGGCCATCAGGATGTTGCGCACGGTGCCGCCGTGCAGGCCGCTCTTGTTCGCCACCATGGTCCCGGCCACGCCGGAGGACAGTACATGGGTGGTGGACACCGGCAGGCTGTAGATGTTGGCCATGCCGATGGCGGCGGCGGCGGTGATCTGCGCGCTCATGCCCTGGGCGTAGGTCATGCCCTGCTTGCCGATCTTCTCGCCGACGGTGAGCACTACGCGCTTCCAGCCGACCATGGTGCCGATGCCGAGAGCCAGGGCCACCGCGATGATGACCCAGAACGGCGCGTATTCGGTGGTCGCGGTCAGGTCCTTGCGTAGCTTCTCGAGGTCGGCCTTCTCCCGCGCCGGCAGGTCGGACAGCTTGCCGACCTTCTTCGCGGTGTCGTCCAGGCACAGCAGGTAGCGACGCACCTGCACGCGCTCGTCGGCGTCCAGGTCGTTGTAGCTGGGCACGCCGCGCAGGTCGCGGAGCAGCGCGTTGATGGTCGGCTCGGTCTGTTTCGGATCGCAGCGGTAGAACTGCGGCATCTCGCTGCCATTGCTCTTGCCCAGGGCCAGCATGTCGCCGAGGGTATCGGTGTGGCGCTGGTAGAACTGACTGAGGTGCAGGGCGGCGTCGCGGGTGCGCTCGATCTGGTAGGTGGTGCTGTTCAGGTCGAGGACGAACTTGGCCGGGACGATGCCGATCAGTACCAGCATGATCAGGCCGATACCCTTCTGGCCGTCGTTGGAGCCATGGACGAAGCTTACCGCCATGGCGGAAAGCACCAGCACCAGGCGGTTCCAGAACGGCGGGTGCTTCTTCTCGTCGAGTTCGCGACGGGTTTCCGGGGTCTTGTGCATCTTCGACAGCGGACGCCACCATTTCAGTCCGAGCAGGACCAACGCGGCGACCATGAAGCCGGCCAGCGGCGAGAAGATCAGCGACAGGCCGATGTCGATCGCCTTCTGCCAGTTGATCCCTTCGGCCAGCGGCACGTCGGTGATCAGCGCATTGGCCAGGCCGACGCCGAGGATCGAGCCGATCAGGGTGTGCGAGCTGGAGGCCGGGATGCCGAAGTACCAGGTGCCGAGGTTCCAGGCGATGGCGGCGGCGAGCAGGGAGAAGACCATCGCCAGGCCATGGCCGGTGTTCACGTTGATCAGCAGCTCCACTGGCAGCAGGTGAACGATGGCGTAGGCTACGCCGACACCGCCGAGCAGCACGCCGAGGAAGTTGAACACACCGGAGAGCATCACCGCCCGGTAGGGGGACATCGCTTTGGTGTAGATGACGGTGGCCACCGCGTTGGCAGTGTCGTGGAAGCCGTTGATGAACTCGAAGGTGAGGACGAAGGCCAGGGCCAGCACCAGGCTGATACCCACCCAGGCATCGAGCCCGCTGAAAAGATCGAACATGTGAGAAACCGGTCAGAGACGGGGCGGCGATTATGCCAGATGCGTTTTTATCCGTCTGGAACTCCGGAAGGTTGCCATTGTCGCGGGCAACGCCCCGTCGCATCGGGCTTTGCGGGAAAAACGAAACAGATTGAAACGCTTCGTTATCCGTCGCTCTCCTGTCGGTTGGAGGTAAATGGAATGGGGTTCGCTGCTTCCTGCCCGGCCTTGAGACGCTCTTCTTCGATCTTCTGCAGTTCTCTGTCGAACGCCTGATCCTGAACGGTTGGGCGCTTGCGCCAGGGCTTGCGGTCGGGTTCCGGCTGGGCGGCATAAAGCGTCACTTCGCCGCCGTACACGTCCTTGTAACGCTGTTCCTCGCGCGCCAGCGCGGCACGCAATTCGTCTTTCGTCACGGGTGGTCCTGAGTCCAAAAAGAGCGGGCCCGATAGCGACCAGGCTGGGCGGAAGCGGGGTCCGGCCAGCGCCGGTTGGGAGTCTAGTCGACCGCTACCGGCTGTAAATGGGCGCGGAATTATAACGTGGGCTCCGGGCTTGTCATACGGTGTCGGCCGACGGACGGCAGGACGGAAATTCTTCGAGCGACCCCTGGAAATGCGGCGAAGCCCCCATGGATCAAGGCCTGGCCGACGCGTCCGGGGTGTTCTCCGCCTTTCGTCGCGGCCTGCGCTAGTCGAATGCCAGCCATTGGCCATACCACTAAGGAACGATGGCGGCGCTTCCGGGGGCGGGCTACAAACCGGACTACAAGTCAAATAAAGAAGCCCCGCCGTCGCCCGTCCGACCCCAGGGTCATGACGCAACGCCCCGGAGGCCGGAGATTTACTCATGCAGCCCGCTCGTTCCCGCATCCTCTTCGTCTGCCTGTTGCAGAGCCTGGCCCTGGTTCTCCTGCTGGTCGGCGCCCGGCATGGCTGGCTGCCGCTGTACCTGGCCCTGCCGCTCGGCGTGGCGCTGCTCTGGTTGCCCTGGCTGCTTCCCGGCAACCGCACGGCGGTGGCTACCGTCGGCGAGCCCGACATCGCCCGGCTGGCTCGCGACCTGTCCCATAACACCAGCCAGAACGCCTTGTCGGCCGCCGGCGTGGCGTTCTCGGTGAAGCGCCTGGCGGAGAAGCTGCAATCCCAGCTCGACGCCGCCGAACAGATCGTCGGCAGCGCCGAAGTGATGATCCACACCGAGCGCGCCACCTCCAATCTGGCGCGCCAGGCCATGGACGCCGCCACCCGGGCGCGCGCCGGCAGCGACGAAGGCCAGGTGCTGCTGGCCTCGACCATCGAGCGCATGCATCGGCTCAGCGAGCGGATGGGCGCCAGCCGCGAGGCGATCGAGGCGCTGAACCAGCGCAGCGAGGACATCCAGCGGGTCACCCTGGTGATCCAGGGCATCGCCAGCCAGACCAACCTGCTGGCCCTCAACGCGGCCATCGAGGCGGCCCGCGCCGGCGAGCATGGGCGCGGCTTCGCGGTGGTTGCCGAAGAGGTGCGCGGCCTGGCCGGACGTACCGCCGAGGCCACCGAGGAAGTCGGCCAGATGGTCGCCGAGATCCAGCGCCAGACCAGCGAGGTGGTCGAGCAGATCCGCCAGCTTTCCGAAGAGTTGGGGGAAGGGGTCGGCCAGGTCGAGCTGACCGGTCGGCAACTGGAAGGCATTGCCGAACTGGCGGCCGGGGTGGAAAGCCAGATTACCGAGATCGCCCAGGGCGCCGAGATCAACCGCAGCCAACTCGCCAGCCTGTTCGCCGCGGTCGAGCAGGTGCGCGGCGACCTCAGCGCCAGCGAGGAACAGACCCTGCGCCTCGGCGAAGCTGCCAGCCAGTTGGAGAACCAGGCCGAGGTGATCAGCGAGCGCCTCGCCGAGGTCAGCCTGGACGCCTACCACCAGTCGGTCTACGACCTCGCCCGGGAGGGCGCGGCGGCTATCGCCGCTCGCTTCGAGGAGGACGTGCGCAGCGGGCGCATCGACCTCGACGACCTGTTCGACCGCAGCTACCAGCCGTTGCCCAATACCCAGCCGACCAAGTACCGGACCCGCTTCGACAGCTACACCGACCAGGTCCTGCCGGGCATCCAGGAGCAGTTGCTGGAGCGCAACCGCAACCTGGTATTCGCCATCGCCTGTACCCCCGAAGGCTACGTGCCCACCCACAATCGCGCCTTCGCCCATCCGCCCAGCGGCGACCCGCAGACGGACGCGTTGCGCAGCCGCAGCAAGCGCCTGTTCAACGACCGCACCGGGATTCGCTGCGGCAGCCACCAGCAGCCGCTGTTGCTACAGACCTACACCCGTGACACCGGCGAGCTGATGCACGATCTTTCGGTGCCGATCTTCATCCACGGCAAGCACTGGGGCGGCCTGCGCCTCGGCTACCGGCCGGAGGGCGCGGAGCCGGGCAAGGCGGCCGCGCCGGCGGCGCAGGGGCTGAGCCTGGCCTTGAACGGCTAGCCGGCTGTGGCGATCAGGCCGCCGGCCACGGCGCAGGCGAGCACCACTTGCCAGGGCGGCGTCTTCCAGGCGAGCAGGGCCAGCAGGGCGAAGAGCAGCAGGGCGAAGTCGGCCGGGCGCAGGATGCCTTCGGTCCAGAGCGGCTGGTACAGCGCCGCCAGCAGCAGGCCGACCACCGCCGCGTTGACCCCGGCCAGCGTTGCCCGTACCCGGCGTTCGTGGCGCAGGCGTTCCCAGAATGGCAAGGCACCGGCGATCAGCAGGAACGACGGCAGGAAGATCGCCAGCAGGCACAGCAGCGCGCCGCTCCAGCCGTTCGGCGCCGGGCCCGAGGCTGCGCCGAGGAACGCGGCGAAGGTGAAGAGCGGGCCCGGTACCGCCTGGGCGGCCGCGTAGCCGGCGAGGAAGGTATCGCCGTCGACCCAGCCCTTGGGTACCACTTCCGCCTGCAGCAGCGGCAGCACCACATGGCCACCGCCGAATACCAGCGAGCCAGCCCGGTAGAACGCGTCGAGCAGGCGCAGCCAGTGTTCCGGCCAGAGGCGCGCGGCCAGCGGCAGGCAGACCAGCAGCACGGCGAACAGGGTGAGGAACAGCAGCGCGCCGCGGTAGCCAATGTCGATCGGCAGCCGCTCGTGGCCTTCCACTGCTTCCGTTTTCAACAGGGCGAGGCCGGCCAGGCCGGCACCGGCGATCACCGCGACTTGGGTCCAGGCAGTGGGCCAGGCCAGCACGCTCGCGCAGGACAGCGCCATCAGCGTCAGGCGCGGGCGATCCGGGCACAGGCTGCGTCCCATGCCCCAGACCGCCTGGGCCACCACCGCCACCGCGGCGATCTTCAGGCCATGCAGCACGCCCTCGGGCAACAGCGCGCCCCAGCGTCCCAGGCCGAGAGCGAAGAGCACCAGTAGCAACGCCGAGGGCAGGGTGAAACCGAGCCAGGCGGCGAGGGCGCCGGGATAGCCGGCGCGGGCCAGGCCGAGGGCCATGCCGACCTGGCTGCTGGCGGGGCCGGGAAGGAACTGGCAGAGGGCGACCAGGTCGGCGTAGCTGCTTTCGCTCAGCCAGCCGCGGCGGCGGACGAACTCGTCGCGGAAATAGCCGAGGTGGGCGATGGGCCCGCCGAAGGCGCTGCAGCCCAGCTTGAGGAAGGCGAGGAACACCGCGAGGGCGGTGTCGGGATGGCGGCTGGCGGTTGGCATGCGAACTCCGGATGGTGGCTGCTGCGAGCATAGCCGCAACGCATGCACGGCGGGTTACAGCATCGGCATGTCCTGGGCGCGGCTGGCCAGGCGGTATTGTTCCGGTGTGGTGCCGGCCAGCCGGCGGAACATCGAGATGAACGCCGAGGGGCTGCTGTAGCCGAGGTCGAAGGCGATCTGCTGGATCCCCCTGCCGGCTTCCAGCGCCTCGATGGCCGCGAGGAAGCGCAGGCGTTGGCGCCATTCGCCAAAGGTCATGCCCAGTTCGCGCTGGCAGTGCCGGGCCAGGGTTCGCTCGGTGCTGTGCACCTGCTGCGCCCATTGCGCCAGCGAGCGGTTGTCGCCCGGCTCGGCCTGCAGTGCGTCGAGCACCTCGCGCAGCGCCGGGGTACGGCCGTAGGGCAGGTAGTCGTCGTGGGGCTGGGCGCATTCCAGCTGGTCCATGACGACCCGGGCCAAGCGTAGGTCCTGCGCCGAGGTCGGCAGGTTGACCCCGCGCTCGGCGAAGTCCGAGAGGATCGCCTTGAGGATCGCGCTGATCGCCAGGGTGCAAGGTGTCGCCGGCAGGCGTCGTGACAGTTCGGCGGAGAGGTACAGCGAGCGGTAGACGATGGCCTGGCTGTTGTAGCAGCTGTGCACCCGCTCCGGTGGTATCCATACCGCGTATTGCGGAGGTGAGAGGAAGCGCTGGCCGTCGATCTCCAGCTGCATCACGCCATGGGCTGCATAGTTGAGCTGGCCCCAGGCGTGGGTGTGCGGCGGCGAATGGGTGTCGGCGCCGAACTCGTCATAGCGGAAATAGACGTCGAAAGACTGCCCCTGGAGATCGGGAAGGCGCAGCAAGGTGGTGGTCGACATGTCCGAACCTACGGGTGGTTTGTCTGGAATTCATTATACGTCTGTATTCGGACTGGCTCAGAATGCCCCTGTATTCCTTTTTCATAGTGCGGAACCTCCCATGCAATACCTGTTTCCCCTGCTGGCCGTGTTCATCTGGGCCGGCAACACCGTCGTCAACAAGCTCGCCGTGGGGGTCATCCAGCCCGCCGAGATCGGTTTCTTCCGCTGGCTGCTGGTCGGCCTGGCGCTGACGCCCTTCATGCTCGGCCCGGTGCTGCGCAACCGCCGCTACATCCTCGCCAACCTCGGCAAGTTCGTGGTCCTCGGCCTGCTCGGCATGGCCGTCTACCAGAGCCTGGCCTACTACGCGGCGGCGCTGACCAGCGCCACCAACATGGGCATCATCCTGTCGCTGATGCCCCTGATGTCGCTGGGCCTGGCCAGCAGCATCCTGGCCCACCGGCTGAACGCCGGGGCGCTGCTCGGCGCGCTGGTGTCGCTGGCCGGCGTGGTGCTGGTGATCTCCCAGGGCCATCTCGGCGCTTTGCTGGAGCATGGAGTGAATCTCGGCGACGCGATGATGATCGTCGCCACCCTGGCCTATGCGGTGTACAGCGTGCTGCTGAAGAAATGGAGCCTGAAGCTGCCGGCCATGCAACTGCTCTACCTGCAGGTGCTGGTGGCGATCCTCGCCCTGCTGCCGCTGTACCTGCTGTCGCCGCGCACCGGCCTGAACGCCGCCAACCTGCCGCTGGTGCTGTACGCCGCGCTGTTCGCCTCGATCGTCGCCGCGCTGGCCTGGATGCACGGTGTCGCCCGTCTCGGGCCGAGCCGGATGGCGCTGTTCTTCAACCTGCTGCCGATCATCACCGCCTGCATCGCCACCCTGGTGCTCGGCGAGCGCCTGACCGTCCATCACCTGGTCGGCGGCGCGCTGACCCTGGCCGGGGTCCTGCTGGCCGAGTTCTGGCAGCGCCGCCCGGCCCGTCTGCGCTCGGCAACCTGCTGATTTCCCGGCAACTTCCTCGCGATTACGGCGCACGGAGGCGCCGCCACTGGCTATCATAGGCAGCGCTCCCCGCGTGGGAGCCGAGCCGTGCCAGCCTGGAAGAGGAAGAATCGTGGTCGAAGTGTTTTCCGTGCAGGATGGGCTGGACGCCGAGCGCGCCCTGCTCGACGAGGTGTGTGGCGGTGCCCGCGAGCATGGCCTGTTGCTCTGGCAGCCCTGCGATCGGGCGCTGGTCATGCCGCGCCGGATGGAGCGCCTGGAAGGATTCGCGCCGGCCAGCGCAGCGGTCGCCGAACGCGGCTGGCCGGTGCTGCTGCGCGATACCGGCGGCGAGCCGGTGCCGCAATCGCCGGGCGTGCTGAACATCGCCCTGTCCTATGCGCTGGGGCCCGGCGACAACGAGCAGACCCGTATCGAAACCGCCTACCTGCGGCTGTGCCAGCCGATCTGCGACTGGCTCCGCGAGCGCGGCCTGGACGCCGGCGTGGGCGCCGTGGCCGGTTCCTTCTGCGACGGCCGCTACAATGTCACCCTGGATGGGCGCAAGCTCGCCGGGACCGCGCAACGCTGGCGGCGCAACGGCGCCGGCCGGCCGGTGGTGCTGGCGCACGCGGCGCTGCTGGTCGGCGCCGAGCGCGAGGAGATGGTCGAGGTGGTCAACACCTTCACCCGCCGTTGCGCCAGTGCCCCGGATTGCCAGGCGGACAGCCATCTCGGCCTGAGCGAGCGCTGGAGCGATTTCCGCATGGCCGACAGCCTCGAACTGGAACGACGCTTCGTCGCCGCCCGATCCTGACCTCTTTCGCCAGAGCCTTGCGCCAGGAATAGCCGTACCGATGCCAGAACCCTTGGGAACCACCGCTCTCACGCCCGGATTCATGATCGTCCACGGCAATCGCCTGGACGACCTGCGCGACCTCGCCGTTTCCTGGATGCGCCGCTATCCGCTGGCGCCGCTGGAAAGCGAGCGGGTCCTGGTGCACAGCAACGGCATCGCCCAATGGTTGAAGCTGGCATTGGCCGAAGATCCCCGCGAGGACGGCGGCGGCGGTGGCGGCATCGCCGCGGCGCTGGAGGTGCAGTTGCCGGCGCAGTTCCTCTGGCAGGCCTATCGCGCGGTGCTGGGCCGCGAAAGCATTCCCGAGGTTTCCGAACTGGACAAGGCGCCGCTGACCTGGCGCCTGATGCGTCTGCTTCCCGGATTGCTGGAGCGTCCCGAGTTCCGCACCCTGCAACGTTTCCTCGCCGACGATGCCGACCTGCGCAAGCGTCATCAACTGGCCGAGCGCCTGGCCGACCTGTTCGACCAGTACCAGGTCTATCGCGGCGACTGGCTCGACGACTGGAGCCAGGGCCGCGACCAGTTGCGCACGGCGAACGGGCAGGCGCGCCCGCTCGGTGCCGACGAGCGCTGGCAGGCCGAATTGTGGCGCGCGCTGCTCGCCGACGTCGGTGCCGATAGCCTGGCCCGCAGCCGCTCCGGCGTGCACCGGCGCTTCATCGAGGCGCTGCGCTCCGCCAGCGCGGCGCCGCGCGCGTTGCCGCGACGAGTGGTGGTGTTCGGGATTTCCTCGATGCCGGCGCAGACCCTCGAGGCGCTGGCCGCCCTGGCCAGGTTCAGCCAGGTGCTGCTCTGCGTGCACAACCCCTGTCGCCACCACTGGGCCGACATCGTCGCCGACAAGGACCTGTTGCGCCACGAGTACCGCCGCCAGCAGCGCCGCGCCGGCGTCCCCGCCGACCTCGACGAGGACCGCCAGCACCAGCATGCCCAGCCGTTGCTGGCGGCCTGGGGCAAGCAGGGCCGCGACTACATCAACCTGCTCGACAGCTACGACGACCCGGACAGCTATCGGAACCTGTTCGGCGAGGTCAACGGCGGGCGCATCGACCTGTTCAGCGAGGAGGCCCCGCACGGGCTGCTCGGCCAGTTGCAGGACGATATCCTCGAACTGCGCCCGTTGGCGGAAACCCGCGAGCACTGGCCGCCGGTGGCGCCGCGGAGCGACGCCTCGATCCGCTTCCATGTGGCCCACAGCGCGCAGCGCGAAGTGGAGATCCTCCACGACCAGTTGCTCGCCCGCTTCAACGCCGATCCGAGCCTGAAGCCGCGCGACGTGATCGTCATGGTCCCCGACATCAACGCCTACGCGCCGCACATCGAGGCGGTGTTCGGCCAGGTGCCGCGCGACGACCAGCGCTTCATTCCCTATACCCTGGCCGACCAGGGACAGCGCGGTCGCGAGCCGCTGCTGATCGCCCTGGAGCACCTGCTGAAACTGCCCGACAGCCGTTTCGCCGTGAGCGAGATCCTCGACCTGCTGGACGTCCCGGCATTGCGCCGGCGTTTCGGCGTCGACGAGGCCGACCTGGCGACCCTGCACCGCTGGATCGAAGGCGCCGGCGTGCGCTGGGGGCTGGATGCCGCGCAGCGCGAGCGTCTCGGCCTGCCAGCGGGACTGGAGGGCAACAGTTGGCGCTTCGGTCTGCGGCGCATGCTGCTCGGCTACGCGGTCGGCGAAGGCGCGGCCCTGCAAGGCATCCAGCCCTACGATGAGGTCGGTGGCCTGGACGCCGCCCTGGCAGGCCCGCTGGCTGTGCTGCTGGAGCGCCTCGAGGTGGCCTACGCCGAGCTGGCCGAACCGGCCACCCCGGCGCAGTGGGGCGAGCGCCTGCAGGCCCTGCTCACGGTGTTCTTCGAGGCCCACGACGAGCGCGACGAGCTGCTCCTCACCCAGCTCCTGCAACTGCTCGAGCGCTGGCAGGAGCACTGCGCCTGTGCGGCCTTCGCCGAGCCGCTGCCGATCAGCGTGATACGCGAGGCCTGGCTCGGCGGCCTGGACCAGGGCGGCCTGAACCAGCGCTTCCTGGCTGGCGCGGTGAGTTTCTGCACGTTGATGCCGATGCGCGCGATCCCGTTCCGGCTGGTCTGCCTGCTTGGCATGAACGATGGCGACTACCCCCGCCAGCAGTCGCCGCTGGATTTCGACCTGATGCGCAACGACTACCGCCCCGGCGACCGCTCGCGGCGCGAGGACGACCGCTACCTGCTGCTCGAGGCGCTGCTCTCGGCGCGCGAGCAGCTCTACGTGAGCTGGGTGGGGCGGAGTATCCGCGACAATGGCGAGCGGCCGCCCTCGGTGCTGATCGGCCAGTTGCGCGATCACCTGGCGGCCGGCTGGCGCCTGGACCCGGACGGCGACGGCGAGGCGCTGCTGCGTGCCCTGACCCAGGAGCATCCGCTGCAGCCGTTCAGCCGTCGGTATTTTCACGATGCGCCGGAGCAGGGCGTCGATGGCCTGTTCACCTACGCCCGCGAGTGGCGCGAGGTCCATAGCGAGGACGACATCGCCGTTACCGACGCCGAAGCGCCCCTGCCGCCGCTGGAGCTGGAGGGCGCACTGGGGCTGCGAGCGCTGGCGGAGTTCCTCGCCAACCCGGTGAATGCGTTCTTCCAGCAGCGGCTCAAGGTGCGTTTCGACGACGAGCAATTGACCGGCAACGACGAAGAGCCTTTCGAACTGGACGCGCTGGACAACTGGAAGCTGCAATTCGAGCTGACCGAACGCATGAAGCGCTGGGTCGAGCGGGACTGGGATGCCGAGGGCCTGCCGGCGCAGTTGCAGGCCCAGGTCGAGCGACTGCGGCGACAGGGTCGCCTGCCGCTGGGGGCGTTCGGCGAGTTCTCCGCGCGCCATTTGCTGCAACCGCTGCCCGACCTGCTCTGGCGCTACCGCCAGGAAATCGAGCGCTGGCCGGAGGCGGTCGAGCAGCAGCAGGAGTTGCGCCATCGCCATCCGTCCGGGCTGGAGCTGGAGGACTGGCTCGGCGGCTTGCGTCGCGACGCTTCCGGGCGCCTGGCGCGCCTGCAGTTGCTCAGCGGCAAGCTCCATGAAGGGCGTGGCTTCAAGTGGCACAGCCTGGTGCGCCACTGGTTGCAGCACCTCGCCCTGCAACGTCTCGGCCAGCCGGTGAGCAGCGTGCTGGTGAGCCAGACCGGCACCCTGGAGATTCCGCCGCTACCGAGCGAGCGCGCTGGCGAGTACCTCGACCAGTTGATCGACGCCTGGCGCCAGGGCATGCGCCAGCCGTTGCCGGTGGCCTGCCGGACCGCTTTCGCCTGGCTCGCCAGTGGTGGCGCCGCAGAGCCCGAGAAAGCCATGCGCGAGGCGCGCAAGCGCTACGAGGGAGGGTTCGGCATGGGGGGCGAGGTGGACGCCTCGCCGGCGCTGGCTCGGGTCTATCCGGACTTCGACCGGCTGCTCGCCAGCGGTGAGTTCGCGCACTGGGCCGAGCAGCTCTACGCGCCGCTGCTGGCTGCCCTGGGACGTGGCGCGGAGGAGCAGGCATGAGCCAGCAGCAGATGCCCGTGGCCCTCGATCCGCTGGACTTCCCGTTGCACGGCAGCCGCCTGATCGAGGCCAGCGCCGGTACCGGCAAGACGTTCACCATCGCCCTGCTATACGTACGCCTGGTCCTCGACCATGGCGGCGAGAGCGCTTTCGGCCGGCCGCTGAGCCCGCCGGAAATCCTCGTGGTGACCTTCACCGATGCGGCGACCCAGGAACTCCGCGAGCGTATCCGCAGCCGCCTGGGCGAAGCGGCGCGTTGTTTCGCCGAGCCGCAGGAGCGCCACGACGGCCTGCTGGTCGCGTTGCGCCAGCAGTATCCCGCCGAGCGCTGGCCGGGCTGCGCGCGCCTGCTGCGCCTGGCCGCGGAGTGGATGGACGAGGCCGCGGTATCGACCATCCACAGTTGGTGCTACCGGATGCTGCGCGAGCACGCCTTCGACAGCGGCAGCCTGTTCACCCAGAACCTGGAAACCGACCAGAGCGAATTGCTCGCCGAAGTGGTACGGGACTACTGGCGGCGTAACTTCTACGGCCTGACGGCTCCGGCGGCGCAAGCCGTGGCCAGTTGCTACAGCGGGCCGGAGACGCTGGGCAAGGCCTTGCAGCCGCTGCTGGCGCGGCAGGACGCCGACTTCCGCTACGCCGACCAGGCGCTGAGTGCGCCCGAGTCGCTGGCAGCCTTGCTGGAGCAGGGCGGCGACTGGTATCGCCAGCTCGACCAACTGGACGCGCAGGCCCGCGCCGCCTGGCGCGCAGCGCGCGTCGAACTGGAAGCGCTGCTGCGCGACCTGCGTCCCTACCTGAACGGCAACAGCTATCGCGGCAAGGACAGCGACGAGACCTTCGACGCCTGGCTGCAAGCGTTGGCGGACTGGAGCGAGGGCGGCGAGCAGCCGGCCAACCTCGGCAAGTTCGGCCAGACCCGGATCAAGCTCACCGCCAAGCGCGTGGCGCCCGAGCATGCCGCGCTAAGGGCCATCGACGCCTGGGCCGCGCATCAGGAAGAGCGTCCCGATCTCGCTCCCCACCTGTTGTTGCACGCGTTGGGCGAAGTCGGGCACGAACTGGAGATCGAGAAGCAGCGGCGTGCCGAGATCGGCTTCGACGACCTGCTCAGCCGCCTCGACCGCGCCTTGCAGGGGCCTGGTGGCGAGCGCCTGGCGCAATTGATCCGCGAGCAGTTCCCGGTGGCGCTGATCGACGAGTTCCAGGATACCGACCCGATGCAGTACCGGATCTTCGAGCGTATCTACCGGATCGCCGCCGATCCCGACGAGCCCCAGGCTCGGGAAACCGGCCTGTTCATGATCGGCGACCCCAAGCAGGCGATCTACGCCTTCCGCGGTGCCGACATCCATACCTACCTGCGCGCCCGCGAGGCCACTCGCGGGCGGCATTACACCCTTGGCAAGAACTTCCGCTCGACCGCCGCCATGGTGGCGGCCGCCAACCGCTGCTTCGCCTTCGCCGAAGAGCACCCGCGCGGCGCCTTCCGTTTCGCCCGCGAGGGGCTGGAAAACCCGGTGCCGTTCCATGCGGTGGACGCCCAGGGGCGCGCCGAACGTTTGTTGATCGACGGTGCCGAGGCGCCAGCGATGACGTTCTGGAACCTTGATGTCGAAGCCGGCGTGCTCGGCTCCGCGGCGTATCGCCAGGAAATGGCCGAGCGCAGCGCCAGCGCCATCCGCCGCTGGCTGAGCCTGGCCGACCTGGGCCGCGCCGGCTTCGCCGACGAGCAGGGCGGCTGGCGGGCGTTGCGCCCGGCGGATATCGCCATCCTCGTCCGCGGTCGCGCCGAGGCCGAGGCGATCCGTAGCGCGTTGGCGGCGCGGCGTCTGGCCAGCGTCTACCTGTCCGACCGCGACTCGGTGTTCGACAGCCAGGAGGCCATCGACCTGCTGCACTGGCTGCGCGCCTGCGCCGATCCCGGTGCCGATACGCTGCTGCGGGTCGCCCTGGCTACCCGCAGCCTGCACCTGGACTGGGCGACCCTGGAACGATTGAACCAGGACGAACTGTTCTGGGAACGGATGGTCCTGCGCTTCCGCGACTATCGCCGGTCCTGGCAGGCCCAGGGCGTATTGCCGATGCTGCGGCGCCTGCTCGCCGACTTCGAACTGCCGGCGCGCCTGCTGCGGCATGCCGATGGCGAGCGCAGCCTGACCAACCTGCTGCACCTGGCCGAGTGGCTGCAGCGCGCGGCGGTGGAACTGGACGGTGAGCACGCGCTGATCCGCCATCTGGCCGAGCAGGTGCAGAGTCCGGGGAGCGAAGAGATCCTCCGCCTGGAAAGCGACGCCGACCTGATCAAGGTGGTGACCATCCACAAGTCCAAGGGGCTGGAATACCCCTTGGTGCTGCTGCCCTTCATCTGCAGCTGGAGGGAGCTGGACGGCAACAGCGGCGCGCCGGCGAGTTTCCACGAGGATGGCGCTGCAGGGCGGGTCATCGAGCTGGCGCGGCGCAAGGAGCAGGCTGCGCGGGCCTACGAGCAGGCCAACGACGAGCGCCTCGGCGAAGACATGCGCCTGCTCTACGTGGCCCTGACCCGCGCCCGCCATTCGGTGTGGCTGGGCATCGCGCCGCTGGTGGCGAGCAACAGCAAGTCGCCGGAGTTGCACAAGGGGGCCCTGGGCTACCTGCTTGCCGGCGGCGCGACCATCGGCAGCGATGGCCTCGGACAATGCCTCGCCGCGTTGCGCGGCGAGAGCCGGGAGATTGTCGTCGAGCCGGCCCCCGAGGCGGACGCCGAACGCTATGTCGCAGGGCGCGGCCAGGGCCTTGGGCAGGCCCGCGAAACCCGCCGCAGCAGCCGCGAGAAGTGGTGGGTCGCCAGCTATTCCGGCCTGCAATTGCAGGCCTCCGCCGGGCTGGACGATGACGAGGCGTTGGAGAGCGACGAATCGCAGGAGCCGATCAGCGCCGAGGAAGCCACCTTCCACGAAGAAGGCCGTTCCGCCGAACAGCCGCCGGTCGCGCACGCCAGCGAGATGCGCGACGACCTGCATCGCTTCCCGCGCGGACCGGCTCCCGGCACCTTCCTCCACGGGCTGCTCGAATGGGCCGGCCGCGAAGGCTTCGAGGTGGCGCGCGCCGATGCCCAGCGGCGCCGCGAACTGGTCGCGCGACGCTGCGACCTGCGGGGCTGGAAGGACTGGGCCGAACCGCTCGACCTGTGGCTGGAGCAGTATCTCGCCGAACCGCTGCGCTGGCCCGGTGGCGAAACCAGCCTGGCCGGGCTGGTCGCCTACCAGGTGGAAATGGAGTTCTGGTTCGCCACCCACCAGGTCCAGGCCGAGGCGATCGACGCCCTGGTCCGGCGCCATACCCTCGGCGGCGCGGCGCGTCCGGCGCTGGCGCCGACCCTGCTGAACGGCATGTTCAAGGGCTTCGTCGACCTGGTCTTCGAGCACCAGGGGCGTTTCTACGTGGCCGACTACAAGTCCAACTGGCTGGGCGCCGACGATGGCGCCTACAGCCCGGAAGCGATGACCGCCGCGGTGCTGGAGAACCGTTATGACCTGCAGTACGTGTTGTACCTGCTGGCCCTGCACCGGCAGTTGAAGGCGCGCCTGCCCGACTACGACTACGACCGCCACATGGGCGGCGCCGTGTACCTGTTCCTCCGCGGCGCCCGCGCGGCGACCCAGGGCCTGCACTTCGAGCGCCCGCCGCGGGAACTGATCGAACGCCTGGACGCGCTGTTCAGCGGCCAGCCGGGAGCCGAGCGATGAATCCGACCCTCAAGCAACTGGCCGGCGAAGTCCGCGATGGCCGCGACGACCAGGTAGCGCAACCGCTGGCGGCACGCCACGACCTGCTGCGCCAGCTCGACCTGTGGGTGGCGCGCGGCTGGCTACGGGCGCTGGACCGGGCGTTCGTCGCCTTCCTCGTCGAGTTGCAGCCGCAGGCCGTTCCCCGGGTGCTGCTGGCGGCGGCGCTGACCAGCCACCAACTGGGCCACGGTCACGTCTGCCTGGACCTGGAGGCGACCCTCGGCGCGCCCGACGCGGCACTGTCGCTGCCGCCGGAAGGCGACGAAGGCCGCGATGTGCTGTTGCCGTCGCAACTGCTGCACGGCGTGCGCCTCGACGCCTGGCGCGAGGCCCTGGCGGCGTCACCGCTGGTGGAGGTGGTCGACGAGCGCCCAGGCGATCCCGAGCCGAGCGAGACGGCGACCTCGCCGCTGGTGCTTTGCGCCCAGCGTCTCTACCTGCGTCGTTATTGGCGGCACGAGTTGGAGATCGCCCTGGCCCTGCGCGAGCGCCTGGGTCGGCAGGCGCCCCTGGCCGCAGACCTGGCGCCGCGCCTGGCCGCGCTGTTCGCGCAGGCGCCTACGGAAGACGGCCAGCGCGTCACCGACTGGCAGAAGCTGGCCTGCGCCCTGGCGGCCCGCGGCTATTTCAGCCTGATCACCGGCGGTCCCGGTACCGGCAAGACCACCACCGTGGTGCGCCTGCTCGGTCTGCTCCAGGCACCGGCGGTAGCCGCCGGCCAGCCGCTGCGCATCCGCCTCGCGGCGCCCACCGGCAAGGCCGCGGCGCGTCTCTCCGAATCCATCGGCCAGCAGGTCCGGGCCCTGCCGCTGGCGGAAGACGTGTTGCAGGCGATCCCCGCCGAGGTCACTACCCTGCACCGTCTGCTTGGCAGCCGTCCGGATACCCGGCACTTCCGCCACCACCGGGACAACCCTTTGGCGCTGGACGTGCTGGTGGTGGACGAGGCCTCGATGATCGACCTGGAAATGATGGCCAGCCTGCTCGATGCGCTACCGCCGCAGGCGCGCCTGATCCTGCTCGGCGACAAGGACCAGTTGGCCTCGGTAGAGGCCGGCGCGGTGCTCGGCGATCTCTGCCGGGATGCCGAGGAGGGCTGGTACAGCGCCGAGACCCGCGCCTGGTTGCAGCGGGTCAGCGGCGAAACCTGGCAGGGCTTGCGCGAAGGTTCGGCGCAGGCGCATCCGCTGGCGCAACAGACCGTCATGCTGCGGCATTCCCGGCGCTTCGGCGCGAGCAGCGGGATCGGGCGCCTGGCGCGGTTGGTCAACCGGCAACAGGCCGGCGACGCGCGCGCGCTGCTGGACAGTCCGCCCGCCGACCTCTTCGACCTGCGCCTGCGCGGGGAGCGCGATGCAGCCTTCGCCCGGCTGTTCGTCGACGGTCATCCGCAGGCGCCGGGCACGCCGTACGGCTACCGGCACTACCTGCAACGCCTGGCCGAGGGCCGCCCGGCCGCCGGACTGGCGCTGGAGGATGGCGCCTGGGAGCGCTGGGCGCAGTCGGTACTGACGGCTTTCGACGCCTTCCGCCTGCTCTGCGCGCTGCGCCGCGGCCCATGGGGCGTGGAAGGACTGAACCAGCGGGTAGCGGCGGAACTGCTGCGCCTTGGCCTGATCGAGGCCGATCACGGCTGGTACGAGGGGCGGCCGGTACTGGTGACGCGCAACGACTACAGCCTGGGGCTGATGAACGGCGATATCGGCATCGCCCTGCGCCTGCCCGAGCGCAACGACGACGGCAGCCTGCGCTTCGCGCTGCGCGTGGCCTTCCCGCGCAACGACGGTAGCGGCGGCGTGCGCTTCGTCCTGCCGAGCCGCCTGGTCGAGGTGGACACCGTGTTCGCCATGACCGTGCACAAGTCGCAGGGTTCGGAGTTCGCCCATACTGCGCTGGTCCTGCCGGACGCGCTGAACCCGGTGCTGACCAAGGAGCTGGTGTACACCGGTATCACCCGCGCCCGCGACTGGTTCAGCCTGGTGGAAAGCCTGCCCGGGGTGTTCGAGGAAGCAGTGCGGCGCAAGGTGCGCCGGCTCAGCGGGCTGATGCTGCATCTGCGGCCGGAAAGGGAAGAGCAGCCGCCGCATGCTCCGGGTGAACAGACCGAGCTGCCGTTCTGACGTGCCGCCTGGGCGGTCGGCTCAGCCGACCACCTTCAGGCTGCTCATGCCGTTGCCCTCGCGCTGGACCCGCACCTGGACCGGGATCCGTTCGTGCATTTCCTGGACGTGGGAAATCACCGCCACCTTGCGCCCCTGGGCCTGCAGGTTGTCCAGGGCATCCATCGCCAGTTGCAGGGATTCCGGGTCGAGGCTGCCGAAGCCTTCGTCGATGAACAGCGACTCGATGCGCAGCTTGCTCGATGCCATAGAGGCCAGGCCGAGCGCCAGGGCCAGGGAAATCAGGAAGGTCTCGCCGCCGGAGAGCGAATACACCGAGCGCAGTTCGTCGCCCATCTCGGTGTCCACCACCAGCAGGCCCAGTTCGCTGCCGCCGCGCTGCAGGCGGTAGCGCCGCGCCAACTGGCGCAACTGCACGTTGCTGTGCTGCACCAGCAGGTCGAGGTTGTAGCCCTGGGCGATGCGGCGGAACTTGTCGCCGCTGGACGAACCGATCAGTTCGTTCAGGCGGCCCCATCTGCGGAACTCGGCGCGGGCTCGCTCCAGTTCGGCAAGCAGCGCCTGGCTCTGCTCGCGGCGCTGGTTGTCGGCCTGCAACTGGCTGTAGGTCTCCAGGTAGGCCTGTTCGCTGGCGGCCAGGCGTTCGCGCTGTTGCCGCAGGTTGTCTTCCAGCGCCTCGCGGTCGGTTTCCGGCCGCTGCCGGCGATGCTGGAGCAGTTGCGCCTGGCGCTCTGCTTCCAGCGTCTGCTGGCGGGTGATCTCCTCTTGCAGTCGCTGCAATTGCTCCCGCCATTGCGTCGCCTGTTCCTCGGAAAGGCCGAGCAGGGCGTCGAGGCGGCTGTCGTCGAGGTTGTCCTGGCGTTCGCGCCAGGCCTGCCAGTCGGCCTGAAGGCGCTGGAACTCATCCTGTTGGCGCTGCCGTTGCTGCTGCAGGTGTTCCAGGGCTTCGGCGAGTCGCAGTTGTTCCTCGCGCAGCGAATCCAGGGGCGCCTGGAGCGTCTCGACGGCGCTCTGCGCCGCTTGCGCGGCGTGTTCCAGCGATAGTTGCCAATCCTGGGCGCAGGCGTGTTGGCCCAGGTGAGCGCCGAGGCGTCCGTTCAGCTCGGCGAGTTCCGCCTGGGCCCTTTCCTCTGCCTGGCGGGCTTCGTTGCGTTGCTCGTCGCTTTGCTTCAGTTGCCAGCTCGTTTCATCGCAGCGCTGCTTGAGCTCCTGCAGATGCTGTTCGATCTGCTGAAGCCGCGCCTGTTGCTGCCGGCGTTGCTCGATGGACTCGCCGAGGGCCTGGAAAGTCCGCAGCGGATCTGTCTGCCAGTGCTGCCAGTGCTCGTCGGAGAGCAATGGACGCAATTGCTGGCTGTCCTCCTCGACCTGCTGCTGCAAATGTTCGTAGCGCTGCCGTTGTTCCGTCAGCGCCTGCTGGCGCTGTTGCAGGATCGTCTCGGCGGCCCGCAGTTCCTGCTGCAATTGCTGGGTCTGGCGCTGGCGGGCGATCAGCCGGTCGAAGTCTCGTTGGCACTGCTGGCGCTGCCCTGCCAGGTCGTCCAGGCGTTGTGCCAGCCACTCCAACTGCGCGGACGGCTGCAGGAGTCGCAGTTCTTCCGGCAGCGTCCATTGGTCCAGTTGCCGATCGAGCGCGGCCAGTTGGCCAGTCAGTTCCTGCTGCTCCTGGCGACTCTGGTTGAGTCTTTCCCGCTGGCTGGAATAGCCCTCGCGCAGACCGACCAGGGTCTGTCGCAGCCGCTCGAGGGACTGCTCGGCGCGGACCTGCTCCTGGTCGTCGTGTTCACCGAGGGCGGCGAGCAGTTGCTCGGAATGGTGATAGGGATGCTCCTGGCTGCCGCAGACCGGGCAGGCCTCGCCGTCCACCAGGCCGGCGCGCAGTTGCTCGACGCTGGCGCTGCGGGCCAGACGTTGGCGCTGGAGCAACTCGCGGGTGACCTGCAGGGCCTGCTCCGCCGCCTTCACCTCCTCGGCGCATTGGCTGCCTTGTCGTTTCAGGTCGAGCAATGCCTGCTCCTGCTCGACCATACGCTGGTCGAGTTCGCCCAGGCGTCGAGCCAGACCGGCGCGTTGGTCGAGGACCTGTTGCCATTCCTTGTGGAGCGCTTGTTGTCGTTCCAGGCTATCGGTCTGCCGGCGCAATTCGTCCAGGCGTGCCGCCAGGTCGTCCGGCTCGCTGCCATGGAGGGCGGTCCATTGCGCCTGCAAGCGTTCGAGCGGTTCCCCGGCGTGGGCCAGGGATTTTTCCAGCTCGGGGAGCTGCGCCTGGCTTTCGAGCGCGCGCTGGCGACGTTGCACGAAGGCGGCGAGCTGGCCCTGGTGGGTCGCCCAGGCGTCGCCGAGCGCGGCGAGAGCCTGGCTGTCGCGCAATGCCGCCTGCAGTTGCGCCTGTTCCGCGACATGGCGCTGCTGCTCCATATCCAGTTGCCGAGCGGCATCGCTTTGCTGGGCGTGGCGCTGGTTCGATTGCCGATGGAGTTCCTGTCGCTCGGCCAGCGTTCGCTCCAGGCGCCTGGCCTCGCTCTCCAGCTGGAAAGCCTCGCGCAACGGCGCCTGGGCCTGACGCAGATGGTTGTCGGCCTGGGCCTGGCGCTCGCGCGCCTCCTGCAAGCGGGCCCGCAATCCTTGCAAGCGCTCGGCGCCCGCGGCTTGCTGCTCGGTGCGCTGCCGCTGCTGCTGCTCGGAGTGCCGGAGTTCCTGCTCGAGTTGCTTCAGGCGTTCGATCAGTCCGCGAACCGGAGCCAGGCGCTCCAGCCATTGCAGGGTTTCCCGCTCCGTCGCCAGGGCGTCCCAGGCCTGCCTGGCCTCGGCCAGTTGGCCTTGTGCGTGCTCGCAGGATTGCAGCAGCCGCTGCTCCTCGGTGAACCATTGTTGCTGGCCTTCCAGACGTTGCAGTGCCTGTTGCTCCTGGAGACGCGCCTGGGCGTGGGATTCCAGCGCCGCCTCGAGCCCGGCCCGGGCCTGCTCGGCCAGGGGCAGGCTGCCTTCCAGGCGTTGCTCGAGTTGCTTGCGCTGCTCGTCGGCCTGGCTGGCGCGCTGATAGGCGGCTTTGCTCAATTGGCTGTACAGGCCGGTGTCGGTGAGTTTCTCCAGCAATGCGCCGCGGTCGTTGTCGCTGGCCTTGAGGAAGGCGCTGAATTCGCTCTGGGCCAGCAGCACGGCGCGAGTGAACTGGGCGAAATTGAGGCCGAGCTTCTGCTCCAGCTGTTCGCGGAACTCGCTTTTCTTGTTCGCTGCCAGCATTTGCTGGGTCTCCAGGTCCTGGAGGCTCTGCTGGCTCTTTTGCAAGGCGCCGTCCGCCTTGTCCCGGGAGCGCCGGGTTTCCCAGCGGGCGCGATAGCGGTGGCCGTCGATGCCGACGAAATCCACTTCGGCGTAGCCGCTGGCGCAACCGCGGCGCAGCAGGTTGCGTTCGTCGTTGCTGGACAGCTCGTTCCGGCCATCGGGAACCTTGCTGCTGGCCGAAGTGCTTTCCAGCCGCGGCGTGCTGCCGAACAGGGCCAGGCACAGGGCGTCCAGCACGGTGCTCTTGCCGGCGCCGGTCGGACCGGTGATGGCGAACAGGCCGGCGCTGGACAGCGGTTCGCGGGTGAAGTCGATTTCCTGCTCGCCAGCGAGGGAGGCGAGGTTCTTCAGGCGGATGGCGAGAATCTTCATGGAACGGCTTATTTCCCCGGGGGCTCTTCGGTGGCCAGTTCGACGCTTTGCAGCAGGCTGGCGAAGTCATCCAGCGCCTGCGCATCCGGGCCGGAGCCATAGGCGCTTTCCCAGGCGCGGCTGAACAGTTCCTGGGGGTTGAGTTGGTCGAGCCCGAGCAGCGGCGCCTGCTCTTCGTCGCG